>NZ_CP184986.1:0-2547500 GCF_049393815.1 Cupriavidus sp. H19C3
TCCTGAAACCGCATGCATACAAACAGTCGGAGCCCTTTCGGGGGTGACGGCGTACCTTTTGTATAATGGGTCAGCGACTTACATTCAGTGGCAAGCTTAACCGATTAGGGAAGGCGTAGCGAAAGCGAGTCCGAACAGGGCGTTGAGTCGCTGGGTGTAGACCCGAAACCAGATGATCTATCCATGGCCAGGTTGAAGGTGCGGTAACACGTACTGGAGGACCGAACCCACTAGTGTTGAAAAACTAGGGGATGAGCTGTGGATAGGGGTGAAAGGCTAAACAAATCTGGAAATAGCTGGTTCTCTCCGAAAACTATTTAGGTAGTGCCTCGTGTCTCACCTTCGGGGGTAGAGCACTGTCATGGTTGGGGGGTCTATTGCTGATTACCCCGCCATAGCAAACTCCGAATACCGAAGAGTGCAATCACGGGAGACAGACATCGGGTGCTAACGTCCGGTGTCAAGAGGGAAACAACCCAGACCGCCAGCTAAGGTCCCCAAGATTGGCTAAGTGGGAAACGAAGTGGGAAGGCTAAAACAGTCAGGAGGTTGGCTTAGAAGCAGCCACCCTTTAAAGAAAGCGTAATAGCTCACTGATCGAGTCGTCCTGCGCGGAAGATGTAACGGGGCTAAGCCAGTCACCGAAGCTGCGGACGCAAGCAATTGCGTGGTAGGAGAGCGTTCTGTAAGCCTGTGAAGGTGTCTTGTAAAGGATGCTGGAGGTATCAGAAGTGCGAATGCTGACATGAGTAGCGATAAAGGGGGTGAAAGGCCCCCTCGCCGTAAGCCCAAGGTTTCCTACGCAACGTTCATCGGCGTAGGGTGAGTCGGCCCCTAAGGCGAGGCAGAGATGCGTAGCTGATGGGAAGCAGGTTAATATTCCTGCACCGTCGTATGATGCGATGGGGGGACGGATCGCGGAAGGTTGTCCGGGTGTTGGAAGTCCCGGTCCCTGCATTGGAGAAGGCGCTCAGGCAAATCCGGGCGCGGAATTCAAGGATGTGGGGCGAGCGGCTTTATGCTGCGAAGCAATCGGAAGTGGTTCCAAGAAAAGCCTCTAAGCTTCAGTCATACGAGACCGTACCGCAAACCGACACAGGTGGGCGAGATGAGTATTCTAAGGCGCTTGAGAGAACTCGGGAGAAGGAACTCGGCAAATTGGTACCGTAACTTCGGGATAAGGTACGCCCTGGTAGCTTGACTGGCCTGCGCCAGAAGGGTGAAGGGGTTGCAATAAAATGGTGGCTGCGACTGTTTAATAAAAACACAGCACTCTGCAAACACGAAAGTGGACGTATAGGGTGTGACGCCTGCCCGGTGCCGGAAGATTAAATGATGGGGTGCAAGCTCTTGATTGAAGTCCCGGTAAACGGCGGCCGTAACTATAACGGTCCTAAGGTAGCGAAATTCCTTGTCGGGTAAGTTCCGACCTGCACGAATGGCGTAACGATGGCCACACTGTCTCCTCCCGAGACTCAGCGAAGTTGAAGTGTTTGTGATGATGCAATCTCCCCGCGGCTAGACGGAAAGACCCCATGAACCTTTACTGTAGCTTTGCATTGGACTTTGAACCGGTCTGTGTAGGATAGGTGGGAGGCTTTGAAGCGAGGACGCTAGTTCTCGTGGAGCCGTCCTTGAAATACCACCCTGGTTTGTTTGAGGTTCTAACCTTGGCCCGTGAATCCGGGTCGGGGACAGTGCATGGTAGGCAGTTTGACTGGGGCGGTCTCCTCCCAAAGTGTAACGGAGGAGTTCGAAGGTACGCTTGGTACGGTCGGACATCGTACCTAAAGTGCAATGGCAAAAGCGTGCTTAACTGCGAGACCGACAAGTCGAGCAGGTGCGAAAGCAGGACATAGTGATCCGGTGGTTCTGAATGGAAGGGCCATCGCTCAACGGATAAAAGGTACTCTGGGGATAACAGGCTGATACCGCCCAAGAGTTCATATCGACGGCGGTGTTTGGCACCTCGATGTCGGCTCATCTCATCCTGGGGCTGTAGCCGGTCCCAAGGGTATGGCTGTTCGCCATTTAAAGAGGTACGTGAGCTGGGTTTAAAACGTCGTGAGACAGTTTGGTCCCTATCTGCCGTGGGCGTTGGAATCTTGACGGGGGCTGCTCCTAGTACGAGAGGACCGGAGTGGACGTACCGCTGGTGTACCTGTTGTCTCGCCAGAGGCATCGCAGGGTAGCTATGTACGGAAGAGATAACCGCTGAAAGCATCTAAGCGGGAAACTCGCCTGAAGATGAGGATTCCCTGGAGGCTTGACCTCCTTGAAGGGTCGTTCGAGACCAGGACGTTGATAGGCTGGGTGTGGAAGCGCAGTAATGCGTTAAGCTAACCAGTACTAATTGCCCGTAAGGCTTGATCCTATAACTGGTGTGTCTTGCCCAGTGACGAGTTCAGCTGTGCCGCCTTGGCCAGTACAAGCACAACCCCAATACACAAGCAGTACCCAACCTTTACTACACCCCGATTCGCCGCGCTGACCGCATTCGCGTCAGCCCGGCAACCCCTCATGCCTGGTGACCATAGCGAGTTGGAACCACCCCTTCCCATCCCGAACAGGACCGTGAAACAACTCCGCGCCGATGATAGTGCGGACTACCCGTGTGAAAGTAGGTCATCGCCAGGCTCTTATCCCCAGAACCCCCCAGCTTTACCGCTGGGGGGGTTTTGTTTTTTACGGCAACGATCACGCCGCAGCGCGCGCTTCCGCCCGCCACAGCCTTCCGAGTCGATCTCAATTCGATCTCAAGCCGCCACTTCTGTCCGTCGACGTCCTTTGGGCGGCGGCGTCTGAGCCTGCTCGGCGCGCATCGCGCTGAGAATGGCCTCGCTCTTGTGCATCAGATGCGTCTTCAGGATGCTCGACATTGCCGCGGCATCGCGCCGCTGCAGCGCGTTGAGCATGCCTTCATGCTCGGCCATCGCGCGCGACCAGATTTCCTCCGTCATTGGCGAGGCAAAACGGATGCGCCGGATGCGCGCATTCAACTGCGCGTATTGTGCCTGCAACACCGGATTACACGTCGCCATCACGATGGCTTCGTGGATCTGGCGATTAGCCTCGTAATAGCGCGCCAGGTCACGCGCGCGAAATGCCGCGCGCATGCCTTCGTGCGTGGCTTCCAGCGCCGCCAGTGCGGCCGGCTCGATGCGCTGGCACGCCTGTTCGCCCGCCAGCGCTTCCAGTGCGCCGGCTACTGCGAACAGGCCGTCCACTTCTTCCAGGGTCAATACGTGCACGCGCGCGCCGCGGTTCGGCAGCAGTTCGACGTGCCCCTCCGCCGCCAACACCTTAAGGGCCTCGCGCAGCGGCGTCCTTGACACACCGAAACGTTCGCATAGCTCCGCCTCCGGCACTTTGGCGCCGGGAGGCACTTCGCCGCGAATAAAGACCTCGCGCAGATTCTCGAGGAGGGAGTTATGGACGAATTCTTTGCTCATGCGGCGATTATGCATGCATTCCTGCGATATTTCAGCGTCTTTCTTGCGATTCTTCCTAGTGTTTACCCGTTTTGTGAATGCAAAAGCTTGACCCTGCGGCATCCACCCACCTACAGTGACATGCATTCACTTTGTCGTTTCACGGTGAATTTTTCGGCCAAAAAATTGGAGATGTCGCAAAAATGAATGCATTTCAGCAGGGTATCCATGAGATCGACGGTTCCACCCATGACGACCAGCGCTACGTCAATGCGCTCGGGCCGCGCGGCGTGATCGGCATCATGACGCCGGGTCCGAACGTCAACGTCGAGAACGAGATGATGGATATGCGGCCCCGTGGCGTGATCAATGCGGTGGATCGCTACTACGTGCCCAACCAGAAGATCGCGCAGAACGAGGACTGGTCCATCATCATGCGCAACGTGGCGGCCAACCTGGACGACTCGGTCCGCCGCCTGCGCGAGGCGTTGATCGACCATCTGGTACTGGGCATGTCCTCGCAGAGCTATATGGGCGGCGAGCGCGGCAGCTTTGCGTTGCTCGAGCATCTGGAAAAGCTCTCGGGCCTGCCGGTGACGATGGGTGCGCAGTCCGCCGAGCAGGCCTTGAAGCTGTGCGGCGCGAAGAAGATTGCGTTGCTGACGCCGTACTACCCGGTGATCGAACAGAACGCGATCGATTACTTCACGGCGCGCGGATTCGAGGTGGTACACGTGGAGGGGCTCAAGTGCAAAAGCATCATCCACGTGGCATCGCAGACCTATGAAGCGCTTGCCGCGGCGACGCTCCGTTGCGAGGCCGCCAGGCCCGACGCGATCCTGCAGCTCGGTACCAACCTTGCATACGCCAGGGTCGCCAACGATGCGGAGAAGTGGCTGGGCAAGCCGGTGTTTGCCTCGGGCCCGGTGATCTACTGGTCGGCGCTGCGCAAGATGGGCATCAAGGATCAGATCGCCGGTTTTGGCAGCCTGATGTCGCATCATTGACGACTGGCCGGCACGAGGAGACAGGACATGACACGCATCCAACAAATCGTGCTGGCAGCCGCCTTCGGGCTGCTGACCGGTGCGACGCAGGCGCAGGACGCCTATCCCGCCAAGCCGATTACGTTGCTGGTGGGCTTTGCACCGAGCGGCGGCACCGACATCATCGCGCGGCAGCTCGGGCAGAAGCTTGGCGAGCGGCTGAAGCAACCGGTGGTGATTGAGAATCGCGCCGGCGCCAGCGGCACCATTGCGGCGGGCGCCGTGGCACGCGCCAAACCGGACGGCTACACGCTCCTGGTGGGACACGTAAGCTCCAACGCGATGGTGCCGGCCATTACGCCGCGACTGGCGTACGATCCGCAGAAGGACTTCACGCCGATCGTATTGATCGGTACGGTGCCGCAGGTGGTGGTGGTGCCGGCCAGTTCGCCCGCGAAGACGCTTGCCGAATTTATCGCGCTATGCCGGCAGAAGCAGGGCGCCATCAACTACGCCTCGTCGGGAGTGGGTACCCAGCAGCATTTCGCCGCGGAGCTGTTCGAGTCGGCGACCGGTGTCACCATGACGCACGTGCCCTACAAGGGCAGCGGCGCGGCATTGACCGATCTGCTGAGCGGGATGGTCGACGTGAACTTCGACACCGTGCCGACCGTCCTCCAGTACATTCGCAGCGGCCGCCTGCGCGCGCTGGCGGTGACCACCCCCACGCGTATTGCCTCGCTGCCGGATGTTCCCACGGTCGCGGAGGCAGGCGTGCCCGGCTATGCCATCAGCGCGTGGTACATGCTGATGGGGCCGGCCCACTTGCCGGACCACGTACGCGATACGCTCAACCAGGCCGTCAACGAGTCGCTGAAGTCGCCGGACCTGCGCGAGAAGCTTGGCGCGCTGAGCACGGAGCTCGGTGGCGGCACTGCGGCTGCGGCACGCGACTACCTGAAATCGGAAGTGGTGCGCTGGCAGCGGGTCGCGGCGGAAAAGAAGATCGTGGCCGAGTAGATCGCGTCGCACCGCGCCGCACCGCGCCGAGTCAGCGCGGACCCGTTGCGGCGCCGCCCTGATGGCTGGTGGGCTGGCTCATCATGGTGCGATACCAGCCGTGGAAATGCCGCATGCCGTCTTCCAGCGGCGACTGGTACGGGCCCGTATCGGACTCGCCGCGCCGGTATAGCGCGCGGCGGCCCGCGTCGACGCGTTCCGCGATCTCGTCGTCCTCCACGGCGGTCTCCATGTACGCGGCGCGATGGGCCTCCACGAGTTCGCGGTCGAACGCGGCCAGTTCTTCCGGGTAGTAGAACTCGATCACGTTCATGGTCTCATGCACGCCCTTGGGATAGACCGTCGACAGCACGAGCGCATACGGAAAGACCTCGATCATGTGCGTCGGGTAGTAGGTGGCCCAGATCGCGCCGAAGGCCGGCACCTTTCCACCGTTGTGCGCGAGCAGCCGGTCGTGCCAGGCGCGATAGGTGTCGGTCCCGGCGATTTCCAGCGTCGGATGGACATCGATGCGCTGCACGCTGTACCAGTCGCCGTACTCCCAGTCGAGCCCGTCGCTATGCACGTAGCGGCCCAGACCGGGGTGGAACGGGCCGATGTGATAGTCGTCGTTGTAGATTTCGACGAACGTCTTCCAGTTGCAGTCGCAACGGTGCATCTCGACATGGTCGAGCACGTAGTCGCCGAACTCGAACTCGGGACGGTCGAACAGGCCGCGCAGGTCCTGCAGCGGATCGCGCGGCCCCTCGAACAGAAAGCCGCCGCCAGCATGGTGCAGCGGAAAGCGCCGCAGGTTGCGGCAGGGTGGCTGCGCGAACTGTGGCGCACCGACCAGTTGTCCACCGTTGTCATAGGTCCAGCCGTGCAGCGGGCACACGATATTGCCGCCACGCTGCCGCAGGTTGCCGCTGCACGCGCCGCCGCGCGCGGCGGAGGGCACCGCACTGACGCCGAAGTCGCCAAGCATGAGCGCCTGCCGGTGACGGCAGACGTTGGAGATCAGCTCCACACCATTCGCGTTGCGCACCAGCACGCGGGCGTTGTCTTCGTGCCCGAGCGCGCGCCAGTCGCCGGGGTCCGGCACCATTTTCTCGTGTCCGACATAGACGGAGCTTTGCGCAAAGATGCGTTCCTGCTCCAATGCAAATACCTCTTCGTCGCAATAGCTGGCCACCGGTAACTGGAGCTGCTCGGCTTCGAAATGGGACGACAGACTCAGGTCAGACATGAATTTCTCCTTACGGGGGGCGAGCGCCGCCGCGCATGCGGCGCATACGAGAAAAAATCCGGGACTGCTGTGGAAAGCCGGCCCGGTCCCTTGTGGCCAGGGTTGGCCGGCGGCATGCGGGCGGAGCTACGGCCCGCCGCGGCACGCGAGGCGCGCCATGCGTTCGGCAAGCGGGCGACGCGGGCACGTATCGCACGGCTCCGCGCCGGCACGCCGGTAATGCAGGCAACAGACCCGGGGCGCCACGGCCAGCCGCGCCGCGCCGTCCGTATCGCGATAGGGCAGGAAGCCGCTCTCGCCGCCGAGGCCAAGCGCGTGGAGCCAATGGTCGGCGGTTACATGCATGACGGCTTCGTCCCAGTCGGCGCGCTGCCGCTGCACGGCCGTCAAGGCGCCGAGCACGCAATCGGCGAGCAGACGGCCGGCGGACTTCAACGGCAGTGGACCGATCGCGCGCCACTGCGCGAACAGCTGGCGCCAGCCGTTGGCGAGCTGCGCCGCCGTGCGCGCCAGGCCATCGGGTTCGGCCGCCATGGCTGGCACATGCGTGCCCACGCGAAAGCCACGGATGGCGCCCTGCTCCACGTGTTGCGATACGTGCGACAGGTCAGCGCTACAGCGGCACAGATGCACGGCAATCACGCCGAGGTAGACCGGCTGCCAGACGTGCAGCCCCCAGCTGCGCAGTGCCCAGTAATGGGCACCGGCTTCCGGGTGCTGCGCGGACAGGTGACGATACATCGGCGCAATGTCCATCGCGCCGGCCTCGCTCCACGCCGGCGCCGCGGCGCCGCCGGGCACGACGGTCCCGTCGAGGCCCGGCACCGCGCGCGAGGCTGCCGCGATCCATGCCGCGAGGCGATCGTGCCGGTCATGCACCCGCGGGTCCCGATCGCGTGTGCGCCGCGCGTGCCTGTCCGGATCGGTCATGTCCAGGTCGTGCATATCCAGAGCGTGCATATCCCGGTCGTGCATGCCGGTCAGGCCGCGGTGGAGCGCCCGCGTCCGGCCACCGGATTCGGCAGCGAGCCCGCCATGGTCAGGCTCGATGCCGGATCCGCAAGATTGACCATCTGCAGGTTGTTCTTGAGCTGCAGGCGATTCAGGCACGAATGCAGGAAGTCCGGCTTGAAGAAATCGTGCCGCGCGAACTTGCCCTTGAGCTCGGGATGGGCGGCCTGGTAGTCGTGCGCGGTATCGGCGACGATCTGCCAGAAGGTGTCCTCGCTGCAGGTACCGCTGTCGACGAGAATCTGGCTCATATGGCGGAACACGCCGTCGAATACGTCGATAAAGATCCCGAGCAGCTTGTAGTCTTCCGGAATGTCGACGGCGAGCCGCTGAATGCCTTCCGGCAGAACCGCATCCTTGTTCAGAATGGCGGACTCTTCGGCAATGTCCTTCATGAACACGCGCGTGACGCGATGGTCTTCCAGCACCAGGATCAGGTTTTCGCAGTGCGGCATGAAGACGAGGTCGTGCGCGTAGAAGCAATGCATCAGCGGCTCCAGGTAGGCGCGCAGATAGCCGCGCAGCCAGGCATGCGCGTCGAGTCCCGAGCGGCGGATCAGCTCGGGCAGAAAGGCGTTGCCATCGGGATCGATATGGAGCAGCGCGGCCATGGTCATGAGCCGCTCGCCCGGGCGCAGCCGCGTAAGCGGGCTTTCGCGCCAGAGCGCCGACAGCATCTTCTTGTAGGGGCTGTCGGTATCGAGCGCCGCTTCGTAGTAGCGGTTGCGATAGCCCACCGATGCCACCTCGCGCAGAATGCTGAAGCCATAGCCGCGCAGGGTATGGTCGCGCTCGATCAGGTCATGCAGGTAGGCGTTGATCGCCGGCGTGCCAGCCATGTAGTACGGGGACAGCCCGCGCATGAAGCCCATGTTGAGCACCGATAGCGATGTCTTGACGTAGCACTTCTCGGGATGCGACGCGTTGAAGTAGGTCCGCACCGACTGCTGCGCGGTGTACAGGTCGTCGCTGTAGCCCAGCGGCACGATCTTGCGGTTGGCCACATCGGCGGCGAACGCGATGCTGAGTTTATTGAACCACTGCCAGGGGTGCGCCGGCATGAACAGGTAGTCGGCGGGATCGACCTCGCGTGCAACCAGCGTCTGGTGGAACGCCGCGAGCCGTGCGCCGCCGATCTCGCGTGCCATCAGCGTGTGGTAGTCGAAGTCGGGAATGCTGGCGAAATGCGCATGATCGCGATGGACCGCGAGCCAGATCAGCGCGAAGCGCGAGCCGGTTTCCGGCGCGTAGGCACGATAGTCGCCGGCGTCGAAGCCGAGCCTGCCGTTGTTGGCGACAAAACCCGGATGTCCTTCGATCATCGCCGCCTCGTAGGTCTGGAAGTCGGCATCGACAAGTGCGGCCGCGCTGGCGGGAATGCGGCTGTCATCGCGGCCGTGTTCGCCGTTGTGCGCCCGGTTGTGCGCCCGGTTGTGCTTGTACGCCGCGCCGAACAGCGTGCTGCTGATTTCGTCGAGGTAGATCGGCAGCTTGTCGGCCGGAATGCCGAGCGTGTGCTTGAAATCGTTGACGAAGGTGAGGGCGTCGAGCGGCCGGGGAACGCCTTCGATGGTGCGCTCGATGGTGGCGGGATCGATGCGCCAGTGGCGCAGTGCCATCGGCTGCGCGCGGAAGCGGTACTGGCAGCCGGCCGTGTCCGCATCGAGGCGGTACTGCTGCCAGCCGTCGGCCAGCGGCTTGCCGATGGCCTGGGGCACGATCACCACTTCATGCGCATACTCGGCGATGGCCTTGCGCACGAGCAGGCGGTTGACCTTGGCCCAGACCGTCGGGTCGAGATGATCGACCACATGATGGGGCTGAAGGTGCGGCTGAAGGTGGGGCAGAGGTGCAAGCTGCGCCTGCAAGGAAGCATCAAGCGGGGCATTCATGGGTGACTTCTCCTGAAAGGGATCGGGCGAACCCGGCACGGGTGCAGAAGGCGAGCCAGGCGGTCTTGTGTGGCAACCGGATCTGGCGGTCATAGACAAAGCCCACGGCGCGGTTCAGGACATGAACCTTGTCGTTGCGGGCATCGGGTTCCACCACTACGCGCCGGGCGCCCAGCGTGTAGAACGTGAACGCCATGACGTGGCGGATCACGTCGCGCGTGAAATGGCGGACGGGTGGATCGGGCGGCCCGACGAAGAAATGCATGCCGATATCGGTGGCGCACACCGGGTAGTGCGTGCCGACCGGTTCCTGCGTGGGGTCGTAGCATTCGACGACAAACGCGGGGCGGCCATCGCACAGGCCCAGGTAGGCGCCACCGTGTCCGGCCGCGAGCAGATCGGCATAGAACTGCCGTGTCTGGTCGAGCGAGAGATGCTGCATGTTCCAGAAGCGCGCATAGTCCATGGTGAACCAGCGATGCAGCGTGGCGATGTCGTCGGTGTGACCGGCGCTGGTGGCGCGGTCGTCCAGCGACAGTGCGCGGATCGACAGGCGCGGGTTCAGCGCCGCCCTCACGGCGGCCGGCATCGCCTCGCGCGCGCCGCTGTCGAGGTGCCAACGTTCAACTGGCATGGCTGGCTCCGGCAGGATTGGCGGCGAGCGCGGCGGCGGGCTGCGCGTGGCGACGGTCGACGCCGAAGGTCCAGCGGTCGACCAGCGCGGTCAGCAGCAGGCCGGCGGCGGCGATGGCGAAGGTCACCTCGATGTCGAAGCGGCTCACCACCAGCCCGGCACCGAACGATGACAACAGCACCCCGAGGTTCTGGAACCCGTTGGCGATGCTGAAGTCGCGTGCATATGCGTCGGGCGTGCTCACCTTGAACAGCGTGACTTCCAGCTTGACGATCACCTGGAACAGCGACCAGCCGTACAGGCAGCGGCCAAGCAGGATCAACGTGGCCGAAGGCGCTGCCTGCAGCAGCAGGCCGATGGCGCCGAGCAGCAGGTTGGCGAGCGTGTGGTCGAGACGCCGGCCGTCGCCGGCGCGATGGTTGGCGAGCAAGGCGACGAGCGCGACCACACCGGGAATCGCGAACACGAGTCCGGTCAGCATCTGGCTGCGCATGCCGGTGATGTGTTCCCAATACACGGAGAAGAACGGCCGCACCAGGTAGGCGCTGAAGTCGAACAGGAGCATCAGCAGGCTCAGCCTGAACACCAGCGACAGCGTGCGGCGCCGCGCGGCCGCGGCCGGTGCCGCCGCGGCGGCATCGGTGCCGAGCACGCGCACCACCTTGCCGCTCGCGATCAGGTACAGGCACAGGCCCATCTGGATGAAGTCGCCGGCGGCCATCATCCACAGGCAGGTGCGCGGTCCGAAGTGCTGGAGCGCGAGCCCGCCCGCCATGGCGCCGAAGATGCCGCCGATATGCACCACCACCGACAGCAGGCCGATGGTCGCGCTGTGCGTGTCCGCCCGCTCGAGCCGCATCAGGTACGGGAACATCAGCAGGTAGCTGCTCTTGGTCATGAACATCAGCATGGTCAGCACCCAGAAGCCGGCCACGGTGTCGGCCCAGGCGCTGGCCGCGCCGAGCAGCCCCGCGATGCATTGCGTGTACACCACCAGGTGCATGGTCTCCACGCGCCGCGCCACCCGTGCCCAGCACGGCAGCGTGCACATCACCGCGATCGAGATCGCGGCGATATACGCGCCGACATGCACGGGACTGGTGACGCCATAGCGGACCTCGAAAAACTGCGGGTAGAACGCGATCAGAATCGCGTCGCTGATCACACCGAAGGCGGACATGATCACGATGGTCAGGCGCAGGCTCATCGTCTATCCAGCCATCGAGGTCAGCGTGGCGTGTGCCGGCACCGGTTGCGGCGCGCGGGCGGCGGGGTCGGGAAGTCCGGCCTCGCCGATACGGACGAAGCCGCTGTCCGCGCGCGGCGCGAAGTCCTGAAACGTGGTGCGCGCTTCGGCGCGGTAGTGGTCCACGCCGGTGAGTGCGTGCAGCAACCGGGCGTTGCGATGGCATACCAGCCCGAGGTCCGGATTGGTGATGCCGTGGCTGTGAAAGCCGGCGTTCTGCACGAACACTTCCTGTCCGCCGAGATCGACCGAATAGTTGCGTGCCTGCTGATAGCGGCCGTGTGCGTCCCAGCGGATGCGGTCGCGAATGCCGCGCACGAAGGGCGGCACGCGATGCGTATAGCCGGTGGCCAGCACCACGCCGTCGGCGAGGTGGCGATACTGCTCGCCCAGGTCGGTATGGCGAAAGGTGAGGGCGAACTGGCGGCCGCCGTCATCCGGCGCCAGCGAGGTGAGTGCGAGATTGGGCAGCAACTGCGTGCGTACGCCGGGGCGATGGCGCTTTTCGTCGAGGCGATCGTAGATGCGGTCGATCAGGTTCTTGTTGATGCCGGCATGGATGGGACGCTGGCTGTCTAGCGCGCGCGCCTTGGCCGACTCGCTCAGGCCGAAGAAATGCTCGCCGTAGGCCGGCAGCAGCAGCTCGAGCGTGAGCTTGGCGGTCTCCATCTGGAAGAAGCGCGGCGAGCGCGTGACCCAGTTCAGGGTATAGCCGTAGGTGTCGCAATCCTGCAGCAGGTCGTAGTAGACCTCGGCACCGCTTTGACCGCTGCCGACCACGGTGATCACGCGTTGCTGTTGCAGCCACGACTTGTTGGCCAGATAGGCCGACGTGTGGACGAGACCGCGCTGATCGGTGTTCACGCCATCGCAGCACGCGGGCAGCGATGGCACGCTGCCGATGCCGATCACGAGACGGCGCGCGCGATGCCGGAACGGCGTGCCCGTGTGCGTGTCGACGCCGCTCACCACGTAGCCGGGCAGGGTGGCGTCATAGTGGATGTCGAGCACGTCCTGGCGATAGCGCACGTTGCGCAACTGTGCGGCCGCCCACTTGCAGTAGCGGTCGTATTCCTGGCGCGTCAGGTAAAAATTCTCGCGCACGAAGTACGTGTAGATGCGACCCTGCTGCTTGCAGTAGTTGAGGTAGCTGAAGCGGCTGGTCGGATCCGCCATCGAGACCAGGTCGGCGAGAAACGGGTTCTGCAGCGTGGTGCCATCGACCAGCATGCCCGTATGCCAGCCGAAGGCCTCCTTCTTTTCGAGAAACAGGCTGCGCACGCCGGGCAGGGGCTCTGCGAGGCAGGCCAGGCTCAGATTGAACGGGCCGAGGCCGATGCCGATAAAGTCATAAGGATCTTCATTGATCATGTTTAGCTCGGGTGGTTCCTGGAGGTGCCGTCCCATACGTGCGAATGCGAGGCATTCGCAGCGGGCGACATTGAGCAAGACGTTTGAGACACCGTGAGCATTTAGTCGCGCTGCCAATTCACCCACGGTCGTCAGGGGTGTGCGGCGCCGCGTCACGGCCACCGTGGTATTCGCGCGGGCGCGAACGAGCAAAGGCGGCCGACGCCTGGTCGGACAGATGCATCGCACCGAGCGCGGTGCGGGCGTCCTGGAGGATGAAGTTGACCATCGTGGGCGAGATGCCGAGCCGCTCGGCGATGCAACGCTGGGTCTGGTCCCCGAAGTAGTACTGGACCACGGCATCGCGCGTGCGCGGCGGCAGCGCGCGCATGGCATTGCGCAGCCCGCGTTGCTGCTCGCGGTCGATGGCGATGCGGTCGGGCGAGTTGGTATCGAGCGGGACCTCGGTCTCCACGTAATCGGGCGCGAACAGCCGCTTCTCCAGTTGCTGCCGTCGATAACTGTCGAGCGCGACATTGCGCACCACGCGGCAGACGTAGCTCGCCTCGCACAGGCAGCGTTCGTGCGGCAGGGTCTGGCATAACTTGAGATAGGCGTCGTGGACCACGTCCTCGGCCTGCGACGGACAGCCGAGAATGCGCGTGGCCACGCTCAGCAGTCGCCGGCGTTGGGCGATGAAGACGCGTACCATCGCGGCCTGCTTGTCCGTCGCCGCGTCGGTCCGTGCTTCGGTCCGTGCGTCGATCCCTGCGTCGATCCCCGTCATGAGCGCTCCATCGGTATGGTTTCTCAAGAGCGCTCAATCCTAGATTAAATGAGAATAATTCTTATTTAAGACCTTGAGACGGGCAGGGCTACCGCGAGCGATTTTCTACATCAGACATAAACAAGATGAAATGGCGCGACCGCTATCGGTGGCCGGCGCTTGCGTCACGTGCGGTCACGCGAAGGGGCCGCGGCGGCGCCATGGTGGCCCCGGCCGGGGAGGTGGCGACGATGATGACCCGCGCTTCTACTTCGACGCGGTATGCAACTCATCGGATACCGCGGTGACGCCGCGCGTATCCTTGGCCGCTTGCAAAATATTCTCGCGTTGCGCTTCGTCGCGGATCGTTCCTTCCAGTCGCACCACGCCATCGACGGTGTTCACCTTGATGCGATTGATATCCACGCCGGGTACCGCTGCAAGCTTTGCCTGCACGTTGGCGGTGATGGCGCGATCGCTGGTGGCAGCCGTATCGCGCGGTGCCGCGGTGCGTCCTGTGGACGACGGCGTATCGGCGTCGGCACCGGCGGCCATCACCAGTACCGGAGTCGCCGCAATGGCGACGATCAAAGACGTGGCGGTGATCACCACGCCGGGTAGCAGACGGACCTTCATGATGCGTCCCTCCATGTGGTCATATGCCCCTGCCGTGCAGGAAGCATGCCACGCCCAGGCTGCTCTCCAGGCCGGTAACGCGAGGTCAGCAACCAGACATGCGCGAGACATGCGCGAGACATGCGGGCGACATGCGCGAGACGTACGGGCGACCTGATTATCAAATGCCGGTTGCGAGTGCTTAACGGCGCAGACCCCTACTGCAATGCAGCACCGGCGCCTATATTTGGCACCAAGCCACGACGCAATCGTGCCGACAGCACGAAGGCCCCATGCAAGACCGCAGGCGTGGCCAGGGATGTCGAGCCGTATCGAGCCTGGTTGTCCATACAGTCTTCTGCGTATCTGTTTTACGTATCCAATCTTCAGGAGTGATGTCATGAAGTCGACCGTCAAAACCCTGCTGGCCGTGTCGGTGCCATTTGCGCTGACGATGGGCACGCTACCGCAGGCCGCCAACGCCGGCAGTCTCAGCCCGCGCGACGTCTACAGCGATGGTGCGCGCGACGTGCGTGACCCGCGCAATCCGTTTGTCGATGGCGCGCGCGATATTCACCGGCCGCGCAATCCGTTCGTCGACGGCGCACGTGATGTGCGCGAACCGCGCAACCCGTTTGTCGACGGCGCGCGCTTCGAGCAGGCACGCGCCATCCCGTTATACGGCGAGTGAGTGTGTGAGCGCGCGCGCGGGGGGCGCTCAGGCGTCGAATGCCACCCCCTGCGCGCGCAGGCGTCGCATGCCGCTGTCGAGATGCGCGCGTGCGCTTTCCGGGTCGCCCTGCCGCATCTGCTCGTACGTACGCTGGGCGATGTCGGGTGGCACCGGCTTGAGCGCGCGTCCGCTGCTCATCGCCTTGAGCTGGACTTCCGCCGCGCGCTCCAGGTAGTAGAGATCGTCCCACGCTTCGGCGATGGTCGGCCCGACTACCATCACGCCGTGGTTCTTCATGAAGACGATATCGGCCTGGCCCATCGCGTCGGCGATGCGGTCGCCTTCGCTCTCGTCGAGCGCGAGGCCGTTGTAGTGCTCGTCGACCGCGGTACGTCCATAGAACTTGAGCGCGGTCTGGCCCGCCCATGCGAGCGGCGGGCCGTCGAGCAGCGCCAGCGCGGTGGCGTTGGGCATATGCGTGTGGAACGCCGCGCGCACGCGCGGCTGTGCGCGGTGGAGGCGCGCGTGAATATAGAACGCGGTGGCTTCCGGTTTGCCTTCGCCAGCGATCACATGACCGGCGAAATCGCATACCAGCAGGAGCGATGCAGTGATCTCGTCGAAGGCAAAGCCGTAGGGATTCACCAGGAACAGATCGTCGTGCCCCGGCACCACCGCCGAGAAGTGGTTGCAGACGCCTTCCTCGAAACCGTGCTGCGCGGCAAGCCGGAAGCACGCCGCGAGTTCCACGCGCGCTTGCCAGACGGCGTCGGCGTCGAGTCCGGCGCGCGCGGGCGCGTTGCCGCTGGTGGTCAGGGTGTGGGCCACGATGTCATCCTTTCTGTTTGCGTTGTACCGTCGTTACGTTTTGCCTTGGTGCGGGCAGGCTTACCAGCCGAGCGAGTCGAACAGCGTCGGCACCTCGTCGAGGGTGCCGACGATGGCGTCGGGCACGTAGTCGGGCAGCAGCTTGCGGCCGGTGCCGCGGTCGACCCAGACGCAGCGGAAGCCGATATCGCGCGCGGCCGCGTGGTCGAGGTGCGGACTCGCGCAGATATGCACGACCTCGTCCTTCGATACGCCGAGCTGTTCGTGAGCATAGTCGAACAGGCGCCGCGCCGGCTTGTAGGCGCCGGCCTGCTGCGCGGTGATGACGCGATCGATATGACCGCCCAATTGCGCCACGTTGCCGGCGATGATGTCGTCGTCGGTATTCGAGACGATGCAGGTGCGAAAACCCATTGCCTTGAGGCGGCCCAGCGCCGCCACCACTTCCGGAAACGGCGGCATGCGGGAAATGCTCTGCGTCAGCACCTCGATATCGCCGGGCGCGGGCGGCAGGTCGAGTTCCTCCAGGGCCATGCGCAGCCCTTCTCCGGCGACGGTGCGGAAGTTGCGATGCGGCGGCGTCTGTTCCAGCTGGTGTTCGTAGCGGTCGTAGACCTCGATCAGACGCGCCGTCGGCACGCGCTGCGCCTGCTTGCCGCGCAGGATGGTATCGACGGCCTGTTGCAGGCCTTCGTCCCACTGGATCAGCGTGCCGTAACAGTCGAAGGTGAGCCATTGCGGGCGCGCGGTACGGGGCAGGGTGGACAGGCGGGAGGGGGTGGGCATGATGGGCTCCGGGGTTGGATGGGAATGCCCGTAGCGTAGTCAGCTTGGCGTTTATTTGAAAATGAAATTACCATGTGAGGGTAAGTTGATTTTCAAATAACGCCATGTTCGATGACCTCGTACTCCTCAAGACCCTCGTTGCGGTGGTGGACGAGGGCAGCTTCACGCGCGCGGGCGACCGCGTGCACCGTACCCAGTCGACGGTGAGCCAGCAGATCCGCAAGCTCGAGGAGGGGGTGGGGCGGCCGTTGCTGGTGCGCGACCGCTCGGGCACGCACGTCACGGCGACTGCGCATGGCGAACTGCTGGCCCAGTACGCGCGTCGCCTGCTGGCGCTCTCCCAGGAGGCTGCGGACGCGCTGGCCAGCGATGGACGGGTGTCGACCGTGCGGATCGGGGTGCCCGAGGATTTCGATGCGCGCCGCATGTCGGCGATGCTGTCGGGCTTTGTGCGGGAACGGCCCGAGGTGCGACTGGAGACCGTGGCGGGCATGAGCATCGACTTGCGTCAGAAGCTTGCGGCGGGCGAGATCGAGATCGCGCTGGTCAAGCGCGAGCCCGGCAGCGGGCCGAGCCTGGCAACCTGGCCGGAGACCCTGGTGTGGGCTGCCGCGGCCGGGACCGCATGGGACCCTGGCGACGACGACGCGCCAGTGCCGCTGGCGCTGTTTCCGCAGGGCTGCGTCTATCGGCAGCGCGCCATCCGTTGCCTCGACCAGGCGCAGCGGCGCTGGCGGCTGGCGTTCGGCAGCCAGAGCCTGACCGGTATCCAGGCAGCGGTGTCGTCCGGGCTCGGCGTGTCGGTCCTGCCCACCACGGCGTTGCTGCCGGACCATCGCGTGTGCCAGGATTTTCCCGCGCTGGCCCCGACCGAGCTGGCCCTGGTGGCAGGCGAAATCGCGCTGACGGCGGGGCAGCGGGCGCTTGTCGACTTCCTGCGCGAGAATGTCCCCGCGTGAAAACACCATGTTTCCCTCGCGGGATTCTTGCGGAATATCGCACGGCGCATGCCAGAAAACCGTCATTATCGGACGCCAAACGCAACGTTTGCGGGTTTCGACACCGCTTTCGGGCCCTCGCCCAAGTATTTCACTTCATTACACGATAAAGCGGCTTATCCGGATTCTTCTGCAAGCTGGTAGGATGGCGTGCGGCATACATGCACGGCTGAAGGTTTAACTTCGGGCGTGACATCGAATGCCGTCGCGTCGCAGGGACAATGACCATGGGCGAGCAGCGGTGCCGGTCGATCTTTCGGAGGGGGAAGGTCGGCAATACGGGCCCCGCATCGCACGTTCCTCATCGGGCAGCCATTGAGGTCGGGTCCTGCGTGGCATACATTTGCCGTTGGCGTCTGCCGCCGGCAACCGGCGGCCGGCCATGGCCGCGTGCCCGGCGCGGTCTGCGAGACGATGCCCACACCAGATCGGTGCACGGCCTCGCGCATGGAACGGTAATACGAACAAGCCATGATCCAAGCCAATTTTTCGGATAAAGACGGGCGCCGCCCGCGGGGAGAAGTCCAGGCCAGTGCACTGGCGAAAGCAGGGGTAATGGCCAGGCACTGCTGATATTCCAACGATCCCAACGGTAATCGACCGGTCATGGGCATGGCAGTTGCTTGCGTGCTGCTGCCATGCCCCTGACCGGCTGTTCATCAAGCGATGGCCAATCCTGCCGCCCTCCCGCGCCTGCGGACCCGGCAGGCTGGCCACCCGCCTGGCACTCGCGCCAGGCTCCCTGTCTGATTCACCCGATCATCCTGATTGATCCTGTTTCATCCTCGAGGAAATCGCTATGCAACCAATGCGCGCCACGCGTGCTTTGATTCCGGGCATGCTGGGCATTGCCGTCGTGATGCTTGCCGCCTGTGGCGGTGAAAAGAAGCCGCCCGCCCCCCAGACGCCCGAGGTAAAGGTCGTGACGCTCCAGCCGGAGTCGGTCACGCTCGAAACCCTTCTGCCAGGCCGTACCAATCCGTATCGCATCGCCGAGGTGCGGCCGCAGGTGAACGGCATCATCCTCAAGCGCCTGTTCACCGAGGGCAGCGACGTCAAGCAGGGGCAGCAGCTGTACCAGATCGACCCTTCGACGTATGAGGCCACCTACAAGAACGCCGCCGCCACGCTGGCCTCGTCGCGCCTGCTGGCGGAGCGCTATGGCCGCCTGGTGGGCGACGAAGCGGTGAGCAAGCAGCAATATGACGAAGCCAAGGCGGCGTACCAGCAGGCCGAGGCGGCGGTGGACCAGGCGCGGATCAACCTGCGCTATACCAAGGTGCTGTCGCCGATTTCAGGCCGCATCGGGCGCTCGCTGGTGACCGAAGGCGCGCTGGTGACCAATGGTCAGAGCAACGCGCTGGCCACCGTGCAGCAGCTGGACCCGATCTACGTGGACGTGACGCAGCCGTCGACCTCGCTGCTGCGCCTGCGCCGCGAACTGCAGAATGGCCAGCTCGAGTCGGCCGGTGCCAACGCCGCCAAGGCGAGCCTGGTGCTCGAGGACGGTACGGTCTACCCGCAGACCGGCCGTCTGGAATTCTCCGAGGTGTCGGTGGACCAGGGCACCGGCTCGGTGACGCTGCGCGCGGTGTTTCCGAACCCGCGCCATGACCTGTTGCCGGGCATGTTCGTGCATGCACGCCTGCAGGAAGGCGTGCGCAACGACGCGATTCTGGCGCCGCAGCGTGGGGTGACGCGCGACCTCAAGGGCAATGCGACCGCCCTGGTGGTCAATGCCAAGGATGAAGTCGAACTGCGCCAGCTGAAGACCGACCGCACCATCGGCGACCGCTGGCTGGTCACCGATGGCCTCAAGGCGGGTGACCGCGTGATCGTCGAGGGCCTGCAGTTCGTGCGCCCGGGCGTCAAGGTCAAGGCGGTGGCCGACACCGCGCCCGCCGCGCCGGGGGGTGCCTCCGCGCCGGCGGCGGCTTCCGCGCCGGCGGCCAAGTCCTGAGCGGGACGGCAAGCATAAGGATTCGCCATGTCTAATTTCTTTATCGAGCGCCCGATCTTCGCGTGGGTGATCGCGCTCGTCATCATGCTGGCCGGGGTGCTCGCCATCCGCTCGCTGCCGGTGAACCAGTACCCCGCGATCGCGCCGCCCACGATCGCGATCTCCGTGACCTACCCCGGTGCCTCGGCGCAGACCGTGCAGGATACGGTGGTGCAGGTGATCGAGCAGCAGCTGAACGGCCTGGACGGCCTGCGCTACATCTTCTCGGAATCGAACTCCGACGGCAGCATGACCATCACCGTCACGTTCGAGCAGGGGACCAACCCCGACATCGCGCAGGTGCAGGTGCAGAACAAGCTGCAGCTCGCCACGCCGCTGCTGCCGCAGGAAGTCCAGCAGCAGGGTATCCGCGTGACCAAGTCGGTGCGTAACTTCCTGCTGATCGTGGGCCTGGTCTCCACGGACAAGAGCATTACCCGGGAAGACCTGTCGAACTACATCGTGTCGAACCTCCAGGACCCGCTGTCGCGGACCTCGGGCGTGGGCGACTTCCAGGTGTTCGGCTCGCAGTACGCCATGCGCGTGTGGCTCGATCCGGCGCGCCTCAACAGCTATCAGCTGACGCCGCTCGATGTGAGCAACGCCGTGCGCGCGCAGAACGTGCAGGTGGCGTCCGGCCAGATCGGCGGCCTGCCGGCGGTGCGGGGCCAGCAGCTCAACGCGACCATCATCGGCAAGACCCGGCTGCAGACCGCCGAGCAGTTCGGCGACATCCTGCTCAAGGTCAATCCCGACGGCTCGCAGGTGCGCCTGCGCGACGTGGCCGAGGTGGGTCTGGGCGGCCAGGACTACACCATCAATGCGCAGTACAACGGCGCGCCGGCTTCCGGTATCGCCATCCGTCTGGCCACCGGCGCCAACGCGCTGAATACGGTCAAGGCGATTCGCCAGACGTTGGGGCAGCTCGAGCCGTTCTTTCCGCCGGGCATGAAGATCGTGTTCCCGTACGACACCACGCCGGTGATCGCGGACTCGATCCACGAGGTGGTGAAGACCCTGCTGGAAGCCATCGTGCTGGTGTTCCTGGTGATGTACCTGTTCCTGCAGAACTTCCGCGCCACGCTGATCCCGACGATCGCGGTGCCGGTGGTGCTGCTGGGTACCTTCGGCGTGCTGGCCGCGTTCGGCTACTCGATCAACACCCTGACCATGTTCGGGATGGTGCTCGCCATCGGCCTGCTGGTGGACGATGCGATCGTGGTGGTGGAGAACGTCGAGCGGGTGATGGCCGAGGATGGGCTACCGCCGAAGGAGGCCGCCCGAAAATCGATGGGGCAGATCCAGGGCGCGCTGGTGGGGATTGCGCTGGTGCTGTCCGCGGTGTTCCTGCCGATGGCGTTCTTTGGCGGGTCCACCGGCGTGATCTACCGGCAGTTCTCGATCACGATCGTGGCCTCGATGGTGCTGTCGGTGCTGGTGGCGCTGATCCTGACGCCCGCGCTGTGCGCGACCATGCTCAAGCCGATCGAGAAGGGCGACCACGGCGAGCACAAGAAGGGCTTCTTCGGCTGGTTCAACCGTGGCTTTATCGCGTCCACGCAGAAGTATGAGCGCGGCGTGTCGGGCATCCTCAAGCGGCGGGCGCCGTTCCTGATCGCGTATATCGCCATCGTCGCGGTCATGGCCTTCCTGTTTACCAAGATCCCGACCTCGTTCCTGCCGGAGGAAGACCAGGGCGTGCTCTACGCGCAGGTGCAGACGCCGCCGGGCTCGACCGCCGAACGGACGCAGAAGGTGCTGGACCAGATGCGCGAGTACCTGCTGAATGACGAGGGCAAGGTGGTGGAGTCGCTGTTCACCGTGAACGGCTTCAACTTTGCCGGCCGCGGCCAGAGCTCGGGTCTTGCGTTCATTCTGCTCAAGCCGTTCAAGGAGCGCGAGGGCGACGCCACCAGCGTGTTCGACCTCACCAAGCGCGCCCAGGCCAAGTTCAGCACGTTCCGCGATTCGCTCGCGTTCGCCTTTGCGCCGCCTGCGGTGCAGGAGCTTGGCAACGCGACCGGCTTCGACTTCTATATCCAGGATCAGGCCGGCGTGGGCCACGACGCGCTCATGGCTGCGCGCAACAAGTTCCTGCAGCTGGCGGCGCAGAATCCGGCGCTGCAGCGCGTGCGGCCCAACGGCCTCAACGACGAGCCGCAGTACCTGCTCGATATCGACGACGAAAAGGCCCGCGCGCTCGGCATTTCGCTGTCGGATATCAACAGCACGGTGTCGATCGCATGGGGCTCCAGCTATGTGAACGACTTTATCGACCGGGGCCGCGTGAAGCGGGTGTATCTGCAGGGTCGTCCGAATGCGCGCATGTCGCCCGAGGATCTGACCAAGTGGTTCATCCGCAATGGGAATGGCGACATGGTGCCGTTCTCGGCGTTTGCGACCGGCCACTGGGGCTATGGTTCGCCCAAGCTGCAGCGCTATAACGGCGTGCCGGCGGTGGAAGTGCTGGGTGAACCGGCCGCGGGCCGCAGTACCGGCGAGGCAATGGAAGCGGTGGCCGAGATCATGAAGCAGATGCCGCCGGGTATCGGCTATTCGTGGACGGGTCTCTCGTACGAGGAACGGTTGTCCGGCTCGCAGGCGCCCGCGCTGTATGCGCTCTCGCTGCTGGTGGTGTTCCTGTGCCTGGCCGCGCTGTACGAAAGCTGGTCGATTCCGTTCTCGGTGATGCTGGTGGTGCCGCTCGGTGTGGTGGGCGCGCTGATTGCCACGCTGCTGCGCGGACTGTCGAACGATGTGTTCTTCCAGGTGGGTCTGCTCACCACGGTGGGGCTATCGGCGAAGAACGCGATCCTGATCGTGGAATTCGCCAAGGAACTGCACGAGCAGGGCAAGGGCGTGGTGGAGGCCGCGATCGAGGCCTGCCGCATGCGTCTGCGGCCGATCATCATGACCTCGCTGGCGTTCATGCTCGGTGTGTTCCCGCTGGCCGTATCGACCGGTGCGGGTTCCGGCAGCCAGCACGCCATCGGTACCGGCGTGATTGGTGGCATGGTCACCGCGACCGTACTGGCGATCTTCTGGGTGCCGCTGTTCTTCGTCGCGGTCACCTCGCTGTTCAAGGGCAGGAAGCCCAAGGATGACACCTCCCTCGAGAAGGGAGCCCTCTCATGAGAAAAACCATCGTTAGCCTTGCGGCCGGTGCCTTGCTGGCCGGTTGCAGCCTGATCCCGACCTTCGAGCGACCGGCCGCGCCGGTGGATGGCGCCTATCCGCAGGGCGACGCCTACCCGGCGGCGGATGTCGCCAACGGGCCGGGGCCGTCAGCCGCCGAGCTCGGCTGGCAGGATTACTTTGCCGATCCGCGCCTGCGCCGGCTGATCGAAATCGCGCTGCAGAACAACCGCGACCTGCGCATTGCCGTGCTGAACATGGAGTCGTTCCGCGCGCAGTACCGTATCCAGCGCGCGGACCTGTTCCCGGAAGTCGATGTCACCGGCCAGGGCACGCGCCAGCGTGTGCCGGCCGATCTCAGCACCACCGGGCAGCGCGTCATCAGCCGCCAGTACGGCGTGTCGCTGGGCACCACGGCATGGGAGATCGACCTGTTCGGCCGCCTGCGCAGCCTGAGCGAGTCGGCGCTGGAGACGTACTTCCAGAGCGAGGAAGCGCGCCGCAGCACGCATATCGCACTGGTTGCCAATGTCGCCAATGCCTATCTGACGCTGCGCGCGGACCAGGCGCAGCTGGAGCTCTCGCGCCAGACGCTGGAGAACTACGAGCGCAGCTTCAACCTGACGCGCCGCAGCTACCAGGAAGGTGTGGCGTCGCGCCTGGACCTGCGCCAGTCGGAAACCAGCGTGGAGAACCAGCGCGCGCTGCTGGCGCAGTTCACGCGGCTCGTGGCGCAGGACGTCAATGCGCTGACGCTGCTGCTCGGCGCCGGCGTGCCGGCGGACCTGCCGGAGGCGTTGCCGCTCGACGACAGGCTGGTGGCCGAGGTGCCGGTCGGGCTGCCGTCCGACCTGCTGCAGAACCGGCCCGATATCCTGGCCGCCGAACACGCGCTGCGGGCGGCCAACGCCAATATCGGTGCGGCCCGTGCCGCGTTCTTCCCGAGCATCAGCCTGACCGCCGCGGCCGGCACCGCCAGCCGCCAGCTCTCGGGGTTGTTCGATGCGGGTACGGGGACGTGGCTGTTCCAGCCGCAGATCAACCTGCCGATCTTCACGGCGGGCAGCCTGCGTGCGAGCCTGGACTTTGCCAAGATCCAGAAGGACATCAATGTGGCGCAGTACGAGCGGTCGATCCAGACCGCCTTCCGCGAAGTGTCCGACGGTCTTGCCGCGCGCGGCACGTTCACGGACCAGCTGCAGGCGCAGACCCGACTGGTGGCCGCGAGCCAGGACTATTACAAGCTGGCGGACAGCCGTTACCGCACGGGCGTCGACAGCTACCTGACAGTGCTCGACGCGCAGCGCCAGTTGTACACGGCGCAGCAGCAGCTGATCACCAGTCGCCTGAACCAGCTGACCAGCGAGGTCAACCTGTACAAGGCCCTCGGTGGCGGGTGGAACGAGACCACGCAGGTGTCGTCAGGCAAGGCGGGTACGCCTGGTACGCCGGTCGCCCCGGCGCCGGCCACGGTTCCGGCGTCCTGAGCGCAAGCCGGCGAGCCGAAGGAAGAGCGGGCCTTGGGCCCGCTCTTTTTTTGTGGTCAAGCGCCGATTGGCGGAGAAGGGCCTGGATCTTCAGGGGAGAAGTCGTGGCCATCGCGGGGTGGATCTCCTCGTGTCAGCGCCCGCGCCTTACCGTAACGCTCGCTTGCCAGAGGGCTTAACGATCAGTGTGGCGTAGCGGCGGCCTGGTAGCAGCGTGATGCTGGGCACGAGCAATGATGACAACCTGCATCAAGCCGTTGGAAATCCTGTGCTGGACGATTGTTTTTATTCCCCCCAAGCTCAAGGGATCCACGACCTGCTTCAGCGCCAGTTGGGGACGTCATCGCCTTTTTTTCCGGTGATCCGGAGCCACCAATTCACCATCTCAATGACTTCATGGCCGGCAAAACCCGTGAGGGCTAAGGCGGCGTCCTAATGGCCTGATATCCGCATGGCCAACATGGCAACCGGCTTGCCTCACGACCTCTTCTACGTCAATTCGGAGAAAACGGATTTGTGCTTGCCTCGTAGCGCAATAGGGCTTTGGAAAGGCTAGGGGCCTTGTCACGAAGGTATGGTGCGTCCCTGCTATTACCGCTTATCGCGCCGCAGATCACCTTTGAACAAAATCAATGGCGAATCCCCTTCCTGATCTCCACCTCGGATCTGGGCGACCGAGCGCCAACGTAGCTTGCCACTACCAACTGTGGCGGTACCAACATTGGCACCGCCGTTCCGACCACTGACAACCACCAGCACCGCAACACCCTTGTTGACTACGCCATGGACGGTGCCCCAACCACCTTCATTTAATCGGCCACAATACACGGCCGAGAAATCGTGGCTGCCAATGATCTGGTTGCCACGTTGCACGAGATCAAAGGAGGCGCTGCCGCAATCCAAACCGTCCTTCTGTTCCTGTGGCTTACGCAGATCAATGAACCACGAACCGGTGAAGGGCTCGTCTCCTCTTAGTGACTCCGGCTGAGCGGCGGCAGTCTCTTCGCCCTTGCCATACGCCGCATCCATGCACCGAGCCATGAATTCCTTGCGCACGATGCCATTCAGGCTGCCAACTCTCGCCGCCGCGCCGCAACTCTGCATGGCATCCGGCTCGGGGCCACCCGCATAGGCGTAAGCGCTTGACAGCGTCATCATGGCACCAAGGAGAGCGATTGGTTTCTTCATCCGGAGCAGCATGTGGTGTGAGAAAACTCGATTAGATCATCGCCGCTCTGCGCTTCAACCATGACGGCATATAGCCGCGACTCGACCGTTTAGGGCATGGTAACGGCCAAGCGACGTAACGCACGCCATCCCGGCATGCGAACTCGCGTATCGGAATGCTGGAAATCTAACAGATTGATTAGCAGCTCTGTTAAATGGTAAGCGGGGTGTCAGCCGGCTGCGACACGGAACCGGTAACGGAAGAGGGCGACGAGATGTGCCGAATCGAGTTTCTCACGATCGGTGGAACGTCCGCTTTTGAGAGTTCCAACGACCGCAACGGGTCGCTCTGCGCCACCCAACCACCCCGCGGATCGGCGTAGACCTTTTCAGGGTTCCGGTCGGCTTGTTTCGTGTCCCCTTGTTTTCCATCACCGCGATGCACACTCGCCGTCAGTCGCTCGCCCCATACGCCGGCGGTCGCTGCACCACGGGTGCGCCGGCCTGCAGGATGTCGTCGGCGTTGGCGGACCTGGGCGGGTAGATGCGCTCGTGGTTGATGGTGCGCTTGGTTTGCTTGGCGACCTCGCCTTGCGCGACGAGGTGGCGGTCCCATCCCTCCGTGTACACGGCGCCCCAGGGGCCGAGATCGAGAATCGTCGTGTACCAGTCGATCCGCAAGGCGAGCATTGGCGAGCCGAGCAGCGCGGCTGCCGCGTTGTGGCCGGCAAAGCGGCCCATCGGGCGGGCGTGCTGGCAGGACATGACCGACGCATGGCTGCCATCGATCAGTGCGTGGGCCGCATCGCCCGCCGCGAACACATTCGGCAGGCCATTGACACGCATGAAACTGTCGACAGGCAGCCGTCCGAGCGGGTCGAGTGTCACCGGCAGCGAAGCGTTGAGCGGATGCGCGCGCATGCCGCCGCACCATACCACCGTCGCCGCCGGCAGGCGTGAGCCATCGGCCCATGTCACGCCGGTGGCGTCGATGGCGGCGAGCGCGACATTCGGCAGGGTCTCGACGCCGAGCTCGTGGCAGGCCCGTGCGATCACGGGGATGGCGCCGCCCATTGCGGCGCCGATACATGCATTGCGGTCCGCGAGGATGGTCCGGCAGGTCAGGGCGCCGGCCGCACCCTGCGCCCGGCTTGCCGCCTCGCGCAGGCGCTCCGGCAGTTCGAGTGCGAGCTCGATACCCGTTAGTCCAGCACCTAGCACCACGGCGGTAAAACGTTCTGGCGCCGGGGGCATTGCCGCCAATCCCTGGATATGCGCCTGCAGCCGACGGGCGCCTTCGTAGGTATCGATATCGAAGGCGTGCGCCGCGAGGCCCGGGATGGGCGGACGTGTCAGCTGGCTGCCGGTGGCGACGATAAGCCGGGCATACGGTAGCGTGGCAGTCCGTTGGTCCTGCCGCACCGCGACCGTCTGCGCCGCCACGTCGATCGCCACGACTTCGCCCTTCACATGCCTGACGCCGATCGGTGCCAGGACTTCGGCATAGGGCACCAGCGTGCTGGCCAGGTCCGCTTCATAGTTGCGGACGCGCACGCGATGATGGGGTTCGGGGTCGATCAGCAATACTTCTGCGCGGTCTTGCCCGATGCCGGCTTCACGAAGCTTGCGGGCGGCACCGATCGCGCTCCACAGGCCGCCAAATCCGCCGCCGACCACAATGATGCTGTCCATGCGAGTCTCCGTTTGATCGTGACACCGGCCGCCGCGAGCGCGCGCCCGGATCTGTTCAACGCAACAACGTCGACTTGCCGAACAGGCTCTCCAGCAGTTCCACCACGAGCTCCGCGGTCTGGTTGCGGATATCTCGCGCCGGGTTCAGCTCCAGCACATCGAGCGAGCCCAGCGCACCCGTGTCCGCGATCATTTCCAGCGCGAGGTGGGTCTCGCGGTAGGTCGGGCCGCCACGCACCGGAGTGCCGACGCCGGGCGCGATCTGGCAATCGAGGAAGTCGACGTCGAAGCTCACGTGCAGATGGGTGTTGCCATCGAGTCCGGCGAGCGCCTGGCGCATGGTTTCGCGCATGCCATTCTCGTCGATATAGCGCATGTCGAACACGGGCAGGCCGAGCTCGCGCAGGCGCTGCTTTTCCTCGGGATCCACGCTACGAATGCCGATTTGCCGGATGTCGTGCGCGGCCATGGCGGGGCGGGCGCCGGACAGCGTGGTGAGTGGCTCCGGGCCATCGCCGCACAGGCATGCGACCGGCATGCCGTGGATATTGCCGGTGGGACTGGTGCTGCCCGTGTTGGCATCGGCGTGGGCGTCGAGCCATAGCACCATGAGCTGCTTGCCGGTCTCGCGACAATGGCGTGCGGCGGCGCTGATCGAGCCGATGGCAAGGCAATGGTCGCCGCCCATCAGCACCGGCATGCGGCCATTGGCAAGAATTTCATAGGCAGCCTGGAAGACGCTGGTGTTCCAGGCCACCACTTCCTCCAGATGGCGCAGGCCGTCGATGGGGCCCTGGCCCGGATTGGCCGGGCCGGCCAGATTGCCCAGATCGGTAACCTGCAGGCCGTCGCGCGCGAGCGTGCCGACGATATCCGCCACGCGTAACGCCTCCGGGCCCATCGACGTGCCGCGAATGCTGGCGCCAACATCTGTCGGCGCGCCTATCAGGTGCAGGGATTTCATAGAAGCTCCTATCTGACGGGGTATCCCAATCCATTTAAGGCACTGGAGCGAAAAGAGTAAATTCCGTTGCCTCAGGTGATCTGCAATGATGGTCCGCCATGCAAGCGCCATCGACGTTTTCACCATGACTGCATTCTTTTCAAATCCGCTGCCGCGTGCGCGTGCATGGGCCCTGGCGGGCGCCATGGCATTGGCCGCCACGCTCGCCGGCGTGGCCGGCTGTGCGCAGCCCGAGCGCGAGCATGCGACTGCCATGCCGCCGGCGGCCGGCGCGCCGACCGCCAGGACGCCGGCCGCCACCCCGGCGCTGCCATCATGGCGCGATACCGCCGCCCGGCGCGCGATCGAGGCGTTTGTCGCGGACGTGACGCGCCCAGGCTCGCCTCGCTATGTACCGCCCGCCGCGCGGGTGGCGGTCTTTGACAATGACGGCACGCTGTGGAGCGAGCAGCCGGTCTATTTCCAGTACTTCTATCTGATCGATCGCGTCCGGGCCGTCGCGCCGCAACATCCCGAATGGCGTGGCAATCCAGCTTTCAAGGCATTGATGGCGAATGACCTGGCCGGGGCCATGGCCCATCAGCGCGACCTGTTGGCGCTGATCGCCACCGCCAACAGCGGCATGACGGTCGACGAATACGATGCCATGATCCGTGCATGGCTCGGCCGCGCGCGGCATCCAAAACTCAACCGTCCCTACACGGAGCTGGTCTATCAGCCGCAGGTCGAGTTGCTGGCGTATCTGCGGGCGCATGGCTTCAAGACCTATATCGTGTCCGGTGGCACCATCGATTTCATGCGGCCGTGGAGCGAACAGGCCTATGGCGTGCCACCCGAGCAGGTGATCGGCTCGAGCCAGGTGGTGCGTTACGAGATGCGCGACGGCAAGGGCGTACTCGTGCGCGAACCTAAGCTCGACACGATCAACGACGGGCCGGTCAAGCCGGTCGGCATCTATCGTCATATCGGACAGCGGCCGATCCTTGCCGTCGGCAACTCCGATGGCGATCTGCAGATGCTGGAATACACGGCCACCGGCGACGGGCCGCACCTGGCACTGCTGGTGCATCACGACGATGCCGAACGCGAGTTTGCCTATGACCGGCAATCGAAGATCGGCAAGCTCGACCAGGCACTCGATGCGGCCACCTCGCGTGGCTGGACCGTGATCAGCATGAAGCAGGACTGGGCCGCGATCTATCCGCCCGCCGCCACGCCATGAAGCCGGTCGGAAAGCGGCGCGTGGGACTGGTGCGGGCGGATGGGTTGCGCACGCAAGCCGGCCCGGCGGCGCGCGCGCGTGCCGCGTCGCTGCGTCGGATGGCCACCCACGGTGCGCTGCCGGCGCACGCCGCCGCGCTGCTGTTTGTCTCAGGCATGGCCGGGCTCGTGTATCAGATGCTGTGGATCAAACAACTGAGCCTCGTCGTCGGCGTGGAAGTGCATGCCGTGACCACGGCGGTGAGTGCGTTCTTTGGCGGCCTTGCACTGGGCGGATGGTGGGGCGGCCGATGGGCCGACGCCCAGGCGCGGCCCCTGCGTTGCTATGCCGGGCTGGAAGTCGCGATTGCCGCGCTGGCGGTGATATCGACACTGCTGTTGCCGCACGCGGCGGCGCCGTTCGCCTGGCTTGAGGACCGCGTCGGCGTGCTGGCGTGGGGGGTGCCGTTTGTGCTGGTGGGTGTGCCGGCGGTGGCGATGGGCGGTACGTTGCCGGTTTTGATGCGCATCGCGGCCCGCCATGGCGACCCCGTCGGTCGCGGCGGCGGGCAACTCTACGCGGCCAATACGGCCGGCGCGATCGCCGGCACGCTGCTGGTCAGCTTTGTGCTGATACCGTCGTTCGGCATCCAGGCAAGCGCATGGGTGGCAGCAGGACTGAACGGTTGTGCCGCGGTGGTGGCCTTTGTGCTCGATCGTCGCGCGGCGCCGATGGCCGCCGCGGACGATGCCGCTACGCCAGCGAGGGGGGATGTCGGTGCGTTGCCGGCGCGCGAGCAAGACGCGCGCGATGGACCGCAACGGTGGCGCGCGCTCGGGCTGTATGCGGTGGCAGGCGGCATTGCGCTGGGCTACGAAGTGGTCTGGTCGCAGGCGATCGCGCCGTTCATCAGCACGCGAGCCTTTGCATTTGCGATCGTGCTGGCCACGTATCTGACGGGGTTGGCACTCGGTAGCGCGATCGCCGCGCGACATGCCGATCGCGCGCGCGATCCGTCGGGTGCGTTTGCGCTGCTGATCGCGCTGGCAGGGCTCACCGCGCTGGTCGAACTGGCATGGCTCGGACCGTGGCTGCTGCGTGCGCAGGGTGTGGCCGCCGGCACGGTGCTCGCGCTGACCGATAGCACCATGGCGTCGATGAGCACACGCTTTGCCATCGCTGCGTTGTGCGTGGTGTTTGTGCCCACCCTGCTGCTTGGCGCGGCCTTTCCGTTTGTGCTGCGTCTGGCGGTGGCGGGTCCACGGGTCGCGACCGGGGTCGGGCGGGTCATCGCGCTCAATACCGTCGGCGGTATTGCCGGCAGCATGCTGGCGGGCTTTGTGCTCGTGCCCTGGCTCGGCGTTGTGCACGCGTTGGGCGCACTGGCGCTGGCGGCATGCGTGGTGGCACTGACCGCGCTCACGCTGGGGCAGGGTGTGCGCACGCGGACGCGCTGGGCGGTCGCGATCGCCACGGTGGCGACGCTGGTCACGGTGGCATGGGTTCCGGCCGACCGGCTGGCGACCGCGCTGGCGCAAGCCCGTGGCGGGCGGCTCGTGTTCTACGACGAGGGCCGTGGTGGCACCGTCGCGGTGATGGAGCAAGGGGCGCGGCAGCAGGGTGCCCGGGACCAGCGCTTCCGCCGGCTCTATATCCAGGGAGTGAGCAATTCGGGCGATGCGATGACTTCGCTGCGCTATATGCGACTGCAGGCGTTGTTGCCGTTGCTGGTGCATCGGGGCACGCCGCACAGCGTCCTGGTGATCGGCCTCGGTACCGGGATTACGGCTGGCGCTACCTTGGCTTATCCGGGGCTCGACCGTCGCGTGGTGGCGGAATTGCTGCCCGCGGTGACGCGGGCCGCGCCGATGTTCACGGGCAACTTCGGCGTGGTGGATGACCGTCGCGTGGAGATTCGCGTGCGCGACGGACGTCGCGAACTGCTGCGCAGCGCCGAGCGCTACGACCTGATCACGCTGGAACCGCCACCGCCCTCGGCCGCGGGCGTGGTCAATCTCTACAGTACGGATTTCTATCGGATCGCGGCGGCGCGTCTGGCGCGGGACGGCATCGTGGCGCAATGGTTGCCGTTGCCGACGCAGAACGACGCCGACACGCGCGCACTCGTGCGCAGCTTTCTCGAGGTCTATCCGTATGCGTCGCTCTGGTCCACGGAACTGCACGAGATGCTGCTGGTGGGATCGCCGTCGCCGCTGGAGCTCGACGCCGGCCGCATCGCGGCGCGCATGGCCGAGCCGGCAGTGGCAGACGCGCTCGGCGAAGTGGGCGTGCGCAGCCCGGCCGCTTTGCTCGCCACCTGGGTTACCGACCGCGCGGGTCTGCTGCGCTATGCGGGCGACGCCCCGGCCGTGACCGACGACCGGCCGCGCATCGAGTATGCATCGTGGGTGCGCCGCGGCGGATTCGCCCGCACGCTGGAGACCCTACTGGCGCTGCAAACGGAACCACCGCTGGTGCATGCCGATGCGTCGACGCAAGCGGCGATCGCGGCGGAGCGGGCGGTGTTGCACCGGTTCTATCTGGCGGGCCTGGCGGCGTACCGCGGCGACCGCGCGACGTGGGCCCGCCATCTGGACAGCGTGCTGCGGATCGATGGCGGCAACCCCTACTATGGCTGGTTCGTCGGCGGGGGGCGCCCACGCGGTGGCGCAGCGGGCCGTACGCATGGAGAGCGGCCATGAGCGCGCGCGACGCGGTACTGCAACTGCGCCAGCACATGGGCACCTCGATCATCGGGCAGCAGCATATGATCGATTGCCTGCTGCTGGGGCTCCTGGCCGATGGCCACCTGCTGGTGGAGGGTTTGCCCGGACTGGCCAAGACCCGTGCGATCAAGAGCCTGGCGCGGTATCTCGATGCGGGTCTGTCGCGTATCCAGTTCACGCCGGATCTGTTGCCCGCCGATATCACTGGCTCCGAGATCTATGTCAGTGAAGAAGGGCAGGGCCAGTTCCGCTTTCAGCCCGGGCCGATCTTTGCCAACCTCGTGCTGGCCGACGAGGTCAACCGTTCGCCGGCCAAGGTGCAGGCGGCCCTGCTGGAGGCGATGGAAGAGCGGCAGGTGACGGTCGGCAAGGCCACGCACCGGCTGGAGCCGCTGTTCCTGGTCATGGCGACGCAGAATCCGATCGAGCAGGAGGGCACGTATCCGCTGCCGGAGGCGCAGATGGACCGCTTTCTGATGCACGTCAGCGTGGGTTACCCCGATGCCGGCGCGGAGGCGGAGATCGTGCGCATGGCACGCGACGAGGAGGCGGCAGCCGTCGGCGCGGCGGATGCGCCTGCCTCGGCCCGGCTGGCGCCCGAGGCCATCTTTGCCGCACGCCGGGAAGTGCATGGCGTGCATGTGAGCGATGCCGTGGCGCGGTATATCGTGGCGCTGGTGCAGGCCACGCGTGCGCCCGAGGCGTTCGACGAGGCGTTGGGCAAATGGATTCAGGTCGGCGTGAGTCCGCGCGGATCGATCGGGCTGGACCGGGTGTCGCGCGCGTATGCGTGGCTGCAGGGGCGTGACTATGTGACGCCCGATGACGTGCAGGCGGTGGTGCACGAGGTGTTCCGGCACCGCCTGATGCTGTCGTACGAGGCGCATGCGGGCGGCGTTCGCGCCGATACGGTGATCGACCGCCTGGTACAACGCGTGGCGGTGGGCTGAGACGGCCGGCCATGCAAGGGGTCAGTGTCGATGCCGCCGAACTCGCGGCACTGGAGCGCGCGGCCTGCGGTTTTCATTTTCTGCCGCGCCAGCCCGTGCAAAGCGTGCTGGCGGGACGGCATGCCTCGCATGTGCGCGGGCGGGGTCTGAGCTTCGAGGAGGTCAGGCCCTATCTGTCTGGCGACGATATTCGCAGTATGGACTGGCGCGTGACGGCGCGTACCGGCAAGCCATTCGTGCGGGTCTATGCCGAGGAGAAGGATCGGCCCGTGCTGGTACTGGTCGACCAGCGCATCAATATGTTCTTTGGCAGTCGCCGTGCGATGAAGTCGGTGTGCGCCGCGCAGGCGGCGGCGCTGGTGGCGTGGCGGGCGTTGTCCGAGGGCGATCGCGTCGGTGGCATGGTGTTTGGCGACGAGATGTTCTGGGAGCAGGCCCCACGCCGCAGCCGGCCGGCGGTGCAGCATCTGCTGGGCGAGGTGGCGCGCATGAATGCCGCGTTGCACGCGGATGCGCCGGCAGGCGAGGGCGGCGCGCAACTCAATCGCGCGCTGGAACGGGCGCAGCGGCTGGCGACGCATGACTTCCTCGTGGTGGTGGTCAGCGACTTCGATGGGTACGATGCCCGCACCCGCGAACTGATGCTCGGCATGCGGGCGCGCAACGATGTGCTGACGATGCTGGTGCATGACCCCTTTCTCGACCGCCTGCCGGGCTCGGGCCAGCTGGTCGTTAGCGATGGTGTGTTGCAGGTGGAACTCGGGCTGGGACGCGAGGCGATACGGCGCGCCATCGCCGGGTTTGTCGATGCGCGCAGCCGGGAGCTGCTGGCGTGGCATCGCGGTATCGGCGTGCCGCTGCTGCCATTGTCGGCGGCGGAGGACGTGCCGTTGCAGTTGCGCAGGCTGCTCGGGCAACCACTGCGAGGTGGGCGATGAGCGCGCGCGGAGCGGGTAGCGGGGATGCGGATGTTGCCGGCAACCTTGGTGGCAACGGCCATGGCCCTGTCGATGGCAATGTCCGCCTCAGCGTCGCACCGGAACAGCTGGTCGACGTGGTGATGGTGCCGCCACCATCGTGGGCGCCGCAGACGATCGGCTGGCCGATCCTGGCTGGTGTGCTGGCGGTGGTGGGGCTGGTACTTGCATGGCGCTGGTGGCGCCGCTGGTGTGCCAATCGCTACCGGCGCGAGGCGCTCGCGGAACTGGCAGACCTGCGGCAACAGCTGGCCGACGACGCGCGGCGTGCCGAGGCATTGGCGGGTATGGCCGCTTTGCTCAAGCGCGTGGCGCTCGCGGCGTGGCCGCGGACCGCCGTAGCCGGCCTCAGTGGCACGGCATGGGCGAGCTTTCTCGTTGCTCATGGGGCGCCGCGCGCGGATGTGGCGCGGTTGACGGCGCTGGTCGACGATGCCGAGTATCGCGCCGGGCTGTCGAGCTGGCCAGCCCAGGCAACCAGCGCGGGCAAGGGCGACAAGGGCGACAAGGGCGACAAGGGCGACAAGGGCGACAAGGGCGACAAGGGCGACATGGCGCACGCCGTGGCCGAGGCGTGCCGTCAATGGATTCGTGATCATCGTGTACGCGTTTGAGTATCCGTGGCTCCTGGTCCTGCTGCCGGTGCCGGTGTTGCTCTGGTGGCTGCTGCCGCCCTATCGCGAGGAACGTCCGTCGGTGCGACTGCCGTTCTTTGGCGAAGTGGCCAGCGCGGCCGGCTTGCGGCCCGCGCGCGGGGCGGCGGTGCCGCGTGCCAACTGGGCGCGGCGGGTGCTGGCGCCGCTCGCCTGGCTGCTGGTGGTGACGGCGCTGGCACGCCCACAGTACGTGGAACCGCCGGTGACGCGCGTGCAACCGGCGCGCGATCTGCTGCTCGCGCTCGATCTGTCGCAGTCGATGGATACGCGCGATTTCAACGGCCCATCGGGTCTGCCGGTGGCGCGCGTGCAGGCGGTCCGGCAGGTAGTGAGCGCGTTTGTCGCGCAGCGCGCCGGTGATCGCATCGGGCTGATCGTGTTTGGCGACGCGGCCTACCCGCTGGTGCCATTTACGCTCGATCACGCCCTCGTGCAGACCATGCTCGCCACCATGCTGCCCGGCATGGCGGGGCCCAGCACCGCGCTGGGCGATGCGCTCGGCCTCGGCATCAAGCTGTTCGACGAGAGCCATGCGCGGGACAAGGTGATGATCGTGCTGACCGACGGTAACGATACCGCGAGCCGTATGCCACCCAGGCGCGCCGCCGATATCGCGCGGCAACGCGGCTTTACCGTGCATACGGTCGGCATCGGCGACCCTGCCGCGACGGGCGAGAACAAGGTGGATCTGGAAACGCTGCGCAGCATCGCCGCGGACACCGGTGGCCGCTATTTCTACGGCGCGAACCAGGACGAACTGGCGCAGATCTACGCCACCATCGATCGGGTACTGCCTCACGACGAGACCAGCGCGGCATGGCGCCCGCGTCGTGAACTGTTCATGTGGCCACTGGGGGCGGCCGTGCTCATCGTGCTCGCCTATCAGACGACGATGGCGATGGTGACGCGCTGGCGGCGGGCGACGGCGCGGCGCGGGCAGGAGACGGCGGCATGAACGCGCTCGCGGACTTTCACTTCCTGCGGCCGGCATGGCTGCTGGTCATCGTTGTCGCGTGGCTGCTGTTATGGGCCGTGCGGCGACGCGACGACGTCGGCCGGCGCTGGGGCGACGTCATCGCGCCGCATCTGCTTGCCGCGCTGACGGTGGGCGCGCGCCGCGGGCGCGTGGTCATGCGGCCGATCCATGGCATGGCGGCCTTGCTGGTGCTGGCCGCGCTTGCGCTGGCGGGGCCGACGTGGGAGCGCGAGCAGCCGCCGTTCGTGGAAGACCGCGCGCCGCTGGCGATGGCGTTCGACCTGTCGCCGTCGATGGATGCCAGCGACATTTCGCCGACCCGCCTGGAGCGCGCCAAGCTCAAGGCGCGCGCGCTGCTGGCGCGGCGCGACGGTGCGCGTACGGCGCTGTACGCCTACGGTGGCTCGACGCATCTCGTATTGCCGCTCACCGACGATACACGCCTGTTGCAGACCTTTATCGACGCCTTGCAGACGCGCATCATGCCGGTGCCGGGCAAGGACAGCGCGCTGGCGTTGCGCACGATCGATGCGGCATTGGCGCGGGAGCCGGTGCCAGGCACCATCGTCTTCCTCACCGATGGCGTGGAGCCGGGCGCGGCCGCGGCATTTCGTGCGCAGGCGCGCGGTGGACGCAGTCTGCCGGTGATTCTGGCGATTGGCGACGACCACCTCGACGGCTTGCGCCGGTTGCGCGACGAAGGCGTCCCGGTGGCGACGTTTACCGCGGACGGCGATGCCGATGTGGCATGGGTGCAGCACCATGTGCAGGCGCATCTGGAGCGCCAGCACGCGGCCACGCTCGCGAGCTGGCGCGACATGGGATGGTGGCTCACGATACCGATTGCGCTGGTGTCGATGTTCTGGTTTCGCAAGGGGTGGACGGTGCGATGGATGGCGGGCTTGCTGCTTGCGCTGATGTTGCCGATGGGGTGGACGCCGGGCGCGCGCGTGCACGCGCAGATAGTGGCGCCGGCCGTCGCCGGGGCTGCCGATAGCGCCGGCGATACGGACGCCGGTCGTGCCGCTGATGCCGCTGCTGCCGCTGATACCCCGGCTGGCATGCCGACGGCCGTCGCGCTGTGGCAGCGCTTTGTCGACCTGTGGCTGACGCGCGATCAGCAGGGGCGGTGGGCCTACGAGCAGGCGGACTACGCGCGCGCGGCCACGCTGTTCGAGGATCCGATGTGGCGCGGCCTGGCGCAATATCGTGCGGGCCACTTCGAGGATGCGGCGCGCAGCTTTGCGCGCCTCGATACGGCCGAGAGCGAATTCAACCAGGGCGATGCGTGGTTTCGCGCGGGCCGGTACGAGGACGCGATCACGCATTTCGGCAAGGCGCTGGCGCTGCGGCCGCAGTGGCCGGCGGCCAGTGCGAACCTCAGGCTGGCGCGCTCGCTGCTCCGCCGGCCCGATACGCCTGATACGCCGCCAGCGGACGAGGAGCCGCCCGACCTCAAGCCCGACCAGATCGAGATCGACAAGGACAAACCGCAACCGGAAGACGGCAAGCAGACCCAGATGGGATTGGTGCGGAGCGCCGAGGTGTGGATGCGGACCATCCAGACCTCGCCGACGGCATTGCTGGAGCGGCGCTTTGCACTGGAGCGGCAAGCGCCCGCGCCCGCGCAACCGGAGGAAGGGGCGCCAGCCGCGCCACCCGCGCCACCCGCGCCACCCGTGCAAACGATCCCGGGCGCTGCCCATGGTGTTGCGCCTGCGAGTTGGCGCAGCAGCTCCGGACTGCTGGCGTATCGTATTATCCGCGCCAGCGCTTCGACCAGCCCTTCAGTTGGCGCTTCGGTCGGCGCTTCGGTTGGCGCACCGGCCAGCGCACCAGCGAGCGCACCGGCCAGCACGGATGCCAGGCCCTTCGCGCGCGTCACCGTCGATGCGCAGTCGCCCATTCGCGCCGGTCAGCAGATCGCGGTACGGGTCACGCTGCTGACGCCGAATTTCTTCCTGTCGGCACCGGTCTTCCCGGCGCTACAGATGCCGGGCGCACTGGTCACCATGCCCGACGAGCGCGGCATCAACACCACCGAGACCATCGACGGCACCTCCTACGCGGGCATCCAGAAGACGTATCGCTTTGTTGCACAGCAGGCGGGCGAGTACACCTGGCCGCAAGCGGAGATCCAGTTCACCTACGCTGGCGACGACGGCAGGCCCCAGGCGGGGCGCATCGTGCTGCCGCCCACACCCATCCGCGTCAGCGCAGGTGCGGCCGGGGCGTTGCCGGTGGCGCGGCTGTCGATCGTCCAGACCTTCGACCGCCCTGTCGCCGGCACGCATTTCCATGCCGGCGACGCGCTGGTGCGGACGCTTACCACTTCGGCCATCGGCACCCAGGCCATGCTGATAGCGCCGCCACGGCTCGACTCGCCGCGGGGGCGAGGGTGTTCCGTGCCGACCCGGTCCTGGCCGATACCGCCGATGGGGGGACCTCGTGGGTCGCCGCGTCGACAGGCTGACCTATGTCCTGGAGCAGACCGGCAACGTGACATTGCCCGCGGTGACCGTCGAGTCGTTCGATCCGCAGACCGGCAAGACGGTGCGCTCGACGGCGCCGGCAGTGACCTTGCGGGTGGTCGCGGCGCGGCGCGGCGCGGATCTCGCGCCGCGTGTGTGGGCGGGCGACTTCAGCACCGGCATCGTGCTGCTGTGGATGGGGGGAACCGCATTGGCGGGCGCGCTGGCATGGCAGGCAGGGCGGCGCTTGCGGCCGCGTTGGCGGCGCTGGTGGACGCGCTGGTGGACGCGCTGGTGGACGGCTCACGCGGCACGCGCGCGGCGGCGCCATGCCACCGCCACGTTGCGCACCGCGCTCGACGACGCCTGTCGCCGGCACGATGCCGTGGCCGCCGATGCCGCGCTGGCGGCGTGGACGCGCCAAGCCTGGGGATGCAGCGCGAGTGCGTGGGTGGCTGCCACCGGTGACGCGGCGCTGATGGCGGCCGGCGACGGCTTGCGTCGCCACCTGTACGCGCGCGGCGCCGGCGGCCCCTGGGATGGGACCGTGCTCGCGCAAGGGGTCGCGCGACATGCCGCCGACGCGCGCCGGCGCCGGGGCAGAAAGCGCACGCTGCCGCCGCTCAATCCCGAGTATGGCGTTGGCGACGCCACCCCCACGGTGTCGGCAAGGTTGTCGGCTGAGCGTTAGCCGGCGCGACTGACGCGCGCGTGATCGCGCCGGCCAGGCGCGGCGCTACGGCATGACCGGCGGATGATAGGGCAGGGTCAGCGCAAACGCCCACAGCATGATCAGCACCAGCGGCGCATGGACCAGCAGCTGCGTGAAGGTAAAGCCCACCACGTCCTTGGCGCGGATGCCGAGTACGGCGAGCAGCGGCGGCATCCAGAACGGATTGATCAGGCGAGTTGCTGATCGAGCGAGCGCGTGCGCGCGGTCTGCACGTCGCCGGTATGCAGCGTGGTGACGGGCTCCATCAGCACGATCCAGCATTCCTGGTCGGCCACGGGGTTGTGGCGCACGCCACGCGGCACCACGTGGATCGAGCCGGCCGGCAACACCACTTCCTTGCCGCCTTCGTACTGGATGCGCAACTGGCCGCGTACCACATGGAACAGTTCGTCCTCGCCGGCATGGTCGTGCCAGACGAATTCGCCCAGCAGCCTGGCCACCTTGATATAGCTGTCGTTGACGCGCGCCACCACCTTCGGCGACCAGTACTCTGTCAGCGCGGCAAAGGCAGCTTGCAGGTCGACGACGCCGCCGAACGGAAACTGCGGGACGTCGTGCGGGGCTTGGGAGGTGGGGGGCATGTCGGATTCCTGGGTCGGTCGCGGTGCGCTGCGTGGAAGCCGCAATGTAGGCGTATCGTTCATATTAGGAAAGCGATATATTTTGATGACTCGCATTACAAGGCCTAATACAACCCGTGGACCGCAATCTCGATATCCCGTTAGTCCGCACCTTCGTCGCGGTGGCCGAACTGGGCAGCATGACGGCAGCGGCCAACCGCCTGCACCTGACACAGGGCGCCATCAGCCAGCAGATTCGCCGGCTTGAGGAAACTTTTGCATGTGCGCTGTTTCTGCGTGAAGGAAGGCGGCTGGAGCTGACGCCGGGCGGCGAACGGCTGCTTGCCAAGGCGCGCCACCTGCTGAAGGTGAACGACGAGATCTGGGCCGATATGACGGCGCGCCCGCTGGCCGGCATGCTGCGGCTCGGCGTGCCCTACGATCTGGTCGGTACGTGCTTCCCGTCGATCTTTCGCGCCTTTGGCGAAGCGTATCCGTACGTCGATATCGCGCTGCGCTGCGGGACCTCGCCGGAGCTATCCGGCGCGCTCGCGGATGGCTCGCTCGATCTTGCCGTGGTGGAAGAGCTGGCCGACGAGGCCACCGGCGAGGTGCTGCGGCACGAGCAACTGGTGTGGGTCGGCGCGCGCGGTGGCCTGGCGTATCGCAAGCGGCCGCTGCCAGTGTCGCTGGTGGACGAGACCTGTGCGTTCCGTCATCGCCTCCTGCGGCTGCTTGGCGAGCACGATATCGGCTGGCGCACGGTGTTCGAGAGCGGCAATATCGAGGCCACGCGCGTTACCGTGCGAGGCGATCTCGCGGTGACGGCGTGGCTGGCCTCGACGGTGCCTGCCGATATGGATATTCTGCCGCCCGACTGCGGCCTGCCGGCGTTGCCGACGTTCGCCATCACGCTGCAGATGCCGCCCGCGGCCGCGCAGATCGCGCAGGCGTTTGGCAAATTCGTACGGGAAGGCGTGGCGCGCTGGCGTCAGGCTCAGTGACTGATCATCCAGGGCCGGCCGGCGGCCTGTTTGACGGCGTTGGCCGGCGCCGCGAGCTGCGGGTTTGCCAGCTTGACCGGCGCGCAACATCCGCAGCCTGGGCCATGTGCCCGGCTTTCCTTCGGCGCCGAGGCGCTGCGCTCGTTGGTCGCGTGCGCGGCGCGGGCCGCCGTGCTCAGGCGGCCCAACGCCGGCGCCGCCACCAGCGCCCGTGCCGCGGCCACGCCGCAAGCGGGGCAGGCGGCCGGCTCGTCGCGTCGCGCCATCGGGCGCATGACAGTGAACGTGCCACAGTCGTGGCAACGGAAGTCGTAAGTGGGCATGGTGGCTTTGGCGTCGGGATGGCGTGACTCAGACCTTGTCGGGCGACAGCGGCAGGTCCACGCCGCCCTGGATCATCCTGGTCGGTCCGCTGGCGCTCGGCCGGATGTCGAAGTCGAAGATCTGCGTCGGCAGCCACAGCGTGGCGCACGCGTTGGGCACATCGACCACGCCGCTGATATGGCCCTGGACAGGCGCGGTGCCGAGCAGCGAATAGGCCTGCGCGCGCGAATAGCCGAACTTCGTCAGGTATTCGATGGCGTTGAGGCAGGCCTGGCGATACGCGACATTCACGTCGAGGTAATGCTGCTTGCCCGACTCGTCGACCGAAATGCCTTCGAAGATCAGGTAGTCGTTGTAGTTCGGCGTGATCGGGCTCGGCTTGAAGATCGGATTGCGGATGCCGTACCTGGCCATGCCGTCTTTGATCAGCGTCACCCGCATATGGACCCAGCCCGCCATCTCGATGGCGCCGCAGAACGTGATTTCGCCATCGCCCTGCGAGAAGTGGAGGTCCCCCACCGACAGGCCCGCGCCGTCGACATAGACCGGAAAATAGACCTTGGCGCCGCGCGACAGGTCCTTGATGTCGCAGTTGCCGCCGTGCTCGCGCGGCGGCACGGTGCGCGCCCCGGTGGCGGCGGCCTGGTTGCGCGCATCGCCCTGCAGCTTGCCCATGTGGGCGGTGGCCGCGAACGGCGGATTGGCCAGGCCGGGAACACGGTCGGGGTCGGTGGCCAGCAGCGCGGCCTCGCGCTCGTTCCAGGTCTCCAGCATGGCGTGGTCGGGCAGGCAGCCGATCAGGCCCGGATGGATCAGCCCGGCAAAGTTCACGCCCGGGATATGGCGCGACGACGTGAACATGCCGTGGAAGTCCCAGATCGACTTCTGCGCCTGCGGGAAATGGTCGGTCAGGAAGCCGCCCCCATTCTGCCTGGAGAAAAAGCCGTTGAAGCCCCACTGGCTATCGGGCTTGGCGCCGATATCGAGCAGGTCCACCACCAGCAGGTCGCCGGGCTCGGCTCCCTCGACGCCGACCGGCCCCGACAGGAAGTGAACGATCGAGAGGTCGATATCGCGCACATCGTCGGCGGAATCGTTGTTCTTGATAAAGCCGCCGGTCCAGTCGTAGGTCTCGAGGATAAAGTCGTCGCCCGGCTTGACCCAGCATGCCATCGGGATATCGGGGTGCCAGCGGTTATGGACGTCGGGATTCTCGTACGGCGATTGGGCCAGATCGACCTGGATCAGGGTATCGGTCATGACATTGCCTCCTGGATGCGTGCAGGGATGAAGGAAAGGGAATGCGGGCTACAGGGATGAAGCGGGAACTACACCGACAGGTACTCGCGGATATGCGCCACGTCGGTGCCGTGACGCTGGGTCTCGTGCACGAAGCGCCCGCCCTCGATGACGAACAGGCGGTCCGCCACATCGAGCGCGAAGCTCAGGACCTGCTCGGAAAACACGATGGTGATGTCGCGCGTGCGCCGGATCTCGTTGAGCGCGCGCGCAATGTCCTTGATGATCGAGGGCTGGATGCCCTCGGTGGGCTCGTCGAGCAGCAGCACCTTGGGGTTCGACACCAGGGCGCGCGCAATGGCCAGTTGCTGCTGCTGTCCGCCGGACAGGTTGCCGCCCTTGCGCCGGCGCATGTCGAACAGCACCGGAAACATGGCAAAGATCTCCTCCGGAATGCGCCGGGTCTTGCCCTGTTCCATGCCGGTCAGGATGTTCTCCTCGACGGTCAGGTGCGAGAAAATCATGCGCCCCTGCGGTACATAGCCGATGCCGGCGCGTACACGCCGGTAGCTCTCGTCGCGCGAGACGTCGTGGCCGTTCACGCAGACCTGGCCGGCGCGGAGCGGCAGCATGCCGATCATGGCCTTGAACAGCGTGGTCTTGCCCATGCCGTTGCGGCCCATGATGGCGACGGTCTCGCCCTGTGCGGCCGCGAAGGAGACGCCGTGCAGCGCTTCGCTCTGGCCATAGTTCACCACCACGTTGTCGACGGTCAGCATGCGGATGTCCTCCTTCAATGGTGGCGGGCCTAGTGGCCCAGATATACGTCGATGACACGCGGGTCGTTCTGCACCTGCGTCATCGATCCTTCCGCGAGGATCCTGCCCTGGTGCATGACGGTGACCTTGTCGGCGATCTGCTGCACGAAGTCCATGTCGTGCTCGATCACGATCACGGCGCGCCCCTTGCTGATGCGCTTGAGCAGGGCCGCCGTCAGCTCGCGCTCGCGCACGCTCATGCCGGCGATGGGCTCGTCGAGCATCAGCAGCTGAGGTTCCTGCATCAGCAGCATGCCGATCTCGAGCCATTGCTTCTGTCCGTGCGAGAGCTGCGCGGCCTCGCGCTCCAGCGCATCGCCCAGGCCGATCTCGGCGGCCACGTCGGCCACGCGCTGGCGCACTTCGTCGGTGGTGCGGAAGGTCAGCGCGCCAAACACGCCGCGTCCACGCGGAAACGACACCGCGAGGTTCTGGAATACGGACAGGTTCTCGTAGATCGAGGGTGTCTGGAACTTGCGGCCGACGCCGGCCCGCACGATGGCGTATTCGGACAGGCCTGTCATCTCGCGATTGGCGAACTTGATGCTGCCGCCGGTCGCGCGCGTCTTGCCGCACACGAGGTCGAGCAGCGTGGTCTTGCCCGCCCCGTTGGGACCGATGATGACGCGCAGTTCGTCGCGGTCGACATAGAGCGTGAGGTTATCGATGGCCTTGAAGCCGTCGAACGACACGGACAGGTCTTCCACCGCCAGCATGAAATCGGTATTGCTCATATGGCGCTCCCGTCAGGCCGTGGTGGCCGGCATGCCTTCGGCAGGCGCCGGCGGTTCGCCGGTACGGCGCCGGCGGCTTATGTACTTGCGGTAGAGGCCGGCCAGGCCATCGGGAAAGGCCACCACCACACCGATAAAGAGCGCCGCCATCAGAAACAGCCACAGGTCCGGAAAGCTCTCCGAGAAGTACGTCTTGCCCGCGTTGACCAGCATCGTGCCCCACACCGCGCCCACCAGGCTCATGCGTCCGCCCACCGCGACGAAGATCACCATTTCGATCGACGGCACGATGCCGACGAACGAGGGCGACATGAAGCCCACCTGCAGCGTGAACAGTGCACCGCCGATGGCCGATAGCGCGGCGGCCAGGCAGAACACGAAGACCTTGAACATCGACACGTCGTAGCCGGAGAAGCGCACGCGGTCCTCCTTGTCGCGCATGGCCAGCAGCAGCACGCCGAGCTTGGTGCGCTGGATCCAGCGGCACAGCAGCATGGTGCCGAACAGCAGTGCGACGCTGACGAAGTACAGCACCAGCCTGGCGCTGTCGGTGCGGATGTCCCAGCCCAGCATGGTCTTGAGGTCGGTAATGCCGTTGACCCCGCCTGTATAGCCTTGCTGGCCGATGATCAGCACCGACAGGATCAGCGCCACCGCCTGCGTGATGATGGCAAAGTAGACCCCGCCGACGCGGCGCCGGAACATGGCGAAGCTGACCACGAAGGCCAGCAGCACCGGCACCGCGATCACACCGATCAGCGCAAACGGCAGATGCCGGAACGGCTCCCACCACCACGGCAGCGCGGTGAGCTGGTTCCAGTCCATGAAGTCCGGAATGCCCGGCGTGGACTGGATGGCGGTGCTCTTCGGGTCCGATGCCTCGAGCTTGAGGAACATCGCCATGACGTAGCCGCCGAGGCCGAAGAACACGCCCTGGCCGAGGCTCAGCACGCCGCCGTAGCCCCACAGCATGACCAGGCCCACGGCCACGAAGGCGTAGCTCAGGTATTTGCCCACCAGATTCAGGCGGAAGACATCGAGCGACAGCGGCAGGACGACGACCAGCACCAGCGCCAGCAGCGCATAGCCGGCCCATTCGGCACTGACGGCGCGCAGCCGTTGCCGTAGCGGCAGCGATTGGAGGGGAGACATCATCGGGCTCCGTGAACAGTAAGGTTCGGCACTAAGGGTCGGCACCAAGGGTGGCGGCAGGGTCGGGATCAGCGCCGCACGGCGGGCGCAAACAGGCCCTGCGGGCGAATCATCAGGATCGAGACGATCAGCAGCAGGGTCAGCACGCGCGCCATCGATCCGGTCATGAAGAACTCGGTGATCGACTGCGTCTGCGCGATGCCGAAGGCCGAGGCCACCGTGCCGGCCAGGCTGGCCGCGCCGCCGAACGTCACCACTAGGAATGAATCGACGATATAGAGCGCACCGCTGGTGGGCCCCGTCGAACCGATCGTGGTGAACGCCGCGCCGGCCACGCCGGCAATGCCGCAGCCGATGGCGAAGGTGAGGCGGTCGGTGCGGCGCGTGTTGATGCCGGCGGCGTTGGCCATGGCGCGGTTGGCGGTGGTGGCACGCACGCGCAGGCCCCAGCGCGAACGGTGCAGTGCCAGCCAGATCAGCCCGGTGACACCCAGTGTCAGCGCCATCACGAATAGGCCGTTGATGGGGATATCGAGCCCAGGCGCCGGCGACCACGAGCCCATCAGCCAGTCGGGCAGGGTCGGACTGACTTCCTTGGGGCCGAAGGTCGAGCGGAACACCTGCTGCATGCCCAGCGACAGACCCCAGGTGGCCAGCAGCGTATCGAGCGGGCGCTTGTACAGGTGGCGGATCAGCGCCCACTCGGCCAGCCATCCGGCCGCGAACGCGAGGCCGAACGCGGCGCAGATGGCCAACGGGAAGTACCACCCGAGCCAGGCCGGCGCCAGCCGCTCCACGGTGGTGGAAGCGAGATAGATGGTGTAGGCGCCGATGGTCATGAACTCGCCATGGGCCATGTTGATGACACCCATCTGCCCGAAGATGATGGCCAGTCCCAGCGCCATCAGCAGCAGCACCGAGAACAGACTCAGGCCGGCGAAGCCCTGCATCAGGCCGATGTTCAGCATGTCGGAGAGATTCATGACCGTGCTCCCGCGCTGGCGTTACTGGTAACCCTTGGGGAACGGGTTGGGCGGAATCAGCTGCGGCGATTCGGCCACCACCTTGAACTGTCCGTCCAGCTGGGCCAGACCCACGCGCGTCTTGCTCCAGAGGTGATGGTTGGGGTCCACCTTCACATAGCCTTCGGGCGCGGTCTTCAGCTCGATGCCGGGCGAGGCCGCCACCACCTTGTCGATATCGAAGCTGCCGGCCTTTTCCACCGCGGCCTTCCACAGCCACGGGCCAAGATAGGCGGCCTGCGTGACATCGCCGATCACGGACTTGGCGCCATACTTGGCCTTGAACGCGTCCACGAACTGCTTGTTGTTGGGGTTGTCGAGCGACTGGAAGTACTTCATGGCGGCGTAGAAGCCGGCGATGTTGTCCCCGCCGATGCCCAGCACTTCGTCTTCGGTGACCGAGATGGTCAGCAGGAACTGCTTGTCGGCGGTAATGCCGGCAGCCTTGAGCTGTTTGTAGAACGCCACGTTGGAGCCGCCCACGACGATGGCGTAGATGCAGTCGGGCTTGGCGATCTTGATCTTGTTGATCAGCGAGTTGAAGTTGGTGTGGCCCAGCGGGTAGTACTCCTCGCCCACCACCTTGAGCTTGAGGAAGTTCTCGATGTGCTTGCGCGCGATCTTGTTGGATGTGCGCGGCCAGATGTAATCGGAGCCGATCAGGAAGAAGCTCTTGGCGTTCTTCTGCTTGGCGGCCCAGTCCAGGCCCCAGATGATCTGCTGGGTGGCTTCCTGGCCGGTGTAGATCACGTTCTTCGACTGTTCGAGTCCCTCGTAGAAGGTAGGGTAGTAGAGCAGGCCGTTTTCCTTCTCGAAGACCGGCAGCACCGCCTTGCGCGAGGCCGAGGTCCAGCAGCCGAACACGGCCGCCACGCGGTCGTTGACCAGCAGCTTCTTCGATTTCTCGGCGAAGGTGGGCCAGTCCGAGGCGCCGTCTTCCTTGATGACCTTGATCTTGCGCCCGAGGATGCCGCCGGCGGCGTTGATCTGGTCGATGGCCAGTTGCTCGGCCTGGATCGAACCGGTTTCGGAGATCGCCATGGTGCCGGTGGCCGAATGCAGTTGCCCCACCGTGACCTCGCTATCGGTCACCGCGAGCTTCGTCGTGTTCACGGCCGTGGTCGGCAGGTTGGCGCCGTGCGCCTGGGTGGCCATGCCCGCCAGCGGCAGCGCGGGCAGGGCCGCCAGCCCCTGCATCAGGCGGCGCCGGTTCAGCGATACCGCTTGTGCTTCGGCAGACGCCGCCGCAGACGACCCGTTTTCGTTCTTGTCACGCATGTTCAACGCTCCTTCGAGGCAGGTGTGGGTGGTGGTGCTGTGTTGGGGCGGATCATGCGGGGCGCATGCGCAGGGCGGAATACGTCATTCAACGTATGCGCATGGCAGGCATGCGCAGGTCGGGCGCGCGCGGTGGGCGCGGGGAGGTCGCGCGCGACCGGCTTGCGCGCGGACACGGCACACCTCTTGCATTCGCACGACGGTCCGACCTTGCCCGCATCCACGATATGTCGAGTGCCAGCCCGCCCGTGCAGCGCATCAGCAAGATCCGGCGTGACTACAACCGCTGGGTCGCCGACGAAACGCTGGAGGATTACGCGTTGCGCTATGCACCAAGGTCGTTCCGCAAATGGAGCGCCTTTCGCGTGGCGAATACCGCTTTTGGTGCAGTCGCGTTCCTGGCGCTGGAAGCGATCGGGGCGGCCATCACGCTGAGCTACGGCTTTACCAATGCGATGTGGGCGATTGCGGTGGTCAGCCTTGTCATCTTCCTGACCGGGCTGCCGATTGCCTATCATGCGGCGCGCGACGGCCTCGATATGGACCTGCTGGCGCGCGGCGCGGGGTTCGGCTACCTCGGCTCGACCATCACGTCGCTGATCTACGCGAGCTTCACGTTCATCTTCTTTGCGCTCGAGGCGGCCATCATGGCGCAGGCGTTCGAGCTGCTGTTCGGCATGCCGCGCTGGATCGGTTACCTGCTGTCGTCGGTGATCGTGATCCCGCTGGTGACGCACGGCGTGACCTTGCTGTCGCGCATCCAGTTGTGGACCCAGCCGCTCTGGCTGGTACTGCTGGTGCTGCCCTACGCGCTGATCCTGTGGCGCGAGCCGCAGCACTACACGGCTTTCCTGACACTCAACGGCCGCCTGGCGGACGGCGACGGATTTTCCTGGCACGCCTTTGGCGCGGCGGCCACGGTCGCCGCCGCGCTGATCGGCCAGATCGCCGAGCAAGTGGACTTCCTGCGCTTCATGCCGCCGCTGACGCGCGCCAACCGGGTGCGCTGGTGGAGCGCGCTGATTGCCGCCGGACCGGGCTGGATCGTGCTCGGCGCCGCCAAGATGGCGGGCGGCGCCTTTCTGGCGTTTATCGTGCTGCAGGCGGAGCTGCCGGTCGCCCATGCGCTGGAGCCCACGCAGATGTACCTGGCGGGGTTTGCGCGCGGACTGGGCGAGCGCTGGCCGGCGTGGGCGCCGGTGGTGCTGACCGGCCTGCTGGTGCTGGTGTCGCAGACCAAGATCAATATCACCAATGCCTATGCCGGTTCGCTGGCGTGGTCGAATGTCTTCGCGCGGCTCACGCATAGCCATCCGGGGCGCGTGGTCTGGCTCGCCTTCAATGTGCTGATCGCGGTCATGCTGATGGCGATGGGCGTGTTCGAGGCGATGGAGCAGGTGCTGGCGCTGTACGCGCACCTGGCCGTGGCATGGGTCGGGGCGATCTTTGGCGATCTTGTCCTCAGCAAGCCGCTGGGCTTGTCGCCACGTCATCTCGAGTTTCGGCGCGCGTATCTGTTCGATATCAATCCGGCCGGCTTTGGCAGCATGGCGCTGGCGTCTGGCGTGTCGATGCTGATGCATCTCGGCGTGTTTGGCGATGTGTTGCGGCCCGCGTCGATCGGCGTGTCGTTACTGCTGTCGACGGTGCTGCCGCCGCTGATTGCATGGGCGACCAGGAGCCGCTATTTCATGGCGCGTCCGCCGGTGGAATTCGGCGCGCGTCATGCGGTGATCCGTTGCACCATCTGCCGCAATCCGTTCGAGCGCGAGGACATGGCGGGGTGTCCGGCCTATCGCGGCCCGATCTGCTCGCTGTGCTGCACCCTCGATGCGCGTTGCGGCGACCGCTGCAAGCCCGGCGCCAGCGCGCAGGAACAGATCGCCACCGCGCTCACGCGCGTGCTGCCGGCCGGCACGCCCCCGGTGGCTGCGCGCCGCGTGGGCCAGTTCGTGTTGATGCTGGCCGGCATGGTGTTCGCGTTCGGCACGCTGTTATGGCTGCTCTATACGCAGGAGCAGCTGTCGGGCGGACCGATACCGGCCGTGACGGCGGGCGGCGCCCTGTTCCTGAAGATTGGCGCCGGACTGACGCTGTTCTCGGCGGTGGCGGCATGGTGGCTGGTGCTGGTCAATGAGAGCCGGACCGTGGCGCAGGAAGAGTCCGAGCGGCAGAACGTGCTGCTGCAAAAGGAAATCGACGCGCACCGGCAGACCGACGCGCTGCTGCAGCATGCCAAGGAGGTGGCGGAGAAGGCCAACGTGGCCAAGAGCCGCTTTATTACCGGCATGAGCCACGAAATGCGGGCCGGGCTCAATTCGATCCTCGGCTACTCGCAGTTGCTGCTGCGTGCGCCGGCGCTGCCCGCGGCGTGCCGCGAGGATGTCCGCACCATCGGGCGCGCGGGCGAGCATCTGTCGAGCCTGGTCGACGGTTTGCTGGAACTGTCGCGCATCGAGGCCGGCAAGCTGCGGCTGGAGCAGGAGGCGGTGTCGCTGGAGTCGTTGTTCGATGACCTCGTGCGGATGTTCCGGCCGCTGGCGGCGGCACGCGGGCTGGCGTTCCACTATCGCGTGGTGGGGCAGTTGCCGCGGCATGTGCATGCCGACTCCAAGCGGCTGCGGCAGATCGTGATCAACCTCGTCAGCAACGCGATCAAGTTCACGGACCATGGCGCGGTGACGCTGACGGTGCGTCATCAGCGCGAACTCGGCACCATCAGCGTGCGCGACACGGGGCCCGGTATTCCCGCCGAAGACCAGGCGCGCATCTTCGATCCGTTCGAGCGTGTCACGCCGCACGACGACCGTGAAGGCATCGGGCTCGGGCTCGCGATCGTGCGGCTGCTGGCGGACCTCATGGGCGGTGAAATCCAGGTCCACAGCGCGCCGGGCGAGGGCAGCGAATTCCTGGTGCGGCTCTATCTGCCGGCGGTGGCGGCAGTGACGGCGCCGCGCAAGGACATGCCGGCCGGGCCTCTGCCCGCGGGGGCACGCGTGCTGATCGTCGATGACCGCGTCGCGCATCGCGCCGTCCTGCGCGGCTTTCTGGCGCCGCTCGACCTGGCGGTGCGCGAAGTGGGCGAGGGCGCGCGGGTGATGCCAGCGGTGCGCGAATGGCAGCCGCAACTGGTATTGCTGGACCTGAACCTGCCCGATGCCTCGGGCTGGGACCTGTGCCGGCAGATTCGCGGCGCGCATCCGGCGTCGCAGGTGGTCATCGTGTCCGCCAACGCGCATGAAAACACCGAGGAGGCACGGCAGTCGCTGGACTATCTCGGCTTTGTCAGCAAGCCGGTGCGCGAGGGGGAATTGCTCGAGATGGTGCACCGTGCCCTGTCGCTCGCGGCGGTGCCGGCGTCGGACGTCTCCGGAACGTCGCCTGCCGATCCCGCGCTGTCATCATCACCGGCACAGCCGGATCACGAGACCCTGCGCGAATTGCTGGCGATGGGCGCGACCGGCCGCCTGCGCGCGGCGGAGGCGTACCTGACCGAGCTGGCGCTGGGCCATGGCGGCGAGGCCGCCTGGGCGCGTCAGATGCTGACGCTGGCACGAACCGACGCGGCGGCCCTGACCGCATCACTTGGCGAGGCGCTTCATGCAACCCGATCCTGAACTCCCGCAGCAGACGGCTACCCATGGCACGCGTGTGCTCGTGGTAGACGACAGTCCCGACGCATGCCGCATGCTGATCCGCGCGCTCGGCGGCGAGGCCATGCTGGTGCATGCCGCGTCGAGCGGCAACGCCGCGCTCGACGCCCTGGCGTTCTTTGCCCCGGATGCGGTGCTGCTCGACGTCGATATGCCCGGCATGGATGGTTTTGCCACGTGCGAGGCGCTGATGCGCCGCCACGCCGACCTGCCGGTCATCTTCATGACGGGTCTGAGCGACACGGGCCATATCGTGCGCGGTTTCGAGGTGGGGGCATGCGACTACGTCACCAAGCCCGTTGTCATCGCCGAAGTGGTGGCGCGGGTACGTTCGCACGCGAGCAAGGCCAGGCTGGCCCGCAGCGCGCGCGAGGTGGTGCTGGGCAGTGCGACCCCGATGTTCGCTGCCGGACCGGACGGCCGTTGGTTATGGAGCAATGCGCGCGCCACGCAGTTGCTGCAGGCACACGGCTGGCCGGCGCCGGCGCCCGGCATGGCGGTGCCGCAGGTTCTGGCTGATGCGCTGCAGCAACTGCGGCATAGCGGCGACATCACGCTGCATCAGCTTGGCATGCGCCGGCTGACGGGTGAGGGAACGGACTGGATGGTGGTGGAGCTGCGGGCGCGACCGGCCGCCGGACTGGCATCGGAGGCAGCCACGTTGTCCGGGTTGTCGCTGACCGCGCGCGAGGCCGAGGTCATGGCGTGGGTGGCGCGCGGCAAGACCAATCGCGACGTGGCCGAGATCCTCGGCATGAGTCCGCGCACCGTCAACAAGCATCTGGAGCACATCTACGAGAAGCTTGGCGTGGAAACGCGCACGGCTGCCGCCGCCGCCGCCCAGCGGCAGCTTGCCCAGTTCGCGCAGAACAGCTGAGGCGGGCCCGGCGGGCGCTACATCAGCCGGTGCGAAAAATGCCCGTGCCGCGCCTCGGCCATGAGTTCGCCAAACTGCCCGGTGCGCATATGGACCACTTCGTCGCGGTCGCCCGCTTCGAAATAGACATCGGCGTGCGCGAGCAGGCTGTCGTCGAGCCAGGTCTGCACGCCGTAGCCCGCGGGCGGCAGGGCCCCGGGATGGCAGTCGCGAAACACCTCGCGCACACCGTCGCCGTGGACGCGCGTCAGCGCGCGCCCGGTCTGGTCGCGCAACTCCGCCAGCCGCAGATGGTGGCTCGCCGGAAAGACGGCGATGAGATAGCCGCGCTGGTCTTCCAGCAGAATGGTCCGGGCCAGTCGATCGTGAGGAATGGTTGGCGTCTGCGTGCCCGCGCCGGCGCGGTGAAGGATTTCATACCGGCATTGCTTCCTGCCCAGACACTTCGCCAGATGGGTAGCCATGGTCATGGTTGCAACCTCCGAGCGTTGATCGCCGCAGTTGTCTTTGGTGTCGTAACGCCACTATAGGCCACGCGTCGTCTCGCACTCGCTGGTAGTAACCCCACCCGGCGAGGTCAGAATCTTCCAATAGCGGAACGCTATCGGCGCGATTGCAATCCTCACATTTGGTTGCCCGGGGCTCTCAACTATATTTCGTGTGCGGTGGCCTGCCGAGGCGGGCCTGCGTGTAAGCGTTGACGTGGAAGACTACAAAGAACGTTTGGTACGCCCCCCACAAGGAGAGAGCATGTCTGACGAAAAGTGTCCCTTCAACCATGCCGCCGGCGGCGGCACCACCAACAAGGACTGGTGGCCCAAACAATTGCGGCTCGATCTGCTGAGTCAGCATTCGAACCGGTCCAATCCGCTCGACCCGGAGTTCAATTACGCGGAAGCCTTCAGGAGTCTCGACCTTGCCGCGGTCAAGCGCGATCTCACCGCGCTCATGACCGATTCGCAGGACTGGTGGCCGGCCGATTTCGGTCACTATGGTGGACTGTTCGTTCGCATGGCATGGCACAGCGCGGGGACCTATCGCATCGGCGATGGCAGGGGCGGTGGCGGGCGCGGACAGCAGCGCTTTGCGCCGCTCAACAGCTGGCCCGACAACGTAAGCCTGGACAAGGCGCGCCGGCTGCTGTGGCCGATCAAGCAGAAGTATGGGCAGAAGATTTCGTGGGCGGACCTGATGATCCTGGCCGGCAATGTCGCGCTGGAGAGCATGGGTTTCAAGACGTTCGGCTTTGGCGGGGGCCGCGAGGATACCTGGGAGCCCGATCTCGATGTCTACTGGGGCAACGAGAAGACCTGGCTCGGCGGCGATGTCCGCTACGGCAAGGGTGCCGCCGGCAAGGACGATGACCAGGCGGTGCTGGTGGCCGATCAGGATACGCATGGCCAGCAGGTCAGCCGCACGGACCCGGGGCGCCATCTCGAGAATCCGCTCGGCGCGGTGCAGATGGGCCTGATCTATGTGAATCCGGAAGGCCCGGACGGCAATCCCGATCCGCTTGCCGCCGCCTACGATATCCGCGATACGTTCGGCCGCATGGCGATGGACGACGAGGAGACCGTGGCGTTGATCGCCGGCGGCCACAGCTTCGGCAAGACGCACGGCGCGGCCCCGGCCAGTCACGTCGGGGCGGAGCCGGAAGGCGCGGACCTCGAAATGCAGGGGCTGGGCTGGAAGAACAGCTTCGGTACGGGGCGCGGCGCGGACACCATCACCAGTGGCCTGGAGGTGACGTGGTCGAGCACGCCCACCCAGTGGGGCAACAGCTTCTTCGAGAACCTGTTCAATTACGACTACGAGCTGACCAAGAGCCCGGCGGGCGCCAACCAGTGGGTGGCCAAGACCACGGACGAAACGATTCCGCACGCGTTCGATCCGGCGAAGAAGCTCAAGCCGACGATGCTGACCACGGATCTCTCGCTACGCTTCGATCCTGTCTACGAGAAGATCTCGCGACGCTTCAAGGACGATCCGCAGGCGTTCGCCGATGCGTTTGCACGTGCCTGGTTCAAGCTGACGCACCGGGACATGGGGCCGCGCGCGCGCTATCTTGGTCCGGAGGTGCCGCAGGAGGAACTGCTGTGGCAGGATCCGATTCCGGAGGTCGATCACCCGCTGGTCGACGAGAAGGATATCGCCGCGCTCAAGCAGCAGATCCTGGGCGCGGGCCTGTCGATTGCCGATCTGGTGAAGACCGCCTGGGCCTCGGCCTCGACGTTCCGCGGCTCGGACAAACGCGGCGGTGCCAATGGCGCGCGCATCCGGCTGGCCCCGCAGAAGGATTGGGCGGTCAATGAGCCGGGCGAACTCGGCAAGGTGCTGGAGACCTTGACGGGCATTCAGAACCAGTTCAACGGTGGCCAGTCCGGCGGCAAGAAGATTTCGCTGGCGGACCTGATCGTGCTGGCCGGCGGCGCGGCCATCGAGCAGGCCGCGGAGAAAGCCGGCAGGAAGATCACGGTGCCGTTCTCGCCAGGTCGCATGGATGCGTCGCAGGAAAAAACCGACGTCAAGTCGATGGGCGCACTCGAGCCGACCGCCGATGCCTTCCGCAACTACATCAATCCGCGCGTACGGGTGCCGGCCGAGCACATGATGATCGACAAGGCGCAACTGCTGACCCTGACCGCACCGGAAATGACGGCGTTGATCGGTGGCCTGCGTGTGCTGAACGTTCATACCGGCAAGGACGCGCACGGTGTCCTGACCGAGCGGCCGGAAACGCTGACCAACGACTTCTTCCGCAACCTGCTCGACATGGGCATCGAATGGACCGCGCTGTCGCGCGACGTGTTCGAGGGCCGCGACCGCAAGACCGGCAAGGTCAGGTGGACGGGCTCGCGCGTCGACCTGGTGTTCGGTTCGCATGCCCAGCTGCGCGCGCTGAGCGAGGTCTATGCCAGCGAAGACGGCGCCGACAGGTTCGTCGGGGACTTTGTCGATGCGTGGGTCAAGGTGATGAACCTTGACCGGTATGACCTGCGAGTGAAGGGATAGGCCAACGGCGACATGGCTGGTCGTTGCCGGCATGGGTGCGGAACGGGCGCGGAGAGACTCCGCGCCCGTTCCGCTTTCCAGCCAGGCGCCTGGCGGCGGGTTGCGGCATGCCGGCGGTAACCTGACAGGGTCGCGCATGGCAGCGTCTTATAATGGCGGGGTCGACATGCCGATGGGAGATGCCGCTCAATGCAAGCCCCCGCAACCTTGCCCGACGAAGCGGAACGCCTTGCCGCATTGCGGGCACTGAACCTCCTGGACACCCCCGCCGAGGAGCGTTTCGATCGTTTCACCAGGCTGGTAAAACGCATGTTTGATGTGCCCATCGCCCTGGTCAGCCTGGTCGACGAGAACCGGCAATGGTTCAAGTCGCGCGACGGCCTGGCACTTGCCGAGGGGCCGCGGGACACCTCCTTTTGCGGCCACGCCATCTGCGCCGATGGCATCCTGGTGATTCCCGATGCAACGCTCGATGTGCGGTTCCACGACAACCCGCTCGTTACCGGGGACCCGCATATCCGCTTTTACGCCGGGCGGCCGCTGTCCGCGCCCGGCGGCCACAAGATCGGCACCCTCTGCCTGATCGATCGCAAGCCACGCAGCCTCGATGCCAAAGACCTGCTGGCGCTCGACGATCTGGCGCATCTGGTCGAGCGCGAGCTTGCGGTCACGCAACTGGCCACGATCGACGATCTCACCATGCTTTCGAACCGCCGGGGCTTTGCGATGCTGGCCACGGCCGCGCTGGACACGTGTCGCCGGCTGGCCCGTACCCTGACCCTGGTGTATATCGACATGAACAGCTTCAAGGCGATCAACGATCGCTTCGGTCATGCCGAAGGCGACCACGCGCTCGCGGCCTTCGCGCAGATATTGAAGGGGTCGCTGCGGCATTCGGATCTCGTTGCCCGCATGGGCGGCGACGAATTTGCGGTGCTGCTCACCGACACCGATCAAGCGCGCGCCACCGAGGCCGTGTCGCGCTTCCGCACCCATATTGCCGACTGGAACGCGCGCCGGACGCGTCCCTACGCGCTCGATTTTTCGGCGGGCATCGTCGAGCTCGATGCCGCGCGACACCACACGGTGCATGAACTCCTGGCGGACGCCGATCGCGCCATGTACGCGCAGAAGATGGAACGCAAGCGCAAGAGCGCGGCGCGGTAGCGCCGCGGCACGGTTGCCAACCGTGCCGCATCGTGGTGCCCATGTTGCGTAAAACGCGAAAAAAAGGCCCTAAAAATGGCGTTCTGCGCGCTTGTGTGCACTCGCTCTGCTAAGATGCGCGCCAATAAACACAGCAATGACAGCCGCTTCGCTTCTCGCGGGCGATCGACGGCATTCGACAGACGGGGCGAACATGAAGGCGGTGTCATACGGGTGGCTGCCAGCATTGGCAGTAGTACTTCTGAGTGCTTGCGGGGACGGCGATGGCGACAAGCCGCCGCAAGCACCGCCACCGGGCACCGCGGTGACGCCGAGCATTTCGGCGGCAGCCGCCCAGCAGGTCAAGGTTGGCGATACCGCCGACATCGCCGTCATCTTCCGTGCGCCGCAAGGAATGGCGGCGCGCCAGCTCGCCATTACCACCGGCATGTCGCCGCTACCGGCTGGCTGGAGCAGCGCCTCCTCGAGCTTCGCTTGCGACACGGTGTCCGCCAATGACGATTGCCGCCTGAACCTGCGCTATAGCCCGACCCTCGCGGGTGTCAGCGGCAACCTGAACCTGGGCTTCCGCTATATCGACGCGAACGGCGTGCAGCAGCACGGCAGCGCGGACATCCCCTATGGCACCACGGCGCCCAACGCGGTGACGGCGGCCGTCGCGCCGGCGGGTCCGCTGCAGGTGGGTGTGGGCACTTCCACGTCGGTGGTGTTCACGTTTCGCTCCAACGATGGCGTTCCTGCCACCGCGCTGAGTGCCGACGTGGGGGCGCTCCCGGCCGGCTGGTCCGTGGCCGGCGGCAGCGTGCCGTGTGCCACCGTTGCCGGCGACGCGGGCTGCAGCCTGTCGCTGCAGTTCCAGCCGCTGGGGCCGGTCGGCACCAGCGTGCTGTCGCTGCCATATCGCTACACGGACAGCGGCGGCGCGGTGCGCGATGGCACGGCCAGCGTCACGTATGCCGCCATCGCCGGCGGCACCGTGACCGCGGCGCTATCGCCGGCGGGCCTGGTCGATACCTATGTAGGTTCCACGGCCTCGGTACAGGTGAGCTTCACCGCTACGGCGGGCAACGTCACCGGCATGCAGCTTACTTCGACGCTGCCCGCGGAGTGGACGGTGACCTCGGGCACGCTGCCCTGCACGACGCTGGCAGCCGGGGCCAGTTGCCAGGCAACGTTGACGTACGCGCCGACCAGCTCCCTGGTGTCGGGCACGGTCCCGATCGATTTCAGCTACACCGACAGTTTTGGCGTGGCGCACTCGGGTTCGCTGACGATCCCTTACCGTGCGCGCAGCCACTTCGTCTACGTGCCGAACCGCGGGGGCGGGAATGTGACCCGCTGCGCGCTGGATACGAATGGCGATCCGGCCAACTGCGTCAACCTGACGCCGACCGCGTTGGTATTCCCGTCCCGTATCCGGCCCGAAGGCAGCTCGGCGTATCTGATCGATTCCGGCGGCACCGGGAAGATCATTCATTGCGCCGCCGATGCCAACGGCGACCTGTCGAACTGCGCGGTCACCGGCCTGCCGATGAACAATCTGCCGGGCGGCATCGCCCTCCGCAACGGCATGGCCTATATCGTCGACGATAGTACCGGCGAGCTGCAACGGTGCACCGTCGATGCGGACGGATTGTTCAGCGCATGTGCCATCACGAGCCTGACCGCGCCCGCCATCGCCACCAGCATCGCGTTCAGCGGCGACAATATGTATGTGGGTTATGCCGCGGCATCGAACGTGACGCGCTGCACGGTGCTGCCCGACGGCACCCCGACCGCGTGCCTGTCCGAACCCGTTGCCGGCATGACGGGCACGTCGTCCGTAGCGGTCAACGGCGGCTATCTGTACCTCACGAATAACGGCAACAACAACGTCCTGCGTTGCACCATCAATTCGGACGGCTCGCTGTCGAGCTGCATCGACGCAGGCGCGACCGGGCTCAACGCGCCGTTCGGCATTGCGCTGTTTGGTGGCTATGCGTATATCAGCAACGGCAACAGCAATGTGCTGTCGCGTTGCACCGTGGATGGTACGTCCATGTTGTCGAACTGCGCGGTGTATGCACAGCCCATCCTGAATCAGCCTGGCGTGTTGGGCATTCAATAGCCGGACAGCCGCCCTGGCCCGCATTCGGGCACGCACCTAGGCAATTCCGAACGCCATCTCAGCATTCGACCGATGGTCGGGGCGGTCCGCGTTGATCATTATCGTCAACGTAACCGACGTTCGGCCGTTCTGCAGAGATGGCCACCGCCAAGGCCAAGGCTGACGCTGAACGTCCGCGACCCGTAACCGGACCAGTGAGAACGTGAAAGCCCGACAACCGGCCCGTGCCGACCCGGCCCTGCCGGTGCGCGACGTGCGCCAGCCTGGTGGCGCCCTGCAGCGGCGTGTGGACGACAGCCGCCGCATGGCGTCGCAATCGTCGCGCCTGAGCCAGCTTGGCGCAGCACCGGCGACAGCCTCGCTCCAGCCGCTCCAGCCGCTGCAGCCGCTGCCATTGCCGATGCTCGGCAGCACCATGCCGCTGCAGGCCAAATGGGAGTACGTCGATGTCGGCGGACGGGAGCGCCGGTACAACCTGCGCGACAACGGCGATGGCACCTATACGCATAGCGCTACCGGCGAGGTCTACCACTATGTGAACAACCGCATGCACTCGCAAAAGCCGGGCGAGCGCGTGCTGACGTCGGTGAACGCGCCCTTGCCCGCCACGGGGCCCATCACGGCGGTGGCACCCACCACCACGCACGATCCCAGGAATGTGCTGTTCGAAATCCTGGAGAGCGGCAAGGTCAACTATCTCGCCAACACGGCGGCGAATCGGCAGCAGTACGCAGGCAAGTACGTCGAGATGAAGCCGGAGATGTTCTCTACCTTCAAGAACGCCGGCAAGCGCTATGGCAGCAACAAGGTGATGGACCCCGTGACGTTGGCGCGCTACAGCTACGACGATGTCAGGAAGCTGTTCCATGAATGGGACCCCGCCGCCAAGGACCGGCGCGGCGCCGCGGTCAGCACCGTGCCCGCCACTCCGGGTAGCGTGAGCGCGAACCAGGCCCTGCTCGACCGCCTGACCAAGGGCGAGCTGGTGGACCGGCGGCGCGCCGACCGCACCGGCGAGAACCTGTCGCCATTCGACGTCGGCTCGTATGCCAGGAACGTGACGCTCAAGTCGGACTCCGGATATTCGCGCAGCTACCAGAGCCTCACGGGCACGGCCGCCTGGCTGCCCGGGGCGGCGGTCAACCGCGATCACGCGCCGTCGGGCGAGTCGCAGAACGTGCGCGGCGATGCCGGCGCGTACAACGAAGCGTTTGCCATCACCATTCCCAACCCCGAGATGCACCAGGTGCATAGCCCCACCTTCGGCACCGACAATTCGCACAAAAATGGGCTCGAGGACGATATGGAGGGCACCACCGACAAGCGCGTGGAGCTCGACGCGCAATACCCGGCGCTGGCCTTCTACCGCGATGCCCACTTCATGCTGACGCAGACCGCGGGGCAGGACTATTTCACCTCGGCGAGCCATCCATGGCTCAACCTGACGCAGCCACAGAATCGCGTGCGGCAGATCGGCGGGTACCGGAACCTGCATCGTCGCAACACGCAGATCAACAAGCGGCTGGGTGCCAAGCGCGGCTTCGACCCGGCCAGCCAGGCCTTTGAATTCACGGCGCAGCCGCGCATTCACAAGAAGAAGTCGAAGAAGCAGACCAGGCGCCTCGGCATCTACAAGTACGCCAAGGTGCTCAATAAAACCCAGGGTGCCCTAGCTGTGGAACGCTATATCGAGCACCTGATCAAGACGGGCGAAGCCAATCTGATCTAGTTGAGCGGCTCCGCCGCCTGGCGTGGAGGCCCGCCTTGCTGTCCTGACATCGCGATGGCGGCCGTGCGAACTTGCAATACGCGCGGTGACCCTCGGAACTAGTCTTGCCCTGCGCCGCGCACACCCTGCCGCGCGTACCGGATCGCGCCGCTTGCCGGCACGATCGTCGCCAAGTCCAACCTAGTTCGGAAACCGCCGCCATGAAGCTCTACTACCACCATCTGTCTGGCCATTCGCACCGCGTGCGCCTGTTCCTGTCGCTGCTGGGCGTCAAATACGAAGCAATCGAGGTCGATCTGGCCGCGGGTGCGCACAAGTCGCCCGAATACCTCAAGCTGAACCGCTTCGGCCAGGTGCCGGTGCTGGTCGATGGCAGCGATGTCATTGCCGACTCGAATGCCATTCTGGTCTATCTGGCCAGGAAGCTGGGGGAGACCGACTGGCTGCCGGAAGCGCCATTGGCGGCCGCGGCCGTGCAGCGCTGGCTGTCCGTCGCCGCCGGTGAAGTCGCCTATGGCCCCGCCGCCGCACGGCTGATTACCGTCTTTGGTGCACGCTACAACGCGGAGGAGGTGATTGCGCGCGCGCACGCCATCCTCAAGCTGATCGACGCCGAGCTGGAAGGCCGCAAGTTCCTGGCGCTGGGCCATCCCACCATCGCCGACGTCGCGCTGTACGGCTACATCGCACGCGCACCCGAGGGCAACGTCGATCTCTCGGCCTATCGAAACGTGAACGCCTGGCTGCAGCGCATCGAGTCGCTGCCTGGATTCCTGGCGTTCGACAAGACGCCGGTGGGTCTTGCCGCCGCGCATTAAGACTGTCCCGACTCAGCAGACATCAGGCCCGAGGGAGGGAGACGATGGCAATGGAAAACGCGAACGAACCGGCTTCGCCATGGCATGCGGGCGAGCTGACGATGCAACGGCAGCTCGGCGTCGACGCGCGGATGCGCGATGTCGGGCGGCGTGTGATACGCGACTACATGCCGGACCAGCACCGCGCGTTCTTCGCGGGCCTGCCCTTCCTGGTGCTGGGTGCCGTCGATCAAGCCGGCGATCCGTGGGCCACGGTGATCGCGGGGCGGCCGGGCTTTGTGCAGTCTCCCACCAGTACCTCGCTGCATATCGAGGTGGTGACGGATCCGCGTGATCCCGCCAGCGCGGGGCTGGTCGAAGGGGCCGGTGTCGGTTTGCTCGGCGTGGAGTTCCATACGCGCCGACGCAACCGCATGAATGGTGCGGTGGCCAACCGGACCGGCACCGGATTCGACGTGACCGTGGCGCAGAGCTTCGGCAACTGCCCACAGTACATCCAGTTGCGCGAACCGGCGTTCGCGCGCGAGCCGGCCGAGCCGTCGCCGGCGCCGGTGCAGAAGCTGTCTGTGCTGGGTCCGCGCGAGCGCGCCCTGATCGGCGCGGCGGACATGCTGTTCGTGGCGTCGTATGCCGATGTCAATGGCGGTGGGGAGGGCAAGGACGCACGGCAGGTCGATGTCTCCAGCCGCGGTGGCAAGACCGGCTTTGTGCGCGTGAGCGAGGACGGCGTGCTCACCGTGCCTGACTTTGCCGGCAACCTGTTCTTCGCCACGCTCGGCAACTTCCTGGTCAATCCGCGGGCGAGCGTGGCCTTCGTCGATTTCGAGACCGGCGACATGCTCCAGTTGAGCGGCACCGCGACGGTTACGCTCGACGATCCGGTCATCGGCGCTTTCCAGGGCGCCGAGCGGCTCTGGCACTTTACGCCACGGCACATCGTGTACCGACCCGATGCCTTGCCGGTGCGCTGGCGCTTCCTGCCCGACGGCTGGTCGCCGAACTCGCTGATGACGGGAAGCTGGGACCAGGCCGCGGAGCGCCTGAAGGCTGCCGCGCTGGCCAATGCGTGGCGCCCCTTCCGCGTGGCCGACATCGTCGACGAATCGTCGTCGATCCGTTCGTTTCACCTGCAGCCGGACGATGACGCAGGAACCATTCCGCACCTGGCCGGGCAGCATCTGCCGATTCGCGTCACGCCGCCCGCGTGCGGCAAGCCGGTCATCCGCACCTACACCATTTCGGTAGCGCCGTCGGACGGCCGATACCGGATCAGCGTCAAGCGCGAGGGCGTGGTCTCCAGCTATCTTCACGACGCACTGCAGGTCGGCAGCCTGATCGAGGCGCGCGCGCCGGCCGGACAGTTCGTGGTCGATGCCGCCGAGCGTCGGCCCGCGGTGTTGCTTGCCGCCGGTGTCGGTGTCACGCCGTTGCTGGCCATGTTGCGGCACGTGGTCTATGAAGGCCTGCGCAAGCGCCGGGTGCGCCAGACATGGATGTTCCAGTCCGCCAGGTCGCTCGGCGAGCGCGCGTTTTCCGCGGAACTGCGGCGCCTCGTCGACGCCTCCGAGGGCAAGGTGCGCCTGGTGCGGGTGCTGTCGGAGGTCGACGGGGCCGAGGAAGGCAAGGACTACGACGTGGCCGGACGGATCGACATCGCGCTGCTGCGGCAGACGCTGCCGTTCGACGACTACGACTTCTACCTGTGCGGGCCGCCGGGCTTCATGCAGGCCATGTACGACGGCCTGCGCGATCTCGATATTGCCGATGCACGGATTCATGCCGAGGCCTTCGGGCCGGCCGGCCTCGCGCGGCGGCAGCAAGCCGCCACGGCTGCCATGAATACGCCGGTGCGCCGCCCCGCGCCGGCGTCCACGCCGGTCGCCTTCGTCCGGTCCGGCAAGGAAGCGCGCTGGAACCCCGGCGACGGCACCTTGCTGGAGCTTGCCGAAGCACGCGGTCTCAGTCCCGAGTTCAGTTGTCGTGGCGGGACCTGCGGCACCTGCCGCACCAGGATCGTGGAAGGTGCGGTGGCTTATGCGGCGGCGCCCGCGTTCAGCACGGAGGCCGATGAAGCGCTCATTTGCTGCGCGGTGCCCGCGGATCCCGCCGCGGGCGGTGGTCCTCGCCTGCTCCTCGATCTGTGACGCCGCTGCCGGTGTTCACTGAGGTAAGCTAATGCCCGCGCAATCACGGCGGGGGATAGGAGGTATGGGCATTCGCGAGATCGAGATCTTTCGTGCGGTGATGACATCCGGCAGCATGAGCAAGGCGGCCGTCCTGCTCGGTGTCTCCCAGCCGGCAGTGAGCCAGGCGATCCGCAAGCTCGAAGTCGCTGCCGCCGTCAGCCTGTTCTCGCGCACGCGCGGGCGGCTTGAGCCCACCTCCGCCGCCAGCGCGCTGATGAGCGACGTCGACCGGTTCTTCGCCGGCTACGAATACATCGAGCATCGCATCCGCAGCCTGCGCTCGTATGGGCACGGACGTCTGACGGTCGCCATCAATCCCGCGTTCGGGCTTGGCTTTATTGCGCGCGCGCTTGCCGCCTTCGAAGCCGACAAGCGCGGCGTGCAGCTCTCGCTGCAGGTCATGAACTCCCATGAGGTCCACGAAACCGTGTCTGCCGGGAAGGTGGATTTCGGTCTGATGGCAACTGGCCTGTCGATGGCCGGGCTTGAGCATTCGCCATTTGCCCACTTGCGTGCGGTAGTGGTGATGCGGGATGGCCACCCGCTCGCGCGTCGGCACACGGTGGTGCCGCAGGACCTGGAGCGGCAGCCGTTTATCGCGCTGAACTCGGCGGACCCCACGCGCCTCTCGCTTGAGACGCAGTTTGGCGAGGCCGGCGTCTTTCTCAAGCCGCAAGTCGAGACCCCGAATTCGCATACGGTTTGTGAACTCGCACTGGCCGGCGTAGGGGTTGGCGTATCGCATCCGCTGGTCGCCGCCGACTATATGGACAGAGGGCTGACGGTCAGGCCGCTCTCGGTCGAGGTGGTGCTGAACAGTGTGATCGCCTTCCGCGCAGGCTCTCCGCTGTCGGAACACGCCAAGGACGTGATCCGCCAGCTGCGCGTGCAACTGGCGCAGGAGACTGCCGCGCTGGCTGCGCGCATGGCCGCCTGAGGCAACGGATCGCACCGCACACCCGCACACCCCAACACCCGAACGCCGTCAGCCGAGAGCGCCGACCACATAAGCGCAGCTTATCGACCACCTCTGTGCGCCATATTGCCTTGCAGCAAGGCGCTTACGACAATGGTTCGAAGCGATACCCCATAAGCCCTGCCTCTGGACTGCCCTCCAGGCCAGGGGCCGCCGGCATGCCGGCGGCCCACCCGATTGGCCGATCCGGCAGCCAGCGAGGCGGCGCATGCCAACCTTTCCGAGCTGCCATGAGTCACGATTCTTTCTGTGCCGATGCCACCGCCATGACCGACACGCAGGCATGGCGGACGGCCGACGCCGCGCCCGCGTGGCGAGGGCATGCGCGTCTGTTGCGCGAAGGAGCCGATGCTCCGTGCGCGTGGGAAAGGTGGAGCGACCGGCGGCGTGAACTGCGCACGCTCACCTCGCCGCGACTGGACCGTCACTACACCATCGAGGTCCTGTTATCCGACACGGTGGTCGACTGCCATACGGTGGTGGATCGCCATACGGTGGTGGATCGCCATACGTTGGTGGACCGGAATGCGGCGGTGGATCGGAATGCGGCGGTCGAGTGCCCTGCGCCCGTGGGCAGTCATCCGGCCGGGGCGCCAGCCTATACGCGCGGCGGCCAATTCGGGGCCGCACAGGTCACGCCGCCCGGACAGCAGGTACGAGCCCGCGTCGAGCGGCCCATGGAGTCGGTGATTTTGTACGTACCCCTCGCCACCATGCGGGAAACGTTGCGGCAATGCGGACAGTACCTGCCCGATGGATTCACGCTCGCGGATCCGCGCTTTCGTGCCGATCCCATCCTGGGCCGCTGCGTCAACGCCCTGTACGAAGCGGCCAGCCTGCAGGGCCCGTCGACGGCACCGTTTGTCGACCACGCGTGCCGGGCTGTGATCACGTACCTCGTGCGTGCGCAGTGGCAGGCGGCGCGCACCCCTGACCGGCCCGGGGGCCTGCAGGCATGGCGCCTGCGCCGGGTGATGGACTTTATCGGCGCCAATGCGACGGAAGCGATCTCGCTGCAGGCGATGGCGGATCATGCCGGGCTTAGCCGCATGCACTTTGCCGCGCAGTTCCTGCGGGCGACCGGCATGACGCCGCATACCTATCTGACGGAGGCGCGTCTGGAGATCGCCAAGCGGCTGCTGTCGGAAGGGCAGCTTGCGCTGGCGGCGGTCGCCGTCCAGACCGGCTTCCACTCGCAGGCGCACTTCACCCACGTGTTTCGCAAGGCCACCGGCACCACGCCGGGACGATGGCGTGCCCAGGCGAGGGATGCGGCCAGCGCGGAGCCCATGCCGCCGGCTGCGCGCCTTACGTCGGGCCTCGCGTCGGACCTTACGTCGGGCCTCGCGTCGGACCTTACGTCGGACCTTGCGTCGGACTGGGCGCGCTAGCCGGGTCCAGGCCGCGTAGCGCCGCCATCATCCGTTCCGCCGCGGGCGACAACAGCCGATCCGTTCTCGTGATCAGGCCAAAGTCGTCCATATGGCACGGCACCTCCAGCGGCAGGACGCGCACCATGCCGTGGCGCGCGTAGTAGTTGGCGACGTCCGCCGCCAGTACCGCCAGCATGTCGCTGAGTTCCAGCATGCGCGTGACCAGCAGCAGGGCCGAGGTTTCGACGATATCCGCCGGTGGCACCAGGCTGGCGCGCCGGAACATGACCTCGAAGCGATGGCGCAGCACACTGCCATCGGGCGGCACGATCCAGCATGCGTGCTGCACGGCCTCCAGCGAGAGACCGCTGGCCTGGGCCAACGGATGATCGGGGCGCGCCACGACGCAGACCGGTTCGTCGGCAATCGGCTCGTAGCGCAGCGGCAGCTTGTCGTGTTCCGCCGATAAGCGGCCGATCACGAGGTCCAGCTTTTCCTGCGCCAGTCTGTCGAGCAGCACGTTGCTGTTCTCGATCTCGACGGTAACGCGCAGTCCGGGGTAGTTGCGCTTGAGCGCGGCTACCGCGGGCGGCAGCAGCCGCACCGCCGGGGACGTAATCACGCCCACCGCGACATGGCCGAGTTGCCCGGCCTTCAGCCCCATCACTTCTTCCTGCGCCTGGTCGAGGCTGCCGACCACCGCCCGCGCGTGGCGGATCATCGCCTCGCCGTAGCGCGTGGGCCGCATGCCGCGCGGCAGGCGCTCGAACAGCGAAACGCCCAGCATGGCCTCGAGTTCGCGCAGCAGCTTCGAGGCGGCGGGCTGCGTCATGTTCAGCGCCTCGGCGGCGCGATGGATATTGCCCTCCTCATCCAGCGCCACCAGGAGCAGCAGTTGCCGGGTCTTCAGGCGGGCGCGGACGTACCAGGGGGACGCGGAGGGCGCGGAGGGCGTGGGTGAAAACCGGGTTGAGGGCGACAGGCTCATGGCAGGGGGACTTGGGGTTTCTACCGATATCCGATTCGATATCGCAACGGCGCGAATCTTCATTAGAAGGATATTCGTCGGCTTTGTACACTGCCGCCTGAGAAAAGAAAAGCGCGTGCCCCCAGGGCGCCGTGCAAGCCGGAGACAAAGCCACCTCCCCTACGTGCGTCCTACGTGCGTCGTACGTGCGCCGCACATGCGCCTTGTCCACGCCCAATCAGTCAGGCCGCCCCAGCGCGCCGCTTCGCCAGGATTTACCCATGCCGGAAACGAAACCCAAGCTCCGTTCGACCCAATGGTTCGGCACCGCCGACAAGAACGGCTTCATGTATCGCAGCTGGATGAAGAACCAGGGCATTCCGAACCACGCGTTCGACGGCCGCCCGATCATCGGCATCTGCAATACCTGGTCGGAGCTGACGCCCTGCAACGCGCACTTCCGCAAGATCGCCGAGCACGTCAAGCGCGGCATCTATGAAGCCGGCGGGTTCCCCGTGGAGTTTCCGGTGTTCTCGAACGGCGAGTCGAACCTGCGGCCGACCGCGATGCTGACCCGCAACCTGGCCGCCATGGACGTCGAGGAAGCCATCCGGGGTAATCCCATCGATGCCGTCGTACTGCTGGCAGGCTGCGACAAGACCACGCCGGCGCTGCTGATGGGCGCTGCCAGTTGCGATGTGCCGGCGATCGTCGTCAGCGGCGGTCCCATGCTCAACGGCAAGCTCGACGGCAAGGATATCGGCTCCGGCACCGCGGTGTGGCAGCTGCACGAGTCGCTCAAGGCCGGTGAGATCGACCTCCATCATTTCCTCTCGGCGGAAGCCGGCATGTCGCGCTCCGCCGGCACGTGCAACACCATGGGGACGGCTTCGACCATGGCGTGCATGGCGGAAGCCCTCGGCACCACGTTGCCGCACAACGCGGCGATTCCCGCCGTGGATGCGCGCCGCTACGTGCTGGCCCACATGTCCGGCATCCGCATTGTCGAGATGGCCAACGAAGGGCTGACGCTGTCGAAGATCCTGACGCGGGAGGCGTTCGAGAATGCCATCCGCACCAACGCGGCCATCGGCGGCTCGACCAACGCGGTGATCCACCTCAAGGCGATTGCCGGCCGGATCGGCGTGCCCCTGGAGCTGGAAGACTGGACCCGCATCGGGCGGGACACGCCGACGATCGTCGACCTGATGCCGTCGGGCCGCTTTCTGATGGAAGAGTTCTATTACGCCGGCGGGCTCCCGGCCGTGCTGCGCCGGCTCGGCGAGGCCAACCTGCTGCCGCATCCGGACGCCCTGACCGTCAATGGCCGCTCGCTGTGGGACAACGTGCGCGAGGCGCCCAACTTCAACGACGAGGTGATCCGCCCGCTCGACCAGCCGCTGATCCGCGATGGCGGCATCCGCGTGCTGCGCGGCAATCTGGCGCCGCGCGGCGCGGTGCTCAAGCCCTCGGCCGCCACCCCGTCGCTGCTCAAGCACCGCGGCCGTGCCGTGGTGTTCGAGAACCTGGAGCACTACAAGGCGCGCATTGTCGACGAGTCGCTCGATGTCGATGCCGACTCGATCCTGGTGATGAAGAACTGCGGGCCAAAGGGGTACCCGGGCATGGCCGAGGTGGGCAACATGGGCCTGCCGCCCAAGTTGCTGCGCCAGGGCGTCAAGGACATGGTGCGGATCTCCGATGCGCGCATGAGCGGCACCGCCTATGGCACCGTGGTCCTGCACGTGGCGCCGGAAGCCGCCGCCGGCGGCCCGCTGGCCGCGGTGCGCGACGGTGACTGGATCGAACTCGATTGCGAGGCCGGCACCCTGCACCTCGACGTCACGCAGGAGGAACTGGCCGATCGCATGGAGCACTTCAGGCCGCCGCAGGCAGACGGCCGCGCAGGGCAGGGCGGGTATCAGCGGCTCTACGTGGAGCATGTGCTGCAGGCCGACGAGGGCTGCGATCTCGACTTCCTGGTCGGATGCCGCGGCGCCGAGGTGCCGCGGCACTCGCACTGACCCGCTCGCACACCAGTGTTTGCACCCAACAACGACAAGACGAGGAGACCCACGTGAATAGCCAATCCAATGCCGGGCTGGAGCGGCCGGTACCGCTACCGCTGCCGGACCATGCCGAAGCTGACGCCAACGACGAGGCACGCATCATCGGCATGCTGACGCGCAAGCTGATTCCGTTCCTGGCGTTGATATACGTGGTTGCGTATATCGATCGCTCGGTGGTCGGCTTTGCCAAGCTCCATATGAACGCGGCGATCGGCCTCAGCGACGCGGCGTACGGACTTGGCGCGGGGTTGTTCTTCGTCGGCTACTTTCTGTGCGAAGTGCCCAGCAATCTCGCGCTCGAACGGTTTGGCGCGCGCCGCTGGTTCGCGCGCATCCTGTTCACGTGGGGCGTGATCACGATGGCGATGGCGCTGATCCACGACGCCACCACGTTCTACGTGATGCGCTTTCTGCTCGGCGCGGCGGAAGCGGGCCTGTATCCGGGCATCCTGTACTTCCTGACCAAGTGGTTCCCGATGCGGCATCGCGCACGCATCATCGGCCTGCTGGTGCTGGCACAGCCGATCGCGCTGATCGTGACCGGTCCCATCGCGGGCTGGATCCTGTCGATGTCCGGGATGTTCGGCATGTCGAACTGGCAGACGCTGTTTGTCATCAGTGGCCTGCCTGCCGTGCTGTTGTGCCTGCCGACGCTGCGCCTGATTCCGGAAACGCCGGCGGATGCAAAGTGGCTGGCGCCCGGGGATCGCGCCTGGATCGAGCGCGAGCTGTCGGCAGACCGCAAGACGTTCGCGCTCAAGGCGCATGGCAATCCGCTCGCCGCGCTCAAGGACAAGCGCGTGCTGTTGCTCTCGCTGCTGTTCCTGCCGTTTCCGCTCAGCATCTATGGCCTGTCGCTGTGGCTGCCGACCATCATCAAGCAGTTTGGCGTGAGCGATGCCACCACCGGGCTGCTGTCCGCCGTGCCGTATCTGTTTGCGGTGGTGGGTTTGTACCTGGTGCCGCGACACTCGGACCGCAAGGGCGAGCGCTACTGGCATATCGTGGTGGTATCGGCGGCGGCGGCGCTCACCATGGCGGCGAGCGCGTGGGTGCAGACCCCGGCGCTGCAATTCCTGTTTATCTGCCTGACGGCGTTTTCGATCTATTCGATCCAGGCCGTGGTGTGGGCCTTGCCCGGCCAGTTCCTGACCGGCGCGAGCGCGGCGGTGGGGATCGCGACCATCAACTCGCTGGCCAACCTGGGCGGATATCTGGGCCCGTTCGGCATCGGCGTGATCAAGGATGCGACCGGCAGCATCGCCGCGGGGCTGTACTTCCTCGCCGCGATGCTGGTGTTCGCCGTCGTCATGACGTTTGTGGTGCGCGCGGCGCTGGATCCGCAACGCACCTGATGCAATCTTCGGAGAGGGAATGAATACCAAGCTCGCGCCGCGCTATCGCGGCATTTTCCCGGTCGTGCCGACCACCTTCACGGACTCGGGCGAACTGGACCTGGCCAGCCAGAAACGCGCGGTGGACTTCATGATCGATGCGGGGTCCGATGGGCTCTGCATTCTCGCCAACTTCTCCGAGCAGTTTGCGCTGTCCGACGCCGAGCGCGACACCCTCACGCGTACCGTACTGGAGCATGTGGCGGGACGCGTGCCGGTCATCGTGACCACCACGCACTACAGCACGCAGGTGTGCATCGCGCGCAGCCGCCAGGCGCAGGCGCTCGGCGCCGCCATGGTGATGGTGATGCCGCCCTACCATGGCGCCACCTTCCGGGTGCCCGAGCCGAGGATCTACGAGTTCTTCGCCCAGCTCTCCGACGCCATCGCGATTCCCATCATGATCCAGGACGCGCCGGCCAGCGGCACGGTGCTGTCGGCGTCGTTGCTGGCGCGCATGGCCATCGAGATCGAGCAGGTGTCGTACTTCAAGATCGAAACGCCGGGCGCGGCGAACAAGCTGCGCGAGTTGATCGCGCTGGGTGGCGCCGCCGTGGAAGGCCCGTGGGACGGGGAAGAAGCCATCACGCTGCTGGCCGACCTCGAAGCCGGCGCAACCGGCGCCATGACCGGTGGGGGATTCCCGGACGGCATCCGCCCGATCCTCGAAGCGCACCGCGCGGGCAATGGCGACCTCGCGTTCGAGCGGTACCAGCAGTGGTTGCCGCTGATCAACCATGAGAACCGCCAGGGCGGCATCCTGACCGCGAAGGCCCTGATGAAGGCCGGCGGCATCATTGCCTCCGACGCCCCGCGTCATCCCATGCCAGTGATGCCCGCGGCCACCCGCGCGGAACTGCTCCAGATCGCCAGGCGGCTCGATCCGCTGGTGCTGCGCTGGGCCTGATTTGCCGGCATGCGGTGTCCGCATGCCGGCCGGGCAGACACGCGTGCATGCCAACGCGCCGCCTGGCTCAGGCCGTCGCCCGCGCGGCGCTGCGGGTATGGTGATGCGCCGGATGATTACGCGCCGTATTTTCTCGACGGCGTCGACTTCGGGCCTGCCTTGGCAGCGCCGATGCCGGCCGCCTGGTTGCCATCGGACTGCCCGCGCCGCGAGCCGAACCGATTGGCGTAGAGCCATGTGAACTCGGCGCCGAGCAGGAAGATCTGCGCGGAGTAGTAGACCCATACCAGGATGATCACCAGCGAGCCCGCCGCGCCGTAGCCGGTGGCGATGCCGGTCGTGCCGATATACAGGCCGATCAGCAGTTTGCCGATGGTGAAGAGCAGCGAGGTCACCACCGCGCCGAGCCATACGTCGGGCCAGCGCACGTTCGCATGCGGCATGATCTTGTAGATCATGGCGAAGACCAGCGTGATGAAGGCAAAGCTCAGCACCATGTCGAGCAGATGCGCGACGCTCTCGCCGCCGCCGAACATCGAGCCCCAGTAGCGCCCGACGGCGGCCAGTGCCGCGCTGGCAACCAGCGAGACCACCAGCAGGAAGCCGATGCCCATGATCATGCCGAACGACAGCACGCGCGCGCGCAGGAGTTCCCAGATGCCGGACGGCTTCTTGCGGTCGGGGACCTGCCAGATGCGATCGAGCGCGTCCTGCAGTTCGGCGAACACGGTGGTGGCTCCGACCAGCAGCGTGACGGTGCTGAGCAGCGCGGTGGTGGTGCCCGCGGCCGGCTCGCTGAGCGAGAGCAGCATGCTCTCGATGGCCTTGGCGCCTTCCACGCCGACCATGCCGCCGATCTGCTCGACCACCGCGCCACGCGCGGCTTCCGCGCCGAAGGCGAGGCCGGCGACGGAGATGACGATCAACAGCAGGGGGGCCACCGAGAACACGGTGTAGTAAGCGAGCGCCGCACCCATGCTGGGCGCGTAGTCGTCGAGCCAGGCAGAGACGGTGTCCTTGAGCAGAGCCGTGAGGCTGCGAAGCGACATCCGCTGCGGCGTGCGTTGCATGGCGATTCCCCCGGAGCGCGCTGGCGATGCAGTAGCAGGGTAGGCAATGCGCCGCGCGCTTCCTGTCGGTGGCGGTCTGACTACGTCGTCGGCGCTCTCCGCGCCGCAGGCGCGCGCGCCGGGCGAGCTGCCCCGGGGTCGCTTGCGCGCACCCCGCGGGCCATCACCGGGGGGCGGGCGCGGGTCCCAGGATGCCGTCGGCGATCCGCTCCGCCGTGGGCAGGGAATCGGTCAGGCCCAGATGGCCGTGACCGACCGCGAGCCACAGTCCCGCGCGGCCTTCCACCGGGCCGATGCGCGGCAGCGAATCGGGCATGCACGGCCGGTGGCCCATCCACGGCCGCCCCTGCAGGTGATCGATGCCGGCGATGCTGTCGCGCGCGATGCGCTCCAGCATGGCGGCGCGGCGCGGATTGGGCGGCCGCACCAGGCCGCCAATCTCGACCGTGCCGCCCACGCGCAACCCTTCCTCCATGGGCGCGATAAAGACCTTGCGGTCGGCCAGCACCACGGTACGCGAGACCGCCTCGGCGCCGCCGGCGAACTGCACGTGATAGCCACGCTGGCTTTCCAGTGCCAGCGCAACGCCGAGCGGATCGAGCAGCGCACGCGACCATGCGCCGGCGGCAACCACCACATGGTCATAGGGGCGCATGTCCTGCGCCAGTGCAGGGGTGCCGCGTACCTGCCACTGGTGCCCGGCCGGTTGCAGCGCGGCGACGGTTGCACGGGCGAGGGTGCCACCCTGCGCCACGAATGCGCCGGCCATGGCCTCCACGTAGCGCCGTGGGTTGAGAATGGTGGCCTGGTCGGCGAGATACATGCCGACGCGATAGCGTGCCGCCAGACGCGGCTCCAGCGCCTCGATGCCGGCGCGGTCGAGTCGCTCGCAATGGTAGCCGTACTCGCGGCGCAGCCGCCAGCCGGTGGCGTCCTTGGCCAGCGCCTGCTCGTCGGGATACACATGCAGCTGCCCGCGCCGGAGAAACAGCTCCGGCACGCCGAGTTCGCGCGTCATGCGCTCGTGCATGTCGAGGGTGCCGGCATGCAACGCGTGCAGCGTCGCGGCGGCGTGCGCCACCTTGTCGGGCGTGGCCGAGGCGACAAACTTCAGCAGCCACGGCAGGGCCCGTGGCAGGTAATACAGCGGCAGGTAGAGCGGACTTTCCTTGTCGAGCAGCATGCCCGGCGTGGATGCGATCACGCCGGGCAGCGCCAGCGGGGCAATCGAGGTCTGGCTGATTGCGCCGAGATTGCCGGCGCTGCAGCCGCTGCCGGGTGCGTCGCGATCGATCAGGGTCACTTCCGCGCCACGCTGGCGCAGACGCAGCGCGATCGCACTGCCGACGATGCCGGCGCCGATCACGGCCACGCGGCGCCCGTCCGCGGCGCTTGAACTGGACAATGACATGGTCATGCGGCGGGGGTACGTTTGTCGGCGACCACGCGGCCGTCCTTCAGCACCAGCTGCAGCTGACGCACATGGTTGACGTCGTCGAGCGGGTTGGCGCCCACCACGATCAGATCGGCGATCTTGCCGACCTCGACCGTGCCCAGCTCATGACCGACGCCGCACAGCTCGGCAGCATTGCGCGTGGCCGCCTGCAGGGCCTGGAGCGGGGTGGCGCCGTTGCGCGTCCACAGGCCGAGTTCGAGCAGCGCGGCATCCTTGAGCGGGCGGATATCGGAACCGAGCGCCATCTTCACGCCCGCGGCAAGCGCCTGCTGGAACCACTTGCGATGCACGTCGGCCGCGGCATCGGCGCGGCAGCATAACGCGTGCGCCAGGTTGCGCTGCCTGACCCAGCGCTGCTCCCATTCGTTATTGGCCTGCTCGGGCGTCAGATGACTGATGGCCAGCGTCGGCACGTACCAGGTACCGTGCTCGACCAGCATCTCGATGCATTCGCGATCCATGATGTAGCCGTGCTCGATCGAATGCGCGCCGAGCCGGATCGCGGCCTTTATCGCGGCTGGATTGGTGGCGTGCGCCATGACCTTGAACTCGCGCAGCTTGCAGATGGCGAAGGCGGCCGACAGTTCCTCTTCAAGGAAGAACGAGTGGCGGTGCAGGTCCCACGCGGGACCCAGGATGCCGCCCGACAGGTTCAGCTTGATATGGTCGACGCCGTTCTTGATCTGCTCGCGAATGGCCTGGACAAAGCCGTACGGACCATCGCATTCGAGCGCGTGGCCGGAAGTCAGGAAGTGTCCGCCGGTGGTGGTGAGGAAGTGGCCCGAGGCAAACAGGCGCGGCCCCAGGTGCTGGCCCGACTCGAAAGCCCGTTTCCACGCCACGTCCATATAGTGATGCGCGCCGGCGCAGCGGAAGCCGACGATGCCGGACTCCAGCAGCGCCTGCTGCAGCTTGTGCCCGAACAGCGTGGTCTGTTCGGGCAGCGACATGTCGGTCAGGGACTGGAAGTAGTCGGGATGGATATGCACGTCCCACAGCCCCGGCATGAGGCAGGCATGGCGGAGATCCAGTATCTCGGCGTCGTCGACCTTGGGCGCGGTGCCGGCCTCGAAGATTGCGCCGATGCGTCCGTCCTCGATCAGCACGGTCGCGTCGGGGCGCGGCGCGCTGGAGACGCAGTCGATCAGCGTGGCATGGGTCAGCAGGGTTCTCAATATGATCTCCGGTTCAATCGCATGGCGCGGGTCGTCATTCCGCGGAGATGCCGAGCGTGGGAGCGAGGCGTTTCCACTTGTCGATTTCGGCGCGGATAAAGCGCTCGAAGGCTTCCGGCGAATTGCCGGAGGGAATGATATTGCGGTCCATGAAGGCTTTGGACAGTTCGGGCGAGGCCAGCGCCGCCACCACCTCGCGATTCAGGCGGGCAATCACCGTCGACGGCGTCCTGGCCGGCGCCAGCAGGCCGAACCAGGTACCTGCCACGAAGTTGGGCAGGCCGGCCTCGGCAAAGGTCGGCACCGACGGTGCCGCCGGCAGCCGCTGCGCCGACGCCACCGCCAGCGCACGCAGCTTGCCGGCACGCACATGTTCCAGCACGGCAGGCGGTCCGTCGAGCGTGTATTGCACCTGGCCGCCGATCAGGTCCGCGATCGAGGGGCCGCTGCCCTTGTAGGGGACATGCACCGCCTCGAACTTCCCGAGCGATTTGAACAGTTCGCCATTGAGGTGGTTCGACGTGTTGTTGCCGAAGGAGGAGTAGTTCAGCTTGCCGGGATTGGCGCGCGCATAGGCGAGGAATTCCTGCAGGTTCTGCACCGGCAGCCTGGGATTGACCACGAGCAGGAAGGGCACCTGACCCACCAGCGAGATGGGCATGAGGTCGGTGCCCGGATCGTACGGCGCGTTCTTCATGGTGACCGGCACCAGCGAGATCTCCGGCGATGCACCAAGCAGGAGCGTGTAGCCGTCGGGCTCGGCGCGCACCACATTGTTGGCCCCGAGCGTGCCGCCGGCCCCGGCACGGTTATCGACCACGATCTGCTGACCCAGGGCAGTGCCGAGCGGTGCCGCGAGCAGGCGGCCCGCGATATCGGTACTGCCGCCCGGCGGATAGGACACCACCATGCGTAACGGCCGCTGCGGCCAGTCCGCCGCCCACGCGGCCGAGATGCCGGACTGCGCCGCGAGCGCGGCGAGCGAAACGAGAAATTGACGGCGCTCCATGCTGATCCTCCCCGTTAGGTCATTGGTGTTCCTGCTTGAACGGAGATGCTAGGTGCGCCTATATTGATTGGCAATACACAATTATTGCCATGCAATAGCCGGTGAAAATTTTCCCGCCTTTCCTCCTTTTCCTGCGATGAGCCCTCGTTCCCCCTCGCGTCTCCGTTCCCGCCCTCTGTCTCCGTCTGCGGCCCATGCTGTGTCCCATGCCGCGTCCCATGCGCGCGCGGACGCCGGCGCCGACAGCCCGCTCTTTGTCGGCGCCGTCGCCAAATGTTTCCAGGTACTGGAGGCGCTCAACGTGGCCGGACGCCCGCTGGGGCTGACGGAACTGGCCGGGATCGCCGGGCTCGATCGCAGTGCCACGCAGCGCATGACCCATACGCTGCGCGTGCTGGGATACCTGCGGCAGGATCCGGGCACCCGTGCATTCACGCTGTCGGGCCGCATGCTGGAGTTCGGGCATACGGTGCTGGCCACGGACTGGCTGCGCGACTGCGCACAGCCGCACCTCGAAGCGTTGAACCGCCGCGTCGGCGAAACCGTGAACCTGATGGAGCTGCAGGAACACGAGATCGTCTACATGCTGCGCTATCCGAGCATCCACGCGGTCAGCGTCGACCTGCACGTCGGCTCGCGCCTGCCGGCTTTCTGCAGCGCGGCCGGGCGCGCGATGCTTGCCGCCATGGACGAGGCCCGGGCCATGGCCATCCTGAAGGCCTCGAAGCGGACCGCCATGACGGCGAAGACCGTAACCGACCTGCCGGGTCTGCTGGAGAAACTGGAGGCCGCGCGCGCGCTGGGGTATGCGCTCAACGACCAGGAGGCGTTTGTCGGCGATATCTCGGTGGCCGCGGCGGTCCTCGACCGCCAGGGCCAGCCGATCGGCGCCGTGAACATCGCCGTGCCATCGCCGCGCTGGCAACTCGCGGATGTGCTGACGCGGCTGGTGCCGCCACTGCTGAAAACGGCGGCGGCGATCCAGAAGCAGGTCAAGGCGTACTGAGGCGCAAATCAATCGGCTGTGATATTGCGTGCCTTGATGATCTTGCCCGGTAATCGGTGTCCCGCTTCACCGGCGCTGGCCCGACAGGACGTCCTGGACCGCCGCGCCCGGGCCCTTGTACGGCACGCGCCGCATTGCCCCTTGGCGTCACTTGCATGCGCCGCCTTGCGGAACGTGGTGTGGGCTCCTACGATTCGACAGGTCGCGGTCGCCGTCTTCCTGGAGTCGCCCCCATGAGCCCATCGCAAGCTACGCCGCCCCGGTCCGCCACCGAGGCACCCGACCAGGTCAGGCTCGCCAAAGTGTCTGCCGAATACTGGCGCGTCACCTTCCACAATCCGCCGTACAACATCTATGGTCCCCGGACCATGCCGCAACTTGGCGAGGTCGTCAGCGCGCTCGAGCGCGATCCAGATGTCAGGATCGTGGTGTTCGACAGCGACGTGCCCGGCTTCTTCCTGACTCACTACGACTTTGTCCCGCCGCTGACCGACACCACCGATATGCCGGCCGGGCCGACCGGCCTGCCCCCGTTGCCCGATATGCTGGTGCGCATCACGCAGGCGCCGGTGGTATCGATCGCGTCCATCCGCGGCCGCGCCACCGGCGTCGGCAGCGAACTCGCGCTCGCCTGCGACATGCGCTTTGCCAGCCGCGAGAACGCGTTGCTGTCGCAATGGGAAATCGGCGCCGCGCTGGTTCCCGGCGGCGGGCCGATGGCGCGGCTGCCACGCCTGATGGGGCGCGGGCGCGCACTGGAGGTGCTGCTCTCCGGCAACGATATCGATGGCGAGCTGGCCGAGCGCTATGGTTACGTCAACCGTGCGCTGCCCGACCAGGCGCTCGACGGCTTTGTCGATACCATGGCGCGCCGGATCGCGCGCTTCGACAAGACTTCCATTGCCGAGATCAAGCGCCTGGTCAACGCCAGCAGCCTGCCCGGGCTCGACGAGATCGGCGCCGAATGGGCGGGCTTTATCGGCTCGGTGCAGCGCCCCGGCGCGCAGGCGCGCATCCGGCAGCTGATGGCGCTCGGCCTGCAGAGCGACCCCGACGTGGAGAAGCGGCTCGGCGATTACACCGGCCGGCTCGGCGCGTGACGTGCGGGTCCGCCTAGCGCACCGCGCCCCAGTGATTGGTCACGCGCAGCAGCGAGGCATGCGGGCCGATCTCGCCCAGGCCCGTGGATAGCTGCTCGGCGGCGCCGCATACCGGTGCCGCCAGGTCGCGCAGCCGGGTCGGGCGCAGGCGTGTGTCTGGCCCCGAGATGCCGAGCGCGGCGATCACGGCGCCGGTGCCGTCGAAGATCGGCGCGGCCAGGCCGTTCACGCCGGTGCGCCACTCGCCACGATTGATCGCGTAGCCGGCGCGACGCACCTTCTGCATCTCGTGCATGAAGGCGTCGGCATCGACGATGGTGCGCGCGGTGGCGCCGGGCAAGTCGTGCGAAATCTCGGCCAGCCACTGCGGGTTGCGAAACGCCAGCATGGCCTTGCCGGTGGCCACGCAGTGGGCCTGCGCGCGCCCGCCGATCTGGCTGTAGGCGCGGATCGGGTTGGGGCATTCCACTTTATGGACGTACACCACCTCGCGGCCATCGAGCACCGACAGGTGGACCGATTCGCCCGTCGACTGCATCAGCGCCTCCATCAGCGTGTCGGCGTGCCGGCGCAGGTCGAAGCTCCACAGCGCCGCCGACCCCAGTTCCCATAGCTTGATCGACACCGTGTAGCTGGACGGCGGCACCCGCACCACATAGTGCTCATCGACCAGCGCCTGCAACAGGCGGTGCGCGCCGCTCTTGGGCATATTGGCCATGCCCGCGAGTTCGCTGACACCGATGGGCCTGCCATGGCGCGCCATGATGTCGAGCAGATGGAGACCTTTGATGAGCGTGTTGTTCATGGCACGGAAGCATGCAAGGCGAGGGGCCTGAGGGCAATCGTTCCAAAGTGTAGAACAGATGCGTCCAAATAAGGAACGGCCCTAGACTCGGTGCCAACGTCATGCCTGCCCGGCGACGACAACCAACACATCGATATGACCGACCTCAGAACCGAAGATCTCCCCTTGTCCGGCGTGCGCGTGCTGGAGTTCTGCACGGTGGCGGCGGGGCCGTTCTGCGCCATGCTGCTGGCCGACATGGGCGCGGACGTGATCAAGATCGAGCCGCCCGGCGGCGATACGCTGCGCACATGGCCGCCCATCACCGCAGGCTTCAGCGAGAACTTCGCCTCGCTGAACCGCAACAAGCAGTCGGTCGTGCTCGACCTCAAGCGTCCCGAGGACCTCGATGTGGCGCTGCGTCTGTGCGCGCAGGCCGACGTGGTCATCGAGAACAACCGGCCCGGCGTGATGGATCGGCTGGGCCTTGGCTACCCGCAACTGCATGCCGTGCATCCCGCACTCGTCTACTGCTCGATCTCGGCCTACGGCCAGACCGGCCCGCGTGCGGCGGAAGGCGGCTTCGACCTCACCATCCAGGCCGCCGCCGGCGTGATGAGCGTCACCGGAGACTCCGAGGCGCCGGTCAAGTGCGGCGTGCCGGTGTCCGACTTTGCCTCGGGGCTGTACGGTGCCTTCTCGATTGCCAGCGCGTTGCTGCGCGCACGCACCACGGGGCAGGGCGCGCATCTCGATATTCCGATGTTCGGCTGCACGCTGGCCATCGGGGCGCTGCAGACCAGCGAGTACTTCGGCACCGGGCGCAGCCCGGTCAAGCTGGGCTCGGCGCATCCGCGCAACGCGCCGTACCAGGCTTACCGCGCGGCCGACGGTTACTTTGCGATCGCCGCCGGTAACGACGGGCTGTGGCGCGCAGTGCTGCGCGCGGTCGCGCTGGAACCGCTGGCGGACGATCCGCGCTTCCTCTCGCCCACGTTGCGCGCGCGCCATCAGGTCGAGCTCAAGGAGCTGCTCGAGGAAGTGTTTGCGCGGCAGAGCGTCGACCACTGGATCGAGGTCTTCCGCGCGGCCGGCGTGCCGCACTCGCGCATCAACGACTACGCGCACGCGCTGGAAGACCCGCAGGTGGACCACATGCGCTGGGTGCGCGAGATCGCGCTGCCGGACGGGACCCGCACGCGTACCTTCGCGTCGCCGGTGCGCATCGACGGTCAGAGCCTGCCGGTGCGCAGCGCCCCGCCGGCGCTGGGCGCCCACACCGAGACGCTGCGCCGCGCGGTGCAGGAACCATGAAACCCGCGCTTGCGGATCGCCAGGAACCCACACGAACCCACACGAACCCACGGAGCTGAAAGCATGCAAGACACCAGGAGCGGCGCCGATGCACTGGCGCGTTTTATCGCACGGATGGATGCCATCGTCGCCGAGCGCGACCGTCCCGAGGCCGAGACGCTGGAAAGCGTGGGCAAGGCGCTCGGTGATCTGGTGGCGCGCGACGACTGGCTCGACCCGCAGTTTGCCGAGCCGCACCCGCAGTATTACCGCCAGTACCTGCTATACGCGGACCCGCAGGACCGCTACAGCGTGGTGAGCTTTGTGTGGGGCCCGGGCCAGAAGACGCCGATCCATGACCATTGCACATGGGGGGCGATCGGCATGCTGCGCGGCGCGGAAGTCGGGCAGGCGTACGTGCAAGGCGCCGGCGGCATGGCCGAGGCCGGTCCGAGCGAACGGCTGGAGCCGGGCGACGTGGCCTTTGTCTCGCCGACCATCGGCGATATCCACGTGGTGCGCAATGCGTACGACGATCGCGTCTCGGTCAGCATCCACGTCTATGGTACGGATATCGGCAAGCAGTCGCGCCATGTGTTCGACCCGGCCACGGGCGTGGCCAAGACGTTTGTCTCCGGATATGCCAACGTGGAAAGACAGCCGACATGAGCGCGCCGGTGCTGATGCAGCGCTGGGACGGCGCGCGCTGCGTGCTGACGCTGAACCGTCCCGAGCAGGGCAATGCGCTCTCGCGCGAACTGGTGGACGCGCTCGATGTCGCGCTCGACGACTGCGCGCGACGCCATGCCGAGCGCGCGATCGACTGCGTCGTCATCCAGGGTGCGGGCCGGCATTTCTGCACGGGCTTCGACCTGTCCGGGCTTGCCGATGAGACCGACGACAGCCTGCTGGCGCGCTTTACGCGGATCGAACTGCTGCTGCAGCGCGTGGCCCGGGCGCCGTTTCCGACCATTGCGGTGGCGCACGGGCGTGTCATGGGTGCCGGCGCCGATCTGTTTGCCGCATGCGCGCAACGGCTGGCCGTGCGCGGCGCGAGTTTCGCCTTTCCCGGCGCGCGCGGCTTCGGGCTGGTGCTGGGCAGCCGGCGGCTGGCGGCGCGCGTTGGCGCGGCGCGGGCACGCGGCTGGATCGAAAGCGCATGTGTGATCGGCGCTGCCGAGGCCGCCACGGCGGGCCTGGCGAGCGCGCTGGTGGAGACGGCAGCGGAGGATGTGCTTGCGTTGGTGACCACGCCATCGGCCACGCCGGCGACCACATCAGCGACGCCAGCAGCGACGCCAGCAGCGACGCCAGCAGCGACGCCAACAGCGACGCCAACAGCGACGGCGGTAGCGACACCATCCTCGATCGCTGGCGTGGCGGCATCGCGCGATGCCCTGCTCGACGGCGCCATCGACGGCAACGCCGAGCTCGACGATGCGCGCGATCTCGCCGCCCTGGTGCGCTCGGCCGCGCGCGCGGGCCTGCGCCAGCGTGTGGCCGACTACGTGGAGAGCCAGGTACGACAGCGGCGCGCCTAGCGATGCCGTCGGGGCCGCCAGGAAGAGAGAAACCATAGGAGGAGACAAGAATGCATGACTGCCTGAATTTCATGGCAAGCGGACGCAGAGCCGCTGCCATCGCCGCCGCCACGGTTGTCCTGGGCGCGTGGTCGGCACCGGCCGCGTACGCGCAGGGCGAGGAACCGTATCCGTCGCGGCCGATCCGGCTCGTGGTGGGCTACGCGCCCGGTGGCGGCACCGACATCATGGCGCGCCTGATCGGCAAATATATCGGCACCGAACTCGGCCAGCCGGTCGTGGTCGACAACAAGCCCGGCGCCGGCCAGAACATTGCCGCGACCTATGTCGCGCGGGCGCCCGCCGACGGCTATACGCTGTTCCTGAGTTCGAGCGCGACCGCCGTCAACGTGAGCCTTTATCGCAAGCTCGACTACGATCCGGTCAAGAGCTTCGCCCCGGTGGCGGTCTTCGGCCAGAGTCCCAACCTGCTGGTGGTGCCGGCTTCGCTCGGCGTCAAGACCGTCGAGGAGTTTGTCGCGCTGGCGAAGAAGACGGGCGAGGACGGCATCAATTTCTCGTCGTCCGGCGTCGGCAGCTCGCAGCATCTGGCGGGCGAGCAGTTCCGCCAGGAGACCGGCATCAAGGCCAGCCACGTGCCGTACAAAGGCTCGGCGCCGTCGATTGTCGCGGTGCTGAGCAGCGAGGTCCAGTACACATTCATCAATATCCCGTCGGTGATGGCGGTCAAGGCCAACGACAAGCTCAAGGTGCTGGCGATTACCAGTGCCCGGCGCTCGCCGGTGATGCCGGAGGTGCCGACCATGACCGAGATCGGCATGCCCAACATGACCATGGCGGCGTGGTACGGCGTGCTGGCGCCGGCCGGCACGCCCGAGGCCATCGTCAACCGGCTCAACGCGGCCATCAACAAGGCCGTGGCCGATCCGGCGTTTCGCACGCGCATGCAGTCGGAAGGCGCGGAGACGATGGCGGAATCGCCCGAGTTCTTCCGTCGCTTCCTGGCGGCCGATATCGCGCGCTGGCGCCAGGTCGTGAAGGCCGGCAACGTGTCCGCGGATTAGGCACGCAGCCTCGCCCCCATCGGACTGTCGGCGATGCCCGTGCGCCGGATGGCGCCGACCGTACCAACGCACCGACGTTTAGCGACCGACGTTTCACCGACACTTCGGCGTCGTTTCAGCGACGTTTCATCCACCTTCCTTACCCGGAGATTTTGCATGTCCATGTTCACCAACTGGTCCGACCTGCTCAACACGCTCAAGCGGTCGTACACCCGCCTCGGCAACACCAACCCGAAGATGCTTGAGGCGTATCGCAACCTGGCCGCCGCGCAGGGCTCCAACGGCGCGCTCGATGCCAGGACGCGCGAGCTGATCGCGCTGGCCGTGGCGGTGACCACGCGCTGCGATGGCTGCATTTCGTCGCACGCGGCGGCGGCGATCAAGGCCGGCGCCACCGAGGCCGAGATCAGCGATGCCCTCGGCACCGCCATCGCACTGAACGCGGGCGCCGCGTACGTGTACTCGCTGCATGCGATGGAAGCCGTGAGCCAGCTCAAGGAAGCGGCCTGACCCCGGCATCCACATGCCAATGACGGAGGAGACAAGCATGGGAGCGTATGTCATCGACAGTGCCCTGTTCCGGGACCAGTTCAGCACCGCGCAGATGCGCGAGATCTTCAGCGACGAGCAGACCGTGCAACGGTGGCTCGACGTGGAAGCCGCGCTCGCGCGCGTGCAGGCCCGCCTCGGCATCATTCCGCAGCAGGCCGCGGACGAAATCTGCGCCAAGGCGCGCGCCGAACTGATCGACCTGGCCGACCTCAAGCGCGAGATGGATCGCACCAGCCATCCGATCGTACCGCTGCTGCGCGCGATGAAGAAGGTCTGCAGCGGCGACGCCGCCGAGTACATCCACTGGGGTGCCACCACGCAGGACATTATCGATACCGGCACCATCCTGCAGGTGCGCGACGCGCTGGCGGTGATCGGCAACCGCTATGCCGAACTCGAGGGACACCTGGTCAAGCTGGCGGAGACGCATCGTGACCTGACCATGGTCGCGCGCAGCCATGGCCAGCAGGCGCTGCCGATCACGTTCGGCTTCAAGGCCGCGGTATGGGTCGAGGAAGTGCGCCGCAATCGCGAGCGCTTCGAGGAGATGAAGCGGCGCGTGCTGATCGGACAGTTCTCGGGGGCGGTCGGCACGCTGGCCGCGCTCGGCGACAAGGGCATCGCGGTGCAGGAGGCCCTGTTCGAGGAGCTTGGGCTCGGCTGCCCGCGCATCCACTGGCACGTGTCGCGCGACAGCATTGCCGAACTTGCCTGTGTGCTGGCCATCTGCACCGGCACCATCGGCAAGATCGCGCACGAGGTGTACAGCCTGCAGAAGACCGAGACCGCGGAACTCGAGGAACCGTTCGCGATGGGCAAGGTCGGCAGCAGCACCATGCCGCACAAGCGCAATCCGCCCACGTGCGAGACCGTGGTGGCACTGGCTCGCCTGGTGCGCAATACCGCGCCGATGGCGCTGGAATCGATCATGGCCGAGCACGAACGCGACAAGATCGTGCTGCAGACCGAGCGCGAATTCATTTCGCGCCTGTGCTGCATGTGCGACGCGGCAGCGGCCAAGATCGCCTACGTCTGCGCCAACCTGACGGTGCGGCCCGCCAATATGGAGAAGAACCTGTTTATCCAGCGTGGCCTGCTGATGTCGGAAGCGGTGATGATGGGGTTGAGCGACCGGCTGGGCCGGCAGGAAGCGCACGAGATCGTCTACGAGGTGTGCATGGACGTGTTCGAGCGCGGCGGCGACTTCCGCGAAGCGTTGCTCGCCAACGAGAAGGTGGCGGCCGGCATCGATGCGGCGACCATCGATCGCATGCTCGACCCGCACGGCTATACCGGCATGGCTGGGGCCTTTGTGGATCGGGTGGTGGGCAAGCGCGCGGGGTGAGTGCGGGGCGCGGCGGCGACACCGCTGCCGCCGCCGTAAATCAGTACTGGCAGCACTGATGGGTGGCGGGATTACCGACACCCTTTTTGCGCTGGCAGCGCCTTGCCGCCTTACTGTCGCAGGGGCGCGAAGCAGCGCGCGATATCGTCGAGCGTATCGGCGGCCAGCACGGTGGCGATCAACGCGTCCACGCGCGCAGCGGACAACCCCGGCGTCAGCAGCGCGCGTGCCTTGGCGGCGATGCGCGCCTCCTGGCGGTCGAGGTCGGTCTCGGCGCGGCTGGCATCGCAATGGCTGGTCAGCGTACGGCCAGCGCGCAGCGTGGCCGTCGCCCGCGCATTGGCACGCGCGATGGCCGGCTCGGCATGCACGCGAACGCGGCGACGCAACGCGGCCAGCGCGGGATCATCGAGCGCGTCGTCGAAGCTCGCCGGCGCGACCGTGCTGCGCCCGGACAATGCCAGCGCCGCCATATGCGCGATGCTGAATCTGGCTTCGGACGGTGTGGTCGGATCGGCGATGCAGCAGACATCGAGGTACTGCGGCTCGATCGCGATATCGACGTGCTCGAGTTCGTCGGCCATCGCGCCCTGCCGGCACAGTGCCAGGCAGGCCTCGATCGGCGCCTGGGTGCCGTAGCACGACGCGTGGTACTTGTAGACGATGCCGTGCACGCGCGCGACGGCAGCGTCCTGCCAGATCGCCTCCGCATCCCATGCATCGGCATAAAGCGCGGCAAAACCCCGCTCCCGCTCCAGGATGTCGGGCACGGCGGCAAAGCCGCGCGCGGCCAGGCGCGCGGCGCGCAAGCCGGTGGCCGCGGCGTGGCCGGCATGAAGCGGCTTGCACATGGTGCCGAACAGCGCACGCATGCCACCGGCCTGCGTGGCGGCAATGCCGAGGGCGTGCGCGGTACGCTCCGCATCGAGGCCTAGCAGCGCCGCCACCGCGACGGTGGCGCCGAGCGTGCCGAGCGTCGCGGTGTTGTGCCATCCCTGCCGGTAATGCGCTTCTCCCATCAGCGACGCCACGCGGCTCTGCAGTTCCACGCCGGCGACGAATGCTGCCAGCGCCTGCGCGCCATCATGCCGGCCGGCTTCGGCCTGGGCCAGGATGGCGGGCCAGAGCGGCACGGACGGATGCACGCGCGATTGCAGATGGGCGTCGTCGAAATCGAGCACATGCGAGGCCGTGCCGTTGATCAGGGCCGCCTGCATCGCGCTGGCGCGCGTGCCGTCGATCAGCGTGGCGCACGGCAGGCCGCCTTCGGCGCGCGCCTCGGCCAGCAGGATCTGCACCGGTGGCGCCTGCCACGCCGCGTGCGCCACCGCAAACCAGTCGAGCAGGCTATGGCGCGCGATGCGCATGGCGTCGGCACTGACATGGCCGGCGCCGATCGCCAGGCTGTGCGCCACCAGCTCACGCGTGAGGGCGCGCGTCAATTCGTGCGGCAGCGTCGCGTCGGCGTTCATTTCACCTCCATCGTCGCGAGCAGGTCCTTGGTAATGCCGGCGCGATAGCGCGCGATATCGTCGAGAATGTACTGGCGGAACTTGTCCGTCGGCAGATCCACTTCGCGCGCGCCATCCTGGCGGACCACGCGGCGCAGGCTCGCGTCGCGCAGTCCCGCGGAAATGGCGCGCGACAGCTTCTGCACGATGGCATCGGGCGTGCCGGCCGGCGCGACCAGGCCATACCACTGGGTCACGGTCACATCGATGCCGAGCTCGCGGAAGGTTGGCACATCTGGAAAGGCCGGCGTGCGCTGCTCACCGGTGAGGGCCAGCAGCTTGAGCTTGCCACTTTTCACCTGACCCATGATCGGCGGCGCGGTGGCAAAGAACAGGTCGGTGTGGCCACCCAGGAGATCGGTAATGGCGGGGCCGGAGCCGCGATAGGGAATCGGTGCGATCTCCACGCCCGCCTTGGCCTTGATCATTTCCATGGTCACGTAGCCGACGCTACCTGGGCCGGACGAGCCATAACTGAGCTGGCGCACCCTGGCGTCGGCCAGCGCGGCCTTGGCGGTGCCGTAGCGATCCGCCGCGGCGAACAGCCCGTGCGGGGCCTGCACTACCATGCCGATGGCGACAAAGTCCTCGGGCACGCGGTAGGGCAACTCCTTGCCGCGCAGGGCGGCGGCCAGCGACATGTTGCTGCTCATGCCCATCAGCAGCGTGTAGCCATCGGGTTTGCTGTGCGCCACCTGTTCCGCGGCCATCATGCCGCTGGCACCCCCCTTGTTCTCCACCACGACCGGCTGGCCGAGCGTGCGCGACATCTGATCTGCGATCTGGCGGCCGTAGAGGTCGCCGCCCCCGCCGGGCGGAAAGCCGACCACCAGGCGGATCGGCCGCTCGGGATACTCGGCATGCACGGCCGGCGCGGCCACACCCATCAGCAGGCACAGCAGCCACAGGCGCCACCACGCCGCCGACTGCAGATTGCGCCACGCACGGGTGGCGATACTGTCTCTTGCCAATCTCATCGTTGTCTCCTCGCGAACGTCTGCGGGCCACTGCATCGGTGGCCCTGCAAACGATTCTGGGCGAGGAGCGCGGAATTCCGTGGATGTTCCGGAAACTGGAACGGGCTCTCAGCCGCGTCGCCAGTGGCCTGCCTGCAGCAGCGTTTCGGCCAGCTTTGGAATCATCTGCGCGACTTGCCGTGCCGCCTCGGTAAACGGCCGCTGGCTGCTGGTCGCAAGCACCACGGTCTGGCGCAGCGCGCGGTCGCTGAGCGCCACCGCCTCGAACTCGCCGCGCTCCAGCTCGCCGGCCACGGCGTGATAAGGCAGGACGGAATAGGCGGTGTGGTCAGTCAGGATGCGCTTGATCACCACCGACGAATTGGCCTCCATGCTGACATTGAGCGCGATACGCTGTGCCTGGCCGAGTGCATCGAGCAGATTGCGGATTGCGTTGGGCGGCACCGGCAGGACCAGCGGCAGCCCCGCGAGCTGCCGCATCGGCATCGATGCGGGCACACCGCCGGCCGCGCGCCACTGTGCCCGCATCGACGCGCGGCTGCCCACCAGCATCAGGGGCGTATCGAACAGGCGCCGATAACTGTTGCGTCCCTCGGCGCGATAGCGGTTGAGCACGGCCAGATCGATGCTGCCCTGCGTCAGACGCGTCTCGATATCGCCGCTGTAGCCTTCGACGATGCGCAAGCGCACGGCCGGCAGCCGGGCGCCCACTGCGGCATAGAGATGCGTGGACAGGATCGGCGCAACGGCGGGGACCAGGCCGATGGTCAGCTCACCGCTGATATTGCCGGCCCGGCCGCGCGCGCTTTCCACCAGCCGGCGCGCGCCGTTCAGCAGCGGCTCCGCGTCTTCGAGCACCTGCTCGGCCAGAGCCGTGGTCCGCACGCCGCGTCCGTTGCGATAGAAGAGCGGGCCGCCGAGCATCCGCTCGAGTTCGGCCACCTGGCGGCTTACCGCCGACTGGGCCACGCCCAGTTGCGCGGCCGCGCCCGATACGCTGCCTTCGCGCGCGACCGTGACGAACGTCGTCAGCGCCTTCAGGGTGAGGTCCTGCCCAGTGTCTGCCTGCACGCCGGTACGCATCGGCGTCTCCCGATATCTGTTTTGTGGAAATCTGGTTTCTGCCTGCGGCATTGATTGCAGCATAGCGCCTCTCTATCGTTAGCAGCAAATGACGACGACCTCTTCCCCCAGGAGTGCCTGCCCATGCCGCTGACCGCCCACCATCATCCCCTGGCTCCGCTCGATGCCGACGAGGCGCAGATGCTTGCGCGCGTGCAGTCCCTCGCGCAGGAACATATCGGCCCCATCGCCAACGCGGCGAGTCGCGACGATGCCTTTGCCTGGGACACCTTCCGCCTGCTGGCCGCGCATGGGGTGATCGCTACCGCGTTTCCGCGCGCGCTGGGCGGCAGCGACGCATCCATGTTGCTGCGCGTCAGGATGATCGAGGAGGTCGCCCGGGTATGCAGCACGGCGGCGTCCCTGATCACCGGCACCGACCTGTCGTCGCGGCCGATCGTCGCGGGGGCGCAGCCGGCGCTCGCGCGGCAGGTGGTGCCGCTGCTGGTGCGCGGCGAGCAGCAGTCGGCGTTTGCCCTGACCGAGCCCGGCGCCGGCTCCGACCTCGCGCGGCTGCGTACCGTTGCTGCGCGCGATGGCGATGGCTATCGCCTGCAGGGCGTCAAGAAGTTCATCACGCGCGCCACGGTAGCGGACATGTTTGTCGTGGTGGCCGCGCTGGCCGGGTTGCCGAGCGGCAGCAAGGGGCTGACCGCGTTCCTGGTGCCGCGCGATGCGCCCGGCCTGAGCGTCTCGCCGATCATTCCCAAGCTCGGCTGGCATGGCGTGCCCATTGCCGAGGTGTACCTGGAAGATGTGTTCGTGCCGGCTTCGCACCGCCTTGGCGAAGAAGGCCATGGCATGGCGATCGCGCAGGACACGCTGGTGCGCGCGCGGGTGGGCCACGCCGCGATTGCGCTGGGCCGCATGGCGGGCGCGTTGCAGATTGCCGCGCAGTACGCGGGCCACCGCCAGGTATCCGGCATGGCGGTGGGCGAGCACCAGGGCATCCAGTGGATGCTGGCGGACATGGCGGCGCGCATCGAGGCGGCGCGCTGCCTGGTCTACAGCGCCGCGCAGCGCTATGACCGCAAGGACCCCGATACCTCGATCCATGCCTCCATCGCCAAGATGCATAGCACCGATCTCTGCATGCGTGTGGTGGTCGACTGCGCGCAGGTGCTGGGCGGCAACGGCTATCTGAACGCCTATCCGATCGAGCGCTTCCTGCGCGATGCCAAGATGAACCAGATCGGGGAAGGGACCAGCGAGGTTCACAAGAACCTGATCGGTCGCTACGTGACGAAAACCGCCGCGGCGATGCCGCGTCACCCGTGCCTGGACTTCGAGCCGGACCTGTTCGGGGGCGCGTGATGACGGACTGCCTGACCAACGCGTTGTGCCGGCGCCTGGGTATCCGTTACCCGGTGTTCGGGCTTGCCCATCGCATCGAGGTGGCGGCCGCCATCTCCAATGCGGGCGGGCTCGGCGTCTATGCGGCGGCGCGCGACGGCCCCGACGAGCTGGCGCAGCAATTGCGCGCGCTGCGGGCGCTGTGTCCCGACGTCCCGGTTGCCGTCGACCTGCTGTTGCCGACCGCGCTGCCCGGGGTGTCCACGCCTGCGGACGTGGCGGCGGCGATTCCCGCGCCGCACCGGCGTTTCGTCGACACGTTGTTCGAGCGCTTTGGCGTACCGCCCGCCACGCACGGCAATTTCTTTTCGCAGTACGTGCGCTCGCAGGCGCTGTTCGAAGAGCAGGTGAGCGCGGTGGCGGAAAGCGATATCGATGTCTTTGCCGCGGGTGTCGGCACGCCGCCCGATGCACTCGCGCGCATCCGGCGCGCGGGCAAGCCGGTCATCGCGCTGGTCGGAGCGGTGCGTCATGCGGAAAAGGCCATCGCCGCCGGCGCCGACGTGCTGGTCGCGCAGGGCTACGATGCCGGCGGCCATACCGGCAACGTCGGCACCTTTACGCTGGTGCCGCAGATCATCGCGGCGGCGCGGGGCCGGCCGGTGCTGGCCGCCGGTGGCATCGGCGAGGGCAGCCAGATCGCGGCGGCGCTGGCCATGGGCGCGCAGGGTGCGTGGCTGGGCACGGTATGGCTCGGCAGCAGCGAGCATCGCCTGCCGCAAGCGCTGACCGCGCGCCTGCTCGCCGCCGCCAGCGAGGACACGGTGATTACGCGCGCCCATAGTGGCAAGCCCTGCCGCGTGGTGCGCAGCGCGTTCTCCGATGCGTGGGCCGCGCCCGACGCGCCGGCCCCGCTCGACATGCCCTATCAGCAGGCCCTGACCGGCCGTCTGCTGGCAGCCGTGGAGGAACACCAGATTGCGCCGCTGATGTACGAGGCGGCCGGACAAAGCGTGGCGTGGATCCGCGAGGTGGAGCCGGTGGCCCGCATCATGGCGCGCCTGGTGCGCGAGACGCGGCAGGCACTGGAACATGTGCGCCCCTACCTGCCGGCGTAAAACAATACAGCGATACAGGAGACACCATGAACCGTCGCGCCTTTGGCAAGACCGCCTTGCATACCGCACTGATGCTGTCCGCGCCCGGCTGGCTGCCGGCGCTGGCGCGCGCCGCCACCCCTGCCGGGCCGGGCGGCTTTCCCCACAAGCCGTTGCGCGCGGTGGTGCCGTATCCGGCCGGCGGGGTGGTCGACGTGACCTTGCGCCCGGCGCTGGACCGCATGTCGCTCGACCTTCCGCAGCGCGTGATCATCGAGAACCGCCCGGGCGCGGATGGCCGCATCGCCATCGACTTCGCCAGTCGCGCCCCGGCCGACGGCTATACGCTGCTCGGTGTATCGCCGGTGCTGGTGGTGGCGCAGTCGCTCTATCCGGACTCCGGCATTCGCGTGCAGAACTTCCAGGCGCTCGGCGCGGTGGCCGCGGTGCCATCGGTGGCGGTGGTGCCGGACGGCGTACCGGCGCGGACGCTCAAGGAATTCGTCGCCTGGGCCAAGGGCCGCCCGGATGGTATCAACGTGCCGGTGCCAGGCAATGGCAGCTCGCTGCATCTGGCGCAGGAATTGTTCTTCGACCGCACCGGCATTCGCGCCACCAATGTCGGTTACAAGGGACAGCCGCCGTCGGTGCCGGACCTCGCGGCGGGACAATTGCAGTTCGCGCTGATTTCGCAGAACCTGGCGCTGCCGATGATCCAGGCCAGGCGTCTGCGGCCGCTCGCGGTCAACGCGGAGAAGCGCACGCGCTCGCTGCCCGATATCCCGACCATGGCCGAGGCCGGCTATCCGGATCTGCTGGTGCAGTCGTGGTACGGGCTGGCCGTGCATGCGGGCACGCCGCAGCCGCTGGTCGACTACCTGGCGGGCTCGCTGCAGACCGCGATGGCGACGCCGGACGTGCGCCACAAGCTGGCCGCGCTCGATGCCGAGATCCTGGGCCTGGACGCCGCGCGCTTCGACGCGATGATGCGCGCGGAATCCACGCGCTGGGCCGCGCTGATCAAGGCGCGCAATATCAAGGCGGAAGCATGACGGCGCCCGGCATGGCGGCATCCCCAGCCGCCCAGGGACCGCTCGCGGGCCTGCGCATTCTCGACATGGCGACCGTGGTGGCGGCGCCGCTCGCCTCCACGCTCTGCGCGGACATGGGCGCGGAGGTGGTCAAGCTCGAACTGCCCGATGGCAGCGATCCGTTGCGCGGCCTGGCGCCGGTCAAGGACGGCATGCCGCTGTACTGGAAGGTGGCCAACCGTGGCAAGCGCGGGATTTCGCTCGACGTGCGCAAGCCCGAGGGGCGGGCGTTGTTCCTGAAACTGCTGCCCGGGTTTGATGTCCTGGTGGAGAATTTCCGCGCTGGCACCCTTGCGCGCTGGGGCCTCGACGCGGACACGCTGCGCGCGGCCAATCCACGGCTCACGGTGCTGCGCCTGACCGGCTTCGGCCAGACCGGCCCCTACGCCGGGCGCGCCGGCTTTGCGCGCATCTTCGAGGCAATGAGCGGCTTTACCAATCTGGTCGGCGAAGCCGGCGGCCAGCCGATGCATATGAACTATCCGGCCGGCGATGCGGTGGCGGGCCTGTTCGGCGCCTTCGCCATTGCCACCGCCGCAGCGGAGCGCCGCCTGCATCCGGACCTGCCCGGCCGCGATATCGACCTGTCCGCGACCGAGGCGCTGTTTCGCCTGCTGGAGCCGCTCGCGGTGGAATACGAGCAGTTGGGCCAGGTGCGCCAGCGCGCCGGCAATCAGGCCACCTATACCGCGCCGTCCAACATGTACGCCACGCGCGATGGACAGTGGGTCTCGATGGTGGCGTCGTCGAATCCGATTTTCCGGCGCCTGTGCGTGGCCATCGGCGCGGCGGCACTGGCCGACGACGCGCGCTTTGCCACCAATCCCGCGCGCGTCGCCAACCTGGCGGCGCTCGATGCCGTGATCGCCGGCTGGTTCGGCGCGCACGATTATGCGACGGTGGCGGCGGCGCTCGACGCGCACGACATCCCGTTCAGCAAGATCTTCACTATCGAGGACATCGTGCATGACCCGCATTTCCGGGCGCGCGAGGCCATCGTCCGCTTGCCCGACCCCGAGCTCGGCACCGTGCCCGCGCCGTGCGCGGTGCCGCGCTTCTCGGGGCATGCGCCGCCGGCGCCCTGCACCGGGCCGGCCGTGGGGCAGCACAACGAGGAAATCTACAGTCGCCTCGGCCTGACGGCAGGCGACCTGGCCGCGCTGCGCGGGCAGGGCGTGATCTGACGCGTTCCGCGGAGGCGCGCTGACGGCGTCCTGCCGCTGCTTCGCCCCGGTATGCGCGCCGCCCCAGGGCGGCGCGCCATCCTTCGCCCCGCTCGGGGCAGCCCCCCCATTCTTGACATCCCGTTGCCGGCACGGCGCGCGCTGCCATGTCGGATGCGGCGGCCGAGGCAGGCATCTGCGTTCCTTGGCTATCTGGTAGTGCGTGACACGCTAGAGTGCCAACACCATCCTGCGCATATATTCTGGGAAATAGCGACGTAAAGACGACTTTGCTGCCGGACATTGCGCGTATACCCGTATGGAATGTAGCGCTTTACTGCGTATTATTCGTTTGACGACACCAATGATGTGTCACGCGCTACTAGGAAGATATCATGCAGGTTGCGGGCTACTGCACGCTTTGCCGATCCCGTTGCGGCTCCCTCAACGACATCGAAGGGGGGCGCCTCGTCAAGGTTTCGCCTTTGCCGGGCCATCCCACCGGCGGGGCGCTTTGTGCCAAGGGCAGGGCCGCCCCGGAACTGGTGGCAAGCCCGCTGCGGCTGACCCGGCCGCTGCGGCGCAAGTCGCCGCGCGGCGCGGCCAGGCCAGAGTGGGAAGCCATCGGTTGGGACGAGGCACTCGACGAGATCGCCTCGCGGCTGCTGGCGCAGCGCGCGGCGGGGGGTGCCGAGTCGGTGGCGTTCGCGGTGACTACGCCCAGCGGCACGCCGATGGTCGACAGCTTCGAATGGGTCGAGCGTTTTATCCGCTGCTTCGGCAGTCCCAACCTGCTGTACGCCGTGGAAATCTGTGGTTGGCACAAGGACTATGCGCATGCGCTGACCTTTGGACGCGGCATCGGCGTGCCCGATCTCGATCATGCCGAGGTGGTGGTGCTGTGGGGCCATAACCCCGCGCGCACCTGGCTGGCCCAGGCTTCGCGCGTGGCGGCGGCGCGCCAGCGCGGCGCCAGGGTGGTGGTGATCGATCCCAAGCAGGACGGCTCCGGCCAGCAGGCGGATCTGTGGCTGCGCGTGCGGCCTGGTGCCGATGCCGCGCTGGCCCTGGGCGCGATTCGGCATCTGCTCGTGACACAGAGCTACGACGCGGCGTTCGTGCGGCAATGGACCAATGCGCCGCTGCTGGTGGACGTCGCGTCCGGCCGGCTGATGCGCGCGGCCGAGTTATGGGCCGATGCGCCGGCGAACCACTTCGTGGTCCGCACACGGGCCGGGGAATTGCAACCGTTCGATCCGGCGCTGCCCACGGGCGCGGACGTCGCGCTCCATGTCGAAGGCGAATGCCGCGACCGGTCTGGTCGCGTTCGGCGCCATGCCAGCGTCATGCAACAGCTCCGGCAGCAAGTCGAAGCGTATCGCCCCGCGCACGTGGCGAGCCTGACCTGGATCGCGCAGGAGCAGGTCGAGCAGTTCAACGCGCTGTTCATGCATGCGCCGCGCCTGGCCTATCACGCGTGGACGGGGGTGGGGCAGCATGTCAACGCCACGCAGACCGAACGGGCGATCGCCACGCTCTACGCGCTGACCGGCGCGTGCGATGCGCAAGGCGGGAACCTCTGGACCAGTCCGCCGCCGTATCGGAGCGTCAACGATTACCAGGAATTGCTGCCACCCGGGCAGCGTGCCAAGGCTCTTGGCCTCGACGAGCTGCCGCTGGGGCCGCCGCGCCTTGGCTGGATCACCGCGCGCGACCTTGCCCGCGCCGTGCTCGAGGGCGAGCCCTATCGGGTGCGCAGCCTGGTCAGCTTTGGCACCAACCTGGTGGTGACGCAGGCCGACGCGGCGCGCAACCAGCGGATGCTGGCCGCGCTCGATTTTCACGTGCATGTCGACGTGTTCATGAATCCCACCGCCGAGCATGCCGATATCGTATTGCCGGCCAGCCTGCCGTGGGAACGCGCCGCCCTGAAGTGCGGCTTCGAGATATCGCAGGCGGCGGTCGAGCACGTGCAGTGGCGCCCGCGGATGGTGGCGCCGCCGGGCGAGGCGCGCGCCGACTACGACATCGTGATGGCGCTGGCGACCCGCATGGGCATGGCGGATGCCTTCTTCGGTGGCGACATCGAGGCGGGCTGGAATCATCAGATTGCGCCGCTCGGCATCACGCTCGACGATCTGCGCAAGCATCCGGAAGGCATGCGTTTTCCGCAGCCAGGCGCATATCGCAAGTACGCGCAGCGCCGCGACGATGGCACCGTGGTCGGTTTTGCCACCGCCTCGCGGCGCGTCGAGCTCCACGCCGAAGCCTTGCACCAGATCGGGCAGCCGCCGTTGCCGTCGTTTGTCGAGCCCGCGCGGCCCGGCCCTGCTTTCCCCATGGTGCTGACCACGGCCAAGAGCGGCTGGTTTGTGCATTCCTCGCACCGCCATGTGGCATCGCTGCGGCGCAAGGCGCCTGTGCCACAGGTGCAGATCGGCACCGCGCTGGCGACGTCGATCGGCGTGCATGACGGCGATTGGGTGCGCGTGGTGACGCCGCGCGGCGCGGTCCGTCTCAAGGCGCAGGTCGATGCCGCCTTGCATGCCGAGGTGGCGGTGGCCGATTTCGGCTGGTGGCAGGGTTGCGAGCCACTCGGCCATGACGATACCGATCCCCATGGCACCGGCACCGCAAACATCAACGCCATTCTGAGCGACGACGAACGCGACCCCGTGAGCGGCTCGGTGCCGCTGCGCGCCGTGATGTGCCGCATCGAGGCAGACCTCGCGGCCAATCGCGGCCGCTGGTCCGGCACGCGCACTTTCCGTCTGCTCGCCAGGCATGGTATCGCGGCCGATGTCGAGCGCTTCGATTTCGTGCCCGAGGACGGTGGCCCGCTGCCGGACTTCCTGCCGGGCCAGCATGTGGTGGTGTCGGTGCCCGATATGGATAGCCGGCGCGCCTACTCGCTGATCGGTCCCAATCGTACGCCGCGCTGCCTGTCCATCGCCGTGCGGCTGGCGCGCACCCCGAGCCAGCCGCCAGGGCGCATGTCGTCACGCCTGCATGCGCTGGCGCCAGGCGCCACCGTGCAGCTGTCCGTACCGGCCGGCGTGTTCACCATGCCGACCGCCACGCCGCGGCCGTTGGTATTGGTGGCCGGAGGCATCGGCATTACCCCGTTCCTCGGACTGCTGGAAGCGCTGGCGCAGCAGCGCGACGCCGGCGCGGCCACACCCCCGGTGATGCTGGTCCACACCGCCCGCCCGGGCGCGCCGCATCCGTTTGCCGAGGCGTTGCAGGCGTTGGCCGCGCGCCTCGGCAACGTGCACCTGTCGTTCGTGCACGGCCGTGCGCCGGAGAATTTTCCGCTGCTGGACGCGCCCACGGTCGCGCGCCGGCCGCTGGCCTACCTGTGTGGCGCACCCGGCTTTCTGCGGCAGGTACGCAAGGCCCTGCATGCGCACGGCCTGCCGGACTTCGACATCTTCGAGGAGACCTTCTCCGCCGAAGTGCGGATTCCCCGCACGCTTGCCCCGCAGACCGTCCGCGTGCTCGATGCCGACGCCAGCTTCGCATGGTCGCCTGGGCTTGGCACCGTGCTCGACGCCGCGGACCGCGCTGGCGTCGGGCTGCCGAGCGGGTGCCGGGTCGGGCAGTGCGAAAGCTGCGTCATGACGCTGGTCGAGGGCCAGGTCGCGCATCTGTCGACCTGGGACGGACCGCCCGACCGCTGCCTGACCTGCATGGCCGTACCGCTCACGCCGGTGGTATTGCGCCGCTAGCGCGGTGTGTACGCATGCCGGAGCCCTGACGCACGTTTCGATAGCCGCGACCCCATCTCCCACCCACGCACTGATCCTGCCATCCCAACGAGGAAACCCATGTCGAATCCACAGACCAGGCCCGCCGACGAGCTGGTGCCAGCCTCCTCCGCCACCGAGCGCTTTTCCCAGGCCATTGTCGCCTGGGCCGAGAAGTGGTTCCCAGACGCCTATGTCTTCGTGGTCGTCGCCTGCGCCGTGGTCGGCCTTGGCGCGGCGCTGCACAGCGGCAATCCGATGGCGACCAGCAAGGCCTTCGGGGAAGGCTTCTGGAGCATCATCCCGTTCACGATGCAGATGACGATGGTCGCCATTACCGGCTACGTGCTGGCGATGTCGCCGCCGGTGGCCGCGCTGCTGCGGCGGCTCGCGCAGATTCCGCGCACGTCGCGGGGCGCCATCGTGTTCGTCGGTGTGCTCAGCATCGCGCTGTCGCTCGTGAACTGGGGCCTGAGCCTGATCTTCTCGGGCCTGCTGGTGCGCGAGATGGCGCGCCGCCGTGCGCTGATGCTCGATTATCGGGCCGCCGGCGCGGCGGCGTATCTGGGCATGGGCTGCGGCTTTACGCTAGGCATGAGCTCCTCGGCGGCGCAGCTGCAGGCCACGCCGGCCAGCATTCCGGCGTCGCTGCTGCCGATCACCGGTGTGATCGGCTTCAACGAGACCATCCTCACGTGGCAGAACCTGCTGGTGATCGTGCTGGTCACTGTGGTCTCCGCCGTCATTTGCCATATGACCGCACCCGGCCGCGGCGCCACGCGTACCGCGGAAGATCTCGGCGTGGAGCTCGAGCCGGACCACGTGGCGACGGCACGGCGCAAACGTCCCGGCGACTATCTCGAATTCAGCCCGATCCTCACCATCGTGGTGGTGGTGCTGGCCGGCGGCTGGCTGTGGCAGGCCTTTCGCAGCGGCAACCCGTTCATCACGATGTCGCAGCTGAATACGTACAACTTCGTGTTCCTGCTGCTCGGCCTGTTGCTGCACTGGCGGCCGCGCAGCTTCCTGGAAAGCTTTGTGCGCGCGATGCCGAGCGTCGGCGGTGTGCTGCTGCAGTTCCCGTTCTACGGCGGTATCGGCTACATGCTGACCAAGGTGGCCAACACCCAGGGGGTCACGCTGTCGGACGAGATCGCGCACTGGTTTGTCAGCCTGGCCCATGACTCCGGCATCTTCTCGATACTGGTGGGTGCCTATTCGGCGGTGCTCGGATTCTTTATTCCGTCGGCCGGCGGCAAATGGGTGATCGAGGCCCCGTACATCATGACCGCCGCCAACGACCTGCACGCGCACCTGGGGTGGACGGTGATGGTCTACAACATCGCGGAGACGCTGCCCAACTTCATCAATCCCTTCTGGATGCTGCCGTTGCTCGGCATTCTCAAGCTCAAGTCGAAGGACCTGGTCGGCTATACGGCTGTGCAGTTCCTGATCCATACCCCCATCGTGATTGCGGTGGCCGCGCTGCTGATGTCCACGTTCAGCTACCACCCGCCCGTGATACCGGGCCATTGAGCGCGCCAATCCGACACTACTTTGCGATTTCCATTGCCCCTACCACTGCCTGCCGGACACTTCATGCAAGCCAATCTTCCTCTCAACGAGCCGGTCCTCGACTACGCCCCCGGAGCGCCCGAGCGTGCCGCCATTGCCGCTGCGCTGCGGCGACACGACGGTGTCGTGACCGAGATCCCGCTGCTCATCGGCGGCGAGCGCCTGTACGGCATCGGCACCCAGTCGCTGCATGTGCCGCACCATCACGCCCGCGTCCTGGCCAGCGTGAGCCAGGCCGGCACTGCCGAAGTGCAACGCGCAGTGGCCGCCGCCGTGGCGGCGCAGCACGCGTGGGCCGCCCTGCCGTTCGATGCGCGCGCGGCGATCTTCCTGCGCGCGGCGGACTTGCTGGCGGGGCCGTGGCGGCAACGGCTCAACGCCGCCACCATGCTCGGTCAGAGCAAGACCGTCTACCAGGCCGAGATCGATGCCGCATGCGAGCTGATCGACTTCCTGCGCTTCAACGTGGCCTTTGCGCGTGACCTGCAGCAACAGCAGCCGCTCTCGCCGCGCGGCATGCGCAACATGATGGATTACCGGCCGCTGGAAGGCTTCGTTTATGCCGTCACGCCGTTCAACTTCACCGCGATCGCCGGCAACCTGCCGTGCGCGCCCGCACTGCTTGGCAATACGGTGGTGTGGAAGCCCGCGTTCACCGCGTCGCTGAGCAACTATCTGGTCATGGAACTGCTCGAGGCGGCGGGGCTCCCGCCGGGCGTGATCAATTTCGTGCCCGGTCCGGCCGCGGCGATTTCGGCGGCGGTGCTCGATTCGCCCGATTTCGCCGGCCTCCATTTCACCGGCTCGACCGAAGTGTTCGACGACCTCTGGCAGCAGGTGGCGCACCGCTTGTCGCGCTATCGCGGCTATCCGCGCCTGGTCGGCGAGACCGGTGGCAAGGACTTTGTCGTCGCGCATCGGTCCGCCGATGCGGAGGCGGTGGCGGTGGCGCTTTTGCGCGGCGCATTCGAGTACCAGGGCCAGAAATGCAGCGCCGCGTCGCGCGCATACCTGCCGGCCTCGTTGTGGCCCCGCATCAAGGCGCGCTTGCTCGACGATCTCGGCACGCTCCGCATGGGCGACGTGGAGGACCTCGGCAACTTCATGGGGGCGGTAATCGACCGCAAGGCATTCCAGCGGATCGCGGGCCATATCGACGGCGCGCGCGCGGCCGGCCATGCGATCCTGGCGGGCGGCCAGTACGATGACCGCCACGGATACTTCGTGCCGCCCACGGTCATCCAGGTGTCGGAGCCGCAGGCGGTGACCATGCGCGAGGAGATCTTCGGCCCGGTGCTGTCGGTGATGGTCTATCCGGACCATGCGTGGACCGAGGTGCTGTCGACCGTCGATGCCACCAGTCCGTATGCGCTCACCGGCGCGGTGTTTGCCACCGAGCGCGCCGCGCTGGAGGAAGCGGCCCGGTGCCTGCGCTTCAGCGCCGGCAACTTCTACCTGAACGACAAGCCGACCGGCGCGGTGGTCGGCCAGCAACCGTTTGGCGGCGGCCGGCGCAGCGGCACCAACGACAAGGCGGGTTCGATCCTGAACCTGCAACGCTGGACCTCGCCGCGCACCCTCAAGGAAACCTGGGTGCCGGCGACGGATTATCGCTACCCCTATATGACGTAACGCGTCACTGCGAGCGGTGCGGGCGGTGCGGGCCACGCGGGCAAACGCCCGTCTGGCGGCGTTGCCCTGGTGCTCAGGGCTGTTGCGCCAGCGCGGAGCGGAACAGCGGCTTCCACGACAGGATATGCCGGCTGATCAGCTCGCCGATGGTCTCCACGTCCTGGCGAATCGCCAGATCAATCATCTGGTAGTGCTCCTGCACCGATGCGCGCTGGCGTTGCCTGCCCTCGTCCGAATCGATGCCGTACAGGCGCATGTCGTCACGCAGCTGCATCACGAGACGCGTCAGCAGCGGATTGCCGACCTGCGCCACCAATGCCTCATGGAACGAGCGATCGCTGGCGATATAGCCGGAAACGTCGCCGCGCTCGACTGCGCGCGCCACCGCATCGGCAAGCTCCCGCACCGGCCGCGGATCCTTCAGGCCCTGGCGCGCGAGCGCCTCCAGCGCATGGCGCTCCAGCAGTTCGCGCATCGTGAACAGATTGTCGAGCGCCTCGAGTGACTGTGCTTCCACCCGAAAGCCGCGATTGCGCATCGGCACCAGCAGGCCATTGCGGCTCAGTTCCAGCAGGGCCTCCCGGACGGGGGTGGTGGAAATCCCGAGATCCGCTGCCAGGCCGGGGACCGAATAGACGGTGCCTGCGGGGGTACGACCCGACACGATTTCCGACCGCACGCGCTCCACCACCTGTTCGCGCAGGTTGGTGGCGCGGAGCTCCTGTATCGCCTCCATCATTTTCCTTGCTCGATGCCTGTCATGGCCGCAGTGTAGCGGACTTGGCGCGGTAGTGCGTGACGCGCGCGCAATGCCCGCAGGGTCTTGCCGGGTATTGCGGCGCGTATCCTTTTCCTACACTAGTGGGACCATGGGGGAAGGAGCCAAGATGAGTTCGTGGTCGCAGCCGACGCCTGGCCCGGGGGCCGCCGAACGCAGGGAGCGCGTGGTCTATGTGGTCGACGACGACGAGTCGATCCGGCTGTCGCTGAGCGGCCTGCTGCGCTCGAGCGGCCTGCGCGTGGAGACCTTCGAATCGGCCGAGGACTTTCTCGCCTTTCCCAAGGCCAACGCCCCCAGCTGCCTGATCCTCGATGTGCGGCTGCGCGGCGAGAGCGGGCTCGCCTTCCAGGAACAGATTGCCCGCAGCGGCATGCGCATGCCGATCGTCTTCATGACCGGACACGGCGATATCGCCATGACGGTCAAGGCCATGAAGGCCGGGGCGGTCGATTTCTTCGCCAAGCCGTTCCGCGACCAGGACATGCTCGATGCGGTGGCCAACGCGCTGGCGCGCGACGGCGAGCGGCTGGCCGCCGAGCATTCCACCGCGCGGCTGCGCGCGGCCTACGAATCGCTGACGCCGCGCGAGCGCGAAGTGATGGCGCTGGTGGTCGAAGGGCTGATGAACAAGCAGATTGCCGCCCGGCTCAACCTGAGCGAGGTCACGGTGAAGATCCACCGCGGGCAGGTCATGAAGAAAATGGCCGCGCGCTCGGTGGCGGAACTCGTCAAGCAGGCGGAATCGCTCGGCTCGCCCTAGTCGGCGCGCAAGGCGGCGGCGCCGCGCTTCAGTCCTCACCCAGTGCCACGCGCAGCCAGTGCGCAATGGCATCGGGGTCCACCGGCTTGGCCAGCACGGTCAGCGCACCATTGCCCAGCGCCTTGGCGCGGATATCGGCCGACGGAAATGCCGTGATGAAGATGGTGGGCGGGGCATGGCCGCGCGCCAGCATTTCGTCGCGCATGTCCACGCCCGACATGCCGGGCATCATGACATCGGAGATCAGGCACGCGGTGTCGGCAATCTGTCCCGATTGCAGGAATTCCTCCGCCGAGGCAAACAGTCGGGTCGGCTTGCCAAGCGAACGGACGAGGCTGGCCGTGGCCAGGCGCACGGCTTCGTCATCATCGACAATCGACACGAACCGGGTGGAATGCAAAAGAGCGACCTCGCTTCAGGAATGCCCGTACCAGCGCATCGCGTATCCGCTATCACGTACCCGCCATCGCGCCCCGTGCGCATATGGCCCACATATACGACCCAGCGTAGTGGGCCGGCCGGTCGCCGAGAATAATACCTACGTATTACACGCGTCATACCGCCAACGTCCCCGTACGGGTCGGCCCCACCGCGGACATACCGAGGTATTAGCACCCGATGCCAATGTAGCAGCCGGCGCTACCCGTGCGCAGCATGGCGCCGCGGCCGCCTGCGCCTACTCTCGATGCATGGACGGTGCGATTGCACAGTGCATTCGCGAAACACCATCACGGTGGGCCGGCATTGGGGGAAAACACCATGTTCAACGGGCTGCATAACTGGATTCTGATCGGCGGCAACGCGTACGACGAATATACGTTCGTACCATGGCTGAACCGGGTCGTGTATCGCCGCACGGTCGATCTGCATCGCATCTGTCTGCTCTAGCCGATTCGACGAAGGAGACCATCATGATCCACGCCGATTTTCACGTCGATGCCCACGCCGATTTTCGCGTCGATGCGTTGTCGAGCTGCTTCGCCACCAGCTACGCCGGCATTATCGCGTTCATGGCGGTGGCTACCGAAGGCAGCTTCATCAAGGCCAGCGAGCGCCTCGGTATCGGCCGCTCGGCGGTGTCGCGCAGCGTGCAGCGGCTGGAGGAGCAGCTCAGCACGCGCCTGTTCCTCAGGACCACGCGCTCCACCAGCCTGACGCGCGAAGGCGAACGGTTCTTCGAGCACTGCAACCTTGGCGTGACCCACATCATGGGCGCCATGAACGATATGCTCGATCTGCGCGAGGGTCCGCCGCGCGGTCTGCTGCGCGTATGCGCCGGCGCCGGCTTTGGCCGCAACGTGGTGGCGCCGCTGCTGTTGGCGTTCTCCGCGGCGTATCCCGACATCGCGGTCGACCTGATCCTCGACGATGAGCCGGCCGACTTTGCCGCCGACCAGATCGACGTGGCGTTTCGCGATGGCTTGATGGAAGACTCCAGCGTCATCGCCAAGCGTCTGATCCCGATGCAACTGGTGTTATGCGCCTCGCGCGACTACGCCCAACGGCGCGGCCTGCCCACCACGCTGGAGGCGCTCGCGCAGCACGACTGCATCAACCAGCGCCGCTCCGGTGGACGCGTCTGCGAGTGGGAATTCCAGGTGGACGGCCGGGTGCGCAAGTACCTGCCGCACGCCCGCCTGACCTTCAACGACGCGGAACTGGTCATGAAGGCCGTGCGCGATGGCCGCGGTCTGGCGCAGATGCCGGCGCACCAGGTCATGGATGGCCTGGCCCGCCATGACCTGGTAATGGCCTTGCCCCAGCACGTGCCGGGCGACCGCGGTCACTACATCTGCTACCTGTGCCGCCAGCATATGCCGACGCGCATCCGCGTCTTTATCGACTTCATGACCGAACAGATCCGCGCGCTGAAGCTCGACGACCTGACCGCGGCCCATGCCGCCGTGGCCGACGGCCATGAGGAGGCGCGCATGGCGGCCTGAGCCGGCACCGGACCTCGCCCACCCCCGAAACTTGCAGCACGATAGCCCGTGGGGTGGGTGCCATGCGGCAACGCGTCCTGCCACCCATGCGGCGCGTTCCGGGCGGATGCCGGTGGTATATGCTGGGAAAGCGTCCGGGTTTGCAGGTTGGGCTTGGCGATGTTGCCGTGTTGCCGTGGTGCGTGCGGGGTCGAGGGGTTGCCGTATGCATTGCCGCGCGCGCACAGCGGGCCCGCATCGCGTACCGACGGCGTACCAGACCAGACCTGCATGGGGTACCGGTGTCAATGGGTAACGACTTCCAGATATCGTGGGACGATGGCGAGCGCGTATTTGCGCGTGCGCCTGGCGCAGGACCGGACGCCAGCGTGCTGCTGGCACGGCTGGCCGCCGAGCAGCCACCGCCGGCCAGTCTCGAACGGCTGACCCACGAGTTCGGCCTCAAGGACGAACTCGACGGCGCCTGGGCGGCACGCCCGCTGGCGCTGACGCGCGAGGGCGGCCGTACCGTGCTGGTGCTCGAGGACGCGGGCGGACAACCGCTCGCGCACCTGCTCGGACTGCCGCTGCCGATCGACGCGTGCCTGCGGCTTGCCGTCTCGATCGCCGACGCGCTGTGCCAGCTCCATCGGCGCGGGCTGGTGCACAAGGACCTCAAGCCCACCCATATCGTGGTCGACTGTGCCGACGGCCACGCCCGCCTGACCGGCTTCGGCCTGACCTCGCGCCTGCCGCGCGAGCGCCAGGCTCCGGAGCCGCCCGAAACCATCGCCGGCACGCTCGCCTACATGGCGCCGGAGCAGACCGGGCGCATGAACCGGTCGATCGACTCGCGCAGCGACCTTTATGCCTTCGGCATCACGCTCTACCAGATGCTCACCGGCACGCTGCCGTTTGCCGCCGTCGAGCCGATGGAATGGGTGCACTGCCATATCGCACGCGCACCGGTGCCGCCCGCCGTGCGCGTGGCAGCGGTACCGGCGATGCTGTCCGGCATCGTCATGAAGCTGCTCGCCAAGACACCCGAGGACCGCTACCAGACCGCCGCGGGCGTGGCGCACGACCTGCGCCGCTGCCACGACGAGTGGAGGCGCCGCGGCCGCATCGACGAATTTCCGCTCGACGAACATGGCACGCCCGACCGTCTGCGGATCCCCGAAAAGCTGTACGGGCGCGAGCACGAGGTCGGCCAGCTGGTGGACGCGTTCTCGCGCATCGTCGCCAGCAGCACGCCGGAACTGGTGCTGGTATCCGGCTACTCGGGCATTGGCAAGTCTTCGGTCGTCAATGAACTGCACAAGGCGCTGGTGCCGCCGCGCGGGCTCTTTGCCAGCGGCAAGTTCGACCAGTACCAGCGCAATATCCCCTATGCCACGCTGGTGCAGGCTTTCCAGAGCCTGGTGCGCACGCTGCTGTGCAAGTGCGACGCCGAACTGGCAAGCTGGCGTGCGGCACTGCAGCAGGCGCTCGAACCGAACGCGCGGCTGATGACCGACCTGATACCCGAACTCAGGCTGATCATCGGCGATCCGCCGCCGGTACCGGCGCTGGAACCGCAGCAGGCGCAGCGCCGCTTTCTGCTGGTGTTCCGCCGCTTTATCGGCGTATTCGCGCGGCCCGAGCATCCGCTCGCGCTGTTTCTCGACGACCTGCAATGGCTCGATGCGGCCACGCTGGACCTGCTCGAAGACCTGCTGACCAGCGCCGACCTGCGCCACCTCATGCTGATTGGCGCCTACCGCGACAACGAAGTCGATGCCACGCATCCGCTGACGGCCAAGCTGGAGGCGATTCGCGCCGCGGGCGGCAGGATCGAGGCGATCACGCTTGCGCCGCTAGGCGCCGTACATGTGCGCCAGCTGATCGCGGAGGCGCTGCACAGCGAGCCCGCGTGCATCGAGCCGCTGGCGGCGCTGGTATGCGACAAGACCGGGGGCAACCCATTCTTCGTGATCCAGTTCCTGCATGCGCTCGTCGAGGAGGATCTGCTCAGCTTCCGGCACGATGCGCGCGCATGGCGCTGGGATGCCGATCGTATCCATGCCAAGGGCTACACCGACAATATCGTGCACCTGATGATCGGCAAGCTGGCACGGCTGCCGATGGCGACCCGGCATGCCTTGCAACAGATGGCATGCCTCGGCAACGTGGTCGAGACCGCGCGGCTGTCGCTGGTCCTCGGCCTGCCGCCGGCGCAGGTCCATGCGGTGCTGTGGGAGGCGATTCGCCTGGAACTGGTGGAGCGGCGCGAGGCGGTTTACGCGTTTGCGCATGACCGCGTACACGAAGCCGCGTATTCGCTGATTCCCGAGGCGGCGCGCGCGGCGGCCCACTTGCGCCTCGGCCGCCTGCTGGCCGCGCACACGCCGCCGGAGACGCGCGAGGAGAGCATCTTCGAAATCGTCGGCCAGCTCAACCGCGGCGCCGCGCTGATCGCGGATGGCAACGAGCGCGAGCAGCTGGCCGCGCTGAACCTGAGCGCGGGGCGGCGTGCCAAGGCCTCGACCGCGTATGCGTCGGCCCTGGCTTACCTGGTCACCGGCGCCGGCTTGCTCGACGATGGCGCGACGCATCCGCATGACCTGACCTTTGCGCTGGCGCTCAACCGCGCCGAATGCGAATTCCTGACCGGCCAGCTGGCCGCGGCCGATGAACGGCTGATGGCGCTCTCCGCCCAGGCGACCACCACCGCCGAGCGGGCGCTGGTGGCCTTCCTGCATCTGGATGTGTATCTCGTGCTCGACCACAGCGACCGCGCGGTCGCCGTGTGCCTGGCGTTTCTGCGCCATGTCGGCATCGACTGGTCGCCCCATCCCGACGACGAAGCGGTGCGGCTCGAATACGAGCAGATCTGGACGCGCCTCGGCGAGCGCGGCATCGAGTCGGTGCTCGATCTGCCGCCCATGGACGATGCTACCTCGCTGGCGACGGTCGAGGCCCTGAGCAAGTTGTTTGCGCCGGCCTTGCAGTCGGATGCCAACCTGGCCGACCTGACGATCTGCAAGGGCGTCAGCATCAGCCTGGAACGCGGCAACTGCGACGCCTCGTGCGTGGCGTACGCGAACCTGGGCCGTATCTCCGGCCCGCGCTTCGGCGCCTACGATGCGGGCTATCGCTTTGGCATGGTGGGCTGCCAACTGGTGGATCAGCGCGGGCTTACGCGCTTCGAGGCCAAGACCTACCTTTGTTTCTCGATCTTCGTCATGCGCTGGATGCGGCCGGTGCGCGAGTGCCGCGCGCTGCTGGAGCGCGCCTTCGATGCGGCCAACCGCAGCGGCGACCTGTCGTACGGCGCCTATACGCGCAACAACCTGGTGTCCGACCTGCTGTTCGGCGGCACGCCGTTGCCCGAGGTGCAGCGCGAGGCCGAACGCGGGCTGGCTTATGCGCAGAAGGTGGGCTTTGGCCTGGTGGTCGAGTTCATCGCCACGCAACGCGCGATGGTGCGCATGCTGCGCGGTCATACGCCGACGTTCGGCAGCTTCGACGATGCGCAGTTCGACGAGCGCCGGACCGAAGCGCAGTTCGACAGCAATCCCGGCCTCGCGCTGGGCGCCTACTGGTATTGGACGCGCAAGCTGCAGGCCTGTTATTTCGCGGGCAATCTGGCTGCCGCGCTCGCCGCCGCGGCCAGGGCGGAGGCACTGCAGTGGGCGGCCACCTCGTTCTTCGAGGAAGCCGAGTTCCAGTTCTTCAGCGCGCTGGTGCGTGCCGCGCGCTGCGATCAGGGACGGCATCGCGACGCGCTGCTCGCGCATCATGCGCGGCTGCAGCACTGGGCGGAACTGTGTCCGGCCAACTTTGCCGACCGGGCCTACCTGGTCGGCGCGGAAATCGCGCGCATCGACGAGCGTCTGGTCGACGCCGAGCATGGGTACGAGCGGGCCATCCACGCGGCGCAGGAGAGCGGCTTTGTCCATAACGAGGCCATCGCCAACGAGCTGGCGTCGCGCTTCTATGCCGCGCGCGGGCTGGAGCGGATTGCCCGCGCCTATATGCAGGACGCGCGCTATGCATACCTGCGCTGGGGCGCCGACGGCATGGTGCGGCAACTGGAGGAACGTTATCCGTACCTGCGCGCGGAGTCGCATGCGCCGGGACCGACCACCACCATCACGACGCCGGTGGAACACCTCGACCTTGCCACGGTGCTGAAGGTGTCGCAGGCGGCGTCGGCCGATCTCGTGCTGGAGAAGCTGATCGATATGGTCATGCGCACGGCCATCGAACAGGCCGGTGCCGAGCGGGGCTTGCTGATCCTGTCGGTCGGTGGCGAGCCGCGCATCGCGGCGGAGGCGACCACGGGCGGCGATGCCATGCAGGTGGTGCTGCAGGATGGGGCGCCCGGCCAGCAGCGGTTGCCGGAGTCGGTGCTATACCAGGTGTGGCGCACGCACGAGAGCGTGTTCGCGGACGATGCCACCAGCGAGCCGGCCTTTGCCACCGACGCCTATCTGCACCAGCATCGGACCCGTTCCCTGCTGTGCCTGCCGCTACTCAACCGCGCCAAGCTGATCGGCGCGCTCTACCTCGAGAACAACCTGATGGCGCGCGCGTTCAGCCCGAGCCGCGTGGCGGTGCTCAAGCTGGTGGCGTCGCAGGCGGCGATCTCGCTGGAGAACGCGCGCCTGTATCGCGATCTGGAGGAGCGCGAGGCGGAAGTGCGCGAGACCGAGCGGCGCTATCGCGAGGTGCAGACTGAACTCGCGCATGCCAACCGGGTGGCCACCATGGGGCAACTGGCCGCTTCCATTGCGCATGAGGTGAACCAGCCGATCGCCGCGACCGTGACCAATGCGCAGGCGGCGCTGCGCTGGCTGCGCACGGCGCCCGCGAACCTCGACGAGGTGGGCCTGGCGCTGGGTCGGATCGTCAGGGACGCCGATCGGGCCGCGGACGTGATTGCGCGCATTCGCGAGCTGGTGCGCAAGGCGCCGCCGCGCCGGGCGCCGGTGGATATCAATGCGGCCATCCGCGAGGTGGTGGCACTGACGCGCGGCGAGGCAACCAAGAGCGAGACGTCGGTGCGCCTGGCGCTGGCGGAAGGACTGCCGCGCATCCATGGCGATCGCGTCGAATTGCAGCAGGTGCTGATCAATCTGATCTTCAATGCGCTGGAGGCCATGCGCGACAGCGGCAAAGGGGGGCGGCGCGTCGAGATCCGTACCGCCAGCCCCGACCCGGCCACGGTGCTGGTGTCGGTAAGCGATTCCGGGCCGGGGTTCGCGCCGGAGAACATCGAGCGCGTGTTCCTGCCGTTCTATACGACCAAGGACACCGGACTGGGCATGGGGCTGTCGATCTGCCGCTCGATCATCGATGGCCACGGCGGCCGGCTGTGGGCGAGCGAGAATGTGCCGCGCGGCGCGGTGGTGCAATTTACCGTGCCGGCGGCAGGGTGCTGATGGGCGCGCGGGCGGGGTGCCAGTCCACCGCGGCAATCAGCGGCAATCAGCGGTAATCGCCGAGCACGGTCGCGCGCGTGAATTCCTCGATATTGTCGAGCAGCGCGTCGAGCGCCGCTCCGGCGCCATCGACCTCGCCGCGCGCAATCGCCGAGGCCACGGCGGCATGCAGCTTCGACATGGTGGGCAGGTCGGCGGCCTCCTTGTAATGCAGATACCAGAAGCGCCGCGACAGGCCATGCATCAGCCGCATCGATCCTTCCGCAAACTCGTTGCGCGCCGCCACCAGGCATAGCTCGTTGAACTCGCGGTCGGCGCGGACAAAGGCAACGTCGTCGCCATGGCGCGACGATTGCTCGAAGTCCTTGGCCAGCCGCTTGAAATGATCGCGTTGCTCAGGGGTGGCGCGGCGCGCCGCGCAGCGGCAGATCAGCCGTTCCACTTCGCGGCGCGTCTCCAGCAGGCGCAGTTGCTTGGCGACGTCGATGGGGGCAATCAGGAGTCCGCGCTGCGGCAGCACCATGATCAGGTGCTCGCGTGCCAGCCGCTGGATGGCCTCGCGAATCGGCGTCCGGCCAATACCCGTCATTTCGCTCAGTTGCAACTCCGATACGGAACTGCCCGGCGCCAGCCGCAGGGTGACGATCGCTTCCTCGATCTGTTCGTAGGCAAGGTCGGTCAGCTTGCCGCGCTGACCCGCGGATTCTTCGGTGTCCTGGACAGCCGCGGCACGTGCGCGGGTGGCGATTCTTGCGGTCATGGGCAATGTCTGCATGCACGGATGGCCCATTGTATATGAGCTGTAGGCAGCTTCTGTGCACCCGGGTTTACCTCCGGCTTCCAGGCCTTGTGGCGAGAATGTTTTCTGCTACTATGCGAGTAATATATTAGATGTGTACGGAGGCGGACGTGGCGGCTGGAGGCGGTCTGGCGCAGGGGGCAGGGCACGCATATGCCGGCGATAACCGGTTGCGGTACGGCCATCCGGAGCGGAAGCCTTGTCTGGCGGAGGACGACGTCCTCTGCGTCGGCGAGGGTCCCGTCACCGTGGTCGCGCTGCATGGCATCCAGGGCACGCGGGCGGCATGGCTGCCGCTGGCGCGGCAACTCGCGGATCGCTGCACCTTTATCCTGCCGAACCTGCCGGGGCGCGGGACGGCGGCGGCACCGCCCGATGCGCGCGACTGCTCGCTGGAAGCGTACGCGGCGGTGGTGGCGCGCGTGATCGAGACCCATGTCGTGGCGCGCGCCGCGGTTTGCGCGGACAGCCATACCGGGACGCAAACCGGCGCCCACACCGGCGCCCACACCGGCGCCCACACCGGCACCCACACCGCGGCCCCCTTCGTGCTGGCCGGCTGGAGCATGGGCGTGTCGGTCGCGCTGGCCTATCTGCGGCAAGCGCGCCATGCCGCGCAGCGGCACGCGGGCCCAGGCATGGGCACGGGCGCGGCACGCGCGAACGTGGCGCCGCCCATGCCTGCCGCTTTGCTGCTGGTGTCCGGCACGCCGTGCCTGCGCCAGGTGGCGTGGTTTGCATCGCCGGGAGATGCCGTGCTGGCCGACCCGCCCCTGACCGGCCTGCCGCCGGCCGAGCCGGCGCCCACCCTGCTCGACGACATCGCGGCGCGCGAGCGCCGCCTCGGCCTGGCCGAGGCAGCCGGGCATCGCACCGTGGCGTGGACCTGGATGGCGATCCGCCGCACCGATCAACGCGCCGAACTTGCCGCCGTGAACTGCCCGACGCTGGTCGTCCATGGCAGCGCGGACCACGACTGTCCGCTGGCCCACGGCACCATGCTCGCCGAAGGCATTGCCGGTGCCGAGCTGCTGGTGCTGCAGGGCGCGGGACACAGTGTGCTGACCGAGCGTACCGCCGACATCGCGGCGTATCTGCGCACGCGCTGGCCGGCCTCCTGATGCGGGCCCGCATCGGCACGATCACCTGAACATACCCACCGCACGCATCACGCGCGCGGCATCCCCAGGAGACAGCATGAGAGTGGAGGACATGGTCTATTTCTGCGCGCCGGCGCGGCTCGTGATGGGCGCCGGTTGCCGCGCGCAATTGCCGGCGCTGCTGCAGCGTCTTGGATACCGGCGCGGGCTGCTCGTCACGGACGCGTTCTTCGCCACGGCAACGCCTTGGGTCGACGAACTGGTAGCGGCCGCGCAGACGCATGGCGTCGAACTGCTGGTCCATGCCGGCGGCATGCCCGATCCGACCACCACGCTGTGCGATGCCGCCACCGTGGCGGTACGCGCGCAGATCGGCGCAGACCTGCGCGACCAGCCCGTCGACCACGTCATCGCGCTCGGCGGCGGCAGCAATATCGACCTCGCCAAGGCGCTTTGCCTGACATTGCCGCACGGCAAGCCGGTGCGGTCCTTCGTCGGACGCATTCCCGGCGGCACGCCGATCTTGCCGCTGGTCGCCATGCCTACCACCGCGGGCACCGGTTCCGAAGCCACGCCCGGCGCGATCCTCGTCGATCCGGACAACGCGACCAAGGTCGCCGTCATGGACAACCGCCTGCGTCCGGCCGTGGCCCTGGTCGATCCCGAATTCACCTACACCTGCCCGCCGCGCGTCACGGCCGATGCGGGGATCGATGCGCTCACGCATGCGATCGAGTCCTACCTGACGCTGGACTCGGCCGCCTTCGACCGCGGCGGCGATCCCGATCCCGGCTACAGCGGCCGCAACGCGCTGACGATGCTGTTTGCGCACGAATCGATCCGGCTGTGCAGCCAGTACCTGCTGCGTAGCTACCGGCAGGGCCACGACGATACGGAAGCACGTATCGGCATGAGCCACGCCAGCGTCTATGCGGCGCTGTCGTACGGCAGTGCCGGGCTCAACGCGGTGCACGGCATCGCGTACGCCGTGGCGGGCCTCACGCATCTGTCGCACGGTACGACCAACGCGGTGATGCTGCCCTATGTACTGGACGCCCTGCGCGACGTGCGGCAGCACGAACTGCTGGCCGTGGCGCGCCTGTTCGGCATCGACGACGCCGATGCCGCCTGCGCCGTCGCGCGTCTGCCAGTGGTGATCCGTGCGCTGATCGAGGCGGTCGGTATTCCCGCCACGCTGCGGGCATGCGCAATCCGCCGCGAAGACCTCGACCGCCTGGTCCGCGACGCGCTCGGTGTGACCCGCCTGGCCCGGGCCTTTCCGGTGCCGGACGTGGCGGCGCGCTACGCGTCGATCGTGCACAACGCCTGGGCGGGCACGCTGGCCGCCGATGCCAACTCCGCGCCGGCGACGGCGCCGCTGCGCGTGGCGTAGCGGGCGATCCCGGCAGTCGTTGCGGCGCGCAGGCAGGATCGGTTGATCCGAGCTGGTCCGCACGGCGGTAAACCATTACTTGAACACCATAGATGTACAACTAATATATTAGAAGGCGTGCCGCCAACGAGCGCGCCATCCGACACAGGAGACAACCATGGATATGTCAGCAGGCGCCCTCAGGCTGGAGGCCGGTATCGCGGCGCGACTGGAACGACTGCCGATGACGGGCTACCAGCGCTCGCTGTTCGGCATCATCGCCACCGCGTGGTTTTTCGATTCGATGGACCTCGGGCTGATGACCTTCGTGCTCGGGTCCATCAAGGCCGAGTTTGGCCTCAGTGCCGCCCAGGCCGGTCTGCTGGCGAGCTCCAGTTTTTTCGGCATGTTCCTCGGTGCCGCCATCGCCGGCCTGCTGGCCGACCGCTTCGGCCGCAAGCCCGTGTTTCAGGTCAGCATGATCTTCTGGGGCGTGGGCAGCCTGATGTGCGGGCTGGCGGACAACGTCACCGCGCTGATGCTGTATCGCGTGCTGCTCGGTTTTGGCATGGGCATGGAATTTCCGATCGGCCTGTCGATGGTCTCGGAGATCGTGCCAGCCAGGAGCCGCGGCAAGTATGTGGCCATCCTGGAAGGCTTCTGGCCGATCGGCTTTATCGCCGCCGGCGCGTTCACGTATCTGCTGTTGCCCGTGGTGGGCTGGCGCGGCATCTTTATCGCGCTGTCGATCCCCGCGGTATTCGTCTTCGTGGTGCGCCGCATGGTGCCCGAGTCGCCACGCTGGCTTGAGGACGTGGGTCGCAGGCGCGAGGCCGACGCGGTCATGGCCCATATCGAGCAGCGCGTCGAGCGCGCCTGGGGCCGGCCCTTGCCAGCGGTGAGCACCGGCTATGCCGCGTCCGCATCGACCAGTCGCAAGACCCGCTTCATGGAACTGTGGTCGGGTCCGTACGCGCGCCGCACCATCATGCTGTGGTCGGTCTGGTTCTTCGCGCTGCTCGGCTACTACGGGCTGACCACCTGGCTCGGCGCGCTGCTGCAGCAGGCCGGCTATGCGGTCACCCAGTCGGTGCTCTATACGGTCTATATCTCGATCGCCGGCATTCCGGGTTTCATGTTCGCGGCCTGGCTACTGGAAAAGTGGGGGCGCAAGCCGACTTGCGCGCTGATGCTGCTGGGCAGCGCCGTGGCGGCGTACGCCTATGGTCAGGCCGCGGTGCACAAGGTGCCGGCCGAACAGCTGATCGCCGCCGGCCTGTGCATGCAGTTCTTCCTGTTCGGCATGTGGTCGGTGCTCTATGCCTATACGCCGGAGCTCTATCCCACGCGCTCGCGCGCCACCGGTTCGGGCTTTGCATCGTCGATCGGCCGCATCGGTTCGCTGATCGGTCCCTATCTCGTGGGCGTGCTGCTTCCGGTCACGGGGCAGGGCGGCGTGTTTACCCTCGGCGCGCTGTCGTTCGCCGTGGCGGCGGCCATGGTGCTGATGCTCGGCGTGGAAACGCGGGGCCGCGCCCTGGAGGAAGTTTCGCAGTAGCGGCACTGCCGCCCACCGCATGGCGCCCCTGGCCGCCCAGGGGCATTTTTTGGCTTGCCGTATTTTTATATCCAACTAATATATTAGTACGGCGCATGTTTTACGGAGACGCATCATGATGACTGAACGTCAACGCCAGTTCAGGGAGCAGTACAAGTCCAATATCAGTCCGCTCTACAACGGGCTGCTGCATATCGTCGTGATCTACGGGGTGGGAGCAGCCGCGCTGTATTGGGCCATTGGCCGCCTGCACGGGGTCACGTGGGAATGGGCGCTGATCCTGCCGGTATTCCTCGCCGGCAACTTCGTCGAATGGTTCATGCATCGCTATGTCATGCATCGCCGCATCGACGTGTTTGCGCTGCGCGCCATCTACGAGCGGCACACGCGCCAGCACCACCAGTACTTCACCGACCAGGAACCGACCATCGACAGCACGCGTGAATTCCGCATCGTGTTCTTTCCGTGGCGCGTGCTGGCCACGCTTGGTGTGGGGGGCGGTGTGCTCGGCTATCTGGCGGCCTGGGTCTTCAATGCCAATGCCGGTTACTTCGTCTTCATCACGATGGTGGCCCAGTATCTGGTCTACGAGACCTTCCACTATTGCTGCCACGTCCACGACAACTGGTTCGTGCGCAACGTGCCGTTCATCAATACGATCCGGCGCCACCATACCGCCCATCACAACATGGGCATCATGATGAAGTACAACATGAACCTGACCTTCCCGATCGCCGACTACATCATGGGCACGTCGGACCTGCGCCGCGGGCTGATCGGCCATCTCTTCAACGGCTACAGCGAGGCGCACGTGAAGGAAGAACTGAAGCCGATCATCCGGAAATTTCGTACGGACCATTCCCGCGTCACGCTGGATGGGCCGGTGCTCGACGACGACGAGCGGCGTGCCATGGCCGCGTAGCCCGGCGCAAAGTGCGTCGGAATGCCCGCGAGCCGTCTGGAAGCCGCTTGCGGGCAGCTGTAGCGTGCGCGCAAGCCCCCCCTCCGAAGGGGCTAAGCGAGAGCGGGGATTGCCGTTATGATCGCGTGGAATCACACAGGGGCCACCGGCGGGCAGCGCATGCCGCACGCAAGCCGGCCTTGTGTCCTGCTCAGCGATCCCCGACGCCATGCCTCTTCACGCTACTTGCCGGAACTTCCTTGCCGCCTGCGTGTTGCTGGCCCTGCCGCCAGGCATGCCGGTGGCCGCCGCCGAGACCACGCTCGTGCTGTACTCGGAGGCTGGCCAGCGCCCGCTCTCGTATGAAGAGGGCGGCGTGCCGCGCGGCGCATACATCGAGAACCTGAATCGCATTCTCCGCCGCATTCCCGAGTTCAAGGTCGAGGTTCGCTTCGCCTCATGGGCGCGCGCGGTCGAGGAAGCCAGGAACGGCAACAGCGCCGGCGTGCTGGGCGTCTACTATCGTCCGGCGGAGCGCCCGTTCCTCAACCATTCCAAGGCCTTCTATACGGAAGATGTCGCGGTGCACTGTAACCGCGACGCGATCGAGGGCCGCACCTTCCGCCACTATCCCGACGACTTCGTCGGGCTGCGCTTCGGCAACCAGCGCCGCTACCTCGCGCCGGGCCCGCGCTTCTTCCAGCTGGCGAACGAAGGCAAGATCGAGGTCGTGGAAGGCCACGAGTTCCAGGACCTCGTGAAGAAGATGCTGGTGCAGGAAATCGACTGCGTGATCAATCCCAGCGTGGTGCTCAACGAGGCGCTGGTCTCGCTGGAAGCCCGCGGCCTGCCGGAGCGCATGCGCTACAAGTCCAGGCGCGTGATGACGGTCAAGACCGAGACCGTCCATATCGGCTTCAGCAAGAAATATGAAGAATCGCACCCCGAACTAGCCCGTTTCCGCCAGTTGTTCGACAAGGCGGTGGATGAATAGCATGCTGACCTGATATCTTCCTGCCTCTGTCGCCCAGGATTGCGCATCTCATGCCATTGCCTTCACCGGTGCACTCGATCCGGAACAGGATGATCGTGCTGTTCATTGTTGTCACCACGACAACGCTGGGCGCATTTGCCGTGCATCGGCAATGGCTGCTGCGGCAGGATCTGGAGGAGCGCTTCGAGCGCACGCGCACGGAGGTCATGGAGGGGCTGCGCCAGAGCCTGGCCGAACCCACGTGGGAGCTCAACGTCGCCATGCTGCGCACGCGGCTCGAGGCCACGCTGATCCATCCGGAAGTCGTCGAGGCGTGCGTGTTCGCGCCCGAACGCGACGAGGTCTATGCCGAAGTCCATCGCCGCCCGCCGCCGGCCCGTGCGCCCGCGCACCATCTGCCCAACGTGGCGCCGCAGGCGGCCCGTGCGGCGGCTGCCGCGCCCATGTGTGGCGTGGCCGGACCGCACGACGTGTTATCCGAAGTCGTGCTGTTTCCGCCTGACGATATCGATGCCGAGCGCCGCAATCAGGCGATCGGCCAGGCCGTGATCCATTTCACGCGCGACCATCTGGACCGGACGCTGCGCTCGGCGATGGTGCGCGGCGTGACCGAGGTTGCCGCCATCGACGTGGTGCTGGTGCTGCTGCTCACCTTCGGGCTGCGCATGGTGTTCCGCCCGCTCGACCATTTGCGCGGCAAGCTGTTCGAGCTGGCCTCCAATCACGGTGACGACCTCGACGAACTGACCCGGCTTGGCCGCACGGAGTTCGACAGCGTGATCGACGGCTTCAACGAGGTCCTGCGCAAGCTCAAGCGCATCATCGCCCAGCGTACCGAGGCGGAAGTCGCGGCGCGCGCCGCCATCCGCAGCAGCCACGAGGCCTTTGCCCAGATCCAGGCCACGCAGACGGAGCTGGTCGAAACCAACCGGCAGCTGGAGGCGCTCTCCAAGACCGACCAGCTGACCGGCGTGTTCAACCGGCGCCATCTCAACGACGTCCTTGCCCGGGCGCTGGAGCGCAACCAGCGCGACGGCAGCGTGTTCTCGATCGTTCTCATCGACGTGGATCGCTTCAAGTCGGTCAACGATACCTACGGGCATCAGGTCGGCGACCAGGTGCTGGTGGAGATGGCCGCCTGCATCCTCAAGGTCAAGCGTGGCAGCGATACGGTCGGTCGCTGGGGCGGCGAGGAATTCATGCTGATCTGCCCCGATACCGCCCTGCAGAACGCGGTGCGCTTTGCCGAGCGGCTGCGCCAGGCGGTGGCGGCGCGCGACTTTGCCGTGACCGGCCGCATGACCGCGAGCCTTGGCGTGGCGAGCGTGCGGCCCGGAGACACCATTCACGGCATGATCTCGCGCGCCGATGCGGCGCTGTACCGAAGCAAGGAAGGCGGGCGCGACCGCGTCGAGTACGCCGGCGACGATGGCATGCCGCCCGCGGCAGCGCCGGTCACGCCGCCGGCGTCGGCCTGAACGGTACGGGCTCACCGGCTCACCGGCTCACCGGCACCGCGCTCAGTCCGGCCGGCCCGCCAGCAGACGCCGCGCGGTGTAGGTCATGACGGTCTCGCCGCGCTGGTTGCAGACCTCGATTGCGGAGTCGACCACCGCACGGCCGCTTTTCGAAGTCGGCCGAATGCCGGTGACGACGATGCGTGCGTGGATGGTATCTCCCACCACCACCGGCGCGTGGATCTTCTGCGTGAGTTCCAGCATCGCCAGGCCGGTGCCCTGGATCATGGTCTGCAGGATAAAGCCCTCGATCAGCGTGTAGGTCAGCGCGCCGGGCACCGGCCGACCGCGGATGGCGCCGGCCTCGTAGCCGTCCTCGATAAAGATCGCCTCCAGCATGCCGGTCACCGAGATGAAGTTGACCAGGTCGGTCTCGGTGACCGTGCGGCGGAAGGTCTCGAAGACCTGCCCCTCGCGGATATCCTGCCAGTAGAAGCCTTGTCCCAGGCGTTGCGGCTGCGTGCCGTTCATGTCGTCTCCTCGTTGGTAGTGCGCAATGTCTGCGGGAAGGAAATGGCCCGGGTTACAGGTCCGGGTCGTAGGTCTGGAGTGCCTTGCCGATCGTGTTGCGCAGGATTTCCGAGGCCCCGCCGGCAATCTCGTAGGCCTTGGCATCGCGCAGATAGCGACCGTACGGCGAGTTTTCCATCACGCCATAGGCACCGCATACCTGGATCGCGGTGCCGGCCACCTCGGTGGCGAGCGCGGCGGCCATCAGCTTGGCCTCGCTCGACAGCCGGGGCACGTCGATGTCGGCGGATCCCGGCGCGGCATCGAGCGCGGCATCGAGTGCGTCGGCGGCGCGATAGGTGAGCAGGCGCGCGGCGTCGATGCGCGTGACCATATCGGCGAAGTACCACTGGATGCCCTGCTTGTCGAAGACGGAGCTGTCGAACACCTTGCGTTGCTTCGCATGGGCGAGCGCGCGGTCGAACGCCGCGCGCGCGATGCCGAGGCTGATGCCGGCCGCCATGGTGCGGGAGTAGTTCAGCGTGGTCACCGCCTGGCGCACGCCCTTGCCTCCGAGGCCGATCAGGTGATCGAGCGGCAGCCGCACCTGATCGAGCACCAGGTTTACGTGAGGTCCGTTGCGCAGGCCGAACGTGGCCGAGTTGGTGCCGACGTAGGTCGAGAGGCCGTCGGTAGCGCCGGGTAACGCAAATGCCGACACGCCGCCGGGTGTCTCCGCGAGGATGATGAAGAATTCCGCGGCCGAGCCCGAGGTGATGAACGACTTCTCGCCGTCGAGCACCCATTCGTCACCGACTTGCACGGCCTTGGTATCGAGCGAGCGGATATCGCTGCCGTGGTTGGCTTCGGTCAGCGCATAGGCGGAGATCAGGCCATCGGCGAAGCGCGGCAGGTAGCGCCGCCGCAGCGACTCGCCGCCGAACAGGTAAAGAATGGTCTGCGCCTGCAGGATCGTGATCAGGCTGATGCCGACCGCGGCACTCGCATACGACGCTTCCTCGAACACCGCCAGCGCATGACGATAACTGCCGCGGCCACCGTAGGCCTCCGGCAGGAAGATGCTGTTGTAGCCGGCGCGCGCCAGCATGCGGATTTCGTCGACGGGATAGACATCGTTGGCGTCGATCGCCGCCGCGTTCGGTTCGATGCGCGTCTTCACCAGCGTGCGCAATGTCTGCAGGAATGACGGCTCCACCATGTCTTGCCAGAGCTTGCCGGCCATGTCGGTCTCCTTGTATGGCTTACGGAATGCTTCCTAGGCATTCAGTATGCTGAATGAATATTCTATAGGTTGACATTATACGGGCCGGTCGTAGAATCGGTGCAAGCCGTACACAGATAAAAAACGACGACACCGGAGACAACCATGCAGTGGTATCGAGAACTGAAAAAGGAGGAACGCCGCACCTTTGTGGCGGCGTTCGGGGGCTGGGCGCTGGACGGCGTGGACTTCATGATGTTCACGTTCGTGCTCGGCACGTTGATGTCGATCTGGCATATCGATCGCGCGCAGGCCGGCATGCTCGGTACCGTCACGCTGCTGGTGTCGGCGGTGGGCGGCTGGCTGGCCGGCATTCTGGCCGACCGCTATGGCCGGGTACGCGTGATGCAGTGGACGATCCTGTGGTTCTCGGTCTGCACGCTGCTGCTGGGTTTTGCGCAGAGCTTCGAGCAGGCCTTCTTCCTGCGTGCACTGCAGGGCCTGGGCTTCGGCGGCGAATGGGCGGTGGGCTCGGTGCTGATGGGCGAGATGGTGCGCGGCCAGCACCGCGGCAAGGCGGTCGGTACCGTGCAGAGCGCATGGGCGGTCGGCTGGGGCATCGCCGCCATTGCCTATACGCTCGTGTATTCGTTCGTGCCCGAGGAACAGGCGTGGCGCATCCTGTTCTGGATCGGCATCCTGCCGGCGCTGCTGGTGTTCTACATCCGCCGGCATGTGCCGGAGCCCGAGGTATCGGCGAAGGCGCGCGCGGCCGCCGCGGCAAGCGGTGAGCGCGTGCCGTTCACGCGTATCTTCTCGCCGCGCCTGCTGCGTGTGACGCTGCTGACCTCACTGCTGTGCACGGGTGTGCAGGGCGGCTATTACGCCATCACGATCTGGCTGCCGACGTTCCTGCGCACCAGGTACCACCTGTCGGTGCTCGATACGGGCGGCTACCTGATGGTGGTGATCGTGGGCTCGTTCACCGGCTATATCGTCGGCGCCTATCTGACCGACTGGTGGGGGCGCCGCGCCAATCTATATGTGTTCACGGTGCTGTCCGGCCTGTCGATCTGGTTCTACAGCCAGTACGACATCAGCAATAGCCAGATGCTGCTGCTCGGCTTTCCGCTCGGGTTTGCGGCCTCGGGCATCTACAGCGGCCTGGGCTCGTTCCTGACCGAGCTGTTCCCGGCCTCGGTGCGCGCCAGCGGACAGGGCTTTGCCTATAGCTTCGGGCGCGCGGTGGGCGCGCTGTTTCCCACGCTGGTGGGCCACCTCAGCGAGCGCGTGGGCCTGGCGGCGGCCATCGGTGCATTTGCCGGCGGCGCGTATGTGCTGGTGCTGATTGCCGCGACGCTGCTGCCGGAAACGCGCGGCAAGGAACTCGACGACCGCGATGGCGAACCAGCCGGCGACGCGCGGGTCCGCGAGGACGGCGAGAAGCCGCTGTCGGCGTCGGCGGAATAGGAAAGGGGTAAAGGCGTAAAGGCGTAAAGGCGTAACGGCGTAACGGCGTAACGGCGTAACGGCGTAAAGGCGTAAAGGCGTAAAGGCGTAAAGGCGTAAAGGCGTAAAGGCGTAAAGGCGTAAAGGCGTAAAGGCGGCGAGGAAGCCCACCCGGCGTCGCGGCGACCGGGCGCAGCGCGATGGATCAGGCGCTGCGCACTTCAAACGCGGAGCGCCAGTTCCGGGTAAATGCGGTCACGAGCTTCGCGTAGCGGTCGAGCGCCGGTTCGATGCGCGACGACGGGCCGGCGATGGCCACCGCGTAGTATTCCTTGCCGACCCGCATCGCATCGGCCACCGCGCTTACGTCGTCGAAATACTCCCCGCTGCTCATATACCAACCCCGCGCGCGGCTGGTCTCCAGATCCTTGAGCAACGCCGCGCGCGTGGTGATCGACTTGCGGCCACGCTTGACGAACTGCACTTCGGCCAGCATCGCCTCGCGTTCCTCGGGCGGCATTGCGCCAAGCAGGGCCTTGCCGACCGCGCTCGCATGGAGCGGCCGCGTATCGCCCACGCGCACGATAAAGCGGATGCTCTGCTCGCTCTCCAGCACTTCCACATAGGTGGCGTGGTTGCCGACCAGCTTGGCCAGCACCACGGTCTCGGCGCACTTGTCGCGCATGTCCGCGAGCTGCGGCACCACCCAGTCCGGCAGTGGATCGAATTCCTCGATCGAGCGGGCCAGGTGTCCGAGCAGACGCGTCATGTAGTAGCCGCCCTGCGTTTTGCTTTCCATCAGGTAGCCGCGCGACTCCAGCGTCTTGACCAGGCCATGGCAACTCGAGAGCGGCATGCCGGTTGCCTTGGCCAGCACCGATACCGACATCGGGCGACGCTCGCGCGCGAAGATCTCGATAATGTCCAGGGTGCGGCCGGCGGCGGGTACGGTCATGGGCAGGATGGGTTAGGGTGACAGGCGCCAATGATAGCGGATCGATAGCACCTCGATCGCGGGCCGAGTGGCTACCAACAGGGGACCAGGAGGGCACAGGCGCGGATCCTGCAATAACTTACGGACGGATCGGCGCTCAGTGCTCGCCGCCGGCGGCGCGGATATCGATGGTCGCGGCCGAGTTCCCGGGCAGGCGGAAGCGCTGGACCTTCTGCGTCGGCGTCTTGGGGATCTCGGCAACGAACTCCAGATAGCGCGGCACCATATGGCGCGGCAGCACCTCGCGCAGATAGGTTATCAGCGCGCCCGCCTCGAAGCCTTCGCGCTGCACGATCACGAGCTTGACCTCTTCCTCCAGGATATCGTCGGCCACGCCCACGGCGGCGCAGTCGGCGATGTGCGCGAACTTGAGCGCGGCCAGTTCGATCTCGACCGGCGAGATCATCTCGCCGCCGCGCCGGATCAGTTCCTTCTTGCGGCCTTCGAAATACAGGTAGCCGTCGGCATCGAAGCGTCCCAGGTCGCCGGTGTGGAACCACAGGTTGTCCATGGCGGCCAGCGTTTCCTCGGGCTTGCGGAAGTATCCGGTGGTCATGACATAGGGTTCGCGGGGCCGTACGGCGATCTCGCCGACCTGCCCGGGCGGCAGGATACGTCCGTCGTTGCCGAGCACGACCACATCGAAGTCGTCGCGCGCGGCACCGACCGAACCAAAGCGATAGCGCGCCTTCGCATTGATCGTGACCAGCCCGCCGGTCTCGGTCATGCCATACAGTTCGTGCACCTGCACCGGCAGCAGTCCGGTCAGACGCTCCCACACCGCGCGCGGCGCGCCGCCACCCACGCACCAGCGCAGCGGGCTCTGCACGGGCGCGGCCCATTCCTTGGCGAGGATGCTCAGCACGGTGCCCACGTAGGTAAAGCCGGTGGCGCGGAAGTGCTCGGCCTGCTGCAGGAACTTCGACGCGGAGAACTTCGGCACGATCGCCACGCTGCAGCCGACCGTCAGCGCCGACATGACCGAATACATCTGCGGGTTGGCATGATGCAGCGGCAGAAAGGTGAGGATGCGATCGTCGCGCGTGATGCCGATGGCCTGCGTCACCTTCTCGCCCGCGGCCAGGTAGGAGCGGTTGGGAATCACCACGCCCTTGGGCAGCCCGGTGGTGCCGGAGGTGTAGAGGATGGCCGCGGCGGTGTGGTCTTCCGCCTGCGCCAGGCCATCGGCGGCAGCCGGCGCAAACGCCGCGATCGCGCCGAGGAACTCGGCTTCGTCCTCGAACGCGCGCACCGCGATATCGCACTCGCGCAGGTCGGCGGCAAAACGCGCCTGTTCAGGGGTCTCGCAGAACAGGAAGCGCGACGCGCTCTGCTGCACGATGTACCGCAGCGGATCGCCAAACATCTCGTGGCTGACCGGTACCGCCACCGCCCCGCGCGCCAGCAGCGCAAACCATGTGAACAGGAACAGCGGCCGGTTGCCGATCGCCACCACCACGCGATCGCCGCGCTGTACGCCCAGCGTATCGAGCCAGCCCGCGCCGCGCAGCGCGGCGTCGGCCACCGCGCCAAACGACCAGCACTGGTCCTCGTAAAGCAGGAACGGAGCCTCGGCCTGGGCGCGGGCGATATGCAACAGACGGGAAATCATCGTGTCTCCTGTTTTCAGTATAGTGAATTTACAATCAGCCGGTTGACATTGTAAGCCTCAAGGCTAGAATTCGGAAGCGGCATCGAGACCGGCACGCGCCGTGGTCCGGAGCCACGACTACATAAAAACAGGAGACGGTTGCATGGCAACACGCTGGAAGCGTCGGCCCGAGGGCTCGACATGGGGAGACTTTGGCGAGGACGACCAGCTCGGTCGCCTCAACCTGCTGACGCCCGAAAAGGTCCGGGCCGGTATAGCCGAAGTGAAGGAAGGCCGCTCGTTCTGCCTGAGCCTGCCGCTCGACTATCCGGGTGGCGCGGTGCTCAATCCGCGCCGGCACCCGCCGCGCCTGTCGCCCACGCTGCAGGATGGCTGCCCGTGCCTGAACTTTCCGCTGGCACGCCTCGATGCGCGCAATACCGATGTGCTCAGCGACGACGAGGTCACACTTGCCCTCCAGTACTCCACGCAGTGGGATTCGTTTGCGCATGTGGGCGCCTTCTTCGACGTGGCAGGCAATGGCGTAAAGGAGAAGGTCTACTACAACGGCTATCGCGCCAACGAGCATGTGGTGGGCCCGCGCGACTATCAGCCCGAGGGCGACCGGGACGTGGAGGGCCCGTACGGCGCGCACGCGCTCGGCGTGGCCAACATGGCGCGCAAGGCGATCCAGGGCCGTGCGGTGATGATCGACCTCAAGCATCATTTCGGGCTTGAGCGGCACTACGTCGGCTATGACGATCTGATGCGCGTGCTGGACCAGGATCGCATCGACGTGTTGCCCGGCGACATGCTGGTGCTGCGTACGGGCTTTACCGAAGTGCTGGTCGGCATGAACCGCAATCCCGACGGCGATGTGCTGGCCCGCACCGCGGCCGTGCTCGACGGTCGCGACGAGCCGCTGCTGCAATGGATCTCGGATAGCCAGGTTGCCGCAATCTGCGCCGACAACTACGCGGTGGAAGGATTGCCGGCGCTGGAGGTCACGCTGGGCCAGCGACCGGCGCTGCCGCTGCACCAGCACTGCCTGTTCAAGCTCGGCGTGCCGCTGGCAGAACTGTGGTGGCTGGCGGAACTGGCTGACTGGCTGCGCGCGCACCAGCGCTCGGCCTTCCTGCTGACCGCGCCGCCGCTCTATCTGCCGGGCGCGGTCGGCTCGCCCGTCACGCCGGTCGCCACCGTCTGAGCGCGGCCCGCGCGTGACCGGTAGCCGCACACCATAACGACGATTACACGGAGACAACCATGTACCAGCAAGCTGTTCGCGCTTGCCTGGTGGCGGCCGCCTGCGCGGCCGCCACGCTGCTGCCGAGCCTGGCGGCGGCGCAGCCAGGCGACTATCCCAACCGGCCCATCCGCATGATCGTCGGCTTTGCCCCCGGCGGTCCCACCGATATCGTCGCGCGCGTGATCGGGCAAGCGCTGGGGGACAAGCTCGGCCAGTCGGTCGTGATCGAGAACCGTCCCGGCGCCGGCGGCAATATCGCCGGGGAGGCCGTGGCCAAGGCACCTGCCGATGGCTATACGTTGCTCTACAACACCTCGTCGATCACCATCGCGCCGTGGGTGTACGAGCGTGTCGGTTACGACCCGATCAAGGACTTTGCACCGGTGGCGCTGACCGCGGAAATGCCGCTGGTACTGATGGTCAATCCGAACGTGCCGGCGCGCACGCCGAAGGAGCTGGTGCAGCTGATTCGGAGTCGGCCGAACCACTTCAACTACGGTTCGTCGGGTACGGGTGCCATCGAACACCTGACGTCGGCGCAGTTCACCGCGGAGTTCCAGCTCAAGACCACGCACGTTCCGTACAAGGGCACGGCCCCGGCGCTGGTCGATTTTCTCGCGGGACAGACCCAGTTCATGATGACCACCCTGAATACCGCGCTGCCCTACATCCGTGACGGCCGCCTGCGGGCCCTCGCCGTGACCTCGCGCAAGCGCACCGCCACGCTGCCCGATGTGCCGACCGTTGCCGAGGCCATGTCCACCGATTTCTCGTCTACTGCCTGGCAAGGTATCGTGGCCCCGGCGCACACTCCGGCACCGATCATCGAGAAGCTCAACGGCGCCCTGAACGAGGTGCTGAAAAGCCCGGCCGTGCGCAAGGTACTGGCCGACCAGGGCGTGGACGCGCTGGGCGGCCCGGCCGCCCGCTACGGCGCGTTCATCCAGTCCGAGTACGCACGCTGGCAGGGCGTGGTGACGACGGCCGGGGCGCGGATCCAGTAGCGGGGACGCATGGCTGAATGTCACGGCAAAGGCCGGTTTCCGCCGGGATGGAGACCGCCCGGTCCGGTGAAGTTTCGCGGGCCGTCGCCCGGTGGCTAGCGTTTGCGCATCACCACGTACAGGCCCAGCGCGGCGACCGCCATGCCGGCCCACGCCAGTGGAGGCATGGCTTCGCCGAGCACCACGAGCGCGACCACGGCCGTGGCCGGTGGTACCAGGAAGAACAGGGCGGACACGCGCGAGGCCTCGTCGTGGCGGATCATTGCCAGCAGCAGCGAGATGGCCACCAGCGAGTTGCCGATGACCAGGTAGGCCAGCGAGGCGAACAGACCGATACTCCACGTCACGTGCATCGGCTCGAGCAGGTAGGCTAGCGGCGCGGTCACCACCAGCCCCACCGCATATTGCACGGTGTTGGCCAGCACCGGATGGACCGGCGTGCCGAAGCGCTTTTCGTAGAGCGTGCCCGCGGTCATCGCGCAGAGCGCCAGCACGGCAAACAGCAACGCCATCGCGCCGCTGACCTCGATGGCGGATTTCGCCGTGATGACCAGCGTCGCGCCGGCCACGCCGAGCGCGAGTCCGAGCCAGCGCATGCGGTCGACCCGCTCGGCGGCGAGCGCCGGAGCCAGTAACGCGACCAGGATCGGCTGCTGCGAGGTGATCAGCGCCATGGCGCCGGCCGACATGCCGTATTTCAAGCCGAGATAGGTGAACGCGAAATAGCCCGCCTGGATCAGCAGGCCGATCATGGCCAGGTGCAGCCATGCCACCGGCCTGGCCGGCAGCGGCGGGCGCAGCCACAGGCACGGGAGCGCCAGCAATGCCACCACACATGCATAGCGCAGGGCCAGGAAGGTCAGCGGGTCCGCATCGCGCAGCCCGAGCTTGAGAAAGACAAAGCCGCACGACCACAGCAGCAGGAACAGGGCGGGCGCCGCCACGCGCAGCGAGCGTGGCAGTCCAGGCGCGGCACTGCCGGCTGGGAGTCTTTCCTCGGTCATGACGCGGATCGCATCGGCGGGTGTCTCGTTCTTCCTTGATATCGCTCAACGGAGATGTGGAGCGGGCTCTTATGCTGTCATCAGGGGCATGCGCGCGTAGCTGCCTTGACGCCATCGCCAAACCGGGGCCGCATGCAGAATGCCAACAATGCTACCAGCTCGTCACGCGAGCATGACGCGCCGGCCAGACCGCCGGAAGATCCGCCGGCCGACGCCGGCCCAACCGGCCCATCCGGCCCATCCGGCCCATCCGGCCCATCCGGCCCAACCGGCCCAACCGGCCCAACCGGCCCAACCGGCCCAACGGGCCCAACGGGCCCATGCGGCCTGACTTCGGCCCAGGCCGAGGCGCGCCTGGCGGAAGTGGGTCCGAATACGTTGCCGCGCGTGGCGCCGCCCTCGCTGGTGGCGGTATTCCTGCGGCAGTTCCTGAGCCCGTTGATCTACATCCTGCTGGCGGCCGCGGTGGTGTCGCTGATGCTGGGCGACCTGCGCGACGCGTTCTTTATCGGCATCGTGCTGCTCGTCAACGGCGTGATCGGCACGGTGCAGGAGCATACCGCCGACCAGGCCGCCGCCGCGCTGCGCAGGCTGGAACAGCCCGCCACCACCGTGATTCGCGATGGCGCCATGCGCACTCTGGATGCGGTGTTGCTGGTGCCGGGCGATATCGTGCTGCTGGAAGCGGGCAACCGCGTGCCGGCCGATGTGCGCCTGATCGAGGGCATCGACCTGCAGTGCGACGAGTCGTTGCTGACCGGTGAATCGATGCCGGTCAGGAAGTCGCCGCGGCACGGATCCCATGGCGCCCCGACCGGGACGCCCGATGCCGTGCATGCCGGGACGGTGGTCACGCGCGGCCGCGGCACGGGCGTGGTGGTCGCCACCGGAGCCGCTACGCAGCTCGGCCGGATTGCCGGCGAACTGGGGCGCCGGTCGCTGGCGGCACCGCCGCTTCTGGTGCGGCTGGAACATTTCTCGCGGCGCATCCTGCTCGCGATCGGGGCCGCGGTGGTGGTGCTGGTGCTGATCGGGTGGCTCCGTCATATGCCGTGGACCGAGCTCTTCATGATGTCGGTGGGGCTGGCCGTCAGCGCCATACCGGAGGGACTGCCGGTGGCGATTTCGGTCACGCTCGCCATCGGCATGCGCCGCATGGCGCGCGCCAACGTGGTGGTGCGCAAGATGCCGGCGGTCGAGTCGCTGGGTTCGTGCACGCTGATTGCCTCCGACAAGACCGGCACGCTGACGCTGAACGAGCTCGTGGTCACCGATATCCGTCTGCCGGACGGCACGGCGCTGTCGCTCGAGGTCGGTAGCGACCTCGAACACTGTGCCATTCGCAGCGCCAGCGCCGGGCGGGAGCGGCGTGACGAGGTTGGCCAGCGGGACGCAGCCGGGGGCGGCGAGGGCAGCGAGGGCAGCGATGCCGCCGTGCGCCAGCGGGTAGCGGCATTGCTGCGTGCCGCCACGCTGCCCAACGAAGCCCGGCTGTCGAACGAGGGCAACGGCTGGAGCGGAATCGGGGACACCGTCGATATCGCGCTGCTTGCTGCGGCGCACAAGGGCGGCGCGCCCGCGCACGAACTGCGCGACCGCTATCCGCTCGTCGCGCGTATTCCCTACGAGCCCGACCGGCGCTATGCGGCCTCGTTCCACCGTCATGTTCATGCCGGGCGTATCCATGTGTTCGTCAAAGGGGCGCCTGAAACGCTGATCGACATGTGCGACCGCGCCGACATGCATGGCCGCGCCGTGCCGATCCATCGCGACGCGCTGCTGCGGCAGAAGCAGCAACTGGCAACGCGCGGCCTGCGGGTGCTGGCATTTGCCGAAGGCACCATCGACGCGCAGGCGGACGGCGCCTATGGCCATGGGCATCTGGTCAACCTCACGTTCCTTGGCATGGTCGGCATGCAGGACCCGGTGCGGCCCGAGGTACCGCGGGCGATCCGCTCGTGCTATGACGCCGGCATCGAGGTCGTGATGGTCACCGGCGATGATCCCGCGACGGCCGCCGCCATCGCGGCCCAGGCCGGACTGCGCTTTGACCAGGGCGACGTCGTCACGGGCGACGCGGTGCGCCAGGCGCTGGCGCAGGGAGACGCCGCGCTCGACACGCTCACGCGGCGGGCCCGCATCTATGCGCGCGTGAGCCCCGAGCAGAAGCTCGCCATCGTGCTGTCGCTCGCGCGTATCGGCCATTTTGTCGCGGTGACCGGCGACGGCGTCAACGACGCGCCCGCGCTCAAGCATGCCCACGTCGGGGTGGCGATGGGACGCAAGGGTACCGAGGTGGCCAAGGAAAGCGCCGACATCGTGATCACCGACGACAACTTCGCCTCTATCGTCAACGGCATTCGCGAAGGGCGCGTGGCCTATGCCAATATCCGCAAGCTTATCTTCATGCTGGTGTCCACCGGCGCGGCCGAGGTGGTGCTGTTTCTGCTGGCCATGCCGTTTGGCCTGCCGATGCCGCTATTGCCCGTGCAATTGCTGTGGCTCAATCTGGTGACCAACGGCATCCAGGACGTTGCCCTCGCTACCGAGCATGCCGAGGGCGATGAGCTGTGCTATCCGCCGCGCCGTCCGCGCGAGCCAATCTTCGACCGCATGATGGTGCGCCGCATCTGCGTGTCCATGCTAATCATGGGCGGGGGTGGCTTTGTGGCGTTCTACTGGCTGTTGCACATGGGGCGGCCACTCGATGAGGCGCGCAATCTGCTGTTGCTGCTGTTCGTGCTGTTCGAGAACGTGCAGACCTTCAACAGCCGCTCGGAACGCCATTCGGTCCTGCACCAGGGCTTTCTTGCCAATCCGTTCCTGGTGATCAGTGTGCTGGCGGCGCAAGGCGTGCATATCGCGGCGATGTACCTGCCGGGCCTGCGCGAGGTGCTCGGTCTGGCGCCGGTGCCAATGTCCGAGTGGATCGGCCTGTTGCTGATCGCGGTAACGTTGATGCTGGCCGTCGACCTCGACAAGTGGTGGTGGCGTCGGCGTGGACAACGGTCGCATGCCGGCGTGAACTGATCGCGCCGCTTTTGCCTTTGTGTGTTCCTTTGTGTGTTCCTTCGCGTGTTCCTTCGCTCGCCCCTTGCCGGTCTACCTTTGCCCCCTCGTTTGACGCATATCAACGGCTATTTTGCTGCCGCTTCCAGAATGGCTAATACGAACCTGGCCACACCCAGGTGGCACCGCGCGGCGTCTGGCCATGGTGGTTGCACACCTGCCATCACACCTGCCATTCGTGTTTTCGGGATCCGGTTCATCCGCCAGCAGGAGGAAGATATGTTCACTCAACACAACTGGAAGCGCGTCGCGCTGCAGATCGCCGCCCTCGGCTTTGGGGCCGTGGCGGGCCACGCGATGGCCGCAACTGCCACGGCGCCGCCCGCTCCGGCGGACGGTTGTGGCCCGGGGCCACGGGCCGGCATGCGGGACGGGAGAGGCCCTGGCGGCTACGGCATGGGCTACGGCATGGGTGGCCCGGACGGCATGGGCCCCGGCATGATGGGCGGCGGCCCCGGCATGGGGATGGGGATGGGCATGGGGGATGGGCATGGGGGGAGGGATGGGCCCCGGGATGGGGATGGGTCCCTATGCCTGGTCGCGCATTCCCGGCATGAACCTGACCGACGACCAGCGCACGCGCCTCAACCGTATCGTCGATGAAACCCGCAAGGCGCATTGGGCCACCATGGGTCAGATCATGGATCAGCAGGCCCGGCTGCGCGATCTCCATGGTGCAACCAGCCCGGACACGGCCGCGATCGACGAGGTCTACAAGTCGATCGGCAAGCTGCGTGCCGTGATGTACGACACCTCGGTGGATGCCCACAAGCGCATGGAAGCGGTCTTGACCAAGGACCAGCAGACGCTGCTGCACAAGTCCTGGCAATAAGCCCGACGCTGCGCGAGCCTGACGGCGTGCGCAACGTCGTTGGGCGTGAACTGCGGAGGGAGTGCAGGACAACCCGCGGGTCGTCCTGCGGCACGCGCGCGCCGCTTACTGGCACTGGCTGAGGGCACCGGCGGCGGCGCTGTCGGCACCGCGGAAGCCGAGCCACGAGCCCTGGCCGTTCGCGGCCTTGCGCACCACGGCGGCGGCACCGTTGGGCGGCTGCTGGCCCGGCACGTAGACGTCGAAAGCCTCGTCGTTGGCCAGCATGTATTGCATCCACACCTCCTGCCGCATGGACGCCGCCCATTGCTGGGCGATGCATTGCGCGGCGGCCTTCGGTGCGAGCTTGCTGTTGCCGATCGCGCGCGTTTCGGTGGACGGAGGAGGCGTGTAGGGCGACATGGCGCAGCCTCCGAGCGTGGCTGCGGCGAGAGCGAGGATGATTGGATATTTCATGTTGTTGGCTCCATATCGGATCGCGGAATGCACCGCCGACGTCTCATGGTTCGATCGCCATGCGCCGGTGCCTGGGATGTACCGCCACGGTGGAATGGGCCGGGCAATACAAGATAGAAGTCTAGGCAGCGCACACGCATTGCCGCTACGCCAGACTCGCTGTCTATGTCGTAGGACTTGTCTGATATGCCGCGGTCCCGACTTGCCCGGCGCAACTGATGGAGGCTTGCGCGGCGCGCGCGTGTCTTCGCTCCGCGATGGTGGCCATTGGTGCCGCACAGGCAACATGGTGCGTGACGCCCAGGTGCTACCGCATCGCCGCGCGCGCCGCTAGATTGCAGCCAGGCACGCTGAATGGATGGCGTGAGGCAAGCGGTAGCAGGGCAGGCGATGAGACATCCTGGAGACAAGGTAAACGTGGCGCGCCGGTGGCGAGCGCGGTACGCATGGCGCGCGGGCATGCTTGCGGCGGCCATGCTGGTGGCGGGTTGCGCCAGCATGGCAGGGTTGCATACGCAGGCCACCGTCGACGATGCCGACCGGCTGGCTGCCGCCGCCTCGCTTGCCGACACCACGGTGTCTCCGGCCGCATGGCCACGGCGCGCATGGTGGCAGGTCTTTGGCGATCCGCAACTGGATGCGCTGGTCGAGGCGGCACTGGCCGGACAGCCCGCGCTACGGGTGGCGGCGGCACGCGTGCGCCAGGCCGATGCGCTCGCCGGCGGGGCCGATGCCGCGCGGTATCCGCAGGCCAACCTGTATGGGCGCACCACGCGGCAGCGCTTCAGCGAGAACGGCGCGGTGCCGCCGCCGCTGGCGGGTAGCTGGAAGTGGTCGAGCGATATCCAGCTCGGACTCGGCTACGAACTCGACTTCTGGGGCAAGAACCAGGCGACCTTCGATGCCGCGCTCGACCGTGCGCGCGCCGCCGAGGTCGACTATCACGCGGCCGAGCTGATGCTGACCACCGCGGTAGTACGGACCTATGTGCGGCTCGATACGGCCTATGCGCAGCGTGATCTGGCGCAGGAGACCTATCGCCAGCGCGAGGGCATCTTCTCGCTGACGAGCCAGCGGGTGGCGGCGCAGCTCGATTCGCGGCTCGACATGAAACAGGCCGAGGCGGCGCTGCCGGCGACACGCGAACGCCTGGCTGCCGTCGACGAGGTCATCGCGCTGACCCGCAACCAGCTTGCCGCGCTGGCCGGCAAAGGGCCCGACGCCGGCGCCGGGATCGCGCGGCCACGCCTGGCCGAAGGCTTTGCCACGGTACTGCCGGCCGCGCTGCCGGCGGAGCTGATCGGCCGCCGGCCCGATGTGGTGGCGCAACGCTGGCGCGTGGAGGCCGCCGGTCATGACATCAAGGCGGCCAAGGCGCAGTTCTATCCCAATATCAGCCTGACGGCGTTTGCCGGATTGCAGAGCCTGAGTCTGTCGGACTTCTTCACCGCGGGCAGCCGTACGCTGGGGGTCGGGCCGGCGCTGTCGCTGCCGGTGTTCGACGGTGGCCGCCTGCGCGCCAACCTCGGCGTGCGGCAGGCCGAATACGACGCCGCGGCAGAACAGTACAACGCGACGCTGGTGACCGCCTTGCACGACGTGGTCAATCAACTGGTTTCACTGCAATGGCTCGCGCAACGCGCCGGCGAACAACGCCAGGCGCTGCAGCTCACGGAAGACGCCTATGCCATGGCGCTGTCGCGCTATCGCGCCGGCATCGGCACCTATCTGCAGGTGCTGTCCGCCGAAGGCCAGGTCCTGCAGCAACGGCAATTGCTGATCGACCTCAGGAGCCAGGAACGCACCCTTCATCTCGAACTGATCCGTGCACTCGGCGGCGGCTACGAGGGCGACGATCGCGCCCACGGCGTCGCCGCGACGTCTTCCGCCGGCAGCGGCACGGCCACAAGGAGCCCATCATGAACCCCGCCAGCCCGACCAGAGCGGCCGACCCACCCCTCGCGGCGCAGCGCCGCACCGGATGGCGCCGCCATGGACGCAACGTCGCCGCAGTGGTGCTCATGATTGCGCTCGGCGGCGCCGCGCTCGCCTGGTGGCAGCACGCGCGGCATCGTGTATCCACCGAGGACGCCTACGTCGAAGGCAACGTGGTACAGGTCACACCGCAGGTGGGTGGCGTGGTGACCGCCATTCTGGCCGATAACACAGACCTGGTGGCGTCCGGCAAGCCGCTGGTCGAACTGAACGGTGTCGATGCCGGGCTGGCCCTCGCGGCGGCGCAGGCGCAGCTGGCGCGCACGGTGCGCCAGGTGCGCGGCCAGTTTGCCGCGGCCGGGCAGGATCGCGCCAATGTGGAAATGCGCAACGTGGAACTGGCGCGCGCGCAGGAGAACTACACGCGGCGCAACGCGCTGGTCGCGAGCGGCGCGATCTCGGGCGAGGAACTGATCCACGCGCGCCACGCGGTCGCCGCCGCCAAGGCTGCGTTAGCCATGGCGAGCGAACAGCTCCGGCGCAACCAGGCGCTGGTGGAACGGACCTCGGTGGCCTCGCATCCGGATGTACTGGCGGCGGCGGTGCAGGTGCGCAACGCCAGTATCGCGCTCTCGCGCACGCGTATCCCGGCGCCGGTTGGCGGCGTGGTCACCAGGCGATCGGTGCAGGTGGGCCAGCGCGTCAGCGCGGGGGTGCCGATGATGTCGGTGGTACCGCTCGACCAGCTCTGGGTCACGGCCAATCTCAAGGAGTCGCAACTGCGCGATATCCGCCTGGGCCAGCCCGTGACCCTGGTATCGGACCTGTATGGCGACGCCGTGCCATTCCACGGGCGCGTGATTGGCCAGGACGCTGGCACCGGCAGCGCGTTTGCCATGCTGCCGGCGCAGAACGCCACCGGCAACTGGATCAAGGTGGTGCAGCGCGTGCCGGTGCGCATCGCGCTCGACCCCGCCGAAGTCATGGCGCATCCGCTGCAGATCGGTTTGTCGATGCGGGTCACGGTGGACACGCGTGCGCGCGATGGCAAACGGCTGGTGGCGCTCGATACGGCCGGCCAGCACTATCGCACGCGGGTGTTTGCCGACGAACTCGACCGTGCCGATGAACTGGTGCGCCGCATCGTCGCCGACAACCAGTAACGGCGGCAACGCCATGGAGATCTCGTCATGACGTCGCCATCCTCGGTCTCATCTTCGTCCGCGCCGCTGCCGCCGCCACGCCTGTTGCTGCTCGTGATCGGCGCACTGACGCTGATCGACTTCCTGCAAAGCGGCATGGTGGCGTTTGCCGCGGGCCCCATCATGGGCGAAATCGGCGCCAGTCCCGACGAGTACAGCACCGTGGCGGCGGCCTATGCGAGCGTCGCCGTGGTGGTCATCGCGTTGCAGCGCTGGTCGGTGGAACGGCTGGGCTGGCGCCGCTATATCCGGGGCGCGCTGGTAGCGACGGCGGCGGGCGCGGCGTGGTGCGCGCAGGCGGACGGTTATGCGGACTTTCTGATCGGCCGCATGGTGATGTCGCTCGGCTGCGCCGGCATGGTGACGTCGTCGCGGCTCGCGGTGAACCTGATTTCACCGGGTCCGGCACGCTTCCGCGGTATCCGGGCCCTGGCGCTGGGGGTTTGTTCCGGCATGGCGCTGGCGCCGTGGCTGGCGGCACTGGTCGTCACGGACGACCGCTGGCCGATGATTTTCTGGTTGGTCGCCGCGGCGGCGCTGGCGTTGTGGCCGGCCACGCGCGTGCTGCCGACCCGCATGGCCGGCCCCGCCTCGGGCTCTCATGTCCATCCGTTGCGCCTGCTGGCCCTCGCGGTGGGCAGCTTCCTTGTGCTGTTCGTGCTGCAACGCTCGTATTACGACTTCTATGCGGACCGGGCCTTTCTGGTGGCCGGGGCGGCGGTCGGCATCGGCGCGCTGGCGATCTTCCTGTGGAGCGAGGCCCGCAGCGGGCAGCCGCTGCTGCGCGTGGGCAGCATGGGCGATGTGCGGTTCCTGAGCGGGCTGGGGCTGTTTGCCTTCTGCTATGTGACGCTCGGGTCCAGCGGCTATTTGCTGCCGCTGTTCCTGCAGCGCGCGCTCGGTCATTCGTGGGCGATCACGGGCCAGTTCTATGCGCTTGGCCTGGCGGCGGGCGTGGTGACGTGGCTATCGGTTTCGAGCGTGCTGCCGCGCTGGCCCAGTCCACGCAAGTACTTCGTGGGCGGCTTTGTGGCGCTCGGCGCATCGGCCTGGCTGATCAGTCGCATGCCGCCGGCCCCGGACCTGTGGCACGATGTGCTGCCGTCGCTGGCCCTGTACGGCGTGTTCATCATGACGTTGATCCCGGTCACCGCGATGCAGACCTTCAATGCCTTTGCCGGCGACGAGGTCCTGTTCGCGCATGCGCAGCAGGCCAAGAACATGCTGGGGCAGATGGGCGTCGCGTTCGGCGTGACCATCGCCACGGTCGGGCAGCAGTGGCTGACGGCGGTGCACTACAGCACGCTGCACGACGGCGTGCATACCGCCAGCGCGCCGTACCTCGATGCGCACGGGCGCTATGCAGCCGTGCTGGCCATGGGGACGTCCCCCGAGCGTGCCGCCGAGCTGGCGGTGGCGCAGATCGCGCAGGTGCTGTCGCAGCAATCGGTACTGCTGGCCAATCTCGATCACTTCCGGGTGCTGGCCGCGGTGTCGATGCTGGCCATGGTGGTCAGCCTGTTCCAGAAGGTGATGCGCTAGCGCGAGGCCGTGCATGCCGCGCTACGGCGCCTCACGGCACCCGCCGCCCCCGCCGCCACATGACAAGCGGGCCCGGCCGGCTGGGCGGGGCCGCCGCATGCGCGACGCACCATGTTTCTCCGAAGGCACCAATCCGTACTACATTGGAATGCATCACCTGGCGCGCGCCGCTCCGGAGGCCGCCGCCGCTGATCGACCTCATCCCAATGTTTTCCTGCCATGCCCCATGCCATTGAAGTGCCCGCGGAAACCGTCAGCAAGTGGCAGGAAATTGTCGATATGCTCGCCGAGGTGATGTGCGTGCCGTCGGCGCTCATCATGCGGGTCAGGCCGCCCGAGATCGAGGTGTTCGTATCGAGCCGGTCGCCAGGCAATCCGTATGTCGCGGCCGAATGTGCGCGGCTGGACACCGGTCTTTATTGCGAGACGGTCATGAAGACGCGTGCGCCGCTGCAGGTGCCCGACGCGCTGCGGGCACCGGAATGGGCGGCCAATCCCGATATCGCCGTCGGCATGATCTCGTATATGGGCGTGCCCATCCACTGGCCGGACGGCGAGTCGTTCGGCACCATCTGCGTGCTCGATCGCAAGCACAGCGCCTACAACGACATGTTCCTGCGGCTGCTGACGCTGTGTCGCGACATCCTGGAGGCCGACCTGGCCATGCTGATGACGCTGAGCCGGCAGCTGGAGCAGCGCGAAGCCAAGATCCAGCGCCTGGTGGATGCGGACATCATCGGCATCTTTCTCTGGGAAGTGGAAACCCAGGTCATCGTCGAAGCCAACGACGCCTTCCTCCGCATCGTCGGCTACGAGCGCGCGGACCTGCGTGCGCGCACGCTGCGCTGGACCCAGCTCACACCGCCGGAATGGCTCGAGCGCGACCTGCGCGAGCGCCTGCCCATACTCAAGCGCACCGGGCGCCTGCAGCCCTTCGAGAAGGAATACCTGCGCAAGGATGGTAGCCGGGTGCCGGTACTGATGGGTGTGGCGCGCATCGAGGACGGCGGGCACGAAGCCGTGGCCTTCATGCTGGACCTGACCGAGCGCAAGGCGGCCGAAGCGGAAGCGCGCGACAACGAGCGCCGTTATCGCGAGGTGCAGGCCGCGCTCGCGCATGCCAACCGCGTGACCACCATGGGACAGCTCGCGGCCTCGATCGGCCATGAAATGAAACAACCGATCGGCGCGTGCGCGACCAACGCCGAGGCCGGCTTGCGCTGGCTCAATGCGCCCACGCCCGATCTCGACGAGGCCCGCGCCGCGTTCGAGCGTATCCGCCGCGACGCGAGGCGCGGTACCGAAATCCTCGACCATATCCGCAGCCTGTTCCGCAAGGCCCCGCTCGATATGGCGGCATTGCAGATCAACGACGCCATCCGCGAAGTCATCAGCCTGACCCGCGCGGAAGCGATGAAGCACGGCGTGGCCATGCAGGCGGTGCTCGCGCCGGACCTGCCGGCCGTGCACGGCGATCGCGTGCAGGTTCAGCAGGCGGTGCTCAATCTCGTGGTCAATGCGATCGAGGCGATGCGCGCGATGCCGGACGGCGCGCGACGCCTGACCGTGAGCACGGCGTGGGATGGCACCACGGAGACCACGGGCGCGGTGCACATCACGGTGCGCGACTCGGGCCCGGGGATCGCGCCCGCGCAGCGCGAACGCCTGTTCGAGCCGTTTGCCACCACCAAGTCCACCGGCATGGGCATGGGCCTGTCGATCTGCAACGCCATCGCGCAGGCCCATGGTGGCACCCTGTGCCTGTGCGAACCCGGGCAGGATGACGCGGGCGGCGGCGCGGCATTCCGGCTGACGCTGCCGGCACGGCGGGACCAGCCCTGGCCGGCGGCATGCGGGCAGGGATCGGTGTAGCGCGGACCGGCCGCCATTGCGGTTTGGCACAATAGCGCTTTTGTTCGACCCGCCCCCGCTCGGGCCACCCCTTCCTGGACCGATGCCGAGTGCAGCGTGGCCACGGGCACGGTCCCTGGCACAGGAGTGACCACCGCATGACGGAGACAGATTTCCTTACTCGTCCGCCCGCCATTGGCCTGGGCGGCGCCGCGCGCGATCTCTATCGCGCGCTGTGGCGCCATGCGCAGGGTGTCAGGGGCCCGATGCTCGGCGCCGCGGCGCTGCTGTCGGGCGCGCAGTTATTGCGGCTGACCATGCCGTGGCTGGCCGCGCAGGCGATCAACGCGCTGCAGCAGGGCCGCATGGATATTGCGGGTCGCTGGATTCTCTATCTCATCGGGGTGTACCTGCTGTCGTGGCTGCTGCATGGGCCGGGCCGCGTGCTGGAGCGCAACGTCGGCGTGCGCGTGCGCGAACGGCTGGCCGACCAGCTCTATGCCCGGATCGCGGCCGCGCCGCTGGCGTGGCGCGACGGCCGGCACTCGGGCGAGCTGCAGCACCGCGTGGTGCAGTCCAGCCGCGCGTTGTCGGACTTTGCGCAGAACCAGTTTGGCTATCTGCAGAGCGCCTTCAGCTTTGTCGGTCCGATCGTGGCGCTGGCATTGCTGTCGCATACCAGCGGCGCGATCGCGGTGACGGGCTACGTGGTCATTGCGCTGATCATTCTCCGCTTCGACCGCACGCTGATGCAACTGGCCCGTGCCGAAAACGATGCGGAGCGGCGCTATGCGGCGGCACTGCTCGACTTTGTCGGCAATGCCAGCACCGTGATCGGCCTGCGCCTGCAGGCTGCCTCGCGCAAGCTGCTCGACCATCGCATGGCCGCGGTGATGGCACCGTTGCGCCGCGCGGTGATGGTCAACGAGGGCAAGTGGTTCACCGTCGATCTGCTCGGCATGGGGCTGACGTGGATCCTGGTGGTGGTGTACGTGCTGCAGCACCGTGCGCCGGGACAGGCGGTGCTGCTGGGCACGGTCTTCATGATCTATCAGTATGCGCAGCAGGCGGCCACGGTGGTCGGCGCGATGGCATCGAACTTCCAGAGCTTTGCCCGCATGCATACCGACTATGGCAGCGCGGAACCGATCTGGCAGGCGCCCGGCGATCCCGAACTGCCGGTGCCCGCCGTGGTGCCCGACGCGCCGTGGCAGACGCTGAGCTTGCACGGCGCCACCTGGCGTTATGCGAACGATGCGCGCGGCGGCCTGCATGGCATCGACCTGCGGTTGCAGCGTGGCGCGCGGATCGCGCTGATCGGGCCGAGCGGCGGCGGCAAGAGTACGCTGCTGCGCGCGCTGGCCGGGCTTTACCTGCCGCAGCATGGCGAACTGCGGCGCGACGGCGCGCCGCGCGACTGGCGCGAGTTGCGCACGCTGGCCACGCTGATTCCGCAGGAGGCCGAGGTGTTCGAGGCAAGTGTGGAAGAGAACCTGACGTTTGGCGCGCCGGCCGATGCGGCGACGCTCCGCTCAGCGGTGCATACCGGTGTGTTCGACGAAGTGCTGGAACGCCTGCCCGGCGGACTGGCAAGCGGTCTTAGCGAGCGTGGCGCCAACCTGTCGGGCGGTCAGCGCCAACGGCTGGCGCTCGCGCGCGGTGCGCTGGCCGCGCGGGGCAGCTCGCTGCTGCTGCTCGACGAGCCGACCAGCGCGCTCGATCCGCAGGCCGAGGGCCGCGTGTTCGACCGCATGTTCGAGGCCTTTCCGTCGGCATGCATCGTCGCCTCGGTCCATCGGCCAGGCTTGCTTACCCGTTTCGACACCATCGTCGTGATGGAAGCTGGCCGCGTGGTCGACGCGGGACCGCGCGACGAAGTGCTGGCACGCCGCGCCGCCTGAGCCTGCCCGGCGCCGGCCGGCGCGCCCGCCATGACGGACGCCCGCCATCACGCACGCCCGGCGTGCTGGCCACCGGCGACATGGATGGTCTCGCCGGTGACAAACGCTGCATCCTCCAGGAAGAGGATCGCGTCGGCGATCTCCGACACCTCGCCCATGCGGCCCAGCGGATGCAGGCCGGCGAGGAATTCATGCGTGGCGGGCGCATGCATCGGCGTGCGGATAATGCCCGGGGCGATGGCGTTGAAGCGCACGCCGGTCCTGGCGTACTCGATGGCAAGGCCGCGCGTGACGGCGGACAGGCCGCCTTTGGTCAGGAACGCCAGGCCGGCGTCGAGCCCCCCGATGGCCTGCTCGATCAGCGCGGTGGTGATCTGCACCACGTGGCCGCTACGTTGTTCCAGCATGGCCGGCAGCGCCGCCTGCGTGATATGGAAGAAGCCCGCCAGATTGACGTCGACCACGTTGCGGAAGTCTTCCTCGGTGTAGTCGACGAACGGCTTGCTGATAAAGATGCCGGCGTTGTTGACCAGCGTGTCGATGCGGCCGAAGCGCTCGCGCGCGGTGGCGATCACGCGTGTTGCCACCGCACGCTCGCGGATATCGCCGGCCACGGTCACCACGTGGTTGTCGGTGGAGGGCTCGATATGGCGCGACGTGGCAACCACGGCATAACCCTTGGCACGATAGGCGGCGACAATGGCGGCGCCAATGCCCTGCGATGCACCGGTAACGACGGCAACTTTGGTGGGGTTCATCTCATGCTCCAGTAGTGAGTGCGATCAAGGTTCGGTATGGACGGCGGGGGTGTTCCCGACGTTGTGCATAGCGTATGGGCAGACGCGCTGGAGCGACAGCTGCTATCCTCGCACAATGGCTGAGAGAAAACGCACACAGATCGACTGGCAGGACGTCCGCGTGTTCCTGGCGCTGGGCCGTTATCGCAGCCTGTCGGCGGCGGCGCGCGCGCTGCAGATCAACCACGCCACCATCGCCCGGCGCGTGCAGTCGCTTGAGGACAGCATGGGCGAAAAGCTCGTGGAGCGGCGCCCGGAAGGGTATCTGCTGACCGCGCAAGGAGAAGTCGTGCTGCACGCGGCCACGGAGATGGAGACGGCGGCGGATGCGCTCTCGCGCACCGCGCGGAGCACTGACACGGATGTGCGTGGAGTGGTGCGCATCAATGCACCGCCGGCAATGGCGCAGGGCTTCCTGGCAGACCGGCTGGCGCGACTCACGACCCTGCATCCCGGGCTCGACGTCGATCTTGCCACCGAGCTGCGCGCGATCAGTCTGGACCGGCGCGAAGCCGATATTGCCGTGCGCATCGGCAAGCCGGCCGACGGCGACCTGATCGCGAAGCTCGTCGGCAAGCTGGCCTACGGCTTCTATGGCACCGAGGACCGATGCGCGCAAGCGGAAGCCGGCCAACCGCCGGTCTTCGTCAGCTTTGACGAACAGAACGCCGGCATGCCCGAAGCACGCTGGCTCGCGCAACACTATCCGCGCTGCCGCGTGGCGTTCCGCGCCGAGCACCATGTGCTGCAGGCCAGCGCGGCCCAGGCCGGCGCCGGGCTGGCATTGTTGCCGCATTACATCGGGCGGCAGGTTCCGGCGCTGCGGCCGTGTGCGCTGGCACCGGTACTGCCGGCGCGCGAAATCTATCTCGTGATCCGCGGACGCGATCGCAATGCGAGCCATATCCGCGCCGTGGTGGGGCATCTTGCCGATGCCTTCAGGGAAAGCCGCGCGCTGTTCGCCGCGTAGGCCATGCCGCGTGTGAGCGCAGGGTGGCAGGCCCGCGCAACGATGCGCGCGGCCAGGGCGCTCAGCCGTTGCGACGCGTCGTCGCCGCACCGGGCATCGACGCACGCAGCAACACCAGGGATGCCACCAGCAGCACGAGGTCCTTGAGCAGGAATTGTCCGGGCAAGGCCGAGATTGCCGGGAAGCCGCCCGCGGTCGGCTCCGCCACGCCAGGCGTGGTCAGGAAAAACGTGAGCGTGATCAGGTAGGTCGCGGCCGACATGACCGCGCCAAGCGCCGAAAGGATCGGATGGAATGCGCCCGCCGCCAGCGCCGCCGCCGTCGACAATTCGAGTACCCCGATCACATAGCTCGCGCCCTGGATGCCGAACAGCGCGTGCAGCCAGCTCATGAGCGGGCTGTGCGCGATAAACGGCGCGATGCCGTTGGCTTCGTACGCGGTGAACTTCATGCCGCCAAACCACAGGAAGACGATGACCAGCGCCCAGCGGAGCAGCGCAAGGTGAGAGAGCGGTCCGACGCCGTGTTCCGCGACTTTCAGACGGTCGTGCTGGTTGCCATGAAGCATTTTCGATTCCCAATCGGTCAGGTGAGGATGGCCTACCACTGTAGGTCACCGCGCCGCTGGTTGCGAGACTGAAGAGGATCAATCGCCCGGGGCCGCGCATGGCGGCGTGCCCTAGGGTCCGGCCCGGGTTCCGGTTCGTCCGAATATGCGAGCGCGTCACCGTACTCGCCCCGTTGACGCCATAATCACACGCATGTTCGCGCGGACGCCACGAATCGGCCTCGGCGCGCACCTTCATGGGTCGGGAGCCATCGTGACGCAGCCAATCGTCGAACCGTGCAGTCGCCATATCATCGATGCGGAACGCGGCCCGCGCGAGCCCGGGCAGGAGTTGCCACTGCGCTGCCGGCGCATGGTGCTGGCAGCCTGCGTGCTGGCATCCTCGATGGCCTTCATCGATGGTTCGGCGCTGACCGTCACCTTGCCGCGCCTGCGCGCAGACTTCGGCGCGGACCTTGCCGCCGTGCAATGGGTCCTCAACGGGTATGTGCTGGCGCTGGCCTCGCTGACATTGATCGGTGGCGCGCTTGCCGATGCGTATGGCAAGGCGCGCATGCTCGTGCTCGGATGCATCCTGTTTGGCCTGGCGTCCGCCGCCTGCGCGCTCGCGCCTTCGCCGCTCTGGCTGATCGCCGCGCGCGTGGTGCAGGGCGCGGCCGCGGCCATCGTGACGCCGGCCAGCCTCGCCTTGATCGGCGCGACCTATCCGCGCAGCGAACGCAGCCGGGCGATCGGGCTATGGGCGGCCGCGTCGGCGCTGACCACGGCCGCCGGTCCCGTCCTCGGTGGCTGGCTGACCGAGACTTTCGGCTGGCCAGCGGTGTTCTGGATCAACCCGCCCATCGCGCTGCTGGCGGTGGGGCTGCTGACGGTCTACGCGCGCGACCATCGCCGCGAGGGCCGCGACTTCGATATCGTGGGGGCCGCCATGCTCGCCGCGGCACTGGGCGCGCTGGCATGGGCGCTCGGCCAGATGGGGGCTGCCCACGACCAGCCGGATTCGGCCATGCCGGCGCACTTGAGCCTGCGTCCGGCACTCGTCGCCGTGCTGGGTGTGGCCGGGCTGGTCGCGTACGGCGGGTGGGAGGCGCGCAGCCGGCACCCGATGACGCCGCCGCGCCTGTGGAAGAACCGCGCGTTTGTCGGCCTCAATCTTGCGACGCTGCTGGTCTATGCCGGAGTCTCGATCATGTTTTTCCTGCTGCCGTTCGACATTGTCGAGCGGCGCGCGCTGGCGGCGACGGATGCCGGGCTGGCTTTTCTGCCGTTCCTGCTTGGCGCGGGTCTGCTGTCGCGGTGGTTTGGCGGGCTGGCCGACAAGGTCGGCGCGCGCGTCATGCTGATGGTGGGCCCGACCGGCGCGGCGCTTGCCTATGTCTGGATGGCATGCGCGCGGCAGGCCTCGTTGCTCGCGGGCGTGGTCGGCCCGATGACGCTGCTCGGCCTGTCGTTCGCCGTGCTCGTCGCCCCGCTCACCGCGGCCGTCATGTCCAGCGTCGAGGAGAGCGACGAAGGCCTGGCCTCCGGCATCAACAATGCGGCCAGCCGCATCGCGCAGCTGGCCGGTGTGGCGCTCGCGGCCGGGGTCGGCACGTATGCCTTGGGCTACCAGATCGGCCTTGCCATGGCCGCGGCCAGTTCGCTCGCGGGCGCGCTGACGGCGGCCATGACCCTGGGTCCACCGCGGCGGACATAGGGCCGCGCGAGCGGCGTGGTACGCATGGTGTCATCCGGCGGGCCGCGCTGCCGGCGCACCGGCCGTCAGGGCGTCGTGGTACCGGGAGCGCCGCGCCGGTGCCGCGCGCGATAGTCGGAGGGCGGCACGCCGTACGCGTCCTGGAACGCCTTCAGGAAGCTGCTGCGGCTCGTGTAGCCAACCGAGCGGATGATCTGCTCGATGGCCAGGTCGCCCGTGCTCAGCAGCGCGGCCGCCTGCCGCATGCGCAATTTGCGCAGCACGGTCATGGGTGGCAGGCCGACCACCTCGTTGAACCGTGCCATGAAGGCCGAGCGGCTCATGCACGCGATCTGGGCGAGATGATCGACCGAATGCGGGGCTTCCACGCGCGCCGCCATATGCGAGAAGGCCTTGGCGATATTAGGGTCGCGCAGCAGCGAGAAGCGCTCGGCCCACAGGCGGGTCGAGGTCAACGAGCGCCGCAGCAGTGCAATCAGCACGACCTTGAGCAACGTCGTCGTCATTGCGCCCATGCCGATTTCCTCGTTCATCAGCTCCTGCAGCACCAGTTCGAGCGTGCGGTCGATATGCTGTTCGTTGTCGAACTGCTCGACGATGGGCGCGCACAGCGTCGAGAACAGGTTCAGCGAGGTGCCGTAGGACGCCTGGAAGTAGCCGCAGATCAGCATCATGCGCGGATCTTCTCCGGCCACGAAGCGCCGGATCGCCCCGGGCGGGAATGGCGCCCAGCGTCCCTCCAGCTCGTGGGAAACCTCGCTTGCCGGCGCTTTCGCGGGTACCTCGACATGAAAGAACTGGTTGGGCGGCGTGATGACGAGCGTGTGGGGCATGAGCTCGATGGGCGGATGCCCTTCCAGCACCATGCGGCCATGACCGGACAGGTTGTAGTGCAGCCCGGGCGCCGCCGTGCCGCCGAGGTGCAGGCGCCAGCCGGGGCTTACCAGGCATTCGGTGAGGCGGACGAATTCCACGCTGAGCGCGGAGATCAAGTCCTCGAGCTGCGGCCCCGAGATCCGCGCTACCGTCGTTTGCCCGTGTTGGTCGCTCGCATCCTTGTTCATCGGACTGTCATGGTCAAGCCAGGTGGCAGGTGGCAGGTAGCAGGAAACAGACGCATGCGTAGGGTACGCCCGAAATGCTACGCGGTCACCAGAAGGCCACGCTGCACCGCAGGACGTGCCAGACCGCGCTCGAGCCACGCCTGCACGCGCGGGAAGCGATCGAAGCCCACCAGCTCGCGCGCCTCGTAGAACCCGATCAGGTTGCGTACCCAGCCCAGCAGGGAGATGTCGGCGATGCCGTAGTCGTTCCCCATCACCCATGTGCGCCCGGCCAGGCGGGCCTCGAGCACGGCCAGCAGGCGGGCCGATTCGGCCGCATAACGGTCGCGCGGCCGTTTGTCCGCATACTCCTTGCCGGCAAATTTGTGGAAAAAGCCGACCTGCCCGAACATCGGCCCGACTCCGCCCATCTGCCACATCACCCACTGGATCGTTTCGTAACGCGTGGCCGGGTCGGTGGCAAGGAAGCGGCCGCTCTTGTCGGCCAGGTAGAGCAGGATCGCGCCGGACTCGAATAATGCCAACGGCCGCCCGGCGGGGCCGACCGGGTCGTAGATGGCGGGAATCTTCCCATTGGGGTTTAGCGCGAGATAGGCAGGCTCGTGGTTGTCGCCTGCCAGGATGTCGATGCGGTGCGGCTCGTAGGCGAGCCCGGTTTCCTCCAGCATGATGCCGATCTTGACGCCGTTGGGCGTGGGCAGCGAGAAGAGCTGGAGCCGGTCCGGGTACTGCGCGGGCCAGCGGGAAAAAATGGGATGGTCGAGGGTCATGGGTTGCTCTCCCGGAGAATGCATGGCGCAGAACAGGCGGTGCCGCAGCGCTAGCGGGGCACTACGCCAAAATGGGGATGCCGCGCGAAGATTTCGGCGGACCAGTTGACGAACACGCGGACCTTGGCCGACAGATGCCGGTTCTGCGGATACATCGCGGAGATCGGCAGTTCGTCGGTCTGCCACGCCGTCATGATTTCCACCAGTCGACCGCTATGGACATAGGGCTCGGCCATCGCTCGGCAGATCCGCGCAATGCCACGGCCCTCCACCGCGCACCCGAGGTAGACGTCGGCATCGTTGGTGGCGATGGCCGTCGACAGCAGCACTTCGCTGCGTTCGCCGGCACGCGTCAGTGCCCACGGCGGCTCGCGTCCGCCGCGGTCGGACAGGAAACTGACAGCCCGGTGCTGTGCCAGCTCGGCCATATCGCGCGGCGTGCCAAAACGGCGCAGGTAGATCGGCGACGCATAGAACGCAAGCTTCAGCTGGCCGATGCGCCGGGCCACCATCGATTCGTCCAGCGTGCCGACGCGTAGCGCCACATCGACCCCCGCGCGCAGCAGGTCGATCGGCCTGTCGTCGATGGACAGTGCGAGCTTCAGTTCGGGATACGCGTCGCAGAACGCGTTCAGGCGCGGCAGCAGCACCATCTGCGCGAGCCCGCGCGTAGTGCTGACGGTCAGCGTGCCGCGCGGCGCGCGGTTGTCGCGCGTGAGCGAAGTCTCGGCCTCGTTGATGTCGGCCAGGATGCGCACGCAACGTTCGTAGTAGGCGGCGCCATCGCTCGTGACGTTGACACGTCGCGTGGTCCGGTGCACGAGCTTGACGCCCAGGTGTGTCTCGAGGCCCTGGATCAGGCGCGTCAGCGTTGCCCTGGGGAGGCCGAGCGATTCCGCGGCGCGCGTAAAGCCACCCACGTCGACCACGCGGGTGAACGCCTGCATCGAGGCTAGACGATCCATGCGGTAAGCCTTTGCATATGCGGCGGAGGGATCAAGGCGTGTGACTCGCCTCGCGCGCCATATGGCGCCATTGTGCCGGCGTCATGCCCATCCGGTCGGTGAACGCACGGCGAAACGCCGCCACCGACCGATAGCCGACCGAGTCGGCCACGGCCTCGGTCGTCATGGTGGCCTTTTGCAGTTCGTTGGCGGCCATGCTCATCCGGATATCGGTCAGCAAGTCAAACGCCGTGCGTCCGAGCTTGTCCTGGAAGTGCCGCATGAAGGTCGCGCGCGACATGCTGCATAGCTCCGCGAGCACGGGCAGGGTCCACGGTCGCGCCGGCTCGGCGAACATGGCGGAAATGGCCGGTGCCAGGCGCGGATGACCGGTCAGTGCGAGCAGGCCCGCCGGGGCGCGCCGGGATTCGCTCGCCGCGCGCAGCGCCAGTGCGAACAGCGCAGATGCCAGCGCGTTGAGGATGGCGTGGACGCCTGGCCTCTCGCTGGCGGATTCCATGCGCATCAGTGCCACCAGCTTGGCCAGATGGATTGCCGCTGTGCCGATGCCGGCACCGTTCTGGCCGTCCATCGTACGTACCAGCACGATGGTGGGCAGATAGTCGCGCATCAGGCGGTCATGGGGCGATCCGATCAGGAAGCGTCCGCACAACATGGCGAGCGGTTCTCCATCGCCGGCGTTTTCGCTGAGCGTCCATCCCTCGGGCGTACGGCGCTCCGAGGTCGGCGCGGGCGCGTTGCCGCTGCCGTCGTGCAGCACGTGCGACGAGCCATGCGGCAGCAGCACGATGTCACCGCCCGCAAGCTCGGTAACGGTTCCCGTCTGCGACTCTTCGATGATGGCATGGCCGTTGAGCACGACGTGATAGGGAATCTCGCGGGCGGCGGACTGCGGCCACGCCACACGCCATGGTGCGCGGTAGGCGCAGCGGACCTGGAGCTGACCGGTGATGGCAATCATTTGCAGAAGCTGGCTCAGCCAGTCGACGTGGGACATGGAAGCGCGCCGGAGCCATGGGCATCGGGCCGGCCCGGGTGTTCCGGGCCGGCTCGATGCGAGCCGTGACGGTTCAGATCGCTCCGGCCGGTGTGACCGGCGGGAAATCCTTCTCGGGATCGAACACGTTGTTGAAGAAATTCGTCAACGAGTACATGGCCACCAGTGCAACGATCTCCATGACGTTCGCGTCGCTGTAGCCGGCCGCGCGGACCGCCTGCAGATCGGCGTCGGTCACGTTGCCGCGCGCCTCGATGACCTTGCGCGCGAACTGCACGGCGGCGTCGCGCCTGGGCTCGTTTGCGCGGCCCTTGCGGGCCATGATGATTTCCTCGGCCGGCAGCTTGGCCATATGTTCGGCGGTAAAGCTGTGGACCGTCAGGCAATAGTTGCAGCCGTTGACTTCGGAGACCACGAGGCCGATGCTGTCGCGCGTCTTGACGTCGAGGGCCTTGCTCAGGCCACCGAGCAGGCCGGCCCATGCGTTGAACGCAATCGGGCTCTGCGCGAACGTTGCCATCATGTTGGGCGTGAAGCCGATGTTCCTGGTGAAGGCATCGAGCGTGGGCTTGGATTCCGCCGGTACCTGGTCCGGCTTCAGTGCTGTGCTTCTTGGCATCGCAATGGTTCCTGGGGAGAAAGTTTCACAAGGTGTTGGCAACGCGGTTCCCAGCGCCTCAGACGAGGTCCAGGACCTCGTCCACGGGCCGCCGCGGCTTTTGCGCCCAGTTGCCCGCGCGCTCCGCGCCCACCGACAGCAGCATGACCGGCACTTCATTTGCGGCCAGGCCGAATTCACGGTGCACGGCCTCGGCGTCGAAGCCGATCATCGGGGTCGAACCCAGGCCCATCGAACGGGCCGCGTAGATCATGGCCGCCGCGCCGAAGGTGCCGGTGCGCACGGCTTCGTCGCGCTGGCGCTGGGGGAATTCCATGTACAGGTTGCGCGCGGGAATCTCCCATTCCGGCACCATCGTGGCCGGCATCACACCGGCTTCGACCAGCGGGGCGAGACGATCGGGAATCACGCTCGAGTCGGCCAGCTGGCCACACACGATGAAGGTCACCGCCGCATCGGTGATCGCGGGCTGGTTCCATGCGATGGGGCTCAGTCTGGCCTTGGCCGCCGGCGTGCGGACGGCGATGAAGCGCCAGTTCTGCAGGTGAAAGGAGGTCGGCGCACTGGTACCGATGCGCACCAGCTCGCGAATCCGATCGTCGCTCAAGGTGGCGGTGCGGTCGTAGTACTTCGCAGCGCTGCGGCTCAGAATGCATTCGATGACGGCGTTGGTCATGGTCGTTCCGTTGTCAGATGGGGACGTGCAAATTCTGTACGGCGACTGGCATGTTTTGAAGAGCCAAGAATGCCGGTTGTCATGTGTACTAAGAATGCGGATTGAAAGTGTGCGAATGGACCGACGCCCACTCGCGTTCCGAAGGGAGGGACAAGTGCGCCCGGCTAGCGATATCGCGCGATGATGTCGAATAGACGCTGGCACGCGCTCGCCACCAACGCCTCGGGCGCGGTGGCAACGCCAAGCAGAAGCCCGGGCGTGGCGTTGGCAGGCGTCGCAAACCATCGCGACAGCGGCGAGGGCGCCATGCCGACGGTCATCGCCTCGCGCGCGATTGCCGTGTCGGCGGTGCCTTCGGGCAATGTCACCAGCATCGCCAGGCCAGCCTTGGTCCATTGGGCATCGCGCGCGCGCAACTGCTCGCACAGGACGTCGCGCTGCGCGGCGTAGAGACGCTTGAGGCGACGCAGGCGGCGTACGAAGTGGCCTTCGCGCATGAACTGCGCGGTGGCAAGCTGCACCAGCGGCGCAGGCGCGGGCGCAAGCGTCGCCGCCACTTCCGCGAACGCGGTCACGAGTTCCGGCGGTGCCACCACGAATCCAAGTCGCAGCGCCGGACTGATGGTCTTGCTGAAAGTGCCGATATGGATTACCCGCTTGCCCTCGTCAAGGGCTGCCAGCGCGGGCGCCGCGCGGCCGTCGAGTTGCAGTTCGCCCAGATAGTCGTCCTCGATGATCCAGGCCCCGCGCGCGACGGCCCATTCAAGCAGCTTGAGGCGGCGCCGCAACGATAGCGTGGTGCCCAGCGGCGCTTGCTGGCCGGGCGTCAGCACGGCCAGCGCGGCGTCCGGTGCGGTCGCGATGCCGTGTTCGACATTGAGCCCTTCGGCGTCGACCGGGATCGGCACCGGATCGAGGCGCGCGAGTTCCAGCGCCTTGCGCGTCAGCAGAAAGCCGGGGTCTTCCATCCAGACCTTGCGACCGTCGAGGCCCAGCACGCGCAAGGCGAGACCCAGGCCCGAGTTGTATCCCGAAGTGATGAAAACCTGCTCCGGAAAACAATGGAAATGCCGCGAGAGCGACAGATAGCCGGCGATTTCCTGCCGCAGCCGCCACTCGCCGCTCGGATCGGGATAGGTCAGTGACACATACGGCCCGGTCTTCAGCAGATTGGAGGAGCGCGTGCGCGCAAAGATCTTCTCGGGCTGAGCACCGAACGCCGGCACCCCGAGCTGGAAGATCGCCGGGCCACCGGTCATGTCCTGGACGGCTTTCATGAAGCCATCGGGCCGCGGCGTGTGGACCTGCACGCTGGCTGCGCGCGGACGCGGCGCCACACGTGTGCCCTTGGCGCCGTAGGCTTCGATCAGCCGGGAATCGGAGAGCCGCTCATAGGCGGCGCGCACCGTACCGCGCGCCACCCCGAGCTGCGTCGCGAGGGTGCGCCAGGAAGGCAGGCGTGTGCCGGGCGGCAACAGGCCGGAATCGATCGCCCTGACGATGTTCAGCCGGATCTGTTCCGTAAGAGGCAGCTTCGCCTGGCGGTCGAGGGGAATCTGCAGGGGCGAGCCGTCTGTCAGCATAGGGTCGATGTTCCACAGCGGCGCGCCTTCCACGGCGAAGACCCTGGCCCGCGACCTGCTTCCCATCCACGAATCGTCGATGACTTATCGTAGCGTCAGTCACGTACCGAAGGGTCTCGAAAGTGTCCGGAATCGTCCAGATCCGGTCCTGATCCATCCGTGCCCCCGTTCACGCGGTGCTGCGATCCCGCGGCCCGCTATCGGACCTTCCGCACTTCCGTATCCATGGCCGCCACCGCCTCGCCGTTTCGCGCTGTCGGCGTCATGGGCGCAAGGGTCTCTCCGGTGCGGCGGTCGACGAGGATCGAATGCCGTTCGCCGCGCGCGAACAGGTGCCGCTCTCCCCATTGGCGCAGCGCGACCACCACCGGAAACAGCCGTTCCCCGCGTGGCGTCAGCACGTACTCCTGATAGGCAGACCCATCGGAGGCGGCCTGCGTTTTTAGGATGCCGGCTTCCACCAGCTTGTGCAGCCGGTCGGCCAGGATATTGCGCGCCATGCCGAGGCTACGCTGCAGATCGCTGAAGCGGCGCACGCCATCGAAGGCGTCGCGGACGATCAGCAGCGACCAGCGGTCGCCGATGACGTCGAGCGCGCGCGCCACCGGGCATGGCTGTTCGGCGGAGCGCGGGGGGGAGGGCTTGGGTGGGGACATGGATCGATGCCGTCAGCAAATCGGCGAGAGTCCGGAACGGTTGCATTTTAAAACTGGTTGACCTAGCATTCAACCCGTTTTAGTCAGTTTTGATTTGCAACTACTTTGCCGACGCCTCACCACCTGAACACTTGAAACGAGATCCTGTCATGGAGACTCCGACCGTGCCGGCGCCGATGCCGCGCGCCTTGCTGATGCTGTTTGCCGCCGCAGCCGGTCTCAGCGTGGCCAATGTCTACTATGCCCAGCCGCTGCTCGACGCGCTGGCGCGTGAATTCGCCATCTCTGCGGCCGCCGTGGGCAGCGTGGTGACGATGACCCAGTTCGGTTGCGCGCTGGCGCTGGTGTTCATGGTGCCGCTCGGCGACAGGCTCGACCGTCGTCGCCTGATGGGCGTGCAGCTCGTGGCGCTGGTGGCGATCTTGACGCTGGTTGGCGTGGCCACGTCCGTGCCGCTGCTGCTGGCGGGCATGCTCGGCGTGGGCATGCTCGGCACGGCCATGACCCAGGGGCTGCTCGGCTATGCCGCCAGTGCGGCCGCGCCCGCGGAGCGCGGGCGGGTGGTGGGGGCCACGCAGGGCGGTGTGCTGATCGGGCTGCTGTCGGCGCGCGTCTTTGCCGGCGGCATCGCCGATCTGGCGGGCTGGCGCAGCGTGTACCTGGCCGCAGCCATCCTGATGGTCGCCCTGGCAGTGCCGTTGTGGCGCGCGTTGCCGCGGTTGCCGCATGGCGGTGCCCGCGTTGGCTACTGGCGGCTGATTGCTTCGATGTTCGCCCTGTTGCGCGAGGAACCGCTGGTGCGCGCGCGGGGCTGGCTTGCGCTACTGATGTTCGCCGCGCTGAATATCTTCTGGAGCGCGCTCACGTTGGCGCTGAGCGCGCCGCCGTACCAGATGGGGCACGCCACCATCGGCGCCTTCGGCCTGGCTGGTGTGGCCGGCGCGCTCGCGGCCGCGCGCGTGGGCGGGTGGGTGGACCGCGGCCTTGCCCAGCGTGTCACCCTCGGTGCGCTGGCATTGCTGGTGCTGGCGTGGTGGCCGCTGTCGCGCCTGTCCGCGTCGCTATGGCTGCTGCTCGTGGGTATCGTGCTGCTCGATGCCGGCGCGCAGGCCTTGCACGTGACCAACCAGAGCCTGATCCTGCGCGTGCGCGCGGGCGCGCAGAGCCGGCTGATCGGCGTGTACATGCTGTTCTATGCCACCGGCAGCGGCCTCGGCGCGCTCGGTGCCACGGCGGCCTACGCCCACGGCGGCTGGCCCGGGGTATGCCTGCTCGGCGCGGCGGTCAGTCTGCTGGCGCTGGCTTGCGGCCTGCGGGCGCGTCAGCCGTGCGCACTGTCGCGTGCGTAGGCTGGCCTGCGTGTCGGTAGCCTCTGGCGCTTGAGGCCAGCGCTTGAGGCCAACGCTTGAGGCCAGCGCTTGAGGCTAGCGCTTGAGGCCATTGACCGCATAGCGCGCGATCTCCGCGGCGATCGTTTCGCGGTCCTTGCGGGTTTCGCCCTTGCGCGGCTGGTACCAGCGCGAGGTCCAGTTCAGCGCGCCGAGCAATGCCTTGACGACGATCCTCACATCCATCTCGCGGAACTCGCCGTTGGCCACGCCCTCCTCGAGTACCTGCAGGTACAGCCGCTCGTTGCTGTCGCGCAGCGCGGTAATGCGCTTGATCTCGGCGCGCTCCTCTTCCGTGGTACGACCGCCCAGGTGCAATTCCAGGCCCTGAGCGGCCACGCGCAGGTAGTCGAGATGTTCCATCATCAGCAACGCATGGGCGAACGCCATCGCCTCGATGCGCTCGCGCGCCGGTGCGGCCGAGGTGGCCGCGGGCTCGATCGCCGCGCGGGTCAGTTCCATGGCACGGCGCTGCACGGCAAAGAACAGGATGGTCTTGCTGCGGAAGTGGTAGTAGATGATGCCCTTGGTGGCACCGTAGCTGTCGCTGATATCGTCGAGCGAGGTCGCCGCGAAGCCGAGCTTCATGAACACCGACGCGGCCGCATCGAGTATGGCCAGTTGCTTCTCATCGCCTTCTGGCGTTCCGATCTGACGTTTGCGCCCCATGGTGTCTGACTTTGCGCCTCACAACTTCACTTTGTTTTCTCTATGGCCGGCGATCGACGAGCCGGGGTGCCAGGAGCATGCGCCCCCCTGGCGCCGATCGCGCGGTGCAAAAGATAGCAGATTCGCGGCGGCGCCGGCTGCCGCCACCGGCACCCCCGGTCTTGCAGCCTTATCGCCTTATCGCGTTACAGCTTGGGAATATGGAAGCGGTCCACCAGCTTCGATTCCCGTTCGATCTCCGCTTTCTGGAACGCACGCAGTTGCTGCGCGGTACCGGTAAAGGCGCTGAAGTTGTTCTGCTCCAGGTATTGCGCGGTCTCGGCATCCTTGAAGATCGTCAGCAGCGTGTTCTCCAGGTGCGACACCACGGGCGCGGGCGTTCCCTTCGGCGCAAACACGCCCCACCACGCCACCTGGAAGAACTCCTTGTAGCCAAGTTCCTGCAGCGTCGGCGCTTCCGGCTCGGATGCCATGCGACGGTCCGAGGTCAACGCCAGCATGCGAATCTTGCCGCCCTTCACCAGCGGCAGGCCCGCACTGTACTCGGCAATCGCGAAGTCGACCTGCTTGCCGGCCAGGTCGGTCAGGGTCGGACTGCTGCCCTTGTAGGAGATGACATTGGCCTTGGTGCCGACCAGCGACATCAGCCATTCGGTGGCGATGTTGTAGGTCGCGCTGCCGCTGCCGTAGTTGAGCTTGCCCGGGCGTTTCCTGGCATCGGCAAACAGGTCCCGCGCGGTCTTGTAGGGCGAATCGGCGGGCACGTACAGGCCCATCGGCGAATAGGCCAGGCGCGCCACGGGTTCCAGGTCGGTGAGCGGGTTGTAGGGCAGCTTGTCGTACAGCGCGACATTGGTCGTCACCGGCCCGTTGGCGGCCCACAGCAGCGTGTAGCCGTCGGCAGGCGCGTTGACCACCGTCTGCGCGGCGATGATGGCGTTGCCGCCCGGCTTGTTCTCGATCACCACCGGCTTGCCGAGCGCCGTCTCCATGCGTCGTGCCGCATAGCGCGCCACCGTGTCGGTGCCCGAGCCCGGAGGGTAGGGCACGACCAGCTTGACCGGCCGGTCGGGAAAGCTACCCTGGGCGCTCGCGCCATGCGGTAGCAGGGATATGCCTAGCAAAGCCATCAGTGCAACGTACTGCTTCATGGTTGTCTCCTTTGTGTCGATCGATCTTGGCGTCGTTATCTTGTGGTGTCGTTACCGGTCTCGTCCGTTCCCGTCACGGATGCAGGACCACGCGCCCGATCACCTGGCGTGCGGTGATCGCCTGCAGTGCCTCCTGGAAGCGCGCCAGCGGGAATGAGGCGTAGGTTTCGGGGCGCAGCATGCCGGCGGCGGTGGCCGCCAGCATGTCGTCGAAGGCGGCGCGCACGCGTGCGGCCATGGCAGGCGGTGGCGCGTGCTTGCCCCAGCCCATGTAGTAGCCCCAATAGATGCCGATCACGGTGACGTTCTTGACCAGCACGAGGTTGGCCGGAATCTGCGGGATGGTGCCGCCGGCGAAGCCCATCGGGATGATGCGGCCGTCCGGCGCGATGCAGCGCAGCGATTCGTTGAAGGTGTCGCCGCCAACCGGGTCGAAGACGACATCGGCGCCGCGCTGCGCGGTCTCGCGCAACACCACATCGCGAACGTTTTCCTCGCGGTAGGAGATCGCCAGATCGGCGCCATGGCGGCGCGCGGCGTCGAGCTTGGCGGCGTCGCCAGCCGTGGCGATCACGCGCGCGCCCAGCATCTTGCCGATCTCGATGGCGGCCAGCCCGCTGCCGCCGGCGGCGCCGTGCACCAGCAGCGTCTCGCCGGGCGCCAGATTGGCGCGCCATTTCAGCGCGCCGTAGGCGGTGGCGTAGATGGTCGGGAATTGCACGGCAGCGTCGAAATCGACCGCATCGGGCAGCGCGAACACAGTGGATTCGGGTGCCACCACCTGCTCGGCAAAGCCGCCGATGCGGACACCGGCCACCACGCGATCGCCGGGCTTGAACCGCGACGTCGCGCTGCCGCATTCGAGCACCACGCCAGCCACTTCGGTGCCGGGCGTGAACGGCGGCTCCCAGCGATTCTGGTGCTTGCCTTGCAGCACCAGCAGGTTGGCGAAGCTGACGCCGGCGGCATGGACGCGAATGCGGATGCCGTCGGCCCGCATGGCGGGCGCGTCGACTTCTTCCAGTGCGGTATGGTCGAGCCCCAGCTGACGACAGACGACGGCTTTCATGCGAGCGCTCCGTGCCGGCCCAGGCCCGCGGCAAAGCGACTGGCGCCGGCCTGCGCTTCCACATGCTTGGCGCGTTCGGCGAGTTCGGCTTCCAGGGCGAGGGCGTCGGGCATGGTCTCGCCTTCCTGCCGATATACCGAGGCGCGGTCGGAGTTCATCGCGATCTGTGGAAACGCCGCGATGGTCGCGGCCAGGGTCTCGGCGGCGGCCCGCGCGGTGCCGTCGGGCACCACGCGCGTGGCCAGGCCCATCTGCAGGGCTTCTTGCGCGGAGACCATGCGCGCGGTCAGCAGCATGTCCAGGGCGAGGCTGGTGCCGATCAGGCGCGGCAGCCGCACCGTGGTGCCGTCGCTCATGGGCACGCCCCAGCGGCGCGAGAGTACGGCGAAGGCGGCGGATTCCTCCGCGATGCGGATATCGCACCACAGCGCGAGGCCCAGCCCGCCGGCACACGCATGGCCGGCCACCGCCGCGATCACGGGCTTGGACGCCGGACGGGACAGCGGGCCGTCGGCGCCCGCCCACGCATTGTATTGGGCGCCGCCGGCGAGTTCCTTGAGGTCCGCGCCGGCGCAAAAGGCACCGCCCGCGCCGCACAGCACCGCCACCTTCGCCGTGTCGTCGGCCTCGAAGGCGCGCAGCGCGGCGCCGAGTGCGACGGTGGCCTCGCGGTCGAGCGCATTGCGCACCGCGGGTCGATTGATGACGATGGTGGTGACCGCGCCGTTTGTCTCTGTCAGGATTTTTTCGCTCATGGGTAGTGTCGGGCTGCAATGGGGGGAAGTTGGGGCATCGGTGGCCGCGCTGGTGCGGCTGTCAGCGTTGCCTGGGCGAAGTCGGGGTTACCGGGGACGCGACGGCAAACTCGTCGCGAAGCGCGGCGCCATGCTCGCCAAGGCCAGGCACCTTGCCCAGCGCGCGCGGCTCGCCCCGGAAGGTGGCCGGCGGCGCCACGAGGTTGGCTTCGCCATGCACGGTGGGCACCGTGACGCGCCGCAACTGCGGATGGGTGGATAGCTGCGCGACATCGTTGACGGATGCAAACGCGATCCGTGCGGCCTTGAGCGCGGCGATCACTTCGGTCTTGGTCAGGCGGGCCAGCGCCGCCGCGACTTCGCGGTCGAGCTCGGCACGATGTTCGACGCGCGCGAGATTGGTGGCGAATTCCGCGCGCTCCAGCAGCTCAGGCCGGCCGAGCACTTCCTGCGCGAAACGCTTCCATTCGCCATCGTTCTGCACGCCGACCAGCACGGTTTCCTCGACGCCGACCGCTCCGCCGACCGGGAAGGCCCCGTACGGCGCGATGGTCGGATGGGACAGGCCCACGCGCGGCCAGACCATGCCGGCATATTCGTAGTGCAGCAGCGGCACCGTCATCCAGTCGCTCATGGCATCGAACAGCGAGACATGAATGGCACTGCCGGCTCCGGTGCGGGCGCGTTGCAACAAGGCTTCGAGGATGGCCGCATGGGCGTACATGCCGGTGGCCACGTCGCACGCGGACACGCCGATACGGCCCGGTGCTTCCGGGGTGCCGGTGACCGACGCGATGCCGCTCTCGGCCTGGACCAGCAGGTCGTACGCACGCATGCCGGCATACGGACCCGCTTCGCCATAACCCGTGATATCGCAGGTAATCAGGCGCGGATGGCGCTCGCGCATGGCCTGCCAGCCGAAGCCGGCACGCGCGGCCGCGCCGGGGCCCAGGTTCTGGATCAGCACGTCGGCCTGCGCGATCATGCGCTGCAGCAATGCGGCATCGTCCGCGTTGGAGAAGTCGAGAACGATCGATTCCTTGCCGCGGTTCAGCCACACGAAATAGGTACTGTCGCCATCGACCGCCGAGTCGTAGCCACGGGCGAAGTCGCCCTCGGCGCGTTCGATCTTGATCACGCGCGCGCCGGCGTCGGCGAGCCGCGACGATGCATAAGGCGCGGCGGCCGCCTGCTCCACCGCCACCACCAGGACTCCTTCCAGGGGCAATGCCATGTTGTCTCCGTTTGCGTTGGCTGGCGTGCGTCATGATCGCCGCTTGCGGCCGAGCCCGCTGGGCGTGGCGTCGCCTGTTCGTCGCGCCGCCATCCCGCCGCGGTTCCGCGGGGATTCTGCCGCCTTTCTGCCGCCGTTCTGCCTTCTTCCGCGCTCCCGCGGTGCTTGAAAATAATGCTACGCAGTAGTATGTTTTTGGTCAAGCCCGATCCGCAACGGTTGTGTGTCGGTTCTCCATCCCGCGCATGCCTCGCCGCCGCGCACCAGCCTCCGTGCCCAATGAAGCCGTCATCCCTGCCGTTGGACCAGCTTGCCATGCCTTCACTTTCCCTCCCTTTCCTGTCCCTTCCTTTCTTCGACGCCACCCACCGCGATGCCGCGGCGCGCATCGTCGAATGGACCCGGAGCGCCTTCGTCTCGCTGCCGGCCCCGACTGGCCCCGCGCAGATCGATGCGCATTGCCGGGCTCTGGTCGCCAGTCTCGGCGAGGCCGGCATTCTCACGCTGTGCGTGCCGCGCACCGATGGCGCCGGTCAACCCCGTATCGATTCGCGCGCCCTGTGCCTGGCGCGCGAGCTGCTGGCACAGGCGAGCCCGCTGGCCGACTTCAGCTTTGCCATGCAGGGCCTGGGATCGGGCGCGATTTCACTGGCCGGGTCGGCGGCGCAGAAGGCGATGTATCTCGACGCGGTGGCCCAGGGCACCCGGCTCGCCGCCTTCGCGCTGTCGGAGCCGGAGGCCGGCTCCGACGTGGGCGGCATGCGCTGCGAGGCGGTGCGCCGGCACGATGGCTATGTGCTCAACGGCGACAAGATGTGGATCTCCAACGGCGGCATCGCCGACTTCTACGTGGTGTTCGCGCGCGAGCCGGGGACCACGCGCTCGGCGGGCATTTCCGCGTTTATCGTCGATGCCGGCAATCCCGGGCTCGAGATTGCCGAGCGCATCGACGTCATCTCGCCGCATCCGCTCGCGCGCCTGCGCTTCCGCGATTGCCACGTCGACGCCAGCATGCGGCTGGGCGACGAAGGCGAAGGGTTCAAGCTGGCCATGCGCACGCTCGATATTTTCCGCACCTCGGTGGCGGCGGCCGCGTTGGGGTTTGCGCGCAAGGCGCTGCGCCTCGGCATCGAGCGGGCGCTGTCACGCGAGATGTTCGGCGGTGTGCTGGCCGACATGCAACTGACGCAGGCCACCCTGGCCGATATGGCAACCGCGGTGGAGTCGTCGGCGTTGCTGGTCTACCGTGCCGCCTGGATGCGCGACCAGGGGCAGCCGACCTCGCGCGAGGCCGCCATGGCCAAGCTGGTGGCGACGGAATCGGCCCAGCGCGTGGTCGATGCGGCGGTGCAGATCTGGGGTGGCGCGGGGGTCAGGGTAGGGGAAGAAGTCGAGGCGCTCTATCGCGATGTGCGCGCGCTCCGGATCTATGAAGGCGCCAGCGAGGTACAGCGGCTGATCATCGGCGGCGGCCTGGTCAAGACCGAGCGGGCCAGTCGCGCGCGCTTGGCAGAAGCCGGCCGCTGACGCACCGCGCCAGCGCATTTCCCCACCATAACCACAGGAGACTCAGCCATGGCAGGCGCACTGGAAGGCATCCGCGTCATCGATATCACGACGTTCGTGCTCGGGCCCGTCGCGACGCAAATGCTCGGCGACATGGGCGCGGACGTCATCAAGGTGGAGGCACCCGAGGGAGACCCCACGCGGGGCATCGGGCAGAAGCGCTCCGCCGGCATGGGATCGTTCTTTCTCAACCTCAACCGCAACAAGCGCAGCGTGGTGCTCGACCTCAAGCAGGCGGACGAGCAGGCCCGGCTGCGCAAGCTGATTGCCGGCGCCGATATCCTGGTCCACAACATGCGTAGCGGCGCCGCGGCACGGCTCGGCATCGACTATGCGAGCCTGGCCACGCGCCATCCGGGACTGATCCATGCCACCGCGCAGGGCTTTGGCAAAGGCGGCCGCTACTTCGACCGGCCCGCCTACGACGACGTGATCCAGGGCCTGAGCGGTATGCCCGGGCTGAATCGGCGCATGACCGGCCAGACCGGCTATATCCCGATGCTGTTTGCCGACAAGCTGTGCGGGGTGTACCTGTATTCGGCCATCATGACTGCGCTCGTGCATCGCGGCCGGACCGGCCAGGGCCAGGAAATCCAGTTACCGATGTTCGAGACCATGGTCGGCTTCAACCTGCTGGAGCATATGGCGGACCATGTGTTCGTGCCCGGGCCCGACGAGCCCGCCGCGCCGCTCGGCTATGGGCGGGTTTTCAGCGCGGTGCACCGTCCGCTGATGACGGGCGATGAACCGATCTGCATCGTTGCCAATACCGATGCGCAATGGCAGCGGCTATTCGAGCTGATCGGCCAGCCCGAACTGCGCCATGACGCGCGCTTTGCCACCATCGGGCGTCGCATGGAGAACGTGGTCGCGCTCTATGACCGCGTGGAAGCGGCGCTGCGCGCGCGGCCGCGCGCCGAGTGGCTGGCGGCATTTACCGCGGCCGACGTACCCGCGGCCCCGGCCAATGAACTGGACGACGTTCGCGCCGATGCGCATCTGGCCGACGTCGATTTCTTCGAGACCTTCGCGCACGCCTCGGAGGGCCCCCTGTTGATGCCGCGCAACGCCATGCAGCTGTCGGCCACGCCGCCGACGGTCGATCGCGGCCCCCCGCGCCTGGGCGAACACGGCGCGGAGGTGTTTGCCGGGATGATCGACGGCGAGGCTCGATGAGCGGCGCGTGCGGGCGGATGCTGCCGACGTGGTAAGGTTCACGCATGTGTTCATGGACGGCGAACGGTGATGCATGGGCCTCACCCATCAGATGCCGGGGGAATGATGCAGCGTGAGTAAGGCAAAGCAGGACGCGCCGCGCATGGAGCTGGCCGACAAGGTTTCCACCAGCCGGGCGCTGCGCCTGAGCGTGCCGCCGGAGGCCAGGCCAGTGCCGGTCAACCGGAAGGACTGGCTGCGGCAGAGAAAAGAGCAATTGCAGGCCGCGCAGGCGGCTGCCCGGCAACGGCGCCAGCGGCTCAAGGCCGAGATCCTGGCGGCGGTACAGGATATTGCGCGCGAGGAGCGCAGTGCCGCGCGGCTCGAAGACGAGCGCCTGAAGGCGGAAGCCCGCGCCGCGCGCACGTTCGCGCGCGAGGATGCGCGTGCCGCTGCAAGGTTCGAGAAGGGACAGTTGGCGGGCACGGCGTCGCCGCGCAAGACGCTGTCCAACGAGAAGCGCAAGCTGGTGTCGTTTGTCGAGCTGCTGCAGTTGCGCGGCGGTACGGGGAAGGTGGGGCGCGCGGCGGAAGCGACGGAAGCGGACGCTGCCGCTGACGATGGCGATGGCGATGGCGATGGCGATGGCGATGGCGATGGCGATGGCGATGGCGATGGCGCCGTCGCACCCGGCACGCCCCCGCGCCGCCCTCGCTAGCCGGGGCGCTGTCCCTGCCGCATCACGTTCTGCAGCGAACTCGCCAGCGCCACCAGCTCCGGCGCAATCAGCCGTCGCTGCACCGCGGCGGATACCACCGAGGTGGCCGCGCCGCAATTGAGCGGCCTACGGCACTGTCCCGTCGGCCGCGATGATCGGCACCGAGACCGTCGTGTACGCCTTGTGGAACGCCCCTTCGTTGACGATAAAACCGCGCCGGTCGTACTCGCGCAGCGCCGCCTCGAGATCGGCCGCGATGCGGGTCATGGTCACCGGATCGTGCGCGCGCAGATCCGCCAGCAACCGCGCCCGCGCGGCACCGCGCTGCCCGGCGATATAGGCCCAGCCAAGTGCCGACGTGGCCAGCGGTACGGTGGAGCCCACGCGCAGGTTCATGATCAGCTGGCTCTCACCCTCGCAGCGCTCGACAAACACCATGTTGTATGCGCTGCGGATGGCGAGTCCGCACGCCGCGCCGTGCCTCGACGCGAGCGCCTGCATCCGGGGCCGGGCCAGCTCGACAATATCGAGGCCCGCCACCGCCGCGTGGCCGAGTTGCAGCACCGCAAGGCCCGGCCGCAGCCGGTCTCCATTGACCGCCACCAGCATCCCGCACGCCTGCAGCGTATGGCATAGCCGCCAGACCGTGGGCTGCGGCAGGCCCGTTTTCCTGGCAAGTTCCGAGCAGCTCAGCTCCGGCGTGAACGTATCGAAGCATTGCAGGATGCGCATGCCGCGCGCCAGCGCCGTCACGAACTGACGGTCCTTCTCCGGCTTCTCCGGCTTCTCCGTCTTCCCTGGCTTCCCCCGCGGACCGGGGGTTATGGAGGCTTGCGGCATCTGGGGGATTCTCGTACGCTGATTTGCAGACAGAGTAAGTTATTCGCATAGCGAATACAAGCTGCAACGCCGGGCCATCACGCACGCTGTTCCGTGCGTCGGCCGTCACCAGGAGACCACCCATGGCGCGCCCTGTCGAGGCAGGGACGCGCCCGCTCGCCGATGTCCAGAATGCGATCTACGTTGGCTTCAGTCTTCCTGCGCGACCGGATTGCGCAGCAGGCCCACGCCGCCGACCTCCACCTCGACGATGTCGCCCGCATGCATCAGCACCGGCGGCGTGCGCTTGAAGCCGACCCCGCCCGGGGTGCCGGTCACGATCACGTCGCCCGGCAGCAGTTCGCAGAAGCGGGACACGTAGGCGACGAGCTCGGGCATTGGAAAGATCATCATGCTGGTGTCGGCGTGCTGCATGGTTACGCCGTTGAGGCGCGTCTCGAGCGTCAGCACGGCGTCGGCCGCGACGTCTTCCGTGTCGACCAGCGCCGGGCCAAACGCACCGGTATCCGGAAAGTTCTTGCCGGCGGTCCACTGCGTCGAGTGCGACTGCCAGTCGCGTGCCGAAGCATCGTTGTAGGCGGAGAAGCCAAAGATATGACGCGCCGCGTCATGCTCCGCGATGCGACGCCCCGACTTGCCGATCACGAGCGCGATCTCGCCTTCGAAGTCGAGCCCGTTGGCGGCTTCGGCCGGCACCACGATCGGTGCCATGTGCCCGACCTGCGACGATGGCAGCCGCAGGAAGATGGTAGGGTGCGCGGTGCGGTTGCGCCCGGCCTCCACGCGGTGTTCCTCATAGTTGAGACCCACGCAGAAGATGCGCTGGGGGTCGGCCACGGCCGGGCGATACGCGTCGATCTCGCGCAGCGCATGGCGCTGTGTCGCCGCCGCCGCCGCGCGCCGCAGGCCATCGGCGCCGAGCTTGCGCAGCGCGGCGCCGAGATCGGTGCAACCGGTTGCCGCCGACAGGTCGACGACATCGTCTCCCTGCTGTATCCCGATGTGATCGGCGCCCGCGCGCCGGAAGCTGATGAATCTCACGGTTGGTCTTCCTCCAGGTTGATCGCGACGATGCTAGCCATTGCACGTTCCCCGGACAAGGCGCCCGCGCGCAGATATCAGCGGGCTGAACTCTGCGGGACAACGCTGTTCAGCGGGGCCATGCGCGCCTTAGCATTTCGCGAGATCACAATCATTCAACGGAGACCACACTCGTGAGCACGCGCGCGTTTTTCAGGACTGCCATTCTCGCTGCCGGCCTTGCCGGCGCCTTCATCCATCAACCGTGCGCCGCCGCGCCGGACAACGATCGTCCCATCCGCCTGGTGGTGCCGTACCCCGCCGGCGGCGGGGCCGATGGCCTGGCGCGACTGGTCGGCAAGCGCGTGGCGGAGATCCTGTCGCAGCCGGTGGTGATCGAGAACAAGCCCGGCGCCAATACCATGCTGGCCTCGACCGATGTCGCGCGGCGTGCGCCCGACGGCCTGACGCTGCTGTACGTGGCCAGCTCGTTCTCGATCAACCCTTCGCTGTACAACGTGCCCTACGACACCGAGCGCGACTTCGTGCCGGTGGCGCTGGTGGCCAAGGTGCCGCTGATCATCATCCGCAATCTCGATACGCCGTACGCGACGCTGGCGGATCTGCTCGCCGCGGCCAAGGCCAGGCCGGGCAGGATCACGTTTGCCTCGTACGGGCAGGGCAGTCCCGCCCACCTTGGCGGCGAGTTGCTGGAAAGCATGGCGGGCGTGCAGATGAAGCACATCCCGTACAAGGGCAGCTCGCCGGCGCTGACCGACCTGATGGGCGGCCACGTGGAGATTGCCTTCAGCAGCATTGAACCGGCGCTGCAGCTGCTGGGCGCGAAGAAGGTGGCACCGATCGCCGTCATGACCCGGCAGCGCATTCCGCAACTGCCGGATGTGCCCGCCGTCGCCGAGACGATTCCCGGCTTCGAGGCCATCGGCTGGAACGGCATCGTCGCGCCGAAGGGCACGCCGGCAGCGGTCGTCGGCAAGCTTAACGCCGCGATCAACGAAGCCCTGACATCGTCGGAGATCCGCGAGCATCTGGCGCGCCAGGGCGTGGAACCGGGCGCGCTGTCGCCGGACGCGTTTGGCGCGATGATCCGTAGCGAGATCGCGAAATGGTCGGCGATCGTCAAGACCGCGAACGTGAAGGTCGAGTAAGTCAATCAGCGAGGAGGCGCACCCATGGAGTCAGACCATCCGGCAGACGATTTTCCGCTGACCCGTGTCGCGCCCGAACTTCCATACGGCAAGACGGTCGGTTCGATTCACCGCAGCCTGGAAGTGCTGGAGCTGTTTGCGGTGGAGCAGCGCGCGCTGACCGTCGGCGAGGTTGCGCAGCGGCTCGGCTATCCGCAGTCGAGCACTTCCGTGCTGCTGCATGGACTGAGCGACCTCGGCTACCTGTATCACGACCGCCATACCCGCACGTTCCAGCCGACGCTGCGCGTGAGCTTTCTCGGCATGTGGGTGCACCAGCGGGTGCTGGCGCAAGGCAACCTGCTCGAGTTCATGGAGACCCTGGCGAGCCGCTCGGGCCATGTGGTGATGCTGGCGATGCAAAACGGCATTCATGCGCAGTACATCCACATCGTGTCGGCGCGCTCGTCGCGCGTGGGTCTCAAGCCCGGGCTGCTGCGGCCGATCTGCCGTTCCGCGGTGGGCAAGGTCCTGCTCAGCACGATGGCCGACGACGAGGTGCTGCGCATCGTGCGCAACGTCTCGGCGATGGAGATCGACTTTCCCGAGCCGGTGGACGGCAAGGCCCTGATGCGCGAGATCGACGAGTGCCGGCGCACCGGGTTTGCTTTCAGCGTCGATTCGGTGACGCAGGGCTCCTCGGTGATCGCCACGCGCCTGCCCGCCAGCCTCGGCGGGCAGGCGCTCGCCATCGGCATCGGCGTGCACAGCTGGCAGCGCGAGGCGCTCCAGCAGGCCATGATGGACCTGCTGCGCGAATCGATCGACAGGCATTTTCCACCGGGTGCCGCCAGCACGCCGGAGCGTCCGCGCGTGCAGGTGTGCCAGCCAGGCTACGCGATCGTCAAGACGTCGTAGCCCGTCGCCATGTCGGGCCCATCGCCAGCACCGCGGCGGACCTCGCCATGCACTGGCATCGGCGCGCATCGACCCGCTTCGGCCTGGTGCCATCAGCCAGTTGATATGTGTGGCGACACGTTCAACGCCCGGACAATGGCAGCTACGATTCCTCTCATCAACCACGGAGACGAATCGAATGTCCAACGCCAAGAGCGAGTCGGCAAACTCGCAGCAGAACATCGCCATGCAGCTGGGCGAAGATTTCGCGGAGATCCGGGACGCCGTGCGTCGCGTCTGTGCCGATTTCCCTGACGAGTACTGGCTCGAGCTCGACGAGCGCGGGGCCTATCCCACCGACTTCATCGCCGCCCTGACCGAAGCAGGCTTTCTTGCCGCACTGATTCCCGAAGCGTACGGTGGTTCGGGCCTGCCCCTGCGCGCCGCCGCCGTCATCATGGAAGAGATCTGCGCGGCCGGTTGCCATGCCGCCGCGGGCCACGCGCAGATGTACATCATGGGTACGGTGCTGCGTCATGGCAGCGAAGCCCAGAAGCGCAAGTATCTGCCCGAGATCGCCTCGGGCCGGCTGCGCCTGCAGGCCTTCGGCGTGACCGAGCCGACCACAGGCTCCGATACCACGCAGTTGAAGACGCGCGCGGAACGGACCGCCACCGGGTATCGCCTCAATGGCCAGAAAGTGTGGACGTCACGGGCCGAGCATTCGGACCTGATGCTCGTGCTGGCGCGCACCACGCCCGCCGCCGACGTGAAGAAGAAGGTGGACGGGGTCTCCACGTTCCTGATCGATATCCGCGCAGCGCTGGGCCGCGGCCTCACCATCCGCCCGATCAAGGCGATGGTCAACCACCATGCCACGGAAGTGTTCTTCGAGGACCTCGACATACCCGCCGACGCGCTGGTCGGTGAAGAAGGGCAGGGCTTTCGCTACATTCTCGACGGCATGAACGCCGAACGCATGATCACCGCGGCCGAAGCCATCGGCTCGACGCGCTGGTTCGTGCGCAAGGCCAGGGCCTATGCGTCCGAGCGCGTGGTGTTCGGCCGCCCCATCGGCGCCAACCAGGCCATCCAGTTCCCGATTGCGCAGGCGCATGTGCAGATGGAGGCGGCCGACATGATGGTGCGCCGGGCCACGGCACTGTTCGCAGCCGGCGCACCGTGCGGCGCGGAAGCCAATATGGCGCGCTACCTGGCCGCCGAATGCCTGTGGAATGCGGCCGAGGCCTGCATGCAGACGCATGGTGGCTTTGGCTTTGCGCGCGAATACCACGTCGAGCGCAAGTGGCGCGAAGCGCGCCTGGCACGCATCGCCCCGGTTTCCACCAACCTGATCCTGGCCAACATCGCCCAGCACGTGCTGGGCATGCCGCGTTCGTACTGAGGAGACGCCATGACCACGATCCAGGAGCAGGACTTCGCGGCCGAGTTCTCGGCATGGATTGGCCGCGCGACCACCGTCGACGACGAGATCACGCTGCCCGCCGTGCGCCGCATGGCTGCCATGCTTGACCAGGACGAGACCGACTACCGGCACGGCAGCGCGCTTCCGCCGCATTGGTACTCGATGTTCTTTACCGCCAACGCGCGCCGGTCGCAGATCGGGCACGACGGCCATCCGCGCAAGGGCGACTTCCTGCCGCCGATTCCGCTGCCGCGCCGCATGTTCGTCGGACGCAAGGTGTCGTTCCCCGGCGTGCTGCGCGTGGGCGACCACGCGACCAAGCGCTCCGAGATCGCGCGCATCGAGCAGAAGCAGGGGCGCAGCGGCACGCTGGTGTTCCTGACGGTGCGTCACACGATCTCGGTGGCGGGCACGCCGGCGGTGATCGAGCAGCAGGAAGTGGTCTACCGGGATGCGCCGCCGGCAACCGGCCAGGGTGCGGGCGCGGCCGGCGCGGGGAAAGCTGCCACGGCCGCGGCGCCAGTGCGCGAAGCGGCGTGGCGCGCAACCATCGACATGGATCCCGTCACCGTCTTCCGCTACTCGGCGCTCACCTGGAACGGCCATCGCATCCACTACGACGCCGACTACGCGCGTAACGAGGAAGGGTACCCCGGCTGCGTCATGAACGGCGCGCTGACGCTGCACCTGTCGATCGACGAGGCGCTCAAGCGCGCCGCCGGCCGCCCGCTCGTCTCCCTGAGCGCGCGGCTCGTCAAGCCACTGTTCGTGGGCGGCAAGCTGGTGATATCGGGCGGCGCGCTGGCGGGGGACACGCTCGACGTGTGGGCCAGCGACGATGCCGGCAATGAAGCGGCGGTCTGCACGTTCACGTTCGGAGCGGCCTGATGCGTACCGCAACCCTGCCGGCATGGCGCTCGCTGCTGTTCTGCCCCGCCAATGGCCAACGCTTTGTCGACAAGGCCCATACACGCGGCGCCGACGCCATCATTCTCGACCTCGAGGACGCCGTGGCGCCGACTGACAAGCCGGCCGCGCGGGCGGCCCTGTCCGGCGCGGTGACCACCGTCGGCCAGGCCGGTGCCGATGTGCTGGTGCGTATCAACCGGGAGCTCGATCTCGCGGTCGAGGATATCCGCGCGGCGGTTGCGCCCGGCGTGCGCGCGCTGGTGGTGCCCAAGGTGATGGGACCCGAGCATCTGCAGTTGCTGGCCGAACTGATCGAAGCGCGGGAGCAGGCGCTCGGCATGACGGCGGGCCATACCGGCCTGCTGGCACTGGTGGAGTCCGCGCCCGCGCTGGAAAAACTGCCGGCCATCGCCCGCGCGCATCCACGCATGGTCGGCCTCGCGATCGGCGGCGAGGACCTCGCCACCGACCTGCACGCGGAGCCGGGCGCGGACACGCTTTATGTCGCCAAGATGCTGGGCCTGCACGCGGCGCGCGCCGCCGGCATCCTGCCGGTGGGCACGCTCGCCGGCGTTTCCGCGCTGGCCGACCACGATGGCTACCGCGCCATGCTCAAGCGCTCGCGCAGCCTCGGCTTTGCGTGTGCCACGTGCGTGCATCCGGCGCAGGTGCCGCTGCTCAACGCGGCCTTCGGTCCGTCGCCGGCCGAGCTGGCGCGTGCGCGCGAGCTCGTCGCGGCCTACCAGGCCGGACTGGCGCGCGGCATGGGCGCGGTGAAATTCGAGAACCTCATGGTCGACAGGCCTGTGGCCGAGCGCGCCCGCCAGCTGCTCGCGCGCGCTGGGGAGAAGCCATCGGCATGACGCACCGCATCCACCACGGTACACGCCCGGGTACCCATCACGGCACCAGACAGGAGAGGACATGACACATCCGCAACCGCTCGCCGGCTATACGGTCGTCGAGCTCGGACATAGCGTCGCGGCGCCATACACGGGATTTATCCTGGCGTCGCTCGGCGCCGAACTGATCAAGGTCGAGAACCCGCGCGGCGGCGATGCCGCGCGCGGCTGGGGGCCACCGTTCCATGAAGGATCGGGCCCGCATTTCACCGCGTTCAATCGCGACAAGCAGAGCGTGGCGGTCGACCTGCAGGACCCGCAACAGCGCGATGCGCTGCGCGAGATGATCATCGAGAGCGCGGACGTCGTGATCTGCAATATGCGCGCGGGCGCGGCCGAAGCGCTGGGCGTGGGCCCGGTCGGCCTGCGCGCGGAGAATCCCGCGCTGATCTACTGCGAAATCGGCGCGTTCGGCCACGAAGGCCCGCTCGCGAGCAAGCCCGGCTACGACCCGCTGATGCAGGCGTACGGCGGCATGATGAGCATCACCGGCGAGAGCGCCGAGCGGCCGCCGATTCGCGTGGGCGTGTCGATCATCGACATGGGCTCGGGCATGTGGGGCGCGATCGGCGTGATGGGCGCCCTGATCGAGCGACGTCGCACCGGCCTCGGCAGCCATATCCGCACGTCGCTGTTCGAGACCGCGCTGGCCTGGACCGCCACGCCGATCTGTCGCCAGCAGATGAGCGGCAAGCCGCAGTTGCCACAAGGCTCCGGGGCCGCCGGCATCGTGCCGTACCAGGCGTTTCGCACCACCGACGGCTGGGTCGTGGTGGGGGCCGGCAACGACGGGCTGTTTGCCAAGCTGGCCAGGGTGATGGGCCGCGCGGACCTGGCCACCGATGAACGCTTCCGCACCAACGCGGGCCGCGTGCGCAACCAGGCGGCACTGATTCCGCTGATCGAGGCCTTTGCGGCGCGGTTCGATGCCGCGGCCTTCGCCGCCGTGCTGGACGAGGCCGGCGTACCCAACGCGCCGGTGCAGACCATCGAGCAGGTGGTGCAGAACGCGCAGACGCAAGCGCTGGGCATGATCCAGCAGGGGCCCGAGGGCGCCTTCCCGACCGTGGGCCTGCCGCTCACGTTCGACGGCGAGCGGCCGCCGTACCGGCTTGGCGCCCCCACCCTCGGTGCTCACACGGCCGAGTTGCTGCCACGGCTCGCGGCGGACGCCGCGCAGGACGAGTGAAGCCATGATGACACCCCATCCGCTGTTGTTCTCGCCGCTGACCTTGCGCGGGGTACGGTTGAGAAACCGCATCGTGCTGCCGCCGATGCTGACTTACTCGGCCACGCATGGCTACATCAACGACTGGCATCTCGCCCATCTCGCGAAGTACGCGATCGGCGGGGTCGGACTGGTCTTCATGGAGTCGACCAAGGTCGATCCGCGCGGCTGCACCACGCCCAATGACCTTGGCTTGTGGAAGGACGACTTTATCGAAGGCATGCAGCGGGTGACGGCGCTGCTGCACCGCTACGGCGCGGTGGCCGGCATCCAGCTCGGCCACTCGGGCCGCAAGGCGCGCAATACGCTGCCCTGGGAGGGACGCGCGCCGATGGACCAGTGTCCTGGGGTCGACCATGGCGAGCCGTGGGAGATCATCGGCCCGAGTGCCATCGCGCACAGTCCGCGCGCGTCGGTGCCGACGGCGATGTCGAAGACCGATATCGGGGCGCAGGTGGCGGCGTGGGAGCAGGCAGCCCGGCGCGCGGTGCGGGCCGGCTTCGACGTGGTGGAAATCCACGGCGCGCACGGCTACCTGCTGCACCAGTTCCTGTCGCCCGCCGCGAACCGGCGCGACGACGAATACGGCGGCTCGCTGGAGAACCGCATGCGCTTCGTGATCGAGGTGGTGGACGCGGTGCGCAGCGCCTTGCCCGCCGACATGCCGCTGTTCTATCGCACCTCGGCTGTCGACGAGGATGGCTGGAGCCTCGACGACAGCGTCGTGCTGGCACGCGCGCTCAAGGAACATGGTGTCGACGTGGTGGACTGCAGCAGTGGCGGCATGACGCCGCAGTCGGTGGTGGCGCACGCCACGCCGCAGGGCTTTGGTTATCAGGTCCCCTACGCGGAACGGATTCGCCGCGATGCCGGCATCCTCACCATGGCCGTCGGTCTCATCATGCACGCGGATCAGGCCGAGGCCGTGCTGCAGGACGCGCGCGCGGACCTGATCGGCGTGGGCCGCGAGCTGCTGCATAACCCGCATTGGGTCCTCGACGCGGCCGTCAAGCTCGGGGCCGACGAGGTCTACGCCAAGGTGCCGCCGAGCTACGGCTACTGGCTCAGGAAGCGCGCCGAGGCTGGCTTCGAGGCGCACCTGTCGACGCGGCGGGACGGTATCGGCGAGGTGGCCGATCTGACCGGCATGACCACGAAGGGAGTCTGAATGCAAAGCGCGGTCAATATGGAAGGCAAGGTCGCCATCGTCACCGGTGCCGCCATGGGCATCGGCCATGCGATTGCCGAGGCGCTCGGGCGGGCGGGGCACGAAGTGGTCCTGCTCGATATCCAGCGCGGCGCACTGGACGAGGCAGTGGCGCGCTTGCGGGCGGCGGGCATCCGCGCCAGCGGTATCGAGATCGATCTCTCGCAGGACGCGCAGATCGGCCAGTTGCCGCAGCGGCTAGGGGAAGCATGGGCGCGCGTGGCGATCCTGGTCAACAACGCGGGGATTTCGCCCAAGCGCAACGGCAAGCGCGTCGAGACCATCGACATGTCGCTCGACGAGTGGGACCTCGTGATGAAGGTAAACATCACCGCGCCGTTCCGCCTGAGCCAGCTGGTGCTGCCTGGCATGGTCCGGCAGCGGTGGGGGCGCATCGTCAATATCTCGTCCAAGGGCGGCCGCTCGCCGGGCGGGGTGGCGGCGATCCATTACGTCACGACCAAGTCCGGCATGCTGGGTTTCACGCGCTCGCTGGCCCGGGACTTTGCCGCGCACGGCATCACGGTCAATGCGCTGGCGCCGGGTCGGATCGAGACACCGATGACGAGCGGCTCCGCGCCGGAGGTGCAGGCGCGCATGGTGGCGAGCATTCCGGTCGGACGCATGGGCAAGCCGGAGGAGGTGGGCGCGCTGGTGACATTCCTCGCCAGCGAGGCGGCCGGCTTTATCACCGGCGCCACCATCGACATCAACGGCGGCGCGGTGATGATGTGACAACGGATAAAGGGAGAGCGATGGCAGTAACGCAAGGGCTGACGCAGGAGCTTGGCCATTTTTTGGCGGATGTGGTGGCGAACGGTGTGCCGGCTGCAGTGCGCGAGGCGGCCAAGGACGGCATGATCGACTGCATCGGCTGCATGGTGGCGGGCAGCGGGGATGAGGCAGTGACGCTCGCGCTGCGGGTGTTTCCGTCGGTGGCGCCCTCGCCCTTGCCATCGTTATCCGCACCGTCGCGCCTGTGGCTGTCCGGGCGGCGCGCCAGCGTCACCGACGCGGCGATGCTGAACGGCATTGCCGCCCATGTGCTCGACTATGACGACTCGTGCCTGCGCGGCCATCCGAGCGCGGTGCTGATGCCCGCGATTCTCGCCATTGCGGACGCGCGGCAGGCGTCCGGCGCGGCCATGATCGATGCCTATGTGGCGGGCTATGAAGTCTGGGCGGAGCTAGTCGATCGCGAGGCGGGCTTCCACCAGATGAAGGGCTGGCATCCGACCGGCATCTTCGGCGCGATTGGCGCGGCGGCCGCCGCGGCGGTGCTGTATCGGCTCGACGCGGGCCAGGCGGCGCACGCGCTGGGCCTTGCCGCGAGCCAGAGCGCCGGGCTGATGTCCAACTTTGGCGCGATGTCGAAGTCGTTCCACGTTGGGCGCGCCGCGCAGGCCGGTGTGGTGGCCGCGCAGCTGGCGGCGGTGGGTTTTACCGCATCGCCCGATGCGCTCGAGCATCCGCGCGGGTTCCTGATGGCGGTGTCCCCCCAGGGCGCGGTCGACACGGACCGCGCCGCCGACGGGCTCGGCAAGACCTGGCAGCTGGCGGCGCGTCGCGTCAACCTGAAGAAGTACCCGACTTGCTACTACACCCACCGCGCGCTCGATGCCGTGCTGGCGCTGGTGCGGGAGCAGCCGGTGGCGCCCGATGCGGTCGAACGTGTCGAGGTGACGCTCAGCAAGGAGCACGCGCTGGCGCTGCGCAATGCGCAGCCGCAAACCGCGCTCGCCGCCAAATTCAGCATGCAGTTCGCGATGGCCTGCGCGCTGGTCAGCGGCAAGGTCGGCCTGCTGGAGCTCACCGATGCCTGCGTGCAGCGTGCCGATATCCAGGCGCTGATGCGCCGCGTGGCGATCGTGCCCGACGACCGCTATGACGCCGAGACGCCCGGGGCCGCGCACGAAGACCGCGTGACGCTGTTCGGCAAGGATGGCAGCGTGCGCACGAAGGCGGTGCACCGCGCGAGTGGTCATGCGCAGCACCCGCTCGACGCCGGCGCGGTTCGTGCCAAGTTTCTCGACTGCCTCGCTTACGGTGGCTATGCCGGCGATGCGGCCGCGCTGTACGAGCGCCTGGCGCGGCTCGAAGACCAGCCGGCGCCATGACGCCGGCACATGAAGGAGACCGCTACATGAAGGAGACCGCTACATGACCACCACGGGACACCACGCGCGCGGCCGCACCGCGCTCGTCACGGGCGGCAGCCGGGGGATCGGTGCCGAGATCGTGCGCACGCTGAGCGCGGCCGGCATGGCCGTGATCAACCTCGATCGCGAGGCGCCAGCGGTCGCTGTCGACGGCGCGCGACATGTGCAGGTGGACCTGTCGGATGCCGCCGCACTGACCGACGCGCTTGCACGCGTGACCGCGCGGGACGAGATCGTCTGCGTGATCAACAACGCGGCCGTGGGCGGGCCGTTGCGGCTGGAGCAGGTCACGCTGGAGGCGTTCGAGCGGCTGACCCATACCAATCTGCGGGCAGCGCTGCAGTGCGCACAGGCTGCGTTGCCGGCGATGAAGCGTGCCGGCTGGGGCCGTATCGTCAATATCACCAGCCGCGCGGCGTTGGGCAAGGAGGGTCGTTCGATCTACGGCGCCACCAAGACCGGGCTGATCAGCCTGACGCGCACCTGGGCGCTCGAGCTGGGGCAGCACGGCATTACCGTCAACGCGGTGGGGCCGGGACCGATCAACACGGAGCTGTTCGCGCGCTCGAATCCGCCCGACAGTCCCGCCACGCGTGCGATCGTCGCCGGCATTCCGGTCAAGCGCATCGGCGAGCCGCGTGACGTGGCGCACGCGGTGGGCTTTTTTGCCTCGGAGCAGGCCTCGTTCATTACCGGCCAGGTGCTGTATGTGTGCGGCGGGCTGACCGTCGGCAACAGCGGAATCTGAGCCGTCGTCTGGCAGTGGCGTTGTCGTCGTTTCGCAGTCGTATTCCTGTTCGAATCAGCAACGGAGGAGACCATAGTGCATACCAAGAACCGCTTCAAATCCTGCTTTCCCGTGTTCGCATGCGCCGCGCTCGCGGGCGCCCTCGCAACGCAACCCGTGCGCGCGCAGACCTATCCCGAGCAGCCCGTGCAGGTCCTGGTCGGCTGGGCGGCGGGCGGCATCATCGATGCCACCGCGCGCGCGTTCGCCCGCTCGATCTCGGAGGTTTCGGGCGGCAGCTTCGTCGTGATGAACCGTGACGGAGCCTCGGGCATGATCGGCGCGCAGCAGGTCGCGCGGGCCCGTCCGGACGGCTATACGATCGGCTTCGGCCCGATCACGCCGATTGCCGCGGTCAGCTACACCATGCGCAATCCGGGCTATTCGGCCAACGACTTTCAGTACATCTGCAAGGTCTACGACAACGTATTTACGGTCATGGTGCCGGCGGACTCGCCGTACCGGACCATCCAGCAGCTGATGTCCGACATCAAGGCGAGGCCAGGCAAGCTCAGCTATGGCCATTTCGGCCCGAACAGCCTCGGCAATATGGTTGGCCGCAACCTGCTCGATACGCTGCAACTGCAGGCGGTGGAAGTACCGTACAAGGGCGAGGCGCCGATCTATCCGGAACTGATGGCCAAGCGGCTCGACTTTGCCATCGGCACGCTCAACGGCGGCCGGGGCAAGCCGATACGCATTCTCGGCGTGGTGTCGGACGAGCGCGTCGCCGGCGTCGATGCGCCCACGCTCAAGGAGGCGGGCCTGCCGTCGCTGGACCCGGCGCAGGTCGGCGTGTTCGTGCCCAAGGGCGTGAGCAGGGAGGTGCAGACGCGCCTGGGCGAGCTGTGCGACAAGACCATCAAGTCCGAGTCGTTCCGCGCACAGATGGGTGTGCTGCAGCAGCAGATCACGTACCGCGACCAGACCGCGTTCACCAGGCTGGCGATGGACTCGTTTGCCGCGCAGATCGCGCAGGCGAAGAAGATGGACATCAAACCGGAGTAAGCCGCGATGAAGAAGCATCACCACGAGATCGAGGTGGTCGCCAGGTGCGGCAACATCGTGGGCGAGACGCCGGTCTGGCATCCGGTGGAACAGCGCCTGTACTGGGTCGATACGCGCGCGCCCTCGCTCAATCGTCTGGAGGCCGACGGTGCGGTCACCACGTGGAGGATGCCGGCCAATATCGGCTCGTTCGTGTTTGCACGCGACGGCGGCATCGTCGCCGCGCTGCAGACGGGCTTTCACCGGCTCGACCTGGACGCTGGCCAGCACGCGTTGATCGTCGATCCCGAGCCCGAGCGGCCGGACAACCGGCTCAACGATGGCCGCTGCGACCGGCGTGGCCGCTACTGGTGCGGTTCGCGCGATCCCGGCAACGAGCACCCCGGTGGCAGCCTGTTCCGGCTCGACGCCGATCTCGCCTGCCGCACCATGGATACCGGCTTTATCGTCGCCAACGGCATGGCGTTCAGCCCGGACGACGAGACCATGATCTTCGGCGACAGCCGCGGCGACGTCATGTGGCGCTACCAGCTCGACATGGACAGCGGCGAAATCCGCGAGAAAACGCGCTTTCTCGATACCTCGTACCTGCCCTGGCGCGTGGATGGCGCAACCTTCGATGCCGAGGGCTACTACTGGGGCGCGCTGATCGGCGGCGGCGCCATTGGCCGCTTCGATCCCGTGGGCCGGCTCGACCGCTTCATTCCGGTACCGGTCACGCATCCCACCATGTGCGCGTTCGGTGGCGCGGATCTCGACGTCATGTACGTGACGTCAGGCACAGTGTTCCTGGAGGCGCGCGACCGGGCACGCGAACCGCTGGCGGGCGCGCTGTTCGCGATCCGCGGACTCGGTGTGAAAGGCATGCCGGAGCCGATGTTCGCGGGGTGACAGGCATCAGGGATGCGCGCGCGTGCGCCGCGACTGGCGCCAGCGCCGTACCGTGGCCCAGTAGAGGTCGTGCAGACGACGATCATGGACACTGGCCAGGGTCTCGGCGCCGATGCGCACATGATCGTCGGTCAGGACGCCCGCCTCGACCGCGCTCGCAATGGCAATGACGCGCTCGCGATGGGCAAAGGTGTCGATCCAGCGATCGTAGATGCGGGCCAGGCATCGCTGGAACGACCCGCTTCCCGACCGGCTCATCATGCGCGCGCGCTTCTCGGCTTCGCGCGTGGTGCTGCGCACCGAATGAAGCAGTTCAAGCCGCGCCACCGAAGCGGCAAGCCGATCCACGGACCCGGCGACCGACGCTGCCGCGGCGGTGTGAGGGCGCGCGGGCGGCAGGGGCGACACCAACGCCAGGGAGGACAGGGAGGACAGGGAGGACGGGGTCGGCACGATCGTGCGGGAGAAAGTTGCATCGGTCATTGCAACCATTCTAGGGTCGGGACGCATCCCGCAACCGCCCCGCCCCCGATTTTCAATCCCTTGATATTTCGTCGGCCCGCGCTCGCCGACGGCGCGGCGCGTCGCCGTGCATCGCGCATGCGGACGGACGCCTCCATCCTGTTGCCGGCCCACGTCCGGCACGGTGACACGGCGATTTTCGGCGTTTGGCGGAAAGTGTTTATCGGCGGCGGCGCTTTCCGGCACGTGGGGTTGGCGCCAACATGGCCCCGATCCCAACTCCTCAGGAGCCGTTGCCATGTCCCGCCCCATCCGCCTGGGCTATATCGATCTTTCCTTTCACGCCGCCAGCGCCGGCGTGGTGCAAGCCATTCTCGAGCGCGACGGCCACGCCGTCACCCTGCGCACCGCGCCGCACGAGGCCATGTTCGAACTGCTGGGGCGCGGCGAAGTGGACCTGCTGGCCTCGGCATGGCTGCCGGCGAGTCATGCGCGCTATCTCGCGCCGCATGAAGCGATCACGCAGCGGCTCGGCGTGCTCTACCGCCCGTACTGCATCTGGGGCGTGCCGGACTATGTGCCGGAGGATGCCGTACGCACGGTCTCGGACCTGCTTGCCGACGCGGTGCTGGCGCGCATGGAACGCCGCATCCAGGGCATCAACCCGGGTGCCGGCATCAGCCGCTTCTCGGCCGCCATGGTGCGCGAGTACGGCCTCGATCGCGCGGGCTATCACTTCGAGACCGGCAGTGAAGCGGACTGCTTCGATGGCTACGAGCGCGCCGTGGCGGCAGGCCGCTGGGTGGTCGTACCGCTCTGGCATCCGCAGTACCTGCACCATCGCTACCGGATTCGCGCGTTGGAAGAACCCAAGGGTTTGCTCGGCGGCATGGACGATGCCACGCTGATCGTGCGGCGCGATGCGATGCCGCTGATCCGCCCCGACACGCTCGCGATATTGCAGGCGCTGTCGCTGGGCAACGCCACGGTGACCATGCTGGACCACCGGGTCCGCAAGGAGGGCCTCTCGACCCTCGATGCGGCGCGCGAGTGGCTGCGCAGCGCCCGCTCCGGCGAGGCTGGCTAACGGAAGCCGAACAGACCGTGCCAGAACGTCTCGAACGCGTTGGCGGGTCTGGCGGCGCGCCCGCCGTCCCCGTCGCCGCCGGCCGTGGCAGCCGGGGGCGATGCGGTATCGGCGTCCGGTTCGGCCATCGCCCTGCGCGATTCGTGCAGGGCGCGGACGCTGTCCGCGATGCGCCCGGCGAGGGCCGGCTCGCATGCCTTGCCAAGCAGCACGCCGAACAGCACGTCGCGGCCATGGCCCTCGTCGGCAAAACGCATGGCGATGGCCACCATCTGCTCGTAGTGCGCCTGCGCCTCGCGCCGCGCGGCTTCCTGGGCCTCGCGTGCTTCCGCTTCCTGTGCGGCGTGCTCGGCCTCCCAGCGTCGCATCTCGCGCTCGAAGACCTCGTCGTAGACCTGGCGTTGCGCCGGGTCCGAAAGAATCGCGTAGGCATCGCGAAGCTGCTGGAAGGCCGCATGGGCCTCGGCTTCGCGGCCAGGGTTGCGGTCCGGATGCCATTTCATGGCGGCGCGGCGGTAGGCGAGCTTGATCTCGTCCAGCGTGGCATCGGGCGGTACGCCCAGCGTTGCGTAGAGCGTGGTCATGGGTGCGGTCGGGCAATCGACGGATGCGTCGATGCTAGCACGGCACTACGGACACCCCCTTCGCTTTCCAGCCATGCGCGGAACAATGCCACCAGTTCATGGCTGGCGCCGCCGTCCGCCACATAGCTGCAGTAACTGCGCGAGGGCAGGCGGGGCGCCGCGAACGGCGTGACGAGCCGCCCGCCGGCGAGATCGTCGGCCACCAGGGCGGTCGGGCCCATGGCGATGCCGATGCCATCGATCGCGGCCTGCAGCGTCAGGTAGAAGTGGTCGAAGGTCAGGGTGGCAGCCGGTCTGAGTTCCGGTACTTGCGCGCTGGCCAGCCAGTCGGGCCACAGCCGCGGCAGGCTCGAGGTATGCAGCAGCGTGTGCTGGCGCAAATCGCCCGGCGCGCGCAGCGGCAGGCGTTGCAACAGCGCGGGACTGCACACCGGCAAGCGCTCCTCCGACAGGAACGGCCGCATCGTGAAGCCGTAGAACGTATCGGGTCCGCCGCGGATGATCACGTCGTAGTCGTCTTTCAGGCTGTCCAGCGGCTCGTTCGAGGTGTCGACCGTGACCTCGATATCGGGATGCGCGGCCCGGAAGTTCGCCAGCCGCGGTACCAGCCAGCGCAAGGTAAAGGTTGCCGGTGCATTGACGGACAAGGTGCGCGAGACCGGCGCCGGCACACCATAGCGCGCCGTGGCTTGCGCCAGCTGCTCGAACAGCGGCCCGATTTCCTGCAGATAGGCCCTGGCCGCTGGCGTGAGGGTAACGCGCCGGTGATGCCGTTCGAACAGCGCGGCGCCCAGCCACGCCTCCAGCAGACGCACCTGCTGGCTCACGGCGCCATGCGTGACGTGCAATGCGGCGGCAGCGTCCTTGAAGCTGCCGAGCCGGCCGGCAGCCTCGAACGCGCGCAAGGCGTTGAGCGGGGGTAACGCTCGTTTCACGTGGGTTAGATTTTCTAACGTAAAAGCGGCAATTTATCTGGTTTGTCCCGCCGCTACAAGTTAGATATCCTCGCCGTTAGTTCATTTATCGGCCTTTTCCGCGCGCAGCGCCCTCAATGTTCAGTGACACCGGCGGTCTGGTTCGTCTTGCGCTATTCGCCGTGCTGCTGGCGGCGTTGCTCCATGCGGGCTGGAACGCGATGCTGCACGGCCATCGCGACCGCTTTCTCTCGATGACATGGATGAGCATCGCCATCGCGGCCGTGGCCACGCTGGTGGTCGTGGCCGGCCCGCTGCCGGCCCGCGCGTCATGGCCCTATATCGTGGCGTCCGGGCTCGTCCATATCGCCTACAACGTGAGCCTGGTGCAGTCGTATCGGCGCAATGACCTGGCGCTGGCCTATCCGATCGCGCGCGGGTCGTCGCCGCTGCTCGTGACGCTGGGGGCCGCACTGTTCGCGCACGAGGCGATCGGGCCGTTGCGCGCACTCGGCGTGGTGCTGGTATCGGCGGGCATTCTCGCCATCGCGCTGCAGGGGCGGCAGGTGTCGCGCGCCGGCGCGTTCGCGGCGCTGACGACCGGCGCGACCATTGCGCTCTACACCGTGATCGACGGCATCGGCGTGCGCTTGTCGGGCGGACAGTCGCTGGCCTATACCGCGTCGATGTTCCTGTTCTACTGGCTGATGCCGGTCCTGTTTGTGGCGCGGCGCGGCTTGCCGGCGCTGTGGCTGCCGGTGCGGACCGCACCCCTGTCGATTGGCGTCTCGCTGGTCGGCGGGCTGGTCTCGATTGCCGCGTACGGCATCGTGATCTGGGCGCTGGCGTCGGGGGCGATGGGCGCGGTGTCGGCCCTGCGCGAGACCAGCGTGGTGTTCGCGGTGCTGATTGGCCGGGTCTGCCTGCGCGAGCGGGTCAGCGTAGCGCGCTGGATCGCCTGCATGGTGGTCGTGGCCGGCGCGGTGTGCCTGGGCTGGTGAGCGGCGCGGGTGCCGCGGGTCACACCGCCGCCATGGCAGGCTGGATGCAACGAGGAGACATCGCATGATGATGGAAGACCGGACCCTGGAAGACAAGACGCATTGGAACGGCCAGTGCCATTGCGGCGCGGTGCGCTTTGCGGTGACTCTGCGCGATGGCTTTCGCTCGATCCGCCGTTGCAACTGCTCCTACTGCCGTATGCGCGGTGCCGTGGTGGTCGCAGTGGAAGCGGGCGGTATCGAGATCCTGCAGGGCGAGGCACTGCTGTCCTGCTACCGCTTCCATACCGGCGCGGCGCAGCACTTCTTCTGCTCGCGCTGCGGTATCGCCACCCATTTGCGCCGGCGCTCGGACCCCAACCTGTACGGCGTGAACGTGGCCTGCCTCGACGGCGTCAGTCCGTTCGATTTTGCCGAGGTGCCGGTCGCGGATGGCATCCATCATCCGAACGACACCGGCGGCACGGCGCGCCAGGCCGGCGTGCTGCGCTTTATTGCGGCCGGCGGAAGTGTGAGCGACCGAAGTGTGAGCGACCGAAGTGTGAGCGACCGAAGTGTGACCGACTGAAGCGTGACCGACTGAAGCGTGACCGACCGAAGCGCGGCGGCGTGCGGCGGCGTGCGGCGTCCGGCGGAGGAGGCCGGCTGAGGAGGCCGGCTGAGGAGGCTGGCCGCGGCGCCCACCGTGCCGGCCCCTTCCCGCTAGGCCCGCTTGCGCGTGCCAAGCGAATTGATCGACAGGAAGCGGTCGCGATATTCCGCGGGATGGATCTGGAGGCGCTTCTGAAACACTCGCCGCATGGCGTCCACGCTCTCGAAGCCGCAACGGCGCGCCACTTCGCGGATCGGCATATCGGTGGTTTCCAGCAAGCGGCGCGCGGCGTCGAGACGTGCGTGGGTGAGGAACGCCATCGGGCCGATGCCGCAGTCACGCGTGAAGACCCGCGTAAGATTGCGCGGGCTCATGTTGACGCGCGCGGCCAGCGTGGCGACCGAATGCGGCAGATGAATATTGTCGAGCAGGTGCTGCTGGATCCTGGCCGACTGCGATTCCGGCAACGCCAGCGATTCCAGCAGGGGGCTGAACTGCGACTGGCCACCGGCGCGGCGCAGGTACACCACCAGGTACTTGGCAACGTCGAGCGCGCGCTGCCGGCCGAAGTCCTCCTCGATCAGCACCAGCGCAAGATCGATGCCGGCGGTAACGCCCGCGGTGGTGTAGATCTTGCCGTCCTTCGCGTAGATGAAATCCGGCTCGATGCGCGTGCACGGAAAGGTCTCGGCCAGCCGCGGCACATCCATCCAGTGCGTGGTGACGGTGCGGCGGTCGATCAGGCCGGCCGCGCCCAGCGCGAAGACGCCGTTGCAGATGGCGGCAATGCGTCGCGCTTGCCGGTGGTGCGTACGCAGCCACGACGACAGGGCGGGATCGTCGTAGGCCTGGAAGATGCCCGGCCCGCCCGGCACGATGACCGTATCGAAGTCGGGGCATGGGTCGAAGATGGTGCGATCGGGTACCACCGTCAACCCGCTCGACGACTGGACGCTGCCGCGCGTGGTGCCGACCGTGAGGATCTCGTACTGCTGCGCGCCGCCGCTCAGTACGGCCACCTCCGAAAAGGCGTCGCGCGGTCCCGCGATATCCAGCAACTGGAATCCGGGGAATACGATCATGCCGATCTTGATCTGCTTCATCGTCAGGGGGTGCCGGTTTCCGGCTGGACAATGCGCTTCTGGCGCATGCGATAGATCACCACCGAGGCGCCCCAGCCGACGGCAAACACGCCCACGATGCCGTAACCGAGGGTGCCGAGCCGCGCGTTCAGCGAGCCGATCGCATCCCACAGTCCGCCATGCATGTCGAGCTTGTCCGCCAGCAGGCCGGCGGACTCGATGCCGGCGATCGCGACTGCAACGATCACCGACACCGATGTGATCAGCATGTTGTACCAGAGCTTGCGCGCGGGGTCCTGGAACGCCCAGCCGTAGGCGCGAATCATCAGGAAGCCGTCGACCGTATCGACCAGCGACATGCCGGCCGCGAACAGCGCGGGGAACACCATGACCGCCCAGAACGGCACGCCGCGCGTGGTTTCCGCGGCGGACATGCCGAACAGCGCCACTTCCGTCGCGGTGTCGAAACCGAGGCCGAACAGCAGGCCCACCGGATACAGGTGCCAGCTGCGCCGCGTCAGGCGTAGCAGCGGCGCCAGCAGCCGCGTCATCAGGCCGCCGGCAACCATGGCTGACGGGGCGGGCCCGTCGGGCCTGTCCGGCACCTGCGGCGCCGTGCGCCGGGCGGCACGGAATTGCCGCCACGCGGAGAGGAAGATGCGGAAGTTGAGCCACGCCAGGCCCAGCAGGAACAGCACCGATACGCTCGTGCTGATCAGGCTGCCGACCTCCTTCCATGCCATCACGCGCGATTGCAGCGCGGAAACCGCCAGGGCGATGCCGAGCGACATCCATACCACCACCGTCGAATGGCCGAGCGAGAAGAAGAACCCGACCGAGATCGGCCGGCGCCCCTCCTGCATGAGCTTGCGCGTGACATTGTCGATGGCGGCGATATGGTCGGCGTCCACCGCATGGCGCAGACCAAGGGTATAGGCCAGCAGGGCCGAGGCCAGCAGCGACGGCGCATCACGAAACATGGTCCACGCCCACAGCCAGGCGCCGGCATTGGCCACCATCACCAGGACGAATAGCGCGGTGGTCTTCTGGCGTACGTCGGCGTCGACGTCGTCGAAGATTCGTGCGATCAGGGCGCGCCGGCCGGCGGCGAGGGCAGGGGTAGAAGCGGAATCTGGCGCGGATAGGCGCATACTCGTTTCAGAAAGTGGTAGTTGACCGATGCCGTCGCCGCACACGCGGCCGAGCATGGGGTCGAGCGTGGGGTCGACCATGTGGCCGCACATATGACCGCACATATGACCGCACATATGACCGCACATATGACCGCACATATGGCCCGCCTCGCCGCCGCCCCCGTACGGCCCGGCGACCACAGCCGGGTGCCGCGGACCGCCGCCCCGGCATGGCCGCGGCGGCACCGGCGACAGACGCGTAGCATAACCGCAGCGTGCCGGCGCTAGGCGTCCGCTGGCGCCGACCGCCGCGTGCGCAGAACCGACCTCAACTCGTCGGACGTCAGCGTCTGGCTGGCGGCGACCACCTCCAGCAGGGCTTCGAGAAAGCGCTCGTAGTAGTCCCAGCGCGGCTGGTCCGCGCATGCTGCTGCGCCCGCGACGGCCGCCTGCGCTTCCCACCTTCCAATGGCACCGATCAGCGCCTGGCGGAAGTCTTCCCACTCGAAGCAGCCCGCCTTCGACAACGACAATGCCAGGCCAAACACGTCGCGCTCCCAGCGGTTGGCAAACAGCAGCTTGCCGTCGAGCCGTGGCGGCGAATCGGTATCGCCGAGCATCGATGCGGCGGCGTACTCCTCGAAGCGTGTAAACATGACGCGCCCCTGCGTGGCTTACGTGGATGACATGGACGCCGCCGCTGAAGCCGCTGGTGCCGCGACTGGCGGCGCGACCAGCGCGACCCCCATCATCGCTTCGGGCGTGACCAGCGCCGCCAGCTGCGCCTCGTCGAGGTGCGCCGTGCCGGCGGGCCGCTCGGGTATCACGAACCAGCGGATCTGCGCGCTGCTGTCCCACACCTGGACCCGGGTCTGCGCCGGCACCTCGACGCCGAACTCGCGCAGCACGGCGCGCGGTTCGCGCACACCCCGCGCGCGGAAGACCGGATCCTTGTACCAGTAGGGCGGCAGGCCGAGCACCGGCCACGGATAGCACGAGCACAAGGTGCAGATGACGAGGTTGTGCACGCCGGGCGCGTTGGCGACCGCGGCCATATGCTCGCCTTCGGCCCCGGCCATGCCGGCCGGCAGGTCCAGTTCCGCGATCGCCGCCGGCGTATCGGCAAGCAGGCGCGCCTTGAAGGCAGGGTCGACCCAGGCGCGCGCAACGATCTGCGCGCCGTTGAACGGCCCGGCCACGGTCTCGAAGTGGGCAAGCACGCTATCGACCGAATCGCTGCCGATCACGCCTTTCTCGATCAGCAGTGCCTCCAGGGCCCGCACCTTGGCGGCGCTGGCGGCTTCGCGTTCCTCGTCATCGGGGTATTGGAAGAGCTGGCTCATGGGAGATCTCACTGGTTCGTGCTGTCGCACAGGTAGGCCTCGAAGAGGTCGGCGTAGACGATCGTGTCGGGTTCGCTTTTGGCGGTTCCCCAGATCGCCTCGGCGGGGAAGGCGACGCGATAGACGGGCATCGGCGTGCCGATACCGTCGGCACCGGTCGAGACGAAGTAGGCGTAGGCGCCGGGGTAGACCACGTCGATGACGCCCGCCTTGTTGCGCAGGTAGCCCGGCAGGCGGGTATGGTCGACCGCGGCGGGATCGGCCACGCGCACCCGCTGGCCGGCCGCGAAGCGTGCCGGACCCGGCCGTGCGTGATGGGGCGAATCGCCGTGCGCCAGATAGGCCTGCACCTGCTGCCGGACGGCGGGATTGGGGCGCTCGGGCAACGGCGCATCCGGCTGCGCGGCATAGAACGCGGTGCGTGTGTCCAGCTCGGCGGCGGTGATATAGCCCTGGTCCACAAAGAACTGTGCAATCCCCATCAGCCATTTCTCGTAATACCGGTACTTGAAGTATGCGAAGGGCTGCATGCCTTCGGCACCGGTCCGCAGCGATGCCCAGGTCCACGTATTGCGGAACGTCGTCGGCAGTTCCTTGACCGGATACCTGGGCACGGCGTCCGCCAGATGGTCGCTCTCGGCCATCATGACCGTGTGGATGCCGAAGATGCGCCGCTCCCACGGCGCCACGAACACGCGAGGTTCGACATTGACGGGACCGAGGTTCTCCAGTCCGCCCAGATGGTGTTGCAATCTCATGGCTTCTCCTTCCTCGACAAGCGAGCGTGCATGCCGCCCGTTTATTGGTAATCCGCGATGGATGGTCCGACATTGGCGAGCCGCCCTGGCCCGCGGCGGGATTCGTCAGGCCACGCAGCTCGCCAGCCCGGCGCGCAGGGCTGCGGGATCGAGATGGCGGCCGATCGCCACGAAGCGTGTCTCGCGCGGGCCCTGGGCCTGCCATGGCTTGCCGAAGGCGGTGTCCATCAGCATGTGCACGCTGTGGAAATGCAGGCGGCGCGCTTCGCCGCGGATGCTGAGGATGCCCTTGGTGCGCATCAGGTCGCGGCCTTGCGCCTGCACGAGCTGGTTGGCCCAGCGCTGGAAGCGTGCCGGGTCGAGGTCGCCCGGCACCACGAACGCGCACGAGTCGATCGAACGGTCATGCACGTGGTCGTGGGCGCCGTCGTCGAGCAGGTCCGGCTCGAGGGCGAGCAGGTGGTCGAGGGAAAAGCTGCGCGTGCCAAGCAGGCGTTCGGCCGGAACTTCCGCATGGCGGGCCCGCTCGACCGCCGCCGCCGGGTTCAGCGCATGGACATGCCGGTCGAGCGCCGCGAGCGTGCCCGCGTCGACCAGATCCGCCTTGTTGATGACGATGCGATCGGCAAACACGACCTGCTCGCGCGCGATGTCGTCCTCGACCTGCTCGGCGAAATGATGCGCGTCGACCACCGTCACCACGGACTCCAGCGCAAAGCGTTCGCGTATGGTGGGATCCGCCAGGAAGGTCTGCAGTACCGGCGCGGGGTCGGCCAGCCCGGAGGTTTCCACGATCAACCGCTCCGGTGTCCATCCCGGCCGGTTCAGCAATGCTTCCGCGCTGGCAACCAGATCGCCGCGTACCGTGCAGCAGACGCAGCCGTTGTTGATCTCGACCACCGCTTCCTCGTTGGCGACGATCAGTCCGCCGTCGATGCCGACCTCGCCGAATTCGTTGACGATGATGCCGATCGCGCCGGCATCGGCGTGCCTGAGCAGATGATTGACGAGCGTGGTCTTGCCGGCGCCGAGAAAGCCCGTTACCACCGTCGTCGGTATCTTCGCGATTCGCATGGAATCTCCCCGGTTGCACTGTTCGAATGGGCAGCATAGAGCAGCCGCCGGACCGGTTGCACGGCGTTGTCCGCGATGGCGCCAGCTTTGGCGGTGTTCGCCCGCTGGATGGCGTAAATGGTCGAAGTCGGAGATTCAGGACACGGCCAGCGAGCCGGGCCCGGACGCCAGGCGCACGGATCTGCGCGAGGCGCGGGCGGGACCGGCGGTCTGGCCGCGCCGCCTCGGTGCACCAGCGGCCGCGCGGCCTGGGTGCCCGGACCGGCCGCGTCGCCGGCGGCGCGCGGACCGGCGCGCTCAGCGCTGAAGCACTTCTGCCGCGCGGTCCAGCTTTTCAACGATCTGCTGCAGTCGGGCGCGTGTACCGTCGGCATCGTCGCGGTGGGCCGGGTCGGCCAGCAGCGCCCGGCAACCGGTGCCGAGGTTGAGCAGGTCGTTGAACGTGTCCTCGTACAGCGCGACCAGGCGCGCGGCGGCGGTAGGCTTTCTGGGCCCGCGGCCAGTCCGCGCCTTGGGTGGGGACGGAGAAGGGGACGGTGAGGAGGACGGAGAAGGGGACGGTGAGGGGGACGGTGAGGGGGGCGAGGGAAGGGGCGAAGGAGAGGACTCCGGGGAGGGGGATTGCTGGAAGGGCGATGGCCGGGAAGGGGATCGCCGGGAAGGGGCTGGCCGGGAAGGGGATTGCCGGGAAGGGGATTGCCGGGAAGGGGATGGCCGGGAAGGGGATGGCCGGGAAGGGGATGGCCGGGAAGAAGAGGACATGGCGACAGGACCGAAAAGCATTGGCGACGCCCCATTCTGGCCCGTCCGGCGCAGCTGGAAAATGAGACCTTTCCGAAAATGCCGCGCGCTGCGGCGCCTAGCCCGCGACCCCGTCGGGTGGCGCCGCTCTGCGCCCCATCAGGGCTGGCAATGCCGCATACAGGTCATTGAATTCGAAGGCCGCATCGAAGCAATGATCGGCGCCGGCATTGCGAAAGGTGCGGCGCAGCGATTCGTCGGTATGGGCCATGACCACCACCAGCACGGCGCTGGCCTTCGAGGCGGCGACCGCGCGGACACGCTGTACGCCATCGGCCGCGCCGCTGCGGATGACCAGAAAGATAAAGTCGACCGCAAGCGGCACGGTGGGGGGCGTCCGGGGCGCGGTATAGGGTGCCATACGGGGTGCCATACGGGGTGCCATATGGGGCGCCATATGGGGCGCCATATGGGGCCGCACATCGGCCGGCATATCCATGTAGGGCGGCAAATAGGCCGCCGTATCGTGGGCGCCAGCCAGCACTCGAACGTACGGTGTCAACACACGTATCAATCTTGCCTGGATCAGCACCAGGTCGCCGGCAACGATGGCGAGCGGTAAGTCGGAGGAACGGGATGCCATACCCGCCAGTGTCCCGGATTTGCCGCGCGATAGATGTCCGGGGCGGCTGCGAAACGATGTCAGGGACAAGCCGGCGGCTGTCAGGGAAGGATGACACCCGACGATATTACAATTGACAACATCTGAGACATGGCAAAACATCACAATTCTACGAACATGAAGTATGACCTGGGAGCCATGCGATGACCGCGGATGTCCTCACTGGCGCCATCCCGCCAGAGCGAAACGACGCCCGATCGTTGGCGCAGAGCGAGGTCCGGCTGGCCGGCATTATCCGGTCGGCGATGGAAGCCATTATTTCCGTGGACGAGGAGCAGCGCATCGTGCTCTTCAATCCGATGGCCGAGCGCCTGTTCGGCTGCTCCGCCGAACTGGCGATCGGCCGCCCGCTGGGCGATTTCATCCCGCAACGGTTCCGCGCCGCCCATGCCACGCACGTGGCCCGTTTTGGCGTGACCGGGGTGTCGGATCGCCAGATGGGACAGCAGCGCACGCTGTATGCGCTCCGTCAGGACGGTACCGAGTTTCCGATCGAAGCCTCCATTTCGCAGACGCTGGACGGCGGACGCAAGCTGTTTACGGTCATGCTGCGCGATACCACCGAGCGCGTCCAGGCGGAAGCGGCCTTGCGCCGCTCGCGGGAAGAACTCCAGCAGTTGTCGGACAGCATCCTGGCAGGGCGCGAGGAAGAAAAGCGCCGCATCGCGCGCGAACTCCATGACGACCTCGGCCAGCGGCTCAGCGCGCTCAAGATGGACCTCGTCATGCTCGAGGCAGACCTGCGCGACGTCGGCCTGCAGGACCGCATTCTCGACCAGGTGACCGCCATGCACGGCGTGATCGATGCCACGGTTGGCTCGGTACGCCGCATTGCCGCCGACCTGCGGCCGGCACTGCTCGACGAACTGGGCCTCGCCGCGGCGCTGGACTGGCTGGCCAAGGACTTCAGCCAGCGCTATGCGATTACGGTGACGGCGAGTGCGCCGGACGATATCGAGGTGAGCGAGCAGGCCGCAACGGCGGTGTTCCGCATCGTCCAGGAGGCGCTCAACAACGTCGTGCAGCACGCCGGCGCGGGCCGCGCCTGGGTTGCACTGACACGGGCGGGCGACGAATACCTGCTCTCGGTCCGCGACGACGGCCGTGGCTGGGACGGGCAGCCGCGCCCGTCCGAACGCCGCTCGTTTGGCCTGCTCGGTGTCCGCGAGCGGGTACGGCTGCTCAGCGGCACGGTCGCGGTACGGCATGCACCGGGAGATGGATTCGAGTTGTCGGTCCGTTTTCCCGATCACTATGGCAAGAAGGAGTCGCACGCATGATTCGGGTATTGATTGCCGACGATCACGCGGTCATGCGTAATGGTTTGCGGCATATCCTGGAGCGCGCCTCGGGATTCGAGGTGGTGGGCGAGGCGTCCAACGGTGCCGAGGTGCCGCAGATGGCGCGCGAGCACCCCGCCCATGTCATCCTGCTCGATCTGTCGATGCCCGGACGCAATGGCCTGGAACTGATCCGGCTGCTGCGTGGAGAACACCAGTCGCTGCGCGTGCTGGTCCTGACCATGCACGCCGAGGAACAGTACATCGTGCGCGCCTTCCGGGCCGGGGCCGCGGGCTACCTGACCAAGGAGAGCGCCGGTACGGAACTGGTCGAGGCGCTGCGGAAAGTCGCGGCCGGGGGTACCTACGTCAGCCCCGCGCTGGCGGAAAAGCTTGCACTGGGTTTGCAGGCCCAGCCCGGCGATGCCCCGCACGCAAGCCTGTCTGACCGCGAACTGGAAGTGTTCCGGCGCATCGTCGCGGGCGAGTCGTTGACCGAAATCGCAGCGGCGCTATGCGTCAGCGCCAAGACCGTGAGTACCTACAAGATGCGCCTGCTGGAAAAGCTCCAGTTGCGTAGCGACGCCGCCCTGGTGCGCTACGCCATCGAGGCCAAGCTCTTCAACGACGAGGAAGGGCTGTAAAGGCGCGTCAGCCCGCGGTGGGCGACGGCTCGCCGCGGATCAGCAGCACCGGCTTGTTGGTCTTGGCCACCACGCCTTCCGATACGCTGCCCATGACCATGCGGCGGAAGCCGCGCCGGCCGTGCGTGCCCATCACGATGAGGTCGGCGGGCCAGCGTTCCGCGCGCTCGACGATGGTCGCCGAGATCTGCCCCGGCGAGACCGGCCGCTCCGCCAGTTCGGTCAGAAAGCGCACTCCGGCATTCTCCAGCCGCAGCGCGGCGGCCGCCAGCGCGGTGTTACCCGCGTTGGACAGCTCGCGCATGACGTCGTCCGGGTTGATGTAGCTCGATTCGAAGAACAGATCGCTGTCGTCGACCACGAACAGTACCTTCACTTCGGCGTTGCAGGCTTTTGCCAGCGTCGTCGCCTGCCCGATCGCAAGCGCGGACGACGGGCCGCCGTCGATTGCTACCAGAATCCGTTCGTACATGATGTGCTCCCTCTGAGTGGATGACCGCGTATCGACGGGACGGTCCCGGCCGCGCTTGTAGATCAGCATAGAGTCATGCCCGCGTCGTAGCTTGACATGTGTCAAACCGGCGCCATCGGCAGGGACATCCGCCGCCGTCCATGCCGCCGAGGTGGTCGCAAGAGGTGGCCGCCGACGTGGTCATTGACGTCTGCCCCGACGCGCCCTTATGCCGGTGTTCGATATGGTTGATTTCTCTCAAGTCCGATCGCCGGCGGCCTACTACAGTCCATGGCATGACTACAAATCCGGATGCGGGGGTCGACAGTATGCGTTTTGCTGCAATGCTCGTTCATGTGGATGCGGGGACGGCCACCGCCGTGCGCCTGGCGCGTGCCGTGGCGCTGGCGGAAAGCTTCCACTCGTCCCTGATCGGGCTACTCTCCATCAGTACAAACGAGTCCGGCTGGGTGCTCCGGCATGCCGACGGCACGCGTGAGTACCAGTCCTTCGCCTCCAGCCTTGCAGACGATTGCGAACAGTCGCGCCAGTCCTTCGACGCGGCGACCGAGGCTGCCACCTTTCCGGTGGACTGGCGCGTCGGCGAAGGCACCCCGGAGGAGGCCTTGCAATGCGAGGGCCGCCTGGCGGACCTCGTCATTGTCGGGCAGCCGCGCGAGCCGGGGCCCGGTGACCGGATGACCTTCCGGCAGGCGCGCCGCCTCGTGGCCTCCACCATCATCGGCGTGGGGCGGCCCGTGCTCGTGATTCCGCCCGATGTGCCCACTCCCAACATCGGCACGCGCGTGATGATCGGCTGGAACGGCTCGCGCGAGTCGGCGCGGGCGATCCTGGACGCGCTGCCCTGGCTCGAGCGCGCGCAATCGGTCGATGTGGTGCACTGCGTGCGGTCCGATGGACATCGCGACCTGCATAGCTCGCCTGGTGCCTACGCAGTGAGCTGGCTGGCGCGGCGTGGCATCCATGCCTCGCTGACCGAGCTGCTGACCGAGCCGTCGGCGGATATCGGTCATCTGCTGCTGGACTTCGCCCGGCGCAGGGGGGTGGACCTGATCGTCTGCGGCGCATATGGCAAGGGCCACGTGCGTGAGGAAGTGCTGGGCGGCGTGACCGATACGCTGTTGCGGGAGATGCCGGCGGCGACCCTGCTGTGTCACTGAGCCGCTTTCCGCTGACCAGGTTTGCCACTGACTGCTGACTGGTTTCAGGGTGCGACCTCGGGGTGCGACCTCGGGGTGCGACCTCGGTGGTGCGACCCAGTGCGACCCAGTGCGACCCCAGTGCGACCCCAGTGCGACCCCGGTGCGACCCCAGTGCGACCTCAGTGCGACATCACCAGTGGCAGCGTCGCCCGCTGCAGCAGCGTCCGCGATACGCCACCAAACGCGAGTTCGCGCATGCGCGAATGCCCATAGCATCCCGCCACGATCATGTCGGCCGAGAGCGCGCGCGCCGTGCGCAGCAGGGCCTCGCCGGGCTCCGCATGCCGGGCATGCGCGGCGTGGGCGGCATGGGCGGCACGGCAGGCGTGTGCGGCTTGCATACGCGGCTCGGACTCGGCGCCGGGCACCGGCCGCACGGTGGCTTCGATACCGTGGCTGGCCAGGTATCTGACGATCGGCCCGGCACCACCGGCGTCGCTGGCGCACACCACCGTGACCATGGCGGCGTGGCCCAGCAGCGGTAGCGCGTCCGCTACCGCACGCGCGGCTTCCGGACTGTCGTTCCAGGCAATCAGCACGTGCCCGCCGAGCAGCGGCGGGGCGTTGGCGGGCACCACCATCACGGGGCGCCCGCAGTCCAGCAGCACGGCTTCCGCGGGGTCCGCCACGAGCGGCGGCATGCCCGACCATGGCGGCCGGCGCGCCAGCAACAGCAGGTCCGCCGAGCACGCCAGCTGTGTCAGCGCGCGGGCCGGATCGTCTTCCACCATCTCGTGCGACCAGCTCACGGCATGCCCGGTTTCGGCCATGATGTCGCGCATGAGGTTGGCATGGCCAAACGCCTGGGCGCGCAGTTGCTCGTGCACGAGCACGGCACGCCGGGCACCGTCTTCCACGCCGCGGACATGGCCGACGCGCACGCCGGTGGTGGTCACGCCGGTGAGGTGGGCACCAAAGCGGAAGGCGAGCACGGCGGCGGCACGCAACCGGTCGCGGCAGCCATCGTCGGCGCCGATTTCCACGAGGATCGATTTGTAGTCCATGCTTGCAGGCCGCTCCGGCTAGTGAGAGAACAGGACCGGCACCGTCATCGCGCGCAGCAGCGTGCGCGTCACGCCGCCGAACACGGCTTCCCGCCACGGGCCATGACCGTAGGCACCGCTGACGATCAGGTCCGCTCCGGTGTCCGAGGCATGCGACAGGATGGCATCGCCGGCGTCCTGACCGGCGCCGAGCGCACAGGTCAGCGCACGTGCGGTGACGCCGTGCCGCGCCAGCCACGCGAGCGCGTATTGCACCGATGTACCCTGAGTGACGCGCGTGCCGTTGTCCGCAGGGCCCGGCGCGGGGTCAGCGAAGCCACGCTCGTGGCCCGCCGGTCGGTGCGCCTCGGTGTGCGCCTCGGTATGCGTCTCGTAGTGGGTCGTTGGATGGGTCTCGTGATGCGCCGGTTGGTGATCCGCATACCGGTTGCGCGCGCTGTGCTCGCGGAAGTGGACCAGTTGGACCGAACCGGCACGGCGCAGCAGGGGCAGGCTGTCGCGCAGCGCCCGCGTCGATTCGCGGCTGCCGTTCCACGCCACCAGTACCGCGCGACCGGGTCGTTCGCGAATCCAGCCATGCGCGGGAATCACCAGTACGGGCCGGCCGGCCGCCAGAATGCACGAGCCCAGCGCCGCCAGATTGTCGCCTTCCTTGCCCAGAAAGGTGTGCTGGCCGAGCACCAGCAGGTCCACCGCGCGGCTCTCGTGCACCAGCCGTTGCGCCGGATCGCCGTGAGTCGCATGCCAGCTGCCTTCGACCGGGGCATCCTCGATGACGCCGAGAAAGGCGCGCCGCACAACCTCGGCGTCGCTCGACGGGCCGTCGTGCGGTGTGGCCGGATCCGCATGCAGCGCGTGCACATGCGCGTCGAACGCACTCGCAAGCACCACGCTCGCGGCAATATGCTGGTGGCTGCGACGACTGCTGTCCAGGTAGACGAGGATGCTGGCGAGGTCCATGTCGGTCCGTCGGTAAGAAACATGTCCAATCTAGCCGGGCCGGCACGCCGCTCGTTGAGGCACGTCAAGCCGTGGCGAGATCGGAGTGCCCGCCGCGATTGACGGTGGCCGCGGCCACGTGGGATAACCAGACCGGTTCCATCCGCGGGAGCAGGCAATGGTCAGGACAATGGGCAGAACAGTGGCGGCGACGATGCGGGCGATGGTGTTCGATGGCGCCAACCCGCATCTGCATGCGCAGGAGCGCCCGGTCCCGCAACCGGGGCCAGGCGAAGTACGCGTTGCGGTTTCCGCATGCGGCGTGTGCCGCACCGACCTGCACGTGGTCGACGGCGAACTGCCAGCGCCCAAGCCGGCCTTGATACCGGGCCACGAGATCGTCGGGCGGGTCGACGCGCTCGGCGCCGGTGTCACGTCGTTGCGCGTCGGCGAGCGCGTCGGCGTACCGTGGCTCGGGCATACCTGCGGGCAATGCCGCTTTTGCCGCGATGGTCGCGAGAACCTGTGCGATGCGCCGGCGTTCCACGGCTATACGCGCGATGGCGGCTATGCCGAGTACGTGGTGGCCGACAGTGACTATTGCTTCCGCATTCCCGACCGCTACGGCGACACGGAGGCCGCGCCGCTGCTGTGCGCGGGCCTGATCGGCTTCCGCACCCTGCGCATGGCGGGCGCGGCGCGGCGGCTCGGTATCTATGGGTTTGGCGCCGCCGCCCACCTCGTGACGCAGATCGCGGTGGCGCAGGGGCGCACGGTCTACGCCTTCACCCGCGCCGGCGACGACGGCGCGCAGCAGCTGGCGCGTGCCGTCGGCGCGGCCTGGGCCGGCGATAGCGATCACGATGCGCCGGACCGGCTCGACGCGGCCCTCATCTTCGCGCCCGCCGGCGGGCTGGTGCCGCGCGCGCTGGCCGCGGTCGAGAAGGGCGGTATCGTGGTCTGCGGCGGCATCCATATGAGCGATATCCCGTCCTTTCCATATCGCCTGCTATGGGAAGAGCGCCGCCTGGTTTCCGTGGCCAACCTGACGCGCGCCGACGGGCACGAGCTGATGCGGGCGGCCGAGGCCATTCCGCTGCAGGTCCATGTCACGCCCTATGCGCTGGCCGACGCCAATACGGCGCTCGACGACCTGCGGGCCGGCCGCCTGGCCGGTGCCGCCGTGCTGCGGATTGCCGGCGCGTGAGGGTCGGCGCGTGAGGGTCGGCGAGGCCGGGCGGCTGGTGGCGCCTGGCCCCAATGTAGCGCCGGCAGCGCCGTCGGGCGACCTGCGGGGGACCGCGAGGTGCCCTCCGAGTGGCCTCCGAGGCATGTACGGGCGCCGACAAACTCCCGTGTGCCTGTCAGGCTTTACTGACAATTTCCAGCGCTGCGCCGACATCGGGCTCAGCGACGGCTGATTTATCTCCTGGCGTCCGGCCACCATACTCCACCCATACTCAATGCGGCGATGCGCCGGAGGTCCAGGTAGCCCTGGTCCTTCATAAATAGGGGTGGGCAAATGTATCAGGAAGCGGAAGTGCGGGGGCAGATGCCTGCCCCACGGATGAAGGTGGTACCGATGCGGGCGCCGGAAAGCGAAGCGGCCACGTGCCGGCACCAGGCGCGTTGCTCGGCCTGTGCGCTGCGGCACCTGTGCATGGCGTCGTGCCTCGGTGACGACAGTATCGGCCGGCTGGAAACCGTGGTCAGCCACTGGCGCATGGTTCATCGCGGCGAGGCGCTGTTCCGCGCCGGCGATCCGTTCCAGAGCCTCTACGCGTTGCGTTCGGGCAGCATCAAGACCGTCACCGGCGATGCCAGCGGCTGCGAGCATGTCACCGGCTTCTACATGGTTGGCGAAACGCTTGGCCTGGGCGCCATCAGCAACGGCGAATACGACTGCGATGCGATCGCGCTCGAAGACAGCGCCGTGTGCGTGATTCCGTTCGCGCCGATGGAAGCGCTCTGCCGCGACCTCAAGCCGCTGCAGCAACATTTCCATCGCATGCTCAGCACCGAGATCGTGCGCGAGGCCCGCCAGATGGCGTTGCTGTCCGGCATGAACTCGGAACAGCGCGTCGCCGCCTTCCTGGTCAACCTGTCCCGGCGGCTGCAGCAGCGGGGTTACTCGCCGCGCAATTTCACCCTGCGCATGACCCGCGACGAGATCGGCAACTACCTCGGCATCAAGCTGGAAACCGTCAGCCGCGCGTTCTCGCGCTTTCAGCGCGAAGGCTTCCTGCGCGTCGATGGCAAGCATGTCGAGCTGTTCGACGTCGAGGCGCTGGCCGCGATCTGACCGCTTGTCGATTTGCCGGCCGAAGCGATCGATACGCTTATCGATGGGCTCAGGATACGTGCACCCCCATACCTGCACTCCATACCTGCACCCCATACCTGCACCCCACACGTGCAAGCGATACCTGTAATACGCCCCCGCGTCTCCGCGCGACACCGTCTTGCCGCGCGGAGCACGGATGGAGTCGCCGGAGTCAGTGAATCTCGATCTTGCGTTGTGGCGTCGCCTGGCTCTTGGGCAGCGTCAGGCGCAGGACGCCATTTTCGTAGCTGGCGTCCACGTGCGCTTCGTCGATCGGGGTATCGAGCGTGAATGCACGCTGCATGCTGCCACTGTAGCGTTCGCGGCGGATCACGCGTTCGCCCTGTTTCTCCTCGCTGGCCTTTTCCACCTTGGCCGCGATCATGACGGTGCCGCGTTCCACCGACACCTGGATGTCTTCCTTCTTGGCGCCCGGAATCTCGGCGACCACGGTGTAGTCCTTGTCGGACTCGGTCACGTCGACCTTGAAGGCCAGGCCGGCGTCGCCGTTGCCACGCAAGGCGCGCATCATGCCCTGGAACATGTCGCCGATCGGCTCGATCGAGAATGGATCGTACAGACGAATATTGCTCATGGTGATCTCCTGTATGAAAACGCGGGGAACATGGCTGCCCGTCCCGCGCTTCCATACTGGCAGTCCACGCGCCGCAGGCGTTGCGCTGGATCAATGAGCGCGAGCCTCATCTTTCTATAGTTGCGAGGTCGACACCGCGCTCACGTGCGCTCCCCTGCCGCCCATGACCATCCGCAACCTCGAGCATCTTTTCCATCCGGCGTCCATCGCGGTGATCGGCGCCAGCATGCGGCCCGGCCGGGTCGGCACCACCGTGCTGAGGAACCTGCGTCAAGGCGGCTTTGCCGGCGCGATCCATGCCGTCAACCCGCGCCACGAGGTGGTCGACGGGCTGCCATGCCATGCGCGCGTGGGCGATTTGCCCATGGCGCCGGAGCTGGCCGTCATCTGCACGCCGCCGTCCACCGTACCCGGGTTGATCGCGGAACTCGCCAGCGCCGGCTGCAAGGCGGCCATCGTGCTGACCGCGGGGCTCGACGCCGCCACCCGTCAGGCCATGCTGGAAGCGGCGCGGCCGGCGCTGTTGCGTGTGCTCGGCCCCAACTGCGTGGGGCTGCTGGTACCCGGCATCGGACTTAATGCAAGCTTTGCGCATGCCAGCGCGCAGGCCGGCAAGCTCGCGTTCGTTTCGCAATCGGGGGCGCTCGCGACGGCGGTGCTCGACTGGGCCAATGCGCGCGGCATCGGTTTTTCCCATTTCGTCTCGCTCGGCGACAGTGCCGACGTCGACGTGGGTGACGTCATCGACTACCTCGCCGCGGATGCCGCCACCAGCGCCATCCTGCTGTACGTGGAGGCAATTCGCGGCGGCCGCAAGTTCATGTCGGCGGCCCGCGCCGCGGCGCGCAACAAGCCGGTGATCGTGGTCAAGGCGGGGCGTACCCCCGCATCGGCGCAGGCCGCGGCGTCGCATACCGGTGCCATGGCGGGCGCCGACGACGTGTACGACGCGGTTATCCGCCGCGCCGGCATGCTGCGTGTGGATACCACCGAAGAACTGTTCGATGCGGTGGAGACGCTCGCGCGCGCGGGCCGGCCGCTGGGCGAACGGCTGGCCATCGTCACCAATGGCGGCGGGGCAGGCGTGATGGCCGCCGACGCGCTCGTACGCGCGGGCGGTACGCTGGCCACCCTGTCCGCCCAGACCATCGCGCAGCTCGATGCCGTGCTGCCGGCCACCTGGCCGCGCGCCAATCCGGTGGACATCATCGGCGATGCGCCGATCGCGCGTTATGTCGATACGCTGCGCATCCTGCAGGCCGCGCCGGAGGTCGATGCGATCCTGTTGCTGCATGCGCCCACGGCGATCGTCGATAGCCGCGAGATCGCGCCGGCCCTCGTCGCGCAGGCGCGCGGACCGCGTCCCGTCTTCAGCAGCTGGCTGGGCGGCGATGCCGTGCAGGCGGCCCGGCGCATCTGCCGCGAGGCCGGCGTGCCCACCTACGACACGCCCGAGCAGGCGGTGCGCGGCTTCCTGCAGACGGTAACGCAGGCACGTAACCGGCGTCTGCTGATGCAGACCCCGCCGGCCGCGCCGCAACTGGCCGCCGACCGCGCCACGGCGGTCGCGCTGATCGAGTCCGCGCTGGCGGCGGGGCATACGCAACTGCCGGCCGATGCCGCGGCACGCGTTCTCGAGGCGTACGGCATACCGGTCGCCACCACCCGCATCGCGCGGGACGCGCAGGAGGCCGCCGTGCTGGCGGCGGCGCTCGGCTTTCCGGTGGCCCTCAAGATTGCCTCGCGCGCCATCTCGCACAAGTCGGATGTCGGCGGCGTGGTACTGGGTCTGTCATCGGCGGAACAGGTGCGTGAGGCCGCGCTGGCGATGCGCGCCCGCGTGAGCCAGCAGATGCCACACGCGCGCCTCGACGGCTTTACGGTGCAGCGGATGGCCGGTGGCCCGCATGCCTTCGAGCTGATCGTCGGCATTGCCACCGATCCCGTGTTCGGCCCCGTCGTGCTGTTCGGGCAGGGCGGCACCGCGGTGGAACGTATCGCCGATCGGGCCGTCGCGCTGCCGCCGCTGAACCGGCTGCTTGCCGCGGAACTGGTGTCGCGCACGCGTATCGCGCGGCTGCTCGGCGGCTATCGCGAGGTGCCGCCGGTCGACATGGCCGCGCTCGAAGGTGTGCTGCTGGCGGTCTCGCGCATGGCGTGCGAGCTCGATGGCATTGCCGAACTCGATATCAACCCGCTGCTGATGACCGCCAGCGGCGCGATCGCGCTCGATGCGCGCATCGTGATCCGCCGCGCCGGCCAGGACGCGCAAGACCGCCTGGCGATCCTGCCGTATCCGTCGGAACTGGTGCGGTCCGTGGCATGGCAGGGCGAGACGCTGTGGCTGCGACCGGTGCGTCCCGACGACGAGGAAGCCTATCGCGCGTTCCTCGCGGCGCTCACGCCCGAGGACATGCACACGCGCTACTTTTGCATGATGCGCAACCCGCCGCACAGCCAGCTCGCGCGCATGACCCAGATCGACTACGCGCGCGAAATGTGTTTCGTGATCGAGCGGCCGGCCCAGGACGGGCGCGCCGCCGAACTGCTTGGCGAATGCCGCACCATTGCCGATCCGGACAACCAGTGCGCGGAATTCGCGGTATGCGTGCGCTCGGATTGCAAGGGCCACGGACTCGGCTCCATCATGCTCGACGCGATGGTGGCGTATCGCCGCGCGCACGGCACGCGCGAACTGCATGGCGTGGCGTTGCGCGAGAACGGCGCCATGCTGGCGCTGGCGCGGCAGACCGGTTTTGATGCACATGTGGACGCCGACGGCGTATGCCTGACATTGCGGCTGGACCGGCCATGATGCCGTGCCAGGCCCCGGGCCCTGGCGCGCCCGCTGCTTGCGCCGCACACACTGAAGGAGGTCGACCATGGGTTCAGGACGAATTGCGCTGGTAACGGGCGGTATGGGGGGCTTGGGCGAAGCGATCGCGACGCGTCTGCACGACGATGGCTTTCGTGTGGCCGTGACCCATTCGCTCCACAACGATCATGTGGCATCGTGGCTGGCCGCGCAGCGTACGGCGGGGCGGGAATTTGCCACATATCCCGTCGATGTGGCCGACTTCGACGCCTGCCAGCAATGCGCCACGCGCGTGCTGGCGGAGGTTGGCCCGGTGTCGGTGCTGATCAACAATGCCGGCATCACGCGGGACGCGCAGTTGCGCAAGATGCGGCGCGAGGACTGGGACGCCGTGATCGGTACCAACCTCGACTCGGTGTTCAACATGACGCGGCCGCTGTGCGAGCGCATGGCGGGCCTGGGCTGGGGACGCATTATCAACATCTCTTCCGTCAACGGCTCGCGCGGTGCGTTCGGCCAGGCCAACTACGCCGCGGCAAAGGCCGGCATGCACGGCTTCACCAAGGCCCTCGCGCTGGAGATGGCCGCGCGCGGGGTGACCGTCAATACCGTCTCGCCCGGCTATCTGGATACGAGCATGGTGCGCGCGGTGCCGGCCGAGATTCTGGAGCAGAAGATCCTGCCGCAGATTCCGGTGGGCAGGCTGGGCCGGCCAGCCGAAGTGGCCGCGCTGATTTCCTTCCTTTGTTCCGATGAGGCAGACTTCGTGACCGGCGCGAACCTGGCCATCAACGGTGGGCAGCACATGCAATGAAACGCGATCTTCTCCCCGCAGCCTGTCCCGAGGTCGCGCCGCTCGACGCGCATGCCGCGTGGGACAAGGACATTCGTGCCGCGCTCGCCACCGCGACCGGCGGTATCTCGATTGCCTCGCTCTCGCTGGCGTGGCTCGACTGGAGCATGCACCTGGCGGTCTCGCCGGGGCGATGCCTGCAGGCGGGCGAGCAATGGCTGGCGGCCACGCTGGCCGATGCCGCCACGCCGCAGTTTGCCGGGCGCGCGCCCGTGGCGGGCGATCCGCGTTTTGCGGGCGCCGCGTGGCAGCGCTGGCCCTGGTGTACCTGGCGCGACGCCTTCCTGCGCCAGGAAGCTGCCTGGGAGACCATCACGAGCGAACTCGACGGAGTGTCGCCGCATCACCTGCGCCTGACCGCATTCTGCGCGCGCCAGTGGCTCGACCTCGCTTCGCCGAGCAATCTATGGTGGATGAATCCGGCCGCGCTGGAGGCTGCGGCGGCTACCTTCGGCGGGAATTTCGTGCAAGGTGCGAGCCACTGGCTCGAGGATATGCAGGACCTGGCCGCGCGCTGGTGGCACCTGCCCACGCAGGAGCTCCATCCGGCCTTCAGCGTGGGCCGCGATGTCGCCATCACGCCCGGCAAGGTGGTGTTCCGCAATGCGCGCCTCGAACTGATCCAGTATGCGCCCACTACCGATACCGTCGCCGCGGAGCCGCTGCTGGTGGTGCCGTCGTGGATCATGAAGTACTACATCCTGGACCTGCAGCCGGTCGATTCCCTGGTGCGCCATGCGGTAGCGGCCGGCCATACGGTGTTCATGGTCTCGTGGAAGAACCCGGGCAAAGAGGCGCGCGACGTGGGTCTCAACGACTACCTGCGCGATGGTCTGCTGGAGGCCCTGCGGGTGGTGCGCGAACGCTGCGGCGGCGCGCGCGTGCATGCGGCGGGTTACTGCCTTGGCGGTACCTTGCTGACCATCGCCGCCGCCTGGCTGGCGCGCGAGCATGAGGACGCGCTGCGCAGCGTGACGCTGTTTGCCACCGGCACCGACTTCGAGCTGCCGGGCGAACTGGGTCTGTTTATCGACGACAGCGCGCTGTCCACGCTCGATGCGCTGATGCGGCACCAGGGCTATCTGGACGGTCCGCAAATGACCCTGGCCTTCCAGATGCTGCATGCGCGCGATCTGGTGTGGTCGCGCAATCTCGGCGAATACCTGCTCGGCCGCCGTGCCCGACCCAATGACCTGATCGCCTGGAACCGCGATACCACGCGGCTGCCATACCGCCTGCATGCCGACACGCTGCGCTCGCTGTTCCTGCGCAACGACCTCGCGGAAGGGCGCTATTGCGTGGGCGGCGAGCCGGTGGCGCTGACCGATATCGCGGCGCCGATCTTCATGGTGGGCACCGAGCACGACCACGTTACGCCGTGGCGTTCGGCGTACAAGCTGCATCTGCTTACGCGCGGCGAGCTGACGTTCGTGCTGACGTCGGGCGGACACAACGCCGGCATCGTGGCTGAACCGGGGCACCCGAATCGCCGCTATCGCGTGGCAAGCCGTGCGCCCGGGCAGCGCTATCGGGACCCCGATCGTTTTCTTGCCGAAGCCGCGCGTCACGAGGGCTCGTGGTGGCCGTGCTGGTTCGAGTGGCTGGCGGCGCGCGATAGCGGGCGCGTGCCGGCACGCGATCCGGCCCCGGGGGCGCTTGTCGACGCACCCGGTACGTACGTGCTGGAGTCCTGAGCGGCACGAGGAGCGGTGCGCGCGGTGCCGCCCTGAGGGGCGGGCTGGGCACGCGCCAGCCAGGCCTGGATGGCCGGCCACACCTGGACGCGCCAGCGCTCGCCGCCGAGCAGATCGTAGTGCGCGCAGTCCGGGAACGTCAGGCTGGCATGGTGCGCAGCCGGCAAGCCGGTGCATAGCGCGTGCGCGGCGTGCGTCTGCCCGGCACCGGTCACGCTGTCGCGTCCGCCTTCCACCGTGAGCAGCCGCATCGTGCGCAGCACGCGGGGACGCACCGCTTCGCCCGCCACCTTCCAGCGGCCGCGCGGCAACTGGAACGCGCGGAACACTACCCGCAGGGTATCGGCAACGAACTCCGCTGGCAGGTCGAGCATCGCCCCATAGTGGACCGCTACCGCATGCAGGGCGCCGGGGGCGTGGGCGGGCCTGCACCACAGCGCCGTCGCCAGTTCGGAGGCCAGCACCACATGATGGCCGGCGGCCTCGCCACTCAGGGCCGCGGCCTGCAGAAAGCCGGGGTAGACCATGCGGCCCGCGCCCGCGTAGCCGGCCGGCACCGGACCAGTCCAGCGCCTGCGAAACGCCGCCGGGGTCATGGCCGCGGCCATCCGGTCGATGCGGGTGGGATGGATGCGCGCGTCGATGGGCCCCGCGATTAGCGCCAACGTCGCCGGTTCCGCCATGCCTTGCGCGGCCAGCCGGGCGCAAGCCCCCAAGGCAGGTACCGCGGCCTGGCACACCGCGATCACGTCGAGGCCTGCCGTACCGAGCATGGTCATGAAGCCGGCCAGCGTCAGTACGTTGCGATCGAACGAGAACGGTCCGGCGGAGACCGGAATATCGCGGGCATCGATCCAGTCGGTGACATAGACGTCGCCGTCCTCGAGCAAGGTCTCGATCATGCCGCGCAACTGCAGCGCGCGATGGCCGGCCAGCGGCGCGCACAGCAGCCGGCGCGCGGGCCCGGGCGTGGCGGCGCGAAATGCCACCAGGCGGCAGAACGGTGTGGCCGCCACGGTGTGCTCGCTGACCGGCTGCAGTTTGCCGTCACGCCGGCAGGTGTCGATGCCAAAGCCAAGCGTGCGAAACGGTGCGGTCGCGGCCTGATGCCATGCATAGCACTGCGCGAAGGCGGACACCAGCGAACCCGCCGCAAGTGAGGCGGGAGACGAAGGCGAGTCGGAAGCCGGGGCCATGGCTGCAAGCGGGGGAGGCGTGCACGGGTGGGGACACTGGCGAGCATAGGATGCCTGCGCGCATTTTCCTTGCGGCAACGCAACGCACATGGGGAATGACGCCCGGCACCGAAGGGCTCGGGACGTATCCGTTGCGCGGACATCGCACAACCGCCCCTCCGCCATTGACCTGCGTCAAAAGGGCGGCGCCAGCGCTTTCTAGACTGTATATCAGGCGTCCCCTGCAAGGTGCATGCGGACGCGCGAGAAAACGGACAGGAGCTTGTTATGCCAGGGGTTGGATTGCGAAATGTTGTATTGGCCACGGACGGCTCGGTGTACGCCGAGGCAGCGGCACGCTGCGTTGCCGCGAAATCGTTGCTGCGCGACGACTTCAAGGTACATGTCGTGCATTGCATGCCCGAACTGAGCGGCGAAGTCAGGCGCCTGGTGGGACGCGAGTCCATTGCGGACTGGATCGCCGACGAAGGCGAGCGCGCCATGCATGCGACGGTGGCCATTCTGGAGGACGCGCATATTCCGGTGGAAAAGCATGTGCTGGTGGGATTTGCGCCCGAACGCATCGTCGCCCTGGCCAGGGACCTGCAGGCGGCGGCGATCGTGCTTGGCACGCACGGCCGCGGCGCCTTCCTTGACGCGGTGATCGGTTCGGTGGCGGGACGCGTACTGGCGCACGCGCCGTGCCCGGTGCTGCTGGTCAAGGGCCCGCCGGTCGCACAGGCAAGGAGTACGTCATGAGCACCATGCAGGCTGCCGTATTTGTCGCGCCGGGCCGGATCGAGCTGCGCGAGAAGCCGATTCCGGACGTGGGCCCCAACGATGCGTTGCTGCGCATCACCACCACCACCATCTGCGGCACCGATGTCCATATCCTCAAGGGCGAGTATCCGGTGCAGTCGGGGCTGACCATCGGCCACGAACCGGTAGGCGTGATCGAGAAGCTCGGCAGCAGCGTGCGCGGTTACGCGGAAGGGCAGCGTGTGATTGCCGGGGCGATCTGCCCCGGTTTTCATTCGTATGCCTGCCAGGACGGCTGGCCGGCACAGGACGGTGGATGCACGGCACATGGCTACAAGCCCGCCGGCGGCTGGCGCTTTGGCAATACCATCGACGGCGCGCAGGCGCAGTACCTGCTGGTGCCGGACGCCCAGGCCAACCTCGCGCCGGTGCCCGACGCACTGACCGACGAGCAGGTGCTGATGTGCCCCGACATCATGTCCACGGGCTTCGCGGGTGCCGAGCACGCCGATATCCGCATCGGCGATACCGTCGCCGTCTTCGCGCAGGGCCCGATCGGCCTGTGCGCGACGGCCGGCGCACGGCTGCGCGGGGCCGCCATGGTGATCGCGGTCGATGGCATCGCGGGCCGGCTCGCGGTGTCGCGCCAGCTTGGCGCCGATGTCACACTCGATTTTCACCAGACCGATGTGGTGGCCGAGATCCTGCGCCTGACGGGGGGCCGTGGCGTGGACGCGGCCATCGAGGCGCTCGGCACGCAGGGCACCTTCGAGGCCGCGCTGCGCGTGCTGCGCCCCGGCGGCACCCTGTCCAGTCTGGGCGTTTATTCGCAGGACCTGCGGATTCCGCTCGATGCGTTCGTGGCGGGTCTTGGCGATCATCGTATCGTCACCTCGCTGTGTCCCGGCGGCAAGGCGCGCATGCGCCGGCTCATGTCCATGATCGAGGGCGGGCGCGTCGACCTGGGGCCTCTGGTCACGCACCGGTATCCGCTGGGCCGCATCGTGGATGCCTACGAACTCTTCGCACAACAGCGCGACGGCGTGCTCAAGGTGGCGATCACGCCATGACTCCCTGACACCTTGGTGTCATGACACCGTTGGCGCCCGCCTGGCACACAGTCTTTACCGGAGGCCTTCATGCTTGCCTACCCCAACATCTTCGTTTATGTGGATGCCAGCACGCGCTCGATGACGCGCGTGGCATTGGCCGCGCGCATCGCATCCGCCCAGCAATGCCGCATGGTCGGCGTATGCGCGACCTATACGCCCCAACCCTGGTTCTATCGCATGCATCACGCGGCCGAGTGCGTGCAGGAAGATCGCGACCGGCGCCAGCGCGAGCACGAAAGGATGCGCCAGCGCTTTGAATCCGCCATCTGGGAGCGCTCGGTCACGGCCGAGTGGCGCATGCTGGAAGGCGAGCCGGTGGCCAACATGCTCAAGGAAGTCCGCGAAGCCGGGTTGCTGGTGATGGGCCAGACCGACGAGAACGATAACGACAGCTTTGTGGCGCCGCAATTCCTGGAATCGATGATGCTCGAGGCGGGTCGCCCACTGCTGGTGGTGCCCTATGCGGGCGAGTTTCACAGCATCGGTACGCGCGTGCTGCTGGCGTGGGATGGCGGCCGCGAATGCGCGCGTGCGCTGCACGATGCCTTGCCGCTGCTGGCCGGCAGTCGCGTGCACCTGCTGCACGCCAACTCCGCCATGCGCAGCCTGCGCGTGGACGCGACGCCAGCCGCGCACGCGGTGCGGCTGCTGCGCGATGTGGGTGCGGAGGTCGAGACCGAGTACGTGCCCGCCGCCAACGACCTCGCCATCGGCGAGATGATCCTGTCACGCGCGGCCGATACCGGCGCGGACCTGATCGTGATGGGGGCGTACGGACATAGCCGCTTCCGCGAGATCACGCTGGGTGGGGTCACGCGCACCATCCTGTCGTCGATGACGGTGCCGGTACTGCTCGGACACTAAGGGCACCAGGACGGCACCAGGAGCGCGCCGGGCCGGCGCGAACGGGGCATCAACAGGGCACCGAGCCCGTCACGGAAAACGGTGAGCATGCCGGGGCATCACGCCCGCGGCTGCGCCGGTGTATCGCCGTGGAAGGCGCGCAGCATCTTTCTGCCGGCCGGCGTGATCTGGATGCGCATATGGCCGATGGCGGACCCACTCTCGTCGTGCTCGATCAGCTTGCGGCTGGCCAATGCGGTGATGTCGCCGGGATTGAGATACGCGTGTGATGTGGGCGCATCCAGGATGAGCAAGGCTGCGATTTCATGCGCGCTCAGCATGATGGTTGTCTCCTCTGTCAGGCACGGATCGGGCAGGGCCTCTGCCTTGCACAATAGGAAAAATACGACGCCAGTCAAAGGTCGGTCAAAGGCCGTCTGCCCACCGCTTGCGTTCGATCAAATCAGCGGCGTCACATATGCATGCGCTGGATCAAGGTGAGGTGGTGGCCGCCACCTACGCTGAACCAGGGACCGCAATCGCGCGCTCCCGCGATCCCGGGGGAGGCACGACATGTTCGGCAAGATTCTGGTGGCGCTCGATGGCAGCCACTGTGCGCGCAACGCCCTCCGCACGGCGATTGACCTCGCGCTCGTTCACGGCTCGCATGTCGACGCCGTGTATGTGGTGGACGACAGCGAGCCGCTTCTCGATGTGGCGTTCATCCGTCGCGACGACCTGCTGCGCAGCATCGCGGACTACGGCCGCGGGGTCCTCGCCGAGGCGAGTCACATGCTCGATCGCAAGGGGGTTGCGCATGACACGCTGCTGATTCGAACGCCAATCCGCAAGGGAGAGATCGGTCCCACGCTGGTGGACCAGGCGGAGCGCAGCCATGCCGACCTCATCGTGATGGGCACGCATGGCCGCCGCAGCTTCTACCGGCTCTTCATGGGCAGCGTGAGCCAGGCCGTGGTGTCTGCCAGCCGGGTACCGGTGCTGCTGGTGCACGATGCGGACGGCAATCGGTAGCGGGCCGACGCCGGCCTTGCCGACCGCGCCGCCACGGTTGACACATGTCAATGCGCGGCCGGCACTGGCGCCTACGCTGAGTGAAACGCGACGCAATCTCGCCCGCACCGTTTGCACAAGTCATGAAACAGATCGAATTCCCGGACGGCGTGCCGTCCTATTGCCCGGCCGGGCCGAGCCTCCAGTGCGAAGCCAGGGTCGATGGCGCGCCGGCCTGCTACGACATTACCGCGGAAGCGCTCGAGGACCATTTCGGCGCGCGCTCGTACCGCTACGAGGACCTGTCGGAGGCGTATGTCCATCATCGCGATGCCATCCAGGCGATGGCGCGCAGCCTCTTCGAGATGACCGGTGCCCGCAATATCGTGCTCCACAGCGGGCATTTCAGGTTTCAGGCTTAAGGGAGGAGTGGCGGCCATGTACCGACATGTTCTGGTGGCAATCGACGAAAGCCAATGCGCGCGCCGCGCGCTCGACGAGGCGATCCAGCTCGCGCTCTGTTGCGAGGCGCGGCTGGAGATTCTCCACGTCATCAACTATGCGTACCTGCAATACGAGACCGGCTACGGCCTGCGCGCGGATATCAGCCCGGCGCTGGTCGAAGCCGGCAAGGACCTGTTGCGGGACGCCGCCGGCGTGGCGGAGAAGGCCGGTGTGCGCCACGTCGAGACGCTGATCGACGAAATCCTCAGCATGGGCGACGTGGCCGGGCTGGTGGAGAAATACGTGCGGACGTCGGGCGCCGATGTGGTGGTGGTCGGCACGCATGGCCGGCACGGCCTCAAGCGCGTCCTGCTGGGCAGCGTGGCGGAAACGCTCGCGCGCCACAGCACGGTGCCGGTACTGCTGGTGCGCGAGGTGCCGCAGCAAGCGGCTGCCGCGGCGGCAACGGCTGCCTCGCCCGGTGCGGGGGCCAGCCCGGCCTGAGGGAGGCTCGCGCGCGCCGGCAGCGCGGCACGCGTGGTCCATTTTCCCCCGCAGGCCCGCACCGAGTTCATCCCGTTCTCTAGACACCGCTCTATACACACCTCTCGCGATCACAGGAGTGAATCATGAATATCCAGGAAATCTGTTCGCACGATGCCGTGCATATTCCGTCGGACCGCAGCCTGCAGGAGGCCGCTGTGCAGATGCGCGACAAGCATGTGGGCAGCCTCGTCGTCACCGAGCACACCGATGCCGGCGAGCGCGTGGTGGGCATTCTGACCGACCGCGACATCGTGCTGGCTGGGGACGCGATGGGGGCGGACCCGTGTCAGGCCCGTGTGATCGACGCGATGACGCCGGGGCTGGTCACGGTGCGCGGCCAGGCGACGATCCAGGATGCGATGCAACTGATGCTCTCGCATGGCGTGCGCCGGCTTGGCGTGCTCGATGGCGAAGCATTGACCGGTGTGGTCTCGCTTGACGACCTGCTGGGCGCGATCGCCTCCGACTGGAGCATGCTGGCCGCGCTGGTGCGCAATGAACAGCAGCGCGAGCGCACGGGGCAAGTGCAAGCGCCGCTGCGCATGTAATGCGGCGCCGGCGCGTGCCGGCCCCGGTTTCGACGATGATGGCATGGAGACAGGCATGAAAGACGATACGCAGCTCAGGCAGAGTGTCCTGGAGGAGCTGGAATGGGAACCCACGGTCGATGCCTCCGGTGTCGGCGTGCAGGTGAGCGATGGGGTGGTGACGTTGACCGGCCACCTGGCGAGCTTCGCCGAGAAGAACGCGGCGGAAGACGCGGTGCGGCGCATCCCCGGCGTCAAGGCGCTGGCGGTGGAGATCGACGTGCGGCTGCCCGCCGATGCCGAACGTACCGATGGCGATATCGCGCGGGCGGCGGCCAACGTCCTGGCATGGAATACCTTTGTGCCGGTCGAGCGCGTGCAGGTGACCGTGGAGCATGGCGTGGTGCGGCTGACGGGCACCGTCGACTGGAACTACCAGCGCATGGCCGCGGAGCGTGCGGTGGCGTCGTTGCTGGGCGTGAAGAGCGTGATCAACGCCATCGGCATCCGGCCCCAGGCGAGCCGCGAGGACCTCGGCACGCGCATCAAGGCCGCGATCGAGCGCCAGGCGGTGGACGATGCCGCGCAGGTCACGGTGTCCGTCGCCGGTGGCGCCGTGGTCCTGGGCGGCAGCCTGCGCACGTGGGCCGAGCGCGAGGCGGCGATGAACGCGGCCTGGTCGGCGCCGGGAGTGAGCTCGGTGGTCAACAATATCCGCGTGAATCTCTGACGCATACGTGAGCGGCATCTACCGGGAGGACCGTCATGAAACTGCAGTGTCTCGGCGCGACCGACACCGTTACCGGATCGAAGTTCGTCGTCGACACCGGCCATGCGCGGATCATGGTCGACTGCGGCCAGTTCCAGGGGTTCAAGAACCTGCGGCTGCGCAACTGGGATGTGCTGCCGGTGGACCCGGCCACCCTCGATGCGGTAGTGCTGACGCACGCGCATATCGACCATAGCGGCTACCTGCCGGTGCTGGTACGCAACGGTTTTCGCGGGCCGGTGTTCTGCACGCCCGGCACGGTGCAGTTATGCAATGTGCTGTTGCCCGACAGCGCCGCGCTGGCGGAAGAGGACGCCGTCTACGCCAACCGCAAGGGCTTTTCGCGCCATCATCCGGCACTGCCGCTGTTTACCGCCGGGGATGCGACGCACGCCCTGCGGCGCATGGAGATGGTTCCGTTTGCCACGCGGCACGTGGTGGCGCGCGGGGTCGAGGCCGAGTTCCGCCACGCCGGGCATATCATCGGCGCCGCCAGCGTTACGTTGCATGTGGGTGGACGGCGCCTGGTGTTCTCGGGCGATCTGGGGCGCCAGGTCGATCCGGTCATGCGCGCCCCCGAGTTGCTGTCGGAGGCCGACTGGCTGGTGGTCGAATCGACCTACGGCGATCGCCGTCATCCGTCCACCGATCCGGTCGACACGCTGGGCGCGATCGTCGACCGCACCATCGGGCGCGGCGGCACGCTGGTCATTCCGACCTTTGCGGTGGGACGCGCACAGTCGCTGCTGTACTGCCTGTACCGCTTGCGGCAGCTGGGGCGCCTGCCCGATGTCCCGGTCTACCTGAACAGCCCGATGGCGATCCAGGCCACACGCATCTTTGCCTTGCACCCGGAGGAACTGCGCATCGACAGCGCGACGTGTGCCGCGGCATGCGAAATGGCCCGGCCCGTGCAGAGCATGGAGGACTCCGTGCGCCTCAATCAGGACGACCGTCCCAAGATCATCCTGGCCGGCAGCGGCATGGCTACCGGTGGACGGGTCGTGCATCACCTCGAACGTTTCGGCCCGGATCCGCGCAACACGATTCTGCTGTCCGGCTTCCAGGCCGGTGGCACGCGTGGTGCCACGCTCGCTGCCGGCGGGCGCATGATCCGGCTGCACGGCAAGGACATTCCGATCCACGCCGATGTCGACCATATCGAGAACCTGTCGGCGCATGCCGATGTGGATGAGCTGATGACCTGGCTCGGGGGCTTTCGGCAGGCCCCGCACCGGACCTTTATCGTGCATGGCGAGCCGCAGGCCAGCGACGCGTTGCGCCAGCGCATCGAACGCGAGCTTGGCTGGCCTGTCACGATGCCTGAGTATCGCGAGTCCTATACGCTCGACGGGGCGGCCTGAACCGGGCCGCTCCGTCCGCCGGGCGCCGCTGCCCTCTATGCGCGCCCGATCCGCACCCGATCCGCGCCCTCAATCCGGCCTCAATCCCCAGCCCGCCTTCAATCCCCAGCCCACCCATGTTCGCCCGGCGTGGTTGCGGTCCCGTCATCGAGGGTGATGGGTGCGAGGGTGATGGCCGGATTCGCCATCGCATACGCATAGGCATAGTCGAGTTCCCCGGAGGCCTGCGCATGGATGGTGAAGAGCGGCTGCCCGGCCTCGACGCGGTCGTGCAGTCTTGTCTGCATGGCGATGCCCGCCACCTGATGGGTCGGGGCGCCAGCGAGCTTTGCCGTGCGTGCCAGCAGCCGGTTGTCGATCGCGGTCACCATGCCGGCGCGCGCGGCGACGACGTCCCTGCGGAACAGCGCAGTGCCGGGCAACGTCAATCCGCCCTGCGCCTCGCAGATGGCCTGGAACCTGCTCCACGCCGCGCCGCTGTCCAGCAGCGCCGCGGCCATCGCCGCACCTTGCCCGGCCGCGGCCGTGCCGCAGAATTCGAGCAGGGCCGCGGCCAGCTGCAATGCACGCGCGCGCAGGTCTGCCGGTGCGTCGGGTTCGCGCCGCAGTACCGCGAGCACATCGTGCGCCTCGAGCGCGGGCCCGATGCCGCGGCCCACCGGCTGGCTGCCATCGGTGCGCACCAGCATGACGCGCAGGCCGAAGGCGGCCGCCACACGCTGGATGCACGCTTCCAGGTGCTGCAGATGGTCTTCGTCGCGAACCTTGGCGGTGGGGCCCACCGGCACGTCGATCAGCACATGGGTGGCACCGGCCGCCACCTTCTTCGACAGGATCGAGGCCACCAGCTGGGCGTCGCTGTCAAGGTCCAGCGCGCGCTCCACGCGGATCAGGATGTCGTCGGCGGGGCTCAGGTTCAGCGCGCCACCCCAGACCATGGCGGCGCCGGTCTGCTCCACCACCTGCCGGAGTTCGGTGCTGTCGAGCGTGACGCGCGTGAGGGTTTCCATCGTATCGGCCGTGCCCGCCGGAGAGGTGATCGCGCGCGATGAGGTCTTGGGCATGAGGAGCCCGGCTGCCGCCGCGATGGCGACCACGACAGGCGTGGTGCGATTGCCGGGCAGACCGCCCACGCAGTGCTTGTCGGCGACGACGGGGACGGGCCAGTGCAATTGCTCGCCGGTCCGCAGCATGGCCCGGGTCAGCCCGACGATCTCCGGCTCGCTCATGCGGTTGCCCGCGCAGGCGGTCAGGAACGCGGCGATCTGCATGTCCGTGTAGCGCTCGCCGGCCACGTCGGCGATGATGTCGCCGATCTGGGCCGCGTCGAGGCGCCGGCCATGGATCTTGGCGCGTACGGCGCGCAGGGACGCGAGCGTGGGAGCGTGGGTCACCGTCACATGGTCGCCGGCGCGCGCCGCCAGTTCGAGCGCGGCGCTGGTCGATAACGCGGCTTCATGGGTGCGCAGCAGCGGTGCCCCGGCCAGGTTCAGGGTGGCGATCAGCTGGCGCTCGCCAATCCGCACCTGCACGCGCGCCTGCGCGGCGAAGCCCTCTGCCCGGCATACCGGGCAGTCCGGATGCAGGTAGATGACATGCTCGTGCCAGGTATCGATGCCCAGCGGCTTGTAGGTCAGCATGTTGGCCGCGCGTCGTCGGCGGGAGGTGGGGCGCGCTCACTTGTCCCGGGCACCGCGGCACCTGCTGCCGCCCGCGCAGTACCGCCATGCGTCTTCCATGTCGTTGATGGGAAAGCCGATGGAAAGATCCTGCGCCTTGCGGCCCACCGTGACGGCACGTTCCTGCACGTTGCCCTGGTAGGCCGTTGCCAGCAGATAGCGGCCCGGCGGCATCTTGAGGTAAAGCAGTGGCCCTTCCGTGGTGAGCACCAGCAGCCGTTGGCTCTTGTCGTTGAGCACGACCACCCGCACGTCCGCCAGCGAGGCACCGGTGGCACGGTCTTCGAACCGTACCCGCACGTTGAAGCGCGGGGCCAGCGCGCGCATGCGCGCCACGTCGTCGAGGCCGACGCCGCCTGAAACGTAGGTGATGCCGGACGCTTCCCGGATGCGGGGCGGCGCGGCGCCCTCGTCGGCATTGGGCGACTGGGCATGGGCCACGGTGAGCGCGACCGGCGCGATCGACAGGGATAGCGCAAGCAGGGTCAGCGCGATGGTCTGGCGAAGCGAGGTGAGAGACATGGGGATGAGAGACATGGGGATGAGAGACATGGTATGCGTCCTCCGACAATGTGGGGCAGGTTCTGCCTGACGGCGATGGCGCTGCCGCCCGATGAATGGCTACGATGGCGCCGCGGCCCTTACGACAACACCGGCTCCGCGGCCGGCTGCGTGGCGTCCGTGTGCAGGAACGCGTCGAGTGCGGCGCGGTCGAGCACCTCCTTCTCCAGCAGCAGCGTGGCCAGTCCGTCCAGGCGCGCGCGCTCGGCCAGCAGCGTCTGGCGTACGCGTTCCGCGGCTTGCGCCAGCGTGACGCGGATTTCGTCGTCGATGGCGCGCGCGGTCCATTCGCTGTACTCGCGCTCGCCGCGCGCGCTGGCCGCGCCGCCGGGCAGGAAGGGCCCGGGCGCCCGTTCATAGCACGGCAGTCCCAGCGACTGGCTCATGCCGTATTGCGTGATCATCTGCCGCGCCATGTCGGTGGCGCGCTGCAGGTCGTTCTCGGCGCCGGTGGAAACATCGCCAAACACGATCTGCTCGGCCATCCGTCCGCCCAGCAGTACGTCGATGCGATCGAGCAGCTCGCTGCGGCGGAGCAGATAGCGGTCTTCCGCCGGCGTCTGCTGCGTATAGCCGAGCCCGGCGATGCCGCGCGGAATGATGGAAACCCGCGCCACCGGGTCCGCATGCTTGCGATGTTCCGCCACCAGCGTGTGCCCGGCCTCGTGATAGGCCACGGTCTGCCGTTCCAGCGGAATCATGATCCGGTTGCGCTTCTCCAGTCCCCCGATGATGCGGTCCAGCGCCTGATCGAAGGCCTCCATGTCGACCATGTCCTTGTGATGGCGCGCCGCCAGCAGCGTGGCTTCGTTGACCAGGTTGGCCAGGTCCGCCCCGGCAAAGCCGGGCGTGCGCGCGGCCAGCGCGTGCAGATCGACGGCCGCTGCCAGGCGGACCTTGCGCACATGCACACGCAGGATCTGCTCGCGGCCCTTGAGGTCGGGCCGATCGAGCACGACATGGCGGTCGAACCTGCCGGGCCGCAGCAACGCCGCGTCGAGGATTTCGGGCCGGTTGGTGGCGGCCATGAGGATGACCCCCTTGTTGGGATCGAACCCGTCCATCTCCACCAGCAACTGGTTGAGCGTCTGTTCGCGCTCATCCTGTCCACCGGCCAGGTTGAGGCTGCGGGTCTTGCCGAGTGCATCGAGCTCGTCGATAAAGATGATGCAGGGCGCGTTCTGTTCCGCCTGGGCAAACAGGTCGCGTACGCGCGCCGCGCCCACACCGACGAACAGCTCCACGAACTCGGAACCGCTCATGCTGAAGAACGGCACGCCCGCTTCGCCCGCGACCGCGCGCGCCAACAGCGTCTTGCCGGTGCCCGGCGCGCCAAGCAGCAGCACGCCCTTGGGAATCTTGCCTCCCAGGCGTTGATAGCGTTCCGGCGTGCGCAGAAAGTCGACCACTTCCATCAGTTCGGCACGCGCTTCGTCGATGCCGGCGACATCGGCGAAGGTGACGCCGGTCTGCTTCTGCAAGTAGACGCGCGCCTTGCTCTTGCCGATTTCGGTCAGGCCGCTCATGGTCCCTCCCATGCGACGCGCGAGCACGAGCCACAGCACGAACACCATGAGCGCCGGCGCGACCCACGACAGCAGCGTGCCCAGCCAGCGGCTGTCGGGCTGGCCGGCGTATCGCACATGGGCGGCATCGAGGTCCGTCACGAGACCCGCGTCGGCAATGCGCACGGTCGCGAACTGACGCGCGCCGCCGGCGGCTCCGTGCTGCAGCGCCTTGGCACGCTCTGCGGACAGCACCTGGTCGAGTCCGGCGGTGTCCAGCATGCCGGCAATCGAGCTCTCTCCGAGCGTGATATCGCGCAGCTTGCCCGCCTTGAGCAACGTCTTGAATTCGCTGTAGGCCAGCGTGTCGATCGTGAGCGATGCCACGTAGTACTGCAACGCCAGCATCACCAGTACTGCGAGCGCGAGGTAGCCGAGCGAGTAGCTGCGGTTGGAGACATTCATGCTGCCTATCCTCAATGGCGTTGCCGCTCCGGAGGGCGCGCGGTCGCGCCCGGGTATCTTGCCAATGTAGTCGCCATGGGCGCTGGCACGTTGCGTTTGGTCAAGCTTCCATGGGTCGGGCCAGTGCCGCGAGCGCGTGTATCTGGTGGCGCGCGAAGCCGGCCAGTGCCCCGGCCAGCAGGCTGCCGAGCACGTGCGCCGCGCGCCAGGGACGACGCGGCAGCGCGCGCACCTGCTCGCTGTAGCTGTCGTCGAACAGGCACCAGGTGCAGAAATGCTCGCAGTTGTTCGACAGCAGGCGATACCTGTCTTCGCCGAGCCGCGACAGGGCGCGCGTTACCACCTCGTCGCCGCGATAGCGTGCCTGCGGCGCCGGCCTGACCTCGAAGCCGTGGCTGCCGGCGAACGCCGCGAGCGTGGTGCGCTCGACCGGCCCGCGCGTCAACCAGCCCTTGAAGCCGGCGTAGTGCACAACGTTGCCGTCGCCGGCATAGATGCCATGGTGGACATAACCGCGTCGCGCCGTGACCAGATGCATGCCTGGACGCAGTGTCCGTGCGTACCGGATCAGATCGCCGCAACTGTGCTGGCCGTCCTTGCTGTCGTACGTCATGGCTGCCTCCGGTTGCTGAGCGATGCGGCCTCCGCCATCGCGGGCGGTACGTCTGAAGTATCGGCGGCGCGGCTGCCTCGCGACATCATCCATTGCTGCGAAAGCTGTCCGGCGCTTGCCATGGCGCGTGTCCGGATGACGCGGCCACACCGGACCGGCATTGGCCACGCGATGTCAGGAACGCCTTACAGGTGCGCGGAGCGCTGGAGACATGCCGTACGCGCGGTGAGGGCGCCACGCATTGACGGCACCCATGTTGGGACCCATAACGGCACCCATGGGTGGCATGCCGGATGGACGCGGTACGACGGAAGCAGGGGAGCGGTGATGACACACGCCGGCAGGTGTGCCGTGGCAAGCGGGGGACCGTAGCGAAGCTGGCGGGCGCGGGGAAACGCCGATGGTGCGCTGATGGTGCGCTGATGGTGCTATGACGGCGCCGCGAGCGGCACCCGCGCGTGAGCGCTCGCGGCAAAGGCGCGTGCACCGGAGCGCGTGTGGGCGTGGCAGGCCACGCCCGGTGCCGCACGGGCTTACGCGCCTGTCTGATGCAGCGCGGTGGCCGGCGGCACGCCGGCAATCGCCATATCGGCCCGCACCAGCATGACCGGTACCGTGCCTTGCCGCACCAGGCTTTCCGCTACGCTGCCCAGCACCGCGCGCGACAACCCGCTGATGCCATGCGTGCCGGCGATCACGAGGTCCGGAGCGGTTTCGCGGATATGGTCGAGCAGCCGGCCGGTGACGTCCCCGAGCGTGGCGGTATCGTTGATGAGTCGTTCGGTATGGCGAACGCCGGCCTGCTCGGCGCGCTGGGAGGCCTTGTCGAGCAGTGCCATGCCCGCGGCAGTGCGTTCGCGCCGCGCTTCCAGCAGGTCGTTTGCGCTCTGCTCGTACTTGAGGAAGCCGTAGTCGATCACGTGGACGATTTCGAGTTGCGCCCCGTTGAGGGCGGCTTCCCGAATGGCCACGTCGAGCGCGCGTGCGGCGCAGTGGCTGTTGTCGATCGGGATCATGATTCTGCGGGACATCGCGTTCTCCTGTGGGTAAAGACAAGCCGCGTGCGCCATGCCGCGGATGCGCATCAAGATGTCGTCATGGCCAAACCATGACGCACGCACGGCAATACACGCGCGGTCGAATGCGTCGCGGTCGAAGCCCAGCACGCGCACGCGCCCGGTCCAGCGCGCGCGGCATTGCCGATGCTGGTCGATGAATGCCTGGCGCAGGCCGGGCTCCATCGGAAAAAGGCCCTGGGACAGAGGGAATACCGGTGCGTGCAGATACAGGTCGAACCAGAACATGCGGGCGCGGGCCAGCAAGGCTTCGGGCGCGGCAGCCGTCTCTGCGGGCATGACCGATCAACCCACGCGCAGGCGGTTGATGACTTCCGACACACCCGGTGCCGACCATGCCGCACCGACCGCGGCACGCCGTTCGGCGAGCGAATCGACCGTGCCTTCCAGGGTGACCACCCCGGCCGACGCCTTGACGGAAATATGGTGGGCCTCGCGCTGCGCGTGCCGCCGCAGGGCGCTTTCGATCTTGCCCTCGACTTCCTCCGGGACGAGCTTCGGTATCACGCGGATCTCGTTATGCACGCCGCGGACGCCGCGCAGATGGCTGACCACGCTCTCGGCGCTGCGCCGCTGGAAACCCCATTGCACGTCGCCGCGCAAGGTGACGCGGCCGTTTTCCACTTCCAGTTGCAGCGCGTCGGCCGGCACATGCACATACCACTGCAGCGCGGCACGGGCCGCGAGGGCAATCTGCTCATCCTTCTGCGCGGTGTCCTCGCGAACTTCCATCTTGATCACGACGCCCTTGACCCCGCTGACGCGTTCGGCCGCGCGCTCGGCGGCCAGCTTTTCCGCGTAGGAGCCAACGTGGCCGGAAAGGGTCACGATGCCGTGCCTGACCTCGGTGTCGATGGCGGTGGAGGTGATGCGCGGGTCCCAGTTCAGTTCGTCGCGGACCAGGGTCTTCAGTTCGTCGTCGGTTCTCATGGCTGTCTCCTGCATTGCGTCACTCCACTCTAGGGCGTCGCGCCACGGGCCCCTTGATATGGCGCAAGCGTTTCGGCTTTGCGGCCGGACCGTCCGGCGGCGGCGGCACGGGCGCCGCCACCGGGGGGTGCAGCCAGCCGCGCACCAGGAACGCGCCGGTCAGGTACAGCACGAGAATGCCCGGCAGGTACAGCCAGAACGCGGGCACCGGCGGCACCAGTTGCAGCGCCTGGGCCAACGGCGAGAAGGGCAGCCACATGGCGACGGCGGCCAGGGCAATGGTGGTGGCCACCACGGTCGCGCTCGGCTGGCTCTCGATGAATGGCAATCGCCGCGTGCGGATGATGTAGATCACAAGCATCTGCGACAGGATCGATTCCACGAACCATGCGGACTGGAACGCGCCCGCCTGCGCGGGGGTATTCAGGTGCAGGAGGCCGTAGAGCAGTGCAAACGTGAGGTAGTCGAAGCACGAGCTCAACGGTCCCATGACGGCGATATAGCGCCACAGCACGCGGATATCCCAGTTGCTCGGCTGCGCCAGGGCATCGTCGTCGACGCGGTCGGTCGGGATGCTGGTCTGCGAGAGGTCGTAAAGCAGGTTGCAGGTCAGCAACTGGATCGGCGCCATCGGCAGGAACGGCAGCCACAGGCTGGCCCCCAGGACGCTGAACACATTGCCGAAGTTCGAGCTGGCCGCCATGCGGATGTACTTGATCAGGTTGGCAAAGACCCGGCGGCCTTCGATCACGCCTTCGTGCAGCACCAGCAGGCTCTTTTCCAGCAGGATGACATCGGCGGTTTCCCTGGCGATATCGGTACCGGTGTCGACCGAGATACCGACGTCGGCGGCGTGCAGGGCCGGGCTGTCGTTGATGCCATCGCCCAGCACGCCCACCACATGGCCGCGCGCACGCAGCGCGCGTACCAGCGCCGCCTTGTGTTCCGGCGTGAGCTTGGCGAATACCGTGGCCGCATCGGCAAGCTCGCCCATGGCTGGGAGGTCCATGCCCTCCAGTTGCCGGCCGAGGACGATTTCGCCGGCATCGATGCCGACCAGCCTGCACACATGCCGGGCGATCTCGGGGCTGTCCCCGGTCAGGACCTTGACGGCGATACCGCTGGCCCGGATCGCGCGCAACGCGCCGGCGGCGCTTTCCTTGGGCGGATCGATAAAGGCCACAAAGCCGGCCAGCGTCAGCGCCTGCTCGTCGGCCACGCCATAGGTGGCGCTGTGCGGAGTGGCGGTGCCCTCAGCCATCGTGCCGTGGGGGCCGCCACCGTTTGCGTCCCCGTTCGCCTCGCCATGGGCGGCGCGCGGCGCCGCGTGCTGGCGGAAGGCCACGGCCAGCAGGCGAAAGCCTTCATGGTTGAACCTGCGGGCCAGCGCCATCGCGTCGCGTCGGCGCGCCGGCGTGAGCGGCGCGACGGCGCCGTCGCACTCGCAGGTCTCGCACGCCGCCAGCACTTCCTCCACCGCTCCCTTGCAGACCAGCAGGTGCCCGGCTTCGCTCTGGACGATGACGGACATGCGGCGCCGTTCGAAGTCGAACGGAATCTCGTCGACCAGCCGGTAGCCCTCGTCGAGCCGCGCCGCGCGCGTGGCCGCTTCATCGTGATGGAGGACGGCGGTATCGAGCAGGTTGCGCAGGCCGGTCTGGAAATGGCTGTTCAGGTAGGTCAGCGCGAATACGCGCTCGGACTCCTTGCCGGCGATATCGACGTGCCGGTGCAGGATGACGGAGTCCTGCGTGAGCGTGCCGGTCTTGTCGGTGCAGAGCACGTCCATGGCGCCAAGCTGCTGGATCGCGGCGAGCTGCTTGACGATCACCTTGCGTCGGGCCATCGCCAGCGCCCCCTTGGACAAGGTGACGGTGGTCAGCATCGGCAGCAGTTCCGGTGTCAGGCCCACCGCTACCGCAAGCGCGAACAGCAACGCCTCGAACGGATCGTCCTTGGTCAGGTAGTTGATGAGGAACACCAGTGGCGTCATCACGCCGATCAGGGTCAGCATCAGGTTGGCCACGCGCCGGATGCCGGTCTCGAAGGCGGTCGGCGGCGCGGTCTGGGTGGCAAGGCGCGAGATCGTGCCGAGCACGGTATGCGGTCCGGTCAATACCACCACCGCGCTGCCGGTGCCGCTGAGCACGGTGGTACCCATCAGCGCGACGTTACGCAGGTCCCCCGGCAGCAGCGCGGGCGGCGTGCCGGGGGCGTCGCCGGCATGCTTTTCCACCGGCACCGATTCGCCGGTCATGGCGGACTGGTTGAGGAACAGGTCCTTGGTGAACAGCAGCCGCAAGTCGGCGGGCACGATATCGCCCGCGCCGATATGGACGATATCGCCGGGCACCAGTTCCGCCAGCGGAATCTCGCGGTGGGTGGGCGCGGCGTGGGCGTCGGCGCGGCGCTGGACCGTGGCGGTGTTGTGGACCAGCGCGCGCAGTGCCGTGGCGGCCGCGACCGACCGGCGCTCCTGCCAGGTGGCCAGGCCTACGCTCAGCAGGACCATCGAGGCCGTAATGCCGGCGGAACTGAATTCGCCGATGGCGAGCGAGATGCCGGACAGTACCAGCAGCATCAGGCTCAAGGGGCTCAGCAGCCGGCGCGCGATGTCGAGGGCAAGATGCGTGCGCCGGACCGGCAGCACGTCGTTGGGGCCGGTTTGCCGCAGCCGCGCGGCGGCGTCCTCCTCGGTCAGGCCGGCTTCACCGGTGTGCAGGCTGTCGAGCAACGCGGCCGCGCCCGCGGCGGCGGCATCGTGCAGCGGCTGCGGCACTGTCGCGGGATGCTTCCGGCCACGCTCGTGCGATGCCTGGTCGGCGACGACGTTAGCGTCCAATGTCCTCTCCTCGCGCACGGCGGTCAATGGTTGGCACGGGCAACGGGTAGCACATGGATAGCACCGCCAATGGGTAGCAGGACAACGGGCAGCCGCACATCGGGCAGCTGCACATCGGACAGCAGCACAACGGGCAGCAGCGCAACGGGCAGCAGCGCAACGCGGCGCGGGCAAAGGGCAGCGCCGACGTGGCGTGGCCCTAGCGAAGGGTAGGCGTGGTGCGGCGGCGGCACTTGACCTGCATCAACGGCGAGGCGCGCGACCCATCTGCCCGAAGTTTGATCCGTGACAACCGTTGGCATGGTCCGCCGACTATGGTGTAGCCATGAACAACCGTCCGACTGGCAATCCGGCCCGGGCCGGTGCCGGACGACACCAGGAGACCGTGATGAACGATGCCACCGTGCCTGCCGACCTGTCCTTTACGATGATGCGTGCGGCCCTGACCGAAGGATGCCGCGCCTTTGTCGCGGCGCAGGATATTCGGCGCGCCCTGATGAGAGCGCACCTCAAGGCGCTGGACGACGAAGTGCGTAGCGGCAAGACGATGCTGAGCCGCGTGACCACGGCAACCGATCAGGCCGCGTTGCAGGGCATCTTTGCGCAGCTGATGTCGGATCGGCTCGAACACCAGAGCGCGCTCGCGCGCGAATATGGCCGCGCCTTCGCGGACGGCTGGTCGGCGTGGCTGGAGGGGTGCCGGACCACGGGTGCGCCGTGGGCGGTGCCGGGCGAGGAGAGCGGCAAGCCGGCGAGCGGTATGCCGATGGGCATGGGGATGGACGGCTTGTCGAAGGCGCTCGGCAATTTCTATGAGCAGATGGGACGCATGTCGTCCATGTTGGCCGCGTCCGTGCCGCCAGCCGGGGGCGGCAACGGCACTGCGCGGCAGCGGACGTCCGCCTGAGGATCGGGCCGACGCCGACCCGACGACGACGCCAGGGCACGGCCCCGCGCCGCGCCATTTACGGGGACCAACATGTATCAAGATCCGGAGGAAGCCGCCGTCCAGATGGCGGAAGCCCTTGCCGCCTACCATGGCAGCCATCCGCTGGTGCTGGCCATTGCACGCGGCGCGGTACCCATCGGGGAGTTCGTCGCGCGCGCGCTCGAGGGCGACTTCGATGTCGCGCTGGTGGGCAGGGTCGGTGCGCAATACAACGTGGCATACGCGGTCGGCGCCATCGACGAGTCGGGCATGTCCTACCTGCCGCCGACCTCCGCCGTGGGCGACGCCGGCAACGCCTATCTCGAACGAGAGCGATCGAGCCTGCTGCGGCACCTGCGGGAGCGCCGGCATCTGTACACGCCGCATCGCGCGCGGCTGACCGCGACCTGTCGCGTGGTGATCGTGGTGGACGATGGCATTCTCACCGGCATGTCGATGATCGCCGCGCTGCGCGCCCTGCGTCGCGAAGCGCCGGCACGGCTGGTGTGTGCCGTCCCGGTGGCGGCGCCGACCGCGCTGGGTGCGGTACGCGAGTATGCGGACGAGATGGTCTGCCTGGCCGCGCCGCCGGGCTTCCGCGATCTGAGGCAGGCCTATCGCGAGCGCCATGCCATCAGCGATGCGGAAATCGCGGCCCGGTTGCGCGCCAGCGGCGGTCCGGCGATGACGCCGCGCCAGGCCTGACCGGCGATCGCCTGGGCAAGGGCCTGCTCAGGGGCGCTCTCCGACCAGGGCCAGCACCATGCGCCGGGCCAGCGGCGCAATCACCAGCACCAGCGGATAGGCGACCAGCCATGCGGTCAGCCACGCGCCCAGCCAGAGCCGTGCAAACGGCTCGCCGAAGCCGACCGCGCGGTAGGTCGAGACCCCGGATACCACCAGTGACATCAAGCCCGAGAGGATCAGGCCGAACAGCAGCGGGACGATGGCTTTGCGGTACATGTTCATGCCTCCAGGCTTGCGGCGCCGGCCACATCGGCACCCGGTGCCGGCTCGGCGAAGCGATGCACGCTGCGGGCGAAATGCGCGCCGAACATGCGCGCCGTCTTGAGATCGCCGGGCGGGAAGGCCGCGGGCGGTGACGCATGCCCGGCTTGCGCCATCAGCCCGGTCCACGAGCCGAGCCGGTTGGCGGCTTCCGCCTCGGGCACGCCGCCGCGCTGCTCGGGCAGGATGGGATTGCCGATCCAGATCATGCCGTGCTGCATGCAGAAGGTGAACAGCGACATCAATGTGGACTGCTTGTCGCCAGCCGGCAGGGACGAGACCGTGAAGGCCGCGGCAAGCCGACCCTTGAGGCCCTGGGTGCGCCAGAGCGGCCCGGTGGCGTCCATGAAGGTCTTGAACTGTCCCGATACGCCGCCGAGGTAGGTCGGCGAGCCCAGGATCAGGCCGTCGTAGGCGCGCAGGCGGTCGGGCTGGCCGGCAAGATCCTCGGCGCGTGCCAGGTGTGCCTCGATGCCTTCCACTTCCATCACGCCGGAGCAGATATGTCGGGCAATGTACTGGGTGTGGCCGTGGGCGCTGTGATAGATGATGGCAATCTTTTTCATGACGGATGCAGTGAAGGGAGGTGGAGTGCTGCCGGTGGCAGCGGTATCGGGTTGCGTACGGGCTCGTACCGGCATCAGCGCGAGAGCGCGGCCAGTGCGACTGCGGCGAGATACAGGCCGAGGCCGAACACGGTGTGATTCGCCACGCTGCGCAGGCAGTTCCGCCACGGGCTGGGCGTCTTCGCCCCGGCCATGCCGGCTCCCATCGCGGGTTGCATGACGAACAGCGGCACCACGACCGTGCCGATGCCCACCGCAAGCGCTGGCGCGAGCGACGGCTGCTGCGGCCAGCGCGATCCCTGCATGGCGACCAGTAGCGCTGCGTAGGCAATGCCGACGCCGTAGTGAATCAGCCAGCCGAGGGGCAACTCGGCAGGGATCGGACTTGACCTGGCAATGGCGGCGTGACGGAAGCGGCCTTGCACGAGATGGCCGACCCAGCGGCCGATCATGGCGAAGTTGCCGACCGGTACGCCAAGCCGCTTCAGCAGCAGCAGCCACGCATCCATCACGATGGTGGCGCCGGCCCCGATGACGAGAATGTCGAAGATGATGTGCGGCAGGGTGGCCATGAATTGCTCCTCAAGACTCAGGACGGTTGACCGTCGATGACGATGAGGGGACTATAGAAGTTGAAGTCAACTTCAAGTCAAGCGAGTCATGGACATTTCCGAAGTAGCTAAGGCCTCGGGCGTGGCGGCATCCGCGTTGCGGTACTACGAACGCAAGGGGCTGATCCGCTCGCTCGCGCGCGAGGGCGGCCGGCGCCGGTTTGCGCCAGCCGTGCTGGATCAGCTGGCGCTGATCGCCCTGGGGCAGGCGGCGGGCTTCTCGCTCGACGAGATCGGTGCCATGTTCGCGCCCGGTGGCAAGGCGCAGATCGATCGCAAGCAACTGCTCGCCAAGGCGGACGAGATCGAGCGGACCATCAAGCGCCTGCAGGCCATGAGCGATGGCCTGCGCCACGCCGCCGCGTGCCGCGCGCCCAGCCATGCGGAATGCCCGACCTTCCGGCGCTTGCTGAAAGCTGCCGCCGCGGGCGCACTGAGCGCGCCGCCCGGCGCAGCCGGTGGGCGACGGTAAGGCTGGCGGCCCGCGCTTACGGCCGCTCCACGCGCCAGCGGGAGGGGTGCAGCGTGCCGCAGGCGGCTTCCCGCCGCTCCGGCTCACGCCGCAGGCCCACCCCGATGCCGGTCGAAGCACAGGGTCGTGCTGGTGCAAGGAAGGCACTATATTGCATGTAACGGGTCGGCGGGGCGGCTGCGCATGGTCCTGATGGGCGCCAGGTCCGACGCCTGAACGACGCAACGCCGTCCATGAGACGCGTCGCGCGCAGTATGCAAGATAATGCTTGACCCTGTTGATCTCTCGGAACTATAGTTCATGCATCGTCGAGATAAGACGCACTGCCGTGCTATCCCGAACCGGAGACAACATGACCGCCGCGCCCCGTGTCGATTACCAGACCGACCCCTCGCAGTACCGACATTTCCAGATGGCATTCGATGGCGAGATCGCCACGCTGACGCTGAATATCAATGAGGAGGCCGGCCTGCGCCCCGGCTACAAGCTCAAGCTCAACAGCTACGATCTCGGCGTGGATATCGAGCTCAACGATGCCGTCAACCGGATCCGCTTCGAGCATCCCGAGGTGCGTACGGTGGTCGTGACGAGCGGGCGCGACAAGGTGTTCTGCTCGGGCGCCAATATCTTCATGCTCGGCGTGAGCAGCCACGCGTGGAAGGTCAACTTCTGCAAGTTCACCAACGAGACGCGCAACGGGCTTGAAGACTCGTCGCGCTACAGCGGCCTCAAGTTCCTTGCCGCGGTCAATGGCGCCTGCGCGGGCGGCGGCTACGAACTCGCGCTGGCGTGCGACAAAATCATCCTGGTCGACGACCGCTCGTCGGCGGTCAGCCTGCCCGAGGTGCCGCTGCTCGGCGTGCTGCCCGGCACCGGCGGGCTCACGCGCGTCACCGACAAGCGCCACGTGCGCCACGACCTGGCCGATATCTTCTGCACCACTAACGAGGGCGTGCGGGGCCAGCGCGCCAAGGACTGGCGGCTGGTCGACGAGATCGCCAAACCGGCCGTCTTCGCCCAGGTGGTCCGTGAGCAGGCGCGCGCGCTCGCTGCCACGAGCGACCGTCCCGCCGACGCCACAGGCATCAGCCTGGCGCCGCTCGAACGCACCATCGAGGCGGACGCGCTGCGCTACCGCTACGTGGCGGTCGAGATCGATCGTCAGGCACGGCGTGCCACCTTTATGGTCAAGGCGCCCACCGGTCCCCAGCCCGCCTCCGTGGCCGGCATGCTCGAGGCCGGTGCCGCGTGGTATCCGCTGCAGCTCGCGCGCGAGCTGGAAGACGCCATCCTGTCGATGCGTACCAACGAGCTCGACATCGGCACCTGGCTGATCAAGACGGAGGGCGACGCCGACGCCGTGCTCGCCATGGACGCACTGCTGCTGGCCAACCGCGATCACTGGTTCGTGCGCGAGACCATCGGCCTGCTGCGCCGCACGTTCTCACGGCTGGACGTGTCCTCGCGCAGCCTGTTCGCGCTGGTGGAACCGGGTTCGTGCTTTGCGGGCACGTTCCTCGAACTCGCGCTGGCCTGCGACCGCATTTATCACCTGGCATTGCCCGACGACGAGGCACGTGCGCCGCGCATCGTGGTGGCCGATACCAATTTCGGTCTCTATCCGATGGCAACGGAACAGAGCCGTCTGGGCCGTCGCTTCTACGACGAGCCACCCGCCATGGAGGCGGTGCGCGCCAGGGCCGGGGTGCCGCTCGATGCCGATGCCGCCTTCGCGCTTGGCCTGGTGACCGCGAATCCGGACGATATCGACTGGGCCGACGAAGTGCGCATCGCGCTCGAAGAGCGCGCCGCGATGTCGCCCGATGCGTTGACGGGGATGGAAGCGAACCTGCGCTTCAACGGCAAGGAGAACATGGTGACGCGCATCTTCGGCCGCCTTACCGCGTGGCAGAACTGGATTTTCCAGCGGCCCAATGCCGTGGGCGAGAAGGGCGCGCTCAAGGTCTACGGCAAGGGCGACAGGGCCGCCTTCGACTGGAACCGCGTCTGAGCCGGCACCCACCACGCGACCGCAAACCGGAGACCAAGATGTCAGGCATCGATTACAGCGAGAAGATTCCCAACAACGTCAACCTCAGCGAAGACCGTACCTTGCAGCGCGCGCTCGAACAGTGGCAGCCTAACTACCTGAGCTGGTGGAACGACATGGGACCCGAGGGCTCGCACAACTACGATATCTATCTGCGCACGGCCATCAGCGTCGATCCGCAGGGCTGGGCGCACTTTGGCCACGTCAAGATGCCCGACTATCGCTGGGGCATCTTCCTGAATCCGGCCGAAGCCAACCGCAAGATCCATTTCGGCGACCACAAGGGCGAGGACGTGTGGCAGGAAGTGCCCGGCGAATACCGCGCCAACCTGCGCCGCATCATCGTCACGCAGGGCGATACCGAGCCCGCCTCGGTGGAGCAGCAGCGTCACCTCGGCCTGACCGCGCCGAGCATGTACGACCTGCGCAACCTGTTTCAGGTCAACGTGGAGGAGGGCCGCCACCTGTGGGCGATGGTGTACCTGCTGCACAAGTACTTCGGTCGTGATGGCCGCGAGGAGGGCGAGGCGCTGCTGGAGCGCCGCAGCGGCCAGGAAGACAACCCGCGCATCCTGCAGGCCTTCAACGAGCAGACACCGGACTGGCTGTCGTTCTTCATGTTCACGTACTTCACCGACCGCGACGGCAAGTTCCAGCTGTGCGCGCTCGCCGAAAGCTCGTTCGACCCGCTGGCGCGCACCACCAGATTCATGCTGACCGAGGAAGCGCACCACATGTTCGTGGGCGAGAGCGGCGTGTCGCGCGTGATCCAGCGCACGTGCCAGGTCATGAACGAGCTGAAGACGGACGATCCGGCCCGGCTGCGCGCCGCGGGTGTGATCGACCTGCCGACGCTTCAGCGTTACCTGAACTTCCACTACAGCGTGACGATCGACCTCTTCGGCGCCGATGAATCCAGCAATGCTGCCACGTTCTACAGCACCGGCCTCAAGGGACGCTTCGAGGAAGGCAAGCGCGGCGACGACCACGTGCTCAAGAACCAGACCTACAAGGTGCTGCAGGTGGTGGACGGCAAGCTGACCGAGAAGGAGGTGCCGATGCTGAACGCGCTCAATGAAGTGCTGCGCGACGACTACATCAAGGACAGCATGGCGGGCGTCGAGCGCTGGAACAAGGTCATCGAGAAAGCGGGCGTTCCGTTCCGGCTCAAGGTGCCGCACAAGGCGTTCCATCGCAATATCGGCGCGCTCGCGGGCGTCAAGGTGGCACCCGACGGCCGCTTGGTATCCGACGCGGAATGGCGCGACCGCGTCGACACGTGGCTGCCTTCGGCGGGCGACCGCGCCTTCGTGGCCAGCCTCATGGGCCGCGTGGTCGAGCCCGGCAAGTTCGCCAACTGGATTGCGCCGCCGGTCATGGGCATCAACCGCCAGCCGGCCGACTTCGAATACGTTCGCTTCAACTGATCCACCGAACGCATTGGCACCGGGCCGCGCACGGCCCGGCATCGACCGATATCGGGACCCGACGCCACGCCCGAGGGCGGTCGCGTCAACCCGGAGATAGCCATGGACATGTCCGACATCCAGGTGATCAGGCAACACCTGATCGACCCCGAGATCTGCATTCGCTGCAATACGTGCGAAGCGACCTGCCCCGTCAATGCCATCACCCACGATGCGCGCAACTACGTCGTGGACGCCGACACGTGCAATGGCTGCATGGCATGCATTTCGCCATGCCCCACCGGCTCGATCGACAACTGGCGCATCATGCCGCGCGCCCGCGCCTACAGCGTCGAGGAGCAACTGGGCTGGGACGCGCTGCCGCCGGAGCTGTCCCCGGCGGCAGCGGACGCCGCAGCCGGCGAGACCGGCAATGTGGCCGAACTCGCCAGCGCAGCGCAGGCCAGCCCCGAGCCGGTCGCCCTGCCGGCCGCGTTCAGCGGTGAGGAACCGTTCAACAGCGCGCAGTTCGGTGCTACCGTGCCGCCGTGGTCCGCGGCGCATGCCTATACCAACCTGTACGGCGGCAAGTCCGGCAAGCCCGTGCGCGCGACCGTCACCGGCAACCTGCGCGCCACCGAAATCGGCCGCGACTACGATACCCATCACATCGTGCTCGACTTCGGCACGGTGCCGTTTCCCGTGCTGGAAGGCCAGTCCATCGGCATCATTCCGCCCGGTACCGACGCCAGCGGCCGGCCCCATCATGCGCGCCAGTATTCCATCGCGAGCGCGCGCAACGGCGAGCGTGCCGGCTACAACAATCTCTCGCTCACCATCAAGCGCGTGCTGGAGGATCACCAGGGCCGGCCGGTGCGCGGCGTGGCCTCCAACTACATGTGCGACCTGCAGGTAGGCGACACCGTCGAGGTGATCGGCCCGTTCGGCAGCAGCTTCCTGATGCCCAATCATCCGCGCTCGCATATCGTCATGATCTGCACCGGCACGGGGAGCGCGCCGATGCGCGCGATGACCGAATGGCGCCGCCGCATGCGCAAGTCCGGCCGCTTCGAGGGCGGCAAGCTGCTGCTGTTCTTCGGCGCGCGCAGCAAGGAGGAGCTGCCGTATTTCGGTCCGCTGGTGAGCCTGCCGAAGGACTTTATCGACGTGAACCTGGCGTTCTCGCGCACGCCGGGCCAGCCGCGGCGTTATGTCCAGGATGCGATGCGCGAGCGCGCCGCCGACCTTGCCGCGCTGCTCGCCGACGACCACGCGTATTTCTACGTGTGCGGGCTCAAGAGCATGGAAGAGGGCGTGGTGCTGGCACTGCGCGATATCGCGGTGCAGGCAGGGCTCGACTGGCCGCGTATTGCCGCCGACCTCAAACAGCAGGGGCGCCTTCACCTCGAAACCTACTGACCGGGGCGCGTATGCCCCCTGGGCCTGCCTGGCCCGGGTGGCCGGGGCCGGCGTGGGCAATGGTCAAGGCGGCCAGGCCGGTCAGCGCGGCGGAAGCGCCGGTGCGAGGGTGGCCTGGCGCAGCAAGGCGTAGGCCTGCGCCACGGACTTGCCGCTGGTATCGATGGCGATATCGGCGCGCGCGTAGAAGGGCGCGCGGCCGTCGAGGATGTGCCGCAGGTCTTCCATCGCGGCACCGCTGTCGGCCATCGGGCGCGTATCGCCCTGGGCCACCACGCGCGCCATGTGTTCCTCGGGCCGGGCCTGCAGCCAGACGGTCGTGCAATGGGTCAGCAGTTCGTTGAAGGTGGCCGGATCGGACACGATGCCGCCGGGCGTGGCGATGACCACGTCGCCGTAGAGCTGGATCACTTCTTCCAGCGCGCGGCGCTCGTAGCGCCGGTAGGCCGTGGTGCCGTACAGGCTGTAGATCTCGGACACGCTGCAGCTGGCGATCTTCTCGATCTCGCGGTTCAGCTCGATAAACGGTACCGCGAGCTCGTCGGCCAGCATCTGGCCCAGCGTGGACTTGCCGGCGCCACGCAGACCGATCAGCGCAAAGCGGCTGCCGCGCGACGGGTCCGCGGTATCGGTGCCGAGCAACTGGCCAATGGCGATGCGCACGCGGCGCAGGTCGGCCTCGGAACGGTTTTCCAGCAGTTCGCGCAGCAGCAGCCATTCCGGCGAGCGCGTCGTGACGTCGCCGATCAGCTCGCTGAGCGAGCACTGCAAGGCCGTGGCTACCTGCTGCAGGACCAGAATGGAGGCGTTGCCGGTACCGTGTTCAAGGTTGGCCATATGGCGCTCGGAGACGCCGGCGGTCTGTGCCACCGCCTTGCGCGTGAGGCCGCGCCGGGCGCGCAGGCTGCGCGCGCGCTCGCCGATGGCCACCAGCAGCGGGGAATCGGTGGTGGACCGTGCGTGATGGCGTGCGCCGTCGCTACTGCCGACCTCGGTGCTCGCTCCCTCCGCGCTGTTTCCACCGCCGCTTTCCGACCCGGCGCGATCCGTGTCGCGTGCATCCTCGCCAGATCCGGAGTCCGTGGCCCGCTTCACGTCCATTCACCGTCCTTTTGTCAGGGCCCGTGGCAACACCAGGCATGCAATATGGTGCGAATCCACGCCGCACGCTGCCGCGGATTCTATAAGGAATGGCGCGATAGTGCACGATCTTGCGACCAGCCGGGCCCGCGCTCGCGCTGGTGCCTGACCGATGCCAGCGGCGCCGGCCGCCAGCACCACTAGCCCGCGGTCTCGGGCTTGTCCGGATAAGGCGTGCCGAGCGCCTTCAGCAATGCCTGCTGGCCGGCGACGGCCTGCTCGCTGAGGGCGAATCCGTGCAGGATGCCAGCCTCATCACGGAACAGGTGGCACGCACCGCCCGCGCCTCCTGCCGTCCCGCCCACCGCCTCGTCCGGCTGCCACTGGCCGGCAACGGACACAGGCGGGCGCACGATGGCGATCGGACACGCCGGCGTCTTGACCAGGATCGGCATGGCCGGGAACTCGATCGGGGTCCGCGTGCCGGCCACGGTGGCGGCAATGCTGCGCGCGGCCACCAGGATCGGCCGGATATAGGGCAGCCATCCGCCCTGCGCATACTGCGCGCAGTCGCCCACCGCGTAGACGTTGGGCGCACTGGTCTGGCCGTGGGCGTCCACCAGGATGCCACGCCCGATCTCGATCCCGGCCGCCGCCGCAAGTTCGGTGCGGGGGCGCAGGCCGACGGCCGACAGCACCACGTCGACGTCCTCGTGGCTGCCGTCCGCGAGCGTGACCCGATAGCCCGGCGCGAGTCGATCGATGCGTTGCACCACGGTGCCCAGTTTCCACGTCACGCCCGCGCGCGCGAGCGCATCGCGCAGGCGCCCGCCAAGGGCGGGCGGGACCAGGCTCGCGAGCGGCAGCGGCGCGGGATCGACCACCACCGGCGCGATGCCGCCGTGGCCATGCAGCAGGTCGTTCGCAAACTCGCAGCCGATCAGCCCCGCGCCCATGATCAGCACGCGCCGCGCGCCTTCGAGGCGCGCGCGGAAGGCACGGTAGTCGTCGATCGTGTTGACCGAGACCGCATCTTCGGCGCCGTCGCCCTCCACCGGCAGCCTGACCGGCGTGGCCCCGAGCGCAAGCACCAGGTCGCTGTAGGCATGGGCGCCAGCCTCCGTGTGCACGCAGCGCGCGGCGGTATCGATGCTTGTTGCGGCGGTCTGACGCAACAGCGTCAGGTTCAGCCGCTCCGTCATCGTGCCGTACGTGCCGGTGACGAGGTCGTCGAATGCCTTGTTCTGCGCGAAGGCATTGGAGAGCATGGGCTTGCTGTACGCGTCGCCGCCATCGGCGGTGATCAGGAGGATGCGCCGCGTGGTATCGAGCTTGCGGTATGCGCCGGCGAAGGCAAAGGCGCCATGTCCGGCGCCGATGATGATCAAGGGGTCCATGGGTTCCTGGGTTAGCCGATTGCAATCATTACAAACGCGTCCTTGCCGGGCCGCAATCCGGACCGGCCCCACTCCCCCGGACTCGCGCCAGCGCGTGCCGGGCGCGAGTCCGGGGAGGCGGACGCCACGGGCTCCATCGTAGACGAACCTCCCAGACGATACACTGCCGCTTTCCGTCTTTGCTTCCGGCATCCGAGTCATGACCCGAACCATTGCCCTGCTGGTGTTTCCTGGGGTCCAGGCCCTCGATGTCAGTGGCCCGATGGATGCCTTTGCCGAGGCCAACCGCCTGGTGCCGAAGGACGCGCGCTACGAGCTGGAGGTAATTGCCATCTGCGATGGCCTGATCGCATGTTCCAATGGCCTGCTGCTCCAGCCGCATCGCGTCTATACCGAGGTTGATCCCGCACAGGGCGCGTACGACCTGATCCTGGTGGCGGGTGGTCCCGGACTGCCGCAAGCCCTCTGGGATGCGCGCGTCTACGACTGGTTGCGGCGCATCTGCGTAGCCTCGCGACGCCATGGATCTATCTGCAATGGCGCCTTCGCACTCGCGCGGGCCGGCCTGCTCGACCAGCGCGCCGTGACCACGCACTGGAACGATGCCGACGCGTTGGCTGATCTGTGCCCGTCGGCGCGCGTGGAGGCGGACCGGATCTTCATGCGCGACGGCGAGCTCTATACATCGGCTGGCGTGACGGCAGGCATCGATCTGTCGCTGTATCTGCTGGCGCAGGATCATGGCGACGAGGTCGCGCTCAACGTTGCCAGGCGGCTCGTGGTATTCATGCGGCGTGCTGGCGGCCAGTCGCAGTTCAGTCCGTACCTGACGCCCTGTGCGGAACCGACGTCGCCGGTGGCGCAGGTACAGGAATACGTGCTGGCGCACCTCGCGGAGGACCTGAGCGTCGGGGTGCTGGCCGGGGTCGCGCGCATGAGCCTGCGCAACTTCGCCCGCATCTTTGCCCGCGAAGCCCGCATGACACCGGCGGCGTTCGTCGAAAGCGCCCGTGTGGATGCGGCGCGCGTCATGCTGGAGAACGGCATCGTACCGCTCAAGCGTATCGCCTACGAATGCGGGTTTGGCGACCCCCACAATATGCGGCAGATCTTCAGGAAGCGGTTCGGCGTATCGCCGCAGCAGTACCGCGCCAACTTCGCGGCGCCCGCCACGGGTCCTGACGCGCCGGCGCGCTGAGCCTGGCAGAAAAGCAACGCGGTCTGGCAGGAATCGCATGTCGCCGGCCATTCCTCCCTGCGCTCGGCATGGCCATACTGGGCGTCACGCGCGCCCGTCGGGCCGCGCCGCTTTTCTCCACAGCACGCCCCCCCATCATGTTCAAACCATTGGTACTTTCGGCTCTCCTGGTGGCGAGCCCCTTGCCCGTCCTCGCGGTCGGCGCCGTCCCCGCTGTCGCCCGCGCAGTCGCTCCCGATGTCGCCTCTGCCGGGCGCCAGCAGGCGGCTACCCCCGACGACTATTTCCACACCGGTGCCGGGGCACGTTACCTGCGCCGTGCCGACAGCGACCTCGTCGTGCAGCCATTGCGCGGCAGCATTACTGTGCTGATGGGTTCCGGCGGCAACATTACGGTGCTGTCCGGCCCCGAAGGAAAATTCCTCGTCGATGCCGGCATCGCCAAGTCGCGCGAGAAGATCCAGGCCGCGCTGGCGCGGATCAGCGACGCACCGCCGAGGTACGTCGTGAATACGCATTGGCACTGGGACCACACCGATGGCAACGCGGGGATGCACGCCGCGGGTGCCACCATCGTGGCCCAGGAGAATACCTTCCGGCACCTGACCCGGACCACGCACGTCAATGCCTGGAACTGGACCTTTGCGCCGGTCCCGCCGGACGCGCGCCCGACGTTGCTGGTCAAGGACGAAAAGGTCTTCGACTTCGCCGGAACGCGGGTCGAGGTGGAAAACTTCGGCCATGGCCATACCGACGGCGACCTGTGGGTCTATTTCCGCGACGCCGATGTGCTGGCGCTCGGTGATACCTTCTGGAACGGCTTCTATCCCTATATCGACAATGAAGACGGCGGCAACATCGACGGTGCGATCCGATGGGCCAATCAGGCGGTGGCACGCACCACCGACCACACCATCGTGATTCCCGGCCATGGCGCGGTCGGCACGCGCGCCGACCTGATCGCGTTTCGCGACATGCTGGTCACGGTGCGCAACAACGTGGCTGCGCTGAAGGCGCAGGGAAAATCGCTCGACGAGATCGTGGCGGCGCGGCCGACCGCGGCTTTCGATGCGAGCTGGGGCAACTTCGTTTTCGATGGGGCCCAGTTCACGCGGATGGTTTACGCCGGCCTGTAGCGCCTGATGCCAGCGCGCGGCGGCGTGCACCGTGGCTCAGTCGTCGCGCGTCAGCTGCGGTACCAGCGTATGCAGACGCGACAGCACCAGTCGTGCGGCGCGTGAAAGCGGATGGTGGTGCGTCACGCCCAGGCTGATCGAGCGCGGCAGACGCGGTTTGACGATCTCGGCGGCGGCAAGCTGGCCGGCGGCGATCTCGTGGTCGACCGCGAGCCGGGGCAGGATCGTCAGCGCATGGCCGGACAGCGCCACTTCCTTCATCGTGTTCAGGGACTCGACCTCGAGCGCCACGTCGAGCGTCACACCCTGCTGGCGCGCATGCTGGTCGAGCACCGAGCGCAGGCCATTGGGCGCGGGCGGCAACACCAGCGGCACGCCGTCCATGCGCCGGAAGTCGACCGTCGCGCGGCGCGCCAGCGGATGGTCCGGCTTGCCGACCAGGTAAGTCGCCACCGTCGCCACCACATCCTCGTCCTGGCGCGGGCTCGGCCCATAGCGGTTGATCACCGCCAGGTCGAGGTGACCGGAGTCGAGCTGCGCATCGAGCTGGCCGCTGAAGCCTTCGCTGACGCGCAGCCGCAGACCCGGCGCGGCCTGGCGCAGATCGGCGAACAGCGCTGGCACCAGCCGGCGCGTCATGGACGGCAATACGCCAAGCCTGACCAGACCCGCCGGTACGCCGGCCGCATTGCGCACCTCGTCGTGCAGCCGGGCCGACTGCGCCAGCAGCAGCTGGATCTCGGGAAAGATGCGCTTGCCGAATTCGGACAGCACCACGCCACGGCCGGTGCGCTCGAACAGGCGGTCGCCCCATTCCGTTTCGATCTGTGCAATCGCGCGGCTGACCAGCGACTGCGCAGTGCCCAGCGCGCGCGCCGCGCGCGACAGCGAGCCCAGTTCGGCCACCAGGGCCACGGTTTCCAGCTGTTTGAGGTTCACGGCTTGCTCACATCGGGGCGACATCGGGGCGACGCACGGGCGACATCCGGCTGACCCGTGCCATCGATCGAAAAACTGGATAGCAGGTATCGCAGAATATACGCTATTGCGTTGGCATAAGTCTCCTTACACTGCATGCATCCCTTCCGCCGAGAGAAGGGCATGCAACGATACGGAGACAACATGCAACGCTTTCCGACGGTCGCGCCGGTCCGGCCGCGAACCAGCACCCACCGCCCGCGCCGCGCCTTCCTCGCCGCCAGCCTCGCCGCGCTCAGCCTGGCCGCGGCCGCACTCGCGCTGGGCGGCGCACCCGGCAGTGCCATGGCCACCACCGCCGCAACCTATCCCGCCAAGCCGATCCGGCTGATCGTGCCGTTTCCGGCCGGCGGTCCCACCGATGCCATGGCGCGCCTGATCGGCCAGCACCTGTCGCAGCGGCTCGGACAACCGGTGGTGGTGGACAACCGCGGCGGCGCGGGCGGCACCATCGCGACCGAAGCCGTCGCGAGCGCCACGCCCGATGGCTACACGCTGTTCTTCTCGACCACGGGCACCATGGCGATCAACCCGTCGCTGTACCGCTCGCTCAAGATCGATCCGGTCAAGGCCCTCGACGCCGTAGGATCGGTCGCGTCCACCGTCAATGTGCTGGTCGTGCCCAACAGCCTGCCGGTGGCCAACGTCAAGGAACTGGTTGCGCTTGCCAGGCAGAAGCCTGGCACGCTGACGTTTGGCTCCGCCGGCAACGGCAGCTCGAACCACCTGTCCGGCGAACTGTTCAAGTCGATGGCCGGCATCGATATCGTCCACGTGCCCTACAAGGGCTCGGCAGCCGCCTTCACCGACCTGCTCGGCGGCCGCATCTCGATGATGTTCGATACGGTGTCGAGCCAGGTGCAGTACATCGGCAGCGGCAAGGTCAAGGCGCTGGGCGTGACCGGGCCGGCGCGCTCGGAGGCGCTGCCGAAGGTGCCGACCATCGCCGAGTCCGGTCTGCCGGGCTTCGACGTGACGATCTGGTTTGGCCTGTCCGCGCCCAAGGGCACGCCGCCGGAAGCCGTGCAGCGGCTCAACGGCGAACTGCAGAAGGTACTGGCGCAGGCCGACGTCAAGCAGCAGCTGGCCGCGCTCGGCGCCACCCCCCTGCCGGGCACGCCCGGCGATTTCGCCAGGCTGATCCAGCACGACGTGGCCAAGTGGACGCCCGTGGTGAAGGCTTCCGGAGCCACCCTTGACTGAGATCTTCGCTTCCCTGTTCGCGCCGGCATCGGTGGCCGTGATCGGCGCCTCCGACAATCCCAACAAGGTCGGTGGCCGACCCATTCACTACCTGCGCCAGTTCGGCTACGCGGGCGAGGTTTTTCCCGTGAATCCGGGCCGCGACACCATCCAGGGCTATCGCGCATGGCCGAGTCTGCAGGACATCGGCAAGACGCCGGACGCGGTGGTGATCGCAGTCTCGGGCGATGCCACGCTGGAACAGGTGCGCCTGTGCGCCGACGCCGGGGTGAAGGCCGCGGTGATCATGGCGTCGGGTTTTGCCGAGACCGGCGCTGCCGGCCGCGCGCGCCAGCAGCAGCTGGTGGCGCTGGCCCATGCTGGCGGCATGCGGCTGGTGGGACCCAACGCGCAGGGCACGGCCAACTTCGCCACCGGTGCGGTGCTCAACTTCTCGACGATGTTCATGGAAGTCGCGCCGCAGGACGGCCCGATCGCGATCGTCAGCCAGAGCGGGGCGGCCAGCGTCATGCCCTATGCATTGTTGCGCCAGGCCGGGTTTGGCGTGCGTTATCTGGTGGCTACCGGCAACGACGCCGACCTCGATGCCTGCGCGATGACCTGCGCGGTGGCCGCCGATCCCGAAGTGCGGCTGGTGCTGGTGTACCTCGAATCGATCTCCGATCCGCAGGCGCTGGCGCATGCCGCGGCGCTGGCCCGCGGCCGTGGCGCCAGCATCGTGGCGATCAAGGCTGGCAACAGCGCGCGCGGCGCGCGCGCGGCAACGTCGCATACCGGTGCGCTGGTGGGCAACGATGCCGCCATCGACGCGTTTCTCGCGCGCCATGGGATCTGGCGCGCCAACGATATTGGCGAGCTCGTGCGCGCGGTGCCGCTGTACCTGCAGAACCGCGCGCCGGGCCAGGGTCGCACCGTGGTGATGAGCCATAGCGGCGCGGTCGGCGTGATGGCGGCGGACCTGGCGGAACGCCATGCGCTGCCGCTTACCGAATTGCAGCCGTCCACCGTGGACCGGCTCGGCGCGATCCTGCCCGAGTTCGGCACCGCCAGCAATCCGCTCGACATGACGGCGGCGCTGATGGGCAAGGGCGACATGTTTCCGCGCGTGCTCGACGCGCTTGGCGCCGATCCGCAGGCCGACATGATCATGGTCGGCATTCCCGTCGCGGGTCCAGGCTATGACGTCGAGGCGCTGGCGCGCGATGCGGCCAGCTTCAGCAGTCGCCTTGGCAAGCCGCTGGTGGCCAGCGCACCGCAACAGGGGGTGCGCGACGTGTTCGTGCGCCATGGCGTGCCGACCTTCGTGACGGAAGCCGAGGCCGTCGCGGCGCTGGCGCAATACGCGGCCCATGCCAGTCTGGAGGCTGCCGCCGGGGTGGCGGCAGCGGGGGCGCCGCCGGCGCTCATGCCGTCGTCCCCCGCGCCGTCGTCCTCTGTGTCGTCGTGCCGGATCCTTACGCCCGCCGGCGGCCATGGCCTGCAGGACGAAGCGCGCAGCCTGGCGCTGTTGGCCGCAGCCGGCGTGCCGGTGGTGCCGCATCGCATCTGCGCCAGCGCCGACGAGGCGGTGGCCGCCTTCGCCGCGCTGGGCGGCGGCGTGGTGGTGGTCAAGGGGTGCGCGGCCGAGGTGCCGCACAAGAGCGAACACGGTCTCGTTCACCTGCGCCTTGCCGATGCGGAGGGGGTGGCCCAGGCAGCCGCGGATTGCCTGCACAGGCTGCGCGCGCTCGGTGTGGCCGATCCCCGTGTGGTGGTAGCGGCCATGATCAAGGGGCGCCACGAGTTTGCGCTCGGTGTCTCGGTCGACCCCGCCTTCGGCCCGCTCGTGATGATCGGCGAGGGCGGCACGCTGCTTGAGCTGCGCAAGGACGTCGTCACGCTGCTGGCACCGTTCGATGTGGAGGCGGCCAAGGCCGCGTGCGGGCGGCTGCGGCTGGCGCCGCTGTTCGACGGTTATCGCGATATCCCGCCGCTCGACCTCGATGCGCTGGCGACCGCTGCGGTCGCGCTCGGCGACTGGGCGCTGCGTCAGGGCACCGCGCTGGTATCGGTCGATATCAATCCGCTGATGGTGATGGCGGCCGGCAAGGGCGCGCTGGCGGTAGACGCGGTAGTGGAACTGCAAAAGGACTGATATGGAACCCGTGCTGGTGGAACGCGATGGCGCTATCGCCATCGTCACGCTCAACCGTCCCGAGCGCATGAATGCCGTCAACGATGCGCTGCGCGGCGCGCTGATCGAGACCCTGGCCTGGATCAATGCCAATGCCGCAGTGCGCGCGGTCGTGCTCACCGGGGCCGGCACCCGTGCGTTCTGCGCCGGCCAGGACCTCGACGAAGCTGCCGCGGTGACGTGGCAGCAGATCGTGCCCTGGCTCAACCGGCAGCGCGCCATGTACCAGGCCGTACGCGATCTCGACAAGCCCTGTGTGGCGGCTGTGCGAGGCGTGGCCGCGGGAGCGGGCTTCCAGCTTGCGCTGTGTGCGGACTGGCGCGTGACCACGGCCGACAGCCGCTGGGGCCAGCCCGAGGTCAAGGCAGGGCTGGCCAGCATCGTCGGCTCGTACCTGATGACGCTGCACGTCGGGCATACCCACAACGTGCAGATGTCGCTGTCGGGCGAACTCGTATCCGGCCAGCGCGCGTATGAGATGGGCCTGGTGACGGCACTGGACGACGAGGCCGGATTGATGGCGGCGGCGCGCGCGCGCGCCCATACGCTGGCGGCGCTGCCGCCGACCTCGGTGCGTCTGTCCAAGCAGCGCCTGCGCGCGATGACGCAGCCGGGCTTCGACGACGCCTGCGTGGCGGGCATCCGCGCGCAGCTCGAATGCTATGCCGATGGCGAGCCGCAGCGCGTCATGGCCGAATTTCTCAGCAAACGGAAGGCAAGGGAGTCCCAATGATCCAGTGGAACGAACACTTTATCGACGGCGCGCGGCAGACAGTGCGCGCCAGCCGCACGGTGCGGATCCACGATGCGGCCACCGAAGTGCCGCTCGGCGAGGTCCACCTCGGCAGCGCCGCCGATACCGATCGGGCCGTCGCGGCGGCACGCGCCGCGCTGCCGGCATGGCAGCGGCTGGGCGTGCAGGTACGTGCGGCCATGCTGCGCGCGGTGGCCGACGCGCTGGAGGGCGAAGGACAGGCGCTGGCCCGTGCCATCTCGCGTGAAGTCGGCATGCCCCTGAAGCTGTCGCAGCGCATCCAGGTCGATGCGCCGGTCGCGGCATGGCGGGCCACGGCTGCGCTGGCGGAGACCTTCCCCTTCGTCAGTGAAGTCGGCAATTCGCGCATCACGCTGGTGCCGGTGGGCGTAGTGGCGGCGATCACGCCGTGGAACTATCCGTTGCACCAGATCACCGGCAAGCTCGCGCCGGCGCTGCTGGCCGGCTGTACGGTGGTGCTGAAGCCATCGGAGCTGGCGCCGGCGGCGACTGCCGCGCTGATGACGGCGTGCGAACGTGCCGGCCTGCCACCGGGCGTGCTCAATATCGTGCTGGGCGATGCGGAGGTGGGCCAGGCGCTGGCGACGCATGCCGACGTGCAGATGGTGTCGTTCACCGGTTCTACCGCGGTGGGCCGCAAGGTTGCCGCGCTCGCCGCTGGCGACATGAAGCGTATCTCGATGGAACTTGGCGGCAAGTCCGCGGCCGTGGTGCTGCCCGGCGCGGACCTCGCGCGCGCGGTCAAGGCCACCGTGGCCTCGTGCTTTCTCAACTCCGGGCAGACCTGCAGCGCGCTGACGCGGCTGATCGTGGCGCGCGCCGACTATGCGCCATGCCGTGCGCTGTTGGCCGAGGCCGCGGCCGGCATGACCATGGGCGATCCCGCCGAGGCATCGACGCGCGTCGGCCCGTTGCTGTCCGCGTTGCAGCGCGAGCGCGTGCGCGCGCATATCGCCGCGGCGGAGCAAGCCGGGTTTGACCGCATTGCAGGCGGCCCGGGCGCGCCGGTACCGACGCCGGGCTACTTTGTCGCGCCGACGATCTACGGCAACGTGGCGCCGGACAGCCGTCTGGCCAACGAGGAGGTCTTCGGCCCGGTACTGGCGGTGCTTTGCTACGACACGGTGGAGGATGCCATTGCCCTTGCCAACGGCACGCCCTACGGACTGGCGGCAGCAGTGTGGGCCGCGGATGACGCGCAGGCCGAGCAGGTGGCCGGCGCCTTGCGCGCCGGACAGGTCGATGTCAACGGTGCGCGCTTCAATGCGGCCGCGCCTTTCGGCGGCTTTGGCCTGTCCGGAGTAGGACGCGAAGGCGGTGTGCATGGGCTCGAGGAGTTCCTCGAACCGCGCGCCGTGCAGCTTCCCCGCTGAATTCAAAGGAAACCAGGCATGTATCAGGAAATTGCAGTCGCGCGCGCGGCACAGAACGCGCAGGTCGCCATCGTGACGATGAACCGTCCCGACAAGCTCAACGCGCTGACCAAGGTCATGGAGGCCGAATTGCGCGACGCCATGGAGGCCGCCGACCGCGACGACAGCATCCGTGTGGTGGTGCTGACCGGCGCCGGCAAGGGCTTCTGCGCCGGCATGGACATCAACGCGCTCGAGGTGCTGCCGCCCGACGATATCCGCGCGGCGCAATGGATGCGGCCGTACGACATGAACCGCCGCGCCGACTACCAGAGCCGCTACGGCTATTTTCCGGCGCTGCGCAAGCCGGTCATTGCCGCCATCAACGGCGCCGCCGCCGGCCTCGGACTCGTTTTCGCGCTGTATAGCGATATGCGCTTTGCCAGCAGCGCGGCCGCCTTCAGCACCGCATTCGCGCGGCGCGGGCTGATTGCCGAGCATGGCATCTCGTGGCTGCTGCCGCGTGTGGTTGGTCCGGGCCACGCCGCGGACCTGCTGTATTCCGCGCGCAAGGTACCGGCCGAGGAAGCCCTGCGCATGGGGCTGGTCGATCGCGTATACGCGCCGGAGGACCTGATGACGAGCACGCTCGCCTACGCGGCCGAGCTCGCGGAGAACGTTTCGCCGCGCTCCATCCGCGTAATGAAGCGGCAGCTCTGGGAGACCCCGTTCCAGACGCTCGCCGAGGCCACGCAGCTGGCCAACGCCGAGATGTTCGACAGCATCCAGAGCGAGGACTTCACGGAGGGCGTCGCGCATTTCATCGAACGTCGTCCGGCCCGCTTCACCGGCCGGTAAGCGCCAGGCGGGGCACGCTCACGCCCGGCGCCATCACAGCAGCCGTTCCGCTTCCTCCAGCAGCGTGCGCGCCGGCACCATGTCGGCGCGCGCAAAGCGCACCAGCATGAAGGTGCGTACCAGCGGCGGATCGCCGGGCACGTGTGCCGTCATCACTTCGAGCTCGTGCGCCGCGCCCGGCGTGTCGGCATCGAGCAGGACATTGGTCGCACTCAGCCGCAAGCGCCGGCGCGTCAGTGCAAAGCGGGCCGGCGCGTCGTGCAGGGTCTCGACCAGGCACGCCAGATGGCGCTCGAGCGCGCCGGTACGATCGGCCTGCTGCGACAGCATCGTCGTGTTGCGGTCGATGCGGCTGCGCAGTTCGGCCTGTTCGGCGGGATCCGGTGCGTCGGCACTGCCGACCACCGCGCGCAGGCCGGTGCCCTCGCGTTCGAGCAGGTGCAACTGCGATACCAGCAGCGTCTGTTCCGGCGCGGCCGCTGCCTCCCGCGCCGGGCCCGCGGTAAAGCGGGCCAGTGCTTCCAGTGCCAGCTGGTCGAACATGCGCCGCACGATTTCCTCGCGCAGGTCGGTATCGGAGCCAGCAATGATCCGGACCTGATGATCGCTGAAGTTGACCAGCGTCTGCGGCACCTCCGTTCGCATGACATCGCCTTCAAGCGCCACGCCGAAGGCGTGCCGTTCGCTCATGCTCATGCCGAGTACCGCATGGGCCGTCTGCGCGGCCGGCGCGGCGTCGAAGAATTCCCGCAATGACGGCGCCCGGCTGAACGTCAGTTCCACATCACGCGGCGTGGCGAAGAACGCGTGGATATAGGGATCCGTGCCCCACGCCTGGGCATTGGCATCGTGCGCCTCGGGAAGGTTCGTGACCACTTGCCGCACATGCCGGTGCGCGGCTTCCAATGCGGGGCGCAACTGGCGCGCATAGTGCGATATCAGCCGCAGGCGCGGGTCGAGCCGGGTCACGCGTTCCACCAGCTCCGCCATCTCGCGCGTGCTGTGACCGTCTCCGGGCGGCCGCCGGCGGCGCAGCCATCGCATGCATTTCATGATCGATCTCCCGCATGGCGCTGAAATGGTTCTACAGTGGTCGGGGATGCTTCGACATCGATAGTAGTCGCCATTCGGCATTGCAGAGCCGGCCACAGCGCCGGCTTGCCGTGGATACGTTTCCAGCTTGATAAAGATCAACGGTTCGCGGCGCGCTTTCGCCATGCTTGTCCATGTCGCGGCCCGGCGGTCGCGATCGGGCGGCGATGGCAGGGCGCGCTCACGTCACGGGAGGTCGGCATGGACGTCGCAAAGCAGGTGGTCAAATCATTCGAGGTGGGCGTCAAGAGCGGTCGCGTACTGCAGAGGCGTCTTGCACACGCGCGTGACGCATATGGACAGCGCGTCACCGAGGCGGCCCGGATGAGCGGCTGGTCCGCAGGGGAGGGGCAGACGGGCACCGAGCGTGCCGCCGCCCTGTCCGCATGGACCTCGGCATGGACATCGGCCATGAATCCGCTCGATGGCTATGCCTACGCGGTCGACGGCATGCAGCGCGCGATCCTGTTCTGGGACACGCTGCGGCAGCGGGGCAACCACTTTGTCGAGAGTGCCGTGCAGGGTCTCAAGCCCGTCCTGCACTTCGACTACGACATGGTGCTGGACGGGCGGCAGTTCGCGCGCCCGGTGAACTATGCGCTGCTGCGCATCAGGCCACCCGACGGCGTGGTGATCGACGATACGCGCCGGCCCTACGTCATCATCGATCCGCGTGCGGGTCACGGTCCGGGCATCGGCGGTTTCAAGGACGACTCGCAGGTCGGGGTGGCATTGCGCGCCGGGCATCCCGTGTATTTCGTCATCTTCTTTCGCGATCCCGAACCCGGACAGACGCTGCTCGACGTGTGCGAGGCCGAGCAGCAGTTCGTCCGCAAGGTCCGCGCACTGCATCCGGACAGCTCGCGGCCGGCCATTGTGGGCAATTGCCAGGGCGGCTGGGCGGCGATGATGCTGGCGGCCTCGTCGCCGGAAGATACCGGGCCCATCGTCATCAACGGCGCGCCAATGTCGTACTGGAGCGGCGCCTGGAGCGAAGGCGAGGGCGATAACCCGATGCGCTATGCGGGCGGGCTGCTGGGCGGGACGTGGCTCGCCTCGCTGACCGCCGATCTCGGCAACGGCAAATTCGATGGCGCCTGGCTGGTGCAGAACTTCGAGAACCTGAACCCGGCCAACAGCCTGTGGGACAAGTACTACAACCTGTACCGCAAGATCGATACCGAGCCGCCGCGCTTTCTCGAATTCGAACACTGGTGGGGCGGTTACTACCTGATGAACCGCGAAGAGATCGAATGGATCACGCGCAACCTGTTTGTCGGCAACAAGCTCTGGAGCGGCGACGTCAAGAACGCCGCGGGCAGGGCCTTCGACCTGCGCGACATCCGCGCGCCGATCATCCTGTTCGCCTCGATGGGAGACAACATCACGCCGCCGCAGCAGGCTTTCAACTGGGTCGTCGACGTGTATGGCAGCACCGAGGAGATCAAGGCGCGCGGTCAGGTCATCGTCGGCATGATGCACCAGAGCGTCGGCCATCTTGGCATCTTTGTCTCGGGCAAGGTCGCGCAGAAGGAGCATGCGCAGATCGTCTCGGTACTGGGCAGCATCGAGATGCTGCCGCCGGGTCTGTATGGCATGGTCATCAACGAGCGTCCGGGCAAGGACGGCGTGGAGTACGAGGTGGAGTTCCGCGAGCAGTCGCTCGAGGATGTCTCGGGCCGGCTCAACCGCTTCCAGCGCGTCGACGAGAAGCCGTTCGAGGCGGTCACCGCCGTGTCCGACTTCAATCAGCGTGCCTACGAACTGTTTGCCCAGCCATTCGTACAGGCCATGGCCAACGACGCGTCGGCCTATGCCATGCGGACCTGTCATCCCTTGCGGATGCAGAACTGGGCGTGCTCCGACCTCAATCCGTGGCTGGCCTGGCTGGCACCGGCCGCCGAGGCGGTGCGCGCCGGCCGGCAGCCGGTGGACGACGATCATCCGCTGCGCGCGCAGGAACGCGCCGGCGCGGAAATGGTCAGCGCCGGTCTCGATGCATGGCGCGCGGTCCGCGATGCCATGACCGAGGCATCGTTCTTCGGCGTCTACGCCAACCTGTTCGCGTTTATCGCCAAGGAGGAAGCGGGGACACGGGCCGCGCCAAGGATCACGGCGCCGATGGAGCTTCCCGAAGTCAAGGCGGCGCTGGCCGCGATCGGGGAGGGCGGATACCCGGAAGCGATCGCACGCCTGGCCTGCCTGTTGCAGCGCCAGGGCGAACCATTGCCGCTGTCGCGGCTGGAACTGCGGCGCGACCTCGCGGCCGATTACGCCGACCTGTTGCCCGACCTGCCGATGGAGCAGTGGCGCCAGATCCGTGGACAGCAGGAACTGATCGCCCGCTACGCGCCCACGCAGGCGCTGGCGACCTTGCCGCAACTGCTGGCGGCGCGCGCCGATCGCGAACGGCTGCAGACGCTGTTTGCCCGGCTGGTTGCCGACGAACGCATGATGGGCCTGGCGCCGACCGCGGAACAGTCCGCCATGCTGGAACGGATCCAGGCGGTGCTGTCGCCGAGGCCGGCGCGGACGCGGCGGGAGTTGCCGCTGGTGCGCGCATCGTGATGGCCCAGGGCTCGCAAAGGAGACGCCGATGAACGGCAAGCACGAGAAATACCAGCGGTTGCTCGAATACTGCAAGTCGCTGCCGCCGACGCCGACCGCGGTTGCGCATCCGTGCGACCGCAGTTCGCTCGAAGGCGCCGTCGACGCGGCCCAGGCGGGCCTGATCGACCCCATCCTGGTCGGGCCAAGCGCCCGCATCGAGCAGGTGGCACGCGAGGCGGGGCTCGATCTCGGCCGCTACCCGATCGTCGACGCGCCCCATAGCCACGCTTCCGCGGCCGCCGCGGTCCAGCTGGTGCGCGAGGGCAAGGCGGAGGCCCTGATGAAGGGCAGCCTGCATACCGACGAGCTGATGAGCGCGGTTGTCAGGAGCGACAGCGGCCTGCGTACCGCGCGGCGTGTCAGTCATTGCTTCGTGATGGACGTGCCCGGCCGCGCCGAGCCCCTGATCATCACCGATGCGGCGGTCAATATCGCGCCCACGTTGATGGAGAAGGCGGATATCCTGCAGAACGCCATCGACCTTGCGCATGCGATGAAGCTCAAGGAGGTCAGGGTGGCGATCCTGTCGGCGATGGAGACCGTCAATCCTAAGGTGCCCTCCACGGTGGAAGCCGCGGCGCTGTGCAAGATGGTCGATCGCCACCAGATCAGCGGCGCGGTGGTGGACGGCCCGCTGGCGCTGGACAACGCGATCGACCTCGAGGCGGCGCGCATCAAGAAAATCGAATCGCCGGTGGCCGGACGCGCCAATGTGCTGCTGGTGCCCGATCTCGACGCCGGCAATATGCTGGCCAAGAGCCTGTCGTTCCTGGCCGGTGCCGACGCCGCGGGCATCGTGCTCGGCGCGCGCGTGCCGATCATCCTGACCAGCCGTGCCGACTCGCTGATGACGCGCCTGGCGTCGTGCGCGGTGGCCGCGCTGGTGGCCGAAGCACGCCGGACATCCGGCCAGATCACGGGGTAACGCGATGGCTGAAGTCATCCTCGTATTGAACGCGGGATCGTCGAGCCTGAAGTACTGCGCGTACGACGCGCAATCGGGCGAATTGCGGCTGGTACTGCGTGGCAGTCTCGATGGTATCTACACCAGCCCGCGCTTTCGCGCCGTCGACGCCAGCGGCGAAGAGGTCGGTACCCGGCAGTGGGGCGAGGGCGTCGAACTGGGGCATGCCGGCGCCATCGGCTTTCTCGCGGACTTCCTGCGCAGCCACGGCGAGGGCCATACGCTCGCCGCGGTCGGGCATCGCGTGGTGCATGGCGGCATGCATTTTACGCAGCCGGTGCGGGTGACGCCGGGGATCGTGGCGGAACTGGAACGGCTATGCCCGCTCGCGCCGCTGCACCAGCCGCACAACCTCGCGCCGATCCGCATCGTGGCGACGCAGCGTCCCGAGCTGCCGCAGGTCGCGTGCTTCGATACCGCGTTTCATCGCGGCCAGCCCGAGGTGGCACAGGCGTTTGCATTGCCACGCGCGATTACCGGGCTGGGCGTCAGGCGCTACGGCTTCCATGGCCTGTCCTACGAATACATCGCGAGCGTACTGCCGGCGGTGGACGGCCGCGCCGCCACCGGACGCACCGTGGTGGCGCATCTCGGCAACGGCAGCAGCATGTGTGCGTTGGTGGGCGGGCGCAGCGTGGCCAGCACCATGGGCTTTACCGCGGTGGATGGGCTGCCGATGGGCACGCGTTGCGGCAGCCTGGATCCGGGCGTCATCCTGTACCTGATGCAGGAGGCCGGCATGGACGCCAAGGCCGTCGAAGACCTGATCTACCGCAAGTCGGGGCTGCTCGGGGTATCGGGCATCTCGAGCGATATGCGCGCGCTGCTCGACAGCGACGATCCGATGGCGCGCTTTGCCGTCGAGCTGTTCACGTACCGGATCGGCCGCGAGCTCGGCTCGCTGGCCGCGGCGGCGGGCGGACTCGACGCACTGGTGTTCACCGCCGGCATCGGTGAGCATGCGCCGGCGATCCGGGCGCGGGTATGCCAGCAGGCCGGATGGCTCGGCGTCACGCTCGATGCGGCCGCCAACGAGGCCGGCGGGCGGTGCATCAGCGACCTCACGAGCCCGGTGGCGGTGTGGGTCATTCCGACCGACGAGGAACTGATGATCGCGCGCCATACGCTGGCGGTCATCGAAGCCGGCGCGCGCTGACGATGCCCGCGGGTGCCGGCCTGCGGGCGGAGAGGGCGGAGAGGGCGAAGGGGGGCGAAGGGGGGCGAAGGGGGCGAAGGGGGGCGAAGGGGGGCGAAGGGGGGCGAAGGGGGGCGAAGGGGATCAGGCAGGGGGGAGCGGGGGGAGCGGGGGAAAGCGCGACATCACTGGGAGAGCGACATGACGGACCATCAGCCCGTGCTTGCGGGTGCCAGGGCACTCGTATGCGGCATCGCCAACGAGCATTCCATCGCCTACGGCTGCGCCAAGGCATTCCGCACGCTTGGCGCGGAGGTTGCCATCACCTATGCCAACGAGAAGGCGCGGCCTTACGTCGAGCCGGTGGCGCAGGAGCTGGGTGCGCCGATCTTCCTGCCGCTCGATGTCGCCAGCGCGGAGCAGATGGAAGCGCTGTTCGCGCGCATCCGGGACACCTGGGGACGGCTCGATATCCTCGTGCACTCGGTGGCATGGGCGCCCAGGGAGGATTTGCAGGCCGGGCTGCTGGAGTGCTCCGCCGAGGGCTTTGCCAGGGCGATGGATATCTCGTGCCATTCGTTCGTGCGCATGGCGCGGCTGTCCGTACCGCTGATGACGGACGGCGGCGTCATGTTCACCATGAGCTATCACGGCGCCAACAAGGTCGTGCCCAACTACAACGTCATGGGCCCGGTCAAGGCCGCGCTGGAAGCCGCGGCCCGTTATCTCGCCTACGAACTGGGGCCGCGCGGCATCCGCGTGCATGCCATCTCGCCCGGTCCGCTGCAGACCCGGGCCGCCTCGGGCCTGAAGGACTTCGACCTGCTGCTGGCGGAAGCCGCGCAGCGCGCGCCGCTCGGCGAACTGGTCGACATCATGGACGTCGGCTATACCTGCGCCTTCCTGGCCACGCAGTATGCCCGCCGCCTGTCCGGCGCCACGCTGTATGTGGACGGCGGCGTCAATATCATGGCCTGAAAGCCCGGCGCCGGCCGTGGTGCCCCCGTTCCGCCTGTCTCGCCCCACGTAGGGATTGAATCCGCCAGCCGCCGTCTGTACTCTGGCGGATCCCACGCGTTTCATGGTGGCTACCAGGAGAAACGGTTATGCAAGGCAAGGCAGTGCAAGGGATGTGCCGCGACCGGCTGGCACGGATCGAGCGGTTCCTCGATGACAACTATGTGGCAACCGGCAAGCTGCCGGGTGCGCTGACGCAGGTGTGGCGGCGCGGTGAACTCGTGTGCAATTCGGTGCTGGGCATGGCCGACCGCGAGCGCAAGACCCCGCTGGCGGAGGATTCGATCTTCCGTATCTACTCGATGACCAAGCCGATCACCTCGGTGGCGATCATGATGCTGTTCGAGGAATGCAAGATCGCCCTCGACGATCCGGTCAGCAAGTACATTCCGTCGTGGGAGAATCTCGGCGTCTACGCCGGCGGCTATATGGAAAGCTTCCAGACCCGCCCCGTGCGGCGCCCGATGCAGGTGGTGGACCTGTTGCGTCATACCTCGGGCCTGACCTACGGCTTCCAGCAGAACACCAACGTCGACGCGGCGTACCGCAAGCACAAGGTGGCCGACCGCACCACCGAGGGCGGCACGCTCGACGACATGATCGAGCAGCTCTCCACGTTGCCGCTGGAGTTTTCGCCGGGCGAGGCATGGAACTACTCGGTGTCCACCGACGTGCTCGGGTATCTGGTCGGCAAGATCAGCGGCATGCCGTTCGAAACCTTCCTGCAGCAACGCATCTTCGACCCGCTCGGCATGGTCGATACCGGCTTTCATGTGCCGGCCGACAAGGTGTCGCGTTTCTGCGCATGCTACGCGGTGGGGACGCTGGGCTCCAAGGTCATCTCGCGGCATGGGCCGATGCTGCAGGACGATCCGCAGGAGAGCCCCTACCTGAAGCCACCCACACTGGCGTCAGGCGGCGGTGGGCTGGTCTCGACGGCGGCGGACTACATGCGCTTTTCGCGCATGCTGCTGCAGGGCGGCGAACTCGATGGCGTACGGTTGCTCGGCCCCAGGACGCTGGCGCTGATGACGGCCAATCATCTGCCGGGCGGCGTCGACCTGCCGCGCATGTCGCGCTCGCTGTTCAGTGAAGCGACGTACGACGGCGTGGGCTTCGGGCTCGGCTTCGCCACCACGATCGCGCCAGCGGCCACGCTGATTCCAGGCAGCGCGGGCGATTTTTTCTGGGGCGGGGCCGCCAGCACGTTCTTCTGGGTGGATCCGCAGGAAGACCTCATCGCGCTGTTCCTGACCCAACTGCTGCCATCGTCGGCGTATCCGGTGCGACGGCAGTTGCGCACCATGGTGTATGGCGCGCTGACCGAGAGCGCGCGGGCGCGATAGGCGGTGCTGCGGCGGCGGCCCGTTGTCGCCACGGCTGCCGCCATGGTTGCCTCAGCCGTTGCTGTTGCTGTTACCGCTGCCGTTGTCGTTACCGTTACCGATGCCATTGAGCACGGCAAGCGCCTGCGCATGCAGCGCGCGGCTGGCGGCGGCGACGATGCGGCCATCGAAGCCTGGCCCGATCGGCGCGCCGTGCCAGTCGGTCACGATACCGCCGGCATGCTCGATGACCGGGACCAGTGCCATCACGTCGTACGGCTGCAGGCTCGCCTCGATCACGAGGTCGCAGCAGCCGGTGGCGAGCAGGCCATACGCATAGCAGTCGGTGCCAAAGCGGCGCACGCGCACCTGCCGGCTGACGGCGGCAAAGGCCTCCGCATCCGTGCCGGTGAACATCTCGGGCGAGGTGGCGAACAGCCGCGCCTCGCCCAGCGTGGCACAACCGCTGACGCGCACGGGCTTGCCGTTGAGCGTGGTGCCGCCCGCATGCCCGACCCAGCGCTCGCCGAGCATGGGCATCTCCAGCACGCCAAGTACCGGTACGCCCGCGTCGAGCAGCGCGATCAGCGAGCCGAACAATGGCACGCCGCAGATAAAGCTCCTGGTGCCATCGATCGGATCGACCACCCATGTGAGTCCGTTGCCGACCGTGCCGCCGTCTTCCTCGCCATAACAGGCGTGATCGGGATGGCGGGCCGCAATGGCCTGGCGGATTTCCCGTTCGATTTCCTGGTCGGCCTGCGTGACCGGCGAGGCATCGGCCTTGATGGAAACTTCCAGTTCCGAGCGGAAATAGCGCCGCGCGCGCGCACGCGCGAGGTCCGCCAGTTCGTTGGCGAAGGGGATCAAGGCTGAGTACGCGTCGCTGGCCATCGTTGCAGTCCGCCGGGAAAGGGGTCGAGGAAAGGGTCGAGGAACGGGTCGAGGAAAGGGTCGAGGAAAGGGTCGAGGAAAGGGTCGAGGAAAGGGTCGAGGAAAGGGGCCGGGGGAGGGCCCAGGTCAAAGATGCTGCCACGATACGTATGTTCCCCGGCGTCCGCAAGCGTGGCGTCATTGCCGCGCCGGCCAGTGCTGCCCGGGTCGGTCTGGAGCCCTCTTGGCCCACGCCGGCCCTCGATGGTCCTCGATGGCCCTCGTTGGCTTTTATCGCCCGGCCCGCTCGAGCACGGGGAGAATCTCCGACGGGTCGGGGCGACGCGTGTAGTCCGGGTTGATCTCCGAATACAGCACCGTGCCGTCCTGGCCAATCACGTAGCGCGCCGGCATCGGCAACGTCCAGCTCGGGTCACCGTTGAAGGCCGGCAGGTCGTTCTTGAGCGTCTTGTACAGATCGACGAGGTAGTCGGGCAGCGCAAAGCGCAGGCCGAACGCCGCGGCCACATCGTTGCCGACGTCGCTCAGCACCGGAAAGCCGAGTGCGTTGGTGCGTACCGACTTGCGACTGTTGACGGCCGTTTGCGGCGAGATGGCGACCACGTTGGCGCCCAGCGCCTGGAATCGCGGCAGCGCCTCGTTCAGCGCCTGCAGCTCGATATTGCAGTACGGACACCAGACGCCGCGATAGAAGCTGACGATGAGCGGCCCCTGGGCGAGTCGTGCGGCCGATGACACGGTGTTGCCTTCCTGGTCGAGCAGCGCGAACGCGGGGGCGCGCTCGCCGGCCTTGACCGCGCGCGACGCCTGGCCGCTGGCAATCAGTTCGGCGGTGGCGCGTGCCATGATCGGATGGATTTCCGGCGGCGCGTGATAGGGCGGCTTGCCGGCCTTGAAGTCGGCCTTGAAGGCGTCGAGTTTGTCCTGGAGTGCCATGAGATGAGCCCCGGTGGTGGTTGGTCGTGGCGCAATGTTGCGATACCGCGCCCGGCGCCGGTAGCCGGGTACGCCGCATATCACTCATGCCCGGGTGGAATAGTCCCCGCGGACACCACGGTCGCTGCGAAACAGCGACGTCACCACGCGCCGGGTGAAATTGGCCCCATCGAATTTCAGGAAGTGGCGCTGGCATGTGGGGCCAAATCTGATTGAAATGGGCAACAACGCCGCTGTCGGCGCCAACCTGCCACTTCGCCCCATTCTGTGCCATGAAGAACATTGAACTGAATCAACGTCGCAGCCTTGCCACGCCCCGTGGTGTCGGCGTGATGTGCGACATGTATGCCAAGCGCGCCGAGAATGCGACGCTCTGGGACGTCGAGGGCCGCGCCTATACCGACTTCGCCGCCGGCATTGCAGTACTGAATACCGGCCACCGCCACCCGCGCGTGATGCAGGCCGTGGCCGCGCAGCTGGAATGCTTCACCCATACCGCGTACCAGGTGGTGCCGTACGAAAGTTATGTGTCGCTGGCCGAGCGCATCAATACGCTGGTGCCGATCGCCGGCCTCAACAAGACGGCGCTGTTCACCACCGGTGCCGAAGCCGTGGAAAACGCCATCAAGATCGCGCGCGCGCATACCGGCCGGCCCGGCGTGATTGCATTCTCCGGCGCCTTCCACGGCCGCACGTTGCTGGGCATGGCGCTGACCGGCAAGGTGGTGCCGTACAAGGTAGGCTTCGGGCCGTTCCCGTCGGACATCTATCACGCGCCGTTCCCCAACGCGCTGCACGGCATCGGCACCGAGCAGGCCTTGCAGGCGCTGGAGCACCTCTTCAAGAGCGATATCGACCCGCAACGCGTGGCCGCGATCATCGTCGAGCCGGTGCAGGGGGAGGGCGGCTTCCAGCCCGCGCCCGCCGACTTCATGCGGGGATTGCGCGCGGTGTGCGACCGGCACGGCATCGTGTTGATCGCCGACGAGGTGCAGACCGGCTTCGGCCGTACCGGCAAGCTGTTTGCGATGGCGCATCACGATGTGCAGCCGGACCTGATCACGATGGCCAAGAGCCTGGCGGGTGGCATGCCGCTCTCCGCGGTGTGCGGGCGTGCGGAGATCATGGACGCGCCGCTGCCGGGCGGCCTCGGTGGCACGTATGCGGGCAACCCGCTGGCCGTGGCCGCGGCGCACGCCGTGCTCGACACCATTGCCGAGGAAAACCTGTGCGAACGCGCCGCCGACCTGGGCGCGCAGTTGCGCGCACGGCTCGATGCCCTGCGTGCGCAATGTCCGGCCATGGCCGAAGTGCGCGGCATCGGCTCGATGATCGCGGCCGAGTTCTGCGACCCCGTCAGCGGCCAGCCCGATGCCGGGTTTGCCCGGCGCGTGCAGGCGCGCGCGATGGATGCCGGCCTGATCCTGCTCACGTGCGGAACGCATGGCAACGTCATCCGGTTCCTGTATCCGCTCACGATTCCCCAGGCGCAGTTTGACGCGGCATTGGCCGTGCTGGCCACGGCGCTGACCGCCTAGCGCGCTCACGCCAACATATCGAAGGTGTGTGCCAGGCACCGATCAAGTGCCAGGCACCATGAAACAGCACCAGCCGCGGCCGCACCGGCAGGAACATTCATCCAACCGGTGCGCCATACCCGCCAACTTCATGGTTTTGAAGGGGGCGGACGGGGCTCGTGTCGAAGCTGCCGCGATGCCAGTGGCACGCATATTGCGGAATGCATCACGGCCACGTTGCGCATCGGCGCGCATGGCCAATGTTCGAATCATCGAGGGTACAGACATGCATTTGTTTTCTTTCCGGGCGCTACCGCTGCGCGCACTGCTTTCCATCACCATGCTGGCCGCGTCGTCGGTGGCGCTGGCGCAGGCGCGCGACTGGCCCACACAGCCGGTGCGCATCGTGGTGCCGTTCCAGGCCGGCTCCGCCACCGATCTCATCACGCGCCAGCTTGGCGCCGGACTGGGCAAGGAGTATGGCCAGACGTTCGTCGTGGAAAACCGCCCGGGCGCGGCCGCGATGATCGGCAGCGAGGCGGCCGCGCGTGCGCCGGGAGACGGCTACACGTTGCTGATGTCCGGCCCTGCATCGATGGTGACGAACCGCTTCCTCTACAAGAAGCTCAGCTACGATCCCGATGCGTTCGAGAAGGTGGCCGTGGTGGCCGTGACGCCCAACATCCTGCTGGCCAATCCGTCGCTGCCGTTCAGGACGCTGCCGGAAATGGTGGCATATGCCAAGGCCAATCCGGGCAAGCTCACCTACGCGTCGTTCGGTACCGGCACGACCTCGCACATCGCCGGCGAAATGCTGAAGGCCGCGGCCGGCATCGACATCGTGCACGTGCCGTACAAGGGGGCGGGCGAAGCGATTCCCGCGCTGCTGGCGGGGCAGGTGTCGATGTACTTCGACACCATCATAACCGGGCTGCCCTTTGTGAAGAGCGGCAAGCTGCGCGCGCTGGGCATGTCGACGGCGCGCCGTTCGCCGCAGGCGCCCGAGATCCCGACCATCGCCGAGCAGGGCTATCCCGGCTTCGATATCGCGCCGTGGTACGGCATCGTCGCGCCCAAGGGCACGCCCACCGAGGTGGTAACCAAGCTCAATATGTCGATCAACAAGCTGCTGGCCACGCCCGATTTCCGCGAGAAGCTGGCTGTGACCGGCGCCGAGCCACGCGGGGGCAGCGTCAGCGACTTCACCGCGATGGTCAACGCCGAGATTCCGCGTACCGAGAAACTCGTCAAGCAGTCCGGCGTGTCGCTGCAGTAAGGCCACGCCGGGGTGGACCCGCGCGGGGCCGTGCTGGGCCGTAGTCGGCGGTAGCGCTGTCGCGACGGCGCCATGTCTCGCGCGTGGGTTCTCCCCATGACACGGCTCGATCATGAGCGCGGACCGGCGCACGCGTCGCTGGCCGCATCCGGGCGTTCGGGAAGGTATGCTTGCAAGCCATGGAACCGGCTTGCTGAGGTGCGGCGGCTTGCCGGCGTACGGCTCCGGTGAGCCGACCTTCACACGCAACCCCGGGGACGTTCGTGGACAAGATGATTGCGATGGAAACGCTGGTGGCCGTGGTCGAGGCGGGATCTTTTTCCGGCGCCGCGCGCATGCTCGACGTCGGCCAACCATCGGTATCGAAGACCGTGGCGCAGCTAGAAGACCGCCTCGGCGTGCGCCTGCTGCTGCGTTCGACGCGCGGCCTCTCGCCGACCGAGGCCGGCATCCGCTACTACGAGCATGCCAGGCGCGCGCTCGAAGCAGCGGCCGAGGCCGAGCAGGCCGCGCGCGGTTCGGGCGGCACGCTGTCCGGCCGCATGCGCATCAGCGCCGCCGTGACCTTCGCGAGCCTGCATGTGATTCCGCATCTCGCGGAATTCCTGGCGCCGCACCCGCAGTTGTCGATCGACGTGCTGCTCGACGACGGCAATCTCGACCTCACCACCAACGGCATCGACGTGGCGCTGCGCATGGGCGAGCTCGCGGATTCGTCCATGACTGCACGTCGCATTGCCCGCACCGATCGCCTCGTGGTCGCGAGCCCCGCCTACCTGGCCCGGGCCGGCGTGCCGGCGTCGCCGGCGGACCTGAGTGCGCATCAGGCCGTGGTTTACGAGCGGCAGGGCGGCGGCGCGGCGTGGACGTTCCGGCGTGGCAGCACGGAGGCGGCGGTCGATGTGTCCGGCCGCATCCGCGTGACGGCGGCGGAGGGTGTGCGTGCCGCCGTGCTCGCGGATATGGGACTGGCGGTGGCCTCGCGCTGGATGTTCTGGCACGAGTTGAGGAGCGGTGCGGTGGTGCGCGTACTGGAGGACTGGGACTTGCCCGAGCTCGATCTCTGGGCGGTGTTTCCCACCGGCCGCATGCCGACGGCGAAGGCCCGAGAGTTCGCCGCGTTCGTCGAGCGACTGCTCGCGACCGGCGGCGAGGCGCGATGATCGATATTGCGCCGCAGCAGACGGCGACGCGTTTGGTCATGCCAGCGGAGTGTGCGATATTGTCGGCTCCCGACCACGGCAGCGGCGTCGTCACCGCCACCGTCCACGGTGCGAGACGCGCGTGGGTGTGAGTTGGCAGGCAAGCAGGCGGATGCCGGTGCACCACTCAGAGGAGCCACGATATGCCAGCCAAGAACACGATCTGCGTGTGGTACGAGAAGGATGCGCTCGAGGCAGCCAACTTCTATGCCAGGACCTTTCCGGATAGCGCCGTGGGCGCCATCTTCCACGCACCGAGCGACTATCCGGCCGGCAAGCAGGGCGACGTGCTGACGGTCGAATTCACCGTCGCCGGCATTCCGTGCATTGGGCTCAACGGCGGCGCGGGCATCAAGCACAGCGAAGCGTTTTCGTTCCAGATCGCCACCGACGACCAGGCCGAAACCGACCGCCTGTGGGACGCCATCGTCAACAACGGCGGCCAGGCAAGCGTGTGCGGCTGGTGCAAGGATCGCTGGGGCATCTCCTGGCAGATCACGCCGCGCGTGCTGACCGCCGGCATCGCCGACCCGGACCCCGCCGTGGCCAAGCGCGTTTTCGAAGCGATGATGACCATGGGCAAGATCGATGTCGCCGCCATCGAGGCCGCGCGCAAGGGTTGATACGCGCCGCGCGCGATCCTTTCTGTAGAGAGTCGCCCGTATCGGATCGCGCCCCGATCACGCCAAGCCACCCCGCGTGGCTCAACAAGGCGGACTTCGACGCATTCGCGCGGGCATACCCGCATCGCTGCCCGACTGATCGGGCGCGTCATCTCATTGCCAGCTCCTTCCTAGGGTAAATACCGAGTTTGCATACGAATGCAAGGCCCCTATTCTGGCCGGGTGGTGCATACGTATGCACAGCCCGACGTTCCCAAGAAAACGGAGACCCCATGATTCGCTATCTCAAGCGTGGCCGTGACCTGCAGGCTCGCGCCGAGGACGACACCGCCGTCCGCAACACCGTTGAAAGCATCATCCGCGACATCGAAACCCGCGGCGACGAAGCGGTGCGCGACTACAGCAAGAAGTTCGACAACTGGGACCCACAGGACTTCCGTCTCTCCCAGGCCGCGATCGAAAAGGCCATCAAGCGCCTGTCGGCGCGCGAGCTCGAAGACATTCGCTTTGCCCAGACGCAGGTGCGCAACTTTGCGCAGATCCAGCGCGACTCGATGCTCGACGTCGAAGTGGAGACCCGTCCCGGCGTGTTCCTCGGCCACCGCCACGTGCCGATCAGCGCGGTCGGCTGCTATATCCCCGGCGGCAAGTACCCGCTGCTGGCCTCGGCCCATATGAGCGTGCTGACCGCCAAGGTCGCCGGCGTCAAGCGCGTGGTCGCCACCGCGCCGCCGTTCCAGGGCGAACCCCACCCCGCCATCGTCGCCGCCATGCACATGGCCGGCGCCGATGAAATCCTCGTGCTCGGCGGCGTGCAGGCCGTGGTGGCCATGGCCGTCGGCACCAACAGCATCGCCCCGGTGGACATGCTGGTCGGCCCCGGCAACATGTTCGTGGCGGAAGCCAAGCGCCAGTTGTTTGGCCGGGTCGGCATCGACCTGTTCGCGGGACCGACCGAAACGCTGGTAATCGCCGACGATTCGGTGGACGGCGAGATGTGCGCGGTGGACCTGCTGGGTCAGGCCGAACACGGCCCGACCTCGCCGGCCGTGCTGCTGACCGATAGCGAAGCGCTCGCGCACGCCACCATGGCCGAGGTCGAGCGGCAGCTCAAGATCCTGCCGACCGCCGCGATCGCCGCCAGGTCGTGGGCCGAGTTCGGCGAAGTGATTGTCTGCGACACCCGCGAAGAAATGCTGCAGAAGGCGGACGAGCTGGCTTCCGAGCACGTGCAGGTGATGACGCGCGACCCGGACTGGTTCCTCGACAACATGAGTAACTACGGTGCGCTGTTCCTTGGCCCGCGCACCAACGTCGCCTTCGGCGACAAGTGCATCGGCACCAACCACACGCTGCCCACCAACAAGGCGGCGCGCTACACCGGTGGGCTGTGGGTCGGCAAGTTCCTGAAGACCTGCACGTTCCAGCGCGTGACCACCGATGCGGCCAGCGCCGAGATCGGCGAATACTGCTCGCGCCTGTGCCATATGGAAAACTTCGCCGGCCATGGCGAACAGGCCAACCTGCGCGTGCGCCGTTACGGCAATCGCCCGGAAGTGCCGTGGTACGAGCCGGTTCCGGCGCTGGAGGGCTGACCGTCGTGACGACGCTGCCCAAGTTTGGCGGCTTCCGTCTCGACGGCAAGCGCGCGCTCGTCACCGGCGGGGGCCGCGGCCTCGGTCTGGCGGCGGGCGTGGCACTGGCGCAGGCCGGTGCCAGGGTCACGCTCGCTGCCCGTTCCCGGGACGAGCTCGACGCCGCCTGTGCCGCGATTCGTGAACAGGGCGGCAGCGCCGATGCGCTGGTGCTCGATGTCACGGACGCCGCCGCCGTCCGCCGTGCCATCGACAGCCGTCCGCCGTACCAGATTCTCGTCAACAACGCCGGCATGAACCGGCCCAAGCTGCTGACCGAGACGCCCGACGAGGATATCGACGCGGTGTTCGCCCTCAACGTGAAGGCCACCTTCTACGTTGCGCGCGAGGTGGCCCGCAGCCTGCAGGCGGCCGGCCTGCCTGGCTCGATCATCAATGTGTCCTCGCAGATGGGACACGTGGGAAGCCCGCGCCGTACGCTCTATTGCGCGAGCAAGCACGCGGTGGAAGGCATGAGCAAGGCACTGGCGTGGGAACTCGGCCCGGCCGGCATTCGCGTCAACACGCTGTGTCCGACCTTTATCGAAACCGCGTTCACGGCGCCGATGTTCGAAGACGCCGCGTTCCGCCGTTTCGTGGTCGACAAGATCGCGCTCGGCCGGGTCGGCACCATCGACGAAGTGATGGGGCCGGTGGTGTTTCTCGCCAGCGACGCCTCGAGCCTGATGACCGGCAGCGCGCTGATGCTCGACGGCGGGTGGACCGCAGCATGAAGGCCAAGGTTACCGCGCATGACGTGGCCCGGCTCGCGGGCGTCTCGCAGTCGGCCGTCAGCCGCGCATTCACCCCCGGCGCAAGTGTCGCGCCCGAGACGCGCGAGCGCATCGAGGCGGCCGCGCGCAAGCTCGGCTATCGTCCCAACGCGATCGCGCGCAGCCTGATCACGCGCCGCAGCCGCATCATCGGGCTGGTCATGAGCTATCTCGAAAACCAGTTCTATCCAGTGGTGATCGAGCGGTTGTGCCAGGCGTTGCAACAGGACGGCTATCACGTGCTGCTGTTCATCAGCGAGACCGAGGATGCCGACGACGTGCTCACCGACATCCTGCAATATCAGGTCGACGGCATCGTGATGGCTTCCACCACGCTGTCGTCGGCGCTTGCCAATGACTGCGTGCAGGCTGGCATTCCGGTGGTGCTGTTCAACCGCGTGGCGCAGCCCAGCGCGCTGGGCGGCGATTCGACCAGCTCCGTGACTTCACAAAACCGCGAAGGCGGACGGCTCGTCGGCGAACTGCTGGTGCGCACGGGCCATCGCCGCATTGCATGGCTGGCGGGCGCGGAGAACGCTTCCACCAGCCGCGACCGCGGAGCCGGCCTGTGCGACGCACTGGCCGACGCCGGCCTGCCCCTGTATGCGCGCGGCGTCGGTCATTACGACTTTGCCGAAGCGCGGCGAGCGGTGCTTGCACTGTTCAGTGACCCGGCCCGACGCCCCGACGCGCTGTTCGCTGCCAACGACCACATGGCCATCGCCGCGCTGGAGACACTGCGCAGCGAACTCGGCATGCAGGTACCGCACGATGTGTCCGTGGTCGGCTTCGACAACGTGCCGCAGACCGCGTGGCCCTCGTTCAACCTCACCACCGTGCAGCAGAACATCGAACAGATGGTCGATGCCACGCGCACGCTGCTGTTCGAGCAGATCGGCGGGCAGGTGAGGGCGCGCAGCGTCACCGTGCCTTGCGTGCTGGTCGAACGCGGCACCGTGCGCGCGCGCATGCCGCATTCGCACGACAACACTCACGAGACAACATGATCGACAAACACGACCTTCACCAGTTGTGCGCGGGCCGTCCCGTGGCGGTAGTCGGTGCTGGCCTGGTCGGCGCTGGCTGGGCCATCGTCTTCGCGCGTGCCGGACTGCGCGTGAAGATGTTCGATGCCAATCCGGAGATCACGCGCCAGGCGGTGCCGCTGATCGCCGCGCAACTCGACGGACTGCGCCGGCACGGCCTGATCGACGAAGACCCGGCTACCGTGCTGGCCCGCATCACGCCCGTGTCCACGCTGGCGCAGGCCGTCGGCGACGCCATCTACGTGCAGGAGTCGGTGCTCGAACGTGTCGAGGTCAAACGCCAGCTGATGGTGGACCTCGATGCGCTGATCGCGCTCGACACGATCGTCGGCAGCTCGACCTCGGGCATTCCCGGTTCGGCGTTCGCACTGGGCTTGCCGATCTCGCCGCGCGTGCTGATCGCGCATCCTGTCAATCCGCCGTACCTCGTTCCCGTGGTGGAACTGGTGCCGTCGCCCGAGACGTCGGCGGCGGCGACCGACTTCGCCGGCGCGCTGATGCGCGCGGCCGGCCAGGAGGTCGTTCACGTCCACAAGGAGATCGAGGGCTTTGTGCTGAACCGCCTCCAGGCCGTGCTGCTGCGCGAAGCGTGGGCGCTCGTGCAGGAAGGCGTGGCCAGCTGCGAGGACGTGGACAAGACGGTTCGCGACGGCCTTGGCTGGCGCTGGTCGTTCATGGGCCCGTTCGAGACCATCGACCTCAATGCCCCGGGCGGCGTCGCCGACTATGCCGTGCGGCTCGGTCCGCTGTATCAGCGTATCGCCAGCGCGCGCGCCCACGACCAGCCCTGGGATGCCGAACTGATCGGGCAGGTGGAGGCGCAACGCCGCGAGCATCTGTCCCATGACGACCTTGCGTCGCGCCGCGCATGGCGCGACGAACGATTGATGGAGTTTGCCGCCGCCCGCCGCCCAGGCGCTCCGCGCGGCTGAATCGCGACTCACCGCAATGAAAGGCACGCAGATGCCTTCCCCCACATACAAAATGACAGGAGACTTCGTGAACCAGCCTCACGCCAACATCCGCCGCCAGCTGCTGGGCGCCGCCTTCGCCCTGACCGTCTGCGGCCTGCCCGCGGCGCATGCGCAAAGCGATTACCCCAACAAGCCGATCCGCCTGATCGTACCGTTTGCCAGTGCCGGCGTGACCGACACCAGCGCGCGCATCGTCGCGGAAAAACTCGGGCAGCAACTGGGCCAGCAGATCGTCGTCGACAACAAGCCCGGCGCGGGCGGCAACATCGGCACCCAGATGGTGGCCAGGGCCGAACCCGATGGCTACACGCTGCTGCTCGGCTACGACGGCACGCTGGTGATCAATCCCAACGTCTACGCCAAGGTGCCGTTCGATCCGGTCAAGGATTTCGCGCCGATCGGCAAGATCGGTGACGCGCTGCTGCTGATCGCGGCCAATCCGAAGCTGGGCGTCAAGAACGTCGCCGACCTGCAGAAGTACGCCAGGACGCTGCCGGGCGGGGTGTCCTACGGCAGCGCCGGCAACGGCAGCACCACGCATCTGGCAGGCGAGATGTTCCATCAACGCACCGGCATGGCGATGACGCACGTGCCGTACAAGGGCGGTGGCCAGGCGCTGCTCGACGTGGTGGGGGGCACGTTGCCGATCACGTTCGCGGCGGTCACCGGCGCCATGCCGTTCGTCAAGAGCGGTCAGGTCGAAGCCCTGGCGGTGACCTCGCGCGAGCGCGCGCCGTCCCTGCCCAATGTGCCGACGCTGATCGAAGCCGGCCTCAAGGACTTCGAAATCAACTCGTGGGTGGGCCTGCTCGCGCCCGCCAGGACGCCCAAGCCGGTGCTCGACAAGCTCAGCACGGCGCTGCAGAAGGTGCTGAGCGATCCGGCCATGCGTGAACGACTGGCCTCGCTCGGTATCGTCGCCACGCCGGGTACGCCCGACGCGTACGGCCGCGAGATCGTGCGCGACCTCGAAAAGAACAAGGCCATCACCAAGGCCGCTCACATCAGTCTCGACAATTGAGATCGCATGGAGCCCACACCATGACCACCTTATTCGACAAGATCTGGGCTGCCCATGCGGTGGCTCGCAACGAGGCGGGCGAGGACCTGGTCTATATCGATCGGCACCTCGTGCAGGAGGTCTCCAGCCCGCAGGCATTCGCGAGCATGGCCGAGTCCGGCCACACGCTGCGTTCGTCGCCACGTCATATCGCGGTGCAGGACCATAACGTTCCGACCACCGCCGACCGGCTCACCAACATTCCCAACGCCGAGAGCCGCGAGCAGATTGCCACGCTGCGGCGCAATACGCAGGCGACGGGCATGCGGCTGCTTGATCTCGACCATCCGCTGCAGGGTATCGTCCACGTGATCGCGCCCGAGCTCGGCTATGTGCTGCCGGGCAGTACCGTGGTCTGCGGCGATTCGCATAGCGCCACGCTGGGTGCGCTGGGCGCGCTCGCCTGGGGCATCGGGACGTCGGAAGTCGCGCACGTGATGAGCACCCAGAGCCTGTGGATGCGCAAGCCGCGCACGCTTGGCATCCGCGTCTCCGGCGCGCTCGCCAACGGTGTCTACGCCAAGGATCTGGCGCTGGCGATCATTCACCATATCGGCACCAGCGGCGGCAATGGCTATGGCGTCGAGTACTTTGGCCCGACCGTGCAGGCGCTGTCGATGGAAGCGCGGCTCACGCTGTGCAACATGACGATCGAGGCCGGTTCGCGTTTTGGTCTGATTGCGCCGGACGCGACCACCCTCGCTTATCTGCGCGAGCGCGTCGAGGGTGCCGCGCGCGAGCACTTTGATGCGGCGGCGGAAGTCTGGAGCACGCTGCGTACCGATGATGCCGCCGACTTCGATCGCAGCGTCGCCTTCGATGCCGCCACCGTCGCACCGCTCGTGACGTGGGGTACCACGCCGGCGGACAGCGCCGCGTTCTCGGGCCACGTGGGCGACGGCGCAGCGCTGAACGATGCCACCGAGCGCGCGCGGATCGAAGAGAACCTTGCCTACATGGGCCTCAAGGTCGGCCAGCCGCTGTCGTCGGTACCGATCGACGTGGCCTTCATCGGCTCCTGCACCAATGGCCGTCTCGAGGATCTGCGTGCGGCGGCTGCCGTTGTGCGCGGCCGCCGCGTGGCATCGACCGTGCGTGCGCTGGTGGTGCCCGGCTCGGGCAGTGTCAAGCGCGCCGCGGAAGCCGAAGGGCTCGCGCAGGTGTTCGTCGATGCCGGCTTCGAGTGGCGCGAGCCGGGCTGCTCGATGTGCATCGGCATGAACGGCGACAGCCTCGCCCCGGGCCAGCGCTCGGCGTCCACCTCCAATCGCAATTTCGAGAACCGGCAGGGGCAAGGCGGCCGCACGCACCTGATGAGTCCGGCCGCCGTGGCCGCATCCGCATTGCAGGGGCGGCTGACCGATCCCCGGGAGTACCTCGCATGAAAGCCGTCATTGCAGAAGTCCAGGGCCGCGCCGCGGTCATGCCGCGCGACGACATCGACACCGATGCGATCTTTCCGGGGCGCTTTCTGCGCCTGGTGCAACGCACCGGCATGGGCGCGCATCTGTTTGCCGACTGGCGTGCCGAGCGCCGGCCGGAGGTAGCCTTCATGGCCGACGCGACGCCACCGCGCATGGTGGTCGCGTTGCAGAACTTCGGCTGCGGCTCCTCGCGCGAGCATGCGGTGTGGGCGTTGTCCGACTACGGCGTGAGGGCCGTCATCGCACTGTCGTTTGGCGACATCTTCCGCAACAACTGCGTAAAGAACGGCGTGGTGGCGGCGACCGTGACGCCTGACGATCACGCACGCGTCTTGCGGGCTCTCGCTGCGGACAAGAATGCGTCGCTGCACCTGCGGGTGTCCGAGCGCACGCTGCAACTGCCAGATGGCAGCGTGATCCCCATCGCGCTCGCGGCCGGTCATGCCGAGCAGTTGCTCTCGGCCGAGGACGAAGTCGACCGCACGCTCGCGCACGATGCCGCCCTGCGCGCGTACGAGGAACGTGTGCGGCACGAACAGCCGTGGCTGGCCTCGATCGGCTGAACCGCCTTACCCCCTATTCAAGTACAGGAGCCGCCATGGCCAATCCCATTCTTCGTCAAAAGCTCGCAGCCGGCGAGTTCATCACCATCCCCGGCGTGCAGGACATGATCGCCACCGTGATGACCAGCAAGGTCGGCTTCGACATCATCTACGGTTCGGGCTACTGGCTCACGGCATCCAGCCTCGGTCTGCCGGATGCCGGCATCGCGACCTATACGCAGATGGTCGATCGCATGCGCACCATCACACGTACCTCGAAGGCCGCGCTGATCGCCGATGCGGACACCGGATATGGCGGTCTGCTCAATGTGCACCACACGGTGCGCGGCTACGAGGAAGCCGGCGTGACGGCGATCCAGATCGAGGATCAGGAATTTCCCAAGAAGTGCGGCCATACGCCGTTCAAGCGTTGCGTGCCGGTGGAGGACATGGTCGAGAAGATCAAGGTTGCCTCGGAAGCGCGCGAGGACAAGGAGAACTTCCTGATCATCGCCCGTACCGATGCGCGCGCGAGCCTCGGCGTGGATGACGCGATGCGGCGCATGGAAGCGTACGCCAAGGCCGGCGCCGACATCCTGTTCTTCGAAGCGCCGCAATCGGAAGACGAAATGCGCCGCGCGTGCGAGGCGTTCGACCTGCCGATGATGGCCAACATGGCCGATGGTGGCAAGACGCCGATCCTGCCGGCCAAGGTGCTTGAGGAGATCGGCTATGCGCTGGCGATCTTCCCCGCCATGACCAGCCTCGTGGCCGCGGCGGCAATGGAGAAGTCGCTGCGCCATCTCAAGGAAGCCGGCACCAGCCTGTCGCCGGACATCCCTATGGCCGATTTCAACGAATTCTGCCGGCTGATCGGCTTTGAGGAAGTCTGGGACTTCGAGAAGCGCTGGGCACGCTGAGCATGGCTACCAACTAGAAAATTCACGGAGGAGACCGACATGTCGCTCATCAACACCAAGTTCCCTGTCACGGCGCTGGCCTTCGCCACGCTGGCCGTGGCGACGTCCACGCAGGCCCAGCCCGCATGGAAGCCCGATCGTCCCGTCACCATCGTCGTGCCTTACGTCCCCGGCGGCGGCACCGATGCCTCGGCGCGCGCCACCGCCAAACTGCTCGGCGAGCAATGGGGCCAGCCGGTGCTGGTGGTCAACCAGCCCGGCGCCGACGGTCTGATCGGCACGCGCAAGGTCACCGAAGCCAAACCTGATGGCTACACGCTGCTGTTGCAGACGCCAGCCATCGTGCTGACCAAGCACGCGCCGTCGTTCACCGGCACGGACCCGTTGGCCAACCTCGTTCCGGTGACCAACATCGCGCAGTCGCCGGGCGTGATCGTCGCCAATGGCAAGTTCCCCGCCACCTCGCTGCCCGAGTTGATCCAGTACTGCAAGACGGCGCCGACGCCATGCTCGATGGGTACCGGCGAAAACGTGGCCAAGCTGTTCGGCCAGCAGTTGAAGGCCGAGGTGCTGCCCAACCTGATCGTCGTCAACTACAAGGGCACGGCGGCCATCATTTCCGACATGATCGCCAACAACGTCAACTTCGCCGTCACCGGCGTGGCGTCCGCGCTGCCGCATCAGAAGGCTGGCACGCTGAAGATCGTGGCCAACCAGGGCACGCACCGCTTTGCCGGCGCGCCCGAGGTCCGCACGGTGGTCGAAACCGGGCTGCCGCAGTACGAGTACACGACGTGGTTCGGCCTGTTCGCGCCGAAGGGCACGCCACCGGCGGTCACGCAGAGCATCTACGCGGCTGTGCGTGAAGCCATGCGCAGTCCCGAACTGCAGACCGCGATCACGGCGGCGGGCGCGGAGCCGCTGGTGAACACGCCCGACGAGTTCGCGGCGCAGGTCCGGAAGGAAGACGCGCGCTTCACGGCGCTGGCGAAGCGGTATCCGCTGAACTGAGTGGTTTGACGGGCTCGCGCCCGGCATGGCGCGCCGTACCGGAACGTCACGGTCTCGCAGGTCGTACGAGGCAGGTCTGCACGGGGGGCGCGCTATACTTCGCGGGGATGCCTTCGCGGCGACGCGTCTAGCGCATCCCCACCCACTCCGCACCGCGAAAACCTGTCTCATGACCGAAGCCACCGCCCTGACGCCCGACGAACTCCAGGAGCTTGACGATCTGCTGGACGACCTCCGCCAGCGCGCTGAGGAAATCCCGCAATGGGAGTTCTGCGACGGCTTTCTTACGGCCCTGGTCTGCACGCGCCGCCGCATTCCGGCTGCCGACTACCTGCCCATGCTGCTGGGCGACGGCGCGGCGCTCGACGTTGCCGAGGGCACCCCGCTTCCGTTGCTGCCCGCGTTCCATGACGCGGCCCAGCAGACCCGCTTCATGGCGCTGTGGCAGCGTCGATGGGACGAGGTGGAGCATCAGCTCGACCAGCCCGTGGAGACGCTGGAGGACGAACGCACCTTCCATCCCGAAGCCATGGACATGCGCGGCGCCATCTTGAGCCTGCCCGAGGAAGAGCGCGCGGAGATGGACGGGCGGGAAATCCCGTCATTCGGCCAGGTGTGGGCGCTCGGCTTCATGTTCGCGGTGGAGAACTGGCCCGAGGAATGGGCCGCCCCACGCGACAAGGAAGCCGCCCAGTGGCTGGACGACGCGCTCGACGCCATTGTCGCGCTGACCGAGGACGACACCGGCCAGCCCGAGATCTCCATGTACAGCGAGGATGGCCCGCCCAGCACCAGCCAGGCGCGCGTGGAAGCCTTCGGCGAGGCGATCTGGGCGGTCTACGACCTGCGCCAGATCTGGAAGAGCCTGGGCCCGCGCGTGGAGACCGTGGTGAGGGGCGACCAGCCCGGCCGCAACGACCCATGCCATTGCGGCAGCGGCAAGAAGTTCAAGAAGTGCCACGGGAGATAAGGGTCAGCCAGAGCCGGATTGTAATTTGACGGCGTGTGGATTCGAGAATGGATAATGAGAAGCCGAGGATCTACGGCAGGGATAGTTATCACGCTCATGTTACTTAGGTGTGCCCGCCATCAGGCCAAAAGGAGTTCTCGATATGGATAAATCCGCCGTCGATTTGCGTTCGTTTTCTTTCGTCCTCGCAGTACCCGACCTTGAGCGCAGCGCGTCATACTTTCGCGACGCACTGGGCTTTCGCCTCGAATGGCCGGAAGGTTCCGGCTGGCAACTCGCAGCGAGAGGGGAAGTGCGCATTATGATGGGCCATTGCCCGGATGCACTTGCGCCATCGGCAATGGGCGATCACAGCTATTTTGGCTATTTCCACGTCGACGACGCCAATGCCCTTCACGAAGAATTTCTGAGCAACGGCGCCATTATTTTGCAGCCTCCCGCCGATAAACCTCACGGGATGCGAGAGTTCGTCGTGGCGACGCCTGATGGGCATCGAATGATGTTCGGCCAGGATTTGGCTGTGACCAGGCCGGAGGAATAGCCCCTTGCCTGCGGTGTCATCCGCACGCGACGACCCATCGCCGTCACTCGCAAGTTCCGCGCGTTGTAACTTTCCCCGGTATTTGTTACGTAACGCGTAACGCCCTGCATGGGGTGCCACAGCTTGCGGTGGCGGCATCCGGCCCCCATGGATTGCATGTAAGTTATTGATTTAAATGGAAATGTCTCGGAGCGCGGGAGGTGATCGGCGCCCTCGCGGGACACCAGTTGACGCTGGCACGTGCGTTGCAATGATTACGGTAGCGGCTATCGGATCCGCGAACAAGCTGAACTGCCACCCCAGGCTGTGTCCCGCGCAGCCTGGGGTTTTTTCATGGGAAACGCCTATCGCTCACGGGTTACGCTGATGCCGCTGTCCACCGTGCCGTAGGCCGTGACGCCCGACTGACCGTTGCTCGCGCCCGGCCCGCCCGCACATCCGGCGGCCATGCCCAGCAACAGCGTCAGCCCAAACGCGCTACGGGTCGCTCTTCTCCACCTGCCTTTCATGTCGGATTCCTTTCGTGCGATGCCATCGAAGTCGATAGGACGATGGCGATAGCACGAAAGTTTCCGCACGGCGCCGCTCAGGCAAACAGCCACGGCTCCTGCGCTTGCCGGATCGCCTCGTACGAACGGATGGTGTCCGTTCTGTGCAGCGTCAGGCTGATGTCGTCAAGACCGTTGAGCAGCCGCATCTTGCGGCTGGCTTGAAGGTCGAACGCGATCGTCTGGCCACCCGGCGCACGGATCTGCTGCGAGGGGAGGTCGATATGGAGCGTCATGCCGGGGCGCTGCCACACCAGCGTGAACAGATGGCCGACCACATCCGGCGCCAGGACGATCGGCAGGATGCCATTCTTGAAGCAGTTCCCATAAAAGATATCGGCAAAGCTCGGGGCGACCAGCGCGCGGATACCGAAATCGCGCAGTGCCCACGGCGCATGCTCGCGGCTCGATCCGCAGCCGAAGTTTTCGCGCGCCAGCAGGATGCGGGCACTCGCGTAGGAGGACTGGTTCAGCACGAAATCCGGATTGCGTGGCCGCGTGGAGGCATCCTGGCCGAGCCGGCCTTGATCGAGGTAGCGCCATTCGTCGAACAGGTAGTCGCCAAAGCCGGTGCGCGAGATGGCCTTCATGTACTGCTTGGGGATGATGGCATCGGTGTCGATGTTGGGCCGGTCGAGCGGCGCCACCACGGCATCGAGACTGGTAAACGGTTCCATCAGACTGCCTCCTGCGAAATATCGACAAAGTGCCCGGCAATCGCCGCGGCGGCCGCCATGGCGGGACTGACAAGGTGGCTGCGTCCGCCCGGGCCCTGGCGCCCCTCGAAGTTGCGGTTGGACGTGGAGGCGCAGCGTTCGCCGGGAGCCAGCCGGTCATCGTTCATGGCCAGGCACATCGAGCAGCCGGGCTCGCGCCATTCCAGGCCGGCGTCGAGAAACACCCGATGCAGCCCTTCGGCCTCGGCCTGCGCCTTCACCAGGCCCGACCCCGGCACCACCAATGCCTGGAGCACGGACGCGGCCTTGCGCTTGCCCACCACGACGGCCGCCGCGGCGCGCAGGTCTTCGATACGGGAGTTGGTGCACGATCCGATAAAGACCTTGTCGATGCGGATATCGCGTATCGCCGTGTTGGGTTGCAGCGCCATATAGTCGAGCGCACGTTGCAGGCCAGCACGCCGTACCGGGTCGGGTTCGTGCGCGGGATCTGGCACGCACCCATCTGCCGTGACGACCATTTCCGGCGAGGTACCCCACGTCACCATCGGCCGCAGCGTCGTCGCATCGATCTCTACCGTGCGGTCGAAGCGCGCACCGGCATCGCTGACCAGCGTACGCCAGTAGGCCACCGCCGCGTCCCAGTGTTCGGCGCGCGGGCTGTACGGCCGGTCGCGCAGATACGCGATGGTGGTTTCGTCGACGGCGACCAGGCCCACGCGCGCGCCGGCTTCGATAGCCATGTTGCACAGCGTCATGCGGCCTTCCATCGAAAGCGAACGAATGGTGCTGCCGGCGAATTCGATGGCAAAGCCCGTACCGCCCGCCGTGCCGATGCGGCCGATGATGGCAAGGACCAGGTCCTTTGCCGTCACGCCCTTGGGCAGCGCGCCGTCCACCTGTATCAGCATGGTCTGCATCGGCCGCATGGCAAGGCATTGCGTGGCCAGCACGTGCTCGACTTCAGACGTGCCCACGCCAAAGGCCATGGCTGCAGAGGCGCCATGGGTGCTGGTGTGCGAATCGCCGGCCACCACCGTCATGCCGGGCAAGGTCGCGCCCTGCTCGGGGCCGACCACGTGAATGATGCCCTGGCGGTTGCTGAAGATATCGAACTGCGTAATGCCGAACTCGCGGCAGTTCGCCTCGAGCTGGCGGATCTGCTGGCGCGACAGCGGGTCGGCGATGCTGTCGACGCTGGCGCGTTCGGCACGGGTGGTCGGCACATTGTGATCGACGGTGGCAAGGACCGTCTGTGGCCGCCAAGGCTGGCGGCCGGCAACGCGCATGCCCTCGAAGGCCTGCGGACTGGTCACCTCGTAGACGAGGTGACGATCGATATAGAGCAGGGCCTCGCCATCTTCATTGGTATCGACGAGATGACGCTGCCACAGCTTGTCGTAAAGCGTGCGGGGTGCCATTGCGGTTTGCATGGTGAACTTGCGGATAGGGAGAATGCGGATAAAAACCCCGGACGGCCTGTGCGGCCGGCCGATTCGCGCCATTGGTTGGATGGCCGGCTGACTGGATGACCGGCTTACTCGACGACCAGCCTGATCTGTCGCGCCAGCGCTTCGTACGTAGTGAGTTCGGTCTTGATCTGTGCGCCCATCTGCGCGGGCGTGTTCCCGACCGGTTCCGCGCCGATGTCGAGCAACTGCCGGCGTACCTCGGGCACCTTGACCATGTGGGCGATCTCGCCATGGATCTTTTCCACCACCGCGGCCGGTGTGCCGGCGGGCGCGACGATGCCGAACCACGTGCCGACGTCGAAGCCCGGCAGCACGGTTTCCGACAGCGTGGGCAGGTCTGGCAGTGCCGACGAGCGCTTGGCCGTAGTGACCGCCAGCGCGCGCGTCTTGTGGGCCTTGACCTGCGGCAAGGCCGACGTGACCGTGTCGAACATCACCTGTACCTGGCCGCCCATCAGATCGGCCACCGCGGGGCCGCTGCCCTTGTATGGCACGTGTACGAGGTCGACGCCCGCGCGCAGCTTGAACATCTCGCCGATCAGGTGGTGCGCCGTGCCGGCCCCGGCCGTACCGTAGTTGAGCTTGCCCGGTTGCAACCTGGCGAGCGCCACGAACTCCTGGATGGTCTTGGCCGGCACGTCGTTGTTGACGACCACGACGTTCGGCACCAGGGCCATCACGCTGACAGGTTCAAAGTCGCGCCCGAAGTTGTACGAGAGCTTCTTGTAGACCGCCTGCGCGATGGTGTGATGCACGGTGCCGAGTAGCAGCGTGTAGCCATCGGCCGGCGCTCGCGCCACCATGGCTGCACCGATGGTGCCGCCGACGCCGGGACGATTCTCGACCACCACGGGCTGTCCCCATGCGAGCGTCATGCGTTGCGCCAGGATGCGCGCGAGCACGTCGGTAGTACCCCCGGGTGCAAAGGGCACGATGATCCTGATCGGTTTGTTCGGATAGCCGGTGGCCGGCTGTGCCGTTGCCAGGGCACAGGCGAGCGCGAGCGGCGCGATGACTAGCGTACGACGTAGTAGGTTCATGGAATGTCTCCGTTGTTTCCGTGGAGGAACGCGGTTCTTTTTTTTAACGATGATGGGGTTTTCACTCAGGCATCTGCCGCGCCGCGGGACCGCGGCAATGAAAGCCTGGGGCGCTCCGGCGATACCGGCGGGGTGGTGCCGGTGCCTGGCGAGCGCGGGGTCGCTGATAGCGATGCTCGCACTCTAACGTTCGCGTGGCAGCATAAGATGCTGACTCCCGGCCTTGCGCCGCCGCCATTCAGCATGAGATGCCGCGCGTGACGCGCTGTCACCCGCCAGGCCGCAGTTCTACGTGAACAGGGCGGTGGCGAGTGGCCGAATTAATCGTATTTGTCACAATCAAACACTGCGGCTTTGCATGATTTTTATTGCAATGCATCGACGCTGAGGCGCGCGGGATTTAAATCTGACATACCCGCGTGGTGACCTATCGCGGCGATTACGAATCGGTATTGGAATGAAACGCCTGTCGACAGTTACATTCGCTCTGCATCGCCACCGATGCGAGCTCCCTCAAACGTCGATACCTGATTCCCATGCGAATTCAACCAATAACATTCACGCGTGCCGCGCTCCCCCTTCTTCTTGCCGCATCGCTGCAACTGGCCCATGCCGCGCAGATGACGCGCGACAATGGCTCGCCGGTCGGCGATAACCAGAACTCGCAGACCGCCGGCCCCAACGGACCGGTTCTGCTGCAGGACTCCCACCTGATCGAGAAGCTGCAACGCTTCGACCGCGAGCGCATTCCCGAGCGTGTGGTGCATGCGCGCGGCACCGGCGCATTCGGTGAATTCGTCGCCAGCACCGATATCTCCGACCTGACGGTCGCGAGCGTTTTTGGGCCGGGCATCAAGACGCCGGTGTTCGTGCGCTTCTCCACCGTGATGGGCTATCGTGGCTCGCCCGAGCAGGCCCGCGACCCGCGCGGCTTTGCCATCAAGTTCTATACGCAGCAGGGTAACTGGGACATGGTCGGCATCAACTGGCCCATGTTCTTTATCCGCGATGCCATCAAGTTCCCGGACTTCGTGCATGCCAACAAGCCGAGCGCGGTAACGGGCGTGCAGGATGCGGACCTCGCCTTCGACTTCTTCGCGCATTCGCCGGAAGCCACCAACATGCTGACGCACCTGTACAGCAACGAGGGCATGCCGGACTCCTATCGCCATATGGATGGCTTTGCCGTGCACGCGTTCAAGTTTGTCAATGCGCGCGGCGAGGTGCACTACGTCAAGTTCCACTGGAAGAGCCTGCAGGGCGTCAAGGGCCTGCGCCCCAACGAGATCGAAGCCTCGATCGGCAAGGACTGGAACCTGAGCACCAACGATCTCTATAACGCCATCAAGCGCGGCGACTTCCCCAAGTGGGACCTGTACGTGCAGGTGCTCACGCCGGCCGAACTGCAGCAGTTCGATTTCGACCCGCTCGACGACACCAAGGAGTGGCTCGGTGTGCCGGAGCGCAAGATCGGCACCATGGTACTGAACCGGATTCCGGACAATTACTTCGAGAGCACCGAGGAGTCGGCCTTTGCACCGTCGCGCCTGGTGCCGGGTATCGAGGTGTCCGAAGACCGCATGCTGCAGGGCCGTTCGTTCGCCTATGCCGACACACAGATGTATCGCCTGGGCGCGAACTTCAACGCGCTGCCGATCAACCGGCCCGTGGTGCCGGTGGTCAATCACAACCAGGACGGCAAGATGAACGGCAGCGGCCGCAGCGGCGAGGTCAACTACGAGCCGTCCGGTATCGCCGAAATCGCACAGGATCCGCGCTACAAGGGTTCGAACCTGCCGCTCGCCGGCACCACGCAGCAGCGGGCGATCGATCGCAAGCAGCCGTTCAGGCAGGCGGGCATCTATTTCCGTTCGCTCCCCGAGCGCGACAAGGTTGACCTCGTGACGGCCCTGTCCGGCGATCTGCGCAAGGTGCGCAACGACGACAACCGCTACACCATGCTGTCGTACTTCAACAAGGCCGACAGCGGACTCGGTGGCCGGCTCGTCAAGGCGCTGGGGGCGGATGGCGCCAAGGTGAAGGCGCTGTCGGACAAGCTCTCCGACGACTGAAGTGCCGATGCCTGGCAGATCCCCGCGGTGCGCCCTGCCAGGCATGCGATGGCGCCGGCCCATCCGTCTCGGCTGGCGCGTCCATACCCGCTTTTCTCCACCGCTTTTGCCTGACCCTCCGGGGTGTTATCGCTTTCCTCCATTCCTGCCGCACGATCATGCATGCTTTCCGCACCCGCCACGCCATCTCCGGCCTCGTCCTCGCCGCCGTGCTGCTATTGAGCGCCTGTGCCAGCCGGGCCCCAGTCACGATGCCGCCGCTGGCGGAAGGGCAGCGAGTCAGTGCGAGCGAATTCGACGACTACTGGTTCGCTGCCGCGCGCCAGGGCCGCTGGGACATTCTCGAGAGCCTGCTGCAAGCGGGTTATCCGATCGACCGTGCCAACAGCCGCGGCTTTACCGCAACGATTCTCGCGGCCTACAACGGCCATCCCGACACGCTACGCGCCCTGCTCAAGGCGGGGGCCAATGCATGCGTGGGCGAGCGCAGCGGCAATACGGCGCTGATGGGCGCGCTGTTCAAGGGCGAGACGGCGTCGGCGCGCGTGCTGATCGATGCGCCCTGCGATCTCAACCAGGAGAACAACGCCGGCGAAACCGCGTTGACCTTTGCCACGCTGTTCGGCCGTTACGACCTGATGCCGGCGATGGTTAGCCACGGCGCCGATCCGAACCACCTGAGCGCGCGCGGCAATACGCCGTTGCGTACCGCGCAGGCCCAGCGCAACACGCAGGCCGAGGCCGTGCTGCGCGGCCTGGGGGCCACGCAGTGAGGCGAGGGTAAGCGAGGTGGGCACGTGTAAGGGCCGTGGAACCAGCCTTATTTAACGTGAGACGATCAGATACTTTTTTAAGCCATCACAGCATTCACGGTATCAGGGTCGGGCCCTACACTGTCTTACATCAGGACGGCAACGACGCCGAGCCTGGCAGCCAAGTTAAACCATTCAAGGAGTGACATCATGAACGTCAAGACCATTGTTTCCGCTCTCGCCCTCGCATCCGTGTTCGTGGCCGGTGCCGCCGAAGCGCGCATCAGCAACCGCGATGGCTACACCCCCGACGGCAAGGTATCGCGCAGTGCCGATCCGTATCTGGACGGCGCGCGTTACGACGCCAACGGCCCGCGCAACCCGTTCGTCGACGGTGCCCGCTACGACGCCAACGGCCCGCGCAATCCGTTCGTCGATGGCGCCCGCAACAACGTCAACGGCCCGCGCGATGTCTTTACCGACGGCGCCCGTCTCTGATCGGACTCGCTCCGACCTGCACGCCCGCTTCCATGGAAGCGGGCGTTTTGTTTTGCACGGTCACAAACAGCGAGACGGCCGTCGGTGAGACGATTTCACATATTTTCGAGTCATAACGGTATTTAGGGAATCATGGTGGCGCCCTACACTGGCTTCCATCAGGACGGCATCCACGCCACGCCTGGCACCAACCCAAATGAGAGCCACCATGAACGACATCTTCCGCAAGATCTCCGCTACGTCGCTGTTCCGCAAGGACCTGGACTACCACCTCGTGCGTACGTCGATGGTCATCATCTTCCTGTTGTTCGGCTACCAGAAGTGGTTCCAGTACGAAGCCGACGTGCTGATACCGTACATCAGCAACGGACCGCTGATTTCGTGGATGTACCCGGTCTTCGGCATTCGCGGCGCCAGCTGGTTTCTCGGCGTCGCGGAATGGACGTTCGGCGCGCTGATCCTGGCTGGTTTCTGGAACCGCAAGCTGGGCGCGCTCGGTGCGCTGGGCTCGATCGCGACCTTTATCGGCACCGTTACCATCATTCCGTTCATGCCCAATGGCTGGGCCGAATCGGCCGGCGGTTTCCCCGCGATGGTGGGTCCCGTAGCCTTCCTGATGAAGGACGTGGTCCTGCTGGCGGCTTCGTTCTACCTGTTCAAGGAAGACGTGCAACGCGTGGTGGCGGAGAGCCAGGCGCCTGCGTCGGTTCGCACCGGCACGTCGTGGGTGAACTGAGTCGAAGCGGTTCTCTCTGCGTCACCCACCGTTCAGCCGGCCGCAAGTCGGGCGACAGTTGCCCGACAGTCGCCCGACAGTCGCCCCGGCAGGGTATGGGTGACTGTGGCCGGCAACGGGGAGGCAAGCGCCATCGGGGCTGGCCGGCGCAACATCAGCGCCGGCACGGTTCCCCACGCATGCGCAGGTTGCGGGCGGTATCGATGCCATACGCGAGCGTCCCGACAAGCACGGCCAGTATCGCCGGTATCACGCCTAATGCGGACAGACTCCAGCGGTCGATTGCCCAGCCTCCTGCCAGCGCACCCAGCGAGATGCCCAGGTTTGCCGCGGAGACGTTGAGCGTCATGGCAAAGGCGGGTGCGCCGGCACCCGCGAGGGTCACGCGCACCTGGCTCAGCGTCACGCCCGCAGTGTGTGTAAGGCTCCAGAGCGCAAGCGGCACCGCCGCGGCCAGCAGGCCATGCGACCATGTGGCTGCATTGACCGACACCGCCAGGACGAGCACGGCAACGACGGTCGCCCGTAACGGCGCGCGATCTGCCACGCGCCCCGCCAGTGAGTTGCCTGCAAGCCCGACCGCGCCGAACACCAGCAGGGCCAGGGCGACGCCATCGCCATCGAGCCCCATGACGCGCTCCAGCCAGACGCCCAGGAACGTGTAGGCCGAGAACATCGCCGCGAACAGCACCACGGACAGGAGCAGGTGCGCAACGAAGACGCCATTGCGCAGGAGACCAGGCGCATGTGCCGCAGGGGCGGACGCCTGGGTGTGCGAGCGCGGAAAGAGCGCCGCGATGCCGCCCGCCATGAGCACCGGCGCAACGGCAAGCACACCGAACGGCAGACGCCAGTCCACGCGTTGCGCGAGCGCGATGCCGGCGGGCAATGCCATCAGAACGCCAAGCACAAAGCCCAGATTGGCTCGGGCCAACGCCTGCCCACGCGCGTCCGGCGCTGCCAGTCGCGCCACTTCCGCCGCGCCCACGCTGATAAAGGCAGGCAACATCGCCCCCTGCGCGATCCGCGCCACCAGCATCCACACAAAGCTTGACGTGATAGCCACGACGGCATTGCCGGCGGCGTACAGCAACAGCACGACGATCAACACCGCACGGGGCGCACGCCGGCTGGCCACCAGCGTTACGAACGGGCCGGCAACCGCCGCCGCCAATGCAAACCATGCGGTCAACTGGCCCGCCGTGGCAAGCGGCAGATCGAGGTCGGCGGCCATGCGGGGCAGCAGGCCGACCACGATGAACTCGGTGCCCACCACCATGGCGATGGCCGGCGCGAGCAGCAGGAGCACGCGCTGCAGGATGGCGTCGGGACGGTCGCCGGCCGGGTTCATGCGTTGGCTCCGCCGTCCACCGTCAGCCCGGTGCCGTTCACCGAGCGCGCAGCGGGGCTGGCGACGAATGCGATCATCGCCGCCACGTCGTCCGCGTCGCCGTAGCGCTGGATGGCCATGCGGGCGCGTTGCGCATCGGCGCGCGGGCTGCTGGCGGGATTCATGTCGGTGTCGGTCGAGCCGGGGTGCACCACGTTGACGGTAATGCCACGGGGGCCGAGATCCCGCGCAAGACCCTTGGTCCAGCCGATCAATGCCGCCTTGCTGGCAGAGTAGAGACTGGTGCCGGCATCGGGGACGCGCTCGGCAAGGTTGCTGCCGGTGTTGATGATGCGTCCACCGTCGCCCATATGGCGCAGGGCAGCCTGCGACGCGACGATCACCGCGCGAACGTTGACCGCCAGCGTCGTATCGACGTCTTCGAGCGACATCTCGTCGATATTGCCGGCGCGGATGATGCCGGCATTGTTCACCAGGATGTCAAGTCCACCCCATGCCGCGGCCGCGCGATCCACGGCGCGCCGGACCGATGCCGGGTCGGCCGCGTCCATCTGCACGGCCACGGCGCGCCCGCCGCTCGCCTTGATCTGTTCCACCAGCGCTTCCGCCTGACTGGCCGAACGCTCATATCCAATGGCCACCGCCGCGCCTTCGGCGGCAAACCGGCGTACCACCGCCGCGCCGATGCCGCGGCTGCCACCGGTGACGAATGCGCGCTTTCCTTCCAGAGACAACATGATCGAACTCCTATTTATGTAATGAACGACACAAAAATAGACGGCGCTTGGCGGATCGTCAAGAGATTTCTATAATGATCGACACATAAATGGAGGGAACGATGGCGGAACGTGGAAGACCGCGCGGCTTCGACCGCGATGTGGCGCTTGGCCATGCGATCGACGTATTCTGGGCAAAGGGCTTCGAAGGCGCCTCGATGAACGACCTGACGACGGCGATGGGCATCGCGTCGCCAAGCCTGTATGCCGCGTTCGGCTCGAAGGAGGCCCTGTTCCATGATGCCGTCGGACGCTACGTCGATACCGACGGCGCGTCCGTCTGGCAGGTGGTCGCTGCAGCCAATACAGCCTATGACGCCGCGGAGGGGCTTTTGATGGAGAGCGCCCGCGCGTTCACGCGCAAGAACAAGCCGACCGGGTGCATGGTCATCCTGTCGGCAGTGTTTGCGGCGGGCAGTCCCGCGATCCGTGACGATCTCGTCGGCAGGCGCAAGGAGTGCACCAGGTTCCTCGCGCGCAAACTGGCCGAAGGGATGGAAACGGGCGAGATTGCCCCGACGACCGACGTCGACGCGCTCGCCGTCTATCTGATGACGGTCCAGCAAGGCATGTCGCTCCAGGCGCGCGACGGCGCCAGCCGCGCGACGCTGATCAAGACGGCGCGGACCGCGCTGGCGGGGTGGGAAGCGCTGACGGGGAACACGCGCGAGCGGTAAGGCCGCGACGGTAGCCAACTTTCGCCAGAACGAGCTGCTAGAATGCCTGCGGCCCAGGGGGACGACGATCATGACCAGGATTAGAGTGCCACGCAGTCCGGAGCAAACGGAACCGTCAGGGCGTTCGCCCCATGGCAATGCCATCGCCTCCCCGCGCAGTCGCCGGATCGCGCAACTCCAGACCCTTTCGGAAGCCAGTGCGCGGGCAGTGGCGCAGCGGCGGGTCATCGACATGGTCGATCACGGCGCGCGCATGACGGCGCGGGACAAGGCGTCTGACCAAGCGTCTGACCAAGCGCCTGACAAGGCGTCCGACAACGTGTCCGACAAAGCGTCGGTCAACGCCAACCACACGGGTTTGCCCGATCCTCTCAAGCGCGGCATCGAGCGGTTGTCCGGCATGTCGCTGGACCACGTCAAGGTTCACTACAACTCTCCCCAGCCCGCACAGTTGCACGCGCATGCCTATGCGCAAGGGAGCGAGATCCACCTCGCACCCGGCCAGGAGCGGCATCTGCCGCACGAGGCGTGGCACGCCGTACAGCAGATGCAGGGCCGCGTCGCCCCCACGCGCCAGTACGCGGGCGTTGCGCTGAATACCAGCCCCGACCTCGAACGCGAGGCCGATGCGATGGGGGCACGGGCAAGCCAGTTGTCCGCCGGGCAGGGCATGCTGACACCGCATTCGCCTCCGACGGGGCGCACGCCAGCCGGTGCGCCAGTGCAGCGCGCTTTCGACGCGCCGCATCCGTCGGAACTCGCCCTCGCCCGCAGATATGTCGCTGCCTTGCGGCCGGATCTGGTGTCCGCGTTCAACCGGGTAGACCGCGACCCGCGCACGGAAACCGATCTGTATGACTGGCTGCGGGCCAATATGGGCGTGACGATGCACGACGTCTACGATTGGGACGATGGCATCGTGCGCGGCCAACCAGTTCGGCTTGGTGGCGAGGAAGTCCGCGGCAGCCGCGACATCGCCTCTGACTCCGACGATGAAATCGACGAATTCCGCATCGGCCTCGAGGAGGGGGAATACAGTGCGGGTGAACTCGTGCGCATGCACCATCTGCTGCGATTGCGCGACGCACCGCGCGACCGGGAGCGGCGCGAACTGATCGTCGAGCATAGCGCGCATCGCGACGGCGGGGCGTTCCGGCGCGCCATCTTTTCCGACAGCGACGACGACAGCGATGGCACGGACACCGGCGGCAGCGATACCGAGGACGACGAAGCCTACGACGCGGACGATCCCACCAACGAGCCTCACGTCACGCGGACATCCGACCTGCTGAAGCCGCAGTTGACCCTCAAGCGGCTGGATGAGCTGGGCGAGGCCGGGCGTATCGACGATCCCGAAGCGCAGGATGCGGCTTTGCGCAAGGTGATGTTCGAGAAGGCCACGCGGCCGCCTCGTTTGTTCCGGAAGACCGCCAAGTTCCGCCATCCGTCTGTCAGCGTTGGCGACCGTGCCAAGGTGCCGGCCAAGCCGACCGAGGCGCAGATGGACGACCTGGCCCAGCTGAACGCACTGCTGCAGCTCGGCGTACCCATTGCCATGGCCGAGCAACTGGTGGAGTCGCGCTTCGTCGTGGCACAGTACCGCGGCCTGTTCTATTCCCGCAAGACCTTTACCGGGCGCAAGCGCGCCCGCCATCGCGGTCTCGATGAGACCAACCGGCCAGTCTTTGCATCGGGCGCGCTGGAAAGCAGTCCGCTTGGCATCGCCGGCTTTTATTACCTGTACGGGGCCGGCGCCCGGCAGGGCGCGCTCAACGCCTATCTGCGCCTGGTCGACGAGCATGCGCAACAGATCCGTCAGGCCCTGTTGCGCTTGCGTTCGCAGCCACCGAGCGAGGCCGCGCGCAAGGCGGTCGGCCGTGCTACCGATAACTTCAAGCCGACTTCGCTGGCCGACATCGGCACCCATTTCTACAGCCAGGACTACGACGCGTATCACAACGCCCTGGCCAGATCGTTGCGTCCCGGTCACGAGCCTTCGCCGCTCGACCCCTTGTTCGCGGGCCTGACCAGCAAGGGCAACCCCAAGGTGTCCACCGGTGACGTACCTACCCATGCGGCACGCTATGCCTATGGCCTGAAACCTTACGAGGGTCACGAGGACGAGGTGCTCGACCCCGAATACGCGGAAGACGGCACGCCGCGCCATCCCTACTCGGGCCAGATGTACGTCTCGATCCATCCGTTGTCCGACTACGATCGCGACGGTCCCGACCAGCTGGTCGAACTGCAGCGCCAGCTGCGCATCAATATCGCGCAGGTCATCCTGCCTGAACGGGAAACGCCTTTCGAAGGGCTGCTCGGCCCTGGCCGCGTCAAGCATCGGATGGCGGCCAAATTCCCGGACCTGCGCAAGCCCTACAAGGCGGTCTACGCGGCAAAGTACGGACTCTCCCGCGCTTTGTTCAACGCGTTCCGCAAGGCCATGCGCGGCACCGAGCCAGGCAGCGACCGGCGCATCTTCGTCGAAGCCCTGCTATCGAATTACCTGGCCATGCACGCCGAACTGAAGGCCGTCGAGACTGCCCACGAGCTGGCGACCGGGCAGGGCGCGCGGCTGGTCTACCGGACCGGGCCCAACTCGCTGGGTTTCGAACCGTCGCCGCTCAGCGGGACGTCGTCCGATGCCACGCCGGACTGGAAGGCCCTGGCGGGATTACTGATCGGCAAGATGAAAAGGACCGCGGTCAAGCAGGGCGGTGGCGCGCCTGACAACGTCGTCCCCATTTCCGGCAACGGTTTTGCCTGCTATATCCGTAGCCTGGTCACCGCGGCCGCGGTGCGCTACAACCTCCTGCCGGCGCACGAAGTCGAGGCGATGGTCGATACCGTGCAGGATCACCTGGGCAGCGTGGGCTTGCGGCAGCAGGGCCAGGCCATCGACGCGGGGGGGCTGGTCGCGGCCGAGGTCCGCCGCGTGCTGGCGCAACTGCTCAACGGCTTCGACCCGCAGATCCATATCGTCACCCAGACCCCGGACGGCCTGGCCACCTATGTCGCCAACGCCGGTGCCATGCCGGTGTATCTGTATTACACACCCGGGCATTTCGACCTGTTGAATCAGTGAACGCGATTCCAGTGGCTGGCCGTCGTGGATGTTCGAAGCCGGACCGGATGCCCGGTTGACTTCGACGACGCACACGCACACGCACGCACACACACGTTAGAGCATGGCATCTTCCCATCGAGACATCGTCATCGTTGGCGCCTCCCTGGCGGGGCTGACCTTATCGCTCGCCTGCGCAACGCGCGGCGTGCCGGTACGGGTGGTCGAACGTACGGAGCGCAAGGCCCATGGTGGCGACAACCTCAGCGTCAGTCTCGCGTCGATCGCGGCCGCCGTCGGCTGCGACCCGCGCGCGGCACCAGCGTTGCCCGTGGTACGTGCCTATCGGGATCGGCATCTGACGAGCTGGCCGGCCTTGTACCAGTGGTTGCGCGATCGGGCCGGGGAAGCGCCGGGCGTGACGCTGGAGGAAAACCGCACCGTCGTTTCGGTGCTGGCCGATCAAGACAAGGCGATGCTTGTCTTTGACAATGGCACCACCGCCGTAGCGGACGCCGTGATCGGTGCTGACGGCTACCACAGCACCGTTCGCCGCGCAGTCGCGCCCGAGTTGCCCTATGCCAGGTACGCCGGCTACCTCGTGTGGCGCGGCCTGATCGAGGAGAGCTCCCTGTCGGCGCCGGTGAACTGGCCGTCCAACGGAGGACTATGGATCGAATTCGAGCAGGGATACCGGCTGGTTGCCGCCGTGCTGCCCGGTCGCGATGGCTCGCTGGAGCCTGGCCAGCGCCAGGTCACCTTCGCGTGGTTCGATGCCGGCAGGGAAGCCCTGCTGCGCGAGACCGGCTGCCTGACCGAGGACGGCCATATCGTGGGCACGCTCGGTGCTGCGGCCATCGGCTCCGACATCCGGGACGACCTTGCCGCGCTGATCCCCCAGCTCTGGCCGGAGACCTGGGCAGAAGCGGTGACCGTGGGCGTGCGCTCGCCCGATGCGATGCGCGGCGCGCCGATCGCCGAGTATCGGCCCGACCGCCTGGCGCGTGGGCGGCTGGCGATCGTCGGCGACGCGGCGCACGTGCTGTCCCCGATGACCGGGAGCGGCTACGCTTCGGGCGTCGAGGACGCCTTCTACCTGTCTGAACTGCTGTCGAAGGCGGACCCGGCGTTGCCGATGGATGTCCTGCTCAAGCAATACGAAACGGCCCGCTTGCCGTACATACGCGGGCTGGTGAACCACTCCGCCAACCTGTCCGCCGAATTCCGGGCGTATGCGTCGGCGTTCAACGTGGTATAGCCATGCACCTGAATCTTCATCAGCTGGATGCGTTTGCACGTGTAGCCCGGCTCGGCGGCTTCTCCCGCGCGGCCGAGCAGATGCACCTGAGCCAGGCCGGGCTGAGCATCCTGATCCGCAAGCTCGAGACACGCCTGTCCGTGCAACTCTTCGAACGGAATTCCCGTGGCGTCACGTTGACGGCATCCGGAAGAGGCCTGCTGCCCATTGCGGAACGGATGTTGCAGGACGCCCAATCGATCCTGAACAACAGCCAGCAGCTCGCCGAACAGGTCATCCGCCGCATTCACATCGCGCTGCCACCGCTGCTGGCATCGACGGTATTGCCTCGTGTGCTATCCCAGTTCCGCGCCTCCCATCCCGCGGTGGATGTCAGTTTCCGCGAGTGCGTCGGCGACGAGCTGGCCCACCATGTGTACACGCGCAGCGTCGATCTGGCGATGACGTTCGAACCCATCGAGAACACCGAACTGGAGTGCCTGCCGCTCGGGCGCGACCAGCTATGTGTGGCCCACGCGCCAGATCATGCGCTGGCACGGTTGCAGCGCGTGCGCTGGGCGGATCTCGTGGGCCTGCCCATCATCGTCAACACACCGGGTAGCGTGGCGCGCGCGTTAGCCGAAGATGCCTTTGCCAGCATGCACGAATCGTTGCAGCCCGCGTTTGAGACCGGCAATCACATGACTTCCGTCGTACTGGCGGGAGAAGGGCTTGGCGTGGCCATCGTCTCGTCGACCGTGCAGGGGCTGGCGCCGTCGATGAACGCGATGGTACGTCCGTTGATCGGCCCGCAGATCATGCGGTCGATTCAGGTGCTCAAGCGACGCGGCTCGCCACTGACGGAACCGGCCGAGGCGTTTCTCGCGCTGTTCGGTACCGCTGCGACGCAGAAGGTATCCGCCAGGACGACCACGCCGCGCGTGCGAAAGTCATCCTGACGATCGTGGCCCTGCCGGCCGCACGCGCCCGCCATGGAGCCGGAGGGAGTGAGGAGGCTGGCCGTGCGGCCAGAACCTCCATTCGCATTGCGGTCACGCGAACCGGTTGTCGATCACGCCGAGGCCGTCCACTTCGATACGTACGCTATCCCCTTCCTGCAGATATTGCGGTGGCGTCATGCCCATGCCGACACCGGCGGGAGAGCCCGTCGCGATGACGTCGCCGGGGTAGAGCGTGATACCGCGCGAGCAAGTCTCGATCAGCGTCGGAATGTCGAAGATCAGGTCGGAGGTATGCGCATCCTGGCGCAACTCGGTCTTCCCCGCTGCCGTGGTCACCCAGCAGCGCACGCGCGTGTTGCTGCCATCGAGCTCGTCGGCCGTGACAATCCACGGGCCCATCGGGCAGAACGTATCGAAGGACTTGCCGAGGTCCCATTGCTGGTGGCGCATCTGCACGTCGCGGGCCGTCACGTCATTGATGATGGTGTAGCCGTAGACGTGCCGCATGGCATCTTCGCGGGTAATGTTCTTGCCGCCCTTGCCGATCACGATGGTCAGTTCCGCTTCGTAATCGATCTGCGCCGATAGCGGCCCCGGCAGCTTCACGGTGGCGCCGGGGCCGATGACGGTCTCGGGCGCCTTGGTGAAGAAGATCGGCCATGCGGCCGGATCCGGTGCGTTGTCCTTGAACACCGTCGTCTGCAGTTCCTTGGCATGGGCGCGGTAGTTGCGACCCACGCACCAGAGATTTCGCCGCGGGACCGGCAGTGGTGCCTCCAGCGTGACCTCGCTCAGGTCGAAGCTGTGGGCCTCGAGCGGCGGCAGCTCGCCGTTGGTCCGGATCGCATGTTCGATCACCGGCAGCGCGCCGCGATGAGCCAGTTCCGCGGCAAGCGCGAACGGTCGCACCGATTTCGCATCCTTGGACACGAGCCCGACGTAACGCACGCCGTCTTTGAGAAATACGCCAATACGCATGTTTACTTCCCCGAGGTTGAGTGATTCGCTTGATAAACCGGTGCGGGCTGCGTGAAGAACGAACGCAGGATGTGATAGACCATCTTGTAGTTCTTCTGCTGGAAGCTCGCATGAGCGATGCCGGACATGACAGCGAACTGCTTGTCGCTGTTGGGCAGCAGCTGGAAGAACTTCAGGAGATCTTCCTCGCTGGCGATGCCGTCGTACTCGCCGCGCATCACGATGGTCGGCATGGGCATCCTGGCCGGGTCGACGACGGGCAATTTCGAGCACATGTCGACGTACGTGCCGGTGGGAACCGAGTCGTCGAGCGTCAGAATCGCATCGGCAAACGCGTCGACGGTGGTGTCGTCCGCGGTGCCGGGATGATCGCGATTGAAAATGCTGTGCACGAACGCATTGTCGATGGGGCGGCGGTTCATGCTGAGCCACTCGTCGAGACGCTTGCGCCGCGCCTCGAGCGTCGGGCTGCCCTCGCCGGTCCACACGAAGGCGTCCAGTGCCAGGCGCGCCACCCGCTCCGGATGCTGCTGCGCGAACAACGCCGCCTTGAGCGCGCCCGAAGAGATGCCGTAGACGAGGAATTGCGTGGCACCCGTATGCTGCGTCATGTACTCGGTGGCTGCCGCGAGGTCGGCCGCGCCGTTCGCGATATCGAAATTGATGTTCCGGTGCTTGCTGGACCGACCGTAGCCTTCACTGTCCACGCACCAGGTATCGAAGCCTTGCGCGGCAAACCAGTCCATGACCGAGGAATCGGGCCGACCGGGCACATGCAGGTCGAAGGTCGGCTGCGCTGCCATCGACGAGCCGTGAACGAACAGGATCGTGCCGACCGGCTTCTGGCCGCCAGCGGCCGGTTTGCGCCACATGAAGAGCCTGACGTCGCCGTCGCGGCTGGTCCAATGTTCTTCTCCGCCCGTCCATTGCACGTTCGGTCGCTGCCGGGAGCCGGGGGCTACTGCTTGAGTTGCTGTCGCGTTCATGGGTCTCTTCCTTGAATGAGGCGCCTCTCATCGGGACGCCAGTGGGTTCGATCGAATTCATGTAGCCGCGCGCGCCCGGCGGCGGGCACAGACGGCGGGGCACAGACGGCGGGGCACAGACGGCGGGGCACAGACGGCGGGGCACACACCGCGCGGGGTTACTCGAGGGTGATCCGCATATCGCTGGCAAGCTTTCTGACATCGCTGATGTAGCGCTTGAGCATCGCGTCCATCTGGTCGGGCGAACTCGATACGGGTTCCGCCCCGACGCCCGCGAACACTTCGCGCACATCTGACAGATCCAGGATGCGCGCCAGCTCCCTGCCGAGCTTCTCGCGCACCGCCTTGGGTACCTTTGACGAGACCACGGTGCCAAACCAGTCCGCGCCGTCATAGCCAGGCGTGCTTGCCTGCGGCAGCGTGGGGGTGCCCGGAATGAACTTCGCACCCTGCGGCGAACTGCTGCCGAGCACGACTACCTGCCCGGCCTTGGCCAGGCTGATGACATTCGGTGCCGGCGCGAAGGCGTAGAGGAGCCGGCCGCCAATCACGTCATTGATGGCTTCCGGGGTGCCGCGGTACGGAATATGCGTGGCCGGGAACCCGCTCACGCGCGCCAGCATGGCGCCGTGGAGATGCGCGGTACTGCCCACGCCCGCCGAGCCGTAGTTCGCGCCATCGGGGGCGTCCTTGCCCACTGCGATCAGCTGCGCGAGACTGCTGATCTTCCGCTTGGGCGACACCACGAGGAAGGCCGGTGAGCGGCCGATCAGGCCGACCCCCGCAATGTCGCGCAACGGGTCGTACGCCAGGCCGCGATCCAGCGCGGAATGGACGCCGAACGCGCTGGGCACCATCATCACCGTCTGGCCATCGGGCTTGGCGGCGAGCAATGCGGTCGCGCCGACCACACCGCCCGCGCCGGCCTTGTTCTCGACGATGACGGGCACCTTCCAGGCTTCCTGCAGGTGTCGCGCCAGCACGCGCGCCAGAATGTCGGTAGTGCCGCCAGCGGATGCCGGCACGATGACGCGGATGGTCTGGCCTGGCGCCGGGTACCTCGGCGAGGGATCCTGCGCCATGGCGCAGGTAGCGGTAAGAGCGGCAGCACAGGTGGCCAGCAATTGGCCAAGCTTTGTGAGGGGTGACACGGAACCTCCTGACCTACGCGTGATGGAGAATGGATTGCGCCGATGCGGATCGGCTTAAACGGCTGCCGACTCGCGCTGGTGCTGCCACCAGTGGGTGAGCCAGCCAGCGGTGCCGCCGCGGGTGACCAGGTCACGCAGTACCTCGGGAACCGGGTTGAGCTGGGCGCGCAGGCCCCGTGTCTGATTCAGGAAGACGCCGGTGGAGAAGTCAACCTCCAGCATGTCCCCGTCGTCGCACAGGTGCAGGATGCCGGGATTGGGCGCCAATACCGGCAGGCCCTCGCCCAGCGCGGCGCGGTAGGCCTGCACTGGCATCGATTCGCACACGAGTCCGAGCCCGTGGGCTCTCATGGCAATGTAGCCGGGAACCTTGGGACCCATGCCGAAGCGCTGGCCCGCCACGATGATGTCGCCGGGGCGGCATTGCTCGCTGAAGCCGGGACGGAGCTCTGCAAACAGGTGCGGCTTGAGCACATCCGGATCCGTCTCGCGCGCCGTGACGAAGTGCGCTGGCACGATGCCGCCGGCATGCGGCACATCGTCACCGAACTTGTGGCACCGGCCACGCATTACCCAATCGAACTTAGACATAGCTGGTCTCCAGGCGCGCGAGCAGGGCGGCATCGGCGGCTGCGGCGCGCGGGTCCGCGATGCGTCCGGCTACCGCGGACGCGGCAACGGTAGCCGGGCTGCCGAGATAGAGGCTGGCATCCCGTGGACCGAATCGCCCCTTGTTGCTGTTGGTTGCAGTGGAAATGGAAACTTCGCCGGACGCCAGCGGCCCGACCACGGCGTCGTTGCACGGTCCGCATCCGGCCGGCAGCACGATCGCTCCGGCATCCAGGAAGACCTGCATGAGTCCATCCGCGACCAGGCGTCTGGTCGAGCGCTCGGAGCCGGGCACCACAAACAGGCGCAAGCCTTCGGCCAGCTTGCGTCCCTTGAGGATACTGGCCGCGATGATCATGTCGTCATACATGCCCGAGCCGCACGAGCCGATAAAGGCGTGGTCCACCGGCGTACCGATCGAGGCCGCAATGTCGGCAGCGTTGGTGACGTCGCCCGGCGGCACCACTTGCGGGCCGACGTGCGCGAGGTCGATGGTGGCTTCCGCCTCGTACCGCGCATCCGCATCGGGATAGACCGGCGTGAACGGGCGCTGCGCGCGCGATGCGCAATAGCGCAGAACCTCCTCCGAAGGCGGGACGAACACACCTGCGGCTCGCATCTCGGTGGGCGTACTGCACAGCGCCACACGTGCGCCGAGACCGAACTGGTCGAGGTCACCCACCAGCTCCAGCACCCGATAATCGAGATCGAAGGGGATGCGCCCGGCCTTGATTTCGCGTGCCAGATAGAAGCCCACATCGCGGGCATATACACCCGGGGCCAGGCGGCCACGCAACACGAGCCTGACCGTGCGCGGCACTGTCATCCACGTCGTGCCTGTCGCCAGCACCCGGGCGATCTCGTTGCCCACACGCAGACCGACCGCACCCACCGCGCCGGCGTTGGTCGCGTGGGTGTCATTGTCGAAATAGAACATGCCGGGCAGCACCACGCCTTCTTCCATCGGAAAGATGTGCCCATGCCCGCCCCGGCCGGCGTCATAGAAGTTGTGGATCTTCCAGCTTTTTACCGCCTTGCGGTTGTAGGCGCCACGTTCGGCGGCACGTGCGCTGCCATAGAGTACGTCGTGGTCGCTCACGACCATTGTCTTCTCGGGGGCATGAATGCGGTCAATCCCGATCGCATCGAGCGTCTGCTTGGCCTCGCGCAGCAGACCGTCATGGATCATGACCATGTCGGGATCTGGAAACAGCAGCGTATCGGCCGCGACGCCGTCACGGTGCGCGGGATCGCGACTGACGCGACCCATGACCTTCTCTATTGCGGTGTAGCCCATTGGCAGCTCCGTTGCAGTCGTGTGACACGACTCTAGGGAGCGCGGGGCGATAAGTAAATTATGAGAATGTGATGGTCGGTTTACGATTCTTTATGGCGGCGTGGCGAGCAGCGTGTGCGCAGCGCCACGTAAAACGCCGGTGTCAGGATCCGGCGCGCTCGTATCGATATCTGGACGATTCGGCACGGTTTGGAGACCATCGGGCGCCGGGCCAACGATAAGATCCACTGCGGACGACCACTCCACATGAGGGGATGACATGAAGCCAGGCGTGGTAGCGGATCGGGCGGCGGTGCTTACGTCGAAGCCAGATAGACCGGGTTGCGCGGCAGGGTCCCGTCGCCGCGCCGGCGGCGTCCGGACGTTCCATTGGCTTGCGGTCGTCCTTGTGCTGTTGGCCTACACGCTGAGCAAGGGAGATCGCTATTCCCTCTACTCGGCGGAGGCCGACGGACTGCGCAGGTGCCACGAGACAGCCGGCATACTGCTGCTGGCCGTCGTCATGCTGCGGTTGCCTTGGGCCTGGCGCACCGGAATGGTCACCCATCCGCAGGCGGTGAAATCTATGCCGCGGTGGCTGGCAGCGTCGGCAACGGTGGTCAAAGTCGCGCTTTACATGCTCCTCGTCATGATCCCGATGACGGCGGTGCTAGGTACCTGGCTCGAAGGCATTCCCATCACGCTGATCGGACTCGATATTCATCCGTGGATGAGAGCGGCGCGTGGCATGGGGCAGCTTGCCATGGCGACCCACTCCTTTCTTGTTCAGTTCCTTCTTTGGATCGCGGGAGCTCATGCCACCGCGGCGCTTTTCCATTACTTCCATATGCACGACGAGGTTTTGCAGTCGATGCTGCCCGGCAAGGGACGGAGAGAATAGACAGATCGTGGACCCCGCAAAGGCGGAATGCGATCTGTCCATATCCACGGTTGGCTCGTAGCGGCAGTTGAACGATCAGCATGGCCTGGCACCTGTCGAAGCTCACCGTAGCTGGAACCGCCACCACTTATGAATCAATTGCTTAGGAAAAAGGCGCAATCAAATCCGGAACTGGCGCGGTCATTCAAGATGGAATTCTGCGAGCAAAAATTCATCTGGCTTGGAAATTTGCGAAGCGCATGCGCCGAAGTCCGCTAGCGGCCATGAACGGTCAGTCGACATGGTTGCCTGAATCGTCGACAATTCGCGCTCACAGCATCGTACGGTGGAGCCACGTGTACGTTAGCTTCGCCGATCTCAGCGATCTTCTGAGGTGTCGAAGCAAGGTGCCGAAGCGGACTTATCAGCGCTGTTGAGTCACATACTGGCCAAAAATTGGATACGCTATGGACGCGTTCTACGACGATCTCAAACTAGATTCTTTGCCCGACGTCGATTGCCTGCGCATCATTGGCACAGCCATAGATAAGGCCGGCGACGACAATGACGCAACCCTGAACGCTCGTGCGCTGGCGTGGTGTGAACAGATTGACGCGCGGCCCCTGAGCGGCGAACACGCCGTAATGCTCGACTACTTCCGGGCAAATGCATTGGCGTTTGCGGGTGCTCGTCGCCGCTCCGAGGGAGATTCTGCCTGGGAGTGGGACCAGCAAGAACTGCAACAGCAGATCTACTTTTTGAGGCGCGCAACTAGGCATCCAGAATACGAAAAATTAGATCTTCTGATGCAATGTCAAGTCTTGACGAATTTAGCGAGCGCTCTGAGCCGTTGCGGGCGATTCGTAGAAGCAAGCGCAGTGTGGGGCGAGGCCTTGCGCAAAAATCCAAAATTCTGGATGGCTAGAGGCAATCGCGGCAGCTCCTTGATGGACTACGCCCGTTTGCACAACGACGGTCCGCATGGCCCAATTCTCATGTGGTTCGCCCATCGTGAACTCAAGCAAATGCTTAAGGACCTAGATGACGAGCCAACTCTGGGCGATCAGGGCCTGCGCTCACATTTTGCACTCAAAATCGACCAAATTGAGCGTTACTACAATTTGGAAACGATCAATGAGGCGTTCTCGTTGGATGCGTCGGAAAGCAAGCTGAATGTCGACGATGAATACCGGCGCTGGTGCCTGTTGAGTGGGCTGTATTTGAACACCTTGAACGACATTGGGCCGTTCGAGTTGGCGGCGCACGACGACCTCGATTTACCCAACATGGTCACGAAGCTCGGCAAGGCACCCGTCGTGGTTGGTTTTTTTAACCAGCTTAAACAGGAGTTTGTCTCTGCCCGCTGGTTGTATTTCGAAGCGGTAAATTCCGACGAGATCCATGACTCGGACTTAGGGGTGTATCTCTATAACACGCTGGATTACCCCGCGTATGGTCTATCCGTAGAGAAGCTCAAGATCTCGTTCCGCATGGCTTACTCGATCCTGGACAAGATCGCGTACTTCCTAAATCGATACCTTGAACTCGGCATCGCAGAATTCGATGTGTCATTTCGCAGCATCTGGAAGCGGAAGAAGTCCACCTCGGTTCGGCCGGAATTCGCCGCATCCAAGAACTGGCCCCTGCGCGGCCTTTATTGGCTAAGCAAGGACCTGTTCGAGCCCGCGTTTGCGGACGTTATTGATCCGGATGCGCAAGGACTCAGCAAGCTCCGGAACCATCTGGAGCACAAGTACGTGAAGGTGCACTCATTCGCATTACCGGAATCAGATACATCGGATATGTGGTTCGATGACTTTGCGTACTCGCTCACCGTCGACGAACTCGAGAGCCGCACACTTCGGCTACTTCGCCTTGTCCGCGCTGCCTTGATTTACCTCGTATTAGGTATGCACGCAGAAGAACGGCGTCGGCACGACGAGTTGCCAGCCGATGCACTGCTCGGTGAGTTTGACCTCATACCCTTGGAGGATGAGCGAAAGCGGCGGAACTGAGACGGTGAGGCTCGGGCCACATGAGCGACCGCTTTTGTCAAGCGCGTGCTGCAAGTCAAGGACTATGGCACGTGCCTGGGCCCGCATGGCGGTTTCATGGATCGGCTCGATGCCTTTGTTCCGGCAGTCATTGCCGGTTGCCTCGTCGTTGCCTGAGATTCATATGCTGTGTACTTTGATCGCAAACAGGATGTCATGACAACAGACGAGACCGACGCACCTATTCGCGCCTTTATCGATGACGTGGCACGCGCATGCAACGCAAGCGGCCAGCCTTGCGGACTGCGCGAGATGCTGTTCTGTATCCGGGATATTCCCTACGGCCGCCCTGCATTGCCACGCGATCCGCTGTCCGTCCTCGCGGACTGGCGGGGCACTTGCTCTGGCAAGCACTTGCTGGCTGCTCGCGTGCTCGACATCATGGGGGTGGCATCGCGCCTGTATTGTCAATCCTATCGCCTCGATGACGCACAGGATGCGTTGCCCCGCGCCGTGACTCAGTCCTATGTGGGCCATGGCATCTGGGATGTCCACAACTACCTGGAAATCGAGACGGCGTCCGGCCCGCTGAAGATCGACGTGACCTGGTCTCATACACTGGCCGATGCCGGATTTCCCACCACGCTGGATTGGGACGGGGCCACGGACTTCCGCATCGCGGCGCCGCCTGGCGAGGCCATCCAGGTAAATGATCCGGCCGCGTTGAACGACCTGAAGGAATCGCTCCTGGCACGCCTGAATATGGCGCCTGCACGGGCGATGCGCGAGCAATACATCCTTGCACTGGCCGCCTTCGCCAGTCGGCATGGCTCGGCAACGGGCCGAGACGAGGGAATCGCGCTGACGCTGCAGGCAATACGTTCCCGTCAAGCCCCGCACGGAGCGGCGGCATGACGGACCCCAGATCGATCCTGCTCGTAGGCAAGCCGGCCTACTACTGGAGCTACCTCGCACCGGTGGCCCGGGAATTCCGTCGCCGCTTCGAAGAGCCCGTCACGGCTGTGGCGCTGAAGGGCGCCTTCGGCGACGACCCCTCGTTCGTGCGGCCCGGCACGCTGCGCCCCTACCGGCGCGCCCGGGTTGCCATTGCTTTCGATGTATGGTCGATGATTGCGGCACGGGCATGCGCGCGCACCGTCGTGTACGTCCACCATTCGCTGGTTGGCAAGGGATTGGTGTTTCGGGGTCATGAGCCGTTCCGGCCATTCGCCTTCGCCAACATGCTATGTCTGCCGTTGCCCGAACGGGAACTCGACATGCCTGTGCGCACCCGCGCCAAGGTCAGAATCACGGGTCATCCGCCCTTTGACTGGCTTGTAGCGGAAACGCCATTGCAGCACTGGCTGGAAGCGTTGCACGCTTGGGGCGACAACGGTCGCCGGCTGCGCGTGGCCGTGCTGTGCACGCATGGCGAGTTCGGCTCTGTACATCTGCTGGACGATATCGCACGGATGCAGCCGGCCGATCTCGATCTTGGGGTAAAGCTTCACGGGTATCTGGGCAAGCGCACCCTGCCTCCCGGCGTGCGGGATTTGGGGGATTGCCCTACTGCGCTGATCGTTCAGCACAGCGACCTGGTCATTACAGACCATTCCACGGCCGCCGTCGAAGCCCATGCCTTGGGCGTGCCATGCATCTGCTACCGCTCCGCCGCCCTGACCCAACTCCAGCAACGCTATCCGACGCTTTCGGAGTTTGGCTACCTCGACGACGCCCACTCCTACGAAACGGTAGCCGGGCTCACCGCGCTGCTGCGGTAGCCACCGCGGCGTACTCACGCCAAGCCACAGATGCTGGATGCCGATCCAAGCGCGTCGGCCCGCCTTCTAGACCTCTGTATCCAGTCATGACCATGCTGAACATCGAAAACACCGACACATGGAGCCGGGTGCCTGGCAAGATCGATGTCTATCGCCAGGACGCCGGATTCCTCTGCGCAGCCGCCGCACTGCAGGCCACTGATGGCACCAACGCAGCGCATGGGCTGCAAACGACCACCTATGCCCTGATCAAGCCCGATGCATTCGCATTCGGCAAAGCCGAGCCGGCACTTGACTACCTTCTGGCGCACAGCTTCACCGTGACGTCCTACCACGTTCTCCAGTTGACGGAAGCACAGATGCTGGGTCTTTGGCGCTACCAGTGGAACCGGGCAACGCCGGCCCGCATGACGGCGTCGCTATCGATCGGCCTGCTGGGTCCGTCGATCCTGGTGGTGCTAAACGGAAGTCACGCGGCGGGCGACGCCCCGCCCGCGGCACCACGGCTCTGGTCGCTGAAGGGCTCCGCCTCCGCGGCTGGCCGTTCGCCAGACCGCCTGCGCTCCGTGCTCGATGTAAGCGGGCGCTACTTTGGCTACGTTCACGTGCCCGACGAGCCTGCCGATGTGGTCCGAGAGCTTGCATGGCTGCTCGGTACACCGGCAATGGTCAACGTCATCGCCGGGAACCGGCCCGGCGAATATTGCGAGCCGGCCTTGCGCACGCGCATGCTCGCCATGCAGACCCGGTTCGGCCTGCCATGGACACCGCACGCAGTGCCGCCCAACTCGCTCGCCGGCGAGCGCGACGCAGCGGCCTCCGTTGTCATGAACGGCTACACCGAGCTCTGCTCGCCCGAATTTGCACACGCCGGGTGTGAAGCGAGAGATGAGGCGTGGCGCCGTGTGGCGGCATGTGCCCCGCTGCTCCAGGACAATCGGGAAGGGGTCCGCGCCATCGTCGAATCAGGTGACGTCACCGATCCGGCCACCCTGTGGCGCACGATGCCCCGGTGCACCAGCGTAGCAGGCTGACGCGTGCCGGCGGAGGCCAGAAATATGTCAATCCCTGCACGAAGTCTCGCGTGTCTGCTGCTGGCCAATATTCTGTTTCACCTACCCTACAACGCTGGCCGCGCCACAATCCAGGTACTTATGCTGCGCGCCGGTGGCGGAGGCCTGGAGATTGGCATGGTCAGCGCACTGTTCGCGCTGCCTATGCTTCTCTGCGCGGTCCCCGTCGGCAAATGGACAGCGCGCGCCGGCACGGGCACGCCCTCGCGTGTCGCCGTGGCCTTCCTCACCCTCGGGCTGGCGTTGCTAGCAGCATTGCCCATGCCTTACGTTTTCCCCGTCTCGGCCACGCTGATCGGCACCGGATATTGCATCTGGTACGTGACCGTCAATGCCTGTATCGGCCTGCAATCCGGCAATGCTGCCCGGCTGACCAACTTCAGCCGCCTCTCGCTTTCATTCGCGCTCTCATCGTTGCTTTCGGGGGCGCTTGTCAGCACACTCGACCTGCACGGATGGCGGGCAATGGTGATGGGTTTATTGGCCGGGGTGTTGTCCGGCGCGGCGATTCTCGCCGTGTGGCTAGCACCTTTTTTCGCCAAACCGTCAGCGGAAAAGTCCGGTGCTGCGGAGGAAACGACATTGCCGCCGCAGCAGCCGCGAACGACCGTCCTGCGGAGCCTCTACGTGGCCATGTTGCTGGCGGGCGTCGCGTGGGACGCCATTCTGTTCGGACTGCCATTCATGACGCAATCCATCGGCGGCACGGCATTACTCGGGGCTTGCCTATCGGTATTCGCCGGCGCTGCCGCATTCAGCCGCCTCTGCATGAACCGGTTGATCACCGGCGCCTCAGTCCGTACGCGAATACTACTGTGCCTGGCAACAGTCGCGAGCGGAACGGCCGCAATCGGCTTAAGCGTGACGGGGCCTGCGCTGGTCGCCGCGGTTGCCCTGAGCGGAGTGGGGCTTGGGCTGATCAAGCCCTGCATTTCGGACGCGGTCTGCGCGCAGTCGCCAACGGCGTCGGCGGCATCCAATCTCAGCGTGCTGCCTACTCTGCTCGCGCTGTCCGCCGTGGTTGTGCCGACTGCCATGGGATGGCTAGGCGCGATCCTCCCAGTGTTCGCCTGGTATCTGGCGCTGGCGGTTGCCGTGCTGGTACTGGCGGCGTTCCTCCGCCACACCTGGGAAGCCCCCCGCTGCATCGAGGCATAGCTCTCCACCGAGCCGGGTCTTGCCCGCCGCTTTGGTCGCGGCCCGTTCCAATTTTTCTGGCCGGTCGCCGAGGAACCTGGACGCCGCCCACCTCAAGTCACGGTGCTCACAAAGGCCTCAAACGCGCTGGGGTCGACCGGCGGGCAGAAAAAGTAGCCTTCCCCGTAGTCGCAGCCGGCGGCCAGCAAAATGTCACGCTGCGACTCGGTCTCGATCCCCTCCGCAATCACGCGGATGCGCAGGGCATGCGCCATGCTGATGATGGCCCGGCAGGCTGCCAGCGTCGCCCGACACGGGTATCCCAACGCCTTCAAGGTTGCAGCAGCACAGCGCCCGTGGCTTAGATAGTGATCGACGGCCGCCTGCTTGTGTTCGGCCGAGTACCTTGGCCGTAGACGCACATAGCCAGCCCGCAAATCATGACACTGTTCGTACTCGCGATACCAGGCTTTGAGGGCGTTCTTCGTCGAGTATCCCAACTGTCGAATAGTCGCTCCGATGCGCTTGCCTAACTTCAAATACAGCCGAACCGCGTGCAGACGGTCTTCATACGAGTACATGAACTACCTCCAGGTAGTCCAAGTTTTCGGCCGCACCCCGAAACTACATGGGTGACACGACGGAGCATTCTGAGATTGCCCCATTCCAGTGCTTGTTTATGGCGAGTCCGCGTGACTGGAGTAAATATCGCCGCTCCACACGCGCCACTGAGGAGGCCATTGAGAACACTCCGAATTGTGAGTTGTGGCAAAATCGCCTCGATTGCTTACAACGATAAGGTAATGCCGCGATCATTTATGCGATGCAAAGATGCGCTATAGTGCGCCTAGCGGCACATTGGCAAGCATGAGGCGTGAACCCCATTCAAGTTGGGCTTGTCGGCAGAAAAAGCCGGTAGCAAAATTGCGTCGCTCACACGAAGCGACGCGCACTGCTGAAGAAGATCAAGGGGATTCGATCCATACCACGGTGCGACGAGTAGAGAAGACGCGAGCTGCGATCGCAGGTTTCCTGAAGCAAGAGCGGCTATACATTGTAGAAAAATAAGAAGGGTAGGGTCGGTTATGCACGCGGATCTCGCGTTACGCATGATGTCGGGGCTTTTGTGGACAGGACTTACAATCTGTCTACCGATACTTGCGGTCATTATGGCAGTTGGGCTTGCCATCAGCCTTTTGCAGGTAGTCACGCAAGTCCAGGAAATGTCTCTAACATTCGTACCGAAGCTCATTGCGACAGGCATCATGCTTATCGCGCTTGGGCCATGGATGCTGCGTAAGCTCACCGGCTTCTGTACGCAACTCTGGACTAGTATCCCCACACTGTTCTGAACTTCCTAGAAGGAATTGGAAGTGATGAACTTCTTCGGCTTGTGGGCCGTATCGCTGCTACTCGTGAGCATCCGTATCGGCATGGTATTGGCCATGACACCCATTCTGGGCGCCATGTCGATTCCGGCTGTCCTGCGCGTGCTGATTCCGCTCGGTATCGCCGCGGCGATGACGCTCGCGTTGCCCGTTACGCGATATCGCGGCGATATAGACCTGATGGCAATCATGGGCGCCGCCGCGATCGAGGTGGCCGTTGGCGCCATGCTAGGGCTCGGTGTGCTCTTCGCCTTCGCCACCTTTTCGGTGGCGGGTCGCTTGCTCGATATCCAGATCGGGTTTGGCATCGCCCAGCTGTTAGATCCCGCGACTCGCCAGAACGTCCCGCTGCTCACGGGCGTCATGACCCAACTCGGGGTGCTCTGCCTGTTCGCGATGGACGTTCATCACACCTTGCTGCGGGCGCTGGCCTACAGCTACGACGTCTTTCCTGCTGGCGAACCGTGGGCGATCGCGCAGAGTCTGCCCGTCGTCATCCGGCATGCGGGCAGCATGTTCATGCTGGCCTTCGCGCTTGTCGCGCCGGTCGTGACGGCGTTGCTGCTGGTCGAGCTTGGACTCTCCGTACTGTCGCGCAATCTCCCGCAAATGAACATGTTCGTGCTCGGCATGCCCATCAAGGTCATCGTCGGCGTGGGGGCGCTCGTGGTCTGGATCGGCGTAGCCGGCGTGCATGTGTCGCGCATCTTCGACGCGATCTTTCATAGCTGGGAGGCATTGTTCCGATAATGGCGGACGAAGATCTCGACAAGAGCGAAGCCGCTTCCGCCTACAAGCTGAAGCGCGCGCGCGAGCAGGGCCAGGTTGCCAAGAGTCAGGAGGTGACGAGCATGCTCATGATGGCCGTCGCGGTGGCATTGCTGCACGCTCGCGGGCTCGATGGAATCATGCGGGAGTTCCGCTTCGACGCGGCGCTGCTGCAACGGGTTGCCGCCGATGGCAACAGCGCGACGGTGCTGCGCCTGCTCGGCGCCACGCTCGACCACTTGGTGTGGTCCCTCATGCCATTCCTGATCACCGTGGTGATCGCGGCCATTGCCGGCAATGTTCTGCAGACAGGCGTGCTCTTTGCTCCCAAGGCGCTGAAGCCCGACTGGACGCGACTCAACCCGGTGACCGGTCTCAGGCAGTTGCTCTCGGTGCGCACGTTGTTCCAGGCATTTCGTGCCTGCGTGAAGCTGGTGCTGCTAACGCTCGTGGTCTGGTATGCGCTGCTGGATCTGCTGCCGCAGTTCCACCGGCTGGCCGCATTGCCGCCGCGGCGCTATATCGACACGGTACTGAACGACATCGGCGCGATCGGGTTGCGCGTGACCATCATCCTGACGCTGATTGCAGCGATCGATCTGCTGTTTATGCGCCGGCAGTTCTCGAAGCGCATGCGCATGAGCAAGCGCGAAGTGAAGGACGAGCACAAGCAGCGTGAAGGAGATCCGCGGATCCGACAGCGTCAGCGCGAACTGCGCCACTCGATGGCCCGGAAGGTCGGTGCGATCGGCAAGGCGGCCGACGCCGATGTGATTATCGCGAATCCGACGCACCTCGCCATCGCGCTCGAATATCGCCATGGCCAGATGGATTCGCCGCGCATTGTCGCCAAGGGTGCCGGCGCGCTGGCGTTCGCGATTCGCAAGATCGGACGCAACCATGCCGTCCCCATCGTCGAGAACCGGCCGCTGGCGCGCGCGCTGTTTCGGCAGGCGGAGATCGGTCAGCACGTGCCGCCGGCACTCTATGCCGATGTGGCGCGCATCATGGTCTGGGTACTCGCGATGCGGCGCGCGCGGCAGGGTGCCCAGTCGGTGGCGAAGGCAGGGGGAATGTCATGAAACAGTGGCACACTCTTCTTTCGAGTCAGGGCGATGTGCTGCTGGTTGGCCTCGTGCTGGGCATTCTGCTCGTCTTGTTCGCGCCGATTCCGCGCGGGCTGCTCGACTTTCTGATCCTGACCAACTTTTCGTTCGCGTTCCTGATTCTGCTGCTGACGTTCTATATGGCACGTCCAGTGGAGTTCTCGACATTTCCGTCGCTGCTGTTGATTGCGACGCTCTTTCGTCTGTCGCTCAACGTGGCGGCAACCCGGCTGATTCTCGCGGATGCCGATGCCGGCAAGGTGATCGCGGCAATTGGCTCCTATGTAGTCGGCGGCAACTATGTGATCGGGTTGATCGTCTTCCTGATTCTGATCGTCGTGCAGTACGTGGTGGTGACCAGCGGCGCGCAGCGGGTCTCGGAAGTGGCGGCGCGCTTCACGCTCGACAGCATGCCGGGCCAGCAGATGAGCATCGATGCGGATCTGAACATGGGCTTCATCGATCAGGAGGAAGCGCAGCGTCGCCGCAAGAACCTGGAGAAGGAAGCCGCGTTCTACGGCGCGATGGATGGCGCCAGCAAGTTCGTGAAGGGCGACGCCATCGCCGGCATCATCATCATGTTGATCAACATCGTCGGCGGGCTGGTCATTGGCACCATGCAGTTTGGTATGCGTTGGTCGGAGGCGCTGCAGACCTACACGCTGTTGACGATTGGCGATGGCATCGTGACGCAGGTGCCGGCGCTCGTGATCGCTGTCGGCACCGGCATCATCGTTACGCGCTCGGCATCGGACGCTAACCTCAGCAACGAAGTGCTGCGTCAGATCACGTCATTCCCGAAGACCTTGCTGCTGGTGGCCTGCGCGCTTGCCGGCCTCGTCTTGCTGCCGGGTATTCCGGCGGTGCCGGTGCTCGTGTTGCTGGCATTGGTGACCACCGTCGCGCTCATCGCACGTCGGGTCCGGCAAGCCGGGGACAAGCCGGAGGCGACGGCCGACGCCGGCGATACGCAAGCACCGAAGGCCGGGGACGATGCCAGCTACGCGAACCTCGCGGTGGAGCCGATCGAGGTTCATGTGGGATCGGCATGGTTGCCGCTGGTGAGTCAGGGAGGTGGCATGTTTATGGATCGCATCGCGCTGTTCCGCAAGCAGCATGCGCATGAACTGGGCCTGGTTCTGCCGCCGGTGCGCTTCCGGGAAGGCGCCCGGCTGGCGCCGAACCAGTATGAAATCCAGATCGACGGCGTCGCGCGTGCCAAGGCCGACGTCCGCATGGAACGCATTCTGGCGATTCATCCGTCGGGGGATACGCGCGCGATCCCGGGCGAGCCGACCAAAGATCCCACCTATGGGTTGCCCGCGCTATGGATCGAGGCCGCTCAGCGCGACGAAGCGGTTGCCGCGCGCTTCACGCTCGTAGATGCGCAAACGGTATTCCTGACGCATCTGACGGAGATCCTGCGCCGCGAGTCGGCCACGCTGCTGACGCGTGCCGACACCGAACGTCTGCTCGCGCGCGTTCGCGAAAGCCATCCCGGTCTCGTGGAAGAGTTGATACCGACCGTGCTTTCACTTGGCGACGTGCAGAAGGTGCTCCAGCATCTGTTGCGCGAGAAGGTCAGCATTCGACATATAGAGGCCATTCTGGAGACGCTTGCCGATGCCGGGCGGGTAACCAAGGACCCGATCGCGCTGACGGAAGCGGTGCGGCAACGGCTCGGCTCCGCCATCTGTCAGGCGCTCGTCGGCGACGCCGGCGCGTTGCAGGTACTGACGCTCGATGCGGGCATGGAGGCGGGCTTCCTGCAGAACCTGCATACGGCCGACGGCGTGGCGCAGATCGCGATGGACCCGCGTCTGGCGGAGCAGTTCATTCAGCGTCTGGTCATGCAGGCCGAGAAGATGATGAAGAGTAATCTGCTGCCGGTGGTGCTTTGTGCGCCCGAACTGCGCAGGCATATCCGCAGCCTGTCGGAGCGTGTGCTTCCGCATTTGCGTGTGATCTCGATGGCGGAAGTACCGCACGCCGTGGAGTTGAAGTCGTTCGGTGTCGTTAGTCTCTAGCGTTAAGGACAGAATCGTGCAACAGACCCTTGCCGTGGCCCTGACCGGTTTGCAGATGGATGCAGACCGGCTCGATCGTATTGCGTTGAATCTGGCCAACGCCTCGACGCCCGCCTACCGGCGCCAAGTCGCCGGCCTGCAGCGTACGTCGGCACCTCAGTTCGCATCGCAGGTGGAAGTGGGACTCACCCATCGCGCGGGCGCGACCACGGTGTCGGACACCCGTGCCGGTACCCTGCGTGCCACCGGGCAGAGCCTACAGCTCGCGCTCGCGGGGCAGGAGTTTTTCGAGGTGGCCACCAACTCGGGGCCTGCCTATACCCGCAATGGCGACTTTCGGCTTGACACGCGCGGCCGGCTGGTTACGGCCAGCGGCAACGCTGTGATGGGTCGCGGCGGCGAGATCGTGTTGACCAGTCCGAATCCCACCATCGACGCTGCCGGCGTGATTCGCGATGGCGCCAACATCGTGGGCCAGCTAAAGCTCGTCACCTTTACCGACCCGAAGTCGCTGCGGCGCCTCGGCGATGGATTATGGGCACCGGGCGAAGGGATGACGCTTCTGCCCGACACATCGCAGAGCGTGCGTCAGGGCTATCTAGAGAACAGCAACGTCAGCCCGCTCGTGGAGATGCTGCAACTGGTGGAAACCATGCGGCACTTCGAATCGTTGCAGCGCATGACACAGGCTTACGACGACATGGTTGGCCAGGCCATCCGCAAACTCGGCGAGGGCTGATTTCAAGCGTTTCGTTTATTTGCATTTCGAGCACGTCCAAACACTCTACGCATACCACCATGCTTGACGCTCTCTATATTGCCGCCACCGGCATGCAGTCCCAGCAGACCAACGTCGACACGATTGCCAACAACCTGGCGAACGTCAACACGCCAGGATTCAAGAAGGGACGAGTCAGCTTTTCGGACCTCGTGTCGCAGGACACTACGCCGGTATCGACCGGCAGCGCAGACCTCGTCATCAATCTCGCGGCCGCAGCGCGGACCGGGGTCGGAGTCGGGATCGCGAGCATGGGCCGCGTGCTGGACGTCGGCGATATGAAGAAGACTGATTCGCCGTACGACGTCGCCATTGCCGGTCAGGGCTTCCTCGAGGTGCAGATGCCTGACGGCAGTCGCGCATTCACGCGTGGCGGCACGCTCAAGGTGAACCCGGACGGCATGCTGTCCACCCAGTCTGGCTATCCGCTGAAGCCCGGCATCGCCATTCCCGAGAACGCGACCGACATGTCGATCACCGCTGACGGCCATGTGATGGTGCGCGTTGCCGGGCAAGCCACGGCGACCGACGCGGGCCAGCTGGAACTCGTGAAGTTTCCCAATGCGGGCGCGATCACGCCGATGGGCGACAACCTCTATCGCACCAACGATACGGCGGGCGAGCCCATCGCCATGCGCGCGGGCGATGACGGCACCTCGCAGATCCAGCAAGGGTTTGTCGAGTCGTCCAACGTGAAGCTGATTGACGAGATGGTCAGTCTGATGGTCGCGCAGCGCGCGTATCAGGCCAACGTCAAGATTGCCCAGGCCTCGGACGAGATGCTGGGCATGATCAACAATCTTCGCCGCTGAGCCTTGCATATGAATGCAACCCATCGCTGGCGCGCGTGCGTGCTCATGGTGCTGTGCACGGGCGCGGGCGTGGTGAGCGCCGATCCCGGCGCGCACGTCGCGTTGCCCGAGCGCGTGCAGGTGAGGCGCGCTGAGGTTGTGCTCGGCGACGTCGCGCAACTGCGGGCGAGGGACCTCGACACCCTGCGTCAGCTGATGGCGTTGTCGATTGGTCCGGCACCGCGCACGGGTGAGGCCATCGTGCTGGAGTCACGCACGCTCGCGCGCTTCGTGAAGATGCATCTGAGGCTTCCGGAAGGCGCGGTGAGCTGGGAAGGGGCGCGGCGGGTCCGCATCGAACGCGCCATGCAGCCGTTGACCGGAGAGCAATTGCAGCGGGTCGCGCGGCACCAGCTGGAGACATGGCTCCGCGCGCATCACGATCGTTTTGCGTTGACCACCGCGCAGGAACTGCAGGCGCTCTCGATTCCGGCGGGCAAACTCGAGCTCCGTGTCCGCGACGTACCGGACAACCAGCTGGCGACGCGTCGCATGCTGATGTGGGTGGACGTTTATGTGTCCGGCGACTTCATTCGGACGGTGGCGGTGCCATTCGATGTCAACGTCTACCAGGACGCCTGGGTAGCGAAGCGCGACGTCCGTGCCGGCGCGGTGTTGCAGGCGGACGATTTCGATCACAAGGAGATCGACATCGCCAGGCTGGGGGCGGTGCCCGTGACGAGCCTGCCCAGCGGCTCGCAGATGCGTCACAACGTGCTGGCCGGCACGCCGTTGCTGCGGTCGGCGGTTCAGGCGGTGCCCGCCGTCATGCGTGGGCAGATCGTGACGCTGCGCAGCCAGATCGGCGCGATCGCACTGGAGGGCCGGGCGGAAGTATTGCAGGATGGGTGGCCCGGTGCGCGCGTACAGGTGCGCATGCTCGCGGCGCGCGCGCCGGTCGTGGCCCGCGTGATGGAAGACGGTAGCGTAGAGGTCGTGCAGTGACTGGAGTCAGAATGAAGAAGACGCTTGCGGCATATGGGTTGCTGGGATTGCTGGTGGTCGCGGCGCAAGTCATGGTGACGCCTGCGCTGGCCGAAAGTCTTTATAGCGAACGACAGTTCCGCCCGCTCACGGCGGATAACAAGGCCTTTCGCATCGACGACGTGATCACGGTGCAGGTCTACGAAAACGCCTCGGCGGCGGCCAACGCGGACACGGCGACCCGGCGCAAGAACGATGTCGGCGGAAATCTCACGGTGACGCGCACACCGCCGTTTGCAGCGAATCTCAACGTTGCAGGCGATTTCGACGGCGGCGGTCGCACGAGCCGTGCGGGAAAGGTGCTGGCGCTGTTGACCGTGCGCGTCCAGGACATTCTGCCGAACGGCGATCTGCGCGTCGCCGGCGAGCAACTGCTGGTGATCAACGGGGAGCAGCAGCGCATCAATCTGGAAGGCCGCGTCAGACCGCTCGATATCTCGGACGGCAACGTAGTCCTGTCGACGCGCATTGCCGATGCCCGTATCACGTACGTCGGCGAAGGCGATCTGTCAGAGCGGCAGACACGAGCCTGGTGGCGCAAGGCTCTCGATTTTCTGGGGCTGTGATGACGATCGCAATGAATCATGGCTTCCGCATCCTTGGCGGCGCCGTCGCGCTCGTCGCTTTGCTGTTCATGCTGCCGGCAGGCATGGCAATCGCGGCGACCGAGGGGCCGGTGCGTGTGAAGGACCTCGGCAAGCTGCAGGGGTGGCGTGAGAACGCGCTCGTCGGATACGGCGTCGTGACGGGTCTCGCGGGCACTGGCGACGCCCCCACCAATCGTTCGACCAAACAGGCGCTGGCCAACGTCTTTTCGCAGTTCAACATGACCGTCCCGCCGGAGCAGGTGCAGAGCCGCAACGTCGCGGTGGTCATGGTCACCGCTTCGCTGCCGACGTTCGCGCGCGAAGGCGACACCGTGGACGTCACTGTGACGTCCGCCGGCGATGCCAGAAGCCTGGTAGGCGGCACACTGCTGCTGACGCCGATGAAGGCGCCCAACGGACGCATCTATGCGCTCGCGCAGGGGCCCCTGTCGGTCGGCGGATATCGCTACGACGCCAACGGCAACGTCGTGCAGAAGAACCATCCGACGGTCGGCTCGATTCCAGCCGGGGCGACGGTGGAAGTGGGTACGGGTGCCAGCATGGTCGACGCGCGGCAGCAAATCACCTTTGTGCTGTCTGAGCCCGACTACACCACGGCCAATCGGGTCGCGAACGCGATCAACGCGCAGCTTGGCGCGCCACTGGCGGAAGCGCGCGATGCGTCGGGCATCGAGATCAGCATTCCGGACGCCCAGCGCGACCACGCCGTACGTTTTTTTGCGCGTCTGGAGAACGTAACCGTTGAACCGGATCGTCGCGCCAAGGTGGTGATCAACGAGCGCACCGGTACGGTGGTGACCGGTGGCGATGTGAGGCTGGCGCGCGTTGCCATTTCGCATGGCGACCTCAAGATTTCCATCGTCACGGACCATACGGCATCGCAACCGCTGTTCGTGGGGTATGGCGGCCAGGGCGTGCGCACCGCGATCGTGACCAATTCGCGGGTCGATGTGGACGAGCGCAATTCGCCGGCATTCGTCGCGGCGACGAACAACACGGTGGCAGATCTGGTGCAGGCGCTCGCGCAGATGAAAACCAATACGCGCGACATCATCTCGATTCTGCGCGCGGTGAAGGCGGCGGGAGCGTTGCACGCCGAGCTGGTGGTGCAGTGATAGACACGAGTGCAACGGAATTCGACGGCGGCAGGATCAATCAGAGGGATCGACAATGATTTCAGGAATCGAAGGCGTCACCACGGCGGCATTGTCGCTGGCACTGGATGCGGCATCGTTGCAGCACCGGGTGCTGGCGGCCAATGTTGCCAACGTCAACACGCCCGGATATGTGCCGATGCGGCTGCGCTTCGCCGCGCAGATCAATGGCAGTGCGTCGCGCCGGGCAACGTCGTTGGCAGATCCGGCATCGCTGTTTTCGGTGCGGATGTCGCTACAGCCCGCGTTCGACCCAAGCGGAGCCGCGGCTACCGTGCAACCGGATCAGGAAGTGGCGGCCATGTCGGAGAACGCGCTGCACTATCAGGCGCTGGCGACCGCGCTGGACAAGCATCTCTCCATTCTTTCGAGCGCCGCCTCCGACGGCAAGCGCTGAGCGAGGTCATATGGATTATCAGCAGTCTTTTGCCGTTAGTGCCCTGGGAATGAGCCTTGAGCGCATGCGCGTTGATGTGTCGACGCTCAATCTCGCCAATGCCAGCTCCGTTATTGGTGCCAACGGTGCCGCTTATCAACCGATGCGCGTGGTGTCGTACGCGCGCACGCCGCTGACATCCACATCGGCGTCGGCCGCCTCGGAAGGCGGCGCCTTTACCGCCATGATCGATCGCGCGCTGTCAGCCCCCGCCGCGTGGCTGGAGCCGAGCGCCACCCCGATGCGGCGGACCTACGAACCTGGCCACCCGTATGCCGATGCGCAGGGCTTCGTGTCATACCCCGGGGTCGATACCGCAACGGAGATGATGACGATGATGTCCGCCACCCGCGCTTATGAGGCTAACGTCGCCGCGCTGACCATGGCGCGTGGCATGGCCATGAAGGCTCTCGAAATCGGAGGCAACGTATGACAATTCCCGTTCTGGCTGAAGTCGCGGCCGCCGCCATAGGCGCCATCACACCCACACCCGCGGTCACGGCGCCGGACGCTGTGGCCACATCCGCGACGTCGCGCACGGGCACGCCATCGTTCGGCGGCATGGTGAGCACCGGCCTCGAACAGGTCAACCAATCGCTGCTGACCAGCCAGCAGGACATGCAGAATCTCGCCGTGGGGAATGTGCAAAGCCTGCATCAGGTGATGATTCGCCTCGAAGAAAGCAAGATCGCGTTCCAGTTGATGATGCAGGTGCGCAATCGCCTGCTCGAGTCGTATCAGGATGTGATGCGGATGCAGGTATGAACGCGGCTTTCATGCGCCAGGGCGCAATTGAAGAACGGCAATCGATGAGCATGAGCAGGGGATGATGTGCTGAAGGATTTATGGAATGGGCTCTCCGGCGCGCGCCGGCTCAGTCTGTTGATAGGTGTGTTCCTCATCGTCGGTGCGACGGTGCTGGGCGGCTTCTGGCTGCTGCGCACGGACGAGCAGGTCTTGTTCTCCGGTCTATCGCCGCAGGATGCCGGCGTGATGACCGCCGAGCTCGATCGCATGAAAGTGCCATATCGTCTGGCCGACGAAGGCGCGACGATCCTGACGGACGCCGACCTCGTACACAAGACCCGGCTCAAGCTGATGGGCAAGGAGTTGCCGCTTCACGGCGGGGTGGGCTTCGAGCTGTTCAACGCGGGCGACTTCGGCATGACGGAGTTCGCGCAGAAGGTCAACTACCAGCGCGCGCTGCAGGGAGAGCTTACGCGGACGATCCTCTCGATCGCGGATGTGAAGTCGGCGCGCGTCCATATCGCGTTGCCGGAAGAGGGGTTGTTCAAACGCGCGGACAACAAGGCGAAGGCCTCCGTGACCGTCGGCATGAAGGACGGCAAATCGCTCGCCACCGACCAGACGGCGGGGATTCAGCGCCTCGTCGCTGCATCGATTCCGGGTCTGGTCAGTCAGGATGTGACGATCCTCAACGAGCAGGGCGTGGCGCTGACACGTTCTAGCCAGCCGGAGGCCGGTGGCGAGGGCGGGCTGCGTCTCGATCTGAAGCGGGATACGGAGCAGGCATTGGCGCGAAAAGCGACCGAAGTGCTCGAGCGCACCTTCGGCGCGGGGCAAGCCATGGCAAGTGTCGACGTGACGCTCAACATGGATGCGGTGCGCATCACCACGGAGGATGTCACGGGCACGCCCGGTCGCGGTAATCAGGCGCTGACGGGCGTGGTGGTACGCGAGCGCGAAAGCAGCCACGACGGCGGGCTGCCGCTAGGCGTTCGCGATGCATCCGGGGGCAGCACGCAGCGCGAGATCGAGTATCAGGTCGGCAAGCGCGTGGAGCAGGTCATCAGCCAGCCCGGCTCGATCAAACGCATGCAGGTGGTCGCGATCGTCAGACGGCCGCTCTCCGCAGAACAGCTGGAGCAGGCAAAAGCGCTGGTGGCCATGGCAGCTGGCATCGTTGTGGAACGCGGCGATGCCGTGCTGGTGCAGACGTCTGGCACATATGGCGCGGCAACTGGCGCGTCGGCTTCGGCGCAGGACGCAACGGCCGGCGTCGACACCCGTGTCGCCACCGACATGGCGGAGTCCGCGCGCACGGCATCGGCCTCACGAACTACGGCCCTGCGCGGCGGGCTGGTACCGGCCCTCGGCGCGCTTCTGGTGCTGGTCATCGGTGCCGCCGTCGGATGGGGGCTGGGACGATCGCGCAGGTCGATGAGCCTCGATGGCGCGAATATGACGCCCGCGCAGCGGGACGCCATGCTCGCGCGACTGCAGGGATGGCTGGAGGCGTCGGAGACATCTCGCGGCCCTCGTCATGGAGGTCAGGCATGACCGCGATGTCGATAACGGAGGAGGCCACCGGTGGCGATCTACGGCGCGCGGCACTGGCCCTGCACGCGATGAGTGCCGTCGACCGTGCCTGGATGCTCGGTCGCCTTCCGGCAGCTTCGCTTGGTACGCTGCGCGGACATCTGCGGGAGCTGCAGGCACTTGGCGTGCCGCGCGACAGTTCACTGCTCGATGTCACGGACGTCGAGCCGCCCGACGAGGGCGCGGGGCCCGATTGCAACAGCAACGCTTCTCTCGCGGTGCGCGCGGCCGCGCTGCCAGCGGAGCGGGTCGCCGAAGCATTGCGCGAAGAACCGGCGAGCCTGGTCGCGTCGCTGCTCGCGATTCAGGATTGGCCGTGGCGGCAGGCGGTGTTGCAGCGGCTCGGCGCCAGTCAGGCGCGACATATCCAAGAGTATGCATTGACGGCCATGCTGCGTTCGGCACCGGCCCGTGACGCGATGCTCATGCGCACGCTGATCAAGCGTGCGGCATCGTCGTCGCGCGCATCGCATGCCGAGCGGCATCCAGCCGTGCGCGCGACCCGGCGGCGTGGTCACCAGTACGTCTCGTACGTGGCCGGCCTGTGGGAGTTCTTCTCGCGCAAGGTTGCCGCATGATGCGCGTCACGCCATCTCGCGTTCTGAAGACGGTGACGGTCGACGTCGAAACACGCGCGATCGGCATCCGGCGGGCGCCGCCCGCGGTCGTGGTGCCTGCGGCGTCAGTCGCGGGGCCGCTCGAACATCAGCCGGCGTTCTCCGCAGCCGACGGCGAGGCAGCGACCCAGTCTTCGAGGGCGGCAGAAACGCTCGGCTATGAAGCAGGCTATAAAGCGGGCTATGCGCAGGGACAGCGAGAAGGCCTGACCGACGCCGAGCAGCGAGTCGAGGAGGCGACGCGCTGTGCGGTGGAGACCGCCGAGGTCGAGGCGAAGACGGCGCGCGATGCGGAGCGCCAGCGGATCGACGATGCGCTGGCCGAGCACGCGGCGATGACGCGACGCGTGCTGGAGCATGTCCAGCAGCATGTGGAAGCCGCGCTCGGACAGATCGAGGAACAGGCCGTTGCGATCGCCTACGAAGCGGTATGTCGGCTGGTTGCGGAAGCGGCTCCGGGTGTGGACGCGGTCCGCGCGGCGATTCGCGGCGCGTTTGGCGAATTGCGTGGTAAGCCCGCGCTGCGCGTCCGGCTCCATCCTCAGGACCTCGCGACATTGCAGGCCGGCCCGGATGCACAGGCCGTGCTGCAGGGGTTCCCCAAGGTAAGCTGGACCGCGGACGATAACGTCGCCATTGGCGGTTGCATGGTCGATACAGCGGCCGGCACGCTCGACGCACGCTTCGAGGTACAACTGCGCGCGCTTGGCCAATCCTGGCGGGACGCCATCACGAAGGCGCGCGCGTCATGACGGCACTCATGGACGCCGTGCGTGCCACCACCGCCACGGCGGTGCTGACCGAGCGTGTCGGCGCGGTGACCCGGCTCGCGGGCCTGACGATCGAAGCCGCGGGTCCCGATGCGGTGATCGGCGAAGTGTGTGCGATCTCGACGCAGCGCGACGGTCCGCCGGTCATGGCGGAGATCGTCGGCGTGCGTCCGGGGGCCGTCACCCTGATGCCGTATGCCCCCGTGCACGGACTCGGCGTCGGCAGCCGCGTCGTGGCGACAGGACGCACGGCAAGTATCGCCGTGGGCGACAGCTTGCTCGGCCGCGTCATCGATGGTTTCGGCAATCCGCTCGATTCCGGCGAGGCACCGTCGTGTACCCGGCGCCGGCCGCTGCATGCGAGCCCGCTCAATCCGATGCAGCGCCCGCGCATCGAGCATGTGCTCGAAACCGGCGTGCGCACGATCGACACGCTGCTCACGCTTGGTCGGGGGCAACGCGTCGGCATTTTTGCGGGAAGCGGCGTGGGTAAGAGCACGCTGCTCGGCATGATCGCGCGGCACGTTAAAGCTGATATCAACGTGATCGCGCTCATCGGCGAGCGCGGACGCGAGGTGCGCGAATTCATCGACAAGCAACTCGGCCCCGAGGGGATGCGGCGCTCGGTGGTAGTCGTGGCAACGTCGGATCAGCCCGCGCTGGCGCGTGTGCATGCGGCCTATGCGGCGGTGGCCATTGCCGAGTCATTTCGCGATGCCGGCAAGCAGGTGCTGCTGACGATGGACTCCGTGACGCGCCTGGCGATGGCGCGTCGCGAGATCGGTCTCTCGGCAGGTGAGCCGCCCACCGCCCGCGGCTATACCCCTTCGGTATTCGCCGAATTACCCCAGCTTTGCGAGCGTTGTGGCACGGCGGCCAGCGGTGGAAGCATCACGGCGCTCATGACGGTGCTCGTCGAGGGCGACGATATGAACGAGCCCATTGCCGATACGCTGCGCGCCACGCTCGATGGCCATATCGTGCTGTCGCGCGCGCTGGCGCATCAGGGGCAATACCCGGCTATCGACGTGCTGCAAAGTGCGAGTCGGCTGATGTCGGATCTGGTCGATCGGCAGGCCCAGATGCTGGCGACCGAGGCGGTCCGCAAGCTGGCCCTGCTCGAGCGGAATCGCCAGCTCGTGGATATCGGTGCGTATGAGGCGGGCAGCAACCCGGAACTGGACGCGGCGCTGGCACGCGCGCCCGCGCTGCGCGCCTTCCTTGCCCAGACCGAGGGCGGCGAGGACCGCGTCGCGGCGCTGGAGCAATTACGGACGGCGGTGGAGGCGGCGCATGGATAGCCGTGGATTTCGCTATGGGCTCGAACCGGCGTTGAAGCGATTCGACTGGCGCGTTGATCGTGCCACGCGCGAACTCGCGGAAGCGACGGCGGCCTGGATGGCGCAGCGCGATCGTCATGCCGCGCTGACTGCCGAGCACGATGCCGTGCTGTCGACGCTGGATGCCTCGCTCGGTGCGCCGATCGATGTCGTGCAGCGTGGGCAGGCACTGCGCTATCTCGGGCAGACACGCGTGCGGCTCGCGCGCAGTGCCGGCGAGCTCGATGCATGCGCGACAGTGCGGCAGACGGCGCTGCGCGCGCTTGCCGATGCACATCGTGCGATGGAACTGCTGACGCAGCACAAACAGGATAGTCGCGAGGACTATGCAGCCGAGGCCGCCCGACGCGCCTCGCTGGCGGCCGACGACGACTGGACCGCACGTCAGGGATGGAAGCAGTCCTCACCCGAAACAGAACAGCCGGGCGAGGGAGAACCTTCATGACGACCCGACTCGATCTGCTGGCTCCGCCCGAAGGGCCGCTCGCAGGCACGTCGAACGCCGCCGCTGCACGTGTGAGCAAGGAGGCGTGGCAGAGCGAAATGGAGCGCGCGCAGGCGCAGCAGTGGTTCAAGCCGGCATTGAACTATCGCCAGCATGCCGCTACCGCAATGGCCGCGTTGCCGGCAAAGCCAGACGGCCGGCCCGCCGCTGCCGAAGTCAGGCTCGATCCCGGACGCGCGACGCAGGGACTCGCCATAGAGAGTGTGCGACTGGCGCTCGATCTCGCCGATGTAACCGCCGCGCGTGCCGACGCCCCTGCGTCGCATCCGCTGGAATCAACCCAGGTCGCGCTCGATCCGGCGTTCGCTCAGCAGTCGCGCCTCGGCGTGCCGGGGCGAGGCGGGATGCCATTGGCCGCGCCCGGCGACGTGGCCGCGCTGGCGAGTGTGCCCGAAGTCGCCGCGAAGGCTGCCGGGGTTCTGCGACCGGTTCGCATCCATCTGGAAACCGGCGCCGGGGGCGCGCACCTCTGGATTGGCGCGAACACGGGCGCCACGGATCAGATCCTGCAGGCGATCGCCGAGGTACGGCGACGTCTGGACGAGCGCGGTATCGCGCTGACTCGTATCACATGCAACGGCAAGCCGTGGCATGACAACCAAACCGCCGCGGGCGCGCGGATTGCGCAGAGGCAAGACCATCCCGATTTCATGGAGGGAGCACACGATGGCATCGATCGATAGCGTTGGCAGCACGAGTCTGCAATCCGGCAGCATCGGCTTGCAGGACTTCCTTAAGATCCTGCTGACGCAACTGACCTACCAGGATCCGCTCAAGCCAATGGACAACCAGGAGTTCATGGCGCAGATCGCGCAGTTCACGTCGCTCGAACAGACGCAGCAGATCAATACCAAGCTCGACACGATGCTGTCGAGCCAGTCATCTCTGCAGTCCGTCGGCCTGATTGGAAAGACCGTCGAGGTCAGCACGCAGTCCGGCACCACTGTCGGCACGGTGTCCTCGCTGTCCCTCGCGAGCGGGTCTCCGCAACTGACGATCACGACGACGGCCGGGGCGACGTTGCCGGGCATCAGCCTGTCGCAGATCCAGACGATCCGCTAATCGAAACGCCTCCGGAGCTGACGATGCTTGATTCGATCTATCTCGGCATGACTGGCCTGATGGGATATTCCCAGGCGCTGAAAGTCATTGCGGACAACACGGCCAACATGAACACCCCTGGCTTCAAGAGCTCGACGCTGCAGTTCGGCGACCTCGTCTATATGAACACGAACGCGCCGGGCAACGGTCTCTACGGCGCGCAACGTGGCCAGGGCTTCGGTCTCGCTACCTATGGCACCACACTCAACTTCAACACCGGGGAGTTGCGTAATACCGGCAATGCCCTCGATGTCGCGGTGGACGGACTCGGGATGTTCCTCGTTCAGGACGCGGACGGGAACATCCGGTACACCCGTGCCGGCCAGTTCGACTTCGACGATCAGGGCCTGCTGATCACGCGCACGGGCGGCTACAAGGTCCTGGGCATCGACAAGGATGGCGTGACGGGTGTCGTGTCGCTAGATGGCTATCGGACTTCGCCGGCACAGCCGACGAGCGGGATCTCGATGACCGGCAATCTGTCGAGCACGGCGACAGAGCAGACCGTCGGCAATATCAATGTGTTCGACGTCGCGGGTGTCCAGCACACGCTGTCGGCCAAGTTCACTAACGGCAGTGCGACGGTTCCCGGTAGCTGGACCGTGACCATCCTCGATGGCACGACCGAGGTCGCCAAGGCCACGCTGCTGTTCAAGGATGGCAAGCCCGACCCGGTGTCCGCCATTCTGACGTTCGCGTATACGCCGCCGGGCGAGTCGCCCATGTCGGTGGCGCTCGATTTCAGCAAGGACGTGACGTCGTTCGCATCGGGCAATCTTTCGACGCTAGCAGCCACGAAGCAGGATGGCGTGGCCGCCGGGACGCTCTCCAATATCACCTTCGACGAGGATGGCTTTGTCGCGCTCACGTACTCCAACGGCAAATCCGCGCGTGGCGACCAGTTGCTGCTGGGGCGTTTCGAGTCCAGCGATGCCGTCGAATCCGTTGGCAACAATCTGTTCCGCTCCACCGACGACAGGTTGTGGCACATCGGTGTCGCCAACAGCGAGGCGTTTGGTTCGATCAAGCCGACGAGCGTGGAGATTTCCAACGTCGACCTGTCTCAGCAGTTCAGTGAACTGGTGATCATGCAGCGTGGCTACCAGGCATCGTCGCAAGTCGTGTCCACCGCCAACGACATGATTCAGGAACTCTTCTCGATGAAGAGCCAGGCATGATGACAGAGCAGAGGCAGCGTCGCGCGGCGACAGGACCCGCGGCGCGCGCGTTGACGTGGTGGAGCGATGCGGAACTGGGCGCGTTGCGCGCGAGCCTGGAAGCGCGGCTGGGCGACTTCTCGCGGGACTGGGGGGTGGACGTCCGCCTATCCGCGCTCTCGAATGCCAGCGAGGCCGAGATGCCGGCTTCGATGCGCAGGCCCGAAGCATGGTGGCATGCCGCCGAGGTCGTTGCCGCGTGCAAGGGCGTCTGGCTTTCGAGCGCCGAGACGCCGCCGACCACCGTGGCACAAGCGCTGTTTGGCGGTACGCACACGGCGGCATCGCGAGCGCACCACGATGCCGAGCCGTCGCTTGCGGCCACGGTGGCAGCGGAAGCATTGCTGCGATTCTGCATCGCGCTGACCGGTGTTCCCGAGCATGGCGACGCGCTCGCGTCCGCAACCGGCTTTTCCGCTGCCCAGCAATTGCCGTGGTCTGGCGCCATTCGCTGCGTCATCACGCTCGAGGGCGTCACGCGTGCGATCGTGGGTTGCCATATCGAGCCAGAGCGCGCGCGGGGCTGGATTCCGCCGCGGCAGCCGGGGGCCCCGCGACCGGCTGCGCCGCTGACGCCGGTCATACATGCCATGCGTCGCCAGTCGCTGCGCCTGACGGCGCGTCTTGCCGATATCGAACTCGATCTCGGCGCACTACTGGCCTTGCAGCCGGGCGATGTCGTGACGACCGGACACGGGCTCGATCAGCCGGTGACGCTTTACCTCAATACCGAGCTCAGCCCCGAATCCGGAGTCGACCGTGCCGCCGGTCCCGCGCCATTGCTGTCGGGCCATCTCGGCGCGGTGCAGGCAACCAAGGCAATCCAGCTGCTGCCGCACGTCTCATCCAACACCACTACGCGTCAATCGTAAGCATCATGTCGACCCTTGCATCTTCGGAATCCACCACCAGCGTGGATTCACAATCTCCGGCCGTAGCCCAGCCGCTGTCCTATGAACCGCTCGCCGAGCTGAAACCCTCGACCGGCGCGTCCGCCATCGCTTCGACGAGCCCGCTGCTCGCGGTCAAGACGCGTCTGGAAGTATGCGTCGGCGAGACGCATACCACTGTCGGCGAACTGATGGCGGCACGGGAAGGGCATGTCCTGAAGCTCGATCGTCAGGTCGATCAGGCCGTGGATGTGCGGCTCGATGGAAAGGTCGTCGCGCGCGGCGTGTTGGTTGCCGTGGGCGACAGTTTCGCGGTGAGGCTGACCGAGCTACCGGCGCCGCTGATTGCGTGACATGTCGCAGCAAGAACGTTATCCGGCCGCGTCGGAAGCCGGCGTCAGCATGTCGGCTTCCGCCGTTGCCGCGCCCCTGCCGTTCCGGCAGGACGAAGACCTCGTCTCGGGTCCCGCGGGCATCTCGATCGCGCTACTACTGATCGCCGCGATCGTCGTGCTATGGATCGCGGGACGCCAGCGGCCGCGCGGCACGTGGCTCGACCGCATCGCGGGCAAGCGCGCACCGTCTGCCCCGATCGGCGCAGCCATCGAGTTGATGGCCCAGACACCTTTGAATGCGGGCGTCCGGCTGCATGTCATCCACTGGCAGGGACGTCGCGTATTGGCCGCGGTAAGCGCGGCCGGGCAGGTGACCGTGCTGGACAGATGTTCAGACAAGCCGGATGAGAATGGCGGAGGCACGGCGTCATGATCGTATCGTTCAGGCGGTGGCGCGGCTGGCTTCAGTCGATCGCGTCCTGCGTCATGATGTGTGCCGCGCTCGCGGCGGGGCAGGCGGCTGGCCAAAGCGTCTCGACTGCATCGGCGCCGCAGGCGGAGCCCAAGACGGTCGTCACGCTGCTCGACGACGACGACGGCGCGCCGCCCGACAACGGCGAAGCGGGCGGCCGTATCGCGATCGAGCGTGCCATACCGCCGGCGGATGCGGTAGACGGGCTGCGTGCCGCGCCGATATATCCATCGCCATCCATTGGCCTCGAGCGCCACGGCGAGCCCGCGTCCGCACGGTCTCCCAACCGGACCTCCACGGCGCCGGTGCGCGCGAGCGAGCCCGTACGCGCGCAGGATGTGCGGATCTCACCGGGCGAGACCTCGTTCGCGCTGCGCGCGGTCATCGGCCTCACGGTGCTCGCCGTTCTGCCGGCCATGCTGGTCTGCCTCACGGCGTTCCTGCGCATCATCATCGTGCTCTCCATGCTGCGTCATGCCATCGGCATGCCAGAGACGCCGCCCAATACCGCATTGATCGGACTGGCGTTGTTTCTGACGCTGTTCACGATGTCCCCGGTCTTGCAGACCGTCAATACCGAATCGATGCAGCCCTTCATGCAAGGGCGTATCACGATGGAGCAGGCCTATGTGCGGGCGAGCGGCCCGATGCGCGAGTTCATGGTGCGGCAGACTCGCGAGCAGGATCTGGCGCTGATGGTGGAGCTGTCCAAGACGAAGAAGCCGGAAACCATGGACGACATCAGCAACGTACAGCTGATTCCCGCGTTCATGCTATCGGAGCTGCGCGCGGCGTTCCAGATCGGCTTCGTGGTCTTTTTGCCGTTCCTGCTGATCGATCTGATCGTTTCGAGCATCCTCATGGCACTCGGCATGATGATGATGCCGCCGATGACCATTGCGTTGCCGCTCAAGATTCTGATGTTCATCCTGGTCGATGGGTGGAGTGTTCTGTTAAAGGCCCTCGTCGGCTCGTTCCATTGACGTTCGCCATGTCAGACGATTTCGACACCCAGGGCGACACCCGGGACGAGGACAATGACCCGCCATCCGCCGAGGCTTCGGCACGGGAGGCTGAAGCGGCGCTATGGCGCAGCTTTCGCGAGTGCGGCACGCAGGAGGACCGGGAGGCCTTGATTCGTCACTATCTGCCGTATGCACGAACGGTGGCCGCGACCTATTACCGCCGTCGCATCCACGACGAGATCGAGTTCGACGAGTATCTGCAGTTTGCAATGGTTGGCCTCGTGGAATCCGTGGACCGCTTCGCCGACGATCGCGGCGCACAGTTCAAGACGTTCGCGTCGCGGCGCATGCACGGCGCGATCCTGAATGGGCTGGAACGTCTGACGGAGAAGCAGCAGCAGATAGCATTGCGCATGCGGCTGCGTCAGGAGCGCATGAAGGAGATCAGGGCGGCGGCACGCACGGTCGCCGCGGAAGACGGGGACGCTCTCGCCGCGGACGAGCCATTTCGCTATCTGGCCGAAGTCGGCATAGGCGTGGCCCTGACCTTTCTGCTCGAAGGGACCGGCCTGGTCGAGCACGACTCGCTCGCCACCGCGCCCGCATCCCATTACTATGGCAGTCTCGAGTACAGACAGTTGCAGCAGCGGCTACGGCATTTCATCGGCACGCTGACCGCGCAGGAGCAGACCGTCATCCGCTCGCATTACCTGCAAGACGTTCCCTTTCAGGAGATCGGCACGATGCTGGGAGTGACGAAGGGACGTATCGCGCAGATCCACCGGGCCGCCCTCGACAAGCTGCGCCAATCGCTGAAGTCGCATCAATCATTGGACGTGGCGTGGTAGTGCCACAAGACAATCGGATCACCGACCCATGAACAAGGACACTAACGCCGTTGAACGTCTGACCCGGCTCGAGCAGTACCTGCGGGAAGACCCCAACAACCTGACGCTGCTCGAAGACGCGTTCCAGACTGCCTGTGCTGCTGGCGAATGGAACCGTGCACGCTTTCACCTGCGCCACGCATCGGCCCTAGGGGTATCCGGGCCCGCCGTGATGTTTCGCGAATGCCAGCTGGATCTGGCAACTCACCAATGGGCCGATGCGCAGCAGCGGCTACAGACGTTGCGCGGGATGGAGGGCCTGTCGCCCGAAGCGCTCGATGCGGTAGACCACGATCTCGCGTATACAGCATTCCGGCGCGGGGATCTGTCACGCGCGCGCGATCTTCTTGCGACCCGCATGACCGGCGCTTCCGCTTCGTCCCCGGCTGCTTTTCAGGTGCTCTGGCTACGCGTGTTGCATCACGCGGGCGACCTCGACAGCGCCGTGGCATGGGCGCGCGAACGTGCCGCCGCGCAGGCGCTGGCACCCGAGGCCGCGGGCGTGGCAAGTCTCGCGGCGCTCGATCAGGGCGACCTCGCTGTCGCGAAGCCATGGGCGATGGCCGCGCTGCAGGCGAATCGTTCGCAGATGGAGCCACTGGTGACGCTCGGCACGCTGGCCCTGGCCGAACAGGATCCGTCGCGCGCAGAAGCGCTGCTGCGCGACGCGCTGAGCGTGCATGGCGAAGACGGGCGTGCGTGGTCGGCGCTTGGATTCGTCCATCTGCTGACGCAGCGGCTGGACGATGCCTTGTTCGATTTCCATCGCGCAGTGCAGTTCATGCCGGGTCATGTGGGGACGTGGAATGGGCTGGGCTGGACCAATATCGTCCGGCGCGATATGGTCGCGGCGCAGCAGGCCTTTGAACGCGCGATCGCGCTGGACCGCAATTTTGGCGAAAGCCACGGCGGCCTCGCGGTGGCGTACGCGTTTCAGGGCAGGCGCGATGAGGCCGAGCAGGAAATCGCGCGCGCGGACGGCCTCGACAAAGCCAATCTGGCCAGCCATTACGCGAGGGCCGTACTGAACGGCGATGTGCGTGACGTGGAAACGATGCAGCGTCTCGCGGCACGATTGCTGGCGCGCCGCCAGGGGCCCACCGGCGAGCCGATGGCCGACTGGATTCAGGCAGCGACCACCAGCGTCATCGCCGGTAGCGCGGGCGAAAGTACGATCGGGTCAGACCAGTAAGCGGGCGGCTTCTTCCATGGCGGCGGCAACCTCCGGTTCCGCCTCCATTTGCCTGTGGACGTCTTCCACGAGTTGTTGAAAGCGCGCGTCGTTCATCAACGGCTCGCCGAACTCGGCCAGCAACACGGTTTCGAGAAAGACGCGAAACGCTCTGCGCCGGCGGTCCGGTGCATTGGGGTCGATGGCGGCCACCCGACGGGCCACGACGCTGGCCAGGTCCTGCTCGGTCGCCGCGTGCGGCGTGCCTTCCTTCTTCGTCGATTCCTTGCGCGACGTCAATCCACCCGCACGGCGGCCGCCCAGCGAGGCGACCTGCGCGCGAATCATGGCAGCCAGCCGGCTTGCCTGATCGATCTGTGTCATCGGCTGCCCACCTCCAGCTTCAATTGAGCGATCCGTAGTTCGACAACAGAACGTGGGTATCGGAGCCGTGTGCCTCGGTCGCCGCCGGCGCCGGTGTGGCGGGTGCGGGCTGCGTGCCAGCGACTTCACCCATGCGTTGCAGCACCATGCGGATGTCCGTATTCAACGGCGCATTCTCCGTGTTGGCGGCAATGCCAGCCTGAAACAGACGGGTGGCCTCCAGCATGTCGTCGCCAGCCAGCGCGGCGAAGCCCCTCGCGAAAAGCGATAGTGCATGCTGTTCGCCCAGCTCGGTCAACGGCTGCCATGTCAATAGCGCCACCGCGGCATTGCCGGACGTGAATTGCAGAAGTCCGAGCTGGAAGCGTGCGATATGCAGCCCGGGATCCGCCAACAGAGCGCGCGCAAAGGCGGCCTCCGCCTCCTCGTACCGCCCGGCCTGCGCCAGCTCGCCGGCCATCAGCAGATGCGCGACGGCCGCCCCGGGGGCCAGAGCGGTGACGCGTTCCAGCAGGCTCAGCGCGGTATCGGTGTCATTGCGCTGGCTGGCTGCGACGGCTTCGCGCAGCAGCGTATCGGGATCGTTGGCTTGCATCGGTTATCTCGCTTCCATCCCGGCCGGGGATCCGGCGCGGGCGGCGTTGGTCAAGGCGCCAGAACGGCTATCTCAAGTATATCCGCACCGAATCCGATTGGTTTAGCCGCCTCGTTCGGGCGGCGCGGGACGCTAAACGTTTGCCGAATCCTGTGGATGTACTGCTTCGAAGACTGTCGATGTTGCCGGGCGCTGCCTGGGTCGACTGCTCGTGAACCCACCATATACAGAGCCACGTACAACACCATGGTAGCGATCGTCAGCGGCAACAGCCTTGGTCTGAACCTCACGTCCCTCAACACGCTCGGACAACGAGGCGTGCTCGGCAACGCGGCGCAGGGGCGGAGCGGAGAACAGGCCTTCGTCAATATCGCCACGGGCAACCTGGTGCTCCAGGACCGCGACGACCGGCTCGTGGGCGTTGGAGGCGCAACCAGCCTGCTTCGAACCTATAACAGCCAGGGCCTGCTCAACGACGACAACGGTGACAACTGGTGGAGCGGCTTCGATACGAAGCTGGTCATCACTGGTACGCCGCAGACGGCCGGCAGCACCATCCTGCGTACCGACCGCGACGGATCGACCGCGCTCTACACCTACAACGCCCAGCTCAATCTGTACATCACGTCGGCCAACGGCGGGGCGAATGACGCGATCACCTACGACGCCGGCGCCGGCCGATATACGTGGGTCGACGGCGACACCGGGCGTCGCGACGTCTACGATGCGTCGGGCCGCATGCTGTCCAGCGCCGATATGGCGGGACATACGCTGACCTATACGTGGAGTCCACACGGCGTTGCCGCCATCGCCAACGAGAATGGCGAGTCGATGCAACTGGACTACGATGCCAGCGGCAACGTCATCACCGCGCGCAGCATGCTGCTGGTCAACGGGACGCTGAAGGCCGTCAGCGCCGTAACCTATGGCTATGACGCAAGCAACCGACTGACTTCCGTCACGGTCGACCTGACGCCAGATGACGCATCGGTTGCCGACGGCAACGTCTATCGCACGACCTACACTTACGACGGCACGAGCAATCGTATCGCCTCGGCGACGCAAAGCGACGGCACCAGCCTGAGCTTTACCTACGTGCAGGTAGCTGGCCAGTACCGCATCGCCACCATTATCGACGGTCTGGGCAAGGCCACGTCCTATAGCTACGACTTTGCCAACCGTCGTACCACGGTGACCGATCCGATGGGTCTGGTCTCGCGCTACACCTTCGACGCCGATGGCCAGTTGCTCGTGGTGGACGCCCCGGGTACTGGCGGCACGCGTCTGGTGACGACGTACGCCTACAACGCGCAGGGCCGGCTGGTCAGCGTGACGGACGCGGAAGGCCGCGCAGTCACCATGGAGTACGACGGCGCAGGCAATCTCTCGCTGCAGCGAGACAGCGCCGGGAATACCGTACGCAGCGTCTACGACGCGCAAAACCGGCTGATCGGCGAGACCGTCTACCTGGTGGCCGATCCCGACGGCGCCGGCACCGGGCAGCCGGGCGCACCGCAAACGACGCGTTATATCTACGATGCCGGCAGCAAGGGTCTGCTGCGCTTCGTCATCTCGCCGGAAGGCCGGGTCACCGAGTATCGCTACGATGCGGCCGGGAATCGCGTCCGCAGCATCGAATACACGGCGGGCACCTATAACGTGACGTCGCTGACCGAGACTTCGGTGGTGACCGAATCTCAGGGCGCCGCGTGGGCGGCCTCGCAGGACAAGCGGAAGGTCCTCCAGACGGACATGACCTACGACTTCCGCGGCCAGTTGCAGACGAGTGTTACCTATGCAACGGTCGATGCTTCGGGCAATGGCGTCACCACGGGTGCCGCCACGGTCCAGTATGTCTATGATCAGCATGGCTGGCTGCTCGAGACCATCTCCGGCACCGGGGCCGTCACGCAGTACAGCTACGACGGCCTCGGCCGTCTGGTGGCGACGCTCGATCCGGCCAATCAGCTGACCGCCACGCACTATGACGACGCCGGCAACAAGGTGTCGGTGCTGTCGGCCAATGGTCTGGTGACGACGAGCGTCTACGACAAGGCAGGGCAACTGGTCAGCGTATCGCAAGCCAATGCGTCGGCGCAGCAGCTTGGCCAGTCGACCTACCGTTACGATGCCGATGGCCGCCTGGTCATGACCCAGGATCCGACTGGCGTGCGTCGCTGGGTCCTGTATGACGATGCCGGCCGCAGAAGCGCCGAGATCGATGGCACCGGGACGCTGACCGAGTTCGTCTACAACAAGGCCGGTCAGCTGACTGAGACCATTGTCTATGCCACTGCAGTGGCGACGTCGCAACTCGTGGATGGGCAGGGTGCTCCGACCAATCCGTCGCTCGCAAGCATTCGTCCGGCGGCTTCCGCGCTAGACAACAAGTCTTGGCGCATCTATGACAGCGCCGGCCGGTTGTTCAAATCGATCGACGCCGCAGGCGCCGTGACGGAAACGCGTTACGACGGAGCATCGCGCGTGGTTGCCGTGGTCCGCTACGCCACGAAGATCGACACTTCGGCGCTGGGTGCCAATCCGGGCGTGGACAATGTGTCGCTGGCCACCTCTGGGGCCGATCGCGTCGTGCGCAATTTCTACGATGCCGATGGATTGCTGCGCGCCACGCTCGATGGTGAAGGCTACCTGTCGGAGTTGCGTTACAACGCGGCCGGACAATTGACCGATCGCATTACGTACGCAACGGCTACGGCCGTTTCGCTGCGCGCCGCCGGTACGCTGGCACAACTGCTGCCTGCCACGAACGCAAGCGACGCCCGCTCGATCTATCTGTACAACGGCAAGGGACAGCTTGTCGCGACGGTCGATGCGGAGAACTACCTCACTGAGAATACTTACGACGCCGCCGGCAATCTCACCAAGACGGTGCGATACCTCAACAAGGCGGTGGGCACCGTGACGTCCGCGTCGGATCTTGCTTCGATCCGTCCGGCAACCAACGCGGCGGACCAGACCACGCAGCGCACCTACGATCTGTTCAACCGGGTGCTGAGCGAGACCAATGCGGAAGGCACGGTCACGGCCTACACTTACGATGTGATGGGCAACCGCACCGCGACGGCGGTGGCGACCGGCACGACGGACCTGCGCACGTTCAATGTCCGGTACGACATCCAGGGCCGCGTGGCGGCCGAGCTGTCGGCCGAAGGCGCGTCGAAACTGGTGGCGGGGCAGACTCAGGCCCAGATCGATGCCGTCTGGGCGCAATATGCGACCACCTACACCTACGATGCGGCAGGCCGCCGCACCAGCAGCACGGACGCCAACGGCTTCCGTACGCTGTATTTCTACGATGCCGACAGCCGCTTGACCCATACCGTCAATGCGCTGGGTGAAGTCACCGAACAGCAGTACAACGCGCAAGGGCTGCTTTCCGCCTCGATCCGCTACGCCACGCGCATCAATCTGACCAATCTGACCGGCGCCAACGCGGGCGGCATTGCCAACAGCGCGCTGACGGTCGCCATCGACGCCGTTCGCAACGCGGCGCAGGACAGCAGGGTCAGCTATACCTATGCGGCGAACGGGGTCGCGGCGAGCATGACCGATGCAACCGGCAACCAGACCAGCTTCACCTACGATGCGTTCGGCGAGGAAATCTCGCGTACCAGCGCGCTGGGCGACGGGCGTACCGTCGTGCAGGAGACGGCCTACGACAATCGCGGGCTGGCGCTGCAGACGGTACTGGACCGTACTGGCCTGAATCAGATCAGCAGCGCGGTCTACGATGCGTTCGGTCGTCAGATCCGTTCGGTGGATCGCAACGGCAACGTCAGCGAAGTCAGCTACGACCGCCTCGGTCGTACGGTGTCGACGAAGGATCCGATGGGGGGAACGCGCGGCAGCTCGTACGACGCATTCGATCGCGTGCTGACGCAGACAGACGAGCTGGGCAACGTCACCAAATACGCGTATTCCGACAAGAACCGCACGGTGACGGTGACGCTGCCGGGCAACGTGGTGATGGTGACAACGCACAATCGATATGGCCAGACGCTGAAGATTACCGACGCGCGCGGATTCGATACGGTCTACAAGTACAACCCGAACGGTGCCCTGATCCAAACGGACACCAACCTTACGCAGACCAAGCAGTCGTACGATCGCGCCGGCCGTCTGATCAAGACGATCGATGGCAATGGCAACACGACCAACTACACCTACGATGCCGCGGGGCGCGTCCTCACGCAGCAGTTGGACCCGACCGGCGTCAATCTGACGACGACTTACACCTACGACGCGCAGGGAAACCGCCTGACCGTCAAGGATCCGCGCGGCACGATCACGAGCTACCAGTACGACCAGAAGGGTAAGGTACTCAAGCAGACCGTGGACGCGGGCGGCCTCAATCTGCAGACCACGTATGCCTACGACGCTGCCGGCCACGTGCTGACGATGACCACGCCAAACGGTGCGGTCACGGCGTACAGCTACGACAAAGCCGGTCGACGCGTGCGTGAGCGGGTGGACCCCGCGGGTCTGAATCTGATCACCACGTACACGTACGACAATAACGACAACGTGGTCTCGAGCGTCGATCCGCTCGGTCATGTCACGAGTTTTGTCTATGACGCGAACGGCCGCCTGGTTTACACCATCGCCGCCAATGGCACCGTGAAGCAGTCGGTGTACGACGCGGAGGGCCACGTCGTGCGCGCCGTGACCTACGCCACGCCGATTTCGCTGGTCAGCCTGCCGGCGACACCGACGCTTGCCGATATCTCGGCCAGGATTGCCGTCGCCTCAGCCACTGATGGCGTAACGTCGAGCGTGTTCGATGCGACCGGTCGCCTGCGCTTCACCGTGGACGGCACGGGCGCGGTGGTCGAGTACAAGTACGACCCCAATGGCAACGTGATCGAGCGCGTCGCGTACGCGAACCGCATCAATCTGGCCAGCTGGGATGGCAAGGCGACGCCGGTCGTGACGGCGGACGCCACGCACGACCTGCATACCCGCACGGTCTACGACGATATCAATCGACCGATCTACACGATCGACGCGAGCGGTATCGTCACCGGCACGACGTGGGATGAGTTGGGCAACGTCATCGAGAGGATCACGTACGCCACACCGGTACCTGCCAACACCGCGGCGACCGCGGCCGCGATCAAGGCCGCCGTCGCGCTGGTGGCCAATGCCGCGAAGGACGCGCACGTTCGCACCGAATACGATGGCGCGAATCGCCCGATCTGGACGGTGGACGGCGTGGGTGCCGTCACGCAGTTCATCTACGACAAGGCCGGGAACCTCATTCGCTCGGTTCGCTACGCCAGGCCGATTGCGCCGGGCGCCGCCTTCAGCACGGTCGTCGCCGGCGCTGGCGACGTCGTCACGTCGTATGCGTACGACGCCGCCAACCGGCAGATCTTCCAGGTCGACGCACTCGGCGGCGTGACCGAGCGCAGCTACGACGCCAACGGCAACGTGACGGTTAGCACGCGCTACGCCACGGCACTCACCGGAACTGCCCTGACCCAGGCGCTGGCCAATCCGACGCTGACGGCGATCCGCGCGGCGATTCAGCCCGCCAGTGCGGACCGCGTGGAACGCTATGGGTATGACGTGGCCAACCGCGCCGTCATCGCCATCAATGCGCAGGACGTCGCCACCGAGAACGTCTACGACGCGGCCGGCAATGTCGTCTCGGTCCATATTTACGCCAGGCCAGTCGACGTCAGCGGCCTCACGGCCAACTCGACGCTCGACACGCTGCGCGCCAGGCTGGTCAGCAACACGGCGCAGGACCGTATTGAACGTCGCGCCTATGACGCGGCCAACCGGATGATCTATTCGGTCGACGCCATGGGTTACGTCAGGAAGACCGACTACGACGGCATCGGTCACGTGGTGAAGACCACGCAGTACGGGCTGGCCATTCTGTCGACCGTCGCGGGCACTGCCGATGCGATCGGTGCGGCGGTCGTGGCTACCCCCACGATGGATCAGGTCAATACGTTCTCGTACGATGCGGCAGGGAATCTGGTCGCCAGCACCGATCCGCTGGGCGCTACCGAACGCTATACGTACAACGGCCTCGGTGAAAAGCTTACCTATACCAATAAGCTCGGCAATGTCTGGTCGTACGACTATGACGCCAGCGGTCGCCTGATTCAGGAGTCTTCACCTCAGGTGCTGTTGACCGGCGTGGCGCCGAACGGTGCCAACGGTAGCCTCACGCTGTCCCAGAATACGTATGGGTCGATTGTTACGCGCAACCAGTACGATGCGCTTGGCAATCTCACGGCGCGCACCGAAGCGGCCGGTCGCACGGAAGAGCGAACGACGCGCTACGAATACGATGCGCTGGGTCGCCAGATCAAGACCATCTTCCCGCCGGTGGGTGTCTACAGCGAAACGCTCGATAGCGTTGCGGCCAATGGGCAGAATGACGTCGCCACGCGTGGGGACACGGTGCGCGTCCTGTCCACCGAAACCTGGTACGACACGCTGGGCAACGCGGTGGGCGGCAGGGATGTGGCCGGCAATACAAGCGCGAAGGTCTACGACGCGCTTGGCAGGGTTCTGTACGACCTCGATGCCGAAGGTTATGTCACGGGCTACACGCGCAACGCCTTTGGCGACGTCACGCGTCTGGTGCGTTACGCCACGCGAACCGGTCTCTCGAGTACGCCCTTCAGCGGCGCGTCCGGAGCGCCGACACGCGCCACCATCGAGGCGGCCATCAACGCCGCGGGCATCGATCATAGTCTGGACCGCCAGATCACCTCGAGCTATGACCGGCTGGGTCGTACCGTCGAGGTGGTGGAGCCGCAGGCGCTGGTCTACGACTCCAGCGCGGCGGCGGGCAGCCAGTACTTCAATGCCGGCAAGACCACGCGTACCACGTACGATGCCTTCGGCAACATCGTGCAGGTGAGCCAGTTGCGTAACGCCGTGACCAATTCCTGGACCACGACTACCAACTACTACGACCTCAACGGCAAGCAGTCGGCAACCGTCGACGCACTGGGGTACCTCACGACGCGGAATTTCGACGCCGCTGGCAATATGACGGCGCTCACCGAGTACGCAACGGCGCTTGCCGCCGGCAAGTGGTCGGTATCGAGCTACGATACGCCTGTCAGTTCGGCGGATGACCGCACGACGACCTATGTCTTCGACCGCGCCAATCGCAAGACCAGCGAGACGCGGCTCCAAGTCGAATATAGCACTTCGTCCAACGGTGGCAGCACGCGCGGCAGCCTCACGACCTATTTCACCTACGACGCGGTCGGCAATCAGACCAGCATGCAAGACGCGCTCGGTGCCACCACTTATAACTATTACGACGCGCTCGGCCGCGTGCGGGCGATCGCGACTCCCACGCGCAACAGCACCAGTACCGGGGGTGCGCTGACGCCGTTGACCGAGTACTGGCGCGATGCTTACGGCAATGTGGTGCTGCAAGCCGATTACATCGGCGGCGCGACGTCCGCGACCGTCAACAGCTACACGGTGACTAGTGTCGCCGGCGATCGTTACGCGTTCACGCAATACGACGTGCATGGGCACGCCACGCAGACGACCGACGCCGCCGGCGTGAGCCGGTACACCTCCTACAACGAGCGTGGACAGGTAGCCAAGGCGTGGCAGGGCGTGACGGGCAATGACAATGTCACCCACACGCAGTTTGAGGTATATCAATACGACAAGCTGGGCCAGCTGACCCATACGGTCGATCCGGCTTCCACGACGGTGCTGCAGGGCGGCCTGAATGTCAGCGCAAGCGGTTCGTCGGACCGCGTGATCGATCTGGTCGGCAAGATCGGCCTCTACGGCACGAACCAGGTCAATCTGACGTGGTCGTCGCTGATCAATGCACAGGGCGGACTGGTGCGCGTACAGGTTGACTACATCACCGCGGACACGCGTTATTCGCTCGGCGTGGACGAGGATGGACAGTCGATCGGTACCGGTGGCGTGGCCGCGCATGCCGCCAGCCGGACGATGGACTTCAACGGTGCGCAGGTCGCGAGTGGGGCCAGCCTTGCGTGGACCGACAATGGCACCGACGACGGCGGTCTCTCGTCGCTGACCTACATCCGAGTGTGGCAGCTCGAGGGTGGCCAATGGGTCAGCAAGTGGGAGGGCAGCCCCGCGCAGGCCGCCGGCTCGGGGATGGCCACGGTTTCGCAGGCACAGGCCGGTCTGACCGATACAGCGCTGGAATACAACGCATTCGGCGAGGTCGTTCGCAAAGGCGTGAACGGTGGACGTCAGGAGTACTTCGACTACGATAATGCCGGGCATCTGTGGCGCACCAACAATGGCGACGGCACGGATCGCGTCACGCTGTTCGACGTCAATGGCAACGCCACCGCGGACATTCGCAGCGCCGGCAATGGCCGCGGCAACGTCAACATCGCTGCAGTGGGAAGCTCCGATGTCGCGCGCTCGCTGACGGACGTCCGTCGCACCGACACACAGTACGACGCACTGGGTCGCCAGATCGCGCAATCGGGTCCGGAGCGGCTGCAGACACAGGGTGGCGTGGCCACCAATGCGATGATGCTGTCGACCACGATCCAGTCCGCCACGGCATCCACGGATGAATCGGCCTATGCCGTATGGGCGGGTACCAACCAGATCAACCTGGCATGGTCGGGGTTGCAGAATCTGGGCGGCGGGCAGGTGCTCGTGCAGGTCGACTACGTTACCGCTTCCTATCGCTACACGACGAGCCGGGACGAGAGCGCCAACGAAAGCGGTGACGATCCGCTCGCAGTGACCGTGCCCGGCACCGCCGCGACGCGGTCGCAGATCCTCACGGCCGAGCAGGGTGCCTACGGCGCAACATTCGCGTGGCAGGATGGCCCCGGCGGCGCCGGTGGCGTCGGCAAGGTAACGAGCGTTCGAGTCTACAAGCAGAACTCGCAGGGCGAGTGGATCCTAATCCAGAACCAGGCCGCCAACGGTGTGGGCGGCAATGCTATCGAGGTGCAGGCACCGGCCGACCCGATGGAGCAGGTGTATCTGCAGCTCGCTCCGGCGGACGGCAGCGGCTCGTGGGGTAGCGCGCTTCCGATGCAGAAGTTCGGTCAGACGCTGCGCTATGACGCCAATGGCCTGCCGCCGGGCAGCTACCGCTATCAGGTGATCACGGTCAGCCGTGACGGCGTGACCCATATTTCCGGCACGGGCAACATCAGCATCGCCTCGCCGGCACTGCAGACGGTTGGCACGCCGCTGGCTATGAACGTGGCTGGCGCTGGCGTGCTGTCGTGGCAGAGTCCGGGTGACGGCATCGTGCAGACCATCCGTTACCGTCCGGCAGGCGGTGGTGGCTGGCAGACCATGACCGCCACGCCGCGGGGGAATGGTTTGTACGGCGTGGATACCTCCGCGCTGGGCGCCGGAACGTACGAATTCGAACTGCTGTGGACGCAGGACGGCTACACCAGCCCGTATGCGCATGCCACCGGGCAGTTCGTGAAGATCGCGGAGATTCCTGGCTACTGGGTACCGCAGGTCAACTACCCGCCGATCAATGTCAGCCTGATCGACGGCACGGTGGGGACGCAGCCGGTGTCCGACAATGCTGGCTACCTGACCTATCCGATCGATGAGGATGGCAACGTCATCAATGGTCACGCGGCGAAACTGCTGAGCTGGCCGCTTATCGCCGGCGCGCTGCAGTTCATGTATCGCCCGCAGGGCAGCAGTACGTGGTCGACGCTGCAGATATACTCGGGCTGGGCCGACGAAGCCGGCAACCAGGCCATGCAGTTTGTCGATGTGTCGGGTCTTTCCGTGGGCACGTACGAGTACCAGCTCGTACAGACCGACCAATCGGGCAATCGCATTGCCCAGGGCCTTGGCACGATCACGTTCAACGCCCAGGGTCCGGGTCACTACGAGATGCAGAACGTGCAGGTGCAGGTTCCGGTGACAGCATATCCGCCGGATCCTTCGCTGTACGTCACCGGCGCGACGAAGGCGAAGTACGCCTATCCAGTCGTCATCGGCACCGACGAGGCAGGCAATCAGATCCTGAACGAGCACTACGCCTGGCAGGGCAATATCGTCGTGTCGGTTCCATACGGTCAGTACCAGATCGTGGACTGGGCAACCGAGGCGTACACGGTTCAGGTGCCGACGCAAGGTCCGCCGGTCATGACGACTGACGAGTCGGGCAACCCCGTTCCCGCCCGCGATGAGAACGGCAACATCATCTACACCACGGTGTGGGTCAACGAGACGCGCTATCGCACCGTTCCGGTATACGGCTGGGTGACGATCTATCCGGCCGATCCGAATGCCTACATGACCGCGGCGCCCAGGACGACCTATGGCTACCCGGTGGTGATCTTCACCGATGAGAGCGGAAATCAGACGCTCGGCGAGCACTATGCATGGCAAGGCAACGTTGCTGTGGCGGTGCCCTATACGGTCTACCAGTGGCAGACGCAGCAGCAGCAAGTCTGGGTGCCAGGCACGACGGCGCCGCCCACGATGCAGTCGACCACGCCGCCCTATACGCCGGGCTACGCTGTCAGCGCGATTCCGGCGCAATACAGCGTCGGTGTCTCGACCAGTTCGAGCAGTGCGATCAGCCTGAGCGCCAGCGAGGCTGGCGCGACGCTAAGCCAGGCGATCATCACCAATGGCGATGCCTATTGGGCGCGGCCGAACGTTCAGCAGAAGCTCGACCGCTGGGGCAATGTGCTGGAGATCTCCGATCCGCGCTCGCCGTACTGGAAGACGACGTACCGCTACAACGCCAACAATCAGGTCATCGAGGAGCGCAAACCGGATGCGGATGGCAACCAGAGCGGCCTGAGCCCCGTCACGCGCCACACCTATGACGCACTAGGCCGTGAAGTGTCGGTGACCGACGCCAACGGTCATGTCAATGGCAAGACTTACGATGCGGCGGGCAACGTCACGGCCGAACTCCACGCCGATGGCGGCGCCGTCAACTATCGCTACGACGCATTCGGAGCCAAGATCCTGATGGTCGATGCGATGGGCAAGGCCACGCGTTATGGCTATGACGGCGCGAACCGTCTGGTGACCGTTGCGCACGCGCTCGTGGAAGTCACGTACATTGGCGCCGGTTATTCGCTGCAGAGTGCCGGCTGGCAGAACGTGAGCGAGACCTATGCCTACGATCAGGCCGGCCGACTGCTTCGCCAGTCGAACGGCGCGGGCGAGATCACGCGCTACAGCTATGATATGCGCGGCAATCTGCTGACGACCACGCAGCCGATGGGGCAGGTGACCAGCGCAGCCTATGACGCGCTGAATAACAAGATCGCGGAGGTCGACCCGAACAGCATGGCGTCCAAGTGGACCTATGACTATTTTGGCAAGGTAATGAGCCGCACCGACATCGGTGGCGCGGTTTATACCTATACGTACGACAACGCGCGCCAGTTGGTGGCGCAGCAAAACACGCGCGGTCAGTCGCTGAGCTATTACTACGACGCCGCCGGGCAGGTCACGCAGGTCAACGACAACGCGATCGGTCAGGTCACGACTTACGCCTACGATCTGGCGGGCAACCGCGTGCGCGAGAAGACGACGCAGGGCGGCGTCGTGTATCAGGACAACTTCCTCGCATACGACGCGCTGAACCGTTTGCGTGACGTGGCCGACGGGCAGGTTCACATCTCGTTCCAGTACGACGCGGCGGGCAACCGTACCTATATCGAGCAACATTCGGTGGATGGCAGTAATCGCGCGGACACCGGCCGGTTCTTCCAGTACGACGCGATGAACCGCCAGATCGTGGTCGATGGGGTGGACGCCTATGGCAATCTCGGTACGCAGGGCCATGCGATCACCTATGACCTGAATGGCAATCGCGTCAGCGACACGTACTACGGCAACAAGGTGGTCACGGCTGGCGGCGAGACGATCATCGTCGGGTATCAGGAGTCCGGCGAGGCGATCTACAGCACGACTCCGGCCTCGTTCGTCCGCACGCAAGGCATGGTTCAGGAGGTATACCGCTATGACGATCTGGACCGCCTGACCAGTGTGGTGCGCGATGGCGTGCAGATCGACCATCGCTACTACGATGGCGCGGGCCGGGTCACGGTGGCCGGTGCGAGCAACCTGCCGGTGGACTATGTCACGAAGCTCAACGAGGGCGTACCGCAGGACCAGACCAACGGCATGGAGTTGCGCGTCAACCAGTACGACGCCAACGGCCGCCTGCAGCATCAGCGCACGCTCAAGAGCAATGGCGCGCTGAAGTCCGACGTCAACTACGACAGCTACGATGCCGCGGGGAACGTGCTGCAGTACTCGATGACGGACTACGACGGTGGTTATACGAACACGTATCGCTACGCGATGCAGCGCTTCGACGGGTACAAGGAGGGTTCGGTCACCGGCACCAGCACGAAGTTCGACCCAGGCACGACGACCAGCAGCTACGACGTCAACGGCAACCTGATCTCGGTCAGCGACTCGACCAAGCCGGCGAACAATCGCACCTTCGTGAACGACCTGGAAGGCCACGTGCTGTACGTGAACCAGGGCGGCAACGTGAACCGCGAGCTTGTGGTGAACGGCGAGGTGATTGGCCAGCACGGCGTGGGGCTGAACCCGGTGAATCCGAAGGATGGTCAGGGCAACCCGAACTTCTCGTACCGGGCGGACTTCGACTTCGGGTACCAGTCGATCGTGGCGAACTACCCGAACGCGGCGCCGGGCAGCTACACGGTGCAGAACGGGGATTCGCTGCAGAGCATCGCGCGCAGCGCGTATGGTGACTCCGCGCTGTGGTACCGCATTGCGGAAGCCAACGGCCTGAGCTCGGACCGTGACCTGCGGGTGGGCCAGACGCTGAACATCCCGAACAAGGTAACGGGAGTTCACAACGACGGTGGGGTGTTCAAGCCGTACGACCCGAGCAAGATCGTCGGGGATACGACGCCGAACCTACCGATGCCTGCGGCGAAGGGTGGCTGCGGCATCATCGGCGCCGTTGTGATGGTTATCGTCGCAGTGGTCGTCAGCGTACTTACATACGGTGCGGCTGCGCCATACATGGGCACGCTGGTGGCTGGCGCAGTTGCAGGTGCTGCGGGTTCGATTGCCTCGCAGGTCGTAGGGAACGTCATTGGCGCGCAGAAAGGGTTCGATTTCAAGGCGGTGGCGCTGGCTGCAGTAGGCGGTGCGGTAGCGGGCGGCTTGTCGAACCTGGCGGTCGATACTTTGGGACAGGTGGGCAGTGCTGTCCTGCGTGGAGCGTCGGCGAGTACCTTGACCCAAGGCATTGGGGTTGTCACTGGCCTGCAGCAGAAGTTTGATTGGAGAGGGGTAGCCGCCTCGGCCGCAGCAGCTGGCGTGAGCGCGGAAGTCTCTTCCCGCCTTTCGAAGAGCGAGGGATTTGCCGACGCCTTTGGAAGCAATTCTGGGAGGGCGGCCCAGATCATCTCTGGAGCGGCTTCGGGCATCACATCGCAAGTGGTACGTGGTGGCCGGATTCATGCAGCCCTCATTGCAGCGGATGTATTTGGCAATGCGCTGGGTAGCGCATTGGCGAGCCAAAATTCGAGCGTGGGCCTGAGCCCCGGCGAGCAGAAGCTCGCGCAGGCCCAGGGCAACGTGATGAGCTTCGGCAGCGTCTACGGCATGGCCGATGCACCGAGCTATCTGGATGGCACGCAAACATCCGGGATCTTCGCTGGGGCGACCTCGCCCGTAGCGAATACTCCCGCAGTTAGCGCAATTGCCGACGCTGTTCCGGGCTCCGAAAGCTTCCACCAAGCTGAAATTGCGCGCATGCAGCAGGCGGCAGGCAACGAGCGCGCGGCGATCGCACGTGGGGACTTTGAGATCGCATCTGGGCTGAACATTGAGATCATTGGGGTTGGCAACCGTTCTGCTGCGCCAAGCAATGGTTTGGAAGTGCCGCCGGGCTTTTTTGCGCAGCGCTACGGGATGGCGACGACCATGATGGTGGATCCCTCGCTATCGCTGGGCCAGCGGGCCGGTGCGCTAGGGTTGGCGACAGCTATCGCCCCGATGATGCTGCTCGAAGAAGGGGGGCGAGGGATGATGAACATCCCATCGGATCTTGTGAGCGGCATGCAGTATCTGGATCGGTCGTCGAAGGCTGGTACGGTTGGGGAGTCACTCCGCAATGTCGATATGGCGGCGGGGCGTTTCCTTGCGGCGGGGCTGAATGTGGCCGGAGCCGGGCCTGCGGTGAAAGCAGCAGCGATTGAGCTGAGAGGAGTATATGACGCGGTGGCACCGCGTGTAGGTGAAGCGATTAAGGCTGGTGCCGAAGCATTGGCTCCAACCGTTGATGCGCTGGCCGGTCGCTACCCGGCAGTGTTTGGGCCGAGATTTGGTGCCGGCGAGGGCCAAACGACTGGTGGCGTTGCCAGCACAAAGAGCCTCGCGCCAGAGTTCGTTTCCGGCATCACCGAGGCTGATATCTTGTCTATCGCTAAGGGTGAACGTCCAGACCCTTCCACGTATCTCACGCAGGCCTATCAGGACGCTCATGCCGCGCTCTTCCAAGATGGGGCGGTGCGCATCCAACCTACCGCACCTACTGGCACCATTGGGAGAACAGAAACTTGGGTCTTCCCTAAGTCGCTGGCCGATGACGCCATAGCCACTGCCCAAGGCAATGTCCGCGTACTTGAAAAAATGCTAGGACTGGATGAGGGATATCTTGGAAGCGCCCCGGTCCGGGTTGATATTCCCAATCCTTCTGGATATAGAATTCCGACGGGGAATGAATTTGGAGCGAGCTCGTACTGGCGTCCGGGTGGGCGTACTTGGCCGGGAGGTCTACCGGAGGCGGTTATCAACCCGGTATCACCAGAAAGGTATGTTGTTTCTTCCGTTTTTTGAGGGCTGAGATGAGCGAGATTATTTTTGATGGGGATGGTTTGATGGTCTCCAAGGATGGGGCCAAGTACTATGTCAAGTACGATGCCGGCGCCCATCAGGTCGCGATGCGCGAGGATGAGATATCTGAAAAAGAAGCTAGGCGGATAATGTCTGGGTCCGCTGAGGCGACTAAAGTTCTGTTTGAATTACAAAGAAGATTGGCTGTGGCAGGCATTGACCCATATTCTTCAAACGTCAAGGGGTAGGGCTACTCGCCTGGTGATCCTGATCCGGGGCGCGATGGTGGCCCCTTAGGCATGATGCATAAGGGGCCATGACCCGCCCCCGGTTTTAGTACGGCATGCGATTAGAGTCCGGGGTTAAAAACGCTGCCTTCCCCTGAGCGAATTGCGCAGGGGTTAGGTAGCCGAGCGAGCTATGAGGCCGCTCGGTGTTGTACTCATTGCGCCAATCTTCAATCAGCGTGTTGGCGTGACGCATCGAAACAAACCAGTGTTCGTGGGCCTGTCAGATTTTTAGTGTGCCGAGGCCATGAGACGATAACGGAAATAACGTCCTATGACCGATGCAACCGTGACCAAGAAGAGCAAGAACCCGAAGGCGCCGAAGCTGTTCCCCGATGAGCTGATCGATCAACTGCTTGCCCAGGTGCAGAGCAAGGATGCCGAGTCGATCCTGGGCGAATCGGGCTTGGCCGGCCAGCTCAAGAAGCAACTGGCCGAGCGCATGCTCGCGGCCGAGTTGAGCCACCATCTGGAAACCGAGGCCGAGCAAGGCAAGGCGGGCAACCACCGCAACGGCACAAGCCGCAAGACGGTCCTCACGCCCAACGGCGAACTGACGCTGGATATTCCACGCGATCGGCAGGCGACGTTCGAGCCGCAGTTGGTCGGCAAGTATCAACGCCGGCTGCCGGGCTTCGACGACCACGTCATCAGCATGTATGCGCGCGGCATGAGCGTGCGCGAGATTCAGGGCCATCTGCTGGAACTGTACGGGCTGCAGGTGTCGCCCGATCTGATTTCCACGGTCACCGACGAGGTGCTGGCCGACGTCGAGCAATGGCAGCAACGCCCGCTCGAGGCCATGTATCCGATCGTGTACTTTGACGCGCTGCGGCTGAAGATCCGCGACGAAGGCACGGTCAAGAACAAGGCGGTCTATCTGGCGTTGGGCATCCGCGCCGACGGCCGCAAGGAAGTGCTGGGTTTGTGGATCGAGCAAACGGAAGGCGCCAAGTTCTGGCTGAAGGTCTTCAACGAGTTGAAGAACCGCGGCTTGCACGACATCCTGATCGCGGTGGTCGATGGTTTGCGCGGCTTCCCCGAAGCGATCGAGGCGGTCTATCCGGCCGCCCAAATCCAGACCTGCATCGTGCATCTGATCCGCAATTCGCTGAATCTGGCGAGCTGGAAGGACCGCAAGTCGCTGGCTGCCGCGATCAAGCCGATCTATCAGGCCGCCACGGCCGAGGCGGCGGCAGCGGCGCTCGACGCCTTTGCGCAGAGCGAGTGGGGGCGCAAATTCCCTACCGTCGCGGCCATGTGGCAGCGCCAATGGGAACAGGTGATCCCCTTCTTCGCCTATCCGCCCGAGGTGCGTCGAATCGTATATACGACGAACGCCATCGAGAGCATGCACATGCAGTTGCGCAAGATCGTCAAGAACCGCGGCCACTTCCCGAGCGACGAAGCCGCCAGCAAACTGCTGTTTCTGGCCTTGCGCAACATCGAAAAGGATTGGAAGATGCCGCCTATCACCTGGCGGCAAGCAGTCAATCAGTTCGCCATTCTGTTCGGCGAGCGATTCACCGCCGCCATCAGCTGAGATCTTTTAACCGACCTCAGCACACGAAATTCCTGACACGTCCGTGTTCGTTCAGGCATTCGTCGCGGAACCGATCGTTGAAGCTCTCGATATAAGCATTCTCCACAGGCTTGCCCGGTCGAATGAACGAGAGCGTAACGCCTGCCTCGTAGGCCCACGCATCCAGCACCTTACCAGCGAACTCCGGACCGTTGTCCACCGTGATGGACGCCGGCAAGCCGCGCGCGCCTCCTTCAACCGCTCGAGAACCTGCATTACTCTCATGCCCGGCAATGAGGTGTCCACCTCGATCGCCAAGCACTCGCGCGTGTAATCATCCACCACGTTCAGGCAACGGAATCGCCGACCATGCGCCAGTCCATCCAAGACGAAGTCCATCGACCAGCTCTGATTCGGGCCGGTTGTGATCGGCAATCGCGTGCGTTCGACGGCAGCAATACGCTTGCGGCGACGCCTGCGCACGCTCAGTCCAGCCTTGCTATACAGGCGCCAGATGCGCTTGTGATTGGCCAGGCAGCCTTCCCGCTTCAACAGGACGTGAATCCGGCGATAGCCATACCGGCGCTTCTGCGCGGCAATAGCCGTCATCCGCTCGGTCAGCACCTCATCGTCGATTCGGCGACGCGATTCATAGTGAAACAGCGAACGCGAAATCCCTACCAGCCCGCAGGCGCGGGTGACACCCATAGCGCGTTCGATCACCAACATCCGGACCGCTTCGCGCCTGGCCTGCGGGCTGACTATTTTCGCGACAGCAAATCCTTCAGCGCCGCGTTGTCGAGCATCGAATCGGCCAGCAGGCGTTTGAGCTTGTTGTTCTCCTGCTCCAGCTCCTTCAGACGCTGCGCGTCGGAGACAGTCATACCGCCGAATTTTGCCTTCCAATTGTAGTAGGTGGCCTCCGAAATGCCGTGTTTGCGGCAAAGCTCCGCGGGCCTCAGGCCCGCTTCGGCTTCCTTCAGTACGCCGATAATCTGTTCTTCTGTGAATCGCTTCTTCATGACCGTTCCTCCTGGGAACGGACTCTACATCGTCACGGTACTAAACACGGGGAGCAGGTCAGCCACCATCGCTGTACTCACTCCCCTTGCGACTCCAAAAACGCACTTCGGGGCCTTCGACCCAAAAGACCTCCACTCGGTATCGTACGTCGCGCTGGAAACCCGCGCCCCATAAGGCGTGGCGGGCGATATGCGTCCGACTTCGACTCGGACCTGATGCGTTTGGCAATGCGCTGGGTCAGAGCCTCGCGAGCCAAAACTCGACCGGTGGCATGAACGCCGAAGTGTTGCGCGCAGAGTAAAACTGGGCCACTTCGCGCAAGGTAAATCTGAACCACTTTTCCGTACAGTCTGCCTTTTCCGCGCGAAGGCCGACGATGCTTTTGAAGGAACAGTGGATGCAGATCCATGTGCTCAAGGCCCAAGGGCTGTCGCTGCGCGAGATCGCGCGACGGCTGGGCGTCTCTCGTAATACCGTAACTCGCTACTTGGCTGCGGACGATGTCCCCCGTTACAAGCAGCGTGAGGCTCGCCCGACCAAGCTCGACCCGTTTCACGATTACATCCGCGAGCGCATGCAAGCTGCCTTTCCGGATTGGATCGCGGCGCCCGCGCTATTGCGCGAGCTAAGAGCGCGAGGCTATCAGGGACAGCTGCGCAGTCTCCAAGCCTTCATGCACGCGCATAAGCCTTTGCAAGCGGCTGATCCGATCGTGCGGTTCGAGACCGCGCCGGGTCATCAGATGCAATGCGACTTCGTCGTCTTTCGCCGTGGCGCTGACCCGCTTTACGCTTTTACCGCGACTCTGGGGTTCAGTCGCTGGCGCTGGGCCAGATTCACCACGAACGAGCGGGCGGAAACGCTGATGACCTGCCATCACGCACTGTTCGAGACGTTGGGCGGGGTTCCGCGGGAGATCCTGTACGACAACGCCAAGACTATCGTCGCGTCGCGCGATGCTTACGCAGAGGGCCATCACCGCTGGCATCCCGGCCTCCTGGACCTTGCCAAGCGTTATGGATTCATTCCCCGCCTCTGTCGTCCGTATCGTGCCCAAACCAAAGGCAAAGTCGAACGCTTCCATCGGTACCTGCGTGGCAACTTCTACGTGCCGTTGACCAGTTGGTTGAAGCAGTCGGGCCTGGTGCTGGACGTCGATACAGCTAACGCCGAAGTCGGCAAGTGGCTGCGCGACGTGGCGAACCAGCGTGTGCATCCGGTAACCGGATACGCGCCAGCGGAGTTGTTCACTCAGCGAGAGCGCGCGTTCTTGCGTGAGCTGCCAGCATTCTCCCAGCCCTCCCAGCTCACGAAGGTCACACAAGCTGCTCCGTCGCTGGACGCCACGCTGCAACACCCCCTGTCGGTCTATCAGCAACTTTTGACTGAGGTACGAGCGTGAACCTGCAACAGGAGCGAATTGATGCCCATTGCCAGACGCTCAAGCTCGAGGGCTTGATGCAGGCATACCGCGCAATGGCCAGTGACGCGGTGAACAAGGACTGGAGCTTCATGGACTATCTGGAGCACGTGCTGGAACATGAGCGTGATACCCGCCAAGTCCGCTCACGCCAGACGCTGGTTCGCATGGCCGGGTTCCCAGCGGTCAAGACGCTGGACGAGTACGACTACGGCTTTGCTGTGGGAGCGCCTCGGAAGTTGATCGACGAACTGGCGACGCTGCGGTTCATCGAACGCAGTCAGAACGCCGTGTTGCTTGGTCCCTCCGGCGTCGGCAAGACTCATCTGGCGATTGCCATCGGATACGCCGCCACACAAGCCGGGATCAAGACCAAGTTCATCACCGCCGCCGACCTCATGCTGCAACTCGAGGCCGCCAGGCGTCAGGAGCGATACGACGCCGTCCTGCGACACAACATCCTCGGCCCACGCCTGCTAATCGTTGACGAGATCGGCTACTTACCCCTGTCCGGCGACCAAGCCAGCCACTTCTTCCAGATCGTCGCCAAGCGATATGAACGCGGCTCCATGATCCTCACCAGCAATCTTCCCTTCACCCAATGGGATCAGACCTTCGGCGGCAATACCACGCTGACTGCGGCAATGTTGGACCGGATACTGCATCACGCGCACATCGTCCAAATCAAAGGAGATAGTTATCGGCTGAAACAGCAACGCAAGGCCGGCCACGTGCCCGCCACGAAGAACTAATCAACTGGTTCACATTTACTTTGCGCGCGGGCGCGCGAAGTGGCTCAGATTTGGGCTGCGCTTGACAGAAGAGCAGAGGGTTGCCCAGGCTCAGGGCAACGTGATGAGCTTCGGCAGCGTGTACGGCAATGCTGATGGGCCGAGTTACCTGAGCAGTACGCCCACGAGCGGGATGTTTGAGGGGCTGACCGTTGCGCAAGAGGCGCCAGTGCCAGTTCTGCTGGCCAGTAGCGGTGGCATCATGAGCGATGTCATGCCAAGCCCCGATGCGGAAGCTCTGCGGCGGGCAACGACTGAATATGACCCTGCGTACCCGCATGTCGGGCCACGGGAGGAGAACGGGCAGATGCCGCAAATCACCGTGGGCGCTAAGGCGCTTCCGGTGAATGGCTGCTTCGGTCAAAGCGTGGCCTATGACCAGTTTGGGCAGCCGCTGAATGGGCCGTCGAACTTCGATTGGGGCACGCAGTTCGGACAGATTTGGCGGTCCAACGACTCGCTGGGCACCAAGCTGGGCCGGACCTGGGACCTGGCGAACTACACGGTGCCGGACGCGCAGCAGCGCATCGCGCAGATGCAGCCGCAGTTGAGCGTGGGCGCGGCGACGCTGAATAATATGGTTGGCAGCCCGTTCGGCGCCATCGGTGCCGGTATCGCTCGGTTGGCGGGTGCATCGCCAGAGCGCATCTACGCGGCGTCGCAGACGGGTGCGGCTCTGGAGGGCATTGCCGGTGGTGTGGGCGGGTTCCAGATGCCAAAGGCTCCGCAGCCAGGACAAGCGGCGGCAGCGAGTAGAATTAGAACGCGTGGCAATCGGAGTCCTGTCAATGCATTAGATGTCGGCAAATATGGGGATCTTGCTCCTCGTAGCGTGGGGGATGGTCTCAGCCCAGACCATATTCCATCCTTTGCCGCAGTTAGGACGAAGGTTGAAGGGGAGCTTGGCCGCCCGTTGACGCCCACAGAGGCGACTCAGTTGCGAAACCGTACGAACACACTTGTTATCGGAACAGATGCTCACCAGGAGGTATCTCGCACCTATGGCGGTCGGAATACGCCAGCCCAGATCGTTAAAGATGCATCCGATCTAGGTGCTGCAGCTCGCCGAGATCAGGCAGTGATGGAGCCGCGTCTCCTCAAGGAGGGATATACGCAGCAACAAATCGATGAAGCCTTTGAGAGGCTACATCGCATGAATCGGGCAGACGGACTTTACTGAAATGGAAAACATTGAATCACTACTGGGCGTTCGATATGAAAATCTAGGACAGTTGCCTGTTTTTACCGGAGTAGATATTCCCCTCCGAGAGACAGTTGTTGATCAGAGTTACGTCAGCTTCCCCGATCTCGGCATCTCGCTTGTTCTTCCGGATAATGAGACAGTGGGCGCTGTCCAGTTGCATTCCAATGAGCATGAGGGCTTTGCGGGTTACGCCAGCCGGCTTCCTGGTCAACTGATGTTTGAAATGAATCGTAAGGATGCTCGGGTATGCTTGGGTGTTCCAGCGGAATCGGGTGAAGAGAGGGAAATCCTTCTACTTGGTAAGAAGCCTGCGTGGGACAGCTTCCGGCTCGGGAAAATTAAGATTCACGTCGAGTATTCGATTGGAGACGGCCCGATTCAGTTAGTTACGATTACAAGGGGCTAGGAGACCTGACCTTGCTCAATCTAGCGCCCGCCCTGTGCGGGCGCTGTCGTTTGTGGACTATGCGTCGGGCTGCATGATGCCGCTGACAGCATGCTCGCCCTGGAGGTCGAAGCGCACGAACTGCCGAGTGCCGTCCGGGAAGCGCTTCTCGACGGTCCCCTTGGGCGTGTCCGGCGTTGACACATAGATGGGGTTGCCCCGGGCGAGATGCTCGCGGGCGGCCGCGCCATCGTCGTTGAACATCTCGGCGAAGAGGGCTTCCAGCTCGTCGTCCGACAGCAGGTGAATCGGTTTGGGTGGCAGCATGGCGGGGGCAACAGAACAAAAACTAAACAGAAACAGAACTTGTTCTAAACATCAGCAGAACAGTCCGGGCCTGAGGGGTACTGAAAGGCAACTTAAAGGTAACAGTAATGGGACAGTTGTGGGACTGTCATGGGACATCGCCGGCCCTGTAAACCGGATGGGATACGCTCTTTAGCGGCGTTGGTGGGGTTGGCAAAGGCACTCAGCCCGGTCCGATTCCGCCGCAAATCCTGGTCCTAAGCTCCCTACACACCATACGCACATCGTTCGATGAGCCTGAAACCCGCGCCAGGCTTGGCTTTGCGGTTGATCGATGCGTTTCCGGTGGGCGATTGTGTAACACACGAGGCCCGGAAACCCGCATGAAATCAAGGATTCTGCGTATTACGAGCGGATTGGCTCTGGCGTGTGGAATCTATCTTAAAAAGAAAAATAGCTGCCCCAGACCCCGCGATGCGGGGTCTTTGCATAAGCCGCTAAAGAGAGGTGCGGCGTACAGTGCTGGGCCAGCACGGTATCGAGCAGATCGGACGCGAGCTTCTGCTTCGCACGTGGCAATCGGCTGATCTGCTCGACCTGCTGCTGCAGGCGCGAGACGGGCCCGGGCTTGTGGGGGAGGTTGGCGGCTTCGCCGATCAGTTCGGTGACGCTGACCTGCAACTCCTGGGCGAGAGCGAGAAGCGCAGCTACGGGTAGGCGCAGACGGCCGCCCTCGTAATGGGTGTCAACGCCGATCTAAATCTGACCCACTTTGGCTGAGATCGCCGAAGTAAATCTGACCCACCCAGGCCACTGGCCGCACCATAGTGCGACCCCGTTTATTAAGTCAGCGGGGCTCTCCTGGTCGTTTGACCCGCCTTGCGCTTGTCCTTGAGACGGAAGCTCTCGCCCATGATCTGAACGATGTGCGCATGATGCAGCAGGCGATCAAGCATGGCAGCGGTCAGGGTCTGATCGTCGGCGAACGCACCTGACCATTGCGTGAATGGCAGATTGCTCGTCAGGACCATCGATCCGCGCTCGTAGCGCTTTGCCACTACGTTGAAGAACAGATTGGCCTCATCACGCCCGAATGGCAGGTAACCGATCTCGTCGATCACCAACAGCTTTGGCCCCAGCACCGCTCGGTTGAAGTACTCTCGTAGCCGGCCCTGAGCCTTGGCTGCTGCCAACTGCATCATCAGATCGGCCGCGGAGATGAACCGTGCCTTGTGTCCCGCCATCACCGCGCGCTGACACAGGGCCAGTGCAATGTGTGTCTTGCCCACGCCACTGGGGCCTAAGAGCACGACGTTCTCCGCACGCTCGACAAACGTCAGATGGCCCAACTCCATAATTTGGGCTTTGGGTGCTCCCGCGGCCTGCGTCCAGTCGAACTGCTCCAGCGTCTTGATGGCGGGCATCGTTGCCAGCCGACTCAGCGTGGTGCGCTTGCGCTCCTCGCGTGCCTGCACTTCGCCGGTGAGCACGGCTTCAAGGAAGTCGGCGAAACTCTTCTCCTGCCGCGCTGCATCCTGCGCCAGCGCTGCCCAGTCACTGGCGAGACGTGCCAACTTGAGCTGGTCGCACAGCGCGACGATACGGTCATGTTGCAAGCTCATCGGGCCAACTCCAGCAATGCGTCGTACACCGCCAACGGGTGCTGCAAGCTCTCCACCGGCACGGCCACGCGCTGACGTTCTGGCGGAACGGCCTTGAGAGCTGGCGCCGCAAGCATGACCGCTCGTTCCTGCTCCAGCATCACGGCGGGCACCGCCTTGGTGGTGGCGTGGATGCGGGCGTTCGCGACTTCGTCGAGCCAGCGGCGGACGTGCACATTGGCCAGGTTCGCATCCAGACGAAGTCCGCTGGCTTCCACCGTTGCCGCCAGTGGTACCACGAAGCTGCCCTTGAGGTAAGCGTTGAAGCGCTCCACCTTGCCCTTGGTCTTGGCGCGATAAGGCCGACACAGCCTCGGCGTGAAGCCGCAGGCTTCGGCCAACTCTAGCAAGTCGCTGTTCCATCGGTGCAGGCCTTCGCCGTATGCATCGCGCTCAATGACCACTGCCTTGGTGTTGTCGAACAACACGTGCTCGGGCACGCCACCGAAGTAGTCGAAGGCTTCGCGCAAGCCTGTGCAGAGCGTGCCAGCATCCTCGCCGGACGCGGCGACGAACTTTACGAAGCTCGCTCGGCTGTAGCCCATCGTGGCAACGAACGCCAGCAGAGCGTCACGGCCACGGCGGACATAGGTGAAGTCGGCCTGCATCTGCTTGCCTGGCGCCGTCTCGAACCGGACCAAGGGTTCGGGCTCGCTCGTCTTGAATGGCGCTACCCATGCCTTGAGCTGGCTGATTCCGCCGGTATATCCGCGCTCGCGAATCTCACGCAGCAGCACGGTTGCCGGAATCCATCGGGGGCGAGCCTGCTCGATCCGCTCCTGCAGGTACCCCTTGTACTCGTCGAGCTTACAGGCACGGGGCTCACGTGGTCCATATCGTTGTGCCCCGTCGTCTCGAAGGTACCGGCGTACCGTGTTGCGAGAGCACTCCAATTGCTTGGCGATCGCTCTGACGCTCTCGCCCCTTCGGGCCAATACTCGTATCTCCACTGCTTGCTCCTGAGTCAGCATTGGCAGCCCTGAAAAAGCTGCCATCCTCGCTCAGGTGGGTCAGTTTTACTTCGGCGCTAGGGGGTCAGTTTTACATCGGCGCTAACAAATGGGCGAGCGTCTGCTGGGCAATGCCCGGCGGGCACAGCCGGTGGAGGGTGATGCCACAGCACAGGCCCATGAAGTGCTGTGGGAGGCACTGGCACTGGACGAGGAAGAGGATGACTAGACTGACCCCACCCTTCGTAGAATGCGGCATGGGCCGCTTGACTCCTCCCTCCTCGCAAAAGTACCTGCTGCCGCGTGCTGCCGATGCTGTTGGTCCGCAGAACGAGGCGGAGCATCGCCTGTATGAGCTCATCATGGAAGGGCTCAACAGCGGCGAAGGGACCGAGTACGCGCGTGTTGACGAGTTCGCTGCCGAGTTCCGCGCCCGCCTGCAAAGCCGCAAGCGCTAAGCCGTGGCGTTGCGCCTGAAGCTACGTCCCGCTGCGGCGGTGACGCCGATACGGCCCAGGACTGGTATGACGATGCCGCGCCAGGTCTTGGCGAGGCCTTTACCGACGAATTGCTGAGCGTGCTGACCTACCTGCTCGAAAGGCGCTGAGCTTCGTGCTCGATGCAGGCGAGACGAAATACGTGCGTAGCCCGCCGTCGCTGGGTCTGATGGTGGGACGTGTCGTGCTCGAACTCGAAACGCCCGAGAAAGCCAAGGAAGAGTTGTTTTCGCTGAGCTACACGGGCACGGCCATCAAGACCGCGGGCAAGTAAGTAACATCGGCCCGAAAAAGTATTGGCCCGCATCGACGAGACACGGGTCTTCAGCGCAATGTCATGCGGAAGACCTTATTCCTCTGAGGCCTAGCTCAGCGACTTCAGCATGGCCTCGTCCCATGCCTTGAACACCAGAACGCGACGGTCGCACGGGCAGATGCGCGAAACCGAGCGTCCCACGTGATTGGGATCACCACGGATGATCACTACCCGGCCTGGTCGGGGCATCACGCCGCCGCTTATCTCGCCGTGCTCGTCGAAGAACAGCGTCTCGCCCGCCCAGGTGTTCTCCCAGTGCGTATTGCAGTAGACGAGGAATGTCAGGTGGGCGGGCGCAACCTGACGGTTGAGCATGTCGTAGTGCGGGCTGCCTTCCGTGCCGAACGTATTTGCACTGACCATGCATTCGTACACACCCAGGTCACCGCCAGTCTTGTCGGCAATCTTCATCCATGCATCACGAATCACATCGAGCGGATCCTCGAGGGCGTCGAGCTGATCTTCCACGCGCCCCGTCAGCGATTCCTCGGTCACGGCCACCGGATAGTACCAGTGGATATCGAGCGAGTGTGTGTCGAAACGACTGGCGCGATTGAGGAAGTACATCGGTAGCCAGCTTGCCGCACCCGTCAATTTCTCCAGAAGCGGTCCGGTCAGCCAATCGTCGTGAACCGTAATGCCATTAGGCAAGTTCATGTCGGATCCTTTTTTATTGGTCAGGCAAAGGGATGAGGGAAGGCGGACGCCGGATGCGGTGCATCGACCATGCCACGTGGTTCCAGCCCGGCGCCAAAGGAAATTGGCAGCAGGCCCGGCGCAAAAGCGCGTGCCACCGCCAAGCTCTCGCCGCCGTCGCCAATGCCGCTCTGTGCCGGCGTGATATCCACATAGATCGGGATGATGCCCGCATCCAGGAACCTGTCGTGCAGCGCGTCGCTGCCGTGTACACCGTGTACATCGTGTCGCGCCGCGGTTGAGAAGCGCGTGCGCTTCACGGGGTTGGCGAGATTGTCCGCGCGCTTGTAGTAACGCGGATTGGCATAGAGTGCGAAATGATCGTCGGGAGTGATGACAGCCGTCGGGGACATATTGCCCGCGTTATAGCCATTGAGTAGCGAAAACACGCGCGATTCCAGTTCGACCAGCGCGGAATCCAATGCGCCCTCCAGCGTTAGTTTTGCTCCCGCACTGACGCACGTAACGCGACGTTCGGCATGACTGGCGGATAGGTACGCCACCTGGCCAAATCGGGACGGCAAGGTTTGCACCGAGACCGTAAAGCCGGTCGCGGAGATCGACGCCACGCGTCGGGCCAGCCATTGCGGAAGCGAGTTGAGCATCAGTTCTACGCCAGGCGCCTGCGCCAGCCAGTGCCGCATGAACCCATCGCGCTCGACCAGCTCGAGCAGGCCAGCCAGACGGGCGTCTGCCATGGTCGCGCCCGCCGCGCATCCCGAAGAATTGCTGCGCCAGTAGAACGCCTGCTGTCCAAGGGCGACGCGCAGCGAATTCTCGGAATAGACAAGGTCCGAAAGGATGTGCACCAGGCCGCCATCCGTCGCGCGCTCCCCCTTCGCCCACATCGAGGGCTGGGACGCATCGAAAGGCGTCAGCGGAAAGTCCTTGCGCCGATACTGTGCCGCGCTGAAGCGCGCAACGCTGCGCGGGTCCAGCGCCGTCGGTAGCGCGGCGTAAGGGGCTTCGACAAGTCCGCGCGGCTCACGGTAGCCCTGACGCTCGATGGCTTCCGCAATCGTCTTGCGATAGGCCAGCGCGGGATCGAAATCGCGGCCCCAGGTGGGGCTGTCGGGCACGCCATTCTTCAGCTGGGCGCGTCCGACGTAGTAAGGTAATACGTAGCCTTCGGACGGTGCATCTGCCCAGGCAAACTCCACCGGCGCCACGTTCCTCAGCGCGCGCTTCTGGCGCGGGGATGCCGCCGTCCCGAAGATAGCCGAACCGAGCACGAGTTCATCCGTGCCGCCGCACAGCGCGCGCACATAAGATTCGTAGTAGCTGCCAAACGCCACGAACCCCAGCCCGAGATCGGCTGCTGTCAAGGCGCCATTCTGCAGTGCCATGCCGGCCTCGGTGTACAGGTATTGCACCGATCGATTGCGATAGCGCAGCGCAGCCAGTCTGGCGTTCGCCAGCATGAAGATCATGCCCGCGGCGCTTTCCAGGCTCCACGGCTTGGCGACGGCGCGCGGCAGTAGTGAGATATCGGCGCCGACCTTTTCGTAACGGACCTGATAAGCGCCCGGATAACGCACGCGATAGATGCCGGGTGTCAGATCCTGTCCGCCAGTCCCGGTGCGATAGCGAACGGCAACGTAGATCTCGACCAGATGCATGGCGCCGGCCGAGGCGATCGTCCTGCGCGGCAGCAAGGTCGTGCCGCGCATGCGCGTATCGGACACGATGCCGGCCATCGACCAGAGCATCTTGTCCAGATCGCTCTGTTTCGCGGGCTTGCCGCCGAATAGATAACTCGACTCGCGGTTCTCGAACTGTGTGGACAACGCATGCTGACGGATATGACGCGTGACGGCGCCCGGCACTCGCGCTGGTTCCTGCGTGTCCGACGCGTGGAATCGTTCGCCGATGCGTACGGACATGTCATTCAGTGCGGCCTGCCCGAACGGGTTGTTGCCCCATGCGAAACGCATGGTGCCGAGCGCATAGCAACTGGCATCGACCAACGCGCCGCTGTTGAGCAGAAAGCCCATGAAGTCACTCAATCGCTGCTGCCTGACTTGATCGTCGATGGTCGAGAGCAGCTCGTTGAGGCTACGGGTCCCATCGCAAAGGTCGAACACTTCGCGCAACAGCGCCTGCGGTGCATCAATGTCGACATCGCCATCGGCAAGCCGGACGGTCAAATGGTCGCCGGTGATGAGCGCGGGACCGGCTAGCATCGGGCATACGCGGTCGGGATCGTCGACGCCAAGTTCTGCCAGTGTGGGCAGTCGTTCTTCCAGCATGCCTATTCCTTGAAGATGCTGTCGAGCACGACGGCATATCCGTCGGCGGGGAACATTGGGTTACTGTTGATTTCGAGCCAGCGGACATCTCCGGCGGAGCCGACGATGCCGTCGACCGCGTAGGCCGTGTTGCGTCGGAACTCTTCGGGAATGGTCTCGTAGAAGATCGGGCCGCAGCTGTTCAACTCATCCTCGAGAGCAGTGCCTCGAATGGCTTCCAACTGATTCGCGTTGCCGTCGATATCGCGATACAGGCTTGATCCATACAGATAATCGATCTGAATCGTTTCACCGGACGGAAGCACGTCGGACCAAGCGCGGCCCTGGAATGCCAGCAAGGTGGTAATCGCCTCGCGGCGTTCGGCGAAGCGTTGCGCGGCCCTGCCTTCCAGCGGATACGTCTGCGGGACCAGCGCTTCGATCGTGGCGACGCCGTCGCCCGTGATCTCGAGCATCGGACGTAGTTCCACACAGATCGGGCGCTCGTTCCAGTACCAGGCTTTCAGAACCGTGCCGGTGCGGAAACGTTCGTAGAACTCGCCGTCGGTGCGCAGCGCGTGATCGGGATTGGACGGGTCGATGGTACGGAAGGGTCCACGCTGGCCGCTGCCAAAACTGCCAACCGCCGGCTTGATGATGACATCGGTAGGGCCGTCCTCGGCGCGCAGCCAGAACTGCGGCGTCCGTTTTCCCGCGCGCTCGATATGCCGTTTGAACAGCAGCTTGTTGGTGGACATCGGCCAGCGGCGTGCGCGATACGGTAGCCAGCCGATAAAGCCGTTGACGTTGGGCGTCAATGCATGCGTATAGGCCAGCGACTGCTCGGTTTCGAAGAGGAATTGCGGATAAAGCCGGATCTGTCGCGCATTGGCGCTGACGCGGACTTCGAACGTGCGCATATCGAGATCGGCGGTGGCGTTGTTCTTTGCCAGCCACTCATTGATATGCATGAAGTGGTTCAACAGGCGACGATGATAGAACATGGCGTCGGAGCTTTAGGGAAAAGGATGCGGAAAACGTGCGTCGGGATGGATGTGATCGACCAGCCCATGCGGCTCCAGCCGCGAACCGAAGCTCAGCGGCACGAGCGTGGGGATAAACGCGCGGACGACCCTCAGCGGGGTTCGCCCCTGGTCGATGGCATTTTGGGAGGGCGTGATATCGACATAGAAGGGCGCAAGGCCCCGCGCGGCCATGCGGGAGGCGAGGGCCGTCAATGGCGTTGCTATTTGCGACGCCAGCGCGCTAAAGCTGGCGGGCTCGCCAGTCTGGGCCATCAGAAACGCTTCGGCATGCCGGTACCAGTTGCGCTGGGTATAAAGCACGAAATGGTGCGTCGGCGTGCGCACCGCATCCGGGGTGATGGGCTCGAACGTGGCGAGGCCGTTGAGCCAGACGAAGATCCGTGATTCCAGCTCGCAGATCGCCCGTTCCAGCGCCTCCTCGGGATGCGGGGCGGCCGCGGCGCCGAGTGTGGTGAATCCGGCCTCGTCGTGACTTGCAGTTGCCAGTATCACCGCGCCCCAAGGCGACGGCAGCCACTGAAGGCAAACGCGGCAGCCGGCATCTTCCATCAGCCGGACCCGGGCGCGCAGGTGGCCGGGAATACTGCCGGGCGCAACCACCGTGCCGGCACGCTGGGCGAGCCAATGACGCATGAAGGCGTCTCGCTCCACCAGTTCCAGCAAGGCACGCTCGATGCCGACGCTGAGCGAAGTAGCGGCCGCGCATCCGGACGTCGTGGACCACGTCAGCGGCGTGTTGCTTGCGTGTCCTGAAGCGACGAGTCCCGCATGGCTGTAGACGAGGTCTGCGGGCACGTGCACTGAATTGCCGCTGGCGACGTCGACGCCGCTGGCCCACCAGTATTCACGCGTGGGCGCGAAGGGTACGAACGGGAATTCGGGATCGGCATACTGGCCGGCGCTGTAGCCAGTCAGGGTGGATACGTCGCAGACGTTGCCCAGCGAAGTGGCCGTTGTCAATTGCAGCGTGGCGGGCGATTGCCATCCAAGGCGCTCGATGGTTTCGGCAAGGGCTTTGGTAGTCGCGCGTCGCGGATCGGCATCCACACCCCAGGCGTAGTCCCCGGCGGTATCGCGCTTCAGCCGCGCGCATGCGAGGTGTCCGGGCATGGCGTAGCGCAGCGCGTCGGTCGCCGGCCAGCTGAAGTCGAAAGCCGGGGAGGCACGCGCGAGACCGAGCTGTTCCTGCGTCGGCGCCGTGCCGAAAACCGCCGTGCCCAGAATCGTCTTCGCGTCGGGGTTGAAGGCGGCCTCGATGGTCGACTCGTGGTAGCACCCGAGCTGCGCCATGCCGAGGCCTAGCTCCGTGGCGGCTAACCCCGCATTCTGAAAGGCCGCGCCAGCCTCGGAGAACAGATATTGGACCGAACGGTTCCGGTATTTTGTCGCCGCGAGCGGCACGTCGCCGGTCAGAATGAGGGCGCCAGTGGCATACCGCGTCTGCCACGGCTGCGCGAACATGCGCGGCAGTAGGTCATGGCGATCGCCGAGCTTGTCCAGGGCGACGCGGCGCGGGCCGGGATAACGCACGCGATATAGCCCGGGCGCGTAGCGTCCGACCTGATGCTGCAAGACCAGCCACGCTTCGATCGTGTAAAGCGCGCCCGCCGAGGCGACGGTCCGGCGCGGCACCTGGGCGCCAATGCGCGGATGCGTCAGCTCGACAATGCCGCAGAGCGACCATAGCCACGCGCTCAATTGGCGCACGGTGACTGGCCGACGCTCGTCGAACGTGTAGCTGGAGATCCGGGCATTCAGTGCCCGCATCCAGGGCGCGTCCTCCACCACCTCGTCGTCCTCCGACGGCACAAGCGCTCCGGCTGCCGCGAAGCGGCGCGAGATGGCATCAATGACCGCCTGCGGCGCGGATTCCCCGAATGGCGCCAGTTGGCGGCCAAAGTGCAGCGCCTGTGCGGTCAGCAGGTTGCCGTCGACGATCGCTTCCGATTCGGTCAGGAACGCGAGAAATTCCGCAAACTTGTCGCGATCGATCGTCTCCGGGAGTTCCGCGAGCACCTGGGCGGTCGGCCGCGTGCCGTCGCACAGGGCGACGAGCGCCTGCAGGTAGGCCGGGGGTGCCTGCACTGAAAGCGTGCCCGAAGGCAATCTGATCTCAAGCGTCTCGTTGTCGACGATGGTCGGCCCGGCCAAGGCCGGGCAATACCACGGGGCTTCATTGCTACTGACCGACGCCAGTGTGGGGGAACGGTTGCTCAATGCCATCTATCGGTATTTCCCGGTGGCGGTCCGGAACGACACCACAACAGGAATCTGGTCGACTAAAAAGACAAATCCCTCGTTTCGCCAGAAACGAGGGATTTGGACAAAGACAACACGCTTCAGGAACCGCAGCCGCTGTCGCCACCGCCGCCGGAGCCCAGTGGCAGGCCCACCTTGTGAGGCAGACGCATCTTGCGCGTGGCGGACCACGTTACGTCGTCTTTGCGAACGCTGTCCTTGGGTACCTTTACCGCGGAACTGCGCTGGGTTGCCTGCGAGCCTTCCACGACGTGTAGTACAACGGATTTTTTCATCAAATTCTCCAGATGGACGAAGAAAGCCTACGCGGTCAATAGACCGGGCTTCCAAGTGAATATATCCAGCGCTGGCAGGACAAGTTTAGGAAGCACACAATCGAAACACCGACGATTCGCCGGGGCATGTTGTTTCGGTCCGTTACTATGCGGTCTCGTAGCAATCACCGCTGCAAAACCCCGATCTTCGTCCTATAATCATTGACATTACAACTATTGATCGGGCAACAAAATGGCTTCCGAGTCACGCGAAGGGCAGAGCGCTGCACCCGTACGGGCGGGGCAGGTGCTGCCGTTCCGCGAATCCCTGCTGGCGATGCTGGGCGTCGGGTTTGTCGTCATGCTGGTGGCGCTGGACCAGACCGTGGTGGGTACCGCGCTGCCGACCGTGGTGGCGGAACTGCAGGGGTTCGAGTATTACGCCTGGGTGGCGACTGCCTATCTGCTGACGTCGGTGATCACCGTGCCGATTTTCGGTCGGTTGGGCGATTACTATGGGCGCAAGCCATTCGTGCTGGCGTCGATCATCGTCTTCGTCGCCGCGTCGGCGTTGTGCGGCATGGCGACCAGCATGCCGTTCCTGGTGATAGCACGCGCGTTGCAGGGCATTGGCGGCGGCATGCTCGTCGGTACCGCATTCGCCTGTATCCCCGATCTGTTTCCCGATTCGCACGTGCGCCTGCGCTGGCAGGTCATCCTGAGTACCGCGTTCGGCCTGGCCAACGCGGTGGGGCCTTCGCTCGGCGGTTTTCTCACCGAGTGGTATGGCTGGCGCGCCGTGTTCTATGTGAACCTGCCGGTCGGCTTGCTGGGCCTCGTGTTCGTATGGCGCTACCTGCCCCATCTGCGTCAGCACCAGCATGCCGGCTCCACACGCGTGGACTGGATTGGCGCGCTGCTCATCGCCATCGGCCTGGGCACGTTGCAGTTGTCGGTGGAGTGGTTGCCCGAACGTGGCGTGGACCTGGTGACAATCGGACTGCTGGTGCTCTCGATCTTGACCTTTGTCGCGCTATGGCGCTGGTCGCTGCGGTCGCCCAACCCGATCCTCCCGCTTGACATGTTCCGCAATCCGGGCCTGGCCCCGTTGTTCCTGCTGGCGGTGCTGGCGGGCTTTACGATGTTCTCGATCCTGCTGTACGCGCCGCTGCTGTTTCAGGGAGGCTTCGGTTATTCGCCGAAGGAAGCGGGCATTCTGGTCACGCCGCTGGTGGTTTGCATTACGGTCGGCAGTATCCTGAACGGCCGTATCATCACCCGTATTCCGTTGCCGAATAGCATGCTGTACGCGGGTTTTGCCCTGCTTGCGATCGCGTGCCTGGGCCTGACACAGGCTACACGCAGCATGCACCATAACCTGTTGCTGGCGATCATGCTGTTTGGCGGTCTCGGCCTGGGCTTTATCATGCCGAACCTGACGGTGTTTGCGCAGCAGACCGCGGGCCGCTCGCATCTCGGTATTGCCACCGCGATGTTGCAGTCGCTGCGTATGGTCGGTGGCATGATCGGTACTGCGCTGGTGGGCACGCTGGTGACACGCAGCTATACGGGCGGCGTGGAACAGGCGCTGACCTCGGCGGGTGCCACGCAATGGGTCGCGCGCATGTCGGACCCGCAGATCCTGATCGACAAGGCCGCGCAAGGGGTATTGCTGACTCAACTGCACGAGGCAGGGCACAATGGTGTCCAACTGCTCGAGCAGGCGCGGCTTTCGCTGGTCGGTGCGATCCACCTGGGCCTGGCGATGGCCGCCGTGGTGGCCCTGATCGGGATCTGGCGTGCGCGCCGGGTGCCGCCCGTCAAGCTCGTGCGTGTGCAAGAGCCGGCGATGGCCACCGAGTGACAAGCCGTCCGGACCGGACGGCCGACTGGAGAATGGAGTGGAACTGGAGCGACAAAGCCTGGCCGTACTGCAGCAATTCGGACGCACTTACCGTGCGTGGGCCGCGGCTTTCGAGGCGCGCATCGGTCTTCCCATGCCGCGCTGGCGCATCCTGTACGCGTTGTACGGCAACGATGGCGCGATTGCGCAGAAGCCGCTGGCCGACCGGGTCGGCATGGACCCGGGCGCGCTGACGCGCCAGCTCAAGGCCTTGCAGGAACTGGGCTGGGTCGAGCGCGCCACCAGCGAGCGCGACAACCGCATGACCAACGTCACGCTGTCACCGCTCGGCCGCGAGGTGGTGGAAGAAGCGCTGCCGCGTCGCGCGGCGTTTCTTGAAGACGTGCTGGCCAATGTGTCCGAGACCACCATGCACAACCTGTCGAAGGGGCTCGGCGAACTCGAGGCCGGCATCGCCGAGGCCGTGGCGCGAACCCAGGCAGAGCAGAACGCTGCCTGAATCGCGGCGCCAGAGGGTAGTGTCCGGACCTTGCGCCACACCGCCACACCGCCACACCGCCACACCGCCGTACGGCAGCGATCTCGCCACACCGCCACACCGCCGCACCGCCACGGCGTTGTAACGCTACAGCGCCCTGGTACCTGGGCGCCTCGGTGCCCGGGCCATCCGGGGCCGCGCGATGTGCCCCCATTTCCGCGCTCCTTGTCTAAAGGCACGGCGGCGGTGCCAGGCAGGCGCCCGCCGCGCCCCTGACATGTCCGCGCTGCGGTACCGTTCTCCGGTTTCTGTTTGTTGAGCCGATCATGAGCGAGTCCGCGTCCCCTGAAGGTCGATGTATCGAACGCCTCGAAGCCGAGGCATGGCTGGATATGTACGCCGCCGCGCCGGCGGCGTACGTGCAGCGACATGGCGTGCATCATCGGCGGGAGGGGGCGATCGCGCTGCTCGCCTGCCGTGGGCTGCCGTCGACGGAGTTCAATCGCGCGCTCAATATCAGCGCGGACATGACAACTCCCGTCCCGGCGCTCGACGCGGCGGTGGCCTGGCTCAGCGAACACGGCGAGGCATGGGCTGTGCAATGTCCGCCGGCGACCCTGGCAGACCCGGCCCTGCGCGATTGGCTCGCGGACCGGCAGTTGCGTCCCACCGGCACCGGCTGGGCCAAGTTCACGCGGGGCGCGGCGCCACCCGTAGCGGTCGCCACCGACATGACGGTGCGCGCGGTCGAGGCGGGGCAAGCCGATGCATTCGGGCGCGTGGTGCAGGCCGGCTACGGCTTGCCCGCGCACTGCGCGACGTGGTTTGCCGCGCTCGTGCAACGTCCGCGCTGGCGCACCTATCTCGCCTGCGAAGGCAGTATCCCGGTCGCGGCGGCGGCGTTGTTCCAGGATGGGGATCGAGGCTGGCTTGGCGTCGATACCACGCTGCCTGGATACCGGCGACGCGGCGCGCAATCGGCGCTGATTGCCGCGCGCATCGCCGACGGTCTCGCGGCGGGCATCACGGCGTTCGGCGCGGAAACCGGCAATCCGCCCGCCGAGACGGCAACCGGATATTCGTCTTATCGCAATTTCTGTCGCGCGGGTTTTCGCCTCGCGTACGTCCGCTCCAACTTTCGTCCCGCCTAGGCGCTGAACAGCGCGGCCACCGCGGCGGGGTTGGACGGAAAGTAGAGGTGCACATATGACGCGGTGAGTGCGCCCACGCGATAGACGGCCTCGCCGGGTTTGCCGTCGCGCGGAGACGTCGCGCGCGTGGCGGGCAGGAGCGTGGTCTCCGTCTGCGAGTAGTGGAAGGTATGGCCGCGCACGGTGGCGTTGTCGAGCCACGGGATCGATACCGCCTGGTGCCCCAGTGCGGCCAGGCGGCGTTGCATGCGAACCGTGCCGGGCAATACGCCGGCCATCGGGTGCGCCTCGCCGTTCTTGTCGACCAGCGTCTCGAACAGTGCCATCATGCCGCCACATTCGGCCAGCATCGGCAACCCGCTGGCGCGGGCACGGCGCAACGCCTCCTTCATCGATGCATTGGCGGCCAGCGCGGCCGCATGGAGTTCGGGATAGCCGCCCGGCAGCCACACCGCGTCGCACGGCGGCAGGTCCGCGTCGCGCAGCGGCGAGAACAATGCCACGCGCGCGCCCAGCGCTTCCAGCGTGTCGACATTGGCCGGATAGATAAAGCGGAACGCATCGTCGCAGGCCACGGCGATGGTCTTGCCGGCCAGCGTTTGCGGTAACGGCGGAGGCGGCGACATGTCCTCGAACCGGACGGACGGTGGCAACTGCGCGGCCGGCAAGGGTTCGAGCAGATCGGCCAGTCGATCCAGGCGCGCCATCAGGTCCGGCAGTTCATTGGCGCTGTAGAGGCCGAGGTGACGCTCGGGCAGCGCCACCGATGCATCGCGCGCGAGTGCTCCGGCCCATTCGATATTGCCACGCAGACTCGCTCGCAGCATGTCGGCATGGCGCGGCGAGCCCACGCTGTTGGCAAGCACGCGCATGGATGCAAAGGGCTCGCCATAGTTGGCCAGCCCATAGGCCAACGCGCCAAACGTCTGCGCCATGGCGCCGGCCTGGATCACCGTCAGCACCGGCAGGCCAAAGCGGCGCGCGATATCGGCGCTGCTGGGGTCGCCGTCGTACAGGCCCATTACGCCTTCCACCAGGATCACGTCCGCGCTGCGCGCCGCCTGTGCAAGCCGCAGGCGGGCGTCGTCGATACCGGTCATCCACAGGTCGAGCGAATGCACCGGTGCACCGCTGGCCGCGGCCAGCCAGGTGGGATCGAGAAAATCGGGGCCGGACTTGAAAACGCGCACGGCGCGGCCTTGCCGGGCATGCAGTCGCGCCAGCGCGGCGGTAATGGTGGTCTTGCCCTGGCCGGATGCCGACGCGGCGATCATCATCGCGGGTACGCCGCGCACCGCGGCAGAGCCATCGTGTTGAGCGCTGGCGGGGACGCTGGCAGTGGCGCTGGCAGTGGCGCTGCCGGGGGCATTGAGATGGTGGGCGGGCATGTCGATAAGCACGGAGCATGGCGGCGCCACCATGCGGGCGCCTGATTATAGCGATTCGGCAATCAGGACGAGGGCGGCTGCGGCCTGCGCAGGCGGCCAGGGTCAGGGGGGAACCGGCAATGCCGTCATGACATCGCGCTCCGGTCATTGCCCGCGCGGCAACACCATACCCTGCAACGCCGCGCATTCGAACAGCTCGCGGTCGTTGCTGACGCCGAGCTTGCTCATGGCGCAGTTCTTCTGCCGGCTGATGGTCTTGACGCTGCGGCACAGCGTGCTGGCGATCTCGGTCACGGTGCGTCCCGTCAGATACAGGCGCAGGACCTCCATTTCGCGCGTGGACAACCGCTGGATGCCGTTCAGGCCGTACGGCAGCATCGTGCGCAGGTCGGTCGGCGCCAGCGCGCGCAAGGCCGACTTGCCGATATAGGTAAAGCCGCGCTGCGCCCGCGCGATGGCGATGACCACCTCCGACAGCGGGCAGTCCTTGAGCAGCAACCCGTGCACGCGCGCGTCGAGGATGGCGCGCAGCACCAGCGGATTGGTGATCATGGTCAGCACGACGATGGCCACGGTGGGATGCCGTCGTCGCAACGCCATGAGCAGGCGCGCACCGTCGAGCGCGGCGGGCCCCGGCATGTGGTAGTCGGTGACGACCACGTCCGGCACCAGCAGGTCGACCTGATGCTGCAGGTCGGTGGCGCTGTTGACCTCCCCGCATACCTCCCAGCCAGTCTGCGTCTGCAGCCTGGCGCTGATCGCCGCCGTGATGACGGGGTGGTCATCGGCCAGCAATATCCTCAATGACATCCGGGTGGCTCCTCTACGCGTTCTTCCGGCGCGATGCCCGCGAGCGTTAAAAAAGCGCGCCGCACGACCGGGGGGGACGCGCGGCGCCAACGTCGCAACAACTGCGCGCATGCGCGTGCCCGCCACTAAACGGGAGACAGTACGGAGCACGGCAGTGCCCGGCGAGAATACTGCTGGGTCTTTGTCATGGGAGTGAGACGATTCGCAAAATGCATGCCAATTTTTGGCATTACGTGCTGGGAATGAGAATGAGGGCGCGTGGGGGCACGCTGGAAGGAAGAGGCGGTGCCGCAGTCCGCGGCGATCAGGGAGGCAGCGCGCGAGCCAGGGAGGGCGCACGGCGTGAAGCAGGGGAAAATCGGCGGCGGCGAACGCCGAAGCGAGCGCCGCCGCGCGTCAGGCCGCCACGCGCGGGCTTTCGGCCTGGTTGCCGGACCGCGCGTGGCGGCGGTTGTCGATGGCTCTGAGGGGATCGCGCAGGACGGCCGCGCCAACGTCCATCACGTCGCGCATGGCGGCGCGGTCCGGCGTGTGCTCGGGCATCCAGAAATGCAGCGCGGCCCAGCCCGGGAAGTTCGCCGGCGGTGCCAGCAGGCGCGTCTTGCGGTCGCGCGTGACCAGCGGCACGTTGAAGTCGAGCACCGGGCAGACGCCACCGGTCGCATGCAGCAGGGTGATCTGCGTATGCCACGACGGGACCACGGTTTCACGATGCCCGGGCGTATTCGCCTGGCGGGCAAGGAAGGTGCGCAGCGGACTGCCGGCTTCGCAGTCTTCCTGCAGCAGGATCCAGTCGCTCTCGGCATCGTCATTGCCATCCGCGCGGGATGCGCTCACCAGCCGCCGCGGCGTGGCCAGCAAGCTATGCGGGATCACGCCCTCGGGAATCTGCGTGCCATCGACGACGAACGCACAGTCGAGTTCGCCTGACTCGAGCCGGCTCACCAGCGTGGCATCGGCGATCACCGGGCGCGTGATAAAGCTGTCGCGCGGAAACTGCTCGCATAACGTGGTGATGATCTCGGTAATCACCGGATCGCCAATCGACGAAGAAAACCCGATCGAGATGCGCCGGCCCTGGCCATGCCGCTGTGCGGCAGGATCATGCGGTCGCACCAGCTGATTCCATTTTGCAAGAATCTGCCGCGCGGTGTGCTCTAGCCGTAGCGCGTGCGGGGTGGGTTCAAGCGTGCCGTTGCGCTTGACGAACAGCGCATCGCCGGTGATTTCCCGCAATCGCGCCAGGCCATAGGCCACGGTGGGCACACGGCCCTGGATGCAGGCTGCGACCGCATTGAGGTCGCGATACTCCATCAGGAGGACGAAGACGTGCAATAGCTTGGTGCTGACGTGCCGCATGCTGGCTTCTCCCGGTCCATGGTTGTTGTTTCCTGTTGTTATGGTTATGGGGGCAACATGAGCGAATCGAACGAACATGCATGCGGAGGACCGCGGGCAGGAAGTATCGAATCGCGCCTCAAAAATCGAAGCGTCGTTTGTCTGAGGGCACGGAACGGAAACGTCGGGATTCGTCCGGGCTAATTCAGAAGACAAAAAGATTCACACCTGCCGCAACGCCACCTGTCGAAGGGCCTTGCGGCCGCTGAACGGGGCGATGCGGGCGGGCAGACGCTGCACTGTCTTCAGGCCCGGGACGCGTGCGACATACCGCCGCCGCACGCTGCCTTTCCGGGATAAAAATCCGCATCATTCGCATCAATGACATACCGCTTCAACGCGTGTCGCCGATGCCTGCAAATTCGTATCCTTGAAGGCGCTTGTAAATTTAGTTGATGCCGAGGCATCTTAATACAATCTTTTGAAACTTACTAGGAAGGCGGCGTGATTTATCACAATTGAAACACTTGGAAAGGCTGCTTTGTTTGGACATGATGACATTGCTGCAACCCAATAGACATGCGCGTTTCCAGACTGGGCAGCGATTTTTGAAGCGCCGCCTGTACGATTTTGTGACATACCGATGGTGCCTTAACAGATTGCGCAAACAGAGGATGGAATCTTAATTTTTCCAATTTGGTTGGCAAAATTTGATCATCGGTCCCGGTCATCGATGTGGGCACGCGATACCCGCGGCAATGCCGGCCGCCGAAGCCGCTCACAGGTCGCTCGCAGATCGCTCGCAGGTCGCTCGCAGATCGCTCGCAGGTCGCTCGTGGGACGCTCGCAGGACGGCCGCGATGCCCCGTCGGTCATGCGTTCTCTGCGTTCGACGATGCCGGTCCCGCGCGGACGGACGGGCGCACCGACGCGGCGACCACCCCATCAAATTGCTTAACTCGGCGCGCGAAGACACTGAATTGCTTTTCGCGCGTGCGTTGGATTAACGTACCGCAAGGCAGGATGCGAGTCCGGTCTAATCAGCCGTGGGCGAGCGGAGGCGATGCGTGAACAGACGTTATTCCGAAGAGCAGATCCGCATGTATCTGGCCGAGGCCGCCAACGGCGTGCCGGTGCGGGAGCTGTGCGCGCGCTATGGCTTCAGCGATGCTTCGTTCTATGGCTGGCGCGCGCGCTATGGCCTGCCCGGGCAGGCCGACGCGCCGGATAACCGCAAATTGCGCCAGCTCGAGGAAGAGAACGCGCGACTCAAGAGTATGCTCGCGGACGCGTTGCTCAAGCTGGAACTGCTGCGCAACCGGGGCGGCCGCAATGGTAATAACAAGAATTCCTAGCGGCCCGCGATCGTGAACCGACGGCGCCGCGCGCCGTATCTGGAGTTTGACTTGAGGAAGATGTTCAAAGCGGGGGCAAGGGGAATGGCAGGCGCCATGCTGGCTGGTGCGCTGACGATGACCAATGGCTGGGCGGCCGAGCTCGAGCCGCCGCCGCCGGCAAATCTGCCGCCGCCGCCACGCATGCTGGACCCGGCTACGGCGACGGTGGAAGGCGAGGCGGGCACGCTGCCGGCCTCGCAACGGCAGCATTGCCTGCAACTGCTCGACCGGATCAATGCCCTGCCGGCCGGGCCGCAATGGTCGCAGGGCAGCGGCCAGGTGACCACGGCCGACGGACGTCAATACAGCACGCTCGAACGCGCGCCGGAGCGCAAGCGCCTTGAAGAGGCTTATCGACAGGAGTGTGCACAGGAAAAGAGATAGCCGTTGCGCGGTGGCCGCCGATGGTGCCGCGTGATCCCATCATGCCGCGAGTCGCCGGAGCGTACGGCGCCTGCACCCGGAGAGTTCAGATGTACCGCTTGCGATATTTCCTCGTATGGTGGGTCGGGCTCGTGCTGTTGGCCACGTCGCCGTGGGCGGCGGCACAGGCCCGCCTCGACAAGGCCCAGCTCGACCAGTTGCTCGCGCCGGTGGCGCTCTATCCGGACGCGCTGCTGTCGCAGGTGTTGATGGCGTCGACCTATCCGGCCGATGTGGCCGCGGCCGCGCAATGGTCGAAGGCGAACCCTGGCCTGTCCGGCGATGCCGCCACCAAGGCGGTGCAGGGCCAGTCATGGGATCCGAGCGTGCAGTCGCTCGTGGCCTTTCCGTCGGTCATGGACATGATGGGGCGAGAGCCCACGTGGGTGCAGTCCATGGGCGATGCGTTCCTGGCCCAGCCTGACGACGTCATGGACGCCGTGCAGCGCCTGCGCGTGCAGGCGCAGAAGGCGGGCTCGCTCAAGAGCAATGCGCAGCAGAAGGTGGTAACCCAGCAAAGCGGCGGCACGACCATCGTGCAGATCGAACCCGCCACGCCCCAGGTGGTTTATGTGCCGACTTACAACCCAACTGTCGTCTACGGCGCCTGGCCGTATCCGGCTTATCCGCCGGCGTACTATCCGCCCCCGCCGGGGTCGGTGTTCGCCACCTCGCTGGTGGCGGGGATCGGCTTCGGGCTTGGCGTGGCCGCGGTCAATTCGCTGTGGGGCGGCTTCAACTGGGGTTCGCACGACGTCAATATCAACGTCAACCGCTACAACAACATCAACGTCAACCAGCGCCTTGACGTCAATCGTGCCAACGTGAACTGGCAGCACAATCCCGCCAACCGCGGCAGCGTGCCGTACGCCAATCCGAATGTTGCCAACCGTTTCGATGCGCAACGCCAGCAGGGCCTGGCCAACCGTGCGACGGCCATGCAAACCGCCGGCACGCCACGGCCGGGTCAGGGTGGCGCGGGCCAGCAGCAGGTGGGCAGTGCACGCCTGGGTGCGGGTGGCGGTGGCGTGCAGGCCCAGTCGGGGTCGCGCGAGGCCGCGCGCGAGCGGGCTGCGCAATCGTTCCAGGGGCATACCGGGCAGTCGATTGCAGGCCATGGCGGCGGCGCGGCGAATCCGCGTCCGGCCGGTCAGGATCGGCAGCGCGCGGATCATGCCGATGCGCGCAACCGCTCGCTCGATGCCAACCGCAGCAACGCGTTGCGCGACGCCGGCAATGGCGAGCGGGCACGGCAGCAATCGGCGCGCGGCGCTCAGGGCGAGGGGCTGCAGCGAACCAGCAGCTCGCTGGGCGGCGTGCAGGGCGGCATACAGGGCGGCATACAGGGCGGCGGCATACAAGGCGGCGGTCGCGCTGCGTCGCAGCGTCCCGCGGGCGGGGGAGGCGAGCGCCAGGGCGGGGGTGGATTCGAGCGGCCGGCCGGTGGCGGCGGTCACATGGGTCACGGGCGGAGATAGTCATGCGGGTTTCTCTTTTCATGGTCGCGCGCGCGCTGCTGGCGGCCGCCATGCTGACCGTCGTCGGGCCGACGCACGCGCAGCAGGCCTATGCCACGCCGGAGGCCGCGGCGGAAGCGCTGGGCGATGCGGTGGCGCGCAGTGACACCGATGCGCTGCGACGCGTGCTGGGCCCACGCTATCAGCTGCTGTTGCCGCCGGAAGGCATTACGCAGGACGATATCTACGATTTCCTGGCCGCGTGGCATGCCCACCATGCCGTGGAGCCGGTGACGGACAGCGTGACGAGCGTGGCGGTAGGCGATTCCGGCTGGACCTTCCCGGCGCCGCTGGTCCGGCAGGCCACGGGGTGGCGCTTCGACATCGACGCCGGCCGGCGGGAGGTGCGCAACCGCCGCATCGGCCGCAACGAACTGGTCGCCATGGACACGCTGCTGCAGCTCTCCGATGCCCAGCAGCGGTATGCCGATCGGATGGGCGAGGGGCGTTATGCCAAACGGATCGTGAGCACGCGCGGCCGCACCGATGGGCTGTACTGGCCGGCCGATCGCGAGGCCGATGCGAGCCCGCTCGGCGCCGACGCGTTAATGATGGGCCCCGACACGCCACCGGCCGAGGCGTACTACGGCTACCGCTTCCGCGTGTTGCCCCCCGGCGCCGGTACCGGAGCGCGCTTTGCGTTTGTGGCGTGGCCGGCACGCTATGGCGATACCGGCGTAAAGACCTTCCTGATCGACTCCGACCGCAATTTTTACGAGCGCGATCTCGGTCCTTCCACCGCCTCCCGCGCCGCGGCGCTGCGCCACTTCTCCCCCGAGGGGTGGCAGCGCGTGGCGGATCGATAGGGGGGCGGCGTCTTCGCGTTCACACGCCGCGTGACAGGTATGTGGCCCGCTGCCATCCGGCGCGGGCTTTTTTTAATGTTGTGTGATGCATACAATGCGCCGGGCCGTGACGGTGCCTTGTGGTATGCTGCATCGCACAAAGATAGGAGGAGATCCGTTCGCAGAAGAGCAGGAGTCTCAATATGGCCAAAAGCCTGTCCCCGGCCTGGGAAACGCAATGGCGTCAGATCAGCCTTGCGCAGCACCGGGCCGCAAAGCAGATGAAGTCCTGGCTGGGACGTTTCGACGCCTTCCAGCCCACCGCGCCGCTGCGGCCTGTGCCGCCCGCCGGCGACCGCGCCCCGGCCGCGCTGCCCGGGCAATGGGAATCGCACCGCCTCGGGCTGGCACCGCTGCCCGGGGAGCTGGTGCCGCAGCTTTCCTATCGTCTCTATATTCCTTCCCGCGCACTCTCGCGCCTGCATGGTCCGATGCCGGTGGTGGTCATGCTCCACGGCTGTCGGCAGACCCCCGAGGAACTGGCGGATGGCACGCGCATGAATGCGCTGGCCGAACGCGAGGGCTTTATGGTGGCCTATCCGCAGCAGCCGCTGCGCCGTTCGGTGCAGCGTTGCTGGCAATGGTTCGACCTCGGCCCCGAGGACGGCGGCCGCGAGGCGCAGGCGGTGGCCGCGCTGATCGACGAGCTGGCGGCCCGGCCGGATGTGCGGGCCGGTGAGATCTACCTGGCCGGCCTGTCTGCGGGCGCGGCCATGGCGGCCGTGGTCGCCCTGCGCTATCCGGAAAAAGTGGCCGCCGTCGGCCTGCATTCGGGCGTGGTGATCGGCGCCGCCAACACGCCGCGCGCGGGACTGCGCGCGATGGAGCATGGCTCGGCGACGGCGCCGCGGGAATTGCTGGAAGCTGCCGGCGCCAGGCCGGACGGACCCGAGATGCCCGTCATCGTGGTGCATGGGCTGGCGGACGACGCCGTGCACCCGGTCAACGGCCGCCTGCTGGCGCGGCAATTCCTTGCCTACAACCGACTGAGCGACCGGATTGCCGTGAGCATGCCGCCGAAGACCTCGCCGGTGGCGACCGCGATGGACGCCGACGACGTGGCGATCACCGCGGAGGCAGCCAACGAGGCCAGCATACCGCCCGGCGATTTTCGCGAGGCGCGCTTTGGCCGGTGGAACCGGGATCTGGTAAAGCTGGTGGAAGTCGCGGGCCTGGGCCACGCATGGAGCGGCGGCGATGGCCGGATTCGCTATCACAGCGAAACGGGCCCGGACGCGAGCGCGATGATGTGGGAGTTTTTCCGCCACCACCGGCGCTAGCCGGCGGAGCCGGGGGCACGCGGCGCGGCTACCCGGCCGTGCCATCGCATGCGGATGGACGGCCGTGGAGGCCAACCGGGGGTCGGTCGGCCGGCGCCAGTCAGTAGCCGCGGGCGGCCGCCGCGGGTCAGGCCCGTTGCTTGACGAACAAGGCCGTGACGACGCCCATCAGGCAGATCGCCACCACGTAGTGGGCCGGCGCCAGCGGGTTGGTCTTGAGCATCAGCGTCACGATCATCGGGGTCAGCCCGCCGAAAATCGCGTAAGCGACGTTATACGAGAACGACAGCCCCGAGAACCGGACCTGAGCCGGGAATGCGTTGACCAGCACGTACGGCACGGCACCGATCGAGCCGACCATGAAGCCCGCCAGCGCGTACATCGGCACCAGCAGTTCGCGATGCGTGCCGACCGTCGTGTAGAACAGGTACGCGGTGCCGGCCAGCAGCAGGCCGCCGCAGAAAAGGGTACGGCGCGGACCGAAGCGGTCGGCGAGGATACCCGCCACCACGCAGCCGACGGAGAGCGCCAGCGTGGCGGCGCTGTTGGCCACCAGTGCGGTGCGGCCGTCGAAGCCATAGATCTTCTGCAGGAAGGTCGGTGTCATCAGGATCACCACCACGATGCCGGCCGACAGCATCCACGTCAGCAGCATCGACACCACCACCGCGCCGCGATGGTCGCGTACCACCGACTTCAGCGGCATTTCGGCGGCCAGCGCCTTGCGCTGCTGGAGTTCGGCGAACACCGGGGTCTCGTGCAGCCACTGGCGCAGGTACATCGAGCCGATACCGAACACGCCGCCCAGCAGAAACGGCACGCGCCAGGCCCAGTCGGCCAGTTCCGTCGGCGTGAACACCGAGTTGATGCCCGTTGCCACCAGCGAACCCAGCAGGATGCCGGCCGTCAGGCCCGCGGTCAGCGTGCCGCAGGCATAGCCGACGTGACGGTGTGGCACGTGCTCGGAGACGAACACCCAGGCGCCCGGCACCTCGCCACCCACGGCTGCGCCCTGCAGCACGCGCAGCAGCAGCAGCGCGAGCGGGGCGAGCAGGCCGATGGTGTGATACGTCGGCAGCAGGCCCATGGCCAGCGTGGGCACCGACATCAGCAGGATGGAGAGCGTGAACATCTTCTTGCGGCCGAGCAGGTCGCCGAAGTGCGCCATGATGATGCCGCCGAGCGGCCGGGCAAGGTAGCCGGCCGCGAAGATGCCGAAGGTCTGGAACTGGCGGAGCCACTCGGGCATCGAGGGCGGGAAGAACAGCTGGCCGATGACCGTGGCGAAGAAAACGAAGATGATGAAATCGTAGAACTCGAGCGCACCGCCGAGGGCGGCCAGCGCGAGCGTCTTGAAATCCTGCCCGGTCAACGGGCGTGCGGCCTGGCCGCGCGCGCCCAAGGCCCCGACAGTGCTGCTGGAGGTGGACATGAAAAAACTCGCAGGGAAGAACTCACAGGCGAAGCGCGCAACACGGATGACGTGGAAAGCGGGGGGCACGGGGATGACGCGCGGAAAGCAAACTCGGTGTGGCGGGGTGGGCCAGGGGTTTGCGGATGACACTTCGCAAAAGGCGTAACGATACCAGAACGGCCCCCCGCAACTTTTATTTACGCCCCAATGTTTGGATTTGTCGCTTTGCCTTGCCATAATGCGTTGCCATAATGTTTAAAAGTGAAATCCCGGGCACACTGGCACGAGAGGTTTCCAGCCGGCATGGCAACCAGCCGGCACGCATATCGGCGGGGTCACATCTTCTGGGTAGACATGGCATTCAAGGAATCCATCGAGGCCGCCACGGGTGTGGCGACGGCCACGCCGCGCCGGCGTCTGGCGTTACGTGTGGTGGGCGGGATCTTGGTCGCGCTGGCGGTATTCGGGCTGGCCGGCTATTTTGGCGGACCGCCGCTGATCAAATACCTGGTGGAAAAGCAGGCGACCGAGGCGCTCGGGCGCAAGGTCACCCTGGGCGCGGCCCATGTCAGGCCCTTCGAGCTTGCCGCCACGCTCGACCAGCTGACCATCTACGAGCCGGACGGCAAGACGCCGATGGTCACGCTGGGCAAGGTCGAAGCCGATACCTCGCTGGCCTCCGTCTGGCATCTGGCGCCCGTGGTCGACCGGCTTCATGTCGACGCACTGTCCGTGCATGTGGTGCGCGACGCCCAGGGCCGCATGAACTTTGCCGATGTGCAGCAGCGCTTTGCCGCGCAGCCGCCCAAACCGGCGGACAGCAAGCCGGCCCGTTTCTCCGTCAGCAATATCGCGGTGACCAATTCGACGTTGGTTTATGAGGACAAGCCGCGCGATACGGTGCAGCGGATCGACAACTTTACGCTGACGCTGCCGTTTCTCTCCAACTTGCCCCACGACGTTGCCATCAATACGCGGCCGACGCTGTTTGCCAGGATCAATGGCACGCCGCTCTCGCTGGCGGGGACCACGCAGCCGTTTGCGGAAACGCGCGAGACGCAGCTCAACGTCAATCTCGACGGGCTGGAGCTGCCGCACTACATGGCCTTTGCGCCGCGGCTGAAGGATGCCGAGGTCAAGGGTGGCCTGGTCGATACGCGGCTGGCGGTGGGTTTCCGGCAGGACAAGGACAAGCAGGACCTGACCGTGTCCGGCACCATCGTGCTGCGCGATGCCGATATCGTGACCCATGGCGGCGCGCCGCTCGTCAAGGCGAGCCGGCTTGCGGTCGACCTCGACCGCGTCGAGCCGCTCGCGCATCGCGCCACCGTGCGCAGCGTCGACCTGGAAGGGCTGGTGCTGCAGGCCGTGCGGCGGGGGGATGGGTCGCTGAACCTGGCCACGGCGTTCCTGCCGGAGGGGACCCCGGCGCCGGCAGCGCCGGCGGCCACGACCGCGGCCACCGCCGCCGTGGCTTCCGGTGCCTCGGCAGCGCAAGTCGCGCCGGCGGCTTCGGCTCCGGCGGCTTCGGCAGCCGCGCCCGCTTCCGCGCCGGCAGCGGGGGCCCCCGCTGCCCCCGCCACGGGCGAGGTGCCGTGGAGTTACGCCGTCAATCGCATTGCGCTCAAGGATGCGAAGCTCGGCTTCCAGGACGAACTGGCGCCATCGGGTCCGGGCAAGCTCGAGATCGGGCCGGTCAATGTCGACATCGCCGACCTCGCAAGTACCGGCGACAAGCCTGCCCGGCTCGACGCCAAGGTCACCATCGCCAACGGGCAGACGCTCGAACATACCGGCACCCTCGGCCTCAGCCAGGGCACGCTGGCCGGTACGCTGAAGACCGTCGGCCTGCGGCCCCAGGGCTTTGCCGCCTGGTGGCCGCGCGCACTGCAGAGCCAGTTTGGCGACACCGGCATCAATGCCGAGTTGCATTACACGATGGCATGGAAGCAGCCGACGTTCCAGTTCGCGCTCCAGAAATCGCGGCTCGAGCTGTCGCCGGTGTACGTCGCTACACGCGATCCGATCACGCTGCCGGCCGTGCCTGCCGTTCAGGCCGGTGCGACCGAAGCGGCGCGGCAAGCCACCGAGCCCGAGGCGCCGGCGCGCGCGCAGCGCCGGCAGGCCCGCGGGGAGCGTGGTGTGGGGGGCAGGGCCGCCAATGGCACGCGCCGCGCTGCCGCCGTCGCGCAGCGTCGTGGGGCCGATCTGGAAGGCGCGAACCTGCCGCTGGTGCGTGCCGACAAGCTGGTGGTCGAGGACATCAATCTCGACCTGGCCCGGCAGACCTTTGACGCCAGTGCGGTGTCGCTGGTGCAGCCGCAGATCGCGGCCACGCGCGATCATCGCGGGCAACTGCTGGAAATGGCGCGCATCTGGGCCGTGCAGTCGGCGCAGGAGCAGGGCGCCACCGGTGCCGCGCGCGCCCCGGCGAAGCACGGTGGGGCGCATGGTGCGGCGAATGGTGCGGCGATCGGCAAGACGAACGGCAAGACGAATGGCACGCCGCCGGGCTGGAAGGTCCGCGTCGGCAAGATCGCCGTCGAGGGCGGCGCGGCGCGCCTGGCCGACTACGAGCCCGCGCCCGCCAACCGTGGCCGGCCCGTGATTCACCAGTATCGCAATATCGGCTTCACCAGCGGCGCCGTGACCTGGCCGCTGGCTTCGGCGCCGGTGCCGATCCGGCTGCATGCCGAGTCCGGTCGCCGTGGCGTGATCGGCGTGGAGGGCAACCTGCTGCCGGCCGCGCCCGGCGCGCAGGTGCAGCTCGATCTGCGCCAGCTCGATATGGCGCCGTTTCAGCCGTACCTGTCCGACCGCTTCAACGCGGCGCTGCGCAGCGGCACCGTGACCGTCAAGGGCAAGGTCAATTTCCTCGCGCCGGCCGGCAAGCCGATCGTGGCGCAGTTCACCGGCAATGCGGTGGCCGGCAATGTGCGCACCGTGGACCGCATCAGCGGCGACGACTTCCTGCGCTGGCGCACGCTGGCGGTGTCGGGCATCGACTTCGACATGGACGACAGCAAGGGCCCGCTGAAGGTGGGGATCAACAATGTGTCGCTGTCGGACTTCTATGCGCGCGTGATCCTTAACGCGAACGGCCGCCTCAACCTTCAGGATGTGATGGCGGGCGGTACCGCCCAGGGCCAGCCGGCACCGTCCACGAGCCTGACGCAGGCCAATCCCGCATCCGCGCCGGCGGCATCGGCATCGGTTCCGGCAGCGCCCGCTCAATCCGCTCAGACCAATCAGCCGGCTCAGGCGAGCAGGCCGGCCGGCCCGGCCCCGCAGATCCGGCTCGGTGGTGTGACCATCAACAAGGGCAATATCAATTTCTCCGACTTCTTCGTCCGGCCCAACTACTCGGCCAACCTGACCGATATGAAGGGCTCGATCTCGAAGGTGTCGTCGGGCGACCCCACTCCCGCCGACCTCGTATTGAACGGCCGGCTCGACGACGATGCGCCGGTCAGCATCAGCGGCAAGCTCAATCCGCTTGGCGAGCAGCTCTATCTCGATATCGCCGCCAAGGCCGCGGGGGTCGAGCTGACGCGGCTGACACCCTACGCCGCCAAGTACGCCGGCTATCCCATCACCAAGGGCAAGCTGACCGTCGACGTGGCCTACAAGATCGAGAACGGCAAGCTCGACGCGCGCAATCACCTCTATCTGGACCAGCTGACCTTCGGCGAGCGCGTCGACAGTCCCGACGCCACCAAGCTGCCGGTCCTGCTCGCGGTATCGCTGCTCAAGGACCGCAATGGCGTGATCGATGTGAACCTGCCGGTGTCGGGTTCGCTGTCCGACCCCGAGTTCAGCATCGGCGGTGTGATCGTGCGCGTGATCGTCAACCTGCTGACCAAGGCCATCACGTCACCGTTCTCGTTGATCGCTTCGGCCTTTGGCGGTGGTGGCGACGAGCTTGGCTATATCGAGTTTGCGCCCGGCAGCGCCACGCTCTCGCCGGCCGCGCGCGAGAAGGTGGCGACGGTCGCCAAGGCGCTCAACGACCGGCCCGCGCTGCGGCTGGAGATCAGCGGGCGTATCGATCCCGCCACCGATGCCGACGGCGCGCGCCGCGTGTGGCTGGACCAGCGTGTGGCGGAGCAGAAGGAGCGCGAGCTGCGCCGCAGCGCGCGCGCCGGTGGCCAGGCCGACGAGGGCGAAGGCGGCGAGCAGGGCGCGAAGGTCACGGTATCGCCGCAGGAATATCCGAAGTACCTCGAGGCGGTGTACCGGCGCGAGTCCTTCAAGAAGCCGCGCAACCTGATCGGCCTGACCAAGTCGCTGCCGACGGCGGAGATGGAAAAGCTGCTGCTCGAACATGCCCCCGTCACCGATGCCGAACTGCGCCAGCTGGCGGACCAGCGCGCGCTCGCCGTCAAGCAGGCACTGGAGCGCGAAGGCAAGGTACCCGATTCCAGGCTCTTCCTCACCGCCCCGAAGTTGACCGCGGAAGGCATCAAGGACAAGGGCGGGCCCAATCGCGTGGACTTCTCCATCCGGCAATAACGGCAGGACGCACGGGCCGCAACCGCTGGCGCGGTATCATGCGGCCCGTTTCCATTCGATTCCACGGAGAGCGTTTTGCAGCAGGAAGCCGTCGCCTACAAGACCTGGGTTTGCGTGATTTGCGGTTGGGTGTATGACGAGGAGCAGGGGTGGCCCGACGACGGCATTGCCCCGGGCACGCGTTGGGAGGAGATTCCCGCCGACTGGCGTTGCCCCGAGTGCGACGTCGGCAAGGAAGATTTCGCGATGATCGAGATCTGAGGCATCCCACCGTTCCGGGACGCCTGTTTCAAATGCTCTAACGTTCAGGCGCGTCGGCGCAGGTGGTGCAATCAGTGCCGCGCCTGCGGCCGCGGATGCACGCGCGCCCTGCCCAGATGCCTGCGCTGGCGCGCACAGCGCCGGTAGCGCATGCGGCATGGATGACTGCAGCGCCAGAATGCGGTCGCCACGGTAGCGACCAGCAGCACCGCCAGCAAGGCGGCGATCCAGTCGAGCGACATGCGGCCTCCTGCTCACGGAGCGGCCGCGCCTTTCGCGATGACGCCCGCTATATCAGTAGCGGCAATGCCTCGAGTACCAGTACGCCCAATACGAATCCGATGATCACGCCAGCGCAGCGGCAACTGACGCGCAGCGCCTTGGCGGCCACCGGAACCGCACCCATCGCCAGCAATCCGACGAGGGCCATGGGGACCAGGAATACAAGATCATGCGCCTGGAGGTGAAACATGGCGGTCTCCTGTCTTGCGTCTTGTACTTCCAGTATAGGCCGTGTGTGGCGAATACAAGGCGGGCCGACTCAGGGTTGTCCCTGAGCCGGCACACACGAGGTGCCTTGCACGATTCCTGAGGGCTGCGCGCTGTGGCATCGCCCCCGCATGCCGGCCCCTACGTGGCCCGCGTGTCCTATGCTGGACGCACCAGACATTGGAAGTCGGAGGCAGACATGGAACTTCACATGCATTCGCACCACTACGTGCGCCGCTTGCCGGACTGGCGCGCGGCCGCCGTTTCGGGACTGGCCGCGGGCGCATTCCTGATCGTGCTGGAGCTGTTCTGGGCCTCGATGCTTTCGGGCGTGAACCCGTGGGTGCCCACGCGCATGATCGCGGCGATCGTGATGGGGCAGGACGTGCTGCAGACCTCGTTGTTCAGCATCGGTACCGTTGCCACCGCACTCGTCATCCACTTCGTGCTCGGCGCGATACTCGGCATGGTGCTGGCCGCCATCATGGCGCCGTTTCAGCTCGACTCCAGCATCGGCATGGCGCTGCTGGCGGGGGCGGTATTCGGCATCCTGGTCTATGGCTTCAACTTCTTCGTGATGACACAGGCGTTTCCGTGGTTCATCGAGGCGCGCGGCTGGCATACGCTGCTTGGCCATCTGCTGTTCGGCATGGCAATCGGGCTGTGCTACTGGAAGCTCGAATCGCGCGACGTGGTGCATTGATATCGGCACCCGGTGCCCGCATCGATACCTGGACTGCTACCTGGACCGGTAGCGAAGCCGGTCAGCTTCTGACCGGATGAAAGTTTTGCCGCGTACCTTGCCACTACACGGGCGGTGTGCGGAACAGAGGCGGACAGCGGCGTTCTGGCTGTCCGCTTTTTTTGCCCGGTGCGCCCGGGCGTGGCGTTGCGCACCGCGGCAGATCCATTGCCCCGCATGTCGCCTTGCAGTGACGTGACGCGATGGACTAGTCTTATCTCACTTGCGTGATTCGCGCATCCCTCGCGGCGCCTGCCGTGCGGAGGAGGGTGGATATGGCGATCGCCATTGCGCTCGTGGTCCTTGTCGTCGCTTCGGTGCTCTTTCATTTCCTGAGCCCGTGGTGGGCGACCCCGCTGGCGTCCAACTGGAAACAGATGGACGACACGCTGACCATTACCCTCGTCATCACCGGCATCTTCTTCGTCGTCATCAACCTGTTCGTCGGCTATATCGTCTGGCGCTACCGCCACCGCGAAGGCCATCGCGCGCACTACGCGCCCGAGAATCGCCGGCTCGAGCTGGGACTGACCGCACTCACCACGGTGGGCATCATCGTACTGCTCGCGCCGGGGTTGTTCGTGTACGCCGACTATGTGCGACCGCCCAAGGAGGCGATGGTGATGGAAGTGGTGGGTCAGCAATGGCAATGGGCCTTCCGCTTTCCCGGCCCCGGTGGCGAGCTCGGCACCACCGATCCGCGCTTTGTCAGCGGCACCAATCCGCTCGGCCTGAATCCCGACGATCCCAACGGGCAGGACGACCTGATCGTGGTCGGGCCCGAGGTCCACCTGCCGCTCAACCGGCCGGTCAAGGTCCTGCTGCGATCGAAGGATGTGCTGCACGACTTCTATGTGCCACCGTTCCGCGCGCGCATGAACATGGTGCCCGGCATGGTGACCTCGTTCTGGTTCACGCCGACGCAGGTCGGCCGCTTCGACATCCTCTGCGCGCAGCTCTGTGGGGTGGGCCACTACAACATGCGCGGGCACGTGGTGGTGGACGAGCCGGCCGCGTTCGACGCCTGGCTGGCGAAGCAGTCGAGCTTTGTGATGACGCAGACGCGCGCGAGCGTGCCGGTCGCTGGTGTGGCAGGGGCTGCGGGCGCGGGCGGTGCCGCCGGCGCCGTTGGTGGGGTCGACCTTGTCGAGCAGGGCCGCGCGCTTGCGCAGAGCAAGGGCTGCGTCGGCTGCCACAGCATCGACGGCGCACCGGGTGTGGGGCCGACGTGGAAGGGGCTGTACGGCAAGACCGAGACCTTTGCCGATGGCACCACGGCGACCGTCGACGATGCCTTCATCAAGCGGGAGATCGAGGATCCGCACGCGCGGCTGGTCAGGGGCTTCGGACCGCTGATGCCAAAGATGCCGGTCACGGAAGCCGAGGTGGCGGCGTTGACCGCCTATATCCGCGCCCATGGCACCGGCGCCGCCGGCGCGCCCCAGGCCGGATCGAAATAGCGACCGTCGCGCCGGGTGCACCCCGGGTGCCATGGTCATGCAAGGGGGAGACACGCATGTCCTATGCCGATGATGCCGCTCACCACGGCCCGCAGGGTTTCTGGACCCGCTATGTCTGGAGCCAGGACCACAAGGTGATTGCCGTCCAGTACACGATCGTCGCCATCGTGGTGGGGCTGGTCGGCGTGGCGCTCTCCAACCTCATGCGCCTGCAGCTCGGTTTTCCAGGGCACTTTGCGTTCATCGACGCCAACCGCTATTACCAGTTCGTCACCATGCACGGCATGATCATGGTGATCTACCTGCTGACCGCACTGTTTCTCGGCGGGTTTGGCAACTACCTCATTCCGTTGATGGTGGGCGCGCGCGACATGGTGTTCCCGTTCCTCAACATGCTGAGCTTCTGGGTGTACCTGCTGTCGGTGGTCGTGCTGCTGGCGAGCTTCTTCGTGCCGGGCGGGCCCACCGGTGCTGGCTGGACGCTCTATCCGCCGCAGGCGATCCTGCCCGGTACGCCCGGCTACGACTGGGGCATCATCCTGATGCTGGTGTCGCTGCTGATCTTTATCGTCGCGGCGACCATGGGCGGCCTCAACTACGTGACGACCGTGCTGCAGGCCCGCACGGAAGGCATGACGCTGCTGCGCATGCCGCTGTCCGTATGGGGCATCTTCATGGCGACCATTCTTGCGCTGCTGGCGTTTCCGGCGCTGTTTGTCTCGGGCGTGATGATGCTGCTCGACAAGACGCTCGGCACGAGCTTCTTCATGCCGGCGATGGTGTCGATGGGGCAACAGCTCGACTACAAGGGCGGCAGCCCGCTGCTGTTCCAGCACCTGTTCTGGTTCTTCGGGCACCCCGAGGTCTATATCGTGGCGCTGCCCGCGTTCGGCATCGTGTCGGACCTCGTCAGCGTGCATTCGCGCAAGAGCATCTTTGGCTACCGCACCATGGTATGGGCAATTCTCGCCATCGGTCTGCTCTCGGTGGTGGTGTGGGCGCACCATATGTTCGTGAGCGGCATGAATCCGTACTTCGGCTTCTTCTTTGCCACCACCACGCTGATCATCGCCGTGCCCACCGCGATCAAGGTCTACAACTGGGTCATCACGCTCTGGCGCGGCGATATCCATTTCACCGTGCCGATGCTGTTTGCCATCGCCTTTATCAGCACGTTCGTGATCGGCGGCCTGACCGGGCTGTTCCTCGGCAACGTGAGCGTCGATATTCCGCTCTCCAATACGTACTTCGTGGTGGCGCACTTCCATATGGTGATGGGCGTGTCGCCGATCCTGGTGGTGTTTGGCGGTATCTACCACTGGTACCCCAAGGTGACCGGGCGCATGCTCGACGACACGCTCGGCCGCATTCACTTCTGGATCACGTTCGTCGGCACCTACGCCATCTTCTTTCCGATGCACTACCTGGGCATTCTCGGCATGCCGCGGCGCTATTACGCCTACGAGAACTACGCCTTCATCCCGGAGTCGGCGCATACGATGAACATGTACATCTCGATCGCCGCGTTCGTGGTGGCCGCCGCGCAACTGCTGTTCGTCTTCAACCTGGCGTGGAGTCTGCGGCGCGGCCGCGCGGCCGGTCCCAATCCATGGCGGGCCGCGTCGCTGGAATGGCAGACGCCGGATACGCCGCCCGTGCACGGCAACTGGGGCCCGCAGTTGCCGGTGGTCTATCGCTGGGCCTACGCCTACAGCGTGCCGGGCGCGAAGGAAGACTTTATCGCGCAGAACGCGCCGCCCGATGCCGGCGGGGCCGAACCTGAACCGCATGCCAGCCGGGGAGCCGTCGCATGAGTACCAACACGTCGAATGGAGCGGGCACGTTGCCGGCGCCCGCATTGTTCCGCATCTCGCGCGAGTCGTCCGGGGGCGGACCGACCAACGGCGACGCCATGCACGACGACGGCATGCGCACGCCGGGCAGCGTGGGACTGTGGGCGTTCATGGGCGTGGTCACTTCGCTGTTCGCCCTGTTCCTCGCGGCGTACATCATGCGCATGGACAGTCCGGACTGGCACCGCATCGGCTTGCCGTGGCAGGTATGGCTGTCGACGGTGCTGCTGGCGGGCGCGTGCGTGGCGATGCAGATGGCGGTGCGCCTGGGGCGGGGCGGTCAGATGGCGCGGGCGCGGCGCGCGCTGCGCATGGGCGGGCTCGGCGCCATCGCCTTTGTCGCCTCGCAGCTATGGGCCTGGGGCGCGCTGTACGCCATGCATGTGGTGCCGGCCAATAATCCGGCCGGCAGCTTCTTCTATCTGCTGACGGCGATGCATGGCCTGCATATGCTCGGCGGCATCGTGGGCTGGGCCATGGTGGCGGCTGACCGCGGCAGCGGCCCGCGCACGCTCGCGCGAATCGGCCTGTGTGCACGCTACTGGCATTTTCTGTTCGGCATCTGGCTGGTGCTGCTGGGCGCGCTGGGCTGGCTCACGCCGGAACTGGTGCGCTATATCTGCGGCACCGCCTGATGGATGCGGGAGGTCTCATGTCTACGCAAGTTTCGCCATCGCACCCCCCCACCACCACCTCGGCTGCCGGTGCGACCGGCACCACCGGCCTGCCGGCCGGACTGAGGGGCCTGGTTGCCGACTGGTCGTCCGACCAGCGCGCGTTCAAGGTGTCCTGGGCCAAGGCGATGATGTGGATCTTCCTGCTGTCGGATACCTTTGTCTTCAGCTGCTTCCTGACCGGCTACATGACCGTGCGCATGTCCACCACGGTGCCGTGGCCCAACCCGAGCGAGGTGTTCGCGCTGAGCCTGGGCGGCCAGCCGATTCCGCTGATCCTGATCGCGATCATGACGTTCGTGCTCATCACCAGCAGCGGCACCATGGCGATGGCGGTGAACTTTGCCTACCGGCGCCAGCGCCGCGAATGCGCGCTGCTGATGCTGGCCACCGCGCTGCTGGGCGCGATGTTCGTCGGCATGCAGGCATTCGAATGGACCAAGCTGATCGTCGACGAAGGCGTGCGGCCGTGGGGCAATCCGCTGGGTGCCGCGCAGTTCGGCTCCACCTTCTTCATGATCACGGGTTTTCATGGCCTGCATGTGAGCTGCGGCGTGATCTATCTGCTGGTGGTGGCCACGCGCGTGCTGCGCGGACGCTACGAACGGACCGGCAACTACCAGATCGTGGAGATCGCCGGCCTGTACTGGCACTTCGTGGACCTGGTGTGGGTCTTCATCTTTGCATTGTTCTATCTCTGGTGAGGTGCGCGATGGCCTCTACTCCGACTTCTGCCGCCACGCCCGCCGGCGCGCCCACGGCGCCCGCCGGCCCGGCGGCGCACGATGGCCAGCAGCATCCGATCGGCCTTTACCTCAAGGTCTGGATCCTGCTGTTCGTCTTGTCCACGCTGTCGTACATGGTCGACTACTTCCATGTGCAAGGCTATGCGCGCTGGGCGCTGATCCTGCTCTTCATGGCGCTCAAGGCCGGGCTGATCATCGCCGTGTTCATGCATATGGCGTGGGAGCGCATGGCGCTGATCTGCGCCATCCTGCTGCCGCCGCTGTGCCTGCTGGTGCTGGTGTGGCTGATGGCGGCGGAAGCGGATTACACTTTTCTCACGCGCGGCGCGTTCTTCCGCTAGCGGCCGCTCTGCCTGGCCCGCGTCCACGCGCAACCTTGCGAGGACGTCGCGCGCATGCACCCTGCCACAGAAGCCATCCTGATCTACAACCATGGCCGCGACCCGGAGCGGCTGACCATGAAACTCGACGCGATCGCGCGGGATCCATTTGCCTTTTTCCGCGGCACCAATCATCTCTACGCGGCCGCGCTCGGCCACGAGGCCGCATTGCTGCACGCGCCTGTCACCTACGTCTGCGGTGACCTCCATATCGAGAACTTCGGCAGTTTCAAGGGTGACAACGGGCTGGTCTATTTCGATCTCAACGATTTCGACGACGCACTGCTGGGGCCGTTGACGGTGGACCTGATCCGCATGCTGTCCAGCGTCATGGTGGCCGGCGAACGCATCGGCCTGTCGGCGCCGGATGCCCGCCACGCCTGCGAGGGCATGCTGCGCGTGTATGCGCATACGCTGTACAGCGGCAAGCCGCGCTGGCTCGAGCGGGCCACGGCGACCGGCATCGTCGCCACGCTGCTGCGACGCGTGAAGCGCCGCCGCCGTGGCGAACTGCTGGCGGAACGCACGGTACTGCGCAAGGGCGAACGCCGGCTGCGTCTCGGTGACCGGGCGCTGGCGGCCGATCGCGACCAGCGTGCGCGCGCCAGCGAGATCGTGACGCGCTTTTCGGCGCAGCTCCAGGCCGCTCAGACTCACGCCGCGCACAGCCACGCCGCGCACGGCCAACGCTTCGTGGCGCTCGATGCCGCGCGGCGCGTGGCCGGTGTGGGGAGCCTGGGCGTGGAGCGCTATATCGTGCTGGCGCAGGAGGCCGACGCGCTGCCGCAGCAGCGCCTGATCGACGTCAAGCGCGCGGCGCCGAGCGCATGGGTGGACCTGCCGGGCCGGGCACGCCCGGAATGGCACAGCGACGCACAGCGCGTGGCGCAGGTGCAGCAGATCATGCAGGCGGCGTCGCCAGCGCTGCTGGCGGCCGTAACGCTCGAGGGGGCGTCGTATATCGTCAAGAGCCTGCAGCCCACGACCGACCGCGTCGACCTCGAACATTGCCGGGACAAGGCGGCATTGGGCGAGGCGCTGGCGGAAATGGCGCGCGCGGCGGCATGGGCGCACCTGCGCGGCTGCGGGCACCATGCGGCCGATCGCATCGAACAGCTACAGGCCTTTGCGGCCGGCGCGCGCTGGCATGCGCCAGTGCTGAGGCTGGCACGGCATGGATGCGAAGTGTCGCTGGCGCAGTGGAAGGCGTTTGCGCGGGACTATGCGCTGGCGCGCGGGGGCGGACGTGCGGACGCCGGCCCCTCGCCCGCGGCGCGGGCGAGGGGCACCGCTCGCGAATCCCCTCGGCGGAGAGGGCTCAGACCTGCGTGATGAACTTGGTCACGAGGTAGCCGTCGAAGGTCTCCTGGCCGCCTTCGCTGCCGATGCCGGAGTCCTTGATGCCGCCGAACGGCGTTTCCGCCAGGGCCATGCCGAAGTGGTTGATATTGACCATGCCGGCTTCGAGATTGTTCGAGACGTAGTTGGCGGTCTTGAGCGAATTGGTGAACACATAGGACGCCAGGCCGAACGGCAGGCTGTTGGCGCGCCGCAGGACTTCGTCGGTATCCTTGAAGCGCGTCACCGGGGCCACCGGGCCGAACGGTTCGTCGGTCATCAGCCGGGCATCGTCGGGCAGGTCCGTCACCACCGTGGGGGCGAAGAAATAGCCCTTGTCGCCGATCCGCTTGCCACCGGCCACGACCTTGCCGCCGCGATGGCTGGCATCATCGAGGAACTGTTCCATCGACGCAATGCGGCGCTCGTGCGCCAGCGGTCCCATCTGGGTGCCGTCCTCGAGGCCGTTGCCGACCTTGATCGAGCCGATCACTTCGGTAAAACGCGCCAGAAACCTGTCGTACGCGCGTTCCTGCACATAGAAGCGGGTCGGCGAGACGCATACCTGGCCGGCATTGCGCAGCTTGAAGCGCGCCAGCATCTCGGCCGCCGGCTCGATATCGGCATCGTCGAACACCAGCACCGGCGAATGGCCGCCAAGCTCCATCGTCACACGCTTCATATGCGCGCCGGCCAGCGCGGCCAGCTGCTTGCCTACCGGCACCGAGCCCGTAAACGAGATCTTGCGCACGATCGGCGACTCGATCAGGTAGGTCGAGATTTCGCCGGGCACGCCCCAGACGATATTCAGCACGCCCGGGGGCAGGCCTGCATCGTGGAACAGCTGGGCCAGCGCGACCACCGCGCTCGGCGAATCTTCCGGGCCCTTGAGGATCAGCGTGCAGCCGGCGCCGATCGCCGACACCATCTTGCGGATGGCCTGGTTGAACGGGAAATTCCACGGGGTAAAGGCCGCGCACACGCCGATGGGCTCGCGCACCACCAGCTGGCGCACATTGGGCTGGCGCGGCGGGATCACGCGGCCATAGATGCGGCGGCATTCCTCGGCGTGCCATTCCGCATGCTCGGCGCAGATCATGACTTCCGCCACCGCCTCGGCGAGCGGTTTGCCCTGGTCGAGGGTGATATTGCGGCCGATCTCCCTGGCGCGCTCGCGCGTAAGTTCTGCCACACGGCGCAGGATTTTCGAGCGGTCCAGCGGCGAGGTCTTCTTCCACGACTCGAACGCGCGCTGGGCGGCCGCCAGCGCGCGGTCCAGGTCGGCGCGCGACGCGTGGGGCAGCTTGCCGATGATTTCCTGGGTCGCCGGGTTGAGTACGTCCTGCTCGCGGCGGTCGCCGCCCTTGACGAATTCACCATCGATATAGAGGGCGAGATCCTGGTACATGCGTATCTCCTGAGGGTCCTGAGGGATGCGGCACCGCAACATGGGCGCCAGAACCCCGCAAGCTTAGCGCGTTGGCGCGGAACATGCATCAGGGGGTGGGCCGACACCTATAATCCGTCGCATGAAACCAGACGCCCGCCTGACCACTGGCCCGATCGGCCGGACCCTGCTCGCCTTCTCGTTGCCGGTACTCGGCAGCAATATCCTCCAGTCGCTCAATGCCTCGATCAATGCGGTCTGGGTGGGACGCTACCTGGGCGAGGCGGCGCTCACCGCCACGTCCAATGCCAACATCATCCTGTTCTTCCTGCTTGGGGTGGTGTTTGGCATCAGCATGGCCAACACCATCATGATCGGCCAGGCGGTAGGTGCGCGGGACGTGGTGGAAGCGCGTCGCATCGTCGGCACCAGCACCACGTTCTTCGTGCTGCTGTCGGTCATCGCGGCGGCGCTCGGCTACATCTTCACACCCGACATCCTGGCGGCGATGCATACGCCCGCCGATGCCACGCCGCTGGCGGAGGTGTACCTGCGCATGATCTTCATCGCGCTGCCGTTCATGTACTTCTACAACTTCGTCATGATGGCGCTGCGCGGCGCCGGCGATTCGCGCACGCCGTTCTACTTCATGCTGCTGTCGGTGGTACTGGACGTGGTGCTCAATCCGCTGCTGATCTTCGGCGTGGAGCCATTGCCGCCGATGGGCATCGCGGGGTCCGCGCTGGCCACGCTGATCGCCCAGATGACCAGCCTGTTGGCGATGATCGCGGTGCTGTACCGCCGCCAGCATTTCCTGCTGCTGGGCCGCCAGCAGCTGGGGCTGCTGCGGCCCGATCCGGCCATCCTGCGCGCGCTGGTCGGCAAGGGCCTGCCGATGGGGATGCAGATGGTGGTGATTTCGTCGTCGGCCATCGTCATGATGTCGCTCGTCAATAACTATGGTTCGCAGACCACGGCCGCCTATGGCGTGGCCTCGCAGCTGTGGACGTATGTGCAGATGCCCGCGCTCGCGGTAGGCGCGAGCGTGTCGTCGATGGTGGCGCAGAACGTCGGTGCGGGGCTGTGGGCGCGCGTGGCGCGCATCACGCGGATGGGCATGCTGTTCAATGTGGCGATGACCGGCGCGCTGGTCGCGCTGATCTATGGGTTCAATCGCCATTCGCTGAGCCTGTTCCTCGGCGATGACAGCCTTGCCATTGCCACCGCGCAGCACATCAACAACGTGGTGCTGTGGTCGTTCATCCTGTTCGGCTTCACCATCGTGATCTTCGGTACCGTTCGGGCCACCGGCGCCGTGATGGCGCCGCTGGTGATCCTGTTCGTCGCGATGTGGGGTATCCGTCTGCCGTTTGCGTGGCTGCTGTCTCCGCATATCGGCGCGGAGTCGGTGTGGTGGAGCTTTCCGCTGGGCTCGGCGGTATCGGTGGTGCTCGCCATCGGCTACTACCGCTTCGGCAACTGGCGGCGCAGCCATATCCTGCCAGTCGACGCTCACGCCGAGGCCGTGGGGCAGGCGCCCGATACGAGCATGGGCACGCCGTGCCCCGATGCGGCGGACACGCGCGTGCGCGTGCCCGTGGCGGCCGCCGCCGAGGCAGAGGGCGCGACGGGGAGGTAGTGGAGAGCGAGCAGGAAGGAGACAGGTGATCGTATTAAGACAGGTACACGTGTTTCCGCATGAGAGACATTTGACGCGCCTCCTGCCTGTTTTGTCGTGTAAGGGTTTCGAAAGCAAAGCGCCGCGAATTTCGCGGCGCTTTGCTTTCAGTCTCCTTTCGACGCGGTGCGTCATGCCGCGATAGGCCGCATCGGGTCGCGGAAAATTGCATCATAGTGTGATGTATTTTAAAAATTGCGCGGCGCATGCGCGCCACGTCGATGATCGGTGAATACCCTGAACACCAGACAACTGAAAGGCACCTGAAAGATCGCATCTCTACTGTTCGTCCCATCCCGCCGAATGCCCCTTGATGGATGTCCCTTGATCAATGGTGGCTTTCGCGGCGTGGACGTCCGAGCCGGCGTGCCATGCCGTACGGCCTGATTTTGATAAACGTAGAGGAGAATCGTTTTGCGCATACGCAGCCAAAAGGACTTTGCCTCCGGCCTGATGTTCGTCGTGGTCGGTCTGGGCTTTTCCTTCGTCGCTCGCGGCTATTCCATGGGAACGGCCGCAAAGATGGGACCCGGATATTTTCCGTTCCTGCTGGGCCTGGTGCTGGCCCTGCTCGGCGCGGTCGTGACGCTCGGCGCGCTGGGCAAGAAGGGTGAAGAAGATCAACTGGCCCGCTGGGACCTGAAGACGCTGCTGTGGATTCTGGGTTCGGTGGTGCTGTTCGGCCTGTTGCTCAAGCCGCTCGGCATGGTGCTGTCGGTCTTCGTGCTGGTCGTGATCTCGTCGATGGCGAGCCACGAATTCAGCTGGAAGGGCGCGCTGCTCGCCGGCGTCGTTCTCGTGCTGATCAGCATGGGCGCGTTCGTGTACGGCATCAACCTGCAGATGCCGGTGTGGCCTGCATTTATTACCGGCTAAGGAGCGAGACGCAATGGAATTGTTCGACCACCTTGCCTTGGGTTTTTCCACGGCATTGAACCTGCAGAACCTCGCGTACGCGTTCCTGGGCTGCGTGCTGGGTACGCTGATCGGCGTGCTGCCGGGCCTCGGGCCCCTCGCGACCATCGCGATGCTGTTGCCGGTCACGTATTCGCTGCCCCCGGTGGCCGCGCTGATCATGCTGGCCGGTATCTACTACGGTGCCCAGTACGGCGGTTCCACCACCGCCATTCTGGTGAACCTGCCCGGTGAATCGTCGTCGGTGGTGACCACCATCGACGGCTACCAGATGGCCCGTCGCGGCCGTGCCGGTGTGGCGCTTGCCACCGCTGGCCTGGGTTCGTTCTTCGCCGGTTGCGTGGCCACGCTGATCCTGGCCGCGTTTGCCACGCCGCTGTCGGAACTGGCATTCAAGTTCGGCCCCGCCGAGTACTTCTCGCTGATGGTGCTGGGCCTGATCGGCGCCGTGGTGCTGGCATCGGGTTCGCTGCCGAAGGCCGTGTCGATGATCGTGCTGGGCCTGCTGATGGGCCTGATCGGTACCGACGTGAACTCGGGCGCCGCGCGCTTCTCGTTCGATGTGCCCGAGCTGACCGACGGTATCGACTTCGTGGCACTGGCCATGGGTATGTTCGGCTTTGCGGAAATCATCGCGAACCTGGAGCAGAAGGAAGCCCGCGAGACGTTCACCAACAAGGTGACGAATCTGTTCCCGACCAAGGAAGACTTCAAGCGCATGATCCCCGCGGTGCTGCGTGGCACGGCGCTGGGTTCGGCACTGGGCATCCTGCCGGGTGGCGGTGCGGCGCTGGCCTCGTTTGCCGCGTACTCGCTGGAGAAGAAGACCTCCAAGTATGCGCACGAGTTCGGCAAGGGCGCGATCGAAGGCGTGGCGGGTCCGGAATCGGCCAACAACGCCGCGGCGCAGACCTCGTTCATCCCGCTGCTGACGCTCGGCATTCCGCCCAATGCCGTGATGGCGCTGATGGTCGGTGCCATGACCATCCACAACATCCAGCCCGGTCCGCAGGTGATGACCAGCAACCCGGCGCTGTTCTGGGGCCTGATTGCCTCGATGTGGATCGGCAACCTGATGCTGATCATCCTGAACCTGCCGATGATCGGGATCTGGGTGAAGCTGCTGACCGTGCCGTATCGCTTCCTGTACCCGGCGATTCTCACGTTCTGCTGCATTGGCGTGTACTCGGTCAACAACCAGACCTTCGACGTGTTCATGGCTGCCGCCTTCGGCGTGATCGGTTATCTGTTCCTGAAGCTCAAGTGCGAGCCGGCGCCGCTGCTGCTCGGCTTCGTGCTGGGACCGATGATGGAAGAAAACTTCCGCCGTGCGCTGCTGCTGTCGCGCGGTGACTTCACCGTGTTCGTCACGCGTCCGCTGTCGATGGGCCTGCTGATCGCAGCCGCCGCCCTGGTGGCCGTGGTCGCGCTGCCGTCGATCAAGGCCAAGCGCGAGGAAGCGTTCCAGGAGGAATAGCGCCCGCGGGCGCTGCAGGAACGACGCCGGCACCTCCGGCGTACACAACGCAAGCTTCAGGGGTGCCCCGCGCACCCCGCTTTTTTGGCGCGTCAGCATGATACAAACCATGAAGCCGCCTGTGCTGGACCGGGTCGTATTCCGGCTCTACATCCTCAAGCTCGTGCAGGCCAGCCCTTCCACGGTCTTCAACCTCGTGGAACGGCTGCGCGAGCGCGGCATCGAAAAGAATATCCGGGCCCTGCGGCCGATCCTGCGCAGCCTGATGATGGCGCGCGCGATCACCGCCGAGCTGGTGGAAGGCAACGGCCGCGTGTATTGCATTACCGACGCGGGCCGCGCCGAACTCGATGCGTATCTGTCCCACCTCAGCGTGCTCAAGCAGGAGATGGAGCAGATCGAGGAAGATGAGGAAAGAAAAAACGCCGCATGACGCGGCGTTTTTTTTTTGGGGGCCCGGCTTCTCGGCTCTGGCGGCACGCCGGGGCGTACCGTCAGAGCTTGCGGCCCAGGCTATCGCGCTGGTTGCCGCGCGGGTTGCCTCACTCGTTGCCGCACTTACTGTGCCGCGGCGGTCGAGGCCGGTGCCGGCGAAGCCGTCAACGGCTGCGAGACGAGCTCCAGCGAGTTGGTCGAGCTGGTATTGCTCTGTGCCACCAGCACCTTGATGTTGTTCGGCACCACCGCGCCAAAGCCATCGGTCGGGATCGTGGTGATCAGCCAGTCGGCGTTGTCGTTGATCGTCAGCGAGCCGGAGTCGAAGATCACGGTCTTGGTACCGGCCGTGGTCACGCGCAGGCGATAGGTGCCGCCATCGATATAGATCGAGTCCTGGCCAGATGCCGGCACGGCACCCTTGTAGGGGATCGCGGCGAGCGTCGGCTGGACGGAGTTGATATCGACCGCCGGCTGCGTGATGTACATGTCGACGTTCTGCGCGTTGATCGAGGCGTTGAGGCCGCGAATACGGGCCGAGTCGGAGATCACGCCCTTGTCGAACGGATCATTGATCTGCACCACGTCCGGCGCGGCAGTGCCCGGCACGGCGACGATGGTGTACTTGTGCCCGGTGGTACCGTTGATGGTGGTCTGGCCGACCGTGGTCTGCGTACCGGCGATGTTCAGCTGGAACAGGTTGTTGTCGGTGGAAATATCGAAATAGCCCGACACGAACTTGTACGGGGCATTCTGCACCTGGGTGAGCGAGCCGTTCTGGATCAGATCCAGGTTCGGGCCGGCCGTCACCGCATTGATCATGCGTACCGCTGGACGCGAGATGCCAAGCCGGTCGTCGACGCCGTCGTCGCCGCCGCCGCAGGCCGCCAGGAGTGCCGTGGCGGCGAGCGCCAGGCCGAGAGTCACTTTGCTCTTAAGACTTGTCATTGGATTCACCTCTTGCCGTTGGGAAATAAGGGCGCGCAGCAGCCGTGCCGGGGCAGCGGTGAGGCAGCTCAATAGATCGCGCATGCCGTGATGGAACGATAGGCATCCGCGCGCTGGCATGGCAGACGCGCGGCTCCGAATTCCCTGTCGGAGAAATCCCACAGTCTGGTTACGCGGCCGATACGCGGCGGTTTGCCGCGCGCCGCGCGGAACGAAGCAGGGCAAGGGATGCGCGCGAGGCGGAAATTTTTGCATCGCGCGTTTGTGACGGAAAACTTTACACCATGACCACCTGATTGCGGCCACTGCGCTTGGCCTGGTACAGGCCGTTGTCGGCCGCCTCCACCAGCCGGTTGAAATTTGCGGCCGCATCGGGCACCTGTACCGCGCCGCCGATACTGACCGTCACGCAGTCGCTCGTGGGGGAACCGCTGTGCGGAATCTTCAGCGCCTCGATCGCCCGCCGCACCTTTTCCGCGAGCAGGCGCGCGCCACCGGGCGAGGTCGAGGGCAGGATCATCGAAAATTCCTCGCCTCCAAAGCGCGCGGGCAGGTCGGCAGGGCGCTCGCAGTTGTCGCGAATCACGGACGCCACGCGGCGCAGCACTTCGTCGCCGGCCACGTGCCCGTACGTGTCGTTGTAGGCCTTGAAGGCATCGACGTCGAGCATCAGCAGCGCCAGCTGCGTCTGCTCGCGTTGTGCACGGCGCCATTCCGCGCCCAGGTACTCGTCGAAGTAGCGCCGGTTGGAGAGTCCGGTCAGGCCGTCGGAGTTGGTGAGCCGCTGCAGTTCGAGATTGGTCTCGAGCAGTTGCTGCTGGCTCTGGCGCAGCGCGCGGTAAGCTTCGTCACGCTGCAGCAGGTTGAGGTACGAGCGCGAGTGATAGCGGATGCGCGCGATCAGCTCGATGCTGTCGGGCAGTTTGACCAGATAATCGTTGGCCCCTGCCGCGAACGCCGCGCTCTTCATGGTCGGCTCCTCCTTGGTGGAGAGCACGATGATCGGGATGTCGCGCGTGCCGGGATTCTCCCGGTAATGCCGCACCAGCGTCAGGCCATCCGTGCCCGGCATGACGAGATCCTGCAGGATTACCGTGGGCTGCGTGCGCTCGGCCACCGCGACCGCTTCGTCCGGTTGCGAGCAGTAGTGAAAGTCGATATCGGGCGCACCGGTCAGTGCGCGCCGGATGGCCTCGCCGATGATGGCCTGGTCGTCGACCAGCAGCACCATCGCGAGATATTCGCCGTGGCGGCCGTCGGCCGCCACGTCGGCCGGGTCGTAGTATTTGGACATGATGTGTTCCTTCTGTTCCCGTTGCCCTGCCATGTCAGCATGGCGTGCGGCCCCCGCCGCAGGCTTTGACCAGCCGCGCCGCGATACGTGGCAACGGCAGGACTTCACTGGCCGCATCGAGTGCGACGGCGGCCTTCGGCATGCCATACACCGCGCTGGTCGCCTGGTCCTGCGCGATGGTCAGGTGGCCGCGTTCGCGCATGGCGCGCAGGCCAAGCGCGCCGTCCCGGCCCATGCCGGTGAGCAGCACTCCGACCGCCTGGCCGCGCCAGTGTTCCGCCACGCTGGCAAAAAATACATCGATCGATGGCCGGTAGAGCGACTCACCCGGTTCGGTCGTGTAAGCCATCCGTGCACCGCACGTCAGGCGCAGATGGTCGTTGGTGCCGGCCAGCAGGACGGTGGACGCCTGCGGCGTGTCGCCCGCGCGCGCGATACGCACGGGCAGCACGCACTGGGCATCGAGCCATTCAGCCATGCCTTGCGCGAAGGCTTCGTCGACATGCTGGACGATCACCACTGCCGCGCCGAAGTCGCGCGGCAGCGCGCCGAGCACGGCCGCCAGCGCAGCAGGCCCGCCCGCGCTGGCGCCGATCGCGACCAGCGACGGTGCGGCCGAAGCGGGCCGGGGCGCGCGCAGGGCGTGCGCCCCGGCGGCGCGGCCGGCCAGCAGACGGCCGATATTGCGCAGCAGCGGGCCGGCCATGATCTGCGCGTCGGGTTCCGCCAGCGTGGGTGTGTCCACCGCATCGATCGCACCGTAGCCCATCGCGTCGAAAACCTGCGCCGCGTTGCGGCCCAGGTCCATGGTCACCACGACGATCGCGCACGGGGTGGCCGCCATGATGCGGCGCGTCGCTTCCACGCCATCCATGACCGGCATCAGCAGGTCCATCAGGATCAGGTCCGGCGTACGTGCCGCCGCCATGCTGACCGCCTGTTCGCCGTCGCCCGCGACCCAGACGATCTCGTGGGCGGGGTCGAGCGAGAGGGCCCGGCGCAGTGCCGCGACGGCCAGGGGCGAATCGTTGACGATGCCGATCTTCATGCGCGTGCCTCGCCGATCAGGTCCTGCACCGCGTCGAGCAACGCGGCGTCATGGAAGCTGCCTTTGGCCAGATAATAATCCGCACCGGCCTGCAGTCCGCGTTCGCGATCCTGCTCGCGGTCCTTGTACGACACGATCATGACCGGAAGTTGCTGCAGGCGCGGTTCCGCGCGAATCTGGCCCACCAGCTCGATGCCGTCCATGCGCGGCATGTCGACGTCGGTGATGACGAGGTCGAAATGCTCGGCGCGCAGGACGTTCCAGCCATCCATGCCGTCGACCGCCACCGCCACGTCGTAGCCGCGGCCGGCCAGCAGCTTGCGTTCGAGTTCGCGCACGGTCAGGGAATCGTCGATCACCAGCACGCGCTTGCGGCGCGTCTGGGCCGCATCCTGGCCGGGCTGGCGCACGCGCGCGAGGCGACCGTCCGCGACCAGCTTCTCGACCGAGCGCAGCATGTCTTCCACGTCGAAGATCAGCACCGGCGTGCCGTCGTCGGTCAGGCTGCCGGCCGCGATGTCCTTGATCTTGCCCAGCGCGGGCGCGAGCGGCTGTACCACCAGCGTCCGTTCGCCGAGCAGGCGGTCCACCGCCACGCCGTAGATGCGGTCGTGCTCGCCGAGCACCACCACCGGCAGCGCGTCGTCGTCATGCGCGCGCTCGGGGCGCTGCAGCAGCTGCGCGGCGCTGACCAGTCCGACGGGTCGGCCCTCGTGACGGAAGTGCTGCTGGCTTTCGATCTGCGCGATCTCGTCGCGCCGCACGCTGACCGCGCGCAGCACATGGCCGAGCGGAAAGGCGTAGGCCTCGCCGGCCACCTCCACCATCAGCGCGCGCACGATCGACAGCGTGAGCGGCAGCTCCAGGTGGAAGTGCAGGCCGCTGCCCGGCTGCTGCGACACGCGCAGGCTGCCGCGCACGGCGCGCACCATGTCCTGCACGGCGTCCAGGCCGACGCCGCGGCCCGATACCTCGGACACCGTGTCGCGCAGGCTGAAGCCGGGCAGGAGCAGGAACTCGAGCAGTTCCGCCTGGGAGAGCCGCGCGGCGGTATCCGGTTGCGCGAGCCCGCGCCTGACGATGGCCGCGCGCAGCGCTTCGAGGTCGACGCCCGCGCCGTCGTCGAAGATTTCGATGACGAGGCGGCCGGCGTTATGCCGCGCATAGAGCGAGATGCGGCCCTCGTCGGGCTTGCCGGCCGCGGCACGCAGCGCGGGCGGCTCGATGCCATGGTCGACGGCATTGCGTAGCAGGTGCGCGAGCGGGGCGTCGAGCTGTTCCAGGATGTCGCGGTCGACCTGGGTCTGCTCGCCCGACATCTCCAGGCGGGCGGACTTGCCGAGCGTGCGGGCCAGGTCGCGCACCATGCGCGAGAAGCCGGTGATACCGTCCGAGAGCGGCCGCATGCGGCAGGCCAGTGCGGTGTCGTAGAGCTGCCGCGACAGACGGCCGGTGCGATGGTCGTATTGATCGAGCTCGTCCACGCGGCGCGCAATCTGGTCGCTGGCATCGCCGATCAGCGCGCGGATCTCGCCGAGTGCCGTACGCATCCCGGCCACGCTCGCATCGGGGCTGCCGAGCAGGGCGTGCATCGCGTCGATGGCCTGCAGCGCGCGCAGTTGCTCCCGCCGCACCTGCTGCAGCGTGACGCCGAACGGATGCAGCCAGTTGGTTTCGACCATCGCCTCGCCGGCCATTGCGAGGACCCGGTCGAGGCGGTCGGCGTTGACGCGCAGCATGCGCTCCTGGGTGTCGCCGGAGGGCCCGGCCGCGGGAGTCGCCGCGCGCGCGGTCGCGGGCAAGGGGGCGGGCGCGGGTGCGGGCGAGGGGACGGTCGAGGGAGCGGCCCAGGGAGCGGTCGAGGGAGCGGTCGAGGGGGGCGGTGTCGCCGTGGGCTGGGATGCCGGCCCGGATCCGGTCGGCCCTGGCTGCGTGGCGCCTGCTGCGGTCGCAGGCAGCGGCGTTGCGGTCGTTGCGGCCACGGGTGCCACCGCGGGTGCCGGCGCCGCGGTCCCGGCCGCAGTGTTGCCGCTCCCCATCTCCTGCCGCCCCGGATTCGCGAGCAGGCTTTCCATGCGCTGCACGAACGCCGCGATTGCCGCCTGGCCGTCGCGCTCCGCCCAGCCGGGATCGCCGTCGGGCGGGTGGCCGATGCGCTGGAGCAGGTCCGTGCCTTGCAGCAAGGCGTCGATATGGCTTGCCGACAGTCGCAAGCTGCCGCGCTGCGCGGCTACCAGGCAGTCTTCCATCACGTGGGCCACGCGCACGCCACCGTCGATGCCGACGATGCGCGCGGCGCCCTTGAGCGAATGCGCGGCGCGCATGCACGCTTCGAGATGGGCCGCCGCCACGGGGTCGCGTTCGAGCGCGAGCAGGCCGGCATTGAGCACCTCGGCCTGCGACTCGGCCTTGAGCGCAAACAGCTCGAGCAGGGACGCATCGCGCAATTGCTCGGGATTCATGCCAGGCTCCGCGCCAGGGCCTGCCGCAGCAGGTCGGCATCGAGCAGGCCGACGGTGCCGGACACGCGTCCGGCCTGATCGAACAGTGCTTCGGTATAACGCGCGGACGCACGCGCGAGCGTGGCGGGCAAGGGCAGCAGCGCGCTATCGCCGATGCGCTCCACCCCGGCCACCTCGTCCACGGGCAGCGCCATGGCATGGCGGCCCTGACCAAGGATCAGAAAGCGCGCGCGCGCCTGCGGCGCAGCCTCGCGCGGGCGCTCGCCACCGAACAGCAGCGCCAGCGACATGCACGGCAGCAGTGCGCCGCGCACGGGCGCCACGCCCAGCAGCGCCGCATGGCGGCGATGCGGCAGCGAGTGGATCGGGCTCGGCGCGGTCACTTCACCGAGCACCGCGGTGGGCAATGCGAGCCATTCGTCGTCCACGCGGAACACGAGGCAGGACCGGCTGCGCGCGCGCTCGGCCGCATGGCCGGCTGGCTCATGCTCGAGCGTGGCGGCATCGACGGCTTCGCCGCCGCCCAGCGCGTCGAGCAGCGCGACGGCGGCATGGGCGTGCACCGGGCAGTTGCGGCAATGGATACAGGTTGCCAGTTGCGGACAACTGCGGTCGCCCGAGACGCCGATGCGGCGCCAGCAATCGTCGACGGCGCCTGCGCGTAGCAGGGGGGATTCGGTTGCGTGCTCAGCCATGGTTCAGGCGGGCATGTCGTTGAGCACGCTGGCGCAGGCGCCCGGCGCCGGCGGCATCGCCGCTGCTTTCCAGCAGCGCGGCAAGGTGATAGAGCGCTTCTTCATGGCCCGGATCGAGATAGACCGCCTTGCGGTAGGCCGATTGCGCATCGGCGGTGCGCCCGGCGGCGTCGTGCAGCACGCCGAGCAGACAATAGGCGTCGGCGGCGTGGGCATGGCGGGCGAGGTAGTCGCGGCATGCCGCGGTGGCGGCTTCCAGTTCGCCGCGATCGGCCTGCGCCGCGATGGCGGCAAGCTCCGCGCGTGCCGCGGCATCGCCGGACATGGATGACGATGATGGCGAGGCGGACGCCACGGCAGGCGACACAGCGGCAGGCGACACAGCGGAAGCCGGACCACCGGAAGCCGGCACATTCGCCGCGCCCGGCCGGGACGGGGCCGGGTTGCGGTCCGGTGCGGCGCTGTTCGGTGCGCTGACAATCGGCGTGGTGAAACCCGGTGCGGTGATATCCGGCGCGTCGACCTTCGGCGCCGCCGCGGTGGGTGCGGCGCTGCCCGCCGCCCCCGGCAAAGCGGCGGCGCTCCGTGCCGTGCCCGCCTGCGGCGGCCGCAGGCGCGCGGTGGCACTGCCCGCGCCGCCCGCGCCACCGGCGGCGGCGCCGCTCCGCACGCGCGCCGCGGACGCCGGGCCGGGCGCGGCCGCCGCGCGCGGCAGCGCATCGTGCGGATGGAAGGCAAAGGCGAGCGGCACGCCGGTGCCGGACAGGCCTTCGCGGGTCAGCAGACTGGCTTCGGCCGGACCGACGAAGATCATGCCGTCGGTCCGCGTCAGCCGCTGCAGCGTACGCACCGCGCGCCGCTGCGTGTCGGCGTCGAAGTAGATCAGCAGGTTGCGGCAGAACACGAAGTGATAGGGCGGCTCGTTGGCAAGCAGCAGTGGATCCATGAGGTTGCCGCGCAGCAGCCGCACCTGCGCGCGCACCGCCTCGCTCAACTGGTAGCCGGCGGGGGCCGGCACGAAATGGCGGTCGCGGAAATCGAGCGGCCGGCCCCGGAACGCATTGCTGCCGTAGTGGCCGATGCGCGCGCGTTCCAGCGAGCGGGCGCTGATATCGACGGCATCGACGCGGAAGCGCGCGGCGGGAATGCCAACATCGAGCAGCGCCATGGCAATGGAGTAGGGCTCCTCGCCGGTCGAACACGGCACGCTCAGAATACGCAGCAGGGGCGGATCTCCCCCCGTGCCGGCGTGCGTACCCAGGGGATGGGGGCCAAAGGGATGCGGGCCCGGGGTGTGGGGAACCATGCCGGGCGCGCCGAACACCTGCTGCGCGGCCACGCGCGCCAGCGCGAGCAGCGCCTCGCGGTGGCGGAAGAACCAGGTCTCCGGCACGATGACCGCCTCGATCAGCGCCTGCAGTTCGTCGGGGGCGGCATGCAGCAGGTTCCAGTACGCGGCCGTATCGCGCGCGCCCACCGCCAGCGCGCGGTCGCGCACGGCGCGGGCGATGGCGCCGCCGCCGATGGTCTCGGCGTCCAGGCCGATGCGCTCCTTGAGCAATGCTTCGATCTGCGTTTCGGGTCTCGGCAGGGACATGGCGTCGGTCATGCTGGCAGGGGCGCGGGAAACAGCAGCGCCTGCACATCGTCGGGTAACAGCGCCGACACGGTGATCCATTGCACGAGGCCGCGCGCGTCGTGGCGCACCGGGCCCAGATAGCGCGCATGGGCCGGGTCGAGGCCGCCGGCGACGAACGAGGCTTCGTCGCAACGCAGTGTCTCGGTGGCGAATTCGAGCCGCAGCCCGAGCCGATGCGTGGGGCCATCGGGACCGCGCCGATAGTGCACGAGTACCGTGCGCGTGCTGGTGCGCGGCACGACCGGGGTGCCGGTGGCGAGCGCGGCAATGTCGAGCACCGGCACCGGCTGCCCGTGCCTGACCATCAGCCCCGCCACCCATGGCGGCGCGCCCGGGATCTGCTTGGTCCGGGTCAGCGGCAGCACCTCGGCGATCTCGGCGGCGTCGAGGGCGTAGCGGTCAGCGCCGATACGGAACAGCAGGAACAGTTTCATCGCTTGCACTCCGGTGCGCGACGCCTGGGACACGGATGCCCGCGCATGCGCATGGTGCTCACACCTTGAATCGCGACACGCCGCTGCGCAGTTCGTTGGCCACAAGGGTCAGTTCGTCGATCGCCTGGCTCGACTGCCGCAGCGATTCGACGGTCTGCTGCGCCGCCTCGGACAACTGCATCAGCGCCTGGTTGATCTGTTCGGCGCCGCCGGCCTGTGCCTGCATGCCTTCGTTGACCATCTGCACGCGCGGCGCCAGCGACTGGATCTGGCCGATGATCTGCGAGAGCTGGTCGCCCACCTGCGTCACCTCCGACATGCCCCGGCGCACTTCCTCCGAGAACTTGTCCATGCCCATCACGCCGGCTGCCACCGCGGACTGGATCTCGCGCACCATCTGCTCGATGTCGTAGGTCGCCACCGCGGTCTGGTCGGCCAGGCGGCGGATTTCGGTCGCCACCACCGAGAAGCCGCGGCCGTACTCGCCGGCCTTCTCGGCCTCGATGGCGGCGTTGAGCGAGAGCAGGTTGGTCTGGTCGGCCACGCGCGCGATGGTGGTCACCACCTGGTTGATATTGCCGGCGCGCTCGTTGAGCGTGGCCAGGCGCGCGTTGACCGAGCCGGCGGCCTCCATCACGTGGTGCATGGTGGCCTCCATGCGCGACAGGCCCACCTGGCCGGTGCCGGCCAGGCCGGCGGTCTGCTCGGCGGCGTGCGAGACCTCGCTCATGGTGCGCACCAGGTCGCGCGCGGTGGCCGAGATCTCGCGCGAGGTCGCGCCGATCTGCGTGGTGGTGGCGGCGGTCTCGGTCGCCGTGGCCTGCTGCTGGCGCGCGGTGGCGGCGATCTCGTTGACCGAGGTCGTGACCTGGATGGCCGAGCGCTGCGCCTGCCCGACCAGCGAGGTCAGTTCGCCCGACATCTGGTTGAAGCCTTCCTCCACCGCATGGAATTCGTCGCGGCGCTGCAGCGCCATGCGCTGGCGCAGGTCGCCACCGCGCATCGAGCCCAGCAGCGAGACGATCGACTGCATCGGCACCGTAATGGCGCGCAGCAGCAGGAAGCCGCAGACGAGCGCCACCAGCAGGGCCACGGCCAGGGCCACCGCGATACTGGATTCGGCGGTGTCCACGGCGCGCACGATGCTGGCGGCCGCCCGCTCGTTGACGGCGGTATTGTCGTCGACCAGTTGCTGGAGCAGCTTGCGGCCCTGGAACCAGAGGTCATGGGCGCTGCCGCGCAGGGCCGCCTCGGCGGCGGCGGTGTCCTTCCAGCGCAGCGGATCCATATAGGGCAGCGCGGCCTGGTCGTATCTGGCACGGACCTGCTTGAAGGCCTCCAGGCGCGTGCGGTCCTCTGCGCGCGAAATCGAGGCTTCATACATTTGTTCCAAACGGTCGAACCTTTGGTTCGCATCGCGGGTCTGCGCCAGCAGCCGTCCGCGCTGGGCCTCGTCGGCCGCCGTTACGGTCTGCCAGGCCAGCACGTAGATCTCGCCCCAGATACCCCGCATGCCGGCGCTGTAGGTCAGGCCCGGCAGCGCGTCCCGGCGCATCAGGCTGGTCTCCCGGTCGATCGCGTCGAGGCGGTTGTATGCCACCGCCGCCATCAGCGTCATGACCAGCAGGATGAAGGTAAAGCTAGCGAGAATGCGGGTGCGGATGGTCCAGTGCTTCACGATAGAGGTCTGATGGATGAGGATGCTGGCCGCTCGGTCGGACATTGCACCGCAACGATGGTTATCGGTCGTCGCGTGTCCAACCTGAAGCCTCCGGTGCGTCCGGTCTGATCGGCATATGCGATGACATCATATGCGATGACATATTTGTCAAATGAGGGAAAAAAGTCACCGCTTCGGCGGGGTGGTACCGGTTGCGGGCTAGGGTACTTTAAGGGCTTGTCCATTTCAACGACGCCCGCAAGGCGCCTGGCCGGTCGTTGCGCGCTTGCGCCGGCATGCGGTAGCGCTTGATTTTTCCATGGTTTTCGTCACACTTGCCAAATAGCTGAGCGGGGAAAATGTCAATCACAACAGATAGGGCAGGAATGGTGGCCAAGTCGGAGGCGAAGGCGACTGGCGCCTTGCCGCCGGCGGATCTCGATCCGCTGACCGGCGTGGTCGCCCGCCAGGCATTCTTGAAGCGGCTGGAGGCGCGCCTGGGTGCGGAGGCGACGCCGCGCTTTGCCTTGCTCCTGATCGGTATTGACGACTTCCGCGCATTCAACGACATGCATGGCCATGCCGAGGGCGACGCGATTCTCCAGCACGTGGCCCGGCGCCTGAAGGATGCCTCCCCGCGCGATGCCGTTATCGGCCGCGTCGGCGGCGACGAATTCGGCGTGCTGCTGACCTCCATTTCCGATCCGACGCTGGTGCGCCATGTGAGCGCCGCCATCCAGTCGATGCTGTCCGCGCCGTTCGAGATGTCCGGGCGCCGCCATCATGTGCTGGCGAGCGTGGGGGCCTGCGTGCTGCCCCCCGGTGGCGACAACACGTCCGACGTCCTTGCCGCCGCCAGCCTGGCGCTGGCCCGGGCCAAGCACGACGGCGGTCGCACCATCCGCTTCTTCAAGCCGCAGATGCGCGCCGATGTGACCACGCGGCTCTCGCTCGTGCAGGCGTTGCGCGAGGCGTATGCCCAGCGCCAGTTCGAATTGCTCTACCAGCCGCAGGTCGATCTGCGCGACGGCCGCGTGCTCGGCGCCGAGGCGCTCATGCGCTGGCGCCATCCGACGCTCGGCCTGCTCACGCCGGCCGCCTTTATCGATGCCCTGGCCGCCAGCAGCGTGGCCAGCGACGTCGGCATGTGGCTGCTCCATACCGCCTGCGCGCAGGCGCGGGCCTGGTCGCTGCAGTTTGGCGACGAGGCCCCGCGCGTGGCGATCAACCTGTTTGCCGCGCAGCTGGCCGAGAGCCGGCTGCTGACCGAGGTGCGCCACGTGCTGCGCGCGCTGGAGCTGCCCCCCGGCCTGCTCGAGATCGAGATCACGGAAACCATCGCGCTCCAGCAGGGCGACGATGTGTCGGACCAGCTGCAGGCGCTGCGGCGCGACGGCGTCACGCTGACCTGCGACGACTTTGGCACCGGCTATGCCTCGCTGTCGTTCCTGAAGACCTTTCCGGTGGACCGGCTCAAGATCGACCAGTCGTTTATCCGCAATGTGGTCGAGGACGGTGTGGATGCGGCCATCGTCAATTCGGTGATCACCGTCGGCAAGAGCCTGGGCATTGGCGTGGTTGCCGAAGGCGTCGAAACCACCGGGCAGCGCGACTTCCTGCTGGCCCATGGCTGCTTCGAGGCGCAGGGTTATCTCTATGGCCGGCCGATGGCGCCGGACCGGCTGACCGACTACCTGCGCAACCAGCCGCGCTGAGACGATCGCGGTTCTTCGGCCTTTCCCCCCGGTCGCTCTCCGCGTTTCTAAGCCGCTTCCTCCCCCACCGCCTCCCGCTCTCCGGCTCCCGCCTCCCGCCTCCCGCCTCCCGCCTCCCGCTTTCCGCTTTCCGCTTTCCGCTTTCCGCTTCCGATCTCCCGCTTCGCCGTGCCACCGTACTGCCTGGCAGTGTGGATGCCAGCCATTTCGCGGCGGTGCAGCATGGCCGACGATGCCGCGCTGTGGACCGCACGCGTGCAAGACTTGTATCCATCTTTCACGGCCGCCCATCGCGCGGCCGCTGCCGCCCGGGCGGCCAGCCGCCCGCCATCTGCCTCGCATGGCAAGCGCACATACCATCGTGCCCGGCGCGGGAAATACGTGCTTACAAAGTCTGCGGCGGCAATTGTGCCGGTGCCGCCCATCCGGATATAGGGTGACAATATGGCCCACCCGACACGGCGTACGACTCCCCTCCGGACCCCGCAGCACATGCCCCGCTTCATGGTTTCCCACTTGCCTCACCTTCGCCTGCCCTGCCTTCGCATGCGCCGGCTGGCGCCGATTGCCGCGCTCGGTCTCGCCGTGCTTGGCGCACACGGACTGGCGCGCGCGCAGAATGCCGGACCGCCACCCGACTATTACCCCGGGGCCAACCCGGGCGCCATGCCCGCCGACAACCCGCTGGGCGATCCGCTCGGCGGTCCGGTTGGCGATCCGAATGCCGCCGCGGTGGGCGCCGACCCTTCCGCCCGTATCGCCACGCTGACCGATGTGGCCGGCAATATCAGCTTTGCCCCGGCCGGCTCCGACCAGTGGGCTGCCACCGGATTGAACCGCCCCGTGACGACCGGTGACCGGCTCTGGGTCGATCCGGGCAGCCGCGCGGAACTGCATGCCGGCACCACGGCGGTACGCCTCGGCGGCGCCACCGCGGTCAGCGTGCTCGACCTCGACGACACCAGTACGCAGATCAAGCTGACCGAAGGCACGCTGCAATTGCGCGTGCGCGCGCTGCCGCAGGGACAATCGGTCGAGATCGATACCCCCAACCTCGCATTCCTGCCGACCGAGCCAGGCGACTATCGGATCGACGTGGCGCCCGACGGCAGCGCCACGACCGTCACCATGCGGCACGGCCATGCCGTGCTGTATGGCGACAACCGGTCGACCGAGATGGAGCGCGGCGAGCGGCTGCGCTTTACCGGGACCGATCTCGAGGACGGCGGCGCCGGCAACCTCGCGCCGACCGACGCCTTCGACCGCTGGACCGCCGAGCGCGACGCGCGCGAGGACCGCTCGGTGGCGGCCCAGTATGTGCCGCGCGACATGACTGGCTACACGGCGCTCGACGGCTATGGCGACTGGCAGCAGGATGGCGACTACGGTGCGATCTGGTTTCCGCGCGCGGTACCGGCGGGCTGGGCACCCTATAGCGTGGGCCACTGGGCCTGGGTGGCGCCCTGGGGATGGACCTGGATCGACGACCAGCCCTGGGGTTTTGCGCCGTCGCACTACGGTCGCTGGGCGTACGTCGGCAGCCGCTGGGGCTGGGTGCCGGGGCCGCTCAACGTGCGGCCGTGCTACGCGCCTGCGGTGGTCGGTTTTATCGGTGGCGCCACGGTGGGGGTACGCATCGGCGGCGGCCCGGGCGTGGCCTGGTATCCGCTCGGGCCGGGCGAACGCTATCGGCCGGTGTACCGCGCGAGCCCGGCTTATCAGACGCGCGTGAACTATTTCCCGGTCGACCGCTGGCATGGCCGTGGCGACCGCGAGCGCTGGTACAACCACGGCGTCCCCGGGGCGATTACCGGCATGCCGGCGCGCAGTTTTGTCGAAGGGCAGCGGTCGCGCGGCATGCATATGGACGAATGGCGCCGTATTCCGCCTGGCGAACGCGGGGCGCCCGCGATGGCGCCGGTCAAGGCGAGCCTGTTCGGCGCGGCGCCGACCCGCAACTTGCCGCCGCAGGCGCGGCAGGGCTTTGCACGCGAGGTCATTGCCGCGCGTGCGCCCGGGCGCGTGGCGCCCGACGAGCTTGCGCGGCGGTTTGCGCGCGAAGGTGGGACGGCCGGCGCGGGCCCGGCGTGGCGTGGCGCGCCGGGCCCGGATGCGCGTCAGCCCGGCGGACAGAACCCGCGTCAGTCCGCCTACCGTACGCCGCAACCCGTGGCGCAACCCGATGTACGCATCAGTCAGGCGGCCCAGCGTCCGCGCGAAGGCCGCAACGCCTTCGTGGCCCGGCCGGAACAGATGCGCGGCTTGCCGGACGAGGCGCTGCGCCAGCAGCAGGCCATGCAGCGACAACGCTTCGATCAGGAGCGGCAGTTGCGCGAGCAACAGCGTCAGCAGCCGGAATTCCAGCGCCAGCAACAGCAGGCGCTGATGCGGCAGCAGCTGGACCAGCAGCGCCAGTTGCACGAGCAGCAGCGGCAGGGCCAGGACTTCCAGCGTCAGCAACAGCAGGCGCTGCAGCGGCAGCAGCAGGACCAGCCGCGCGCGTTTGGACAGCAGCGTCAGCAACAGGATGACCAGCGGGCCGCCATGCAGCGTGCGCAGCAGGACCAGCAACGCGCCTTCGACCAGCGGCGCCAGCAGGAAGACCAGCAGCGCGCGGCCATGCAACGCGCCCAGCAGGATCAGCAACGGGCCGCGGAGATGCAGCGCCAGCAGCAGGATCAGCAGCGCGCGGCCATGCAACGTGCGCAGCAGGAACAGCAACGCGCCTTCGACCAGCGGCGCCAGCAGGAAGACCAGCAGCGCGCGGCCATGCAACGCGCCCAGCAGGATCGGCAACGGGCCGCGGAGATGCAGCGCCAGCAGCAGGATCAGCAGCGTGCGGCCATGCAGCGCGCGCAGCAGGACCAGCAGCGCGCCTTCGAGCAGCAGCGGCAGCAGCAGGACCAGCAACGCGCGGCCATGCAACGCGCGCAGATGGAGCAGCAACGCGCGGCGGAGATGCAGCGCCAGCAGCAGGATCAGCAGCGCGCGGCGATGCAGCGGGCGCAGGCGGAGCAGCAGCGCGCCCAGGCGATGCAGCGTCAGCAGATGGAGCAGCAGCGGCAGTTCCAGCAGCAGCAGCGCCAGGCGTTCGAGCAGCAGCGGCAGATGCAGGAACAGCAGCGTCAGCAGCAAATGCAGCAACAACACTCTCAACAACAGCAACAACGCCAGTTCTCGCGTGGAGGACAACAGGCGCGCAACGACGACCGGCGCTGACAGTCCGGTCCCTTTTGTTTTCACCCGATTTCTTTCGAATCGCAGGCAGGATCCGTGGCAAATCGCCGCAGTCCTGCCGCATTCGCCCCGCAAGGTGGAATTGCCGCACGCGATGCGCTAAAGGTTTGGCCCCGCCGGTCGTAAGGCGGAGGGTCTTCCATCAACCTGAACCAGGCGCATCATGCTGCAACGTATTTCCGTAGGCGCGCGTATCGCGGGCGGCTTTGCCGGTCTCCTGCTGGCGATGATCGTCCTGACCGCGGTAGGTATCACGCGCGTCAACAAGATCAACGCCGGCCTCTATACGATCAACGAGGTCAATGGCGTCAAGCAACGCTACGCGATCAACTTCCGTGGCAGCGTGCACGACCGCTCGATCGCGCTGCGCGATGCGACGCTGGTCTCGGCGGCCGACCTGCCCGCCGTGGTCAACCAGATCGAACAGCTGGCGCGCGCGTATCGCGAATCCGCGCAGCCCATGGACGAGATCTTTGCCAAGGGCATGCGCGTCTCGCAGGAAGAGCGCGCCCGCCTTGCCACCATCAAGTCGGCCGAGGCGCGTACCATGCCGCTGATCGCCGATGTCCTGTCCCGCCAGCAGGCCGGCGACGCGGAAGGCGCGCGGCGCGTGCTGCTGGACTCGGCTCGCCCCGCCTTTGTGGCATGGCTGGCCGCCATCAACGCGTTTATCGACCTCGAAGAGCAGCTGAACCAGGAGCAGGGCGCGATGGCGCGCGACGTCGGCGTGCACTTCCAGGTGCTGATGCTGAGCCTGACGGCCATTGCCATCGCGCTCGGTATCGGCGTGACGTGGCTGCTTGCGCGCAGCATTTCGCTGACGCTCGGCGCCGAGCCGCCCGACGTCAAGCGCGTGGCGGAAGCGGTGGGCGAGGGCGACCTGACCTATCCGGCGCAGGTGCGCGAGGGTGACGACAGCAGCATCCTGGCCTCGCTGCACCATATGCAGGCCGCACTGCGCGATGTGGTGCTGAACGTGCGCGCGCATACCGAAGCCGTGTCCAACGCGACCGAGCAGATTGCCGCCGGCAATGCCGACATGGCGACGCGTACCGACAGTCAGGCCTCGGCACTGCGCCAGACCGTGGCGTCGATGGCGCAGGTGGCGGGCGTGGTACGCCAGAACTCCGAACGCGCGCAGCATGCCAACACGCTGGCCACCACGACCGCGGCCGAGGTCGAGCAGGGCAGCGAGATGGTGCAGTCGATCGTGCAGAAGATGGATGGCATTACCGCCGAATCCAACAAGATCGCCGACATCACCGCCGTGATCGAAGGCATTGCGTTCCAGACCAATATCCTCGCGCTCAATGCCGCGGTGGAGGCGGCGCGCGCTGGCGAGCAGGGCAAGGGCTTTGCGGTGGTCGCGACCGAAGTGCGCTCGCTCGCGCAGCGGTCGTCGACGGCGGCCAAGGAAATCAAGACGCTCATCGCCAGTTCGGTCGAGCACGTACACGACGGTGCCGCGGATATCCAGAGCGCGGCCGATGCCATGAGCAAGATCCTGGGCTCGGTGCGGCGCGTCAACGGTATCGTCAACGAGATTGCCGATGCGCTGGTCGACCAGGCTTCGAGCGTGGAGGAGGTCAGCCGCGCGGTGGCGCATATGGATGCCATTACGCAGCAGAACGCGAGCCTGGTGGAGCAGACCTCTGCGGCGGCCTCCGCGCTCGACGGTCAGTCGCGCGAACTGCGCGAGGCGATGGCGGTGTTCCGCGCCTGAACGCCGGGCCAGCGGTAGCCGCCGGGCGCCCGCGCCCGGCGGCGCTTCAGCGCCGCACCAGCCACGGCACCGCGTTCATGGCCGCAAAGATGGCGAGTCCGACCACCAGCGCGGCGAAGAACGCGCCAATCTCCATGCCCCACAGCCGTTGCGTCAGGTAGCCGAGCGTTACGATAACCGCCACGCGAGCGAGCGAGGCGAACACCGCCCACTGCAGGCGCCGCGCGCCCTGCGAAGCAAAGTACAGTGCCAGACCCAGGCCGAAGCAGCCATACGCGGGCGCCACCGCGCGCAGGTACGCCGCGCCCATGCGGATCGCTTCCGCGTCCTGGGTGAACAGCGACAGCCACGCCTCGGGTCATAGCGCGGCGGCCAGCCCGATCAGTTCGGTCAGTGCCGCCGCCGCCAGCGCCCCGGTCCATGCCACCCTGCGCGCGCGCGCATGCTGGCCCGCGCCGGTGTTCATGCCGACCATCGCCACCATGCCCGCCCCAAAGCCGAAGATCAGCGGCACCAGCAGATACTCCAGGCGAATGCCCAGGCCAAAGCCGGCCAGCGCGTGCGCGCCATGCATGCCGACCATGGCGGTGGCGGTGATCACGGACACATTGATCATGAGACTGTTGACCGCGGCAAACAGCCCCACGCCAAGGATTTCGGCAAACAGGCGCCAGCGCAGCCGGTGCGCGAACGAGAGCCGGATGCCGCCGTAGCCGCGCAGCAGCGCCACCAGCAGCACGCTGCAGCCCACCACGTAGTACGTCACCAGCGCGTAGCCCGCGCCAGCGATGCCAAGCGGCGGAATCGGTCCCGCGCCGAAGATCAGCAACGGCGACGCCACCACCAGCACCAGCACGCCGCCCGTTACCACGCAGGCGGGCAGCATCATGTTGCCGGTGCCGCGCAGCACGCTGGCGAACGCATTGAGCAGCCACAGGAACGTAGTGCCGACAAACACCGCGTTGGAATAGGTCACCGCTGCCGCGAGGGTACTGCCATCGCCGCCGAGCGCGGTATAGATATGCGGGCCCAGCACCAGCATGCCCACGCTCAGCACCACACCCGCTACCACGCCGATCACCGTGGCATGCAGCGCCAGCGCCTCGGCCTCGGCATGGCGCCCGGCCCCCAGGGCGCGCGCGATGGCCGACGAGATGGCGCCGCCTACCGCGCCGGCCGACAGCATCTGCATGGCCATGATCAGCGGCACCACCAGTGCGGCGCCGGCCAGCGCCGGCACGCCCAGCTTGCCGACGTAGTAACTTTCGAGGAAGTTGGCCGTCGCCTGCGCCAGCATGACCACGATATTGGGTACCGCCAGCCGCAGCAGCGTGGGCAGGATCGGGTCGTTGAGCAGCCGGGCCGCGCGCGCATTGGCGGCGGTTGACGGTGTTGCGGGGGCTGCCGCGGCGGTGGCGCTGGTGGGCTCGGTCATACGCGTCTTCGGAGGGGCATTGTTGACTGCTATCCGGAATAGAATTCCGAATTCAGCGGGCGGATGCGGCGGATTGTAGCGTCAATATTGTTAACTTGCAGAATGCTACCCGAGCGATGGTTGTGATTTGGATTGCAGTGCAGTACATTGTTCCGAAAATAGTCCTACAGGAGACCTGACATGAGCGATGTCACCGCGCTGTTCTGCTTCGATTTCGGCAGCCCCAATGCCTATCTGTCCCACCGGGTCCTGCCGGGCATCACGGCACGCACGGGCGTGGCGTTCGCGTATGTGCCGATCCTGCTCGGCGGCCTGTTCCGCCTGACCGGCAACCGCTCGCCGGCGGAAGCGTTTGCCGGTATCAAGAACAAGCAGGAGTACGCGCGCCTGGAGACGCGCCGTTTTGTTGCCCGGCACGGGCTCGATGCATACCGGCCCAATCCGCATTTCCCGGTGAACACGCTGCAGTTGATGCGCGGTGCGGTGGCCATGCAGATCGACGGCGACTTCGAGCGCTATGTCGACACCATCTTCAAGGCCATGTGGGAAGACGAGAGGAAGATGGACGACCCGGCCATCTTTGCCGGCACGCTCGACGCCGCCGGCTTCGACAGCGAACGGATCCTGCGCCGCATCGGCGAGGCCGACGTCAAGCAGAGGCTGATCGACAATACGCAGCAGGCTTTCGACCAGGGCGCCTTCGGTTCGCCGACGTTCTTCGTCAACGGCGAAATCTACTTTGGCAAGGACACGCTGCCGTCGGTGGAAGAGGAGATCGTGCGCTTGCAGACGGCGCGCTGAGTGGCCGGACGCCGCGCCTCTCCCCTGGGGCGGAGGCGAGGCGCCGGGGCGCGCGGTCAATTCGCGCCGGATCTGGTGAAGCCGATCTGCTTCAGCACCTCGTGCTCGCGCGCCATCGCCGCGATGGCGTACCGGCGATAAGCCTCGCTGCTCAGGTAGGCCGGTTCCATGTCGTACTTCGACAGCACTTCGCGGAAGTTTGGCTGTTCCATCGCGCGCTTGAAGGCGTCGTGCAGCCTGGCCACCACCGCGGGCGGCGTATGCGGTGGCGCGGCCAGTCCCCAGGGGGAGGTCTGGACCAGGTTGATGCCGGACTCCTTCAGCGTCGGCACGGCCGCAAAGCGCGGCATGCGTTTGTCGCTCCAGACCGCGAGCAGCCGCAGCTTGCCCGCTTCCACATATGGCACCCAGCCCGAGGTCTCCGCGGCGGACATCACATGGCCGGCCATGACAGCCTGCAACGATTCCGGCGTGCCCTTGAACGGCACATGATTGAGGCGCGTCTGCGTCAGTCGCGCGAACTGCTCCATGGTCAGGTGGTTGGTGGTCAGCGAGCCCGGCGTGCTGTAGCTGAGCTCGCCGGGGTGGGCGCGCGCATAGGCTACGTAGTCGGCAATCGTGCGGATCGGCGAATCGGCCGGCACTGCAATGCCGAACACATAGCCCGACAGGCCGATGATGTAGCTGAGCTGGGCCGGATCCCAACTGATGTTCGACGTGTAGGGCGCGCGGTAGACGCCCTGCGGAATGACGGCGATGGTGTAGCCGTCGGCGCCGCTCGACTGCAGCAATTGCGCGGGAATCACGCCGGCCGCGCCGGGTTTGTTCTCGATCACGACCGGCTGGCCGAGGATCTTCGCGGCATTGGCCGCCAGCACGCGCATCGGCGTATCGGTGGAGCCGCCCGCGGTAAAGCCGACCAGTACGCGGATGGGCCGCGTGGGGAAGTTCGGGTCGGCAGGCTGCGCCCCTGCCATGGCGGCCGTCAGGCCGAAGCAGCCGGCGGCGAGCGTCGCCACCGGCAGATGCAGAACATCACGCCGTTTCACTACTGTCTCCTGGTGAAGTGCGCGCGGCCGGTGTCGATGACCCGGCCGTCGCGCGTTACCGCTGGCGCCGCTGCTCGCGTGCCGTCAGAACGATTCCATCCACGGCCGGATATCGAGCTCGTGGGTCCATGCATCGCGCGGCTGCCGGTGCAGCATCCAGTAGGTGTCGGCGATATGGTCGGGATTGACGATGCCTTCCTGCTCCTTGAGCTTGTAGCGCTCGGGAAAGGTCTCGCGGATGAATTCGGTGTCGATCGCGCCATCGACGATCAGCTGTGCCACATGGACGCCCCGGGGGCCGAGCTCGCGTGCCATCGATTGCGCCAGCGCACGCAGGCCGTGCTTGGCGCCGGCAAAGGCCGCATAGCCGGCCCGGCCGCGCAGGCTCGCGGTGGCGCCGGTGAAGAAGATGGAGCCGCGCGCGCGCGGCACCATCACGCGCGCCGCTTCACGGCCCATCAGGAAGCCCGCGAAGCAGGCCATCTCCCACACCTTGTAGTAGACGCGCGCGGTCGTCTCGGTGATATCGAAGCGGACATTGGCGCCGATATTGAAGATGGCCACTTCGATCGGCGCGATCTCCGCTTCGATCTGCTGGAACAGCGCCACCATCTGGTCCTCCTTGCGCGCGTCGGAGCCAAATGCGTGGGCCTCGCCGCCCTCGGCCCGGATCTGTTCGACCAGCGGCGCGAGCTTGTCGGCGCTGCGGCGCGTCACGCAGGCGATATAGCCTTCGCGCGCAAAACGGCGCGCGATCGCGCCGCCGGTCGCGTCGCCCGCGCCAATCACCAATACCGCCTTCCTGTCCGTCATGGTGTCTCCTGGTTCTGGGATATAGGACTGCATATCGGTTCAGTATGAAACGCGTTTCTGCGACAGTCAAACGAAGCGGCCGATATTTGTGATTTAAACAGCGCAAAAATGGACGGGAAATGGAAAATAAAACCGACAAGCAGTATATTGAACTGCATTGCGGTCCTTTTGGGCGGCATCCGACACCACCACAACCACGCAACAGGAGACCCACCGCATGGAACCGAGCGCGACCGTCACGGCCACCGCCACGACCCCTTTCCGCCGCATTCATCACGTCATCGCGCCATGGGTGGCCTGCCAGCCCGGCGCCCCCGCGTTGCAGGACCGGCGCGGCCGGCTGACCTACGGCGAGCTTGCCTGCGCGGTGGAGGCCGCCGCGCAGGCGCTGCGCCAACTGGGGGTGCGGCCGGGCGACCGCATCCTGCTGGTGGCGGAGAACTGCGTGGCGGTCGGGGTGCTGGTGCTGGCCGCGAGCGCGCTGGATGCGTGGATCGCAGTGGTCAATGCCCGCTTGTCGCCACGCGAGATCGATAACTTCGTCGACCACTCGGGGGCGCGTCGCGTGCTGTACGCCACGGCGGTCTCGGCAGAGGCGCGCGCGCATGCGGCACGCGCCGGCGCCGTGCCGCTGATCTGGTCCGGGATTGCCGACGCCGGCGCACTGCGCGCGCTCGGCGCGCTGGGCGAACTCGCGGTGGCACCGCTCAATGCGGCCGCCGTGGCCGAGCCGGTGGCCGACGCGGCCGACGCACAGGTGGCGGCGCTGATCTACACGTCGGGTACCTCGGGCAGTCCCAAGGGCGTGATGCTCACGCATGCAAGCCTGCTGCACGTGGCGGCGGTGTCGCGCACGCTGCGTGCGCTCGGCCCCGCGGACCGGTTCTATGGCGTGCTGCCGATGGCCCATATCGTCGGCCTGTCGTCGCAGTTGATCGGTGCGCTCTCGAGCGGAGCGTCGATCGTGTTCGAGGAACGCTTCAGTCCGGAGGGCCTGGTGCGCGCGCTGCGCGAAGACGGCGTGACGATCCTGCTCGGTGTGCCGGCCATGTTTGCCCGGCTGGTGGAATGGTGCCGGACCCACGGCGTGCAGCTCGACCATTCGCGACTGCGCTTCATGGGCGCGTCCGGCGCGCCCTTGACGCCGGAACTGAAGGCCAATGCGGAAGCACTGCTCGGTCAGACCCTGCACAACGGCTATGGCCTGACCGAGATGGCACCGGCGGTGGCGCAGACGCTCATGCATGCACCGCGCACCGACTGTTCGGTGGGTCAACCCGTGCCGGGCGTCGCGGTCCGCATCGTCGGCCTGACTGGCCAGACGCTCGACCGGGGCGCGGTGGGCGAGCTGTGGGTACGCGGCCCCAACCTGATGAAGGGGTACTATCGCGCGCCGGAGCTCACGCACGCGGCGATCGACGCCGACGGCTGGTTCCATACCGGCGACATGGCGCGCCAGGAGGGGGACGGCGCGCTGTTTATCGTCGGCCGCGCCAAGGAGCTGATCATCCGTTCGGGCTTCAACGTTTATCCGGTGGAGGTGGAGCAGGCCATCAACAGCCATCCCGATGTGGTGCAGTCCGCGGTGGTGGGGCGGGAGGTGCAGGACAACGAGGAAGTGGTGGCCTTTGTCGAGCTGGCCGCGCATGCCACGCTGGCCACCGACGCGTTGGCCGCCTATCTGCGCGAACGGCTGTCGCCGTACAAGCTGCCGTCGGAGATCCGCTTCCTGCCGCAATTGCCGGCCGCGCCCACGGGTAAAATACTCAAGCACGAACTGAGGAAGCTCGCCGCGGCGGCACGGTAGGGCTTCTCCCTCCAACGCAGGTGCCATGGAAAGGCAGCATGAAAAGTCTCAATGACCGGTCACTCGTCCAGGATACGCACGACACGCAGGATCCCCCTGACGCGCGCGTCGACGACGACACCGCGGACCCTGCGCAGGACCGGCATTTCGTGACGGCGCTGGCGCGCGGGCTCGAGGTCCTGAGCGCGTTTCGCAGCGGCGACAGCTTTCTGGCCAATCATGAGCTGGCCGAACGCACCGGCCTGCCCAAGTCCACGGTCACGCGGCTCACCTATACGCTGACCCGGCTCGGCTACCTGCACGTGGTGCCCGAGAGCGGCAAGTACCGCCTCGGCACCGCGACCGGCGCGCTGGGCAGCGCCATGCTGGCCAACCTCGACGTACGCCAGGTGGCGCGCCCGCTGATGCAGGCGCTCGCCGCCGAGACTGGCGCGGTGATCGCGCTGTCCGCGCGCGACCAGCTCTCCATGCTGTATCTCGAATGCTGCCGCAGCACCTCGATCGTGACGCTGAGTCTCGACGTCGGCTCGCGCATTCCGCTCGGCACGTCCGCGGCGGGCCGCGCATTGCTGGCCGGCGTGGCGCCGAGCGAGCGCGCCGGCCTGATGGAGCGCATCCGCGCGCTCGACGAAGGCAACTGGCCGGCGGTACAGCGCGGCATCGAGGGCGCGCTTGCCGAATACCGGCGCGGTCGATGTGCGTATTCGGTAGGCGACTGGGTCAGGGAAGTGCACGGCGTGGCCACCACGCTGAACCCGGGACGCGGGCTGCCGCTGATGGCGATGAGCGCGGCGGGCGCGGCGCAGTATTTCCCCGAGGCGCGGCTGCGCGACGAAGTGGCACCGCGCCTGCTGGAGACCGTGCGCGAGATCGAACGCCGGCTTGGCCAGCGCTACGGCGAAGCGGAAGTGGACGCGGAAGCGTAAGCGAGGCGCGGTTCAGCGCGTGCGCAGGGCCTCGTTGATATCGTCCGCGGCCGCGGCCAGAATCGGCAGGAACGTCTGCATCATCTTGTCTTCGGTCAGGCGCTGTGAGTGACCGGCCAGGTTGATCGCCGCCACCACCTCGCCCGCGCGATTGCGCAGCGGCATGGCCAGCGCGACAAGGCTGGACTCGAGCTCCTGGTTCACGAAGCAGTAGCCCTGTGTGCGCGTCTGCACGATCAGGCGCGTCAGCTTTGCCACGTCGGTGGTGCTGTGCGGGGTGAACTTGCGGATATCGCTGCGGCGCAGCCGGTCCGCCAGCGTGGCATCGTCCAGCGCGCCGAGCAGGATGCGGCCATGCGCGGTGGCCCAGGCAGGCAGGCGTGTCCCGACGGAAAGGTTCAGCGACATGACGCGACGCGTGGACGCGCGCGCCACGTAGACCACGTCGACATCGTCGAGCACGCAGACGGAGCACGATTCGCCGGTCTTCTCGGCCACGGCGACGACGTATGGCTCGACGATCTCGGCCACGGTCAGGCCCGACAGATAGGAATAGCCAAGCCGCATGACCTTTGGCGTCAGGCGAAACACGCGTCCGCTCTGGGTGGCATAGCCAAGGTGGCACAGCGTCAGCAAAAGGCGCCGCGCCGCGGCGCGGCTGACCTGGGCGGCTTCGGCCACCTCCGACAGCGTCAGTTCCGCGCGATCGTCACCGAATGCCTCGATCACGGCAAGGCCGCGCGCAAACGAGTCGACAAAATTGTTGGGGCCGATCGACGAATCGGGTTCCTGAGGCATGGCGTGGCAGTGGGGGGTGGACGAACGCGGCTATTCTAGCGTGCCGCCTTCCTCCCGCCCGCCCCACCTGACTTGCTTCCTTACTTCCTTACCCTTGCCGCGGTGCCCGCGTGCCGGCCCGGCGCGCCGGGCCGGGTGCGCTGTCATTCGGCCTGGATGCCGGCCGCGCGGATCGTGGTGCGATAGCGGACCATCTGCTCGTCGACCAGCTTCGCCAGGCTGGCGGCGTTCGACGGCGTGGCCGTAAAGCCTTGCTTGTCGAGCGCCTCGATCACTTCCGGGTCCTGCATCGCCGCGGTAAAGGCCGCGCGGATCTTTGCCAGGATCGGCTCCGGCGTGCCGGCCGGCGCGAACAGGCCGGCCCACGAGGTAATGGTGAAGCCGCTGACGCCGGCTTCCTTCATGGTCGGCACATTGGGCAGCAGCGGGCTGCGCCGTTCTGACGTGGTGGCAAGTACGCGCAGTTTGCCCGAGGCGAGATGGGGCAGGCCCAGGGTCGGGTTGCCGAACATCATCTGTATGCGGTTATCGAGCAGGTCGACGATGGCGGCGGGTTCACCCTTGTATGCCACCGACACCATGTCGAGGCCTTCGATCGCGTTGAACTGCAGCGACGACACCAGTGCCGTGGTATTGCCGGTGCCGAAGTTGAGCTTGCCGGGATGGGCCTTGGCGTAGGCGACAAATTCGGGCAGCGTCCTCGCCGGCGTGGCCGCATTCACATAAAGGAAGAAGGTATAGCGGCCCAGCTCGGTGATCGGTGCAAAACTCTTCACGGGGTCGTAGGGCAGCTTGACGCGCAGTGCGGGCGAGGCCGACAGCGCGCTGTTGGTGCCAAACAGCAGCGTCAGGCCGTCGGGTTTGGCGCGCGCGACTTCCGCCGCCGAGATCATGCCGTCCGCGCCGGCCTTGTTGTCGACGATGATCGACTGGCCGATCCTGGTCGCAGCGGAACGCGCCAGCGCGCGCGCAATCACGTCGGAGGCGGCGCCGGCGGGAAACGGCACGACGAGGCGCACCGGGGCGGAGGGAAATTCGGCATGGGCGGCCGTGCCGGCGCACAGCGTGGCTGCGAGCAGGGCAGCCTTGAACAGGGTCTTCACGATTGGTCTCCTTGGGTTTTCGATATCGGTGTGGGCGTTGCTCTGGGCTGGATGACGCTTTGTTGCGCGCACGCGGCAGCGGAGCGCGTGTATTCAGGGGCCGAAGCTGGAACGCATCTGGATGCCCCAGCGGCCCTCCACGCGTGTCAGCACATACAGCGAGTCGTACACCCCAATCACCGAACCATCGCTGCGGAAGCGCGTATAGCTCAGTGCCACATGGGCCTTGTCGCGGTTGAACTGCACGACTTCGCGTGCGCGCCAGGTGCTGTGACGCCAGTCGTCTTCGTCGCGGAGTTTCTGGAACAGGTCCATCGGATTGCTGCCGGGGGCCTCGTACACCTTCACGTTGCCGCCCGCAAAGCGGACGTGCGGAAAGTGCATGCAGGCGTCCATCGCGCGGGCGTCGTGGGCATTCAGCGCTTCCATAAAACGGTCCAGTACTGCGCGGCATGCCGCGTCGATCTCGGTTTTTTCGTCTGCCATGGTGTTGTGCTCGGCGATATCAGGGGGTGGGTGGATCAGGGAATCAGGGGTTCGCCCGGGTGGCCTGCAGGAAATCGCGCACGGCGCGGTGGAACGCATCCGGTGCGCCGAGTGGGGCCAGGTGTGCGGCGGGTAGCGCGAGATACTGGCTGCCGGCGATGGCGGCATGCAATGCGCGGCCCTGTGCGGGTGGCGTGGCGAGGTCTTCGGTGCCGGCCATGACCAGCGTGGGTACGCCGATATGGCGCAGCGCGTCGCGCCCATCGAAAGCCATCACGGCCTGTGCGCACGCTACGTATCCCGCCGCGGTGGTGGCGCCAAACATGTCCACCAGCCACTGGCGCAGCGCGGGATCGCGTGCCGCATGCGCTGGCGTGAGCCAGCGCGACACCGTGGCTTCGGCAATCGCGCCAGTGCCGCCGGCGCGCACCTGGTCGATGCGGCCTTGCCAGAACGCGGCAGGGCCGAACTGTGGCGCCGTGTTGGCGAGCACGAGGGCGGACACGCGCGGCCCGTGCGTCAACGCGAGTTCCATGCCGATCGCCGCGCCCATCGATACCCCGCAATAGCGGAACGTATCGATACCGGCGTCCGCCAGTGCGCCGGCGAGTCGTGTCGCCAGCTCGCGCAGGCTGCCGAACGCAAAGGCGTCCTGCCCGCCATGACCGGGCGCATCGAAGCGGATCACCTCGTAGTCGTTGGCGAATGCCTGGACGGTGGCGTGCCACAGGCGCCGGTCGGTACCGAGCGAATTGCCCAGCACCAGCGCCGGAGCGCCGGGGGTGCCGGCGCGGTGAAGCCGTAGTGAAGGATCAGCGGCCATGTCGGGTCCTGATGTCGAGAGTCATGGGTAGCGAGGTCCACGTCGAGGCACGCATGGCAAGGCCAGTCGGGCATAGGGGCAGGTGCCATGGCGTGAACGTCTTGCTGTGCGCTATGCGCACAGATGTTCGTATAGCGGCTATATTCCCCCGGCAGCGTTTATGGTGTCAAGTAGGGACGGGCACGGACGCCACGGCGTGGACGACGACGTGGGTCAGGGGCGGGAGGGGGAACGAGAGAGGAAAACGCGCGGGACAAACGCGGGAAAGGACAAGCGCAGGCGGAAAGCGCAGGTGCAGGGCGGAGATGCAGGGCGGAGATGTAGGGCGAGGCGAAAAGCCGGCGGTGAAAAACGGGGGGAAGGGCGCGGCAAGCGGGGAACCCTCCCCCCCGCCCGCGCCCGGGGTCAGGGGGCGCGGGCACAAGGAGGATGCAGTGCGGAGAGAAAGAAGGGCAGGTGACGGGCGTGCGGGCCTCGATGCGGATCAGGCCCCGTCGGTGTATTCGTCGCGCGGGGTGTTCACGCGTGCGCCGTCGAGGTACGGGTCGCGCTGGCCATTGCGGGCCCCGTCGGTGAATACGTCGTGCGAAGAGAGACGTGCGCCGTCGAGATACACGCTGCGGTCGCCGGAGTGGGCAGCCATCTCGGTGGCATGCGCCGATGCGGCGCCAACGCCAGTGGCGATGGCAACGAGAAGGAAGGAAGTGAGCTTGATGAAGTTCGTACGCATGATAGGTCCTCAGGAAAGTGTCGATACCGAAGCAAAAGAAGCATGAGCACTGCGTCCCATGTACCCGGTAAACGCTTCGACGAGCGGCTTTATTCCCTGGGCATGCGCACGGATTGCGGGTGGATCGCGATACATTGCGAGAATGCACGATGGCGACACCGCACCATGGGCGGCGCCGTCACCCATCGCGAAAGGGTTATGTCAGGCCATGCGCGGCGAGCGTGGCCTGCAGTCCGAGCAGCTCAACCATGGTGGCCCCCTGCGCCAATTTGTCGCGCATCGCGCTCTCCTTGCGTTCGCGCGCTTCACCCGCTTCGATCACGCGATCGAGTTCGTCACGCGCGATCACCACGAGTCCGTCGCGATCGCCCACCACGATATCGCCGGGCTGGATCATCACACCACCGAGCACCAGCGGCACGTTGAGCTTGCCGGGCTGATGCTTGTTGGTGCCGCGGATGCTGAGACCGCGGCAGAACACCGGAAAACCCATGTCGACGATATTGGCGGCATCGCGCACGGCGCCGTCGATCACGAGACCCGCGAGGCCGATGGTCTGCGCGGCAAAGGTCAGCACGTCGCCCCACGGGCCGGCGTCAACGAAGCCCTTGGCGTCCACCACGAGCACATCGCCGGGACGCGCCTTGGTCAGCGCATAGTGGATCATCAGGTTATCGCCGGGGCGGATGTCCACGGTGAGCGCGGGGCCGGCCAGGCGCATGCCGGGATCGAGCGCGGCGATGCGCGCCTCCACCGCGCCGCGCTGGCCCTGTGCTTCATGGATGGTGGCGGTGCCGAGTCGTTGCGCACGCGCCAGCTGGTCGGTCAGTTCGGTCAATGCGGTCATGATGATTCGCTTCAGTCGACGGTGGCCCCGGAGCGCTTGACGAGGTTCTCCCAGTACGGCAGTTCCTTGCCGATAAATGCGCGGAACTGGGCAGACGAGCCGCGTACATCGCTCGAACCCATATCGGACAGTTTGCCCGCGACATCGGGTTCGCCGAGCACCGCATTGAGTTCGTCATTGAGTCGCTGCACGAGCGGGGTCGGGGTCTCGGCCGGCACGAACAGGCCATACCAGTTCTCGATCACGAAGCCAGGAAAGCCGGCCTCCTCCATCGTCGGCAGGTCCGGCAGCGCCTTGGCACGCCTGGCTCCCGTGGTCGCCAGCGGCCGGATGCGGCCGGACTTGAGTTGCGGCGCGATCGCGGTGGTGGTTTCGAAGGCGATCGGCACCTGGCCGGCGATCACGTCGCTCAGGGCCGGGCCCTGGCCCCGATACGGCACGTGCACGATATCGAGCTGCCGCTCGAGCTTCAGCATCTCGCCCGCCAGGTGCTGAGGGCTGCCGCTGCCACCCGACGCATAGCTGTACTTGCCAGGCGCCGCCTTGGTCAGTGCCACGAGCTGCTGCACGGTGGTCGCCGGCAGCGAGGTATTCACGTACAGCACCAGCGGTACCGCCGCCACCTCGCCCACCGGGGTCAGCGCACGCGTGGGATCGAGCTTCAGTTTGTACAGATTGCGGTTGATGACGAGGCCCGTGTTGTTGCCAAGCAAGGCCGTGCAGCCATCGCCCTTGGCGCGGCTCACATACTCAGTGCCAATATTGCTGCTGGCGCCGCCGCGGTTGTCGACGATCACGGTCACGCCGAGCCGCTTCGACAACCCCGGCGCCAGGAAGCGCGCGAGGATATCGGTGGTGCCGCCGGGTGGGTATGGCGAGACGATGCGCAACGGATTGCACGGATAAGGCTCGGTGGCGCTGGACGGGGTGGCGAAGGCGAACAGCATGCTGGCGCCGGCGATGCCTGCGGCGAGGGTGATGCGCGGGGTAGTGGTGCGAAGCAAGGCGGTGGGCAGGCGCCTTGGCGCGCGGGATGTCGTCATGATGTCTCCGTTCTGTTCTGGTCTCGCCGTGGTCTGGCCCGGCGAGTGTTGGTGGCGCGTGTTGCCGGCGATAGGCGGGCTCAATGCGCCGCGCGTTGCAGCGTGTGATACCCGAACTGCCGGCGCGCGTCGCGCAAGGCCACGCCCCCGAGCGCAGCGTTGAGAATCTGCGCCTCGACGTCGCGCGTACGCAGCGCGCGCTCGAACACTTCCTGCGCGCGCGCCTGCGGCACTACCACTACGCCGTCGGCATCGGCCACGATGTAGTCGCCGCTGACCACGCGTACGTCGCCGAGGCTGACCGGTTGTTCCACCGCGCGTACCTGCACGCGGTCCTTGCCGGTGCGCATGAAGCGGCCGCGCGCATAAAGCGGGTAGCCGGCGGCGTCCGCTTCCGCCGTATCGCGGCAGACGCCGTTGATCACGGTGCCGCCCACGCCGTGGCGCACGGCAAGCTGGCTCATGATGCCGCCCCAGACCGTGCAGTCCATGCGGCCCGCGTTGTCTAGCACGGCCACGGCGCCAGCCGGGATGTCATCGAGGAAATCGCCGACCGTGCCGGGCGCATCGAGGTCGATGGGAATGAACGCGACCGTGAAGGCGCGGCCGAATACGCTCGGTGTGCCGGCAATATGGCCGATGCCCAGTGCGCTGCCCGGCAGGCGCAGCGCGTCGAGCGCGTCGGATATCTCGGCGGTGGACAACTGCCTGGCGTGCGTCTGCCAGTCGGCTGTGGAGGTAGGGCTCATATGGCAGGTCTCCTGCGGTGTGCTGTCAACGCGATTCAGTTTCAAGTAAAGTCCGGGCGATATCAATCATTGAAAATTGCACCGAACTTCAATAAAAATGAACTTGAGACAACTGCGCTACTTCTGTGAGGTGGTCGATGCCGGCAGCGCCGCGGAAGCCGCCCACCGCCTGTTTGTCGCACCTACCGCCATCAGCATGCAGATCGCGCAACTGGAGACGCTGCTCGGGGCGCCGGTGTTCGACCGTTCGCGCCGGCCGATGACGCTTACCGCGGCGGGCCAGTTTCTGTATCCGCGCGCCCGCGACCTGCTCTCGCAGATGCAGCGGCTCGATGAAGAGGCGCGCGCGATCGCGGCCGGTAACCGGGCATGGCTTGGCATCGGCTTTACGCGTTCGGCCATCTTCTCGATCCTGCCGGCCGCGGTGCGGCATTTCCGTGGTCGCTATCCAGAAGTGCAACTCGATATGCTCGAGCTGCTGTCGGAACACCAGCCCACACAGCTGCGCCGCCATCGCATCGACGTTGGCATCTCGCGTTATATCGGCGCGTTCGAACAGCCCGCGGATCTCACCCATACCGTGCTGTTCGAGGATCCGTTCGTGGCGGCATTGCCGGCGCATGCGCGGCTCGCGCGACGCAAGTCGATCCGCGCGGCCGAGCTCGACGCGCTGCCGTTGATCCAGTATCCCAAGGACCCACAGAGCATTTTCGCGAGCCAGACGCTGGCGGCGCTACGCGCCGCCGGCGCCAATCCGCCGGCCGGGCACGAGGCGATCGAGATTCACACCGCGCTGGGCCTGGTGGCGGCGGGGCTGGGCTTTACGCTGGTGGGCCGCTCGGTTGCGGAACGCAACCGGCCCGATGTGGCATTCGTGCCGATTGCCGATCTCGGCATTGCCGCCACGCTGGTGGCCGTGACGCGCGCGGGCGAGGGCAACCCGGTCGCCGATGCGTTCGTGGCGTCCCTGCAAAGGGGCTAGGCGAAGCGCGGCAGCGCAGCCGGGTTGACACCGCCGCCGGCGATGCGAATACTCCTCCTGCCCCACGCAGCGACGTTGGTCCGCGGTTAGTCACGCTGCTGCGGTTTCGGATGTCCATACAAAACCCACGAAAGGATGACCATGATCAGACGCAGCATGCTTTGCCTCGCCGCCGCCGTGGCGCTGTTGGCGGGTTGTGCCACTTCCGCGTCCGCGCCCGCCACCGCCGCGTTGCAGCCGCAGGCGCCGGGCAAGATTGCGGCGGGCAAGACCGAAGTGTTGTGGCTGGGGCAGGCGGCCACGCGCATCACCACGCCCGGGGGCAAGGTCATCGTGATCGATCCCTGGCTGATCACCAACCCGAAGACGCCGCCTGCCTACAAGGACCTGGCGGCGCTGGGCAAGGTGGACCTGATTCTCGTCACGCATGCTCACAACGACCATCTGGCCGATGCGCCGGCGCTGGCGCGGCTGAACCAGGCGCCGATCTATAACGGTGGCGGCATGGGGCAGGCCCTGGTCTCGCTGGGCATGGTGCCATCCGCGCTCGCGCAGCGATTTGGCAAGAGCGGCACAATCATGCCGTTCGGCCCCGACGGTGTGAAGATCACGGCCGTGCATGCCGAGCACTCGTCGGAACTGGTGTGGAAGAACCCGGCTACCGGCAAGGACGAAACGCATTACGGTGGCGAGCCCGTGGGCTACATCATCGAGCTCGAGAATGGCTTCAGGATCTGGCATATGGGCGATACCGGCCTGTTCGGCGATATGCGCCTGATCGCCGAGCGCTATCATCCCGACCTCGTCCTGATTCCGATCGGCGGTCACTTCACCATGGGGCCGCAGGATGCCGCGCTCGCGGTACGCGACATGATCAAGCCGAAATACGCGATTCCCATCCACTACCTGACCTTTCCGTTGCTGCGCGGCACGCCGGCCGAGTTCTCCGCGGCGCTGGGCGCGAGCGCGACCACGGTGATCGTGCCGGAGCCGGGGCAGAAGGTCGATTTCTGAGGTGTCGTGACTCACCCCGCCCGCGTGCTGCCGCGGGCGGACCCGGCCAGCACTTATGCCTCCGAGCGCTCGCGCACGATGCCGGTGCGTGGCTGCATGCCCCACTGGTGCCGTCGACACAGGAAGTGCAGCCAGCCGATGGCGGCGCCGCTGTGGCGCATCAGCTGGAACGAAAACGGTTCCAGCACCGACGCCACCAACGCCATCGCAAAGCCGGTGTTGCGGGTATCGCCGCTCCAGCGCCGATACAGATGGAGCGACCAGAAGTGGAAGGCCAGGTCGAGCGCGATCTTGCCGGCGATGATGGCGAGCGCCGGTAACGCGATCGTGAACTTGCCGTGCAGCAGGAACGTCGTCAGCAGCAGGAACGCGGTCACGCCATAGATCGGCTGCATGGTGTCGAATGCCTTCACCGGCAGCATCAGCAGGCCAAGCTTGCCGTAGCGGCGATTGCCGGTCATTTCGCGATACCAGTACTGGGTTTGCAGAAAGCCGGCAAACCAGCGTCGCCGTTGCCGCAGGAAGGCCGGCAGCGTGCCCGGCGCATCGGTGGTGGCGCGCGCGGCGCCGATTACCTGCACATCCCAGTCGAGCCCGCGCATGGCCGAGTGGCGGCGCAGGCGATGGATCAGCTCGTAGTCCTCGACCAGGCACTGCGGATCAAAGCCCCCCACGTCCACCACCGGCTGACGCCGATAGCAGGCAAACGCGCCCGAGACCAGCAGCAGGCTGTCCATCCGCATCCACGCAAAGCGCGAGATGAAGTTGCGGATGTACTCGTAGGTCTGGAACCACTGGAAGAAGCGCCCGCCGAGCGTGCGGCCGCAGACCGGTGTCAGCAGGCCGGTGGCGGCAACCAGGCGCGGCGCGCGCGCGAATGCCTGGGCCATCGCCTCGCAAGCGCCGTTCTCCAGCAACGTGTCGGCATCGACGGTCATGACCGCTTCGGTGCGCAGTTTCACCAGTGCCGCGTTCAATGCCGCGGCCTTGCCGCCGTGGGGAACGCGTAGCCAGCGCAGGTTAGGGTAGCGCGTCGACGGCGCGCTCAGCCTGCAATCGGCGGGCTGGGCCAGCCCGTAGCGCGAGGTCAGCAGGGCGGCCGTGCCGTCGGTCGAGCCATCGTCGGCAATCACGATCTGGTCGGGTACGCGAGTCTGGCGGAACAACGCATCGAGCGTCACGGGTAACGCGGCGGCCTCGTTGTGGGCGGCGACAATCACGCCGAGCGTCGGCAGCTTCAGCACCAGGTGTGCCTGCTCGTGCGGCGCGGGTCGCAGCAGTGCGCGCGCCTTCCATGCGACAAGGGCGAGCAGCAGGGTGTCGTAGGCGATATACGCCATGCCGATGGACCATGCGGCCATGCCATCGAGAAAGAACGCGCGGCCAAACAGCAGGCCCCACAGGAGGAACACGACGAGGTGGATCGCGATGCTGGTCCAGGGCGTACGCGGCGGCGCAAGGCGTGACGACGAATGCATGCGCGCCAGCTCCAGCGCGTATTGACGACAGTGACCGACAAGCTTGAGATGCACCATGGGGTGGGCCTCCTTCACGGCAGCATCCGCGACAGCACGGATTGCCTGTCGATCCATTGGTGCTTGAGCGCCCCCAGCACATGCAGCCCCAGCAGCAGGTAGAGCGCATAGCCGCAGGCGGCATGCAGCGTGCCGAACCATGTGTGCAGTTGCTCCTTGAGGTCCGGCGCGAGATGCAGGATGAAGCCGAGGCGTGGCCACGGCACCAGGCCGTACAGGGACATCGGGTGCGATGCCGCCGCGACCCACGCCGAGTCGTGCATCCAGCCGGAGAGCGGCATGAGAAAGATCAGCACGTACAGCCCCATGTGCACGCAGTGCGCGGCCATGCGTTCCCAGCCGTGGAACCATGGCGAGAGCGCCGGCGGCCGGTGCGTCGCGCGCCAGATCGCGCGCATGATCGAGAGGCCCAGCACGGTGATGCCGATGGACTTGTGCAGGTCGATGATGACGCGCAGCGCGTCGTCCGATAGCACACCGTCGGGCAGGCTGGACGCGGCCTGCGCAAGCAGGACATTGGCGATCATCAGCAACGCGATGACCCAGTGCAGCAACATGGCGACGCGCGTGTACTTGCGGACTTCGTCATGCAGCGTGGCACGGCGGGCGGAAGCGGGGACGGATGGCATGGAGGATTTCATGGGAGACCCGGATGGAAGAACGTATGTCCGGATAACGCTCGACCACAGGTACTTATTCCACGCTTTTTTTGTTCCGGCATGCCGGCCCGCGCATGACGCCCGTTGGGCGGTGCGCATCGTGCGAATTGGCAACGGCGCCGCAACCGCAAATTTTTATGCGCACGATGGAATAAAACTCCGCTTTCCGCTGTCTGGCAGGGGAAGACCGCGCATCTGGCGGTTTTGATGGCATTCCCGGACAGGCGTGGGGCGCGCGCGCCTGTCGTCGGGCGTGCCGCATGCGATTATTTGCCGCAGCGTTCATGCTATGCTGCGCCGGTCAATTTCCATCGGCGCGGCTGGCATGCCACGCGCGCGGATGCGTCTGGATTGCAGGGAGAATTCACGTCGATGACCGGTGACCAATTACCGGACATGCTGCCTGAGATGCTGCCAAGGCTCTGGGCTTTCGCGCTGCGTCTCACCGGAGACAAGCATGATGCGGAAGACCTGGTGCAACGCGCCTGTGTAAGGGCGCTTGAGCGCGCGGATCAGTTGCAGCCAGGTTCGGCCCCACTGAGCTGGATGTTTTCCATCATCCATTCGGTGTGGATCAACGAGGTGCGCGCGCGTAGCGTGCGTAGTCGCGCCAGCATGGAATGGGATGACCAGTTCGTCGAGAATGTCGCCGACCCGGCCGGCCGCACGCCGGAGGAGCAGGCCATGCACGGGCAGATCGTCGATGCGTTCAGGCGGCTGCCCGAAGCCCAGCGCGCCGTGATGTTGCTCGTCGCGGTGGAAGGACTCAGTTATCAGGAGACAGCGGAAGCGATCGGCGTGCCCATCGGCACGGTCATGAGCCGTCTGTCGCGCGCGCGACAGGCCATTGGCGCGCATTTTGGCGCCGGGGCCGGTGCCCGCGCGGGCACTCCCGCCGACAGCGCATTTGCCGCGACCGGCAGGGCCTCGCCCGGCGCCGCCAACAGTAAGGACTCGATCGCATGACTATCGACGAAACTTTGCTGATGGCCTACGTGGATGGCGAACTGCCGCCCGCGCAGCGCGCCGAGGTGGAGGCGCTGGTGGCGCGCGACCCCGATGCCGCCGCGCTGGTGGCCGCGCTGGAAGCCTCGAAGCTCGACTATGCCGGTGCGTTTGCCGCCCAGCCGCTGCCGCCCGTGCCGGAGTCGCTGGTGCGAAGCGTCGATGCGCTGATCGCCAGCCGCCGTGCCGGGACGATGCCTGGCGCCGGTGCGGCCACGACCGCGCCGACGGCAGTGCCCGCACCGGCCGCTGTTGCCGAACCCGCTCCCGGGGCGCCGGCGCCGGCGCCGGCCAATGTCACCAGCCTGGAGGCCGCCCGCGCGCGGCGTCGGGGTGTGCCCGTAGGCTGGCGGCGGCTTGCATGGCCGGCGCGTTTGGCGCTGGTCTGGTGATCCGGGGCGGCCTGCCCGGTACTCCCGGAGGACCGGCCGCACCGCCGGTCACCGTGGCGGGCAATCAACTGTCGCCGTGGGTCAAGGCCGCGATGGAGTACCAGCAGCTCTATACCCGGGACAGCGTGGCCTATGTGCCCGATGTCGACCAGCAGACGCTGGCGCGCTTTGTCGACGACGCCCGCGACCAGGACAAGCTCGACTTCCAGGTGCCGGACCTGAGTGCCGCCGGACTTGAGCTCAAGTCCGTGGCGCGCCTGCGTTTCCGCAACAAGGCGCTGGTGCAGATCGTGTACCTGCCCAGGGAAGGTGCACCAGTCTCGCTGTGTATCCTGGCCGAGCCCAAGGACGACCAGGGCGTGACCGCCAGCCAGGTCGACGCGATGCGCGTCATGACCTGGCGGCGGGCCAGGCTCGGCTATGCCCTGCTCGGCAATACGCAAGGCCTGGATCTGGAGGCCATTGCCAGGCAGATTGCGGACGGCACCGCGCCGCGCTACCGGAGTTAGGGGCGATCCCGCACAGGCCGCAGATGAATCCCGCACCGATCATCGACGACGGCGATCTGCTGGCCTATGTGGACGGCGGACTCGACGCGTCCCGGCACGCGCTGATCGAGCGGCTGTCGGCGCAGACGCCCGAACTTGCACGCAAGATCGCGCGGCTGCGCGCCTCGCAACGTCTGCCCTACCGCGCGGCGCTGGCCGGCGCGCTCACCCCCGTGCCGCCGAGCCTGGCGGCGATGGTGGGGGACCTCGGGCGGACCTCTGCACCATAGTGTCGGCCACCCCGCCGGGCGGTCCCGACGCGGGCGTCGTGCCGCGGCAACGTCGATCCGCGCCGCACGCGTCGCTGTAAACCTTTTGAAAGGCCGCCGGCCTACGCTACCCACTAGGGATTTCACCTAGTTCCCTGCGTCCTGCCTCCGATAGATCACAACGTGATATAAATTGAAAGCTAGGCGCAAGTTATCAGTAAGGCGATTGGAAGAACGGCCCTGTAGATTTCGTTGACCCCGGGCGGCCATTGCGGCTATCGGGGTATTCAGAAATGCAGGAGACCCCATGACCCGTCGACTCTCCGACGTAAGCTTCGGCGTTCGCCATCCGCTGGCGAACCGCGTCGCAGCCCCCCTGACTGCAGGTCACCCCAGGAGGGCATTCCCGTGAGTACAGGCACTCGTTTCAAGAAGGATTACTACGGCGGCGCGCTGATGACGCTGGTGGGGCTGGCGGCAGTCTTCGCCGGCATGCGCTACCACACCGGCACGCTGAGCCATATGGGTCCGGGCTTCTTCCCGGTCTCGGTAGGGGCCCTGCTGGCGTTCGTCGGCGTTCTCATCGCGTTCTCCGCGCGCAATGACAATCCGCAGGATGCCAAGCCGGCCGCGGGCCATGGCCATGCCCAGGGCGCGCCCGACCTGCGCGGCACCGTGTGCATCGTGCTGGGCGTGCTCGCGTTCCTGCTGCTCGGCGAGTACGGCGGCATGATTCCCGCCACCTTTGCCATCGTCTTCATTTCCGCGCTTGGCGACCGCACCAACACCATCAAGCAGGCGCTGGCACTGGCGATCGCCATGTGCGTGGTGGCGGCGGTGGTGTTCCGGTGGGCGCTCGAACTGCAATTGCCGTTGTTTACCTGGGGGGCATAGGCATCATGGTTTCCAGTGCTTTGCACGATCTCTGGTTCGGGTTTGGTGTGGCCTTCCAGGGCACCAACCTGATGTGGTCATTCTTCGGCGTGCTGGTGGGCAACCTGATCGGGGTGTTGCCCGGCATGGGCGCGCTGTCCGCCATCTCGATCCTGTTGCCGCTGACGTACGTCATGCATCCGGTGCCCGCCATCCTGATGCTGGCTGGCATCTTCTATGGCTCGCAATACGGCGGCGCCATCGGCGCCATCCTGCTGAACCTGCCGTCGCATCCTCCGCATGCGGTGACGTGTCTCGATGGCTATCCGATGACGCGCGCCGGCAAGGGCGGCACGGCCCTCGGCATCACGATGATCTGTTCGTTCTTTGCCGCCTCGGTCGGCATTCTCGTGATGATCTTCGCCTCGCCGCTGCTGACGGAAATCGCGTTCAAGTTCGGTCCGGCGGAGATCTTCTCGATCATGCTGCTGGGCCTGCTGGCGGGTTCCACCATGTCGCGTGGCTCGCCGCTGAAGGGCGTGGCCATGACGCTGTTCGGCCTGCTGTGCGGGGTGGTCGGCACGGACGTCAACACCGGCACGTTCCGCTTTGCCATGGACATTCCCGAACTCAGCGACGGCCTGGAACTGGTGGCCATCGCGATGGGCCTGTTCGGCGTGGCGGACTTTATCCTCAACGTCAACCGCATGACCACGGTGACCAGCAAGACCAAGCTGCGCATCCGCGATATGCGGCCGAGCCTGGCCGAGCTGAAGGAGGCGTTCTGGCCGATGGTACGCGGCACCGGCGTGGGTACGCTGTTCGGTGCCATGCCCGGTACCGGTCCGACCATCACGACCTTCGTGGCCTATGCGCTGGAGCGCAAGATCTCCAAGACGCCCGAGAAATTCGGTACCGGCATGATTGCGGGCGTGGCTTCGCCGGAAGCGTCCTCGCACTCCAAGACGCAGGTGGACTTTATTCCCACCATGAGTCTCGGCATTCCGGGCGACGCAGTGATGGCACTGATCCTGGGTGCGCTGATGATCCAGGGCATCACGCCGGGTCCGCAGCTGATCAGCGACCACCCGGACATCTTCTGGGGCCTGATCGCGAGCTTCTGGATCGGTAACGTGCTGCTGATGGTTCTGAACGTGCCGATGATCGGCGTGTGGGTCAAGCTGCTGCAGGTGCCATACCGCTATCTGTTCCCGTCGGCGATGTTCTTTATCGCGGTGGGCGTGTTCAGTACGCAGAGCAGCCTGTTCCAGATCTGGGAAGTGCTGGCCTTTGGCCTGATCGGCGCGCTGCTGATTTACCTGGAATTCTCGGTGGCCCCGATCCTGCTCGGCTTTGTGCTGGGACCGATGGTGGAAGAGAACTTCCGTCGCGCGCTGCTGCTCTCGCGTGGCGACATGATGGTGTTCCTGCAGCGTCCGATCAGCTGTACCTTCGTGGTGTGCTCGGCCCTGCTGCTGATCGGCGTGACCTGGTCGGCGTGGCGCAGCCATGCCGGTCGCAAATCCGCCATCGAGGTTCCGTCCACGGAACTCGCGGTGAACGAGTAAGCCGGCTACGCGCTCCTGGTGCTCAGCCCTCGGGGCGCGCCTTCACGAAGTCGACGAAGGCGCGCAGCGGGCTGGGCACGTGCCGGCGCCCCGGATAGTAGAGAAACGGGCCGGAGAAGCGCTGCCACCACGGTTGCAGCACCGGCACGAGCGCGCCGCTGTCCAGCTGCGCGCGCAGCCCCTCCTCATAGAAGTGCACCACGCCGAGCCCGGCGACCGCGCTGCTGATGGCCAGGTCGATGGCCATGCCGGGGCGCACCACCAGCGGTGCCGGCGGGTCGACCCGCACGATCTCCCCCTGACGTTCGAAATCCCACGTGGGCATGGCTCCGCCGGCAAACTGGCCGCGCAGACACGCATGCTTCAGCAGATCGCGCGGATGGCGCGGCTTGCCGCGCGCCTGCAGATAGACCGGCGCGGCGGCGGTGGCAAAGCGCTGCGTACGCGGGCCGATCGGTACCGCGATCATGTCCTGCGCAAGACGGTCGTCGTAACGGATGCCGGCATCGCAGCCGGCCGCCAGCACATCGACAAAGCTGTCCTCCACCACCACTTCCACGCGGATATCCGGATACGTCTGCAGGAATGACGCCAGGATGCGCGGCAGTACGATGCGCGCCACGCCGGCCGGCACATTGAGCCGCAGCGTGCCACTGGGCTTGTCGCGAAACGCATTGAGCGCATCGAGCGCGGCTTCCATCTCCCCGAACAGCGGTCCCAGCCGGTCGAGCAGGCGTTGGCCCGCCTCCGTCGGGGCCACGCTACGGGTGGTGCGATTGAGCAGGCGCAGGCCGAGCCGTGTCTCCAGCCGGCGCACGGCCACGCTGAGACTCGCCGGCGAGACGCCGCCGCTGCGTGCGGCATCGCGAAAGCCGCCGGCACGCGCCACCGCGACAAAGGCGGCCAGGTCGTTCACCGCGAGATCGTTCACTTGCATGGGCTGTCGGGCTCCCGGGACTGTTTATTTCGATAAACAACCCGTCAACTTTAGGCTGGCTTATCAAACAACGCAATCTTGCTCAGACTGGCGCCTGTACTCAGAACAGGAGCGATTCGATGCCTCGCTTTGCCAGCACCTTCGAGTTTGCCGGCCGTACCGTCAACCGCATGGGATACGGCGCCATGCAACTTGCCGGGCCCGGTGTGTTCGGCCCGCCCGCCAACCGCGCGGGGGCGTTGCAGGTTCTCAGGGAAGCTGTCGCCGCCGGCGTCAACCATATCGACACCAGCGACTTCTACGGCCCGCACATTACCAACCAGCTGATCCGGGAGGCGCTGCATCCGTACCCGGGTGACCTTGCGCTGGTGACGAAGGTCGGTGCCGTGCGCGACCATGCCGGTGCCTGGCTGCCGGCGGGAGAACCGGCGGATCTGCGCCGCGCCGTGCACGACAACCTGCGCAACCTCGGGCTCGACGTGCTCGACGTGGTCAACGCGCGCATCTTCGGCAATGTCCATCTTCCGGCGGAAGGCTCGATCGAGCCGCAGGTCACGACGCTGGCCGAGCTGCGGCAGGCCGGGCTGATCCGGCATGTCGGCCTCAGCAACGTGACTGCCGCGCAGGTGGCCGAGGCGCGTCGCATCACCGAGATCGTGTGCGTGCAGAACCTGTACAACGTCGCGCAGCGCGACGACGATGCGCTGGTGGACGAACTGGCCGCGCACGGTATTGCGTACGTGCCGTTTTTTCCGCTGGGCGGGTTCACGCCGATCCAGTCGGAGACGATGGACCGCGTGGCGCGCCGGCTGCAGGCGACGCCGCGCCAGGTCGCGCTGGCGTGGCTACTGCATCGCGCGCCGAACGTGCTGCCGATCCCGGGTACGGCGTCGGTGGCGCACTTGCGCGAGAACCTCGCGGCCGCGCGATTGGCGCTGCCGCCGGAGGTCATGGCGGAACTCGATACGATGCGCGCGGCGGCCTGAGCTGCCGCGCGCGCGTCTCAGCGCGAGTGCGAGCGGAACGCTTCGCCCTGCATGCCGGTGCGGTCCACGGCCGCGATGCGATTGCGGCCGTTGTCCTTGGCGTGATACAGCTGCGCGTCGATCAGGTTCATGAACGTCGCAATATCGCCGCGATCGTTCGGCACGGTGGTCCCCACGCCAAAGCTCATGGTCACGCACTGCTGGTATGGCGAACGGATATGGGGAATGGCGGCCCGGGCAAGCAGGTCCCGACACCGTTCGGCCATGCGTACCGCGGCTTCGGCGTCGGTATTGGCGAGCACGAGCACGAACTCCTCGCCACCAAAGCGGCCGAGGAAGGCCTCGGGCCCGGCCGCTTCCGCCAGCACGGCGGCCACGCGTCGCAGGCAGTCGTCGCCCTGCAGGTGGCCGTAGTAGTCGTTGTAGGACTTGAAGAAATCGATGTCCGCGAGGATCACCGACAACGGTCCCCGCTGCCTGTCGGCGGCGGCCCACGCGCGCGCCATGACCTGGTCGAACATACGCCGGTTGCCGACCGCGGTCAGGCCATCGGTAAAGGACAGGCGTTCCAGCTCGCTCCGTGCCTGGGCGAGCTGCTCTTCCATGCGTTTGCGCTCGCTGATGTCGAACATGAAGCCGACCAGCGCCTGCACGCCGTTGTCGTCGCGCACCACGTGCACCACGTCGCGCATCCAGACGTAGCCGCCGTCGCGGGTCAGCGCGCGGTAGTCGGCCTCGTGGTCGGCGCCGGCCTGCGATTGCGCCACGCAGAAGTCGACCACGGCGGCACGGTCGTCCGGATGAATGCGCTCGGCCCAGTCGTTGACGGTCTTCCAGCTACCAGGCTCCCAGCCGAGCAGTGTCTCGATCTGCGGCCCGATATAGGTGAACGTCATGGTGGCCCACTCGATGCGCCACGGAATCGCCTTGGTCGATTCCAGCAAGGTGCGGTAGACCGTGCCGTCGGCTTCGCCGGGCGCGCGCCCGGGCGGGGCGAGGGACGAGGCATGTTTCAGGAAGGCCGCCTGGAGCGGACTCCGGGCGTCGGCCGGGGCCGCGCCGGGGATAGCGGGCTGGGATGGCAGGCTGGACGGAAGGTTGGACGGAAGGTGGGCGGGATCGTCGCGGGTCATGATGGCGCGGGCAGGGTGAAAGCGTGCGGCGATGTTTATAGCATGGAATCGCGCACGCCTGGCCGTCCCCCGGTCCGGTTGCCGGCCGGGTTCGCCGGGCCTGGTCGCGGAACCGACATGACCCCCATCCACGCGCTCACTCGATGGTGACGTTGCCTTCCTTGACCAGCCGGGCAAACTTGGCGGTCTCGTCGTCGATGCGCCGCGCGAACTCCGCGGGCGTGCTGGCCATCGGCTCCGCGCCCACCGCGAGCATGCGCTGCCGGAAGTCCTGCGAGGTCACGATTCTGGTGATCTCCGTGCCCAGGCGTGCGACCACCGGCCTGGGCGTGGCCGCGGGTGCCAGGATGCCGAGCCACGTCCCGATATCGAAGTGCCTGAGTCCCGCTTCCTCCATGGTCGGCACATCGGGCAGCACGCTCGAACGCCTGGCCGTGGTCACCGCCAGCGCGCGCAGCTTGCCCGACCTGATATGGGGCAGTACCGGCGTGAGCGTGTCGAACGACATCGTGACCTGGCCGCCGAGCAGGTCGGTGGTCAGCGGGCCGCTGCCCTTGTAGGGCACGTGCAGCAGCCTGATGCCGGTCTCGGCCTGGAACTGTGTGCCGATCAGGTGCTGCGCGGTACCGTTGCCGTTGGAGCCGAACGAAAATTCGGTTGGCGCCTGCTTCGCCAGCGCCACCAGCTCCGCCACGTTTCGCGCCGGCGTACGCTCGGCATTGACCACCAGCACGTTCGGCACGGTGGCGATGGTGGCGATCGGCGCAAGGTCCTTCTGGAAGCTGTACGGCAGCTTCCTGTAGACGCTGGTGGCGATGGTGTGGTGCACCGCCCCCATCAGCAGCGTGTAGCCATCGGGCCTGGCCTTGGCGACATAGTCGGCGCCGACCGTGGCGCCCGCGCCCGGACGATTCTCCACCACGACCGGCTGGCCCAGGTTCTTCGACAACTGGTCGCCGATGGCGCGCGCGAGCACGTCCGTGGTACCGCCCGTGGGAAACGGCACGATCAGCGTGAGCGGCCTGGCGGGCCAGGGCTGCGCGTCGTCGGCATGGCCGACGGAGGGCGCCGACAGGCCGAACGCGAGTGCGGCAAGTCCGGCGGCCAGCCGCAAGGCGGGAAGGGTACGCATGGTTGTCTCCTGTTGTGATGGGCCCGATCTCTATGGACCGCTGGATGGCCAGGCGCCGCACCTGAGGTGCGGCGCATTGCTGTGGGCACGCGGCACCGGGATGCCGCGTGCCCACTGAAGCCATGGGTGGCTTCTCGAACGGTGCGTGCCGGCTCAGGCCGCGCGGGCCTGTGCGCCGCTGGCGAGCAGATCGCACACGGCGCGCGTGACCTGTACGGTAGTGGCTTTGCCGCCGAGGTCGCCGGTATGCAGTGCCGGATTGGCGGTCACGGCTTCGATGGCGGCCATCAGGCGTTGCGCGGCGGCCGCTTCGCCGAGGTGTTCGAGCAGCATGACCACCGACCAGAACGTGCCGACCGGATTGGCGAGGCCCTTGCCCATGATGTCGAATGCCGAACCGTGGATCGGCTCGAACATCGACGGGTAGCGGCGCTCCGGATCGATATTGCCGGTCGGCGCGATGCCGAGGCTGCCGGCAAGCGCCGCCGCCAGATCGCTGAGAATGTCGGCGTGCAGGTTGGTGGCGACGATGGTGTCGAGCGAGCGCGGACGATTGACCATGCGCGCGGTCGCGGCGTCGACGAGCTCCTTGTCCCACGTCACGTCGGGGAATTCCTTCGCCACCTGGACGGCCACTTCGTCCCACATCACCATGGCGTGGCGCTGTGCGTTGGACTTGGTGATCACGGTCAGCAGCTTGCGCGGGCGCGACTGGGCCAGGCGGAATGCAAAGCGCAGGATGCGCTCGACGCCGGCACGCGTCATCATCGAGACATCGGTCGCCACTTCGATCGGATGGCCCTGGTGCACCCGGCCACCCACGCCGGAGTACTCGCCTTCCGAGTTCTCGCGCACGATCACCCAGTCGAGGTCGCCCGGCGCGCAGCGCTTGAGGGGGCCATCGATGCCGGGCAGGATGCGGGTCGGACGCACGTTGGCGTACTGGTCGAGGCCCTGGCAGATCTTGAGGCGCAGGCCCCAGAGCGTGATGTGGTCGGGAATGCGGGCATCGCCGGCAGAGCCGAACAGGATGGCGTCCTTGTCGCGCAGTGCGTCGAGACCGTTCTCGGGCATCATCGCGCCATGCTTGCGGTAGTAGTCGCCGCCCCAGTCGAAATTCTCGAACGCGAACTGGAAGCCCGCCCCCGTGGCCGTCAGCGCCTCCATGACTTCGCGTCCGGCCGGCACCACTTCCTTGCCGATGCCGTCGCCGGGAATGGTCGCGATCTTGTACGTCTTCATCCTTGCTCTCTCCTGGTGCTCACGCTATCCATGCGTGCAGGAAATTCTCGAGCGTGGACGAGGTTCTGGATCGCGGCTAAAGTTAAACCATCTTCAACTTCAGATTAACAATGCCATGGCCACTCCCAGCGCCATCCAGCCCGCCGAGCTCGGCTTCTTTGCGGCCCTGGCCACCGCTGGCAGCCTGAGCGCGGCGGCGCGCGACCTGGGCGTGACGACCGCGGCGGTGAGCAAGCGCCTGGCCCAGATGGAGGCACGCATCGGCATGCCGCTGGTGGTCCGCACCACGCGCCGCATGAGCCTGACGCCGGAAGGCGAGGTGTTCCTCGAACACGCGCGCCGCATCCTTGGCGAGATCGACGATCTGGAGCAGTTGCTCACCAGTGCCAAGGGCCGCCCGAGCGGGCTGCTGCGCGTCAACGCCACGCTCGGCTTTGGCCGCATGCATGTGGCGCCGGTCATCGCCGAGTACAGCCGTGCGTATCCGCATGTCGATGTCCAGTTGCAGCTGTCGGCGGATCCGCCCCCGCTGACCGACGATGCCTTCGACGTCTGCGTACGCTTTGGCGAGCCACGCGATGCCCGCATCGTTGCCCGCCAGCTTGCGCCCAACCGACGGTTGCTGTGTGCCTCGCCGCGCTATCTGCGCGAGCACGGCGAGCCCGCGACGCCGTCCGACCTGCTGCGGCACAACTGCATCGGCATTCGCCAGGGCAGCGATGCCTATGGCATCTGGCGCCTGACCCCGCTCAAGGGAAAGAAGGCGGGGCACAAGCCGGGAGCCGAGGCGATTCACGTGCGCGGCAACCTCACCACCAACGATGGCGAGATCGCGGTCAACTGGGCGCTGCAGGGGCACGGCATCGTGATGCGCGCCGAGTGGGACGTACGGCGCTATCTGCGCAGCGGACGCCTGGTACAGGTGTTGCCGCAATACGCGACGCCCGAGGCGAATATCTATGCCGTGTACCAGCCAAGGCATCAGTTGTCCTCGCGCATTCGCCTGTTCGTCGAATTCCTCGCGTCACGTTTCAGCGCATTCGGACCATAGCGTTTCCGACCAGAAAGATATTCGTCAACCAGACATCGAAGTTGGCAAAGCACCGAAATCGTTCAGATCCGCCGACGAAAACTTTGCATTCCGCTGTGCCCCCTCCGCGCCACATACTTGACGCGATGCCCACGCGTGATGGGCCGGAGAGGATATCAGGATGCATCAGAAGCGAGTCGCCTGGCGGCGCTGGGCCGGGTTGCTGACAGTGGTGATCGGCATGGGAGCGAGCGGTGCCGCGGCATCATATTGGTACCTGCGGTACACGACCGGCGGCATTGACGCGTCACCCCACGCGTCGCCACGCATAACGGTCGGTGACGGCGTCGGCGGACCTCTCGGCATGGTCCATATTCCCGGCGGGGAATTTCTCATGGGCAGCGATCACAAGCTTGCCCAGGCCAACGAGCGGCCCGCCCACAAGGTGCGCGTGCACGGGTTCTGGATGGACCGGCATCACGTCACCAATGCCGAGTTCCGCCGCTTTGTGCAAGCCACCGGTTATCGCACCACCGCCGAGCGTCCGCCCGACTGGGAAACCATGCAGGTCCAGCTGCCGCCGGGCACACCGCGTCCGCCCGACAGTGCACTGGTCCCGGGCGCGATGGTGTTCGTGGGCACCGAAGGACCGACCTCGCTGCGCGAATACTGGCGCTGGTGGCGCTATGTACCGGGCGCCGACTGGCGTCATCCCACCGGGCCGGACAGCACCATCGAAGGCAAGGACGACCATCCCGTGGTGCAGGTCTCGTACGAGGATGCGCAGGCCTACGCCAGGTGGGCCGGCAAGCGTCTGCCGACCGAAGCCGAATGGGAATTCGCGGCACGCGGCGGCCTGGAGCAGGCCACCTATACCTGGGGCGATCAGTTCGCGCCGGCCGGGCGCCAGATGGCCAACGTCTGGGAGGGCCAGTACCGGCAGGACTTTCCGAGCGTCAGCGCCAAGGCCGGTGGCGCGCTTGGCACCAGTGCGGTCGGCACCTTCCCGGCCAACGGTTATGGCCTTTACGACATGACGGGCAACGCGTGGCAATGGGTGGCCGACTGGTATCGCGCCGACCAGTTCCGGCGCGAGGCCGTCAAAGGAGCGCTGCCCGAGAACCCGACGGGGCCCACCGATTCGTGGGACCCGACCGAGCCCGGTGTTCCCGTGGCAGCGCCCAAGCGTGTCACGCGCGGCGGGTCGTTTCTATGCAATGAGGATTTCTGCCTCAGTTATCGACCCAGTGCGCGGCGCGGCACCGATCCCTATACGAGCATGTCGCATGTGGGCTTCCGGCTCGTCATGGACGACAGCCGGTGGGCGGAGGCGCGCAAACAGTTGCCACTCGCGCAGGCCCCGGCGAGCGGGCGGCAATAGCAGTAAAGGATGGAGTCCAACATGACATTCGCAAGAACAAGATCTCCGGCAGGGAAGGGACGCCTGGCGTGCCGGCTGGCCCTGATCGCACTGGTCGCGGTGGCCGGCTGCAAGAAGGCGGAGGAAGGCAAGACGCCGGCGCAGTCGCCGCCCGCCGCGGCGCAGGCACCGGCGACATCGGGCATGGCACCGTCGTCGCCGATTACCACGGCGCCGCCGGCCGCGGCCGATGGCGCGCCCGCCGCGCCAGGCGTGCCGGCGGCGTCGTCGTCCGGGACGCAGGGCGGCAAGCCGAACATCGTCGTGATCTTTGGCGACGATGTGGGGCAATCCAACCTCAGTGCCTATAGCCACGGGCTGGTCGGCTACAAGACGCCGAACATCGACCGGATCGCGCGCGAAGGCATGATGCTGACGGACTATTACGCCGAGAACAGCTGCACCGCCGGCCGCTCCACCTTCATCACGGGCCAGTCGACCTTCCGCACCGGTCTGTCGAAAGTGGGCCTGCCCGGTGCGCCGGTGGGATTGCAGGATCGCGACGTCACCATCGCGCAGGCGCTCAAGCCGCTTGGCTATGCCACCGCGCAGTTCGGCAAGAATCACCTTGGCGACCAGGACCGCTTCCTGCCCACGCGCCATGGCTTCGACGAATTCTTCGGCAACCTGTATCACCTGAACGCCGAGGAGGAGCCCGAGCGGCCGTACTGGTTCAAGGACAACCCGGACTTCATCAAGTTCTACAATCCGCGCGGCGTGCTGCGTGCCACCGCCGACGGCAAGATCGAGGATACCGGGCCGCTGAACCGCAAGCGCATGGAGACCATCGACGACGAGACCACTGGCGCGGCCATCTCGTATATCCAGAAGCAGGCGCAGGCCAGCCAGCCGTTCTTCCTGTGGATGAACTTCACGCGCATGCACGTGTTCACGCACGTCCGTCCCGAGTATCGCGGCAAGGCCGGGCTGGGGCGCGGCAACGAGTATGCCGATGGCATGTGGGAGATGGACCAGAACGTCGGCAAGCTGCTCAAGACGCTCGATGATGCCGGCATCGCCAACAACACCATCGTGATCTTCACGACCGACAACGGCCCGAACTTCTTTTCGTGGCCCGACGCGGCCAACAGCCCGTTCCGCAGCGAGAAGGACTCCAACTGGGAGGGCGCGTTCCGCGTACCCGCGATGATTCGCTGGCCTGGCCGCATTGCGCCGGGCTCGGTGTCGAACGGCCTGTTCTCGGGACTCGACTGGTTTCCGACGCTGCTGGCCGCCGCCGGCGACGGCGACGTGAAGGATCGTCTGCTGAAGGGCGCCGGCATCGGCGGCAAGACCTTCAAGGTGCATCTGGACGGCTACAACCAGTTGCCGCTGCTGACCGGCCAGTCGGAAAAGAGCGCGCGCAACGAGTTCTACTACTTCGACGATGACGGCGAGCTCGTCGCCATGCGCTACGACGTCATGCAGCAGGACGCCGTCAACCCAACCGCATGGAAGATCGTGTTCTGCGAGCAGCGCTCGCCGGGCTCGTTCATGATCTGGGCGGAGCCGCTCACGTGCCTGCGCGCGCCCAAATACTTCAATCTGCGCATGGATCCTTACGAGCGTGCCGACACGGGGCCGACCAATCAGTACTTCCAGATTCAGACCGAGAATCCCTACGTGCTGCTGGAAGGCAACCGGCGCGCCGCCAACTTCCTGCAGACCTTCGTCGATTATCCGCCGAGCCAGTTGCCGGCCAGCTTTACCATCGACCAGGCCGTCGAGCGCGTGAAGCACCAGGTGGCGGAGGCCATGCAGAAGCAGCAACAGCAGGCCGCGCCGAAGAAATAGCAGGAACGGTTGCGATGCCTTTGCCGCTGGCGCGATGGTGACCATGGCATGGGCGGGATTGCCGCCAGGCCAGGGAGGGAAGATGACGCCGACCTGGTCGATGTCACCTCCCTTGCCAGTGCTCGCCGTCAGGCGGCAAGCCGCCGCAGCGGCGCCGCGGGGCCGTTCAGCGCGATGCGGCGCGGGCCCGCCGGCGCTTCGTCGATGATGAACGTGGCCAGCGCTTCCTTGAGCAGACGCGCCTGTTCGTCGAGCGAGCGTGCCGCCGCTGCCGCTTCTTCCACCAGCGCGGCGTTCTGCTGCGTGACGCCATCCATCTGCGTGACCGCCGTGGCCACCTGGCCGATGCCGCGGCTCTGTTCGGCGGACGCCGTCGAGATCTCGCTCATGATCTGCGTGACGTTGTGCACCGACGCGGTCACTTCGTTGATCGCCACGCCGGCCTGCTGCACGTAGCCGGAGCCCGCGCGCACGCGCGCCACCGAGCTGTCGATCAGTTCCTTGATCTCCTTGGCCGCGGTGGAGGAGCGCTGCGCGAGGTTGCGTACCTCGCCGGCCACCACGGCAAAGCCGCGGCCCTGCTCGCCGGCCCGTGCCGCTTCCACGGCGGCGTTGAGCGCCAGGATGTTGGTCTGGAACGCGATGCCCTCGATGATGGCGATGATGTCGGCAATCCTGGCGGAGCTCTGTGAAATGTCTTCCATGGTGGAGATGACCTGGCCCACCACTTCGCTGCCTTGCGTGGCCTTGTGCGAAGCCTCGCTGGCTACCGCGGCGGCGTGGGAGGCGTTGTCGGCGTTGAGCTTTACCGTGCCGCTGATCTCCTCCATGCTGGCCGCGGTTTGCTGGAGCGAGGCCGCCTGCTGCTCGGTACGCGCCGACAGGTCCATATTGCCGCTGGCAATCTCGCCCGCGGCGCCGGTGATGGTATCGGCGGACCGGCGGATATTGCGCACTGTGGCGGACAGCTGATCCTGCATGCGCGTGAGCGCCTGCTGCAGCCTGCCGATTTCGTTGTTGCCGAAGTCATGGGCCGAGATGCGCAGGTCGCCGGCGGCGATACGGCCCATGTCGTCGGCCATGGTGGCGATCGGCTGGACTACCAGGCGCGTCATCGCCGCGCGCAGGGCAAGGCTGATGACCAGCGCCAGCAGCGCGCACGCGGCCAGCACGATATTGACGATCCGCGCGCTGCGCTGTGCGGCGGCAAAGCGCTCCTGCGCGCGGCCCGCCGTATAGCGCTGCAGCGGCTGGGACAGTTCGTCGAGCTGCTTGTAGAGCGGGCTGCTGAACTGGAGCTGGATACGGGTGTAGCCCTCGAAGTCCTTCGCTTCGAGCGCACCGAACTCGGGCATGATGCCTTGGTCCATCATCGCCTTGTGCTTCGCGTTGGCGTTGTCGAGCAGCGTCTTGCCTTCGCCGGTGGCGGGCACGGCGGCAAAGGCGTCCCATTGCTTCTGCGATTCCGCACAGTATTCGCGTGCAGCGGCAAGCTGTCTGGCCGCGCCGGCGTCCTGCCCTTCGGTGGTCAGGGTCTGGTAGCGGTTCTTGGCCGAGCGGCAGCGCAGCAGCATTTCGGAGCTGCGGCCCAGCGCCGTCATGGCGACCATATCCTGCTCGTACATCGCGTTGAGGGCATGGCTGGAGCGTTGCAGCGCCACGAAGGCACAGGCGCCGACCACGAGCACCAGGGCGACAAACAGTGCCGTCACGATCGACAGGCCACCGCGAATGGAGAGATTTTTCAACATGTTGGTTTGTCCGCAATAAAACGTGTCCCTGTTTACGGCGTGCGGAAATACCACCTTGAATGCTATTTCGGCAATCTTGCGTTAAAGCATTGCGATCTGCTTTCAACTCGCTTTCAATGCACTTTCACTGCACCTTCGTTGCCCAGCGGTGGTGCAAAAAGAAGAGGGCGCCACTCGCGTGGCGCCCTCGATCCCCTTCTCTCTCTCTTTTTTGGTACTGCCCACTGCTCACTGCCCAACAGCGCCGGCTGGTGCCGGTCTTCCCTCCGTCGATGTATCGCGCGCTACGGTTTCGTCGTGGTCGTCATTTCGCCAGTTCCGACAGCCGCACCGGCTGGATCTTGCCGTTCTGCACCCAGCCAACCACGGTATCGGCCACCGTGCCGCCCTTGGCGTCGAGCCCTTCCACCTCGTTCGGGTTGGCGTCCCTGGGCAGGCCCTTGAACGCATCGCCCATCTTCGCGCGAATGGCGCCGACGTCGGTGGTGGTGTTGGCCAGCTTCATGGCGCCCACCAGCGCATAGACGGCGGTGTAGTTGAGCGACATCTCGGTGGTGGCGTCGCGCCCGTCGTGGAACTTGCGATAGCGCGCGTTGTAAGCCTGCGTGACGGGCCGCGCGTCGTTGACCAGCGGCATCACGCCGATCGAGCCTTCGAGCATGGACATGCCATTGGTGACCTTGGCCATCTCGTCCATCTTGGCCTGGTCCATGATGATGAAGCCGCCCTTGAAGCCGAGTTCGCGCGCCTGCTTGACCACCAGCGCGGTAGGCTCGGACGGGCCGCCGATAAACATCACATCGGGCTTGTCGGCAATCGCGCGCGACACGCCGGTGTAGAAGTCGGTGGCCTTGGTGTACGACATCGGGTTGTTGCCGACCACCTTGCCGCCCGCGCCTTCCCATGCCGGCACGAAGGCCTGCACCCAGGCCTTGGCATAGTCGTGGTCGGCCGGCACCAGCGCCACGTTCTTGCCAAAGCGCTTCATCTGCGCCTTGATGAACGGCTCGATATAGCCGGTGTAGGCGGGCGGGATGCGAATCGTCAGCTTGTTGCCGGCATCGGTGATGCGCGGCACGCTGGAGTAGGCCATGACCAGGAACTTCTCCTGCTCGTTGAAGGCCTGGAGCGCGAAGATGCCGCCCGAGTGCGGCACGAACACCGCGGGCGTCTTGTGCTGCTGCACCAGCCGGCGCGCATTGATGGCAGCCTCGGCGGGGGAGTACTTGTCGTCGAGCGCGACCACTTCGAACCTGACCTTCTTGCCGCCGATCTCCGGCTGGGTGGCGTTGATTTCGTCGACGGCCATCTGCACGCCGGACAGCACGTTCTTGCCATACAGCGCCGCGCCGCCCGAGAGCGGACCGGTATAGCCGAGCTTGACGACTTCCTGCGCGAACGCCGGCAACGTGGCCAGCATTACCGCCATGGCTCCCGCGGCCAGACGGATCGTCTTCATGGTCATGTCTTGTCTCCTGTTATGTGTCCGGCGGCACGGATCATCCGGCACGTCGCCGGCCGGCTGTCCCCGCCATTTGCCCATCACTAACCACCACTTACCCGCCGATGTAAGCCTTCCTGATGCCTTCGTCCCGCAACAACGTCTCGCGATCGCCCTCCATGACGATGCGGCCGCTCTCGATCACGTACGCGCGATGGGCAATGCCGAGCGCGGCATACGCGTTCTGCTCCGCCAGCAGCACCGTGGTGCCGGCGCGGTTGATGCGCTGGATTACCTCGAACATCTGCCTGACCACGAGCGGCGCCAGGCCGAGCGACGGTTCGTCGAGCAGCAGCGCGCGGGGCCGGCCCATCAGCGCGCGGCCGAGCGCGACCATCTGCTGCTGGCCGCCCGAGAGCGAGCCGGCGGGATCGTCGCGCTTCTGCTGGAGAATCGGGAACAGTGCGTAGACCTCGTCGAGCGAGCGGCGGATGCCGGCGCCGTCGCGCCGGTGCACATAGGCGCCGAGCGTCAGGTTCTTCTGCACCGACATGGCCGGAAACAGCTTGCGGCCTTCCGGGCAGTGCACCAGGCCCGCCTGCACGATCTGCGATGGCTTCATGCCCGCCAGCTCGCGCCCGTCGAAGCGCATGCTGCCGCCGCTGGTGCGGTGGATGCCGCTCATGGCAAGGAAGATCGAGCTCTTGCCCGCACCGTTGGCGCCGAGCAGCACCACCAGTTCGCCCGCCGCCGCGTGGAGCGAGATCTCGTCGAGTGCGCGGAAGCTGCCGTAGGAAAGCGAGACGCGCTCAAGCTGCAACATGGTCGGCTCCCAGATACGCTTCGATGACCTGCGCATTGCGCTGGATCTCGGCCGGCGTGCCCTCCGCGATTTTTTCGCCGTAGTTGAGCACCATGATCTTGTCGGCCAGGCGCATGATCATGTCCATCTTGTGTTCGATCAGGCAGACCGTCTTGCCATGGCGCACCATCTTGCGGATCAGTTCGGCCAGGCCCACGGTTTCTTCCGGGTTGACGCCGCCGGCGGGCTCGTCGAGCAGCAGCAGTTCCGGCCCGGTGGCCCAGGCCAGGGCGAAGGCCACGCGCTTGCGCGCTTCCTGTGTGATATCGGCCGCCAGCTCGTGCGCGAGGTGGGACAGGCCCACAAAGTCGAGCGCTTCCTCGGCCTTGGCGCGACACAGCGCTTCCTCGTCGCGCAGCCGGCGCGTGTGGAACAGTACATCGGCCAGGCCGGCGCGCGTACGTAGCCGGTGCCCGACGATCAGGTTATCCAGCACCGTGGCGCGGTCGAACAGCGAGGTGGCCTGGAACGTGCGCGCCACGCCCAGGCGCGCGATCTGGTCCGCGCGCATCCCGGCCACATTGCGGCCCTTGAACCGGATCTCGCCCGAGGTTGGCGCATGCGTGCCGGCGATCAGGTTGAAGAAGGTGGTCTTGCCCGCGCCGTTGGGACCGATGATGGCATTGATATGGCCCGGCTCGAACGTCACCGAGACATTGCCGACCGCGGTCAGGCCGCCAAACTTGCGGGTCAGGTTGCGCACTTCAAGCATGGTCGGCTCCTGCGTGCGGGGTGGCAACCGGCGCCGCCGGCAACGGTCGCGCGGCGGTGCCCTGGCCACGGCGCAGGGCGGCGGCGCGGCGCGCCTGGCGCTTGACGAACGAACCGACGATGCCGTCGGGGAAGAAGATGATCAGCAGCACCAGCACCGGTCCGAACACCAGCATGCGGTAGTCCTGCAGGAACTGCAGCGTCTGCGTGACCCACGGCACCAGGACCGAGCCCAGCAGCGGCCCGAGCAGGGTACCGGTGCCGCCGACCAGCATCGCCATCACCATGTCGAAGGTCAGGTCGGTACGCGCGATATCGGGGCCCAGAAAGCGCACCTGTCCCGCGTACAGCGCGCCCGCGAAGCCGGCATAGCCGACCGACAGCACGAACGACAGCAGCTTGGTGCGCATGAGATTGATGCCGAGCGCCTCGGCCAGCATGTCGCTGTTGCGCACCGCCATGAAACTGCGGCCGAGCAGCGAGGTAACGATGCGGTGCATGATCCAGGTGCCCAGCACGAGGAAGCACAGCACGAGGTAGTACTGCGCAGGCACGCTGTCGAACGCGATGGGGCCGAGCGATGCCGGCACCGGAATGCCGATCAGGCCGACCGTGCCGTGCGTGAGCGCTTCCCACTTCTCGATCAGCAGGTAGATGATGTAGCCGATGCACATCGTGAAGATCGAGAAGTAATGCCCCTTGAGCCGCAACGAGACCGCGCCGATCACCACGCCGAGGGCCATGCAGATGCAGCCGGACAGCGCGAACGCAAGCCAGAACGGCACCTGGTGGTCGACCGTGAGGATGCCGAGCGCATAGGCGCCGATCGCCATGAACCCGCCGTGCGCCAGGTTGAGCTGGCCGGTGTAGCCGGTCAGCAGGTTGAGGCCGAGCGTGGCGATGGCGTAGATGAAGGCCAGCGTCATCACGGTCAGGAAGTAGCTGTTGGGTACCGCCAGCGGGAATGCGATCGCGGCCGCGAGCAGCAGTGCCCAGCCGGTCCTGCCTTGCAGTGCTTTCATGTCGCTCTCCTCACGCCATCTTGCTGGCGAACAGGCCCTGGGGCCGCACGGACAGGATCACCACCAGCAGCAGGAAGGCGATGATGTCCTTGTAGTCGGTGGACACATAGAAGCCGCCGAAGCTCTCCGCCATGCCGATGATCAGCCCGCCGACAATGGCGCCCGGAATGCTGCCCATGCCGCCCAGGATGATAATGACGAACGCCTTGGTGATGACGAGGTTGCCCATGCTCGGGTAGACCAGGTTGATCGGCGCGTAGAGCGTGGCGGCAATGGCCGCCAGCGCGCCCGAGATGGCGAACACCAGCAGCGTGACGCGCGTGGCATCGATGCCGACCAGCGCGGCGCCTTCGCGGTTCTGCGCCATCGCGACGATGGTCGAGCCCGTGACGGTCCGTGTCAGGAACAGGTGCAGCAGCACCATCAGCCCGAAGGCGGCCACGATGATCAGCAGCCGCTGCATGGGCGCGGTCAGGCCCAACACTTCCACCATCTGGCCGTACGGCGTGGGCATGCGATGGAAGTCCGCGCCCCACAGCGCCTGGGCGCCGGCTTCGAGGAACAGCAGGATGCCGATGGCGGCGATCATGTCGTGGATCTCCGGCGCGTTGCGCAGCGGATGGAACACCAGCCGCTCTGCCAGCATCGACATCGCCGCCACCACGCAGGCCGCCGCCAGCATCGCGAGCCAGTAGTTCACGCCATACGATGTCATGAGGAAGTACGACACGTAGGCGCCGGCCATATAGAACGCGCCGTGCGCGAAATTGGGCACGTGCAGGATGCCGTAGACCAGCGTGAGGCCGAGGGCGACCAGGCTATAGACGCCGCCGAGCGTCAGCCCGTTGAGGAACTGCTGGAAAAACAATGCCACGGTTGTCTCCTTCGCTGCGGCACCGGTCCCCGGAGGGCCGGCGCTCGCGCTGCTCGTATGACGTGCGAGCGCATGAGCGGGGTCATGGCGTTGCACGTCCCGTGACGCCGTTCTAGCACGGTCGTTCGTTTTCGGCCGACTTTTGCATAGCCGTTTGGCAAGCGTCAAGCGATATGCCAGAGTATTCCGCGTATCGAAATACCCCCGCGCAGCCCCGCGTTTTTGCCTCCGTGTTATCCCTGATTTGCGCGCGCGGCGGTGGTGGCGGACAGTGCATCGCGTTGTATGGCGCGCGCATCGCGCGACGGGATGCGGCATGTCTGGCGTTGATAGCCGGCATGTTCTTGCCACATATCCGTCTGCCATGCGCCGGAACCTGATATCAAAGCTGGCATGAAACGCACTACCTCGATTCCCCAGCCCGTCGATGCGGCGCTGGTCTCCGGCGAGACCGTGCATCCGCTCGACGAGGCCGATCGCAACTTCGTGGGCGCACTGGCGCGGGGGCTGGAGCTGCTGCGCGCATTCGGCCCCGGCGACGACTTTCTCGGCAATGCGGAGCTGTCGCGCCGTACCGGCATTCCACGGCCCACGGTATCGCGCCTGACCTACACGCTGGCGAGCCTGGGCTACCTCGTCTATGTCGAAGCGCAGGAGAAATACCGCATGGGGCAGGGTGCGCTGCTGCCTGCGCATCGCTACCTGTCCGGCGCCGGCATTCGCGATATCGCCCAGCCGCTGATGCAGTCGCTCGCCTTTGCCACCGGCTGCACCGTGGCGCTGGCCGCGCCGGATCGACACGACATGCTGTACCTGGAAGCATGCCAGCCGCGCGGCGCACTGGTGATGCGGCTGACGCCGGGCTCGCGGCTGCCGATGGCGACGTCCGCGATCGGGCGGGCGTGGCTGGCCGGCCTGGCGCCGGGGCGGCGCGCCGCGGTCATGGCCGAGCTCGAGCGGCATTACGGCACCCGCTGGCCGGGCCTGCGCAACAAGCTGGAGCGGGCATTGCGCGAGCATGCGCGGCGCGGCTTCTGCCTGGCGCATGCCGAGTGGGATCGCGCGGTCAGCGGCGTGGCCGCGCCGGTGCGGCTTGCGGGTGGCAGCGAGGTGCTGTCGATCAATATCGGGGGCGCCGCCACGCGGCTCTCGCCGGAGATCCTGGAGACCAACCTGGGGCCGCGCATCCGCGAGCTGGCCGAGACGCTGCAGACCCGCCTCTGGCACCACCCCGCGTAAACCCCCGTCAAGCCAATCCATAACGAAACCGATGATGGCAAGGAGACCAGCATGGAGATTCGCAACAAGACAGTCGTCGTGACCGGAGGCGCTACCGGGATCGGGCGCGCGCTGGTTCTGGCGTTTGCCCGGGCCGGCGCGCGCGGCGTGGCGGTGGCCGATCTCGACGAGGCCGGCGCGGCCCAGGTGGCCGCCGAGGCTGCCGCGGCCATGCCGCAGTGCAATGTATTCGCGCAGCGCGTGGACGTGGCGGATGCCGCCGCGGTACAGGGCCTCGTCGATCGCGCGACCGAACGCTTCGGGCAGGTCGATGTGTTCTGCTCGAACGCCGGCATCATCCTGCGCAAGGGGCTGGAGGCCACCGCCGACGAATGGCAGCGGATCTGGGAGATCAACGTGATGGCCCATATCCATGCGGCGCAGGCGGCGTTGCCGCAGATGCTCGCGCGCGGCGACGGGTATTTCGTCAATACGGTTTCGGCGGCGGGGCTGCTGTCGCAGATCGGTTCGGCACCGTATGCCGTGACCAAGCATGCAGCGATCGGCTTTGCCGAGTGGCTGTCGATCACGTACGGCGATCGGGGCATCCGCGTGAGCTGCATCTGCCCGCAGGGTGTGCAGACGCGCATGCTGTTTGGCGAGCACGGCGAGCGCAAGGGATTCCTGCAGGCGGGCTCGGTCACGCCGGAGTACGTTGCCGACAAGACGCTGGAAGGCGTGGCGAACGAAAGCTTTCTGATCCTGCCGCATGCCGAGGTGCTCGAATATTATCGGCGCAAGGGACAGGATTACGACCGCTGGCTGCGCGGCATGCGCCGGCTGCAGGAGCAGGTCAGCAAGGAGTTTGGCGTCAGCGGCATCGGCCTCTGACGACGCACCTGGCAGCACCATCACAACACAATAATGGAGACAGCCCTCATGCGTTCCACATCGAACCCTTTCCGCCGCACCTGGATGCTCGCTGCGCTCGCCAGCGTCGCCGCCGTGGCCGCGCTGGCGCCGCCGGCCGCGCGTGCGGAAAGCTATCCGTCCAAGCCGATCCGCGTGGTGGTCGGCTTTCCGTCGGGCGGCGCGCCCGATATCCTCGCGCGCATCTTCTCGGAGAAGATCTCGCCGTCGTGGGGCCAGCCGGTGGTGGTCGACAACAAGCCCGGCGCAGGCGGCAATATCGGCGCGGAAGCGGTCGCGCATGCCGCGCCGGACGGCTATACGCTCGCACTCGGCACGGTCGGTACACATTCGATCAACGGCGCGCTCTACAGCAAGATGCCGTACGACATGGTCAAGGACTTCGTGCCGGTGATCCTGCTGGCCTCGACGCCGAACGTGCTGGTGGTGCATCCGTCGGTGCCGGCCAGGAACGTGCAGGAGCTGATCGCGCTGGCCAAGAGCAAGCCGGGTGGGCTGACCTTTGGCACGCCGGGCGTCGGCACCTCGCTGCATGTGTCGGGCGAACTGTTCAACACCATGGCGGGCACCAGGATCACGCACGTGCCGTACAAGGGCCGCGCCATGGCGATTCCGGACCTGCTGGGCGGCCATATCACGATGATGTTCGACAACCTGCCGTCGGCACTGCCGGTGGTGAAGGAAGGCAAGCTGCGCGCGCTGGGCGTGACGAGTGCCAAACGCTCGTCGTCGGCGCCCGATATTCCGACCATCGCGGAGCAGGGGCTGCCCGGCTATGAAGCCGAATCGTGGTTCGCGGTGTTCGCCCCGGCCGGTACGCCCAAGGAGGTGGTGAGCAAGCTCAATGCCGAACTGAACCGCATCTTCGAGTTGCCCGACGTCAGGCAGAAGCTCGCCACGCTGGGCCTCGACCCCGTGCTTGGCACGCCGGAGAAACTGGCGTCGTACCAGCGCTCCGAGATCGCCAAGTGGGCGAAGGTAGTGAAAGACTCGGGCGCCAAGGCCGAGTGACCGTGCCACCGCCGCCGTCGGGATCCCGATAGCGGCTCACCTCCGCGCGCGGGGCCGTGCCAACCCGCGCGCGGCCTTCCGCGCATTTCCCCCACGATTTACTAAAGTTCTTGCTTAACTATCGTGCGTCGCTATACTAAAGCACATGCTTAACTATCAAGATCCCCTCGACGCCACGTTCCAGGCGCTGGCCGATACCACGCGACGGACGCTGCTGGTGCAACTGTCGCGCGGCCCGGCTTCCGTGACCGACCTCGCGCGGCCCCTGTCGATGTCCCTGCCGGCCGTCATGCAGCACCTCGCGGTGCTGGAGCAGGCCGGCCTGGTGCAGTCGGAGAAAGTGGGGCGCGTGCGGACCTGCCGCATGGTGCCGAGTTCGCTCAGCCAGGCCGAGCAGTGGATCAGCCAACGCCGCGCCGAATGGGAAGGCAAAGGCGGCCATCTGGACCGGCTTGACGCATATCTGGCAACCATGAAAAAGGAGGCAACCCCCGATGACGACGGCAACTGACACTTCCCGCACCGCGCATCTGCCGGCTTTGACGGTATCGCGCGTATTTGCGGCCTCGCGCGAACTGGTATTCCAGGCGTGGACCGCGGCGGAACACCTGCAACACTGGTTCTGCCCCACCGGCTACAGCCTGCCCGAGGCCGATATCCAGTGCCGCGTGGGCGGCAAGTTCGATCTCTGCATGCGTTCGCCGGCAGGCCTGGACCACTGGATGCGCGGCCACTACGTCGAAATCGTGCCGCATGCCCGGCTGGTGATCGATATCACGGTGGTCTCGGGCGACGGCAAGCCCCTGTTCTCCGCGCTCACCACGGTCGGTTTCGAGCCGGTCAAAGGCGGTACGCGCATGGAGGTGACGCAGCAATACACGGCGCTCGATCCTTCGGCGGGCGACTTTACGCGCGGCGCGCAGGAAGGCTGGCGCCAGACGCTCGACAAGCTCGAGCAGGAAGTTGCGCGCATCGTTGCCACCACGCCGGCAGCGCGTTCCGTGGTGCATGGGCAGTTTCGCATCGAGCGGAATTTCGATGCCACGCCGGCGCAGGTCTATCGTGCGCTCACCGAGCTGGACGCCAAGTCGCAATGGTTTCGCGGGGGCGCCGACCAGACCATCCTGGCGCGCACCATGGACGTGCGCCCGGGCGGCCGCGAGCATGTGCAGGGACGCTGGACCAGCGGCATGGTATCGACCTTCGATGCGACGTACCTCGACGTGGTGCCGGACGCGCGCCTGGTCTATGCGTACGAGATGCATATCGATACGCGCAAGATCTCGGTATCGCTGGCGACGTTCGAACTCAAGCCGAACGGCAGCGGCACGCAGCTGGTGCTGACCGAGCAGGGCGCGTTCCTCGATGGCTACGACGACGCCGGTGCGCGCGAGCATGGCACCAACATGCTGGTGGATCAGCTGGGCGCGTGGCTGCGCGGGCGCTGAGGGCAGCAGGGGCGGCCTGGAGCGAGTCGATCAGCGCGGCAGCGAGCGGGCCCCTTCGCCTAGCTCGCGCTGCATCAGCACCGAGTCGACCCACCGGCCGAACTTGAAGCCGATATCGGGCAGCGTGCCGATATGGCGAAAGCCATGGCGTGCATGCAGCCCGATCGAGCCGGCATTGCCGCTATTGCCGATCACGGCAATCATCTGGCGCCACGGCCCTTGCTCGCAGCGGGCAATCAGGGCCGACATCAGCGCGCTGCCGACGCCGCGGCCCGCCAGGCCGTCGGCCACATAGACCGAATCCTCGATCGTATGCCGGTAGGCCGAGCGCGGCCGGTACAGCGTGGCATACGCATATCCCACCACCCGTCCGTCGAGTTCCGCGACGAGGTACGGCAAGCCGTGCTTCAGCACCGCGGCGCGACGCGCGTGCATCTCGTCCTCCGTGGGCGGTACTTCCTCGAAACTGGCCAGGCCATGCAGCACGTGGTGCGCGTAGATGGCGTGAAGCGCCGCCATGTCGTCGTCGGCGGCATCGCGGACGTGCACGTGAAGGGTGGAGCGAGGGGATGCGAGCGGGGCGGACATGTGCGGTCGGTTCGATGCGGGCAGGGCAGGGGAACAGGCAGGGGCCGGCAAGCCCCGGCAAGCATGATGTTGCGCCATGATGCCGGAATGACTAGCATAAATAAAGGTTTGTTGATTTATGCAATGCATAAGCATTTGTTTGAGATGAAACGGCTCAATCTCGATTACCTGCATACCTTCGTCACGGTGGTGGCGCACGGGAACTTCTCGGCGGCCGCGCAACGGCTGGAACTGACGCAGCCGGCGGTCAGCCAGCAGATCCGGCAGCTGGAGCGTAGCCTCGGCGCGCCCTTGCTGGAGCGCGTCGGTCGCCGGGTGCATGTCACCGCGGCCGGGGCCGAGCTGCTGGCGCATGCGGCGCCGATCCATGCGGCGGTCGACGCCGCCGTGGAAGCCGTGACCCATCGCGCGGCGGGGCCGGCCGGTCCGGTGCGCATCGGCACGGGCGCCACCGCGTGCATCTTTCTGCTGCCGCCGCTGCTGCGCGACCTGCGCGAACGTCATCCCGATCTCGAACTTGCCGTGACCACCGGCAATACCGCCGATGTGGTCAAGGCGGTGGAAGAGAACCTGCTCGATATCGGCCTGGTCACGCTGCCGGTAGCGAGCCGCAGCCTCGACGTCACGCCCGTGATGGAGGATGAATTCCTGTTGTTCGCGCCGGCGAGCATGGCGTTGCCGGCGCGCATGACGGCGGCCGCGCTCGCCACGCGGCCGCTGCTGGCATTCGAGGGCGGCAATACGCGCCGGCTCGCGGATGCCTGGTTCGCCCGCGACGGCATCGGCGTCAAGCCCGTGATGTCGCTGGGCAGCGTGGAGGCCATCAAGGAACTGGTGGCGGCGGGCCTGGGCTGCGCCATTCTGCCGGCCATGGCGGTGCGGCGCGAAGCCGCGCGCGCCGAGGTGGTAGTCCGGCCGCTCTCGCCGCGGCTGCACCGCAAGCTCGCGGTCGTGATCCGGCGCGACAAACGCTTGCATGCCGGGCTGGGGGAGGTATTCCGCGCGCTGAAGGGCGTGCACGCTGAAGGGCGTGCACGGTGAAGGGCGTGCGCTGAAGGGGGGCGTTGACGAGCGCGACGCTGACGAGCGCGGCGCTGAAGACGAAGGTGGCGCGCTTGTCCCGCGCCTGCAGAGCGCGCCCGTTTAGCGGACAATATCGCCTTCCCGCCAGGGAAGATAACGATATAACGCAAGCGATCTCTCCTCATGGTAGTAACACCGGAAAAGCCAGACCAGACCCCCCCGCCATCGCTCTCCGATACCCCCGACCGCGGCACCAGCCGCAAGGCCCTGCTTGCGCTGGGCGTGGGCGGTTTTGCAATCGGCACCGGCGAATTCGTCATCATGGGCCTGCTGCCCGACGCGGCGCGCGATTTGTCCATTTCGATTCCCGCCGCCGGACACCTGATCAGCGCCTACGCACTCGGGGTGGTGATCGGCGCGCCGTTGCTGGCCGTGCTCGGCGCGCGCTGGCCGCGGCGCAACCTGCTGCTGGCGCTGATGGCGGTCTTCGCGCTCGGCAATTTCGCCAGCGCGATGGTGCCGACCTATGGCTCGATGCTGGTTGCGCGTCTGCTGACCGGCTTTCCGCATGGCACGTACTTCGGCGTGGCGGCACTGGTGGCCGCCAGCCTGGTGCCGCGCCATGCGCGCGCCCAGGCCGTCGGCATGGTGATGCTGGGGCTGACCACGGCGACGCTGGTGGGCGTGCCGATTGCCGCCGCGCTGGGTCAATGGCTCGGCTGGCGTGCCGCGTTCGCGATGGTCGGGGCCATCGGCATGCTGACGGTGCTGCTGGTCTGGCTGTGGGTACCGTACGTGCCGGGCGACCGGCTGGCGAGTCCGCTGCGCGAATTGTCGGCGCTCGCGCGCAAGCAGGTATGGCTCACGCTCGGCATCGGCGCGATCGGCTTTGGCGGGATGTTTGCCGTGTTCAGCTATATCAAGCCGACCATGCTTGACGTCGCGCATCTGCAGGTGGACACCATTCCATTGATCCTCGCGCTGTTTGGCGTGGGCATGGTGGCCGGCAACCTGATTGGCTCGAAGCTGGCGGACAAGGCGTTGATGCCGGCGATCGGCGGCATGCTGGTGTGGTCGGCGGCGGTGCTGGGGGCCTTCGTCTACAGCGCGCACCATCCCTGGCTGGCATCGGCCAATGTACTGCTGATCGGCACCATCGTGGCGATCGGGCCGGCCTTGCAGATCCGCCTGATGGACGTGGCCGGCGACGCGCAGACGCTGGCGGCGGCACTCAATCATTCGGCGTTCAACATGGCCAACGCGCTGGGCGCATGGCTCGGCGGCGCGACCATCGCGGCCGGCTACGGCTGGACCTCGACCGGTTGGGTCGGCCTGGTGCTCGCACTGGGCGGCCTCGGCGTGTATGCGCTGTCGCTGGCAAGCGCCCGACGCGGCGGCGCGCTTGCGGTGGCGCGCTGATTTGTTGCCGCCTTTGTTGCCGCGTTTGTTGCCTCGTCGCCTCGTTGCCGCCGAGTGCGGCGCATGACGTGCATCGGGTGACGCGCATCGGGTCACCCGCATCGCGTTACGCCGCGATACCGTGGCTTGCGCTACTTGCGGATCTGAGGCCTGGCCGGTTCCTGTCTGGCGGGGTCCGGTGCCTGGTCCTGCCGGTTACCCGCCTGATCCTCGAGAAAATCGTGGGCGGCAAGATCGCCGCCTTCGTCCATCTTGTCGGGGCGGTCGGGCTGGTCGCTGCGGTGGCGCGACGGGCCGGTGTCCGCCATGCCGGGCTTCCAGCCCGGCCATGGACTTTTCTCGTCCTTGTGCTGCGGCATGCGGTTGTCGCGATCCTGGTTCGATGCGGTCATGGCGTTCTCCTGTAGCGGTCCTCGTTACGTGCTCCGTCACGACAGGCAAATTCCGTACCGCGGCCGCGGCGCGCGTGCGGCCCCGTCCGCGCGCCCTTGTGTAAATCCTGCATGCCGAAGTTGCACTAGGCGCCCAACACCACAAACAGGAACCACAGTACGACCGGCGCGATCAGCGTCACCAGCGCGCCATACACCATTAGCTTGCGGAAGAACGCCTGCCGGTCCACGCCCTGCGCATTGGCCAGCACCAGCGCGCCGTTGGTCGAGAACGGACTGACATCGACGATGGTCGACGACACCGCCATGGCGGCGATAAAGCCGATGGCACTGACGTCCCCGCCTTGCAGGAACGGCACCGCCAGCGGAATCAGGGACCCGAGCACCGCGGTGGACGACGCGAACGCCGACACCACCGCGCCGATAAAGCACAGGAGCAGCGCGGCGATCAGCGGCGACGTCAAGCCGGCCACGCTGTCGCCGACATAGGCAATGGTGCCCATCTTTTCCATCACGCCAACGTACGTGCTCACACCGACGATCAGCATGATCTCGGGCCACGACACCTGGCTCAGCGCCTGCTTCTGCAGATTGGGCGCCATCAGCGTGAGCAGCAGCGCGAGCGTGAGCGAGACAAAGCCGATATCGAGCTTGAAGTACAGCGTGAGCACGGCCAGCGCCACCAGGCAGGTGACGGTCAGGTATTGATAGAGCGTGCCGGCCGCATCCGCGCTGACCGCAGTGGCGCCAGGGCTGCCATGCCCCCCATGCCCGGCGATGTCATCCGGATGCGCGACCACGGTGGCACCGGCCATGGCGCGGGCGCTGAACGGGTCGTTCATCGCCATCACGCCGGCGCCGGCTCGGGTGGCCGCGGTAGCGTGCGTGGCCGGGCTGCCCTTGCGCATCAGCTTGAGGCCGCCGAGCAGGCAGAACAGGCCGCCGGCCACCGCCAGGTTGAAGCCAAGGCTGGCAAAGGCGGTCGCCATCTCGTTCAACGGCAGGCCGGCCTTGTGCACGATCTTGTTGGTGATGCCGCCATAGATGCTCATCGGCGAGAAACCGCCGCCCTGCGCGCCGTGCACGACCATCAGGCCCATCAACAGCGGATTGATGCCATAGCGCGCGGCAAAGCCGAGCGCGATCGGCGCGATGATCGCCACCGCCGCCGGGCTGACGGCCCCGACCGAGGTCAGCAGCGCCGCGATGCCGAACATGATCCATGGAATGGCAGCGATGCGCCCGCCCACAGCGCGTACCGATAGCCTGACCAGCCAGTCGATGGTGCCGTTCTTCTGCGCCACGGCAAACAGGTAGGTAATGCCGACCAGCGTCAGGAACAGGTCGGCGGGAAAACCCATGAAGATGGTCTTGGCCGACATGCCCACCACGAAGGTGCCTACCAGGAATGCGCCGACGAAGGCGAGCACGCCCATGTTGATCGGCAGGACGGTCGCGACCACAAACATCAGCGCCAGCACCGAGATGGACAGAACATGTTGCGACATGAGGGACTCCACGGCGAACGCGCGCCAGCACGCCTCGCCAGATGCGATATGCGGTAAGGAAGGGAAGGGCCGGGCCATGGCCGCGGCACGATGCGCGACCGGGGCGGAGGGCCCATTGGACACGTGGGAACCGCGGACCGTGGCGGCCGCGAATGCGGTCAACCCGCGTTCCGGGCGACCGACGGGCTACCCGGCATGCATGCCCGGCATGCGAGGACGACCGGGGGCCACGTTGGCCACGGCAACGGCTACGACGTACGGAACAGGTGGGACATGTCTCGCTCCATGAATCTTGTATGACTTATATGGAGACCACGATAGAGAGGCGCGAAGGTCGCGTCAATTAAGCTGCGGCGCGGATTTTTACGCCGGACGGAAAGAACGCTCGTTCGCCCCCCGGTGCTGCCGGCGCTTGTCCGTCACATGGGGGCGCATGCGCGCGACACATGATTTGCGGTGTTGGGAGGCGCTGGAGGCGATCTACCCGGCAAGACGCTCGCGCCGCTGCAGTTGTTCGCGCGTACGCCGCAGGTCGCGGTCTACCCTCAGCGCGCGCACTTCGCTCGACGCGATCGCGGCAAACGCCTCCAGCATCTGGCACTGCGCGGCATCGAGCGTGCGCGGACGATAGTCCATCACGCAGATGGAGCCCAGCGCAAAGCCGTCCGCATCGAGCACGGGCGCGCCCGCGTAGAAGCGGAAGTACGGCGCGCTTGCCACGACCGGGCTGGTGGTAAAGGCAGGGTCCTGCGACAGGTCCTGCACCATGAACACGCGTCGTTGCAGGATGGTGTGATTGCAGAAGGCAACGCTGCGTGGCGATTCGGTCAGCGCGATGCCGCGGCGCGACTTGAACCATTGGCGCGTGGCGGCGACCAGCGTCATCAGCGCGATGGGCATGTCGAGCGCCTGGGCGGCCAGCCACGTGATACGGTCGAATGCCGCATCGGCGCCCGTATCGAGCAGGCCCGAGCGCTCCACCGCGCGCAGGCGCCGGCCTTCGTTGGGCGCCACCGGATAAGTCACCGGAAATTCCAGTCCGAGGCTGGCGAGCGCGTCGGGGCTGCCGTCACCGCCGACGCTGCCACCGCTGCCACCGCCACCACCACCGCGCGGGTCCACGCCGCGGCCCCCATCGCTTCCATTGCGATCGCCGGCCTTGCCCGCGATTCCGCCCAGCAGTCCGGGCAGCTCGCGCAGCGTGGCAACGCGAACGCGTGCTGGCAGCGCGGCCGGATCGAGTTTGCGCGCGACAGGCTTGACCAGCACCAGCAGCGTCTCGCCCAGGCGCGTATCAGCGGCCAGGCGCGCCAGCATCGCGAGGCGGGCGTCGCTGTCCAGCGCGGCGTCCGGCGCGAGCTCGGTGCTGTCGGCCAGGTCGATCACCACCGCCGCGGGCGCGAGCGCTCCGAGCTCCAGCATGGCCGCCCACAGGTCCGCGCGCATCTGCACGTCGAGCGCGCCGTGGGCTGCGAGTGCCGCGGCAAAGCGCGGCTGTCGCCGCTCCGCGGTCACCACCATCACCATGGCCGATTCCGGCGCCGGTGCGGCCTGGCTGCGCGACAGCAAGGCCTGCACCTCGGCGCGATAGACCCGCCGATGGCCGCCGGGTGTCTTCCACGAGGGCAGCGTGCCGGCCTCGATCAGCAGTTGTGCGGTGCGCACGGAAATTCCCAGCAGCCGCGCGGCCTGGGAGGTGGTGAGGACGTGGTCTTCCATGAAAAACATGATGGCAGTGTGCTGCGTAGTGTAGCGACGAACCGACATGGGCGTCGGGCGGCGCCTGTCAGGCCGGCGTGGTGCCGATCCGATCGTGCGAATCGGCAAGAAAATTCATACAAAATTGATGGAATTATTTTATTTGAAATAGACTTCGCGGGCGGCACAGATTGCCGGGGCGCCGTGCACAGGCGGCGCGAGAGCGCATTCCTCCACCGAAGATTTCCACTGAAGGCCATGACCGATCACGCTTCCACTTCCCCATCCCTTGCCGGCCCCGGCCACCATTTCGACGTTATCGTCTGCGGCGCCGGTCCTTCCGGCTGCGTCGTGGCGGGGCGCCTGGCGGAGAACCCGGACCTGCGCGTATTGCTGATCGAGGCCGGCGGCGACGACGACGTGCCCGAGGTGATGATGCCCTCGCAATGGCCGCTGAACCTGGCCTCGGCGCGCGACTGGAGCTTTATGGGCGAACCCAACCCGCATCTCAACGACCGGGCCATGCCGCTGAGCATGGGCAAGGTGCTGGGCGGCGGCTCCAGCATCAACGTCATGGTGTGGGCACGCGGACATCGCAACGACTGGGAGGACTTTGCCGAGGCCACCGGCAATCCGAAGTGGGGGTATGAGTCGGTGCTGGAGATCTACCGGCGCATCGAGACCTACCAGGGCAAGGCCGACCCGCTCCGGCGCGGCACCGAGGGACCGGTCTACGTGGCACCGGCATCGGATGACCAGCCGGCGGCGCGGGCGCTGGTGGAGGCCGCGCGCGCGCACGGCCTGCCCGTATTCGACGATCCCAACGGCGAGATGATGGAAGGCCGCGGCGGTTGCGCCGTGAACGATCTCATCGTCCGCGACGGCAAGCGTTCGTCGATCTATCGCGCCTACGTGCACGGGCGGCGCGGACGCGGCAACCTGACCGTGCTGACCGATACGATGGTGTCGCGGCTGCTGCTGCGCGGCACGCGCGTGATCGGCGTGGAGGCCATCCGCGCGGGGCGGCGCGAACGGTTCCTGGCCGACCGCGAGGTGGTGCTGTCGATGGGCGCGATCCAGACCCCCAAGGTGCTGATGCAGTCGGGGATCGGCCCCGAGGCGGAACTGCGCCGGCACCGGATTCCGATCGTGCAGCACCTGCCCGGTGTCGGCGAGAACCACCAGGACCACGTGGCATGCGGCGTCATTTTCGAGTACCGCGAGCCGCTGCCGGTCCGCTTTGGCGGTTCGGAGGTCACGTTGTACTGGTCGACGGCGGCGGAGCAGCGCTTGCCGGACCTGTTCCATTGCCAGCTCGAGTTTCCCGTACCGAGCGCGGAGGTGGCCTGCATGGGCGTGCCGGCGCATGGCTGGACCATGTTCGCCGGTCTTGCGCACCCGCAGAGTCGCGGGCGTGTCACGCTGTCGGGCGCCGACGTCAACGATGTACCGATCATCGCGCCCAACACGTTGTCGCACCCGGACGACCTGCGTACCGCGATTGCCAGCATCGAACTCGCGCGCGCGCTGGGCGGCCATGCCGCCTTTGCCAACGTGGCCGTGCGCGAGGCCTTGCCGGGCAAGCTCGACGCAACCGCCATGGCGCAGTACGTTCGCAATGCGGCGGTCACGTACTGGCACCAGTCCTGTACGGCCAAAATGGGTCGCGACGCGATGTCGGTGGTGGACGGGCAGCTCAATGTCTACGGCATGCAAGGACTCCGGATTGCCGACGCTTCCGTCATGCCGCATGTGACCAGCGGCAATACGATGGCGCCCTGCGTGGTGATCGGCGAACGCGCGGCCGACGAGATTCGCGCCGCGCACGGGGTCTAGCCACGGGGTCTGGTGTCCGCGCGCCACATCGGCGGCGCTGGTGACGCGTGCCATCGGCGTGGCGCAAGTATGTAATTGGCGAACCCCGGTCACGCGGGCGGTACGCAGAACTTACAAAAGCGCGCGCGCGAGGCCGTCTATCGGCCGCATGATGGCTTGGAACGCGATTTGCAGAAGCCTTCCCGGGGCTCGTACCGGCGCCGGCGGGAAAATGCACCGGGGACGCATGGATTCTCCGCGCATCCCGCACGGACCGCCACCCTACGCTGCCGCCTCCATCCCCACAATTCAGAGAGAGAGATCATCATGGACAAATCCAAAGTACCCGTCGACCAACGTGCCGCCCTCGGTCTGCTCGCCGATGACCATCGCGCCGTCAAGAAGCTGTTCAAGCAATTCGAGGACGCCAGGGACGACGGCGAAAAGCAGTCCATCGCCATGGAGACGTGCCGCCAGCTCACCGTGCACGCGCAGATCGAGGAAGAAATTTTCTATCCGTCGCTGCGCGGCGCCTCCGACAAGCTCGATGACATGCTCGACGAAGCCAAGGTCGAGCACGGCGTGGCCAAGGACCTGATCGCCCAGATCGAGTCCGGCAAATCCGATATGCTCGAAGCCAACTACAAGGTCCTCACCGAGTACGTTGGCCACCATGTCGAAGAGGAGGAGGGAGAACTGTTCCCCGCCGTGATCAAGGCCAAGATCGACCTGCGCGAGATTGCCGAGCGCCTGGAGCAGCGCAAGCTCGAACTGATGGGCCAGGCTGCCTGACGGGGCGTGCCGCCGCGCCCGTCCGCACCCGCCCGTGACAGTCCGCATCGGCATCTCGGGCTGGCGGTATGCGGGCTGGCGCGGGGCGTTCTACCCCGTGGGGCTGCGTCAGTCCGATGAACTCGCGTTCGCCGCGCGCCATGCCGATACCATCGAGATCAACGGCTCCCATTATTCGCTGCAGTCGATCGAGAGCTACCGGACATGGCATGACGCGGTGCCGCGAAACTTCGTGTTCAGCGTGAAGGGGCCGCGCTATCTCACCCATTGGCTGCGTTTTCGCGACGAGGCGGCCCCGGCCTGCGATCACGTGTGCGCTGCGATGTCTTCTGCTATTTCGACAACGACATGAAGGTCAAGGCGCCGTTCGACGCATGGCGGCTGAAGGTGCGGCTGAAGGTGCGGCTGGAGGCGGCGCCGCACGAACAAAAAAAGCCCGTCACGCGGACGGGCGACAGAATCGAGGACCAAGGGATCTCGTGGGGTGGCTCTGGCACGCACGCGACCCTTGCAGGGTAGTGCGCGGCACCGTCTCCGTACCCGTCCGTAATGCTTCGGTAACGGACAGGACAAACCGTGCCGGTGCTGTGCGAAGCTATATCCATGCCCGTGCCGCGCGCGCCGTGCCGCCCGCACCGAATGTCCATGCAGGGCGCATCCCGGAACCGGATTTTCACGCTTTGTCGTCGATGGAGCAGGAGGAGAACAATCCATGCTGAAAGGAAAACGCCTCCGCGACCTGGTAGTGCTGGACCGCTATATCGCCGATAGCGAGGCACGCCTGAAGGAATGCGAAGCGCGTAATGCGACTGCCGGCAGCGATGGCGGCAGTGCGGTCGCGCTGCGCCAGTCGATCCATGCGCTGCGTGCGCGCCGCGAAGCCATCGTCGGCGTATCGGGCAAGTCCAGACCCAGATAGCGGTCCGTCTCTCCGGCCGGACGCCGCGGATGAGCCGCGTTGCATCCTGCTTTTGCAGTATTGGAGATGACCTCTGCAAGTTTGCACGCCGCGCGCGCGCTGGAGCGCATCGCCGCCGGCAGTTGGACAGCAGGCACGCCGCATGCTGAATCCCTTGTGCCCGGTCCCTGCCGGGCGCTTTCTCCCTGATTGGCCCGTCCATGGTGGCGGGCCTTTTTCCGCACTGGAATGGCAGTTGCATGGATGCCGCAAGCCCAGACGGGCCAACCGCGGACAAGGAGATCGAGATGAAAGCGCTCTGCTGGCATGGCAAGCATGACATTCGGTGCGATACGGTGCCCGACCCGACCATCGAGCACCCGCGCGACGCCATCATCAAGGTGTCGAGCTGCGCGATCTGCGGATCGGACCTGCATCTGTTCGACGGCTTTATTCCCGGCATGAAGGAAGGCGACGTGATGGGCCACGAGTTCATGGGGGAGGTGGTCGAAGTCGGCGCCGAGAACCGCCGTCTGCAGGTGGGGGACCGTGTGGTGGTGCCGTTCACGATCATCTGTGGCGAATGCGATCAATGCCGGCGCGGCAATTTCTCGGTGTGTGAGCGGACCAACCGCAACAAGGCGACCGCCGACAAGGTCTTCGGCCATAGCACGGCGGGCCTGTTCGGCTATAGCCACCTGACCGGCGGCTATGCGGGTGGGCAGGCCGAATACGTGCGTGTGCCCTATGCCGACGTCGCGCCGGTAAAGATTCCGGACGGGCTCAGTGACGAATCGGTGCTGTTCCTCGGCGATATCCTGCCCACCGGCTGGCAGGCCGCCGCGCAATGCGATATCCAGCCCGGCGATATCGTCGCCGTATGGGGCGCCGGGCCGGTGGGACAGTTCGCCATCCTGAGCGCGCTGCTGCTCGGCGCCGAGCGCGTGATTGCCATCGATCGGGTACCCGAGCGGCTCGCCATGGCCGAGCGTCTTGGTGCTACCCCGCTCAACTTCGAGCAGGTCAGCGTGGTCGAGGCGCTCAACGAGCAGACCGGCGGCAAGGGCCCGGACAAGTGCATCGACGCCGTGGGCCTCGAGGCCCATGCGACCGCCTCGCTCGATTCCGTGTACGACCGCGTCAAGCAGGCCGTCATGGCTGAATCCGACCGCCCGCACGTCTTGCGCGAGATGATCTATGTATGCCGGCCCGCGGGTGTGCTGTCGGTCCCAGGCGTCTATGGCGGGCTGGTCGACAAGATCCCGATGGGCGCGCTCATGAACAAGGGTCTGACCCTGCGCACCGGCCAGACTCACGTGAACCGCTGGACCGACGACCTGCTGCGCCGGATCCAGGAAGGGCAGATCGACCCAAGCTTCGTGATCACGCATCGGGTACCGATCGATCTCGGCCCGGACATGTACAAGACGTTCCGCGACAAGCAGGATGGCTGCGTCAAGGTCGTCATCTCGATGTAGGGAAGCTGGATGGGCGCCGGGGCGGCCCACTGCCGCGCCCGCGCCGGCACGGAGTATCATGGCGGCCGTGGCGTCACCCGCAGGGTGGGGGATGCCAGAAGGCGCCGCATGGCGGCCCCTCGGCCTCGGCCGGCGGAGCCTCGCGGACGGTTCCGCGAGCCCAATTCCGAATCCAGACGATGGCCAAAACGCGCCCTGCATCCACCCCCAGCCAGCTCACCTTTCCCATTGTCGGCGTTGGCGCCTCGGCGGGAGGCATCGAGGCTCTCAGAACCTTCTTCGAAGCATTGCCCGCACGCTCGGGCGCGGCCTATGTGATTGTGCTGCATCTGGCCCCCGACCACGCCAGCGTGCTGCCCGATGTACTGCGTGCGGTAACTGCGATGCCGGTGGTCCAGGTCATCGATGCCACGCCGATCGAGGTCAACCATGTCTATGTGATTGCGCCGTCGATGGTGCTGACCATGGTAGACAGCTTCCTGCGGGTAAAGAAGGCCAGGTCGAACGACGACCGCCGCGCGGCCATCGACCTGTTCCTGCGTTCGCTCGCGGACAGCCATCGCGAGCGCGCGGTGGGCATGATCTTCTCTGGTGCCGGGTCGGACGGGTCCGTCGGCATTACGCGCGTGAAGGAGCTCGGCGGCATCACCATCGCGCAGCACCCCGACGAGGCGGCGTTTGCCAGCATGCCGCGCGCGGCCATCGTCACCGACATGATCGACTTCGTGCTGCCGGTCGCCGAGATTCCCCAGCGGCTGATGGACCTCTGGATCACGGCGCGCCGCATCCAGCTGCCCGAGCACGTCGAGCCGGACCAGGCGCAGGCGGAGGCCGCCGAGAGTACGGAACGCGTATTGCGTGAGATCATGGTGATCCTGCGCACGCGTACCTCGCACGATTTCCGCCACTACAAGCGCGCTACCATCCTGCGCCGCATCGAGCGCCGCCTGCAGGTCAACGGCCTGACCGAACTGCAGGAGTACCGCGACTATCTTCACGAACATCCCGAGGAAACCCCGCTGCTGCTGCAGGACATGCTCATCAGCGTGACCAATTTTTTTCGCGACAGCGAAGCGTTCGAGGCGCTACGCACCGAAGTCATTCCCCATCTGGTGCAGAACCGCTCCACCAACGAGCCGATCCGCATATGGTCGGCCGGCTGCGCCACCGGCGAGGAAGCCTACTCCATCGCGATGCTGCTGCAGGAAGCTTCCGAGCGCGGCAATGAGGCGGTGCCTTACCAGGTGTTTGCCACCGATATCGACGAGCGCGCGATCTCGCTGGCGCGCATCGGGCTGTATCCCGAATCGATCGTGGCTGATGTGGATGCGGGGCGCGTGCGGCAGTTCTTCACCAAGGATGCATCGCACTACCGTGTCAAGAAGGAGCTACGCGAGCACGTCCTGTTCGCGCTGCACAACGTGCTCAGCGACCCGCCGTTCTCGCGGCTCGACATGGTGTGCTGCCGCAACCTGCTGATCTACCTGGACCGCGAGGCTCAGATCGACGTGCTGCGCACCTTCCATTTTGCGTTGCGGCCGGGCGGCTTCCTGTTCCTGGGCAGCTCCGAGGCGGCCGACAGCGTGACCAACCTGTTCACGGTGGTCGACAAGAAGGCCCGTATCTACCGCGCCAACGTGGCGGTGCGCGCCGATGCGCCGATGCCGCTGGCGGCGTCGGGCATGCATAGCGCGCGCATGCCCGTGGCGGTACCGCCGCCCCCGGGCAAGCGCAAGTTTTCGTTCGGGGACCTGCATCAACGTCTGGTGGAGCAGTACGCGCCTCCGAGCGTGCTGGTGAGCCGCGACTCCGACATCGTGCACCTGTCGGACCGCGCCGGCCGGTTCCTGCAATACGTGGGCGGAGAGCCATCGCACAACATCATCGCGGTGGTGCGGCCCGAACTGCGGCTGGAACTGCGCACGGCGATTTTCCAGGCGCTCCAGACCAATCACAGCGTGGAAGCGCGCCGGGTACAGCTGACGCGCGATGGCCGACGGTTCTTCGTCAACATGATCGCGCGCCCGGTGCACGATGCGGAGTCCAATGCCGACTTCGTGCTGGTGCTCTTCGACGAGGTCGAAGACAGCATGAGCGACGGGGCGGAAGACGCGCACAAGTCGCATCGCGACCCCGTGGTCAGCCAGCTCGAACGCGAACTGCAACGGACCAAGGACCAGCTTCAGGCCACCATCGAGCAGTCGGAGACTTCCACCGAGGAGATCAAGGCTTCCAACGAGGAGCTGCAGGCCATCAACGAGGAACTGCGCTCGGCCACCGAGGAACTGGAGACCAGCAAGGAAGAACTGCAGTCGATCAACGAGGAACTGACCACCGTCAACGCGGAGCTGAAGTCGAAGGTCGAGGAGACCAGCAAGATCAACGATGATCTGCAGAACCTGATCACCGCCAACGATATCGGCACGATCTTCGTCGACCGCAATATCCGCATCAAGCGCTACACCCCGCGCGCCACCGATGTGTTCAGCATTATTCCGTCGGATATCGGCCGCTCGCTGCTCGACATCACGCACCGGCTCGAATACGACAAGCTGGCCGACGACGCCGCCGAGGCGTTCGATTCCCTGCGCCTGCTCGAGCGCGAGCTGCACAGCACGGACGGGCGCTGGTATCTGGCGCGCTTTCTGCCGTACCGCACCACCGAGGACCGCATCGACGGCGCGGTGCTGTCCTTTATCGATATCACGTCGCGTCGCGCGGCGGAGGAACGGCTGCGCGAAGGCGAGCGCCGCATGAATATCGTGGCCGAGAGCACGCGCGATTACGCCATCATCACGTTCGACGACGACGGCCGGGTCACCAGCTGGAACAGCGGCGCGCAGCGCATCTTCGGCTATACCGAGGCGGAGATGCTGGGGCACTCGGGCCAGGTGCTATTCACGCCCGAGGATCGCGAGCGCGGCATACCCGCCTACGAGATGGCACAGGCGCGCAAGTACGGCCGCGTGGAAGAGGACCGCTGGCATCTGCGCAAGGACGGCAAGCGCTTCCGTTCGAGCGGTGTGCTGTCGCGGCTCGACAAGAGCGGCGTCATCGGCTTTGCCAAGATCGCGCGCGATCTCGACGAGGTGCTGCCGGCAGGCGCGCCGCGGCAGGATGCGTCGAACTGGCATCAGGAGCAGCTCCGTCGCGACGAGTTCCTCGCCATCGTCTCGCACGAGCTCAAGCACCCGCTGAACCTGATCAGCGCCAGCAGCGAGCTGATCGCGCGCTCGGCCGAGGCGCGCCGCAATCCGGCGATCGAGCGCGCCACCAATACGATTCGGCGCACGGTAATGGGCCAGGCGCAGATCATCGACGATCTGCTCGACATGTCGCGGGTCCGGACGGGCAAGCTGTCCATCGTGCGCGAGACGCTGGATCTGGGTGCCGTGGTAAGGCGGGTCTGTGGCGCACTTGCCGACGACGCCGAGCGCAGCGGCGTGAACCTGCATTGCGAGGTCCCGGACGAGCCGGTATGGGTGCATGCGGACCTCACGCGCATGGAGCAGGTGGTCTGGAACCTCGGCAGCAATGCGCTCAAATTCACCGAGTCCGGAGGCAAGATTACCGTCGTACTGGCCAGCGACGATGCCAGTGTTCGCCTGACCATACAGGATACCGGGGCCGGTATCGACGCACAGACGCTGCCTTATATCTTCGACATGTTCCGGCAGGGTGGCTTTCCCAAGGGCCGTCGTGGCGGACTCGGTATCGGCCTGTCGCTGGTCAAGGAGCTGGTGACGCTGCAGGGCGGCACGGTGCGGGCGGCCTCCCCCGGGGTGGGGCAGGGCGCGACCTTCACGGTGGAGTTGCCGCGCGGCTCCCTGCGCGAGTCGGGCACGCATATGCCCACGCTTCCCGCCGCCCTGCTGGAAGGATTGCGGGTACTACTGGTCGACGACGACGAGCTGACCGTGGAAACGTTCCGTCTGCTGCTCGAGGCCGAAGGCGCATCGGTCGATGTGGCCACCAGTGGCGCCGTCGCGCTGCAGCGGATGCAGGTGATGCGGCCGGACCTGTTGCTGTCCGATCTCGGCATGCAGGACATGGACGGCTACCAGCTGTTGCGCGCCGTGCGCCAGCGGCCGGAACTGGCCGGCATTCACGCCATCGCGTTGAGCGGCTTCGGCCGCCAGGACGACATCGAGGCGGCCATGCGGGCGGGATTCGACGCCCACCTGGCCAAGCCGGTCACGCTAGACGCATTGCTGACCACGTTGATCCGCGTCAGGAAGCAGTAGGGGCGCTACCGTCGGCGCCGGCGCGCCCCGTGGACGGACGGGCGGCATACCGGCAGAGATGCCTGCGGTGCCCGCGCAGCGTCGTCACCGTCTGGCGCAGCGCCTGGAGCAGTTGCTCGGCGGCTGCCGTCGGCATGCCGTCGGCCCGCAGCCGGCGGATCAGCGCAAGCTGGCCGCGCACGAGTCGCCGGCCGTCGGCAATATGACGGTCGGCGGTTTCGATCTCCGCTATGACGGTCGAGATGTCGGTCATGCGTGCCTCGTGGTTTGCCACGCCATCCATGGCAAGGAACCTGCGAGCCCATAGTATGTGCGACGAATGTCCAAAATAGTAAGATTGACAGTACCTCGAAGCGCAGTACGGACTGCCATGCCCGGGAGACTGGATGCCGTCAACCTTCATCTACACGAACAACGCAGCCGAGCTGAGCGAGTTTGAAGCGGAGATCAAGGCGCTCGACGAGGCCGGCGTCATCGTGGACCTCCGTCATGCTTGGTGGGAGCGAAGCCGATCGACGCTGGCGGCGCTGGAACGGCCGCAACTGCAGCGCCTGCTGCAGCGCGTGCGCGCGGGCGACACCGTCATCACATTGCGGCTGGACAGCCTCGGCCGCAATCTCGGCGACGTGCTCGCCACCATCGATCGCCTGCGTGCGCTGGAGGTGAAGCTGCGCTGCGTGGAGCTTGGCGACGACGATCTCGCGGCGCCGTCGCCATCCCTATCGATGAAGACCTTGCTGGCGGTATGCCGGCTGGAGCGCCTGTCGCGCAGCCGCATCATGAAGCAGAGCGCGGCCGCGGCTTCCGAGCGGGGCCGCCGCCTGGGCCGCAAGCCGGCGGTGGCGACCACCATGCACGACGATATTCGCGCGGCGCTGCGCCATGGCGCGTCGGTGACCGAACTGGCACGAACCTTTCACGTCTCCCGCCAGACCATCATGCGTATCCGCGACGCCGCGGGACGCTGAGCCGCCGGGGCCGGGCACCGGTGCGGCTCACCGATCATGGCGAGGTGAATGGACTGGCCACGCGTGGCGCCGTGGTTCCTGCCGATGTTGCGGCTGTGGTCGCCGCCACCGGCGCGGCGTTCACCGTGGCGCGCGTCCAGCCGCCGCCGAGCGCCTTGTACAGTTCCGCGCGACTGGTCAGTCGCGCCAGTTCAATGGTCACCAGGCGTTTCTGCGCGTCGTAGAGCTGCCGCTGCGCGTCGAACACCGGAAAGTAGTCATCGACGCCGTTCTTGAAGCGGATTTCCGCCAGGCGCCTGGTCTCGGCGATCTCTTTCTCGAGCGATTGCTGCGCGGCGGTCTGGCGGTCGTAGGTGCCGCGCGCGGCCAGACCGTCCGCGACCTCGCGGAAGGCCTGCTGGATGGTCTTCTCGTAGGTGGCGACGTTGATGTCCTTGCGTACCTTGGCCACATCGAGCCGGGCCTGGTTCTCCCCGGCGTTGAAGATCGGCACGGTGATCTGGGGCGCAAACACCCATGCCATGCCGCTCGAAAACAATCCCGCCAGCGTGGTGCTGGCCGCGCCGAGGCTCGCCGTGAGCGAGATGTTGGGGAAGAACGCGGCACGCGCGGCACCGATACTGGCATTGGCGGCCTTCAGCCGATGCTCGGCGGCCATGATGTCCGGCCGTTGCTCAAGCAGGGCAGAAGGCAGGCCAGCGGGAAGTTCGGCAACAAAGGCGCGTTCCTGGAATGGCTGCGGCGGTGGCAGGTCGGCGGGCAGGGGGCCGCCGATCAGCACCGCCAGCGCGTTCTCGTCCTGTGCGACCTGGCGCGTGAACTGCTCCACATCGACCCGCGCCGTCTCCAGCTGGGTCTGCGCGCGATGCGCATCGATCTCCGCCATGCCGCCGGCGCGCTTGCTGCGCTGGACCATCTCCAGCGCATCCTGCTGGACCTTCAGCGTGTCTTGCGACAGCTTGAGCAATTGCTGGTCGGCCTGCCATGTCAGGTAGGCGCCGGCGACCTCGCCGATCAGGCTGATCTGGGCACTGCGGCGGACCTCCTCGATGGCCAGGTATGCTTCGAGCGCTTCGTGCTTGAGGCTGCGTACGCGGCCGAATACGTCGAGCTCGAACGCATTGAAGCCGACCCCCGCGGTGTACGCATTGACCACTGGGTCCTGCCCCGGCGGGCGCAGGTCGCTGCCGACACGCGAACTGGTGAAGCCGGCGCCCGCATTGATGGCGGGAAACTGTGCGGCGCGCTGAATGCGGTATTGCGCGCGGGCCTGGTCGATCGACAGCGTGGCGATGCGCAGGTCGCGGTTGTTGGCGAGCGCGAGCTCGATCAGGCGGCGCAGGCGCGCATCGGTGAAGAAGTCCTGCCAGCCGAGGTTGGCAGGCGGGGTTTGCGCCGCCGCGGGGGTGTCGGCAGCCGCGCCCTGCGCGGCGTTGCCTTGCCCGGCGTCACCTTGCCTGGCGTTACCCTGCCGGTAAGCGGGACCGTCCGGATACCCCTGTGGCACCGGCGAGGCCGGCCGTTCGTAAGGCGGTTCCAGCGTACAGGCACATAGGAGTAACGGGGCGAGCAGCGCGACGCGCGGAGCGATGCGGGGCGTTCTTGTCGTCATAAGCGGTCTCGGTAGCGTCGACCCGGGCGGGTCAACCGGAAAAGGCGCGGCGCAGCAGGCGCGCGATGGCGATGCCGGGCAGGCCGCGTTCGGCGATGTTGTGGGCCGGCTCGCTGAACAGCAGCCGGATCAGGCGGTGGCGGGTTGGGGTGTCGGCGTACAGCGCCACGCCGACCAGCTTGCCCTCCGTGCGCGCGATGCGGCAGGGCACCCAGCCGAGCGGTGCGAGCCAGATGGCACCGGCGGTGCCAGGCGTTACCGCGGTCGCGCTGTCGGCGACGAAAGCCATGCCGCTGCACGAGACATCGCGCGTCATGCCATCGAGCTCGCGCGCGCTGCCATCCATGCCGTAGACGCATAGCCGCGCGCGCTCGCAATGCGGAAATCGTTCTTCCTTGCGCGGGCGCGGCAGTTCAAAGCAGACCAGCAGCGATGCCAGGTAGAGCACCATCGAGATCACGGTCCAGGTGATATTGAACACCAGTCCCGGTGCGCTCCCGTCGGCCGCGACGGCACGCGCGAGTCCCAGCGCCGAGAGCGCGAACATGGTGCCGTACAGTACGGCGAAGCGCGTATGCACCACCAGCTTCGAGCGGTCGAGGCCCTTGTTGGTAACCTTGAAGGGTCGCCCGAACGGCTTGACGACGGCGCTGGCCAGCGTGGCCGTGACTGCCAGCGCCGCCACGATCTGCGTCACCTCGGTAAACACCGGCATCGCGCGCGAGCCGGTGATCCAGATGCTGTAGGCCCAGTAGAGCAGCAGCGCCGGCACGCCGTAGGCGAGGAACTGCATGGGGTCGCCATACAGTGTCGGAATATCGAAGAACCAGTACAGCAGCGGTCCCGCCAGCAGCATTAGCGTAAACGGCCGGCTCAGCCAGTGCAGCAGGCCATGCACGTAATGCAGGCGCTGTCGCAGCGTGTAGCCCCGTCCGCGCAATGGTCCGTCCGCGGTCAGCGCGACCTGGATGGTGCCCAGGCCCCAGCGACTGCGCTGGCTGATGTATTCGGGCAGGCCCTCCGCCGAGAGGCCGACGCTGAGGCGTTCGTTGAGCCAGCGCGTGACATAGCCATGCGGCATCAGCCGATAGGTGAGGTGGATGTCCTCGGTGACGGTACCGGTTGGGAAGCCGCCGATGCGCGCCAGCGCATCGCGGCGCACCACGAACGAGGTACCGATGCAGAATGCCGTGCCCCATGCGTCCTTGGCGGGCTGCATGATGTCGAAGAACGCGCGTTGTTCGTCGACCCAGCATTCGGACGAGCGCAGGTTGTACTGGATCGGATCGGCGTTGTAGTAGAACTGGGGCGTCTGCACCACCCCCACGGCGGGGTCGTCGAAGAGACCGACGATGCGCAACAGGATATTGCGATTGGGCGCGAAGTCGGCATCGAGCACCATGATGAAGGGCGCGCCGCCATTGCCATCGCCATCATCTTCCGCGCTGCGGCGCAGCCCGTTGTTGAGGTTGCCCGCCTTGGCATGGGTATTGTCCGGTCGGGTCACATAGCGGGCACCGAGCGGTTCGCAGAACTCCCGGAGCCAGTCGCGCCGCGTATCGTCGAGGACCCACACGGTGAAGTTCGGATAATCGATGGCGAGCGCGGCGACGATGGTCTTCTCGAGCACGTCGATGCCTTCATTGTAGGTGGCGATGAAGATATCGACCGCGGGCGCGTGACGGTGCTGCCGTAGTGCCGCCTCGCCGGCGTCGGCCTGCGCGCTGTAGTCGGACGTGCGCGTCAGCGTGACGATCGAGATCAGCGTGTAGGCGATGGTCATGCCTTCGAAGCCAACGAATACATAAGCCCAGAGGCTCGGAAAGTCGAGGCGCCAGGGTGGCAGCGTCTGGGTGATGCGCCAGAGGTAGTACACCATGAGCAGCACCGCCGCCGCGGCACCGAACAGCCAGCGCTCGGCGCCGCGGCGGCGGTCCGCACGCAGGCACAGCACGGCGATCAGCAGCGCGCCGGCGTTGATCTGGACCAGCATCTGGCTGTCCAGGTAGTCGTTGAAGAGGGCGGCGAACATCGTCACTCCTTGGTGAGGGAATCGCCGCGTGCCGCGTTCGGGGCGGCCGCGCTGGTGGCGGCGGACGTGGCGGCAACGGTAGCGGCAACGGAAGCGGCAGCGCGGCCTGCGCGGCTGCGCTGGCCGTCGCAGCGCGCGCCGAGGCAGCCTCCGGGCTGAAACGGATTCCAGCCGGCGGCCGCCAGCACGGCCCATGCGGTCGCGCCGAGATGCGGAAGGTGGAAGTAGTAGAAGTCCTCGCTGGTCGAATCGGGGCCGATCGACAGCCCCGTGCCGATGCGCGCCTCGGGCGTGGCGAACAGCATCCCCGACGGGGCGCGTTGCGATAGCAGCAACGCCCACAACGGCCGGGCCTCGTCGTCGCGCTCGCTGGCGCGCAGCACCAGCGCGGCCTGGCCGGTGCCTTCGGTCCATACGCCATCGGGATTGGCCTTGAAGCCATAGCCACCTTTGACGCCATGGCGCGTGCGCGCCCAGTCGAGCGAGCGACGCCAGCCACCCGCCGCGTCGGGAATGGCGATCAGCGGCCACAGCGACGCGTCCAGCGCGGACGGCGCGGCGTTGAGCGTGCGGCCGTCGTCGCGCGTGCCGATGGCAAAGCGACCTTCGCCCGCTTGCCACATCGCCTCGACGAACTGTCGCGCGCGCGCGGCTCCGGTCTGCCAGCGCGGGTCGCGATCGTAGCGCGACAGCCAGCGGAACGCGGCATACGCGTCGACGTTGTGCTCGGTCGATTTCCATCCCTGCCGGCGCGGCTGCGGCTCTTCGCCAAAGAACCCGCCGGTGTAAGCGCCGGGTGGGTCGCCGTTCCAGGTATTGCGCTCGACCCAGTTCATCAGCGTGGTGGCCGTGTCGAGATAGCGCTGCGCACGAGTGGCCTCGTAGGCGGCCAATACCAGCAGCGCGGCCCATACCACGTTGCCGGTGGCAGTGCCGGCCTGGTAGTTGTCCTCGAACCAGCGTTTGCTGCGGTCGTCCCACCAGCCGGGTAGCGGTAGCGGACCTTCCGGCAGCGCGCCCGCGCGATAGGCATTGCGAATGCGGCCATCGTGGTAATGACGGTCGCGCGCGACGCCGGCCACCACGCCGTCGGCAATGCGGCGGGCGGCATCGCGCTGTCCGCAGGCGATCAGTGCGATGCCGGCCAGCGCGTTGTCGTAGACGAAAGCAGTCTGCTGCAGTGGCCCGGGCAACGGCGTGCCGCCCGGCGCGGCCTCGTAGCTGGCCAGCATCACCGGCCCGCTGCCGGGAATGGCCGCGACGCGGGCTGCCAGCGTACGGCAGCCGCTATCACGCAACTGGTCGCGCAACGGCTCACGCGCGGCTTCCGCCGCCGGCGCCTGCACGGACGCCCCGGCCGGGGCGGCGGGCTCCGCACCCGGCCCCGGTGCCGGCGGCGTGCCCGCCGTGGCAGCCGCCGCCAGTGCGGGCGAGAACGCGAGGGACCCCGCCAGCGACAGGCTGGCGCAGGTCCGCGCGAGATCGGATTCGTAACGCTGCACGGTCGTCTCCTTCCTGCGTGCGTGGGGCGGCTAACGGCAGATTGTGCCGAGCGGCCCCGGGTCAGATAAGGCTGCGCAGCCAGGAACGCTCGAGGCTGACCCGCGCCCAATGGCCGAGTGCGCAGCGGTCGGTACCGGCACCAGCGCCATTCCCGGCCAGGTCGGGCAGGGGCTTGTCGAGCCGGGCAATCAGATAGACCTCGTTCTTCTCGATCGGCGGGAACGGGACGAAGTAGCGGGCCTGATCGCCATCGGGCGCGCGCGGCAGGATCTCCGCGATGGCGCCGCGTTGCGGCACCGGTACGCCATCGACGTGGACGGTTACCTTTGCGCCAGGCAGTAGCCCCTTGCTGAGGCTGCGCGGAAACACCGCGACGACGCTTGGCTTGCTGCAGTTGGTGGTGCGCATCAGCGTCGCGCCGGCGGCTACCCGCGTGCCCGGCGGGGCCAGTACGTCCTCGACGATGCCGCCGGTATAAGCCTTGATATCGAGGTTGGAGACACGGTCGAGGCGCTCCTGTTCGGAAGCCACCAGCTTGTCGACCGATGCATCGTATTCCTCCAGTTGCTGGATCTCCGCCTGCAACTGCACGATCTCCGCGCGCAGTTCGTCCTGCCGCTGCACCAGCGCGCCGAGCGCGCCATCGGTACTCGATGCATACACCTTGCCGCGCGCGGCATCGCTGCTGTTGCGCGCCGCGTCGAGCTCTGCCTGGATCGCATCGCGCGCGCCGGAGAGCACCGTGAGCTGGTTGCGCGAGGCATCGGTGTAGGCCTGGCTCACGGCGCCGGCCCACTGCATCGCCTGGTTCCGGTTGACCACGTCCTGCTGCTGGTCGATCTGTTGCCGCGCCACCGCCAGTCGTGCTTCGATGCCACGCATCCTGGCCGCGTGCTCGCGTTGCGCGGCGCCCTGGTAGCGCCTGATGTCATCGGCGGTGGAGGCGAGGCGGGTCTGGTCTCCGGCGAGCTTGGCGCGCGCGGCCTCGAGCCGCTTCTGGTTGTCGAGCTTCTTGCCGGTCAGCTCCATCAGCAAGGCACGGTCGATATTCGGATTCTGCAGGGTCATGAGCGGATCGCCGGCGGCAAACGTACTGCCTACGGCAGTGATCTGCTTCGTCACCACGCCCTCCACCGGTGTGGTCACGAGGTCGACCGGACTGTTGACGATGGCACGCTCCGACGAGCGCGTGAAGAGCATGGGGAACATCACCGACAGGATGACCCAGACGATAAAGGCGACCATGCCGTAGCTGGCCACGCGTGGCGCGAGTTGCCACAAGGGGCGCAAACTCAGACCGCCGCTGCGACGTTCCACCGCCAGGTCTTGCGGTTGCTGCGACGGCGGCAACCGCGTCGGCAAGGTGGGCTTGTGGTCCTGCTTCCTGTTCATCGCAGCCTCCGGATAAAAGTGTGCCATCCGCGGTCGCCGGGACGATGGCGGTTCCTGCGGGCAATACGGGTCCGCCGCGCGAGGCGTGGTCGCCTGCACGGTGGCGTATTGCTTTGCCCCCCAAAGCGCTATGTTGTTATCCGCCGTGTCCCGGGCCGTCGCTACGTCGCCGGAACAGGCCGTTGGACCGGTGGTCCGGTCCGTTGAATTGCCCGCGCACGGCGCATGCCGTGACACGAGTGCGTATATCGAGGCGCGCACGCCGAGACGCGAACGCCGTGGATACTTCCGTGCCACGCATGCTCGATTGATGCGCTGCGATACGGAAGCGTTTCAACGTTAGACAAGTTGTCCCCTGCCTGCTGTAAGAATGTGTAAAGGCAGTGTGTTACAGCGCTTACAACAGTTTTCGCGTTGACGTGCGGCACCTTGTGCTGTAACGACCGACGGTTTGCGCACCGGCGACTGGCATGGCTTTCGCGTGATGCGCAGGCCGGCGTGATGTGACATGGCAGGTGCGCGGGGCTGACGAAACCGGCGGCACCGACGTCGCGAAATCGCGCGAAGCGCGCGTATCCCGGTTCTTACGTGATGCTGAAAAATTTTCCGCCCTGCGTTGCCCGCTTAAGACGCGCTTAAGACGCGCCGCATGGGCCAGGAACACGCGCTACAGCACGCGCGCGCACCATGCCCGTCCACCCGCTATCACGGCCTTATACCTGCTTCCGGATTCGCCAGACACGATGCCCACTACCCAGCCACCGCCCAGCCGTCGCCGCATCGCGGCGGCGTTGTGGCGCACGATCTGGCGCCATCGCGCGCGCGTCGCGGCGGCCATCGCGCTGCTGCTGCTGGCCAAGGCCGCCACCGTGGCCGTACCGCTGGTCCTTAAGCACATCGTCGACGAAGTCACCGTCATGCACAGCATGGCGGAGCCGGGCAGCGCCGCGCGCATGGGCCCGCTGGTTCATCTGGTGGTCACCATGCCGGTGTTCCTGGTGCTGGCGTACGCGCTCCTGCGACTGCTCGGCAATGCCTTCAACGAGTTGCGCGACGTGGTGTTCGCGCGCGTGGCGCAGGGCACGGTGGCGGATTTCATGGCACGCGCGTTCGCCCACCTGCATGGGCTGGGTGCGCGCTTTCATGCGCGGCGCGAGACCGGCGGCATCATTCGCGATCTCGAGAAAGGCACCGCGGCCATCGGCTTTCTGCTCGGGGTGGCGGTGTTCACGATCGTGCCGACGCTGCTGGAGATCGTCTCGGTGCTCGTGATCATGGTAGCCGCCTATGGCGGGCAGTTCGCGGCGATCATCCTGGTGGTGTTTGCGCTGTACTCGGGCTATACCCTTGTCTTCACCCGGCGCCGCATGCGCGTGCAGCGCGAGGTGAATGCAGTGGAGGCGCAGACCAACAGCCGTATCGTCGACAGCCTGCTCAACTACGACACCGTCAAGTATTTCGCGCGCGAAACGTTCGAGACGCGGCGTCTGGGTGCGCTGCTGGAGCGCTGGGTAGGCGTGAGCGTGGAGAACCAGTACGCGCTGTCGACGCTGCACGTCGGCCAGAGCGTCTGCATCGCGCTCGGCGTGGCGGCGGTGATGCTGCTCGGTGTGCAGCGCGTGGTGCAGGGCACGCTGACCGTCGGCGACCTGGTACTGATCAACGCGTACGTGATCCAGGTGGTGTTGCCGCTCAACACGCTCGGCTTTATCTTTCGCGAATCCAACGATGCCATGACCAACGTCGAGCGGTTGTTCGCGCTGCTCGACGCCCGCGGCCGTGCCGGCGAGGACGACGACGCGCCGGGCGCCGCGCCGCTGCGCGTGACCGGCGGCGAGATCGTATTCGATCATGTCAACTTCAGCTACGACCCCAGCCGTCAGACCCTGTGGGATGTGAGCTTCCGCGTGGGCGCCGGCCAGACCGTGGCCGTGGTGGGCGGCAGCGGCTCGGGCAAGTCGACGCTGGCGCGGCTGCTGTTCCGGCTATACCTGCCGGACTCCGGCCGGGTGACCATCGACGGGCAGGACTTGCGCCTGATCACCCAGCGCAGCCTGCGCGAAGCGATCGGTATCGTGCCGCAGGACACCATCCTGTTCAACGACACCATTGCCTACAACATCGCCTACGGCCGCGACGGCGCTACCCGGGCCGACGTGGTGGAGGCCGCGCGCGCCGCGCAGCTGGACGGCTTCATCGACCGCCTGCCCGATGGCTACGACACCCAGGTGGGCGAGCGTGGCGTGCGGCTTTCCGGCGGCGAGCGGCAACGCGTGGCGATCGCGCGCGCGCTGCTCAAGAAGCCGTCGCTCGTGGTGTTCGACGAAGCCACCTCGGCGCTCGATACGCGCGCCGAACGCGCGATCCAGGAAGAGCTGGCGCGGGTGGCGCAGGGCCGCACCGCGCTGATCATCGCGCACCGGCTGTCCACCATCGCCGACGCCGACCATATCCTCGTGATGGAGCATGGCCGCGTGGTGGAGAGCGGCACCCACCAGACGCTGCTCGCGCGCGGCGGCGTCTATGCGCAGATGTGGCGCCTGCAACAGCAGCAACGCGAACTGGAGCGCATCGAGGAACGGCTCGCGCTGCAGCCCATCCGTCTGGAGACGCTGGTTGCCGGCGTGGTGGACGGCCTGCGCGAGACCATCGCGGAACACCATATCCACCTGTTTACCGTGCTCGGCGATGCGGAGCTGCGGGTCACCGGCGATCCCGGCGTGTTGCAGAAGGCGATCTGGCAGCTATGCGAGCTGGCGATCGCATCGGTGGCGCCCGGAGGCCGCATGGAGTTGCGACTCGAACGCATGGACGGCGAAGCGGCGCTGACGCTGTCCGCCGCTGCCGCCGAGGCGGGGCAGCCGGTCGCGCTGGCCGACGTCCAGCGCCTGCAGGCCTGGCTGGCGGAGAGCGGCGTCACGCTGCGCGCCGATCCCGGCGCGCAGTCGTGGCGCCTGTCGATGCCGCTGCGTCCGGTACGCGAGGCCGCGCCGCTGGTCCACGCCACGACCGGGACCGCCACCGAAGTCGAAGGTCCGCCGCTGGGTCCGCATGCGTTGCGTGGCCTGCGCGTGATGGTGCTCGACGACGACGAACCGACGCGCGAGGTGGTCACCGAAGCGCTCGAGGAGCTCGGTGCGGAAGCCACGCCATTCGGGCATGGGCGCGATCTGCTCGCGGTACTGGAGCGCATCGGGGCGAGCGAATGGCCGCACGGACTCATCTGCGACATCGCACTCGACGAGGAAGACGGCTATACGGTGCTGCGCGATGTGCGGCGACTGGAGTCGTTGCGCGAAATTCCGCTGCCGCAACGGATGACCGCCATCGCCCTGTCCGGGCATGCGCAGCCGCAGGACCGTATCCGCGCCATGATGGCGGGCTTCCAGCTCCATCTGTCCAAGCCGGTGCAGATGGGCGAACTGGTGGCCGCCATCCGCGCGCATACCCATCGCGCGGATCCGGCCGGACGTTAGGAGATCAACGCCACCGCCCGCGCCACATGGCGCGGCACCACGCGGCGCTCGCGCAGCACCCAGCCCATGCCGCGCAGGGTATCCGCCACTCCCGTGCGGCCCTGCTCGCGCCAGATCTGCGGCAGGCGCGCGGCCGTAATGCGCCACGCCATGGTCATCGGCAGGCGCAGCCACGCCGCCCAGATCGCATTGCGCGCCAGCAGCTGGCGCCGGCCGCTGGCATCGCGTAACGGACTCGGGCAGTGGTGCACGGTCAGATCCGGCGTGTAGACCAGGTGCCAGCCGTGCGTGACGAGGTCGAGCGCGAGCAAGGTTTCCTCGCCGCCGACAAAGAAGCGGGCATCGTAACCGCCTGCCTGCAGAAACGCCTCGGTGCGGAACGCGGTGGCGCCGGCCATCAGGCCGAGAATGGCATGGCCGGGGAGGTCGGCGGAAGGCAACGGGCTGTTGCCCATCAGGGTACTGGCGGGGTCCTCGCGTTCCTGCGCGCCGACCACCACGCGCGCGGTAAGCGCGCCGATGCGCGGATGCATGTCGAACAGGGCGCAGGCACGTGCCAGCGAACCCGCGGCCCACCAGCAGTCGTCGTCGCAGAACGCCACATGGCGCGTGCTGGCCCACGCGGCCCCGAGATTGCGGCCGGCGGCACCGGCGTTGACCTCGCTGCGCAGGTGCGTCACGGAGGGAAAATCCGCGCGCAGCATCTCGGCTGTGCCATCGCTGCTGGCGTTGTCGGCCACCGCGATCGGCACGCGCTCCGGTAGCGCGCACAGGTGGCGCAAGGTGTTGCGCAAGGCTTCGCGCCGGTTGTGCGTGAGCACCACCACGCTGATATCGGGGTTGGCATTCACGTGCGGCTTACGGTCCCGACCTGATGCGCATGCGGCCCGAACGGGCCCAGCGCCCAGTAGCGCTCGGCGCCGCCCAGGTCGGCCAGCTGTTCGGCATTGAATAACGGCAGCTGGCTTTCGTAGGCTTCCACCGCGCGCGCCTTTTGGGTGCCGTAGGCCGCCAGCGGCAGATGCACGGGCGCGGCCAGCAGGCCCGCCTGCCACCAGGCCATCATGCGGCTCTGGATCATGCCGGGCATGCGGCGATAGATCGCATCTTCATAGAACAACCATTGCACGTTGGCGGGGGGCGTGGCGGACGCGGCGTCTGGCCCGGTGTCAGGGGCGGTGACGGGGGCGGTGACGGGGCCGGTCTGCCCGGCATGCACGGCCTCGCGTACCAGCATGCAGGCCGCGTTGACCAGCACATGGTCGGAATGGAACAGGCCCAGCGGCGCGACGATGGCGCCGTGCCGCTGCATGGCCAGCAGGCGGCCAAGCCGCACCGCGATATCGACCGCGCCGTATCGCTTGCCGTACTGGCTGTCGAGAAAATCGAGCCATACCGGCTCGGCGCCCAGTATCGCCAGCGCGCGCGCGTCTTCCTGGCGGCGCGCATGCACCGCTTCGCTGGCGCGCACGAAGCCCGCCGCGCGGTCCCAGTCCGGCGCCGGCATGTCGTCGGGCGGCGCGCCCGCAAACACGGTTATTACGAGCGAGGTCGGGCAGGCCGCGATCAGGTTGCCGCAGCTGAACACCGCATCGTCGAGATGCGGCGAAATCACAGTAAGCGTCTTCGGTATCTGCATGTCAGGGGATTGCCGTTGCCGCCGGGCGCTCGTGTACCGTCGCACCGAGCCGCGCGCGGAAGTATTCGACTGTCAGTTGCAAGCCCTGTGCCAGTGCGGTGCGCGGCGCCCAACCCAGCAGCGTACGCGCCAGCGTGATATCGGGACAGCGCTGGTGCGGATCGTCCTCCGGCAATGGACGCGTCTCTACTGGCGACGACGAGCCGGTCGCCGCGAGTACCGCCGTGGCCAGCTGGCGCATGGTGTTCTCGCACGGATTGCCCAGATTGACCGGCGTGCCGGTGGCATCGGCGGCCATCAGCCGGATCAGGCCGTCCACGAGGTCGTCCACGTAGCAGAACGAACGTGTCTGCGCGCCATCGCCATAGAGCGTAAGCGGGGCGCCGGTCAGTGCCTGCATGACGAAGTTGGAAATCACACGGCCATCGGCGGGATGCATGCGTGGTCCATACGTGTTGAAAATCCGCGCGATCCGGATATCGACGCCATGCTGGCGGTGATAGTCCATGAAGAGCGTCTCGGCGCAGCGCTTGCCCTCGTCGTAGCACGCCCGGCGTCCGATCGGGTTGACGTGTCCCCAATAACTTTCGCGCTGCGGATGGCTGTCCGGATCGCCATATACCTCGCTGGTGGAGGCCTGGAGGATGCGGGCCTTGACCCGCTTGGCCAGGCCCAGCAGGTTGATGGCGCCGTGCACACTGGTCTTGGTGGTCTGCACCGGGTCGCTCTGGTAATGCACCGGCGAGGCAGGGCAGGCGAGGTTGTAGATCTCGTCCACCTCGACATAAAGCGGAAACGTCACGTCATGACGCAATAGCTCGAAATGCGGATGGCTTAGCAGCCCGGCAATGTTGTCCTTGCTGCCCGTGTAGAAATTATCGACGCAAAGTACATCGTGGCCGGCCTCGACCAGCCGCTCGCACAGGTGCGAGCCGAGGAATCCCGCGCCACCGGTGACGAGTACGCGCTTGCGGTCGTATTGCCTCATGGCCGTCTCCCGCGCTCACGCCGCCACGCGGCCGGTGGCCGGACGCGCGGTGGCCACGCGCGCATAGACCTGTTCCATCTGCTCGGCCACTCCGCTCCAGGTAAAGGCAGTCTGCGCGCGCTCGCGGCCGGCACGACCCATGCGTGCGGCGAGAGCCGGATCGGCGGCAAGGGTGGCCAAGCACGCGGCCAGCGCATGCGGGGCGTGGGGCGGCACCAGAAAGCCGGTCTCACCGTCGACGACGGTCGAGCGGATGCCGCCGACGTTGGCGCCGATCACCGGCACGCCACACGCCATGGCTTCCACCGGCGTAATGCCGAACGGTTCGTACCACGGCGTGGTCACGAAGACATCCGCGGCACCATAGAACTGTCTGAGCTGATCGCGCCCGCGACGGCCGACGAATGTCACCAGGTCCGTCGCCCCGGCTTCGTCGGCGACCGCCTGCAGACGGCCGATCTCCGGCGTGGCCTCGACGCTGGGCTGCTCCGCGTTGCCGCCCACCACGTAGAGCCGGGCCGCGATGCCGGACGTCGCGCGCAGGCAGCCGACCGCGCGGATCACATTGTCGATGCCCTTGCGCGGTACCAGCCGGCCCAGTTGCAGGACCGAGAACGCATGTGCATCCCACCCCAGCGCGGCGCGCGCGTGCGCACGCGCCACCGGCGCGAATTCGCCATCGTCAAAGCCGCACGGGACAACCTCGATGCGACGCGGGTCGGCGTCGTACAGGTTAACGAGGTCGTCATGATCCTGCGGGCATTCCGCCACCACGCAGTCTGCCTCGCGCACCAGTTCGTCCTCGATGTCGAAGCGGCTGTCGGGAAAGCCGTCCGCGCTGCCCTGGTGCAGGCGCCGCACCTTGCCGAGCGCATGGAACGTCATGACCAGCGGGATGCCGAGCGACGCGCGCGCCCGCAGGGCTGCCACGCCCGACATGAAGAAGTTGGCGTGGAGCACGTCATAGCCGATGGCGTCGCGCCGCATATGGGCCACCATCTGGTCGCCGAATGCCGGCATGTAAGGCAGCAACTGCTCCTTGGGAATCTGTACCGCGGGTCCGGCGCTCACATGCACCACGCGGACGTTGGGGGCGAATGCCACTACGTCCGGTAGCAGCGCCTTGTCGCGCCGCGTGAACACGTCGACCTGGTAGCCGCGCTTGCCTAGCTGGCGCGCGAGGTGCGCCACATAGACATTCTGGCCACCGCAATCGACGCTGCCGACGCTGGCCAATGGCGAAGCATGCTCGCTGATCAGGGCAATCCGGTGCATGTCTGGCTCCTTCTGGGAAAGCGAATTCGCGGTGCCTACGCAATCCGCGAAGATTTGGGCGAAGCGTTATAACGATGGCTTGCGGAGGCAGTTCGCAGCTTGTGTGCCAATCGCGTGCGTGAGGTGGACACGTTGCATGGCGTGGGGCTTGCCTTCCTGCGGCACTTCACTGCCGGGCGCGCCATGGCTTCGGCGTCCGGCCGGGATGCGGCGGTCGCGCCGGGCACTGGGCCCATGCCGGCGCGCCGCGAAGAATTGAAGACTGCGTTCGCGGTTCTTACGTGGGCCATGTAATAGCGAAGGTCTACGCCAACCGCGAAGGCTGACGCGACGCGTCGCGCGGTGCGGGCGCGGACCTTGCGTGATGGGGACTCCCGGCATCGAGGAGTCGCCATGAACGAAATGTCCGCCGCCGCTGTGCCCGCTGCCGCGTCCACGCACGAATGCGCCGCGCTCCTGCTTGATGTGGACGCTGCGCGGCGCGCCGTCACGCTGGCGTTACCGATGCTCGTGGCCAGCCTCGGCGACCGTGGCGTGGGCGAGAGTGGCTGCATGCACATCGTGGTGATGGACCCGGGACGCCCGTATGGGTCGTGCCCGTTCGACGATGCCATCCTGTACGAACACTCGCTGCCGGCGCGCGAACGCTGGGACGCCGACTATGCGTACTACGCGCGCGGCAAGGCGCGCCTGGCGTGGCGCACCGGCATCGATACCAGTCATGTGATCGCGCGGACGCCGCATCTGCTTCGTCACGGCGATCTCGCGCTCGGCGGCGGCGTGGCCGAGCAGGGCATGGTGGTCGCGGTCAGCGGCGCCAACCCGTGGTTCGACGACGCCTTTGCGCGCGGTGTGGCCTGCCTGCTGCGGGCGGTCGCGCATGAGCGTCTCGCGCGCGCAGGCGGGCAGCCATGAACCGCTTCCATCCCCGATCCTCCCCAATCCCTCTCAGGAGCGCCAACTATGCAAGGCCATGATCCTCAACTCGACGACAAGACCTATCTGGTGACCGGCGGTGGCCGTGGCCTGGGCGGTGCCATCTGTCGCATGCTCGGCGAGGCCGGTGCCAATGTGATCGTCGCGGATATCGACGAGTCGCTCGCGCACGGCTGCGTGGAGACCCTGAGCGTGAGCGGGGCCCACGCCCTGGCGCTGCCGCTGGATGTCTCCGATCCGCCCTCGGTCGGGAAGGCCTTTGCCGACCTGCGCAAACAGAACGTCCAGCTCGATGGCGTGATCAATAATGCGGCCATCGATATCACGCTGCCGGTGGACGAGGTCGATACCGAGCGTTGGCGCCAGGTGCTGATGGTCAACCTGTACGGGCCCTACCTGTTGGCGCACGAAGCCGTGCCGCTGCTCAAGGCGCGCGGCGGCGGCCATATCGTCAATATCGCCTCGACCGCGTCGAAACGCGCGTGGCCCAATGCCTCGGCCTATCACGCCACCAAGTGGGGCATCCTGGGCTTCTCGCATGCGCTGCACGCCGAGCTGCGGCCGCACGGCATCAAGGTCTCGGCGGTGGTGGCGGGCGGCATGCGCACGCCATTCCTGCTCGACCGCTTTCCCGATATCGATACCTCGACATTGCAGGATCCGGCGAATGTCGCGCGCGCGGTGCGCTTCGTGCTCACGCAGCCAGAAGAAACCGTGATACCCGAAGTGATGGTGCTGCCGATGAAGGAGACCTCATGGCCATGATGGCAGACGGAGCGGCAGGTGGCACTGCAAGCGGCACCGCGCGCAGCGCTCGGCATGGGGCGGCAAACGGGGCGGCAAACGGCGCTGCAAACGGCGCAAACGGCGCAAACGGCGCAAACGGCGCGGTACTGCTCGACAAGGACGGTACGCTGCTCGTGAACGTGCCCTATAACGTCGATCCCGCGCAGATCCGCCTCGCTCCCACCGCGGGCAAGGCGCTGCGCCGTCTGGGGCGCCTCGGCCTGCCGCTGCTGGTGGTGAGCAACCAGCCCGGGGTTGCGCTCGGGCGCTTTCGGCGCGAGGCGCTCGAGGGCGTGCGGACGCGGCTGGCACAGCTGTTCGTGCGTTACGATGCGCGGCTCGCCGGCTTCTTCTATTGCCCCCACCATCCGCAAGGCAGCGTGCCCGCCTACGCGCGGGCGTGCCTGTGCCGCAAGCCGGCCCCGGGGATGTTGCGCTTTGCCGCCGCGACGCTCGGCTTCGATCTGCAAAGCTCGTGGATGATCGGTGACATCCTCGACGATGTCGAAGCAGGGCGCGCGGCCGGATGCCGCACCATCCTGGTGGACTGCTGTAACGAGACCGAATGGCGGCCCGGGCCACTGCGCGAGCCGCACCATGTGGTATCCACACTCGACGCAGCCGCACGCATCGTCGAAGCGGCCACCGTGACCGCCCGCGCCGGCGCGCGCGCGGCAGGCCGGCGCGCGCAGGCCGTCGCGGAGATGTCGTCATGAGCGACCTGCCTGACTGGTCCGGCGCGCGCCGTATCCTGTGCGTGCGCCTCGACAATATGGGCGACGTGCTCATGACCACTCCTGCCATGCAGGCCCTGGCCGAAAGCGCGCCGGATCGGCATATCGCGCTGCTGACCTCGACGCCGTCCGCGCTGCTCGCCCCGCATCTGCCGATGGTGGACGAAGTCATTCCATGGAACGCGCCATGGGTTCGGCACGATCCGGCCCCGAGCGCGGCCGACGTCGCCCACCTGTTGCCGGCGTGTGCCCGGGCCCTCGCGGCGCGCGGGTTCGACGCCGCCGTGATCTTCACCGTCTACAGCCAGAGTGCGCTCCCTGCGGCCATGCTGTGCAGCCTGGCGGGCATTCCGCTCCGGCTCGCGCATTGCCGCGAGAATCCATACGCGTTGCTGAGCGACTGGGTCGCGGAGACCGAGCCCGATACCGCTGGCCAGCGCCCGCGTCACGAAGTCCGGCGTCAGCTGGACCTGGTGGCGCGCGTCGGCGCCGTAATCGCCGATACCCGGATGCGCTTCCACGTCCGTGAAGCGGACCGGCAGCGGCTTGACGACTTGTTGTCGCACCGGCAGCCGCCACGTGGCAGCGGACGCGGCATCGTCGTGCATCCGGGCGCCACCGCCGCGTCGCGACGGTGGCCGTCGTGGCGCTTTGCCGAGGTCGCGCGCGAACTCGCCATGCGCACCGGTGGCTGTGTGTGGATCACGGGCAGCGGCAGTGAAGCGGCGCTCGCCGAGGCGGTATGCGCGGACGCCATGCATCCCCATGTGCGGACGCTGGCCGGCAAGTTGTCGCTCGGCGAGATGGCGGCATTGCTGGAGCGCAGCGACCTGCTGGTGTCGAACAACAGCGGACCGGTCCATCTGGCCGCAGCGCTCGGCACCCCGACCGTCGATCTCTACGCGCTGACCAATCCGCAACACACGCCCTGGCAAGTCCCGCATCGCACGCTGTATGCCGATGTGCCGTGCCGCTATTGCTACAAGAGCACGTGCCCCGCCGGGCATCACCGCTGTCTGCGCGAAGTCACCGTTGCCGATACGGTAGGCGCGGCCATGTCGCTGCTCGACGGCGAGGTGCCGCCGCCGCAGGAGTTGCCGTGGGGCGCCGCCACGCGGACGGTTCCGTTGCATCCCGTTGCCGCCCCGCGTCCCACCCTGCCGATGGAGGAAGATCCCCATGTACACACTTGGCATTAACGCTGCCTACCATGACTCAGCCGCCTGCCTGGTGCGCGACGGAGAGGTCATCGCGGCCGCGGAGGACGAGCGTTTCACGCATATCAATCACGGCAAGCGGCCCGTACCGTTCAGCGCCTGGGAGCTGCCGTTCCACGCCATCGACTACTGCCTCGCGGAAGCCGGCATTACGCTCGCGGACGTCGACCATATCGCCTATTCGTACGATCCCGCACTGCTGCTCGGGGAGAGGCGCGGTGACGAGACGCTGGCCTTGCCACTGGAGCCGTCGCGCCATGCCAGCGCCGGCGCGGTGACATCGCCGTGGGATCCGTTGTTCCTGTCGTATGTTGTCAACGCACCGCGCCAGCTGGCGGCGGGTGTTCCCCATCACCTTGGTGCGCGCTTCCGTGGCGCGCGCCACGATGGTCCGTTCCAGTGGCATTTCGTTGAGCACCATATGGCGCACGAAGCGAGCGCGTTCCTCGCCGCGCCGTTCCGGCGCTGCGCGGTGCTGACCATGGACGGCCGCGGCGAGCAGGTGACCACGAGCTATGGGGTGTTCGACGGCAGCTCGTACCGGCGCATCAAGCAGATCGATCTGCCCGATTCGCTGGGGCTGCTGTATGAGCGTGTGACGCGGCATCTTGGCTTCCTGCATTCGTCGGACGAGTACAAGGTCATGGCATTGGCCTCATACGGCAAGCCGACCAAGGTCGACGCGTTCCGCGAACTGGTCACCAACGATGGCGAAGGCGGCTATCGCGTGGTCGACGTCGATCTCGAACCGTTGCTCGGGCCGGCGCGGCTGCGCGGCACCGAATTCGGCAGTGAGCATTTCGACATCGCGCGATCGCTGCAGCAGGTGCTCGAGGAGACCGTGCTCGACATGACCAGCTGGCTGGCACGCGAGACCGGGGAGGCCTGCCTGGCGATGGCCGGTGGCGTGGCGCTCAACTGCGTGATGAACGCGCGCGTGCGCGACCGCAGCCCGTTCGCGCAGGTATGGGTGCAGCCCGCCGCCGGCGATGCGGGTACCGCGCTCGGCGCGGCCCTGTGGATCGACCACCTGCAGCGTGGCCGCCCCGCGCGCCACTGGACCATGGAGCATGCCTATCTTGGCCCGGCCTTCGACGACGACGAAATCGCCGCGTTTCTCGACTGGTCCAGGCTGCCCTATCGGCGCGTGGACCGCGCCGAGCTGGCCGAGCATACCGCCGAACTGCTGGCGGCCAACAAGATCATCGGCTGGTTCCAGGGGCGCATGGAGTTCGGCCCGCGCGCGCTGGGCGCGCGCTCCATCCTGGCCTCGCCGATCGATCCCGGCATGCAGCAGCGCCTCAACCAGATCAAGGATCGTGAGGATTTTCGTCCCGTGGCGCCGGTGGTGATGCAGGAGCGCGTGAGCGCATGGTTCCATGCGGACAAGCCGCCGCCGTCGGGCGCGGCGCCATTCATGCTGTTTATCTATGACGTCAAGCCGGAACAGGCGCGCCGCATTCCGGCGGTGACCCACGTCGATGGCACGGCGCGCGTGCAGACCATCCGGCGCGACCAGAATGCGGCCTATTACGATGTGCTGGCCGCCTTCGAACGTCGCACCGGCGTGCCGATCCTGGTCAATACCTCGTTCAACACGCGTGGCGAGCCGATCGTCTGCACACCACGCGATGCGGTGGAGTGCTTCTGGACCTCGCCGCTCGATGCGCTGGTCATCGGCTCGTTCATCCTCGAGAAGCCGGGCGCACGGGCCAGCGCAGCGGCGACGCCGGCACGGGAGGTGGCCGATGCGGGCGCCTGATGCGGTGGTCTCGGTGGTCATTGCCACCTACCGGCGGCCCGAGCTGCTGCGGCGGTGCCTGCTGGCGCTGTGCCGCCAGCATGCCGATCCGCGCGGGTACGAGATCATCGTGGCGGACGACGGATGCGAGCGGCGCATCGCGGAACTGGTAGCCGGGCTTGCCGCCGCGCATCCCGGGCTGACGCTGCGCTACGTCGCGGTGACGCGGACCCAGGGTCCGGCCGGGGCGCGCAATGTCGGCTGGCGCATGGCCCGTGGGGAGGTGATCGCGTTCACCGACGATGACACGGTGCCGCGCGCGGACTGGGTATGCGAGGGCTATCTGGCGCTGGCGGCCATGCCCGCCTGGAGCGCGGTGGCGGGCGCAGTGGTGGTGCCACTGCCAGCCCGGCCTACCGACCATGAGCGCGACACCGGCGGCCTGGCCCATTGCGAGTTCGTGACCGCCAACTGTTTTGTACGGCGCGCCGCGCTGGAGCGGGTGGGCGGCTTCGACGAGCGCTTCCGGCGCGCGTGGCGCGAGGACTCCGACCTGCAGTTCCGGCTGGAGGCGCAGGCGGGGCCGGTGGGCCGGGCGCGCAAGGCCGTGGTCGAGCATCCGGTGCGCGCCGCGCGGTGGGGCAGCAGCGCCGGTGCGCAGGCCAAGGTGTTTTTCGACGCGCTGCTCTACAAGAAGCATCCTCGCCTGTATCGCACGCGTATTCGCCGGGTGCCGCCATGGCACTACTACGTGGCGGTACTCGCGCTGGGCGTGGCCGTATGCGGCGCATGGAGCGGCCATCGCACCATCGCCGCCGGCGCGGCGCTCACGTGGTTCGTCATCACCGCCGCATTCTGCATGAGGCGGCTGCGTGGCGCGGCGCTCACGCCGGCGCATATCGCCGAGATGATCGTGACTTCCATCGTGATTCCGCCGCTGTCGCTGTACTGGCGCCTGCGCGGGGCGCTGCACTTCCGTACGGTGTTCCTGTGAACGAGACGCTCGAACTGTGGGCGTCGCCCACCACGCCAACCGCCACGTCATCCGCAGCGCCACCCACCGCGCCACCCACCGCGCCACCGGCAGGCCAAGCCGCCGCATCGCGGACGGCCCCGGGGCGCCACGCGGGCGTCGTCCGTCGTATCGCGGTATTCCGCGCGCTGCAACTCGGCGACATGCTGTGCGCGGTACCGGCCTTGCGCGCGCTGCGCGCAGGCGAGCCCGACGCGCATATCACGCTGATCGGCTTGCCGTGGGCGCGCGAGTTCGTTAGCCGGTTCTCCGATCTGCTCGATGACTTCATGGCCTTTCCTGGCATGGAGGGGATGCCCGAGCAGCCGTGCCAGCACGACGCGGTAGCCGCGTTCTATGCCGACGCGCGCGCGCGCCGCTTTGACCTGGCCATCCAGCTGCATGGCAGCGGCACGCTCAGTAACGAGGTGTTGCGACGCCTCGCGGCGCGCCAGACGGCGGGATTCTGCGCAACGCCGGCCGAGGCTGCAGTGCACGGGCGCGTGGCGGCGGAGGGAAGTGCGCGGGAGGCGCGCGAACTGCTCGTGCCATGGCCCGACGGCAACGAGATCGAGCGCCTGCAGGGACTCATGCGCGCGCTCGGCTATCCCGCCGTGGATCCGCACCTGGCCTTTCCGCTCGGGCCGCTCGATCAGGCCGGCTGGCAGCAGCTGGCCGACCGGCATGGCCTGCTGCCAGGCCGTTATGTCTGCGTCCATCCCGGCGCCCGCATGCTGTCACGGCGCTGGCCGGTGGAGCGTTTTGCCGAACTGGCGCAACGCCTGCAGGCGCGCTTGCAGGTGGCGATCACCGGCGCGCCGGATGAACGCATGCTGGCGCATCGCCTGGCCACGATGGCTGGCGGCGACGTCGTCAACCTGTGCGGGCAGACTTCGCTCGGGACCATGGCCGCGCTGATCGCGCATGCCAGATTGCTGGTCTGCAACGACACCGGCGCCTCGCATATCGCGGCGGCCATGGATACCCCCAGCGTGGTGGTCTCGTGCGGCAGCGATAGCGCGCGCTGGGCGCCGCTCGACGCCACGCTGCATCGCGTGCTGGCGCACCACCCGCCATGCCGGCCGTGTGCGTGGCAGAAATGTCCGCTCGGCCACGTCTGCGCCACCCATATCGAAGTGGATGCCGTCATGCGCGAGATCGACGCGCTGATGGCCATGGAGCATGACCATGCCTGAGCGTCTGCGTATCCTCACGTGGCATGTCCACGGCAACTACCTGTACTACCTGTCGCAGCTGCCGCACGACTTCTACCTGGTGACCAGGCCCGGCAATCCACCGGGTTATGCGGGCGTGGGAGGCGCGTTACCGTGGGGCGACAATGTTCACGAGCTGCCGTTCGACGCGGTGCGCGACGTGCGTGTCGACTGCGTGCTGTTCCAGCATCGCGATCACTTCGCGCAGGATCGCCACACCGTGTTGTCGCCGGCGCAGCGCGCCTTGCCGACCATCTACCTGGAACACGACCCGCCCCAGCAGCATCCGACCAATACGGTCCATCCGGTGCAGGACGCCGCGGTATTGCTGGTCCATGTCACACCGTTCAACGCGCTGATGTGGGATAGCGGCATCACGCCGACGCGGGTCATCGAACACGGCGTGATGGTCGACCCGACCGTGCGTTATACCGGTACCCTCGCGCGCGGCATCAGCGTGGTGAACAACCTGAACCGGCGCGGCCGCCGGCTTGGCGCCGACATCTTTGCCGCGGCCCGCGAACGGGTGCCGCTCGACCTGATCGGCATGGATGCCCGGTCCGCCGGCGGGCTGGGCGAGGTGTCCAATCCCGAGGTCGCCGCGTTCATGGCGCCGTACCGTTTTTTCTTCAACCCGATCCGCTATACCAGCCTCGGGCTGGCCGTGGTGGAAGCGATGGCAATCGGCATGCCGGTGGTCGGCGTGGCCACCACGGAGCTCGCGGCCGTGATCGAGCGCGGACAGAATGGCTACGTCGATACCGATCCCGAGCGACTGATCGGCGTCATGCGCACCTTGCTGCAGGAACCCGAGCTTGCCGCCCGCTGGGGTGCGCGCGCCGCGCGGATGGCACGCGAGCGCTTTGGCATCGAACGCTTCATTGCTGACTGGGAGCGGGCGCTGCGCGAGGTGACACGTTGACCGGCGTACCTTCGCCGCGCACGAACAGCTCGAAATAGTGCGGTACGCGCGCGATCCCGTACCTGGCGGCGGCCACGCGCACGGTATTGCGCGTGCCGTCGAAGCGCGCCGTCTCGGTGAAGGCGGCCACGCGACCATGATGGCGAAACACCCAGGCATAGCACTGCGTGCCGGGCGGCGTGCCGTCGCCGACCTTGCCATCGGCCACGCCCGTATTGGCAATCGCGAGCGAGGCATCCGAGAGGCGTAGCACGCCCAACGCCATCGCCAGCGAGACCGGTTCGCTGGTCAGGCCGTGGGTATCGATAAGATGGCGCGGCACGCGGAGCACCGACATCTTGATTTCGGGCGCATAAGCCACGATCGCGCAGCGCAGCACACCGCCGCTGCCCGGCACGTCGGCAATGCACGAGGCGATCAGGCCTGCGGTGCAGGATTCGGCGGTGGCCATCGAAAGGCCGTGGCGGGTGAGGAATCTGGCAACGCTGGTGCTCATGGCGCGGTCCTCACGAGAACAGGGATAGCGTTGAGCCCGGCAGGTTTCGTGCCAGGCATGGCAATTCATGGCTACGCGGAATCCCCTCTGCCGTGGCTGGGGTGCGGGCGAGGCGCGGCCACCGGCCGCAATGTAGATTCGATCTGGGCCCCTGAAAGATTTACCCGCCTTTTGTGCTGCCGCGGGGCACGCGCACGCGAGGCGTGGGGGGGCCGCATGGCCACCCGCATCCTTCGGGAACGGCAATTGCGTGGATAGGCGGACCGATCCACCGACCATCCCGCAAACAGGATGGTCCTTCCCGAACAGGAGCCAGCCGATGGGTACCGCTACACCAACCGCTACACCAACCGCTTCACCCTTGCGTCTGCGCGACGTCATGTCCGCCGATCCCGCTTACGTGTCACGGGATGACACACTGCAGAAGGCCGCCCGCATGATGGACGATCTGAGTGTCGGTGTGTTGCCGGTATGCGTGAACGGCAGGCTCGAAGGTGTCGTTACCGACCGGGATATCACGGTACGTTGCACCGCCGCGGGGACCGATCCAACCGAGGGCAAGGTCGCCGACGCCATGTCGCAACACACGCAGTGGTGCCACGACGACGATACCGTCGATACCGCGCGCGCCATGATGGCGGAACGGCAGATCCGGCGGCTGCCGGTGATCGATGCGGACAAGCAACTGGTGGGCATCGTCTCGCTCGGCGATATCGCCACCAAGTCCGGCGAGACCGCTCGCGCCGGCGATACGTTGACGGAGGTCTCGAACCCCTCCGAGCCGGACCGGCGCTAGGCACGCCAGCGTCCCCGCACCGATCGGCGCACGGCCGCGCACGGTTCTTGCGAAGAATATCGCATCACAACCGCTGGGAGATCCCATGAAACTTCATCATGTCATCACCACCGTCGCGGCTTCGTGCGCGTTGCTCGCCTCGCCGGCCTTGCTTGCGCAAGGGACCGGCACCACCACGCCTAAGGCCACGTCGCCCAACAGCATGGGCACCGCCAGCTCGCACAAGGACAGCGACCTTGCGCGGGGCGACCGCAACTTCCTCGAGAATGCCGCGCAGGGTGGCCATGCCGAGATCGAAGGCAGCAAGCTCGCCCAGCAAAAGGCGGCGAGCGCCGACGTCAAGTCGTTTGCCTCGCGCATGATCGAGGACCATACGAAGGTTGGCGAGGAACTGGTCAAACTGGCCAGCACCAAGGGCTATACGCCGCCGACCGAGCCGTCGATGATCCAGAAGGGCGAACTCAAGGCGCTGAGCGCGCTGCAGGGTGCGCGTTTCGACAAGCTCTACGCCAGCCGGATAGGCGTGGCGGCGCACGAAAGCACGCTCAAGATGTTCCGCGAAGCGTCGCAGAACGCCAAGGACCCCGACATCAAGGCGTTTGCGGCCAAGCATGTGCCCGATCTGGAGAAGCATTTGCAGATGGCACGCGACCTCGACAAGAAGGTCGGCAGCGAGTGATCCCGCCCGGGTGGCGGCGCGGGTAGCCCCGCGTGCCGGCCCGGGATGGCGCAGCGTCCGGCAAGGTTTGCCTGCGCTGCGCTTTTTTACCGATCAGGGATGCGTTTTGCCAGGCTTCCGCTCCGGCGTGGCCTGGTGCTGTTTGCGCGGGTCCTCGTTCTTGAACCCGCCATAGCTGCTCTGCCCGGGATCGGCGCTGCGGCTCCTGATGTCCTCGGGTTGCCGGTCGGTCCGGGCACCGGGGTTCTGGCGATCCTGGGGCGTGGTGGGCGTGGTGGGTTTGGTGCTCATGACATGGTCTCCGTCGGGATGCGGCGCGTGGCGCCGGGAGTCCACCGTCATGCAATGCATGTGCCCGCGGGCCAGGGCGCCGGGGGAGGCGCCCACCGGCGGGCCCCGGGGTGGCCGAGCTCAGAGGTCGGCGTCGAGCGCCGCCGTGGTACGCCGGGCCGGTGCTTCGCTTGCGCCACCGCGCCGGTCGTCGCTGCCGCCACTACTGCCACCGCGCTCGTCGCGCAGGCGACTCAGGCTGATGGCCGCGCCCGTCGCCGCCACCGCGGCGGCCACGAACAATGCGCTGCGTGCCGCGCTGTCGCGATCGAGGCTGAACAGCAGGGCCACACATGCGGTGCCGGTGGTCTGGCCCAGCAGGCGCGTGGTGGCCTGCGCGCCGCTGGCGCCGCCGCTGCGCTCGCGCGGCGTGGCCGAGATCATGGCGCGATTGTTGGGCGACTGGAACAGGCCAAAGCCGAGCCCGCACAGGCCGGTACGCCAGGCTATATCGAAATTGCCGGCATCGTGCCCGATCCAGGCCAGGCTCAGCAGCCCGATCGTCATCAGCACCAGGCCAAGGCCAGCCAGCACGCTGGCCGAGAATCGGTCCGACAGGCGGCCCGACACCGCCGCCATCAGCGCGACCATCAGCGGCCAGGGCGTAATCAGCAGGCCGGTCTCCTGCAGGCCGCGGCCGAGCTGATACTCGAAGTAGAACGGCAGCGAGACAAACGCGAGCATCTGCGTCATGAACGAGCAGAACGAGGTGCCCACGGCCAGCGTGAAGGCCCGCACCGCGAACAGGTCCACCGGCACCAGCGGCGCGGGCTTGCCATGCTGGCGGCGTACCAGCACCCAGCCCAGGGCGATGGCGCACACCAGGCCGGCGGCGCCGGCCAGGCGCAGCGGCGCATGACCGAGGCCATCGACGCCGAGGATAAAGAGCCCGAACACGAGCGCCGACAGCAGCGCGCTCGGGTAGTCGAACTCGCGCGGCTGCGCCGGTGTGAGCGGCAACGCGCGGCGGCTCAGGGCGAGCGCGAAGATCGCCACCGGCACATTGATGGCAAACAGCCACGGCCAGTCGCCGACCGACAGGATCAGTGCACCGATCGACGGGCCCACGGCAATGGTGGCGCCGACCACGAGCGCGTTCAGACCGATGCCGCGGCCGAGCTTGGTGGGCGGATAGATAAAACGGATCAGCGCGGTGTTGACGCTCATGATGCCTGCGCCACCAATGCCCTGCAGCACGCGCGCCGCCACCAGCATCGGCAGGTTGACAGACACCGCGCAGAGCAGCGAGCCTGCCAGGAAGGTGGCCAGCCCCGCGCGGTAGACGCGCTTGTAGCCAAGAATGTCGCCCAGCGAGGACAGCGGCAACAGGCACACCGTCACCGTCAACTGATACGCGTTGACAACCCAGATCGTGCGGGCCGGGTCGGCATTGAGTTCGCGGGAGATTGACGGTAGCGCGATATTGGCAATCGAGCCGTCGAGTACGGCCATGATCAGGCCACAGAAAACGGTGACGACGGCCCAGGTTCGCTGGGGCTGGGGTAAGCCGGTATGTGACTGCATGGGGGGCGGAGCTCGCTGACGAATAGCCGCTGCGCGCGGCCGCGCCATTATGGTCCGGTCCGGGCATCTCCGCAAATCCCCTTGTTGCGCGGGGCACCATGGTCTGCTAGCGAGGCCCCGCGCGTGAAGGCTCTTCGTTGAGGCGCTGTCGTGAGGCGCTGTCGTGAGGCGCTGTCGTGAGGCGCCGGGCTAGCCGTGCGTGGGGTGGGGGGTGTCCTCGTGCGGATCGCCTTGATCGGCAGCAGTGGCGCCATGCCGGCCGTGCGGCCCGGCGTCGTCGCGGTCGGGCGCGGTGGGTCCGCTATCGTCATGACGATAGGCGCGTACCGAGGCATGAAGTGCCATGGCGTGGACGTCGATCTCATGGCTCCAGCCGTCCGTGCCGCGACACAGGCGCTCGACGTCGCGGCAGCGCGTGACCAATGCCATCTGCTCGACGATGCGAAAGGCGCCGGCCGCGCGGTGGGCCCAGTGGAGCAGCGCGGCGGTATCGTGCCGCCCGATAATGTCCGCCAGCTCGGGCAGGTCGGTATCGAGCTGGGTGCGCAGCATATCGTCGTAATGCCCGGTGGATGCCGGTGCGCCGCGCGACTGCCCGCTCAGGTTCGTCGCGAGAGCAGTCCATGGCTGCGGGGTGGGCGAAGGGGATGCCGACGGCGAGACAGGCGGCGAGACAGGCGACGTAGGCGCTGCCGGCGCCGCATCCGCAGCGGCCGATGCGGGCGGCTTGCGCACGCGGCGCAAGGCCGATTCGATGTCCTCCAGCGACGCCGGCTTGGCGATATGACCGGCAAATCCGCGCGCGCGCCAGTCCTGGGCCTGCCCGGCCTGCGTCACGGCGCTGAACGCGAGCACCGGCAAGCCCGGATGCGAGGCGCGGGCGGCATCGAGCAAGGCGTAGCCATCGGTAATCGGCATATGAAGATCGGACAGCACGAGGTCGTAACCGTCCTGCTCCAGCAAGGCAAGGGCCTGCCGGCCATCGCCGACCACGGTGGCGCTGCAGCCGAGCGTCTTCAGTTGCTCGGCAATCAGGGTCTGGTTGAGCGGATTATCCTCGGCCACGAGCACGCGCAAGCCGGCCACGGTCGATGGCGTCGGCATCGGCGTTGGGCCTGACGGCGGCGGGACCGAGGCCGATGCGGAAACTGCCGGCAATGGTGGCAATGATGGCGATGGGGATGGCGCGATGGACGGGGCCGTCGCGCCGGATGCCACGGGGGACCCCGGATCAAACTCCGTGGTGAATGCCGGATTCGGCTCCGCCTCGGCATCCAGCGCGGTCTCCATGGCTGCGAGGATGGCCGCATGGCCGAAGCTGGTGACCTCGAATACCCCCGGTGCGCGACGTGTCGCATGTGGCGGGCCGTCGCGTGTGATCCAGACCACGTTCACCGCGCGCATCGCACGCAGGCGCATCACGAAGGCCAGGTCGTATTCGCCCGTGACCGCCATCACGTTGGGCCGATTGGCATTCAGAAAGGTCTGCGCGGCCGCCAGTGCCGTTACGCTGTGCGTGCGCCAGCCGCGGGCGTGAAGCCACTCCTCGAGCGCCGCGCCGGTCTCGGTGACCTGGCACAGGATCAGCGAACTGATGCCGCGCACGCGCGGTGGGGCCGTGGTCGCATCCGCGTCGGCAAGCGTGACCGGGATCGTGATGGTGAACGCACTGCCTACGCCTTCCACGCTGTTGACGGCGATATGGCCGCCCATCAGCTCGCAGAGGCGCGCGCAGATCGACAGGCCGAGGCCGGTGCCGCCATGGCGGCTCGCGGTACTGGCCTCGGCCTGGACAAATGGATGGAAGATGCGTGCCACCAGGTCGGGTGGCATGCCGATGCCGGAATCGCGCACCTGGCACACCAGCACGCTGCATGCGGTGGCATCGGTCGACAGCCGTGCATTGAGCGTAATCTTGCCGCTCGACGTGAACTTGAATGCGTTGCTGAGCAGGTTGTTGACGATCTGCATCAGTCGCGTGCGATCGCCGACGATGGTGCGATCGAGGGTTGGCGAGAGCAGCGGATAGAAGCGGATCGGGCGCTCGGCGATCATCGGTCCATACGACAGTGCCAGGCTTTCGAGCGCTTCCACCGGTTGAAACGGCTCCGCCACCAGCTTCATCTCGCCCGCATCGATCTTGGAGAAATCGAGGATGTCATTGACGATACGGCGCAGGCCGTCGGCCGCCACGCCAAGCGCACGCAGCCGCGGCGCATGGGCCTCGAGATGCGGCGCACGCGCCAGCAGCTCCAGGTTGCCGAGCAGCGCATTGAGCGGGGTCCGGATCTCGTGGCTCATCGCGGCAAAGAAGTTGGAGCGCGCGCGCATCATGCTCTCCGCGGTTTCCTGCGCGGTGCGCAGCCGTTGCTCCAGTTGCTGGCGCGCGGTGACATCCTGAATGGCGCAGATCAGCACGTCCTCGCCGCGATAGCGTACCGGCGCGTAGGTGAGTTGCAGGAAGCGGTGTTCGGGGGCGGACGCGCCCGGCACGCCGCCGGCCGGTGTCAGGCTATCGCGGGGACTGCCGGAGGTGGCGCCATCGGGCGGACTCGGCACGATCAGTTGCGCGGTGGCCAGGCGTCCCGCCCGCGCGTTGAGCGGCCCGGGCGGAAACGCCGCGATGATATGGCGCGGCAGCATGCGGCGCTCCGCGGCGCGCGGCTCGCCCAGGCGCAGCAGCGTGTCGGCCAGCAGGTTCGAAGTCAGGATTGCGTAGTCCGTCATGCGGACGATGCAGAGCCCGATCGGCGTGGCGCTGACCAGCACATGATTGATGGTCTCGCTCTCCAGGGCACGTGTGGCTTCGGTATGACTGCGGCGCAGCAGGTGGATATCCCAGTAGCGCGCGGTAATGGCGATGGCAGCGATCAGCAGTAGCGCAATGGCGCCGATGATGGCGAGCTCGGTGGTCAGCGAAAGCGCCAGCGCGGGCATCGACACCGAGTAGATCAGGGAGCCGAAGCCAGCCCGCAACGGCTGCACCAGCATCACGCCGGCGCGGGTGAGTTCGAACTTCTCCCGTGGCAGCGTGCGCGCGCGTGCCAGGATCTTGCCGATATCGGGGGCCGCCAGCGGTGGCGATACGTCGATGACCTGCTCGTTGGTATTGACCAGCAGCAGCGTGGCCGGATCGTCGGGCTTGACCACGCGCGCCAGAATCGCCTCGACGGGAATCACCGCGGCAATCAGCGTGGTCGGCGTGTCCCCGCTGTACGAGGCCGAGACCACGGTCATGATCGGCGTGCCCAGTACCGGATCGGTGCCGGGCCCGAGCCAGACCTGTTCGTTCTTGCGCGGCACCGGCTGCCCGATGCGCGCCATCAGCGCACGGCCGACGCGGTCGCGCAGGTCGGCCGCAAGGTCGGCGCGCAAGGGATAGGCGTCCTGGCCGAGGTGGGAGCGTCCGATCACGATCGCATATTCGGCATTGGCGTCGACGATATACGCGCGATGTTCGAGCTCGAACGCCTGTTGCGTGGTGATGGCGGCGGTAGCGATCTGCTGGAGCCGCCACAACTGCTCCGACATCGCATGGCCACCCGCGCGGGCCCAGGCCGCGCGGGTGGGCTCGGGTACCAGCAGCGCATAGCCGGCGTCCGGCAGTTCGCCCACGCCGGATTGCTGCACCTGCCGCATCAGCGCGATATCGGCCTGCGGCCGCGGCGGCGCCTCCCGGTTGTAGCGCACGGTCAGATCGGTCCGGCGCAGGAACGACACCTCGCCCTGCAGCAGCAACGAAATCCCCGACACGTACTGCGCGACCTGGCTGCGCCGATGGTCGAGCTGCCTTGCCGCGGCCAGACCGGCGAGCAGCACCGCCGACACCAGCACGATCGCGATCAGCATGCCGGCGGTGCCGTAATACAGGTGCCGCTGGCGCCTGGCATTGCGGGCCAGTGCTTCGAAGGCCTGCGCGAGCGCCTCTTCGGTGCGATCGAGTATCTGTTGCATGGCGGTCGGCTCGGACTGGTCAGATCAGGCCGTTTTCGTAGGCATAGCGAATGAGATCCGTATTGGTCTGCACGCTCAGCTTGCGCATCGCGACGGTCTTCTGGCTCGAGATCGTGCTGACGGAGCGCCCCAGCTTGCTCGCGATCTCGTTGAGCTGGAAGCCCTGGGCGTACAGCCGTACCACTTCAAGTTCGCGCAGCGTGAGGTCGGTGGCGGGCGCGGTCATCGCGGCGGCACTGTCGAGCACCGCGCGGATCGATGGCGAATAGAAATGGCCGTTGCTGACGGTGACGTGCACGCAGGCACGGACGATCTCGTCGAGTTCGTCCTCCTTGCTGACGAACGCGCGCGCCCCGAGCTTCATGGCCCGCGTGACGACGCCTGGATTGGTCTGCGCGCTGACCACCACGATGCGCGTCTCGGGATAGCGCCGCGTCAGACGGCGTAGCAGGTTGAAGCCATCGAGGGAGGTATCGCCATGCCCCATGCTGAAGTCCGTGACTGCGACGTCGACAGGGTTCTGCGCAAGGGCGCCGATCAGCTCGCTGCCGTTCGTGCATTCGCAGACCACCTGGAAGCCGGGGGTCCGGTGCAGGCAGTCGCGCAGCGCCACTACAACGAGGGGGTGATCATCGGCCAGGGCAACTCGGATCGTTTTCGCCGGCATCCTGTATTTCCTTTCCGCTGACACGCAGCGTGCTCGAGGGAAGCGCTCGTTGAAAGACAATCGCTCGTTGAACAATCGCTCGTTGAAGTTTAATGCGTTTGAAAGATAAGGAATACGAACGATTTACCGCACCGCGATCGGATGAGACTTCTGTGAAGTCCACAATTCTCTTTGTGATAATCGGAATGCGAAATAGCAATTCTACGAATTTTAAATATTCCGGATTGTCGAAGAGAATTAATTTTCGGTGAATGGCGATATAAGCGTTGGCTTATTTCATGCAGACTTCGGCTGGCCTCTCCATGAGCTTCTTCCATCCTTTCTCCTGCGCTTTGCCGTGTCTCTCTTTGCTGTGACTCTTTTGGCGTGACTCTTTTGCCGTGTCCTTCTTTGCCGTGACCCTTCCTGCCGCGTCCGTTCCTGTCGTGCTTCCTGCCACCTTAGCGCCAACAATCGCCGACCACCGTGTCCGGTCCCGTCCTCCTGCCGGCGTGCGATCAGGCGCGCGGTCAGGCGTGCGATCAGGCGTGCTGGAGACTCTCGGCCTGCTGCAGCAGCGCGCGGGACAGTGCCCGGTAGGGCGGCAGCAACCGGTTCACGCGCTCAATGAACTGCGTGCACCGTTGGGACAGCGCCGGCGGGCCCGCCGCCACCAGGGTCGCGGCCGGATGCTGCATGCCCGGATGGCCGTGCAGCCACTGGGGGATATCGGGCTTGTCGCGCAGGCGCATGAGCATCAGCAACTCCACCGGGATCGCCTGTTCGACCGGGTGGTCGAAGTCGAACAACGTGGCCTCCGTATCGAGCCGGCACTGCGACAGCCGCCGGTCCGCCAGTTGATGAATCACGGCGGCAAAGGCGCCATCGTCGCGCCGCCAGTGATCGCGCGCATAAGCGAGCACGGCATCGGACTTCTGGAACGTCGTCTGCGGCACGGAGATGCCGAGCGCATCTCCGGCAATGCCGACGATCATGCCCGCGATGCCGCCGATCGGATGCACGGCAGTGAGCTCGGGGTCGGTCTCGAACCATGCTTCGAGTGCGAACGCGGCAAGTTCGCGCCAGCCCAGTGCTAGCAGCATGGCAATTTGCAACGCCATGTCGCGCTCGTAGATCTGACGGCGACCCGGTGCGCTCCATTGCTCCTTGTGCAACGCCAGCGCATGCGTACCCGCCAGTCCCTCCACCACGCCGAGCTGGAGCGACAGCCAGTTGGTCGACGGAAAGGCTTCGCCGCCGTTGAGATCGATGGCCCGCCATTGGCGCAACCGGCCGAGCCAGTACATGGCGCGCGCCGCCCTGGGTAACGGCACCGCGGCGGGTGCGGTCACGAACGCCGCCAGCGTGTCGCGATACATGCCGTGCAGGGCAGCCGCCTCGGCCTGCGCGGTGTGGAGCGTGGTCTGCCGTCCTAGCTCTGCCTCCATTCCTTTGCTGGTCATACCTGGCATATGCGGTCTCGTGGTTTGTGTGAACGACGACACTACGGCCAGATGGAATGAGGGTCCATCGTCATTGTCCGAAATAATTCCGTGTTGAATCGTCTCTGTGAATGATCTATTGAGGCGATAAAAGAAGTGATAACTTTAAAATATCAGTTTTAAAGAAACATCCATTTAATGCGGTGCGAATTTTAACAAGAATATAAAGATTGCGCCGGATCAGGAGGGGCGTTGATCCGGAGTATGGCTCCGAAGCATGGCTCCGAAGCATGGCGCCGAAGCATGGCTCCGAATTACGGCTTTGATGTACGGCTCCGATGTACGGATCCGATGTACGGCTCAATAAAAGGAACATCCCATCATGAATGTGCAGCGTTGCGAGGCCCGCAGCCTTCGGCGGCATCTCCGCCGGCTTTGCCAGGGCGGCGTCCGGCTGGCGGGCGCGGCGGTGTTCGGCGTCGCGGGACTGCTGGCCGGCGGCGGCGCCGCGCAGGCGACCGGGATGGTTCCGGAAACCTCGGTCGTGCTGCTGCTGGAGGCGGACGGCGAGACCACCATGAATGTGCGCAACAGCGAAGCCACGCCGCAACTGCTGTATTCGTCGGTCAACCATATCGACGAGGATCAGGAAGACCTCGTGGTGGTGACGCCGCCCGTGGCGCGGGTCGAGGGTAACGAAACACAGGTGGTGCGCTTCCTGTTGCGCAGCAAGACACCACTGCGCACCGAGCGGCTGGCGCGCGCGGTGTTCGAAGGCATTCCGCCGCGCGTGGTCAAGCCCGGCGGCGCGCGCGTGACCATGACCGTGCGGCAGGACCTGCCGCTGGTGATTCATCCGCGCGACCTGCCGCTCGAGCGCGAGCCGTGGAGGCTGCTGAAGATCGCTGTCGAGGGCACGGCGCTGGTCGTGGAGAACCCCAGTCCTTATGTGGTTCGACTGGCACAGTCGGTGGCACTGCAGCCGGGCGGGATGACCGTCGAGTTGCCACGCCCGTATATCCTGCCCGAGACCACCGTGAAGGTATCGCTCGACGGCGTCCGCAAGGGTCGACGCAACGCGACACCGGATGTCACACCGGATGCGGCATCGGACGAGCCGTCCGATGCGCTACCCGATGTGCCCCACCAGGCGCCACTGGGCGAGACGCTGGCCGCGGTCAAGGCCGTACGCCTGTTCCCGGCGACGTTGTATGGCTTTGCCGTCGATAGTTACGACGCACCGCTGGCCCGCGCCGAGACGGCGCGGTAAGCGCGTGGCGAGTCACGTATGTTCGCTTCATTCGAGAACGTGCCTGCGGCAGGCGCGCCGGGCCTGCGTCCACGTCCACGCGCGCGGGTCCGCCGGCGTCGCACACCGGTGGTGGCGTGGGTCGTCCGGATTGCCGTGGCCGGCGTGGCAGGCCTGGTCCCGGCATGGGCGCCCGCCACGGAGGCCGGGGCGGCCGCCGCCGACGCTATCGCGTTCGATGTCGACATGATGAAAGCGCGCGGGATCGACCCACGGGTGGCGGACTATTTCATGCGGCAAGCGCGTTTCATGCCCGGCATGTCGCTGGTCACGCTGACCGTCAACGGCCAGCGCAAGGGCGGTGCGATGGTTCGCTTCGACGAGAAGGGGCAGCTCTGCATGGACGCGCGCTTTCTTGCGCGCGCGGGCTTGCGCGTGCCGCCTGCGCCGGGCGCTGGCCGGGCCGGGGCGCTGGCACGGCAGACGGAGAAGCGCGCGCAGACGTCGGGTGCGCTTGGCGAGATCGGCCAACCACCCACCGGGGAAACCTCCACGGCAACGCCCGCCGGCGACGCGATGCAGCCGGCCGGCTGCATCGATTATCGCGCCGTCTATCCGCAGACCATCGTCACGCTCAAGCCAAATTCGGCCATGGTCGACCTGCTCGTGCCGACCGATGCGCTCGTGCCCGATGCACCCGCGCAGCCCGAATATGCGACCGGCGGCGTGGCCGGCCTGCTCAACTACGACCTGCTGGCGGTAGGCAATTCGTTTGCCGGCGGCAGTTCGCGCTATTACTCCGCTTCCGGCGAGTTCGGTTTCAATGCCGGCGACTGGATCGTGCGTAGCCGCAGCATGTACAGCAGCGATGGTGCCGCATCGAATGTCTCGCATCTGTACCTCTATGGGCAGCGCACGTTCGTGCCACAGGAGGCTGTGTTCCAGGGCGGGGAAATCAATGTCGGCAATTCGATTTTTGCCGGCCCCGCGATCTATGGCGTGCAGTGGATGCCGGAACTGGCGCTCAAGCGTGCCGTCAGCCCGGGCACGGCGGTGGAGGGCATTGCGCAGACCCAGGCGCGCATCGAGGTGCGCCAGGCCGGGGCGCTGATCTTCTCGACCGTAGTTCCGCCCGGGCCGTTTGCGCTGGCCAATATTCCGCTGCTCAACGGCAGCAACGATCTCGACGTCACCGTAATCGAGGCCAACGGCGCGGCGCGCCGGTTCCTGATTCCCGCCGCGCAACTGGGTGCGGGCACGCTGGGCGTCACGCCCGGCTACGCGATAGCGGCAGGCAAGCTGCGGCAACTGGGCGACGATCCCCGCGTCAAGCCCTGGCTCGTCACCGCGACCGGCACCTGGGAGGCGGGCCGGCGTGCCGCCGTGACCGGCGGCGTACTGATTGGCACCCAGTACCAGAGCGTGGCCGGCGGCCTCGACGCCCGCCTCGGGGGGACCACCAGCGCCAGCATGCGCGCGATCCTGTCCAACGCGGCGCGCGAGTCGCTGCGCGGCGCGCAGTTCATGGGTTCGGTATCCACGCAACTGCTGCCGGCGCTGGCTGCCAACTTCACGATGACGCAGCAGACGCCCGGCTACCGCTCGATTACCGACACCACCGAGGACACCACGGTGGACTGGATCGGCGGCCACTATCGCGGCCAGTACACCGCCGGCGTGGCATGGGGGCATCCGGTGCTCGGCGCGTTTTCCGCCAATTACAACTGGTCCAGCCTGTTTACGGGCGTGGGGACGCGGCGGCTGACCGCGTCGTGGGGGCGAACCTTCCGCCTGGCGACCGTGTCGCTGAATGTGGAGAAGGGCGTCGGAGGCCGGGCCAGCGGCAACGGCAATTCGGTTTACCTGAGCGTGTCGGTCCCGCTCGGCAAGCGCAGCCTGCGCACCTATGTCAATCGCGTGGACGGCAGCACGCGCCTGGGTGCCACGTATTCCGAACAGGTCAGCGACCTGCTCAACTACAGCCTCAATGCCGATTTCCGCCCCGAGGACGGCGGCGCGGCCGGCTCGGCCAATGCCTCGCTGACGCCGTATTACACACGCCTCAATCTTGGTGTGGCGCAGTATGGGGCCAGCAGCACCTCGTACAACGCCGAGCTGAGTGGCGGTGTACTCGCGCACGCGCACGGCGTCACGTTCTCGCCGTACGCGATCGGCGATACGTTCGGCGTGGCTGCGCTTGGCAGCGGACTGGGCGGTGTCAGGCTGGCCACGCCGCACGGACCGGCATGGACCGATGCCTGGGGTCGCGCCGTCATTTCCAGCGCGCCAGCCTATGCGCAGAGCCGCGTGGAGGTGGCAACCCGGACCTTGCCGCGCAATGTCGATATCGGCAATGCGCATATGCAGATCCATCCGGGACGCGGCTCGGTCAGTTATCTGAACTTCGATGTGATGCAAGTGCGCCGCCTGTTGCTGCATGCACGCGACGATGCCGGCGCGCCATTGCCACGCAACGCGACGGTTACCGACCAGGACGGCAACTTCCTGACCACGGTGCTCAATGACGGCACCATCTTCCTGCCGAACACCAGCATCACCCAAGGGCTGCGTGTGACCGGGCAGGACGGCACGGCCTGCATGCTGGCGTTCAAGGTACCGGCGACGCAGGATCTGGACGCCTATTTCGATGAGGTGGAGGCACGCTGTCACGCCGGCGCCGACATGCCGGCGCAAGACCGAACCGGAGATGCACCATGACGCCAGGGTTGTGGCTATCGATCGCATCGCTCGCGGTTGGCATGACGCAGGTTCCGGCCCGGGCCGACACCTATGCCGGGATCACCCCGCATGCTTCTGCGCGGGTACCGGACATGCCATCCAGGGTCGCCCCTGCGGGGGCACACGGGGTGGCACACGGCGTCGGGGCCGGCACGGTATCGCCCGCCACCGCCACCGCCACCGCCACCGCGGCGCCGGCCGGACGCCGATGCGAACTGATGCTGAGCGAGAGCGCCATCGACTATGGCGCCGTGACACGCTACCGGCTGGAGGGTCATGGCAGCGCGCGCGAGCTGTCGTTTGGCAAGCGGCGCATGGCGCTCCACGTGACCTGCACTACGCCGTTGCTGCCCGGGCTGGTATTTCGCGGGCCGTCCCACGCCGGCGACTATCGGTTTGGCCCGACGGGCAAGGTCACGCTCACGCTGTCCGACGTTCAGTTCGACGGGCGCCCAGTGCTGCTCGGCAACGCGACCATGGTGGGAGAGTTGCCGGCCCAGGCGGCCCGCTCGGTGCGCTTTCTGCCGGGACAGGTCATCGTGCCGGTGCTCGATGGCAGACCGGCACGCGGCACGCGTCTTTCCGCCATGGTCGACATCGAACCCGTGGTGCCGCGCGACAGCAGCCGGGTGGCCACGCCGACCACGCTGGAGACCAACGGCATGTTCCAGGTGCTGTGGCACTAGCCGGCGTGGCGGCGCCGGTGCGTGCGCGCCCCGCGCCATGCCGTTGCGCCGTGCGATCCAGCCACGCGATGCAACCGGGCCATGGGACCAGGCCATAGGACCAGGCCACGGGACCAGGCCACCGGACCAGGCGCGATGCCCCTTAGCCGGGCATCGGTTCGTTGCTGAACGCTTCGAGCGCCTTGATCAGGCTGCGTGCCGCGAGTGCCACCAGTGCGCCGCCTTTCTCCACCGACGCGAGTGCGGGATTGGAACCGATGCGCCCGTCCGGAAAGCGCGCGCGGAAGTCGAGCGCCTCGCGGATCGGGCCGTTGGGCGCGATCGGCGGGGCAAAGCTCGCGGTTTTCTGCAGGTGCGGAAACGCCCACTGCGTCACGGCGATTTCCGAGGGCGTGGCGTGCGAGCCGTGCCCCGTGGGGAACTGGTCGCGTGCCAGTTCGCCCACGCCTTCGAGGTCCCACCAGTTGCACAGCTTGAGCGCAAAGCCGGCGTGGCGCCGCGCAAAGCTGGCTTCGGCATAAAGCTCCGAGAATGCCGCCTCGATCGACGCGATATTGCCGCCATGGCCGTTGAGGAACAGGATCTTCTCGAAGCCGTGCCCGGCCAGCGAGCGCACCCAGTCGGCGATGGCCGCGATAAACGTGCTCGGCCGCAGCGAGATGGTGCCGGCAAAGCCGAGGTGATGCTGCGCCATGCCGATATTGAAGGTCGGCGCGACGAGAATATCGGCCTGCTTCTCGGCTTCGCGCGCGATGATTTCCGGGCACAGCCAGTCGGTGCCGAGCAGGCCGGTCGGCCCGTGCTGCTCGTTGGAGCCGATCGGAATGACGATGGTGCGGCTGCGCTGCAGGAATTGTTCGATTTCAGACCAGGTCGACAGGGGTAGCAGCATGGGAGCTCCTTGATGAGTGGCTTGCGTGTTGACGCGGAAGTTTGTTGGCAAGGATGATCAGCGCGGCCACCAGCGGTAGCGCCGCCATCATCAGTACGCCGAGATGCAGGTTGCCGGTGGCGGTCTTGGCCCAGCCGATCAGGGCCGGGCCCCAGAAGCCGCCGGACAGGCCGATGGTATTGATCAAAGCGATGCCGCCCGCCGCGGCCGGCCCCTTGATGTACTCGGGCGGGATCGCCCAGAACACGGTGTAGGCCATCCACAGTCCCATGGTGGCGACCGTCAGCAGCGCGAGCGAAAGATAGAGGTGGCCGTCGGCCAGCGTCGAGGCCGCGAGCATGGCGCCGGCCAGCAGCGCGGGCAGGGCGCAATGGAAGCGGCGCTCGCCCAGGCGATCCGAACGGCGGCCCATGTAGTACATGCCGAAGGCCGCGGCGAGGTAAGGCACCGCGGCATACCAGCCGAGCTGGACGAGGTCGTCGATGCCCTGCGCCTTGATGATGGTCGGCAGCCAGAAGCTGATGGCGTAGATCGCGGCGATGATGCAGAAGTAGGCAAAGGCCAGCACATAGACGCGCAGGTCCCTGGCCACTGCCAGGAACGAGTGGCCATGCGCGGCCTGTGGGCCGAGTTCGACGGCGAGCAACTGCCGCTCGCGCGCGCTCAGCCAGCTGGCCTCTTCCGGGCGGTTCGGGATCAGCTTCCAGGCCAGCACGCCGAGCACGATGCAGGGGAGTCCTTCGACCAGGAACATCCATTGCCAGCCGGCCAGGTTGCCGGTGCCGGCGAGCGCGGTCATCAGCCATGCCGACACCGGCGCGCCCAGGATGCCGCCGATCGGCCCGGCCAGGAAGACGATGGCGATGGCGCGCGCCATGCGCTGCGGGCCATACCAGCACGACAGGTAATAGATCATGCCGGGCGCAAAGCCGGCTTCGAACACGCCGAGCAGAAAGCGCATCGCGTAGAAGGTGGGCACGTCGCGCACAAACAGCATGCAGGCCGAGGTAATGCCCCACAGCACGAGGATGCGGCTGAAGGTCTTGCGTGCGCCGACGCGCGGCAGCATCAGGTTGCTCGGAATCTCGAACAGCACATAGCCGATGAAGAAGATGCCGGCGCCGACACCGTAAGCCGCATCGGAAAAGCCAAGGTCGCCCTGCATCTGGAGCTTCGCAAAGCCCACATTGACGCGGTCGAGATAGGCAAACAGGTAGCAGATCAGCAGGAAGGGCAATAGCCGGAAGTTGATCTTGCGATACAGGGCCGCGCGTTCCTCGGCGCCTGCGGTGGGGGTTGCCAGCATGTTGTCTCCAGGAGTCAGTCGGCCGGTGCGCGTCGCGGCTGTATCCGCCGCTGTGAGCCGTGCGCGTGGTGATAACGATCATGGCAGTGGCATCGGTCGACACCAAGAGCAACTAAGTTCACACTTCGTTGTCTTTGAAGCAACGCAGCGTGCTTTGGCGTATCGTCTCGTCATGAGAGAGATCAATCAGCAACGATTGCGGTATTTCCGCGAGGTCCTGGCCCAGGGCACCATCCGCGGCGCGGCCGACGCGCTCAATACCTCGCCCTCGGTCATCACGCGCCAGATCCGGCTGCTGGAGGAGGAGCTCGACGTGACGCTGTTCGAGCGCCAGCCGCGCGGGGTCAGGCCGACCGAGGCCGCCGTGCACCTGCTGGAGTTCTGGCAGGGCTACCGGTCGCACCGGGAGAAGCTCGAAGACCAGTTCCATGCGTTGAAGGGCCTGCAGCAGGGGCAGGTGAGACTGGTCATGAGCGAGGGGTTTGTCGATCCGCTCGTGAACCAGGTGCTGGCGCCGTTCTGCGCCCAATACCCGAAGCTCGAGATCGACATGCAGAGCCTGCCGGTGGACGACGTGCTCAATGAGGTGGCGGAAAGCCGCGCGCATATCGGACTGGCGTACAACCCGCCGCCGCATCCGCATATCGTCTACCGGGCCAGTTCGCCGCAGCCCGTGGTGCTGCTGGCGCGCGCCGACCATCCGCTCGCCCGGCGCGGTGGCAGCGCGACCATTGCCGACCTGCAGGCGTATCCGCTGGCCATGATGCCGACCACGTTCGGCATCGGGCATGCGGCCAAAATGGTCGAGTTCGCCGACAACATCAAGATCCGCGCGACGCTGGTCACCAATTCGCTGAACGCGCTCAAGCAGTTCGTCGCCTACGAGAACTTTGTCACGCTGATCGGCGAGTTCGCCGCCTATCGCGAAATTGCCGCGGGAGATCTTGCGGTGGTCCCGATCGACCATCCGCTGTTTCGCGGCACGCAGGCGCGGCTGCTGGTCAAGCAAGGGCGGCCGCTACCCGCCGCGGCGGTGGAGCTGCTGGACCATATCCTGCGCAAGATGCCGATGTTCGCGCAGGCGGGCGGCCGCTAGCGGCTGGCCACTGGCCGCCGCCTGCCCGGCCCGCTCGCCCGGCCCGCCCGGCCCGCCCGGCCCGGATGGGGTCAGACCGAAAACTGCCGGATCGCGGCCTGGTTCCACACGATGCCCATGCCGGGGCCGCAGCCTTCGCTCGCCCCGAGCGGCTCGGCCAGCACGGCCTCGGCCAGTCCGGCATGCGCGAGCAAGCGCGCATACGCTGCCGACCGCAGCAGGGCTGGCGCGGCCGTCCACTCGAACGGCTGGCCTGTCATCTTGGCCTGCGCATCCCATAGCGCGACCGCGATACCGGCCAGCGCCATCTCGACCAGGCCTGGCGTATCCACGGCTGCCAGCCGTGCGCGCAGCGACGCCACATTGCGCGCGGGGTCGAGTCGCTGGCCGCCCAGCAGCGGCAGCATGTCATGCATTAGCTGGACCACGCTGCGCAGGACCAGCGAGGTATGGGTGAACACATAGGCGTGGCCCACGATGCCGTTCGCCGTCTCGATATCGAGCAGGATCAGCGGCGCGGTCAGCATCAGGCCGGCTTCGGTCTGGCGTGGCGGGCGCAAGGGCACGACCACCGGGCGCACGGCAAAAGCGATGAGGGTGGCATCGCTGGCGGGATCGACGGCATCGACGGCAGCGACGCCATCAAGGGCGGCGAATTGGGGCAGGGCGGACATGGTGGCGGCGCATGGGCTGGAATACGACAGTCACCAGCGTAGCCGCAACGCGCCGGGCATAACAGACGCAGCAGCGGAGAATAAAACCGTATCAGTTGCCGGACCGCACCGGCATGGCACGGGTCTGGCGAGGCGTCGGCGGCATATCGGTGCGCCGCTGCCCCTCCGGCAGCCCGGCGTGCCCGGCGTGCCCGGCGTGCCCGGCGCGAGCGCCCGTCGCGCGCAAGTTGCGCCGGATTGGTGCACTCGTGATCGAGATCGGGGCGCGCGGACGCCTCGGGCGTGGCCGGCCCAGCAGCGCGTGCCCCGTTGCGGGGATTGTCGTGCGATTTTTGAAGCCAAATTTTGCATACAAAGCTGGCATGCGGCTTGCGTTTGAGAAGGCGTCAAACAACGACCCCACGACCCCCACCAAGGACCTGCCCGTATGCGATCGTTTGCTGCCCTCCGCTCCACCTTCAGCGCCACCGTCAGCGCCACCGTCAGCGCCACCTTCGCGCGCCGCACCGTGCTTCTCGCCGCCCTGGCCGGCGCCTGCCTGGCCGCCGTTCCCGCCGCCCAGGCCGATACGCTCGATGACGTCACCAAGGCTGGCGTGCTGCGCGTGGCCGTGCCGCAGGACTTTCCGCCGTTTGGCTCGATCGGTGCCGATATGGCCCCGCAAGGCCTCGATATCGACGTGGCCGCGCTGATGGCAAAGAAGATGGGCGTCAGGCTGCAGCTCGTGCCGGTCAGCAGCACCAACCGCGTGCCGTACCTGCAGACGAAGAAGGTCGATCTCATCATCTCCAGCCTCGGCAAGAACGCGGAGCGCGAGAAGGTGCTGGATTTCTCGGAAGCGTATGCGCCGTTCTTCAACGGGGTGTTCGGCCCGGGTGACCTCGCGGTCAAGTCCGCCGCCGATCTCGCCGGCAAGACCGTGGGCGTGACGCGGGGCGCGGTCGAAGACCTGGAACTGAGCAAGATCGCACCGGCCAGCGCCGTGATCAAGCGCTACGAGGACAATAACGCCACCATCTCGGCGTTCCTGTCGGGACAGGTGCAGCTGATCGCCACCGGCAACGTGGTGGCCGCCGCGCTGATCGCCAGGCATCCGCCCAAGACCCCGGAGACCAAGTTCCTGATCAAGAATTCGCCGTGCTTTATCGGCCTGAACAAGGGCGAGACACGCCTGCAGGAAAAGGTCAACGCGATCCTGGCCGAGTCGAAGAAGGACGGTTCGCTCAATTCGCTGTCGATCAAGTGGCTGCTGCGTCCGCTGCCGGCCCAGCTCTGATGCGGTCGTCCTGATTTCGCACCATGGCTTATCAGTTCGATTTCGGCTCGGTGCTGGCCTACACCGACGTGCTGGCCAAGGGCGTCGCCGTGACCGCGCAGCTGACCGTCACCGGCGGCGTGCTCGGCGTGGCGGTGGCGATCCTGGGCGCGTGGGCACGCACGGAAGGGCCGCGCTGGCTGCGGGGTCTGGTCGGCGCCTATGTGGAGCTCATCCGCAATACGCCGTTCCTGATCCAGCTGTTTTTCATCTTCTTCGGTCTGCCTAGCCTCGGCGTGCAGTTGCCGGAGATGGTGGCGGCGTCGCTGGCGATGGTGATCAACCTGGGCGCCTACGGTACCGAGATCGTGCGCGCCGGCGTGGCCGCCACGCCGCGCGGGCAGTACGAGGCCGGCGCCAGCCTGGCGATGTCGCGGCTGCAGGTATTCCGCCACGTGGTGCTGCGGCCGGCGTTGCAGAAGATCTGGCCCGCGCTGTCGAGCCAGATCGTGATCGTCATGCTGGGCTCGGCGGTCTGCTCGCAGATTGCCGCGCAGGACCTGACCTACGCCGCCAACTTTATCCAGGGCCGCAATTTCCGTGCGTTCGAGGTGTACCTCGTCAGCACCATCGTTTATCTGTTGCTGGCGTTGCTGTTGCGCCAGCTGCTGCGGGCGATGGGGCAACGTCTGTGCGCGAGGAGGGCGCGATGATCGAGTTCACCCTGTGGGATATCGTCCGCAACCTGCTGCTGGCGGCGCGCTGGACGGTATTGCTGTCGCTGGTGGCGTTTCTCGGCGGCGGCGTCGTGGGGTTGCTGGTGCTGCTCGCGCGTACCGCGCGGCGCGCGTGGCTGCGCCGTGCCGCCGCCACCTATATCGAGCTGTTCCAGGGCACGCCGCTGCTGATGCAGCTGTTTCTGGCGTTCTTCGGCCTGGCGCTGTTCGGCATCGACGTGCCGGCGTGGCTCGCCGCCGGCCTTGCGCTGACGCTGTGGACCGCCGCCTTCCTCGCCGAGATCTGGCGGGGGTGCGTGGAATCGATTCCGCGCGGGCAGTGGGAGGCATCGGGCAGCCTGGCCATGGGCTATGTCCAGCAGATGCGTTACGTGATCCTGCCGCAGGCGCTGCGCATCGCGGTGGCGCCGACCGTCGGCTTTGGCGTGCAGGTCATCAAGGGCACCGCGCTGGCCTCGATCATCGGTTTCACCGAGCTGTCGAAGGCCGGCACCATGATCGTCAATGCGACGTTCCAGCCGTTCACCGTGTATGCGGCCGTGGCGCTGATGTATTTCGCGCTGTGCTGGCCGCTGTCGCTTTATAGCAAGAAGCTCGAGGAGAAATTCCATGGCGCTCATCGCCATTGACGATGTCCGCAAGTCGTACGGCGCCAACGAGGTGCTCAAGGGCGTGTCCCTGTCGGTGGAGCCGGGCGAGGTCATTGCCATCATCGGCAAGAGCGGCTCCGGCAAGAGCACGCTGCTTCGCTGCATCAACGGCCTTGAGCAGATCGATGCCGGCGCCATCACCGTGGCCGGCGCGCACCTCGCCAGCAGCGAACTCCAGCTGCGCGCGCTGCGGCTCAAGGTCGGCATGATCTTCCAGCAGTTCAACCTGTTTCCGCACCTGAGCGCGGGCCGCAACGTGATGCTATCGCCGATGATCGTCAAGGGCGTGCCGGAAGCGAAGGCACGCGAGCTGGCCGAGGAGAATCTTGCGCGCGTGGGTTTGTCGGCCAAATTCGATGCCTATCCCGACCAGCTCTCGGGCGGCCAGCAGCAACGCGTGGCGATCGCGCGCGCCCTGGCCATGCAACCGGCGGCGCTGCTCTGCGACGAGATCACCTCGGCGCTCGATCCCGAACTCGTCAACGAAGTGCTGCAGGTGGTGCGCGGGCTCGCCGCCGACGGCATGACGCTGCTGATGGTCACGCACGAAATGCGCTTCGCGCGCGAGGTGTGCGACCGCGTCGTCTTCATGCACCAGGGCCGCGTTCACGAAACGGGCGCGCCGGAATCGGTGTTCGCCAACCCGCGCACGGCGGAGCTGCAACAGTTCCTGGGCATGGTGGCGGCGTAAGGCAGCACGCCAGCCTGCGCCAGTCGCGCCGACCGCACAATATATGCGACATCGTCGTGGTCTTTGCCGGTGCCATACCTCCGCTCGCTTTTTGTGGCAGGCTGTCGGCGCGCGTGCGATGTGTCGTGGACCTCTGCCATGACGCGCGCGTGCTGACCTACCCCCGCACGGAGGTGTGCCATGGCGCAACGTCAATTTGCTGAATTTCCGTCCAACGAGCAGCAAGAGGTGTCAGCTGCGGTCAGGATGCTTGGCCTGATGCCGCAGGATTTCGAGATTTTCGATGTCAATGGCACCTCGGCACGACAGGTGACGGTGCGAAGGCAGAGTACCGGCGCCGCCAGCATCTACGATGCCGGGCCGGGTACGGCGTGGTGGGAAGAGTTCGAGAGCGATCTCGAATGCGGGCTGTTCGGCCAGGTGTCCCACTAGCGCGGAACGCCTGCCGGACGGCGTAAGCCGCCTGCTTCGATGGTTGCTGGTTACCGGTTACCGGTTGCTGGTTACCGGTTGCTGGTTACCGGTGGCCGGTCGCCGGTCGCTTGAGCGGCGCATGGCTGGAAGCGCCGCTCAGCCCTGATGCCGCCGCTCGGGGCCATGGGCGAGGATCGACGCGCCCGCGACCAGTTCCTTGAGCAAGGCCAGCGATGCCGCCGCCGACGTGCGGTAGGGGTCGAGCTCGCCTTGCGCCGAATACTTGAGCAGCGTGGCAGCATTGAGCCGCGCGGTATTGACGCGGCCCATCGACCACACCGAGAAGTCGCGCTCGACGATCTCGTCGAATGCAAGCAGCGTCACGTCCTCGTGCCGGCTGTCGCGTCCGATATTGAGGAATAGCCGAGACACCGCGCTGCGCTCGCCTTCCAGCGCCTGCAGAAAGACGCCATTGCCATGGCACAGCACGCCGGTAATGCCATGGCGCGGATTGGCTTCCATCGCGGTCTCGAAAATTGCGTCGAGCGTGGCAGGGTCGATCGATTGCCGCGCGCGGCTGGCGTAGAGCAGGCGGACTAGCATGTGAGGTCTCGTCAGCGACGGTTCAGGTTCAGCAGCGTGAGGAATTCGCGCCGCAGCTTGTCGTCCTTGAGGAACGAGCCGCGCATCACGCTGTTGGTCATCTTGGCATCGGTATCGCGCACGCCGCGCCAGTGCATGCAGAAGTGCTCGGCCTCCATGACGATGGCCAGGCCGTCCGGGTTCATCTTCTCCTGCAGCAGGTCCGCGACCTGCGCGACCGCTTCTTCCTGGATCTGCGGCCGGCACATGATCCATTCGGCCAGCCGCGCATACTTCGACAGGCCGATCAGGTTGGAGTGCCGGTTCGGCATCACGCCAACCCACAATTTGCCAATAATCGGGCAAAGGTGGTGCGAGCACGCGCTGCGCACGCGCATCGGACCCACGATCATCAGTTCGTTGAGCTGCTCGACGTTGGGAAACTCCGTGGTGGCCGGTGCCGGCGCATAGCGGCCCGCGAAGATTTCCTTGAGGTACATCTTGGCCACGCGGCGCGCGGTCTCACGGGTGTTGTGATCCTGGTCGACATCGATGACGAGCGCGCGCAGCACTTCCTCCATGCGGGCCTGCACTTCCGCCTGCAACGCATCGAGTTCGCCGGGTTCGATAAAGCGCGAGATATTGTCGTTGGCGTGGAAGCGCTCGTTGGCCGCCGTCAGCCGCGCGCGAATACGCTCGGCAATGCTGCCCGCGGCGGGTGCGCCGTTGGTGGCGGCCGCGTCATGGCCGTTGACGTCGGTGGGGCCGGGCGCGCCAGCGGGAGAAGCAGCGGGGGAGGCGGCGGAAGAAGAGGCGGAAGGAGAGGCGGGATGATCCTGGTCTGACATGTAAGCCGCTGCCGGATGAATGGCATCGAGATTAGCGCCGTCGTGCGCGGTGCTTCACTATATGGCAGTTCCAACGCCCCCACAACCGTGTGAAAGCGGCGCAATCGGTCAGAACAGTACGGCCAGCGCGGCCAGCAGGGCGGGCGGCGTGACCAGTGCGCCGAGCCGCAGGAACTGCCCCGCGGTGACCAGATGCCCCTCGCGCCGCAGCGCGGTGAGCCACAGCAGCGTGGCCAGCGAGCCCGTCACCGACAGGTTGGGCCCGAGGTCCACGCCGATCAGCGCCGCGCCGGTGACCGTATGCGAGGCATGGCCCGCCGCCAGGGCCGATGCGGCAATCAGGCCGGCCGGCAGGTTGTTCACGATATTGCAGAGCAGCCCGACCATCACGCCGGTGCCGATCAGCGCCAGCCAGCCCGTCATGCCTTGGGGATGGGCCGACAGCCACGCCAGCCAGCGCGCCAGTTGCGCGATCACGCCGGTGCGCTCGAGTCCGGCCACCAGCACGAACAGCCCGGCCACGAGCGGCATCACCCCCCACGACACCTCGCGCAGCGCGGGTCCGAGCAGCCGCGGCTGCGTGGCGCAGACCGCGGCCAGCGTCGCCAGCCCGCCCAGGCAGGACGGCCAGCCGAGATCGCGGCCCAGCAGCGATGCCACCAGCAAGGCCACCCCGGTCACCACGATCCCGGCCGTGGTCAGCCACGCCTGCAGCGACAACGGCGGCGTCGGCACGTCCTCGGCGATACGCTCGGCCAGCGCCTCGCGCTGGCTCCAGTACAGCACCGCGAACGTGACGGCGATCGCCACCACCGACGGCAGGGTAAAGCGGGCCAGCCATTCGGCGAGCGGCGGCATGCGCTCGCCGAACACCACGAGGTTGGCCGGATTGGAGATCGGCAGCGCAAAGCTTGCCGCGTTGGCGATAAACGCGCAGGCGTAGAGGTACGGCAGCGGATGCCTGACGCGCGCGGCACGCGTGGCGGCGAGCACGGCGGGCGTCAGCACCACCGCGGTGGCGTCGTTTGACATGAAGATCGTGACCGCGGTGCCAAAGCCATAGACCAGCGCGAACAGGCGCCGCGCCGAGCCGCGCGCACGCCGCACCGCGAGCGCGGCCACGTGGTCGAACAGGCCGGTCTTGCGCGCCAGCTCCGCGATCAGCATCATGCCCGCCAGAAACAGGTAGACGTCATAGCCGCGCGCCACCGCGGCCCACGCTTCACCGAGCGGCAGCAGGCCGGCCACGCACAGCGCCACCGCGCCGGCCATGGCCCAGAACGGCTCGGGCAGGCGGAACGGGCGCAGCAGCACGCCGAGCGTGGCCGCGCACGCGATGCCCCAGATCAGTGGTGTAGTCCAGGCCGACACGTATCGCGATCAGAGCTGGCCGGGACTGCGTGCGGTACCGGCGGGCAAGCCCAGTGCCGGGGTCGTGCCCACCGCATTGCCGTCGCGCGCCACCGCCGGTACGCCGAAGCCGTCGGCCGCGGGCATGCCGGCATCGGTGCCGGGCGCGCCCGTGGCGTCGTCGGCAGCGGGCGGGGGCGGGAAGCCGATCGAGGCAATCGCATGTACGCCGTCCGCGTACTCGGTGTAGCTCCAGTCGTCGCCGACGCGCGCAACGCCTTGCGGCTGCGCGAACAGCGCCACCGGCACGCCGGCCAGGCGGCCTTCCATGTAGGCGGCCCAGATCGGCAGCGCCGTGGTCGCGCCGAATTCGTGCCGGCCCAGCGTATGGTTGTCGTCGAAGCCCATCCACGCCACCGTGACCAGCTCCCCCGCATAGCCGGCAAACCAGCCGTCCACCGAATCGTTGGTGGTGCCGGTCTTGCCTGCCACGTCGGCGCGCTTGATATAGCGCCGCACCGAGGCTCCGGTGCCGGCGTCCACCACGCTATGCAGCAGGCTGTCCATCACGAAGGCGTTGCGCGCCGAGATCACGCGCGTGGGGGCGGCATGGGTGTCGGCGGCAAATAGCACATTGCCCTCCCCATCGGTGATCTTCTCGATCAGGTACGGCTCGACGCGATAGCCGTGATTGGCAAACACGCCATAGGCCGCGGCCAGGCGCAGCGGCGAGGTGCTGCCCGTGCCCAGCGCCAGCGGCAGGTAGGGCGGCAGCCGTTTCCGGGCGAAGCCGAACTTGCCGGCATAGTCGATCGTGTACGGAATGCCGATCTGGCGCAGCGTGCGGATCGCGGGCAGGTTGCGCGATTCGGCCAGCGCCTGGCGCACCGTGATCGGGCCGACAAAGCGGTCGTCGTCATTGGACGGCTGCCATTTGGGATCGTCGAGCGGTGCATCGTTGATCAGCGTGGCCGGCGACACGCCACGCTCGAGCGCGGCCGAGTAGATGAACGGCTTGAAGGTCGAGCCCGGCTGCCGTTGCGCCTGGGTGGCATGGTTGAAGCGGCTGGTCTGGAAATCGGCGCCGCCCACCATCGCCTCGATGGCGCCGGTGCGGCTGTCCAGCGAAATCAGCGCGGCCTGCGGGCTGGCGCCACCATGGCGCTTGCCATAGCCGTCGATGCCGGCGCGTACCGCGTCATAGGCCATGGTCTGGCGCACCGACGACACCGTGGTGTAGACGTTGAGCCCGCGCGTATAGGCGTCGTCGCCGAAGCGGTCGTGCGCGAGCTGGCGCGCGAGTTCCGCCACGTATTCGGCGTGTCCCGCATACCGGCCGCTGCCGTCGGTGGCCACGTGGATGGGCTCGGCACGGGCGTCGCGATACTGCTCCGGAGTGATCATGCCGAGCGCGAGCATGCGTCCCAGCACGTATTCCTGGCGGCGCGTGGCGCGCGGCAGGTTGACTGCGGGATTCATCGTCGACGGCGCCTTGGGCAGGCCCGCCAGCATCGCCGTTTCCGCCAGCGACAGCTGCGCCAGCGGCTTGCCGAAGTAGACCTGCGCGGCACTGCCGAAACCGTAGGCGTGCTCGCCCAGGTAGACCTGGTTCATATACAGCTCGAGCACGCGGTCCTTGGGCAGCGTGCGGTCGATCTGCCAGGCCAGCAGGATCTCGTACCACTTGCGCGCCAGCGTCTTTTCGCGCGACAGATAGAAGTTGCGCGCGACCTGCATGGTGATGGTCGACGCGCCCTGCGCATAGCCTTCGCCGATATTGGCGATGGCCGCGCGCACCAGGCCCAGTACGTCGACGCCGACGTGCGAATAGAACTGGTCGTCCTCGGCCGCGAGCAGCGCCTCGGTCATCAGCCTGGGCATGCGCTCGATCGGGATGAACTCGCGATGCTCGGTACCGAATTCACCGATCAGCGTGTTGTCGCTGGTATAGATGCGCAGCGGCACGTCGGGCCGGTAATCGCGCAGCGAGTCGACGGAAGGGAGCTGCCGCAGGCTGACCACGGCGGCAAAGCCGGCCAGCAGGATGCCGGCGGCCGCCAGCCCCGCCACGCCGCTGGCGGCCCAGATTGCGATTTTTTTCATGGCCGCGATTCTACCGTGCCGCGGGCAGCGGGAGCGGATCGCCGGCGTCGCTGTGGTCGGCCGGCGGCGCCTGGCGCACCCGCGCGGGCGGCGTCTGCGGCACCTGCTGGGCAAATGCGCACAGCGCCAGCCAGGTTTCCTGGCGTTCGATGATGGTGAAGTGGTCGGTGCCGTCGATGGTCTGCAGCGCCACGGGACCCGGCCACGCGGCAATCAGCCGCTCCGAGCATTCGTGGGGGACCACCGCGTCGGTCTCGGCCAGCAGCACCTTGGTACTCTGCACCACCTTCTTGCAATGCGAGATCGAGTCGAAATGGTGTCGCATCAGCTGGCGCAACGGCACCAGCGGAAAGCGCTTGCGCACGATTTCCAGCAGCGAATCGTAGGGCGTGATCAGCTGCAGGCTTTCAAAGTCCTGCAGGTCGGCCAGCTGGATCGCCACGCCGGTGCCGAGCGAGCGGCCCACCACGTGTACGCGCACGCCCGGAAAGGCGCGGCGGATATGCAGCAGGAACTGGCTGGCGTCGGCCACGGCGGCGGCTTCCGACGGCATGCCGTCGGAATGGCCGAGGCCGCGATAGTCGAAGGTGGCGAAGCCCATGCCGGGCGGCAGCCATTTGACGTACTGGAGCGTGTCGAGGACATCCTCGCCACGGCCGGGCAGGTAGAACAGCAGGTCCTGTACGACGCCGCCGCCACTGCCGCCATCATCGCCATCATCGCCGGCGTGATAGACGTAGCCGCGCAGCATGCCGCCCGGCACGGTGTGGGAATAGGCCAGGATGCCCTCGGGCAGGTCGCGCGGCGGGCGGCGGCGCGCATCGAACAGCAGGCGCTCCTGGTTGACGGCAAGGTAGGTCCAGTAGCAGACGAAGCCGCTCGCCGTGAGCAGCGTGGCGGCAAGGCTCTTGCGCAGGATGCCGTTGCGGAGGAGTGAGGTCATGAAGCCCGTTTCTTGTCACTGGTCTGGTCAGACCGCGCGGCGGCCGCGCAAGTTCTTGTACGATACGCGCTTTGACGCATCTTCAGCATACGAGAGGGCCAGCGAGGAGGCCAGCCATGGACGATCAGCAAAAGCGCGCCGAGGAGGCGCAGGCAATGGAACAGGTGGTCAATGCCACGCGCCAGGTACAGGTGGCGTTCAACGCGTTGCAGGGCCACTATCCCCCGCAGGGCAACGGCAAGCCGTCCAAGCTCGCCCTGCAGACCTTCGACGCCGCGCTGCAGGCGCTCGAAGACGCGCAGGCCACGTTCGACGAGATGCTCAACGATCTGCTCGACGGCAACCGCTGATCACCGCGCCGCATAGCTGGCCACCTCGACCAGGTTGCCGTCCGGATCGCGGCAATAGACCGACGTGATGGGCCCGAGCGCGCCGGTGCGCTGGACCGGGCCCACCTCCACCGGCACTTCGTGCGCAAGGAAATGCGCGACCACCTCGTTGGGCAGCATCCGCGTGATAAAGCACAGGTCGTCGCTGCCGGCGGTCGGATGAACGCCGGTGAACCACGCCACCGTATCTTCGCCCACCGGCCGCAGGTTGATCTTCTGCTGCCCGAAGCTGACCGCGACGCGCGGGCCGGTGCGCGACTGGAAGTCCTCGCGCTGCATGCCGAGCACGCGCTGATACCAGGCGGCGCTGGTTTCCACGTCCTTGACGTTGAGGACGACATGGTCGATGCGGTCGATGGCGAGCGTCATGCGGGTCTCCGTCTCCAGGCTAGGGATGGAGGCTACTTTACACGAGCCGCCACCGGGCCGCCCCTGGCCACGGCGTCCCCCTTGGCTGTGGTGTCCCCTTTCGTGGTGTCCCCCTTCGTGGCGTTCCCCTTCGTGGCGTCCCCCTTGGTGGCGTCGCCCTTGGCCGTGGCGTCCTCCTTGACCATCGCCTCGAACAATCGCGCGTACTGCGACTGCCGTGGCCACACGATACCGAGCCGCCGTTCCAGCCGCCGCCCCGGCAATGCCAGCTTGGCCACCGTGGGCGGCACCGCCGCGGCCTGGTAGCAGTCGGGTACCAGCGACACGCCCAGCCCCATGCCGACCAGCAGCAGGATGCCGTCCGGCGAATCCAGTTCGAAGCGCTCCTGCGGCTGCAAGCCGCGCTCCTGCAGGTATTGCTCGCCGAGCAGTCCGCCCCAGGTGCGGCGGTCGTAGCGGATCATCGGCTGCCCCGCGAGCAGCGTGTCGGTGTCGACCCCGGCCAGCGCCCTGGGCGCCAGCAGGATCAGCGGCTCCGTGCGCAGCGTGTGCCAGACGTAGGTCTTGGGCAGCCGGAACGGCGGCTCCACCAGCAGTGCCGCGTCGACCTTGCCGGTCACCACCTGGTGATAGAGATCGTGCGAGGTACCGAGCTCCATGGTCGCGTCGAGGCGCGGATGCTGGTGCGCGATATACGCGAGCAGGTCGGGCAGGACATTGGTCAGCGCGGTGCGGATGGTGCCGATGCGCAGGCCGCCCGGAAAGCCTTCGGTCGAGACCGCCATTTCCAGCTCGCGCACGTCGCGCTGGAAACGCCGGGCCCGCGCCAGCAGGCGGGCGCCGGCCTCGGTCAGCCGCACGAAGCGCCCCGAGCGCGTCACCAGCGGCGCGCCCAGCTCGCGCTCGAGCGCGCGCAGGCGCTGCGCCAGCGCGGTGGGGGTGATATTGACGCGCCGCGCGGCCTCGGCCATGGAGCCGCATTCGGCCACCATCACGAAGGTATCGATAAAGCGTGTATCCATGGCGGAGGAGAAAGTAAAGACGGTGGGAATCCACAAAAAGTGGATTCTGAACGCTAGAAAATCCAATTGTCTTTGAGTTTCCGTCTCCTCACAATGCCTGACACACATACCTGCAGACGGATGGAGACATGGATCTCGGCATTGGTGGCAAGACCGCTCTCGTGCTCGGCGCGGGCGGCGGACTCGGCGGCGCGATTGCGCGCACGCTGGCGCGCGAAGGCGTCAAGGTGGCGGTGGCCGATATCGACGGCGAGGCGCTTGCCCCGGTGGTGGCCGATATCGAGGGTGCCGGCGGCAAGGCGCTGGCGCTGCCGTGGGATCTTGCCGACCTCGGCGTGATCGCGGCGCGCATCGCGCAGATCGAGGCCACGCTGGGTCCGGTCGACATTCTCGTCAACAACACGGGCGGCCCGCCGCCCACACCGGTCTCGGGTCAGGGCGCCGACGTGTGGCAACGCTGGTTCCAGGCGATGGTGCTGTCGGTGATCTCGATCACCGACAGCGTGCTGCCCGGCATGCGCGAACGCAAGTTCGGCCGCATCATCACCAGCACCTCGTCGGGCGTGATCGCGCCGATTCCCAACCTGGGCCTGTCCAACGCGCTGCGCACCTCGCTGCTGGGCTGGTCGAAGACCCTCGCGCAGGAAGTGGGGCGCGATGGCGTGACCGCCAATATCGTGCTGCCCGGCCGCGTGGCCACGCCGCGCATCCAGTTTCTCGACGAACAGAAGGCCGGGCGCGAAGGGCGCGACGTGGCCGAGGTGCGCGCCCAGAGCATGGCGTCGATCGCGCTGGGCCGCTATGGCGAGCCGCAGGAGTACGCCGACGTGGTGACGTTCCTGGCCAGCGCGCGCGCCGCCTATGTCACCGGGTCGGTGGTGCGCATCGATGGCGGCCTGATCGCCAGCATCTGAGCCCCGAGCGGCGTCCACCACCGGCGTCGACCACCGGCGTCCACCACCGGCGTCCACCACCGTGGCCCATTCCCTATCTTCCATACCCATCCTCAGGAAGGAGCTCCCATGTCCATCGAAGTCCAGCCGTTGAATCCCCGCACGATCGAGGTGCTGTCGAAAGTCACTACCGCGACGCTGACGACCGTGCTGCTCAAGAAGGGCCTGCGCAATGTGTGGATGCGCGGCGCCTTGCCGATGCGCGACGACAGCCCGCGCCTGGTGGGCCGCGCCTTCACGTTGCGCTTTGTGCCGGCGCGCGAAGACCTGGCCACGCCGGCCTCGTGGTCGTCGCCGATCTCGACGCGCGCCGCCATCGAGGACATGCCGGAAGGCTGCATCGCGGTGGTCGACGCGATGGGCGTGACCGACGCCGGCATCTTTGGCGACATCCTGTGCTCGCGCATGAAGAAGCGTGGCGTGGCCGCGCTGGTGACCGATGGCGTGGTGCGCGATGTGGAAGGCGTGCGCGGCACCGGCCTGCCGGTCTGGTGCAGCGGCGTGGCCGCGCCGCCGTCGGTGGCGGGCCTGACTTTCGTGGCCTGGCAGCAGCCGATCGGCTGCGGTGGTGTGGCCGTGTTCCCGAACGACGTGGTAGTGCTCGATGGCGACGGCGCCGTGCTGATTCCCGCCGCCCTGGTCGACGAGGTCGTCGACGAAGCCGCGGAACAGGAGCGTCTGGAGGGCTGGATCATGCAGCAGGTGGAAGCCGGCGAGGCACTGCCGGGCCTGTATCCGCCCAACGAGGAGAACAAGAAGCGCTACCAGGCGTGGCGCGACCAGCAGAAGTAACGCATTGCCGCAGTCACGCTTCCAGGCGTACCGCTTGACGGGTCGGGCAGCCGCGTGCGGTGCGGCTGCCATCAAACAACAACGGGGACAACCATGACACGACACACTTCCGGCATCGGCCGCCGCCGCTTCCTGACCACCACGCTCTGTGCCGGCCTCGCGCTGGCCACCACCGGCGGGCACGCGGCAACCGACTATCCCAACAAGCCCGGCACGCTGCTGGTCGGCTTTTCCGCGGGCGGCGCGGTGGACCAGGTGGCGCGGTTGCTGGGGCAGGGCCTTGGCAAGGAACTCGGCCAGCCGTTCGTGATCGAGAACCGCGCCGGCGCCACCGGTACCATCGCCGCCGAGGCCGTGGCCCGCGCCAGGCCGGACGGTTACACGCTGCTGCTCGGCACGCAGTCCACCATGGTGGTGGCCCCGGGCATGTATCCCAAGCTGCGTTTCAGCCCGGTCAAGGATTTCACGCCGGTGTCGCTGATCGCGTCGGTGCCGCTGGTGCTGGTGGTGCATCCGTCGCTGCCGCTGCATACGGTGCAGGACGTCATCAAGTACGCGCGCGAGAAGAATGGCGCGCTCAACTATGCCTCTTCCGGCCCGGGCGGCCCGCAGCACGTGGCGATGGAGCTGTTCTCCACCATGGCCGGCGTGCAGATGGTGCATGTGCCGTACAAGGGCGAGTCCAACGCGATTGCCGATGTGCTCGGCAACCAGGTGCCGCTGATGTTCAGCAACCTGCCGACGCTGCTGCCGTATATCCGCAGCGGCAAGCTGCGCGCGATCGCGGTATCGAGCCTGGAGCGCGCGCCCAGCGCGCCGGGTATTCCGACGGTGTCGGAGTCGGGGCTCAAGGGCTTCGAGGCGCTGACGTGGTTCGGGCTCTACGCCCCGGCCGGCACGCCCGCCGACGTCGTGCAGAAGCTCGAGAAGGGCGTGAAGGTGGTCACTTCGGACAAGGAGACACGCGAGAAGATGGTGGCGCAGGGCATGAAGGTGGAAGCCACCGACAGCGCCACCTTCAAGCAGTACATGGCGTCGGAAAGCGTCAAGTGGGGCGATCTGATCCGCAAGTCGGGCATCAAGCCGGAATAACCGGAAGGAGGCGGGCATGCTGTGCCTGGATGACTTTGAGGCGGCCGCCCGCCGCCGCTTGCCGGCGCCGGTGTTCGGCTATATCGCGGGCGCCGCGGAACGGTATCGTTCGTTTCACGGCAACCGGAGCGCCTTCGACGAGATCGCGCTGGTGCCGCGCGTGCTCGTCGATATCTCGCGGCGCTCCACCGCGGCCACGTTGTTCGGCCGCGAGTATGCGTCGCCGTTCGGCATCGCGCCGATGGGCCTGGCGGCCCTGTCGGCGTATCGCGGCGATCTCGTGCTGGCGCAGGCCGCCGCGCAGGAGAACGTGCCGATGATCATGAGCGGGTCGTCGCTGATCCCGCTCGAACAGATCGTGCAGACCAACCCGGAGGCATGGTTCCAGGCCTATCTGCCCGGCGACGAAGCCAATATCGTCGCGCTGATCGAGCGCGTGAAGCAGGCCGGCTATCGCACGCTGGTAATCACTGTCGACACCCCGGTGCCGCCCAATCGCGAGAACTATGCGCGCGCCGGCTTCTCGGCACCGCTGCGGCCGAGCGTGCGGCTGGCCTGGGAGGGGCTGACCCATCCGCGCTGGCTGTTCGGCACGTTCCTGCGCACGCTGCTGCGGCACGGCATGCCGCATTTCGAGAACAACTACGCGCGCCGGGGCGCGCCGATCCTGTCGCCCAACGTGCAGCGCGATTTTTCCGATCGCGGTCACCTGAACTGGCGCCACTTTGCCCAGATCCGCGCACTGTGGCCCGGCACGCTGGTGATCAAGGGCATTCTCGATGCGCGCGATGCACGCATCGCGGTGGACGCCGGCGCCGACGGTGTCATCGTGTCCAACCATGGCGGCCGCCAGCTCGACGGCGCGGTGGCGCCGCTGCACGTGCTGCCGCGGATCGTGGCGGCGTGTCCCGAGGTACCGGTGATGCTCGACAGCGGGGTGCGCCGCGGTACCGATGCGCTCAAGGCGCTGGCGCTCGGCGCACGTTTTGTCTTTGTCGGGCGGCCGTTCTGCTATGCCGCGGCCGTATCCGGCCTGCCGGGAGTGCGGCAGGCGATCGTGCTGATGAAGCAGGAGATCTCGCGCAATATGGCGATGCTGGGGGTGACGTCGCTCGCCGAGGTCGACCGCGGCTTGCTGTGGGGCGCGGGCGCACCGGGCGGCTGTGGTGAATCGGGTAGCCCTGGTGAATCGGGTAGCCGTGGGGAATCGGCTGGCCGTGGGGAGTCGGGCGTCCCGGGTGAATCGGGCGGACCGGGAGCGGTGGCGGGCCACGGACGGCCCGGCGCGCGGGACCTCGCCGCCAGGGCGCTCGCCGCTCAGCGCGGCTGAAACACGATGACGGCCATGCCGGCCAGCGCTACCGCTACGCCGGCAAGATCCCACGGCGTCGGCCGCACGCCATCGACCAGCCACAGCCAGCAGATCGCCACTGCGATATAGACGCCACCGTACGCGGCATAGACGCGGCCCGAGGCGTCCGGATGCAGGGTGAGCAGCCACGCGAATACCGCGAGCGAGGCCGCGCCCGGCACCAGTACCCAGGCGCCGGCGCCCTGGCGTAGCCACAGGTAGGGCAGGTAGCAGCCGACGATTTCCGCGAGCGCGGTCAGCAGATAGAGCGCGACCGGCTTCATGCGCTCTCGCCCACCTTGCCGTCCCTGCCCACGACCTTGCCCACGACCTTGTCCGCTCCTTTGGCCCCCCTTGCAACCGTGGCCACCTTGGCGTTGCCGTCGACGCGGGGCACGGCCGGGCGCTTGCGCGCGGCGGGGGTCTTCACCGCCTTCAGCAACGGTCCGCCCTTGTAGGGGACATGCCCCGACGGTACCACCACGGCCGCGCTTTGCACGTGAAATTCCTGGTCGTCGAAGAACATATGCGCGCCGAAGGCGCGCAGCACCTGGTCCTTGGCCAGGCCGCCGAGGAAGAACGCCTCGTCGATGGCCACGTTCCACGCGCGCAGCGTATGGATGACGCGCGTATGCGCGGGACTGTTGCGCGCGGTCACGATGGCGATGCGCACCGGGCACGCGCCCGGCGCAAAATGCTGCTGGATCTCCGCCAGCCGCAGCAGCAGCTTGGCGAACGGGCCCTCGGTCATGGCCTTGTGCCGATGGCGCTGCTCATGCCGGATAAACGCCTCGAGTCCCTTCTGCTTGTAGATGCGTTCCGACTCCGCGGAAAACAGCACGGCATCGCCATCGAAGGCAATGCGGATCTGTCCCGCCGGGGCCTGGTAGTCGGGCGGCACGTCATAGAGCTGCGCGGCGGCCACGCCGCCGTCGATCGCGGCCTGCACATCGGAGGCATCGCGCGAGAGAAACAGGTCCACCTTGAAGGCTTGCAGGTAGCGCGCGATGGCTTCGCCGCCGGTGAACGCCGCGCGCGTGATATCGAGCTTGCTGGCCTCGATGGCATTGAAGGCGCGCAGGCCGGTATCGGGCGAATTGCGCGAGATCACCACCACCTCGACCAGGCGCCGGCCCGGAATGGTGTCGTTGAGTTCCAGCAGCGCGCGTACCAGCGGGTAGGCGGTGCCCGGTCGCAGCGGTTCGTCTTCGTGCGCGCGCTGGTACGCCGAATAGGCGGCGACTCCCTCGTTGCGGTAGATGCCGTTCTCCAGTTCCAGGTCGAACAGCGCCCGCGAGGAAATGCCGATCACGAGCTTGTCGGTGAGGTCGTAGGCCATGCGCAAGTATAAGGCGACTGAACCGGCACCGGCGCAATCGCCGTGCGCGGCCGCAAGTCAGGCGGCGAGGGTTTGCCATGCTGGGAATAGATGCGCGGGCGGCGGCGTATACCGGGTATGCGGCGGCCGTATGCGGCGCAGATGGCAACGTAGATGGCGCTAGACCCTAGGCGCTCGACCCAAGGCGCTCGACCCAAGGCGCCCCGCAGCCGGCGCGCGGTAGTCGCGGCCCGGCGCAAGACGCTGTCCTTTACCAACGATCCACTCCAGGAGTCCCTCATGCAGATCCCTTCGCTTTTCCGCATGTTTGCCGCTACCATGCTCGCCGTCGGTGGCGCCATGGCGCACGCGCAGGACATCGGCGGCAACCATCCGCTTACGCGCGCCGAGGTCCAGAACGAGCTGGCGCGGCTCGAGGCCGCCGGCTACGATCCGCATCGCGATAACGCCGATTATCCAGCCGACCTGCAGGCTGCCGAACAACGTCTGCAGGCGCTGCGGCAGGGCAACCCGCTGACCATGAATTAAACCGCGGTAGCCCCCGTCCACGCCGGCCCGCCTGGGGGACGACCGGGAGGTACCGGTCAACCGGCGCCGCGACGGCATCGTCCTGACACGCTCAGGCGGCCACGCGGCGCAGTTCGGCCACCAGCGCCGCCACCAGTTCGTTCTGCTCGGCCTGGCGGCGCCACATGATGCCCACCGGCGGCAGGTCCCAGCTCAACGTATAGGGCAGGACCGCCGCGCCGCCGCCATCGACGAGCTCGGCCGCGACCGACTTGGGCACGATGGCGATGGTGTCCGGCTGGCTGCGCAGCAGCGTGGCCGTGGTCTTGATCGAATAGGTCTCGACAGTCGGCAGCGGCGGCGCCACGCCCGCGATGGCGAACATCGTATTGATGGTCCGGCGCACCGGCGTATGCGGCGGCGGCAGGATCCAGTCCAGTTCCGCCAGGCGCTTCCAGTCGAGTTCTCCGCGCGACAGCCGCGCCGCCGCGGCGGCCGGCACCACCAGCACGGGCTCTTCGCGATAGAGCGGCTGCTGCACGATATCCTCGCCCGGCACGTAGAACGAGCGCACGATCACGCAGTCGAGTTCGTGCAGGCGCAGCGCGTTCACCAGCTCATCGGTGGTGCCTTCGCGCACCAGTACCGACACGCGCGGCTGCTGGCCCAGGCCATAGGCGCAGGCGGCGTCGAGCACGGGCCGCGACACGTACGGAATCACGCCCAGACGCAGCCGGCCGCGCAGGCCGGCGTCGATCACGGTCAGCTCCCGGCCCAGCGACTCGGCTTCCGCCAGCGCCACGCGGGCATGATTGAGCACGGCCACGCCGGTGGCGGTAGGCTCCAGCCCGCGCCGTGTGCGTTCGAACAGCGGCGCCATGAAGATGTCCTCGATCTCGCGCAGCGCCTTGGTCACGGCGGGCTGGGACAGGTTCAGCTCGGCCGCCACCCGCGACACCGAGCGTTGCCGTTCCAGCGCGAGCAGCAGGGGCAGATGGCGCAGCCGCAGGCGCGAGACCACGTTGTGCAGCAGTTTGTCGGACGAGAGGGGCATGGTGGTCCGGGAAGGGGGGCAGATAAAGGCTGGCGCGAGGGCATAACTATAACCAGATGGTAATGCCACGATAAGAAAATCGCGAGAGCCGGTTATTGCGCAATCCTATACTGACGCGATTGCAACAGCGCCTTCTTCTTGCCCATGTTCACCACTCGCCCGGAAATCGTCGGCACGTTCGGCGTGGCCGCTTCCACCCACTGGCTGGCCACCCAGACCGCCATGAGCGTGCTGGAGCGCGGCGGCAACGCCTTCGACGCGGCGGTGGCCGGCGGCTTTGTGCTGCAGGTCGTGGAGCCGCACCTGAATGGCCCGGGCGGCGAGGTACCGATCCTGTTCTGGAGCGAGCGCGAGCGCGCCATGCGCTCGGTGTGCGGACAGGGCCCGGCGCCCGCGCTGGCAGACCCGGAGGCGTTGCGCGCCATGGGCCTCGAGATGATGCCCGGCATCGGCCTGATGCCCGCCACGGTGCCCGGCGCGTTCGGCGCGTGGCTGACCATGCTGCGCGACCAGGGCACCTGGACGCTGGCCGAGGTGCTGGCGCCCGCCATCCAGTACGCGCGCGAAGGCTTTCCGCTGGTGCCGCGCGTATCGCAGGCCATCCTCGCGGTGCAGTCGCTGTTCCGCGACGAATGGCACAGCTCGGCCGCCACGTGGCTGCCCGACGGCAAGGTGCCGCGTCCCGGCAGCCTGCACACGCTGCCGGTGCTGGCCGATACCTATACCCGCATCGTCGAGACTGCGCAGGCTGTTGGCCATACACGCGAAGCGCAGATCGATGCCGCGCTCGACTGCTGGTATCGCGGCTTTGTCGCGCGGGACATCGATGCGTATTGCCGCACCGAACACGTGCGCGATACCACCGGCGAAAAGCACACCGGCCTGCTGCGCTATGAGGACATGTCCGGCTGGGCGCCTACCGTGGAAGCGCCGGTGACGATGGACTTCGGGCGCTATACCGTGGCCAAGTGCGATATCTGGAGCCAGGGCCCGGTCTTCCTGCAGCAGCTCGGCATGCTGCGGCATGCGGGGCTGGAAGCGCATGCGCCGACCTCGACCGAATTCGTGCACCGCATCGCCGAGGCCGCCAAGCTGGCCATGGCCGACCGCATGGCATGGTATGGCGATCCGGCCTTCGTGCCGTCGCAGCTGGCCGCGCTGCTCGATCCCGAGTACCTCGCCGCGCGGGCCCTGCGCATCGGCGCGCGCGCGGCCACCGCGATCGATGCCGGTACGCTGCGCAACGGCATGGCACCGCGCCTGCCGGACCTCGGCGTGGCCGAGCGCACGTTGCGCAGCGCCGATACGCGTTTTGGCGTGGGCGAACCCACCTTTGCCTCGCTGCCGCCGGTGACCGAATGGGCCGAGCGCGAACTGTTCGTCGGCGATACCTGCCATATCGACGTGATCGACCGCCACGGCAACATGGTGGCGGCCACGCCGTCGGGCGGCTGGCTGTCGTCGAGCCCGACCATTCCGTCGCTCGGGTTTGCGCTCAACACGCGCCTGCAGATGACCTGGCTGGAGCCGGGGCTGCCCAATTCGCTGGCACCGGGCAAGCGTCCGTGCACCACGCTGTCGCCGTCGATGGCGCTGCGCGACGGCGAGCCGTATATGGCGTTCGGCACGCCGGGCGGCGACCAGCAGGACCAGTGGTCGCTGGCATTCTTCCTGCGTCATGCGGTGCATGGCATGAACCTGCAGGAAGCGATCGATGCGCCGGCCTGGCATATCGACCATTTTCCGGGCTCGTTCTGGCCGCGCCAGACCGTGCTCAATCGCATCAGCGTGGAGGGTCGTTTTCCGGCCGCCACGCTCGACGGTCTGCGCGCACGCGGCCATGAAGTGCGCGTGGGCGAGGACTGGTCGGAAGGCCGCATGTCCGCCGCCACGCGCGAGCGCGACGGCCGCGGCCGGCTGGTGTTACGTGCCGGCGCCAATGCGCGCGGCATGCAGGGGTACGCGGTGGGCCGCTGAGGTTTGCCGCGCTAACGAACGGGGTGTTCATTCAAAAACCGACGGGACGCACGGGGTGTTCCGCACGAAAACGAGGGAGTTGCATCATGAAGTCCGTATTCAAATGCCTGCTGCGCGGCGCCGCCGCGCTGGCCATGTGTGTCGCCACCGCCGCCGGTGCGGCGGACGCGTATCCGAGCAAGCCGATCACGCTGATCGTGCCCTGGGCGGCAGGCGGTTCCACGGACATCCTCGCCCGCGTGCTGTCCGAGCACCTGACCAAACAGCTCGGTCAGCCGGTCATCGTCGATAACCGTCCCGGTGCTTCGGGCAATATCGGCTCCGCGTATGTCGCGCGTTCGCAGCCCGATGGCTATACGTTGCTGATCGGCTCGATGAGCACGCACGCGATGAACCCGGCGCTGATGCCCAAGATGCCGTTCAAGGGGGTGGACGACTTCACGCCGCTGGGCCTGCTCGCCTACGTCACCAACACGATGGTGGTGCACCCATCGGTACCGGTGCACAGCGTGAAGGAGCTGATCGCCTATGCCAAGGCCAACCCGGGCAAGATCGCCTATGCCAGCGCCGGTTCGGGCTCGACCAACCATCTGAGCGCGGTGCTGTTTGCCAAGATGGCCGGTGTGGATATGCTGCACGTGCCTTACAAGGGCGGTGCGCCGGCCGTGGTCGACCTCGTGGCGGGCCAGACCCAGCTGCTGTTCTCGGCCGGCACACAAACGCTGCCGCACGTGAACGCCGGCAAGCTGCGCCTGCTGGCGGTGACGGAAGCCAAGCGCTCGCCGCTGCTGCCGAACGTGCCGACCGTGGCGGAAACGCTGCCTGGCTATGAGCTGTCGGTGTGGTACGGCGCGTTCGGTCCCAAGGGCATGTCGCCGGATCTGGTCAAGCGCCTCAATGCCGAGATCAACAAGGTCATGACGCTGCCCGAGGTCAAGGCCCAGATGGACAAGATCGGCGTGGAAACCTCCACGTCCACGCCGGCCGAGTTCGGCAAGATCCTGCGCCGCGATGCGGACCGCTACGGCAAGCTGATCAAGGAACTGGGTATCCAGGCCGAATGACGGGACTGCATGACGGAACTTGTAGCGTGACCACTGAAATCGCCAATCCCGCGCTGATGGTGGCGCATGTCGACCGGCTGTGCGACGCGCTGCGGCTGGCCGACAGCCCTGCCGCCATCTTCGATGCGGTAGGGCAGGCCACGCTCGAGGTGCTCGGCCCCGGCCTGCTGACCATCAACGCCTGGCATGCCGACACCGCGACCATCGTGCGCCTGTGGTCGTCGGACCCGAGCTCCTATCCGGTCGGCGGCACCAAGCAGAAGGGCGATACGCCGTGGACGCGCCAGTTGCTCCAGCGCGGCGAGGTGTTCGTCGGCGAGGGCGACGAGGCCCTTGCCGCGGTCTTCGACGACATCGCCGTGATCCGCAGGCTGGGCCTGCGCGGCATCGTCAATGTGCCGCTGTGCCAGGGCGGCCGCGTGATCGGCACCTTCAACTACCTGGCCGATATCGAAGCCTGGTCCGGCGCGGAAATCACCGCGCTGCGGCTGCTCGGACAACTGGCGCTACCGGCGGTGGCGGCACTGGCCACCACGGCGTAAATCCTGCCGGCGCGATGGCCGCCCTGCGGCATCCGCGCCCGAAGCGTCGACCAAGGCGCTTTTCTCTGTTCTCCACGCTTGACGCCAGACGGTCCGGGCCATGCCCGGACCGCGCACGGCCGCGCGCCGCGAAAATTGATCCGTGCAAACAACTATTGACCGGGGTATGCCCGAAACGGTCTAGTTTTACTGCGTATAAAAAAAGCCAAGTCTCTCGAAAAACAAAGCTGTCGTGATCGGCAATCCGTGATCGGCTATCTGTGGTCGGGTAGCAGCGGGCTGCCGCTCGTGCGACATGAGCGGATAAATAGTGAGGAGCATCTGATGAGGTTGGCGGATACACGGGTCGGTACACGGCTGGTGGCGGGATTCTTTTTTGTGCTCGTGCTGCTGGCGCTCATCGTCGGCATCGCCTGGTGGCGCCTGCAGGCCAGCTCGGAGGTCATTGCCACGATGATGAACGACGTGCTCGTGAAGGAGCGCCTGGCTTCGGAATGGGCGGCCAGCACCAATGCCAATGGTGCGCGTACCATGATTCTGGTGGAGACCACGGACCCCGTGCGGGAAAAGCAGGTCCAGGGACAGATCAAGCAGACCAGTGCCAGAATCAGCGAGATTCAGAAGACCCTGGAATCGATGGCCGAAAGCCGGGAGGAACGCGAATTCTTTGCCATGATCGCGGCCAGGCGCGGCGCTTATCTGGGCGCGCGCGATCGCGTATTCAAGGAAAAGGCCGTCAACGAGGCGCATGTCCGCGAGCTGATGCATGCGGGGCTGGAGCCGGCCCTGGACGATTATGTGGCCACCATCGGCAAGATGACCGCCTATCATTCGGCGCGCAGCGCCAGCATGAGCGCGGACATTCTGCGTCTGTCGCGGCAGGCGCAGAAGCAGGTGCTGATCCTCGGCGGACTGGCGATACTGCTGGGCCTCGCCATGGCGTTTGTCATTTCCCGCAGTATCAGGCGGCAACTTGGCGGCGAGCCGGCGTATGCGGTCGAGGTGGCGCATCGCATCGCGGCTGGCGACCTCACCAGCACCATCCAGGCAGCGGGCGGCGCCGCCGAGGAAAGCCTGCTGAATGCGATGGCGGCCATGCAGGGAAGCCTGGTTCAGATCGTCGGCGATGTGCGCGGCGGTACCGACACCATCGCCACCGCCTCGAACCAGATTGCCGCGGGCAATCTGGAACTCTCGTCGCGGGCCGAGGAGCAGGCCGCCGCGCTGGAGCAGACGGCGGCGTCGATCGAGGAGCTCACCAGCACGATTCGCCAGAACGCGGAGAACGCCAGACAGGCCAATCAGCTGGCGCAGAGCGCGTCGGCCGTGGCGGTGCGCGGCGGCGACGTGGTCTCGCAGGTGGTCGAGACCATGGGATCGATCAACGCATCCTCGCGCAAGGTAACCGACATCATCGGCGTGATCGAGAGCATTGCGTTCCAGACCAATATCCTGGCCCTGAACGCGGCGGTGGAAGCCGCGCGCGCCGGCGAGCAGGGGCGCGGCTTTGCCGTCGTGGCGGGCGAGGTGCGCGGACTGGCCCAGCGTTCCGCGGCGGCGGCGAAGGAGATCAAGGTGTTGATCGACGACTCGGTGGCCAAGGTCGATCATGGCAACCGGCTGGTCGGCGAGGCCGGCACCACGATGGGCGAGGTGGTAGCTGGCGTCAGGCGCGTAACGGACCTGATGGGCGAGATCACGGCGGCCACGGAGGAGCAGTTCTCGGGCATCGAGCAGATCAACCAGGCGGTGGCGCAGATCGACGAGGTCACCCAGCAGAACGCCGCCCTGGTGGAAGAGGCGTCGGCGGCCGCGCAGTCCATGCGCGAACAGGCCAGTACGCTGGCGCAGGCCGTCAGCGTGTTCAGGCTCGAATCGCACGGACCGGGTACCGACGGGCCGCCACGCGCCTCGCACCCGGACCACGCCAAAGGCCGACACCCTGGAATGACGACACCCGCGCTGCTTTATCGCCGTAGCCGGGCATGAAAGCATTCGGCAAGATGACCGGCCCTGTCTACGTGCCCGGCGGCATGGCAGACGACCGCTATGCCTTCCCTGCGCAGGACACTGCGTTCGTCAGGCGGCTGCCGGCGATGACGCCGGTCGTCGCCAGGCGGAAGTAGCGGCTCCGCTTCGGGCGCGGCGCGATGGTTTCGCGCCGGCGAGTTCGCGCCGGGCCAGGATCGCGATAATCGGCATGCACACACGTTTGCGAGTAGCAGCCTCATGCCAATTCAGCGTTCCGGACCTGGCAGGTCCGACAGTTTGCCGGTAGTCGATCACGCTCTTCAGGCGGACGCGTCGCAGCCGTCACCAGGCCCCGCCGGCCAGCAGCGGCGGCGCTCTGTCGATTCAACGCTTCATGAGCTGCCCACCCGCGTGGGTACGCGTGGGCCCGCGCAGGAGCCGATTCGTGAAGTGCCGCGCGGAGGCGGGCCGTCGAGGCCGGCCGATGTCACGGTGCCGGATGCCCTGGGCGCGCTGCGCCGGGGGTCCGTGCCGACGCTGCCGTCCGTCGCGACGCGGCGCAAGGCATCGCTGCCGTTCAGCGGTTCGCTGGTGGCGTCGCCTTTGACGACGCCATTCGCATCGCCGGCGGGCTCACGCCGACCGTCGCTCGCGCCGGGCCTGAGCGAGAGCAGGCGCAAGCTCATCAGCCTTGCGCTGGCGGAGGATCGTGCCGACTCCGCCGGCAATCCGCGCACGCGCCCCTTGACCGCCATCGAGCAGACCGTGGCCCTGACCTATCTTCTGCCCGACCATGTGCGTGCCATTGGCGAGGCGGCGCGGATCATGAATGTCGCCGTGAGTTTCCGCGAAGCGGGCGCGGAAACCCTCAAGCGATTGAAGGAGGGCGCGATTCCCAAGCCCGCCATGATCAAGGACAAATCGATCAAGCCGAGCAGCCTGAACCAGGCCTACGGCAAGGACGGAGCGCAGCGTCTCCATCAGGCCCGGGCCCTCGATATCGATGGCCTGGTAGGCCGCTGGCACTATCCGGACGAGGAGGAAGGCGGCCACCTGACCGGCTTGTACGTCTTCGATCCGCACAGCGAAAATGCGGACACGAAATTCTCGGTGGTCGACGTCGACGACCAGAATCTGGAGGAGGGGGTGCGCGCCTTCCGGGAGCGACTCGCCAGTGGCCAATCCGGCGTCTGCGGCGACGGTGACATGGGCGACCTTGTGAACAAGTCCGGCAATCGTGGTCCCGTGCCTCATGGTATCGAGGACAGCTATATCGAAGCCTTCAACTTTGCCATCGGCGAGATCGATCCGTTGCGACCGTTTGCCGATCGCGATCGATGGGTGGTCCAGCATGGCCCGCAGCACAACTTCCATGCACACCTCAGCCTCGCCAATCCGGGGGGCGCCGATCCCGGCCTGACCCGCGCGTTGCTGCCGGTGGCGATGTGCGACGGGGGCGTATGGCGCATCATCAGGACCGAGGCCGAACTGGAAACGTTCTATGCCAGCAGCGGGGCGAGGCTGAAGGGCAGCTGGGCCTCGCCCGCGAGCACGCCGACGACCACGCCCACGGTGTCGCGCCAGGGTTCCGTGCCCGGCCTGCTGCCGGACAGCAACTTCACGTTCGGCACCGCGGGCCGGGGCGGTTCCCGCAGGGGGACCGGCGAAGCGCCGCCGGCTACACCAGCGAACACGCAACCGGCAGGCGGCTCGCTATGGAACACCGTCGATCCATTCGGCACCGGCGCGGGACCGAACACGGCGGCGAAGTCGCAAGACGCCGACATACCGCCCGAACAACAACCGTGATGCGAGGACGCCGGGGGCGTGCGGCCTGTCGCTAGCGGCCGGGCGCGCCGTCGTTTGCGCTGAGGACGCGCTGGCCACGCGCCAGGTATGCCGCCATTTCCTCGTCCGGCACCATGCTGCCGCCCGTCGCCCACGCAATATGGGTCGCCTGCGCGGCCAGTGCGGCATCCAGGCCGATGCGCGCGCGATAGTCGGCATACTGCGGCGCCAGCACGCGCGCCATGCCCGGCACGCCGGCGAGCGCGGATGGCTCCAGCAGGATGTCCTCTTCCTGCGCGGTCAGGGCGAGCAGCGCGTAGAGTTCTTCATCGCTGACGGTGTAGTAGCCATCGATCAGGCGCTGCATGGCCTTGCCGACAAAGCCCGACGGGCGGCCGACCGCCAGGCCGTCCGCGGCGGTCACGTTGTCGATGCCGAAGTCCTGCACCGAGATCTCGTCATGCAGGCCCGTATAGACGCCCAGCAGCATGCATGGCGAATGCGTGGGCTCGGCAAACAGGCAATGGACGGCATCGCCAAAGGCCAGCTTGAGGCCAAACGCGACCCCGCCAGGTCCGCCGCCCACGCCGCAGGGCAGGTGGACGAACAGCGGATGCGCGGCATCGACCACGACCCCCGCGTCGCGCAACTGCGTGGCCAGCCGTTCCGCCGCCACCGCGTAGCCGAGGAACAGGTTCCTTGAGTTTTCGTCGTCGATAAAGTGGCAACTGGCATCCTGCTCGGCCTGGCGCCGGCCCTCGGCCACCGCCGCGCTGTAGTCGGCGTCGTACTCGACCACGGTCACGCCGTGCGCGCGCAGGCGATCCTTCTTCCATTGGCGCGCGTCCGCCGACATATGCACCGTCACGCGAAAGCCGAGCGTGGCGCTCATGATGCCGATCGACAGGCCGAGATTGCCGGTGGAGCCTACCGCAATGCTGTACTTGCGGAAGAACGCCCGCGCGGTGTCGCTGTCGAGTCTGGCGTAGTCATCTTCCGGCGTAAGCCAGCCGGCCGCGAGCGCGAGGTCTTCCGCGTGCTTGAGGACTTCATAGATGCCGCCGCGCGCCTTGATCGAGCCCGAGATCGGCAGGTGGCTGTCGAGCTTGAGCCAGAGTTGCCCCGGCAGCGCATTGCCATAGCGTGCGGCCAGCGCGGCCTGGAGACGCGGGACCGCACGCACCGGCGACTCGATGATGCCGCCGGTCGGCGCGGTCTGGGGAAATACGCGCGCGAGATACGGCGCAAAGCGCGCGAGGCGCGCGCTGGCATCGGCCACGTCGGCCTGCGTGAGGCCGACGTCGGGCAACGCTTCGGCCACCGGGCGCACGGCCGGATTGAACCACGCGGCTTCCTCCAGCGCGATCAAGGGCTCGATCAACGGATGGCTTGCCGCCCATTGTTCGACGGACTTACCTGCAATCATCATGTCTCCGCATTGCGATGTGTACTTCCTGTAGCGTCGCGATGCCGTGCCGGGACCGCGCGCTTATCGTGCTCATACCGTGCTCATACCGGGCTCATACCGGGCTCATACCGCAGACACTTCGCCCGCCGCGCTCATGCCCGACAGAGCGGGCGGCGCGGTCACGATCGAACGTAGCGCCGGCTCGGCCGCCGCCAGCGTATCGAGCGCCGGAACCGGACGCGCCAGCCTCGGCATGGCGGCAAACGCGGACTCCATGGCCTGCGCCACGCCCAGCGTCAGCGCATCGCCGCGGAACGGTCCCGTGATCTGCAGGCCGAACGGCATGCCGGCTTCGTCGACGCCACACGGCAACGACAGCGCCGGATGCGTGGTCAGCGTGACCACATAGGTCAGCGCCAGCCACCGATAGTAGTTCTCCTGCGCCTGGCCGTCGATCACATCGGCATAGAGCCGTGTCCACGGAAACGGCGAGACCGGTGTGGTGGGCGACAGGATCACGTCGTATTCCTGGTACGCCTGCTGGAAGCGCTGCAGAATGCGGCTCTGTTCGGCCTGCGCCCAGGCACTGTCCACCAGCGACATGCGCGCGCCCAGCTCGTAGTTGGCGCGCGTATTGGGACCGAGGGCTTCCGGATCGTTCTGATACGCGCCATGCAGCGAGGCGACAAAGCTCTCCGCGCGCAGTACGTCGAAGCAGCGGTGCACGTCGCCGAGATCGAAGCGCACTTCGTCGCAGCGCTTGAACAGATGCCGCATGGCAGCCATGCGTGCGCGAAACACGCGGCGGATGTCGGGGTCCACGGCGCACGCGCCGAAGTCGTCGGTCCAGCCCACGCGCAGGTTGGACAGGTCCACCGGCATCGGTTGCAGGAACGCGCGCGCATCCACCGCATAGCTGAGCGGATCGCTGGCCGACTCACCGGCGCTGGCCGCCAGTTGCAGGCAGGCATCGGCTACGGTACGGCCCATCGGCCCCACCACCGAGATCGGCGTCCAGCCGAGCAGCTTGCGCGAGTTCGGCACCAGGCCCGGCGACGGGCGAAAACCCACCACGCCGCACTTGGCGGCGGGAATACGCAGCGAGCCACCGGTGTCCGAGCCCGTGCACACGGGCAGGAAATCGGCGGCAAGCGCCGCCGCCGAGCCACCGGACGAGCCGCCCGCGTTGAGATTCGGGTTGAAAGGATTGCCGGTGGCGCCCCACACCGCATTGCGCGAATTGGCGCCCGCGCCCATCTCGGGAATATTGGTCTTGCCGACCACCACCGCCCCGGCCTGGCGCAGGCGGCTCACCAGCACGTTGTCCTGCGTGGGCACATTGCCGCGGTAGAGCGGCGAGCCATAGGTGGTCAGCAGGCCGGCCGTGGCCTCGAGGTCCTTCACGCCGAGCGGCAGGCCATGCAGCAGGCCCAGCGGCTCGCCGCGCATCACGGCCTGTTCGGCCGCCTTGGCTTCGTCGCGCGCACGCGCGTAGCAGGTGGCCGTCACCGCGTTGATCAGCGGGTTGTAGCGTTCGATGCGGGCGATGCAGGCTTCCAGCAATTCCACCGGCGAAACCTGGCGCGTGCCGATCAGGCGGCGCAGTTCGACGGCGGACAGGCCTGTCAGGTTGTCTGGTACGGATGTGGGCATGAGATCAGTCGAGCTTGATATTGGCGCGCTGGGCAATCGCGCGCATCTGCGGAATTTCCTTCTCGATCATCGCGCTGACCTGCTTGCCGCTCGCAAACGAGGGCTCGATGCCGGCATCGTTGAGTTTCTTGCGCACGGCGGGATCGGCCACCGTCTCGGCCAGCGCCTTCTCGAGCCTGGCGTGCACCTCGGGCGGCAGGCCGCGCGGCGCGGCCACCGCGATCCACGTGCTGGCGTCCATGCCCGGATAGCCGCTTTCGGCGACGGTCGGCACGTTCGGCAGCAGCGCCGAGCGCTTGGCCGTGGTCACGGCGATGGCCTTGACCTTGCCGCCGCGCACCTGCGGAATGGCGGCCGCCACGGTGTCGATCGTGAACGGAATCTGGCCGCCGATCAGGTCGGTCATGGCCGGCGAACTGCCCTTGTACGGCACGTGCAGCAGCTTGATGCCGGTCAGGTGGAACAGCTCTTCGCCGGCAAAGTGCGCGGTGGTGCCGGCGCCGAACGACCCGTACGAGTACTTGCCCGGCGCGGCCTTGGCGGCGCTCACGAGTTCCTTGAGGTTGTTGATGGGCACCTGGGTGTTGGCGAGCAGGATCAGGCCGGTGGAACCGACCATGCCGATCGGCTCGAAATTCTTCTGCGGATCGTAGGGCAGCTTGGGATACACCGCCGGATTGACGGTGAACGTGGTGCCCGAGGTGGCGATCAGCGTATAGCCGTCCGGTGCGGCCTTGGCCACATAGCTGGCGCCGACGATGGTGCCGGCACCGGGCCGGTTGTCGATCACGATGGTCTTGCCAAGCTTCTCGCCCAGTGTCTGCGCCACGATGCGTCCCACCGCGTCGGTGGCGCCGCCCGGCGGGAACGGCAGCACGAGCTGGATTGGCTTGCTCGGGAAGGTGTCTTGCGCCGTGGCCATCGACGGGGCCATGGCGACCGCGGCCAGGCTGGCAGCGGTCATCAGGGAACGGAGGGGAAGGGCAGGAATTCGCATGACTTGGTGGTAATGGAACATCGCTGGCCGACGTCGCGTGCCGCGCGCCGGGGGGACAACCCATGCTACGACCAAAACTGGCATAGAATTGCAGCAATGTTTAGAACATTCGATTGCCAAAACGGCAATCAAGCTGGTCGACTGGCGTGCCGTGAGGGATGCCGTCCGCGCCGATGGCCATCATCACGGCCGACTTCGCCATCGCAGGCGCGGGTCAGCTGTTCCTTGGGGAGTCGACATGTCCTACCGGGCGTTGCAGGAAACCGCCGTACGCTATTTTCTCGAAGTCGTGCGCACCGGCTCGGTCAAGGACGCCGCCGCCAAGCTCAATGTGGCGCCCTCCGCGGTCAGCCGCCAGATCGCCAAGCTGGAGAGCGACCTCGACACCCTGCTGTTCGACCGGCGCGCGCGTGGACTCGTACCCAATGCCGCCGGCGAGTTGCTGGCTGCCTTTGCCAAGCGCTCGCAACAGGATATCGAGCGTGTGACCGGCGATATCCAGGCGCTGCGCGGCCTGCGCGCCGGGCGCGTGCGGCTGGCCAGCGTGGAGGGCATCGCCCACGAGTTCCTGCCGGCACTTGCCGCCGAATTCCGCGCCAGCCATGAAGGTATCCACTTCGAGCTGGAAGTGTGTCCCCAGGGCGAGATCGCGCGCCGCATCCGCGACGGCGACGCCGATATCGGCGTCACGCTGTCGTGGCTGCCCGAGCGCGATATCCATGTGGAACTGCGCCATCCGGCGCCGATTCTGGCCATCATGGCGCCCGATCATCCGCTCGCCGCGCAACGGCAGCTCTCGCTGGCGCAGGCCACGGCCTATCCGCTGGCGCTGCCGCCGAAGGACAGTTCGGTGCGGCAGCTGCTGGATACCGCGTGCAGCCGCCAGGATCTGCGTTACCGCACGGTCTTTTCCAGCAACCACCTCGATGCGCTGGTCAGCTTTGCCGCCGCGGGTGGCGGCGCGCTCTGCTTCTACGGCGAACTGTCGGTGCGGGGGCGGCTCGAAGCCGGCAGCCTGGTGGCGGTGCCGCTGCGCGACCGGGAAATGAACGAGCGCCAGATCGAGGTGCAGACGCTGGCCAACCGCAAATTGCCGCCCGCGGCGCGCGCCTTTGTGCAGCGGCTACGGCAAGCCATTACGGTGTCTCACTACGGCTGAGCGCACGGCGCGGAAAAGGACGATTGCTGAAATCGCAACGCAACATCCGAAAGATTGCGGGCATCGCATCTATCCGCCATCGCGACATCCGGGCAGAATAAGACATCGCAACATTGGCCCGGCAGACAGATGTCCCGTGAAATCCTCGTTCTTGGCGCCGGCATGGTCGGCGTGTCCACGGCGCTGGCACTGCGCGAGCGCGGCTATCAGGTCGCGCTGGTCGATCGCCAGGCCCCGGGCCGCGAGACGTCCTATGGCAATGCGGGTTTTATCCAGCGCGAGGCGGTGCAGCCTTATGCGTTTCCGCGCGACTGGAAGAGCGTGCTGCGCGTGATCGGCCGGCGCGGCAACGACGTGCACTATCACCCCGCCGCGATGCTGCGGCTATTGCCGGTGCTGACGCGGTACTGGCGCGAGTCCGCGCCCGCCCGGTACGCGGCAACGGTGACGGCGTACGCGGCGCTGATCGCCCATTGCCTGAGCGAGCACCAGCGGCTGCTGGCCGCGGCGGGTGCCGACGACCTCGTCAGCCAGCGCGGCTGGCTCGAGGCGTATCACAGCCAGGCGGCGTTCGAGGCCGCGGTGCAACGCGCCACGGCGGTGGCCGGCGCACATGGACTGGCGCTGACGACGCTGGACAGCGCGGCACTCCGCGCGGAAGAACCGGCAGTCCACGGCCCGCTCGCGGGCGCATTGCATTGGCGCGATCCGTGGACCGTGAGCGACCCCGGTGAAGTGGTGCAGCGCTATGCGTCGCTGTTCGCGCGTCAGGGCGGCAGCCTGCACCGCGGCGATGCCGCCACGTTGCGCGCCGACGGCAACGGCTGGTGCGTCGGTACCGACGACGGCGTCTTGCGCGCCGGGCAGGCCGTGATCGCGCTGGGCCCCTGGGCGTCGACGCTGACCGCCACGCTCGGCTACCGCATGCCGCTGTTCATCAAGCGCGGATATCACCGCCACTATGCGGCGCCCCGTATGCCGACGCGCCCGATGCTGGTGGCCGAACGCGGCTTTGTGCTGGCACCGATGCAGCGTGGCCTGCGCGTGACCACCGGCGCGGAATTCGCCCGCCACGAGGCGCGGCCGACGCCCAGGCAACTGGAGATCGCCGCACATGACGCGGGTGCGCTGCTCGACCTCGGCGCGCCGGTCGAGCCGCAGCCCTGGATGGGCGCGCGGCCGTGCGTGGCCGATATGCGGCCGGTGGTCGGACGCGCGCCGCGCCATCGCGGGCTCTGGTTCCATTTCGGCCATGGCCACCAGGGCTTTACGCTCGGCCCGGTGACCGCGCGCCTGCTGGCCGACCTGATCGACGGCACCACGCCGTACCTCGACCCGGCGCCGTACGACCCGGCAAGGTTCGCGCGCTGAAGGGGGCCGTCAGTCGTGCGCGGCGCCGCCGGCGTTGCCCACGTAAGGAATCGCCTGCTCCACGGTATCCCAGATATAGCGACCCGACGGGCTCTGCTGCTCCTCGACGATATGCGCGACCAGCCCCGCCGCGCGCGAGATCACCGCAAAGCCACGCATCACCGCGGTGGGCACGCCAATCTCGCCGAGCACGGCCGCGACCGCGCCGGTGGCGTTGATGGTGATCGGCCGCCCGGCCACTGCGTCGACCGCCGCCGACAGGCGCGCGAGCGCGTCGAGCCGCTCGCCGCGCAATTCCGGCTCGGCCCGTGCCATCTCCAGCAGCTTGTAGGCGCGTGGATCGACGGGCTTGTGCAGATGGTGGCCGAAGCCCGGCACCGGGCTTTTGAGCGCCTTGTGATGCCGCGCGATCGCCAGCGCTTCGGCGTCGGGATCGTCCGCGGCGAGCACGCGATCGAGCAATTGCGCGCAGTTCTCCATGGTGCCGACAAACGAACTGCCCACCGCCAGCAGTCCGGCCGATACCGCGCCCTGCAAGTTCTCGGGAGCGCTCATGTAGATCAGGCGTGTGGCAATCGCGCTCGGCGTGAGGCCATGCTCCATCAGCACGATCAGCACCACATCCGCGATGCGCATGTCGACGGGGCGCACCTCGCGGCCGAGGATCTGCATCAGCATGACCTCGGTAAAGGTCTTCTTGCCCATCAGGTCTTCGACCAGGTCGGCATCGCGATAGTGCAGGCTGGTCAGCGTATGGGTGCACAGGCGCGTGACCGGCGTGCGGTCGGCGCGCGTGGCGGCAGGCTGGGCATGATGTTGTGGCGACGTCATTGGCGGTCTCCTTCAGCAGGCATTGCCGAGCGCGCGTTCGCGCACGGCCGACTTGAGCACCTTGCCGACATTCGAGCGCGGCAGATCCTCGTGAAAATGGATACGTTTGGGCGTCTGCACCGGCCCGAGGCGCGTGCGGACGAACGCGATCAGCTCTTGCTCGGTGGCGGTGCTGCCCGCGCGCAATTGCACCGCGGCCTGTACCGCCTCGCCCCATTTGTCGTCCGGCACGCCGAACACCGTGCATTCATGTACCGACGGATGCTGGCCGAGCGCGTTCTCGACGTCGATCGGATAGACGTTGAAGCCCCCGGTAATGACCACGTCGCGCAACCGGTCCTTGAGGTACAGGTAGCCGCGCGCATCGATCAGCCCGCGGTCGCCGGTATGGAGCCAGCCGTCGACGATGGTCTGCGCGGTCAGTTCCGGCAACCGCCAGTAGCCGGTCATCAGGAGGTCCCCGCGCGCCACCACTTCTCCCACCTCGCCGTTGGGTAGCAGGGTGCCGTCCGGGGCCATGATCGCGACCTCGCTGAACCGGGTCGTGCGGCCCACCGAAGCCAGGTTGGCGGGCTCGTCGAAATCCTCAGGCCGCATCACGGTCAGCAGTTGCGGCGCCTCGGTCTGGCCATAGGTGGTGCCGATCACGGGGCCGAAAAACGCCCGGGCCTGGCGAATCTTGTCGGCCGGCATCGGCGCGCCGCCATAGATGAGGCGGCGCAGATGCGGGTAGTCGTCGCGCGAGCTGTCGGGCAGCGCCATCAGCATGTAGATCAGCGTCGGCGGCATGAACGCCACCGTGCCACCACGTTCGCGAAAGGCCGTGCGCACGGCCTCGGCGCCGCTGCCGGGCAGGATCACGTGGCAACCGCCCTGGGCCAGGATCGGCATCACGTAGGTAGAGGTGCCATGCGTGACCGGCGCCGCCACCACATAGCGGTCTTCGGTATCGAAACCCCAGGCATCGATCTGGTTGACGATATTGGCGATCCACGCACGATAGGGCTGCATGACGCCCTTGGGCGCGCCCGTGGTGCCGCCCGTGAACTTGATTGCCTGCGTGTCCTCGCGGTCGAGCGTGAGCCGGGGCCGCGACGCGCCCATGTGCGGAGCCATCGCGACCGCCAGTTGCCCGGTCGGCAGACGCGCGCCAGGCGCGCCGTCGAGCAGCGGCGCGCATGCCTCGTCGTGCACGAGGATCGACGGCGTGGTGGCATCGACGATGCGGCGCAATTCGGGATGCGTGCTCTTGGGATTGAGCGGCACCCAGATCTTGCCGCTCGCCAGCACGGCAAGCAGGGCGGTCAGATGCGCCGCCGAGTTGCCCGCGCAGATGCCGACGCGCGATTGCACGGTAGGGTCGAGCGCCTGCAGCAGCGCCGCCAGCGCGGCCACGCGTTGGGCCAGCACCTGATAGGTGACGGTACCGTCGGGGGCGTCGATGGCGACGCGATCGGGCCAGCGGTCCGCCGCGCGCCAGAAGAAATCGATGGGAAACATGAGCCTCCTTCAGTTGGCGCGTACGCCGGATTGCTGCACCACGTCATGCCAGCGCCTGATCTCGGCCAGCATGAAGGCACGCAGCTGCTCGGGCGTACCGGGTTCCGGCGTGGCGGCCAGATCCTCCATGCGCTGGCGCACGTCGGGCGCGGCAAGTGCCTTGTTGAGTGCCGCGTTGAGTTTTTCCACCACTGCACGCGGGGTGCCGGCCGGTGCCGCGATGGCAAACCACGACTGCACGTCGAAGCCGGGGAAACCCGATTCGGCGATGGTCGGCACATCGGGCAGCGACGGCAGGCGGCGCGCGCTGGTCACGGCGATCGCGCGCAGGCGGCCAGCCTTCACGTGCGGAAGGGCGGACGGCGTGTTGTCGAACATCGACTGCACCTGGCCGCCGAGCAGGTCGGTAATCGCCGGCGCGCTGCCGCGGTAGGGTACGTGCAGCATATTGCTGCCGCTGCGCATGCGGAACAGCTCGCCCGACAGGTGAATCGACGAACCCGCCCCCGACGACGCAAAGGTGACGCCGCTGGAAGACTCCTTGGCAAAGCGGATGTAGTCGGCCACGGTCTTGACCGGCAGGCGCGGATTGACCACCAGCACGTTGGGGATCTTGGCGATCATGCCGACCGGCTCGAAGTCCTTGACGGGGTCGTAGCCGAGCTTGTCGTACAGCGTGGCGTTGATCGTATTGGCGATCGTGTAGACGTAGAGCGTGTAGCCATCGGGCGGCGCCTTGGCGACCACCTCGGCGCCGACGTTGCTGTTGGCACCGGCGCGGTTGTCCACCACGAACGGCTGGCCGAGCTGTTCGCCCAGGCGCACCGCCACCAGCCGGGCCAGCACGTCGGTGGCACCACCCGCGGCATAGCCGACCACCAGCTTGACCGGGCGGGCGGGCCAGGCAGGTTCGGCCAGGGCGGGCAGCGCCAGGCTGCACGCCACGATGGCTGACAGCGCCAGCAGGTGGCGGCGCGTGGATGTAAAGGTCATGGTTGTCTCCGGTCTGTTTTTCTGCGGTCGCGGCGTCCGTCTGGCGGCTCTCAGGCATACTGCGGACTCTCTCGTCGACACGGAAATTCTCATCCCATGGGCTCTCGCACTGCCAGCCGAAGCGTCCGCCAGGCGGACGTTTCTACGCCGGACTCGGACCCCGCCCCCGGCTCCGGCAATGACGCCGGCGACGACAATGTGCGGGCCTTGCGCCGGGGACTGACGTTGCTCGACGCGATCCTGGCCGGCGGCCGCGACGGCTTGCGCGTGGTCGATCTGTGCCGCGTGGCCGGACTTGGCCGCCCCACGGTGTACCGGCTGCTCGGCACGCTGATGGAGGCGGGCTATGTGGCACAACGCGGCCGTTTTCGCTATGTCACCGGGCCGCGCCTGGCTGCCATGCCGCAGCGCCATGCGTCGACCGAGGTGGCGCAGCGCATCGCGCCGGTGCTGGCACGCATCAGTGCGGCCTGCGGCGATGCGTCGTTCGCGATCGTGCGCGATGGACCGTTATCGCTGTGCGTGGCGCGCCATGTCGGCACGCATCCGGTCCAGGTACTGGTGATCCAGGTGGGGACGCGCCAGCCGCTTGGGGTCGGCGCGGCGGGACTGGCCTTGCTGGCGGCGCTGCCCGACGAGAACGTGGCGGAAATCGTCGCCGCCAATATGGCGACGCTCGCGCAGTACGGCGGCATGACGCCGGACCGCATGCGCATCCTGGTGCGCGCCACGCGCGAGCGCGGCTGGTCCGTGATCGGCAACCACGCCACGCGCGGCGCGCTGGCGGTAGGGATGGCGGTGCGCAACGCCGAGGGCGATCCCGTGGCGGGGATCAGCGTGGCCACCACGCTGGCCCGCATGCCGCGCGAGCGCCAGCAACTGATCGCGCGCGTGATGCGCGAATCGGTGCAGGCGCTGCTACCGCGCGGCCTGTAGGCCGGGTAGCGTTCGGCGGCCAGTGTCGCGCGGCGTTCAGCGCGGCATTACCACTTGTAGCGTACGCCGAGCCGGGCGCCCATCGCGACGGAGCGTATCCGTGCCGATGGCCGATGCGGGCCCGCGCCGCAGCGCGTCATGCCGACATTCTGTCAGTCCGGTACCACCCCTGCCGCGCGGATGATCTTGCCCCACTTCGACACCTCGGCGCGCTGGAATGCGGAGAAGTCCGCCGAGGTCTTGCCTTCGGGCTCCACGCCGAGTGCACGCAGGCGTTGCTGCACCGCGGGCGTGGCCACCACCGCGGCAATCTCGCTGGCGAGCCGGTCCACAATCGGCCTGGGCGTGCCTGCCGGCGCAAAGATGCCTTGCCACGATTGCATCTCGAATCCCTTCAGCCCCAGGTCGGCCAACGGCGGTACGCCGGGGAGGCTTGGCAGCGCATGACGCGACGTTACACCGATCGCGCGCACACGCTTGCCGTCGAGCATCGGCTTGGCCGCGGCCACCGTCTCGAACACGAGGTCGATCTGCCCGCCGATAAGGTCGGTCATCGCCGCCGCGCCGCCCTTGTACGAGATCTGCTGCAATTGCGTGCCGGTAATGCTCTGGAACAGCTGGCCCGACAACTGCTGCGAACTGCCGGGACCGGCCGTGCCGAACGTGAGGGAACCGGGTTTGGCCTTGAGCGCGGCAATGATCTGGTCCACCGACTTGTACTGGCTGTCGTTGGCCACCACCAGCACGTTGCTGACGGTGCCCACCAGGTTCACGGGCACGAAATCCTTGACCGGGTCATAGCCCAGCTTCTTGTAGAAGAAGGGGTTGACCGCGTGCGTGGTGATGGTGCCGCCCATGATCGTGTAGCCGTCGGGTTCGGCGCGCGCGACAAACTGGGTGCCGATGATGCCCGATACGCCCGGCTTGTTGTCGATGACCACGGGCTGGCCCAGCCGCTGCGCCAGCCCCTCGGCCACGATACGGGCGGTGGCGTCCGACACGCCGCCCGGCGAGAACGGCACCACATACTTGATCGGCTTGTTCGGCCAGTGACCGGCAGCCGCCTGGGCGCCGGACTCGGCGTGGGCGGCCGGCGCCATGGCTGCCAGCGACAGGCCCGCCATGGCAAGCGCGGCGCACAGGGTACGGCGGTAGGGGGAATGCATGCTGTGTCTCCAGATTATTGTCGTCAGGGTTGCGCGATCGGGACAGCGGAGTCCGCCGTCGACGGTGATGGCTGCGCCGCGGGCGAAGCGCGTCGCCCCGCCGCCGCCGGCACCGTGGTGGTAATGCGGTCGCTAGTAGCGCAAGCTCGCGGCGGACTTGTCGTCGCCAGCCTGCGCCGCCTGACGTAACGCCTGCGTGATCACGCTGGTGGCGACGGTGGCAAAGTAGCGGGCGCCAAACGCGCCATAACGCCGTTCATCCTCGGGGGTCAGCGCAATGATCCCGCCGCACTTGCCCGCGGCCTCGACCGCGCGCAGCGTCTGCTCGATGGCGGACGCCACGGCAGGCGCCTTCCAGTCGTTGCCATGACCCATGGCATGGGCAAGATCGTTGGGGCCGACGAACACCGCGTCGATGCCATCCACCGCCGCAATTTCCGCGGCATTGGCCACGCCCGCGGGCGTCTCGATCATCGCGATCAGCGCCACACCCGCGTTGCTGCGCGTGGTATGCGACGCGCCGGGAAACGCGCCGTAGCCAGCGGCCCGGCCGCTGAAGGCGCTGCCACGCCTTCCCGCCGCGGGATAGCGCACGCGTTGCACGAGGTCGCGGGCGTCGTCGGCGGTTTCGATCATCGGCACCTGGACGCCGCTGGCGCCCATGTCGAGCACGCGCGGAATGTCCTCGAGGAAGCAGCGCACCACCGGGATGATGCCGCTGGCACGCGCCGCGCGCAGCATGTGTTCGGTGGTTTCCAGATCGGCGGCGCCGTGCTCGTTGTCGATGATGGCAAACGTAAAGCCGGCATACGCGCACATCTCGACGATGGCCGGGCTGGGCAATGCGGTAAAGATGCCGCGCAGGGGCTGGCCGCTGCGGAGCAGGGCCGGCAGGCGGTCGTCGAGCGGATGCTGGAGGTTCATGTCTCGCGTGGTTGTCGTGGATCGCGGCGCTGCGGTGGCCGGATGCAGACATTCTGTGGGTGCGCGAGTTATATTGCCAATATTACTTCTGTATCTGACTTATACAGGATCTGTATATGTATACTCCGCTCGAACTCCGTGTCCTGACGTCTTTCCTGGTGCTTGCCGACGAGCTCAACTTCACGCGCGCGGCGCGCCGGCTCAACATGACGCAACCCCCGTTGAGCTTGCAGATCAAGCAGCTCGAGGCCCAGATCGGCGCGCAACTGTTCGAGCGGAACAAGCGCAGCGTGCGGCTGACGCCGGCCGGGCAGGTCCTGCGCGCGGAAGCCGAAAAGCTGTTCGATATCGAGCACCGCGCCCGGCAGATGGCCGCTCAGGCCGGGCGCGGCGAGGACGTTGGGCATCTGGCGATCGGGCTGACGGCAATCTCGGCCATCGAGCTGGTACCCGACATGTTGCGCCGCTTCTCGGCGCGCGTGCCCGGCGTACTCTATTCGCTGCGCGAGAACAGTTCCGAAGCCATGCTGCAGTCGCTGCTGCGCAATGAGCTCGATGTCGCCATCCTGCGCCCACCGGTCACCGATCCGCGGCTCCAGGCGAGGCGCCTGATGTCCGAGCCATATGTGCTCGCCGTGCCGACCCGTCATCCACTGGCCACCAAGCCCAGGGTGCACGTGCGCGATCTCGATGGTCAGAGCCTGGCGACGCTGGAACGGCGCCACGGGCAATATGCGCACGACCTGATCATGACCTGGCTTGCCGAACACAACGTGGTGCCCGCGCGCACGCACGACGGCGCGCGCCATCATGCCATGATGGCGATGGTCGCCGCCGGTATCGCCGTATCGCTGATCCCTGCTTCGGCCGCCGCGCAGCCCATCCGGGGCGTCGTCTACCGGCGCCTGTCGGACCGCGAGGTGCCATCGCTGGAACTGTGGGTGGCTTTTCACAAGGAGATCGGCAACCCGATGACACTGCCATTCGTCGCGCAGGCCGTGGCGAGCGCCGCTGCCTGCAAGGTGAAGGACGCCTGCTTCGCCCGCCCGCCCCGGTCATAGGCGGACATCCTGGCCATCGCTACAATCGTGCCCAATGACTCGCGCCGGAGATACCATGTCAAGCTGGTTGCCGCCTCCAGCATCGCCGCAGCAACGCGCGATCGCGCATGTCGCCGCCCGTAGCGTGGGGCCGCCGCTGGCGTCCGACCTGCCGGTGACACTTAACTTCCATCCGGACCGGATGGTGGGGGGCGTACCCATTCTGCAGGCGCTGGCGGCGCATGGGGTCTATCGCTCGCAGTTCGAAACAGGCACCAGCAATGGCGGCCTGACGGCCTATCCCGGTGGCGACCGGTGGGTGTGGGAGAGCCGGATCTTCGGCGGGGCCTATGACGGCGTGCCGGCGGAAGCGCGTCCCAAGTACGGCGCGCTGAACTATCGCCGGCGCGCAACCGGCGCCGCACCGCGCTTCGGCTCCGCCCATCTGCGTCTGCGGCCCGAGGTGCTCGCGCGTTGTACGTTCTGCTACCCGGACAGCGTCTTCGCGCCGGAACACTTCGGCGTGTCAGCGCGCATGTCGCTGATCGCCCGAGCGTGGGAGGTCAGCGGCGGCAGCGATAGCGACACCGATAGCGACACCGATAGCGACACCGATAGCGACCCCGGCAGCGACCGTCTGGACGATTACATCGAGGCACATGTCCACGGCCCGATTCGCCTCGCCGACGACGTGGAAGCACTGGTCCTCGATCCTTGCTATCGAGGTACGCCGATCGCCGCGCAAGCACAACGGCTGCCGTGCGCGCTCGAATGGCATCCGGGTTTTCGCGCGGCGGTCGACACGCTGGCGCAGTATCCCGGCTATCGCGGCAGCGGCTACGTCGACCTCGCCCGGCGGATCGCCCGCGACGGCTGGCTGGACCCCGCCTGCATCGGCGCCGCCGCGACGGCAGCCAAGCACGCCCACGAGGCGGAGGCGCTCAAGAAGGTCTGGCACTACCTTGCGCGCTACGGGGATCGCGCGCAGCCCTGACCCGCAACCCAGGCAGCCACGCAAGCACGCCTCAGCCCTTGTCGTGACGCCGCCCCGGTGTCACGAGGGCATTGGCCTCGTCCGCCGATAGCGGCATGCCGAAGAGGTAGCCCTGGCCTTCGTCGTAGCCCTCGTCGCGCACGACGTCGAACTGTTCGACCGTCTCGATCCCCTCCGCGGTGGTCCTCACGCGGAACGCCTCGCCGAGGCTGCGCACCGCGCGCACAATGGCCCGCGCTTCCTGGCTGTTGCCCAGATCCGATACGAAGGAGCGGTCCAGCTTGATCTTGTCGAACGAGAAACTGCGCAGATACGTGAGCGAGGAGTAGCCCGTGCCGAAGTCATCCATGACGATACGGGTGCCCATCGCGCGCAGCTGACGCAGGATATCGAGGTTGGCGCTCTCGTTGGAGAGCAGCACGGATTCGGTAATCTCGAGCTCCAGACGCGATGGGTCGATGCCCGCTTCCGTCACGGCCTGCTGGACCGCCTCTACCAGCCGGCCGCCGCGGAACTGTATGGCGGAAAGGTTGACGCCGACGCGCAGCGGGTCCGGCAGCCGTGCCAGCTGTTGACAGGCCGCGCGCAGCGCCCAGGCGCCGATCGGGATGATCAGCCCCGTTTCCTCCGCGAGCGGAATAAAATCGGCCGGGCCGATCATGCCGTGGACGGGATGGTGCCAGCGCAGCAGCGCCTCGAAACCGGCGATGGTGCCGGAGCCCAGGTCATAGATAGGCTGGTAATGCAATTCGAACTGGTCGCCCGCCAGCGCGCCGTGCAGGGCCCGCTTGCGCTCCTGCCGCAGCCTGCCCCGGTTGCCGTCCTCGGCTTCATAAAAGCGGAACGAACCGGGCCCGGCGGCCTTGGCCCTGAGCAGCGCCATATCCGCCGCACGCAGCAGTTCTTCGGGCGTGACGCCATCTCCCGGTATCCGCGCGATGCCGATGCAGCAGCCCGCCAGCGCGACGTCCTCGCGGTCGAGCGAGAACGGCGTGGCCATCTGCGCGATGATGCGCGCCGCCACCTCGGCGATGGCTTCGACGTCCGGCACGCGCTCCACGATCACGACAAACTCGTCGCCCCCGAGGCGCGCCACGGTGTCATGGTCCGGGACCGTGCTCAGCAGCCGGTCCGCCACCTGCCCCAGCAGCCGGTCGCCGGCGTGGTGGCCGAAGGCGTCGTTCACCTCCTTGAAGCCATCGAGGTCGATGTAGAGCACGGCCGAGGCCGTGTCGCGCCACGTTGTCTGAGACCGTGCGATGGTCAGCGCGATGCGTTCGCGCCAGAGTATGCGGTTGGCCAGACCGGTGAGCGGGTCATGCCGCGCGGCGTGGAAGAGCGCATCCTGGTTGGCCAGCACTTGCGCTTCGGCGCTCTTCCGTGCCGTGATATCGCGCAGGAAAATCGACAGGCCGTCGGTGGTCGGATAGACGTGGACTTCGTACCACGCGCGCAGCGTCTTCAGGAAATGCTCGAAGACCACCGGGCTGCGCGTGGCCACCGCGCGTTCATAGTGCCGGGCGAACACACCATGCCGCTCTTCCGGAAAGATGTCCCAGATAAAACGTCCCAGGCCGAGCTGCCGGTCGGGCAGGGCGTGTGCCGCATTCCGGTTGAAATAGGTGAGACGCCATTCGTGGTCCAGCTGGACCACGCAGTCGGTGGTGCTCTCCAGTACGGCGGAGAGCCGGCTCACAAGTTCCTCGACGCTGCGTTGCGCCGCCTCGGCCTGCTGCCGCGCGACCGTGGCTTCCGTCACATCGGCGGAAATGATCAGGATCTTTGGCGGCCGGTCCTTGCCCCCGGGCACGCTCACCGCCACCGAGTCGAGCCATTGCGTGGAACCGTCGCGCCGCTGGCGCGAATGCGAGAAGCGTGCCGTCTTGCCTGCCTTGACGTCGATCAGGGTCCGCTCGGCCATGGCGCGCGACTCGGGAGGAAGAAACTCCGGCCAGTAGCGGCCCAGGGCGCCTTCTGGGTCGTCCAGTTGCAGCACCCGCACCGCGGTCGCGTTCATGTACTGCAGACGGCCCGCGCAATCCAGCACGCGAATGCTGTCGGGGCTATTTTCCAGCACGCTGTGCGCAAAGCGTTCGCTTTCCTCCAGGGCCAGCGTGGCAAGCTTGCGGTCGTCGATATCTTCCAGCGTGCCATACCAGCGCTGCGCGCGGCCCGCGTCGTCAAAGCGGGGCGCGGCGCGGCCGCGGAACCATCGATACGAGCCGTCCACCACCCGGATTCGATATTCCTCGTCCAGGTGTTCGGCGTGAGCAAGCGCCCGTGCCCATGCCGCCTGGATGCGCGGCAGGTCTTCAGGATGTACCTGCGCTTGCCAGCCCTCGCCCAACGCGCTGCCTGCCTCCGTGCCGGTCAACTGCATCCAGCGTGGGCCCGCTTCGGTGATGCGGCCGTCCCGATCGGCAATCCATGGTATCTGGGGGCTCAGCTCGACCGCGTACCGATAATGCTCGAGGCTCTCCTTCAACGCGGCTTCCATATCCTGGGCGGCGGTGATGTCGCGCGTCCAGACCAGGATAAAGGGGTGCGCGCTCGCCGGCATGCGGATGAGCCGCTTGTAGGTCTGGAGCACGCGCGTCTCGCCATTGAACTGGAACGTCTCCCTGATTGCCTGCGGCTGTCCGTCGGCGAGGAGTTGACGATCCGCGGCGAGATAGCCGTCGGCCTGGTCCGCTGCCATCAGGGCGCGATCGGTATGGCCGAGCAGCTGCTCGGGTGACGCCTGCATGAGGTGGCACATGGCGTCGTTGACGAAGACCCAGCGATGCGTATGGTCCTTGAGCAACAGGGGGTCGGGCAGCTGCTTCAGGGTTTCGGCGAGCAGCGTGGGCAGCACGGCGCCGTGGGTGGTGTGGATGGAGGTAGGGTAGATGGTGTCGGTGTTCACCGTGATCCGCTGTCGAGGCGCGTGGGGGCGATTATAGAAAGTTCAGTGTCCGGCGTGGGGCAGGTAATTATTACGCTGGCGCGCGCATCCGTGGCAGATGAGCTATCGGCGGACTGACGCGCTTTTTTAGCATCTTTGTCACGCCTGTTCGTCATCGTTAAGTAATGCTAGCGCCAAGCTATCCGGTTGCAACCGCCGTGGCGATTTGCGGTGTTCAAACGCGCATTTGAGTCGGCCGGCGGCGCTACCGTCCCGACCGCTCGGCTCGTCTTGCCAGGTGCCGGCGGCGACACCCTGGCGGGTTCGTCTATGATCGCGTTCTCAGCTCGTTCAATGCCGCTCGCGATCCCCTATGCATACCCGCTGGCTGGAAGACTTTATCTGCCTTGCCCAGGCCGGCAGCCTCGCGCGCGCCGCCGAATTGCGCAATGTGACGCCGCCCGCGTTCGGGCGGCGCATTCAGGCGCTGGAGGTCTGGGCCGGGGCGCCGCTGATCGACCGCAGCGCCTATCCCGTGCGCCTGACTGCCGAAGGCCGGCAGTTTCTGGAAGCGGCCGAGACCGCAGTCCGCACGCTCGACGAAACGCGGCTGGCGCTGCGCGCCGCCCATCGTGCCGACGCCAGCACGCTCACCATCGCCACCGGCAAGACGCTCGCGCGCTCGATGGTGCCGGCGTGGCTCGCGGGACTGCAAAAAGCCCTGCGTGGCGATCCGGTCGGCGACGGCTTTCGCACGCGCCTCTCGACCCATGCCACGCACGACGCGCTCGAACGATTCACGGAGGGGCAGGCGGATTTCCTGCTGTGCTATAGCCCGCACGATATGCCGGTAAGGCTCGACGATGCGAGCTACGTGTTCCACGCCGTTGGCGTCGAACGGCTCGTGTGCGTGTCCGCCGCCGATGGCAACGGCCGGGCAGCATTCCGGCTGCATGGTCCGCGCGCGTCGAAGGCTGGCGTCGCGACCATGGTGGCAGGCGCCGCCAAAGGCGCCAAGGGCGGCAGTGGGACAGGCGCCGGAGGCAAGGCGGTGGCGCCGGTCCCGTTTATCGCGTACGCCGAGACGCTGACCATGGGCCGCATGGTCAATCAGGAGATTGTCCGTCGCAAGCTTGCGAGCCAGCTGGACACCGTGGCCGTCAGCGATTTCGCCGAATCGGTGCATGAAATGGTGCGGCAGCATATGGGCCTTGCCTGGCTGCCGGCGCGGCTCGTCGCCGACGACCTCCATGCCGGCCGCCTGGTGCGAGCGGACAGCCATGGCGGCAATTCGGCCGATCTTGCGCTCGATATCCGGTTGTACCGGCCGCGCGCGCCGATGCGCCCGCTGGCGGAAGCCTTCTGGCGCGCCGCTACCGCAGCATAGGCAAGTGGCACCGGTCCGGCCGGCAAGGTCCGCCGTGCCATGCCGTCCGGGCACGGCGGTGCGCCCATGGCGCGACCACCCTGCGATGCACCATCCCGTCTCATTGCCGAATCTGCAAGTGCCATTGCCAAAGTCGCATGCCGGTGCCCATGATGCTTACTACCATGCGGCGTGCATCACCACGACAATATCCCTGCCGGAGAAATCATGAAGACACTGCTGCGCGCCGCATTCATCGCCACCCTGGGCTGCACCACTTGCGCCGCCATCGCGGCCGATGCCTATCCCGCCAAGCCGATCTCCCTGGTCGTTGGCTATACCGCCGGCGGCAGCGTCGATCTGGTGGCACGGTCGATCGCGCCCGAACTCGGCAAACGGCTTGGCCAGAGCGTGGTGATCGAGAACCTCGGCGGCGCTGGCGGTACCATCGGCGCGCAGAAGGTGGTCAAGGCCAACCCGGACGGCTACACGCTGCTGCTCGGCTCCGGCAGCGAAGTGTCCATCGCGCGCCTGACCAACCCGGCCGTACGCTATGACGGCGAGAAGGACCTGGCGCCCATCACGTTCGTCGGCACCCAGCCGATGGTGCTGGTCGGCAAACTGCAGTTGCCCGCCAAGGATGCGAAGGCGTTGATCGCGCTTGCGCAGAAGCAGCCCGGACAGCTGTCGTATGCGTCTTCCGGCGTCGGCACGCCGCTGAACCTGGCCGGCGAGCTGATCAAGCAGCAGGGCGGCATCCAGATTACGCACGTGCCGTACAAGGGCGCATCGGCCATGTCGACCGACCTGCTCGGCGGCCAGATCGACCTCGCGGTGATGGTGTTGTCGTCGGCGCTGCCGCATATCCAGGCCGGGCGCGTACGCGCCTATGGCGTGACCGAAGCAAAGCGTTCGAGCGCGGCGCCCAACGTGCCCGCACTGGCCGAAACCCCTGCGCTCAAGGGCGTGGACATGGGCGTATGGTTTGGCCTGATGGCGCCGGCCAATACGCCGAAGGCGGTGATCGACCGCCTGAACACCGAGATGCAGGCGGTGCTCGCCATGCCTGATGTGCGCCGCAAGCTCACCGAGGCCGGTGTCAATGTCAGCCCGGGTACGCCGGGCGAGTTTGCCGCGTTCGTGCAGCGGGAAACGGGGCGCTATCGCACCATCGTGCAGGCGGCCAATATTCGCGAATAACCGCGCATCGGCGCTGCCGCGCGCGCCGACATCGCCATCGGCCCAGTCATCAAGTCATCAAGTCATCAAGTCATCAAGTCATCAAGTCATCAAGTCATCAGCCAGGATAGGACAGGATTTACCCATGACATCATCGCAAGCGTTCGAGGCCTACCCCGTAGAGGTGGAGTTTCCCGATATCCGCCCCTATGCGCAAGGCAATACCGGCGTGCCGTACGTGCATACGTTCGACAGCGGCGCGCCGGGACCGCACGTGATGGTCAACGCCTTGACGCACGGCAACGAGGTATGCGGCGCGATCACCGTGGCGGGCCTGCTCGCGCACGGCCTGCGTCCGCGCCGCGGCCGCCTGACGCTGTCGTTCGCCAACGTCGAGGCGTATGCCCGCTTCGATGCCACGCAACCCGACGCGTCGCGCTTTGTCGACCAGGACTTCAACCGTGTATGGACGACCGCCGTACTCGACGACGCCGCGCGCGACTCCTCCGAATTGCGCCGGGCGCGCGCCATGCGTCCTGTCATCGATACCGTCGATCTGCTGCTGGACCTGCACTCGATGCACGAGAAGAGCCGGCCGCTGATCGTATCCGGGCCGCTCGACAAGGGCATTGCGCTCGCTCATGCGGTGGGCGCGCCGGCCGATATCGTGGTCGATGAAGGCCACCCCGAAGGCCGGCGCATGCGCGACTACGCGGACTTCGGCGATCCCGTCAGCGCACGTAACGCGATGCTGGTCGAATGCGGCCAGCACTGGGAGACGGCTTCCGTCGAGGTTGCGCGCGACACCACCGCACGCTTCCTCCGCCAGGCCGGCATCGTCGATGCCGCCGATTTGCCCGCCGGCTGGCTGCGGCCGTCGCCGGCGGCGCAGCGCGTGATCCGCGTCACGGAACCGGTGGTCGCGGCGAGCATGGATTTTCGCTTTGCCGGGCCATATACGGGGCTCGAAACCTTTGCAAAGGCCGGCGAGGTCATCGCCTGGCGCGACGGCCAGCCGGTGGTCACGCCGTACGACGACTGCGTACTGGTGATGCCCTCGCTCCGCCAGTTGCGGCCAGGGGTGACGGTGGTGCGGCTTGGACAGCTCGACCGCCGTGCTGGCTGACCGGGGCGACCGCGCCACGACTGTCAGCCGCGACGGCGGCAGGCACGTTGCCTTGCCGCAGTCCCCGCGGCGCGCTTAGTAGAGCAGATAGGCCGCCCGCCGCCGTGCGAAGTCCGCTGCCTGCGCATCCGCCAGCGCCTGGATCTGCGCGAGCGGGCGCTGGCCGCGCAGCATTTGCCAGACCGCATCGGAGCCCACGCTCACCCGTACGGCATCGATGCGAAACCGCACCGGATCCAGCGCCTGCAACGCCAGCACGAGCGCAAGACCGAGCTGACCTGGCTTGCGGGGGAGAGCGGGGCTCGCTTCGGCTAACCGCACGCCCGCGCATAGCTCGCCCGCATACGTGCCTTCGGTCGGCACAAAGTGGACCGGCGTATAGGTCACCAGCGGGTGGAGATACTGCAGCAGGGACGCCAGCGGCTCGGGCCGTATCCATGGCGCGCCCACGACGGCAAACGGCGTCCGCGTTCCGCGCCCGACGCTGACGGCCGCCCCTTCCACCAGTGCGACATCGGGATACCATGCCAGCGCGCGTGTATCGGGGAGATTCGGCGAGGGCGGTATCCATCCCAGGCCAGTGTCCTCGAACGACATGTTCCGTTGGTATCCGCGCATGCGTATCACGCGCACATCCGCGCCGATACTGCGCTCGGCATTGAACATGCGGGCCAGTTCGCCGACGGTCATGCCGTGGGTCAGCGCGAGCGGATGATAGGCCGTCAGCGCAGGCGGCCCGGCATCGGAAACCGGTCCGCTGGCGTCGCGCGCGCCGAGCGGGTTCGGCCGATCGAGCACGAACAGCGGTATGCCGGCCGCCGCGGCGGATTCCATGGCCTGGCCCAGCATCGCGATGTAGGTAAAGAAGCGGACGCCGGCATCCTGGATATCGAACACGAGGGCGTCCACGTCGGCCAGGTCCCCCTTGGGAATTCCCCATTCCCCACGGTACAGGCTGCGCACCGGCAGGCCGGTACGCCCGTCGACCGTATCGCCAAAACGCGTATCCAGGTCGGTATCGAGGCCATGCTCCGGCGCAAAGATTCTCACGAGCCCCACGCCGGGCGCCTGGGCAAGCACGTCGATGGTGCGCCGCCCATAGCGGTCGAAGCCGCTCCGGTTGGTCACCAGGGCAATGCGTTTGCCTGCCAGCGGCGCAAAGTCCATGGACGCCAGCACGTCGATGCCGCTGAGCACGGGACCGCGCGCTACGGGCAACCGGGCCTGGCGCGCGATCGCTGGCGCCATCGTCGGCACCGCCACGGCGACCTGGCGGGCGGTCAGAGGCGCGGCGTCGCTGGCGAGCGCGCCCAGAACATTGGCGCGCAGCGGCGACGCATCGCCATGCGCGCCGGCATACAGGCGGCTGCTGAGGACGATGACGTAGCGGCGCGTCGCCAGATCGATCCATAGTCCCGTGCCGGTGTAGCCGAGATGCGCAATCATGCCGGCCTGCGCGCCCCGGTACCGGTTGGCGACCAGCGGCGGTTCGATGCTCCACCCGAGCGAACGCAAGGGGCCGGTCGCTTCCAGCGTGGCGGGTGTGATCATTTGCTGCACGCTGTCGCGCGACAGGATCGGCGCGGCCGGGTCCGGGCCGGCGCCTTCCCGCAGCAGCATGCGCGCGAATATCGCCAGATCGGCCGCCGTGGCGAACAGTCCGGCGTTGCCGGAGACGCCGCCCAGCGCGGCGGCGATGGGGTCCTGCACGGTCCCGCGCACCACCGGATCGCCCTGGTCGACGGTCGGCGCCGTGTCAGCGGCCACGGAATGAAAGCCGGTACGACGCATCTGCAATGGCGCGAAGATATTGGCTTCGCTCCATGCGTCGAGTGCCATGCCACTCACGCGCGCGACCAGTTCGCCGAGCACGACAAAGTTGATATCGCTGTAGATCACCTCGCTGCCGGGAGCGGCACGCGGTGCCATGGCGACCACGTCGCGCAGCACCGCCGCCCGCGCGGCTGCCCCGCCCCTCAGCGCGCGCGCCGAGGAGACGCCGGCCTGCAGGCCGGACGTGTGGGTCAGAAGCTGCCGCACCGTGATGGCCTCTTTGCCGTGCTGCCCGAACGCGGGCCATACGCTGCTCGCCGGCGCGTCGAGCGCCAGCCTGCCGCGTTCGACCAGTTGCAGGATCGCGGTGGTGGTCGCCACCGGCTTGGTCAGCGAAGCCAGGTCGAACACCGTGTCGAGAGTCATGGCTTCCGCGCGCGCACCGCTTACCCGCTCGCCGGCGGCGCGCCGGTACAGCACGTTGTCCGCATCGCCGATCAGGATTACCGCGCCCGGCACGTGACCCGCGGCAATCTCCGTATCGATCACGGCGTCGAGCGTGCGGATGGCGCGCGGCGTCAGCGCCGCGGCCGTGGACATATCCACCCACGCCACGCACAGGAGCAGCAGTGCAATGCCCAGCGCCGGCACGAAAGCGTGCCCGCCCCGCCCATCGCGTGACAGGCCTCGTTCAGCGAGGCAGCGCGTCCGGATCATAGCGATTGCGCGGGTTCCACAGCATCCATCCGTCCGTGCCCGCACCGTCGGCGGCCTCCACCTGCTCGCGAATCTCGGCGGCCTCGAACGGCTTGCGGTCGAACGCATAGTCGCGGAACGCCTGCAGCCATGGGCGGAACCTGACCCCGGGCAGGCCGGTACGCCGCCTGGCTTCGGCGAGCGAACGCCCGACGATCTCGCCCGGATGCTCGGTGGGACGGTTGCAGCCAGGCAGTCCCCAGGTGAACCCTGACGGATAGAGCATCGGAGAGATGTAGTCGACCGCCGCGCCAAGCGTCTCGATCTGCTGGCCGATGGCGGTGTCGTCATGGTTCCAGCACACATAGCCGAAGATATCGGCCGACAGGAACACGTTGTACGGACGCAGCCGCTCGCGCGCCGCCTGCAGGAAGCCGGTAATCGCGGCGACGCGGTTTGCTTCGGTGTTGGGATCGCTGAAGCGCAACCCGCTGGCATCGGGAAAGCGCAGATAGTCGAACTGCACTTCGTCGAAGCCGAGCCGGGCCGCCTCTTCGGCGATATCGAGCTGGTGCGGCCATGCCGCGCGGATGGTCGGGTCGATCCACCGCAGGTTCTCGCGGTCGCGCCATGGGTTGCCGCGCGCGTCGCGCACGGCCCACTCCGGATGCGCCGTGGCCAGCGGGTCGTCCTTGAAGACCACGATGCGGGCGATCAGGTAGAGGCCGCGCGCATGCAACTGGCTCACCAGCGCCGCAAAATTCTGCACGCGCGGCGGCGGCTTGATAGCGCCGCCGTCGGCACCCGCCGCGTGGCGTGCGGCGCTCGGATAGGGCGTCAGGCCGCGGTCGCCCTTGAGGTCGATCACCAGCGCATTGATCGCCGTGACGTGCTGCAGCGCGAGGGCGTCGTCGCGCAGCGTCTGGCTGGAAATGCCGTACACGGACAGATAGACCGCCTTCGGCCGGACGGGAGGCAGCGCCACCGGCGGCACCTCGATGGCATCGCAGCCCGGCGTCAGGGCGGCGCGCCCAAAGCCTGGTGCCCGCACATGGATGGTGCTGTCGGCGCAATCGTTGCGCCTGGGCAGCACGAAGTATCCATGGGCATCGGTGCGTACCTCGCGCCCGCCGCGCGTCACGATGGCGCCCGCTACCGGACGACCATCGACGGCGCTGACGACGTTACCGGTCGCCTGCGGGCTACCGGGCTGGGCCACGGCAAACGCGCCGTACAGTGCCAGCCATGCGCAGAGGTGCCAGCGGCGGCGGGTCCGGTCAGTCATCGTTGCGCTCCGCGCGGTGAAGGATCTGCTGCATGCACGCGTTCCCGCATGCGTCCGTGATCAGGTAGCGCGGCAGCGCCATGACGGGCGCGGCGCGCGTGAGGGGGCGCGCATCGAGGCTAAACGCGGCGGTATGGCCGGCCTCGGCCGCAAACGCTTCCAGCTGCCGATCGTGGATGCCGAATGGCCATGCCAGCAGCGTGGCGGGCGAACCGGTCTCCGCATGGATGCGCGCGCGCGCCTTTTCCAGCTGCGCCAGCACGAAGGCGCGATAGCCGGCGGCATCGCGATGCGCACGTTCGGTATGGAAATTGGGATGCCAGTAGGTGTGGGACTCGATCGCGTACGCGCCGTCCTGCCTGAGCGCCCGCAACTGATCCCACGTCATGGCATACGACGCATTGGAAATCGCCGACGGGTAGATAAACAGGGTGACGGGCAGCGGCGTGGTACGGGCGCGCAGCAGCGGCTGCAGCACGTCGTGGACGGAGCGATGGCCATCGTCCACGCAGATCGCCACCGCATGCGCGGGCACCGCGGCGTCGTCGCCGGCGTACCAGGTCAGGGCCGCCGCCAGCGGCACCACCTCAAAGCCAGCCTGCGCGATGGTCCGCAAGTGCCCCTCGAAGGTTGCCGTGCGCACCGTCATGGCATCTTTCGCCGTCGCCGCAAAACGATGGTAGACAAGGATCGGGATCGCCCTGGCGGGGGGCGGCTTGTCGGGCGTATCCGGTGTATCCGACGTGTGCGACGTGTGCGACGTGTGCGACGTGTGCGACGTGTGCGACGTGTGCGGCGTGTCCAGCGGATGCGGCGTATCCAGCGTATGCGGCGGGCGCGCGCTCGCCGTCAGCGCGGCCTGCGCGACCAGGGCGCCCAGGGCCAATATGACGCAGGCGCGACGGAACCGCGTGAGAAAGTGGATGCGCTGCATGGCGGAGGCTTCCGGGGACACTTTGATGCATTGTGTCCGCTTGCGTCGGCACGCCCTTGCGCCAAATCAAGGTGGCGCCATCGGCTCGTTGGTCTCGTGGAAGACAGGAACTCGTCTCAAGTCCTTCAACACAGCGCTGCAGCGTGCACTCACAACTCGCGGGCCCAGATCTGACCGATCAGGTCCTTGCCGAAGCTGTGATGCGCTTCCTCTTCCACCAGCCGGAAGCCGGCTTTCTCATAGATGCGCCGCGCGTCGGCCAGCACGCTGTTGGTCCACAGCATCATGCGCTGGTAGCCGACGGAGCGCGCAAAACGCAGGCATTCGTCGACCAGCCGGTGGCCGATGCCCATGCCGCGCGCGCTGGCGTCGACATAGAGCAGGCGGAGCTGGGCGGTCTCCGCATCGTGTCGCACGACGAAGATCGACCCCACCGGTCTGCCGTCCTTTTCCGCGATCCAGCATCGCTCCGATGCGGGGTCGTGCTCGCGCAGGTACTTCGCCACGATCTCCGCGACCAGTGCTTCAAACTCCGTATTCCACCCGTACTCGTGCGCATACAGTTCCGCCTGCTTGCAGACGATCCAACCCATATCGCCTGGCCGCGGATATCGCAGGACATAGCTTGGCGTCGATTCGCCCAGCAGCCCGGTGATCTGCGCCATGGCGTCCACCAGTTGCCGCTGCTGGTCTTCCGTCAGTTGACCGAGCAGCGCCATGACTTCCTTGCGCGAGGCCTGGTTCAACGGCTTGAAGGTCTTGCGGCCAGACGCGGTGAGTGCGAGTTCGCTCACACGGGCATCCGCTTCCGACCGCTTCTTGACGATCAGGCCGCGCTTTTCGAAGCCGGCGATGACGCGGCTCACGTAGCCGGCATTCAGCCCGAGTTCCCGGCACAGGTCGGAGCTCGTCAGCCCGTCGCGATGCGCGAGCTCGTAGAGAATGCGCGCCTCGGTCAGCGAATAGTCGCTCTCCAGCAGATGCTCATGCAGGAGTCCGATCTGGCGGGTGTAGAAGCGATTGAAGCGCCGGACGGACTCGGCGCGGGTGGAGAGCGCGTCGAGGGTGGGCTGGGGCGAGTCGAGGGGGGAGGGCCTGGCGGACATGGCGGGTCCTGATAGTTGCCTGAGGCAAATTATTGTTTGCCTCAGGCAATAAATCAAGTCCCCGGCCCGGCCCTCCAGTTCATCCGGCCCCGCCGGCCCTGTTGCCCTGACGGACGGCGCGGGGATCCGCCGGCCGTCAGGTCGCGCGTTCGCGCAGTTTGCGTCCGGAGAACCTGAGGCTCAGCAGGACCGACAGCAGGATCACCGAGCCGACGATGGCCAGCGACCACTGCACGGGCATATGGAACCAGGGCGCCGCCAGCATCTTGCCGCCAATGAAGATCAGCACCAGTGCCAGCCCGTACTTGAGCAGGTGAAAGCGCTCGGACATGTCGGCAAGCAGGAAGTAGAGCGCGCGCAGGCCCATGATCGCGAAGATATTGGACGTAAAGACGATAAACGGGTCGGTGGTCACGGCGAAGATGGCCGGAATGCTGTCGACGGCGAAGACGAGGTCGCTGGCTTCGATCATCATCAGCACCAGGAACATCGGTGTGGCCCAGCGCAGGCCGTCGATCCGCACGAAGAACTTCTCGCCGTGGAATCCCGGCGTGATGCGTATATGCCCGCGCAGCCAGCGCAACAACGGATTCTTTTCCAGGTCGGGCTGCCTGTCGGCGAAGATCAGCATCTTGACGCCGGTCACCATCAGGAAGGCTCCGAACACGTACAGGATCCAGGCGAACTCGCTCACGAGCCATACGCCGGCCAGGATCATGCCGGCACGCATGACGATGGCACCCAGCACGCCGTACAGCAGCACGCGCCGCTGCAGTTCCGGCGGCACGGCGAAGTAGGTGAAGATCATCACGAAGATGAACATGTTGTCGATCGACAGCGACTGTTCGATCAGGTAGCCGGTGATGAACTCCAGCGCCTTGTTGTTGGCGATCTCGCGGCCGGCATTTACGTCGAGATACCACCAGAGCAGGCCAGCGAAGGCGCATGCCATCGTGACCCATGCGATCACCCATGCGCCCGCCTCCCTGACCGACACGCGGTGCGCCTTGTTGCCGCCGAATACGAACAGGTCCAGCGCCAGCATCGCCAGCACAAAGACGATAAAGCCTGCCCACATCGGGCCGGTCGCGAAGGAATCAACGAGCATGGTGAGAGCAGAATCCGATGGTGCGCCCGCCGCTCAGCAGGGCGCGGGTTGACGACACGTGCGCGCACTGGACCGCGCGCAAGGCTTCACGCGTGGCTCGCCAGCAGCAGGGCAAGGCCGGCCCCCACGCCGGCCGGAATACCGACGCGCTCGATCAGCGGGGCCGGCGCACCGCCGATCACCTCGACCGGTACGGGGCAATTTTCGAGCAACTGACTGGTAAGCGAGTGTTCCACCGCACGCACCAGCGCGCTCTTGCGCGTCGTGCCGATCAGCACCCTATCGCAGTGCAGTTGCCGCGCCATCTCCGCGATGCGGTCCGCCTTGTCGCCGACTTCGCGGTGCGCGACATGCGGCACGCCGGCTGCGGCCAGCAGGCGCCGTGCCTCGGCAAGCTCGTGGTCGGACCGTTCGCGCTGGAATTCGGCGCGCAGGCCGCGGTCGACATGGCGATTCACGTAAGGGGAGAAGGGCGGCTGCACGTTCAACAGATGGACGCGCCGAACCTCGCCGCGGCGGAATTGAGTGATGGCATGCCGCACCGCCAGCAACGCGCCGGGCGATCCGTCGCAAGGCAGAAGAAGCGTGGCCATATGCAGGTCTCCTGAGTGGATGAGTGGGATACGCAGGCGGCGGCGCTTCGGCGAGTCCGTTGACCGGACAAGACGCGCCGGGCCTTCGCCCTTGCGCTGGCGGCGTCTGGCGTATGACAACTGCAATCTAGGGGGTAAACCTGCGCGCGAAAAGCAGATTGTTCGGATACCATCGTTCGAAAAAACGGGAGGATTTCGCCTGCAACGTCAGGCACCGATCAGGGCCGGTCCTCATGAACTACAAGCATCTGCACTACTTCTATCAGGTGGCTCGGCTCGGTGGCGTCAATCGGGCCAGCGAGCGTCTGCATCTGTCGCCGCAAACCATCAGTGGCCAGATTCAGTCGCTCGAGGCCGCGCTTGGCACGCCGCTGTTTGCCAAGAGTGGTCGCGGCCTGGCGCTTACCGATAGCGGGCGCATGGTGTTCGAGTACGCCGAAGCGATTTTCTCGATCGGCGCGGAACTCGAGGTGGCCGTGCGCGAGTCGCCGCGCCGGGGCAAACCGCTGGACTTTCGCGTGGGCGTGGCCGACGCCGTGCCAAAGACCATCGCCTGCCGGCTGATCGAGCCCGCGACGCAGTTGCCGGAGCCTGTTCGCATCGTCTGTCGCGAGTGGAAGCTGGACCTGCTGCTGGCCGAGCTGGCACTGCACCGCCTCGACCTCGTGATCGCGGATGCGCCCATACCATCCGACGTCAGCGTGCGCGCCTTCAACCATCGGCTGGGCGGCAGCGGCATCAGCTTTTTTGCCGCGCCCCGCCTGCGTGAATTCTGCCGAAAGCCCTTTCCCGCTTGCCTCGATGGCGCACCGATGCTGATGCCGGCCGAGGAGTCCGCCGTGGGTCAGCGTCTGCGCCATTGGCTGCAGGCGCGCTCCCTGACGCCGCGCGTCGTCGGTGAGTGCGACGACAGTGCGCTCGCCAAGGAATTCGGGCGGCGGGGACTCGGCATCTTTATCGGACCCACGGTCCTGGAGAAGGACATCGAAAAGCAATTCGATGTACGCGCGCTGGGCGCGACGCCGGAAGTCTCGGAGGAGTTCTTCGCCATCTCGGTCGAACGGCGCATCACGCATCCGTGCGTGACGGCGATCACCGAGTCGGCCCGCAACGCGCTTTTCGCCCCGGCGGCCACTCGACGCGGCAAGACCCGTGGGGTCTCGCGCGCGTGAGGATTGCACCCCGCAATGCACCAAACGGTATACAGTTTTGCCGATATTGGTGCGCTCGCCATGCTCCAATGCGGCGCAGCATGGCCCCGGCAGGGTCCCCGGATGGCGCGGTTGGGCGGCTCGGGGAGGCTTGGGGTGGCTCGGAGACGCTCGGGGACGCTCGTGGGAGGCTAATTCGGCGGCCTGGCCCCGGCGTCCCGCCGGTTCGCCTTGGCATAAATACTGCCTTGTGAATTCCGCGAATCTGAATATAGTATACCAAACCACGAAAACCAGCCGGCGTGCCCGCCGGTTGGACCACCTATAAGCTGGAGCCCCCAATTGACGCTGCCCGACCTGCCGTCCGCCGATTCATCCTGGCCCGATTGCCGCTGGATGCCCGCGCACGCCGCCGCTGAACAGCTGGCGCGTGGCGACACCACGGCGCTGGCACTGGTGGACGCGTGTCAAGCGGCATGGCAGGCCCACCATGGCCAGGTCAACGCGATGGTGTTGGCCGACTTCGAGGCCGCGCGGGATGCCGCGGCCCAGAGCGATGCGCGGCGGCAGGCCGGGCGTTCGCGTGGCCGGCTCGACGGCATTCCGTTTTCGGTCAAGGAGTCGTTCGACGTGGCGGGCTGGCCGACCACGTGCGGCGCGCCCGCGCGTCGCACGCATCGCGCCACGGCCGATGCCGCCGTGGTCGAGCGTCTGCGCGCGCAAGGTGCCGTGCTGCTCGGCAAGACCAACGTACCGCTGGGCCTGCGCGACTGGCAGACCTACAACGCCATCTACGGCACCACGCGCAATCCGCACGACCTGTCGCGCACGCCGGGTGGTTCCTCGGGCGGCAGCGCCGCCGCCGTCTGCGCCGGCATGAGCTTTTTCGATATCGGTTCGGATATCGGCTCGTCGCTGCGCAACCCCGCCCACTACTGCGGCGTGTTCTCGCACAAGAGCAGCCACGGCATCGTGCCGCTGCGCGGTCATGGCAATGCCAGGCCTGGCTTTGCCGCGCAAGACATCAACGTTGCCGGCCCCGTGGCCCGCAGTGCGCGCGATCTGGAACTGGTGCTGCGCGCCATCGCCGGGCCGGACACCGACGTAGGCGCCGCCTGGCGGCTCGATCTGCCGGCGTGCGACCTCGCGCGGCTGGAGCGCTTTCGTGTCGCGGTGCTGCCGAGCCATCCGCTGGCCGAGACCGATGCCACCGTCAGCGGCGCCATCGAGCGGCTCGGCCACTGGCTGGAGCAGGCCGGTGCACAGGTCGCCTGGGATGCGCGGCCCGATTTCGACGCCGCCCAGCTCTGGCGCGTCTATGTTCTGCTGCTGCGTGCCACCACATCGCTGTATATGGACGACGCGGCGTTTGCCGAGACCGTTGCGCGTGCCGGCCATCCCGATAGCGAAGACGCCGACTACGCCACGCTGCAATTCACGGGCGCGGCACTGAGCCATCGCCACTGGCTGCTGCTGCAGCAGGCGCGCGAATCCTTCGCGCAGGCGTGGCAGCGCTTCTTTGGCACCTATGACGTGCTGCTGTGCCCGGCCGCATCCACCACGGCATTTCCGCTCGACGAAGCGGGCGAGCCGTGGCAGCGCTCCATCACGGTCAACGGCCGCGCCTGGCCGCTGACGTCGCAATTGTTCTGGGCGGGCCACTCGGGCCTGTGCGGGCTGCCGTCGACCGTCGCGCCGATCGGCCCGGCCAGCGATGGCCTGCCCGTGGGCGTGCAGATCGTTGCCGGCCGCTATCGCGACCTGACGTCGCTGCGCTTTGCGCAGTTGCTGGAAGACGCGGGCTACGCGTTCCGGGCGCCAGGCATCTGACGCATATCGCAAAAAAAGGGGAGGGTGAACATGCTGGACTGGTTCAGGGAGTTGTCGCGCGCCGAGCGCAAGGGATTCTACGGGGCGTTCCTCGGGCATGCGGTCGACGTGTTCGACTTCATGATCTATTCGTTCCTGATATCGACGCTGCTTGCGCAGTGGGGCATGAGCAAATCGATGGCGGGCGCCATCGTGACCTGGACGCTGGTGTCGTCGCTGGTGGGTGCGGTCGGAGCCGGCCTGCTGGCGGATCGCTTCGGGCGGGTGCGCGTGCTGCGCTGGACCATCCTCGTGTTTGCCGTGTCGTGCTTTCTGTGCGGCATCGCCAATTCGCCGGAGCAACTGATGGCGTTCCGCATGCTGCAAGGGCTGGGCTTCGGCGGCGAGTCGTCGCTGTGCATGGTGCTCGTGACCGAGCTGATCCGCAACCCTGCGCATCGCGGCAAATACTCGGGCTTTACCGCCAGCAGCTATTCGTTTGGCTGGGGCGGGGCAGCCATTGCGTACGCCATCACGTTCAACCTGTTCGAGCCCGAGGTCGCGTGGCGCGTCTGCTTCTTCCTGGGCATTCTGCCCGCGCTGGTGGTGGTGTATCTGCGCCGCAATCTGCAGGAGCCCGAAGTGTTCCTCAAGAGCCGTGCGGAACGTGGCACGGTTTCGCCGGGCGCGGACCTGGCGCGCGTGTTCCGCAAGCCGCTGCTGCGCAAGACGGTGCTGTGCAGCCTGCTGTCCGGCGGCATGCTCGGGGCCTACTACGCCATCGCCACCTGGCTGCCGACGTTCCTCAAGACCGAGCGCGGGCTGTCGGTGTTCGGCACCAGTTCCTACCTGGCCGTCACCATCCTCGGGTCGCTGGTCGGCTACGTGGCAGGCGCTTATGCGACCGACCGCTGGGGCCGCCGCCTGACCTATATCGCATTCGCGGCGGGCGCGTTCGTGATGGCCATGATCTACATGGTGATCCCGGTCTCCAATACGTCGATGCTGTTCCTCGGCTTCCCCCTCGGCGTGCTGATGCAGGGCGTGTTCTCGGGCATCGGTGCGACCATCTCCGAGTCGTATCCGAGCAGCGTGCGTGCCACGGGCTACGGGGTGTCGTATAACCTGGGCCGGGTGATCGGCTCGTTCTTCCCGCTGGCCGTGGGTTGGCTCAACAGCGGACGCACGACGCTGGCATTGGGCATCGCCATGGTGGCCGGCGTGGGCTACGCGCTGGTGATGGTGTCGGCCGCGCTGTTGCCCGAGACCTCCGGGATCGACCTGGGGCAGGCCGGCGGCGACGACGAGCATGAGGCAGACGCGGCCGTGCAGGCCGCGGGCATGTCGTCCGTCGCGGTTCCGGCCACGTCCGCGGGCAAGCCCGCCTGAGCTGGCCGGCGCCGCCGTCGTCCGGCGTCGGCACCTCGACCCGGTTCAGGACATCGGACGGACCAGAGCGGTCGATGCGAACGGCAAACATATCGGCTCCATCAGGTACGTCATTCACCCGGAGCCACGATATGTATAACCTCGTGCGGCAATAGGGCCCGTCCGTGCGCAAGAGATGTCGAGCGCGTGCCAGAATGCCGCGGCAAGGCGGATGCGTCAGCTACACGTGAAAGAACGCCTTGTCCTCGCGGCTCAGATGTCGCACCGCGTGCGCGAGCCAGAGCGCGCCCGTGCCTGCGGCGAGCCAGATGAGGCAGTGGCCGACCGCGAGCTGCTCGTCCAGGCGATAGCGATTGCACAGGCGCACGGGCGCGTCGACATACAGGGAGCCGACGATCGCCATCATGGGGAGCAGGTTGCCGAGGAAGAACGCCTGTACCACGATGGTAGCCGGCCGCCATGACAGGCGCAGCGCGATGCCGCACAGCGCCAGCATGAGGCATTTCAGCACCTCGACACCGCTATCGGCGGGCGCAAGGTCCAGCAGGCGCGGCACCATGCCCAGTGCGGCGTTCAGCGTGACCAGCGCGAGACCGGCCACACCATGTGCATTCCAGCGCGCCAGCCCGCTGCGCCAGGCTTGCGGCATCGGGCCGGCCAGCAGACTGCCGGCCAGGACCAGCACCGGGAACTGCACCAGCATATGCAGCGCCATGCTCGTCTCCAATGCATGACGCATGGGGGGTGGCAGCACGGCGCAGAACAGCACGACCGCGGCCATCCCTTCACGCCGTGCGCTGGCATATCGTTCCAGGCTGCGCATGGCTGCTAACGCTTCGCCGCCAGCTGACGAGCCAGCGCGAGGGCATCGCCGTATCGCTCGTAATCGTAGATCTGGATCAGGCGCCCGCTCCGATCGAGCACCAGCAGCGCCGCGTTATGCGCGTAGCCGCCCAGTCCATCCGGTATGACGACCACGCCGTAGCGCTCGAGCAGGGCATGCAGTCCCGCTGCCTGCGTCGGCACCACAAACCGCCAGATCCTCGGATCGGCGTGCAGTCCGGCGCCATATGCTTTCAGAACCTCGGCACGGTCGTGCGTCAGATCAAAACTGACCGAGAGCAGTTGTACGCGCGCACCACGATGGCCGCTGTCGGCTTGCATGGCAGCCTGCAAACGCGAGAATGTTCCGCCCAGCTGCGAGCAGACCGTCACGCAGCGTGTGTAGATGAAGTCCATGATGGTGGCACCCGCGCCGGCGGATAGCAGGGCTGGCATCGGGCTGGCATCGAGGCCTGGCCCATGCACGGATACCTCGGGTGCGGCAACCGGCGATTGCACGACCGCAAGCCGTCTGGCACCCTCGGCGGTCCAGATGCGAAAGTCCATGGTCAGCCAGGCGCCTGCCAGATAGGCCATCATGCACACCGCGAGGGTGACTGTCGTGGTGCGCCACATTACGGCTTTGCCACCAGCGCACGCAGTTCGTCGCCGCTGGCGAACGGCGCCGTGCGAATCATGCCCTGGCGCTCGGCCGCGACCTGTCCGGCATCCACCGCGCTGGCATGGTTGGACCACTGCGCACGAACATAGGTTGCGACGGCGGCGACTTCCGCATCCGACAGCCTGGCGAAGGAGGGCATCGTGCCCTTGTAGACGGTGTCCTTGACCTTGATCTCGCCATCGATGCCATGCAGCAGGATATTGATCACGATGCGGTGGTCCGCATTGACCCATTCGGATCCGTCCAAGGGCGGGAAAACGCCGGGTACGCCCATCCCGGTCGCCTGGTGACAGGCCGCGCAGTTGGCGCCGAAGATCGACTTGCCGTCCGCGCGCTCGCCTCCGGCGACGGTCGCAGGCCTGGCGGCGAGATCGGCAACGGTGCGGCGATCGCCGAGCATATAGCTGCCGAATGGATCGGAGAAGAATACATAGGACACGCCGACGGCAATCACCGCCGCGGTCACGAGCGCGGCGCGCCGTGGCATCGGCTGGGTGGCTTCATAAGGATCGGCAGGCTCGCGCGCCTGCGCCTCATGGGGGCGAGTGGAATTGGCGTTCATGGGCGTATTGCGCTCCATCTCAAGGGGTCGCCGGCGCCGGCAGCACGGGGTAGGTGTGGTCGAGTCCCCGCAGATACGTCACGAGATCGAGCGCGTCCTGCGTGGCGACCACCACCTTGCCGGGCGGCGCGTAGCCCGACGGCAGTTTCACCACGACATCGCCCGCATTGGCGGTGTCCATGATCCGGAACAGAAACGGATAGCCGGGCATGATGGAATCGGGCGCATATGCGCGTGGCTGGTAGAGGTGGCCGAGATGCCAGTCCTGGCTGGATTGCCGCGCCCCGATGTTGAACAGATCGGGGCCGGTACGCATGGTGCCGAGCAGGTGGGGGCGGTCGTACACATAATCGGCGGGAACCGACGGACGTCCCCAGCCGCGCGCATAGTCCGGGCCGAGCGAGCGATCGCGCGGCTGCTGGCTATGGCAATACACGCACCCGTTGGCGACATAGACTTCCCGTCCGCGCAATTGCTGATCCGTGTAGGGCTTGAGCGCCTGTGGAGCACGGATGTCGCTGACCTGCATATACGGCATGACCACCAGTGCGCCGGTGGCAACGGCAAGCGCAACCATCGCGCCCGCTGCCAGCTTGATCTCATTTTCCATCGGCGGCCCCGCGTGGTTGCCAGAAGAGGGCGGCGCTGTGGCGACGGCTTCCCAACCGCAGCGCCATGGCGAAGAAATGGCCCACGAATATCAGGTGGCCGGCGGTGATCAGGGTCCCACCGACGCTGCGCGACTTGAGCCACGGGATGGTCACCACGATCGAGTCGTTGAAGCTGCGGCTCGCGTCCAGCATCGCCACGCCTTGCAGCCAGCCGCCGATGGACAGGCCGACGACATAGACCAGAATACCAATGCCGACCAGCCAGAAATGTGCCTGGATCAGCCAGGGGTAGGGCCATTCCCATGCCAGTACGCGCGGCATCATGAAGTAGATGGCGCCGAACATGACCATGGAGACAAAGGCGTACATGCCGAGGTGCGCGTGCGCGACGGTGAAGTGCGTGAAGTGGGTGACGGCGTTGATGCCGCGCAGCGCCTCCAGCGTGCCCTCCAGCGACGACGCCAGGTACATCAGCCCGCCGAACATCATGAACCGCAGCGTGGGCGAGTAGATGGCAAGGTGCATCTGCCCGCGCAGGGTGCGCTTCATGTTGATGGCAAAGGCGGCCACCGGGATGATCATCATGATGCTTTGCGCGATGGACAATGTGGTGAGCCAGCCCGGTATGGGGCCGCCGATGAGATGGTGCCCGCCAACCTGTCCGTAGAAGAACGCGAGGGTCCAGAAGCCCAGCAGCGACAGGTTGTACGACACCACCGGCCGGCCGATGATCTTGGGCAGGAAGTAGTAAATGGCACCGACGCTGACCGGCGTGAACCACAAGCCCAGGGCGTTATGACCGTACCACCAGTTGGTGGTTGCCTGCTGCACGCCGGTATGGACGCCGGGCAGGTTGGCCACGCCGAACAGCACGGCGATCCACAGCAGGGCGGCAATCATGTACCAGACGCTCACATACAGATGTTCGACGCGTCGATTGACCAGCGTGAACAGGGCGGTCACGATCACCAGCGCCAGCCCGGCGAAAATGAAGATATCGATCTGCCATGGAATCTCGAGAAACTCCATGCCGTCGGTCCAGCCGGCGGCGATCGCGCCGACGCCGGCGGCAACGCCGGCATTGAGCAAGGCGCCGCCGAGCATGGCCCATACCGCGCCGCACAGGCGCACGCGCAGCAGACGTGGCAATACCCACAAGACCACGCCGAGCGCGGCATTGGTCGACCATCCATAGATTACGGCGGTCAGGTGCACCGTGCGCAAGCGACCGAACCCTAGCCACGCCGCCTCGGTGAGCCAGTCAGGAGCATGAAGTTTGATGGACGAGATCAGGCCCGCCAGCGATCCCACCAGCAGCCAGACGCAGGCGAAGGCCACGAACAGGAAGACCGGGAAGGCGCTGGAGCGGTCGGCCTCGATATGCGCATCGACCTCGGTCGCGTGCGATGCGGAGGCCGCACCGTAGGCTGCTTCCTGCATGGTCTGCCGGGCGCGCGGGTTCAGCACGGGGTCGTCGACGGTTCCGGATTCTCCCGGCGCGAATACGACGGACGCGGCAGCGGCGTCTTGCACCAGCAGCCCCTTGCGCAAGGACCAGATAAAGACAAACAAGCCGATGAGCGAGAGCAGGAAGGCACCCAGCAGGCTCAGTATTGCGCTATCCATCGTGCCTCCATGCGTCATGTATCGCAGTGTCGGACGCGTGACCGGTTCACCCGGATCATGGGCGACCGGTCACGCGCGTTGACGACTTCAGTTGTCGAGCAGCGGATAGAACTGCGTCCAGACGTCGTCTTTCTTGGCGCTTGCACGATGGCAGAACGCGCATTCCTCATTGGGCTTGACCTTCGCGGTCGCCGCCTTGGGCTCGTGGTGATTGAAGTTGAAGTAGCCCCAGCCACCGGTGGCGGCGAAGCGCTTGGAGTCCTTCACCGTCACGTCGGCGCCGTTCCACTTGCCGGGGAAATAGCCACGGCCCGATGCCTCGGTGCGCGATCCATCCGGATTCTGCCCGGGCAGTACCAGTTGCAGTTCCTTGAAGAAGATGGTGCCTTCGGGGAACTTGCCGGTCTTCTTGTAGATTTCGTACGAGCCCGGTTCGATGTAGACATTGTGAAACTCGGGGAAGTTGGCCTTGCCGCCATTGAGCGCATTGGGCGTGAGCGGCGAGCCCACGTACACCCATTCATGGAAGTTCTTGGGCAGGATCAGATCGCCCGACTCCGTGTATTCCGGCAGATAGCGCTGCCTTGCCTGTCCACTGTTGTCAGCGGCGGGCGATTTGGCGAACGCGGCGGTCGCGACGAGCGCGCTGCATAGCGCGGTGGACAGCAATAAAGGGATACGCATTTTTCACCTCCTACTTTTCCATGATGGGTGGGATTTGATGTTAGCTTCGGCGGTGTACTGCGAGGTCCGGAATCGGTTCCGATTCGTCCAAATGTTCGGGTGGCTTCTTCATGCGGTTCGTCGCGACGTCATAATCGTTCGCATATTGCGTCGGTATGGGATCCGGGAACCAATCGAGATGGCGATGAACGACGATATCAAGGCGCTGCTGCAGTTATTGAGCGGCGGCATGCTCAAGGACATGGCGCTCGATGCGACCGTGGCGCAGGTGATGGCCATGTACGAGAACATCGATGGCGAGCAGGACTGGCTCGACGGCATCGGCTGTCGGGGTGGCGTGCCGTCGCTGCGGTTGATGTACGGCATCTTTCTGGCCCTGTCGCGGCAGAACTGTATCGCGACGTTCGGGCGCTGGCAGGACGCGCACGGCAAGCTTTGCCTGCGGTTTGGAGACCTGTTTCCGCCGGTGCCCGCATGGGTGACTTTCCTGCACGAATATCTGTCGTGGGCGGAGACGGCATGCCATCGCCGCGGATACGAATTGCTCGAATATCCGGAAGGCCTGACCGACGACCTGCACGTGGTGGTGGTCGAGCGCGCGCTGTTACCGCGGCTGGCCGAACTCGGCGACCGCTTCGACATCGTGTTCCGTCCCGCATTCGATAGCCAGTTGGTACCAATCCGCCGCGCTCGCTAGGGCGTGGCGCCCGCCGGCTATTGGCGCTCGCGTGCGAGCCGGCGCCATTGCGCCGGTGTTATCCCCATCGTATGGGCAAACGCACGACGAAAGGCCGGCACGGAAAGATATCCGACCGATCGCGCCACCGCCCCGGTGGTGAGGTCGGGCCTGGTCAGCGCATTGGCGGCCACGCTCATGCGGATATCCGTCAGCAGATCCAGGGCCGGGCGATCCAGCCTGGCCTGGAAATCACGTATCAGCGTGGCGCGCGTAATGCCGCAGAGCGCGGCCAGATCATGCAGGTTCCAGGGGTGCGCCGGCCGGGCGAACATGGCCGCGACTGCCGGTGCAAGCCGTGGATGGCCGGCAAGCGCGAGCAGCCCTGTCTCGGCTCGTGCGGACTTGGTCGCCGCGCGCAAGACCAGCGTGAATAACGCCGTGCTCAGTGCATTGAGCATCTCGCAAGCGCCGGGCTGGTCCGCGGCGGTCTCCACGCGCATGAGCGCCACCAGGTCCGCCAGCGGATTGGTAGCGGGTGTGGCGCCGGCATCGGCGCAACTGCCCAAGGCGCCGACCACCAGCGTGGACGGGAAGTAATCGCGAATCAACCTGTCGTGGGGGGCCTGGATAAAGAACCTGCCGCACAGCAGATCCATCTGTTCGCCGGGGCCGGCATTCTCGCTCAGCAGCCATCCCGCCGCGCCGCGCCGATGCGAGGTGCGCGCCGGGGCCTGGCCGCTGCCGTCGTGCAGCACGTGAGGAGAGCCATGCGGGAACAGCACGATGTCGCCCGCGGCCAGTTCCCGGGACATCCCTGTCCCCGGCTCTTCGATCATGGCGCGGCCCTTCAGCACCACGTGGTAGGGGATCTGGCGCGCGGCCGCCTGTGGCCATTCCGTGCGCCATGGCGCCGCGTACACACAGCGCACCTCGATCTGCCCGGTGACGGTGATGATCTGCAGCAGATGACTCAGCCAGTCTATCTCGGACATGGAACCCTCCGGCCTGGCCGCCGTGTCAGGCCAGTCGCTTGCGATATTGAACAAAGGGCGCGCGCGTGGCGATACGGTCATAGAGCTGCATCGCACCGTGGTTGGACTCGTGCGTGGTCCAGTACACGCGGCACGCGCCGCTGCGTTCGGCTTCGGCGTACACATGCTCGATCAGCGCGCGCCCGACGCCGCTGCCGCGCGCATCGTCGGCAACGAACAGGTCCTGCAAATAGCAGTAGTCCCCGATGGTCCAGGCCGAGCGGTGGTAGATCGAATGCACCAGTCCCACCGCGCGTCCCGCCATCGTCGCCAGCGCCGCATGCATCGGCTCGGCCGGGTCCAGAAAGCGTCCCCAACTGGCCAGCGTGACCCGCTCGTCGATCTCCACTTCATAGAAGTGCAGGTAGCCTAGCCACAATGCATGCCAGGCATCGAAGTCGTGGACCTGGACAGTCCGGATCTGGATCAATGACATCGGCCGCTCCCAAGGGTCAGGTGATGATCACAGCCTTCCGTGGCTGGCTCATGATGTTTCCTTCCAAGGCGCGACCGCGCTTCCGGTCGCATTGACCGGTGTCACCCCGGAGGCGGCGCGTGGCGCGTCGTCCGCGGCGCCGGCATTGGCATCGGCACCGGTGGACTGGAGATTCGCTTCGGCCAGCGAGAACGTGCGACGAAACCGACTCGGTTCCATGCCGTGGAGCTGGTGAAAGGCGAGCGAGAAGTTGGTCCGACTCGAGAATCCAACCCGCTCGGCGATATCGCGCACGGTAAGCGTGGTCGTGATCAGAAGCTCGCTGGCACGCCGCAATCGCACCAGCTTGACGAGATTCATCGGCGAATGACCAAAGGCGCTGCGGAATGCCGCGGCAAAGGCCGACCGGCTCATGCCGGCCATCAGTGCAAGGCTGTCTACCGTGTACGTGGCGGCGGGCTCTTCGAAGATGGCGACCAGCGCGCGGCACAGCCTCGTGTCGGCCATGGCGGCGAGCCACGGCAATGGCGACGGATCCCGCTCGATCCAGCGGCGCAACGCCAGGACCAGGCATTGCTTGAGCAATGCCTCCGTCAGTGCGCGTGAACCCATGCCAGGTTTTGCGGTTTCGGACAACAGCCGCACGAACTGGCCCTGCAAGCCGTCTGTATCGTCGAAGTGGACCACCAGGGCGCGTTCGAGCGAGGTAAAGAGATCCGACCCGTCGACCAGACCGGCGCGCAGTTCACCGCAAGCGGTCTCCAGCCCCGGCCTGCCTTCGCCCGCAATCAGCCTCGGCACGGACTCCTGCGAGGGAACGCCACGCACGCGCGCGCGGTGCTCCAGACGCACTGGCTTCGACGACGCCGTTTCGAGCCGATAGGGCACGCCAGGCGGCAACAGCACGAAACTATGCCGCTGAAGGCGAATGGGCGGGGAGCCGGAAACCACCAGTGCACCCGCGCCCGCGAGGCAGTAATGCAGGCTCGCCGTCTTGCAGGTGTCGAAGTGAACCCCCCAGCCACTGCGGATGTCGCAGACGGAGAAATGGGTCACGCCGATATCCAGCACGGCGAGCAGGTGATCGAGAATGCCGTGCGAGGATGAGGAAGATTCGAACATTGGCGGGGTCGATTCGCGTCGCGCGCCGGTCGCGCTGCCGCGCGGCGCACGGCTTGCTAATGTGCGGTGGGCTGCTGCCTGACGGGAGTGGTAAGTTTCTTGTCGTCGCCCGCGCCGTGCGCGGCCGCGACGGCGCTGGTGGAGACCAGCGCTGCCACACCGAGGGTTCTCAACATCAGACGCATGCTCATGGTCGATACCTCCATTGTGGAGCTCGAATTCTGTACCGCGGCCGGTAGAACTTGAAGAGCCAAGAATGACCGTCGTCATGTGTACTAAGGTCCCGGCGCGGCGCCAGCGCGGTCCCGGCGCGGTATGGCACGGTATGGCGCGATGACCCCCCATCGGCGCGTCGGCCCGCGCCGGTCGTTCCCGATGGGCTTATCTTGCAGCGGCGGCGGAAGCGGGCGCACGGGCGCGCGCGATATTGTCTGCCACTGGCAGTCCCGCCAGCGTGCTGGCGCGCGCCGATGCGCGCGCGGCGTCGGCTTCGCGACCTTGCTTGCGATAGGCACGAGCCAGCAGGGACCAGCCTTCCGCGGAATCCGGTGTTTCGGCCAGCAGCGCTTCGAGTCGTGTCGCGACATCGGCGATATCGACCTCGACCCGCTCGGGCGGCGCGTGCGCGAACGACTGGCGTGCCAGCATGACCTGGTCCAGGGCGCCCCAATGTTGGTACAACGTCAGCGCCAGCAGCGGCATCGACAGCGTCACGACCAGCGGGATCCGACGGGGAAGGGCGGCTGTTGGCCCGGTGGCGGCGTGCCCGGTGGCCGGCGCGTCGGCCAGCAACTGACGGGTCAGCTCGGCGCACTCTGCCTCGAACTGGATCGCATCGAGCCTGCCAGTATCGCGTTCCGCCGTCAGTTCGTTCAACCGCTCGTGATAGATCCCCACGTTGAGGTGATGGGGCACCGCCTCGGCGGCGGCACGGTCGCGCCGGAGCAGCGGCCACAGGACGAAAGCCACGGCAGCCGCGCATAGCAATGTCGCATACAGCCAGAACAGGGTCATGGTTCGTGCCTGATGGAGGGTTCCACGCCGCGCAGAATGCCGGCGAGCCGATGCCGCTCCTGGTCCGAAAGTCCGTGTTCCACAGTCGGACGCGAGCCCCGCCGGCGCCGCACGATAAGCGCGATGGCCCCTCCGCCCGCCAGCAACAGCGCGAGCGGGCCGAACCATAGCAGCGCCGTGCCCCACGTCAGCGCCGGGTCGTATCGCACGAAGTCGCCGTAGCGTGCGACCAGGAAGTCGACGATCTGCTGGTTGCTGTAGCCAGCTTCCAGCATGCGATAGATCTCCCCGCGCAGATCGCGGGCGATTGGCGCCGTCGATTCCGCCAGGCTCTGGTTCTGGCATTTGGGGCAACGCAGGGTCGAGGTGAGCGTCTCGTAGCGCTGACGCTCGCCGGCGTTGGCAAATTCGCGCGCATCGATGGCGGTTCGGCCCTGGCTGGCCAGTCCGACGGCCATGGCCAAGGCGATCAGAAGGCGGACGAGCGTGTGCTTCACGGCGTGGCCTCCTGGCGCAGCGCATGGTAGGTCGGACCCAGCTCCTCGCGCCAGGCTCGCGCGTCGATCGGACCGATGAACTTCTGCCGGATGACACCACGCGCATCGACCAGATAGGTTTCAGGCGCGCCGTATACGCCGAGGTCGAGCCCCAGCGTGCCCGACGCATCCTCGATGGTCAGCCGGTAGGGATTGCGCAGGGTGCGCAGCCACGCCTGCGCCGCGTTGCGATCATCCTTGTAGTTGACGCCGTAGATCACCACACCCTGGTCGGCCAGCCGGGTCAGCATCGCATGCTCCTGGCGGCACGATGGGCACCAGGTCGCCCATACATTGACCAGCGCCGGCTGACCCGTAAGGTCCTGGCGCGTCAGTATGCGCGACGGCTGCTCCAACGCGGGCAGCGAGAAGCCGGGAAAATGCTTGCCGATCAGCGCAGACGGCAGGCGGGTCGGATCCAGGAACAGGCCGCGATACAGCACGATCGCGACGAGCACGAACAGCGCCAGCGGCACCAGCAATAGCAGGCGTCTCATGGACGCGCTCCGCCGAGGCCCATTGCCGTCGAGCGTAGTGCCGCCTGGCGGCGATATCGACGGTCTGCCGCCGCCAGCCCGCCGCCCAGCGCCATCATCAGCGCGCCCAACCAGATCCAGCGCACAAACGGCTTGACCTGTACCCGCAGCGCCCACGCGCCGCCGGCAAGCGGCTCGCCCAACGCCACGAACAGGTCGCGCGTGAACCCGCCCTGGATACCCGCTTCGGTCATGGTGGCCTGCTGGACCCGATAAGTACGTTTCTCCGGATGCAGTACGGCCACCGGCCGACCCTCGCGCGTGACGCGTACGCGGCCGCGCTCGCTCACGTAGTTGGGGCCTTGCACGCGTGCCGTGCCGAGGAAGACGAATCGGTAGCCGGCCAGTTCGGCACCGTCGCCCGGCGCCATTCGCACCTCTCGCTCCACACTGCCGGTGCTGGTCAGCACCACACCCAGCGCGCATACGGCAAAGCCGAGGTGAGCCAGCTGCATGCCCCAATAGCTGCGCCCCAACGCCGGCAGACCGGCCAGCAGCCCTTGGTGGCGCGTCTTGTCGACGAGATCGCGCAGCCCGGCCAACACGATCCAGGCAGCCAGCAGATAGCCCGCCGCCAGCGTCCATCGCGAGCGGTCATGGAGGGCTAGCGCCGCCACCGCGACCAGCAGGCCGCCCGCCACGACCGGAGCCAGCATGCGGGCCAGCCAGCGTACCGGCGTGCCTTTCCAGCGCGTGAGCATGCCAATGGCGGCGGTGATCATCAACAGGGCCATCAGCGGCACGAACATGGCATTGAAGTAGGGCGGGCCGACCGACAGCTTTGCCCCCGTCAGGGCATCGAGGATCAACGGGTAGAGCGTGCCCAGCAGGATCATGGCCGCCGACACCGACAGCAACAGGTTGTTCACCAGCAGCAGCGTCTCGCGCGACCAGACCCCGAAGCTGGCATGGCTCCTGACCATCGGCACGCGCAGCGCGAACAATGCCAGCGAACCGCCCACCACCGCCAGCAGGAAGGCCAGTACGAACACCCCGCGCGCGGGATCGGTGGCAAACGCGTGCACCGAGGTGAGCACGCCCGAACGGACCAGGAATGTGCCCAGCAGGCTCAGCGAGAACGCGGCGATGGCCAGCAGCACGGTCCAGCCCTTGAATACTCCGCGCTTCTCGGTCGCGGCCAGCGAATGGATCAGCGCCGCGCCGACCAGCCACGGCATGAACGAAGCATTCTCGACCGGATCCCAGAACCACCAGCTGCCCCAGCCGAGTTCCGCATACGCCCACCATGAGCCCAGCGCGATGCCGACCCCGAGGAACGACCAGGCGGCGGTAGTCCATGGCCGCGACCAGCGTGCCCACGCCGCGTCGAGCCTGCCGTCGAGCAGCGCCGCAATGGCAAACGCGAATGCCACGGAAAAGCCGACGTAGCCCATGTAGAGGATGGGCGGGTGAACGATCAGGCCAACGTCCTGCAGCAGCGGATTGAGGTCGCGCCCATCCATGGGCACATTCGGCAACAGGCGGGAGAACGGGTTGGAGGCACCGATCAGGAACAGCAGGAAGCCGGCGCTGATGGCGCCCATCACGGCAATGACGCGAGCTTGCATCGCCATCGGCAGTTGACCGCCGCGCAGCGACACCGCGCAGGTCCAGCCGCCGAGTATCAGGACCCACAACAGCAGCGACCCCTCGTGCGAGCCCCAGATGGCGCTGAACTTGTAGTACCAGGGCAGCGTGCTGTTGGCGTTCAGCGCGACGTATGCCACGGAAAAATCGTCGCTCAGGAATGCCCAGGCCAGGCAGGCGAACGAGAACGCCAGGAAGGTGAACTGGCCCCATGCCACCGGCCCCGCCAGGGCCATCCAGCGCCGGTCGCCGCGCCAGGCGCCGACGAGGGGAACGCTGGCCTGAACCAGGGCAAGGCATAGTGCCAGGATCAACGCCAGCAGTCCGAGTTCCGGAATCATCGCGCGGCCTCCTGCTGGCCCGGCGCGCGACGGCCGGCGCGGCCGGCCTGGCGTAGCGCATGCATGGCTTCGGGGGGCATGTACTTCTCGTCGTGCTTGGCCAGCACCTCGTCGGCCTGCAGCATGCCGTTCTCATCCAGCCGTCCGAGCGCGACGATGCCCTGTCCTTCGCGAAACAGGTCCGGCAGGATGCCCCGATAGCGCACCACGATGCTGCGGACGCCGTCGGTCACGTTGAAGCGCAGCGCGAGCGAGTCCCCGGTGCGCGCGAGCGAGCCCGCTTCGACCAGCCCTCCGGCGCGGATGCGGGCACCATGCGGTGCCTCGCCGGCGACGATCTGGCTCGGGGTATAGAAGAGGTTGATGTTCTCCCGCAGGGCGGCCAGCGCCAATGCCGCGACGGCGCCGGCGCAGCCCACCATGGCCAGGATCCAGTACATGCGTGTCTTGCGCGCCGGGGTCATGGCAACCCCCGGCGATGCTGACCACGCCGGCGGTGCACCACGTCGCGCAGATAGCGGCGGCGCGCCAGCACGGGCACCACGGCGTTGCATGCCAGCAGGAGCAGGCACGCCCCATACGCGCTCCACACGTAGGCACCGTGGCCGCCCATCTCGACCCAGTCGTCAAACGATGCGAACGCGGCAAACGAAGCAAGCCAGGCAAACGTGGTCATGAGCGGTCTCCGGTCAGGCGCGCGAGCTCCGCTTGCACCCAGCGGCTGCCGGCTTCGCGCCGCAGCAGTTCCAGGCGCATGCGCGCAAACAGTACCGCCGCGAAGAAACAGTAGAAGCCCAGCGCGGCGAACACCAGCGGCAGCCACATCTGCGCGGGCATGGCGGCCCTGTGCGTGAGCGAGAAAGTGGCCGGCTGGTGCAAGGTGTTCCACCACTCGACCGAGTACTTGATGATCGGGATGTTGACCACGCCCACCAGGGCCAGCACCGCGCAACCGCGCGCCGCGCTGTCGCGCTGCCTCAGTGCCTGACCCAGTGCGATGATCCCAAGGTAGAGAAACAGCAGGACCAGCATGGAAGTCAGTCGTGCATCCCATACCCAGTAGGCGCCCCAGGTCGGCTTGCCCCATACCGCGCCGGTGAGCAGGGCAATGACGGTCATCCACGCGCCGACCGGAGCGGCCTGCCGCAGGGTGACATCGGCAAGCTTGACCTTCCAGATCAGGCCAATCGCGCCAGCCACCGCCAGCATGACGTAGATCGATTGCGCCAGCAGCGCCGCCGGCACGTGGATGTAGATGATGCGAAAGCTGTCGCCCTGCTGATAGTCCGGCGGAGCGAATGCCAGTCCCCATGTCAGTCCGATGATGAGCAGCAGGCCGCTGGCGACCGTCAGCCACGGCAGGCAGGTCCCGCTCATGTCGTAGAACCATTTGGGCGAACTCCATTTATGCAACCAGTTCCATTTCATTCGAGTCGCTCCTGATCAATCGGCGCCGCCGATGCGTGGGGAATGGCGCGTCATTCGGCGATGCCGAGCAAGAGTCCGGCGGCGATCGCGAACGGCGCCAGTGCAACGGCCAGCATGGCGAGACAGCCAAGCCAGAGCAGGTAGCCCGTCACGGGCAGCGCCTGCATGGCTGCCTGCAAGGCACCGCTGCCGAGAATCAGCACCGGGATATACAGTGGCAGGCACAACAGGGCGAGCAATAGCCCGCCATGCCGCAAGCCCACCGTGAGTGCCGCGCCGATCGCGCCGACCAGGCTCAGCACCGGGGTGCCCAGCAGCAGGGACAGCATCAGCGCGGGGATGCAATGTGCCGGCAGGCCCAGCATCAGCGCGAGGCAGGGGGCCAGCACCACCAGCGCCAGCCCGCTGCACGCCCAATGCGCCGATACCTTGGCGAGCACGAGCACGGCGGGCGTATGCGATGACAGCATCCATTGTTCCAGCGACCCATCCTCGAAGTCCGTGCGAAACAGACCATCCAGCGAGAGCAGCACGGCAAGCAGCGCGGCGATCCACAGCAGGCCCGGTGCCGCCTCCCGCAGCAGCCGGGACTGCGGCCCCAGCGCAAGCGGAAACAGCGCCACGACGACCGCAAAGAACACCAGCGGATTGGCGACCTCCCCGGGGCGGCGGCATAGCAGACGTAGCTCACTGCGCAATAACGGGACAAACACCATGCTCACACTCCGTACTGCGCCAGATCGAGGTCCGCATAGATTGGCGCGCGGCAGCCCAGCTCATGATGGGTGGTAAAGACGACCGTGCCGCCGCCTGCGCAGTGCGCCGCCATGCGCGCTTCGAGCCGCGCCGCGCCCACGGTATCCAGCGCCGTGAACGGTTCATCGAGGAGCCACAGCGCGGGCGGATCGGGTAGAAACAGTCGCGCCAACGCGACGCGCCGTTGCTGTCCCGCGGATAGCGTGTGACAGGGCGTATCCTCGAAGCCTCGCAAGCCCATCGCCGCCAATGCCTGCGGGATGGCCGCGCAATCGGCGCGCGCGTGCAGTGCGCCCAGCCATGCGAGGTTCTCCGCGGCGCTCAAGAGGCCCTTGATGCCGGTGGCATGGCCGATCCACAGCAAGCGGGACGCCAGCGTACCGCGCTGCGCGGCCAGCGGTTGACCGCCCACTTCGACATGGCCGGCGGCCGGCTGCGCCAGGCCACAGAGCAGGCGCAGCAGGCTGCTTTTCCCGCAACCATTCGGACCGCGGACGCGCAGCATGTGGCCCGCGCACAGCCGGAAGCTCACCCCCTCGAACAACTGGCGCTGGTCTCGTTCGCAGCCGACCGACACGGCCTCGATCACGGGAGAGGACGTCTGCATGCGCTGTCGTCTGCTAGCGGCGCAGCGGTGGGTAGCCGTCGATGTAGATCCAGTCCGACGCCTGTGCCGGTACGTGGCACGACTGACAGTCCTTCGTATAGTCGGTCGAGGTGGTCTTGCCCGGGGTTGCCGCATCGAACCAGGCCCAGCCCCAGCCCTTGCCCCATAGCTTGTTGTCGGGGAAGCGACCGAGGTCATCCTTCACCATGACAAACCATCCGGCCAGCGTGCCGGCGCTGCTGACCGTTCCCGTCGTCATGGGCTTGGTGGTGGCCTTGAACACTTCCTTCACCAGCACGGTGCCGTCGGGAAAGCGTCCGGCTTTCCGGTAGGCCGCAATCGTCCCCGGCGAGGCATAGACGGTGTGCATCTCCTTCGAGCCCGCACCGCTGTCCGCGGCAACGGCCCAGGTGCCAAGCATCTGGAAGGTGGTGCGATACGCGGCGGGCACGTGCATATTGCCCTTGCCATCGACGATGGCCGCGGCGGCTCCGTCGTACTGCGTGCGCGCTTTGGTCTGCGCGTCAGCAGGGATGGCGACCATCATCATCGCGCCGGTCAGCGCAACGCTCAATGCCCCGATGATTGTCATGGCACTGCCTCCTCCTGTGGGTAAATCGGTAACGTGCATTGATGAATTCGGCGTCAATCGTAGCGTTCCACTCGTACGTCGGGGTCTCGAAAGTGTTCTGAATCGTCCAAATATCCGATGGACTCCCACGCCGCGCAAGTTGACGCCATAATCGCCGGCATGTTCGAAACGTCCTTATCTGCGCACGTGATCCTCGATCATTTGCTGGCTGTACTTGATATCGGAGTAAGCCATTTCACGGTTTGCGACATACGTATCGGTTGGGGAATGCGTTTCGATTCTTGCGATACGGCAAACCTGCATTACTGCCTCGCGGGCACGGGCGTGCTCACTGTGCGTGGCGCGTCCCCGGTTCAGCTTGAACCGCACAGCTTTGTCCTCGTACCTCCGGGAATCACATACTGTATTGAGAGCTGCTCCACGGTACCGGTGCACATGGAGCGCGCGTCTTGCCCGGGCAGCGCGCCGGCACAGGATGCCGTAAGAACGCTGACGGCTGGCCAGGGTCAGCGCGCCGTGGAAACGGCATGCGGTGCATTGCGCGTCGGATTGGCGGACGGTTCGGATCCGTTCGTCACGCTGGGTCGACCGCTGGTGGTGCGCTTTCGTGGCACGGATGGGCTGCGTGACCAGTTCTCGATGTTGCTGGCCGAGTCGGCCCAGCCGGGTGTGGGCTCGCGCGTTCTGACCGAGGCACTGCTCAAGCAGTGCCTCGTCCTGGCGCTGCGGCGCTGGATCGAGTGTGACCCCATGCCACTGCCGTGGCTGGCCGCAATGTCGGATGTCAGGCTGAACCGCGCGCTGCGCGCGATCTTCGAGCAACCCGCCGTCGCGCATACTGTCGACAGTCTCGCCGTGACCGCCGGCATGAGCCGCTCCGCCTTCGCCTACGCGTTCCAGCGCGCTTTCGGCCAGCCGCCGATGAGCCTGGTCAAGCTGGTGCGGTTGCGGCGGGCCAAGGAGCTATTGAGCACGACGGCCCTGCCGGTGGCAGAGATCGCCAAGCGCGTGGGGTATTCGAGCCGAAGCAATTTCTCGCTGGCGTTTGCCCAGGTTCATGGCGTGGACCCGAGCCGGTATCGCCGTTCGCAGGGGTTGGGCGGCTAGGCGAGGTCCGGCGGTCAGAATCGATATCCGACCCCGGCCAGAAACACATCGGTGTCGCGGTCATAGCCGGTCACCGTCCTGTTCCATGACACGCGCCCGAGCCAGTGCGAGCTGATGCGATAGCTCGCCGATATGGTCAGCAGGCCCGACCAGCGCGATGGATCTCCGGACGCAGTGCGGCCGCGTTCGCTGAGATCGATCGCGTAGTACGGCCCGGCGCCGAGCCCCAGCGTGAATGCATCGCGAAAGAATGCCCGTTCCAGCCAAAGTTGCGCGGCAACCCCGTTGCGCCGCAATGCAGAGCTCTTGCCTTCGTTGATGTAGCTGATGGTGCCCGCTGCATAGCGGGCCAGCCCGCGGCGATACTCGACCGCCCTGGCGAACGATGACTCCGAGTCGAACGTATTGACGATGGTCTGGCCGACAAAGGCCGTGATCTCGTTCTGCGTGACCTTGTCGGTGCGCGTCGGCGGCGGGACCACCGGACCGCCGCGGTCCGCACGGTCTAGCTGGTAGCCCACGCCGACCAACAGGGTATTGGTCTTGATGCTCGTGGGCGTCTGCGCGCGGTTGTAGCGGGCTTGCAGCATCCAGGGGCCGCCGTTGATGTACCAGGTGGCCGCGACGCTCGCCAGCACGCCCCAGCCATGGTGGTTGTCGGAGCTGCCATTGTCGTCGCGGTCGGTCGTATCGAAGTATCGATAGGGGCCAGCGCCGAGGGCCAGGTTGAAGTTGCGGCCCGCCAGCGGATAGCGCCACCATAGCTGGATGCTGTGGCCGTCCCGATGATGATTCGGTACATGCCCTTCGTTCAGATACGAGAACGAGGCATACCAGTTTTCGGCAAGGTTGTGCTGGTAGCTGTAGGTATAGCCGTAGCTGGTTTCTCCCCCCGTGTCCGTGCGTTGCAAGCCGCCCAGTACAAGCGCTTCCTGCGCGCGTACCGGTGCGGTCCATGCTGCCGCGCTCAGCAGCAGGGCAGGGATGCACAGACGTCGCCGCGATGCGGTGGAAAGTGGGGAGGACATGGCAAGGCCCACGGCCAGGATCAGGGATGAACCATGCTAGCAGCGCAGGTCGGCGCCAGGTTGGCCGCTATGTACGAACGGTAACGGATGGTTTATCGGCTGCTGGCAGCAGGGGCGTTGGCTTGCGCGTCCGGCGACGCGACTCCGAGGACCGCCACCGTCATGAGCACCGCGGTTGCCGTCGCCATCTCGCACAGCAAGCTTCTGCGCAGGGCCCGGCTCGCGTCCTGCGTGTTGCCGGTCTGTACCGCGGCGACGAGCTTCGGCGTCAGGCGATACCGGTTGGTCGCCGCCATGCCAAGCATGAGCGCGAACAGGGTGAGCTTGACAAGTAGCAGCTTGCCGTACGGCGTCGCCATGGCGGATATCGAGGGCATGCCGGCGATAAACCAGTAGTTGGCGCCGCCGGTTACGACCAGCGTCGCCACCATCATGGTCCCGGGCGTGGCAAAGCGCTCCGCGGTGCGGGCCAGCACACGTAGTTGCGCCGTCTCGCGCCGCGCCGCGTTGCCAAGCAGGACGAAGGCGGCCAGTGCCCCGACCCATGCGCCTGCCGCGAGCAGATGCGCGATGTCGACCAGCAGATGGCTCGCATGCCGAACGCCGTCGTCGTCCATCGCGCCGTGGCCGGCCCAGGCCAGCGTGGACAATGCCAGCGCCCCCACCAGGGCCAGCAGGGGAAACCGGAGCATGGATCGTCCCGGCGGCGTGAGCGCGATCAGGACGCCGACGAGCAACGCCGCCTGCCGCGCGCTCCACGCGGCACCGAAGCCGGTGCCGGTCACCATTGCCTCGAGTATCCCGGCGTCCAGGTCCGCGTAGCTGGACGCGCCGCTCATGGCCTTGGCCATCGCGACCATGCCGAGCATCGACAGCAGCACGCCGGTCACGCCTGCCACCATCGTCCACCGAAGGTACTGGCGCGCGAGCGAAGACGTCCGTTCCGCGCCGTGCAACGCATACCACCCGAACAGTGGCAGGCCAAACACCAGCATCAGGTCAAGGTAGAGCGCAAAGCGCACCACGACGATCGGCCATTCCACCTGCATCCGCTCACTTCACCTTGAAGTTGACGGCGCCGGTGACGGGATGCGTATCCGACGATACGGCGCGCCAGTCCACGCGATAGGATCCCGGTACGAGGGGCGTCTTTGGCGTAATGACCATGGTCCTGGGGTCGTCGCTGCCCGAGATGGTGGCGGGGATCTTCATGGGGGGGTGGTCGCTCATCCCCGGCATGCCGGTCATCACGAGATTGGCGCCCGAGAACTGTTTGACCAGGTTCTCGGAAAACTGGAGTTCGATCTTCTGCGGCGGGGGACCTTCCGCGTCCGCGGCGGGCGAGGTACTGACGAGCTTGGGGTGTGCCAGCACGGTAGCGCTGACAAGCAGGGCCGCTACGGCAAACAGCGGCCTGGCCGCCGAGGTCGACGATGTCATGACGATTCCTTTCCTTCCTTGCAACATGGTGATGTGAGAATCAGAACCAGAGCCGCACGCCGGCGACAAAGCGGGTCTCGCCGCTGCGGCCGCCGGAGGCGCGCACCATGTCCGCCGTATTGCCGAACGTCTGGTAGCGCTCGACCCCGATGTACGGGGCGAACTGCCGGCTGAATTCATAGCGCAACCGGATCCCGATCGCGCCGTTGGAAAGACCGCTTCCCGTGCCGGTGGCGGGGTCGTTCTTGCCATACAGATTGGCCTCGAGGCGCGGCTGCAGGATGAGCCGCTGTGTGATCAGCAACTCGTATTCCGCGGACAGCCGCAGCGCGGTACGGCCCTCGGTACCGACGTACCCGGTGGCATCCACCTCGAACCAGTACGGCGCCAGGCCTTGCACGCCGAAGGCGACCCAGTTGCGTCCCGGCCGCCCATGGCCGGCGTCGTTACGGAACCCGAGCTGCGTGTCCCAGTAGGTACCAATGGCATGGCTCCACAGCAGCTCGGTGCGCGCGTCATGGAACTTGCCGCGCTCGGCTTCGCCCTCGGCCTTGATCACCAGCTTGTTGTAGGTACCGCCAAACCAGGCTTGCGCGTCGTAGGCCACGGCATTGCTGTCGCTGCCGTGGGTCCACTCGAGCCGGTCGACCAGCACCGATGCAAACAGGTGCTCGTCCGCCATATGCAGCTGCCGATGCTGGCCGAGGGCATATTTGCCCACGCCGAGCTGGTATCCGCCCGAATAGGCATCCGGATCGCGCGCATCGGGTGGCGCGCTGCCGCCCTGCATTTTCATGTCGCCATGGTCCATCGGCGCCGGCGTTTGCGGTGGCGTTTGCGGTGGCGTTTGCGGTGGCGGGGCGGCGCCGTCCATGGTCTGGATCGCCCCGCCGTCCATGCTCTGCATGTCGCCGCCATCCATGGTCGACATGGTGTTGCCGTCCATGGCCTCCATCGACGTCGACGGGGCATGCTCGCCGTGGGAATGCTGCGCCCACGCCGGCGCCATCGTGGAAGCCGCGATCAGTGCCGCCAGGCATGTGGCGTTGGACAGGCCAGCGCGATTAATCAGCGGAAGCGTACGCATCAGGCCACCACCACTTCACGGAACATGCCCGCATCCATATGCATCATGAGGTGGCAATGCCATGCCCAGCGGCCCAGTGCGTCGGCCGTGACAAGAAAGCTGATGCGTTGCGCCGGCTGTACGGGGATGGTGTGCCGCCGCGCCTGGAAAGCGCCGTCGGGCGCTTCGAGCTCGCTCCACATGCCATGCAGATGCATCGGGTGCGTCATCATCGTATCGTTGTGCAGGATCACGCGCAGCCGCTCGCCATACTTGAAGAACACGGGTGTCGACTTGCCGAATTCCACGCCATCGAACGACCAGGTGTAGCGCTCCATGTTGCCGGTCAGGTGCAGTTCCACTTCGCGCCCCGGTCCGCGCGCGTCCATGGCGCCCCCAATGGTGTGCTGGTCCGCCAGCGTCAGGACGCGCCGACCGTTGTTGCGCAGGCCAATTCCGGGATCGTCGAGATTGGTGCGGGCCATGTCGACGCGCATGTCGGTACTGGCGCCGTACTCGGTCCTGGCATGCCTGGCCCTGGTGCTCGGCACCTTGAGCGGATCCGCGGCGGCCATGCCCGGCATGCCGGCCATGTTGTGCTGGCTGTGATCCATCGTCATGCCACCGTGCTGCCCATGGTCCATCTGCATGGCACTGTGGTTCATCGCGCCGTGGCCCATTGCTGCATGGTCCATGCTGCCCATCATGTCGGCCATGGTCAGCCATTCGGCCCGGTCCAGCGCCGGTACGGCTGACTCGAGGCCTTCCTTCATGGCGAGCGTGCCGCGCGCATAGCCGGTGCGGTCCATCGACTGCGCGAAGATCGTGTGGGCATCGTCCACCGGCTCCACCAGTACGTCGCACGTCTCGCCGGGGCCGAAGCGAAATTCGTCGACCGTGACCGGGTCGATGTTTTGTCCGTCGACCTGCACGACCTTGAGCTTGAGGCCGGGAATGCGCACGTCGTAGAACGTATTGCCGGCGCCGTTGACAAAGCGCAGCCGCACCGTTTCGCCGGGCCGGAACAGCCCGGTCCAGTTGCCAGCCGGCGTGACGCCGTTCATGAGGTAGGTGAGGGTCGCGCTCGACAGGTCGGCCAGGTCGGTCGGGCTCATCCGCATCTGGTTCCACATCTTCCGCTTGTCCAGCGCGGCCTTGATGCCGTCGTGCGAAACATCACGGAAGAAGTCCAGAACGGTGGGCTGGTGGTAGTTGTAGTAATCGCTCTGGACCTTGAGCTTGGAGAGTACCCGCATGGGATCCTCGTCCGTCCAGTCGGACAGCAGCACGGCGTAGTCGCGGTCGGCGCGAACCGGATCGTGGTCGTCGTGGATGATCAGGCTTCCATAGACCCCCGTCATTTCCTGGAATCCCGAGTGGGAGTGGTACCAGTAGCTGCCGGCCTGCTCGACCTTGAATCGATACGTAAACGTTTCGCCCGGCGCAATGCCGGGAAAACTGATGCCTGGCACGCCATCCATCTGGAATGGCAGGATGATGCCGTGCCAGTGGATCGAAGTCGGCTCGCGCAAGCGGTTGGTCACGCGGATGGTGACCGTATCGCCCTTCCTCCAGTGCAGGGTGGGGCCGGGGAGCGTCCCGTTGATGGTCTGTGCAACACCCGGCTTGCCGGTGAAGTTGACCGCGGCGTCTTCCACCACGAGGTCGAATTCGGTGCCATGCAGGGCCGGTGCGGTGCCGCTGCCCGCGCGCGGCGGGGTGGCGTCCGGCTGCGACCAGGCCCCGCCCGGCAATCCGCCCAGGGCTCCGAGCACGCCACCGGCCGCCAATCCCTGGACGAACCGGCGCCTGGAGATGCCAGGCGGCTTGGGCAGGATAAAACCCGCCGAAGGCTTCGAACGCATGCAGTGATTCCTCTCATACTGTCTGTGGCGCCCGGGAATGGCGCGGCGAGCACAGGTTAGAGGGCCCGGACTAACCTCGGAATGACCCGAAAATTACATTCCTGTAAGGTTGGCGTCATGTTCGGGCGTGCCCGTAAACTGACGGGCGGTGCGGCGGCGGGCGGCACTGGCCGGGTCTGGCGGGCCTGGGGCAGGTTTCACGGGAGAAGCGATGAAGTTGCTGGTGGTCGAGGATGAAGCGAAGACCGGGGAGTATCTGAGGCTCGGTCTCTCGGAGGCCGGTTTTGTGGTGGACCTCGTGCGCAATGGCCTGGACGGCCTGCATATGGCGTCGACGGGGCAATACGATCTGTTGATCCTCGATGTCATGCTGCCTGACCTGGACGGCTGGCGGGTCTTGCAGCGCCTGCGTGCTGCCGATAATCCCGTGCCGGTCCTCTTCCTCACGGCGCGCGACGGCGTGGCCGATCGGGTGAAGGGGCTGGAACTCGGCGCCGATGACTATCTGGTCAAGCCGTTCGCCTTTGCCGAGCTGCTCGCGCGGGTCAGGACGCTGCTGCGGCGCAGCGCGGGAAGCCAGCCGGTCGACCGCATCCAGGTCGGCGACCTGGTGCTGGACCTGGCGCGCCGGCGCGCCACGCGGGCCGGCCGCCGGATCGTGCTCACCAGCAAGGAGTTTGCGCTGCTGGAACTGCTGGCCAGACGCCGGGGCGAGGTGCTGCCCCGCTCGCTGATCGCGTCGCAGATCTGGGACATGAATTTCGATAGCGACAGCAATGTGATCGACGTCGCCATCCGCCGCCTGCGCGCCAAGATTGACGACGAGTTCGAGACCAAGCTGATCCAGACCGTGCGTGGCATGGGCTATGTGCTCGAAGAACCCGAGGACGAGGCGTGATGCGCAGAGACTGGCGCAGATACTCGCGCAGGTATTCACTCACGACGCGCCTGACGGCATTGTTCTCGCTGTCTTCGACGTGCGTGCTGCTGGGGCTTGGCCTGCTGATCGACACGACCATGAGCCGTCATTTTGCCGACGAGGACTACACCATGCTGCGTGACAACATGCATCTGGTGGAACGCACCATCGCGCTCGGTCCGGCCACGACATTGCCTGGCCGCCTGACTGAGGCATACCAGCATCATGCCGGACTGCTGGTGTACGTGCGGGATGCCCAGGGCCAGGCGCACTATGTTTCGCCCGGGTTCGATACCGCGCTCGCGCTCGCTGCGATGAAGCGGCAGCACGATGACCGGGGCGACTACTTCCACTGGGAAGCTGCTGGCAAGGAATACCGCGCCCTGCGCGCCACCATGGACGCGCAGGGCGGGCATCCGGTGGAAGTGATTCTCGCCATGGACACCGAGATCCACGAGAATTTCATGCGCGTGTTCCGCAGGTCGTTGGTCTTCTATATTGCGCTGGCGGCACTGGCCAGCGGTGTCTTCGGCTGGTGGGCGGCACGGCGCGGCCTGTTGCCGCTGCGGACCATGGCATCGCGCGCGCAGGCCGTCACGGCCGACAGGTTGTCCGAAAGAATGCCGGTCGAGGCCGTGCCGGTGGAAATGGCGGATCTGGCTTCCGACCTGAACGCCATGCTCGACCGTTTGCAGGACGATTTTCGTCGACTCTCGGATTTCTCGACCGATCTCGCGCATGACCTGCGCACGCCTTTGACGAACCTGATGACCCAGACGCAGGTCGCGCTCTCGCAACCCCGCGACGCGGTCAAGTATCGCGAGATCCTGGCGTCGAATGCCGAGGAGCTGCAACGGCTCGCGCGCATGGTTTCCGACATGCTTTACCTGGCCAAGATGGAGCATGGGCTCGATCTGCCGAACAAGGAAGTCGTCTCGGTCGACAGCGAGGTATCCGCGCTGTTCGACTTCTATGAGGCATTGGCCGAAGACCATGGCGTCGCACTCGAATGGCAGGGGCATGGCACGATCGAGGGCGATCGCCTCATGCTCCGCCGTGCGCTAAGCAACCTGCTGTCCAATGCGTTGCGCCACACGCCGGTTCACGGCAAGGTCGTGGTGGTGACGAAGGCCGGCAAGGACAACGTGAGCATCAGTGTCGAGAACGACGGCGAGGAGATCCCGCCCGAGCTGCACGCATCGCTGTTCGACCGGTTCTTTCGGGGTGACAAGTCGCGCGTGCGACCGGAATCCGACAGCAGCGGCCTCGGGCTGCCGATCACGCGCGCCATCATGGCAGCCCACGGCGGCGATATCTCCGTGAGCTCGGCCAATGGCAAGACGCGCTTTACAATGGTTTTTCCGCGACGCGCCCACGAGGCCTGACGCGTGTCGGCAAGCGGTCGGCGCGCGGTGCGGCGACAATTCACCAGGGAGAACGGATGATTACAGGACACGTCTTTATTGCCACCAGCCTGGACGGCTTTATCGCCCGTCCCGACGGAGACATTGAATGGCTTCTGGCGCGCGACGATCCTGCGGAGGATCACGGCTATACCGATTTCATCGCGGACAAAGGCGCGATCGTCATGGGCCGGGGCAGCTTTGAGAAGATCCTCACCATGGGCGACTGGCATTACACCCGGCCGGTGGTGGTGCTGTCCCGCCAGCTCGCCGGCAAGCCGGTACCGGAGCCGCTGGCGGGCAAGGTGCGTTTCTGGGACTGCACGCCAGAGGAAACCATGACCCGGCTGGCGGCCGAAGGCGTCAAGCGCGTCTATGTCGACGGCGGCCAACTGGTCCAGTCCTTTCTGCGCGAGGGATGGATCGCCGACCTGGTGATCACCACGGTGCCCGTGCTGATCGGAGCCGGTCGGCCATTGTTCGGCGCGCTGCCGGCGGATATCAGTCTGGCACTGGTGTCGAGCCGCAATTTTCCCTCGGGACTGGTGCAGTCGACTTACCGCGTGCTGCGCTGAAGCGCCCGTGAGCGCTGGCCGGCGCTACGCCGCAGCCGCTTCCTCGCGCATGCGGCGGGCTTCGTCACGCAGGAACTGCTGGTAATCGTCCAGATCGCCGTCGAAGGGTTCCACACCCCCCTTGGTGACCAGCCAGAACTCGTCGCATACCGCGCGCAGCAGCGCCCGGTCGTGACTGACCAGCATCACCGTGCCTTCGAACTCGTTGAGCGCCACGCCCAGCGCCTCACGGGTGGCCAGGTCGAGGTGGTTGGTCGGTTCATCGAGCAGCAGCAGGTTGGGGCGCTGCCACACGATCATGCACAGCACGAGCCGCGCCTTCTCTCCGCCGCTCATCGTGCTGACCTGCTGATGCACCATATCGCCGCTGAAGTTGAAGGTACCGAGGAACGTGCGAAGCGATTGTTCGGTGCCGCTCTGGCCCGGCGCGCGCATATGCGGCGGGGTGTCCCGGGCAAGACGGATCATATGTTCCATCGGTGTGTCCTGCAGGCGCAGCACGTCGAGTTCCTGCTGGGCGAAGTAGCCGATATTCAGCCCCTTGCCTTCGCTGATCTCGCCGGCAATCGGCGCCAGCGCGTGCGCCACGGTCTTCACCAGGGTGGACTTGCCTTGGCCGTTGGCGCCGAGAATGCCGATGCGCTGCCCGGCCAGCACGGAGCGGTTGATACCCCGCACGATCACCGTGGGTAGGGTGCCCGCCGGTGCGTCCTCCGGCGCCGGATAACCGAAGCTCGCGTCCAGCATCGATAACAACGGGTTCGGGACGTTGAGCGGCTCCTTGAACTCGAAGTTGAACTCCGCCTCGGCCAGCACCGGCGCAATCTTCTCCATGCGTTCGAGTGCCTTGACCCGGCTCTGCGCCTGCTTCGCCTTCGACGCCTTGGCCTTGAAGCGGTCGATAAATTTCTGCAGGTGGGCGATCTTCTCGGCCTGCCTGGCCACCGCGGCCTGCTGCAAGACGAGCTGCTCGGCGCGCATGTCTTCGAATTTGCTGTAGTTGCCGCCGTAACGCACGAGCTTGGCGTTGTCGACGTGCACCGTCACCTGCGTTACCGCATCGAGGAATTCGCGATCGTGGCTGATGACGACCAGGGTGCCCTGATAGCGCTTGAGCCATGCTTCCAGCCAGACCAAGGCATCGAGGTCCAGGTGGTTGGTCGGTTCGTCAAGCAGTAACAGGTCCGACGGACACATCAGCGCGCGCGCCAGTTGCAGCCGCATGCGCCAGCCACCGGAGAAGCTGTTGACGGGCTGACCAAGCTGCGCGGTGGTGAAGCCCAGTCCCAGGATCAGCGCCTGCGCCCGTGCCGGGGCATCGTGCGCGCCCGCATCGTGCAGGGCCATATAGGCCTCCGCCATGCGCATACCATCGTCGCTGGCCTCGGCAGCGGCAACTTCGGCCTGCGCAGCCAGCAGCACGGTGTCCCCCTCCACGACGAAATCGGTCGCGCTCTGCTCGGTCTCGGGCATTTCCTGTGCGACCTGGCCCATTCTCCACGCGGCCGGAAGCGAGAATTCGCCGCTGTCTTCGTGCAACGTGCCGTTCAGAAGGCCGAAGAAGGACGATTTTCCTGCGCCGTTGCGGCCAACAAGACCAATCTTCTCGCCAGGGTTGAAAGTGGCGGACGCGCGGTCAAGCACCACATTGACGCCACGACGCAGCGTGACATTACGAACGGAAATCATAGGGAGCAACTTCGGAGGGGATCCGCATGATAGCCGACTGGCGTGGGGGCGCGTCTCGGAGCACCGGACAAGAGCACCGCGAACAGCTTGGCGGCACCCGGCGGCGCGCGTCATCTGGAACAATAGCCGCACGCGATATCGCGCTGACGCATTCCAACTCCCGCAGGAGCTCCCGCCTCATGAAGACTTCGATCGGATTTATCGGCCTGGGCGTGATGGGCACGCCGATGGCGCTTAACCTTGTGCGCAGCGGCGTGCCGCTCACCGTCTGGAGCCGGTCCGACACCCACTACGACACGCTGCGTAGCGCAGGCGCCGCCGTCGCCGGCAGCGTGGACGCGCTGCTATCCACCTGCGAGACCGTGGTGCTGATGCTGGCCCACCAAACGGCCATCGACGAAGTGCTCGGCCGGCGTACGCCGCGGTTCGGGCGCAGGGTGTCGCAGCGGCTGATCGTGAACATGAGTACCACCGCTCCCGGCTATTCCCGATTGTTGGCCGATGAGATTCGCGCCAGCGGGGGACGTTACGTCGAGGCACCCGTGTCGGGCTCGCGCAAGCCCGCCGAGGCGGGGCAGCTGGTGGTCATGCTGGCGGGCTTGCCGCAGGACGTCGAGGCAGTCCGCGAGCTGGTGCGGCCGATGAGCCGCGAGAGTCTGGCCTGCGGCGACGTGCCGGGCGCGTTGACCATGAAGCTTGCGGTCAACCTGTTCCTGATCACCATGGTCACGGGCCTGACCGAGGCCACGCATTTTGCGGAGCGCCATGGCATCGATCTGGCGCAGTTTGCCCGGGTCTTGAATGCAGGCCCGATGTCCAGCGACGTCTCGCGGGTCAAGCTCGACAAGCTGGTCACGCAGGATTTTTCCGTGCAGGCGGCCATCACCGACGTGCTGAAAAATAGCCGCCTGGTGGCCGAGGCGGCGCGCGGTATCGGCATTGCCTCACCGCTGCTCGACGTATGTCACGCGCTCTACGGCGAAACCGAGTCGCTCGGGCACGGCGCGCTCGATATGGTGGCGGTGATCCAGGCCATCGCGCAGCGCACCGCCGAGCTTGCCCGGCAGGTGCCACCCATGCCCTGATACGCGCCGGGCCGTTCTTCACTCGCCGGTCGAGTTGACTGCGCTGATCGGCGGTACGCTGGCCGGGACGATCCTGACACGCGTGTTCCTGCCGGCGAGGTATGCCATCTGGTTCAGGATTCGCCCGGGGCATGCGTCATCGCGCGCCGGTTACGGCCGGGCCGGATCGGCGTTGGCGCTGTCGCGCTCGAGCAGGGCCCGCAGGATGTCGCGCCAGCTGACGATCCCCACTGGCTCGAAGGCTGGCGTGACGACCGGAATGCAGGAGATGTTGTGCGCGAGGAATAGCGTCATGGCATCGGCAATCGTGGCTTCCGGGCCCAGCGTCAGCGGCTGGCGCGACATGATCTGGTGCACGCGTTTGTTCAGCGTGGCGAGATCCCGGGCGTTCTCCACATTGCTACCGATAAAGGGGCTCATGGCGCGCAGCAGGTCCCGATCCGACACGACGCCGCGCAGCTTGCCATCCTCGACCACCAGCAAATGGTGGAAACCCGCCTCGTCGAAGATCTCCTTGACCGTACTCAACGTATCGTCGAACCCCACCGTGGCGAGGCGCCTGGACATGATGCTTTCTACGTTCACTGTTTGCTCCATCGGGGCGGCCTTTCGGGTGTTATAGCCGTCCCCTATATCGGCAACATTCGGCAAAACTGAATCCGGTCTTTGGCGCGGCGCGCGTGGTTGCAAGGCTGCTTCCCCGGCTGCGGTCGTCGGCTTGCCGTCGCCTCTCCGGCAACGCCCATCCGGACAAGCGCGAAAAGCCAGGCGGACCCATGCCGCCGCGCAGCGCTATCCGCTCGTGGTGGAGACTGCAGCATTTAATATCCGCTCCGAAAATCGTTCTGACAGGGAGAAATCACCAACAGCGGGGTAAGGGCGTCGGTATCCGGCATTTAGGGAAACATCGGTGGAAATCCCCCTCAAGCCTTGAGTGTTGGTAACCGTTAACACTCCGAGTCCTAGTTTGTATGTGGCTTCCACTGCGCTAAGATTGGCAATTTCCAAAATAACGGGGGGTCGGGATATGACGAAGTTCATGGGTACGCTGCGGGGCGCGTTGATCGTCGCCGCGGCCGTGCAGTGCATGGCTGCCGGGCAGGCTTTCGCGCAGAGTCAACCGGCTCAGGACGCGCCGGCTGTGGCTGTGGCTGGGGCTGCGGCGGCGGCTGCGACCGCGACGCCGGCCGTGGATGCCGCCGCCGCCGGTACCGTCCGTGACCTCCAGGCGCGCGCGCAGGCCGGTTCGATCATGGCACTGCGCAAGACCATGAACGGTAGCTACGAGGCGCAGTATCTGTTCGACCGCCAGACCGGCACCTTCTTCGTCACGCTTCTCCAGCAGCAGAATGTCTGGCGCGTGGTCAAGACCAACGACGAAACGCGCGCCACGGCAACGTATGCCGCGTTCGTGCGCCAGACCGAGCGGCTCTCCGACGTGGAAATGCTGCGCGCCCGTACGGAAACCCAGAAAACCCAGGTGGTGCAGCGTCTGATCGCCGCGCGCGAAACCGAGCGCCGGCTGGAAGCCGATCTGGAAGTCGCCCAGGAACAGGCAAAGCTGGCGGCCGAGCGCAGCCAGGATGAACGCAGCCAGGTGCAGGATCTGCAGGCCCAGCAGGAAGCGGCGCAGGCCGAACTGAAGGAAACGCTGAGCCGTATCGCCAAGCTGCAGCGGCAGGAGAAACGCAGCAGCTCGGTGGCCCGCTCGCGCTGACCCTCGGGGTTGCGGCATCGCGGGGTCGCAGGGCCGCAGGGTCGCGGGGTCGCAGGGTCGCGGGGTCGCTTAGCGGATAAACCCGGCTGGCACGCGTGCGGTCAGCCAGAATCCGTTCTCTTCCTGATAGAACTCGAAGCCCTGGTCGTACATGCGTAAGGCATGGATGGTCAGCACCACGCCCGACCCGTAGCGCTGGCCGACCACGGCGGCGGTCTGCGGGTGTTGGGCCAGGTGGACATGGGCGCGTGCGCCAGGCAGCAGGCCCTGGGTCAGGATGGCAGGCAGGAATTGCGTCGCGGTACCGTGAAACAGCATGGGCGGTGGCGTGACCGGTTGTCTGGCACGCGGCACCGCTTTGGATGGTTCAATGTTCATCGACGGTGTCTTGTCCCGTAAAGACTTGGATCGAGCATCTTAGCGTTGCGTGGCGATGTCAAAAGACAACCTAAATCAAATCCGGTTCAGGTTGCGAGCCAAATCAACGAACTGCCATACGGCTCACCGCGACCGCGGTCCACCCATCGGCGCCGCCCGTCGCTCGACGGTCCGGTCATCCGACCATCCGACCATCCGACCATCCGACCTCTGCCCTCTCTGACTCCCTGATCCATTCCTCATCACGCCACCGCGCAGCACGCCAGCGTGGCGGGCCGCTCAATTGATCGACTTGTCCGCGCGCAGCCGGTCGATGGCGAGGTCGAGGAAGGCGCGGACCTTCTGCATCGCATGGCGGCCCTCGCGGTGAATCACGTGGATGGGCTGCGGCGGCGGTTCGTAGCCGGCCAGCACCACGCGCAGCTTGCCATCCCACAGTTCGTCTGCGACCTGATAGGACAGCAGGCGCGCGAGGCCCAGCCCGCGGATCGCGGCTGCCACCGCCGAGTCGTTGGTGGTGGTGGCCAGGCGGGGACGGAAGCGTACCGCCAGCGGCTCGCCATCATGCACGAAGCGCCATTCCGGCGTGGCGGCGATACCGGTAGTCTGGATCAAGGTATGGTGGATGAGGTCGTCCGGCGTCTGCGGGGTGCCATGCGCTTCCAGGTAGGCCGGCGAAGCGCAGACCACGCGACGCACGCGGCCCACCGGCACGGCCTGCAGCGACGAACTGGGCAGCTCGCCGATACGCACCGCCACATCCACTCCTTCATCGACAAAATTGACGTTGCGGTCCAGCAGCAGGGTACTGACGTCGACTTCCGGATAGCGCTGCAGGTATTCGACCACGATCGGCATGACATAGCGCGCGCCAAACAGGACCGGCGCGGTCAGCACCAGGTGCCCGCGTGGCGCGGCATGGGTGCCGGCGGCCGACAGCTCGGCCTCCTCGATCTCGCCGAGAATGCGGCGGCAGTTCTCGAAGTACGCGGCCCCGGTATCGGTCGGGCGCACCACGCGTGTGGTGCGTGTCAGCAACCGCACGCCGAGGTGCGCTTCCAGCTCGGTGATCACGCGGCTGACCACCGACAGCGATACGTCGAGCTTGCGCGCAGCCGCGGTGAAGCCGCCGGACTCCACCACCGCGACGAAGGTTTTCATGGCTTGCAGCCGATCCACGTCCTGTGCTCCGCTGATGCGATGGCGCGAGTATATCGGGGCATGCCATGCGCGTGTCACCGGTCTGCACGCAGCGCCGGTGACACGGTCGGACCGGACCGGGTGACCCGCCTCAGGCCGGCGGTGCCGTCTCCCGCATCGACGCGCGCTGGTCGAAGGTCTCGAACCAGCGGGCCAGCGCCGGGGCCTCCTGGCGCCACGGCCGCTCGGCAAAGCGAAAGTCGAGATAGCCGAGCGCACAGGCGATGGCGATATGGCCCGGCGTCAGCGGCGCCTGCGTCAGCGCCGCGGCGTCCTGGTCGAGTCGTTTCAGCGTGGCGGCCGCCTTGGCATTCCAGGCTGCCATGATCTGCGCCGAACGCAGCGACTCGGGCCGGCGCAGTTCATTGACCCACAGCACCAGCAGGTCGGTCAGCCCATGGCCGAGCGCATGCCACTGCGCGGATTGCCGCTTGCCCGCGGCATCGGCCGGTACCAGCGTGGATGCGGGCACCGTATCGGCCAGGTAGTCGCAGATCATGGCCGAGTCGCAGAGCGTGCTGCCGTCCTCGAACACCAGCGTCGGAATCTTGTTGAGCGGATTGAGGCGCATGAGTTCGTCGTTGCAACCGGTCATGGACACCGACGTATCGATGCGGTGCACGCGGTCGGCGATGCCAAGTTCGTGCGCGGTGACCAGCACGCGCCGCACGAATGGCGAACGCGGCGACCAGAACAGATTGATGCGGCCCGGGACAGGCGTCAGCGATGTCGACGGGGGCGTCATTGGCGTCATCTCACTCTCCATGAATATGGTGTTCCTTGACCACGCGGCCCCACTTGGCGGTGTCCGCGCGAATCAGGGCGGCAAACTCGTCGGCACTGCCGGCGGCAGGCACGAGGCCGAGCTGGTCGAGGTTCTTGCGAACCTCCGGGGTCGACAGTGTACGACGCAGCGCCTCGTTGAGGCGCTGAATCACGTCCGGCGGCGTGGCCGCGGGCGCCATCAGGCCGTACCAGTTGCTGGCCTCGACATTCGGAATGCCGAGTTCCGCCAGCGTTGGCACCTCCGGCAGGAAGGGCAGGCGCCTGGGCGCCGCCACCCCGATCGGCTTGAGCCGCTTGCTGGCGACAAACGTCATCAGGCCCGAGGCGTCCCCGAAGAAGCCATCGACCTGGCCCCCGATGGTATCGGTAATGGCCGGCGCCGCGCCCTTGTAGGCCACGTGCAGGAAGTTGACATGGGTGGCGGCCTTGAACAGCTCGATGGTCACGTGCGGCATGCTGCCGACGCCCGACGACGCCAGGCTGGGCGGACTGGCGGCCGACCGTGCCTGCCTGACGAAGGCGGCTGCATCGTTGGCCGGCGAGTCGGGCCTGACCACCAGCACCTCGGGCGTATGCACCACCAGCGAGATTGGCGCGAGGTCCTTCTGCGGGTGGTAGGGCAGGCTCGCATAGAGCGACGGATTGATGGCGATGGCGCCGGCGCTGGTCAGGAACAGGACGGAGCCGTCCGGCGGCGACTTGGCCACCAGGCTGGCCGCGATGGCGCCATTGGCGCCGGGGCGGTTGTCGATGACCACGGTCTGCTTGAGTTCGGTCTCGAGCTGGCGCGAGATGACGCGCGCCAGCGAGTCGGCCGGGCCGCCGGCGGGAAAGGCCACGACCAGACGGGTGATGGGCGCGGCCGGGGCAAGCGCGCTGAATGTCAGGCACAGCGCGGGAAGCAGGTAGCGAGCGTACAAGAGAGGTCTCCGAAGTCTGACAGGGGGGCGCGGGCTCGGCGGGCTTTGGGTCGGGGGGCCGTGGCGCCGGCTTAGCCGCCGGGGGCACCCTGCGTATTGACGTATAGCGAATAGATCGAGGTGCAGGACGCCATGAACAGGCGGTTGCGATGGCGCCCGCCAAAGCAGAGATTGGCGCAGCGCTCGGGCAGCGAGATATGGCCGATGGCTTCGCCGTGCGGCGAGAACACCCGCACGCCGTCCAGTTCCGGCGCGCCCATGCCCCAGCCGCACCACAGGTTGCCGTCCACATCCACGCGGAAGCCATCGGGCGTGCCCGGGCCAGCATCGATCAGGACGCGCGAGTCCAGCACGCGCGTGCCCGCGGCATCGAGCTGCAGCGCACGAATGCGGCGCGGGTGCGCGCGCGACTCGATCACGTACAGCGTGCGTTGGTCCGGCGAGAAGGCGAGCCCGTTGGGCCCCTTGATGTCCTCGGCGACGACGGTGGCCACGCCGGTGTCGGGATCGAGCCGGTAGACCCGCTCGGGCAGTTCCGGCTCGGCGCGCTCGCCCTGGTAATAGCCGGCGATGCCGAACGGCGGATCGGTGAACCAGATCGAGCCGTCGGCATGCACCACCACATCGTTGGGCGAGTTGAGGCGCTTGCCGTCGAAGCGGTCGATCAGCACGGTGATGCTGCCGTCGTATTCCGTACGCGTGACGCGGCGGCCGCCATGCTCGCAGGTGATCAGCCGGCCCTGGCGGTCGCGCGTATTGCCGTTGGCGTGATTGGACGGGCCGCGAAAGACGCTGACCGCGCCTGTCGCTTCTTCCCATTTCAGCATGCGGTCGTTGGGGATATCGCTCCAGAGCAGATAGCGGCCGTCGCCGAACCATACCGGGCCTTCCGCCCAGCGCGAGCCCGTGGCGATGCGCTCGACCGCGGCCAGCGCAAGGCGGTACTGTTCGAACGCGGGTTGCAGTACCTGCACCGCCGGGTCCGGATAGCGGACCATCGGCATCCGCGTGCTGTCATTGATTTCCATCGGGGGCTCCTTGAGCGGCCGGCATCTGCCGGGGGTGTGGCCGGGCATCAGCCATACAGGCGGGTCGGGTTGTGGCTCAGCACCGCGGCGGCGAGCTCGGCGTCGTCGCAGACCATGCGGATCCACGCCAGCAGGTCGGCTTCGTCCGGGCGCGGATAGGCGATGTTGGGATGCGGCCAGTCGGTACCCCAGATGGCGCGGTCGGGCGCCCGTGCGAGCAGCCGCCGCGCGACCGGCACGGCGGCGGCGAACGGTGTCAGGCCATCGGTAATGCGGTCCGGCCCGGAGACCTTGATCCAGACGTGCGGCGCGGCCAGAAAGGCTTCGAGCGCATGAAACAGCGGGTAGTCGATGCCGTCGGAAGCCTGCACGCGTGCCATATGGTCGATGACCAGCGGCACGCCGGCCGGCACCAGATGATGCAGCGCGCTCACCACGTCGGCGAGCTTGCCGTGCACAAGCGCGTGCCAGCCGTACGGCCGGATGCGGTCGAGAATCGCCAGCATGCGCGCGGGATCGGCCGGGCCGCCGAGGTGGGACATCAGGCCCAGGCGGATGCCGCGGATGCCGCGCGCATGCATGTCCGCGAGCGTGGTCTCGGCGATCTCGGGTTCGATGACGGCCACGCCGCGATATCTGCCACCGGTGCTGTCGAGCGCGGCGAGCACGGCGCCGTGATCATGGCCATAGCATGCGCCCTGGACCAGCACGCCGTGCGTGATGCCGAGCCTGGCGTGCAAGGCGAGCAGCGCCGGGAACGGTGCCTCCGGCGGCGTATAGATCGGGGCGGGCGGCAGCGGATGCGCGCTGTACGGGCCGAAGATATGGGTATGACAATCCCAGAGAGCGGTAGGGGTGTCCATGTCGGTTGCGGTCGAAGTTGTTGCCGTCGCTGTAGTGGGGCTGTAGTGGCGCTGTAGTGGCGGTGTCGCTGCGTGGTGGTCGCGTCGCGGGCGCGCGGCGGGCGGCCGGTTCAGTCCGAGCGTGCGCCGGTTTCCTTGACCACGCGTGTCCAGCGCGCATATTCGGTGCGGATCAGCGTGCCATAGGCGTCCGCCGTGCCGCCGGTGGCTTCGGCACCCTGCGCGCGCAAGGCGGCCAGCGTGTCGGCATCCTTCAGCACCGCGGCGATCTCATGATTGAGACGCGTAACGATTGGCGCCGGCAGTCCGCGCGGACCGACGATGCCCTGCCACGTCCCCGAATCAAAGCCGGGCGCGATGGTTTCGGACAACGTCGGCGTTCCCGGCAGCACGGAGACGCGCCGCCCGGTGGTGGCCGCGATGGCGCGCAGCTTGCCGCTCTGGATAAACGGCAGCACGGCGTTGAGGCTGCCGGACATCATGAAGTCGAGCCGGCCGGACAGCAGGTCCGGCACCGCGGCCGCGTTGCCCTTGTACGGAATGTGGTTGAACTGCGTGGCGGTGCGATTGGCAAACAGCACGCTGGTCAGATGATCGATGGTGCCGTTGCCGGACGAGCCAAAGCTCAGTTGTCCGGGTTTGCGCCGGAGCAGATCGAGAAACTCCTGCGGCGTCCTGACCGGCAGCGACGCATTGACGATCACGACCAGCGGTACCGTGGCCACGTAGGCCACCGGCGTAAAGATTTCGCCGGGATTGAGATCGGGCTTACGGAATAGCGCGGGCGAGATCGCGATCGACGAGCTGTTGTACAGCAGCGTGTAGCCGTCCGCGGCCGACTTGGCCACCATGTCGGCGGCGATATTGCCGCCGGCGCCCGGGCGGTTCTCAATGACGACCTGCTGGCCGAGGCGGTCGCCGAGCTTGCGCGCGATCACACGCGCGATGATGTCGGTTGGCCCGCCCGGCGAAAATGCCACCACCATGCGGATCGGCCTGGTCGGCCAGGCCTGGGCGGGTTCCTGGCCGTGGGCGGGGCCGGCGAGGGCGGCGGCCGCCCACGCGACTGGTGCCAGCAGCAGGGCACGCCGGTTCAGTCGCATCGCACGCTCATGCCGCCATCGACCATGATCTCCGTGCCGGTGATGAAGCGCGCTTCGTCGGAGGCCAGGAACAGGGCGGCATTGGCCGTATCGCGGCCATCGCCCATAAAGCCGAGCGGGATGCGGGCCTGGCGCTGGGCAAGCAGCGCGTCCACGTCGCCGCCGGCGCGCTGGCCCGCGAGGCGGACCTCGACCATCGGCGTATGCATCTGGCCCGGCACCACGGTATTGACGCGAATATTCTTCTTGGCGTATTCCACGGCGGTCACGCGCGAGAACTGGATCACGCCGGCCTTGGCCGAGGCGTAGCCGACCTGGGCGGAACCGGTCCAGCGGATGCCCGAGGTCGAGGCCGTGTTGACGATGGCGCCGCCGCCCTGCGCGGCCATATGCGGCAGCACGTACTTGCAGGTCAGGAATACGCTCTTGAGGTTGAAGTCGAGCTGCGCATCCCATTTTTCCTCGCTCAGCTCCACCGCACCGCCCTTGGCGGAGCCGCCGACATTGTTGACGAGGATATCGACGCGGCCGAAGCGCGCGATGCACGCGGCGACCATCGCGGCCACGCTGTCGGCATCGGTCACGTCGCAGGTGTACGGCTCGACCTCGCCATCGACGGCGCGGGCCCGCTCGAGCGTTTCTTCCATGGCGGCGGCGCTGATGTCGACCGCGAACACCTTGGCGCCGGCTTCGGCAAAACGTACCACCGCGGCGCGGCCATTGCCCCAGCCGGGGCCGACGCAACCGGCGCCGGTAATGATCGCGACCTTACCTTCGAGTCTCTTCGACGACATGAATGGATTTCCTCTGGATTGGCGAAACAGGATGCGCGGCCGGCCGTGGCGGCCGGGCGCGGGAATCTGGTGTGGTCTCCGTTTTTTATAGGTTCGGGAGCAGGGCTCCCGATGCGCCGCAACATATGGGGTGCGGGGCGAATGCATGCATTGTGCGGAGGGGCGCTTGGCAACGTCCAATATATTTTTTGGAACAGACTCATTCCAAACTAGAATGACTGCGCTGTTGCTCACGCTCCCCCGACTTCCATGGAAATTCGAGACCTGCGCATGTTCCTGGCTCTTGCCGAGGAACTCCATTTCGGCCGCGCCGCGGCCCGGCTGCGCATTTCGCAGCCGCCGCTGACCAAGCATATCCAGCAACTCGAAGAACGCCTCGGCGTGATGCTGTTCGACCGCAACAAGCGCAGTGTGCGGCTGACGCCGGCGGGCGCCGCGCTGGTGCAGGAGGCGCGCCGCATCCTCAACCAGGCGGAAGTGGCCATGCAGGTGGTGCAGCGAGCGGAGCAGGGCGAGACCGGCACGCTACGCGTCGGCTTTGTGGCGGCCGTGATCTATATCGGCATCGAGAAGCTGCTGGCCCGGCTCGACCGCGCGCTGGCCGGCGTGGAAACCGTGTGGGAAGAGATGGGCTCGTCCGAGCAGGTGGATGCGCTGCGGCGCGACCGCATCGACCTCGGGTTTGCGCAGGTGCCGATGGGGGTGGGGGAAATGGCGGCGCACCTGGTGGCCAAGATCCCGCTCGTGGCCGCGCTGCCGGCCAGCCATCCGCTCGCGGACAAGGCCCGTATCGATCTCGCGGCGCTGGCGGCCGAGCCGTTTATCGTGATTCCGCGCGAGAGCGCCCCGGGATATTTCGACCTGACCGTATCGACGTGCCTGCAGGCGGGCTTCAGCCCGAACCTGCGCCACTATGCGCGGCACCTGCTCTCGGTGATCAGCCTGGTGGCGCTGGGGCGCGGCATCGCGCTGGTGCCGCGCACGCTGGGCCGTGCGGCGGTGCCCGGCGTGGTGCTCAAGCCGTTGTCGGGGGCGCCGGCGAACGCGCAATACTCGGTGATCTGGCATCCGGACAACCCGTCGCCGGTACTGGCCCGCGCGCTGACACTGCTGGGCGCGCGCACCGCGGCCTGACCCTGATGGGAACCCGACCCCCATGTGGGCGTGATCCCTTATGTGGGCCCGACCCCTTATGTGGGCCCGACCCCTTATGTGGGCCCGACCCCTTATGTGGGTCCGATCCCTTATGTGGGCCCGATCCCTACGACGCTGTCCCTTACTTGCGCTTCGACGCCATATACGACAGGTAGGCGATGGCCGCATCGAGGTCGGCATCGCTCAGGCTGGATGGCGGGAAAGGCGGCATCTTCATGTCGGGCCAGGCGCGGATCGAGCGCGGATCGCGGATGAACTGCCGCAGCGCCCACGGCTGGAAATATTCGGTCGGCCCATGCGGCATGTTGAGATCCGGGGCCAGCGTCGCGTCCCCCGCGCCATTGAGCCTGTGGCAAGCCATGCATTGCGTGGACACGACCGTCTGACCACGACGCAGTGCCGAATCGGCCGGCACTTCGCTGCCCACCTCGATCTGCGGCCACTTGCCCGCGCGCGTGGGCACCGCGCGCATGGCGGCAATCTGATAGGGCCATTGCTCGCTGCGCACACCGGACGCTTCCGGATGCAGCCAGACCAGGTAGAACGGCCCCGCCACCTCGCCGCTGGCCGTACGCGGCCAAGGCCGGTCGCCCGGCTCGATCGCGAGCCACGCCTGCGCGCCCGTGCCAGCGGCGGGCAGCACCAGCGACTTCGGCAAGTTGGTCACGAAGCCATCGCTGGCCACGATCTGCAGGTCCTCGTCATCGCCCAGCCGGGCCATGCCCGGCAGGTCGCGCAGCGGTACCGCCCGATACGTCATGGCGCGCCGGTAAGACACGTCGCCGGGTACCTCGATACGCTTCGCATCCGGTCGTGCCAGCAGCTGCCCGGTCGTCAGCGTGGTCTTGCCGCCAACCTCAAGCTGGAGCTCGGCGGCGGCGGCGAGTTGCATCGCCAGCGCGCCGGCAAGCGCGAGCAGAAGGCCAGACAGGCGAGCGAGAGTAGACATATCGTCGAGCCGCGAACGGCCTTGTGCTTCGGAAGCGGCCGATTCTGCGTCAAGCTGCCCACGCAGGCAAGCACCCGGGTGGGCGATTCTTGCGGATACGCCTCGGCATGACGCCACGATCTCGCGCCAGCGGGCATGCGCGAGCGGGCTTCACGGCCGCCTCCGGCATCCGCCGCAAGGCGGAAGACCGAGGGTGACGGCCGGGGGTGACAACCCGGGTGACGACCCAGGCCGGGGCTCAAAGCATATCGACGATGCCGCCGTCTACCCTAAGCGATGCGCCCGTCGTTGCCGACGCTTGCGGCGAGCTCACATACACCACCATATTGGCGATCTCGTCCACCTGCGCCGCGCGGCGGATCAGGGAGCCGCTGCGGTGCGCGACCACGAAGTCCGCGCCGGCCTGCTCCAGGGTCTTGCCGGTGCGGGCGATATCGTCCTTGAGCATCTCGGCCACGCCTTCGGTCAGCGTCGGGCCGGGCAGTACCGCATTCACGGTAACGCCGGTGCCGGCCATGCGCTTGGCCAGGCCACGCGAGATCGCCAGCTGGGCGGTCTTGGTGAAGCCGTAGGGAATCATGTCCACCGGGATATTGATGGCCGATTCGGAGGCGATAAAGACGATGCGGCCCCATTTTTTGTCGACCATGCCGGGAGCATAGGCACGCGACAGCCGCACGCCGCTCATGACGTTGACCTGGAAGAAGGTTTCCCACTGGTCGTCGGTGACATCGAAGAAGTCGTGCAGCTCGAAGAAGCCGAGGTTGTTGATCAGGATGTCGACATGGGGGTGTTCGGCCACGAGCTTCTGGCACACCGCGGGGTCCGACAGATCGCCGGCAAAACCGACCGCCTGGGCGTCGGGTACGGCGGCCTTGAGCGATTGCAGCGCCTTGTCCACGCTGGCGGCGCTGCGGCCGTTGACGATCACCCGTGCGCCGGCGGCGGCCAGCCCCCTGGCCGTGCCGAGGCCGATGCCCGCGGTGGAGCCGGTTACCAGGGCAGTCTTGCCCGACAGATCGATTTTCATGCACTGCTCCGTTTTTCGAGTTTGCCCTGAAGTTCCGAGGGCGACCGATGCAGTGTAGGGATTTGCCGGCAATCTACAAGGCGAGTGCGGGAAAGGTCTTTTGACGGCGTATCAACAATGGGATGGTTTTGCTGCGTGTGGATCAACGATCAGCGCACGCCGGCAGCCCGGGACCTGCGCCCGGACCGCCGGCATTCCTACCACCGGCATGCGACCACCGGCAGCCCGGCGACTCAGAACTTCGAGGGCTCGGTGGTCAGGTCTTTCAGCGTGCTGGTCTTCAGGTCGATGGTGAAGTGCCGCGTGGGCGCGCCGTTGGCGAGCTTCAGCATGATGGCCATCAACGGCTTGAAGCGGGCCTGGTACAACGCTGCCAGCGTATTGTCGTTGTTGACCTTGTCACCGCTCAGCGTGAGCGTTGCGGAGGTGGCCTGCAGCGCTTGCGCGATCAGCTTGTACTGACGCGCGCGCGCCTCGGGGATGTCGGCGAAGGCAAGGTCGCCAGCATTGGCCAGGCGCACGAAATCCCCCGCCAGGTCCAGCGCCTTCCACTGGTCGAAGTCCTCGAGCTGCATGCCATTGGCCTGCGCCAGCGCGCGCGCCCGGGCTTGCGCGGCGGCATAGTCGGCGCTGTAGGCGGGATTGGCGGCACCCGCGCCGCCCATATCCTGCAGGCAGGCGAAGAACGCGGTCGAGAGGTCGTTGTGCGTGCCGGTACTGGCCAACTCCTTCAACGTCACGTTGGTCTGCAGCTGGGACAGCACGAGCAGTTCGGAGCCGGCCAGGGGGCTCTTCACCAGTTCGCGCATTTCGCAGCGCCAGTCGTCCTTGAGCAGGCGCAGCCGTACCAGCTCCGACATGTAGCGCGTATTGAAATCGGCATAGCTGGTGGCGTCGAGGATGGAGGCATCCCACAGTTCGCCGCCGCCCGGGATCATGGCCGGAAAATCGGTGAAGTAGCGGTGTTCCTCGCGATAGTGCTCGAACAGCTCGTCATAGCGCGGCACATTGTCCAGGCGCACGGTCTGCACATCGATCAGGTCATTGCGCCCGATGGTCAGCACCTTGTACGCGGGCACATACGCGGCCATCGACGGAGCCTGGATATTGACCAGCGCATGCGCGCCGTCATAGTTGCGCACGCCGGTGTCGTTGAAGTGCATATGGCCGCCCACATGCACCTGCAGCCCCGTGTCGGCGAGGGCACGCGTGACGTCTTCCCTGGGCCGGCGCACCATCTGCATCTTGCCCGCGCCCAGCAGCGCGATGATGTCGTCGGAAGCACCGTTGAAGAACTCGCTCATCGGGAAATGGCTGAAGGCCACCACCTGCTTGCCGGCGGCCCTGCCACGTGCTACCACGTCCTTCAGCCAGGCAATGACATGCTGCTTGTGCGTCAGCATCATGTTGTAGCCGGCATCGCCCGAGCCGTTGAAGTCGTTCTGGCCCGGGCCGGTGGGCACATACACGTTGGCATCGATACCGATCAGCCAGATGCCGTCGACCGGTTCCACCAGGTAAGTGGTGTCGGTCACCATCTTGCACAGCGTGTAGCCCGGCTGCTTGTAAGGGCCGCCTGTACCTTCCTTGCAGATTTCGTACTGGCGGCGCGACCAGTCTGCCTGCTGCTGCGCGGTGGCGAGCGAGTATGTGGCCGGGGTATAGGCGCTGTAGGGTGTTTCAAAGTACCGGTAAGACGCCTTCGGCATGGGGCCGTGCTGCTCGATCGCGTTCATGATCGTCGCATAGCCGCCTTCCTGGATTTCCTCGGTGCAATAGCTGTTGTTGACCTTGGCCCACGGACCCGTATAGCCGGTCGAGCAGTCGGCGTTGCCGCCACGGCTGAAAATCGGCTGCGGAAAGCCCACACGGCCGTTGTTGGGGTCGATACCGAGGAAGTCGCTCTTGCCAGCCGCGCGCGCCAGCGGACGGTTGGGATCGTGGTTGCCAGGCGCGGCGAAGAACTGGATGCCATGGCGTTCGCTGTACTGGTCCAGGATCTTCTTGAGGCCACGCATATGCACGGGCTGGCCGTCGTCGGAGAAGTCGCCCGGCAGGGCGATCAGCTTGACGCCGCGCGCAACGGCATCGTCCAGCGCGGCCAGAAAGGCAAAGTAGTTCTCGTTGAACAGGCGGGTGGACGTCATCTGCGCCTGCATCAGGCGGATGGTGGCATTGCGTCCGGAGCGGGTGTTGGGCACGCCGGGGAACGAGCCATCCTGGAACGTGGCGTACACGTCGTGGAAATGGATGTCCGGCATGAACGCGATCTGCGTCGTCGGTACCGCGGCCGGCTGCTCGGGCGGGGGCGGATTGCCGGCGGCCGGGGGCGTCGCCGTGCTCTGGTTGTCGTCGCTGCCGCACGCGGCGAGCAGCAGCACCGCCGTGGCAACCGAGGCCAGCGTGCGGTGGATCATGGTTTTCTGGGTCATACGACTCTCTCGTTCACATCTTGTGGCCTGCGCCCCGCATCTCGGCGCAAGGGGCAGGGGCTCGGAAAAACCGGGCGATGGTAGTGAGCGAGAGTGACGCGATCGTGACTTGATGTATGGATGAAAATGCACGCGATGCGGGTGCCGGACGTCCGGTGCATCGACCGCGGCCGGCCGGAGCGACGGCGCGACGGATCGACGGATCGACGGCAGCGTCAAAACAAAACAGCCGGCGCATGGCCGGCTGTTTTGCGGGGCTGGACCAGTATTACTGGAACAGCTTGGCTGCCTGGGCGATCGTGTTGGACACGCCCCAGACCAGCGGCACCAGCACATAGAGCCAGAACAGCACCATCAGGCCCTTGTTGGTTTCGGTCTTCTTTTCCATATCGATGCTCCCGATTCGGTTAGCGCGGATTAATGAGCGGCACCCGTGGCGCCACCGAGGCGGGCGACGTCGGCCTCGCTCATGTGGTGCTTTTCATTGACGCGCGACACCAGCAGGTTGCAGATAAAGCCGAGCACCAGCACGCCGGCCATGATGTGAACGGTCATCGTGTACGCCTGCGAAGCCGGCACGCCTTGCGACACCTGGTACTCGCGCACGTAGTTCACGATCACCGGACCGGCGATGCCGGCGGCGGCCCACGCGGTCAGCAGACGGCCGTGGATGCCGCCGACGTACGCGGTGCCGAACATGTCCGCGAGGTAAGCCGGGATGGTGGCAAAGCCGCCGCCATACATCGACATGATCACGCAGTAGGCCAGCACGAACATCACGATGTTGCCCGAAGCGCCCAGTTGCGGGACCAGCCAGTACAGGATGGCGCCGAGCACGAAGAACACGAAGTAGGTGTTCTTGCGGCCCAGGAAGTCGGACGACGAGGCCCACGCGAAGCGGCCGCCCATGTTGAACAGCGACAGCAGGCCCACGAAGCCGGCGGCGGAGGCGGCGTTCACGGTCGACTTGAAGCTTTCCTGGATCATCAGCGAAGCCTGGCCCAGGATGCCGATGCCGGCGGTCACGTTGAGGAACAGCACCAGCCACAGCAGGTAGAACTGCGGAGTCTTGAGTGCTTCGTCGATATGCACGTGGTTACGCGTCACCATCTTGTTGACGGTTGCCGGCGGGGTCCAGCCTTCCGGCTTCCAGCCAGGGGGCGGGACGCGGATGGCCAGCGAGCCGATCGTCATCGAGATGAAGTAGGCCACGCCCAGCACCAGGAAGGTCTGGGCCACGCCGACCGAGGTCGCGCTCTTGAAGTGGTTCATCAGCGCGACGGACAGCGGGGCGGCGATCATCGCGCCGCCGCCAAAGCCCATGATGGCCATGCCGGTCGCCATGCCGCGACGGTCCGGGAACCAGCGGATCAGCGTCGACACCGGCGATACGTAGCCGAGACCCAGGCCAATCCCGCCCAGCACGCCGTAGCCGATGTACAGCAGGGCGATCTGGTGGAGGTAGACGCCGAGCGACGAGATCAGGAAGCCGCTGCCGAAACAGCAGGCTGCCGTGAACATCGTCATGCGCGGGCCCACGCGCTCGAGCCACTTGCCGGCAAATGCGGCGGAAATACCCAGGAAGAAAATCGCCAGCGAGAAAATCCAGCCAAGCGTGGTCAGTTTCCAGTCATCGGGGGCCGGCTGCGTAATGCCGATGGCCTTCGACAGCGGTCCGTTGAAAACCGAGAAGGCATAAGCCTGGCCGATACACAGGTGCACGGCGAGGGCGGCCGGCGGTACCATCCAGCGGGAAAACCCCGGCTTGGCGTAGGTCGCCTCTTTCGAAAAAAACGGTACGCGGCCGTAAGCCGCGCTGCCGCCATCATTCATGACACTGCTCATGATGTAATGTCTCCAGACAGGGGTCCGGGACAGGACGACCAAGACCTGGCGTGTCCGGCCGGGTGGTCTGAGGCACCCTGGCCGGTTGACCCCGTCACGCCGTGGTCGTACTGCCCAAATGTGTCGGCACGCGCCGGCCGCGGCAGAACCGCAAGCGGCGCGCGTCGACGTTTGCTACAAAGAGAAAGCTGCGAGAGTCTGCTGCGCTGTGCGCGCCAGGCGTGCCGGCGGCGGATGATGGGTGCGGCGGGCCGGCGCGGGGGCGCGCTGGCCGGGAGCTGGATGTTTCATTGTCTTCCCGTTCGGGTCGTGTGATATATGCTTTGATTTACATATATCACCTTGGAAAATATTATTCGCAGAACCTTAGCCGCAGGCATTGGTGACTTCAATAGGCTAAGAATGACATATTCCCATTTCACCTCAATGTCCTGCTTTCATCAGGGTTAGCGCTGACCCGGGGCGGGGCATTACGTCGGGTTTCTGCAACAGGCCGGCGACGGTCATATTAAAAAGACGGGTCTGCCATATGCATATGGCATGGCGGCGCGGGTGCGATGCGCTACGCTTGCGGCCAATACATTTACGGGGGTAATAACAAGATGGACCTTGACCGGATAGATCGGGAAATCCTGATGGCCGTGCAGGCGGACGGGCGCGTGACCAACGCGAGCCTGGCCGAATCCGTCGGCCTGAGCGAGACACCGTGCGCCCGTCGCCTCAAGCGGCTGGAGGCGGACGGATTTATCGAGGGGTATCGGGCCACGCTGTCGCGCCAGCGGCTGCAGCTCGGTCTGATGGCATTTACACAGATCCGCTTCGGCGCGCATGACCGCGAACTCTCGGATCGCTTCGAACGCGAAGTTCAGGCCAATCCGCGCATCGTGGCCTGCCACAACGTGACCGGCAGTGCCGACTACATGCTGACCGTGGTGGCGCGCGACCTGGACGACTATGGGGTATTCGTGCGCGACGTGCTGCGGACCCTGCCCGGCGTGACGGCGGTGGAGTCGGTCCTGAGCCTGCGGGAGGTCAAGCGTCATAGCGGGCTGCCACTGCTCTGAGCTTGCGGGGGTCACGAGGGGATGCCGCCCATCCGGTTGCAACGGGCACCGGATGCTGCCGCAAAGCGCCCGGCGAGGCGCGTCGTTCCGTGCGGTGCGGTGCCCGGCACCGCTGCGCCGACAGCCGCGCACGCAAAGCCATGCAGCGTTGGCCGTGTCCGACCCTGCCGCCAGGCGTTGCGGCGCGGATTGCGCTCGGGCAGCACGTCCGCCCGAGGCCGGCTGTGCGACCGGCTTACCTGGCGGCGGCAAGAATCGCCTTGGCCACCGCGTTCGGCTGCGACACCATCGGCACGTGGCTGGTGGCCACCTTGATCACGGTGGCGCCGATTTTCTTCGCGTCGTCGGACTGCTGCACCGGCGGAATCATCTGGTCGTTGGTCGCCACCACGAACCACGACGGCTTGTGCTGCCACGCGGCCGCGGCGCCGACCTTTTCCTCGAATACCTTCGATTGCACCGGGCCCTGGGTCACGGCCATCAGGTTGGCCTCGGCCGGCGCCACGTCCGGCGCGAAGTAGGTGCGGAAATCGGCCGGCGTCAGGGTCAGGAAGCCGCCGCTATCCGCCACCAGCTTCTTCAGGCCCGGCGCGGGGGCATAGGACCTGGAGGCGTCGGCGACGGACTGGCCCGCTTCCGGCGCGAAGGCGGCCACGTAGACCAGCGACTTGACCTTGGGATCGTTGCCGGCTTCCGTGATGACGACGCCGCCCCACGAATGGCCGACCAGCACCACCTCGCCTTGCTGGGCTTCGATCACGCGCCGGGTGGCGGCCACGTCGTCAGCGAGCGACGTCAGCGGATTCTGTACGGCCACCACCTTGTAGCCCTGCTTCTGCAGCGTCGGGATGACCTTGTTCCAGCCCGAACCATCGGCAAAGGCGCCATGGACCAGCACAATGGTCGTGGGCGCGGCCTTGCTGGCTGCGGCGGCTTCGGCGGCATGGACCGGAGCGGGGTGCACGAGCATGGCGGCCGTCACCGCGACGGCGGCGGTCAGCGCGATCGTGGTGCCACGATAGAGGTTGGTTACGTTCATGACATCAATCCTTTGACAGAGCGGTGAGGGTAGGGGAGGCAATGCGGTGTCGCCGCTGCGCACATCGATGTAAGTCGCTGACGACGGACGAAGCTTAGTGCACTAACGATTAGCGCGTCAATAGTGATTGCGCAAGATATTTGCCTGACCTATGATGAAGCACCGTTCCCGCCTTCCGTCCATGTCTGCCAAGAAGCTCCGCCCGGTCGACCAGCGCCTCTGCTTCCTCATCTACTCGACGTCGCTCGCCATGACGCAGACGTACAAGCCGTTGCTGGAGGAGATCGGTCTGACCTATCCGCAGTACCTTGCCATGGTGGTGCTATGGGAGCAGGACGGCATTACGGTCAAGGAACTCGCGACCCGCCTTGGGCAGGATTCGGGTTCGATGACGCCATTGCTCAAGCGGCTGGAGGCCGCCGGCCTGGTCACGCGCCAGCGCGACCCCGACGATGAGCGCAGCCTGTCGCTGCGCCTCACGCCGGCCGGCCAGGCCATGAAGGAGAAGGCGCGCAAGGTCGATGCCGCCTTTGCGGCCGCGTGCGATCTCGACGATACGCAGGTCGAGCAATTGCTGGCAGGCATTTCGACATTGCGCCGTCATCTGGCGGACTGACACTCCCTTCTGCTCTCTGTTGTTCGCTGTTGTTCTCCGTTCGGTTCTTTCGCACGGCCCACGGGCGAGCGCCCGTGGCCGCGCGTCGGCGCGGTCGGGGTGCCATGCCTCCACGCGTCAATGTTGCTCATCCATCTGCCGTCTAATTGTTCGCGCAAAGCGTCATTGTGTAACGAAACCGACATGTGATCTCTCTACTATCTGGCCCCGGCAAGAGCCACCGGCACCAGATGCGGTGGGCCAACCCACATAAGGAGGAATTCATGTCGTACATCACCGACAAGCTGCGCGCGCCGCGTCGCGATGCACAAGGCGTCGTCACCGTTCCTGGCCAGACTCTCGAAGACATCGTGGCCGCCAATCCGGCGCGCCGCACGGTGCTGCGTGGCGGTCTGGGCATCTCCCTGCTGTCGGCCTTCACCGGCGGCAGCCTGCTCGCCGCCTGCGGTGGCGATGACGATCCCGCGCCGGCCCCGGCACCCGCTCCGGCGCCCGCCCCGGCTCCGGCGCCGACGCCCGTGCAGCCGCTCGACTACAGCGTCAACTTCACGCCGCTCGAGTCCAAGCTGACGCCCAACACCGTGCTGGTGCCGGGCACCTACACCGTGGACGTGCTGTTCTCCGCCGGCGACCCCGTGGTCGCGGGTTCGCTTGGCTACCAGGGCGCGTTCCAGACCTCGATGGAAACCGAGCAGCAGGCCGGCGGCAATCACGACGGCATGCATTACTTCACCATCCCCGGTGTCGATCCGCAGAAGGGCGGCCTGCTCGTGATGAACCACGAGGCCATGGACAACCTGATCCTGTTCCCGGGCGGCACGTACAACGCAGGCACCGCCACGCCGGAACAGAAGCGCATTGCGCTGTCGGCGGTGGGCGTATCGGTGATCGAAATCGAACTGGTCGCCGACAAGTGGCAGGTCAAGAAGAACTCGCTGTACAACAAGCGCTATACCGGCAATACGCAATACCGTGTGTCCGGCCCGGCCGCGGCGACGGTCGGCGGCGTCGTGACCGGTACGCTGAATAACTGCTCCAGCGGCTATACGCCGTGGGGCACGTACCTGACCTGCGAGGAAACGACCGACAACTACCTCGACCCGACCCAGCCCGACAACGGCTACGGTTGGGTGGTGGAAATCGATCCGTTCCAGGAATTGCCGGGCGTGCCGGTCAAGCGCACCGCGATGGGCCGCTTCGACCACGAAAACACCGCGTTCATGACCGATGCCAGCAATCGCGTGGCGTTCTACATGGGCGACGATGGCACGCCGGGCTGCATCTACAAGTTCATTCCGAACAGCGCGTTCGATGCGACCAATCGTCTCAACAACGCCAACCTGCTCGATAACGGCAAGCTGTATGTGGCGCGCTTCAATGCCAACGGTACCGGCGACTGGATCGAGCTGACGCAAGGCATGAACGGCCTGGTGGCGGGCGCGGTGGATCCGGGCAACACCACCCAGGGCCCGCAGACGCCGGTCAACATCGACTTCAACACGCAGGCCGATGTGCTGATCAACACCAAGGCCGCCGCGCGCGTGGCCGGCGGCACGCTGATGGACCGCCCCGAATGGATCACGGTGGGCCTCGACAAGACGGTCTACTGCACGCTGACCAACAACGGTGGCCGCCAGGTTACCGATGCCGCCAACCCGCGCGTGAACAATTCGCACGGCCATATCGTGCGCTGGCACGAGCAGGGCGACTCGCCGCTGGCCACCACCTTCACCTGGGAACTGCTATTGCTGGCGGGCGATCCGTCGATCGCCGCGGCCAACCTGAAGGGCGACATGAAGGGTTCGACCTTCTCGAGCCCGGATGGCATTCGCGTCGATCCGAAGGGCCGCCTGTGGGTGCAGACCGATGCCGGTACCGGTACGAGCGTCACCAGCATCTTCGGTGCCAACTCGATGCACTACGTCGACCAGGTCACGCGCGAAGTGAAGCGCTTCCTGGTCGGCCCGGTGGGTTGCGAAATCACCGGCATTGCGTACACGCCGGACCTGACCACGTTCTTCGTCAACATCCAGCATCCGACGGGAACGGGTCAGCCCAATGGAAACTGGCCGGATCCGGTGCTGCCGTCGCGTTCCTCGACGGTCGTGATCCGCCATAAGGAAGGCAAGCCGATCGGAGCCTGATGTGCGGTGCAAGGGCGGCATGTGGGTGCCGCCCGGATCGGCAAATTGATACGCCGCGGGCTTCCGCGGCGTTTTTTTATGACCGGGGCCCGGACCCCTGGCCGGCGCGTTCGGCCAGCAATGCCTGCAGGCCGGCCGGTGGCACCTGGAGCCGGGCCGCGCGCATGCGCGCATTGCGCGCGGCAGCCACGCCCGACGCGCCAGCTGCGCCGGACGCGGGGCCGAACAGCGCTTGCGCCAGGCTGGTGCGCGCGGCCTTCCGCACGGCGTCGTCGACGGCCCATACCAGGAAGGGGGGCAGCGCCGTTTGCGCGATGGTGCGTTCCCACATGCCTGGCGGGATGCAGGCGGGACGCCGTTGCGCCGCTTCGGCCAGCAGCTTCCAGCTTCGCTGGAACATGGGCGGCCCCGTCAGTGGGCCAAAGCGCCGCAGTGCCGGCGCCGCGCATTGCTGGCCCAGCGCCGCCACATCGGGGTGGCTGTCGCCGAGCATCTCGCGCAACCGGCCGACGACGACGTCGAGCAACGTCATGTCGCGGCCAGGATCACGATCGCGCTCGACCAGCAGCAGATGCCCGCCGATCATGCCGGCGACCGGGTTGGCGCAATGCCGGAGCAGGATGTCTTCCAGCTCGGCATTGAGAATGCGGCGCTCATCCGCCAGCGCGAGCCTTGCGGTCTCGATGATCTTTTCCAGCGCCGCATCCGGTTCCTGGCCTGGGCGGCGCATCATCACCGATACGCGTGGCCGCACATTGGGGGCGGTGGTGCCGGGCAGGAGCCGGCGCAATATATAGACCTCCAGACACCAGGATGCGCCGACGATCAGGCTTTGCTCGATCGTCGGCCCCTGGTCGAGCTGCTGCCGCAGGAAGTAGACCCCTGCCGGTAGTCCGCGCACGGCCCACGCGTGGGACGCCTGCTCGCTGTCGCGCTGGCCATCGGTTGCCATGGTGATGACAGGCCGGCCGTCGGCATCGACCACGCTGACGCCCCGCCACGGCGCCGTGTTGTCCTGTGGTACGTCCTGGCTGTCGGCCGTGCGTGCCATCACCATGAGCGTGGACGGGTGACCGGCATCCGCGCCGCGCAGCTGCATGGAGGCAGCCAGCGCCGCGCGCCGGCCCGCTTCCTGGTTCTGGTTCCGCGGCGTGCCGGAGAGCGGCATGACCGACGCCACCGGCCGGGCAATCTCGGTCGGCAGCAGCACGGGCCGGTCGCGGTCGAGCAGGATGACGCGCTGCGTGAGGCTGCGGCCGATGCGGGTCTTGATCTTGAACAGGCCGAACGGCAGCGGTGTCAGCAGCCTGGCGGCACCGCCGTCCACCAGCGAGAAGCGGCTGTCGATCACGAAGATTTCGGCGGCGGCATCGTTCGGGTCGATGTCGAGCGCGAAGACCGTGGCATCGTCGGCCGGCGCCGCCACCGGGTCTCCCGCTTCGGTGACGTCGACGGTCGCGGCGCTGGTGAGATCGAAGCCCTGGCGCAGACCGGCAGCGGGCACCTCTACCACATACAGGCCGGGCGGCAACTGCAGGTTCAGCACGGCGGCCGCCGACAGTTCCTGCGCGCGCGGGGGAATGCCTGACCAGATCCGCAGCAGCTTGCCGCTGGCCTCGGGCGGCAGCGTCAGCGTGACGGGAAAGCTCGGCCGCCTGACGCCGCGCGCGAAAATCAGGCTCGAGTCTTCCTGGACCACTTCCGGTTCCTTCGCCACATCGCCGTCCTGGCGCTGGAGGTCGGTCATGCGTGCGCACATGGCATTGCGAATCCAGTCGCCGAGGCTGCGGCCGGTGACGCGGCCGTTCACGTCGGCGGCGGCGCCGCGCAATCCTTCCAGCAGGGCCCAGGTAAAGGCGCCGTGGATCTTGCTGCCGTCCTCGGCAATGGCGATCTCGACGGCCTTCAGCGGCCGTTGCGCCGCAAGTGCGATAAAGCTCGCGGCCGGCGGGTCGGTGGCATTGACCGGCGTCAGCGCCGGATCGCGCGGCTGCAGGAACGACACGCGGTTCATGCAGCAGTCCATCCACAGCACGTACTCGCGAAAATAGCCGGCATCCTGCAACCAGTTCAGCCAACCCGTGGCGTGCACATTGAAGGTGCCGAGCGTGGCGCTGGCATTGGCGGCAAACAGGCAGCCGCGTTGCCGGCCCGGCGAAAATCCGTGCCCGGAGACAAAGATGTAGAGCCGGCGCCCGACGCGCAGTCCGCGCCGCTTGCTCTGGTTCTCGCGGGCCAATGCGTTGAGACGGCCGAACGTGACCTCGATTTCATCGGCCGTGGGGTGCGCAAGGCCATCGCTGGCGGTCACCCGCGACTTGAGCACCTGGATATTCTCTTCGCTCGCGAAGTTTCCACCGGCGCTGTCGAGCAGCCATGCCTTGACCGCATCCACGTCGTTGGCGGGCCCGTGAAGGCTGGCATCGACACCGTCTTCGCCGAGCGCGGGATAGTCGTTGATCCCGATCAGGATGGCATGGTCGTCTGCATTCATGGCCGCTCCCTCGCGCGGCGGGTATGGCTGATGCGGTGGAGGCGGTGGAGGCGGTGGAGGCGGTGGCTGCGGCTAGTGTGGATAGGCCTGGCTGATGAAGTCCTTGTCGGTGGCCGACAAGGACTGGTTCAGGCCCGCCGATTTTCCGTCCTGGGTCCACGCCGCCGGTATCGGATACATCATGATCGAAGCGACATCGACCGACGTACCCGCCACATCCTCGGGATCGACCGGCGCAAACATGTTGTTCTCGATGGTCTGCAGATCCCAGTTATTGGGCGGTCCGGACAGGTCGCGAATGACCGCGTCCCGGTTCCACTGGATGGAGCCGAGCGGATTCTGGTGTTCATGAATCAGTCCGATCGCATGGCCGAACTCATGCAGCACCACACGCATGACTTCGTCGTCCGCCGTGTCGTCCTTGAGCCAGCCGTAGTTCATGGTCGGCCGCGAGGGGTCGATCGAGCGCGCATCGGTGCCGATGAACGACCAGGAGCCATTGCCTTCGATGAACGCGATGCGGATATCCGCGGGGCCGCTGTCGCGGAAATCGAAATGCAGGTTGGCAAACTGCAGCCACGTATTGGCCGCGGCGACCACGCGATCCTGCAGCGCGGTGGACCCGCTCATGAAACGGATGGTGAGGGTGGTGCCCGGATCCCAGCGTTTGCCCTTGAGCATCGCCATCTTGCCGGGCACGCCCGACGTCCTGGGAAACGATGCGCAGAAGTGCGTGTTGTCAGCCATGATGAACTCCTGGGCGGCAGAGTTTCAGTAAGGGATAGTTGATAGAAGTAACAAAGTCGATAGTTTTATGTGCGCCAGCGAACCGAGCGAGCCGAACGCGGCATGGTGTGGGTCTGCCCGCGCGGCGCATATCAGGAAGCAGGTTCGATGGTGTCGGACGCCGCCCAGCCGCCGCCCAGCGCCCGGTAGAGCTGGACCGTGGCGATGGCCAGCCCGGTCTGTGCCTGCAGCAGTTCATCTTCGCGCCGGAGCGCGCCGAGGCGGGCGTCGAGTACGTCCTCCAGCGTGCGCCGCCCGCCTTCATACAGCCGCTGCGCCTGCGCCGCATTGCGGCGTGCCAGCGCCACGCTCCCTTCCAGTTGCTGGCGCCTCTGGTCGAGCCCCTGGCGTACCCCGTAGGCGCTGTCCACCTCTTCGAGGGTGCGCAGCACGGTCTTGTCGTGCTCGGCCAGGGCCGCTTGCAGCCGCGCATCGTTGGCCGCGATATTGGCGCGAATGCGGCCGGCGTTGAACAGCGGCAGGTCGACACCGGCGCCCAGCAGGCCCGCGGTCCCGCTGAGCGCAGGCAGGCCCTCGATGCGGATGCGGCCGTCGAGGCCGATAAAGTTCAGATAGAAGCGCGGCAGCAGATCGGCCTGGGCGCTGCCGAGCCGGGCCGCCTGGGCGCGCAGCAGGGCGGCGGTGGCGCGCACGTCCGGGCGGCGCTCGAGCACGCTCGACGGCAACGCACCCGCGGGCACCGGCGGCACCTGGAACGAGGACGGCGCGGGCAGCGGTGGCGCGGATTGCGCCGCCATGCCCGCCAGTACCGCCAGCCGGCGCTGGCGCACCGCGATCTGGCTGGTCAGCAGCGGCCGCGCCGACGCGCGCGCGGTGCGCTGTTCGCGCACGCGCTCCACATCGTAGGCGAGCCCTTGGCCGGCATGGAAGCGGGCCTCCGCATAGCGCTGCAAGGCCGCGAGCGTGACCAGGCTGCGGTCGAGCAGGGCGAGGCGTCGCTGCAGCCCCTGCGCTTCCAGATAGGTCTGCGCAACCTCGGCGACGATGGCCAGGCGCACGCCGTGCCATTGCGCCTCGCTGGCCTGCGCCAACGCCGCCGCCGCGGCGGCATCGCTTGCGCGCCCGCCAAAGAGGTCGACCTCCCAGGTCGCGCTCAGGCCGATGGCATAGGCTTCCAGCGCGGGGGAGCCATCGGGTGCCGGCGACGGGCTGCGCAAGTTGCCTTCCCCACGCGCGGCGCCGGCGACCGCCGCCGCCGTCGGATATCGCGCGGAATTGACGATCGCCGCCATCGCGCGGGCTTCCAGCACGCGCGCCCGCGCCACGCGCAGGTCCGTGTTGGCGTGCAGCGCCGCGTCGATGCGGCGGCTGAGTTCGGCGTCCTCCCACACCTCCCACCAGCGCGCGAGCTCGACCTGTGCGCTGTCCGGCGGCGGCACCATCTCGAAAGCTGCCGGCGGCGACGCGGCAGGCGGCACGTCGACGTGTACCGTGGTGCAGGCCGCGACCATCACCGCGCCGGCCGCGAGCGCCGCGGCGCACCGCGGTAATGTGGCGATCTTCACCTGTGCATGCCGATTCATCGGTGTGTTCCGTTGGCGCAGCGCTATTGCGCCAGCATGGCGCGAAAGCGCGTGAGGGCCAGTGCCAGGAAGAGCGCGCCGGCCGCCGTGATGCCGAGCAATTGCGGCCATACCACGTCGACGCCCGCGCCGCGAAACAGGATGGCCTGCGTCAGCGTGACGAACTGCGTGGTGGGCAGCCATTGCACCACCGGTTGCATGGCGGCAGGCATGCTCTCAACCGGCGTGGCCGCGCCCGAGAGCAGATAGGCCACGGCGTAGGTGGGCACGGCCAGCAAGCCAAACTGCGGCATGGCCGGCGCCAGCGTCGCCAGCCACATTCCCAGCGCCGTTGCCGAGAACAGATACAGCGCTGTGCTGAGCGCGAACAACGCCATCGATCCCCGCAGTGGCACCCCGAGCCACAGGTTCACCACCAGCCATAGCGACAACAGCGCGACGACGATGATGACGGTGCCATTGGCGACGATCTTGGCGGCCGCGATCTCGCTGGCGCGTACCGGCATGACCAGCAGGTGTTCGATGGTGCCGTGCTCGCGCTCGCGGATCACCGCGGCGCCCACCAGGATGATGGACAGCACCGTGATGTTGACCACGATCTGCATGGTCGAGGTGAACCAGTAGGACTCGGTATTGGGGTTGAACAGCACGCGCGCCACGGCGGTCGCAGGCAATTGCGCCTCGATGTCGCGCGCGCGCAGGAAGGCCAGCGTCTCGCTGGTCAGGATCTCCTGCAGGTAGGCGCTGCCCAGCCCGGCCTGCGTCATCGCGGTGGCGTCCACCAGCAGCTGGAGCGCCGGCGCACGGCCGGCCAGGACGTCGGCCTCGAAGCGTGGCGGGATTTCGAGCGCGAAGATGTAGCTGCCACGGTCGAGCGCGGCGTCGACCTGGCCACGCGCCACATCCACGGGCGGCTTGAAGTACGGCGGCTGGATGGCATCGCGCAGGCGGCGCGACAGTGCCGAATGATCGCCATCGACAATGGCGACGGAGGCATTCGAGACCTCGGCCTTGATGCCCTTGGCCACCGAATCGATCGCGAGGGTGAACGCAAACACGATCAGAAGCATCAGCGTGGCATCGCTGAACAGGCTGAAGATCTCCTTGCGGCTGAGCCGGGCCACATTCTTGAGCCATTGCACCATCGCTACGCCTCCTGCTTGCGCAACAGGCAGCGCGCCCCGACCAGGTAGACCAGGGCAAAGCCGCCCAGCGCCAGGTACATGGCACTGAAGCCGTCCGCACCCAGCCCCTTGGTGAAGGTGCCCAGGCTGATGAGCTGGAACCACGACGACGGAAATCCCAGCCCCACCCAATAGCCGCTGCCAGTCAGCGTGGAGACCGGATAGAGCAGGCCGCAGAAGTTGACCGACGGAATCAGGCACACGATGGCGGTGCCGAAAATCGCGGCCACCTGCGAGCGCACGAAGGTCGACATCAGCAAGCCCAGACCGGTCGCGGCCAGGATGAACAGCAGCGCGCCGAGCGACAACGCCAGGAAGGAGCCCTTGAGCGGTACCTGCAGCAAGGTGACGGTCAGTGCCACCAGCACCAGGTAGGCCAGCATGGCCAGCCCCACGTAAGGTAACTGCTTGCCCACCAGATATTCGCCGACGCTGGCGGGCGAGGCATAGAGATTGGTAATGGAGCCCATCTCCTTTTCGCGTACCACGCCGAGCGCCGTCAGCATGGTCGGAATCAGGATCAGGGCGAGCATGATGATGCCCGGCGTGATGGCGTAGATGCTGCGGAACTGCTCGTTGTAGACAAAGCGCGTTTCCACTCCGACCGGCAGCGCGGGTGCGGACACGGGCAGCGCGCCGATGCGCGCCTGGGCATAGCCAAGCAGCGCGGCATTGACATAGCTGCGCACCGTGGCGCCCGGGAATGGGCTCGAGCCGTCGATATGGAACGCGATTTCCGGACGGCGCCCCGCCAGCAGGTCGCGGCCGAAATCGGGCGGGATCTCCACCACGAGCGAGGCGTCGGCGGCGCGCAGCGTATGCCTTGCCTGCGCGTCGTCGTGCACGCTGCCCGCCGCGACGAAATAGCGCGAGCCGGCGAACTGTTCAAGCAGTTCGCGGCTGGCCAGGCTCCGGTCGCGATCGAGCACGGCAAAGCGTACGTTTTCCACGTCGAACGATACGCTCCAGGCCGCGGCCAGCAGCAGCACCACGGGGCCGACGATGGCAAAGGCAAGCCGCAGCCGGTCGCGCGCGAGCTCGATGGATTCGCGTCGGGCAAAGGCCCAGATACGTGCCAGCGCGGCCGCGGCGGTGCGGGCGGGTGGCACGGATTGACGGCCGTGGGCGCGGTCGCGCTCGTGATCCTGATCGTGCGCCGGCATGCGCGCGGCATGCGGCGGTGCCGGGGCGAGGGCAGGGGGCGTGGCGGAAGGAGGGGCCGACGGGAGGGCCGAAGGGAGGGCCGACGGGAGGGCCGAAGGAGGGGGTGACTTGGCCGGCGGTTCGGCGTCTTCCAGGTACGCCACGAAGGCGTCTTCCAGCGTCTGCGCCTGGCGCCGTGCGCGCAGTTCTTCGGGCGTGCCCACCGCGAGCACGCGGCCCCGGTGCATGAAGGAGATGCGGTCGCAACGAGCCGCCTCGTTCATGAAGTGCGTGGAGACGAAGATGGTCACCCGCTGCTCGCGCGACAGCTTCACAAGATGACGCCAGAACATGTCGCGCGCGCCGGGGTCGACGCCGGAGGTCGGCTCGTCCAGGATCAGCACTTCCGGACCGTGCAGGCAGGCCGCGGCCAGCTGTAGCCGCTGGCGGATGCCGAGCGAGAGCGCGGCCGGACGCTCGCTGGCGCAGGGCGCGAGGTCGAATTGCGCCAGGGCCTGCGTGACCGCGGCGCGCGCACGCGCGCCCTCCATGTGATACAGCCGCGCATGCAGGTCGAGGTTCTGGCGCACCGTCAGTTCCTCGTACAGCGAGAACGACTGCGACATATAGCCGACGCGCATGCGCGTGCGCATGTCGCGGGCATCGATCGACTGGCCCAGCAGCCGGGCGCTGCCGCTGGTGACGTCGAGCAGGCCGGTCAGCATCTTCATGGTGGTGGTCTTGCCGCAGCCGTTGGAGCCGAGAAAGCCGAAGATCTCGCCGCGCTCGATGCGGAAGCTGACGTGGTCGACCGCGACAAAGTCGCCGAAGCGCCGCGTCAGCCCTTCCGCCTCGATGGCTGGCGCACCGTCCGTGGGTGCGCGCGGCGGCATGACCAGGCCGGCGGCGTCGCCGCGCCGCGCCGCCGGCAGCAGCGAGACATAGGCCTGTTCGAGGTCGTCGGTGCCCGCGCGCCGCAAGACGGCGGCCGTGCTGTCGCTGACCAGGACCCGGCCCTGGTCCATCGCCACCACGTGCGCGAAGCGCTGCGCTTCTTCCATGTAGGCGGTGGCCACGATCACGCTCATGCCGTGCTGCTCGGCGCGCAGTTCGTCGACCAGCGTCCAGAACTGCCGGCGCGACAACGGGTCGACGCCGGTCGTGGGTTCATCGAGGATGAGCAGGTCCGGGTTGCGTACCAGCGCGCAGCACAGGCCAAGCTTCTGCTTCATGCCGCCCGACAGTTTGCCGGCCGGGCGGTCGGGGAAGGGCGCGAGGCCGGTGGCATCGAGCAGCCGGCGAATGCGCGCCGCGCGCTCGCGCGCGGCGAGGCCGAACAGGCGCGCGAAGAAATCGACGTTCTCGTATACCGACAGGGTGGGATAGAGATTGCGCCCGAGCCCTTGCGGCATGTATGCCACGCGCGGCAGGATCGACTCGCGCTGGATGCGATCCCGCAGGTCGGCGCCGAGTACCCGCGCGTGTCCCTGCTGGATGTGCTTGACACCGGCGATCACGGCCAGCAGCGTCGATTTGCCGACGCCGTCGGGACCGATCAGGCCAATCGTGCTACCGCCCGGCAACTGCAGCGAGATATCCTCCAGCGCGCGCGTGGCACCGTACCGGTGCGCCAGGCCTGCCACGCGGATGGCGTCGGGCGCCGCGTTGCCGCGCGTGCTCCCGCTCGAGTCGCTGCTCGTGCCGCTCGCGTCGCCGCGGTCCGGGTCCGTGCTCACGCGCTATTCTCCGTGCACCGCCAGCGCCGCCGGCCACGGCGTACCCGGATCGAGCCGGACATAGCCGTCGCCGGTCATCCCGGCCTTCAGACGCGGCGCCAGCTTGCGCGCGGTCTCAGGCGTCAACTGCAGCTTGACGCGGTACATCAGCCGCGCGCGCTCGGTCTCGGTCTCGACGTACTTGGGCGTGAACTGCGCCGCGCCGGCGATATAGCCGATGCGGGCGGGAATGGCTTCGTGGGGAAACGCGTCCAGCACGATACGGGCCGGCGCGCCGATAGCCAGCTGGCCCGCCTGCGGACCGGGCAGGAAGATGGTGAAGTAGATGTCGTCCGGATTCAGCAGCGAGGCCACGCGTCCGCCCGCCGGCAACACCGTGCCGACCTCCACCACGCGATATTCGACGCGGCCCGCCACCGGCGCCACCACCGTGGTTTCCGCCAGCATGGCATGCAGGCGCGCAACCTGGGCGTCCGCTTCGGCGATGGCGGCTTGCGCCTCGCCCAGTGCCGCGCGCGCGCCGTCCACGCCCGCGCGTTCGCCCTCCACGGCGAGCCGCCGGCGATCGCGCTCCACTGCGGATACCTGCCCGTCGCCGAACAGCTTGACGGTCTCGGACCACTCGAGGGTGGCCAGGCGCTGGCGGGCGATGCGGGCATCGGTCTCGGCGCGGGCCCGCTGGGCGGCGTCGGCCGCGCGGGTGCGCGCCGCCCTGGCGGCCGCCATCTGGGCGCGCAGCTCCGCATCGTCCTGGCGGGCCACCATTGCCCCGGCGGCCAGCACATCGCCTTCGCGCACGGGCAACTCGACCACGCGGCCGCCGTACTTGACGGCCACGTCGACCCGCGCCATTTCGAGGCGACCGTTGGCGTGGACGACCGTAGCCGGCCACCGCTCTCCCTGGCCGAATTTCCACCACCACAGGGTCGTCGCGGCGAGCAGGACGATGAGCGAGGCCAGGAGGGCCCAACGGAGCTTGTTATGCATTGCAGGCAGCGTAGCACTCGCGTACGCGCTTCCCTTGATCCGTCTCAAGGCAGCACGCATTGGAGGTCGGGCGGCGTGGCGCCCGGGCCGCCCGCCCATCGCCTGCGCTTGGCCCCATCGGCCGCCGCTCGGCCCTGATCGGCGCCCCGACCGGCCCCCCGATCGGCCCCAATCGGACCACCCGCCCCTTGACCCTCCCAAGTGACCCCTCCCAAGTGACCCTCCCAAGTGACCCTCGCAAGTGACCCTCGCAAGTGACCCGCGCGTGGCGGGATTGCCATGACCTGGCGTACCATTTCCGCTCGATTCCCAACCATCGGTTGCAAATATGGACAAGGCCCGGGTGCTGACGATGTTCCTTGGCGTGGTACGCGCCAGAAGTTTTGCGCAGGCGGCGGTGGAGGCCGGCGTGACGCCGCAGGCGGTCAGCAAGGCGGTGCGCACGCTGGAGGATGAACTCGGCGTACGGCTGCTGCATCGGACCACGCGCAAGCTGAGCCTGACCACCGAGGGCGCGCGGCTGTTCGAGCTGGCGGACCCCGGCATGCGGCAGCTCGACGAAGCGCTCGAACAGGTGCGCAGCAGCAAGAGCGAGGACGACGGCATGGTGCGCCTGACGGCGCCGCACTCGGTGGCGGCACGCGTCCTGGTGCCGCTGATCCACGGGTTTCGGACGCAGTATCCCGGCATCACGTTCGATGTGGTGGTCAGCGATCTGTTTACCGATCTGGTCGAGTCCAGAATCGATGTGGGCTTTCGCGCTGGCACCAGTCCCGGGCAGAACCTGGTCGCGCGCAAGCTGTGCGATCTGCCGCTGCTGATCTGCGCCTCGCCCGAATACCTGGCGAAGCACGGCGAACCAAAGGATGCGGACGACCTGTTGCGGCACCCGTGCACGGGCTTCCGCCGGCCCGCCACGGGACGCCTGGTGCCATGGGAACTGATGATCGACGAGGACCTGGTCTACCTCGAAGTGCCGGCCGTGGCCGCGTTCAACGACGTGGAAACCGAAATTCAGGCGGTGCGCGCGGGCATGGGCATCGGGCAGTTGTCGGCCTACATGATTCATGACGACCTCAAGGCGGGCCGCCTGGTGTCGATTCTGCCGCAGTACAGCAGCAACAACGTCGGTCTCTACATGTACTACCCGCATCGCACGCACATCCCGGTGCGGGTGCGGCGCTTTATCGATTTCGTGGCGGCGGCGAGCCGTGGCTCGGAGCACTCGCTGCTCGGTCTGGCCGGCACCTCGATCGCTGCCGCGCCCATGCCGGCAAGGCGGCGCAAGGCAGGCCGCGCATAGCGGGGAGCGGGGAGCGGGACGCCGGCGAGGTCCCGGGTGGCATGGCGCTCGCCGGCGTGCCGCCACCGGCGACCGGACATGGGTCTTGTCAGTTTTAGAACGAACGTTATAGAATCGGGCCAACAGCGTTTGCTGCCCTGGGTCGATGCCACCTGGCAGGCAGCCGGAGACAGCGGCGCGCGCCGCGACAGGCCCATCGATGACAACAGGCGAACCCGAAGTCGAGCCCACGCGCCGCCCCGGCGGCATGACGCGGCACGCGCCCACGCCGGGGCGTACGTGGCGGGGTCTCTGCTGGGCCGGACTGAGCCTCACCATCTTTGCCGGCTGGTTTGTGGTGACGCGCCTGAGCGTGACGCGCGAGTTGCGCGTGTGGGATGTCGCGGCGCTGCGCTTCGGCATCGGTGCGGTGGTCCTGTTGCCGGTGTTGCTCGCGGGCCGGCGCCGCCTGGCGCCGCGGCAGTGGGCCGAAGGCCTGCTCTATGCGTGCCTGTGGGGCATCCCGTTCGTGCTGGCGGTGGCCTTCGGCCTGCAGATCACCTCGGCCCGGCGCGCGGCCGCCATTACGCCGGCGATGATGCCGGTCTTCGCTGGTGTCATCGCCTGGCTGGTCTGGCGCGAGCACCAGGGTGCGCGGCGCTGGTGCGGGTTTGCCGCCATCGTCGGCGGCCTGACGTGCCTGGTGGCCACGGGGGTGGCCGCGGAAGGCGGCGTGCATCCGCTCGGCATCGGTGCCCTGTTCCTTGCCGCGGCGATGTGGGCGGTCTACACCTTGCTGTTTCGACGCAGCAGCCTGACGCCGGTCCAGTCCGCCGCATTGATCTGCTTCTGGTCGGCGCTGCTGTTCCTGCCCGTCTATATCCTGGGCGGCCTGAGCCGCCTGGCCCTGGCATCGACCGGCGAAATCGCGCTGCAGGCGACCTATCAGGGGCTGCTGATGAGCGGTGTGGCGATCGTCGCCTTCAACCGTTCCGTCGCGTTGCTGGGGCCGTCGACGTCCACCGCGATCATTGCGCTGATTCCGGGCGCGGCGGCGCTGGCCGCCATCCCGGTACTGGGTGAACATCCCAGCGGGACGGAAACCATCGCCATCGCGGCGGTCGTGCTTGGCGTGCTACTGGCCACGGGCGCATCGGCCCGACCCGCGACCCTATCGACTTCCCCCACGACGACACTGCCCTCATGATCCGTTTCTATTTCCATCCGACCCCGAACCCGGCCAAGGTCGCGCTGCTGCTCGAAGAAACAGGCATGCGCTACGAGGCCATCCCGGTCGACACCAGCAAGGGCGAGCAGCATGCGCCGGCGTTTCGCGCCATCAATCCCAACGGCAAGGTACCGGCCATCGTCGACACCGAGGGCCCCGGCGGTCGGGAGGCCCGGGTGTTCGACTCGACGGCGATCCTGATCTACCTGGCCGAGAAGGACGGACAGTTCCTCGGTACCGCCGAGGATCGTCCCGAACTGCTGTCCTGGCTGCTGTTTATCGCCTCGGGCCTGGGGCCGTTCTCGGGGCAGGCGGTGCATTTCCAGCATGCCGCGCCCGATGGACTGGACTATGCGGTCAACCGCTACCGCCGCGAGGTCGATCGCCATTACCAGGTCCTCAACGACCATCTGGCGGGCCGCGCGTTTATCGTCGGCGACCAGTACACCATCGCCGATATGTCGGCCTGGGGCTGGATCGATCGGGCCGCGCGCGTGCGCAAGGGCGCCGAGGATCCGCTCGCACCGTTCCCCGAACTCCGGCGCTGGTTCGCCGGCATCGACGCCCGCCCGGCCGTCGCGCGGGCCCGGGCGCTGGCCAGGAGCCATGTGTTCAAGACGGTCAACGACGAAGAGACCCGACGCGCGCTGTTTCCCTCCAACTATCCGCTGGACGCGGCACAAGGAGCCTGACATGCAATGGCAGAACAAACGTGTGCTGATCACCGGCGGCTCCAGCGGCATCGGCTTTGCCCTGGCAGAAGCGCTGCTTGCGCGCGGGGCCAGAGTGTTTATCACGGGCCGGCGCCAGGCTGCGCTCGACGACGCCTTGCAGCGCCTGCCCGCGGCCGGCGGCACCTGTGCTGACGTCGGCACGGCGGAAGGGCGCGCCACCACGATCGAGGCGGCCACCGCATGGCTGGGCGGTCTGGACATCCTCGTCAACAACGCGGGTGGCGTGCGGGCCGGCCGACTGGAGCAGACCGCCGCCGCCGATATCGAACAGATGGTGACCGTGGACCTGCTTGCGCCAATCCTGCTCACGCAGGCCGCGCTCGGCGCGTTGCGGGCCAGCGGCGATGGCATGGTGGTCAACGTTGCCTCGGGCATTGCGCTGGTGGGCGCACCGTTCTATGCGACCTATGCCGCGGTCAAGGCCGGTCTGGCACGCTTTGGCGAGTCGCTGCGGCGCGAGCTGAAGGGCGAGGGCATTCATGTGCTGACGGTTTACCCCGGTGCCACCGATACGCCGATGATGCGCTCCAATCGCGCGGGCCCCGAGCTGGGCTTTTCGCGCGAGCCGGCCGCAGCGGTGGCGGCGGCCATTGTCGAGGGCATCGAGACGAACGCCTTCGAGGTGATTCGCGGTGGCGAGGCGCGCGCCCAGATGATCGCGCTCAACCGCACCGATCCCGCCGCGGTGGATGCGCGCTTTCTGGGCCTCAAGCCCGCGCTGGAAGCCGCGGTCAGGGATCACAGCGCGCTATGATGCGTCGGTATCGACCAACGACGTAACGAGGTACGGACATGGCACGCCCGAAGGCGTTCGACGAAGCCGCCGCGCTGGACATTGCGATCCAGTGCTTCTGGTCGCGCGGGTACGAAGCGACCTCGATGCGCGACCTGGCCGAGGCCATGTCCATTTCCGGCCCGAGTCTCTACAACGCCTTCGGTGACAAGCGCATGCTGTACCGCAAGGCGCTCGACCACTACATCCAGCGCGGCTTCTGCGAACGGGTCAGGCGCTTCGAGGCGCAGCTCTCGCCGCGCGCGGCCATCGAAGCGTTCTTCGACGAGATCATTGCGCTCTCGCTGACCGACGCGCAGCACAAGGGCTGCATGATCGTGAACTCGGCGCTGGAACTGGCCCCGCACGATCCGGAGTTTCGCGACGCGTTGCAGGACGTCCTGCGCGATATGGAAGCGTTCTTCCTGCGCTGCGTTACCGCCGGCCAGGCCAGCGGCGAAATCGCTTCGCAGCAGCCGGCGGACGATCTGGCCCGCATGCTGCTGGGCCTGTTGATGGGATTGCGCGTGCTGGCACGTTCGCGCCCGGAGCCCGAACTGCTGCGCGGACTGCTGCGGCCGGCGCTGGCCATGCTGGAAGGATCCCGCCCCACCCGACCAAGGAGTCACCATTGATTGAACTCTATTACTGGCCTACGCCCAATGGCCACAAGATCACCATGTTTCTGGAGGAGGTCGGGCTCGACTACGAGATCCACCCCATCGATATCAGCGCCGGCGATCAGTTCCGGCCGGAGTTCCTGGCCTTCTCGCCGAACAACCGCATGCCCGCCATCATCGACCGTCGGCCAGCCGACGGCGGCGAGCCGGTGACCGTGTTCGAGTCGGGTGCGATCCTGGTCTATCTGGCGGAGAAGACCGGACGATTCCTGCCGAGCGAACTGCGCCTCCGCAAGACCGTGCTCGAATGGCTGTTCTGGCAGGTGGGCGGCCTGGGGCCGATGGCCGGACAGAATCATCACTTCGGCATCTACGCGCCGGAGAAGCTGCCCTATGCCATCGCGCGCTATGTGAACGAGACCAACCGCCTGTACGGCGTGATGGACCGACGCCTGGCCACGCACGCCTTCCTGGGTGGCGATGCATACTCGATCGCCGATATGGCCGCGTACCCGTGGGTGGTGCCCTGGAAGCGGCAACAGCAGGACCTCGATGCCTTTCCGCATCTGCGGCGCTGGTTCGACGCCATCCGGGAGCGTCCCGCCACGGTGCGGGCGTACGCGCGCGGCGAGCCCTACTCGGCGCGGCCCGCGGTCACCGAGGAAGGCAAGAAGATCCTGTTCGGACAGACGGCCGCGGGTCCGCGGCAATCGGCCGCCTGAGGGGGGCGGCGGCATCGATGGCGCGCTGCCGCCGCCCGGCGGCCCATCAGTCGCCCATCAGCCGCCCATCAGCCGCCCATCAGCCGCCAATCAGGGCCGCGGGTACCCGAGGGCCGCGTAGTTACTTCTGCGACAGGATCCAGCCTGCCAGCGCCGCCAGGTCGGCGTCCGGCACCTGCGTCTGCGGGGGCATCGGCACCGCCCCCCACTTGCCGCTGCCGCCGGCCTTGATGCTCGCGGCGAGTTGCTGGGCGTTCTTCGAGCCGTCCTTGTACCTGGCGGCGATCTCCTTCCACGACGGTCCGACCAGGCGTTTGTCGGCCTGGTGACAGCCGATGCATGCGTACTTCTGCGCCAGCGCTTCGCTGGCGAGCGCGTGCTGACCAGGGCCGGCCAGCATGGTCGCGCACAGGGCAAGCGGGACAACGATCTTCTTGTTCATCGGTGGGGGCTCCGTCGTCAGGTGGTCTTGAGGGCGTCGGCGGGCAGCGGATAGGTGCGGAAACGCTTGCCCGTGGCGGCATGCACGGCATTGAGCAGGGCCGGTGCGACCACCACCGTGCTGAGTTCGCCCATACCGCCCGGCGTGGCCTCGCTGGCCACGAGGTGCACATCCATGACGGGCATCTCGTTGATGCGCAGGGCCTGGTAGTCGTGGAAATTGCTCTGCATCACGCGGCCGTTCTCGATGGTGAGCTTGCCGTACAGGGCGGCCGTGAGGCCGTAGACCAGGCCGCTCTGGGTCTGCGCGATCACGCCATCGGGATGGATGGCCTGCCCGCAGTCCACCGCCGTGACGATGCGCCTGACCGCAAGCTGGCCTTCCTTGCTGACCGCCACCTCGACCACCGCTGCCGCGTAGCTGCCCCAGGCGTCCGCCACGCACACGCCCATGCCGCTGCCGGCGGGCAGCTTGTTACCCCAGCCGGCCTTCTGCGCCGCGAGGTCGAGTACCGCCAGCGCACGCGGCTGTCTGGCCAGCATGGCGCGCCGGTATGCCACCGGATCCTGCCCCGCCGCATTGGCCAGTTCGTCGATAAAGCCCTCGGTCACGAACACGTTGTGGGTGGGGCCGACGCCGCGCCAGTTGCCGGTGCCAAGGCCAGCGGGCGGTTCCGCCCGCACAAACTCCACATACTTGGTCGGGATGTCGTAGGGCGTTTCGCTGGCCTCGATGGCATCGCCATCGATGTCCTTGACCCACACCGGCGCATAGCGCGTGATCACCGCCGAACCCGCAAAGCGATGGCTGAGCGCCATCACGCGGCCGCTCTTGTCGAGCACGGCGGACATTTCGTCGCGGAAGAACGGCCGGTACATGTCGTGCTGGATATCCTCCTCGCGGCTCCAGATCACCTTGACCGGGTGCTTCACCTGCGTGCCGATCTTCGCCGCCTGCTCGACGTAGTCTGCTTCCAGCCGGCGGCCAAAGCCGCCGCCGATCAGGAAATTGTTGACGGTAACCTTCTCCACCGGCAGGCCGGTGGCGCGCGCCGCAAACTGCTGCGCGCGTGCCGGCGCCTGGCTGCCCACCCAGATCTCGCAGCGGCCGTCGTGCACATGCACGGTACAGTTGATCGGCTCCATCGTGGTATGCGCCAGCGGCGGCGCCAGGTAGACCGCATCGACGCGCCGGGCGCCGAGGCCGACCGCCTTGCTGAAATCGCCGGTGTTGTGCGCGACCTGGCCTTTGCTCTTGAGCGCCTGTTCGAGCTGGCTGGCCCACGCCGCGTTGGAGAAGGCCGCGTTGGGGCCCTCGTCCCACTGGATCGCGAGCGCGGCCAGTCCCTTCTTGGCGGCGCCGTTGTGATCGGCCACCACCGCCACCGCGTCGTCGAGCCTGACCACCTGGCGCACGCCCTTGACGGCGAGCGCCTTGCTGTCGTCCACGCTCTTCAGCTTGCCGCCGAACACGGGGCAGGCCGCCACGGCCGCCACCTTCATGCCGGGCACCACGGCGTCGATGCCGAACTTCGCGCTGCCATCGACCTTGCCCCTGGCATCGAGCCGATGCACCGACTTGCCGATGACCCGGTATTGCGACGGCGGCTTGAGCGCCACGTCGTGCGGCACCGGCACCTTCGCGGCGGCGTCGACCAGCGCGCCATAGCCCAGCTTGCGGCCGGTCGGGACATGGATGACCTGGCCGTTCTCGGCCCGGCACGTATCGGGCGACACGTTCCAGCGTTGCGCCGCGGCCTGGATCAGCATGACGCGCGCGGTGGCGCCGGCGGCGCGCATCTGCGGCCACGCGGCGCGCACCGAGGCCGAGCCGCCGGTCACCTGCAGCTTGTAGAGCGGGTGGCCGTAGACCTGCTCGTCGGGCGGCGCGGGGACCACGGCGATGGTTTCGGGACGCACCTCGAGTTCCTCGGCCACCAGCATCGGGATCGAGGTGTACGTGCCCTGGCCCATTTCGGTATAGGGCACCGTCACCGTGACCTTGCCATCGCGCGCGATGGTGACGAAGGCGTTGGGCTTGAACACCGGTGCGGCCGCCGGCGTGGCGGCCGCGGCATCCGGCACGAACATTGGCAGATGGGCGGCGATCATCAGACCGCCGCCGGCGGCCGCGCTGGCGACGAGGAACAGGCGCCGCGCGGACGATGCGGGCGCATCGGGCCGGGCATCGCTCGGCACGCCGGTGGGGCCGTCGGTTGGGCCGTCGGTTGGGCCGTCGGTCGGCGCATGGGAAGGAAGGCTGGTCGTCATGCTGCCACCTTCGCGGTTGTGTTGCCCGTCGCCGCCTCCTTGATGGCGGCCTTGATGCGGGCATAGGTGCCGCAGCGGCAGATGTTGCCGGACATGGCGGCGTCGATATCGGCGTCGCTCGGATGCGGGTTCGATTTGAGCAGCGCGGTGGCCGACATGATCTGGCCGGACTGGCAGTAGCCGCATTGCGGCACGTCGTGGGCCAGCCATGCGGCCTGGATGCGCGCGCCCGCCGGGGTCTTGCCGATCGCCTCGATGGTGGTGATCTCGGCCGTGCCCACCGACTGTACCGGAGTCACGCACGAGCGGATCGGTTGTCCATTCTGGTGCACGGTGCAGGCGCCGCATAGCGCCATGCCGCAACCGAACTTGGTGCCGGTCATGTGCAGGACGTCGCGGATTACCCAGAGCAGGGGGGTATCGCCGTCCACGTCGACGGTCCGGCTGGTGCCGTTGATCTTCAGGGTGTAACGCATGGGGGCAGCCTCTTCTGATGGGGATGGATGCCGGTGGGCGCCGGCGTGAGCCGATGGTAGGGCAGATGTGTCGCGGCGATTCGCAACTTTCGGTGGATGCAGTCTCTCCTTTGGGGGTGGTTGATCAAGCTCAAGGCGTTAGCAGAGCATGTGCGATCGAGCCGATCATCGCGTCGGGCAGGAACGGCTTCTCGAATAGCGCGGCCGCGCCCATCTGGGCCGCGCGCTCGCGAAAGCCTTCGTCCGACGCGGCGGTCATGAAGATCACCGGCATCTCGTGGCCGGCCGCCCGCAGCGACTCGTACAAGGCAAAGCCGGACATGTTGGGCAGCTCGACATCGGAGATGAGGCACGCGGTATGGGCCAGCAGCGGCGACTGCAGGAACGCTTCCGGCGTGGCGAACAGTGCCGCGGTCAGGCCGAGCGAGCGAATCAGGTTGCCAAGGGCGGCCCTGACGCCAGCGTCGTCATCCACTACCGAGATCAGGCGCGGCAAAGCCAGCATGGGATATCCGGGAGCGCAAGGCCATGTCGCCAATGTATGCGCTCGCGCGCCGTGCGCCGCTACCACCACGGTGCGCGCGCACTACCACCAAGGTGAAGGCGCGCTACGCTTTTTGTGGCGGGCGGCGTTCCGGCGTCATACATTTTCTTCACAGTCTGCTGAAAACAATATCCGGTCATCTGTCCGTGACACGAAGGGGGAACCGTGACTTTCCATGCCGCAGCAAGTGAACCCGGCCCGGCCGGTGACGGACTCGTGCTGGTAGTCGACGACGACTCCGCCATGCGCAAGGCCCTGGCCAACCTGTTCCGCTCGGTGGGCCTGCGTTACGAGGCACTCTCCACAGCCGAGGAACTGCTGGCGATGACGCCGCCCGAGGTCCCGACCTGCCTGGTCCTCGACGTGCGGCTGCGCGGCATGAGCGGGCTCGAGATCCAGGCGCGGCTGCGCCAGCGGCAGCATCCGGTGCCCATCGTGTTCATTTCCGGCTATGCGGACTTCGCCATGGGTGTGGCCGCGATGAAGGGCGGCGCCTCGGATTTCATCGCCAAGCCGTTTCGTGACCAGGAGCTGCTCGATGCCGTGCATCACGCGCTGGCGAGCGACCGCCAGCGGCGCGTGGCGGAAGCGCGCGTGCGGGCACTGCGCGGGCGCTTCGACCAGCTGACGCCGCGCGAGCAGGAGGTGATGTCGCTGGCCACCGCGGGGTTGCTCAACAAGCAGGTGGCGAGCGTGATCGGCATTACCGAGGCGACGGTCAAGATCCATCGCGGGCAGGTGATGCGCAAGATGCAGGCGGCGTCGTTTGCCGAGCTGGTCACGATGGCCGATGCGCTGTGCGTGCGGCGCGCCTCGGCCTGTCTGGCATAGCGCCGCTGCTGGCCGGCATCTCGGCGCCGATTGTGGCGCTGGCTGTGGCGCTGGCTGTGGCGCCGATTGTGGCGCCGATTGTGGCGATGACGATGGCGATGACTGTGACAATGCATGTGGCGATGACCGTGGTGACGAGCGTCATGGCAGGCGCGCTGGCGCTGGCAGCCGCATGGCTGGCGTGGCAGTTGCGTGCGGCGCGGCGCGGCATGCGGCAGCAGCGCGCGGCCTGCGCGCGCCTGCAGGACATGCTTGCGCATGCCGGGCGCGTGGCCACGCTCGGCGAAATGGCCGCTGCCATCGCGCACGAGATCCGCCAGCCGCTGGCGGCGATATCGCTGGAAACGGACGCGTCGCTGCGCTGGCTGGCGCGCGATGCGGTCGACCTGAAAGAGGTATCCGAGTCGCTCGAACGCGTGCGCGGCGAAGCCGAGCGCGCGGAGCGCGTGGTGCGCGGGTTGCGGGCGCTGAGCCGACGGGAAGGGCGCCGGATCGCGTCGCTATCGCTGCGGTCCGCGTGGGAGGAGATGTTGCCGCTGGTGCCGGCGGCGTTGCTGGCGCGCGCGGCGCACATCGAGGTCGACGTGCCGGCCGCGCTGCCGGAAGTGCTGGGAGACCGCGTGCAGATTCAGCAGGTGATGCTCAATCTGCTGACCAATGCCCTGCAGGCGCTGCCCGGCACGGCGGACCGTCCCGGGCTGGTGCATGTCGGCGGACGGACGGCGGACGGCGCGGTGTGGTTCGAGTTGCGCGACAACGGGGCCGGCATCGATCCGCAGCACCTGCCGCGCGTGTTCGATCCGTTTTTCACCACGCGTGCCGACGGCATGGGCATGGGGCTCGCGATCTGCCGCGGCATTATCGAGGCCCACGGCGGCACCATGACGGCGCGCTCGACGCTGGGGTGGACTACCGTGGCGTTTGCCCTGCCGCCGGTCGCGGCGGCAGGGCAAACGCCAGCGCTGGCGTGAGCGGTAGCGCCGAGCCGGCGCTTAGCCCGCCTTGCCCTGCGAACCCAGCACGCGCTGGGCTTCCTGAACCTGCTTCTGCATCTGGGCCTGTGCCGTCTGCTGGCGGCGCGCTTCGGCGCGCGCACGCTCGATGACGGTCCAGTCGGGACCGGCGAACGCCGAGACAGAAGCAAGCAGGGTGGCGACGCCGACGATACTGAGAAGCGAGCGCTTCATTTTTAACTCCATGACAGGTGGGACGAAACCGATGGCTACAGCATGGACCCGTTCTGCTATTGGGTCCAAGACCGATTTCGAATGCCAGCGATAGGGGGTACCAATAGTTTGCGGGTGCACCGGGCGTCACGATAACCGGGTTACGCGCGCGCGCTTTCCGTCCGCGGGGTCGGAATATCGGATTTGCCGGTCGAGGGAAGATCGTCCGCGGCCGAGCCCGGTCGCCGGAGGCCACCATCGTGCGGCCACGTCATTTTGCTGCGCCGCCGTGCGGCCGCAGGGGCGGTCAGGGCCGGACCACGGCCCGGCTAGGTTTGATGCCGGCGGTGCTCTGCTTCCATTCGGAAAACACCGTGTCCAGGCAGTCGAGCGTAGTGCAGGCATCGCGTTGCCTGCGGAAGGCGGCAATATCGGCCTCGCCGATTTTCTGCTCGCGTAATAGCCGTTGTTGATCGGTAAATATGCGGCGATAGCCCATGGAGAGCAGTGCGTGGTCGCAGATCAGGCGCTCCGCGCTGTTGCCGGCGGTATGGGAATTGGGGTCGCAGGTGATATCGATCCCTTGCGCGACCTGTGCGTGCACGACGGGCGTCACGACGGCAAAGACAGCCGCCATCAGGGAAAAACGGAGAAACCGGGGCATTGTGATCAAAATCTGGGCAGCGCGTGCACGCCGCGGCTGCCGGGAGCGGCAATAGTCGCGAGTGTACCGGAGGTGACGCCAAGGAACTCCTGCGATGCTGCAGGGTCAATTGTTGCGTTCGGTTACAATGCTGTGCCGCAGCAATGCGGTGGCGCACGCTCCGTAACCGGGCACCGGTCCTATCCGGTCGGTACATCGGTCGGTACATCGGTCAGTACCTCGGTCGGTGCCTTGGTCGGTACCTCGGCCGGTACATCGTCCGAAACATCGTCCGAAACATCGTCCGAAACATCGTCCGAAACATCGTCCGATACGTCGCCCCATCGATCACCCCATACGCACCACGCCGCCCCCGTTCATGCGTTTTGTCGTTTTCCTGCTGACTGCCCTGTGCCTGTCCGCGCTGTCCTTTTCGGCAGCGGCGGACACGCGCGCCGACGCGGCACCGGGAATCGCGGCCAGCATGTCGGCGGGCGACGTCATGGATGCGGCCTTCGACGAAGGCGTGATCGACGCGGTGGAACTGCCCGGCGACGATCCGCTCGAGGCCGAAGCGACCTACTTCGACAACGCGCCGCCGCCCGGCTACTGCAATATCTGGTCGGCCGACCTGCTTGACCCGCTGGACCTGCTCGACGAGATCGAGGAGTCCAGCGCGCTGTTCGTGCTGCCGGTGATCCCGCCTGTCGAGTTTCCCGAAGCCCCTTACGTGGCAACAGTCGGCGGGCGCCTGGCCAGCCGACCCGAAGGCCTGCTCAGGCCACCCAATCCCCGCGCCTGAGATGCTCCTGGCATCCGCCGCGCGCCGCTCGTCCGGCGTCGCGGTGGATCGCATCATTGCCTGCCGCGCCCCCATGTGTCGCTTGCGCCCGTAGTGCCCCTGGCACGCCGGGTGGTATCCGTCGTGGGTGAGCGCCGGGCAGCCGTTTTGCTCGATTGCTTCCGACATGAAGACCAACATAACGCTGACCTGGGCGGCGTCGTTGTCGCTGGTCGCGGGCACCGCATGGGCGCAGCCCACGCAACCCGCCGCGCCGGCTACCACGCCCGCACCGGTCCAGACACCACCGGCCTACGTGGCACCCGGTGTCACGATTTTCGACCTGACGCAGTTGCTTTCCCTGGCGCAGTCCACCAACAAAGGCGTGGAGGCCGCACAGGCCAATGTGGACGCCGCCAGCGCCGCCATCTCCACCGCGCGCGCCTATCCGAACCCGCAGGTGGAGCTGATGTACGGCCGCCTGCATGGCCGCGAGGCCGGCGTGCCGAGCGGCAGCGCGCCCACCTATGCCGTGGTGCAGAAGTTCGACTACCCGCAGCAGCGCAGCCTGCGCGAGGCCATGGCCGGGCGCGGCCTGGAGGCCTCGCAGGCCCAGCGGCAGGCGTTTCGCTCCGAGCTCGCCGCGCGCGTCAAGACCTCGTTCTACCAGGTGCTGCGCCGCGAATCCGAACTCAACGCGGCCCGCGAAGACCTGGAAATGATGCGCCAGATCCATTCCCGCGCGCGCCTGCGCGTGGAGGTGGGCGAGGCCCCGCGCTATGAACTGATCAAGGCCGAGACCGAACTGCTGGCGGCGCAGAAGACGCTGCAGACGGCCGAGCTGCGCGTGGACCAGGCCAAGGCCAGCCTGCGCCAGCAGGTGGGCGGGGCCATGCCGGCGCGCTTCGACGTGGCCGGCACGCTTGGCAACGGGCCCGACGTGCCGACGCTGCAGATCCTGCGCGACACCATGACCAGCAACAACGCGGAACTGACGCAACGCCGCATGGAGCTCGAGCGGGCACGCCTGGGCGTGGACTATCAGCGCTCGCTGCGCTGGCCCGAGGTCGCGGTGCGCGCGCAGACCGACCGCCAGCCCGACAACACCGTGTCGCAGATCGGGCTGGTGCTGACCATTCCGCTGTGGGATCGCCGCAGCGGTCCGGTGGGAGAAGCCACCGCGCAGGCCACCCAGGCGCAGACCGCGCTGGAGGCGCGCGAGTTCGAACTCCTGCAGGAACTCGATACCGCCTATCGGCAGTACGAGATCACGCAGGCGCAGGTCACCGCCCTCGAATCGGGCATCGTGCGCGAGGCCGAATCGGCGCTGGGCGTGGCCGAGGCGGCGTATCGCTTCGGTGAGCGCGGCATTCTCGACTTTATCGACGCGCAGCGCGTGCTGCGCAACGCGCGCAACGAACTGATCGCCGCCCAGTACGACATGCAGGTGGCCGCCATCCAGATCGAAAAGCTCTTGTCCACGGCGCCCGGTAGTGCTACCGGACCGATGCCGTCGTCGCCCACTCCCCGGATTTCCAACTGATCATGCGTCCCAATTTCCTTTATTCCTTCACGGCTGCCGCGGCCCTGGTGCTGGCGCTGAGCGGTTGTTCGCGCGAGGCCGAGACCGCGCCCGCTCCCGCCAGGCTGCCGCCGGGACTGGTACAGCCGGAAGCCAACCTGCTGGCCACCCTCAAGGTGGCGCCGGTCGCCACGTCTCCGTTCAGCGAGATGCTGCGCGTGGCCGGCCGCATCGACTTCGACGAGCAACGCGTATCGCGCATCGGCGCCAGCGTGACCGGTCGCGTCACCGACCTCTACGCCGTACTGGGCCAGGAAGTGAAGGCCGGCCAGGTGCTGGCGCGGCTGCATAGCAGCGAGCTCGGCGCGGTGCAGATGTCCTTTCTCAAGGCCGAGGCGCAGAGCGACCTGCAGGCCCGCAACGCCGAGCGCGCGCGCCAGCTGTTTGCGGCCGACGTGATCGGCCGTGGCGAACTGCAGCGCCGCGAAAGCGAATACGCCATCGCCTCGGCGGAAATGCGCGCCTATCGCGACCAGCTACGCGTGCTGGGCATGTCGCCAGCCGCGATTGCCACACTGGCCAGGAGCGGCAGCATCGATTCGTACTCGCCTGTGTATTCGAGCATCAGCGGCACCGTGGTGGAGCGCAATGTGGCGCAGGGCCAGGTGGTGCAGCCCGCCGATGCGCTCTATACGGTGGCCGACCTGTCGCGCGTATGGGTGGTGGCGGAAGTGCCCGAGCAGCAGGCCGCGCAGGTTGCGGAAGGGCAGAGCGTCAATATCGAGGTGCCCTCGCTTGGCAATGGCCCGGGGGCCGGCCAGATCATGGGCAAGCTGATCTATGTGGGCCGTACCGTCAATCCGCAGTCGCGCACGGTGCTCGTGCGTACCGAGCTGGAAAACCGCGACGGGCGCCTCAAGCCCGCCATGCTGGCCAGCATGCTGATCGCCAGCAAGGCCGTGGAGCAGCTGGTGGTGCCCGAGTCCGCGGTGGTGCGCGACGGCAACGACGAGTCGGTCTACGTGGAGATGCCCAATCACCAGTTCCGCCTGACCAAGGTCAAGCTGGGCAGCGAGAGCGACGGCATGCGCGTGGTCCTGGGCGGAGTGAAGGCAGGCGACCGTGTGGTGGTCGAGGGCGCCTTCCACCTGGACAACGAGCGCAAGCGCCTGGAACAGGGGTAAGCAGCCATGGTGACATCCCTAGTTGAAGCCGCCATCAAGCAGCGGCTGGTGGTCTGCGTCATCGCGGTGGTGCTGTTCTTTTTCGGGCTGCGCGCCGCCGGCAAGCTGTCGGTGGATGCGTTCCCGGACGTGACCAACGTGCAGGTGCAGATCGCTACCGAGGCCACGGGCCGCTCGCCGGAAGAAGTCGAGCGCTTTGTCACGGTGCCGATCGAGATGGCGATGACGGGCCTGCCCGGGCTCGAGGAAATGCGTTCGCTGAACAAGGCGGGTCTGTCGCTGATCACGCTCGTGTTCACCGACAAGACCGACGTCTACTTTGCGCGCCAGCTCGTGATGGAGCGGCTGATCGAAGTGACCGGGCGCATGCCGGAGGGCGTGACACCGGTGCTCGGTCCCGTCTCGACCGGCCTTGGCGAGGTCTACCAGTACACGCTCGACCGTGCCGACGACGGCACCAGAGAGCTGTCGCAGGAAGAACTCGCGGAGCGCCGCATCGTGCAGGACTGGGTGGTGCGTCCGCTGTTGCGGTCGATCCCCGGCGTGGCGGAAATCAATTCGCAGGGCGGCTACGTGCGGCAGTATCAGGCACTGGTCAATCCCGAGCGCATGCGCCACTACCACATCAGCATCCAGCAGGTCTACGAGGCGCTGGCACGCAACAACGCCAACTCGGGCGGCGGCGTGCTGCCGCACTACGCCGAGCAGTACCTGATCCGCGGCGTCGGTCTGGCGCGCGGTGTCGAGGACATCCAGAGCATCGTGATGAAGGAGGTGAACGGCACGCCGGTCTACCTGCGCGATGTGGCGGAAGTCACGATCGGGCACGAGGTGCGGCAGGGCGCGCTGGTCAAGAACGGCCAGACCGAGGCCGTGGGCGGCATCGTCATGATGATGCGCGGCGGTAACGCGAAGGAGGTGGTGAGTCGCGTCAAGGCGCGCGTGGCCGAGATCAACGAGCGCGGCATGCTGCCGGGCAAGCTCCAGATCGTGCCGTACTACGACCGTAGCGAACTGGTGGACGCGGCCTTGTGGACCGTGACCAAGGTGCTGCTCGAAGGCGTGGTGCTGGTGGTCATCATCCTGTTCCTGTTTCTCGGCGACGTGCGTTCGTCGATCATCGTGCTGGCCACGCTGGTGCTCACGCCATTGCTGACCTTCATGGTGATGAACCGCATCGGCCTGTCGGCCAACCTGATGTCGCTGGGCGGGCTGGCCATCGCGATCGGCCTGATGGTGGACGGCTCGGTGGTGGTGGTGGAGAACGCGTTCGAGCGGCTGGGGCACGCCAGGGAGAGCGGGCTGACCAGGACCGAGATCCTGGTCGGCGCGGTCAAGGAGGTGGCCACGCCCGTGATCGTCGGGGTGGGCATCATCATCCTGGTGTTCCTGCCGTTGATGACCCTGTCCGGCATGGAAGGCAAGATGTTCGCGCCGCTCGCCTTCACCATCTCGATCGCGCTGGCGATCTCGCTGGTGCTGTCGCTGACGCTGTCGCCGGTGCTGTCGTCGTACCTGCTCAAGGGCGGCGCGGACCACGAGACCAAGGTCATCGCGGTGATGAAGCGCGCCTACCTGCGCCTGCTGCACTGGTCCCTGACCAACAGCAGGAAGACCGTGATCGGCGCCGTGGTGGCGTTCCTTGCCACGCTCGCGATCGTGCCGCTGCTCGGCACGTCCTTTATCCCCGAGATGAAGGAAGGTTCGATCGTGCCGGCCATCGACCGCGTGCCCAACATCTCGCTGGAAGAGTCGATCAAGCTCGAGAAGCAGGCCAACCAGCTGGTGCTGTCGGTGCCCGGCGTGAAGGGCGTGGTCTCCGGCGTGGGTCGTGGCGAAAGCCCGGCCGACCCGCAGGGCCAGAACGAATCCACGCCGATCGCCAGCCTCAAGGACCGTGACGAGTGGCCCGACGGGTGGACGCAGGACGATATCGCCAATGCCATCCGCGACAAGCTCAAGGCGATTCCGGGTGTGCAGATCGTGATGGCGCAGCCGATCTCGGATCGCGTCGACGAAATGGTGAGCGGCGTGCGTTCGGACGTGGCGGTCAAGATCTTCGGTGACGATCTCGACAAGCTGCGCGATCTGGCCGGCGAAGTCGCGCGCGTGGCGGGCGGCATCCAGGGCTCGCAGGATATCCGCATCGAGCGCATTTCCGGCCAGCAATACCTGTCGATCGAGATCGACCGGCAGGCGATTGCGCGCTATGGGCTCAATGTCTCGGACATCCACGACATCATCGAGATCGCCATCGGCGGCAAGCGCGCCACGGACATCTTCGAGGGCGAGCGCCGCTTTGCCGCGGCCGTGCGCCTGCCCGAGGAATTCCGCGACAACGTGCAGGCCATCCGCCAGTTGCTGGTGCCGGCCGCGGACGGCGTGCAGGTGCCGCTGCAGAGCGTGGCGAAGATCGAGGTCAGCGACGGCCCGGCGCAGATCAGCCGCGAAATGGCCAAGCGCCGCGTGGTGGTGATGATCAACGTGAAGGATCGCGACCTCGGCGGCTTTGTGGCCGAACTGCAGGGCGCGACCGCCGCCAAGGTCAAGCTGCCCGAGGGCTACTACCTCGAATGGGGCGGCCAGTTCCAGAACATGGAACGCGCCATGGGCCATCTGCAGATCATCGTGCCGCTGACCATCGCCGCGATCTTCTTCCTGCTGTTCCTGCTGTTCAACTCGCTGCGCTATGCCACGCTGATCATCCTGGTGCTGCCGTTTGCATCGATCGGCGGGATCATCGGGCTGTTCGTCACCGGCGAATACCTGTCGGTGCCGGCCTCGGTGGGCTTTATCGCGCTGTGGGGCATTGCGGTGCTCAACGGCGTGGTGCTGGTGTCGTATATCCGCTCGCTGCGCGAGTCGGGCATGTCGCTGCGCAATAGCGTGGTGCGGGGCGCCACGCAGCGTTTCCGTCCGGTGATGATGACCGCGACCATCGCCATGCTGGGCCTGGTGCCGTTCCTGTTCTCGAACGGTCCGGGCTCGGAAGTGCAGCGCCCGCTCGCGGTGGTGGTGATCGGCGGGCTCATCACCTCGACGCTGCTCACGCTGGTGACGGTGCCGGTGCTGTACCGCTGGTTCGACGACCGCAAGCCGGAGGCAAGGGATATGTCGGTGTAAGACTCGCGCACCGGCGGGCCCGGAGCACGTTGGAGGGCAAGGACGTAAAATGCCCTCCGACGGCCCCGAACCTGTTTCCATCCAATCTGTCACGGGCCGGCCTTGTTGCCGGCCTTTTTTCATGGGAGATCCCACATGACATCGCTGGCCCGGCGGCTGACCCGCTTGCTGGTGCTTGCCGCCGCGAGCGTGCCGGCCGCGGCGTTTGCCGCGGACGCACCTGTCAATATCGAACTCGGCCAGCGCGGCGGCAAGCCCGAGGCGCCCGAAGCGCCAGTGGCCTGCATGCGCGCGGTGCAGGCCAGGCTGCCCAACCCCGAGCGTTTCCGCTGGCTCGGCAGCACCACACGCCGCGTGGCGGAGGACGCGTACAGCGTGGTCGGCGCGGTGGAGTTCGTCCCGGCCGACGGCGCGCCCCGCAAGGGCGAGGCGCAGTGCGACGTCATGCGCGCGCCGGGTAACACCTTCATCGTGCCGAAGGTGCGCCTGCCGCAATGAATATCGGCCAGCTGATCCGCCGCCTCGACCTCACAACGCTGCAGCTGTTTCTCGCGGTGCATGAGGAGGGCACGCTGACGCGCGCGGCGCAACGCGAAGCGATCGCGGTGTCGGCGGCGAGCAAGCGGCTGCTCGAGCTCGAGGAGACGCTCGGACTCGATCTGTTCGTGCGCAAGGCCAGCGGCATGACGCTGACCGCGGCGGGCGAGGCGCTGCTCCATCACGCGCGGCGCGTGCTGCTCGATGTCGAGAAGATCGGCATCGAACTGGCCGAGCATGCGCAGGGCATTCGCGGCCATGTGCGCATGATGGCCAACCTGTCGGCCATCGTCGAATTCCTGCCGGAGGACTTGCGCCGGTTCATGCAGCTGCACGAGGGCATTCGTATCGAGCTGGAGGAGCGGCCGAGCGGCGGCATCGTGCAGGCGGTGGCGGACAGCCTGGTCGATATCGGCATCTGCGCCGGCGAGACCGACATGCGCGGCCTGCGGCATGTGCTCTACCGGCGCGACTCGATCGTGCTGGTGGCACGCGCCGATCATCCGCTGGCGCGCCGCAAGGCGATGCGCTTTTCCGATGCACTCGACAGCGAATTTGTTGGCCTCCATACGGCCAGCTCCATCAATGCACGCTTTCATGCCGCGGCCCGCCAGGCTGGCAAGCCATTGCGCATGCGCATCCATGTGCCGGGCTTCGATGCGGTCTGCCGCATGGTGCAGGCGGGCATGGGCGTGGGCGTGATTCCGCTCGCGGTGTACGAGGCGCTGGGCAAGCCGCTCGGCCTGGTGGCGGTCACGCTGACCGATGCATGGGCCGCGCGCGAGCTGCGCATGGTGGTGCGCGACCTTGCCGCGCTGTCACCGGTGGCACGCCTGTTGTACGACTATCTCGGCAGCGTCGAGCAGGCCGTGGCGGCGCCGCCGCCGGTGACCGGAAGCACCGATGTGCCGGTATCGGAGCGCACGCCAGCATCGCCGCCGCCGCCCGCTCCAATGCCCGCTGCAAAGGCAGCACGAAAGCCGGCGCCAAAGCCAGCACCAAAGCCGGAGACCTTGCGGAGCAAGGCCATGCGTTCGCGTTCCTGAGCGCCGCCGGGCGGTCTGCACGCATGCGCCGCCGAACCTTTCCGAAAGCTTTCCGGGCGTTCGCGTTTGGCGAACGCCTGTCCCCGAATTGCGGTTGGACAGTGCCGCGGGGCCGCCGCTAACCTGTGCCGGACAGTTACCAAAACAAGTCCGGAGACAGATTCATGAGCGGGAATTCCCTCCCCACGGCCGCCGCGCGCGGACCGCTTGCCGGTATTCGCGTGCTCGAGATCGGCACCCTTGTCGCCGCACCCTTCGCGGCCCGCATGCTGGCCGAATTCGGCGCCGAAGTCATCAAGATCGAAGCCCCCAACGATGGCGATCCGCTGCGCAAATGGCGCAAGCTGCATGACGGCACGTCGCTGTGGTGGTACCTGCAGGCGCGCAACAAGAAGTCCGTCTGCGTCAACCTCAAGTCGCCCGAAGGCATCGCGATCGTGCGTGAACTCGCCGGGCGCGCGGATATCCTGATCGAGAACATGCGCCCCGGCGCGCTCGAGAAGCTTGGCCTCGGCTGGGATGTGCTGCATGAGTGCAATCCCAGGCTGACCATGGTGCGGATTTCCGGCTATGGCCAGTCGGGCCCGTATCGCGATCGCCCCGGTTTTGGCGCCATCGGCGAAGCGATGGGCGGCATTCGCTATACCACCGGGGAAGCGGACGGCGTGCCGGCCCGCGCGGGCATCAGCCTCGGCGATTCGCTGGCGTCGCTGCATGGCGTGATTGGCGCATTGATGTCGGTGCTGCGCGTCAAGACCGGCAAGGGCGACGGGCAGGTGGTCGATGTCTCGCTGGTCGAGAGCGTATTCAACCTGATGGAAAGCCTGGTGCCCGAGTACGACCTGCTCGGCCATGTGCGCGAGCGCAGCGGCGGATCGTTGCCGGGCATCGCGCCGTCAAACACGTATCGCACGCGGGACGGCGGCTATGTGGTGATCGCCGGCAACAGCGATCCGATTTTCCGCCGCCTGATGCATGTGATCGGCCGCCCCGGGCTGGCCGACGATCCGGCGCTCGCCAGGAATGACGGCCGGGTCGCGCAGAACGCCATGCTCGACCAGGCCATCGGGGCCTGGACCGCGCAGCACACCATGGACAGCGCGCTCGCCGCGCTCGAAGCCGCGGAGATTCCCGCCGGTCGCATCTACTCGGTGGCCGATATCGTGGCCGATCCCCACTATGCGGCGCGCGGGATGCTGCTCGATGCGACCTTGCCCGGCGGCACCGCGGTCAAGATGCCCGGCATCGTGCCAAAGTTGTCCGAGACCCCGGGCGAAGTGCGCTGGCAGGGCCCGGCGCTCGGCGAGCATACCGGCGAAGTGCTGGCCGAGCTCGGCTTTGCCGCGGGCGACGTGGCCGCGCTGCGTGCCATGGGAGCCGTGCAATGAACGCGCGTACGCTGCCCACGCCAACGCTGCCGCTGACGGGCGCGGCATGGCCCGATGCCCTCGTGGTGCAGGAAGTGTCGCCGCGCGACGGCCTGCAGATCGAACCGAGCTGGGTCTCCACCGAAGACAAGATCGCGCTGATCGATCGCCTGTCCGCGCTTGGCTTTACGCGCATCGAGGCCGGCTCGTTCGTGTCGCCCAAGGCGGTGCCGGCGCTGCGCGATGGCGAGGCCGTGTTCAAGGGGATGCGGCGGGTGCCGGGCGTGGTCTATGTGGCGCTGGTGCCCAATGTGCGTGGCGCCGAGCGCGCCATCGATGCGGCGGCCGACGAACTGAACCTCGTGATGTCGGCGAGCGAGACGCATAACCGCGCCAATATGCGCATGAGTTGCGCGAGCTCGCTGCAGGGCTTTGGCGATATCGTCCGCCTCGTGCGTGCCTTGCCCGGCGGCGACGGCCCGACGCTCAACGGCACCGTGGCCACGGCGTTCGGCTGTCCGTTCGAGGGCCGCATCGACGAAGGCCGCGTACTCGACCTTGTCGACCGCTATCTCGATCTCGGCTTCGACGGCATTACGCTGGCCGATACCACCGGCATGGCGCATCCGCGCCAGGTGGAGCGGCTGGTCGGCAAGGTGCTGATGAAGGTACCGGTGGGCGCGCTGACACTGCATTTCCACGATACGCGAGGCCTTGGGCTGGCCAATGTGCTTGCCGCTGCGGCGGCCGGCGCACGGCGCTTCGACGCCTCGCTCGGTGGCCTGGGCGGCTGTCCGTTTGCGCCGGGCGCGTCGGGAAATATCTGCACCGAGGACCTCGTGAACCTGTGCGAGGAGAGCGGTGTCGCCACCGGCATCGATCTGGTGGGCGCCATCGCACTGTCGCGCACGCTGCCGGTGCTGCTGGGCCACGACGTGCCGGGGCAGGTGGCCAAGGCCGGCCGCAACGCCGACCTGCATGCGGCTCCCGCTTATGTCGCCACGATCTGACGCAACGACCGGATGCGACGACCGGGTGCGACGACCGGATGCGACGACCGGGTGCGACCTGTCCGATGTGCCGATCCGATGTGCCCGATCTGGTGTAGCCGATCTGACTGACTAATTGTGCAACGTTTGACGTGCCGTCCGCGCGGCACGACGACCCCTGGAGGAACAACAGGGGCCCAGCTTCAGGAGACGATGATGGACCGTACGCTTACCGCGTCCGACGCTATTCCCACGTCCGATCGCGCCGCCGGCGCGGTGGATCCTCGCGCCACGATGCGCCGCGTGGCCTGGCGGATCATGCCGCTGATCATGATCTGCTATCTGTTTGCGTTCTTCGACCGCATCAATATCAGTTTTGCCAAGTTCCAGCTGCAGGGCGATCTTGGTCTCAGCGATACCGCGTACGGTCTCGGCGCCAGCCTGTTCGTGATCGGCTACGTCTTGTTCGAGGTGCCGGGCAACCTGATGCTGTACAAGGTGGGCGCGCGGCGCTGGATAGCGCGCATCATGATCTCGTGGGGCCTTGCCACCGCGCTGATGGTGTTCGTGCAGAACGAATGGCAATTCTATGGGCTGCGCTTCCTGATCGGCGCGATGGAGGCCGGCTTTGCCCCGGGCGTGCTCTATTACCTGACACTGTGGTTCCCGGCGGCGCGGCGTGGCCGCATCACGTCGATGCTGTTCCTCGCCTCCGCGTTTGCAGGCCTGTTCGGCGCGCCGGTGTCCGGCTTTGTGCTCAGCCATATGGACGGCGTGCTGGACGTGCGCGGCTGGCACTGGCTGTTCGTGCTGGGCGGCCTGCCGTGCGTGGCGCTGGGTTTGCTCGTGCTCAGGGTGCTCAAGGACCGCATCGAGGATGCACCATGGTTGTCGCCGGCGGAGAAGACCTGGCTCAACGGTCAGATCGCACACCAGAACCGGCATATCGGCAGCCATTCGTTTCTTGGCGCGATTCGCACGCCGGGATTCCTCAAGCTCGGGTTGATCTATTTCCTGATCCAGGTGGCATCGTATGGCCTCAACTTCTGGGCCCCGCACCTGATCCGCACCGCGGGCACGACCAACCCGACCACCATCGGCCTGCTGACGGCGGTGCCGTATATCTGTGGCGCGCTCTGCATGGTGGTGGTGGGGCGCCTGTCCGATGCCACCGGCGAACGCCGCAAGTTCGTGGCCGCGCTGCTGGTGGCGGCAGCCGCCGGCTTCTTTGCCGCCGGGGTGTTCGACCAGCAGACCGTGCTGCTGGTGGTGGCGCTGGCGGTGATGGGCGCGGGCGTGGTGGCCTCGATTCCCGCGTTCTGGGCCTTGCCGCCGAAGCTGGTGACCGGTGCCGGCGCGGCGGGCGGGATTGCGCTGATCAATACGCTGGGGCAGCTCGGCGGCATCGTGAGCCCGGTGATGGTGGGCCGCATCAAGGACGTGACGGGCAGCACCACGCCGGCGCTGTACGTGATCGGCGCGCTCTCGCTGATCTGCGCGGGACTGCTGCTGTGGGCCTTGCCGGAGCAACTGCGCCGGCGCGACGAGGTTGGCCAGTAACGGGCCGGAAATAGCGCGCCAGAAAATCGGCTGGAAAAGCCGGCGCGACAAGCAGACCGGCCCGGCGGCGCCGGGCCGGTCGATGCGTGCGTGAGGCCGTCAGCGCCCGGTTTCCTTCAGGTACTGCGCGCGCGCCTGCACCGCGGTATTGCTGAAGTCGGTGAACACGCCATCCACGCCCGCGCGGAACGCGTCGAGGTATTCGCCGACCGGGTCGCCCTTGTACTTGCCGGGCAGGTAGCGGGCCTCGTTGCGGAACGTGTACGGATGCACGAACAGGCCGGCCTGGTGCGCATCGGCGATCAGGCGGGTCGGCTCGACCGAGTTCACGTCGCCGAGGGCTCCCGTGTACGGCGTGCCGTCGGCATTGGTGTCCTTCCATGGCGTGACCTTCCACGCGAACACCTGCGGTTTCCACGGACCGATGCCATCGGCATAGGTCTTGATCTCGGCCAGCCCGGCGGGGGTCAGCATCTCGCCGAACCAGCGCGGATCGCCGGCGACGGTCCAGCTGTACGGACGGCCGTCGACGAACGCGTAGGCGTCGCTGGTCTCGTAGATCATCTCGCCGGTCCTGTAGTTGACGGCGTTACCGTCGATCAGTTGCACCATGCGCGTGGCCACGCCCTTTGCGCGCATGTACTTGAGGCTGGCCGGATCGAAGCTCTGCAGGAAGATCGGCGCGGCCTTGCTGTTGAGGCCGTTGTCGTTGAGGAACCTGATGATCGCGTCCTCGAACGGATGGCCGGTGCCGGCCGTGTCGCAACCGTTGGCGCGCGCCTGCGCATTGTTCCAGTACGGGTTCTTGGCTTCCGGATAAACGGTGAACTGGCGCCCCGTCACGGCGGACTTGGCGCGCGCGAGATCGTAGACCTCCTGCATGGTCAGCGCCGGAAACTGGCCGTTCAACGCGGACGGCCGCACGTCTTTGGCGTCGTACGTGGTGCCGCGGATCCACTGCTTGAGTTCGGCCACGGTGAAGTCCGTGATCGACCAGTCGTTGGTGTGGTCCTCGCCATCGACCACGAGCGACTTCAGTACCGAGGTCGGATCGGCCGGATCGGTCAGGTCGCTCAGGTATTGCGACGGGCCCGTGCCGGGGCCGGTGGTCCACGACACATTGACCATCACGCCGGGCACGGTGCGCTGGCGCGCAGCCACGGCCGGGTTGCGCTGTGCCACTTCGGCCACGTTGGTGTTGTCGCTGAGCCAGGGGTTGTGGCGCACCACGAGCACGCAGTCCCTGCTCAGGTGGAGGTCTTCCTCGAGGGAGTCGGCACCGGCATTGGCGGCGCCTTCGTACGACACCTCGGTTTCTTCCGGAAACAGGCCGGGCAGGCCGCGATGGCCGATCACCAGCGGCGGGTTGCCGTCGAGCGTCTTCAGCGCGCTCGGCGTGGTGACGGGCGAGGCGGGGTTTTGCGGGTCGCCGTCGCCGCCGCACGCGGCCAGCGCCAGCGCACCGGCCAAGGCGAGCAGGAGCCGCGCAGGTTGAGGGACATTTTTTCTGGTTCGAATCATGTGGGTCGCTCACTGACTTGTTGGAGGGAAGACCAGCGCGAGCGATTGCCGCACGGCCCTTCGCCGCCTCCCGCGCTTCGGCCGCATGGTCGGGGCGCTTTATGTCAGCGACGTGAAGCGGGACCATGGATGCGGGCCGGGCGGGATGGGTGATGGATGGGTGATGTATGGCCGAGACGCTGCCGTCGAATTAGAAGGACACGATAGGACGGCACTGTTGACGAAGCGCCCAGGATGACAATTGCGTCATGTCGCTGGACAGCAGCCGATCGGTTTCCTAAGATTGTGTACGCTGTACACAACCAAGGAGATGGCTGCGATGAAGACCGAAGCGACCCCTGAACACCGTTGGCTGGCAAAGCTGGTAGGAAACTGGATAGCGGAAGGCGAGGTCCGCATGGAACCCGATGCGCCGCCGCAGAAATGGCAGATGCCCGAGCAGGTTAACGCGATCGGCGACGTCTGGGTGCAGGGCCGTGCGGAGGGCGAGATGCCGGGGTGCGGGCATGGCGTCACCATGATGACGCTGGGCTACGATCCGGCCCGCAAGCATTTCGTGGGCACCTTTATCGGCTCGATGATGACCCATATGTGGGTCTACGAAGGGGACCTCGAAGCCGACGGGCGTACGCTGACGCTGCGCGCGGATGGTCCCGCGTTCTCGCCGGATGGCAAGGTTGTCGAAGGAAAGATGGCGAAATACCGCGACGTCATCGCCTTCCGCGACGACAACCATCGCACGCTGACGTCGTTCATGCAGGGCGACGACGGCGAATGGACGCAGATCATGCAGGCCGAATATCGGCGTACGTGAACGGTGTACCGTGAACCGTGAACTGCGGGCTGCGGGCCGCGAGCCGTGAACCCTTGAAGGGGAATGCCCCGGGGAGGTCGGGCGGCCCGGCGCGGGCCCGCGCATCCCGGGCGTGGCCGCGCGGCGGCAGGATTAGCTATCGCAGGCGGGCACGCGGTTCCAGGCGTCGAGCAGGGCCTGGAAGCGGTCGGCAGGGGCGGGGGGCACGCGCGTGCTGCGGCGTGCCGGCGGCAGGGGGCGGCCGGTCAGGTTGTAGTAGACCCCGTCCGGCAGCGCGTCCGGTGCGTGCGGGACATGGTCGACCACGCACATCTGCCGTGCGGCCTTGAGCGCGCGCGTGGTTTCCTCCGCCGTCAGGCCGCTGGCCTCGGCGAGTTGGTCGCGTCGCAGCGGCCCCTGACGCTGCAGGCCGGCCACCAGGAGATGTACGCATTCGCGCGTATTCCGTTTCATGGCGGGCATTGTTCCCCACTGCGCGCCGGAAGCCAATCCTGCGTGACATTTGTTTGCATTCGGAATCTGGCCGCCCGAACGGTTACATGGCACGCGCGCGCGGATGCCTGCCAGGCGAAGCCGGTTCCACTTGTCGCACGCCGGGCTTGCACCGGCCTCGATACTGTATAAATATACAGTTATTGAGAGAAATTCGATGCCCGTCCGCTCCGGATGAGGTGTCTTCAGCACAATGACTGCGCAACCGAACGCAGCCCCGCCCCAGGCGGAGGATCTGCCGCCCTTATTCGCTTCATCCCCTGCGTCCCTGGCGTCTCCGGCGTCTCCGGCGTCCACGTTGTCGACCGTGGCCGGCGGGTCTGCCGATCCGTCCGCGGCACCCGACACACCGGTGCCCGCATCCGCGGCAGATAAGCGCGCAGCCGTGGCGGACCTCGAACAACGCTATCCGGGCCTGTGGCGAGCCGGGCAGCTCGGTCATGCCGGGCGCCAGGCGGTATGGCCGACCGGTTACGACGCGCTTGCCGCCGAGTTGCCGGGTGGCGGCTGGCCCGCGGGTGCCGTGACCGAACTGCTGCTGAGCCAGGATGGCGCGGGCGAGCTGCGCCTGCTGATGCCGGCCTTGCGCGCGCTCGCGGCCACGGGCCGCCGCATCGGCTTCGTCAATCCGCCTTATCTGCCCAACGCGATGGCGCTGGCCGGCCACCTGCCGGCGCGCCAGGTGTTCTGGGTGCGCGCGCCGGCGGGTGCCACCCAGGCCTCGCGCCGCGCCGACATGCTGTGGGCCGCCGAGCAGATGCTGCGCAGCCAGGCCTTTGGCGCGGTCCTGGTGTGGCTGGCCGGCGCCCGGCCCGAGGCGCTGCGCCGGCTCCAGGTGCTGGCGCAGGCGGGCGATACCGCCGTGTGGGCGCTGCGTTCGCGCAAGTCGCTGCACGAATCGTCCCCGGCCGTGCTGCGGCTGGCGCTGACGCCCTTGCCGGGCAATGTCCTGTCGATCGTTTTTCATAAGCGGCGCGGTCCCGTGCGGGACACGCCGCTGCTGTTGCCGCTGACCGGCATGGCGCATGCCCCGGGGCGTCCCACTCCTGCGGTGGCCCCCGCTGCCATGTCCGCCGGCGAGCCAGGCCCTGTTCATGCCGCAGCCCAAATTGACCCCGCCCTTGCCGACCCTGCTGCCGGTCCATTGGATCGCCGTGCACCTGCCGCGCCTGCCGCTGGACGCACTGCGCCCCCAACTGGCCTGAGTCCGCCGGCACGCTCCACCACACCTTGCCGGTGGCGGTGTTCGAGCACGAGTGCGTGGTGCTGGCCAATGAACGCGCGATGGCCCTCGGCGTGCGTCACGGCATGCGGCGCGGCGGCGTGCAGGCGCTCTCGGCGGAGGTGGTGCAGCTGGAGCGCGATGTCGTGGCCGAAGCGGGGCTGATGACCTCGGTGGCGCTGACCTTGCTGCATTTCACGCCGGCCGTGACCGTCGACGAAGAACCCGAGGCGGCCACCGTGATGCTCGAGGTGACCGCGAGCCTGCGCCTGTTCGGCGGCCATCGCGCGCTGTGCCGCGCGGTGCGCGCACGCGTGCGGCAACTGGGCACCATCGCGCAGATCGGTACCGGCACCACCGCGCAAGGGGCCGCCTGGCTCGCGCGCCAGCCGTTGCGACGTACCGCGCGCGGCATCGTGCGGCCCGCGCGGCGCGCGCTGCAGGCGGCCCGCATGAAGCGCCTGCTGGACCGCCTGCCGGTGGAATGCCTGCAGAGCCTGGTCGATCCCGAGTGGCTCGACGGCATTGGCTGCCGCACGCTTGCGCAGGTGCGCCGCCTGCCGCGCGCGGGGCTCTCGCGGCGGCTGGGCCCGGCGCTGCTGGCGCGGCTCGACCAGGCCTATGGCGATGCGCCGTCGGGCTTTGCATGGTTCGAGGCGCCGCCCACGTTTACGCAGCGCATGGAGCTGCCGGGCCGCATCGAATCGGCCGAGGGCGTCCTGGCCGGTGCGCAGCGCCTGCTGCTGGCGCTGTCAGGCTGGCTGGCGGCATTGCAGGCTGGCGTCACGCGTTGCGTGCTGATGCTCGAGCACGAGCGCTACCGGCTGGGCACGGAGATGGATTGCACGCCGGTGCCGCTGGCGCTGGCGCAGCCGAGCCGCGATCCCGTGCATCTGTCGCGGCTGCTGCGCGAGAAGCTCGACAAGATCCGCTTCCATGCGCCCGTGGGCGGCCTGACGCTGACCGTGGAGACCATGACGGCGTGCCTGCCGCGCAGCCAGACGCTGTTTCCGGATCCCGCCGCCGAGCCGGCCGAACTGGCGCGCCTGCTCGACACGCTGACGGCGCGGCTGGGCCGCGACAACGTGCTGCAGCCGCAGCCGCTGGCCGACCATCGCCCCGAGCGCGCCAATCGCTGGTGTCCGGTCGACGAGGCCCCCGCGCGCGGCCATGCGCCGTCAGCCGGCGTCGTGCCCGAACGGCCGCTATGGCTGCTGGAGGCGCCGCTGGCCTTGCGCGTGGAACGCCATCGTCCCGTCCATGAAGGCCCGCTGGTCGTGCTGACCCGGGCCGAGCGCATCGAGGCCGGCTGGTGGGACGGTGGCCTGGCCACGCGTGACTACTTTATTGCCGAGCGTGCCGATGGCCTGCGCTGCTGGCTGTATCGCGAGCGGCCGGGGCATCCCGCGCGCGACGGACAGGACGCGGGCGGCGAGTATCGCTGGTTCCTGCATGGATTGTTTGCCTGATGTCGACGTTTTCGCTGCTGCGCTCGTTGTCCGCCTCGCTGCCAGACTACGTGGAGCTGCACTGCATTTCCAACTTCACGTTCCTGACCGGGGCTTCGCATCCGGCCGAGCTGATCGAGCGCGCCTTCCAGCTTGGCTACGGCGGCCTGGCGCTGACCGACGAATGCTCGGTGGCCGGCACCGCGCGCGCGCATCATGCGCTGAAGGTGCTGCGCGAGGAAATGCGCGAAGCCGTGGTGCGCCACGAAGCGAATGAAGACCATGAAGATGACGAAGACCGCGACGGCAGCGACGGCAGCGACGATGAAGACGCGCGCGAAAGCCATCGCCAATGGCTGCACGCGCGCGCGGCCGCGGCCGATGCCTTCAACCTGATCGTCGGCAGCCGCTTTACGCTGAGCGGCCCGGCGCGCCACGCGGAGCAAGACAAGGGGCAAGGGACGGAGCAAGGGACGGGGCGCGAGGCAAACGCGCTGCCGCCACCCCGCCTGGTCGTGCTCGCGCGCAACCGCGAGGGCTTCGGCAATCTCAGCGAGATGATCACGCTGGGCCGCCGCCGCGCGGAGAAGGGCAGCTATCTGCTGTATCCGTCGGATTTCAGTGATCCCGATCCCGCCCAGGCCCATCTGCGCGGCATGCCCGATTGCCTCGTGCTGCTGCTGCCCGACTATTGCGCCGATCCCGATGTGCTGCGCGCGCAGGCACGCTGGTGCCGCGACACCTTCGGGACGCGCGTCTCGCTCGCGCTCGAACTGCTGCAGGGCCACGCCGATGCCGTGCATCGCGCGCGCCTGCAGGCGGTGGCGGACGAGACCGGCGTGCCGCTGGTAGCCACCGGCGCCGTCACCATGCACGTGCGTTCGCGCAAGCCGCTGGCCGATGTGCTGACCGCGATCCGCCTGGGCCAGCCTTTGCCGGCGTGCGGTCATGCGCTCGCGCCCAATGCCGAGGCACACCTGCGCATGCGCCAGGTGCTGTCGCGGCTGTATCCGCGCGAGGCGCTGGCACGCACGCTGACGATTGCCCATCAGTGCGATTTCTCGCTTGGCACGCTGCGTTACGAATATCCCGAGGAACTGGTGCCGGATGGCCTGACGCCGATCGAATATCTGCGCCAGGAAGTGGAAGCCGGCAAGCGCGAACGTTTTCCCGCCGGGCTGGAGCCGGCATGGGAACAGCAACTCGCGGACGAACTCGCTCTGATCGAGGAAAAGCACTACGAGCCGTTCTTCCTGACCGTGCACGATATCGTGCGCTTCGCGCGCGGCGAAGGCATCCTGTGCCAGGGGCGCGGCTCGGCCGCGAATTCACTGGTCTGCTACTGCCTGCATATCACCGAGGTCAGTCCGGCGCAGGCCAACCTGCTGTTTGGCCGCTTTCTCTCGCGCGAGCGCGACGAACCGCCCGATATCGACGTGGACTTCGAGCATCAGCGGCGCGAGGAAGTCATCCAGTACATCTACCGCAAATATGGCCGCCATCGTGCCGCGCTGGCGGCGTCCCTGATCAGCTATCGCGCGCGCAGCGCGTTGCGCGACGTGGGCCGCGCGCTCGGCATCGATGCGAGCGTGGTCGAGCAGGTGGTCAAGGGCCAGGCCTGGTGGGACAGCGGCAAGGAATTCGTGCAGCGGCTGACGCGCTACGGGCTCGACCCCGAGGCCCCGGCCGTGCAGCAGTGGGCCAGCCTGAGCGACCAGCTGCGCGGCTTTCCGCGCCATCTGTCGCAGCATGTGGGCGGCTTCGTGATCGCGCGGCACAAGCTGTCGCGGCTGGTGCCGATCGAGAACGCGGCCATGGCGGATCGCAGCGTGATCCAGTGGGACAAGGACGACCTCGAGTCGCTGGGGCTGCTCAAGGTCGATGTGCTGGCGCTCGGCATGCTGACGGCCATCCGCCGCGCGCTGGCCATGATCCCGCATCCCGACCGGCCGGATCTGCCATGCCGCATGGAGGACCTGCCCGACGAGGATCCGCAGACTTACGACATGATCTGCAAGGCCGATACCGTTGGCGTGTTCCAGATCGAGTCGCGCGCGCAGCAGTCGATGCTGCCGCGCCTGCAGCCGCGCCAGTACTACGACCTTGTGGTGGAGGTGGCGATCGTGCGGCCGGGCCCGATCCAGGGCGGCATGGTGCATCCGTATCTCAAGCGGCGCGAGGCGCTGCGCGAGCGGCAGGAGCCGCCGACCTACTTCAACGACGTAATCCGGCGCGTGCTGGGCCGCACGCTGGGCGTGCCGATCTTCCAGGAGCAGGTCATGCAGCTCGCCATCGATGCGGCCGGCTTCACGCCCGGGCAAGCCGACCAGCTGCGCCGCTCGATGGCCGCGTGGCGGCGCCGTGGCGATCTGCGCAAGCACCAGGACGCGCTGGTGCGGGCGCTGACCTCGCGCGGCTATCCGGAGTCGTTCGCGCTGGCCATCTGCAAGCAGATCGAGGGGTTTGGCGAATACGGTTTTCCGGAAAGCCATGCCGCCAGTTTTGCCAAGCTGGTCTATGTGAGCGCATGGATCAAGTGCCATCATCCCGATGCCTTCCTGTGCGCGCTGCTGAACAGTCAGCCGATGGGCTTCTACTCCCCTTCGCAACTGGTGCAGGACGCCAGGCGCCATGGCGTGCTCACGCTGCCCGCCGACGTGACCCTCAGCGCGTGGCAAAGCACGCTCGAAGCGCGGCGGCCGGGGCGGCCGTATCGCGATGTGCGGCTCGGACTCGATCGCGTCAAGGGCATGCGCGAGGATGCCGCGCACCGCATCGAAGACGCGCGCCGGCAACGCCCGTTCGCCAGCGTGGAAGACCTCGCGCTGCGCGCCGCGCTCGATCGCCACGATATCGATGTGCTGGCCGCCGCCGATGCGCTCGCGAGGCTGGCCGGCCATCGCCACCAGGCCCGCTGGCAGGCACGCGCGGCGGCCCTGCAGAGCGCCCATCGCGACCTGCTGCACGCGGCGGCGCCGGACGAGGCCGCGCTGGAGCTCCCGGCACCGCGCCTGGGCGAGGATGTCATCGCCGATTACGCCAGCCTCGGCATGTCGCTCAAATGCCATCCGCTTACGCTGCTGCGCGAGCGTCTGGGCCGGCTCAAATACATCACCGCCAGCCAGCTCGGCCGCCTGGCCAATGGCCGCATGGTGCGCGCCTGCGGCATCGTCACGGTGCGCCAGCGGCCCGCCACGGCGAGCGGCACCATCTTTATCTCGATCGAGGACGAGACCGGCCCGGTCAACGTGATCGTCTGGCCGGACCTGGTCGAGCGGCAGCGCAAGGAGGTGCTGGGCGCGCGGCTACTGGGCGTGATCGGGACCTGGCAGCGGCAGGGCGAGGTGAAGCACCTCGTGGCCAGGGAACTGGTCGACCTGAGTCCGCTGCTCGGGCGGCTGATGGCGGATAGCCGCGATTTTCATTGAGGTCCGCGGTCGTCTGCACTGTCTTTGATACACGGCTTGCAATTGTTGCCACCTGCGCCCCGTTCCCGCCCGTTCGCGCGTGACTCGCTACGCCGCTACCAGTACGTGGAGATATACGCTACCAGCAGCAGCCCGATCGCGCCCAGAAAGAGCGGATGCATCCAGATGGGCTGGCGACGGCCGTTGAGCCGTGCCATTTTCTTGCGTTTGTCCTGCGCATCGCCATGCAGCATAGGGCCTCCGTCAACGTGTGGACGACATGTCCGGAACCCTGGGCGGTGCACGATGCGTGCCATTGAGGCGTAGTCCTACAGCAGGCTTCCGCCCGCGCCCGTCGGGTGCGGCCAGCGCCTGGCGGATGCCGGTCCCGAACCTGATCCGGCGCGCCTAGTCGAGACTGATTTTCAGGTCGCGAATCAGCCGGGTCCAGCGCGCGGTTTCCGTCCGCAGCAGCTCGCCGAATTGCGCCGGCGTATTACCGACGGGCTCGACGCCGAAATCGACCAGGCGCTGATGCACGGTGGGGTCTCGCATGACCGCCACCACCTGGCGGTTGAGGGTCGCGATTACCTCGGGCGGCGTGGCGGCCGGCACCACCATGCCATTGAGCGCGGCGGCTTCCACGTTGCGATAGCCGAGTTCCGCGAAGGTCGGCACATCGGGCAGTTGCGGCAGCCGCGTGGCATTGGCCACGGCCAGCGGGCGCACCTTGCCCCCCTTGATAAAGCCCGCGCCGGCGGCATAGTCGACCATCATCGCCGGCACCTGTCCCGCCGCCACATCGGCGAGCGCCGGGGCCGCGCCGCGATAGGGCGCGTGTGTCAGGGTCAGGCCGGCCTCGACCTTGAACAGTTCCATCGCCAGATGATGCGGACTGCCGGCACCCGCCGACGCGTAATTGATGCCGCCCGGTGTGGCCTTGACCTCCGCGATAAACGCCTGCGCGGACGTGGCGCGCGTGCCGGGGCCCACTACGAGAATCATCGGAAAGCGGCCGATCAGCGTGACCGGCGCAAGATCCCTGGGCTGGTATGACAGCGTCTTGTAGAGCGCCGGGTTGAACACCATGGTGCCGTTGTCGGCGGAGAGCACCGTGTAGCCGTCGGCGGACGCGCGCGCGGTTTCCGCGGCGCCGATGGCCGTATTGCCGCCGGGCTTGTTGTCGACCACCACGGGCTGGCCGACCTTCGCCGAGAGGCCCTGGGCCACGGTGCGCGCGAGGAAGTCGGAACCGCCGCCGGCGGCATAGGGCACGATCCAGCGAATCGGCTTGGCGGGGAAGCTGTCGGCGAACGCTGGCGGCGCGCTCAGCAGCGCGGCCGGGAGCGCAAGCAGGGTAGCGAGGGAAGGCCGCGCCGCGCCGGAGGCGAGGGCAGGGCCGGTCCAGCCAACAGTGCGAAGGCCGGGGAGACTGCGAAGGCCGGGGAGACTGCGAAGGACGGGGAGACTGCGAAGGACGGGAAGGACGGGAAGGCTGCGAAGGAAGCGAAGGAAGCGAAGGAAGCCAAGACTGGCAAGGCCGGGCGTCATGACGGGCGTCTCCTGGTAGCGGGGCTGGCTCGTTGGCCAGCCCTCATGGCGCCCCATCCTAAACCATTCAGTCGCGCTTGGGGATGTTCACCGCGCGCTGCACGGCAGGGCGCGCCACAAAGGCGTCGAGCACACGCGACACCTCGGGGAAATCACCGATGCCCACCAGCTCGCCGGCCTCGTAGAAGCCCACCAGGTTGCGCACCCACGGGAAGGTCGCCATATCGGCGATGGTGTAGTCATCGCCCATGATCCACGCGCGGCCCTTGAGGCGTTCGTTGAGCACGTTGAGCAGACGGCGCGATTCCGCCACGTAGCGGTCGCGCGGGCGCTTGTCCTCGTACTCCTTGCCGGCGAACTTGTGGAAGAAGCCCACCTGTCCGAACATCGGCCCGATGCCGCCCATCTGGAACATGACCCACTGGATGGTCTCGTAGCGCGTGGCCGGATCGGCCGCCATGAACTTGCCGGTCTTCTCGGCCAGGTAGATCAGGATGGCGCCCGACTCGAACAGCGCCAGCGGCTTGCCGCCGGGGCCAGCGGGGTCGAGGATGGCCGGGATCTTGTTGTTGGGATTGAGCGAGAGAAACTCGGGCGACATCTGGTCGTTGCTGTCGAAGCGCACCGCGTGCGGCTCATACGGCAGACCGGTTTCCTCGAGCATCAGCGATACCTTGATGCCATTCGGCGTGGGCAACGAATACAGCTGCAGGCGCTCGGGATGCCGGGCGGGCCATTTGCGCTGGATTGGGTGCGGGGCTGCATCGTTAGCCATGGAATCTCCGTGCGAATTTATCAGGAATGGCGTGATGGTAAACGCTTCCGCGCGGGCTTGCCGAGGGGCGTGTCGTAAGTCAATTGAAAGTAATAAACGGTGACACAAACGCGCGCAAAAGGCGGGAGCAGATTTTGCAAACGCGGTCTAACCTCTTGCGCGGCGGTGCGGGCGATGTCCCCGTGCCCCATCCTTTCTCTCTCCACGGAGTGTTCTCATGTCACTGTCCCCCCGATCCCTGCTTCTCGCGGCCGCGATGGCCACGAGCATGGCTGCCGCATCGCTGACCGCGGTGCCGGCATTCGCCCAGCCGGCCGCCGCGCCTGTCGCGCTGCGCGGCAAGATCACCGCGCTCAGCGGCGACGAGCTCAAGGTGCATACACGCAACGGCAAGGACGTCGAGGTGGCGCTCGCGCCCGACACCGCGATCCGCGCCGTGGAGAATGCCGAGCCCAAGGACATTGCACAGGGCAGTTATGTGGGCACGGCGGCGATTCCGCAGGCCGATGGCACCCTCAAGGCACTCGAGGTACACGTCTTTCCGCCGAGCATGGCCGGCACCGGCGACGGCCACCGTCCCTGGGATCTCGGCAACAACAGCACCATGACCAACGGCACGGTCGGCAACCTCGTGATCAGCAACGGCCGCACCATCACGGTCAAGTACAAGGACGGCGAGAAGAAGATCGTGGTGCCGCCCGATGTGCCTATCGTCAAGCTGGAGCCCGGTGACCGCTCGCTGCTCAAGGCCGGGACCAACGTGGTGCTGTTTGCCAGCAGGCAGCCCGATGGCAAGCTGACCGCGCGCGCCATTTCGGCGGGCAGGAACGGCGTGGTCCCGCCGATGTAAGCACGAAGCGCCGAGCACCAGGCACCGAGCCACCCGCACACCAGCGCATGCCACCCGCCCCGGGATGCCACCATGACCCATCCGCGCTTTGTCCGCATCACGCACTGGATCAACGCCATCGCCATCGTCTGCATGGTGATGAGCGGTTGGGCCATCTATAACGCGTCGCCGATCTTTCCGTTTACGTTTCCCGCCCGGGTCACGCTGGGCGGCTGGCTTGGAGGCGCCATCGCATGGCACTTCGCCGTGATGTGGGTGCTGGTTGCCAACGGCCTGGTCTATCTGGTCTGCGCGCTGGCGAGCGGGCACCTGCGCCGCGCGCTGCTGCCGCTGCGGCCCCGCGCCATCGTGCGCGATGCGTGGGCGGCGCTGCGCCTGCGCCTGTCGCACGACAGCGGCGAGTACAACGCGGTGCAGCGGCTGCTCTATGTGGTGGTGCTGCTGGCCGGGGTGGTGCTGGTGCTGTCGGGGCTGGCAATCTGGAAGCCCGTGCAGTGCCAATGGCTGACCGCGTTGATGGGTGGCTTCGACCGTGCGCGCGTCGTGCATTTCTGCGCCATGGCCACCGTGGTGGGGTTTGTCGCCGTGCACCTGGTCCTCGTGCTGCTGTTTCCGCGCACGCTGGTCGGCATGGTGGTGGGGTCGATGGACACACGTATGCAGGGAAGCCGCATGAAGGGAAACCGCACATGAGCCGCAAGTTGCCAGATCGTCAGGCGCCGGGCCGTCAATTGCCGGAGGACGTCGACGAGAAGGATTTTCGTCCGCAGTTGCGCAAGCTGGAGCGGCGCCTGTTCCTGCGGCAATCGCTGTCGCTCGGGGCGGTCGCGCTGCTGTCGGGCTGCACCATGCAGGATGGCGACAGCGTGGACAAGGTGCTATGGGCCATGTCGCGCTGGAACGACCGCGTGCAAGGGTGGCTGTTCGACCCCCACCGGCTCGCCCCCACCTACACGCGCGCGCAGATCACCAACCCGTTTCCGTTCAACGCGTTCTATCCCGAGTACGACGTGCCCGATATCGACGGCGACACCTACCGCCTCGAAGTCTCTGGCCGCGTGGCGGACAAGCGCGCATGGTCGCTGGCGGACCTGCGCCGGTTGCCGCAGGCGGCGCAGATCACGCGGCATGTGTGCATCGAGGGGTGGAGCGCCATCGGCGAATGGAGCGGCGTGCCGCTACGGACGTTTCTGCGGCATGTCGGCGCGGACCTCAATGCGCGCTACGTCGGCTTCAAATGCGCGGACCGGTATTACTCGAGCCTCGACATGGCGAGCGCGCTGCATCCGCAGACCATTCTGGCGCTCGACTACGGCACGTCGCCGCTGCCGGCCGACTACGGCTATCCGCTCAAGGTCAGGGTGCCGACCAAGCTCGGGTTCAAGAGCCCCAAACATGTGATGGCGCTGTTCGTCACGAACGATTACCCGGGCGGGTATTGGGAAGACCAGGGCTACAACTGGTTCAGCGGGTTGTAGCGGCAGCGCACGGCATGCCGCCGCCCGCCGCCATCGGCCCGTGAGCCCTTCAGCCCTTCAGCACCTGCCCGATCGCGTTGGCCACCACGCCAACGTTGCGCTCGTTCAGGCCGGCCACGCACATGCGGCCCGAGCGCAGCAGGTAAACGCCATGCTCGTTCTTGAGGCGGTCCACCTGCTCCGCCGACAGGCCCGTGTAGGTGAACATGCCACGCTGCTTGATATAGCGCGACAGCTTCTCACCCGACACATGCGCGCGCAGCTGGTCGTGAATCGCCTGGCGCATGCGCGCGATGCGCTGGCACATCTCGGCGAGTTCCTTTTCCCAGCTGGCACGCAGCTCCGGCGTGGTCAGCACGCGCGCCACCACGCGTGCGCCGTGCGTGGGCGGGTTGCTGTAGTTGGCGCGCACGGCGCCGGTCAGCTGGCCGAGCACGCGGCCGGCTTCCTCGGCGCTCTGGCATACCACGCTGAGGCCGCCACAACGCTCGCCGTATAGCGAGAAATTTTTCGAGAACGAATTGGCCACCAGCGCCGACAGGCCCTGGCGCGCCATCTCGCGCACCACGAAGGCGTCGTCGTCGAGGCCGGTACCGAAGCCCTGGTACGCCATGTCGACGAACGGCAGCAGCTTGCGCTGCTTGAGCACGTCGATCACCTGCAGCCATTGCTGCGCGTCCAGGTCCACGCCGGTCGGGTTGTGGCAGCACGCATGCAACAGCACGATGCCGCCTGGCGGGATCTGCTTGAGCGCGGCCAGCATCTCGTCGAACTTCAGGCCGCCGGTGGCCGGGTCGTAGTACGGATAGCTGTTGACCTTGAAGCCGGCGCGCTCGAACACCACGCGGTGGTTCTCCCAGCTCGGGTCGCTGAGCCAGAGTTCGGTAGCGGGGAAATAGCGCTTGAGGAAATCGGCGCCTACGCGCAGCGCGCCGGAGCCGCCCAGCGTCTGCAGCGTGGCGATGCGGCCTTCCACGCGGGCCGGGTTGTCTTCGCCGAAGACCAGCGCCTGCACGGCCTGGCGGTATGCGGCCATGCCGGACATCGGCAGGTAGGGGCGCGGGCCCATGTCGGACAGCAGCGCCGCTTCGGCCTCGGCTACCGCCTTCATCACGGGCAGGCGGCCGTCATCGTCAAAATAGATGCCGATGCTCAGGTTGACCTTGCTGGTGCGGGGGTCCTGCTGGAAATCCTCGTTGAGCGAGAGGATCGGGTCGCCCGGGTAGGCCTCGATATGTTCGAACATGGAATGATCTGCCGGATTGTTCTGCAAAAAAGTTCTGCGGAAAGCGTTATTGAGACGATCGAGGGCAGCGGCCCGCGGGCCGCTACGTTCTCATCGTGCGGGAACGCTGGCAGGCAGGGTTGCCCCGGCATGTTTTTGCCGAAGGCGATAGCTTACGCCAAGAATGGCCAGCCATGCCGGAATCAGGTACACCGAGATGCGCAGGCCGGGCGTCAGATACATCACGTACAGGATGCCGGCCAGGAACGCCAGGCTCAGGTAATTGGTGAGCGGATAGCCGAGGCTGCGGAAGCGCGTGGTCTGGCCGGCCAGGCGCTTGGCGCGGCGGAACTTCAGATGGATCAGGCTGATCATTGCCCAGTTGATGATGAGCGCCGACACCACCAGTCCCATCAGCAGCTCGAACGCGCGCTCGGGCAGAAGGTAGTTGATCACCACGCAGCCGGCCGTGGCCAGCGCCGAGACGCCGAGCGCGGCGAGCGGAATGCCGCGGCGGTTGACCTTGAGCAGCGCCCTGGGCGCGTTGCCCTGCTGGGCGAGGCCGAACAGCATGCGGCTGTTGCAGTAGACGCCGCTGTTGTAGACCGATAGCGCCGCCGTCAGCACCACCACGTTGAGCACGGTGGCCACGATCTCGCTGTTGAGCGCATGGAAGATCAGCACGAACGGGCTGCCGCCGGTCACCACCTTGCCCCAGGGATAGAGCGAGAGCAGTACACCCAGCGCGCCCACATAGAAGATCAGGATGCGGTAGATCACCTGGTTGGTGGCCTTGGGAATGCTCTTGTGCGGGTCGTCCGCCTCGGCGGCGGTAATGCCCACCAGTTCGAGCCCGCCGAACGAGAACATGATCACGGCCATCGCCATCACCAGGCCACCCAGGCCATTGGGGAAGAACCCGCCGTGCTGCCACAGGTTGGCCACGCTGGCTTCGGGCCCGGCCTGGCCGGAGGCCAGCAGGTAGCCGCCAAAGCCGATCATGCCGACGATGGCCGCCACCTTGATGATCGAGAACCAGAACTCCATCTCGCCGAACGACTTCACGCTGCTCAGGTTGATGGCGTTGATGGCCAGGAAGAATACGAGCGCCGACACCCATGTGGGAATGCCGGGCCACCAGTACTGGACATAGATGCCCACCGCCGACAGCTCGGCCATGCTCACGAGGATATAGAGCACCCAGTAGTTCCAGCCCGACAGGAAGCCGGCAAAGTGGCCGCAGTACTTGTTGGCGAAGTAGCTGAACGAGCCGGCCACCGGTTCGTCCACCACCATCTCGCCGAGCTGGCGCATGATGAAGAACGCGACGATGCCGGCCACCGCGTAGCCGAGCAGGACCGACGGGCCCGCCATCCTGATGGTCTGGGCAATGCCCAGGAACAGCCCGGTGCCGATCGCGCCGCCAAGCGCGATCAGCTGGATATGCCGGTTCTTGAGGCCGCGCTTGAGCGCGCCGTTGTCTGGTGCAGCGTGTGAAACCATCTGTCTTCCTCTACCCATTCTTGTGGAATGTCTGGCGCCTCTGTTGGGGGGGCGGGCGCTTGAAAAAATCCGCCGGCGCGGGTAGCGCCGGCGGCGGGGTCGACCGGCACGGGTCTCCGTCCAGACCGTGCCAATCCTGGAAAAGCGGGCGCGCTTCGGGTGGCCACGGTCGGCCACCATCGGCGGCCACGATCGCCGACGTCGATAAGCGGAGGGTCAGACCTTCAGCGTGCCGCGTTCGATCTGGTCGCGTTCGAGCGATTCGAACAGGGCCTTGAAGTTGCCTTCGCCAAAGCCGTCGTCGCCCTGGCGCTGGATGTACTCGAAGAACACCGGGCCGAGCACGGTCTTCGAGAAGATCTGCAGCAGCAGCCGGGGCTTGCCGCCCGCGGTAGTGCCGTCGAGCAGGATGCCGCGCGCCTTCAGCTGGTCCACCGGCTGGCCATGGCCCGGCAGGCGCGTCTCCAGCGCCTGGTAGTAGTAGTCGTTGGGCGCCGTCATCAGCTCAACGCCGGCCAGTTGCAGGTTGTCGATGACTTCGATCAGGTTGTCGGTCAGGAACGCGATGTGCTGGATGCCTTCGCCGTTGAAGGCCATCAGGAATTCCTCGATCTGGCCGCTGCCCTTCGACGATTCCTCGTTGAGCGGAATGCGGATCTTGCCGTCGGGCGCGGTCATCGCCTTCGAGGTCAGGCCGGTGTACTCGCCCTGGATGTCGAAGTAGCGGATCTCGCGGAAGTTGAACAGGCGCTCGTAGAAGTTGGCCCAGTACGCCATGCGACCCCGGTAGACGTTGTGCGTCAGGTGATCGATCACGCGCAGGCCATGGCCCTCGGGGTGGCGGTCCACGCCCTCGACGAACTCGAAGTCGATGTCATAGATCGACTTGCCATCCTCGAAGCGGTCGATCAGGTAGAGCGGCGCGCCGCCGATGCCCTTGATCGCGGGCAGGCGCAACTCCATCGGGCCGGTAGGGATCTCCACCGGCTGCGCGCCCAGTTCCAGCGCGCGCGCATAGGCCTTGTGCGAATCCTTGACGCGGAACGCCATGCCGCAGGCGCTCGGGCCATGTTCGGCGGCAAAGTAGGCAGCGTGGCTGTTGGGTTCGCGATTGACGATGAAGTTGATGTCGCCCTGGCGATACAGCAGCACGTCCTTGGACCGATGGCGCGCCACCAGCGTAAAGCCCATTTTCTCGAACAGCGGTTCGAGCACATTGGGCAGGGGAGACGCGAATTCGACGAACTCGAAGCCCATCAACTGCATGGGGTTGTCGAACAGATCGGTGCTGGGGGCGGAACGGTTGGCGGACATGGTCGTTGCGATGCGGGGAGAAATAATATTTCAACGATAGGCGACAATGCCGGCATCTGACGGGTCCGAATATTGCAGGGCCGTTGCCGGTGGCGGCGGAAAGATGCGATGTTTGCACTCGCCCATGCTTTCCATGCCAGTCGCGATGGAAATGAGTGTATATTCCGGCCCGCTAAATAGGATTTCGTAACGGACCAAGGGAAACCCTAAATTGCGCAAGGAAATTTCGTAAAACTACGATAGGGAGCAACCGAAGTGCAGAATCCTGAGCTGGACCGTACGGATCGCCGCTTGCTGGGAGTGCTGCAGGAACACGGCAGGGCCTCCAACCTGGAGCTGGCGGAGGCCATCAGCCTGTCGCCGGCGCAGACGCTGCGCCGGCATCGCCGCCTGGAGGAGGCGGGCGTCATCAAGCGTTACGAGGCGCGGCTCGACAGCCACGCGCTCGGCTTTGGCGTGACCGCGTTTATCCACGTCACGATGGAGCGCGGGCATATCCGCGACCTGTCGAAGTTCAAGGGACTGGTGGCGGAACTCGCGCAGATCCAGGAATGCTTTTCCGTGACGGGCGACATCGACTACGTGCTCAAGGTGGTCGCCAGGGATCTCAAGTCGCTGTCGGACTTTTTGCTCGACACGCTGATGCGCATTCCCGGCGTCAGCGGCGTGAAGTCGAGCGTCTGCCTCGACGAGATCAAATGCACGAGCGCGATGCCGCTCGAGAACTGACGCCCGTCACATCAGCATGGCCTTGGGTTCGAGGAAGGCGTCGAGCCCGTAGGTACCATACTCGCGGCCGATGCCCGACTGCTTGAAGCCGCCGAACGGTGCCTTGGGCTCGTGCGTCAGCGTGTTGATCAGCACGCGACCCGCCTCGATGCGCGCGCCCACGCGGCGTGCCCGCTCCTGGGCGGAGCCGTCCGGGTTGCTTCCGATCACGTAAGCCTGCAGGCCGTAGCGGGTATCGTTGGCCATGGCCACCGCTTCGTCCTCGCTACGGTACGGCACGATGGCCAGGACCGGCCCGAAGATTTCCTCGCGCGCGATGGTCATGTCGTTGCGCACGTCGGCAAATACCGTAGGCCGCACGAACCAGCCGCGCGCCAGGCCAGCGGGCCGCCCCGCGCCGCCGGTCACGAGCCGGGCGCCTTCCTGCACGCCCACCTCGATATAGTGCTGTACGCGTGTCCATTGCCGGTGGCTCACCATCGGACCGATGGCGGTGGCGGGATCGGCCGGGTCGCCGACCGGAAACTGTCCGATCGCGTCGCGCACATGCGCCTCGAATTCGGCCTGGCGCGCGGCCGGCACAAAGATGCGGGTACCGGCGATGCAGGCCTGTCCGCTGTTCATGAAGCCGGCCTGCAGCGCGAGCGGCACGGCGCTGGCAAAGTCGGCATCGTCGAGCACGATCGTCGGCGACTTGCCGCCCAGTTCCAGCGTGACGCGCTTGAGCGTATCCGCGCCCGTGCGCAGGATCGATTTGCCGACCGCCGTGGAACCGGTAAACGAGATCTTGGCGACATCGGCATGCGCGGCGATCTCCGCCCCCACCACCTCGCCGCGACCCGTCACGATATTGAACGCGCCCGCCGGCAGGCCGGCAGCGTGCAGGGCCTCGGTCACGATGCGTGTCTGCAGGGCACTCATCTCGCTCGGCTTGATCACGGCGGGGCAACCGGCCGCCAGCGCGGCGGCGAGCTTGCCGGTAATAAAGCTCGCATTGGCATTCCACGGCGTGATCAGGCCAGCCACGCCGAGCGGCTGCATGGTGATCTCGGCGCTGCCGGCACGGCGCGTGAAGTCGTACTCGCGCAGCACCTCGGCGGTGTGGCCGATGACATCGGCGGCATAGTCCACCATCCAGCGCGCGCGGCTGGCCGGCGCGCCATATTCGGCAATGACCGCGGCGAAGAGGTCGTCCTTGCGGGCGCGCACGGCGGCTTCCATGCGGGCCAGCCAGTCCAGGCGCTCGGCGCGGCTGGCATTGGCCACGCGTGTGCGGGCCGCGCTGGCGGCGGCGATGGCGCGGCGCGCATCCTCGACGTCGGCCAGGCGCACGCGGCCGATGGTCTGCTCGGTGGCGGGGTTGAAGAGATCGAACCATTCGTCGCCGTGCGGGGTGACGAAGGCGCCGTCGAGATAGATCTGGTCGATTTGGTGCATGAGACATCCTTGAGGTGGTGAGGCGTGGCCCCTTCACGTCCAATGTAGGGTTCGATCATTGGCCCGTCTAGCCATACAATGCGGGATGTATCGTTGAATGAATGAGGATAATCTCCATCATGCACACCACGGGACTGCAGGAACTGGAAGCGGTGCTGGCGGTTGCCCGGCACCGGAGCTTTCGCGCGGCGGCGGCAGAACTGGGCATGTCGACCTCGGCGCTCTCGCATGCCGTGGCGGCACTCGAAGCGCGCATCAGCGTACGCCTGTTCAATCGCACGACGCGCAGCGTGGCGCTATCGGAGGCCGGCTCCCAGTTCGTGGCCTCGGTCTCGCCGGCGCTGGCGTCGATCCGCGACGCGCTGACCCAGGCGGGTAGCTATGGCGCCACGCCGCGCGGGACACTGCGCCTCAATACCTCGCTTGGCGCCGCCCGTCAGACCATGCCGCTGTTCCTCGAATATCTGCGCCGCTATCCGGAGATGCATCTCGATGTGGTCACCGAGGGCAAGCTGATCGATATCGTGGTGGCGGGCTTCGACGCCGGCATCCGGCTGGCCGATGCGGTACCGCAGGACATGGTGGCGATTCCGTTCGGGCCGGCGCAGCGCATGGTGGTGGTCGGCAGTCCGGCCTACTTCGAGCGGCACCCGGTGCCGCGCACGCCGTTGGATCTGCTGGAGCATCGCTGCATTCGCGCACGCATGCCGAGCGGCGTGCTGTATCGCTGGGAGTTTGCGCGGCATGGCGAGCCGACGGAGGTCGACGTGCCGGGCACCATCACGCTCGACGATGCCTCGCTGATGCTCGATGCCGCCCGTGCCGGCGCCGGCCTCGCCTTCCTCACCGAATTCAACGTGGCCGCCGACCTCGCGGCCGGGACCCTGATAGGCGTGCTCGACGACTGGTCGCCGTCGTTTGGCCGCCTGTGCCTGTATTACCCGAGCCGGCGTCATCTGCCAGCGGGTTTGCGCGCGCTGGTGGAGATGATGCGCGAGTGGCGCTGAGGGTCACGCTGAGGGTCCCGCTAAGGGTGGCGCCGAGGTTGACGCTAGTGGGGCGCTGAGGGAGGCCGAGGGTGGCGCGCTCAGGCTGCGCCGTCGATTCCCGCCATGGCCCGCGCGATCTCGTCGGCGTCGGCGGGCCGCACCAGCCGCGCCACTTCCTGGCCATCGCGCAGAAAGACCAGCGTCGGCCAGAGCTTGACGCGGAACGAGCGGCCGAGCGGCCGGCCGCTTGCATCCTCGATCTTGAGGTGGCGGATCGACGGATGCGCCGCGAACGCGGCTTCGATCAAGGGTTGCGCACGCATGCAGAAACCACACCACGGCGCGCCGAATTCGAGCAGCGTGGCGCCGGGCAGGGCGTCGATCTCGGCCCGGGCCGGTTCGGTGGCGGCGAAGGTCTTGTTCATGCTCATCGGTGGAAGTCTCCTGGTGGGACCCGGTGCAGCGGTTCGCAAATCGGTCAGACCAACCTGGCCGGGCCGATCGCGGCTGCCATCGAGGCCACGCACATCGAGGCCTGGCACATCAAGGCAAGGCATATCAAGGCAAGGCACATCAAGCCAAGCAAAATGCCGGCCAGCCGCGCCGCCTCATGTCGGATGTCGCGGCCCGGATGCCGGTGCCCAAGCGCGACGCCCCTTATTCTGCCGCGATTGCATGCGGCGTGTGCGACGACGATGCGATCTCCCACCACGCCGGCAACAGCGCCCGCACCTCGGCGTCGGCAAAGCGATCGTCGATCAGCCACACGACACCGCGATCTTCCCGCGTGCGGATGACGCGGCCGGCGGCCTGCACCACCTTGCGCAGGCCGGGATAGAGATACGCGTACGCATAGCCGCGCCCGAACATCTGCTCCAGCCGCGCGCGCAATTGCTCGTTGACGGGATTGACCTGCGGCAGCCCCAGCGTGGCCACGAACGCGCCGATCAGGCGGTCGCCGGGCAGGTCCACGCCTTCGGCAAAACTGCCGCCAAGCACGGCAAAGCCGATGCCGCGGCCGCCGGCGACAAAGCCCTCGAGAAACGCCGCCTGGCCGGCCTCGTCCATGCCGCGCGCCTGCAGCCGGCACGGAATCCCGGGATACGCCGCCATGAATTGCGTGGCCGCGCGCTGCAGGTAGTCGTGACTGCTGAAGAACGCGAGATAGTTGCCGGGCCGCGCCGCGTACTGTTCGCCCATCAGGCGCACGAGGTCCGGCAGCGTACGGTCGCGCTGCCGGTAACGCGTGGAAATGCGCGTGGCAATCCGGACGTCAAGCTGCTCGGCGCGGAACGGCGAGGGCACATCGATCCACGCGGTGCGCGCGGGCAGCCCCAGCAGGTCGGCGTAGTAATCCACCGGCTGCAAGGTGGCCGAGAACAGCGTGGTCGAATGCGCCATGGCAAAGCGCGCGCGCAGGAACGGCGCGGGCAGCAGGTTGCGTACGCACAGTCGCGCGTCCATGCTGCCCGGTGCGGCGCGTCGCGCCTGGCTTGGTACGCGCGTGATATCGAACACCGAATGCATGCCGCCATGCTCGCCGAGCTGTTCGGCCAGGCGCAGGAAGTGCAGCGCATCGAAGTAGAACCGTTCGAGCTCGCGCTCGTGCGCCTGTCCCGGCGCCGCCTCGCTCAGGTGTTCGAGGATGGCCGCGCAACACTGCGCGAGCGCCTCCACAAAGGTGGCGGGTGCCGTGGCCATGGCCTCGTGCGGCGTGCTGCCCTGGCTGGCGAGCGCGCGCCACTGGCGCTGCACGCGCTCGAAGGGCCGCGCCAGCGCCTTCGGCACGGTCTTGCGCAGGACGCGGAACGCCACCGGGTCGAGCTCGCCGCTATACATCGCGCGGCCGCGCTCCACGAGGTTGTGGGCCTCGTCCACCAGCACGCTGATGCGCCAGCCATTGAGGGCGGCGAGCATGAACAGCATGCCGTTGCGGTCGAAGTAGTAGTTGTAATCGGCCACCACGAGGTCGCTCCAGCGCGCCATTTCCTGCGCGAGGAAATACGGGCAGACGTCATGCCGGCGTGCCACCGCCCGCAGCGTGTCGCGGTCGAGCACGGGCTCGGCGCTGGCCTGTTCGCGCGCGGCCGGCAGGCGATCGTAGAAGCCGCGCGCGAGCGGACAGGAGGCACCATGGCAGGCCAGCTCGGGATGCTCGCACGCCTTGTCGCGCGCCACCAGTTCCAGCACCCGCAACGGGGTTGCCGACTGCCGCCGCAACTGCGCGGCCGCATGCAGCGCCACGGCGCGTCCGGTGGAACGCGCGGACAGAAACAGCACCTTGTCGAGTTGCTGCCCGGGCATGGCCTTCAGCGCCGGAAACACGGTACCGATCGATTTGCCGATCCCGGTGGGCGCCTGCGTCAGCAGCGTGCGGCCCGCCACATTGGCCTTGTACACGGACTCCGCGAGGGTGCGCTGGCCGGGCCGGAAGTCGGCGTGCGGAAAGGCCAGCACGGCCAGCGCCGCATCGCGCGCGGCGCGATGCGCGAGCTCGCGTGCGGCCCATGCCAGAAAGCGCCGGCAACTCGCCTCGAAGGCCGCGCGGAGCGTGGCGGCGTCGGCGCGCTCCACTTCCACGCGCTCGCGCTGGCTCAGGATGTCGAAATAGACCAGCGCCAGTTCAATCTCTGCAAGATTTTCCTGCTGGCACAGCAGCCAGCCGTAGGTCCGGATCTGGGCCCAGTGCAGCGCGCGATGATTGTCCGGCACGACCGTCGCCTCGCCGCGCACGGTCTTGATCTCTTCCAGCCGGTTGGCGGCGCGGTCGTAACCGTCGGCACGGCCCCGCACGCGCAGGCTACCCCCGCCACCGGCGTCCACATAGTCGCCGCACAATGCCACTTCCGCCTGATAGCCCGCGCCGCGCCGCCGCGTCACCACGCCGTGCCCCGCCACGCCTTCCTGGGCCGTGGGCGAGGGGGTAAAGCGCAGGTCGAGGTCACCCGCCTTGGCTGTGAATTCGCACAGCGTGCGCACCGCGATGGTGTAGCGCGGCGAGGCGGGCTCGCAAGATGAGGGAAGACCGGACGGGGCGGGATCGGGCACGGCAGGGACAGGCTGAGGCACGGCTTGGGGGTGTTGGGACTGTACGAATATACAGTGCCATGCGGTGGGCTGGAAGTGCGCGGGAAGGATTCTTGCTGCGCACATGGAAAAAGCGACGAATCCAGCCTACGGTTAGCCCATGCACACGCTCAAGATCGCCAGCTTCAATATCAACGGCATCCGCTCGCGGCTGCCCGCGCTGCTCGACTGGCTCGCGCGCGCGTCGCCCGACGTGGCCTGCCTCCAGGAACTCAAGACCGTCGACGAGGGCTTTCCGATCGACGAGATCCGCGCCGCCGGCTACGGCGCGGTCTGGCATGGCCAGAAGTCATGGAACGGCGTCGCCATCCTGGCCAGGGGCACGGACCCGATCGAGGCCCGGCGCGGCTTGCCCGGCGGTGTGGACGATACGCATAGCCGCTACCTCGAGGCCGCCGTGAATGGCGTGCTGGTGGCCTGCCTGTACCTGCCCAACGGCAATCCGCAACCGGGACCCAAGTTCGACTACAAGCTCGCGTGGTTCGAACGCCTGATCCAGCATGCGGCAGCGCTCTATGCGAGCGGGCATCCGGTGGTGCTGGCGGGCGACTTCAACGTGGTGCCGACCGACGAGGATATCTACAACCCGCGCTCGTGGCTCAAGGACGCGCTGCTGCAGCCGGAGTCGCGCGAGTGCTACCGGCGCCTGCTGGCGCAGGGCTGGACCGACGCGCTGCGCAAGCGCTATCCGGACGAGCGCATCTATACGTTCTGGGATTACTTCCGCCAGCACTGGCAGACCAACTCGGGCCTGCGCATCGATCATCTGCTGCTCAGCGCCAGCCTCGCCGCGCGCATGCGCGACGCCGGCGTCGACAAATGGGTCAGGGGCGAGCCGCATGCGAGCGATCATGCGCCGGTGTGGGTGGAGCTCGAGATGGGGGACGGCGGGGCGGGGCGAGCGACCGCGCAGGCCAGCGTCAAAGCCACCAGGGCGGGGGCTAAAACGGGCGCTAAAACGGCCACTAAGACGGCGACTAAAACGGCCACTAAGATGGGGGCTACGACGGGCGCCAGAACCACCGCGAAACCCGGCGCCCGGACCGGCACGAAGGCAAACATTGCAACCGGCACGAAGGCGGCCGCCAGGACGGCCGCCCGCAAGCGCTCCAGCGGTTAAGTGCCGGCGCACTCCGCGCGGGAAGCTTGCACGACGTCCGCACTGCGACGGGCTTGCGCAGCGCTTGCGACTGGCCTGCGCCGATACTGGCGTATCAACCGGCCACCGCCACCTCATCGCACGTATAGAGGGGCGAGGCCTCGGTGACCGCGCCTACCAGCAGATCGGCCGCCGCATCGAAGCGATCGGTCGAGCCCGACATGCGGGCCGTCACCACGCCATTCTGCACGGCGCCATAGACGACCTTCGCCAGCGCTTGCGCGGGCACCGGAAACGGCCGACCACGTTCGGCTTCCGCCCGTTCCAGCAGGCGCGCGATCCATCCCTCGTTCATGCGGAAGTGGGCCTGCAATTGCGTGCGGACATCGTCGGAGACGTTGACCACCTCGGCCGACAGCATTTCACACAGGCAGGCCTGGCCGCGCTCGATCTTGTCGTGCAGCGGATCGAGATACCGACGCGCCTGTTCCGGTAGCGGCAGCGAGGTGTCGATCGCATGAATGCGCTCCGACGCCTGGGCGCTGTACTGCCGCACCGCTTCCAGTACGAGGTCATCCTTCGACGGGAAGTAGTAGTGAATGCTGGAGGTCTTGACGCCCACGAGTTCCGCCAGATCGCGATAGCTGAACCCGTTGTACCCGCGCCGCTGGATCAGCTCCAGTGCATGGGCAAGCAGTTGTTCGCGTACGGATTGCGTTTTCATGACGACTGTCTATCCGGGGATAGACCCTCCTGTTGTGCTGTGCCGCCGGTCATGCCGACAGCGTGCGAGCGAGCAACGACAGCAGCGCCCCGCTACCAAGGCAAAGCGCCACCCATCCGCCCAGAATCAGGGCACTGTCACGCCAACTCATTGGAAACTCCTGATGCACACTGCAGCCGGCCGGTCTGCCGCGACCGGCCGGGGTCTGGTTCAGACATTGGCGACCATCGACGCCCATTCACGCCCATTGACCCGTTACGCGAGCGCGCCGTCGGTGTACACATCGGCGCTGCGCGACGGTTCGGCCGACACGCCGGTGCGGTCCAGGCCGGCTAGCGTGCGCGCGCCATCCGTAAAGACGTCGCGCTGACCATTGCGGGCACCGTCCAGGTACGGATCGGTCGAACGGGCCGGGGTCGCCGATACGCCCTTGGTATCCAGGCCGGCCACCAGGCCGTCGCGGTTGGTCACGCGGGCGCCGTCGGTGTAGCCATCGCGGTTGCTGATGCGGGCACCGTCGGTGTAGCCGTCACGATTGCTGATGCGGGCACCGTCGAGGAACACATCGCGGCTGCCGGCGCGGAAGTTGTAGCCATAGCGGTCGCCGGCGTGCGTGCTGTCCTGCGGGCCTTGGGCCTGGACGGGGCCGGCCACGAAGGCGGAAGCAAGTGCGGTGGCAACGGCGGCGGCGGCGATAAGGGACTTGGCATTCATGATCTGCTCCTTTGTTGTTCCGGCCGGTGTCGCGTCGTTGGCGAGTCGCTGGCCGAGGTCTGTGCTGCATGTCAGGCGGCTTTGGTTCCCAGTGTCTGCTATCTATTGGTAGATAGAATTTCGGGGTTAAAAAAAAGACCGCCTCCCGGTACTGACAAACGCTTGTGCTGCGGGACCCCGTTGCTGACTGCCTGACTGCAGCGGTGTCCATGGCTCGAATATTATCTACTACTAGATAGACACGCAAGCGGTTTCTTTAAGGAAATGTCGAACGGCGCCTCTAATCCATCCGTAAAAATTAATAACTCGTTGAAATGAAAGAAAAAATGGCGTCGGTGGCGAATTGCCGCCGACGCCTTGCCGTCGCTTGCCGACGCCGCGCTGACGCCATCCAGCCGTCAGACAAGGTCGGCACGGTCCCGCATCCGCACGGGAATCAGGGGCGCGGTCCCATCGTGAAAGCGATCTCGCCGACACCGTCGACGCCCGCCGTGACCATGTCGCCAGGCTGGAGCGCGCCGACGCCAGCGGGCGTGCCGGTGAAGATCACGTCGCCCGGGGCCAGTTCCATGCTCTCCGAGATATAGGCGATGACGTCCGCCACCGGCCAGATCAGCTCATCGAGGTCGCCGGCCTGGCGCGTCTCGCCGTTGACCTTGAGCCAGATCGCACCCTTGGTCGGGTGGCCGATCCTGGCGGCGGGCTGCAGCGGGCCGCACGGACCCGAAGCATCGAAGCCTTTCGACCAGTCCCACGGACGGCTCATCTTCTTGGCCACGTCCTGCAGATCGCGGCGAGTCAGGTCCACGCCCACGCCGTAGCCCCACACGAGGTCGAGCGCCTGGGCGGCGCTGACGTTCTTGCCGCCCTTGCCGAGCACGACCACGAGTTCGATCTCATGGTGCAGGTTGTCGGTCTGCGGCGGGTAGGCGACGGTCCCTTCGGCCGGCACCACGGCGTCGGCCGGCTTGGTAAAGAAGAACGGCGGCTCGCGATCCGGATCCTTGCCCATTTCGCGCGCGTGCGCGGCGTAGTTGCGGCCGACGCAGAACACGCGGCGGATCGGAAAGCGGGCCGTGCTGTCGGCCACGGCGATGCTGGCCTGCGGGGCCGGCTGGATGACGAATTCGGTCATGTGGAATCTCGCAAAGGACGGAAGGCTGCGGCACGGGGCGGCCGGCGGTGACCGGCCGCGTCCATGCGCGTGAAATCGCTAGTCTCGGGGCAAAGCGCGGTGGAGACCCTTATTTGGCGAAGACCTGACTCAGGTCACCGAAGGCCTTGAACTCGAGCGCATTGCCCGACGGATCGAGGAAGAACATCGTCGCCTGCTCGCCAACCTGGCCCTTGAAGCGCACGTGCGGCTCGATCACGAACTTCGTATTGGCCGCGCGCAGCTTGTCGGCCAGTTGTTCCCACTGTTCCATCGGCAGGATCGCGCCGAAATGGCGTACCGGCACATCGTCGCCGTCAACCGCGCTGGTGCTGCGGTGACCGCATTCGTCCGGCGACAGGTGCGCCACTACCTGGTGGCCGTAGAAGTCGAAATCGACCCACGCGTCGGAGCTGCGACCCTCGGGGCAGCCCAGCAGATCGCCATAAAAACTGCGCGCGGCAGCCAGGTCGTGAACGGGAAAGGCAAGGTGAAACAGCGGAATGGCGCTCATCTCGAATGTCTTTGGGTGGGGAAAACCGCATTGATTGTAATCAGAAGAACTCGTAATATAAAACGAATGATTATTGATCTGAGCATCAAGAAAATTGATGCTTGCGTAGCCGCTTGATTCGCTATTTCCAGACCTTTCTGGTGGCCGCCGAAACGGCTTCCTTTTCCGCCGCCGGGGCGCGTCTCGGGCTGACCCAGTCGGCCGTCAGCATGCAGATCCGCCGGCTCGAGGAGGAGCTCGGCTGCCAGTTGTTCGACCGCTCCGGCAAGGCGGTGGCGCTCAGCGAGGATGGCCGCCGCCTGCTCGACGATGTCACGCGCTTCGTGGCGCTCTACGAACAGATGAAAGGGCGGGCACGCGCGCAACCCGATGTCGCACCGCTCGACCTGGGTGCGGTCTCTACCGTGCAGGCCTCGCTGCTGCCCAAGGCGATGCAGCGCTTTCGCGAGGCCTTTCCCAATACCCACGTCAATATCGTGCCTGGCATGTCGACCCAGCTGCTGACGCAGGTGGATGCGCGCGAGCTCGATATCGCGGTGCTGGTCAAACCGCGGCTCGGCTTTCCGCCCGAGCTCAAATGGCTGCCGTTGCTGCAGGAGCCGTTCGTGGCCATTGCGCCCGCCGGTGCGCCCGCCGAGCTCGGGACCTTGCTGGCGTCGGTGCCGTTCATTCGCTACAACCGCCATTCCACCGGCGGCCAGCTGGTGGATCGTTATCTGAAGCGGCAGCGCCTGTGGGTGCGCGAAGGCATGGAGCTCGACGAGCCTGCCGTCATCCTGCAGATGGTGGTGGAGGGCCTGGGCTGCGCCATCATTCCGGCGGCGCTGGTGCCGCTCGCGCAAGCCATCGACAGTGGCCGCATCGCGCAGATCGCGATGCCGGGACCGCCGCTCTCGCGCGAAATCGGCGTGCTGGTGCGGCAGACGGCGCTCAAGCGGGAGTCGGTGGCCGCGCTGATCGCGGCGCTGGAGGCCGAGAGCGCGCGCTGGCGAAAGCCGGCGCGCGACCCGGCCTGAGTCGCGTTATGCCTTGGCGGCCTGCGGGGCGGCACCGATACGGCGTGCGCCCAGGGCCAGCAGCGCGGCGATCAGGCATGCACCGCCGGCCACGTACAGCGCGGGCGCGTAGGTCAGCAGCAGCGTGCGCGACAAGCCTGCGCCAAAGGCCGCGGTGGCGGCGCCGATCTGATGCGCGGCAAAGACCCAGCCGAACACCATCGGCGCACGCTCGCGGCCAAAGGCGCTGGCGGCCAGCTTGACCGTGGGTGGCACGGTGGCAATCCAGTCCAGGCCGTAGAACATGGCGAAAATGGACAGCCCATACAGCGTGAAGGTCGAGTGCGGCAGCCAGAACAGCGACAGGCCGCGCAGCGCGTAATACCAGAACAGCAGCTTGCGGCTGTCGTAGCGGTCCGACAGCCAGCCCGACAGGATGGTGCCGACGAAGTCGAAGGCGCCCATCATCGCCAGCGCCGATGCCGCCGGCACCGGACCCATGCCATAGTCGCCGCACAATGCGATGAAATGGGTCTGGATCAGGCCGTTGGTCGACAGCCCGCAGATAAAGAAGGTACCGGCCAGCACCCAGAACATCCGGTTGCGCATGGCGTCGGCGAGCACCACGAACGGCCCGCGCAGCGTGAGCGGTGCCGGCGCTGCCGCCGGTGCGGCCGCCGCCGCGGCCGTCGTCTGGCTCTCGCCGAACGGCAGGCGACCGAGATCGGAGGGCCGGTTGCGCATCACCGCGAATACCAGCAGGGCCAGCACGGCGCACGCGCACAGCACGGGCAGTACGGCCACGCGCCATCCCATATGCTCGATCAGCCAGGCCGCGACCGGCAGGAACGCCAGCTGGCCGGTGGCCGAACTGGCGGTCAGCAGCCCGATCACGAGGCCGCGCCGCGCGCTGAACCAGCGGTTGGCCACCACCGCGGCGAGCACCAGCGCGGTCATTCCCGAACCAATGCCGAGCATCAGGCCCCACGCAATAAACAGTTCCCACAGCGTGGTGGCGACCGTGGCCAGCGCCATGCCGCCGGCAATCAGCGCGAGTGCGGCGCAGACGGTATTGCGCACGCCAAAGCGTTCCATCAGCACGGCGGAGAACGGTGCCATCAGGCCGAACAGTGCAAAGCGGAAGGCCAGGATCGACGAGATCTGGTCGGTATTCCAGCCCATCTCCCGGGTCAGGGGTTTCAGGAATGCGCCGGGTAAGCCCAGCGCGGCGGCGGTGGTCAGCATCACGCAGAACGTGACGAGTGCGACCAGCCACGCGTAGTGGATGCCGTGCCGGTCGAGCCGGCGGGATAGTGCGTGCGCAAACATGAAGCTCCCCGAAGCGGTAGAAAGGATAAAAAAAAGGTGGAAAAAACGGGCGAAACGTCCGGTAATAAACGAGGCAGCGGCTGAGCGCGCGACGCTCGGCCGGGCCGGCTCGACCTGCCGGGCCGGCGGCATCACGCGGAGCCGGGTGGCATCACGCCGAGTCGGGCGCGGGCGAGGCCGGGCCTGACCCGGTGTCGAGCAACTGGTGGCGCACCGCCTCGATGACCGCATCGGAGAGCGGGTCGCCGCTGGTGGCACGCGCCATGGAGATGGCACCGATCAGCATGGCCACTTCCGCCAGGGCACGCTGCGCGGTGGCGGGATTGTCGGGGTCCGGCTGGACCGAGCGCCAGGTCTCCACCATCTCGCGCACGCCAGCCACATAGGCGGCGCGCACCGGTTTGCCCTCGGCCTCGCGCGCCACATCGCCGGTCAGTGCGGCGGCCGCGCAACCCTCGCGGGCGTCGTCGCGGTGCGCCGTGGTGAGGTAGGGCGCCAGCAGGGCATGGCGGATCTGGCTGAAGTCGCCATCGGCGCTGGCGAGCCGCTCCGCCCAGCGCCTGGCGGTCTCTTCGAAGGAGCGCTGGCATGCCACCGCGAGCAACTCGTCCTTGGAGGCGAAATGTCCATAGAACCCGCCGTGCGTCAGTCCCGCGTCCGCCATCACACGCGCCACCGTCACCGCCTGGCGGCCGTGTTCCAGAAACAGGCGTGCGGACGCCGCTTCGATGCTGGCGCGGTGCCGTTCGGCGTCTGCCCGTGATGCGCGTGCCATGTCGAACTCGCTTGAAAATTTATCTTGACCGCATCTTAGATGATGAACATACTTTATTCAATAGATGTTGGTCGTCATGCAAATGGATGTTGTGGCGGACGTACGGCCGGCATTCTTGATTCCCTGTTTATTGACCGTTTGGTCCTGTTCTGAGGAGAAGTGCAATGTCTCGACTGTTTGACCTTTCCGGCCGCGTGGCGGTGTTGACGGGTTCCACCAAGGGCATGGGCCTGGCGATGGCGCGTGCGCTCGGCCAGGCCGGTGCCAAGGTGGTGGTGTCGGGCCGCGACGGCGGCGTGGCGGAGAAGGTGGCGGCTTCCTTGCAGGCCGAGGGCATTACCGCGACCGGCATCGCCTGCGATATTGCCGATCCCGACAGCGTGCGCGCATTTGCCGAGAAGGCGCTGGCTGCCTATGGCCGCGTCGACACGCTGGTGCTCAATGCGGCCGCGAGCGGCGTGGTCGGCCAGATCGTGGAGCAGGGTGGCAGCCACTTCGACGACGTGATGGCCGGCAATGTGCGCGGCAACCTCGAACTGGTGAATGCGCTGGCGCCGAATATGATCGAACGCCGCGACGGCGCCATCATTTTCATGTCGAGCATCGCGGCGCGGCGCGCCTCGCCGATGCTGGCGCTCTATTCGGTCTCGAAGGCGGCCGTCGACATGATGATGCGCAACTTTGCGCAAACGCTCGGCCCGCACAACATCAATGTGAACAGCATCAATCCGGGACCGGTGCGTACCGACTTCTCGCGCGATGCGCTGTGGGGCGACCCCGAGCGCGAGAAGATGCTGAGCGCTGGCATTCCGATGCGCCGTATCGCGGAAGCGGAAGACGTAGCCGGCCTGGCCGTGCTGCTGGCATCGCCGGCGGGCCGCTATATCAGCGGGCAGTCGATCGGCCTCGATGGCGGCGCGACCGCGTGATGCGGCATCGCTGAGACGAGACCCCGGGGGCCACACCCATGCCGCGCGGCGAGACGATAGCCGCGCGGCATGGTGCGCTCCGCTATCGGCCCCATTCCCGTGCATTGCGCACCCTTCGCGTGAACCGCTGCACCACCGCCGTGCAGTGGCGAAAATAGCCCCGAAACTCGCTTCAATCCTCGCTTTCACGGCCGATACAGGTGGCAAGGACCTGTCCCGTCCGCTCGTTTGCAAGGAGTCTCGTGGCTGCAATTCTCTCTCCCGCCGTGCGCCTGATGGCGCGTTTGCCCATCCACCGCAAGTTGCTGTTGCTGACGGTGCTGTTCCTGATTCCGCTGTGCGGGGCGATGTTTGCCGTGCTGGCGCAGTCGGTGCGGTCGATCCAGTCCACGCGCGATGAACTGCGCGGACTGGCGATCGTCGAGCGCGCGCTCGACTTCATGCGCGAGACGCAGGTGCGGCGCGGCGCGGCCAATGGCGTGCTGTCCGGCAATGACGGCTTCAAGCCCATGTTCGAGGCGGCGGACGGCAAGGCCGCCGGTCACCTGGCTGCATTGTTGAAGGATGTGGCGGCGGCGCCCGCGCTTGGCCTTGCCGACGACGCGCGCAAGCTTGAGGAAGGGTGGCAGCAGATTCGCGGGCTCGGGCTCGATACGCCGGCGCCGCCGCTGTTTGACCGGCACACCACGCTGGTCAAGCAGGCGCGTCTGTTCGTCGGCGACGTGGCGGACCGTTCGTCGCTGGCCCTCGACCCCGACGCGGGTTCGTATTACCTGATCAACCTGATGGTGGGGCCGATGCCGCGCCTGGCCGAATTGAGCGCGCTGGCGCGCGGACGCGGTGCCGGCATCATCGCGCGTGGCGGGTTTGCCGATGCCGCCCAGCAGGCCGAGCTGGCCACGCTGGCCGAGCAGATCCAGGATGGCCTCGAAGCCGTGCGCCGCGATGTGGTCCGCGTTGGCCGCGGCGCGCCCGATTATCGCGAGCGGGTGGAGACGGCCGCGCGGAAGCTGGCCGCAATGGACAACTTCTACCGCACGCTCAGGGTGAGCATGCTGGGGTCGAGCGGGATCACGATCGATGCCAAGGCATACTTCGCCGAAGGCACCGCGGCGATCGAGGCGGTGTCGGGCCTCAACGGCGAATTCACCGTGCTCACGCGCGACATGCTCGGCCGGCGCATCGAGGCGGAAGCGCGGCAATTGGCGCTGCTCGGCGCACTCGCGCTGCTGACGGTGGGCGCGGCCTGCTATCTGTTTGCGGGGTTCAGCCATGGCATGCGCCGGGATGTCGGCGACGTCGCGCAGTTTGTGGAGCGCATCAACGCCGGTGATCTTTCCGTGGGCGTGACCGCGTATGGCCGCGATGAGCTCAGCGCGGTCAAGCGGCACCTGATGTCGATGGTCGAGACCTGGCGCACGCTGATCGGCGACACCAAGGAGGGTGCCCAACATGTCCTCAGCGCTGCCAGCGAGATTGCACAGGGCAATACCGATCTGTCGCAACGTACCGAGGAGCAGGCGTCGTCGCTCGAGCAGACCGCCGCCAGCATGGAACAGCTGACGTCGATCGTGCAGCAGAACGCCGGCAATGCGCACCAGGCCAGCGCGCTGGCCAGCGAGGCATCGCGCATCGCCGTCGCCGGCGGCGATTCGGTGGCGCGCATGCGCGACACCATGGGTCATATCGAGACGGATTCGCGCCGCATCGAGGAGATCATCGCGGTCATCGACGGCATAGCTTTCCAGACCAATATCCTGGCGCTCAACGCGGCGGTGGAAGCCGCCCGCGCCGGCGAATACGGTCGTGGCTTCTCGGTGGTGGCGAGCGAGGTGCGCAGCCTGGCGCAGCGCGCGGCCACCTCGGCGCGCGAAATCCGTACGCTGATCTCGCAGTCGGTGGAGCGCGTGGCGGCGGGTACCGCGCTTGCCGGCGAAGCGGCCACCACCATGAACGATATCGTCGCGGCGGTAAAGCGCGTGACCATGATGATGGACGAGATCAGCACCGCGTCGCAGGAGCAGAGCGGCGGGATTGCGCAGGTCAACCAGGCCGTGAACCAGATGGATCAGGTCACGCAGCAGAACGCCGCGCTGGTCGAGCAGGCCGCGGCCGCGGCCCAGGCGCTGCAGGAGCAGGCATTGCGGATGGAGCGTTCGGTTGCGGTGTTCCGCCTCGCGCCCGAGGCGGTGCCGCCCCGGCCGGCGCTGGCCGCATGAGGGTCGCCTGAGCGCCGTCCGAGCGGGACACCCGGGCAGGCCAGCCGAACACACCACCGGAGCGCGGGGCGACGGCCGTTACCGGCCGTCGCCAGCGCCGTCAGTCGGCGATGCCGGTGGTACCGGTGGTACCGGTGGTCGAACGGGTGTCGGTGGACGGCCGGGCCACGCGGATGCGGTTGTCGACCTCGGTCACGCCGAAGGTGTTGTCGGCAATGTCCTCGATATCGTATTTCTGGCTCCGGTGCCGCACCGTGCCGTCGAGTGTGACGATGCCACCCTTGACCTCGACGCTGACGTCGCGCACGTCCACGCCGTTGGCAAAGGTGAGATGTTCGCAGATCTCGTCGCGGATACGGTCGTCGGTGCGCTGGTAGTTGCGCGGACCGACGCGTTGCGTACGCTCGTCGGACGCGGGACCGAACCACTCGCCGAGCGCTTCGCCGATGCGATGGCCGAGGTTGTAGAGCATGCCGTGTTCCTCGCCGACGTCGCGGGCGCGGTCGTCATCCTCGAAGCGGCGCGCCGAGCGTCCGCCATCGCGCCAACTGTCGCCGCCGGTATCGGTCCAGGCGGCGCGTGCGCGGCCATGCGGTGCGGCGCGGAAGTCGTCGCGGCGGCCTTCGTCGAGGCCATACTCGCTGGCCAGCAGGCTGCCATAGTCGCGCCCGTACGCGGTGCCCTCATCGGTGCCATACTCGTCGGCACCATCGTCGCGATCGTAGCCGGCGCTGCCCTGGTCGCCGCGGTAGTCGCTCCGGTAGTCGCTCCGGTAGTCGCCCCCATAGCCGTGCCCGTAGCTGTCGCCGTAGCTGCCACCGTAGCCGCTGCCTGACATACGGTCCTGGCTACCGGCATACCGGCTGCGCTCATTCCCGCGCTCGTCGCTCGCACGGTTGCCCCGGTCGCGCCGGTCCGCATCGTCGCGCCATGCGCCACCGTGGTCATGGCGAGCGGCATCGCCACGCCGGTTGTCCTCGGGCCCCTCGCTCCAGTAGCGGAGGTCGCTGCGCAGTTCGTTGAAGTAGGCATCATGGCGTCCGCCACGGTGCTGGCCGGCGTAAAGCGGCTCGCGTGCCTGCTCAGCGCGGCGCAGCCATTCCTGGTCGGCGCTGCCGTAGCCGCTGCCCTCGCCGCCACCATAATCGGGGCCATAACCTCCACCATAGCCGCTTCCACCATGGCCGCTACCCCTGCCATACGACGGCTCATACGACGGCTCATACGACGGCTCATACGACGGCTCGTCCTGCCACGCGACGCTATCGTCCGCCCAGGTCTCCTGCCCGTTTCCGCCGTTCAAGCCATAGCGCAGGTCACTGCCGGAACGCTGGCGGCGTGGCGCGTCCCAGCGCTCCGCGCGGTCATGACTACGTTCGTCACGGATATTCTCATAGGCCCGCCAGGTATCCTCCCGGCCCTGGCGGTAGCGCCCGGTATCGTGCATGCCCATTGCCATCTCCTGAAGTTTGCGTCAGCCATATGCTGGCAACGGGAAGGCGCGGCAAGATTCACGCCCGCAAGCGCTGCCCGCGCAATCCCGCGGCACTGCGCGGCATATGCGCGAAACACGCGCAAAAAACCGGGCGGACGTGCATGACACGCCGCTGCGAGAGCCCCGCCCGGGGCGCGCACCGTGCAACGGTTGCCGCCTGGCTTGTAAAGACTGCATTGGCCCGGAGCGCCGCCAAGGGCACCGCTGGCGCCGTCAGTGCGTATGCGGATGGGAATGCGAGTGGGGGTGAGAGTGGGAGTGCGGCGGCTGGCCGCTGGCCGAGGGTGCCGAGGGTGCCGATACCCCGGTAATGTCGGCACTGCAACTCGGCGACGACTCGTCGTGCTCGTGGGGCTCCAGGGCGCCCGGCACGCGACAGCTCGAGAGCCCGTCCGCGCGCAGCCATGCCAGTGTGGCCGCGGCCGCGCGATCGATCAGCTCTCCGCAGCGCGTGTAGTCGTACGGCGATACGTCGAGCGGGCACAGCGGCGGCACCACCGCGATATGGGCCTGGTCGCGCCAGCGCTCCAGATCGTGCACCAACTGGCGCGCCACCAGCAGCGACAGCGCGTTGAACGCGTGCTCCACGGCGCTGCGCGGCGGACGCCGTTCCGCACAGGCAAAGCCGGCAGGTAACACGATGATGCGCGTGGCCCCCAGGCGCACGGCGGTGGAAACCGGCGTATTGTTGGCAACCCCGCCGTCGATCAGCGCGCGGCCATCGACATGCACGGGCGGAAAGACGCCTGGAATGGCCGCGCTGGCCAGCACCGCGTCGACGATGCTGCCCGACGACAGTACCACCTCCGCGCCCGAATGCATGTCGGTGGCCACCACATGCAGCGGCACCGACGCCTGCTCGACCCGCGCCTCGCCAAAATGGCGCGACAGCAGCCGCTGCAGGCCAAAAGACTCCACCAGGTGGCCGCGCTTGCCGCCGAGCATGCCGAACATGCTGCGCCACGACCACGGCAGCACCTCGGCGCGGCGAATGCCGCGCCACAGGCCCTCCAGCCGCGAGGTGCCCTCCATATGCGGGTTGCAGGCGAAATAGGCGCCATTGATCGCGCCGGCCGAGGCGCCGATCACCATGTCGGGCATGAGGCCCCAGTTCACCAGTTCGCGCAGCATGCCGACCTCGATGGCGCCAAGGCTGCCACCTCCGGCAAATACGAATGCGGTCTTTTCCATGGAATTGTTGCGGTGCAACATCGCCCGCTGGCGCTATGTAGTTATCGTGAGCGAGAGCATAGGCCACTTCGGCCTCGGCCAAAAGAGGGAAAAGCCCAAGAGGGGGAAAAGCCAGGTGGGCGGAAAGCCCACGACCGCGGCGCCGCGGCACGTCCCACCGGGGAGGCCTGCCGCTCGCCGCTACCTCGTCAAACGCACCGAGCGGTACTGTTGCTGGCGACCGCGGTGCGTCAGCACCAATTGCCAGAGCTGGCCCTGGCGCGAGCGGAAGAACGCCGCGGAGCACAGCAGGTAATACTTCCACATGCGGTAGAAGCGTTCGCCGTAGCGGTCCTGCAGCGCTGGCCACGCCCGCACGAAGTTTTCCCACCATGCCATCAGCGTGCGATCGTAGTCGCGCCCGAAGTTGTGCCAGTCCTCGATCAGGAAGCGCTTCTCGACCGCGGCGCTGATCTCGGTGGCCGCGGGCAGCTTGCCGTTGCGGAACACATACTTGTCGATCCACGGATCGGTGCCCGCGCTCTGCGCGTCGATGCCGATCGTATGGAGCAGGAACAGGCCTTCCGGCGCGAGCAGCCGCCTGGCGGTATCGAAATAGAGCGGGTAGTTCTTCGGGCCCACGTGCTCGAACATGCCGACCGAGACGATCTTGTCGAAGCGGCCCTGGAGGTCGCGATAGTCCTGCAGCCGCAGATCCACGGAGAGACCGGCGCAGCGGGCCTGCGCCAGCGCAAGCTGCTCCTTCGACACCGTCACGCCCGTCACATGCACGCCATAATTCTCGGCGGCAAAGCGCGCGAGGCCGCCCCAGCCGCAGCCGATGTCGAGCAGGGTCTCGCCCGCTTGCAGTCGCAGCTTGCGGCAGATCATGTCCAGCTTGGCGTACTGCGCCTCTTCCAGCGTGCTGGCGTGTTCCCAGTAAGCGCAGGAATAGATCATGCGCGAGTCGAGCATGGCCTCGAAGATGTCGTTGCCGGCATCGTAGTGCTGCTCACCCACCTGGAACGCCCGGTCCTTCGATTGCAGGTTGATCAGCTGGTGGCGCAGGTGCTCGAAGGCCAGCCGCGCGCGCGCGATGCCGGTGGCGGCGGTTTCGATCCCGCTACTCAGGAGCCGCGTGAACAACCCGTCGAGGTCGTCGCAATCCCAGTCGCCATCCACATAGGCCTCGCCGAAGCCGAGCGACCAGCTGCTCAGCACGCGGTGGTACAGACGAGGATGGTGGACGAGGATGTCCCACGGACGGTTGCCATTGATCTGGACGTCGGCGTGCGCCAGCAGGTCGACGAGCACGCGCGGCGGTCTTGACCCCGCGCCGGGCCGCGGTGGGGCGGAAACCGTCGCCGGCGCGGTGGCCGGATGCATGTCTGCTTGTCCGTGTTGCATCGGAACTTCCCTCCTGAATGGAAACTTCGACGACGACGTGGCCGTCGGCTCGATCGTGCCAGCCACGCATTCTGCAAATACCCGGTGCTCCCTGTCGAATTGATTGCGCCCATCGGGGCCATAGCCGCTGCCATGGCCACTTGCGGGCCGCCTGACCCGCCTGGTCAAGCCCCAGCCGCGTGACCCAAGTTGCCGCCGCATCGTGTGACCCAACTAGTTTCGGGTAAGACTCGGAAGACATCAACTTCAGGATTTTCTGACTACACGGCGGCGCCGTCCGGTCGTTAGCACGCGAACGTGTCTCGAACATGTTTCAGGAACATGTCGCAGGCCCGTACCCGCTGCAACGCACACAACGATAATCGGACAGATCATGCGCGCCTCAGCAGCGATGCCGCAGAAAGCTCTCGGCGGCGGACGCCGGCACGGGACGGCCATATACGAAGCCCTGGATCTCGTCGCACGAGAGCGCGGCCAGCCACTCGCGCTGCGCGGCCGATTCCACGCCCTCGGCCAGTACCGACAGGCCCAGGTTGTGCCCCAGGCTGATGGCGGCCTGCACCACGCTGGCGTTGCGCGGATCGTGCGCAATGCCCTGGATGAAGGCACGGTCGATCTTGAGCCGGTCGATCGGCAGGCGCGTCAGGTACGAGAGGCTGGAGTATCCCGTGCCAAAGTCGTCGATGGCGATGCGCAGGCCCAGCCCGCGCAGCTCGTTGAGCAGCGCGATGACCTTGTCGGCGCGCTCGATCATCATGCCTTCGGTGATCTCGAGCTCGATATCGGACGGCGATACGCCGGTCTCCTCGATGATCTTGCGCACGCGCGCGAGAAAGGCGGGATGCTGGAACTGGCGTGGCGAAATGTTGATCGCCACGATGATCGGGCAGCGGTATTTCTGCCGCCATGCGCGCGCCTGCGTGCACGCCTCGCGCAGGACCCAGTCGCCGAGCGCGATGATCTGCCCCGACTCCTCGGCCAGAGGGATGAAGTCCGACGGCGAGATCGACCGGCCGTCGTGGTGCCAGCGCAGCAGCGCCTCGAAGCCCGACAGGCGGCCATCGCGCAGCCGTTGCTGGGGCTGGTAATAGAGCGACATCTCGCCGCGTTCCACGGCGTGGTTGAGTGCGGCTTCCATCCACAGCTTCTCCGAGCGGATCGACTGCAGGTCGGGGCTGTAGCGCAGATGGGTATCGCCGCCGAAGGCCTGCGCCGCCTGCAGCGCGGTGCCGGCGTTGCGCAGCAGCTCGCCGGGGCTGGTGGCGTCCGCCGGCGCCTCCGCGCTGCCGATGCTCAGATTCAGGAAGATCTCGCGCCGGTTGAGCATGAACGGGTCGGTCATCGCCGCCTGCAGCGTAAAGATGGCGGCGGCCAGGTCCTGGTGGGCGTCCTTGCCCGTGAACAGCATGCCGAGCTTGACGCCGTCCAGCCGGAAAGCGCGTCCGCGATGGCGCTGGGCCGCATGCGCGATGCGCTCCGCGCACAGCGCGATGAGCTGGTCCGCGGTGGCGAGCCCGAGCTCGGTAGCCACGCGCTCGAAGCGGTCGATCGAGGCCAGCACCACGCTGTAGTCGGCATGCCGCACGGCATGGATGGCGGCGTCGAACGAGCGGCGGTTGGGCAGGCCGGTGAGCGGATCGTGATCGGCCTGGTGCACGAGCCGCGCTTCCAGGCGGAAGCGTGCCCGCACGTGGTGCAGCATGAACAGCCCGGTCAGGAACGTGCCGACGATATAGACGTGGAACTGGCGCGTGATGGATGCCAGCCGCGCGGTGGCGTCGCCGTCGGGGCCCAGCAGCAGTTCGCGCGCCTCCGCCTCCAGGCGGAACAGCAGCAGGGCGCCGGACAGCACCAGGCCGATCAGCACGGCGTAGACGATGACGCGGTCATAGCGCCCGAACAGCTTTGCTTCGATGCTCAGCTTGCGGGAAAAGCGCTGTGACAGGTCAGGGGCTACGCGTGAACGCATATCGGAGGGGCGCACGATCGGGGATGGGAAGGACTGGGCGCGGGGGCGTGGGCGCGGGCGTGGGAGGATTCGCATGACACCACCGGAGTTCAGTATCCTAAAGCGCGCACGGGCACCCCGGATATCGGGAGATCCGGAATTCGCCGTAAGCCGATGCTGACGCTCGTGTTAGTCATGCATGGGATAGGGAATGGTCGCGCGGATGGTGGTACCCATGCCGTGCGCCGAAGCAATGTCCAGCGTGCCGCCCATCATCAGCACGCGTTCCTGGATACCGACCAGGCCGAACGACTTGGGGCGCTGTACCGACGGGTCGAAGCCGACGCCGTTGTCCTGCACCTCCAGCACGTAGGTATCGGCGTTGCGGCTGAACACCACCCGCACATGCGTGGCCTGGGCGTGGCGAGCCACATTGCGCAACGACTCCTGGGCCACGCGGAAGAAGGTCATTTCCGCCTTGTCGCCGAGCTTGACGTCCGGCACGCGGATATCGAGCTCGCACCAGGTGTGGCTGCGCACGAGAAAGTCGGACACCAGCCATTCCAGGCCGGGCAGCACGCCCATGTCGAGCACGGCCGGGCGCAGCGAGGAAATGACGTTGCGCACCGATTTGATGGCGGAATCCACCGACGCGATCATGGCTGCGGTACGGGCAGGCAGGGTGGGGATCTGGCCGCCGTACTCGGAGCCGAGCACGGACAGGTTCATGCGGATGGCCAGCAGGTACTGTGCGAGGTCGTCGTGCAGTTCGCGCGCGAGATGCTTGCGCTCCTCCTCGCGCACGGTCTCGTTGCGGTCGGTCAGGCGCCGCAGCAACTGGCGCGATTCTTCCAGTTGCCGCTCGGTCTCCTTGATCGCCGTGATATTGCGGCTGATGGCCAGCGCGCCCACCACCGCGCCCTCGGCGTTGCGCTCGGGTACCACGTGCACGGCAAAGTGGACCAGGTGGCCGTCCGTCGCGGTCCAGCAGCCGATGATCTGGCGCGGCGTGCCGGTGCGCATCACGTCGAAGATCATGGCCTTGTACTCGTGGGCCGGAATATCGGCGCGCCAGCCGTGGTCGAGTGGCATGCGGATGGCGGAGTCGACCGGAATGCCGCTGTGCCGTGCATAGGCGGGGTTGACGTAGACGCGGTTGCAGTTCTTGTCGTAGCGGATCACGCCGTCGGGCGAATTCTCCGCGAGCGAGCGGAACTCGGTCTCGCTCTTGCGCAGCAGCTCCTCGGTCTGGCGCTGGCGCGTGATATCGACGGTAGTGCCGATGTATTCGACCGGGCGGCCGGCTTCCCACTGGATTGGCCGGCCCACGCCGCGCACGTAGCGGATGGTCTGGTTGGGCAGACGGATGCGGTATTCGCATTCAAAGCCGCGGTGGGCCTGTACCGCGCGCCGCACCACGTCGCGCAGGCGGTCGAGGTCGTCCTCGTGGATGCGCTCGACGATGGCATCGCGTGCCGGGGTCTCGAAGCCCGGATAGAAGCCGAAGATGCGGAAATGCTCGTCGGACCAGGTCAGCTTGCCGTCCGGCAGGCTCCAGCGCCAGCTGCCGGTGCGGCTGATTTTCTGCGCCTCGCGCAGGAACGCCTCGCTCCAGCGCAAACGCTCGTTGAGCATCTCGCGCTGGGCATTGCGGCGCTCCAGCGCCTCGTTGGCCTGGGTCAGGCATTCGTTGGTCGCCACCAGGCTCTCGTTGACCGTCTTGAAGTTGCTGACGGCGCGATGGTGGGACGCGCACAGCCTGATCACGCAGCCGGCGGCGGCCAGGTACGCCACCAGCCGCGGCAGTTCGGCCAGCGTCATGGCACCGACATGCATGTGCGCGACGTAGAAGTAGTCGAACGCGGCCACCGACAGCGCCAGCCCGAACAACCCCGCCAGCGTGCCGCCGTACCACGCGGCGAACAGCACCGACAGCAGCAGCAGCGAGGCGGCCGGGGGCTCGGCGCGCGTGGTGATCGCCGCCAGCAGCGTCAGGGCGGTGGCGACCGACGCGGCTGCCAGCGCAAACGCGCGCGGGACCTCACGGGCGGGCGGTATGGGGAAGTTGACAGGCAGCGAGGACGTCATGACGGTAGGCAGCCGCGGCGGAGCGCGGCGCTGGGGGGCGGGGTCGGTGGGCAACTGGCGGGCGGGGCGTCGGTCCCGCTACCGGACCAGCCCGTGGTTGACCGCATAGCGGACCAGCTCGGAGTTGTTGCTGATGCCGAGCTTCTTCATCAGGCGCATCTTGTGGGTACTGATGGTCTTGGCGCTGAGCGCGTACGCATCGGCAATCTCGTTGATGGTGCGGCCGCCGGCCAGTTGCTGCAGCACCTGGAATTCGCGGTCGGACAGCAGGCGGTGGGGCGGGGCGTCGTCGCCGTTGGCGTGGAAGATCATGGCGTCCACCAGCGACGGATCGATGAACTTGCCGCCCGCATGCACCTTGCGGATGCCGGCCAGCAGCACGCCGGGATCGCTGTCCTTGGTCATATAGCCGGTGGCGCCCGCGCGCAGCGCGCGCGAGGCGAACTGCCCCTCGTTGTGCATGGTCAGCACGAGGATGGCCAGATGCTCGTGTTCCGAGCGGATGCGGCGGATCAGGTCGGTGCCGGAAATCCCAGGCATCGACAGGTCGAGCAGCAGCACATCGGGTACCGCCTCGCGCAGGCGCGCCAGAACCTCCTGCCCGTCGGCGGCTTCGGCCTGGACGACGATATCGGAGGTGGTGGCAACAATCTGCCGCAACCCGCTGCGCACGATGGCGTGGTCGTCGGCAATCAGGATCTTGATCATGGGAGTCTCGATATTCCAGGGACGCGGCGGCGGCCCACCGCACGGTCCCCGCCATGGCGAAGATATCGCCGCGGGCGCTTGCGAATTTTCGCAGAGCCCTGTCACACAGACAACGGCCATTTTCTATCGCACCGATATAAAAAAACTATGTGATCTTTGCGGGTCGCGACGCGAATTTCGCCATCGGCCGGTACCGGGCGTTTAAGAAAAATCTCCTCGGCCTTCAAGGCAACAGGTACTCTAAATGTTCAGAAATTTAACGGTATTCCAACGTATCACCTTGGCATTGTTTGCCATTATTCTGCTTTCCGCCGCGGTTTGCGTGTTTGCCATTGTGCAACTTGCCAATGTGAACGGACGCACTCACGACATCACGCAACGCTGGCTGCCGAGCGTGCAGGCGGCGCTCGACATGCGCAGCGACCTGCGTGACTTCCGCATCAGCGAGCTCCAGTTCCTGTTGTCGACGAACGACCAGGAGCGCGATCGCTATGAAGACAATATGCAACAGGCGCTCCGGCGCATGCGCAAGGCGGCCGATCGTTATCGTCCGCTGATTGCCGGCGCGGCCGAGCGCGACGTGTTTGCCTCGGTGGAGGCCACCTTCGCGCAGTACCTCGAGGTCAACCGGAAGGTGCTCTCCCTGGCGCGCGCCGGCCAGACCGAGGAGGCGTTGCGCGTGGTGCGCGCGGATTCGGTGCGCCTGCGCCAGGCCGTCGATGCGCATCTGCAGAAGCTGGGCGAACTCAACACGGATGGCGCGGATGCGGCGAGCGTGGCGGCGGCGCATATCCACGAGGTGGCGCGTACCAGCGTGGCCGTCGCCGAAATCCTCGCCGCGCTCCTCGGTATTGCGCTGGCCTTCGCGGTCGCGCGCGGCCTGGTGCGGCAACTGGGCGGCGAGCCGGCATATGCGGCGGCGGTAGTCGCCGATATCGCGGCCGGCAAGCTGTCGCGCGAAGTGCGCCTGCAGGCGGGCGATACCTCGAGCATGCTGCATGCGATCCGCGCGATGGCGGCGCAGCTCGGCGGCATCGTCAGCGGCATCAAGCATACAAGCGAAGCGGTGTCCCTGGCGGCCGGCGAGATCGCCGACGGTACCTCGGAATTGTCGGATCGCACGGAAACGCAGGCGTCCGCCCTGGAGCAGACGGCGGCCACGATCGAGGAACTGACCGTGACGGTGCGGCAAAACGCCGCGGGCGCCACACGGGCGCTGGCGATGTCGGCGTCCGCCACCGAGAGCGCCGGCCGTGCGCGCGCCGCGGTCAGGGAGGTCGTGACAACCATGGACGTGATTGCCGAGAGCGCGTCGCGCGTGTCGGGCATTATCGAGACGATCGAGGGCATCGCCTTCCAGACCAATATCCTCGCGCTCAACGCGGCGGTCGAGGCCGCGCGCGCGGGCGAGAAGGGCCGCGGCTTTGCCGTGGTGGCGGGCGAGGTCCGGGTGCTGGCGCAGCGTAGCGCCACGGCCGCCAGGGAGATCCGTGCGCTGGTCGCGCAGTCGCGCGACAACGTCGAGGCGGGCGCCGGGCGTGCCGCGCATGCCGGTCACACCATGGAGGAAGCCATGACATCGTTCGGCCAGCTTGCGGTGATCGTCGAGGAAATCTCGGCGGCCGGCGTGCAACAGGCTGCCGGCGTGGAACAGGTCAATGCCGCCATCCTGCAGATCGACGGCGTGACGCAGCAGAACGCCGCGCTGGTGGAGGAAGCTACCGGCGCCACCAACGCGCTGGCCCGGCAAGCCGAGCAACTGCGCGCGATGGTATCGGTCTTCGAGGTCGACGAGCGTGACGAGCGTGATATGCGCGATGTGCGTGATATGCGTGATGTGCGTGATGTGCGTGACGAGGGCGAGCCCGGAGGCGCCGCCGGTGCAGGCAGGTACCGGCCGGGACGCACCGGGGGTGCCGGTGCGCTGACGGTGCGCTGACGGTGCGGTAAGCCCGCACCGCGCGGCGGCATGAAAAGATTGCCACGCCCGCCAGGACTACCTGGGCGTGGCAGCATCTACCCAACGGGGAGACGGATAGATAAAAAAACGGTACGCCATGCATCGGCGGAACATGCCCTGTCGATGCCCTGTCGATGTCTTATCCATGCCTGATCCATGCCTTATGCATGGATCGTGCATTGCCAATTATCGCTTCCGCCGCATGCCATATCAGGCCGCCGCGGCACCGCCCGGCGTCTATCGCTTCAGCCAGAATTCGCGCAATTTGAACGCGCGATTTTCACACGACGACAATGACGGCCCATATCGGGATATCCGGCTTTGCATGTAAGAAAATCCTTACCGATATCACGTCCACACGAGGTCGGGCAATCGCTGCGGGGACAATCTGATGTCACAACGGGGCGGACGTCGATCGCGTAAGTCGCAATTAACGGCCTGGCATTCGCGACGTCCGTATCGGTGCCATCGCGCTGCGCCGACCTCCACGCGCGGAAGGGCGGCATGCAGAGCGGGCGGGGGAGAGGCCATCATCGACGGCGCCGGGCGCCGGTCTGGTGCGGCGGCACGCGTGCGCGGGCTCGGCAAAACTTCATGTGCCATTCGAGGCGAGGCGGGCTACTATCGATGCGTTGCGCCATCGGCGTCGTGGCGGCGCGACATCATTGATGCCCATCTCGGTGTCCGCGACGCCGGCATCGACTGGCGCGCGTATCCGTAGCGCAACGCGTGGCATAACGAGTGACATAACGTGGAAGGGGAAAGCATGGCAACGCAGGCCGAGCGGGATGCGATCGAACAACCGGAAGTGGCGGACGTGCCGCGTACCGAGCCAGAACCGGTGGTGGGACTCGAAGCACCGTTCTCCGTGCTGACGTCACGCCGTCACCAGATGTACCCCACGCTGACGCCTGTCGAAATCGAACGGATTCGTCGGTTTGGCACGGAGCGCTCGTGGCGCGGCGGCGAAACCATGTTCAGGATCGGCGATCGCGGACCGGGCATGCATGTGATCCTGCGCGGCAAGGTGCAGATCCTGCAGCGCGATGGCCTGGGCCGCCACCACATCATCAACGAGGAAGGTCCCGGACAGTTCCTGGCGGAAACCGGCCAACTGAGCGGCCGCCCGGCGCTGGTCGACGCCATTGCGCTGGAAGACACCACCGCGCTGGTGGTGCCGCCTCCGCGCCTGCGCGCGCTGCTGGTGGCGGAAGCGGAGCTCGGCGAGCGCATCATGCGCGCGCTGATCCTGCGCCGGGTCGGGCTGATCGAGCGCGGTGGCGGCCCGGTCCTGGTGGGCCGTGGCACCGAGCCGTTGCTGCTCTCGCTGCAGGCGTTCCTGCGCCGCAATGCCTATCCGCACAAGGTGGTCGACATCGAAACCGATCACGAAGCCACCAGCCTGCTCGATGTCAGCAACGCGCCGCAGAGCGATTTCCCGATGGTGATCTGCCCCGACGGCAGCGTGCTGCGCGCACCGGATGAGGGGCAGCTGGCATCGTGCCTCGGCATCGTGCCTGAGTTCGAACCGGGCCACGTCTATGACGTCATCGTGGTAGGCGCGGGTCCGGCGGGGCTGGCCACTGCCGTGTATGCGGCATCCGAAGGGCTCTCGGTGGCCGTGATCGACTGCCGCTCGCCCGGCGGCCAGGCAGGCGCGAGCGCGCGCATCGAAAACTACCTGGGCTTTCCCACCGGTATTTCGGGGCAGGCGCTGGCCGGCCGCGCCTTCGTGCAGGCGCAGAAGTTTGGCGCGCACGTGGCGATTCCGCTCGAAGTCAAGGCGCTCCATTGCGGCGACCATCCGATCCATATCGAACTGAAGGACGGCCGCAAGGTACCGGCACGCACGGTGGTGATCGCCAGCGGTGCGCAATACCGGCGCGCGGAGATCGACGCGCTCGAACAGTACGAGGGGCGTGGCGTCTACTACTGGGCGTCGCCGGTCGAGGCCAAGCTCTGCAAGGACGAGCACGCGATGCTGATCGGCGGCGGCAACTCGGCGGGCCAGGCGGCGGTGTACCTGGCCTCGCACGCGGCCGAGGTGCATATTCTCGTACGCGGCGCGGGACTCGAGGCCACCATGTCGCGCTACCTGATCGATCGTCTGCGCAGCCTGCCGAACGTGCACCTGCACACGCATGCGCAGATCACCGGCATGGACGGCGAGGGCTGGCTGGAATCGGTGCGCTATCGCGAGCGTGCCCTGGGCGACGCGCCGATCGCCGTGCCGATGCGCCACGTGTTCCTGTTTATCGGTGCCGCCCCCAACACCGAATGGCTGCGTGCCTGCAACGTCAAGACCGACGAGAAGGGCTTTGTGCTGACCGGTGCCGCCGCCCGCAAGAAGTGTCAGATGGGTGAAGACGGCGGTGCCTATACGCTCGAGACCAGCGTGCCCGGCGTGTTCGCGATTGGCGATGTGCGTTCGGGCTCCACCAAGCGCGTCGCGGCGGCGGTGGGCGAGGGCGCGGCGGTGGTCGCGCAGATCCACAGCTACCTGGCCGAACTGCAAAACCAGGAGGGCAGGGCCGCGCCTGCGGTCAGCGCGCCGGTGGCCTGACCTCGCCGGCAATTCGTGAAATGCAGGCATCAATGTCAGTCTGAACGCGACATCCGGGCCTCCCGGTGCATGGGTACACTGCAGGCCTGCCAGCTCGACCGAGGTCGACTGGCGGGGCCGATATTCGACCGGGCCCGATCCCGGCGTCCAACAGGAGACTACCCATGACACGCGCGTTCGCTCGCCTTGCCGTGCAAGCTGTCTGCGCCGTTGCCGCGTTCGCGGCCGGCTCGCAAGCCGTCGCCGAAACCTTCCCTGCCCGTCCGATTCGCCTGATCGTGCCCTTCGCGCCAGGCGGCAGCGTCGACATCGCGGGCCGCCTGATTACCGATGCGTGGGGCAAGCAGCTCGGCCAGCCGGTGGTCGCCGACAATCGTGCCGGCGCGTCGGGCAATATCGGCATGGACCAGTTGGCCAAGGCCAGGCCCGATGGCTATACGCTGGCCATCAACAATGTCGCGCTCGCCGTCAATCCGTTCCTGTTCGCCAGGTTGCCGTTCGACACTGCCAGGGACTTTGCCTCGGTCGGCACCATGGGTACCTCGCAACATGTGCTGGTGGTAACCAACAGCCTGCCCGTGAAGAACGTCAGGGAACTGATCGCACTCGCCAGGTCGCAGCCGGGCAAGCTGAGCTTCGGCTCGGCCGGGACCGGTAGTACCTTCCATATGGCGGCGGAGTTGTTCAAGTCCGAATCGGGCACGCAGATCCTGCACGTGCCGTACAAGGGTGGCGGCCCGGCCATGGTCGACACTATCGCGGGACAGGTGCAGATGAGCTTTCCGGTCCTGTCGGCGGCCATGCCGCAGGTGCAGGCCGGCAAGCTGCGTGCGCTCGCCGTGACGGGCCCCCGACGTTCGCCGCTGATGCCCGACGTGCCCACCATGGCGGAAGCCGGACTGCCGCACTATTCGTTCGAAACCTGGTTTATCGTCAGTGCGCCGGCGGGAACGCCCAGGGACGTGCTGAACCGCCTGAATCAGACCCTCAACGCGGCGCTGGCCGAACCCGAACTGAAGGCGCGCCTGATCAAGGAAGGCTTCGAGCCGCTCACGATGAGCCCGGCCCAGGCCGACCAGATGCTGCGCAAGGAAATGACGCGCTGGTCGGCGCAAATCAGGCAGGCCGGGATCCAGCCGGAATAGCCTATTGCGTGGGATAGCTTATTGCGGGCCAGGCTTGTTGCGCGTCATGACTTCGACGCATTGCCGGTGGCGGCCAGCAGGTCCGCCATGTCGTCCGCGTGTTCCTCTTCCACCGCGAGGATCTCCTCCATCAGCCGGCGCGAGGTCGGGTCCTTGTCGCCCAGGTATTGCACGATCTCGCGATAGGTGTCGATCGCGATGCGCTCGGCCACGAGGTTCTCCTTGATCATGTCGCTGAGCGAGTCGCCCTCGACGTACTCCGCATGGCTGCGCGTGGTCAGCCCATCGGGCGAGAAGTCCGGTTCGCCGCCCAGTTGCACGATGCGCTCGGCAATCTGATCGGCGTGACCCTGTTCTTCGTTGGAGTGCGCAAGGAATTCCGCCGCCACGCTCTTGGAGGTGGGGCCCTTGGCCATGAAGTAGTGGCGGCGATAGCGCAGCGTGCAGACGATCTCGGTCGCCAGCGCATCGTTGAGCAGCTTGATCACCGTATCGCGCGCCGCATCGTAGCCGGCCGTCACCGCGCCATCGTCGATGTGCTGGCGGGCGCGCTCGCGCAGGGTTTTGATATCCGTCAGGAAAGGTTGGTCGGACATGGCAGCTCCTTGTCGTCCTGTCGTTGTGGGAAATCGGGTATCCCCGGACGAACGCAGAATGTGTGCCAGTAAATTTTCCTCGATATATCAAGGGGGCGCGCGGGGCGGATGCCGTTTTTACATTCACCACCTTGCACGGCTTTCGTTCTTACACGTGACGCAACGGGCCTCCGCCGCCGCGCGCGGCGGCGTGCGCAGGCCCTGCGCGTGTCACGCGGCCATGGCCGGCACCGGCACGCCCGCGGCCGGCATGGCATACATCAGCGGCGCCAGCGCGGCCTCGATGCGCGCGCGTTGCGCCTCGGTGGTCATCGCGTCCATCAGCTTGATAAAGCGCGGCTCCAACATCCCGGAGACGATAAAGGTCCAGCGGTAGGCCTTGAGTATCACGGCCTCGACCGCATGCGCGCGCGGGGCTTCGCCGGCCATGCCGCGCATCGACCGCATGAAGTAAGCCGTATCGGCTTCGGCCTGGTGCTGCAGGATCTGGTCGAGCGCGCCGACGATTTCGATCATGTCGGCCACGGCGGCATCGCGTTCGGCGGCGTCGAGCTTGCCGTGCTCGCGCATCCATTCCATTTCGTCGAGGATGGCATGCTGCGATTCCTCGCGCCAGTGGAACATGAAGATGTCCTTGTACAGGTCGGACAATCCCGGCGCGGTACCGATGCTGGCGCGATAGTGCGACTGCGAGATCAGCTCGACATGGCAGGTGAGGCCGAGCACGGCCCAGGTGCGCTTGCCCAGCACGAAGCTCGCCACGTCGTTGGCATCGGGTGTGAACCGGTAGCCGTCGGGCATGCCTTCGGCGGCCAGTTGCTCGACGCGACGGAACAGTTCCTGGTGCTTCAGTTCCTCGTCGGTAAAGCGCACCAGGGCTTCCAGCGCGACCTGGTCGCCGAGCCAGTGATCGCGCGAGATCTCGAGGATCTTGGCGCCGATGAATCGCTCCACGAGCCGGAACATGTTGGCGTAGGTGCGACCCTGTACCTGGCTCAGGAAGCGCTGCTCCGACTCGCCAAGGAAGGGCAGCTCGTTGGCGAGCGACAGCCCGTCGGGCAGGAACTTGTGGGAGAGGTCGAACTTGCGCTGGCGGATCACGTCCTGGTCGATATCCCAGCGGATACGCCGTGAGGTGGCGATGCAGCGGGCGTAGCGTTGGGTGTCGATGGTTGCGGCTTGCATGCGGGACTCCTGTCGTTGTTTCCGTCCGTTGCGGACGTCTGGCAATGATTCCAGCGAGGCTCGGCCCGGACCTGAGGCCCACGTCCCGGAATGCGCGCGGGCACGCGGCCAGGACAGCCCGTGAGCCGGGACCACGGTCCCGGTCGGCCTGAAAACGATCTTAGACACGGCGCGCGCGCGGGCTTTCACGGCGCGATGGATGGTGCGGGCAATCGCACGACAGCGCTGTATCGGCTGGTAGCCGCGATCCACCTCGCCATGCCGGGACATCGGCGCGGCATGGCGCGATGGCGCTGCCGCCCCGGGCCCGGTACGGCGTGCCCTCCGTAATAACCCGCAACCCGGGACCACGGTCCTAATGGTTGACCCGTAATGGCGCCGCCATGCTGGCCGAATGTCGCGCATGCGCGGCCCCGGGGCGGGACCTCGGCCTCATGTCGGACACGCGGGTTTTACCCAAACTCCACGCCAACGAATCCATCGGTACGGCCATCAACAGATCCATGCGTCGGATGCGTGCAGGCCCGCGCGACTTGCGGGCCCTGAGATGCGTCAAGACCAGGCAGCCACGGCAAGGGCGATCCCGTGCGGCCAGTCACACCCAAGCGCGATCGCCCGCACGAGGACCCTGCCGCGTCGGCACGATGCCATGCGGTCCTCCGTTGGAGTTGGAGTTAGATATGCGTACGAATCATGCCAAGACCCTGCTTGCCGCTTTTGCCATGGCCGCCGGCCTGTCCGGCCTCGCTCATGCCGACCGTGGCGCGGCGCCATCGTCATCGTCGTTACCGCTCGCGGTGGCTCACACCGGCCCGCGCGACCCCTTTACCGACGGCGCGCGCATGCCGTCGGCGGAGGCCGCCATGCTGGCTGTCGCCGCGCCGGCGGGCAGGTCGGTGTGCAAGGCGGGTGGCTTCGATCCGTACACGGACGGGATGGCCACGGACCGTACCGACCCCTACGGCAACGGGGCGCACAACGGTACGCGTGATCCCTACACGGAAGGCGGCGGCCGTATCACCACGGCCGGTAGCGACTGCCTGTATCGCCAGGCATGACCAGACGGAAACCGATGTTGCGCAGAGCAGATAGATAAGGCGCCCATGCGGCGCACGCGCTATGTTTTTCCCCGGCCGGTGCATCGCATACGGCCGGCGGGCCCTCTCTTGGCCGACGCGCCAGATATCCTTTGCTAATCTGATGGAATCACCCGTCCTGTCCGGACACGGCGAGCCGATGGTGCCGTGCGCGTGCCGTGCGCCGCCTGGCTCGCGCCCGCAACCTGCCCGCGGAAGTCGCCCATGCCGACGCTCAAGCAACAGATACGCCTGTGCACCAGCCTCGATGGCGTGCGGCTGGCGTATGCCATCTCCGGCCGCGGGCCGCCGCTGGTCAAGGCGGCCAACTGGATGAGCCATCTTGAATTCGATGTGGCCAGTCCGGTGTGGAGCCATATGATGTGCGCGCTGTCGGAGGATCACACTTTCGTGCGCTATGACGAACGCGGCTGCGGTCTGTCGGACCGTCATGTTGAGGACCTCTCGTTCGCCGCATGGCTGCGCGACCTGGAAACCATCGTCGATGCCACCGGCGTGGACCGCTTTCCGTTGCTCGGCATCTCGCAGGGCGCGTCGATCGCGGTGGCGTACGCGGTCAGGCACCCCGAGCGTGTGACGCATCTGATCGTGCATGGCGGCTATGCGCGCGGCCGGCTCAAGCGCAACCCCACGCCCGAGAAGCGCGAGGAAGCGGAACTGATGGCGCGCCTTGCCGAGCTGGGCTGGGGGCAGGAGAATCCGGCCTTCCGCCAGTTCTTCACCTCCCAGTTCATTCCCGGCGGCACCGCCGCGCAGCATCGCTGGTTCAACGAGCTGGAACGGGTTTCCACCTCGCCAAAGAACGCGGCGCGCTTTATGCGCGTCTTCAACGATATCGACGTGGTGGACCTGCTGCCGCAGGTCGCCTGCCCGACGCTGGTGCTGCATGCGGTTGCCGATGCGCGCGTGCCGTTCGACGAGGGCCGCCTGATCGCGAGCATGATCCCGCGCGCGCATTTCGTGCCGCTGGAGAGCGGCAACCATCTGCTGCTCGAAGACGAGCCCGCGTGGGACCGCTGGCTCGAGGAGGTGCGCGCGTTCCTGCCGGCGTCGCAGCCGGTGGCGGACCCGGCCTTCACCACGCTGACGCGGCGCGAACGCGATATCGTGGTGCTGATCGCGCAAGGGCGCGACAACGCGCAGATCGCCGCGCACCTGGGGCTGTGCGAGAAGACCGTGCGCAATCACATCACGAGCATCTTCTCCAAGCTCGAAGTGGAGAACCGTTCGCAGGCGATCGTGCTCGCGCGCGAGGCCGGTTTCGACCGGCCCCGCGCGTGACGCACGGGCACGTTTGCCTCGGCGTCCCGGGTCACCGACGCGAGCTCAGGCCGCGTGCCGCCATGCCGTCGGCGTGACCGGCGCGGGCAGGGCACCGCTGAACGCGAAGTCCACTTCGGGCACACGCCCGCTGATCAGTTCGGCAATGGCACGTCCCGATCCGCACCCGTGCGTCCATCCCAGCGTGCCGTGGCCCGTGTTGAGCCAGAGCCCGTCCACGCCGCTCGCGCCGATGTACGGCACATTGCCCGGCGTGGCGGGCCGCAGGCCGGTCCAGTAGCTGGCGAGCTCGGGCCGGCTCATGCCTGGAAAGATGTCGAGCGTGCGGCGGACGATGGCTTCGCAACGCACCGGATTGAGCGCCATGCCATAGCCGTTCAGCTCCGCCGTGCCCGCAATGCGCAGGCGGTCGCCAAAGCGCGAGAACACCAGTTTGTACTCGTCGTCGGTCAGGCTGACCGTCGGCGCGCGCGCGGGGTCGAGCACCGGCAGCGTGGCCGAGTAACCCTTGGCCGGATAGATATCGAGCTTGACGCCGAGCGGACGGGCAAGCATCGGACTGAAGCTGCCGAGCGCGAGCACGTAGGCATCGGCGCGCGCAATCTGGTAGCCGCCGGTTTCGTCGGCAAACTCCACGCCGCGCATGCGGCCGCCTTCGGCATGCAGCTTCTGCACGCGTACGCCATAGCGGAAGCGCACGCCATGGGCCTCGCACAAGGCCGCAAGCCGCGTGGTAAAGCGGTGCACATCGCCGGACTCGTCCTGGCTCGTGTAGGTGGCGCCGGCCAGGCGCGGCGCGATCGAGGCCAGGGCGGGTTCGAGCCGGACCACTTCGTCCGGGCCGACCACGCGCCGCTCGCAACCGAGTTCGCGCATGATGCGCGCCGGCTCGATGGCGGCATCGAATTCCTTCTGGCTGGTATAGAAATGCAGGATGCCGCGCGTGAGCTGGTCGTACTCGATGCCGGTCTCCTGCCGCAATGCCTGCAGGCTGGCGCGGCTATAGGTGCCCAGGTTGAGGATCTGGATCATGTTGTGCGTGGAGCGGCGCGCCGCGCATTCGCGCAGGAACTTGAGGCCCCACGACCACTGTGCCGGATCGGCGCGCAGGCGGAACAGCAACGGCGCATCCTCGCGGCCGAGCCAGCGCAGGAGCTTCCACGGCGCGGCCGGATTGGCCCAGGGTTCGGCGTGGCTGACGGAGATCTGTCCGCCGTTGCCGAAACTGGTCTCGCGCGCCGCGCCGTTGTTGCGCTCGAGGACCGTGACTTCATGCCCGGCCTTGGCCAGGTACCACGCCGAGGCGACGCCGATCACGCCCGCCCCCATAACGATGACTTTCATTTCTCAGGCTCCGGAAAGTAAAGGGGGCAGGCGGATCATCATGATCCGCCTGCCCCCACTGTCCTTTTGCCTGAGAGATTCGCCATGCCAGCCGCGCGTTGCATGCGCGGACCGGCGCTGGCTTGCCCCTTCGGCGGCTGCCTCGCCGGGTGATGCCGGCCTGTTGATCTGCCGGCGTGCCCACGCGTGCAACGCTCTCCAGTTTGTCGGTCTAGTCCGTCGATCCAGTCTTCGCACATGGGGTGTCTGGCACCCGTGCACCTGAGCGTTCCGAGGGTTACGCCTTCGGTACGGTCGCCGCAAGGGCGCACCGTTCTCCTGGATGGCGCGACAGTAACACGCGTGCATGGCATTCCGCAAGGCACGGGCGCGGCATGCCGGTGCCCGCGTCCCGATGGACTACGCTGGGTAGTGCGCGGGCAACCGGTGCACGCGCCCCCTCTTGCCACGCCCGACACGATGCCTGCACGGCGACTGCGATCGCGTCGGACGGAAAGGACTTCCCATGGCCTCATCTACCACCCCGGCGTCCGCCAACCCGGCGCCCACCGATCTCACCGCGCTCAAGGGCCGCCAGCAGGCCGCATGGGCCAGCGGCGACTATGCGGTGATCGGCACCACGCTGCAACTCGTGGGCGAGCAACTGGCGGAAGCCTGCGATCTGCGCTGGGACGAAGCGGTACTGGACGTGGCCGCCGGCAACGGCAACGCCACGCTGGCGGCCGCTCGCCGCGGCTGCAAGGTGACCTCGACCGATTACGTGGGCACCTTGCTCGAGCGTGGCGCCGAGCGTGCCCGCGCGGAACGCTTCGACGTGACCTTCCGGCAGGCGGATGCCGAGGCCCTGCCATTCGACGATGGCAGCTTCGACGCCGTGCTATCCACCTTTGGCGTGATGTTCGCGCCCGACCAGAAGCAATGCGCGGCGGAAATGGCGCGCGTGTGCCGACCCGGCGGCCGCATCGGCCTGGCCAACTGGACGCCGCAGGGATTCGTCGGGCAGATGTTCAAGGCGCTCGGTGCGTATGTGCCACCGCCGCCCGACGTCGCGCCACCGTCCAGGTGGGGCGTGGAGGAACATCTGCACACACTGTTCGATCCTCATGGCGTGACTATCGCGGTCACGCCTCGCATGTTCCGCTTCCGCTACCGGTCGCCCGCGCATTTCATCGAGGTATTCCGCACCTGGTACGGCCCCGTGCACAAGGCCTTCGCCGCGTTGCCACCCGACCGTGCCGATGCGCTCACGCGCGACCTCACCGATCTCCTCGACAGCCTCAACGTGGCCGGCAGCGAGGCCATGGTGGTGCCCAGCGAATACCTGGAGGTGGTCATCACCCGGCACTAGCTGCGGTCGGGCGCGCGGGGCGGGCGGCGCCGCGCTTTGCCCGCACCTCCGCCCGCGCTTCCGCCCCGTGCCCGGAGCCTTCTTGCAAAGCGCGCTTGACATACAGATCTGTCTACTCCAGACTAGTAGACAGATCTGTATCATTTTGGCCGGATGTGGCCGCCGGTGCAGATCGTGGTTGTCGTGCAATTTGTTCCAGATCCGATTTCCCTGACCCATCCTTGAGGAGCCCTGTCATGTCGAATTCCCCCGAAGTCCGTCCGCCGGTCCCGCCGTTTACCCGTGAAAGCGCTATCGCCAAGGTACGCGGCGCGGAGGATGGCTGGAACAGCCGCGATCCGCAGCGCGTATCGCTGGCCTATACCGTCGACAGCGCGTGGCGCAATCGGGCCGAGTTCGTCAACGGTCGTCCGCAGATCGTGGAATTCCTCACGCGCAAATGGAACAAGGAACTCGACTACCGCCTGATCAAGGAGCTGTGGGCGTACGAAGGCAATCGCATCGCGGTGCGCTACGCCTACGAATGGCATGACGACTCTGGCCACTGGTTCCGCTCCTATGGCAACGAGAACTGGGAGTTCGACGAGAACGGTCTGATGCAGCGCCGCTTTGCCTGCATTAACGATATGCCGATCAAGGAATCGGAGCGCAAGTTCCATTGGCCGCTGGGCCGGCGTCCCGACGATCATCCGGGGCTGAGCGACCTCGGCCTGTAAGGGAACGCGCCCACGGGACACGCCCACAGGACACGCAATTGGCCACGTCGGGCGTCGGCGTGGCAGCATGGAGGGACGGCTGCGGCCGTCCCTTTTTCGTTGGTGGCGGCGATCCCGGGTTATCGGGCCGATATAGGAACTATCAATCGGTCGCTTTGAAACGATGAATTGTACAGACGTGCCTGGCGCCGACAGAATGAGGCCTTCGCTGCAGGACGTGGCGACAAGATAACCCGACGCTCTGAACTGCCTTACCTTACTTACTGTTTATTTCTGGAGTCATACCGATGCTGCAATCCCGTGAAGGCCAACGCGTACCCAACGTGACGTTCCGTGTTCGCGAGAACAACGAATGGAAGGACGTGACCACGAGCGAGCTGTTCGCTGGCAAGACCGTGGCCCTGTTCTCGCTGCCGGGCGCCTTTACGCCGACCTGCTCGTCCACCCACCTGCCGCGCTATAACGAGCTGGCCCCGGTGTTTGCCAAGCACGGCGTGGACGCGATCCTGTGCGTATCGGTGAACGACACCTTCGTGATGAACGAATGGGCCAAGGACCAGGAGTCCGAAAACATCGTGATGATCCCTGACGGCAACGGCGAGTTCACCGATGGCATGGGCATGCTGGTCGACAAGGCCGACCTTGGCTTCGGCAAGCGCAGCTGGCGCTATTCGATGCTGGTCAAGGATGGCGTGGTCGACAAGATGTTCATCGAGCCGGAAGAGCCGGGCGACCCGTTCAAGGTGTCCGATGCCGACACGATGCTGGCCTACATCGCCCCGGACGCCCGCAAGCCGGACCAGGTGGTGGTGTTCTCCAAGGTGGGCTGCTCGTTCTGTGCCAAGGCCAAGCAACTGCTGTCGGACCACGGCTACGAGTACATCGACGTGCCGCTGGAGCACAAGGTCCGGGGCAAGGTGCTGGGCGCCATCTCCGGCAACATGACCGCACCGCAGGTCTTCATCAACGGCAAGCTGATCGGCGGCGCCGAAGCCGTCGAGCAGTACCTCAAGGCCGCCTGACCGGCCCCGTTCCTTCCTGAAACCGCAGTTACCGCCTGCGCGGTCCGGCACTTGCCGGACCCGTTGGCACCGGCTTGCCCAAAAAAACGCAATCACCAGGAATCGTCATGCAGACCACCATTCAAACCGACGTCGCCGTGATCGGCGCCGGCACCGCGGGCCTCGCTGCATACCGCGCCGCGATTGCGGCCGGCATGCGCGCCGTGATCATCGAAGGCGGCCCCTATGGCACCACCTGCGCCCGCGTGGGCTGCATGCCGTCCAAGCTGCTGATTGCCGCCGCCGAGGCCGCCCATGAAGCGCGCCATACCGCCGCCTTCGGCGTGCATGTGGATGGTGCGGTGCGCATCGAGGGCCGCGAGGTGATGGCCCGGGTGCGCGGCGAGCGCGACCGCTTTGTCGGTTTTGTGGTGCGCGGTGTGGAGTCGATTCCGGCCGCGGATCGCCTGCGCGGGTATGCCACATTTATCGACGACACCACGCTGGGCGTGGGCGACGACACCATCGTGCAGGCCAGCCGCGTGGTGATCGCTACCGGCTCCACGCCGGCGGTGCCGCCGGCCCTGACCGCCTTCGGCGATCGCCTGATCGTCAACGACGATGTGTTTGCATGGGAGGACCTGCCTGCCAGCGTGGCCGTGTTCGGCCCGGGCGTGATCGGCCTCGAACTCGGCCAGGCGTTGCATCGCCTCGGCGTGCGGGTACGCGTATTCGGCCTCGGCGGCGCGGTGGGACCGCTCTCGGATCCGGCCATCCGTGCCTATGCCGCGCAGACCTTCAATGCCGAATTCCCGCTCGATACCGATGCCAAGGTGCTGGACATGCGCCGCGAGGGCGACGAAGCGGTCCTCACCTTTGTCGATGCCGCGAGCGGCGATACCGTGACGGAGCGCTTTGCATACGTGCTGGCCGCCACCGGCCGCCGCCCCAACGTGGCCCGGCTCGGGCTCGAGAACACCAGCCTGCGGCTCGACATGCGCGGCGTGCCGGTGTTCGATGCGGAAACCCTGCAATGCGGTGATGCCCCCGTGTTTATCGCCGGGGACGCCAACAATATCCTGCCGCTGCTGCACGAGGCCGCCGATGAGGGCCGTCTGGCCGGCGAAAACGCGGCGGCGTGGCCCAACCTCAAGTCGCTGTCGCGCCGTGCGCCGCTGGCCGTGGTGTTCTCCGATCCGCAGATCGCGATGGTCGGCAAGCGCCACGCCGATCTCGACACCGGCACCTTCGTCACCGGCGCGGTCAGCTTCGAGGACCAGGGCCGCAGCCGCGTCATGCTGAAGAACCGGGGCCTGATGCATGTCTATGCGGATATCGATTCGGGCCGCTTCCTCGGCGCCGAATGGACCGGCCCGCGCGCCGAGAATATCGCGCACCTGCTGGCATGGTCGTATCAGCAAGGCCTGACGATCGCCCAGATGCTGGCCATGCCGTTCTACCACCCGGTGGTGGAAGAAGGCCTGCGCACTGCGCTGCGCGATGCCGAGACCCGGCTGGCCGAGGCCCGCGCGGCACGCGGCGAGGTCAAGCTGGCCGCCTGATTTTCCTTGTTGTTCCTCTGTCACCAGGGGTCTGGTGGAGGCCGGGCGCACAGCTGTCGTAGGCGCGTCCGGCCTTCTTTTTTTTTATGGGGAGAAGGTCCGGTCGGCGGTCAGCTTCTGGAGGGCGGCAGGTTTCCGCCGGTGCTTTCCAGAATCTTGCCGCCTTCATCGACAGCGTTGATGCATTCAAAATAGAATTCCCGGAAACGCTTCGTTGCAAAAATGAAATGAGCAAGTTTCCGGATTTCGAAGGCATCGCGATGTTCGCCAAGGTGGCGGAGGAAGGCTCGTTTGCCGCCGCCGCGCGCACCATGGGCGTATCGGTGCCGACCGTGTCGCGGGCGGTGGCGCGGCTGGAGGAGCGGCTCGGCGGGCGCTTGCTCAATCGCACCTCGCGCCAGTTGTCGCTGACCGAGTTTGGCGCCAGCGTTGCCAACAAGGCGGGCGAGATCTTCCGCCAGGCTGAAGAACTGGAGAGCGAGGCGATGGAGCTGTCGGTCAGCCCGCGCGGCCTCGTGCGACTAGCGGTGCCGATGGCGTTCGGCATGCGCTGGGTCGCGCCGCTGCTGCCCAAGCTGTTCGTGCGCTACCCGGAACTGTCGGTCGACCTGCATCTCTCGGATGCGACCGTCGACCTGATTGCGGACGGTTTCGACGCCGCCTTGCGCATTGCCGTTCTGCCCGATTCGTCGCTGGTCGCGCGGCAGCTGTGCTCGGTCACGCAGTACCTCGTCGCGTCCCCGGCCTATCTGGCGCGGCACGGACGCCCGCAGCACCCGCGCGAGCTGGCTGACCGCGCGTGCCTGAGCTACGCCTATCGCGCCCGCACCCAGGAATGGAAATTTACCCACGACGATGGCACCCAGGAAAGCGTGCTGCCGCGCGGTCCGCTGCGCGTGACCAACTCGGAAGCGATGATTCCCGTGCTGCTGGAGGGGCTGGCCATCTCGGAGCTGCCCGAGTTCATTGCCAGCGAATACCTCGTCGATGGCCGCCTGGAGCGCATCCTGCCGCAGTGGCACATGGCGCGCGGTGGCCTGTATTTCGTGACACCGTCGGCGCGCGCCCGACCCGCCAAGATCCGTGCGCTGTCCGACTTCTTTGCCGAGCACCTGAACCGTCCCGCCTGGCAATGGCCATGAGGGCGGACAAAGCCGACGCACAAAGCCGACTCACAAGGCGGACGGACAACGCGCGGACGGACAGCGCGGAACCGGATTGATTGGTAGACAGATCTGTCTCCTATAATGGCGATTATCTACCGTATACCGAGCACTGCCATGGCCACGCTTTCGGCACGAGACCGTATTCTCGACACCGCCGCCCGTCTGTTCTACCGCGATGGTTATCGCGCCACCGGGGTTGACAGGATCATCGCCGAGTCGGGCGTGGCCAAGATGTCGCTGTACCGGCATTTCCCGTCCAAGAACGACCTGATCGCCGCCTACCTGGAGCGCCGGCACGACTTCTGGATGCACTGGTTCGAGGGCGCGGTCCGGCGCCAGCTCGAACAGCGCCGCAACCTCGACGTGCTGGCCGATGCGCTGGCGGAATGGTTTACCAGCGACGACTACCGCGGCTGCTCGTTTATCAATGTGGTGGCCGAAGCGGGCGGCGGCGCGGGCGACGATCCGCGGCTGGTCGAGCACGCGGTGTCGCACAAGGCGTCGCTGGAAGACTTCCTGACGCAGCTGGCGCGCGATCTCGGCCTGGCCGCGCCGCAGGCGGTCGCTGCCGAAGCCATGCTGTGCGTGGAGGGAATGATCGTGCGCTACCAGATGCACGCCGACCCGGAGGTCATCGCGGCCGGGCGGCGCCTGCTCGGCCGCCTGCATGCCGATGCCGCGCGTGGCGCGGCGCACTAGCCCGAGGCTCGGGCACGTCAGGGCAAGCCGAGCTCAGGGCACGATCGTGAGGAACAGGTAGGCCGCGAATATCACGAGATGGACCACGCCCTGCAGGATGGTGGTGCGTCCCATGCCGAGCGTCAGCGACGCCACGATCACGGTCAGGAACAGCAGCACCATCTCCTTGGGCCCGAGCCCGAGTTCGAGCGGCCGGCCGATCGTGATGAACACGGCCGCGACGGTCGGAATCGTGAGGCCGATACTGGCCAGCGCGGAACCCAGTGCCAGGTTGAGGCTGGTCTGCAGCCGGTCGGTGCGGGCCGCGCGCAGGGCGGCCAGTCCTTCCGGCAACAGCACCAGCGCGGCGATGACCACGCCGACCACGGCCACCGGCATGCCCGCGTTGAGGACCGCCGCCTCCACCGAAGGGGACAGCAGCTTGGCCAGCGCCACCACCGCCACCAGCGCGACGATCAGCAGGACGCCGCTGGCCGCGGCCACCCGTCCCGGCGGCGGCGGCGCGTGCTCGTTCTCGTCGGTGGTGCCTTCCACCAGAAAATAGTCGCGGTGGCGCACGGTCTGCACGAAGACAAAGCAGCCATACAGCACCAGCGACATGGCGCCGGAAAACGCCAGTTGCGACGACGACAGGACCGGGCCCGGCGTGGTGCTGGTGAAATTGGGCAGCACCATGGTCAGCACCAGCAGCGCCACCAGCACCGCCATGGCGGCATTGGCGCCCGGCGCCTGGAAGGCCTGCTCACGATGATGGAGCGCGCCGACGAACAGGCAGAGGCCGACAATGCCATTGCAGATGATCATGACGGCGGCGAACACCGTATCGCGTGCCAGCCCCGCTTTTTCCGGGCCGGCCGACAGCATCACCGAGACGATCAGCGCGACCTCGATCACCGTGACCGCAATCGCCAGCACCAGCGTCCCGAACGGTTCGCCGACCTTGTGCGCGACCACCTCGGCGTGATGCACGCCGGCAAACACGGCACCGGCGAGCGCCAGTGCCATGAGCGCGATGATCCAGCCCTGGCCCGGCATGGCAATGCCGAGACCGAACGCGATCCAGGCGGCGAGGGGGCACCAGATCGTCCAGTGCGGCAGTTTGTTCGAAGTCGCCATGCGTTGTTTTCCTTGTTCTGGTGTCATCCGAGGCGGCTGTGCCTTGCACCGGCCATACCGCATTGTGCAATAGATGACCATGGGCGGGTAGGGCAGGTTCAATCCGAGAACGGAATGGGCGCGCCCTGGATCTTGGGGGCGGGCGCAGCGGCCATGGCATCGGCCGGGTAGAGCCGCAGGAAGGTGCGGGCCATCTCGGGGTCGCGGCAGCCGAGCCAGTCGTCCCACTGGTCGCGCGGCACGATCACGAGGCCGCGCTTCTCGTCGCCGGGTTTGTGAAAGCGCGAGAGCACGGCGTGGTCGCCGGCATGGATCGTGAGCATGGTGAACGAGCACAGGCCATCCGGCCAGTCGCGCCACAGGCCGGCCACCGCGAACGCTTCGGCATCGGGCAGCCATACGCGCCATCGCACCGGCTTGCCCGGCGCCGCGGGTGTGCCGCTTTCCGGGTAGGCGAATTCATAGAACGCCGACAGCGGCACCAGGCAGCGCTGGCCCTGCCGCCATGCGCGCGAGAACGCGGGCCGCTCGCCCACGGTTTCGCTGCGCGCATTGGTGGTGTCGTAGCGCCGGCCCCCGGCGGGTGTGCGCTTGCGCGGCACCATGCCGAAGGTCGCCAGCAGCCCCTGCCGCATGCCATCGGCGGTCATGCGCACGATCGGCGCGGGATAGTCGGGGTAGGTTTCGGCGCGATACGGGTCGGCCGGCGGTTCCACGCCAAAGATCTCGCGCAGGATCCGGCGCTGGACCGGTGCATAGTTGGTGCACATCGTCGTGGCCTCCCGTCCCGTGTTGCCCGTGTTGCCCGTGTTGCCCCAGTGGCCCTGGTCCGCCGGTCGCCCCAGGGCCACGCATGAGCGCATCGTGCCACCGCCCGGCGCGCGCTTCAATGCGGGCGGGCACAGGGGGCGCCGGTAGGGAGCCATGATGACGGAGGCACGTGGTGCCGGATTCGCTCGTCACGGTAGCGGTCGCGCTATGCGGGGCCCGGCCCCGGTCGAACGTTTGAAACGACGGCGCGAGAGCGCGCGGATCGCGTTCCTATAATGGATCAGTTCTTTCGCTCCCGCGGCCCATGCGCGTGGGAGAGGTCCAGCTGGAGGGCATCATGCAGAGTCACGAAGCGGTGTTGACCCAGGCGCGCGCGGCGCTCGCCCATGTACCGTATCAGGGGCACCATCTTCAACCGACCATACATCTGCGCCTCTCCGACGGCGCGCTCATCCTGGAGGGCGAAGTCGCCGATATCGTCGACAAGACGCGGGCTGCGGCACAACTGCGCAAGGTGGACGGCGTGACGGCCGTGATCGACCATCTGCGCATTGCCGACGGTGGCATGCCGGTCGGTGATGGCGAATTGCGCGACGCGGTGTGCGAACGGCTGCTTGCCACGATCGATTTCCGCAATTGCAGGATCTGCGCACAGGTGAAAGGTCGCACCGAGCCGATGCGCGAGGCCGTGGGCGAACGCAGCGGCTGGATCGAAGTCATGGCCAGCGACGGCGTGGTCACGCTCAGGGGCCAGGTGATCAGCCTCTCGCATATGCGCCTGGCGGGCGTGCTCGCGTGGTGGTCGCGCGGCTGCCGCTGCGTGATCAACGAACTGGTGGTGGCGCCCGCGGAAACCGATCGCGACGACGAAATCACCGAAGCACTGCGGCTCGTGCTCGAGACCGATCCGTTTGTCGATGCCAGCCAGGTCGGCGTGCGCACGGAGAATCGTGTGGTCACGCTCGACGGCTATGTGGCGAGCGATGGCACGCGCCGGCAGATCGAGCGCGATGCGTGGTACGTGTACGGCGTGGAGGACGTGGTCAACCGTATCGCGCTACGGAGTTGAGCCGGCACGACCGCCTCGTGTCAAAGAAATGACATTCAGAGTTTTCTGATTCACAGGCGGGGGGTGAGCGAGAAGAATGAGATCTGCCAATTCCATCGGGAATGGCTTAGATCGTTCTTACTACTATTAAATGAAAACTCTCCTCACACTCGCTGCCAACCTGTTCAAGCTATCCCTCAAGATATCGCTCAGGCTCTCCTCGAAGCTATCCCCCTACTTGTTTCTCATACCCGTGTCGGTGGTCAGCGTGACCAACGACATCGACGTTTGCTGCCCGAAGTGCTCGCATGAGAAATCGTCGGCACCGCGTTGCGGCGAGGGCGGCGAGGGCGGCGAGGGCGACGAGGGCGACGATACGGACCACAGCACCGGCCATCGTACTGACCACGGCGCGGACCATGGCGCGGAACACGGTGCCGACCATAGCGCGGACCATAGCGCGGACCATAGCGCGGACCACCGGCGCGAGCGCGACGGCGTGCCGCCATCCGACGCTCCCGCGCCGGGGCTGACCGCGCCGCCCGACCTTCAGCCCGCCGCCGCCAGCGCGCGAATGGCGTCGCGCGCCGACGGCTGTTGCGAGGCGCCGAAATGCGGATGGCGTGAGAACAGATCCGCGGCCCAGTTAACGAACACCCGCACCTTCGCCGACAGGTGGCGGTTCTGCGGATACATCGCGGAAATCGGCAATTCCTCGGTCTGCCAGTCGGGCATCACCTCCACCAGCCTGCCGCTATTGACGTAAGGCTCGGCCATCGCGCGCGAGATGCGGGCGATGCCGTGACCCTCCAGCGTGCACCCCAGGTACACCTCGGCATCGTTGGTCGAGATCGCCGACGGCAGCAGGATCTCGCTGTGCTGGTCGCCGCGCGTGAGCGGCCACGGCAATTCGCGCCCGGTGCGGTTGGACAGGTAATTTACCGCCTTGTGCTGGGCGAGCTCGGTCAGATTGGTCGGCGTCCCGGCCTGGCGCAGGTAGATGGGCGAGGCGTACATCGCGAGCTTGAGCAGGCCGATGCGGCGCGCCACCATCGTCTCGTCGAGGTGATTGCCGACGCGCAGCACCACGTCGACGCCTTCCTTGAGCAGATCGATCGGCTTGCCGTTGATGGTCAGCTCCACCTTCAGCTCCGGATAAGTCGCGAAAAAATCGTGCAGATTGGGAATCAGCACCTGCTGGGCGAGGCCGGCCACCGTGTCCACGCACAGCGTGCCGCGCGGCGAATTATTCTGGCGCGTCAGGGATTGCTCGGCTTCTTCCACGTCGGCCAGAATCCGCACGCAGCGCTCGTAATAGGCCGCGCCATCGGTGGTCACGCTGATACGGCGCGTGGTCCGGTGCAGCAGCTTGACGCCGAGATGCGTCTCCAGGTTCTGGATCAGCCGGGTCAGGGTGGCCTTGGGCAGGTCGAGCGATTCGGCTGCGCGGGCAAAGCTGCCGACATCCACCACCCGTGTGAATGCCTGCATTGAAACTAAACGATCCATGGTCTTGCTTCCGAAAGAAGGGTGCAGCTACGTTCCGAAGGGGTCCCTGTCGCTGGCCCGGATGGGGGGGCAGGGGTGGGTGTCTGGCGGGATCGCGCCGCGGCATGTCAAGTGCGCGGCTGGGTGAGCTGCCGGCGGTCCGCCAGTGGCGGCCGGAGCGGGGAGGGTCGTGGATGGGCGGCTTGAAGCCTTCGGTTCCAATCTCGGCCGGGGGCGGTGCACAGGGGGCTTCCCCAAGCCACCCGCACACCTGCTGACAAATCGATAACCGCCGAAAGCACGGGAGTGAATCACATTTTCCGTGTCCTTGCCAAGCGCAGGGTTTCCGGCCAGCGATTATTCCACCGCAGAAACAGTGCGTTGGCAATCTCTCGCTTTATCCCATCCCGCTCAATCACCATAATCCGTTGCATCGCAACACAGTATCGACGCCCGTGCGTACGGCGCGCCGCCCTCCCCAGATGCCTAAGACGACCAGCCAGCGCGTGTCCGAAGCCAAACCGGCCAAAGGCGCGATGCCGCGCGTGACGCAGCATGAAGTGGTGAGCGAGGACCGGACCATCCCGGTGTGGGTGAGCTACCCGCCCGGCTATGCCCCGGGCGGCGCGCAGGCCAGCAGCGAACTGTTGCCATGGCTGGTGTACCTGCATGCGGGTGGCTTTGTCCAGGGCGATAGCGAGGCGGCGTGCGAACTGGCGTCGGATCTTTCCGATTCGATTCCGGCGGTGGTGGTGACGCCCGGCTACTCGCTGGCGCCCGACCATCCGTTTCCGGCGGCGCCGGAGGATGCGGTGAATACGGTGGCATGGGTGCTCAAGCACGCGCGCCGCCTGAAGGTGGACAAGCTGAGGTTTGCCGTGGTGGGAGAGGAAGCGGGGGGCAACCTCGCGATCGCGCTCGGCCAGATGCTGCGCGACCGCGGCCTGCCGCAGCCGGCCGGTCAATGGCTGATCCGTCCGGTGACCGATCCCTGCCTCCAGCATGCATCGTGCACGGCCGGTGCCGGCCGTGTGCCGATGGAAATGCTCAGGCGACTCGCGTGCAATTATCGGGACTACCTCCCCAGGCCAGCCGACACCGTGCATCCGTATGCCGCGCCGGCGATGGCCTCGCGGCTGGCCGGGCTGCCACCGGCGCTGGTCCAGGTGGCCGAGCTGGATGCATTGCGGGCGGAGGGCGAAGCATTCGCCGAGCGCCTGCGCAAGGCCGGTGTACCGGCCGAGACCATGATCATGCCCGGCGCCTGCGGCGACGGGGTGGAACAGTCCCACGATAGTTGCCAGGCGTGGGTCAACGAAGGCGCGCGATTCTTGCGCTCGTGTTTCGAGCAGGTCGACGACGCCTCATCCCGGCCCGAACGCCGGTCCGGAGCATAGAGCAGCCGGATTTTCGCACCAGCAGGCTTTCATGCTGGTAGTTGCCGTAACGGCATAGCCGCGGCCGTCAGGCCGGGCATACCACGGTGTCGCCCATTTTTTCCGGCCCTCGGACCGGCGGGGCAGCGTTCGGCCTTTTTTGCTTTCAGTTGAAGAAAACCCGACAGAAACACGGAGTGAAGAAAACATGAATCACCAGTCTCGACGCACGCTGATTGCCGTTGCCATCGTGGCGGTTCTCGGTATTGGCGTGACAACCTCGGTCCTGCGTCCGTGGCATGGGGGCGAAGCGCAGGCCAACACCGCGCCGCCGCCGGCGGCTGCCGTGGAAGTGGCGGCAGTGGTCGGCAAGACCATTACCGAATGGGATGAGTTTTCCGGCCGCATGGAAGCCGTCGACCGGGTGGAGATCCGTCCGCGCGTGTCCGGCACCATCGATACCGTGCACTTCCGTGAGGGTGCCATGGTGAAGAAGGGCGACCCGCTGTTCACCATCGACCCGCGTCCGTACGCGGCCGAGGTGGCGCGCGCGGAAGCGGCGCTCGCGGCGGCGCAGGTCCGTGCCTCGCATGCGCAGACCGAGAAGGCCCGCGCCCAGCGCCTGCTGGACGACAACGCCATCTCCAGGCGCGAATACGACGAGCGCATCAACACCGCCAGCGAGACCAGCGCCGACGTGCGCGGCGCGCAGGCGGCGCTGGAGTCGGCGCGCCTGAACCTGAGCTACACGCGCATCGTCTCGCCGGTGGCGGGCCGCGTCTCCAAGGCCGAGATCACGGTGGGCAATCTCGTGGCCGCGGGTGCGGCCTCGCCGGCGCTGACCACGGTGGTGTCGGTGTCGCCGATCTACGCGAGCTTCGACGTGGACGAGCAGAGCTACCTGCGCTTTACCGCGCCGGGCGCGGGCGGTGCCAGGAAGGACCTGCCGGTGTTCCTGGGGCTGGCCAACGAGGACGGCAATCCGCACGAGGGCAAGGTGTTCTGGGTCGACAACCGGCTGGATACGCGTAGCGGCACCATCCGCATGCGCGCGGTGTTCGACAACGCCGATGGCCGCCTGCTGCCGGGTCTGTACGCCAAGATCAAGATGGGCGGCGGCACGCCGCATCCGGCCGTGCTGATCAACGACCGGGCGATCGGTACCGACCAGGGCAAGAAGTTCGTGCTGGTGGTCGACAAGGCCAACAAGGCGCAGTACCGCGAAGTGGAGCTGGGCTCGACGTTCGACGGCCTGCGGGTGATCCGCAAGGGCCTGAAGCCGGGCGAGAACATCGTCGTGAACGGCCTGCTGCGCGTGCGTCCGGGCGACGCGGTGGCACCGAAGATGGTGGACATGGCCTTCCGCAGCGAACTCGAGCCGCGCAAGGGGGCCACCAAACAGGCTGACCAGCAGGGCGACAAGCCTGCCGATCAGGTTGTCGGCGACAACGAGAAACCCGCGGCAAAACCGGTGAGCTGAGCGCTTTTCCAGCCAGAGCCCACGTAGACCAGATATTTCCCGTGCAGTCATGGCGTCCGCCTCAGGCGGACCGCCAGGGAAGCGCTTTTCGCCGAGACCAAGATGAATCTCTCGAAATTCTTTATCGATCGCCCGATCTTTGCGGGCGTGTTGTCGGTGCTGATCTTCCTGATCGGTGCCATCTCGATGTTCAAGTTACCGATCTCGGAGTACCCGGAAGTGGTACCGCCGTCGGTGGTGGTGCGCGCGCAGTTCCCGGGCGCCAACCCGAAGGTGATCGCCGAGACGGTGGCCACGCCGCTGGAAGAGCAGATCAACGGCGTCGAGGACATGCTGTACATGAACTCGCAGGCCAACAGCGACGGTTCGCTCACGCTGACCGTGACCTTCAAGCTCGGTACCGATCCGGACAAGGCCCAGGTGCTGGTGCAGAACCGCGTCTCGCAAGCGGAACCGCGCCTGCCCGAGGACGTGCGCCGTCTCGGTATCACCACCGTCAAGAGCTCGCCCGACCTCACCATGGTGGTCCACCTGGTGTCGCCGAACGATCGCTACGACATGACGTACCTGCGCAACTACGCGCTGATCAACGTCAAGGACCGCCTCGCCCGGATCCAGGGCGTAGGCCAGGTGCAGATGTTCGGCTCGGGTGACTACTCGATGCGCGTATGGCTCAACCCCGAGAAGATCGCCGAGCGCCAGCTTTCCGCCTCCGATGTGGTGCGCGCCATCCGCGAGCAGAACATCCAGGTGGCGGCCGGTGTGATCGGCCAGTCGCCGTCGCTGCCGGGTACCGACCTGCAACTGTCGGTCAACGCCCAGGGCCGCCTGCAGACCGTCGAGGAGTTTGGCGACATCGTCGTCAAGAGCTCGCCCGACGGCGCGGTGACCTATCTGCGCGATATCGCCCGTATCGAACTCGGTGCCTCGGAATACGCGCTGCGTTCGCTGCTGGACAACAAGTCCGCGGTGGCGCTGCCGATCTTCCAGTCGCCGGGTTCCAATGCGATCGAGATCTCGAACCAGGTCCGCAAGACCATGGAAGAGCTCAAGCAGAACTTCCCCGACGGCGTGGACTACAGCATCGTGTATGACCCGACGCAGTTCGTGCGCCACAGTATCGAGGCCGTGGTCCATACGCTGTTCGAGGCCATCGCCCTGGTGGTGCTGGTGGTGATCCTGTTCCTGCAGACGTGGCGCGCGTCGATCATTCCGCTGCTGGCGGTGCCGGTGTCGATCGTCGGTACGTTCGGCCTGATGCACGCATTCGGCTTCTCGATCAACGCGCTGTCGCTGTTCGGCCTGGTGCTGGCCATCGGTATCGTGGTGGACGATGCGATCGTGGTGGTGGAAAACGTCGAGCGCAACATCGAGGAAGGCCTGCCGCCCAAGGAAGCCACCTACAAGGCCATGCGCGAAGTGAGCGGCCCGATCATCGCCATCGCGCTGACCCTGATTGCCGTGTTCGTGCCGCTGGGCTTCATGACCGGCCTGACCGGCCAGTTCTACAAGCAGTTCGCGCTGACGATCTCGATCTCGACGATCATCTCGGCGTTCAACTCGCTGACGCTGTCGCCGGCCCTGTCCGCGCTGCTGCTGCGCGGCCACGATGCGCCGAAGGATTGGCTGACCCGCGCGATGGATCGCGTGCTGGGCAAGTTCTTCCAGCGCTTCAACCGCTTCTTCCATCGCAGTGGCGAGGCTTACGGCAACGGCGTGAAGGGCATCATCTCGCGCAAGTCGGCGGTGTTCGGTGTCTATGCGGTGATGCTGGTGGCGACCTACGGCATCTTCCAGATGGTGCCGAAGGGCTTTGTGCCGGCGCAGGACAAGCAGTACCTGGTGGGCTTTGCCAAGCTGCCTGACGGCGCCACGCTGGACCGCACCGAGGACGTGATCCGCCGCATGTCGGACATCACGCTCAAGCAGCCGGGCGTGGAGTCGGCGGTGGCCTTCCCGGGCCTGTCGATCAACGGCTTCGTCAACAGCCCGAGCCAGGGGATCGTGTTTGCCACGCTCAAGCCGTTTGACGAGCGCAAGAGCAAGGACCTGTCGGGCGATGCCATCGCGGCCGCGCTCAACCAGAAGTACGGTGCGATCCAGGACGCCTTTATCGCGGTGTTCCCGGCGCCGCCGGTGCAGGGCCTCGGGACCATCGGCGGTTTCAAGATGATGATCGAGGACCGCGCCGCGCTCGGCTACGACGCGCTGTTCGACGCCACCAACGCCTTCATGGCCAAGGCGCGCGCCACGCCTGAACTGGCCGGTGTGTTCTCGAACTACCAGATCAACGTGCCGCAGCTGAACGTCGATCTCGACCGCGTGAAGGCCAAGCAGCTTGGCGTGCCGGTGACGGAAGTGTTCGACACGCTGCAGACGTACCTCGGCTCGACCTATGCGAACGACTTCAACAAGTTCGGCCGCACGTATCAGGTCAAGGTCCAGGCCGATGCGCAGTTCCGCCAGCATGCCGACGACATCCTGCAGCTGAAGGTGCGCAATACGTCGGGCGAGATGGTGCCGCTGTCGTCGCTGGTGCGCGTCAAGCAGGGTTACGGTCCGGACAGCGTGGTGCGCTACAACGCCTTTACCGCCGCCGATATCAACGGCGGTCCGGCTCCCGGTTTCTCGTCGGGCCAGGCGCAGGCCGCGGTGGAACGGATTGCCGCGGAAACGCTGCCGAAGGGGATCGCGTTCGAATGGACGGACCTGACGTACCAGGACATCCTGGCCGGCAACGCCGGGGTGCTGATCTTCCCGCTGTGCGTGCTGCTCGTGTTCCTGGTGCTTGCTGCCCAGTACGAGAGCCTGACGCTGCCGCTGGCGATCATCCTGATCGTGCCGATGAGCCTGCTGGCCGCCATGACCGGCGTGTGGCTCACGCATGGAGATAACAACATCTTCACGCAGATCGGCTTCATCGTGCTGGTGGGCTTGTCGGCGAAGAACGCGATCCTGATCGTGGAATTTGCCCGCGAGCTCGAGCACCAGGGCCGTACCATCGTGCAGGCGGCAATCGAAGCGAGCCATCTGCGCCTGCGCCCGATCCTGATGACGTCGTTCGCGTTCATCATGGGCGTGGTGCCGCTGGTGGTGTCCACCGGCGCCGGCGCGGAAATGCGTCATGCCATGGGTGTGGCCGTGTTTGCCGGGATGCTCGGGGTGACGTTCTTTGGCCTGTTCCTGACACCGGTGTTCTACGTGGCACTGCGCCTGCTGGCCACGCGTGGTCAGCGCCGCGAAGCCAGGCGTCTGGAGTCGCAGGCGGTTGCGTCGGCGGAATGATGGATAAGAATCGATACGGGAAGACGATCATGATTGCCCAACTGAACAACCCGTTGCCACGCCTGGCCACCCTGGCCGCAGCGCTGGTGCTGGCGGGCTGCTCGCTGGCGCCGACCTACAAGGTGCCGGAGACGGCCACCACGCCGGCCTTCAAGGAGGCCGAGGCGGCTCAGGCCGAAGGCGTGCAGTGGAAGACCGCGACGCCGGCCGACGGCCAGGCGCGCGGCGAATGGTGGAAGGTGTTTGGCGACGCGCAGCTCGACAAGCTGATGGACGCCGCCAACGCCAACAACCAGGACCTCGCCGCCGCGGCGGCCCGCGTCAAGCAGGCGCGCGCCTTTACCGGCGCCACCGAGGCGGACCTCTATCCGCAGCTGAGCCTCGGCGTGGACCCGACCCGCACGCAGTATTCGAGCGCGTCGGTGTCGTACCTCGGCGGCACCATGCCGCCGGTGCAGACGCTGGTGCGGGCGCGCGCGATTGCCAGCTACGAGCTCGACCTGTTCGGGCGCGTCGCCAGCAGTGTCAATGCCGCGCGGGCCGACGACCAGGCCGCGGCGGACCTGTTCCGCTCGGTACAGCTGGCCTTGCAGGCGGACGTGGCGCAGGCGTATTTCAACCTGCGCACGCTCGACAGCGATCGCGACATCCTCAATGCCAGCATCAAGTTGCGCGAGGATGCGCTGTCGCTGCTGCGCAAGCGCTACGAGGCGGGCGAGACCACCGACCTCGATCCGGCCCGGGCCGAGGCCGAACTCGGTACCGCGCGCTCCGACCTGGCCGCGACCGAGCGTCGCCGTGCCAACCAGGAGCACGCGCTGGCGGTGCTGACCGGGTTGCCGCCGGCGGCCTTCACCATGGCGCCCAAACCGCTGGAACTGACGCCGCTGTCGATTCCGGCCGGCATGCCGTCCGAGCTGCTCGAGCGTCGTCCCGACATCGCGCAGGCCGAGCGCCAGATGGCGGCAGCCAATGCGCGCATCGGCGTGGCACGCGCGGCGTTCTTCCCGCGCATCTCGCTGTCGGCGTTCTTCGGCTTCGAGTCGTCGAACTTTGGCGACCTGTTCAAGTACTCGTCGCGCGCGTGGGCGATCGGTCCGCTGGTGGGCTCGACGCTGGCGCAGACGGTATTCGACGGTGGCCGCAACAGCGCCAACCTGGCCGGCGCACGCGCCGCGCATGAAGAGTCGGTAGCCACCTATCGGCAGACCGTGCTGACCGCGTTCCGCGAGGTCGAGGACAGCCTGGCCGACGTGCGCTGGCTGAGCCAGCAGAGCACGGCGCTCGACAGCGCGATCGCGGGTGCCCGGCGTGCGCAGCGCATCTCGCGCAGCCGTTACGATGCGGGCGCGGTCGATTACCTGACGGTGATCGATGCCGACCGCACGGTGCTGCAGTCGCAGCGCGATGCCAACACGGTGGCAGGGCTGCGCGCCGCGGCCACGGTGTCACTGGTCCGTAGCCTCGGCGGTGGCTGGGGTCCGGTGCAGCCGGCGGAGGAATCGGTCGCGGCTGCCGACGGCATGCAGAAGACCAGGGCGAACTGATACGCGCTCCCCTCGCCACGCTGGCGCGATGTTTCCAGGGCACTAGACTGGGAGCATCGCGCCAGTTTTCTTTTGGACCGCAGGTTGCACGGCGGCGCGAAGGAGGAACATGAAGCTTGCCATCGTCCTGGCCGCGCTGAGCGTGGCTGCGCTCCCCGCTGCCTTTGCCCAGCAAACCGTCGGCTCGATTGCCGTAGGGGGCTCTGCCCACGTGCAGGGTCCGGTGACCGTCACCGGCACCCTCAGCGTCGACGGCAACGTCCACGCCAAGGGGCCGATCACGGCCGCGTGGTTCGCCACCACGGGTGCCGGCTATCCGCGCGCCCCGGGCGGCGCGCTGATGCGGGACTTCAAGGGCCCGCTGACCGTCCACGGCACGATGGTCGTGCATGGCGACCTTTATGTGGATGGGCCCATCACCGTTACCGGCGCGCTCGAATCGGGCGGCGAGATCGATGCGGACGGGCCCATGGTGGAGCGCGAGAGCCGGCGATAGGCGGGCGCCTTGCCCCAGTGGCTTGGGCAATGCATGTGCCCTGTTGCACAATGTCGACTTTGTTCGACTTTGTCTCCCTGGCAACCATGGCACACGGCTCTTCGCAACTGGGTCTCAAAAGCATCGCGCTGTTCGAAGCGGCCAAAGGCGCGCTGGTGATACTGGCCGGTATCGGCCTGGTCGCGCTGCTGCATCGCGATGCCCAGGCACTGGCCGAAGCCATCGTCAGCCGCTTTCATATCAACCCGGCCAGCCACTATCCGACCATCTTCCTGTCGCTGCTCGCCCATCCGACCGATGGCCGGCTGTGGGCCATCGGCGGCTCGGCCGCGGTGTATGCGCTGATGCGGTTTGCCGAAGCCTATGGGCTGTGGCGCGGGCTCGCGTGGGGCAACTGGATCGGCGTGTGGTCGGGCGGAATTTACATCCCGGTTGAAATTTATGAGGCGGTGCGCCACCCGACGTGGCTCCACGTCAGCCTGGCCATTGCCAACGCGCTGGTGGTCATCTACCTCGTGGCGGGCCTCGCGCGGCACAAAAGTCGCTGAAGCGGCGTTGCGCCACCGCCTTGCCCCGGCCATCACCGCGGGAAGACAAATCTGCTAAGGTAGACGGCACGCCGCTTGCATGGCGTTCGACCATTCCATTACGAGACCATCATGATTCACGAAATTGCCCAGATCACTGTCAAGCCCGGCATGGAGGCGCAGTTCGAGGCCGGCGTGGCCCAGGCCAAGCCCCTGTTCCAGCGTGCCCGCGGCTGCCATGGCGTGAACCTGCAACGCTCGATCGAGCAGCCGCAGCAGTACACGCTGGTAGTGGCGTGGGAAACCGTGGAAGACCATATGGTGCACTTCCGCGAATCGGACGATTTCCAGACCTGGCGCAAGCTGGTCGGCGACAGCTTTGCCGCGCCGCCGCAAGTGCATCATGTCAACACGGTGCTGTAACAAGGAACAATGACGACGCCGCGGGAGAGACCACGACATTTCTCGATGTTGCGTGACTTGCAGCTGGCCGACTTCTTCACGCTGGCCAACGCTGCATGCGGCATGGGTTCGGTGTTCTTTGCCATGTTCTTCGTGGCCGAGCCTTCGTTGCGCCATTTCTATATCGCCGCCGCGCTCGCACCGGCGGCGTTTGTCTTTGACGTGCTCGACGGCCGCATCGCGCGCTGGCGCCATGCGCATTCGGCGCTCGGCCGCGAACTGGACTCCCTGTCCGACGTGATCTCGTTTGGCGTGGGCCCCGCCACGCTGGCGTTTGCCGCCGGCATGCGCGGGGGATGGGACCTTGCGGCGTTGATCTACTTCGTCTGCTGCGGGGTCAGCCGCCTCGCGCGCTTCAACGTCACCGCCGAAACGCTGTCGGCGGGCAGTGCCAAGGTCAGGTACTTCGAGGGCACGCCGATTCCGACCAGCGTGGTGCTGACGGGCGTGCTGGCATGGTGCGCCGCGCACGGGCGCCTCGGGGACGCGCTCTACGGCGGCGCCTGGCAGCTCGGCCCGGCGGTGCTGCATCCGCTGGCGCTGCTGTTCGTCCTGTCCGGCTCGCTGATGATCAGCAAGACGCTGCGGATCCCGAAGTTCTGACCGGGCGCGCCCGCCCCGGCCCCCCGCATGGGACCGGGCGCCCGGCGGCGGGAGGGCACGCGCGCTCAGTCCAGCGCACGGTTTCTCGACTCGACATTGACCGCGCCGATGGCAAAGGCGCCCGCCAGCAGCATGCCCGAGATCATCGCCAGCGCCAGCGTGAAATGCGTGGCCATCACCGGTGCAATGATGGCGGGCGCAAACAGCCCGCCGAAGCGGGCCACCGCACCCGCCGTACCCATGCCCGTGGCGCGCAGGTCGGTCGGGTAGACCTCGGGGGTGAACGCGTACAGCGCGCCCCACGTGCCCAGCAGCGAAAAGCTCATCAGCAGGGTGGAGCCGACCACCACCGTGGGCGTGCTGCCCAGGCTGTAGAGCATGCAGCCGGCCGCGCTCAGCAGCAGGAAGCCGACCAGCGTGGGCTTGCGGCCCCAGCGTTCGACGCCATACGCCGACAGGGCGAAGCCAGGCAACTGGACGACTGCCAGCACCACCAGGAACACCTGTCCGCGCATGAACGCGAAGCCTTCGGCGCCGAGCCGGATCGGCAGGTAGACGAACACCCCGTAGTAGGCGATTGAGATCAGCGCCCAGGCCGCCAGCAGCGCAATGCTACGGCGGCGGAAGCTGCCCGAGAACAGCGCGAAGACCGACTTCGGCTCGACCGTATCGGCCTGCAGCGGCGGGATCCCGACTGTCCTGCCATTCGTCCGGGCCACCCGCTCCAGCACCTTGCGAGCTGCGTCGGACTTGCCGCTGCGGTTGAGGAACATCGGCGACTCGGGGATATGGAAGCGCAGGACCACGCCGATCAGTGCGGGGATGCCCGTCGCCAGGAAGATCACGCGCCAGGCCTGGTCGCCGTATGCGAGCGCCGCCAGTGCAAGCAGGGCGAGGCAGATGGTGCCGAGGGCCCAGAACGATTCCAGCAGAACCAGCCAGCGCCCGCGCCGGTTGCTCGGCAGGAATTCCGCCATCATGGTGTAGTCGACCGGCAGCGTGCCGCCGACGCCGATTCCGGTCAGGAAGCGCAGCGCCAGCAGCCAGGCCATGTCCGGCGCAAAGGCGGAGGCAATGCCGGACAGCGCATCGATGATCACCGCCATCATCAGCACGGGCCGCCGGCCGATGCGGTCGGCCAGGCGGCCGAACACGAAGGCCCCGATCAGCATGCCGACAAAAAAGAAGGTGCCGGTCTGCAGCGCCTGCGGCACCGTGATGCCGAAAGTCCTGGCGATGGACGGCGCGCTGAAGCCGATCGATAGCACCTGCATCGCATCGGCCAGCCATACCAGGCCGAAGATCACGAAGAGGCGGTACTGAAACTTGCCGACCCCGGCCGCCTGGAGGGCATTTTCCAGCGAAACCGGGGCGGGAGAAGGGGGGCGCAAGGTGGTGAGGTCGGAACGGTCGCCCATGAGGGGGTGCGTGCCTGCGACGGCAATGGGTGGGGGGATGGACATGGATGGAATGGCTCCTCGCGACATCTTAGCCGGCACTGTCGTCGAGCGGGGCGCCATGTGCTCGCGGGAAAACCGGGGAAGCGGCGCGCGCAACGTGTCCCAGCCCACCCTTGCCGGCGTCACTTTGTCCGCTTGCGCACGGAATTGCGGGTTTGCAGTCACTAACCTCTCTGGTCAGTGAAACAGAGAGGAGTCACGCCAATGAGCGCTCAACATCCGTCTGCCGACCCTGCCGGCGAAGTCCCGCCGAGCCTGCGCGACGCGGGTGCGTTCGACCGGACCGATGCCGTGCCGATGCGGCCCAGCCCCATCAGACCGGCGTGGATCCGCAGTGGCAAGCCGGTAACGCGGTGCGGCGATCATTCCACCGCGCTCGACAGTTTCGCGTGTACCGCGGTCTGGGACTGCACGCGCAGCACGTTCGAGTGGCATTACACGATGGACGAGACCGTCTACATCCTGGAAGGCGAGGTCAGGGTTACCGATGCACTTGGGCAGACCCACACGCTGACGGCAGGCTCGATTGGTTATTTTCCCGCGCATTCCACCTGGTTCTGGGAGGTCGATCGTTACGTGCGGAAGGTCGCGTTCCTGCGGCGTGAGGTGCCGTTCGGGCTGCGGCTGGCAACCCGGGTCCTCGCCCGGATCAATCTGGATGGGCGCCTGCGGCGGTGGCTGCGTGGGCGCGCCGCGTCGCCGCGACTCATGCGGCTGCTGCGGGTCCGGCCGTCCTCGGCGGCCCTGGTGCTGATGTCGCTGTCGCTATAGCCCCGGCCGGTTTGCAGATTTCCTTGCGTTTTGTATCAGTCGCTCTATAATCCACCTTGTTCTATACAGAGTGATACAAAACGCAGGGGTTGCCATGGCCAGACCACGCCAATTCGACGAGCACGCAGCACTTACCGCCGCGCGGGACCTGTTCTGGGCCAAGGGCTATCAGGCGACTTCCACGCGTGAGCTGACCCAAACCATGGGGCTGACGCAGCCGAGCCTTTACAACGCGTTTGGCGACAAGCGCTCGTTGTTCCTGCGCACGCTCGACGATTATCTCGACAGCAGCATGCGCGAGCGGATCCGGCGCCATGAAGCCACGGAATCTCCTGGCCGGGCGATCGCGGGCTACGTCGCGGAAACCATCGACCGGTCGATGGCCGATCCCGAGCATCGCGGCTGCATGTTGATCAACGCCGCGCTGGAAGCCACCAGCGACGATCCGGAATTCCAGCAGTTGATCGCGGCCGAGCTCGATCAGTTGCGCGCGTTCTTCGAGCGATGCATTCGCGCGGGCCTCGCCTCGGGTGAGGTGGTGACCACGTCGTCGCCCGAAGATGCCGCTACCAGCCTGCTTGCGACGCAGATCGGCGTCCGCGTGCTGGCCCGGGTCAAGCCCGAGCGCGCCGTGCTGGAAGCCGTTGCCCGACCCGCACTGGCGATGCTGGGGCTGACCCTGCCCACCGACTGATTTCCCTTTTTCCAACTGATTGCTGGCCGCCTGCACGATGCTTCGTGCCCGGGCGAGGCAGCTTGCATGCCCAGGAGTCTTCCCATGTCACAAGAAGCCACCGCGATGGCGGCCGCGCGACCGGCGCCGCTCGACGCGCGCACACTGTATGCCGCGCTGGCGGGGCTATGCGCCAGTCTCGTTGCCATTGGCCTGGCGCGCTTTGCCTATACGCCGCTCATTCCCACGCTGATCCATGAGCACTGGTTTTCGGCGTCTGACACGGTCACGCTCGGCGCGGCCAACTTCGCCGGCTATCTGGCCGGTGCGATTTATGGCCGCGCCATCGCGGCGCGGTTCGGCAATCGTCATGCGTTGCGATGGCTGATGCTGATGGCGACCGCGGCGTTCTTTGCCTGCGCCTTTCCGCTGTCGGTCAGCTGGTACTTTGTCTGGCGCTTTCTGTCGGGCCTCGCCGGTGGCGCGATCATGGTGCTGGTGGCGACGGCGATCCTGCCGCACGTGGCACCGGCGCGTCGCGGGCTGGTAAGCGGCATGATCTTCCTCGGTCTCGGGCTCGGCATCGCTGCCTCCGGCACGGTGGTGCCGCAGTTGCTGAAGTTCGGGCTGCAGCAGACGTGGTTCGGGCTCGGCGCGCTGTCGCTGTTGCTGACGGCAGGGAGCTGGTTCGGCTGGCCCGCCACCGATGCGCCGGCCGGCACGGTGCATCATGCCGACCCCGCGGCCACTGCGTCGACCTTGCGCTCGCACCGGCCCGCGCTGCGCATTCTCGCGGTGCAGTACGCGGCCAACGCGCTCGGGCTGGTGCCGGTGATGGTGCTGCTGGTCGACTATGTGGCGCGTGGCCTCGGCCAGGGCACCGATGTTGGCGCGCAATACTGGGTGCTCTACGGCGTGGCTGCCATCGCCGGGCCGCTGCTCAGCGCACCGCTCGCCCAACGCATGGGATATCGGCGCGGCTATCGGCTGTCGCTGGCGCTGCAGGCGCTGGCGATCGGCTGGCTCGCGCTCTCGGGCAGCACGGTCGCACTGATCGTGGCGACGGTGGTCCTGGGCGCGCTGACGCCTGGCATCGTACCCATCGTGCTGGGCCGCATTCAGTCGATGATGCCGCACGATCCTGCCGCCCAGCGGGTGGCCTGGAGCCGCACGACCACGGCTTTCGCGCTGTTCCAGGCGTTGGGCGGATACGGCTACTCGTACCTGTTTGCCCATACGCACGAAAACTACGCGCTGATCTTCGCCTGCGGCACGGTGGCGCTGGCGATCGCCTTCGCGGCCGATTTCCTGGTGCGGGATGCGGGCCATCGATAAGCCTTCGCTGGTTTGGTCACGAACCGGATGGCCGAAATCGGCGTGGATGTCCCAGACGTGGGTAGGGGAAAGCGGATATCTCCGTGCGCTACTACAATCGGCGGCGAGGCGATTCCCGCCCCGATTCCACCTCGTGCCGGGTGGCGATGGTGCCCCCGCATGGTGCAACGACATCTGAAGGAACCCCATGAGTCATCTTTTCGATCCCTACGCGATTGGCAACCTCAAGCTTGCCAACCGCATCGCCATCGCGCCGATGTGTCAGTACTCGGCCGATGAAGGATCGGCCACCGATTGGCACATGATCCATCTGGGCCATCTGGCACTGTCCGGTGCGGGTCTGATGATCATCGAAGCGACCGCGGTCTCGCCGGAAGCGCGCATCACGCCCGATGATCTCGGCCTCTACAGCGACGCGAACGAAGCCGCGCTCGCGCGCGTGCTGAAGGCGATCCGGCAGCATTCCCCGATGGCCATCTCGATGCAGCTCGCGCACGCGGGCCGCAAGGCATCGAGCCAGGCCCCGTGGGAAGGCGGCGCACAGATCCGCCCGGACCAGCCGCGCGGCTGGCAGACCGTGGCACCCTCGGCGGTACCCCATGCCGAAGGCGAGGTACCGCCGGCAGCACTCGATCGCGCCGGCATGGACAAGATTCGCGAGGACTTTGTCGCAGCCGCCGTGCGCGCCGCGCGTCTCGGCATCGACGGTATCGAGATTCACGCCGCGCACGGTTACCTGCTGCACCAGTTCCTCTCGCCGCTCGCCAACAAGCGGACCGACGAATACGGCGGCAGCCTGGAAAACCGCATGCGCTTTCCGCTCGAAGTGTTCGATGCGGTGCGCGCGGTGTATCCGGCCGACAGGCCGGTCTGGGTGCGCGTCTCGGCGACCGACTGGGTGCCGAACGGCTGGGATATCGATGGCACCATCGCGTTCTCGCATGCCCTGAAGGCGCGCGGTTGCGCCGCCGTGCACGTGAGCACCGGGGGCGTGTCGCCGCAACAGGCGATCAAGCTCGGCCCCGGCTACCAGGTGCCGTATGCCCAGCGCGTCAAGGCCGAGGTGGGCCTGCCGACGATTGCCGTGGGCCTGATCACCGAGCCGGAGCAGGCCGAGGCGATCATCGCCAACGACGAAGCCGACGTGATCTCGATCGCGCGCGCGATGCTGTACGACCCGCGCTGGCCGTGGCACGCCGCCGCCAGGCTGGGCGCATCGGTCGACGCGCCCAGGCAGTACTGGCGCTCGCAGCCGCGCGGCCTGGAACACCTGTTCAAGGACGCGCACTTCGGCCAGCGATAATCGTCGAGACCTCGCACACCTTGCCGTCGCGGCCGACACCAGGGAGACCCGCATGAAGCCACATGTCACGCTGATTACTCTGGGTGTCGACGATCTGGAGCGCGCGGTGCGCTTCTATCGCGACGGGCTCGGACTCCATACGGACGGCATCGTCGGCAAGGAGTTCGAGCACGGTGCCGTGGCCTTCTTCGCCTTGCAGCCAGGTCTCAAGCTGGCGTTGTGGCCACGCGCGAGCCTCGCGCACGATACGGGCCTGCCGGTATCTCCGGCCGCGCCGACCGACCTGACGCTTGCGCATAACGTGCATACGCGCGCGGAAGTCGATGCGGTCATGGCCCAGGCCAGCGCCGCCGGCGCGACCATCGTGAAGGCCGCGCACGATACCTTCTACGGCGGCTATGCCGGCTATTTCCAGGACCCCGATGCGCATCTGTGGGAAGTGGCCTGGAATCCCGCGCTCCTGCCGCGGGACTGAGCCGGTCCACGCTTTTTCCCCAGCGCTTTCGCCCGCGCGTTCCACCTTTTTCCTGCATTCCCCTGCGCCGCCATGGCGCGGCGCCGCATGGGCATTGATGCATCCTCGCGGTACTTTTATTCCTTGACTTTGCGCGTCGTGCAAGGCGGTCCCTTGCTCTGCAACAAACGGCATCGGTGCCGCGTTGCAGCATGGCGCAAATGTCAACTTATGAAGGGATTTCCATGATTGTTTTGGATTCATGAGTCCGCGACCATTTGTCGCATAGACATCGCGTTGGCAGTTAGACGGGCGCCCCTGCAAGCCCGCAAGCATCACAGAAGTAGTCGTAAGAACGAACTCTGGGAGACATCCATGCAAGTCTATGACGGCCTTGTTTTTGCCTGTGCCATGGTGCTGGTCTGCATGTACGCCTATCTGGGCGTGCAGGCTCAGTGCGCCGCACTCAAATACGCCTCGCCGGCGATCGTGGGCGTGCTGACGATCGTGTATGCGCTGCTGCCGATGCGCATGATCGGCTGAGGGCGGGCGGAAGCAGAGCCCTGAAGCAGAGCCCTGAAGCAGAATCCTGAAGCGGGACCCTGAAGCGGGACCTTGAAGCGGGATCCTGAAGCGGGATCCTGAAGCAGGGCCCAAGGCCGGCGCGAGCCCGCCGGCCAGCCTTGCCGCTGGCGCTGCCGTCTAGCGTAGCGCGAGCCAGATCGCCTTCGGTTCCGTAAAGTTCTCGATGGCGGCATCGCCGTGTTCGCGCCCCAGGCCCGAATCGCCGGCACCGCCCCAGGGCAGCCGCACGTCCGTATAGCCGTACGTATTGATCCATACGGTACCCGCGCGCAGCGCGCCGGCCACCTTGTGCACGCGCGCGATATCGGCGCTCCAGACCCCCGCGGCCAGGCTGAACGCGGTGCCGTTGGCCATGCGGATCGCGTCGTCCTCATCGTCAAACGGAATCACGCTGGCCACCGGGCCGAAGATCTCTTCCTGCGAAATGCGCATCTCGTGCTCGACATTGGCGAACACGGTCGGCGCCACATAGAAGCCGCGTTCGCCCACGCGCGTGCCGCCCACCACCGCGCTGGCCCCTTCGCGCTTGCCAATCTCCACGTAGTCGAGCACGGTCTTCATCTGCGCCGCCGATACCACCGGACCCATGGTGGTGTCCGGCGCCGCCGGATCGCCCACGCGAATCGCACTGGCACGCGCCGCCAGCCGCTCGACCACCTCGTCGTAGATCTGCCGCTGCGCGAGGATGCGCGAGCCTGCGGAACACACCTGGCCCGCGTTGAAGAAAATGCCCGAGGCCGCGGCACGCGCGGCGGCATCCACGTCGGCATCGGCAAAGATCACGTTGGCCGACTTGCCGCCGAGCTCCAGCGTCACGCGCTTGAAGTTGGCGGCCGCGCCTTGCATGATGCCGCGCCCCACGCCTGGCGAGCCGGTAAAGGTCACCTTGTCGATACCCGGATGCGCGACCAGCGCATTGCCCACCACGCTGCCCTTGCCCGTGACGATATTGAGCACCCCGGGTGGAAGGCCCGCCTCAAGCGCCAGTTCGGCCACGCGCAGTGCGGTCAGCGGCGTGATCTCGGCCGGCTTGACGATCAGCGTGCAGCCGCAGGCCAGGGCCGGTGCCATCTTCCACATGCCGATCATGAGCGGAAAATTCCACGGCACGATGGCGGCCACCACGCCGACCGGCTCCCGCACGGTGTAGGTCAGCGCATCGGTGCGCGCGGGAATCACGCTGCCATGGATCTTGTCGCACCACCCGGCGTAGTAGCGCACGGTGTCGATCACGGCCGGCACATCCTGACGCCGTACGCTGGCCAGCGGCTTGCCGCCATCGAGGCTTTCCAGCGTGATCAGTTCCTCGGCATTGGCTTCGAGCAGATCGGCAAAACGGTTCAGGATGCGCGCGCGTTCGGCCGCGCGCATGCCGTTCCAGACCTTGAGCGCACGCCGCGCGGCCTGCACGGCGAGATCGACGTCTGCTGCCGTGCCCTGGGCCACCCGGGCCAGCGGCGCTTCGTCGGCGGGATTGATGTCGGTCGAGTAGTTGCCACCTGTCGGTGGCAGGCGCTTGCCGTCGATCAGCAAGTCATGCGTCGGCAGATCCATCGTCGTCTCCTCGCTGCAAGTCATGAACATAATGACGCGAGCGTTGGCCGGTTAGCTGCCCGCTTTGCTTGCAGTGTGGGTCTGTGACCTACCTAAGTCCAATTAATAGGAATGATCGATTCATGCTTTCGGTGCATGAGTGCGGGTCGGGCTTATTGTTCCGCGCCGATCCATTCCGCATCCCGCAGCAGCGCGCTCATGGCCGCATGGAGTTCGCCGGGGACCACCGGCTTGTGGAGCAGGGCGGTACCGCCGGCATGGGCATGACGTAACCGGTCTGCTGCGGTGTCACCGGTAATGATGATCGCCGGCAAGTCGTGGCGCACGCGTTCGCGGATGGCGGCAAGCGCTTCTTGCCCGGTGCGATGGCCGCGCAGCCGGTAATCCGCGAGGATCAGGTCGGGCGTGAAGTGGTCGAGCGCGGCCAGCGCTTCTTCCTCCGACTCGGCGGTCTGGCACACGCAATGCCAGACGCCGAGCAAGCCGGACATCGCCTCGCGGATGGCGGCATCGTCGTCGATGACCAGCACGCGCAGGCCGTCCAGCCGCATCGCCGACCGTGGCAGCTGGGTTTCCTCCGCGGCAATCCAGGCGAGCGGCAGGCGCAGGCGGAATACGGAGCCACGGTGAGGGCGCGATGCCAGCGAGACGCGGGTCTGCATCGTGCGTGCCAGCCCTTCGACAATGGCCAGCCCGAGTCCGAGCCCCTTGCGCTGGTCGCGCTCGGGATTGCCCAGCTGGTGGAACTCGCGAAAGATCTCGGCGTGGTGCGTGGGTGGAATGCCGATGCCGGTATCCCAGACCTCGATCGACACATGGAAGCGCCGCGGCCGGCATGCCACCAGCACGCCGCCGCTGCGGGTGTAGCGGATGGCATTGGCGATCAGGTTGCGCAGGATCAGCTCCACCAGCGTGGGATCGCCAAACAGCGTGGCGGTGGTATCGCGGGTGCGGTACACCAGGCCGCGTTCATTGGCCTGCGGCGCAAATTCGTTCTCGAGCTTGTGCAGCAGCGGCTGCAGGCGGAACGGCCGCGGTCGCGCCGTGACCACGCCGGCCTCGAGCTTGGAGAAATCCAGCAGTGTATTGAGCATCTCGCGCGCGGCCCCGGACGACGCTTCGATATGCGCGAGCAGTTGGCGCTGGCGATCGTCGAGATTGGTGCGTCCCAGCGAGATCAGGAACAGCCCGAGCGCATGCAGCGGCTGGCGCAGGTCGTGACTGGCCGAGGCGAGGAACACGGATTTGGCGCGGCTGGCTTCCTCGGCCTCGCGCTGGGCCTGCCCGGCGCGCGCGGTCTGCTGGCGCAACTGCGAGATCAGCTCGACGTTCTCGAAGCGCAGCGCAATGGCATGCCGCGCCACGCGCGCATAGTTGCGCGCGAAGATGATCAGCACCACCAGGTACAGCGGCGTGCCGAGAAACATCGGCAGATAGGCGAGGTCCCCCGTCAACAGAAAGACGATCCATACCGGCAGGATGGCCGGGATAAAGAAGCCCATCGCCACCGGCAGGCAGGCCGAGAACACGGCCAGCGCCGCCGCGCTCATGCCGGCGATCAGCGACAGGACGCAGATCACCACCGCCGGCGCCCGCACGTCCAGATAGAGCCAGGCGACCAGACCCCACAGGCTGCCTATCATGGTCAGCATCGCCGTCATGCCGCGCGCGTAGCGGCCGGCGTTGGCCTCGCTGAGGCGCTCGGGAATGAGATAGCGGCCGAAATAGGCGATCGTGCAGAGCCCGACCATGGCCGCGGCCCAGGGCAACGCGCCGGGATGACCGCCGGTGATGGTGAGGCCGCTGGCCAGGAAGATGGCCGCCAGCGAGCAGCCGAGCATGGCAATGCCGAAGCTCTGGTCGATCAGCTCCATCTGCGCCGCCAGCAGGCGGGGTTCGTCGAAACGCGGCAGGACGGGGATCGACATGCGGCCGGGAGAAGGGGCGCGGACCGCTAGCGCTGCGCCTGCACCAGCCCCCGGCGCTGCGCTTCGAGGATGGCTTCGACGCGGCTGACTACGCCGAGATGATCGAGGATCGCTGCGACGTGCACGCGGACGGTGTTCTCGGAGAGACCGAGATGATGGGCGATGACCTTGTTGGACCGGCCGAGGTTCAACTGGCTCAGGACCTCCAGCTGGCGTGGCGTGAGCGAGCTGGCCTGGTAGACCGCGGCTTCCGTCGTGGCGCAGCCGCTCGGGCAGAAATGCGTGCCGCCGGACATGCAGCAGACGATGGCTTCCTCGATCTCGCGCGCGTCGGCCGATTTGGACAGGAAGCCCGCGATGTCCCTGCGCGCTTCCGGCGGAATCGCATCGAGCCCCGAGGTGCCCGAGACGATGACGATGCGCGCCGAGACAAAATGGCGGCGCAATACCTTGACGCCTTCGATGCCGTTGATGCCGGGCATCTGGATGTCGAGCAGCACGATGTCGACGTCCTTGTCGGCATGCTGCTGGACCGCGTCCATCACGGCGCCCGACTCGTGGATCGAAGCCACGTTGGGGCTGTCGGCCAGCAGCAGCCGCAGTCCCGTACGGAACAGCGTGTGGTCATCGATCAGGAGGATGCGGGCGGGCGGCATGGGAAGTGCAGAGAGACTGACACCAGATTTGACTAGATTCCCGGTGGAATGTCCATGCAACTTTACGGGGTAGTCCGGAAAGATTATTGGCGATTGCCGGAGCGCATGCCACGATGCCGACGTGGACGAATTCCGCGACTTGTCCATACCACTTCCAATACCCACTCCACCCGGCTGTGGGTATTTTTTTTGTGCGCGCGCCGGGCCGATCCCTCAGGCCGGCAATGCCAGCGTCCCCGCTGCGGTATCCCAGGTCTGCGCGCCGCGGAACCAGCGCGCGCCATGTGGCCCATGCAGCGCCATCGTGTCACCCGAGACCCGCACCCAGTCGCCTTCCGGCAGGCCGAGCACCGGCATCTCGGGCGACAGCACCGTGAATTCGGCCAGACGCTGGTCGCGTGTTTCGCCACGGAAGCCGGGCACCACCAGGTTGAAGTAGTGACAGTTGAACTGGAACGGCACCAGCCCGAGCGCATCGAGGCCGCCCGGATCGACGATCGGCATGTCGTTGGTGGTGCGAATGGTCGGCGAGGTCAGTACCGAGCCGGCACTCCAGCCGACGTAGCGCATGGCGCCGCTGCGCGCGCGCGCGGCGATCGGCGCCAGCAACTGCTGCTGGCGCAGGCACTGCAGCAGGCGGAACGTGTTGCCGCCGCCGACTACCAGCCATTCGGCGCCTTCGATCGCGGCCAGCGGGGCGGCCTCCCGATGCAGGCCACGCACGGCGATGCCGGCCGGCGCAAGGGCCTCGCGCACCTGCGCGGTGTAGTCGTCCCAGCCGCGCGTCACGCCGGCATAGGGGACAAACAGCGCGTCGCGGCGGCCGTCGGCCAGTTCCAGGATGGCGTCCATGGCGTGGACCAGGTATCCGTCGTCGGAGGTCGAATTGCTGAGCAGCAGGAGTTCCATGAGGCAGGCGGGCCGCGTTCCGATGAGCGGAACGCGGGTCCAAGACTAAGTTCGGGACAAGGGCGCGATGGTATCAGCTTCGGAGCGCGCCTCAGTCGATCAGCTTGCCGTCGGCGTCGAAGAACGGGTGCGCGGCGCCGTAGTCGCCGCTGGCCGCCGCATGGGTCACCAGCCCGTGCGCCGGATGCCACCAGTGCAGCAGATAGCCGGGCGGCTCCATGCGAAAGCGCGAGGCCGCATCGGGAGCGAGGTCGAGCGCGACCTGATGGGCCGGGCCCGGCGCCGTGACCGCGATGGTGCCGCCGAAGCGCCTGACGATATGGCGGTGCAGATGGCCGCAGACCACGCGCTCCACCTGCGCATGGCGCGCGATCACCGCTTCCAGCGCGCTGCTGTTTTCCAGCCCCTGCGCGTCCATATGGCCGATGCCCGTATGAAACGGCGGGTGGTGCAGCATGACCAGCGTGGGCCGGTCGGGAGCCTCGGCGAGGGTCCGGTCCAGCCACGCGGCCCCTTCCGCCAGCACGCGGCCGTGCGGTTTGTAGGGCACGGTGCAGTCGAACGCGACCAGGCGCAGCGGCCCGGCATCGGCCACGTAGTGCATCGGCGCATCGGGATCGGCGTGGCCCGCGACGCCGGGCAGCAGCGGCGTACCCTGCAGATACGTGTGGTCGGCAAACACGCGGCGCAGTGTGGCGCGATGATCGTGGTTGCCCGGCAGCAGCCAGACCGGCATCGGCAGACGCTGCAGGATCGTGCGCAGGTATTGATACTCGTCCGCGCTGCCGAAGTCGACCAGATCGCCGGTGACGATCACGCCGTCGGGCCGTTGCGGCGCGTCGAGCAGGGCGTCGATGCAGCGATGCAGTGCGCCCGCCGTATCGACCATGCGATACGACAGCTTGCCGTTGGCCTTGATATGCAGGTCGGTGAGCTGCGCGAGCAGGTAGGGGGTGTCGGAGGAATGCATCATGCGGCCTGCGCGGAAGAAGCGGAAGAAGCGGAGGAAGCGGACAGCGCGATCAGGTGATCGGTATCGATACGCAGGCCGACGCGGTCGCCCGCGCGCCAGCCATCGCGGCGCGTGGTGTCGACAATCAGGGGCGCGGGCGCCCCCACGTCCACCAGTACGCGGGTGTGATTGCCGAGGAAAAGCGCGGTCACCACGGTCCCTTCCACATGGGCGTGTTCTGGCGACGCGAGCGCGACATCCTCGGGACGGAACATCAGGCGCGCGTCCGCGCTGACCGTCTGGTCGGTCGGCGGCCCCATCGGCACGCTGCCGCCCGGCACGCGCCACTGGCCGGCTTCCGCCGTGGCGGGCAGATGGTTCATGGTGCCGATAAAGTCGGCGACGAAGGCATTGGCCGGCGCGCGGTAGATCTGGTGGGGCGTGCCGGCCTGCGCGATGCGGCCCCGGTCCATGACGATGATGCGGTCGCCCAGCGCCATCGCCTCGGCCTGGTCGTGGGTAACGTAGATCGCGGTGATATGGAGGCTGCGCAGCAGCTGGTTGATGTCGGCGCGCAGGGCGTCGCGCAGCTTGGCGTCGAGCGCGGTCAGCGGCTCGTCCAGCAGCAGTACGCGCGGCTGCACGGCAATCGCGCGCGCCAGCGCCACGCGCTGGCGCTGGCCGCCGGACAACTGGTCGACGCGGCGGTCGGCAAACGGCCCCAGATGCATCATCGCCAGCATGTCGTCGATGCGGCGTTTGCGCGTGGCGGCATCGACCTTGCGCACGCGCAGGCCATAGCCGATGTTCTCGGCGACGGTCATGTTGGGAAACAGCGCATAGCTCTGGAACACCATGCCGACGCCGCGTCGTTCGATCGGCAGGTCGGTCACGCGGTGCTCGCCGAACCAGACCTCGCCGCCGGCATCGGGTGCCTCGAGCCCCGCGATGATGCGCAGCGTGGTGGTCTTGCCGCAGCCCGACGGGCCCAGCAGGACCACGGTTTCGCCCGCGGCGATATCGAGGTCGAGCGGCTCCAGCGCACGCGTGCCATCGGCAAAGGTCTTGGCGCAGTGGCGCAGGCGGATCGTGGTCGGCTCATGCATGGCGGGTCTCCGCGGCAGTGGGGGCGTGCGAGGCAGCCGCCGCAAGCGGCAGGGCGGGTTCGTCCGCGTCGGCGACGGATGCGGCGGCGTGGCGGCGCGCGCGGGCGCTGGCGGCGGACATCAGCTGCATGGCAACGAGCAATGGAATGATCATGACGAAAAAGACGATGGTGTAGGCGGAGCCGATCTCGAGCCGCATCGAGGCGTAGCTGTCGGCCAGGCCCACCGGCAGCGTCTGCGTGGTGGGCGTATGCAGCATCCAGGTCAGGTTGAACTCGCCGACGGACAGCGTGACGACCATCAGCGCGCCGGCCAGGATGCCCTGCCTGCAGTTGGGCAGCACCACCGTGAAGAAGCGCTGCAGGCGCGTGGCACCGAGGCTGGCGGCGGCGTCTTCGAGCGTGCGGATATCGATGGCCGCGAGAATCGCCAGCACGGAGCGCACCATGAACGGCAGCGTGAACAGCACGTGGCCGATCAGGATAAACACCCAGCTCGTGCGCAGCGCCTGCCAGCCGCCGTACAGCAGGATCAGTCCCAGCGCGGTGGCCAGGCCCGGCACCGCCACCGGCAGCATCAGCAACTCTTCGATCACGCGCGTCATGCGATTGCGGCGCAGTGCCATGTAGTAGGCGGCTGGCACGCCGATGACCAGCGTGCAGGCCAGGCACGCGAGCGCGATGCCGAGCGAAAGAAAGATGGTGCCGCGATAGAGCGACCAGACTTCGAGCAGCCAGCGCGTGGTAAGCCCGCTGGAGAGGCCGACAAAGATGTTGTTGGTCAGGCCGGCCAGCACCGACAGCACGACCGGCACGGTCATGAAGAGGCAGAGCGCCAGGGTCAGCGCGAACTGCATCCAGTATTGCGTACCGCGACGGGAAGTTGCCATGTCTTGCTCCTAGGCCGTGGCGGCGACGGCGTCGCCCGAGAACCAGCGCGCCACCGCGAGCATGGCCCAGGTGACCGCGCCCAGTACGATCGACAGCGCGGCGGCCATGCCGAAATTGGCGTAGTTGGTGAACTCGTTGTAGATGGTCAGCGGCAGCACATCGAGCTGCGTGGCCAGCGTAAAGGCCGTGCCGAACGCACCCATGCTGGTGGCAAAGCAGATCGCGCCGCTCGACAGCATGGCTGGCATCAGCGCCGGCAGCATGACGTCGCGCACCACGCGCCAGGGTCCGGCGCCGAGCGAGCGCGCGGCTTCCTCGAGCGACGGGTCGAGCTTCTCCACTGCCGCCATCACGGTGAGGATCACGCGTGGAATCGAAAAATACAGATAACCGACAAAGAGGCCGGCCAGGCCATAGGCAAAGGTCCAGCGCTCGCCGGCCACGGCATCGCCGGCCATTGCCAGCAGGCCATTGCGGCCACCGAGCATGATCACCATGAAGCCGATCACGACACCGGGAAATGCCAGCGGAAACGTCAGCATGGCCACGATCACCGCTTTGCCGGGCACCGCGTGCCGCTGCAGGAAGGTACCGGCCACCCCCGCGATCGCCAGGGTGGCAAGGGTCACGGTGGCGGACAGCAGCACCGTCACCATCAGGCTATGCAGGTAGCGCGGGCTGCTCAGCACGATCCAGTAGACCGCGGCGCCCTCCTGGCCGGTAAGGCTGACTTCGATCAGCCGTGCCATCGGCAGGCAGAAGAACGCGACGAAGACCACGAGGGCCGGCAGCGCGAACAGGAAGAGTGTGGGGGATCGCTGGGTCATGGCAGTGACATGAGCGGACGGTGGTGGACAGGCTTCCGTTGCACAGCGTCCATGGCGCAACGTGGCGGGCGCAACCATACGGCCGGCGCGCGGCGCGTGTCCCGTCGCACGGGAGACGCGCCGCGGCCGCATGCCGCCGGCTTAGCGCACTTCCTTCAGGTACTGTTCGCTGAAGCCCTTCTGCACGTCGGCCATCTTGCCGAAGTCCACCGGCCTGGCGCGTGCATAGTCGCTGGCGGGCAGAAAACGCGCCTGCACTTCCTTCGGAATCGCCGCGCTGGCGCGTACCGGACGCAGATAGGCATTGGCCCACAGGGCCTGGCCCTCGTCGGACAGCACGAAGTCCAGCACCTTCTTGCCTTCGGCTTCATGCGGTGCCTTGTTGACCAGGCTCATCACGTACGGCACCACGATCGAACCTTCCTTGGGAATCACGAAGGCCACGTTGGCACGGTCCTTGTACTTCGCGCGATAGGCGTTGAAGTCGTAGTCGAGCAGGATCGGGATCTCGCCGGAGAGTACGCGCGCGTAGGCGGTCTGCTTGGGCACGATCGGCTGGTTCTTCTGCAGGTCCTTGAAGTACTTGAAGGCCGGACCGAAGTTGTCGAGCGTGCCGCCCATGGCCTGATTCACGGCCACCGCGCCCACATAACCGACGAAGGCGCTGGCCGGGTCGAGATAGCCGATCAGGCCCTTGTAGTCGGGCTTGAGCAGGTCCGCCCACGACTGCGGCACCGGCTTGCCGCGCAGTGCATCCACGTTGACCATGAAGCCGAGCGTGCCCGAGTGGATGGCAAACCAGTTGCCCTGCGGATCCTTGAGGCCATCGGGAATTTCGTTCCAGTGCGCGGGTTTGTACGGCGCGGTCACGCCGGCGGCCTTGGCCTGGATGCCGAAGGTCACGCCGAGATAGGTCACGTCGGCTACCGGGCTGGCCTTCTCGGCCACCAGCTGGGCCAGCGACTGGCCCGAGTTCTTGTTGTCGAGCGGCACGGTCACGCCGGTCTTTTCCTTGATGGCGCGGATCTGCGCTGCCCAGTCGGCCCATTCGGGCGGGCAGTTGTAGCAGATGGCGGTCTGCGCGGCCACACCGTGGCTGAAGGCGGCGGTGGCAAGCGCCGCGGCCAGCCAGCGCAGCGGACGGTGCCAGGAGAAGTTGGTAGACATGGAAAGCTCCCTCGTTGGATGGGTTATGGCACGACTGGGATGGAGGCGGGCGGCGCGGCCACGGTGCCGCTGACGCGCAGGCCATGCGGCAGCAGCGTGACGTGCGCACGCGCATGCGAGTCCGGCGTATGCAGGCGCGTCACCAGCTGGGTGACGGCCTGCATGCCGATATCGGTATTGGGCTGGACCACGGTGGCGAGCGGCGGCTCGACCAGCGCGCCCAGTGCGATGCCGTCGTAGCCGAGCACGGAGACATCGCGTGGCACGCGCAGGCCAAGGCGCTTGAGATCGGAGATCACGCCGATGGCGAGCAGGTCATTGGTGCAGAAGAACGCGGTGGGCGCCTTGCCGCGCCGCATCAAGGTGTTGATCTGGTCGATATTGCTGGCGGTATGCGACGGCAGGTTGACGGGCGGCAGCGGCGTCAGGCCGTGGGCGCGCATCGCATCCTCATAGCCGGCAAAACGCTGACGCGCGCGATCGGATGCCATGAACGCACCGGACACCACCGCGATCCGCCGGTGTCCGGCGGCGATCAGCCCCTGTACCCCTTCGCACGCGCTGGTGCGGTTGTCGACGGACACGGAATGGCGCTGACCGTCGGGCGTGGCCTGGTTGTACGCCAGCACGTACGGCACGTTCTCGCGGTCGAGCTGGTCGAGCACGGCACTGCTGGTGGCATCGGCCACGGTCAGCACCATGCCGTCGACGCGATGGCGCAGCAGGTATTCGACGCGTTCGCGCTCACGGGCCGGGTCGTAGTTGCTGGTCACCAGCATCAGGGAATACCCGGCCGCCAGCGCGGCTTCCTCGATGCCGCGCCAGCACTCGGCAAACACGGCGTTCTCCAGCGTGGGCAACATGACGCCGAGAATGCGCGTCTGCTGCGCGCGCAGCTTGGCACCGAGCAGGTTGGGGCGGAAATTGAGGCGCTGCGCGGCCTCGTGCACGCGCTGTGCGGTAGCCTCGCGCACCAGTTGCGGATGGCTGAAGACGCGCGAGGCGGTGGCCAGCGAGACGTGGGCGGCCAGGGCGACGTCGGCCAGCGTGACGCCATGACCAGGCTCGGCAGAGGCAATGCGCGACGACGGAGACGAAGAGCGACGACTCACCGGCAGGCTCCTTGGCGGGGGTGGCGGTCCGAATGAAATCGTTTTCATTCTGGTACCTAAAAATCAGGCGTCAAGGTTTTTCCTTCGTCGTGCGAGGTCTTGCGCCTGTATGAAACGAATTGTGAGCCGGCTGTGTGACAAGCCCGTGACGGCGCGAGGGGCTAGCTGACGTTTGTTTCGCGGCCACGACGCGCGTCGATGAAACGATCCGTAACATCGTGGCTGCCGTCGCCGGTCAACCAATCGGGATCTCGGCCGTCAAAGCACGCATGCCAACCGCGCACAAGGATTCCGCATGGCAAGCTCCGGGCAAGGGTTTTCCCCGACACGGTCCGCGCCGGGCCCACGGTCACCCCAGGTGTCCAGGTTATCCAGGCCCGGTGTCTTGCGGCGCGCCATACCTGGCGTCATGCTGGCGGCGCACCGGTTGGCATGCGCGCGCGCGTGGGGGCCGCCGCGGGTGTCGCTGCGGGTGGCACAGTGGGTGTCACTGTTCGGCGCGGGGTTGCTGGCGGCGTGCGCCCAGGTTGCCACGCCAGCCGACCCGGCCGAACGCGCCGCCGATCTCCATTGGCTCAATACCGTCAGCTATGGCGCCGACCAGGCCAGCCTCGCCCGGTTGCAGCAAATCGGCCGCGAACGCTATCTCGCGGCGCAACTGGACATGCCACTGGCCGATCCGCCGGCACTCGCGGCCGCGCTTGCCGCGCTGCCGGACTGGCAACAGGACGGGGCGCAACGCATCCAGGCGGTGCGCGCCGAGCGGCAGCGCATCGCCGCGCTGACCGATGCCGACGAAAAGCAGCAGGCACGCCAGGCCCTGAACCGGCAGGGACGCGAACTGGAACGCGCGACGGCCGAGCGTCATCTGCTACGCGCGCTGTATTCGCCGGCGCAGTTGCGCGAGCAGATGACGTGGTTCTGGCTCAATCACTTCAACGTATATGCCGGCAAGGGGCAGGTGCGCTGGCTGCTGCCCGAGTATGAGGAGCGGGCCATCCGGCCCCATGCACTGGGAAAATTCCGCGATCTCGTGATGGCCACGGTCACGTCGCCGGCGATGCTGGTCTACCTCGATAACGCGCAAAGCGCGGTCAACCGCATCAACGAGAACTATGCGCGCGAGCTGATGGAACGCCATACGCTCGGCGTTGCCGGCGGCCCGAGCGGCTCGCGCTATTCGCAGCAGGACGTGCAGGAGCTCGCGCGCGTGCTGACCGGTGTGGGCGTGAACGTACGCGGCGAGCCGCCGCGCCTCGCGACGCAGCGGGCGGCGTGGTACCGGACCGACGGGGCGTTCGAGTTCAATCCGAATCGTCATGACTTCGGTGCCAAGACGCTGCTGGGGCAGCGCATCGCGCCGGCCGGCTTTGCCGAGGTGGAGCAGGCGGTGACCATGCTGTGCCGCGACCCGGCCACGGCGCGCTTTGTCTCGGCCCGGCTGGCCGCCTACTTCGTCTCCGACCATCCGCCGCCGGCGCTGCTCGATCGCATGGCCGCCACCTTTACGCGTAGCGATGGCGATATTGGCGCGGTCCTGACCACGATGTTCCTGGCGCCCGAGTTCGACGCCGTGCTGCGCTCGCCGGCGCGCAAGTTCAAGGACCCGACGGTGTTCGTGCTGTCGTCGCTGCGGTTGGCTGACGACGGCCATATGCTCGGCAATCTGCGGCCGGTCATGAACTGGCTCAACCAGCTTGGCCAGCCGCTCTATGGCCACGTGGCGCCGGACGGCTATCCGCTTGCCGAGAGCGCGTGGTCCAGTTCGGGGCAGATGATGCGGCGCTTCGAGATCGCGCGCGCGCTCGGCGCGAGTCCGGCGCGATGGTTCGTCGGCGAGGACGGCAGATCGGCGGCGCGGCGCGAGAAGCCGTTGGCCGACCAGCGGCTGTTCCACGCGTGGATCGAGGCCACGCTGGGTCCGGCGACGCGCGCGGCATTGGCACAGGCGAGTTCGCCCGCGGAATGGAACGCCATCTTGCTGAGCTCGCCCGAGTGGATGCAGCGGTGAGGGGGTGGCGTTGGGGGGGCGGCGGTGGGGGGCGCGGGCGAGGGGGAAGCGATGCGCGGCGACAGCGAAGGGCAGCGGCGAAGGGACCACCATCATGGCAGGAGACAAGTCCATGCAACGACGTGACTGGCTGAAGCGTGCGGGCGGCATCGGCCTCGCACTGGCGCTACCGGGCGTGGCATCGCGCGTGTATGCGTTGCCCGCGCAGGCCGACGCACGCTTTCTGCTGATCTTCCTGCGCGGCGGCTATGACGCCGCCAACGTGCTGGTGCCGGCGGGCAGCGAGTTCTACTATGCGGCCCGACCCCATATCGCGATCCGCCGCCCGGTGGCGTCCGCCGATGCCGCCGATCCGGCGGCCGCATTGTCGCTCGGCACCGATGGCTGGGCGTTGCACCCCGCGCTCGGCGCGACCATGCTGCCGCTGTGGCAGCGTGGCCAGCTCGCCTTTGTGCCGTTTGCCGGCACCGATGATCTGTCGCGCAGCCATTTCGAGACGCAGGACGGCATCGAAGCGGGCGTGCCGCCTGCCGATGCAACGCAGGGCCAGCCGCCCGCATCCGCGGCGCTCGCGCACGGCAGCGGCTTTCTCAACCGTCTGGCACAGGCGATGGGCGGGCAGGCCGCGCCGGTGGCGTTTACCGATGGCCTGCCGATGGTGCTGAGCGGCGCCGCCAACGTGCCCAACGTCTCGCTCAAGGGTACCGGACGCACGCCCTTCGATGCGCGCCAGACGCGGCTGCTGGCCAGCATGTACGAGGGGACACGGTTCGAGTCCGTGATCGCGGAAGGGTTCGAGCTGCGTCAGGCCGTGGCCGACCGTGCCGAGGCGATGCGACGCGGGCCGGCCGCGATGGCCGGCAGCGGTGGCATGGTCCCCACGGGCGGCATGCACGGCGAGGACGGCAAGGACGCGATGGCGGCCCGCATGGAGGAGATGCAGGCGGCCAACCGCCGCTCGTTATCCGCGCGCGGCTTCGAGCAGGAGGCGCGGCGCATGGCCGGCCTGATGCGTGACCGCTTCAATGTCGGCTTCATCGACGTCGGCGGTTGGGATACGCACGTCAACGAAGGCGGCGCGCAAGGCCAGCTGGCCAACCTGCTCGACAACCTCGGCCGCGGCGTGGCCGGCTTTGCCGAGGAAATGGGTCCAAGGTGGGGACAGACCACCGTGGTGGCCATCTCCGAGTTCGGCCGTACCTTTCGCGAGAACGGCACGCGCGGCACCGACCATGGCCATGGCACGGTCTACTGGGTCGCCGGCGGCACCGTACGCGGCGGCCGCCTGGCCGGAGAACAGGTCGCGGTCACGCGCGCGACCCTCAACCAGGACCGCGACTGGCCCGTGCTGAACGACTACCGCGCGCTGCTGGGCGGGATCTTCCAGCGCCTGTACGGGCTCGACGCAGGCCGGCTGGCGCAGGTATTCCCAGGCACGCGGCCACGCGATCTGGGGCTGGTCTAGCAACTTGCCCAAGGTCGCGCCCCGGGGCCCGGCGTCGGCCCTGGCCCCACTTCCGGGGGATACCTCCGTGCGGATCTTGCCTTACTGTTTGAATAGCCAAAAACTGATTGAATTGGCCCGTAGTCGCCATCGCTCGCGCCCGACCATGCCGGCAGGCCATCGACAGCGAGTCCCAGCCGCCTGACCAGATCAAACGGGATAAGTGGGAGGAGCGCAAATGGTGTCGCCACGATCCGCCAGCGGTAGCGCGCATGACGTCGTCAGGCACGACGTCCCCATGCGGGAATGGACCATATTGGCGCAGGATCCCGCCATCCTCGGCCCCGGCGGCAAGGCCCTGACGACCACGGTCAGCTTGCCGGCGGAACGCATGGAGCGGGGGCCCAAGGGGTTTCGCGTCCATGTGATCGATTACGACGCCTCCAGCGACACGTTCTATCGGTCCCGCGACAAGGACCTCGACACCGATCCCTTCGTCGACGTGACCGACATCGACAAGCTGGTGAACAACCCGCATTTTCATCAGCAGAATGTCTATGCCATTACCATGGCGACGCTGCAGACCTTCGAAGGCGCGCTCGGACGCACGGTGCCCTGGGGGTTCGATATGCCGAGCCACCAGATCAAGGTGGCGCCGCACGCGTTTGCCGACGCCAACGCCTATTATTCGCGCGAGTCCGAGAGCCTGAACTTTGGCTATTTCCCCGACGCCGGCGGCAATCCCGTCTACACGTGCCTGTCGCACGACATCGTCGTTCACGAAACCACGCACGCGCTCCTCGATGGACTGCGGCCCTATTACCTGCTGCCATCGTCGCCGGACCAGGCGGCGTTTCACGAGGGCTACTCGGATATCGTCGCGCTGCTGTCGGTCTTCAAGCGCGATGCCATCATCGACTGGCTGCTCGAGCCGCTGGCAGCGGCCGGCGGCTTGATCCCCGTGGCGAATCTTACCGCCAGGAAACTGAGCGGCGCGCGTTTCGCCACGCTGGCGGAGCAGATGGGAGCGGCCCTCAGCGGCGTGCCAGGATCCGCATTGCGCGCGTCGCTCAAGATCAGGCCGGACCCGTCGCTCTATCGGAGCGAGCGCTTCCAGGAGGCGCATGACCGCGGCGAGCTGCTGGTTGCGATCGTCCTGCACGCGTTCTTCGATGTGTGGGTCAGCCGGCTGCGGCCGATCGTCAGGACGAGCCCGGGCGGGGTGGCGCGCTCGGTGGTGGTGGAGGAGGGCGTCACGGCGGCGAGGCATCTGTTGCGCATACTGATTCGCGCGTTGGACTATATGCCGCCCGTCGACCTGACCTTCGGCGATTATCTCAGCGGTGTCCTGACCGCGGACATGCAACTCCACCCGAACGACGGCAAATACCGCTACCGCGAGACGCTGCGCGCGTCGTTCGAAGCGTTCGGTGTCGGTCCCGCCAGCAACACCCGGACCGATGGCGCGTGGCAGCCGCCGCGCGCGAGCGAATTTAGCCTGCTGGGCACGCATTTCGAGCGCATGCAGCGCGACGCCGTCGAGGTGTTCCGCTTCGTGTGGGAGAACAAGCGGGCGCTGGGCATACATCCGGACGCCTTTACGCGGGTCACATCGGTGCGGCCGGTGGTACGGGTCGGCAACGACGACACGATCCTGCGGGAAACGGTGGTCGAATATATCCAGCAATTGACGGTCTATGCGAGCGAGCTGGCCGCGCTCGGCATCAGGAGGCCCGCCGACATGCCGACCGCCAGGCTGATCCATCTGTTCGGCGGCGGCACCCTGGTCTTCAACGAGTATGGACTATTGAAGTTTCACGTCGGCACTGGGGTGACGAGCGCGAAGCAGACCGAGCGGCTGCAAAGCCTGTGGGATCACGGTCATTTCGAACAACCGCAATCCGTCACCGCGCGCATCGCGGCGATGCATCGCGATCGCGAACTGCGGCCGGCATTTCCGGCGAAGGGAGGCTGGTAGCATGACCTCGAAGCATGCCGGCGCGAAGCCAGGCCCGAGCGGGTTGACCTTGCGCAGCTATAACGTGGGCTTCGGCGACTGCTTCCTGCTGACGTTCCACTATGCGCAGGAAGTCAGGCACATCCTGATCGACTTCGGTACCACGCGGGCGCCCGCGGGCAAGGACATGGCAAAACACCTGCTCGAGATCGCCCGGTCGATCGGGGAAGCGTGTGGGGGCAAGCTGGACGCGGTGGTGGCGACGCACCGGCACAAGGACCACATCAGCGGCTTCGCGCGCGCGGGCGGAAAAGGGCCGGGGCAAATCATCCGGGAGCTGCGGCCCGATCTCGTGGTCCAGCCGTGGACCGAGGATCCGGACGCCCGGGCCGATGCGACGGCGCCCACCGGCGCGACGCGGAACCGGCCGCGCCAGGCGACGCGCGCGCATCTGGTCATGCTCGACGACATGAACCGGTTTGCCGGTTACGTGAAAGCCGCGAGCGCGCGCCTGCGCGGCACGCATCTCGATGCGATCCGGGCGCAACTGGCGTTCCTCGGCGACGACAACGATCTGCCCAATCGCGACGCGGTGGAGAATCTGCGCACCATGGGGCGCACGAGCCGGTATGTCCATGCCGGCGAGAAGTCGGGACTGGAGAAGATCCTGCCGGGGGTCAAGACCCATGTGCTGGGCCCGCCGACCCTGACGCAGCACGCCGCCATACGCAAGCAGAGCCAGACCAACGCCGACGAGTTCTGGCAACTCATGGGGGCGCGCGCGGATTTCTGGGCCAGGCGCGGGCGCATTGCCCGCGCCGGACAGGCAGCCACGACCGCGTTGTTTCCCGCATACGTGGAAAGCCGCCATCCGTGGGACATGCGCTGGTACCGGTATCAGGCGCAACGGGAGCAGGCCGAAAACCTGTTGTCGGTGGTTCGCATCCTCGATGGTCAGATGAACAACACGAGCGTGATCCTGCTATTTGAGGTGAAGGGCAAATTCGTGCTGTTTCCGGGGGACGCGCAGATCGAAAACTGGCAGTATGCGTTGTCGGATCCGAACACCGTGGCGCGTCTGGCGGATGTCAGCCTCTACAAGGTTGGCCATCACGGCAGCCGCAACGCGACCCCCCGGACGCTGTGGAACGGCTTTGCCGCCCGCGGCGGAAAATCAATGAAAGGACGGCTGATCACGGTGCTTTCCACCCTGGATCACGTACACGGGAGCGAGGATCGCCACACCGAAGTCCCGCGCCAGACACTGCTCGATGCCCTCGGCAAGGAATCGGAACTGCACGATACGCGCGAGATCGGCGCAGGGGCGCTTTGCTCGATCACCCGCTTCCAGTTCTAGGCAAATCGAAGGCCGCGGTGCCGTGTGACGTCTACCCCACGGCGGTGGGATATCAAGACGGCCCCCGCAAAGACCGATAGCATCATGTGGGAGTGGCATTTGCCCACAGCACGATCCACAGCCAGTATGAGTGCATGCCTTGTCGCGATCCCCTACGCCCACCATTGCTGAATGCCTCGAACAACAACGCCTGCGGCCGGTGTTCCAGCCGATCGGGTCGCTCGCGAATGGCGAGGTGCTTGGCTATGAAGCGCTGATACGCGGTCCCACGGGCACGGCGCTCGAGAATCCGGTCGCGCTGTTTACGGAAGCCGCGCGCGTGGGTTGCCTCGTGCGGCTCGAGCGGCTGGCCTCGCGCATCGCGATTGCCGCGTTCATGCGCGCCCGGCTGCCGGGCAAGCTGTTCATCAACTACAGCGCCGACTCGATTCGCGAAATCGACGACAGCCGCCATGAGGTGCGCGCATTCCTGGAAAGCCAGGGCATGCCATCGACCCGCATCGTGATCGAATTGACCGAGCAGGCCCCGTTGGGCTCGCTGGAGACGCTGGCCGAGGCCATCGCCGGCATTCGCAGCCGCGGCGCGCAGTTTGCCCTCGACGACTATGGCACCGGCCATGCCAATCTTGGCCAATGGATCAAGCTGCAGCCCGATTACGTGAAGGTGGCGCGCGAGGTGGTGGACGGCGTGGCCGAGTCGCCGTTCCAGCTGGAAGCGCTCCGCGCGCTGTGCAAGCTGGGCAGCATCAGCAAGACCGGGTTGATCGCCGAGGGCATCGAGCGCGAAGCGGACCTGCTGGTTTGCCGCGATATCGGCTTCCACTATGCGCAGGGCTACCTGCTGGCGCGGCCCACCGCCGAGCCCCCGCTGACGCTGTCCGAGGCATCGCTGCAGGCGCTGCGTTCGGGACCGATCGCGGTATTGCCCGGCGACGCCGTCGCCGAACCCTCCACGCCCTGCCGGGCCAGCGCCGGCGGCTGACGGCACGCACGCGCGGATCGGGGATAATGGCTGCCGGTTTCCGGCTGGCGTATGCCCATTCCATGTATTCCCTCGACGATCTCCGGCTGTTTGTGCGTACCGCGGAACTGGAGAACCTGTCCGCCGCCGCGCGCGAACTCGACCGTACCGCCGCGACCGCCAGTGCCGCACTGATCCGGCTCGAACAACGGCTCAACGCGCGCCTGTTCGCGCGGACCACCCGCCGCATGCGCCTGACCGAGGAAGGGCGCGTCTTCCTGGAGGCGGCGCGCCGCGCGCTGGCGGCGCTGGAGGAGGGCGAAGGCGCGCTGGCCGAGCATCGCGAGGTGCTGGCCGGGCCGCTGCGCGTATCGGCCCCTTCGGATATGGGCCGCTCGTGGCTGCGCGCGTGGCTCGACGAATTCCTGGCCCTCCATCCGCAGGTCTCGCTGGAGCTGGCGATATCCGATTCGATGACGGACCTCTATCGCAGCAATATCGACCTTGCGGTACGCGTTGGCTGGCTGGAGGACTCGCGCCTGGTGCGCCGGCAACTGACCACGCTGCGCCGGGTCGCGGTGGCCGCGCCGGCCTATCTCGCGCGCGCCGGCACACCCACCCATCCGAGCGAACTGGAGCGGCACGAGGTGATCTGCCTGAGTCCCGGCGGGCAGACGCGGGTGCGCTGGCCGTTCCGCTCCGGCGAAACCCTGCTCGAGGTGGAAATCAGCAGCCGGCGCATGAGCGACGATGGCGGCATCGTGCGCGACTGGGCGCTGGCCGGCCACGGCATTGCGTACAAGAGCTGGTTCGACGTCGCCGCCGATGTCGAGGCCGGCCGGCTCGTGCACCTGTTCCAGGACTGGACGCACGACCCGATGCCGGTGCAGCTGGTATTTCTGCAGAGCCGTTATCCGTCGCTGCGGCAACGGCGCATGATCGCGTTCCTGCAGGAAAAATTCGCGGCGCTGGAGGCGCGCTATCCCTACCGGCCCGACCCCACGCCGGCCGTGCCGCGAGCGGGCGCGCGCAAGCGCGCCAAGGGGGTAGCGGAGCCTGCCGGAGGCCCGCGCCGCGACCGCGCGCGGGGCCGGCGCCAGGCTTATTGGGTGGGCGCCGAGGGCGCCGGCGCGGTGTCGCCGGCGGAGGGGCCCGCATCGGACGGCGGCGGCGATGGCGAGGATGGGGTCGCGGGCAGCGCGGGCACCGGGGTCGGGCCGGCTGGCGCTGGCGGCGCGCTGGCGGGCGCTTCCGACGCCGGTACCGCCTCGACGACCTCACCCGCATCGAGCGCGTAGTTGGGATCGGGCGCCGGCGCGGAGGCTGCCGGCGGCGGCATCGCCTCGGCCTCCGTATCGGGCAGCACCGGCCGGCGCGGGCTGGGCCGCGGTGCCGCCGGCGTATCGTCGCGGGGGCTCGACGCCGCAAACAGCGTCTGGAACCAGCCGTGCACGTGCCCCGTCATGGCGGAGAACCAGCCCTTGTCGTCGTTCTCGGCAAAACGCGCGCGCCCGTCGATGGCACGCGCACGCAGCGCGCGCTGGTAGAAGTCGCCGACCATCGGCAACGCGCTGTGCGCTCCCTGGCCCCAGTAGTCGCTGCGCAGTGTTACACGGTTGTCATTGAAGCCGACCCAGGCCCCGGCCACCAGTTGCGGATGCATGAGGATGAACCAGCCATCGGTGTTGTCCTGCGTGGTGCCGGTCTTGCCGGCCACGTCCGCGCGAATGCCATAGCGGGTGCGGATCGCGGTGGCGGTGCCGCGGTCGATCACATCGCGCATCACGTCGAGCAGCGTGTGGTTGGCGGCCGCCGCCAGCGCGCGCTCCGGACGCGCGGGATGAAATTCCGCCAGCACATTGCCGGCGCGATCCTCGATACGCGAGACCATGAGCGGCGCGAGATAGCGTCCGCCGTTGGCGATGGTGCCGTATGCGCTGACCATCTCCTTCAGCGTGACCGGGCTGGTGCCGAGCGCAAGCGAGGGCACGGCTTCCAGATGGCTGTCGCGTACGCCCATCGCGCGGGCGAGCCGTGCCACGCGGTCGACGCCGACCCGCTGCACCAGTTGCGCGGTGATGGTGTTCTTCGAATAGACCAGCCCGTCGCGCAGGGTCATCGGCCGGCCGGTGGCTGGCGATTCGTCGGTCGGGCGCCAGATCTCGCCGCCGGCCAGCACCATCTCCACGGGCTGGTCGACGAAGGTATCGTCGGGGGTCTCGCCCGCCGCAAACGCGGCCCCATAGACAAACGGCTTGAACGTCGAGCCCGGCTGGCGGCGCGCCTGTTGCACGTGATCGAACGCGTCGTCGATAAAGTCGCGACTGCCCACCCATGCGCGAACCTCGCCGGTGCCGGGGTCGAGCGCAAGAAAGCCGGCCTGCACGCGCGTCTTGGACTGGCGCAGTGCCTGCATGAACTTGCTGTCGGCGAGCAGCCGCTTGAGCGCCGCGTCTTCGGCCTCGCCGCCCGCTACCGCCGCGCGGAATTCCGCGCTCTCGCGCACGAAGGCCTGCACCAGCGCGCGATTCTCGCCCCAGCCCGCGCGCGGCGCCCATGCCGCATTGGCGATCGATTGCAGTTGATTGCCCTGGCGTGTGACGGCCTGGTTGGCCATGGCCTGCAGGCGCGAATCGATGGTGGTGCGCACCACCAGACCATCGGTGTAGAGGTTGTAGTCGTGACGGTCGGCCCACGCGATCAGCCATTTGCGTAGTTGCCGGGCGAAATGCGGAGCCGGGCCAGGCGCTTCCACCTGGCGCTCGAAGTCGATGCGCAACGGCCGGCGCTTGAGTGCCGCCAGCCTGGATGCATCGAGCCGGCCGCGCTTGACCATCTGGGCCAGCACGATATTGCGCCGCTCCAGCGCGCGCTCGGGATTGAGCACCGGGTTGTAGTAGCTGTTGCCCTTGAGCATGCCGATCAGCGTGGCGGCTTCCAGCACGTCGAGCTTGTCGGCGGATTTGTCGAAGTAGGTGCGCGCGGCCATCTCGATGCCGAACGCGTTGTAGAGAAACGGTACCGTGTTGAGGTACGTCTCCAGGATCTCGTCCTTGGAATAGAGCGCCTCGATCTTGAACGCGGTAATGGCTTCCTTGAGCTTGCGCGTCAGCGTCGGGGCCCGTCCAATCTCGTCGGGGTAGCGGTTGCGCGCGAGCTGCTGGGTGATGGTCGAGCCGCCCTGGCGATCGCCCGAGAACGTGTGCAGCGCGGCAGATGCCGTGCGCCGCCAGTCGATGCCGTGGTGCCGATAGAAGCGATGATCCTCGGTGGCGATCAGGGCATCGACCACGTGCGGCGAGATGTCCGCCAGCCCGACCCAGTCCCGGTTGGCCCAGCGGTAGACCGCAAGCGGCTTGCCATCGGCCGACAGCACCTGCGCGGGTTGCTCCGATTTTGCCTTGCGGATATCGCTGATGCCCGGCGTGAAGGGAATCAGGAGCAGCACATAGATCAGGAACGCAACGGGTATGGCGGCCACGGCCAGCAGCACGCCACGGCGGGTCGGGTGGCGCAGGCGCTGCAGGTGCGGGGCAAGGCGGGCGACCAGACGTGCGGCAGTAGCGGCAGGCACGCGCGCGGCGAGGTGAGAGGCGAAAGTCTTGAGCGGATCCAGGCGCATGACGCTGGCATGCCCACGCCGGGTCACATCCGCCGCCGGGGTCGCACGCCATCAAAACGAAAACCCCGCATCGTACCAAATCGCACGGCCCGGACCGCGTGGCGCGCCGCTGTGTTCGCGTCATATGCCCCCAGCGAGGGGTATCGCGGGCTGGCGGCGACATACCAGTTACACATTGATTCGCAACAATTCGACGCGCCCCAGGACGACCCGGTCCTGGCGCGCGCTGGACGGGGGGCCACCATCGCGCACCGGAGCCGGGGCGGGGGGCGTATCTCCTCGTATCAACAAAAAGAGAACACAAGTGAAGAAAGCTCTCCTAGCTTTGACGGCGGCAGCGGGTGCCTGCGTCGTCTCCGGCGGCGCGTTCGCGCAATCCGCCACCAGCGTGACGCTGTATGGCATCGTCGATGCCGGCGTCGAAGTCGCGACGCACGTGCCGGGTGGCAACGGTGGCACCGTGGCACGCGTGACCTCCGGCAACATGTCGGGTTCGCGTTGGGGCCTGCGCGGCGCGGAAGATCTCGGCGGCGGTCTCAAGGCCATCTTTACCCTCGAGTCGGGCTTCGATATCGACACCGGCCTGTCCGGCCAGGGCAGCCGCCTGTTCGGCCGCCAGGCCTTTGTCGGCCTGCAGGGCAACTTCGGCGGGGTGACGCTGGGTCGTCAGCAGAACGCGCTGTACGACCTGTTCGGTGCCTACGATCCGATGGCCGTGAGTACGCGCTACTCGCTGAACGCGGTCGACTCGCTGTTCAATGGCCGTGCCGACAACGCCATCAAGTACACCGGCAAGTTCGGCGGTTTGACCGGCACCGCGTTCTACAGCACCGGCCGCGACAACAACGGCGAAATCCCGGGCGATGCCAAGGCCGCGCGCAATTTCGGCGGCGGTGTGTCGTATGCCACCGGCCCGGTGTCGGTGGGCGTTGCCTACGACCAGTTCCAGGGCGCCACCGCGGCACTGGACGATCGCTCGGCCAAGCGCCTCGCGGTCGGCGGTTCGTACGATTTCACCGTGGCCAAGGTATTCGCGGGCTATCGCTGGATGCGTGACGACGGTACGGCTTCGGCCACCGCTGCCACCGTGCGCAATAACGTCTACTGGCTGGGCGGCCTGTACCGCTTCACGCCGGCGCTGTCGCTCACCGGCGCCGCGTACTACACGGACACCCATAACAGCGGTGCCGATCCGTGGATGTTCGTGCTGTCGGCCGACTACGCGTTCTCCAAGCGTACCGATGCCTACCTCAACGTCGGCTACACCCGCAACAAGGACGGCTCGAACCTGGGGCTGTCGGGTGCCGGCACCGCGGTGGCCGGCGCCAATCAGACCGGCGTGCTGCTCGGCGTGCGTCACCGCTTCTGAGCGGCCGCGCGCCATGCGCGCGCCTGGCGGAAAACGCGCAGCGCCCCACCCGGATTCGGGTGGGGCGTTTTACGTCACGGCGCCTTCATGGGCATGAAACATTTCGTTGTCACAATCGCATGCATGGTCAGGCTGTGCCCGATAAGTCGGAACGACATGGGACAACCGGAGGGGTTGCCGCGGCCTGACTTCGCTACTGTTCCGGCAGGTTTCCATGGCGGCCCGCAGAGGTTGCCGGGGAATGGGCGGTAGCGCCTTTTTGCTTGCGCGGGGATCTGAGCCGTCTTTGGGACGGCTCTATTTATTTGTGACAACGCAAGCGGCTTGTCACCATAGTCGCGGGCCATGCCGGGTATTGCAACAATCTAATGGCCTGCGCGCAGGCGCCAACACTAAGATGCACGGCGCGCCCCCTCGTTGGTCGCAGAACGCGACGCAGTTGAGGATCCCCCATGAAGCAGCAATCCGCATTTCGTTACCGCATGACCGTGCTGGCCGTGGCCGCCAGCCTGTCGCTTCCCGTCACCGCCCGGACCCTGACGCGCGACAATGGCGCGCCGGTGGGCGATAACCAGAACTCTCAGACCGCGGGTCCGTCCGGCCCGACCCTGTTGCAGGACGTGCAGTTGATCGAGAAGCTGCAGCGCTTCGGTCGCGAACGCATTCCCGAGCGTGTGGTGCATGCACGTGGTACCGCCGCCGAGGGCGATTTCGTTGCCGCCGGCGACTTCTCCGATCTGACCGCGGCCAAGGTCCTGTCCGCGCCGGGCAAGCGTACGCCCGTGGTGGTGCGCTTCTCCACCGTGGTCCATCCGTCGGGCTCGCCCGAGACCGTGCGCGATCCGCGCGGCTTTGCCACCAAGTTCTATACGGAGGAGGGCAACTGGGACCTCGTCGCCAACCATACGCCGATCTTCTTCATCCGGGATGCCATCAAGTTCCCCGACATGATCCATTCACTGAAGCCGTCGCCGGTGACGAACCTGCAGGATCCGAACCGCTTCTTCGACTTCTTCAGCCATGTTCCGGAAAGCACGCACATGCTGACGCGGCTCTATTCGGACTTCGGTATTCCGGCCTCGTATCGCATGATGCCCGGCAACGGCGTGCACGCCTTCAAGCTGGTCAACGCGCGGGGGGAGGTGCACTACGCCAAGTTCGAATGGCGTTCGCACCAGGGCGAGAAGTATCTGACGCGGGCCGAGGCCGCCCAGATCCAGAGCCGCGAGAACAACAACCTGACGCGCGATCTCTATGAGGCGATCGCGCGCGGCGACCATCCGCGCTGGGACCTCTACGCGCAGATCCTCAAGCCGTCCGAGCTGGACCGCTTCGATTTCGACCCGCTCGATTCGACCAAGGTCTGGCCCGACGTGCCGAGCCGCAAGCTCGGGACCATGACGTTGAACAAGGTGCCCGACAACTTCTTCGAAACCACCGAGCTGTCGGCCTTTGCGCCGTCCAACCTGGTGCCGGGCATCGAGCCGTCGGAGGACCGCATGCTGCAAGGCCGGCTGTTCTCGTATGCCGATACGCAGATCTATCGCCTGGGCGCAAACTACCTGAGCATGCCGGTCAACCGGCCGCACGTGAAGGTGAACAACTACAACCAGGACGGCGCGGGCAACATGGGCAGGTCGCATGGCGATATCAACTATCAGCCATCGCGCGCCGCCGGTGCGTTCCACGACGACAACCGTTACCGCGCGTTGCGTACGCCGCTGGTCGGCAGCACCCAGCAGGAGCGCATCCGCAAGACCGCGAACTTCCGCCAGGCCGGCGACTACTACCGCGCGCTGTCGGCGCAGCAGCAGGAGAACCTGATCGGCAACCTCGCCGCGGACCTGGGCCAGGTACGCAACGCGGAGATCCGGCAGATCATGCTGAGTCATTTCTACCGGGCCGACGCCGACTACGGCAAGCGCCTCGCGGTCGCGGTCAAGGGCGACGCGGCGGACGCCGAGCGGCGCGCAAGCCAGCTGGTGGACTGACGGTATGGAGCCGGCGGCACGCCGGCAGTGCAGGGCGGGCATGGGCTTGTAGGAGAAGGGCCGATGGCGGGCGCCCGGCCCGCCTGCAATACTTCTTTCAAGAGCGGCTGCGGGTGGTCCGGCGTCGGCGTCTGGTCGGTGTCCGGCCCACACGAGCGCGACTTGGGAGATCTGTCATGTCGACCCGCCTTCTGTTGTTATTGCTGGTGCCTGCGGCCCTTGCCGGCTGCGTTTCGTTCAGCAGCAGCGATCCGAATCCCCCTAACCGCACCACGGTGGTGACACCGGCACCGGGTGCCACCACGATCTGCGCCCCGGGCCCGTGCTAGGGGCGGTGGGGCAAGCTGCCGCCGTCGAGCTTGCGCACCTGGCGCATGACATCGCCCGCAAACAGTACCGGCCCGGACAGCGGAATGCCGGCCATGCGCAAGCCCTCCGCGGTCCACGTATTGCACGTATAGAAGCCCGCGTAGGTGGCTGTCGCGCCCAGGAACAACCCCCCTTCGTAAGGCCCTTCGCCGAGCCTGACGACAGCGCCGGCGGCATCGGTCTGCACGGCCTTGACCAGGAATGCGCGCAAGTTCTCGAGGCCCGCTTCGCTGATGCCGAGTCGAACCACATTGCCGGCGCCGAACGCGGCGGCCGGCGTATCGCGCAATACCGTCAGCAGGATGGCGCCATCCCCGGGCAGCAGCGCGGAGATCAGCGTCCACGCATTACGTTCGCGCGCCAGCACATAGTGACGATCGCCAAAGCCGAAGCACAGGAAGTGCGAGCCCGGGTAGCCCGCGGCAAACGCGGAGACCGCCGGTCCCGCATCGGTGGTGCGCACGCAGATGTCCGTATGCCAGTCCCGTTCGACCACATCGATGGTGGTGGTCACCGGTCCCCGCGGCGCGGCCGCAGGTGCGGCGGCACAGCCGGCCACGGCGAGCGCGGCAGCGGCCGCCGCAATGATGCGACGGCCATGACGAAGAGAATCGCCGGTGCGGTGGTTCACGCGGTCGCTATCAGACCAGCAACCACCCCGCGATACCGCACGCGGCCACCACCAGCCACGGCGGCACGCGCCATACCGTGAGCGCAACCCAGGCAAGCAGGGCCAGCGCGACGTCGGTGCGCGCATGGATCGCGCTGGTCCACACCGGATCGTAGAGCGCCGCCAGCAGCAGGCCGACCACGGCGGCATTGACGCCGGCCAGCGCCGCGCGCGCGCCGACGCTGCGGCGCAGACGTTCCCAGAACGGCAGCGCGCCAAATACGAGCAGGAACGACGGCAGGAATATCGCCACCACGCAAAGCAGTCCGCCGGCCCATCCCGACGGTGCGATATGCATCGAGGCGCCGAGGAACGCGGCAAACGTAAACAGCGGCCCCGGCACGGCCTGCGCGGCACCGTAGCCGGCCAGGAAGGTGTCGTTGTCGACCCAGCCGGTCGGCACCACCGACGCCTGCAACAGCGGCAGCACCACATGGCCGCCGCCAAACACCAGCGAGCCGGCGCGATAGAACGCCTCCACCATGGCCAGCGCGGCGTTGCCCGACAGTTCCGCCAGCAGCGGCAGCCCACCTAGCAGCGCAAAGAACAGCACCAGAAACACCACGCCGGCGCGATGGCCGACCCGGATCGGCAAGGGTTCATGGGGGGCGGCCGGCGCATGGCGGAACCAGCGTGCGCCGATCAGCCCGGCCACGGCAATCACGCCGATCTGCATCCATGGCGACGCCGCCAGCAACGCCACCACTGCCGCCGCCGCCATCACGGACAGACGCGCGCCATCGGTGCAGAGCGCCCGGCCCATGCCCCACACCGCTTGCGCCACCACCGCCACGGCCGCGACCTTGAGTCCGTGCAGCAGGCCGGCCGGCACGGCGGCGCCGTACGACGACAGGCTCAATGCAAACACGATCAGGGCCAGCGCCGAGGGCAGGGTAAAGCCGAGCCATGCCGCCAGCGCACCGCGGTAGCCGGCGCGCGCGAGCCCGATCACCATGCCCACCTGGCTGCTGGCGGGGCCGGGCAGGAACTGGCAGAGCGCGACGATATCGGAATAGGCGTGTTCGCTAAGCCAGCGCCGCTGCTGCACAAAGGCCTGGCGAAAGTAGCCAAGGTGCGCGACCGGACCGCCGAAGGAAGTGAGGCCCAGGCGCAGGAACACCAGGAAAACGGTCCAGGCGCTCTGCCGTTCGTGTTGCGTTGTTGCCGTCGTCATGTGTGGGCCGCTATGGAGGAAACGTCGTTGAGGAATCGGATGGTTGCCGTCAGCCCGCTCTCGCCAACCCCGGTGCGATTGGCGAAGTCGATGCGCAAGCCATGCAGGCTGGCCACGCGCCGGGCGATCGAGATGCCGAGGCCGGTGCCATGCTCGCGCCGCCCCGCTTCCCGGAAGAAGCGGTCGCCCAGCCGCGGCAATATCTGTGGGGGCACGCCCGGGCCATGATCGGTCACGACGATGCGGTCGGGCATGAACGAGATGGTCACCAGCGTGTGGGCCGGACTATAGCGGATGGCGTTGTCAAGCAGATTACGCAGCATGATGGCCAGCAGGGCGGGGTCGCCCTGCAACGGCAGCGGCACGGCGCGCTCCGGCGGCCACAGCAATTCGACGTCGACATGGCGCCGTTCCGCCAGTGGCAGGCAATCGGACAGCGCCTCGTTGGCAATGCTGGTCCAGTCAGCGGGCACCGCCGACTGAGGGGCCAGATTCTGTTCGAGGCGGCTCAGCGTCAGCAGTTGGTTGACGAGGCGGCTCAGGCGGTCGATCCCGGCTTCCACGCGCGCGCCGGCCTGCGCGCGTTCCGCCTCGTCGAGCGAGCGCCGCGCGACTTCCCACTGGGCCTTGAGGGCCGCCAGCGGGGTGCGCAGTTCATGGGCGGCGTCGGCGGTCAGCCGGCGTTCGTGTTCGAGCAGCGCGGCCACGCGTGACAGCAGCTGATTCATCGCGCCGACCAGCGGCACCAGTTCACCGGGTACGGCAGACATGGCGAGCGGGGTGGGGTCGTCCGGCGCGCGCGCGGCGATCTGGGCGGACAGGGTGCGCACCGGCAGCAGCGCACGCCCGACCGCCCATATCAGCAAGGCGGTCAGCAACGGCAGCCCGAGGATCCAGGGCAGCACCTGGGCCTGGATATAGGAATAGATCAGTTCCTCGCGCTCGGCCAGCAACTGGCCCACGCATACGCGCCAGCCTGCGCTGCGGTCGTTGAGGTAGTAGAGCCGCCAGGGCACGCCGTCGATAGCGGTTTCGGCAAAGCCGCTCACATGGGGCGCGCGCGGCAGGCGGTCGCCATCGGGATCGATATGGAGCGGGGCGCCGTCGGGGCGCCAGGCCGCGATGGCGAGGTCGCCGAGATCCGCATCGCCGAGGTCGCCGAGGTCCTCATCGCCGGGCTCGGGCGTACCCGTGGACGGCCGCGGCAGCTTGCCGACGTCGACCGCCGGCAGCACGGCCTGCATCTGCTGGGCCATGCGGACCATGGCGGTGTCGTAAAGCTCGTTGATTTCCTCGCGTGCGTTGATGTAGATGATGGCGCTGGTCAGTGTCCAGGCAAGCGCGGCGGCCAGCAGCACCGCCAGGATCACGCGACGTTGCAGCGTCATGCATCGGCCCCGATCGCTTCCAGTGTGCCCAGCGCATAACCGGCACCACGCAGCGTGCGCACGATGCCTGGATGAATCTTGCGGCGCAGATGGTGGATATGCACCTCGAGCGTATTGCTCTCGGCCGACTTGTCCCACGCATAGAGCTTGTCGCGCAGAAAGTCGCGCGTCAGCACGCGGTTGGGATGGGTCAGCAGCAACTCGAGCAGCACTGCCTCCCGGCTGGTCAGCTCCACCGGCCTGCCTTGCCAGCGCGCCTGGCGCGAGGCGGGCTGGAATTCGAGCGCGCCATGCCGCCATACCGGCTCCGGCATGCCGACGGCGCGGCGCGTGACGGCGCGCAGGCGCGCCGCCAGTTCGTCGATGGCGATGGGCTTGACCAGATAGTCGTCGGCACCGGCGTCGAGCACGCTGATGCGGCTCGGCAGCGCATCGCGCGCGGTCAGCACCAGCACCGGGGTGGTCAGCCCCTGCGCGCGCCAGCGCGCCAGCATGGCCTCGCCGTCGTGCTCGTGCAGGCCCAGGTCGAGCACCACCGCGTCGTACTGCATGACCTGCGCCGCATGGTCCGCTGCCGGGGCATTGTCGAACCAGTCCACGATATGCCCCATCAGTTTGAGCCCCCGCTGCAGTCCGTCGCCAAGCAAGGGGTCGTCTTCGACGATAAGGATTCTCATTTCAGCCAGGATTTCAAACAAATTGTGATGAGGGCAGGGCGCAAGCGTAACAGTTTGATCCAAATTAATGTACGCCTAAGGTTCGGCACCTAACCTGCGCGCAGTTTGCCATCGGCAACGCGCGCGGCGGTCCATCCAGGCGAGAGTCTATAGCGGTCGGGATTGCGTGCGCGGCGCTCAACTGCGGTCACACGCATCCCCATGTCAGAATCCCCGCTTCACGCCACCCACGCCGCACATGTCGCACATGTCGCCGCCGAGGTACCGCTCGACCTGCCGCGGCGCGAACCGTGGCTGACCGCCCTCGGCGCGCGCGCCACGTGGTGGCTGGCCCTGACCGTGGCGGCAGTGCTGCTGGTGTGGTTCGGCACGCTGGCCATGCGGCATCTGATCGGTCCCGACGAGGGACGCTACGCCGAGATCTCGCGCGAGATGCTGGCCACGGGGGACTGGGTCACGATCCGCTACAACGCGCTCAAGTACTTCGAGAAGCCGCCGTTCCACATGTGGGTGACGGCGCTGTCGTATGTGGTGTTCGGCGTGGGCGAATGGCAGGCCCGCTTATGCGTGGCGCTGTCCGGCCTGCTCGGTATCGGCATGACGATGCTGGCCACGTGGCGCTGGTTCGGTCTGCGTGCTGCCTGGCTTGCGGGGGTGGTGCTGCTGGCCGCGCCGATGTGGAGCACGGCCGCGCACTTCAACACGCTCGACATGACGCTGGCCGGCGCGATGGCATGCGTGCTTGCCACCATGCTGCTGGCCCAGCATCCCGACGCCACGCCGGCCACGCGCCGCAGATGGATGTACGCGTGCTGGGCGGCAATGGGCGTGGCGGTGCTGACCAAGGGCCTGGTCGGCGTGGCCCTGCCGGGACTGGTGCTGGTGGTGTATTCGCTGGTGGCCCGCGATGGCTCGCTCTGGCGGCGCCTGCACTGGGGCGCGGGCCTGGCGATCCTGCTGGCGGTGACGGTGCCGTGGTTCTGGCTGATCGCACGGCGCAATCCCGAATTCCTGCACTTCTTCTTTATTCACGAGCACTGGCAGCGCTATACCTCGAACATCCACTCGCGTTCGGGTCCGCTGTGGTACTTCGTGCCGCTGATCGTCGGTGGCTTCCTGCCGTGGGTCGGACTGTTCCCGCGCATGTGGGCCGAGGTCCGTGCGTCGCGTGCCGCCTCCGCCGGTTTCCGGCCTGTGCTGATGGCCGGCGTGTGGGCCATCGCGATCTTCATCTTCTTCAGTCTGTCGCACTCCAAGCTGCCGGGCTACATCCTGCCCGTGGTGCCGGCGCTCGCGATCGTGGCCGCGGTGGTGCTCGACCGCCTCGACGCCCGGCGCTGGGCGCGCCAGCTCACCGGGGCCGGCGTGGTTGCGGCGGTGGGCCTGATGGCAAGCCCCATCGTCGGCACGCTGAGCGCCAACCATATCCCGAACCATTTCTATCGCAGCTATGCGATCTGGGTTGCCGCGGCCTTCGCGCTGATGGTGCTCTCGGTCGCCCTGGCGCGCTGGATTGCCGCGCGGCGGCACCTGAGCCTCAGCATCGCGGCATATGGCCTTGGCATGTACCTTGCGTTCACGGTGGCGCTGCTCGGCTACGAGACGGTGGCGCGGCCGCTGTCGGGCGCCGATATCGCGCCGGCCGTCGCGCGCGTGCTGACGCCGGGCATGCGCCTGTACGGCGTGCGCATGCTCGACCATACGCTGCCGTTTTACGTGCGGCATCCGCTGGTGATGGTGGGAGAGGCCGACGAACTGAGCTTTGGCACGGCCGCCGAGCCATCGCGCTGGGTGCCGGACCTCGACACCTTCGCGCAGCTCTGGCGCCACGATGGACACGCGCTGGCGGTGATGTCGCCCGATACCTACCAGTCGTTGGCCGGCAAGCTGCCGATGTATGTGGTGGCACGCGACTACCGGCGCGTGGTGGTGGCCAACTATCCGGTCAGCGCCGCCGCGCGGCCGGCCGGCACGGACGTGACGGCGCGCTAGAGGCTGCCGCGCCACGGCTGTGCCGTGGGGGCGCCCGGCGCCTCCCTGTCGTCCGCGGATTATTCGGCCTTGATGTTGAGGCTCTGGATGATGGTGGCGAAGCGCTTGATCTCGGACTTGTAGAACTTGCTCAGTTCGTCCGGCGTCATGTAGGTCGGATCGGCGCCCTGCGTAGCCATGCTCTTCCTTACGTCGTCGCGCGTCAGCACTACCCTGGTCGCGTGGTTGAGCGTATCGATGGTGGCCTTGGGCGTGCCCGCGCGCACGAACAGCGCGTACCACTGCGCGAACTGGATGTCCTTGAAGCCGGCCTCGGCCATGGTCGGTACATCGGGCAGCGACCCCGAGCGCTTCGCGCTTGCCACCGCCAGGATCTTGATCTTGCCTGACGACACCAGCGGTGCCGCCGATGCCACGCCGACGAAGGCCATCGACACCTGGCCGCCCATCGCGTCCGTTGCCGCCGGCGCATCGCCCTTGTAAGGCACGTGCACCATGTCCAGGTGCGTGGCGGCCTTGAAGGCCTCGCCGCACAGGTGGCCGGTCCCGCCCAGGCCGCTGCTGCCGAACGAGAGCTTGCCGGGATGGGCCTTGCCGTAGGCGATCAGTTCCGCCACCGAGTTCACGCCGAGCGCGGCGTTGACGGCAAGCACGATCGGCACGGATCCGACCATGCCGACCGGCGCGAAATCCTTCTCGGGATCGTATGGCAGTGATTTGTAGAGCGTCGGATTGGTGCCGTGCGTCGCGCTGTTGCCCATCAGCATGGTGTAGCCGTCGGGCGCGGACTTGGCGACGAAACTCGCACCGACGATGCCGTTGGCGCCGGCGCGATTGTCGACCACGATGCTGGTCTTGAGCACGTCGCCCATGCGCTGGGCCATCAGACGCGTCAGAAAGTCGTTGGCGCCGCCGGCCGCGTACGGCGAAACGGCGGTCATGGGCTTGTCGGGAAATGCCGCGTTGGCGGTGCCGGCACACACCAGCAGCAGCGCGCCGGTGGCAAGGCCGCGCAGGGCGGCCCGAAGCCTGCCAATCGTCGTGGTTGGTGCGGCCGCTTGCGTCAGCACTGCCGTGGTGGCTTTCGTCTTGTCTTCCATCGTCTTCCTCCGTCGCCCTTGGGGCGCGCCATTTTTTGAACGCGGCGTCTGGTCCGCATGGAGAAAGTCTACGCAGTCACGCCGCGGATTTGGACACCCGCGGCGGCGCAAATGGAAGATTCAGGTCCATAACTTGGACTTCCGCGCTGCACACACGCGGCACGCTGATGACGGCGGCGATGCCCTCACCCGGCTTCCGCGGCCTCCGCATCGTGCGGGTGGTTCGCATCGGGCTCGGCAAGACGGGGCACGCCGTGGTCGATTGGCTCGCTCCAGTCGCGCTGCGCGAGCTGGGCGAGCTCGCCCTCGATCGACGCCACCGCATCGCGCAGGCAGCTCACCACCATGTCGATGCGATCCTTGCCGAGCCGTGACGCCAGCGTGGAGACGCTGATGCCTGCCGCGGGCGTGCCGTCCGGATAGCGGACTACCATGCCGACCGACAGCACCGGCGGCATGTCCATGACCTTGTTCACCGCATAGCCGCGGCGTCGCGCGGCAGCGAGATCGGCGCGCAGCGTGGCCTCGGAATAGCGCGGGTTCTTGCGCTGCGTGCGTTCGACATTGATGCGGCAGATGCGCGCCACGTCCTCGTCGGGCAGCGCGCTGAGCAGTGCCAGGCCGCCGGCGCCGACATTGAGCGGACGATGGCGCCCGACATCGAGCACGTGCGCCTTGATCGGAAAGCAGCCATCGGCACGCGCCACGCATACCCCGTCGAAACCCGAGCGCACGGTCATGAAGACGGTGTCGCCGGTATGTTCCGCCACGGCCTGCAGGTAGGGGTGGCAGATATCGCGCAGCGCGAGCTTGGGCGCGGCCGCCAGTCCCATCTCGTAGAGCAGGGGGCCGAGGTAGTAGCGCTTGGTCTGGCTGTCCTGGCGGATCAGCTGCTCGGCGATCATCCCCTGCAGGATGCGATGCGCGGTCGGGCGTTCGAGACCGCTGCGCCGGTAGAGGTCGACCAGGCGGCTGCCGGTGCGGTTATGCGCGGTAATCAGCCGCAGCAGTGCGACGGCGCGGTGCAGCGCCTGCGTGCCGGCGGCGGCGCTGGCCGCGCTCGACGACGCGGCGGAACGTGCAGGACTCATCTCCATCTCCGTATCTCACATGCGCTGTGCATGTCGATCGCATATCGGGTTGCGATGACAGGAATTCTATATCGTGGACCTCCGCGCTGAACACGCCCGGGCCCGGCCGGATCAGGGATTACGCCGGTCGTTTCTCGCTATGTGGACGTTTAATTGGCGTCCGCGGGTACTCCCTATGCGGCGATTCCCTTAGCATGAAAAAAAGCGGCGGACGAGAGCGGCGGCGATCGCCCCGGACTGTCGCACCCACCCACCGCCGCGTGGTTTTTTGCGGCGCGACAAGACAGGAGACAGCGGTGCAGACCGACAATCGAGCCGAATCGCCTCAGTTGATCCGGGATTCGCGCGACGGGGTACTCGTATTGACCCTCAATCGCCCCGAGCGGCGCAATGCGCTGAGTCCCGAGCTTTATGAGGAACTGCTGGAGGCCTTGCGCACGGCCGCCACCGACCCCGACGTGGGCGCGGTGGTGCTGACCGGCGCGGGCGGCGCGTTCTGCGCGGGCGGCGACGTCGCCCGCATGGCGGGTGCGAGCCAGGAGGCGCTGTCTTTCGAGCAGCGCGTGGCGCGCCTGCGGCATCGCGCGGGCATTACCGAGCTGCTGCATACGATGCCCAAGCCCACCCTCGCCATGATCCGCGGTGCCGCGGTCGGCGCGGGACTCTCGCTGGCGCTCGCCTGCGACATGCGCTTTGCCGACCCGACCGCGTTGCTGCGCACCGGCTTTCTCAACGTCGCGGTGCCTGGGGATTTTGGCGCGCATTATTTCCTGCCGCGGCTGGTGGGCATGGCCAAGGCGCGCGAACTCTATCTCACCTCGCCCAGGCTCGATGCGCAGAGCGCGCTCGCGCTGGGCCTGCTGACGCGTGTGGTCGAGGCCGATGCGCTCGCGGCGGCCACCATCGGGCTGGCCACCTCGCTGGCGCACGGCCCGCGTACCGCCATCGGCTACATGAAGCGCAATCTCAACGACGCGCTGCATGCCACGCTGCCGCAGGTGCTCGATGCCGAGGCGTGGCGGCATGTGCGCTGCACCGAGACCGAAGATCACCGCGAGGCCACGCGCGCCTATGTGGAGAAGCGGACCCCGTCGTTCGGCGTGGACCGTGCCATTGCCGCGCGCGACGGCACCTGATGCGCGGCACTGCCGGCACCTGGAAGCCGGCACCTGACAAGCCGCACCCGAACCCACTATTTCTTTGCGAAGGAAGCTCTGACATGAACAAACTCTGCGCAGGCCGTGTCGTGATCGTGACCGGCGCCGCCCGCGGCATCGGCCGCGAATATGCACTCCACCTGGCGGCCGAAGGCGCGCGCGTGGTGGTCAACGACCTGGGCGTGGCGCGCGACGGCGAAGGGCGCGACCTGAGCGCGGCCCAGGCCGTGGTGGACGAGATCCGCGCCGCGGGGGGCGAGGCCATTGCCAACGGCGACGATATCGCCGACTGGAACGGCGCCAGGCACCTGATCGACAGCACCGTCGAGCACTACGGCGCGCTGCATGGCCTGGTCAACAATGCCGGCATCCTGCGCGACCGCACGCTCGTCAATATGGAGGAGCACGAGTGGGACGCGGTGGTCAACGTGCATATGAAGGGTACGTTCGCGCCGTCGCGCCATGCCGCCGCCTACTGGCGCGCGTTGCATCGCGAGACCGGAGACCCGGTGGGCGGGCGCATCATCAACACCACGTCGTCGTCGGGCCTGTTCGGCAATATCGGGCAGAACAACTACGGCGCGGCCAAGGCCGGCATCGCCGCCATGACCATCATCTCGGCGCGCGAGCTCAGGCGCTATGGTGTGACCGTCAACGCGATCTGCCCGCATGCGCAGACGCGCATGACCGAAAGTCTGCGCGAACGGACCCCGGAGGAGATCGCCGCGCGCCATCCGCGCTGGATTTCCCCCGTGGTGGTATGGCTCGCCAGCGCACACAGCGGTGAGGTGAGCGGGCGCGTATTCGAGGTGGGCGGTGGCATCCTGGCCGCGCTGGAAGGCTGGCACCGGGGGCCCGAGGCGGCGCCGGTCGACGATCCGCATGCGATCGGTCCGGTCCTGGAGGACCTCGCACGCCGTGCCCGCCGCAATGCGGACATGAAGGGCAACGACCTCGACTGACCGGAGCAGGCGACCAACCATGATCGACAAACGCGTCAACACCGTGGCCGACGCGGTCGCGGGTATCAAGGATGGCGATGTACTGCTGGTGGGCGGCTTCGGCACCTCGGGCCGGCCCGCGGAGCTGCTCGCCGGCGTGCTGGAACTCGGTGCGCGGGACCTGACCATCGTCGCCAACAACGCCACCATCGGGCCGGATATCGTGGGCGACCTGATGCGCGCGGGGCGCATCCGCAAGATGGTGTGCTCGTTTCCACGCGGCCTGCAGGGCAAGACCGTCTTCGACGAACTCTATGCTGCCGGCAAGATCGAGCTCGAACTGGTGCCGCAGGGCACGCTGGCCGAACGCATCCGCGCCGGGGCGGCCGGTATCGGTGGCTTCTACACGCGCACCGCGGCCGGTACGCGGCTGGCCGAGGGCAAGGAGACACGCATGATCCGCGGCGAGGAATACGTGCTGGAAGAACCGCTGACCGGCGACGTGGCATTGATCAAGGCGCTGCGCGGCGACCGCTGGGGCAACCTCGTCTATCACCGTGGCGCGCGCATCAACAATCCCGTGATGGCCGGCGCGGCAAAGCTCGTGGTGGCGCAGGTCGCGGAGATCGTGCCGCTGGGCGCGCTCGACCCGGAGCACATCGTCACGCCGGCGGTGTTCATCGACAGACTCGTGGAGGTGAAATGAACAAGGGACTGAGCCGCGAGGACATCGCGCGCGTGGCGGCCGCCGACATTCCGGACGGCAGCTGCGTGAACCTCGGCATCGGGCTGCCGACCATGATCGCCGACTACGTGCCGGCCGGACGCGAACTGCTGCTGCACAGCGAGCAGGGCCTGCTCGGGCTTGGGCCCAAGGCGCCGCCGGGCGAGGAGGACCTCGACGTGCTCAACGCGGGCAAGACGCCGGTCACATTGCTGCCCGGGGCCTCGGTGTTCAGCCACAGCGATTCGTTCCTGATGGTGCGCGGCGGCCATATCGATATCGCCTGCCTGGGCGCTTTCCAGGTGGCGGCCAACGGCGACCTCGCCAACTGGACCACCGACGCGCCCGACCAGATTCCCGGCGTGGGCGGGGCCATGGACCTCGCGGCCGGCGCGGCCAACGTGTGGGTGCTGATGGAGCACTGCCAGAAGGACGGCGCGCCGCGCCTGCTGGAGCGCTGCACCTATCCGCTGACGGGCGCGCGCTGCGTGGACCGCATCTATACCAACTTCGCGATGATCAGCGTGACGTCGGCCGGCTTCGTGGTCGACCGGCTCGCGGAAGGCATCGATTTCGAGACCCTGCAGGGCATGACTGGCGCCCAGTTGATCCTGCATCCCGAGTGCCGTCCGTATCGGCCCTCGGTGACCGTACAAGGAGCATGACCGATGCAGACCGCCATTACCCGACTGCTGGGGATCGAGCATCCGATCGTCCAGGGTGGCATGCAATGGGTGGGCCGCGCCGAACTGGTGGCGGCGGTGTCCAACGCGGGCGCGCTGGGCGTGCTGACCGCGTTGACCCAGCCCTCGCCGGAAGCGCTGCGTGACGAGATTGCACGCACGCGCTCGCTGACGGACCGGCCGTTCGCGGTCAACCTGACCATGCTGCCCACGCTCAAACCGGTGCCCTACGATGCGTATCGCGATGCGATCATCGACTCGGGCGTGAAGATCGTCGAGACCGCCGGCAATAATCCGCAGGCGCATATGCCGGCCTTCAAGGAAGCCGGCATCAAGGTGATCCACAAGTGCACGAGCCCGCGCCATGCGCTCAAGGCCGAGCAGATTGGCGTGGACATTGTCAGCATCGACGGCTTTGAGTGCGCGGGCCACGTGGGCGAGGACGATATTCCCGCGCTGATCCTGATTCCCGCCACGGTGGCCAGGGTAAGGATTCCGGTGATCGCCTCCGGCGGCTTTGGCGATGGCCGCGGCCTGGTGGCGGCGCTCGCGCTCGGCGCGGAAGGCATCAACATGGGCACGCGCTTCATGTGCACGAAGGAGTCGCCGGTGCACGAGAACGTCAAGCGCACCATCGTCGCCAACACCGAGCGCGATACCTGCCTGATCCTGCGCAGTCTGCGCAACAGCAGCCGCGTGGCGCGCACCGCGCTGGCCGAGACCGTGATCGCGATGGAGCGCGCCGGCAAGGGAATCGACGAAATCGGCCCGATTGTGGCCGGCGCCAAGGGGCGCGGCGTGTACGAGCAGGGCGACGTGGAGGGCGGCATCTGGACCGCCGGTCTGGTACAGGCGCTGATCGACGACATTCCGAGCTGTGCCGAGCTGGTGCACCGCATCGTCGAGGACGCACGGCGCCTGATCGACGGGCGCCTGGCCAGCTTTACCGCGGCGGGTACCGTTCCCGCCACCCCGTCCCCTCAGTCCACCACGCTGGCGGCCTGAATCCCTACCTGCTACAGAGGAGCGCATCGATGGAAGTGCAGACCCCCTACGACCTGGAAGCCTACGTCGGCAAGAAGCTCGGCACCAGCGAGTGGCTGACGATCGACCAGCAACGGATCGACGATTTCGCGCGCGTGTCGGGCGACGACAACTGGATCCACGTCGACGTGGACCGTGCCCGGCGCGAACTGCCTGGCGGCCGCACCATGGCGCACGGCATGCTGACGTTTTCGCTGCTCACGCATCTCGGCACCGAAATCTGCCGCGTGCGCGAGCGCTCGCGCGGCATCAACTACGGTTCCAACAAGGTCCGCTTCACCGCGCCGGTGTACTGCGGTGCCCGTATCCGCCTGCATCGCTCGCTCGAGAAGTACGAGCCGATCGAGGGCGGCGTGCGACTGACTTTCGGCAACACCATGGAGATCGAGGGCGTCGAGCGTCCCGCGCTGGTGGCCGAGACCATTTCGGTGATGTATGCCAGGGAGGCATGATGCCCGCCAACCGACCGTCTCCGTACGCCGTCTATCTGGAACATCTGCGGAAGGGACAACTGGCCTATCAGTTCAGCCCCGTGGCCGGCCGTGCGGTGTTCTTTCCGCGCGAGATCTGCCCGTTCTCGGGTGAGGATTGCCTCGAATGGCGCATCAGCGACGGGCTTGGCACCGTCTACAGCACCACGGCGGTGTATCCGCGCGGCGGCGAGCCCTATAACGTGGCCATGATCGACTGCGACGAGGGCTTTCGCATGATGTCGCGCGTGGAGGGCCTGCCGGCCCGTGACGTGACCATCGGCCTGCGCGTCCGCTTCCGGGTCCATACACCCGCCGACGACGATCCCTATCCCGTGTTCGTACCCGCTACCGCTACCGCACCATGACCCATACATTCAAGCGCGGCGCCGCGGCCATCGTCGGCGCGGCGGAATCCGATCTCGGCGAGGTCGGTCCCGGCTTTTCGCCGATCGACCTGATGGCGCAGGGCGTGCGCCGCGCGCTCGACGATTGCGGCCTGTCGATGCGCGATGTCGATGGCCTGTTCTGCGCCACGTCGCAGAGCCGCCTGGCCGGTCTGGCGCTGGCCGAGTATCTCGGGCGGCCCGAGGCTTACCTGGAATCGAGCTCGACCGGCGGGTCGTCCTTCATGACGCACCTCGCGCAGGCACAGCGCGCGATCGAGGCCGGCGTGTGCCAGGTGGCAGTGATCGCCTACGGCAGTACCCAGCGCTCCGCGGGCGGCCGCAAGAACACCAGCGTACCGGAACGCAATCCGTACGAGTCGCCCTACAAGCCGTTCCTGCCGCCGTCCGCGTATGCATTGGCGGCGGCCCGCCATATGCACGAGTTCGGTACCACGCGCGAGCAGCTGGCCGAGGTGGCGGTAGCCGCGCGCCAGTGGGCGCTGCTGAATCCGGTCGCATGGGAGAAGCAGCCGCTGTCCGTGGCCGAGGTGCTGGCCGCGCGCATGGTCAGCTATCCGCTGACGATCCGCGACTGCTGTCTGGTGACGGACGGCGGCGGCGCCATTGTCGTGACCGCGGCCGAGCGTGCCAGATCGCTGCGCAAGCCACCGGTCTATCTGCTCGGCGCGGGGCACGTCACCACGCACCAGACCATCTCCAGCATGCCGGACCTGGTGCGCACCGGCGCGATCCGCTCGGGCCAGATGGCCTATGCGCAGGCCGGCATCGCAGCGCGGGACGTGGATGTGATCGAGGTCTACGATGCGTTCACCATCAATACCATCCTGTTCCTGGAGGACCTCGGCTTCTGCGCCAAGGGCGAGGGCGGCGCGTTCGTCAGCGGTGGCCGTATCGCCCCGGGCGGCGCGGTGCCGGTCAATACCAACGGCGGCGGGCTCTCGTATTGCCATCCGGGCATGTACGGCCTGTTCCTGCTGATCGAGGCGGTGCGCCAGTTGCGCGGCGAATGCGGCGCGCGCCAGGTCAAGGACGCGAACATCGCCATCGCGCATGGCAACGGCGGTGTACTGTCGTCGCAGAGCACGGTGATCCTCGGCGGCGCGCAGACGCTCTGAGCGGCGGCGGGGCCCCGCCCCCCGCCGTTTCATGCGACCTCATGCGACCTCATGCGACCTCATGCGACCTCATGCGACCTCATGCGACCTCATGCGACCTCATGCGACCTCATGCGACCTCATGCGGCGTCACGCCACTTCACGCCGCGGCGCCAGGGCCGCGGTGATGACGCCGATGCCGATCAGCGCGAGGCCCACCGACAGGTCGGCCGAGATGCGCTCGTGCCAGGCCACTGCCGACACGATCAGCCCGATCACCGGCACGCCCAGCATGGCGATGGATGTCGCGGCCGGCGGCAGTGACTGCGTAACATTGAGCACCACGATAAAGGTCAGCGCGGTGGCCAGCGGGCCGGTGTAGGCGATGGCCGGCCAGATCTCGGCGAACGCGGCCACATCGGGCGCGCCATCGCGCAGCACGGCGAGCAGCACCAGCGGCGCGGTGGCAATGGCGCATTCCCAGGGAATCATCTCGGCGCCGAGACGCACCGTGCGATGGGCCCGCAGCTGGATGATGCTGATCGCCCAGGCCAGCGACGCGCCCAGCAGCATGGCCAGGCCGACCACGGTATGCAGTTCCCACTGGCTCACGGCGGGCAGCACGATCACGGCGATCCCGGCATAGCTGAACGCCGTGGCGAGCCATTGCAGCCGCGACGGGCGTTCGCCGAGCACCAGCGACGCCAGTGGAATGACCCAGATGGCGGTGGCATAGGCGACCACCGAGGCGCGGCCGGGCGCGACGTACTGCAGCGCCCACAGGGCGAGCGCGGTGAACGCGGCCATCTGCAGCAGGCCCACCCCGATCACCAGCGGCCACTCCTGGCGATTTGGCCAGCGCAGGCGTCCCAGCAGCGCCAGCACCACGATGCTGAGCACCGCCGACGAACCGAAGCGCATCGCCGCGAACCACAACGGACTGACGTGGGCGAGGCCGAATTTCATCAAGGGCCAGTTGCCACCCCAGATGGCAACGGCCCCGATCAACGGGAGGAACTTGCGGATGCCGGCGCCGGCGGCGGCGGACGTGGGATGCGCGGACATGATGCGGTGACGGTTGAGGTGCGGGCGGAACGGCCGCTCGCTTACCTGAAAGTCTAGTGGCCGCTGCACCGCAGCATTGACCGCATTTCGCTGCGCGAACGATATATTCCAGCATAGAATGCCGGACACCACCACTTTGAGAGCGCAACATGCTGGACCTCGATCTCGACGCCACCGACCTCCGCATCCTCAGCGAACTCCAGCGCGACGCCAGTCTCACCAACGTGGAACTGGCCAGCCGCGTCAATCTCTCGCCCTCGCCATGCCTGGCGCGCGTCAAGAACCTCGAGAAGCAGGGCGTGATCTCGCGCCGCGTGACGCTGCTCGATGCGCGCCGGCTGGGCCTGAAGGTGGTGGTGTTCATCCAGATCTCGCTGGACAAGCAGCGCCGGGAAACGCTCGATACCTTCGAGCGCCGCATCGCGGCGCTGCCGCAGGTCATGGAGTGCTATCTGATGTCGGGCGATGCCGACTACCTGCTGCGCGTGATCGTGCAGGACGTCGAGGCACTGGAGCGGCTGATTGTCGACCAGATCACAAAGATCCCGGGCGTATCCAATATCCGTTCGAGCTTCGCGCTCAAGCAGGTGCTCTACAGCACGGCGCTGCCCCTGGGATAGGGCATGCCGCGTGGTGTTGCCGCGACGATTGTGCATTGCAGTGAAACTCTTAGGTTCAATTTCTTCAACAATCGTCGATCATCTCGATACGTCGTGCTTTAGTTGTCATCTTCGCGTTATTGCGCTACACGTATTCTGCGAGTTCTGCCAACACGGATTATTATCTTTTGATGAATCTGTGCCGTAAGAGGCTGCCTTTGGGGCCTTCTTGCGGTCAGCAAGCTCAAGACCAAGAACAGCAGAATTACGTAGTAGAGGTACGCGATGCGTTGGATCGTCCTGTCGATTTTCATTGTCAGTGCGCTATATACCCATTTCCGCGGCAAGGCGCGCCATGGGTTTTTCCGGCAGTTATTCGACCACTCGACCTTTCTTGCGCCGCTGAACGCATTCCCGTATGCGTTCTCGCGCGTGCCCCGCACGCCGTTTATCGCGCGCGAGCATTTTCCCGAACTCGATGTCATCCGCCGCGAATGGCAGACCATTCGCCAGGAGGCGCTCGCGCTGGCGGAGGCGCAGCGGCTGCAGGCGGCGGACGGCTATACCGATATCGGTTTTAATTCCTTCTTCCGCCAGGGCTGGAAGCGCTTCTACCTGAAGTGGTACGGCACACCGCACCCGTCGGCGCTGGCAAGCTGCCCGCGCACGCTGGAGATCCTCGGCAGCCTGCCGTCGGTCAAGGCGGCGATGTTTGCGCGGCTGCCACCTGGCGCGAAGCTGTTTCCGCATCGCGATCCCTACGCGGGCTCGTTACGCTATCACCTCGGGCTGGTCACGCCGAACGATGACCAGTGCTCGATCACGGTCGACAACGAAACGTATTCGTGGCGCGATGGCGAGGACGTGGTGTTCGACGAAACCTTTCTTCACCATGCGAGGAACGGCACCACGCACGATCGCATCATCCTGTTCTGCGATATCGAGCGGCCGCTGCGCTTCGCCTGGGCGCAACGTGTCAACCGTGCCATCAGCGACACGCTCATGCGTGCGGCGGCGTCGCCCAACGGCGTCGGCGACACCACCGGCCCGCTCAATCGCATGTTCAAGTACATCTATGCGGTGCGCAGCGTCGGCAAGCGCGTCAAGGCGTGGAATCGCAACGTCTACTACAGCCTCAAATGGGCGCTGATGCTGGGTGTGGTAATGGTGATTTTCTGGCCGACACATTTCCACTGATCTGCCCGAACCGGCTGCTATCGGCAGCGCACGGAAGTTCTGCGCCCCTCTCAAGAGGGGCGATTTCGTCATCGCCGTTTCAGGGCGATAGATTTATCATTTCCCCCGGTATCGATAACAGGCAAGCTGGCATTGCCATACAAGAACGGATCGCGTGGGGGAGAGCAGGCCGATACCGCCCTGCATGCGCGATCGATCAAGAATAACCAGAAGATCGGATCAGCCGTGACAGTTTCAGGGGTATTGCCGGCGCCGCTACGGACGCCCGGCCGCGTCGCTTTCGTCTGCGCCGGGGAAGGCATGACGAGCGACGCCATCGCCGGCACCATCGGGTGCCGCGATTTGTCGCCGCCGTCGTGCGGTACGCCATTCAACGCCGATATCCACTCCGATATCCACTCCGATATCCACTCCGATAGCTGCCCGCGATAGCTGTCCGCGCTAGCCGCACCGGTCGCCGCGCCCTGAGTTCGCGACGGCCGCGCCCGTGAATACCTCGCGCACGTCAGCCATGCTGGCAGGCCTGCGCGCGTCCCCGATTCTCTTTCCGATGAATGACGCCATGAAACTACTCCGCAAAACCCTGCCGGGCGCGATTGCCGCCATGCTGCTGCTGCCCTCCGCCTATGCGATGGATATCGAAGCGCGCGGTGTGGGCACCGCCCGGATTACCGACGATCTCAATGCGGTGCGCACCACGGCGCTGCGTCAGGCCAAGCGCAACGCGGTGCTGGCCGCGCTCGACAAGGTGGTCGGCGCGGGCACCAGCAAGCTGCCCGAAGTGCAGGCCAGGCTCGACGAACTCGTGGTCCAGGTCGGCGAAGAGTCGTTCTATAGCCCGGTGCCGAGCTCGGCCGACGGCCAGTATCAGGTCAGCGTGACGTTCCGCATGGACGACAAGGCGTTGCGCACGCAGATCAGCGACCTCGGTCTGGCGATGAACACCACCGCCACGCGCAGCCAGCCGATCCTGGTGATGATGGACGAGTTCTTCACCACGCCGACCAACCTGCGCGCGCCGCTCGAGGAACTGACCGAGTTCCGCCACGAGGAAGGGTCGCACTACAACGAGAAGGAAGCTGCGTCGAGTTCGCGGCGCGCCGCGTATGCGGCCAGCAGCAATGCCGCCTATGCATCGAAGGAGCAGGCCGCCTTCGCGGTCAGGGAAGATCGCGCCGGGCGTGTGAGCGCGGCGCGCGACACGCAGGTGGCCGGTGCCGCGCGCGATGGCGAAGGCGGCGAAGCGGCCGTGGCCGGGCGCGAGCGCGCGCGCTACGACGCCGCAAGCGCCAGCAGCCGTCAGGCCGCCGGGGCGGCGTCGCGCCAGGTGGCCGCGGCCAGCAGCAGCAGCGTGGCTTCGTCATCGGCCGCGCAGTCGGCGTACGCCCATAGCGTCAATGCCGAGGACCACAACAACACGTACTTCCGCAAGCTGGTCAAGTATCAGCCGCAGAATACCGGTCCGGACAGCAAGAACTACACGTACAACGAACTGAAGGGACAACTGGGCGACCTCGATATCAAGGTCATCGACAATGCGCTCTTCAAGAGCAAGTATTTTGGCAACCGCGCGATCACGCTCGACCAGCTGGAAAACAGCGCGGAGCTCGCCAGGTATGTGGATTTCGCCCGCAAGGACGCCACTGCCGACTATCTGATGATCGGCTCGTCGGTCATCTATGACGTGGGTGTGGACCGCAACTCGGGCCAGCCGGCGTGCACCGGCGTGGCCAGTACCAAGACCTTCTCCACCAGGACCGGCGAGGACATCGGCTCCGCCACGCAATCGGAGGCGGCCATCGGCATCTCGCCCGACGACTGCCGCGGCAAGCTCGCCGGCAAGCTGGCGGCCAGCCTCGGCAATCAGGTCGGCAAGCGGATCCAGGACTTCGTCAAGCGCCGCACCATGTACGGCGCCGAGTACGTGATCCGGCTGACGGGCGGCACCCTCTCGCTGATGAGTCGCACCGCCTTCAGCCAGGGCCTGAAGAACGTGCCGGGGCTCGAGAAGGTGGTGCAGCGCCAGGCCGCCGCCAACCAGGTCGAGATGATGGCCACCTATCGCGGCACCGATCCGCTCGACCAGGCCGTCGCCATGGCCCTGGCCGGCAATCCGCAGTTCGCCACGCTGGACTCGATGGTGGACGGCAACGTGGTCACGTTGTGCATGAACGGCTGCACGCAGCCGAAGGCGGCGCGCTGAGATGCCGCCGGTCTCCCTGACTTCCGCCGCGCGGGTTACCGCTGCCCTGGTGCTGGCGACAGCGTCCGCGCCGGCTGCCATGGCGGCGGGCGGCGTGGGCCTGTATGTGGTCCCCGGCATCTTCTTCGACGAGAGTTCTGGCAGCAGCAAGATCGACGCGGGCTTTCGCCCGGCGGTCGATATCCGGCAAGCGGTGGCACTGCTGCAGCAGCGCGCGCAGGCGCACTTCCCGGATCTGGCGGCCACCATCGACGGCCGGAACCGTCTGCGCACGCTGGCACTGTCCGCGCAGGTCACGCGGGTGTCGCGTTACCGGATCGACAAGGCCGACGGCACCACCGATATCTATCTGCCGATCACGCTGAGCCTGTACTTCACCAATCCGATGACGGGCGAGGTGCTGCAGTCGTTCAGCCAGACGCGCTACGAAGTGATGACGGTGACGCGGGCGCAGGGGCAGGCGGCGATCGACGCCAGGATCGCCGACGCCTACCGCGGCGGCTTTGCCGCGGTGCTGGACAGCGCGCTGGCCGCGGCCGCGCGCCAGTTCAAGCCCTATGTGGTGGAGACGCGCGTGGCCGATACCTGGAAGGGCTTTGTCATCCTGGACAAGGGTTACCAGGACGGTATCGGCAAGGGCGACGTGCTGAACAGCGACAGCGCGGAAATCCGCGTGGAAGCGGCTGGCGCGCGTCATGCGGTGGCGGTGCCGGTGCTCGGTACACCGAGGGATGGCGCTACCTTCAGCCGCGCCAGCGCGATGGCGTTGTCCGACGTCAAGAAGCCGCGCGTGATGGCGCTGGTCAGCGATGGCAACACCGACCTGACCGATGTGGTCAGCACGCAGCTGTTCACGGACAAGCTGGGCAGTAGCGCGCCGTTTGCCACGCTGCCGCTCAATGCCAATTTCAGCCAGGTGCAGGCGTCGGTCGACAGCAATACGCGCATCGGCCACGAGGTGAGCGGCAAGCGCGCGCTGCCCGATTACTTTATTCGCCTGGTGGTGCCGCCCGCGCGCCAGTATGCGTTGCCGACCAACCTTGCCTACAAGACGCAGCAGCGCACGCAGGCATGGGCCTTTGCCGAGCTGCTGTCGCGCGATGGCCGCGTGCTGTATGCGGCCGATGGCGACCAGCGCATCGACGACACCGTGACCGACCAGGCCGGCTTCAATCCAGCGGACCGGCGCGAGGTCGCGCTCAAGAACGCGCTCAACGACCTGGCGGACCGCTTTGCGCGCGAGATCCGCTTCAAGCCGCTCACGCTCAAGGTCGGTGCGGCCTCCGCGGAGGGCTTCCAGATCGACGATCCCGGCCTGGACCTGCAGATCGGCGACACCATCCGCGTGTATCACGGCGTCGGCAAGCCCGGCGGCCTGAGCGAGGAAGCCATGGTGCCGACCTGGGACGCCACCGTGGTGAGCCGTGACGGCGCGCGCGTGCAGGCCAACCCGATCCTGCCGGTGGCCGGCCAGCCGCCCCGGCCGGACAGCGGCGACGTGATCCTGCTCGATAGCGTGGCGCGCGCCGGCGGCGGTCAGCGTGTGGCGTTCTGTCCCGCCACCAGGAGCCAGGTAGGGTCGGTCGCGCTCGATCGCTTCGACCTGCTCGCCTATGCCGGTGCGGCAGCGGCCGCCAACGTCATGATCAATCCGAAGCTGGCCGACCTGGTCAAGGGCAAGATCGGCGGCCAGTCCGGTTTCGGCAGCGAGCTGATGCTGCGTCCGGGCAGCTACGACCGCTGCCTGGAGGCGCTCTACCGGATCGATGCGAAAGACCGCAAATGCGAGGACGGTTCATGCACGCAGGGCTACACCGCGCGCCTGGCCTACCGTCAGCGCGCCGGCGGCAATCCGGCGGGGCAGGCCATTCTCGAGCATGCATTTACCTCCAGCGGCTATCCGGCCACTGCGTCCGCCGCCGACGTCGATGCGCTGCAGCGCATCGATCTGGACCTCGACACGCGCAAGAGTCTCGACGACGTGATGAAGCAACTACTCAAATCCAACTGACAAGGAACCACGATATGAAACAGATCTCCGCCATCGCCGCCGCCATCGCCGGCGGCCTGCTGCTGACCTCGGCACCGTCCGCCATGGCGTTCGGCCTGGGCAATATCACTTCCGCCATTCCGGGCGTGGGCGGCACCTCGGGCGCCGCGGTGTCCGCCGGCGATATCGACGGCTTTATCAAGACCGCCAACGATGCCAACCTGCTGATCAGCACGTCGTCGACGCATATCTTCAAGGCGCTGGCCAGCAAGGAAGACATCGCCGCGGTGGAAGCGCGCCTGGCCGCCGCCAACACTATCGCGGACCCGGCCGAGAAGGCCGCCGAGATCAGCAAGATCGAAAGCGACAAGGCGACCATCGCGCAGAAGTCGCTCAACAGCGCCGATGCCGAGAACCGGCTCAACGCGATGAACAAGCAGCAGCTCGCTTCGTTCGGCAACGCGGCCTTCACGTTCATGCTCGGCGTGCTCAAGGACAAGCAACTGGCGGAAGGCAGCAGCGCGCTGGTGTCCGGCGTGGCGTCGAATCCGGCCCTGTTGCCGCGCCTGGGCGCGCTCAAGGATGCCGCGTCGTCGGTGACCTCGCAGCTGTCCAATACCGCCAAGATCGGCGAAGGCCTGATCAAGCTGGCCAAGGCGGGCAAGATTTCGGCACTGCCGACGTCGGCCTCCGAGGCACCGAAGGCCGTCGACAGCATCTGACGCCGACTGCGTACGCCACCTCCCGCGCGAACGTCGGAAGTGCGGGAGGCGAGGGGAGGTCGCGCGACCGGTGGCGTTGGGGCGGTGGCGGCGTGGCAGCAGGATGCCCTCAGGGTCCGCCAGGGTCCACCAGGCTCCACCCGCGCACAGTATGGCAGCGGCAGTGCCCGCAGGGCCTTACTCGATCATCGCGGTTTCATGCTTGCCGCTCACCTGTACCGGCGGCAGCAACAGCATCGCCGCCACCACCCCGAGCGCGATCACCAGCATGACCAGAAAGGTCGCGTGCAGCGAATGCTGCAACGCGTACCGCACGGCCTCGCCGGCGGCCCCCGGCATGGCCGCGGGGGCGTCGAGCAGGTGCCGCAACTGGTCGGCGGTCACGTTGCCGGAGCGTGCCAGCGTATAGGCCTGGATCGCACCGAGCAACGAGGCGCCGAGCGTATTGCCGAGGTTGCGCGAGAACAGGTTGGAGGCGGTGGCGCTGCCGCGTTCCGCCAGCACCACGCTGTCCTGGATCACGATCAGCGAGCCGACGCTGATCAGCCCCATGCCGAAACCGAGCACCAGCGAACCCGCGCCGGCCCACATGGGATGACTCGCCGGCGTGAGCCATACGAACACCGCGGCGCCCAGCGGCACGAACGCGCTGCCGGCCACCAGCATGCGGCGCAGGCCGATGCGCTGGTATGCCTTGGCCGCGATGGTCGCGCCCGACGGCCAGCCCACCATCATCATGGTCAGCGCCAGGCCGGCCACCACGGGCGTGCGACCCAGCACGATCTGCACATACATCGGCACAAATGCGGTGAGGCCCATCATCGCCATGCCCGAGAACAACGCGGCGGCATTGCAGACCGCGATCGGCCGCCGCGACCAGAGCGCGAACGACACCATCGGGTCGGCGGCGCGCCGCTCCTGGAACACGAACAGCACGGCGCTCACGACCAGCACCGCCACCTCGACGCCGACGCGCGCATGATGGCCACCCTCGGCGTCGGTCAGCGCCATCATCAGCGCGGCAATGGCGACGGTGAACAGCGCCGCGCCCGCGTAATCGATCGCGGGCCGCCGGGGCGCCACGTCCTCGTGCAGATACAGCACAAAGCCGGCTGCCGCGAGCAGCCCGATCGGCACGTTGATCCAGAAGATCCACGACCACGACGTCACGCTGATGATCAGGCTGCCCGCCATCGGGCCGAATACCGCCGAGGTGGCCCATACGCTGGCCAGGTAGCCCTGGATCTTGCCGCGTTCGTGGGCGGGATAGAGATCGCCGACGATGGTCATCGCCACCGGCATGATGGCGCCGGCCCCGACGCCCTGGATCAGCCGGTACACGAGCATGGCCGGCATCGAATGGGCAAACCCGGCGAGTACCGAGCCGAGCAGGAAGATCGCCACGCCGGCCAGCACCATCGGCTTGCGGCCGTAGATATCGGCCAGCTTGCCGAACACGACCGTCATGGCGGTCTGGGTCAGCAGGAAGGTGGCGAAGACCCAGGTATAGAGGTTGAGGCCGCCGAGCCGGCTGACGATCTGCGGCATGGCGGTGGAAACGATGGTCGCTTCCAGCGCGACCATGGCAAACGAGGCCATGATCGCGGCAATGACAAGCGGGCGCCTGGTTTGCATGGGGGCGGAAAAAGAGGGCGGAGCGAACGGATGGCGCCAACGGGTGGTGCCAACGGAGGCGGACCCTTGCGCGGCACGATGTCGATGTCCGTCATCACTGCGGCATCACTGCGGCATCGCAGGCGCAAGGCGCTGAGCCGCCCATGGTAGCCGGTCCCGCGGCCGGCATTATGCGCGTCCGTCGAGACGGTCTATCTCATTCCTGTCGACAATGCCGGGCGCCGTGCTGACGGCCGGCCCCTACCTCGCGGGCCCCACCGCGCGGCTCCCGCCGCGCCACCACCTCGCAGTCACCTCGCAGTCACCTCGCCATGTGCGACGCTGGCCCGCGCTCAGAAGCCGACCGGGTAGCCATCCTTGCGATAGTCGGAAGCCGCGGCGTAGCCGTGCTCCATTTTCATCGCCATTTGCGCGCCGCCGAACTCGAGGCTGTCACGCGGCGATTGTTCCACCGCATGGCCCAGCGCACGCAGGCCTTCGAGCGTGGCGGGCGGGCAGTGCGCTTCCACCGCGACGCCGACGTTGTCGTCCAGCACGCGCCAGCGCGGCGCGTCGTTGGCGGCTTGCGGGTTCTGGCCGAAATCGGCGATGCGGCTGGTCATCTGGACATGCCCCTGGGCCTGCATCGAGCCGCCCATCACGCCGAACGAGGCCAGCGGTGCGCCATTGCGCATCAGAAAGCCCGGGATGATGGTATGGAACGGCCGCTTGCCCGGTGCCACCTGGTTCGGATGGCCCGCCTTGAGGTTGAAACCCCAGCCACGGTTGTGCAGCGCGATGCCGGTGCCGGGCACCACCACGCCCGAGCCGAAGCCTTTGAAGTTGGACTGGATATACGACACCATCATGCCGTTGCGGTCCGCGGTGGTCAGGTACACGGTGCCGCCCGAATGGGGTTTGCCGGGGCCTGGGCAGGAAGCCCTGGCGGGATCGATGGCCCGCGCGCGCTCGGCCAGGTAGGCCGGATCGAGCAGCATCTCGGGCGTGACGCGGCCCGGCACGCGCATGGCGTCGACATCGCCGACATACGCGTGCAGGTCGGCAAACGCGAGCTTCATGGCTTCGATCTGCAGATGCATGGTGCGCGTGCTGTCCAGTCCGGACGCCTGCACATCCCAGTGCTCCAGCATGCCAAGTGCCATCAGCGCACCAATGCCCTGGCCGTTGGGTCCGATCTCGTGCAGCGTGAGGTCGCGATAGCGGACCTGGATCGGCTCGACCCAGTCCGCGCGGTGCGCGGCAAGGTCGGCTTCGTCGATGCGGCCGCCGGTGGCGCGCGCATGGTCGGCAATCTTCCTGGCCAGTTCGCCATGATAGAAGTCATCGCCACCGGTGCGCGCGATACGCTCCAGCGTCTCGGCCTGGCCCGGGCAGATAAAGCGTTCGCCGGGCAGCGGCGCGCGCCCGCGCGGCGCGAAAGACTCGGCAAAGCCGGGCTGATGCTGCAGTACCGGCACCTGTGCCTGCCACTGGCGATGCACGGTATGCGACACGATATAGCCATTGCGCGCATATTCGAGCGCCGGCTCGAACAGGTCCTCGAACGGCAGCGAGCCGAAGCGTTCCCACGTGGTGCGCCAGCCGGACACCGCGCCGGGCACCGTCACGGTGTCCCAGCCGTTAAACGGCATGGCGTCGTAGTGCGAGAACGATGCGGGTGTCCACGCCCGCGGCGCGCGGCCCGAGGCATTGAGTCCGTGCAGCCTGGTGCCATCCCAGATCAGCGCAAAGGCATCGCCGCCGATCCCGTTCATGCACGGCTCCACCACGCTCAGCGCGATGGCGGTGGCCAGCGCCGCGTCGACGGCATTGCCGCCGCGCGCGAGCATGCGCAGGCCGGCCGCCGCGGCGAGCGGCTGCGAAGTGGAAACGACGTTGTCGGCCAGCACCGGCACGCGGCGCGAAGGATAGGGGAAGTCCCAGAAAGCGGTCATGAGCGAGAGGCGAGCGAGAGACAAGCGAGAGACAAGCGAGAGACAAGCGAGAGACGAACGGAAGGCGAGCTGAAGGCGAACGGAGGGCGAACGGAGGGCCATCGGCAGGCCATCGGCGGGCCGGGCTCCAGGACGGCCTGTACGACCGGCGCAAAAGACGGGCGCCCGGCAACGATCACCGGCAAGCGCCCGATCATACGCCCATCAGTCCACCTTCACATGGGCGGCCTGTGCCACCTTGCTCCAGTCGCGCAGTTCCTCGTTGATCATGCGGCCGAACTTGTCGGACGGCGTATAGACGATCTGCACACCCTGCGCATCCATCGTATCGACCAGATCCGGCATGGCCAGCACGGTCTTGGTGGCGGCGGCCAGCTTCTCGACGATCGCCGGCGGCGTGCCCTTGGGCGCGACCAGGCCGAACAGGTTGTTGGCGCGGAAATCGCGGATGCCGGCCTCGGTCATGGTCGGCGCGTCCGGCAGCGATTTCACGCGCTGGTCCGAAGCCACCGCGAGCAGTCGCAGCTTGCCCGACTTCACGTGCGGCAGTGCCGACGGAATGCTGTCGAACATCATGGCCGAGCGGCCCGCCATCAGGTCCGGCAGCGCAAACGAGCTGCCCTTGTAAGGGACATGCAACACGTCGACGCCGGTACGCAGGCGGAACAGTTCCGACTCCAGATGCGAGAGCGTGCCCGAACCCTGCGAGGCAAAGTTGTACTGGCCCGGCGCGGCCTTGAGGTACTTGACCAGTTCCGGCACGGTCTTCACCGGCACCGTGGCCGGTACCACGAGGATATGCGGCACGTTGCCGATGCCGGCGATGGGCACGAAGTCGCGGCCGAGGTTGGCCGGCTGGTTGGTATAGGTGGCGGCGGCAATCGCCGCATTGCTGACGGCCGCCAGATACAGCGTGTAGCCGTCCGGCGCGGCCTTGGCCGCATAGCTCATGCCGATGGCGCCGCCCGCACCGGGACGGTTCTCGACCACCACCGGCTGGTGCAGTACCTGCGACAGGCGCTGGCCCACGGCACGCGCCAGCACGTCGGTGGCGCCGGCAGGCGGAAACGACAGCACCAGCTGGATCGGGCGCTCCGGATACTCCGCAAGGGCGGCGGGCGCGGCGAGCGCACCCGAAATACCGGCGGCGGCGAGCACCAGGTTCAAAATGGTGCGGCTGCGCGCCGAGACGGTGCGGAGGAACGACGACTGCTTGGACATGATGACACGGACTCCGGAAATAGTTGTCTTGCATCAGAGACATTGCAAGGGACGTGCCAGCGGCGCGCGACGCGATCGCGCGCGGAAGCGCCGGCCCGCTCACAGTTCCTCGACAAAGCGGAAGCCCGCGCGCGCCTTGACCAGCGCGGAAGGGTGCGTAATGGCATCGGTCCGGACCGTGCGCACACCGCGTGCGTGCGCCATCTCCAGAAAGCGGTGCAGGGCAAAGCTGCCCGCGCCGCGCACGGCGCCGTTCGCGGATGGGCGCAGGACGTTGGCGGGGGCGCTCAGCACCGCATCGACCGAGGCGGCATCGCTGCCGTCGAGCGGTATCACGCCTTCCAGCACTGCCATCGGACGCCCCTTGAGGCTGACGACGAGCAGGACGGTCCCCGGTTGCGGGCCGGTGCGCGCGGTCTCCTGGATGGTCATCGCCAGCGACTGGCCGGTGGCCGCCAGAAAGTACGCGTCGACCGCTCCGCACGATGGGCTCTCCTCCTCGTCGCTGTCCCTGACATCGCTGTACTGCAGCTCCCATTCGCCCATGAGGGCGCCCAGCCTGCGCAGCGCCGGGCCGTCGTCGGCCGCGACGATTTCCACGGTAAACGGCTCCTGGACCGCCTCCGCGCGTCCGCCGTGCATGACCCGCGGCGTGACGGTGCGCGGCGTGTAGGTGGTCAGGTCCAGTTCATAGATGCCGAGCGCGCCGTGCATCGCGGCGGCCAGGGCCGTAGGCGACGGTGGCGCCAGCTGTGGCCGCTGCCAAGGTTGCGCACGCTGCGCGGGGGGCGACGACGGCGGTGCCGTTCGGTCCCACCACGCGTCGCCGGCGGAGCCTGCCGCACTGCAGCTGGCGGCGGGCCGGGGCGGTGCCATGGCGGCCTCCAGCGCGGGAATCTCCAGGTCGATGGCGCCCGCGAGCGAGACACCATAGAGCGCGTTGGCGGCGTGAAATGCGTGCAGCGCGCGATCCCGCTGCTGCCGCGCGTCTTCGTCCCGGCGCAGGACCGCCGCGATGAGTTCGCGTTCGCGTGCCGCGTCGGCGACCGCATAGCCGGTGGTGCCGTCACGCAGGATATTGCCGATGATGGTCGTAAAGTGGCCGATGTCCCAGAGGCCGCCGAACAGCGCCTGATAGAGCGAGATGATGGTGGCCGTACGGTAGATGCAGTCGCTGGCGGAAGCGCCGCCGCGCCGCATGCGTGGATTCAGCATCGATTCCGGCGCACGCCTGCAGAGGCGCGCCGCCGCGTGCACGGCCATCGGATTGTGCCCGTTGCCGAGCGTGCGGGTTGGCGACATGCCGACGCCGCGGGTGCTGGCCTGGAGGGCGCGCGCGTCGTAGGGCGGCGGCTGGCATAAGCCCAACGCGTGGCTAAGCACGGTCAGCACGGTGGGCAGCCGGTCGCAGTTTGCGCCGCGCGGCGTGCGATGCCCGCCGCGCGCGCCTGCAAAGATGGCCTCCACCAGCTTCGGCGCCGCGCCGCCCGGTGCGCCGGGACGTTCGTTGCGGATGGAAAGAATGTCGGCGCTACCGCCGCCGGCGGGAAAGATGCGGGGCGCGGCGACCACGCCGACATACTGGCGCGCACCGTCGAATTCCGCGAGCTGCCATGCCAGCGCCCGGCGCGGACGAATCTCGAGTGCGAGGGCAACGTAACGGGTGCGCGCGTCATAGAGATGCGTGCCGGCGCGGCGCGTGGCGGCGCGGCGTCCATCCGCGGACCATGCCACCTGCCCGGGGGTAAAGCGGATCCGCACAGGGCCGACGTTGATACTGAAGTAGCGCGCGCCGTCGATGTCGAAGGTCAGCAGCACGCGCATGCGCGCGTCGGCGCGCCAGCCGGTGCCGAAGATCGCGGGCAGATCATAGGCTTCGCCCGCCGGCAGGAAGCAATCGCGGCGGCAGGGTATGCGCGTGTGTGCCACCTGTACCGACTCGATGGCGTCCTGCATGCCGAGCTGGCTCAGCTCGCCGATATCGGCATCGGCCACGAAGCGCGCGGCGGTGCCGGTGCCGTGGGGACCGGTGAACGTGCGCACGCTCACGTCGGGTGGGACCCGCAGCGACGAGATCTGGCGCCGCAGGCCGTCCAGCTGGTCGACCCGGTGCCCCGGTTCCACGCACAGTTGCCGCCCCTGAAACCCCGCATGTTCGTGAAAGCAGGCCGCGGGTAGCGTTGCCACGGAGGCCAGCATGGTCGGGTGAATGCCCATGGCCTGCAGGTCGGCACGGCCCTGGGTGCCGCTCACGCGCCATTGGCGGCCCGTGAATTCGACGTTGCTGGTACCTATCAGCACGAGGCCTGGATCGATCTGCATGCTAGCCACGGGCAGCCTGCGCGCCGGCGATCCGTCCAGGGACAGGCTCCGGCTGACGCCCGCCTCCATGCAGACCGACATCGGCACCCGCCCGTCAGGCGAGAGCGGATCGAGCCGGTCCAGCGTCAGGCATGCCCGCGCGGCTGTAGCGGGGTTGCAGACGAGCACCAGCAGCGCGCATAGCAAGGCGTGGGTGGCAAGCAAGGGAAGGGCGCGCGGCGCCGCGGCGCAATGCTGTCGGCAGGCGATCGGGAAACGCATGGCAGGCGGATGGTTGGCCGCGCCCAGGCGCCGGGGGTGGCGACTTCGGTGTGCGACGTTGATGAGCGCAGTGGAATGTCGCTTGCAGCCTAGCGTACCGGTCTCACGCTCGACATCGGAATAGCGCCATCTATGCGCCTATGCGAAACAGGGGCGCGATCGCGGCAGCCTGTGGAAGGACGCCTGGGGACGCCTGGGGACGCCCCGGGATGCCCGGCGAACCCTGCTGACAGCCCCTGTCAGTAGGGTCAACCGTCGCTGGCAGCATACTGTATGAACATACAGTATAGTAGCGGTCTGCGCAGCGCCCGCCCCCGGGCCACGTAGATTTTGCTTTAAAAATAGATCTTAACCAATTGAATTGGTGGATAAATTGTCAGACTCCGGCACGATCCGCATTCGCGGCGCACGTCAGCATAATCTTAAGAACGTCGACCTCGACCTCCACACCGGCCAGATGACCGTGGTCACCGGGCCATCGGGCTCGGGCAAGTCGAGTCTGGTGTTCGACACGCTCTACGCCGAAGGGCAGCGGCGCTATGTCGAGACCTTCAGTGCCTATGCGCGCCAGTTCCTCGACCGCATGGATCGGCCGCAGGTGGACAAGGTGGACGGCGTGCCGCCCGCGATCGCGATCGACCAGACCAACCCGGTGCGGAGTTCGCGCTCGACAGTCGGCACCATGACCGAGCTCAACGACCATCTCAAGCTGCTCTACGCGCGCGCGGCCGAGCTGTTCGACCGGCAGACCGCGCTGCCGGTGCAGCACGACTCGCCCGAGACCATCTATGCCGAACTGGTCGCGCGCACCGCCGCGGGCCAGCCGTTCCACGATGCGCGCCTGGTGGTGACGTTCCCGGTGGAGCTGCCCGAGTCCGCCAGCGACGAGGAAGTCCAGCAATGGCTGTCGGTCAGCGGCTATACGCGTGTGCATGGCCAGCGTGTGGTGCAGTCGCCGACCGGCGCGCGCAAGGTGCTCGACGTGGTGGCCGACCGCTTCCGCATCGGCAATGTCGAGCGCGCCCGTGCGCTGGAAGCCATTGAAGCCTCGCTCAAGCGCGGCAGCGGCCGGGTCAGCGTGCAGGTGGTGACGGACGAGGGCGACGGGCCGGTGTGGCGCTTCTCCACCGGCCTGCACTGCCCGGAAAGCGATATCCGCTATGCCGACCCGCAGCCGGCGTTGTTCTCGTTCAACTCGGCCTACGGTGCGTGCGAGACCTGCCGCGGTTTTGGCCGCGTGATCGGGGTCGATCTCGGGCTGGTGATTCCGGACGTACGCAAATCGCTGCGCGACGGCGCTATCAAACCGATGCAGACACCCGCATGGAAGGAATGCCAGGACGACCTGATGCGCTACGCCGCGCGCGCCGGCATTCCGCGTGACCTGCCGTGGCACCAGTTGTCGGAGGCCGAGCAGCACTGGGTCGTCCATGGCTCGCCCGACTGGAACGGCCAGTGGAACAAGCAGTGGTACGGCGTGATGCGGTTCTTCAACTACCTCGAGTCGAAGGCCTACAAGATGCACATCCGCGTGCTCTTGTCGAAATACCGCAGCTACACGCCGTGCGATACCTGCGGCGGCGCGCGCCTGAAGACCGATTCGCTGCTGTGGCGTCTGGGCTCCAGGGCCAACGCCGACGCCGTGCTGCCGCCGCGGGAGCGCTTTCTGCCGCGCGGCGTCGACTGGGACCGCAGCCAGCTGGAGGCGCTGCCGGGCCTGACCGTGCACGACCTGATGCTGATGCCGATCGCACGGATCCGGCGCTTCTTCGACGATCTGACGCTGCCGAGCGCGTTGCTCGACGACGCGCTCAAGCTGCTGCTGGCCGAGGTGCGCACGCGCCTGAAGTATCTGTGCGACGTGGGCCTCGGCTACCTGACGCTCGATCGCCAGAGCCGCACGCTGTCGGGTGGCGAAGTCCAGCGGATCAACCTGACCACCGCGCTCGGCACCTCGCTGGTCAATACGCTATTCGTGCTCGACGAGCCGAGCATCGGCCTGCATCCGCGCGACCTGAACCGGATCGTCGAGGCCATGCACCGCCTGCGCGACGCCGGCAATACGCTGGTGGTGGTGGAGCACGACCCGTCCGTGATGCTGGCCGCGGATCGCCTGATCGACATGGGGCCCGGCCCCGGCGAGCGCGGCGGCTCGATCATCTTCGACGGCACGCCTGGTCGCATCCGCCAGGAACGCACGCTGACCGGCGACTATCTCGGGGGTCGCCGGCGCGTGGCCGACGCCTCGCACTGGCAGCCCCGCGCCGTGGACGCGCAGACGCCGCGCATCGTGCTGGAAGGCGCCACCGAACACAACCTGCGTGATGTCACGGTCGAGATTCCGCTGCAGCGCCTGGTGTGCGTGACCGGCGTCTCGGGCTCGGGCAAGTCGACGCTGCTGCAGGATGTGCTGTACCCCGCCATGGCGCGCCATTTCGGCAAGGCCACCGAGTCCCCCGGCGCGCACCGTGGCCTGAGCGGCGCCGAACTGGTCGACGACGTGGTGTTCGTCGACCAGTCGCCGATCGGCAAGACCGCGCGCTCGAACCCGGCCAGCTACGTGGGCGCGTTCGACGAAATCCGCAAGCTGTTTGCGAAGGCGCCGATGGCGCTCCAGCGCGGCTATACCGCCGGTACCTTCAGTTTCAACTCGGGCGACGGACGTTGCCCGACCTGCGGCGGCTCGGGTTTCGAGCACGTCGAGATGCAGTTCCTTAGCGACGTTTACCTGCGGTGCCCCGATTGCGACGGCACGCGCTATCGCGCCGAGGTGCTGGAAGTGAAGATCGAGCGTGCCATGCCGGGCCAGCCGGCGCGCGCGCTTAACGTGGCGGACGTGCTTGAGCTGACCGTCAGCGAGGCCACCGCGCTGTTTGCCGGCGATCCGGCGGTGCTGCGCGTGCTGCAGCCGATTGCCGACGTCGGGCTGGAATACGTGAAGCTGGGCCAGCCGGTGCCGACGCTGTCGGGCGGCGAGGCGCAGCGCCTCAAGCTGGCCGGCTTCCTCGCGGAAACCGCGCAGGCGGCACCGGCCGGTCGCGGCGGGCGCGTGACCAAGGCACCGGTCGTGCCGAAGCGGCTGTTCATGTTCGACGAGCCGACCACGGGCCTGCACTTCGACGATATCGCCAAGCTGATGCGCGCCTTCGGCAAGCTGCTCGACGGCGGCCATTCGCTGATCGTGATCGAACATAACCTCGACGTGATCCGCGCGGCCGACTGGCTGATCGACCTCGGCCCCGAAGGCGGCGATGCCGGCGGCGAGGTGGTGTGCGTGGGTACGCCCGAGGACGTCAGGCGCTGCGCGGCCTCGCATACGGGGCAGGCGCTGATCCAGTACGACGGCGCGCTGGGCGAGTCCGGTACGCTGGCGGCAGAGCAGGCCGAGATCGGCGCGCATGGCATGCCGCTGCAGGCGTCGCTACAGGCGGCGCGCGCGCGCCGCGCGGTGGAGGGCGAAGGCGTGGTGCGCATCGTCAATGCGCACGAGCACAACCTCAAGGCGCTCAACGTCGATATTCCGCACGGCAAGTTCAACGTGATTACCGGCGTGTCGGGTTCCGGCAAATCGACGCTCGCGTTCGACATCCTGTTCCATGAAGGGCAGCGCCGCTACCTGGAGTCGCTCAACGCCTATGCGCGTTCGATCGTGCAGCCGGCGGGCCGGCCCGAGGTCGATGCGGTCTATGGCATTCCGCCGACCGTGGCGATCGAGCAGCGGCTGTCGCGCGGCGGCCGCAAGAGTACCGTCGCGACCACCTCCGAGGTCTGGCACTTCCTGCGCCTGCTCTACGTCAAGCTCGGCATCCAGCATTGCGTGCACGACGGCGCGCCGGTGACTTCCCAGAGCCCGGCGTCGATCGCCGCCCAGCTGCTGCGCGACTATCGCGGCCAGCATGTGGGTTTGCTGGCGCCGCTGGTGGTCAACCGCAAGGGCGTCTATACGGATCTCGCCAAATGGGCCAAGGCGCGCGGCAACACGCACCTGCGCGTGGATGGCGAATTCCTGCCGGTGGATCCGTGGCCGCGCCTCGATCGCTTCCGCGAACATACGATCGAATTGCCGGTGGGCGATATCGTGGTGTCGCCGGAGGACGAGGCGGGCCTGCGCGCGCTGCTGAGCCAGGCGCTGGAACTGGGCAAGGGCGTGATGCATCTGCTGGCGCCGCTCGACGGGCTGCATGACGCCATGCACGGCGGCAACGGCACGCGTCACGTCGGCGCGACCAAGGTGTTCTCGGTCAAGCGCGCGTGTCCGGTATGCGGCACCAGCTATCCGGAGCTCGATCCGCGCATGTTCTCGTACAACAGCAAGCATGGCTGGTGCACGAGTTGCGTGGGGACCGGTCTCGCGCTCACACGCGAGCAGCTGGCCGCGTTCGACGACACCGTGCTGGGCGGCAACGACGAGCGCGGCCGCGAGCAGAGTCTGCCGTCGGAAGAGCAGGAACCGGAAGGCGTGGGCGATGTGCCGTGCGGCGCGTGCGGCGGCACGCGACTCAACCCGGTGGCGCGCGCGGTCACGTTCGATACGCAGGCGATTACCGATGTCGCGCAGTGGACCGTGTCCGATACGCGGCGCTGGATCGACGGCCTGCGGCTGGTGGGTCGCGATGCCGGGATCGCGCGCGACGTGGTCAGCGAGATCGGCAGCCGGCTGCAGTTCCTGGAAGAAGTCGGGCTCGGCTACCTGAGCCTCGATCGCGCGGCGCCGAGCCTCTCGGGCGGCGAAGCGCAACGTATCCGCCTGGCCGCGCAACTCGGCAGCAACCTGCAGGGCGTGTGCTACGTGCTCGACGAGCCGACCATCGGCCTGCATCCCCGCGACAACCAGATCCTGCTCGATGCGCTGCGCAAGCTTGGCGACAAGGGCAACACGCTGGTGGTGGTGGAGCACGACGAGGACACCATCCGGCGCGCCGACCACATCATCGATATCGGTCCCGGCGCCGGCAAACGCGGCGGCAAGCTGGTGGCGCAGGGCGGCGTCAAGGCGCTCGCCGCGGCGGCGGACTCGACCACGGGTCAGTTCCTCGCGCGGCCGATGGTGCATCCGTTGCAGGCGCGCCGTGCGGTGGCGCCGGCGCGCGCCGGCAAGAGCGCCGAGCCAGCCGCCTGGCTGACCGTGCAGGGTGCGCACCTGCACAACCTCAAGGACGTGACGGCACGGCTGCCGCTGTCGCGTCTGGTGGCGATCACCGGCGTCTCGGGCTCGGGCAAGTCCACGCTGGCGCGCGATGTGCTGATGACCAACCTGCTCGACGCGGTGGGGCGTTCGGTGCTGTCGTCGCCGGCCACGCGCCGCGCCCGTGCCACGGCGGAAAAGGCCGGCAAGCCGACCGCCACGCGCGCGCTCGACGTCGAGCATGACTGGTATGGCTGCAGGTCGATCACGGGCTGGGAGAGCATCGACCGCGTGCTGGAGGTCGACCAGACCCCGATCGGCAAGACCCCGCGCTCGTGTCCCGCTACCTATATCGGCGTGTGGGACGCGATCCGCAAGCTGTTTGCCGAGACGCTCGAAGCCAAGGCGCGCGGTTATGGCGCCTCGCGCTTCTCGTTCAACACCGGCGCGGGGCGCTGCCCGGCCTGCGAAGGGCAGGGCGTGCGCACCATCGGCATGAGCTTTCTGCCCGATGTGAAGGTGCCGTGCGATGTGTGCCATGGCCAGCGCTTCAATCCGGAGACGCTGGCGGTGACATGGCGCGGCAAGAATATCGGCGACGTGCTGACCATGGAGATCGACGAGGCAGTCGAGTTCTTCGCCTCGATGACGCAGATCGCGCATCCGCTGCAACTGATGAAGGACGTGGGCCTGGGCTACCTGACGCTGGGCCAGCCGTCGCCGACGCTCTCGGGCGGCGAGGCGCAGCGCATCAAGCTGGTCACGGAACTGTCGAAGGTGCGCGACGACATCACGCGGCGCGGACAGAAGGCGCCGCATACGCTCTACGTGCTTGACGAACCGACCGTGGGACTGCATATGGCGGACGTGGCGCGGCTGATTCGCGTGCTGCATCGCCTGACCGATGGCGGCCATAGCGTGGTGGTGATCGAACACGATCTCGACGTGATCGCCGAGGCCGACTGGATTATCGACCTGGGACCGGAGGGGGGCGCCGGTGGCGGCACCATCGTCGGCGCGGCGGATCCGGAAGCGCTGGCGCGCAATGCCGCCAGCCATACCGGTGCGGCGCTGGTACCGGTGCTGGCGCGCGTGGCGCCGGGCGACGCGCGCGCGGTGGTCTAGCGGCCGCGTGCCCTAAGCGTGCCCGCGCCGGGGCGGGCCGACGGCAAGCGGACCGCGGCGTTTCACCATCCCCCGCCGAGCGCGCGAAAGGTGGCCACCGCCGCGCGCGCGTTGTCGGCGAGCACGCGCGCCTGCGCATCGCGTGCGGTCAGAAGTTGCCGGTCTTCGTCGAGCACTTCGTACAGGCTCACCGCGCCGCCCTTGTAGGCCTCTTCCGAGGCGTCGCGCGCCCGTACATGCGCGGCCACCTCGGTGCCTAACGCGGCGGACTGGCTCTCCAGTTCGGTCAGCGTGACGATGGCGTTTTCCACATCCTCGGTCGCGCGCAGCATGGCGCGCCGGTAGTCGACCAGCGCTTCGGCATTGGCGCCCTGGGCCTGCCTGACCTCGGCATCGACGCGGCCAAAGTCGAACAGGCGCCAGCGCAGGCCGGCGGCCGCGGTCGGCTGGAATGCCCTGGCCGTGAACAGCGTATTGGCCTGCAGGCTTTCGAAGCCCAGCAACGCGGATAGCGAAACCTTGGGGTAGTACTCGGCGGTGGCCACGCCAATGCGTGCATTCGCGGCGGCCAGACGCCGTTCCGCGGCCAGCACGTCGGGGCGGCGGCGCAGCAGGTCGGCCGGCCCCGCGGTCGCGGCGATGGCCGGCACGACGGTGAGCTTTGCCGGCGCGGCGAGGTCCTGCGCATAAGTGCCCGGTGGCGCCCCCATCAGGACATCGAGCCGGTTCAACTGGGTCTGCAATTCGATGCGCAGCGGCGGCACCGTGGTGCGCGCCTGCGCCACCAGCGCCTCCGCCTGCGCCACTTCACGCGTGGAAGCGAGCCCGTCCTGCTGGCGCAGGCGCACCAGATCCAGCAGCCGGCCATTGGTCTCGATCTGGTCCTCGGCAATGGCAATACGCCGTTGCGCGCCACGCACACGGAAGTAGGCGTCGGCGGCCTCTGCCGCCACCGTCACGCGCACCCCGAGGTGTTCGGCCTCGGCCGCCTGCGCTTCGGCACTGGCTGCCTCGGCGCCGCGCCGCAGACCGCCGGCCAGATCGATCTCCCATGTTGCCGCCGCCCCCACGTCGTAAAGCGCGATGCTGCGCCGGTCGCCCTGCAGCGCATTGCTGATCTTGCCGATCGGATTGACCAGCGACTGGCGCTGCTTGACCACGCTGGCGCCAAAGCTGCCTTCGGGCAGCAGTGCCGCGCCCGCCTCCTGGGCGATCGCGCGGGCCTGCGCCACGCGCGCAAGCGAGGCTTCGAGGTCGAGGTTCTGGTCGAGCGCGCGCTGCACGATGGCGGTCAGCGCCGGATCGTCGAAGCCCCGCCACCAGGTGTCGAGTGCCGGCGCGGGGGCGCTGGTGGCGCGGCCAGCCAGGGCCCCGGCGTGCGGATAGGCGGCCGGGGTGGGCAGCTCGGGCTGGCGGTAGTCGGGGCCGACCGCCGCACAGGCGGCGAGCGCGAGTGCGCCGAGTGTGCTGGCCAGCCGCAGCGGCAGCCGAAGTCCGCCCCGTGGCACGGCACGCGCGGCACCGAAGCCGGAAGGATGGCGGGAGCGGGAACGAGAGTAGGCGCTGGGGTGGGCAGGGCGGACGGTCATGGGCTGTCTAGTAACTTGCATATCGCTAGTAACGACTCTATACTAACTTGCAAGTTGATAGCAACGTAATTTTCCGCATCCCTTCCGTTCCGGCCCCAGGCCACGCCCACAAGGATTTTTCCCATGAGCACCAGTACTGCCGCCGAGCGCGCGCATCCAGACGCCGTGTCCGTGACCCAACCCGGTCGGAATACCCGCCGGCTTGCCATTGCGGCGGCCATTGTGGTGGTGGGCGCCGGGTTGCTGGCGTTCGGCGCGCATTGGTGGACCACCGGGCGCTATGTCGAGGAGACCGACGATGCCTATGTGGGCGGCGACGTCACCGTGATTGGCTCGAAGGTGTCCGGCTATCTCACCGAAGTGGCGGTCACCGACAATCAGGCGGTCCATGCCGGCGACCTGCTCGCGCGCATCGACGATCGCGACTATCGCGCCGTGCTGGCCCGTGCCGAAGGCGCGGTGGCCGCGCAGCAGGCGCTGCTGGCCAACCTCGACGCCACCCAGCGTCTGCAGGAGGCGGTGATCGCGCAGGCGCGGGCGGGCGTGGCCGCCACCGATGCGGAGACCGTGCGCGCGCGCGACGACCAGCGCCGCTATGCGAGCCTGGTGCTCAAGCAGGCGGTGTCGACGCAGAGTTCCGAGAAAGCCGAGGCGGACTTCAGGCAATCGCTCGCCAACGGGCAGAAGGCCCAGGCTGCGCTGACCGCGGCGCAACGGCAGCTCGACGTGATCGGCACGCAGAAGTTGCAGGCGCAGGCGGCGCTCGCGCAGGCGATCGCCGAGCGCGATCTGGCCCGGCTCAACGTTGGCTATACGGAAGTGCGCGCGCCCGTGGACGGCACCGTCGGTAACCGGCGCGCGCGCGTGGGGGCCTACGCGGCCAGCGGCGCGCAACTGATGTCGGTGGTGCCGGCCAACGGCCTGTGGATCGACGCCAATTTCAAGGAAAGCCAGCTTGCCCGCATGCAGCCCGGCATGCGCGTGGCCATCGTCGCGGACGTGCTGCCGGGCCGCGTGTTCCACGGTCGCCTGGGCAGTCTGGCACCCGCCACGGGGGCCCAGTTCAGCGTACTGCCGCCCGAAAACGCCACCGGCAACTTCACCAAGATCGTGCAGCGTGTGCCGGTGCGGGTGTTGCTCGACGATGCCGACGCGCGCCTGGGACTGCTGCGCCCGGGCCTGTCGGTGACCGCCGAGGTCGATACCAAGGTGAAGTCATGAGCGCGGCCACGGCCACCGCCGACGTCGCTACCGCTGCCCCCGCGTCCGCGGTGCCGCCGCCGCTGGCACCGCTGCAGGGCGCGGGGGCCGTCAGCGGACTGTCGACCGGCGCCAAGATTTTTGCCTTTGCCACCATGTGCGTAGGCATGTTCATCGCGCTGCTCGATATCCAGATCGTGTCGGCGTCGCTGCGCGATATCGGCGGCGGCCTGTCCGCCGGCACCGACGAAACGGTGTGGGTCCAGACCGCATACCTGATTGCCGAGATCGTGGTGATCCCGCTCTCCGGCTGGCTCGCGCGCGTGATGTCGACGCGCTGGCTGTTCGCGGCGTCGGCCGCGGGCTTTACCGTCGCCTCGATGTTGTGCGGTCTGGCCTGGAATATCCAGAGCATGATCGCGTTTCGCGCGCTGCAGGGCTTTCTTGGCGGCTCGATGATCCCGATGGTGTTCACCACCGCATTCGTCTTCTTCGCCGGGCCGCAGCGCGTGATCGCCGCTGCCACCGTGGGGGGCCTGTCCTCGCTCGCGCCGACGCTGGGACCGACCATCGGCGGCTGGATCACCGACAATTATTCGTGGCACTGGCTGTTCTTCATCAACCTGCTGCCGGGCATCTTCGTCACCGTGGCGGTGCCGCTGTTCGTCAAGATCGACAAGCCGAATCTCAAGCTGCTGCGGGGCGCCGACTATCTGGGCATGGTCCTGCTCGCGATATTTCTCGGTTGCCTCGAATACACGCTGGAGGAGGGGCCGCGCTGGGACTGGTTCGGCGACGACACCATCCTGGCCACCGCGTGGCTGGCCGGCCTGGCGGGGGTGGCGTTTATCGCGCGTACGCTCACCTATGCCCAGCCCGTGGTCGACCTGCGCGCGCTCAAGGATCGCACCTTCGCCATCGGCTGCCTGTTGTCGTTTGTCACCGGCATCGGCATTTTTGCCACGATCTACCTGACGCCGCTGTTTCTCGGCCGCGTGCGGGGCTTCAGCGCACTGGAGATCGGGCTGGCGATCTTTTCCACCGGGCTGTTCCAGGTGGCGTCGATTCCGTTCTATACCTACCTGGGCAACCGGGTCGACCTGCGCATTCTGCTGGTGGTCGGGCTCGGCCTGTTCGGGCTGTCGATGTGGTTCTTCACGCCGATCACGCACGAGTGGGGCTGGCGCGAGTTGATACTGCCGCAGGCGCTGCGCGGCATGGCGCAGCAGTTCGCCGTCGCCCCGATCGTGACGCTGACGCTTGGCAGCATTCCGCCCGAGCGGCTCAAGCTTGCCTCCGGCCTGTTCAACCTGATGCGCAACCTTGGGGGCGCGATCGGCATCGCGGCCTGCGCGACTGTGATCAACGATCGCACCAACCTCCATTACTTCCGGCTGGCGGAGCATCTGAACAGTACCAACGAAGCGATGGAGACGCTGGTCGATGGCGTGACGCGCCATTTTCTCGCGGCGGGCTACGATGCGGTCGCCGCGCATGCGGCGGCGCTGCGGCAACTGGCGGCGCTGACCTTGCGCGAGGCGTTGACGCAGACCTTCAGCGATGCGTTCTTTGTGATCATGCTGTGCTTTGTGGCGGCACTTGCGGTCGTGCCCTTGATGAAACGTGTGGCGCCGCCGAAAACGCCGTCGGCCGATGCCCATTGACTGGCAGGTATCATCGGGGGAATTATTTTTTCTGGCACGCGCGGCCAACGTCCGCGCGCGGGAGCGCAAATCATGCAACGCAAGACCTTCCGGAACATGCAGTGTCCCATCGCCCGCAGCCTTGAGCGCGTGGGCGAATGGTGGAGCATCCTGATCCTGCGCGACGCGTTCTACGGCACCACCCGCTTCGACGAGTTCCAGCGCAACCTCGATATCGCGCCGAACATGCTGACGCGCCGCCTCAACGCGCTGGTGGAAGAGGGACTGCTGGAGAAGCGGCAGTACTCGCAGCGGCCGCCGCGCTACGAGTATGTGCTGACGCAATGCGGCCGCGATTTCCGCCCGGTGCTGCTGGCCATGCTGGCCTGGGGCAACCGGTATTTCGCGCCGGAAGGTGTCAGCGTGCAGCTGGTGGACCGTGCCACCGGCAAGCCGGTCGACCCGATCCTGGTCGATGCGGCGAGTGGCGAGCAGTTGCAGGCGGGCCGCCATGTGGTGGCGCCGGGTCCGGCCGCGAGCGAGCGGACCCGGGCGCGGCTGGCGTCGGCCGCCTCGCATATGGAGGATGGGGGAAGCCCGCGGATGTGATGCAAACGGCCGTTTCCAGGTTGCTCGAAAGGCATTCCTGACATAGAGTCCAAGGGTTGGATAGTCCGTCCGATCCTGGAAACGACCCGATGTCTCGCCACCTTTCGATCCTGGCCGCGGCGTTCGCGCTGGCTGCCTGCACGACGACACCACCGCCTCCCGCGCAACGGCTGCCGCCTGCGCCGGGCGCGCCCTCGTCTTTGCCACCCTCGTCCTTGCCACCTGCGGGTGCGCCAGGGACAACCATCACCCAGCCCGGCGCCTACGGCGGCATCAGCCGGGCCACCATGGAAGCCGCCGCCAATGCCTGCGAGAAGGTGGTCGCCAATGCGGTCAAGACGCGCTACCCGCAACCCGGCAGCGTCATGCTGATGCCGGACCGCGAGCGCGTGTACCAGCAGTCGACCACACAGACCGGCATCAATGGCGAAGGCACGTTCGAACCCGATTCAAGCGACCAGGCCATGTCGTTCCGCTATACGTGCCTGTACAACACGCGCACCCATCGCGTGGACGACGTGCAAATGCGTTATTGACGTGCGCGCGGTGCACGGTGCCGTGGCAGTCCGTCTGCGCATCTTTCGCTCGGCCAGATAAACAGGCATATTCGGGCGTCGCCATTCATCGGGCCGGATAATCCGCGCTCGCGTTCACCATGGATCGTATCGACACCATGCGGGTCTTCGTCCGCATCGTGGAGCGCCGCAGCTTTACCGCTGCCGCGCAGGACCTCGACCTGCCGCGCTCCTCCGTGACCGACGCGGTCAAGCAGCTGGAGGCCCGCGTGGGCGTCCGGCTGTTGCAGCGGACTACGCGCCATGTCAGCCCGACTCTCGACGGGGAAGCCTATTTCCAGCGCTGCCGGCGGTTGCTGGCCGATTTCGAGGAAGCCGAGTCGAGCTTTGCCGGCGCCCAGCCCAAGGGCGTGTTGCGCGTCGATGTCCATGGACAGCTTGCGCGGCATTTCCTGATGCCGGCGCTGCCGGTCTTCCTGGCCAGATACCCCGAGCTCGAACTGCAGATCAGCGAAGGCGACCGCCTGGTCGACCTGGTGCGCGAGGGCTTCGACTGCGTGCTGCGCGTGGGTGAGCCGCAGGACAGCGACATGGTGGCGCGCCGGGTGGCGCGGCTGGGGCAGGTGACTTGTGCTTCGGCCGCCTACGTGGCGCAGTACGGCTTGCCACGCACGCTGGAGGAACTAGCCGGCCATCGCATGATCGGCTTCCGCTCGAGCCTGACCGGAGGGCTGCTACCGCTCGAATTCGTGCAGGACGGGGTGGTACGCAACGTCGTGCTGCCGGCACAGGTGTCGATGAGCGGTTCAGACAGCTTTGCCACCGCGTGCCGGCTCGGGCTCGGCATCATCCAGGTTCCGCGCTATCGGCTGGCCGAGGATCTGGCCCAGGGCACGCTGGTGGAACTGCTGCCGCAATGGCAGCCGCCGGCGCTGCCGGTGTCGTTGCTGTATCCGCGCAGTCGCCAGCTGTCACCGCGCGTACGCGTGTTTTTGGACTGGGTTACGCGCGAGTTCGCGACAAAAGCCGGCGACACCGCATTGCCTGATATCCCCGAGGCTGGTTGACCGGCGCCCTTCCAGGGAGGCCATCGGCGGCTCGCGGTGGCCACCCAATGGGCCGTTCTGCAAGGCGCGACGTTTTGTCGTATCGTTCGGGTCTGGCAATCGTTGATTCGACAACGGATTTTCCGGCTGTTCCCGATCGCCGGCTCCAGAGCCCCCATCGCCCCTCTCCGGTACCCTATCGTGCAGAAGCCCCAAACCGCGCCCTCCGATCCCGCGCCCTCCGATCCCACGCTGTCCGACCCACCGCACGACCCACCGCCCACCGCACCGCGTGCCACCCTGGCCTCAGCGGCGGGCCACGCCGCTCCCGCTGAAGACCGTCCGATGACCGCGCGCGAAAAGCGCGGCATGGCGGCCATCATGATCGCGGTATCGCTGGCGACGCTGGATACGGCCATCGCCAATACCGCGTTGCCGGCCATTGCGGCGGACCTGCATGCCACGCCCGCGGCATCGGTGTGGATCATCAATGCGTATCAGTTGGCGATGGTGGCCACGCTGCTGCCATTCGCGGCGCTCGGCGGCAAGCTGGGCCATCGGCGTGTCTACATGGCGGGACTGGTGGTGTTCATCCTGTCGTCGGTGGTGTGTGCGATGGCCTGGTCGCTGCCGTCGCTAGCCGCGGCGCGCGCGCTGCAGGGGATCGGCGCGGCCGCCATCATGAGCGTCAATGCGGCGCTGATCGGCGCCATCTTTCCACCGCATCGCATGGGTCGCGGGCTCGGGCTCAATGCGTTGATCGTGGGGGTCTCGTTCGCGGTGGGTCCGACCGTGGCTTCCATCATTCTCTCGTTCGGGCCGTGGCAGTGGCTGTTCGCGGTGAACCTGCCGATCGGCCTGCTGGCGCTGACGATTGCCTGGAACGCATTGCCGCAGACGCCGCGCAGTGGCCATGGCTTCGATCCGGTGGCGGCCGTGCTCAACGTGATCACGTTTGCGTCGCTGATCTTTGCGCTCGGCGAGGGCGTCCAGCGCGCGCCGACCGAGCACGTGGTGATCGCCGCCCTGGTGTTCGTGATTGCGCTGACGCTGCTGCTGCGCCGCGAGCGCGGACATCCAGCCCCGATGCTGCCGGTCGACCTGTTCCGCCGCCGCATGTTTGCGCTGTCGACGGTCACGGCGATCTGCTCGTTCGCGGCGCAGGGGCTGGCGTTCGTCTCGCTGCCGTTTTACTTCGAGCACGTGCTTGGCCGCAATCCGGTCGAGACCGGCTTTCTGATGACGCCGTGGTCTGCCGTGGTGGCCCTGATGGGCCCGATCGCGGGCCGCATGTCCGACCGCTATCCGCCGGGCCTGCTTGGCGGTGTCGGCCTGGCTGTACTGTCGGCTGGCATGGCGTCGCTCGCGCTGATGCCGGCGGACGCGAGCGTGCTCGATATCGGTATCCGCATGTCGATCTGCGGCGCGGGCTTCGGCTTCTTCCAGTCGCCCAATCTCAAGGCGTTGATGTCGAGTGCGCCGCGTGAACGCGCCGGCGGCGCCAGTGGGGTGATCGCCACGGCGCGGTTGCTGGGGCAGGCGACCGGTGCCGGGCTGGTGGCGCTGTCCTTCGGGCTGGCCGGCGAACATGGCCCGACCCTGGCGCTGGGCCTCGGCGCCGCCTTTGCCGGCGCGGCGGCGATCGCGAGCGGACTGCGGCTGATTTCGCCCGACGAGGGTGGCGGCGCCATGCAGACGGCCAGCAAGTAGGGGCGGACCGACGCAGCAAGTGACTGCGGGCAGTGCGCCAAAACGCGCATACCATGTAGAAACTGCACGCACCGGGCGGCCCGTGTGCCGCCCTCATGAGCTGCTCTCTTGCGCCTCGCTTGACCCGCTCCTCGTCTTCCGGTCGTCTTCCGGTCGTCTTCTGGTCGTCCTCTGGCCGTCCCCTGGTCGTCTTCTCCGGGGCCCCGCGTGGCCCTTCGCCCGACCCCCGCTTGTCCTGCTCGTGGCGCCTTGCATACCGGTATGAAACTTGCCGGTAAGGACGTTGTTCATCCACGTACAGGAGGAGCAAGGCCATGAACCGATTCGACGATTACGGCCGGCGGCGCCGCGCCGAGCATCAATACGGCGGTTATGAGGAAGGGTATGGCAACGTACCCGGTGGCGAGCGCGAATGGCGCCGGCGCGACCTCTCCGGCGGGCGCTATGGCAATACCCAGGAGCGTGCGCCGTACGAGGCCGAGGGCCCGACGTGGCGCAATGACCGGCGCGACGATGGCCGTCACGCCACGGTTTACTATCCCGGCCGCCGCGAGAGCGACTATCGGCAGCAGGAATCGCCGCATGCGCCGGGTTACGTCAGTGCCTATAGCAACGGCTATGAAGATGGCTATCACGCCGGGTCGCGCTCGTCGCACGAGATGCCGCGCGGCGCTGGCACATCGTCCTCGGGCGGATATGGCGGCCAGCCCGGAGACCGCTACGGTGGCCGGTTTGGCGACCGGTCTGGCGACCGGTTGGGTGAGCGCCACCATGGGCGCTATGGTGAGGGTTATGGTGAGGGCTATGGTGAGGGCTATGGCGGCCGCCGCAGCCCAGCCTATCACCCGGCGATGGGCACGCAGATCGGTGCCCAGACAGGCGTATCGACCGGCTCACCGACCGGCATCCGCGCCGGCAGCCCGCAGCGGCGCATGGGACCGAAGAATTATGTGCGCAGCGACGAACGGCTGCGCGAAGAGGTTTGCGAGCGCCTCGCGCACTGCGATCACCTCGACGTGAGCGAAGTAACGGTCACGGTGCTGTCCGGCGTGGTCACGCTCGAAGGCACGGTCGAGAACCGTCGCATGAAGTACGAGATCGAGGACGTTGCCGACGACACCTTTGGGGTCAACGACGTCATCAACCGCCTGCATGTACGTCCGTACGGCATCCTGGCTTCCGAGTAAGCGGGGTCGCGTGCCGCGAGCCCTGTTGCGGCGCTCTTGCGCCGCGCTTGCGGCTTCCTGCGACCCGTTTGCGGCCGGCACTTGCGGCAAGCATGGCGCGTCGGCGGTGGCCTGACCACGGCCGCCGCTGCGCCGTTCTTCGCTTACCGCCGGTGCTTCGCTTACCGCCGGTCCTTCGCTGACCGCCTTTAGCCCGCGTCGCGCTCGATATCGACGCGCGCCGGCGGATTCTCCATGCGCTTGTCGGTCTGGTCGGCCCGGTCCACGGGGACGTCGGCGGGCAGGCTCTCGGCCGCGCGCTGGACGTCGCCATAGATCTCCTCTTCCGGGTTGTCCTGCTCCACAGGATCGTGTTCCTCGCGCTCGTGCTCGGCGAGCTCGCGTTCGAGGTCGGTGGCATCGGGGTCGAGGTTGGGATCGAGCGTGCTGGGAATGCTTTCGGGATCGCTCTTGCCAGTCTGGTCGGCTGGCGTGGCATGACGGGTGGTCTTGGTCATGATCGGCTCCTTGGTGACGACAATGGAATGCTAATAAACAGGTCCCGGAAGCGAATGCGGCAAATTGCGTGCCACGCGCGCCCCGCGCTATCACCGCGGCCGCATGTCCCACGGCCGGATGTCGCCATCGTTCACGCCTGCGGGTTTTCACTTATGCGAGGCGAGGCCTATCATCGAAACGGCGGTCCGGACACGCGTTCGACATCGAGACCGGCGATATCGCGCCATCGGCATGGCGGCGGCGTGGCGGGAGCAGGTCATCGGATTGCCGCAGGACAGCCGCCCGGCAGCCGCCTGGGTGGGAGCTGGAACGGCAATTGCTGAGTGCGTGCTGAGTGCGTGCCAATGCCGTGCTCAGCGCGTTACGGCATCGCCGCGCGCGCATGGCGATGGACCAGGGCGATGGTCCAGGGCAGGCCGGCGCGCCGGTATCGGAGCAAACGATGAACCTATCCAGCATCCTGGTCACATTGAGTCTGGCCTCGTCGGTCGCCGTTTCCTCCACGCCGGTGGCAAAACAGCTGCTGTCGATCAGTCCGCGCGATTTCGCTCACCAGTTCAATGCGGTGGCCCATCGGGACGGCTCGGGCCTGACGCTTCCCGATTTCCGCATCAAGCCTGGCTGGCACCGCGCGTCCACCAGCGACGGCGTTTCGGTGCTGGTGCGCGCGGCCGAGGGCGGGCATGCGCTCAGCGAGGTGGTGGTGGTCTGCCGCGCGGTCGAGCATTGCCTCGCCACCATCTCGATGACGGCGCGCGCCCTCGACGAAAGCGCCGATGCGGCGCTGTTGCAACGCTTTATCGCGGCACGGATTGCCGCGCAGCTCGACCAGGTCGCGCTCGTGATGTCGGGCCTGGTGTACCTGGTGGTGGCGCCCACCGACGACGATTATGTGGCGCTGGTGATTCGTCCCTATGCTCCGCACCGGGAACTCACCGCGCCGTTGCAGGCGCGGCTGCGCAATATCGGCGCGCCGGTTCCGTCCCACACGTGAAGGATTTACGTATGAGTGCATTGTCGACGATGGAGCCCGTCCGCCTGATCCTGCTGCTTGTGCTGGTGCCGCTGTGGCTCGCCGCCGGCGTGGGCGACTGGTGGTGTCACCGGCGTGCCCATATCGAGTGCAACGCGGGCCCGCTCGAATCGGCGCTGCATGCCATGATGCTCGCGGAAATTGGCCTGCCGCTGCTGCTGGTGCTGTTTTTCGAAGTCAACGCGGCGCTGTTTGCGGTCATGCTCGCGATTCTGGTGATTCATGCGGTGACGGCATGGGTCGACGTGCAGTATGCGAGCACGCGCCGCGAGATCGCGCCGCTCGAGCAGCATATGCACAGCCTGCTGGAAGTATTGCCGCTGACGGCAATCGCGCTGCTGGCGATGGCGTACTGGGACCCGTTCCTGTCACTGTTTGGCGTGGGGCCCGAGGCAGCGCGCTTCAGGCTGGAGGTCAAGCGCGAACCGCTGCCGGGTATCGCGCAGGTGGCGGTGCTGGCGGGGGCGGCGGTGTTCGGCGTGTTGCCGTATGGCGAAGAGCTGGTGCGCTGCCTGCGTACGCGCCGTCGCACGGGTCAGACCCGGACCGGCGATGCGCGGGTTCGCACGGGTACCTAGCGGGCACATGAGATCAGGGGAGCGAACCGCCAGGGCGCATGCAATACCAGGGCGGCGCATCGAGGAGCGCAGGAACGGAGAAACGGAAACGCGCGCGGTCCGGTAGGGACCGGTGGGTCAGCGGAACATCGACTCGTTCAGTTGTCCAACCGCTCAGTGTGCGCTCATGCCGCGTTGCATGCCGGCGCGTGGCTGACGCACGGGCATGGACTCGGCCACCCGGGCTTCGAGCATGCGCTGCAATTCGGTCGCGCCGCGATAGTAGTGCGCCAGCAGCAGCCGCAGCTCCGGATCGGCCAACGGCTCGCGCAGGATCGCACCCAGCGCTGCCGCGGCGCGCGCGGCCTGCTGGGCGGCGTGGCGCAGCAAGGCCAGCTCGCTGGCGTCCGCGGGAGGCGTCAGGCCCGGATCGCGGCGCCGGTGTTCGGCGGACGAGGGCATCGAAGCTGGCGCGGTGCTCGCGCTGGCCTTGCCGCCAGCATGTTCGGCGCCCCGGCATGCGCGGCTCCCGAGTTCGCCGGCAGCGCAGCGCTGCATATTGGCGCGATGCGCAAGGACCGCGCGCACTTGCGGATCGGCCGCGGCGGCGGCGGCGGCGGACAACGATTCCGCGCACGCCTGGGCGTGACGGCTAAGTCTGGCCAGCGAGGTGGTCAGTGCTTCCATGGAAGTCTCCGTGTTCCCGTACTTCTACTGTAGGTGACGCAACGGCCAAAACAGGCGAAAAGATGAGGTGCGCATGCGATTTCTTATTTATCGCAGATTGGTGCCAAGACGTTCCTGAATGTCCTCGTTGGTGAAATGCACGAAATCCTTGTCGAGTTCGAACTGGATCGCCTCGCTCACGGGCTTGGCAAAGGCCTTGCGCAACAGCCCCAAAAAGCGCGGCGGCGCCACCACCATCAGGCTATCGAAGCGCCCGTGCTGCTGCGCCTGGGCGATGACCTCGGCCACATGGCGCGCAAACACCTCGGCATGCTGGTGCAACGGATCTTCGCCGGCCGATGCGGTCACGCTGGCCGGGGCGTGGCCCGAAGTGCCACCGGCCGCGCGCCGGCCGTAAGCATCGCGGCGCATTTCGGCGTTATCGGCGTGGGCGTCGGGATCGGTAATTTCTTCCACCGGTTCAAGTCGGCGGGACTTTCCATACACGAGAATGCGGGCGATGGCCTCGTCCGCGACGAGGATCCAGGTGGTCTTCATGGTCACTCCATCGAGTGCCGGACATCCGGCAGCAGGCAGACACGAGCAATTCGTGTGCCGAATGCCGGACCGCACCCAAAAAAAATCGCCCGCATGGAGCGGGCGACGGGCGCTGGGCCGGGGGGCCGACGCACGCATGCGTGCGTCGGCGACCTGGTTGACCTCGTGCACCTCGGGCGACTTCAGTGCCCTCAGCGATTCTTGGGGGCCGGATCCGGCGAATCGCCCTTGGGGCCCGACGGCGCATCGGCGGTCGGCAGCGCCGGCGCATTCTGCTCGCGCGGCTTCTTGGCGCGCGAGCCGCTCTTCTTGTGCGTCTTGTCCTGCTGCATGGTCGAGTCGTGGCTCATGGTGCCCGAGTTCATGCTGCTGCCGGCGCCCATGGTGCCGGAAGTCTGGCCGCGATTGGCGTTGGGGCCTTCGATCGGCGGATTGCTCGGGTTGGGCGCGGTCGGGGTGACCGGCGCTTGCTGGGCAATGGCCGGCAGGCACAACAGTGCGCTCAGGGCGATGGCGGTAGAGGCTAGCTTGCGTTTCATGATGGCAGTCTCCAAGTGAGTCGGCAAATTTTCGAAGTGGCAGTGATTCCACGATATGTGCTCCCCGTTCAGGTCTCATGAGGGCGATGCCTGAATCGCCTGTAGGACGCCGACTACGTGTCTCCGTGGCGGCGCTCCTGGGGGTCCGCGTGCCTGCGTGCGTGCCTGCGGCCACCCGGCGCGGTGTCCATGCAGGATTTATACGGCCCATGTAAAAAAGCGGGCCGGTGGCTGCCCGTGAGACGCCACGCTTCCGCGCCTGTCCGGGGGTATGGAACTTGCGTCCTCCGACGCTTGCACGACGTACTTGCGCATTCGCATGCCGGGTCCGGCGCGGCGCATCGGGCCAGCGGCAACCACAGGCAACCGGAGACTCACATGAACCAGAACGGCAGCAGGGGCGGTTACGGCAGCGACCGCGACGACGACCGCTATTCGGACCATCAGGGCGCGGACCATCAGGGCGCAGACGACCAGCGAGGCTCACGTCGCGAAGGCTGGCAGCAGCAGGGGGGCAACCACTGGCAACGCCAGCAGCAGGCCGACAGCAGCGGCTGGCTCGCACACCGGCAGCCTGGCAGCGGCAACGACTGGCAGGGCGCGGCGGCCCAGCAGCAGGGTGGCGGCAGCGACTGGCAAGGCAGCCAGCAGGGCGGCATCGGCGGTGCCAGCACCAGCGGTGGCGCCATGAGCGGTGGCATGAGCGGCAGCGGCATGCAAGGCATCGGCAACGACAGCGGCAGCGCATCAACCAGCCGCTACGAGGACGAGTTGTCGCGCCACGGCAGCGAGATGGCGCAGCCCTATGGCACCGACCCCGGCTACGGGGGCGATCGCGTGCAGATGGAACGTCAGCGCTACGGCGGCAACCGCGCCGGCGAAGCCAGCAGCGAGAGCCGGTATGAGAGCCGGTATGGCGAGCGTTTCGCGCAGGGATACGGCGCGGAACGCGGCGGCGCTCAGGGCGGATCCGGCCAGGGCTATGGGGAAGGCCGCTACGGGCAGTATGACGAAGGCCGGGGCGGACGCAATCGTGGCGACTGGCGCGCCAGCGAGTCCCGCTACGGCAGCGGGCAGGGCCAGGGACGCCAGGGCGCGGAACGCGAGCGGTGGGGCGACTGGCATCAGGGTGGCGGACAGGGAGGCTACCAGCGCGGCGAGCGGAGCGGCTATCAGGGGCGCTATCTGGGGCGCTATCAGGACGATCAGCGCGGCTATCCGGGCGGCCATCCGGGCGGCTATCCGGGCGGCTATCCGGGTAGCGATCAGGGCGGCAACCGCGGTGGGTACCAGGGCCGACCGGAGGGCGGCTATGGCGGCTATGAGGGCTATGAGCGCTATGAGCGCAGTGGGCAGGAAGGCTATCGCGGCGGGTATGAAGGGGGACGTGACGACCGCTATGGCAGCGGGCGCGGCTCCAGCTACGGCCAGTCGCGCCAGGGCTATGGACACGCCAATCGTGGCAGCGAGTGGAGCAGCCAGCAAGGCAGCCTGCGCGACGAATGGGGCCAGGGCCGTTGGGACGAAGGCGGGCGCGACAGCATGTGGGACCAGCCCGGCAGCCGCCAGGGTGGCTGGGAACGCCGTGTCGGCCAGGGCAACCGGGCCGGGCGTGCTGAAGCCTGGCAGGAGCGCGCGCGTGACGAGGCGCCGTGGCATACGACGGGCGAGTCCGGCATGTCGCGCGGTGATATGCACAATCCCGATATGCGGACGCATTACACCGGCAGCTACGGCGTGTTCGACTACGAGCGCGACATGCGCGGCGACGCCCGTGGGGGTTGGGGCGGTGGCATGGGTGGCGGCCGCGATGACGACCGCGCCTACGAGCAGTTCACCGGCGCCAACGAGCGCAGCGGCCTGAACCGCGGCTACGGTGGCGCGGGCGGCTCGGCCGCGGCACGCGCCCAGCGCGTGGCGCCGAAGGGCTATCAACGCTCCGACGAGCGCATTCGCGAGGACCTGTGCGAACGTCTGACGCACAGCGGACGCCTCAACGTGCGCGATGTCGAGGTCAGCGTGGCAAGCGGTGTGGTCACGCTGAGCGGCACCGTGCAGGACCGCCAGCAAAAATTCCGCATCGAGGATATTGCCGAGGATGTGTTCGGCGTCAAGGACGTGCAGAACCAGTTGCGCGTGCAACGGGAATCTGCGCGCCAGTCCTCGAACGAAGCGTCGGGTGAATCCTTGCAACAGCGTGTCAGCGGCCTCAGCAGTTCGGGTAGTGCCACCGGTACCACGGCCAGCAGCTACGGCGCCGGCATGGAGGCTGGCAAGAGCGGTGACAAGCCAGCTGCCGGCACCGATCCGCACCAGGGCACCACCACGCCGACGCGCTCGGCGACCTGAGGCGGGTGATCATCGGCGCGCGACATCGCAGTCACTCAAGCTGGCGCCACAAGCGAGCGACACCCGGCGCCTGGATGAGCGGGCGGGGCCGGTATCACACCGGCCCCGCCGAACCCTGGATTCCCGACCCTCACGGATTCTCCGACACCACCATGCCTACCGCATCCCTTCCCGCTACCCGCATCCTGTCCGATCCCTCGCTGCAGGACCTGCTCTGCGAGCGCCTGTGGCGTAGCGGCATGGACGTCAGCGAAGTCTCGCTTGCCGTGCGCGAAGCGCATGTCACGCTCGACGGTGCGGTCGGCTCGCGCGCCGCCCGGCGCGCGATCGCGGACTCCATCGAGCGGGTGCCGGGGGTACAAGGCGTGGAGAACCGCATTCGCGTGGCGCCGGACCGCACCGGTATGCGCTGAAGGCGGCGCGCATGGCGCGCCGACAATAACCGCAACACGTTTGCCAAGGAGGAAGCATGCCATTTGCATATGCCGGAACCCGCCGTCGGCGGAATCGTGACCGTCGTCGCGCGCATGACGAACTACAGAAGAATGCCGCGGGTCAACCCGCGGACGGCAAGGCGTATGCCGAGCGCCGTGACGATGGGGCGGCGGCCGGCAACGGTCAGGGCGAACCAGGACGTGGCGATGCACGCGAGCCGGATGCACCCGCCGGCGACAAGGAGGCGTCCTGACGAACGTCGGGACCAGGGTCGGGACCAGGGGCGGGACCAGGGAAAGGCCTTGACGAAAAAAAGCCCATGTCCGGGAGGACATGGGCCAACATGAAGTTTGTCATACCGCCGGCGCCATCAAGGCAATGCGCGCGCAGCCGTTCGCGCGATCTTCGTACGGTGGTGGTGCGGCCTCGCTGCGGTCGGTTGCCCGGCAACGGTCACGCCGGCGCCAGCGCCGACGTTCGTGCTTGTCCGTCACCGTCGTCTTCGGCCTCGACCGTCAACGCCACTTCGAGCCGTTGCGCGGCGGCTGTGCCGACGCGAATGGCTTCGTCCCGCGATTTATGGCGGCTAATGGCACGTGGCACGCCGTCCACGCGGAGATCCCAATAGCCGTCATTGAACACGATCTGAAAATTCCTCGCCATGAAATCTACTCCTGGGGCATCGGGTCCATACAGGATTTTTAGGCAACCGGACGGGCCGGTGGAATCGGAATTTGTCTGACACGGCCGTCAGCGCGCGGCGCGTTGGCGGCCGTTCGCCGGTCATACTGGTCAGTCACATTGGTCGCTCACTTTGGTCGCTCACTTTGGTCGCTCACATTGGTCGGCCATGTTCCTGGTCATGCTGGTCGATCCTGTGCGCGGCCTGGCGACGCGCCGCTCACTATGGCGCGCTGGTGTTAGCCCTCTGGTGACTAGCCCTGGTACGGCTGCCCGTTCGACGCCATCAAGCCGCCATCGACCGGCAGGTTCACCCCGGTCACAAAGCGGGCATCGTCGCTGGCAAGAAAGGCGATGACCGCGGCGATGTCTTCCGGTTCGGCGGTACGACCGAGCGCAATGCGCTGGCGGAAGGCGTCTACCAATGCGTCGTCCTCGAACATCCCGGCGGTCAGGTCGGTGCGCGTCAGCGACGGGCATACCGCGTTGATGCGCACGCCGTCGCGCCCATAGTCGAGCGCGAGCGCGCGCGTGAGATTGCTCACGCCGCCCTTGGCCGCGTTGTAGAAGCTCAGCTTCCAGTCGCCGCCGAGGCCCGACACCGACGAGGTGTTGACGATGCAGCCGCGGGTCTTGATCAGCTCGGGCAGGGCCGCGCGGCAGCCGTGAAAGACGCCGTCGAGGTCAATCGACATGACCTCGCGCCAGTCCTCGACGCTCGCCTCGGTGGCACGGCCCTCGGGTGCCACGCCCGCATTGTTCACCATGACGTCGAGCCGGCCGAAGCGATTGACGGCCGCTGCCACGAGCGCTTCCACCTGCGCGAGCTTCGAGACGTCGGTCACCTGCACCAGGCGCCGTGCAGCCGGCAGGTCCGCTGCCACGCGGTCGAGCTTGTCGCGCGTACGGCCGGCCAGTACCACGCAGGCACCTTCCTGCGCAAAGCGCCGTGCCGTGCCGGCGCCGATACCCGAGCCGGCACCGGTCACGATCACCACCTTGTTCACGAATCTCATCATCGGCGCCGGGTCGGCGGTGCTGGTGCTGGTGTTGGTGCTGGCAGTGGTGCTGGCGGTGCCGCTGTCCGGGCTGCCGTCGGTGCCGCGGTCGGTAGGTTGCCCCATGGCGTGCTCCTTGTCGTCGATATCGAACCTTCCGGCCGCGCAAGTTTCCTGCCAGCGGTGTGGCACGGCTTTCGCGTGACGCGCACAGGCTGCAGACCATCCACGCCGCGGCCAGCGCCGCGCGTGGCGGCGCGTGCCCCGTACGAAACGGGCGCGACGGGCGCGTATTCCGTGGCGACGCGCATCCCATGCGTACGCCGGCGCGCGCCGATTTACCGGGCGCTGCAGATTTTGCTCACCCCGCACGACAGATCCAAGGACATTGCGATGGCTACCACCGTTTCCGATTTCATTCTCGAACGGCTCCGCGCCTGGGGCGTCGAGCGCATCTACGGCTATCCCGGCGACGGCATCAACGGCATGCTCGGTGCGCTCGACCGCGCCAGCGAGCAGGGACCGCGCCTGATCCAGGTGCGGCACGAGGAAAGCGCCGCCATGATGGCCTGTGCCCATGCCAAGTTCACCGGCACGCTTGGCGTCTGCCTGGCCACCTCGGGCCCGGGGGCCATCCACCTGCTCAATGGCCTCTACGACGCCAAGGCCGACCATCAGCCGGTGCTGTGCATCGTCGGCCAGCAGCGGCGTGCCGCGCTCGGCGGCGACTACCAGCAGGAAGTCGACCTTGCCGCGCTGTTCAAGGACGTCGCGCACGAGTACGTGCAGATGGCGGTCACGCCCGGACAGGTACGGCATCTGATCGACCGCGCGGCACGCATCGCGCTGGCGCGGCGCAGCGTCACCTGTGTCATCCTGCCCAACGATATCCAGGAGATGGAAGCCGTGCCCGTGCCGCCCGCCGAGCATGGCACCGTGCATAGCGGCGTCGGCTATGTGCCGCCGCGCATCGTGCCCGACCCACGCACGCTGCAGCGCGCCGCCGACGTGCTCAATGCCGGCAAGAAGGTGGCGATGCTGGTTGGAGCGGGCGCGCTGGGGGCCACCGACGAGGTAATGGCGGTGGCCGAGCGGCTTGGCGCCGGCGTGGCCAAGGCGCTGCTCGGCAAGGCGGTGCTGCCCGACGACCTGCCTTATGTGACCGGTGCGATCGGGCTGCTCGGCACGCGTCCAAGCTGGCAGATGATGAGCGAATGCGACACGCTGCTGATGGTGGGATCCTCGTTTCCGTATTCGGAGTTCCTGCCGCAGGAAGGGCAGGCGCGCGGCGTGCAGATCGATATCGACGGCCGCAACCTGAGCCTGCGCTATCCGATGGAGGTACCGATGGTCGGCGATGCGCGCGAGACGCTGGCCGCGCTCCTGCCGTTGCTGCACCCGCGCGAGGACCGCGCGTGGCGGCAGTCGATCGAGGACAACGTCGAGCGCTGGTGGCGCGTGCTGGAGAAGCGCGCGCTCGACGACGCGGTTCCGATCAATCCGCAGCGCGCGTTCTGGGAGCTGTCGTCGCGCCTGCCCGAAGGCGCCATCCTGTGCGCGGACTCCGGTACCGCGGCCAACTGGTATGCGCGCGATATCCGCATGCGGCGCGGCATGATGGGCAGCCTCTCGGGCGGGCTCGCCACCATGGCGCCGGCGGTGCCGTACGCGATCGCCGCCAAGTTCTGTCACCCGCAGCGTGTGGCGATTGCGCTGGAGGGCGACGGCGCGATGCAGATGAACGGCATCAACGAGCTGATCACGATTGCCGCGCACTGGCGCGAATGGACCGATCCGCGGCTGATCGTGATGGTGCTCAACAATGGCGACCTGAGCCAGGTCACCTGGGAAGAGCGCGCGCTCGGCGGCGATCCGCGCTTTCCGGTATCGCAGAATGTGCCGCCGTTCGACTATGCGGCGTATGCCACCATGCTCGGCCTGGAAGGCATCCGCGTGGACCGGCCCGACATGCTCGGACCGATGTGGGAGCACGCGTTGCAGGCAGGGCGGCCGGTCGTCCTCGATGTATTGACCGATCGCAACGTACCGCCTGTGCCGCCGCATGTGCCGGCCGCGTCGGTCCGCAACTACCTCAAGGCATTGGTGTCCGGCGATGCCGACAGCGCCGCGGTGTTGCGCGCCACCGCCAGGGAAATGTGGGCCGAGGTGTTTCCGGCCTCGCGGCCGCTAGGCTAGCGCTGGCGCTGGCGGCTGGCGGCTGGCGGCTGGCAGCGCGGCGGGTCGGCGGGTCGGCGGGTCGGCGGTGGCGGGCGCGGATGCGGATGCGGATGCGGATGCGGATGCGGATGCGTGCGTGAGCCCGGGCGGGGCGCTGTCGATGCACTGTCGAGGCGCCCCCGGAGCGCTCGCGACGCCCGGATGATTGCTCGTTTGCACGGCCAGGCGGGGCCCGTGCGGCGCCGGTGGCACGAGGATTTGATAAGGTAGTCATCCCGTGCCCCGTGCTGGCACATCGTCGCGCCGAATTTGCCGCTGATCATGCCGCTTTACAACGATCCCCATTTTTACCGCCTGCTGGCCTCAAGCTATGCCCGTCTGCTCGGCAAAGCGCTGGCCCCCGAACATTTGAGCGAGGCGGAAGCCGCCACGTGGCTCTACGAGGACGCGCCCTACGCCATCCTTGCCCATAACACCGCGGCCGATCCCGTCTTTATCTATGGCAACAAGGCCGCCCAGCGCCGTTTCGAGTACGACTGGGACGAAATCACACGGCTGCCGTCGCGGCTGTCGGCCGAGGCGCCCAACCGCGAGGAGCGCCAGCGTTTTCTGGAGCGCGTCAGGACCTTCGGCTTCGAGAGCGGCTACCAGGGCGTGCGGATTACCCGGTCGGGACGCCGTTTCATGATCGAGGAAGCGACCTTGTGGCAGCTTGAGGACGAGCACGGCACCGTGCACGGGCAGGCGGTGATCATCCCGCGCACGGCCGAGATCGACTAGGCGCAGGGGCCGCGGCCCGCTCGTTGGCGCCTCGCTTGCCGGCTTGCCTGCTTGTATTCCCACGCGTTTGCCAGTACATGCCCCTGCGCGTCTGAGGGGCTTTCGCGCCAGCCCCCTCCCAAGCCTTGCCTGTTCAGCTTTGGGCGCTGTTCACAAAGTATGAACACGCCCAAAAGTTGAACAGAACGCCAGTTTCCGCCATGATTTGCCGCATCGACAGTGTCTGTGTGTGCGGGGATCGACAAACCAGCCAATGCAATAACGGCAATGCCACAACGGCAATGCGGGGGCGAGGCGGCCATGGAGCAGAAGACGGGCGATATCGACTGGGTGGAAGCCGCGCTCGCGGCGCTTCATCGCATGACCGGCATCCACGCGCGCGTGCGGGTAGGGCGCGCGCGGCGCGGCGGGGATCCAGCTTCCCCGGTGGCGGCAATCAGCCTGCGCCGGGGCACCATATCGCACCGGCTGGCAGCCGAATGCCGTCGCACCGCGCGCACCGGGGCCGACCTTTCGGTCGTGCGCGCCCAACTCGGCTCGCGCGATCCAGGCCTGCTGATCACCACTTACCTGACCCCGTCGCTGGCACTGCAATGCCGTGAGATGGGCCTGCAGTTTATCGATACAGCCGGCAACGCCTATCTCGATGTGGCCGGCATGTTCGTGTTCGTGTGCGGGCAGACGCCGCCGGATAGTCTGGTGCGCCCGCCGGTCCGTACGACGGGCAACCCCAGCTCGCAGCGGATGGTCTTTGCCCTGCTGTGCAAGCCCGCATTGCTACAGGCCACCTATCGCGAGATCGCGCGCGTCAGCGGCATTGCACTGGGTTCGGTCGGCGCGGTCTTCAACGGGCTGGCCTCGCGCGGCTGGCTGCTGGAGACCCATGCGGAAGAACGCCGGCGGCTCACCGCGCCGGAGCGCCTGCTAGACGAGTGGGTGGCCAACTTCCCGACCATCCTGCGCCCGCGCCTGCAGCCGCGCCGCTATGCCGCCTCGGCGCCGGACTGGTGGCAGGCCCTGACGCCGGCCGACCTGGCCGCGCTCGATGGATACTGGGGCGGAGAGGTGGCGGCGTGGTGGTGGCAAGACCATGCGCGACCCGCGCGGCCGGCAACGCAGATGTCCTCGCAGCCTTCGCAAATGCTCTTGCAGCCTTCGCAGCCGCCCTCGCAGCCATCACAGACGCCCTCACAGCCATCGCAGACGCCATCACAGACGCTCTATGTGGTGCCGTCGCGTATGGCGCAAACCATCCAGGTTCTGACGCAGCGTCATCGGCTTAAGCCAAATGCGAACGGCCCGATCGAAATTCTCGAGTCGTTCTGGGATGCCTCGATCGACGACCCCGCGCGGCCCGGCCTGGTGCCACCGCTGCTAATCTACGCGGACCTGATGGCCACGCTGCAGACCAGCAGCCTCGAGACTGCGGCCGAACTGCGCCGGGGCGCGCTCAAGGATGGACTCGATCAGTTTTGAATCGGCGCCGAGCCGGGCCGGCGGATAGTGCCCACGGAGGCGCCCACGGAGGCGCCCACGGAGGCGCCCACGGAGCCGAGACGGTGGGCTGAGGACGCTGACGCCGCCGCGCTTGCCAACCGGCCGTGCCGGTGCATGGGGCCCTGCGAATGCATGGCCGGCACTGCCCGCGCCAGCATGGCGTGGCGCGGCGCCGGTGCATCCACCGGCTGCCAGCGCACACCGGCGCGCCGCCGCGGTACCGCCTGCTTGCGGAACAGGCGCTCGTCCCACAGCACCGCCTCGGGCTCGCTAACGACAATGCGGGCGGCATCCGGATGCGCTGGATTGACCAGCACATTCCATTCGACGCGCGCGATCACCGACGGCACCATCAGCACCGCGGTGCGGGCTTCGGCTAACCACTTGTCGCCAAAGGCACGCGAGACCACCGGCTCGTCCAGCGTGTCCCAGCCTGGCGGCAGGACCGCGAGACTTGCGAGTTCCACGGCGATGTCGTCAGGAACGGTGGCCACCACACAGACCTGATGGCGCGGCAGCTTGCCGATACGCGCATGCACCAGCACTTCCAGCATGGCGCCGGCATAGCTGCGCGCGCCGTAAATGACCGGCCGGCCTGGACTGTTGAAGCGGCCACCGATCAGCATCGCACCGGTCCCGTCCCAGACGGGATGGCGGATGTCCGCGATTCGGAAAATCTGCATCAGCTCGGAATTCCATAGAACAGTTTCCAGAGGAGCTCTTCCACGCGACGGGCGCCGAGTTCGGTCAACGAAACTTCGAGCGGCGTGCGTCCCTCGAGCAACGGATGCGCCGTATTGAGAAATTCGCGGGCGTCGTTTTCATCGTCCCATACGAAATTGGCGCTGGCGAAGACGCGGGCTAACCGCTCGGTGCGTTCCGATTCGTCGGGCGTAAGGCGATCGCGGCGACGCTTGTAGGTGGCTTCGGGAACAATGCGGAACATCAGCGAGCGGCGCTCCTCGGGGGTGCGCGCAACGTGCTGCACGCTCTCGCGCAGGGCCGATTTGGGCAGGCCTTCACGGACCGCGGCATCGAGTTCGGCAAGCGATTGCGGCACCGGGATGAGCGCCATCACGGCGCTGATGTATTGCGGAGGAACGACCATGGTCAAGCCTCGTTGGCATCAAGTGATGCCTGATCGTACGTCAACTGATGCGTTCTGTCATACCTTTTTTGTGCCTTCTTGACCACGATCAATTCGCTCCCCACAGCATCACGCCATCCGGCATGTCCTGCTGGCTCAGGGTGTCGCGCAACAGGTCCAGCAGCCGCTGCGCGCTGGGCGAAAGCGAGCGCAATGGCCGCGTGATCACGCACAGTTCGCGCGACAGTTGCGGCGCGTGCAGCTCGCGGAATACCAGGCTGGCGAACTCGTTGCGCTGGTAGGCCAGCGCCGGCAGCACCGAGTAGTAGTTGCCGCGCGCCAGCATCGCAAACAGGTACGTGGTGCTTTCCACCTCGTCGTGCTCGCCGCCCAGGACCGGCCAGTGCGCGGCGTGATTACGCAGGAAATGGCCGATGCCGGTGTCGGCCGAGAAACCGATATACCGGTGTGCGCCCGCGGACCCGGGGGGCGCGTCGGTAAGGTCGGCCCAGGTGATCGGGCGCTTCAATCCCGCCAGCGGCGAGTCGCGATGACACACCACGCCGTAGCAGTCGCGCACCAGGGGCGTGTAGTCGAGGGCCGCGTGGCCGCGGTACCGGCTATCGATGGCGAAGTCGACTTCGCCTTCCAGCACCAGGCGTTCGGTCTCCTGCGCCGCGGGGTTGCGCAGTGACAGCGTGATGCCCGGATACGCCTCGCGAAAGCGCGGCAGCGCCGGCACCAGGAACTGGCTGATCACCGACGACGCGGCGCCGATGCGGATATGGCCGCGCTCGCCCTGGGCCAGCGCCACCAGGTCCGACACCGCGCTGTCGAAGCCGTTGATCACGCGCTCGGCCTCGGCCATGAAGCGCGCGGCGTGGTCGGTCAGCATCACGCGGCGCGTGGTGCGATCGAACATCCGCAGTCCCACCGACTCCTCCATCTGCTGGATGGTCGCGGTCAAGGCGGACTGCGTCATGCACAAGCGGTTGGCCGCCGTGGTGAACGAGCCGGTCTCGGCCACGGCGAGAAAGCAGCGCAACTGCTTGAGGGTGACGTTGTGGCGGGCGAGCGTGGGGCGCATGGGCAGGGTGGCGGGACGGGACAGGCCGCGACCGATTTATCGTAATTTCGTAATAGTCGGCGGAAAAAATTCGTTTGTCCAGACAAATGGCCGTCCCTAGACTGTGTTCACCGCGCCGGTCTGCCATCGCCGGGGCGCACGCCAAAACCCCTTCACCTCTTGCCCAGGACCCTCATGAAGACGCTGACCGGTATTGCCGCTGTGCTCGTTGCCTCCCTGCCGCTGATTGCCCATGCCGGCCCGGAGGACACCTATCCCGAGAAGGCCGTCCGCATCGTCGTGCCGTTCGCGGCCGGCGGCTCGACCGACGTCGTGGCGCGCATCCTGGCCGAGAAGCTGCAGGCCCAGTTCAAGCAACCCTTCGTGGTGGACAACCGCGCCGGCGCCAGCGGCAATATCGGTGCCGAACTGGTGGCCAAGTCGCCCGCCGACGGCTACACGCTGCTGATGGGCGCCACCGGCATCCTGTCGATCAACGACCATCTGTACGGCAAGCTCAACTACAACGCGCAGAAGGACTTCGTGCCGGTGGCCTACGCCACCGAGAACGCCAACATCCTCGTGGTGGCGCCGGGCCTGCCGGTCACCGACCTGGCATCGCTGGTCTCGCTGGCCAAGGCCAAGCCGGGTACGCTGAGCTTTGCCTCGTCGGGGCCCGGCAGTTCCACCCACCTCTCGGGCGAACTGTTCAAGGCAATGGCCGGCGTGAACCTGCTTCACGTGCCGTACAAGGGCAGCTCGGCCGCGCTGACCGACCTGCTGGGCGGCAATGTCTCGATGCTGTTCGACAACGCGCCGTCGTCGATCGGCTTTGTCCAGCAAGGCAAGCTGCGCGCGCTCGCCGTGACCAGCCGCAAGCGCATTCCGGGCCTGCCCAATGTGCCGACGCTCGATGAAGCGGGCATCAAGGGCTACGAGTCGCTGTCGTGGAGCGGTGTCGTGGCGCCGGCCGCGACGCCGCGCCCGATCGTGATGAAGCTCAATCGCGCCATCGACCAGATTCTCAAGTCCGAGGACGTCAAGGCGCGCCTGGTGCAGCTCGGCGTGGAGCCCGTGGGCGGCACGCCCGAAGACTTCGCGCGCCAGATCCAGAGCGAGCACGACAAGTGGGGCAAGGTCATCCAGACCGCCAATATCAAGCTGAACTGAATCCGCTCCACCGTTTCCGCACTCCCGATCCTTCGCAACCGATCCTTCGCAACCGATCTCCGCATGTCCAACGAGCTGCAGGCCGGCGCCAGGCGTGGCCAGACCCTTGCCGAGAAGCTGCTGTCGCGTGCCGCCGGCATGACGCTGTACGCGGGCGACCTCGCGATCTGCGAGCCCGACGCCGCGATGGGCACCGACGGCTCCATCCCGATGGCCCTCGACTATTTCCATGCCATGCAGGAGAACGCGGCGGAGGACCGGCTGCCCGCGCCGGCGCGACCCGAGCGGCTGGTGTTTGCGCTCGACCACTACGGCGCGGTGTCGGGCGCCCGCGCGCAGGCGCTGCAGGCGCGGGCGCGCGACTATGCGGTGGCACATGGCATCGGCGTGTTCGAGGTGGGCGAGGGCATTGGCCACCAGCTGATGCTGGAGCGCGGCCGCGTGCTGCCCGGTCAACTGGCGGTCGGCGCGGATTCGCATGCGGTGTCGTACGGCGCGCTCAACGCCTTCGGCACCGGCATCGGCTCGTCGGACTTTGCCGGCATCCTGCAATGCGGGCAGATCTGGCTCAAGGTGCCGGGCTCGATCCGCGTGGTACTGACCGGCGCGCTGCCGCCGCATGCCTCGGCCAAGGACCTTGCGCTGACCATGGCGCGCACGCTCGGCGCCGGCGGCGCCAATTATCTTGCACTCGAATTCGCCGGGCCCGGCGTGGCCGCGCTCGATATGGACGACCGCATCGTGCTGGCCAACATGTCAGTGGAGATGGGTGCCAAGGCCGGCCTGTTTCCGTACGACAGCTGTACCGGCGCGTGGCTCGCGGCGCGCAGCGACGCCCCGTTCGCGCCGGCGGCCGCCGATGCCGACGCGGTCTATGCGCGCACCCTGCGCTTCGACCTCGGTGCCATCGTGCCGCAGGTGGCATTGCCGCATCGCGTCGATAACGTGGTGGATCTCGATGCCGCCGGCGCGACGCGCATCGACATGGTCTACCTCGGGACCTGTACCGGCGGACGCACCAAGGACTATCGCGAAGCGCTCGACGTACTGCGCGCGGGCGGCGGTGTGGCGCCCGGCGTGCGGCTGGTGGTCACGCCGGCCTCGGCCGAGGTCCAGGCCGAGATGGAGAGGTCCGGCATGCTTGCCGAGTTCTACGCGCTGGGCGCGGAGCTGCAACCGCCTGGCTGCGGCTCGTGCTGCGGGACCTGCGGCACGGTGCCGGCCGACGGCGAGCGCGTGCTCTCCACCGCCAACCGCAATTTCAAGGGCCGCATGGGCAACCGGCAGGCCCAGATCTTCCTGGCCTCGCCACGCGCATGCGCCGCGGCGGCCGTGACCGGCCAGCTGACCGATCCACGCGAGCACACACGATAACCATGGCTTCCACCCCCGCCGGATCTCATGTCACGCCGGCCGTCGGCCTGACCGTCATTCCCGGCCGTGCGCGCCGCCTCGGCGACGATATCAACACCGACTACATCATCTCGTCGAGCCGCAAGAAAGACAGCGTCGACCCCGACGTGCTGCGCCAGTACCTGCTCGAAGATCTCGATCCCGGTTTTGCCGCCACCGTGCGTGAGGGCGACATCCTGGTCGCGGGCCACAACTTCGGCTGCGGCTCGGCGATGGAGGTGGCGGTCACCGTGGTGCTCGCCGCCGGTATCCGCGTGGTGGTGGCCCCCAGCTTTGCGCGCACATACTGGCGCAATGCGGTCAACAACGGCCTGCTGCTGATCACCGCCGACACCGGCGATATCCGCGAGGGCGAGATCGTGGCGCTGCACCTGATGGGCTCGCATGCCGAGCTGCGCGTGGGCCCCGACGGCGCCCGCGTGGTCCCGTGCGAGCCGGTGCCCGACATCGTGCTGACCATCCGTGAGGCGGGCGGGCTGGTGCCGTACCTGCGCCGCCACCGTACATTCGTTTCGCCCACCGGGCAACCCACCCCCTGAACACTCGCTAACGACCATCATGAGCCTCATTGCCGCCCGCCTGAATCGCATCAAACCGTCGCCGAGTTCCATGGCCGGCCAGCGTGCCCGCGAACTGCGTGCCGCCGGCCGCGACATCATCGGCCTGACCTCCGGCGAGCCGGACTTCGACACGCCCGCGCATGTCTGCGAAGCGGCCACGCGCGCGATGTCGAAGTCGCAGACCAAGTACACCGACGTGGGCGGCACACCCGAGTTGCGCGCGGCCATCGCCGACAAGTTCCGCCGCGACAACCAGCTCGACTACGCGCCCAACGAACTGATCGTCGGCACCGGTGGCAAGCAGATCATCTTCAACGCCTTCATGTGCACGGTGGAAGCCGGCGACGAGGTGATCGTGCCCACGCCGTACTGGGTCTCGTATCCGGACATCGTGCTGCTGGCCGAAGGCAAGCCGGTGTTCGTCGACTGCCTGCCGGCCAACGGCTTCAAGCTGACGCCGGAAGACCTTGAGCGCGCCATCACGCCGCGCACGCGCTGGCTGGTGCTGAACGCGCCCAACAATCCGAGCGGCGCGGCGTACTCGCACGACGAGTTGAAGGGCCTGGCCGAGGTGCTGATGCGCCATCCGCACGTGTGGGTGATGACCGACGATATCTACGAGCACATCCTCTACGACGGCCGCAAGTTCGCCACCATCGCGCAGGTGGAACCCGCGCTCAAGGCGCGCACGCTGACCATCAACGGCGTGTCCAAGGCGTATGCCATGACGGGCTGGCGCATCGGCTACGGCGGTGCGCCGGCGACGCTGGTCAAGGCCATGGTCAAGCTGCAGTCGCAGAGCACCTCGAACCCGTCCTCGATCAGCCAGGCCGCGGCGCTGGCGGCACTGAGCGGGCCACAGGACTTTATCGCCGAGCGCACCGCGATCTTCCAGGCGCGGCGCGACGCGGTGGTGAGCGAGCTCAACCGCGTGCCGGGCATCCGTTGCCACGTGCCCGAAGGCGCGTTCTACGTGTTTCCGTCGTGCGCCGACGTGATCGGCAAGGTCACGCCGGGCGGGCAACGCATCGAGACCGACGAGGACTTCGTGCTGTACCTGCTGGAAGCGCAGAATCTTGCGGTACTGCAAGGCGGCGCGTATGGTGTGTCGCCGTTCTTCCGCATTTCGTTCGCGACCTCGATGGCGAAGCTGGATGCCGGACTGGCGCGCCTGCGCATGGCCTGCGAGGTGTTGAGGTAACGCGCGCACGCACCGATCGACCGACACTCACCGACGCCCAGGGATCTCCCATGACCTCCACCCCATCCATCCAGTGGCCCGCGGGCTACCGCATCAACCCGCGCGCGGCCGGTCCCGCGCCCGGGCTCGTCGCCGCGTTCCGCACCATGCCGGTAGCCGCCATCGGCGATGCCATGAGCCGCAACGTCGGCACCTACGGCCTGCGCCAATACCACGCACGGCTCGACACCGTGCTGTGCGGCCCGGCCGTGACCGTGCGGGTGCGCCCGGGCGACAACCTCATGATCCACAAGGCGCTGATGATGGTCGAGCCCGGCGACGTGCTGGTGATCGACGGCGGCGCCGATGTGACGCAGGCCCTGGTCGGCGGCCTGATGCGTACCACCTGCATCGCCCGGCGGCTCGCTGGTCTGGTCATCGACGGTGCCGTGCGCGACCGGCTCGAATGGGCCGAGGACGGCATGCCGATCTTTGCGCGCGGCCATACCCATCGCGGCCCGAGCAAGGACGGTCCCGGCGAGATCAATGTGCCGATTTCCTGCGCGGGCATGGCGGTGATGCCGGGCGACCTGATCGTCGGCGATGCCGACGGCGTGATCGCGGTCCCGGCGGCGGAAGCCGAAGACGTGCTGCGCCGCACGCACGCGCACCTTGAGCGCGAGGCGAAAATCCGCGAGACCAACCGCACCGGCACCGCCGATCCCGAGCGGTTCGATGCGGTACTGCGCGCCAAGGGCCTGCCGGTCTGATCAGCGCTGCCAGGGAGCCTGCGCGTCCGCGCGCAGGCCGTATCGCGCCAGTGCCTGCGCATGCAGCGCAGGATCGAGCGCCTGCAGCGCGCTGGCGACGATATGGTGGCGATCGATCTCGAAGAAGCGCCGCAGGGCGCCGCGGGTATCGCTGCGGCCAAAGCCGTCGGTACCGAGCGCGATATAGCGCGCCGGCACATACGGCGCGATCAGTTGCGCGTACGCCCGCACATAGTCGGTGGCGGCCACCACCGGCGCGTCGCCGGCCAGGCATTGCGCCACATGGCTGCGCGCCTCGGTCTCGCCGCCGAACAGCTGGCGCCGCTCGCACTCGCGCGCATCGCGCGCCAGTTCCGGAAAGCTGGTCACGCTCCAGATCTCGCTCGCCACCTGCCACTCGTCCGCCAGCAGGGCTGCGGCGGCAATGACCTCGCGCAGGATCGGGCCCGAGCCGAGCAGGCGCACGCGCGGGGTGCCCTCGCCGCGCGTATCGAAGCGGTACATGCCGCGGATCACGTCGGCATGGGCCGTGGCCGGCAGCGGCGCCTGCGCATAGTTCTCGTTGTTGACGGTGATGTAGTAGAACTCGTCGCGCTGGTGTTCGAGCATGGCGCGCGCACCGTGATCGATGATGACGGCGGCTTCGCCGACAAAGGCCGGGTCGTAGGCGCGGCAGTTGGGCACGGTGGCGGCCACCAGCTGGCTGCTGCCATCCTGGTGCTGCAGGCCCTCGCCGGACAGCGTGGTGCGGCCTGCCGTGGCACCGATCAGGAAGCCGCGCGCACGCTGGTCCGCGGCTGCCCAGATCATGTCGCCGACGCGCTGGAAGCCGAACATCGAGTAATAGATATAGAACGGCAGCATCGGTTCGCCGTTCACGCTGTACGAGGTCGCCGCGGCGGTCCACGACGCCATCGCGCCAGCTTCGGTGATGCCTTCCTCGAGCAGCTGGCCGTCCTTGCTCTCCTTGTAGTAGAGCATCGATCCGGCGTCTTCCGGCTCGTACAGCTGGCCCACCGGCGAATAGATGCCGATCTGCCGGAACAGGTTGGCCATGCCGAAGGTTCGCGCTTCATCGGCGACGATCGGCACGATGCGCGGGCCGAGGGTCTTGTCCTTGATCAGGTTGGAGAACAGCCGCACCACGCCCGTGGTGGTCGACACCTCGCGGCCGTCCGGCGCAAACGCAAAGCTGGCGTAGCTGTCCAGCGGCGGCACCGGCACCTTCGGCGCGGTGGCGGTGCGGCGCGGCAGGTAGCCGCCCAGTGCCGCGCGCCGCTCGCGCAGGTAGACCATCTCGGGGCTGTCTTCGGCGGGCTTGTAGAACGCCATCGATTCGAGGGCCGCGTCGTCGAGCGGGAGCGCAAAGCGCTGGCGGAACGCGCGCAGGGCATCGAGATCGAGCTTTTTCTGCTGGTGGGCCGTCATGCGCGACTCGCCGGCATTGCCCATGCCGTAACCCTTCTTGGTCTTGGCGAGGATCACGGTAGGGCGACCCGTGTGATGCACGGCCGCATGGAAGGCCGCGTGGAGCTTGCGCAAGTCATGGCCGCCGCGACGCAGGCCGTCGATATCGGCCGCGCTCATGCCGGCCACGAGCGCCTTCAGCTCGGGGTCCTGGTGGAAAAAGTGCGAGAGGTTGTAGTCGCCATCCTTGGCGCCGAGGTTCTGGTATTCGCCATCGACCATCGCGGCAAAACGCCTGAGCAGCGCATGGCGGGTGTCGCGCGCGAACAGCGGGTCCCACTCCGAGCCCCAGATCACCTTGACGACGTTCCAGCCCGCACCCGCGAACAGCGCCTCCAGTTCGTTGATGACCTGGCCGTTGCCGCGCACCGGGCCGTCCAGGCGCTGCAGGTTGCAGTTGATGACAAAGGTCAGGTTGTCGAGCTGTTCGCGCGCGGCGAGGGACAGCGCCGCGAGCGATTCCGGTTCATCCATCTCGCCGTCGCCGAATACGCCCCAGACGCGGCGGCCCGTGGTGCGCGCAAGGCCGCGGTCCTGCAGGTAACGCAGAAAACGCGCCTGGTAGATGGCGCTGATCGGACCGATACCCATCGAGCCGGTCGGAAACTGCCAGAAGTCGGGCATCAGCCACGGATGGGGATAGGAGCACAGGCCACCGCCGTCGACTTCCTGCCGGTAGCGTCCAAGCTGTTCCGCCGACAGCCGGCCTTCGAGAAACGCGCGCGCATAGACGCCGGGTGCGGAATGGGGCTGGAAGAACACCAGGTCGCCCTGGCGGCTGCCATCGGGGGCCACGCCATCGGCGCGGAAGAAATGGTGGAAGCCGACCTCGAAGATCTCGGCGGCGGACGCGTAGCTGGCCAGGTGCCCGCCCAGTTCGCCGTACGCCTTGTTGGCACGCACCACCATGGCCAGCGCGTTCCAGCGCAGGATGGCGGTCAGCCGTTCCTCGATGGCACGGTCGCCGGGGTAGGGGGGCTGCGCGGTGGCGGCAATCGTATTCTGGTAGGCGGAGTACGGATGGGCGCGGGCGTCGAGGCCCAGGTGGCATGCATGCTCGCCAAGCCGCTCGAGCAGAAAGCCGGCGCGTTGCGGCCCCGCATGCTCGACCACGCCGGTCAGCGCGTCGGTCCATTCCTGTGTTTCGAGCGGATCGATATCGAGGCCGCCGTCGATGCGCATGGCCAGCTTGTCCGAGTGTCCCATTGCCGTGTCTCCGTTGCAGAACTGAAGGTCTGCAAAAGATTCTAGGCGCGAGGGGGCAGCAGAAGCTGCGTATTGTTCCGCGCTGTCGCAGGAACCGCAGCATATCGTGCCGGCTATGCGGTCGGCGGCAGCACGGCTATCGCGTCGATCTCGAACAGCATGCCGTCGAGTGCCAGCCGCGGCACCGGAATCAGCGTGCACGCCGGAGGCGGCCAGTCGCCGAGCAGTGCCCGCCACGCCGCCGTGAAGATCCGCAGGCGTTCCGAGCTGTGGTCGACCACCAGCGCGGTGATCTTGACCACATCGGCGATATCGGCGTCGGCGGCCTGCAACGCGTGCCGCAGATTGGCCAGCGCCTGCTGCACCTGCACCGCGAAGTCCGGCGCGAGCTGGCCATCGGCATCCTCGCCGCCCTGGCCGGCGGCATAGACGATGCGTGCGGGCAAGTGCGCGACCACCGTATGCGTATAGCCGTTGGGGCGTGGATCGTACAGCTCGGGGGGATTGATAAAGTCGATAAAGGCAGGCGGAAAGGCAAAGGGCGCGTTCATGGGCGAGGGCGACGATGGGACATGGGGCGATGGGACGATGGCGCAGTATCAAACCTCAAGTACGCTTGAGGTCAAGCGCCGCCGCCGCTAGCATGATGGCTTGCCCCGGATACCGTTTCCCCGTCAGCCATGCCTTCCCGCCCATCGTCGTCCGCCCCGCCTTCCATCCCGCCCGCGGTCCCACCTTCCGCCGCCCCCCGCAAACTGCGCGCACGCGATCCCCTCACCGTGGGCGAGGTCGCGGCACGCAGCGGTGTGGCCGTGTCGGCACTGCATTTCTATGAAGCCAGGGGCTTGATTGCGAGTACGCGCAGCGCCGGCAACCAGCGCCGCTATCCGCGCGGGGTGCTGCGCCGGCTGGCGGTGATTCGCGTGGCGCAGCGCATGGGGTTGCCGCTCGCCGTGATCGCGCAGGCGTTCGAGACACTGCCGAAGTCCAAGGCGCCGACCGTGGCGGACTGGCGCAAACTGTCGGCGGCATGGCGGGAGGATCTCGATGCGCGCATCCGGACCCTGACCATGCTGCGCGACCAGCTCGACGGCTGCATCGGTTGCGGCTGCCTGTCGCTGCGCGCGTGCCCGCTGCGCAATCCGCAGGATGTGCTGGGGCAGGCGGGGCCGGGCGCGCATGTGGAATGCCCGCCCAGGACGCGCGCGTAAGATGCCCGCGTGGCGGCGCCGGGCGGTCCGGCAGGTACCGGCCCGGTGTCGGTCGCATAGCGGCCGGGTAGCGGCCGGGTAGCGGCCGGTTATCGCTACTCGGTTATCGCTCGTGGAGCCGTGCTACGCCGTGATCGTGCGGGTGCGGATCACCGTCGGATCCTCCATCAGCTGCTGGACCCATCCGGTCGGCGGCACGACGTTGATATCGGTGATGGCGTAGCCGATATCGCCTTCCGTCTGCAATTGCTGCGCGACGATATTGGCGCCGATATCGGCCACCGCCTGGTTGAAATGCGACAGCGCACCGGGCCGGTTGTAATGGATGTTGAGGATGCGCGCGGGCGCCTGCAACGGCGCCGGCTGGATCTCCGGCAGGTTGACCGCGCCGATGGTGGCCCCGGTCTGCAGGAAGCCGATCAGCTTGCTGGCCACCTCGACGCCGATATTCTCCTGTGCCTCCTCGGTGCTGCCACCGACGTGCGGCGTGAGGATGACATTGGGCTTGCCCTGCAGCGGCGACAGGAACGGATCGGTGTTGCTGCGCGGCTCTTCGGGAAACACGTCGATGGCGGCGCCGGCGAGATGGCCCTCGTCGAGCGCCGCGGCCAGCGCCGGGATATCGACCACGGTGCCGCGCGAGGCGTTGATCAGGATGCCGCCGCGCCGGATGCGGCCGATCGCGGCCCGGTCGAGCAGCAGGCGTGTCTGCGGCGTGGCCGGCACGTGCAGCGTGACCACGTCGGCCTGCGCCAGCGCATCGTCGAGCGATGCGACCGGCACCGCCGAGCCCAGCGACAGGCGCGGCCGGATGTCGTAGAACACCACGCGCATGCCCATGGCCTCGGCCAGGATGCCGACCTGCGCGCCGATATTGCCGTAGCCGATCACCGCCAGCGTCTTGCCGCGGATCTCGAACGAGCCCTTGGCCGACTTCTGCCACTGTCCCTGGTGCGCGGCGCGGCTCTTCTCGGGGATGCGCCGCATCAGCATGATGGTCTGCCCGATCACCAGTTCCGCCACCGAGCGGGTATTGGAGAACGGCGCGTTGAAGACCGGAATGCCGGCATGGGCGGCCGCGGGCAGGTCGACCTGCGAGGTGCCGATACAGAAACAGCCGACCGACAGCAGGTGCCGCGCCTGGGCAAAGGTATCGGCCGTCAGGGTGGTGGCCGAGCGGATGCCGAGCAGTTCATGCGGTTGCACGGCCTGGACGAGCATGTCGCCCGCGAGGGCCTTGGGTTGCGTGGCAACCTGCAGCCTGGCGTGGGCCAGGGCCTGCTGGGCGCTGGCGTGGATGTTTTCGAGAAGCAGGGCGCTGGTCATGAGGGTCCGGGAAATCAGTCAGGAAAGAAGGGGCGCCTGACAGAACATACCATCGACCAGAGTCCGTGTCGGGACCAGGGGATTACGCCGGCCATGCAGGTGCCGGGCGGCCGGCGCGCATTGCCGGCGCCCGCCACACCGTGCCGCTACAGCATGGCGCTATGCAGATGATGCGGATCGTCGAGCGTGTCGATCACGATCTGCAGCGATTCCTCGACTTCCTCGGCATCGCCGGGCCCGCCCAGGCAGATGCGGACCGCGTCGGGCGGATTGCCGTCGGTCGAGAAGGCCGCGCTCGACACCACGCCGATGCCGCGCGAGCGCAGATGCAGCGCCAGCTCCGATGGGCGCCAGCCCGCGGCGGGCGGAATCGGCAGCCACAGGTGGAAGCCCTCGGGGTCGGCATCGTAGGCGTGCCCGGCCAGCACTTCGCGCGCGCGCGCCTGGCGGGTCATGCTGTCGGCGCGGATCGCCGCGATCATGTCGTCCGCGGTGCCATCCTGGATCCACGCCGTGGCCAGCAGCGTGTTGAACGGACTCGCCATGACCGTGGTCGCCCGCAGCGTGCCGGCCAGCCGTTGTGCCTGGCGCGGCGTGGGCGCGGACAGGAAGGCGATGCGCAGGCCGGCGCCGAAGGTCTTGGACATGCCGGTCAGGTAATACGTAAGCTCGGGCGCCAGCCGTGCCATCGGTTCGGGCGTCTCGCGCGGCAGCATGCCGTACGCATCGTCCTCGATGATCGGTACGTTATAGCGCAGCGCGATATCGGCAAGTATCTCGCGCCGCCCCTGCGGCATGGTGCGCGTGCTCGGATTCTGCAGCGTCGGATTGACATAGAGCGCGCTCGGCAACTGCGTGCGGCACAGCGCCTCGAAGGCCGGACCCAACGGACCTTCGTCGTCGGCCGGTAACGCCTGCAGGCGCACGCCGAGCTGCGCGGCGATGGCCTTGATGCCCGGATAGGCCAGGGTATCGAGGCAGATCGCCTGGCCCGGGCGCACCAGCTGCGACACCAGCGCCACCAGCGCGCTATGGATGCCCGGGCAGATCAGCACGGTGTCGGCACGGCAGTCGGGCAGGCGGCGCCGCAGCCAGGCCGTGGCCACGGCGCGGTCGGCCGGCGTGCCGCCGAAGTCCTGGTAGCGCAGCAGCGTATACGGATCGGCGTTGCCGAGCAGGCGCGCCGCGGATTCGCGCAGGCGCACCGTCATCGCGGCGGGCTCGGGTGGCATGTTCATGCTCATCTCCGCGCCGGTGCCGGCCTGCAGCGGCAACGATGGCGGGCGTCCGCGCACGAAGGTACCGGCCCCGGCCTTGGCATCGATCAGCCCACGCTTGCGCGCTTCGGCATAGGCCCGCGCGACCGTGGTGTAGTTCAGCCGCAGCGCCTCGGCCAGGTCGCGTAGCGCGGGCAGGCGGTCGCGTGCGCGCAGACGGCCGCTGGCGAGGTCCTCCTCGATCATGTCGGGGATGGTCAGGTAGGCAGGCCGGTCGCTTTCGGCAAGGCGCTTGAGCCAGTGGCTGGCAAGACTCGACACGATGGACTCCTCATTCGGATGCCAGCTCCGCAGCAGGTTTCGTGCCCGCAGGATCGCCATCCGGGCGCGCCTTGATCGTATCTTGATCGGCTCGATGATGGTGCGTGAAGGACCGTTGCGGCGCGCACGCATGCCCCGCTGTCGCGCACGGCTTCCACCGTGGTGCAGGGCCGCCCGGCACCGCTTGTATGGATCGTGTCGGCACGATTCCGCGACGTGAAAAATCACCGATGCAATCAATGACGGCTGCCGCCATCGATCGGGTCTTGATCGCATGCGCGCGGGCCGGCGATGGCACGGGCGTTGCGAAATGGCATGGCATCGGCGTCCTGGCGCAACCAGGGCCGATCATCGATCCGATCCACTTTCCAGAGGAGAGCACCATGCCCGCAGTCAGCGCCCCGCTTCATCGCAAAGGCGATTTCTTTGTCGACTACGAAGAGAAGGTCTTCGAGGACGTGAAGGCCGAACCGGGCCAGAAGGCACTCGTGACGTTCCACACCGTCGCGTTCGAAGGTTCGATCGGCTTCGTCAACATGCTCCAGGCCACGCGCCTGCAGCGCAAGGGCTTCGAGACCTCGATCCTGCTGTACGGCCCGGGCGTGACGCTCGGCGTGCAGCGCGGCTTTCCGACGCTCGGCGACGAGGCCTTTCCCGGCCATATGAACTTCAACAACCAGCTCATGAAGTTCATGGCCGAAGGCGGCAAGGTTTACGCGTGCCGCTTTGCGCTGCAGGCGCTCTATGGCCATGGCGAACCGTCGCTGATCGAAGGCATCCGTCCGATCAATCCGCTCGACGTGCTCGACCTCAAGCTGCTGCACCACAAGGCCGGCGCGGTGATCGTCGATACCTGGACGGTCTGAGCGCGCGGCGTCACGAGGACCATCATGTCACGTCAACGCATTGTGCGCGCGGCCGCGGTACAGATCGCGCCGGACCTCGAACGCGGCGAGAACACCGTCGGCAAGGTCTGCGAGGCGATCGACCGCGCGGCGCTGGAGGGGGTGGAGCTGATCGTCTTTCCGGAGACGTTCGTGCCGTACTACCCCTACTTTTCGTTCGTGCGCCCGCCGGTGCAGTCCGGCGCAGAGCACATGCGGCTGTACGAGCAGGCCGTGGTGGTACCCGGGCCGGTGACCGATGCCATGGCCGAGCGCGCGCGCCGCCATGGCATGGTGATCGTGCTCGGCGTCAACGAGCGCGATCACGGCAGCCTCTACAACACGCAGCTCATGTTCGACGCGGACGGCCGCCTGGTGCTGAAGCGCCGCAAACTCACCCCGACTTTCCACGAACGCATGATCTGGGGACAGGGCGATGCCGCCGGCCTCAAGGTGGCGCGTACCGCGGTCGGTCGCGTGGGCGCGCTGGCCTGCTGGGAGCACTACAACCCGCTGGCGCGCTATGCGCTGATGACGCAGCACGAGGAGATCCACTGCAGCCAGTTTCCGGGCTCGCTGGTAGGTCCGATCTTTGCCGACCAGATCGAAGTCACGATCCGCCATCATGCGCTGGAGTCGGGTTGCTTCGTGGTCAATGCCACGGGCTGGCTGACCGATGCGCAGATCGCCTCGGTGACCACCGACCCGGGCTTGCAGAAAGCACTGCGCGGGGGCTGCAACACCGCCATCGTGTCGCCCGAGGGGCAGCACCTGGCCGCGCCGCTCACGGAAGGCGAGGGCATGGTGGTGGCGGACCTCGATCTCTCGCTGATCACCAAACGCAAACGCATGATGGACTCGGTCGGGCACTACGCGCGGCCCGAGCTGCTGAGCCTGGCCATCAACGACCGGCCTGCCGCCACCGCCATGCCGATGGCGGCGGCATTCGACAACTTCCACGGGAGTCACCACGATGAAGTCCAGCGAGACGATGCCTGCCTCGAGCCGGCAGTTGATGACTGAGCTGCAGTCGTCAGGATTGCGCCTGGTGGACCCGCAGGCCGGTGCCGCCAGCCGGCGTGGCGGCGCGGGGCCGTCCGATCACAAGGCGGTGACCATCGATGGCGTGACCATCATGGTGCCCGTGCATACCAGTACCGCGTGGAACTCGCCATTCGTGGCCAGCGCGCCCGATGCCGAGGGCCAGTCGGCGCTGCTGCGCGGCACCATCCCGATCGCCAGTATCAGCTTTCCGCGCGCGCCACGCTTTGCCCGGCTGCAGACGCTCGACGGCGTGCCGTACTCGCATATCGCCACGCTGCACGGCGCCGATGTGCTGGCCACCACGGTGCTGCAGACCTGCATCCGCTTCGAGAGCCGGCGCAAGACGTGCAAGTTCTGCGCGATCGGCCAGTCGCTCGCGGCCGGCCGCACCGTGGCACGCAAGACGCCGCAACAGCTGGCCGAGGTGGCGCGTGCGGCGGTACTGCTCGATGGCGTCAAACACATGGTGCTGACCACCGGCACCCCGCCCACGCCGGACCGCGGTGCCGCCATCCTGTGCGAGAGCGCATTTGCGATCAAGGCGGCAGTGGACCTGCCGATCCAGGCGCAATGCGAGCCCCCCGACGACGACGCGTGGTTTGCGCGCATGAAGGCCGCCGGCATCGATACGCTCGGCATGCACCTCGAAGTGGTGACCCCGCAGGTGCGCGCGCGCGTGATGCCGGGCAAGGCCAGCGTGCCCGTGAGCCGCTATATGGAGGCATTTCGCGCCGCCGTGGCGGTGTTCGGCCGCGGTCAGGTCAGCACCTATATCCTCGCCGGCCTGGGCGACAGTGCCGAGGCCATCCTGGACATCTCGCGCGAGCTGATCGCGCTCGGCGTCTATCCGTTCGTGGTGCCGTTCGTGCCGATCAGCGGCACGCCGCTGGAAGATCATCCGGCGCCCACACCCGCGTTCATGCAGTCGATCCTGCAGCCGCTCGGCGCCATGGTGCGCGCGGGTGGCATGCGTGCGGCCGATATCAAGGCCGGCTGCGGCAAGTGCGGCGCGTGTTCGTCGCTTTCGTCCTACGAGGAGATGGCAGCATGACCGATGATCTGTGCGTGGAGGTCCCGCTCTCCACCGTCTATCGCATCCGCTGGGCCACCGCGCCATGGGAGGTCAGTGCCGCCATGCAGTTGCGCCGCGCCGTGTTCTGCACGGAGCAGGGTCTCTTCGACGGCGACGACCGCGACGAGATCGACGATATCGCGCAACTGCTGGTGGCGGTTAGAAGCGAGGCGGGCGCCAACGACGAGGTGGTCGGTACCGTGCGCATTCATGAAAGCGAGCCGGGCGTCTGGTATGGCTCGCGCCTGGCGGTGGCCGCGGCCTGGCGCAATCACGGCAAGATCGGCGCCACGCTGATCCGGCTCGCCGTCAGCAGCGCCCACGCGCTCGGCTGCCGCCGCTTCCTGGCCCATGTGCAGAGCCAGAACGAGCCGCTGTTCCGGCGCCTGCACTGGCGCTCGCTCGGCGAAGAGACGCTGCTGGGCCGGCCCCATCACCGCATGGAAGCCGACCTGCACCACTATCCGCCGTGCACCACACCGCATGTCGGCTTTACCGCGCCGGGCGGGAGCCGCGCATGAGCGTCGCACGGATCGTGGCCGACTTGCGCGCCAGCCGTGGCTTTGCGCACAAGACCGACATCGCGGGCCTGCTGGCGTCGCTGAGCGGTGCGCTGCCGGGCGGGCTGGCCGATCTTGGCCAGGCCGTCGCGGTTGGCGACGACTGCGCGGCCATTGCCGATGGCGATGGCTACCTGTTGTTCGCGATCGAAGGCATGGTCGGCGATTTCATCCGCACCATGCCATGGTTCGCGGGCTACAGCGCGGTGATGGTCAATGCGAGCGATGTCTATGCCATGGGCGGACGGCCGCTCGCCGTGGTCGACGCGATCTGGAGCGAAGGCGTGGCCGGTGCCGGCGAGGTTCTGGCCGGCATGGCGGCGGCCTCGGCCGCCTATGGCGTGCCGATCGTGGGCGGCCATACCAATGCGCGCAGCGGCGACGGCCAGCTTGCCGTGGCGATTCTCGGGCGCGCGCGCCGGCTGCTGTCGAGCTTTGCCGCCCGGCCCGGCGATCATCTGCTGATGGCGGTCGACCTGCGCGGCGCGTTTGCCGAACCGTATGCGTACTGGAATGCCTCGACCACGGCGCCGGCGGCGCGCCTGCGCGGCGATCTGGAACTGTTGCCGGCATTGGCCGAGGAAGGCCTGTGCGCGGCGGCCAAGGACATCAGCATGGCCGGCACGCTGGGTACCGCGCTGATGTTGCTCGAATGCTCGCGCGCGGGCGCCACCATCGATCTCGCGCGCATTCCGCTGCCGCCGGGCGTGCCGCTGGCGCGCTGGCTGTCGGCGTTTCCCAGTTTCGGCTTTGTGCTGGCGGTGCCCGGCGCCCAGGTGGAGGCTGTCGCGGCGCGTTTTCGCGCGCGCGGCCTGGCCTGCGAGGACATCGGCACGATCGACGACACGCGCCGCGTGACGGTGCGCGACGAGACTGCGCAGGCCTTGCTGTGGGACTTCGCGCGCGAGCCGTTCATCGTGCCACCCGCTCCATCAGCCACCGCATCATCCACGCCTGAGAGTACCCCATGCCAGTGACCTACTTCCGCATCGTATGGCCGGATCATACCGAAGCGACCTGTTACTCGCCGTCGACCATCGTCGAACAGCACTTTGCGGCCGATACCGTCTACCCGCTCGACGACTTCCTCGCGCGCGCCCGCACCGCGCTGGGCGCCGCGTCCGAGCGGGTGCGTCAGCGCTACGGCTATGCCTGCTCGTCGGCGCTGGACCAGCTTGCGCAGATCGAGACCACCGCGGCCCGCTTTACCGCGCAACCGGACGCCACCGTGCGCTTTGTCGGCTTTGGCCGCTGAACGCCGCCCGACGACCTCATCGGACGACCTCATCGGACGACCTCATCGGACGACTCCACCGCATTACAGAAAAAGGAACGGCCATGTCTGCCAACAGTATCGAACACTACAGCGTCATCATCGTCGGCGGCGGTCAGGCCGGACTGTCGATGAGTTACTACCTGTCGCGCGCGGGCATCGACCATCTCGTGCTCGAAGCGAAGACGGTCACGCATACCTGGCGCGAGCAGCGCTGGGACGCGTTCTGCCTGGTCACGCCGAACTGGCAATGCGCGCTGCCGGGGCATCCGTATGCCGGCAACGATCCGCATGGCTTTATGAAGAAGGACGAGATCATTGCCTATCTCGACGGCTTTGTGCGCATGGTCGATGCCCCGGTGCGCGAGCATACCGAGGTGCTGCGCGTCAGACCGCGCGGCCAGCAGGACGGCGGCGGCTTCCACGTCAGCACGAGTGCCGGCGATCTTACCGCCGACCAGGTGGTGGTGGCATCGGGCGGCTACCGCACGCCGATCGTGCCGCGCATGGCGGAGCGCCTGCCGGCCGGCATCCTGCAGGTGCAATCGGCCGACTACCGCAATCCGCGGGCGCTGCCCGACGGCGCCGTGCTGGTGGTCGGTTCGGGCCAGTCGGGCGCGCAGATCGCCGAGGATCTGCATCTGGCCGGGCGCAAGGTTTACCTCGCGGTGGGGCAGGCCCCACGCTGCGCGCGTTTCTATCGCGGGCGCGATGTGGTGGACTGGCTCGCGGACATGCAGTACTACGATATGCCGGTGGGCGAGCATCCGCTGCGCGAAGGCGTGCGCGACAACACCAACCACTATGTCACCGGCCGCGATGGCGGGCGCGATATCGACCTGCGCAAGTTCGCCACCGAAGGCATGGAGCTCTACGGCGCGCTCGACGACTACCGGGACGGCATGCTGCGCTTTGTGCCAAACCTGCGTGAGAACCTCGACGATGCCGATGCCACGTACAACCGCATCAATGCCGGCATCGACAGGTACATTGCGCGCCATGACATCGCGGCGCCGCCCGCGAGCGTGTACGAGCCGGTGTGGACGCCGGCGGAAGAGCGCACCGCGCTCGACCTGGCCCGCGCGGACATCGGCTCGATCGTCTGGTGCGTCGGCTTCCGCCCGGATTTCGGCTGGCTCGATGCGCCGGTCTTCAACGGCAAGGGCTATCCCGGCCATCAGCGCGGCGTGACGCCGGTGGAGGGGCTGTATTTCCTCGGGCTGCCCTGGCTCCATACGTGGGGCTCGGGGCGCTTCTCGGGCGTGGCGCGCGATGCCGCCTATCTGGCCGAACACGTGGTCGCGCACCGCGCACGCACGGCGCACGAAGGCACCGCGCTGGCTGCGTAAGGCACCGCGCTGGGCGCGCAAGGCACGGCCGGCGCGGCATCATGTAACCGGCATGGTTGTCGCGTCGTGCCAACAGTCATTGGCAGCCTGCCGTCCGCGCCGGTTGCCCCTCGCACGGGGGACGGCCACACGCCAGGCGGCGCGCGGCCAGCGCTGGCCGCCAGCGGATCACCCTCGGATCACCCTCGGATCACCCTCGGATGACCCGCGTGCCACCATCGCCGCGGCGCCTTGACTTGTGGGTGAAACGGCCATCGGCGAATATGGCACTCCACAGGCGGGCATGCGTCCGCAACGGGGGAGGCCGGGCGCGCCGGTATGGAGGCAGGCAGCGTTCGGCATCGGAAGCCAATAACGTCAAAAAAAGAGTTCCGCCATGCCGTCGGCCACCTTCCTGCGACCCCGCCAACGGGTCTTGCAGGCCTTGCGGATGTTCCGCGTTTTCCGGGTATTGCGCGTTTTCGGGGTATTGGGTTTCTGGCTGTCCGGCGGACGCTGGGGCCGGCGCGCCACGGTAAGCCTGCACGTCCTGATCGGGGCGCTGGTGCTGACGTTCGCGGCCGCCTTCGTGGCCGTGGCCATCGTCGCGCCGGTGTCGCGCTTCCATACGCTGGCGGTCGAGCGCGCCCGCACCGAGTTCTCGCTGGTAGCCGAGCGCAGCGCCGATCAGTTGCGGACGACGCTGGCCGGCGCGGTGACGGCGGTCAACGGCCATGCCTTGCTCGCGCCCGAGCGCGTGCTGGCGGGGGGACAGCTCGACGAGGCCTCGCTGCTGCCGGGCCTGCTGGCCACGCTGCGCGCCAACGAGCGCATCTACAGCGTCTATTACGGCCTGGCCGATGGGGCCTTTCTCCAGGTGATCGCGGTGCGCGGCAGCGCCGAGGTGGCGGCCGCGGTGCGGGCGCCAGCCGATACCTGGTACGCCGTGCGCGCGATCGGGCCGGCCGTGCGCGGAGGCGGCAGTACCGAGACCTGGCGCTATCTTGGCGCGGACGAGCACGAAATCGACGCGCTGGCGCATGCCAGCGTCTATGTGCCGAGCGAACGGAACTGGTACCTGGGCGCGATGGCGTCTGCCGGGGTCGAGGTCACCCCCACGCCGTACATGTTCGAATCGCTGCGCGATCTCGGCCTGACGCTGTCACGTGCGTTGCCGGGCGGCGGCGGCGTGTTCGGCCTCGATATCTCGCTCGACGGTATCGACCAGCAGGTGACGGAATTGCTGCGTCATCGCGAAGGCGGCATTCTCGTGACCACCAGCCGCGGCGAGGTGCTGGCCGGCCATGCCGCGCCGCGCATCAACCAGGCCGCACCCACGCCGCTGCAGCCGATCGATGCGGCCGCCAGTCCGTTATTTGCCGTCGCCGGCAGCATCGCGGACCACGACGGCGGCTTTGTGCGCGACGTCAATGGCGAGTCGTTCGTGTTCTTCCGCCGCTCGGTGCCGATGACCGCGCGCGAGGCCCTGCATGTGATGTCGTTCGCACCGGCGCGGCTTTATACGGGACCGATCGAAGCCGCGCGCGACGGCATCGTGCTGATCGCGGTCGTGGTGCTGCTGATCGTGCTGACGCTGTCGACCCTGATCGGGCGCCATGTCACGCGCGCGCTGCGGAGCGCGACGGCGGCGGCCGAGCGCATTCGCCGGCTCGACTTTACCGGCGACGCCGTACCGCGCTCGGGGGTCTATGAAGTGGATATGCTGGGCGCCGCGCAGCAGACCATGCAGGAGGCCATCCGCGCGCGCACCGCGGCGCTCGATACCGCGCTGGCGCGGCTCGAAGCGCTGGTGGCGGGCAGTACGCGCCTGTCGGCGTGCACCGAGCGCGCATCGATGATTGCCATCGCGCTGTCGTGCATGCGGGACCTGGCGGCGCAAGCCGGGGCGGAAGACGTGGCCCGGACCGCGGTGCAGGATGGACTGCCCACCGCCACCTCCACCTCCACCTCCACCTCCACCGCGGCCCAACGCACCACCGCGCAGTTCTGGCTGGCCGGGCGGCGTGACGAACTCAAGTGCCTGGGGGCGCTCGGCCCCGACCTGTCCGCCGCCGACGTCGCGCGCGCATGCGCGGCGGCGCTCGCGCAGGACGATACCGTCCGGCCGCGCGCGCCCGGGCATGGCGACGGGGTCGACGGGGCGGTGCCTGTGCTGGCGGTACCGGTACGCTGCCGCGGCAAGCGCCCGGCCGGTGTGCTGGTGCTCGCCGGCACCCCTGTGCACGAGGACGGCGTGGTGCGCCATATCGAGGTGCTGGCCACGCTGGCGGGGACCACGCTCGACCACCTTGCGCTGGTCGACGAGCAGCGCGCGTTGATGGAATCGATGGTGCAGCTGCTGGCCGGCGCCATCGATGCCAAGAGCGCCTACACGGGCGCGCATTGCGCGCGCGTGCCGGAACTGGCCGGCATGCTGGCGGAGGCCGCGTGCGCGGTGGACACCGGCCCGCTGGCCGGCTTTGCCTTCCGCAGCGAAGCCGAATGGCGCGAATTCCGCATCGGCGCCTGGCTGCACGACTGCGGCAAGATCACCACGCCCGAGTCCGTGGTGGACAAGGCCACCAAGCTGGAGACCATCTGGAACCGCATCCACGAGATTCGCACGCGCTTCGAGGTGCTGCTGCGCGATGCCGAGATCGACCGGCTCCGCATGCTGCTGGCCGGCGGCGAGCGCGCGCGGGCCGATGCGGTGTTCGAGCGCCGCCGCGCCACGCTGACCGACGACTTCGCGTTCGTCGCGCGTTGCAATGTCGGCGGCGAATCGATGCCGGCCGCCGATGCCGCACGCATACGCGCGATCGGGGCGCAGACCTGGATGCGTCATTTCGACGATCGCCTCGGCCTCTCGCATATCGAGGAAGCGCGCTTCGCGGGCCGGCCCGCGCCGGACCTGCCGGTGGCGGAACGCCTGCTGGCGGACCGGCCCGAGCATATCGTGCCGCGCGCGGCGGACGCCGGCTACGACGCGCGCCATGGCTTCTCGATGTCGACGCCCGAACACCTGTACCACTATGGCGAGCTGCACAACCTGTGCGTGAGCCGCGGCACGCTCACGCCCGAGGAGCGCTACAAGATCAACGAGCACATCATCCAGACCGTGGTGATGCTGGACCAGTTGCCGTGGCCGCCCGACCTGCGGCGCGTGCCCGAGTATGCGTCGACCCACCACGAGACGCTGACGGGCACCGGCTACCCGCGTGGCCTGGTCGCGCGCGACCTGTCGGTGCCGTCGCGCATCATGGCCATCGCCGATATCTTCGAGGCGCTGACCGCGGCGGACCGGCCCTACAAGCGTGCCAAGCCGCTGTCCGAGGCGGTGCGGCTGCTGGCGGGCTTCCGCGCGCGCGGGCATATCGACGGCGACCTGTTCGAACTGTTCCTCACCTCCGGCGTATACCGGCGCTATGCGGAGATGTTCCTCGCGCGGGAGCAGATCGACGAGGTCGACATCGCGGCCTATCTCCACTGAAGCGGGCGTCACGCCCGGGGGCAAAACGCCGAACCGGGCCGCAACGGCGACTGGCTCGCGGTGCCCGGCACTGCGCGAGGCCTGCCCGCGGTTGGCGCTGTGCCGCGCCCGGCCGCCTACGGCTTGACCGTGAAGATCTCCGCCAGCGGCGCCGGCCGGTGGCGCAGGTAGCCCTGCGCATAGTCGATGCCGATCTCGCGCAGCAGCCGTTCCACGGCTTCGCTCTCGACGAACTCGGCCACCGTGAGCTGGCCGGTGATATTGGCCACGTCGCGGATGCAGCGCACCGTGGCCTGGTTGACGCGGTCGCTGGTCAGGTCGCGGATAAACTGCCCGTCGATCTTGAGATAGTCGACATCGAGGTTGCGCAGGTAGCTGAAGGAGGCCGCGCCGCTGCCGAAGTCGTCAAGCGCGAACCGCACGCCGTGCACGCGCATGCTGTCCAGGAACGACGACGCCTCGGCCAGGTTCATGATGGCCGCGGTCTCGGTGATCTCGAAGCAGACCTTGTGATGGTCGAACGGGATGTCCCGCAGCAGCTCGGCCACGAAGCGATGAAAATCGCGATCGCCGATCGAGAGCCCCGACAGGTTGATGGCCACGGTACCGACATGCGCCAGCTCGTCGCGATGCGCGTGCATCCAGCGAAAGACCGTGCGCACCACCCAGCGGTCGATCCGTGCCGCGAGGTGAAAGCGTTCGGCCACCGACAGGAACGCGCCCGGATTGATCAGGTTGCCGTTGTCGTCGACCATGCGCAGCAGCAGTTCGGCATGGACGCCGCACTTCTCCATCTGCAGCGGCATGATGCGCTGCCAGTACAGCACGAACTGGTCCTTGTCGAGCGCCTGTTCGAGCCGGCGCGCCCACTGCATGTCCTCGCGGTGCGCCTCGATGATCTCGTCGGCCGGCAGGTAGGTATGGACACGGTTGCGGCCCTCGGCCTTGGCGGCGTAGCAGGCGCTGTCGGCGGCCTGCCGCAGCGCGGCCGAGGTGGTCCAGCGGTCGTCCACCGGCACCAGGCCGGCACTCGCGCCGACGTGGAAACGCTGGCCGCCGTACTGGAAGCGGAACTGGTCGATATGGCGGCAGATGGTCTCGGCGATACGTTGCGCCGACTCGATCGAGCAGTGGCGGAACACCACGCCGAATTCATCGCCGCCGAGCCGGGCCACCACGTCGGTGGGCCGCACCGAGCGCTTGATCACGCGCACGATCTGCCGCAGCAGTTCGTCGCCGGCGGCGTGGCCCACCGCGTCGTTGACGAGCTTGAACTGGTCGAGGTCGATAAACATCAGCGCATGCTGCACGGGCGATTCGGTGGCCTCGGCCAGGATCGCATTGAGCCGGCGATCGAATTCGTCGCGATTGATGATGCCGGTCAGCGTGTCGTGGGTGGCGCGGTATTCCATCTCGCGGCCCAGGCGGTACTGCTCCGACATGTCGCGGAACACCAGTACGGCACCGATCGGCGCGCCGCGCGCATCGTGGATCGGCGAGACGGTGGCCTCGACATGATGTTCGGCACAGGCGCGGCTCAACAGGATGGCGCGGCCGAGCGGCTGGCGCGCCACGCCTGCCGCCAGGCCGCGGCGCACCGGATTGCGCACGCTGAGCCGGGTGTTCTCGTCGAGCAGGCGGAAGACCACCTCGCTCGGGCGGCCGCGCGCCGCGGCGTGGCTCCAGCCCGTCAACTGCTCGGCAATCGGATTGAGGTATTCGACCCGGCCTTCCGCGTCGGTCGTGATCACCCCCTCGCCGATCGCCTGCAGCGTGACGTGCAGGCGCGCATGCTGGTTGACGAGCTGGCGCCGCATGGCACGCAACTCGTCCGGCGAGGCGGCGTCGGATACGTGGACGGCAAAGGGAGTCGGGTTCGCGGACATCGTCGTGAGGCCGGGTGACCGGCAGGGGCGTCGGGCGCAAACGCAAAGGCAGACGGGCGTAGAGCGGCGGATGATGGCAGGGCGCCGCAGCAAGCCCGTGTCGGCGCGGGCCGATCTGCGCGTCGGCAAATCCTGAATGAGATGCTTTCCGAGCGCTTATCGCAAGCCTGCAGCGACACCCGCCGCGACTGCGGCGTGCGTACTGGAAAAAATCGCGTGCGGATTGGCAAAAGCGGTGCGCGCATGGGTTGGCGCAGGGGACAACCACGGCGCGCAACGAGGGCGCGCAACGAGGGCGCGGGAAGACTCCCGGTCCGCGCCGGCGCTCAGCGGCGCTGGCGCAGGACCGCGGTGCGGGCGCGCGGGGTGCCGATGCTGGCGTCGTTGCGCGCCAGATCGTCGGCAAACGCGGTGCGCTTCTTGCCGAGTTCCTTGGCGAGGTACATGGCGCGGTCGGCCTGCTTCATCACGCTGCGCACGTCGGGCTCCTCGCCGGCGCGGCCCGCCTCGAGCATGCAGATGCCGATACTCGCGGAGATGGACACCTCGTGCCCGCCGATCTGGTGCAAGGTGTCGAGGTAGGCATGGATCGCACTCGCCAGCGCACGGGCCTGGACACGCGTCTGCGCGGCCAGCGACAGCACCACGAATTCGTCGCCACCCAGCCGCGCGATGGTATCGCCGCGCCGTGCCTGCCGCACCAGCTCGCGTGCAAACTGCAGCAGCAGTTCGTCGCCCACCGCATGACCGAAAGTGTCGTTGACGTCCTTGAAGCCATCGAGGTCGATCAGCAGCAGCGCGGCCTGGCCACCCTGCAGCTTGAGGGAGGTGATGGCGCGCTCGATGGCGCGATCGAGACTGGCGCGGTTCCACAAGCCCGTCAGCGCATCGGTGGCCGCGCGGCGCTCGATGCGGTCCACCAGCACATAGAGATAGAACGAGGTGGCCACCACGCCCAGCACGAGCCCGATACCGGCCGGACGGTTGGCGATCCACCACGGTTCCACGCCCATCAGGGCCGACATGCCGAACACCGACACCGCACAGGACAGCGCGAGCGGGCCCTTGCCGTAGCGGCAGCCCGCCCCGACCAGGAACCAGAACACCACGAATAGCAGCGGCAGCGCGGAGCGCCCGCCGATCAGCAGGGCCGCGACCACCATGCCCTGGTCGACGCAGGTGGTCATGGCGAGGCGCCAGACCGAACGGCGCTTCTGTACCAGCAGCAGGACATAGCTGGCCACGCCGAACACGACGTAGAGCGCCACCATCGCCAGGGTGGCGAAGCCGGCCGCCGACGGATGGATCAGCGCATAGAAGACGTAGAGCAGCAGGGCGACCGCCCCAAGGGCAATGCGCAGCGTGGCTTGCTCTTTCTCGGGCTGATCCTGGTAGTCACCGAACAGCGCCTTGCCACGCCAGCTTTCCGGATTGGACAGCGACATTCCGGTTTGTCCTTGCGATCGGTCGAAGTAGGGCGCGTATTGTAGCGTGGCGCCCGCGCACACCCGTTTGACGGTTGCACGGGCCGAGGCGCCATCGCACTGTTTTGCGCGGCCGGCACCGCCAGGTGCCGGCCGCATCGCGGCATCGCCAGCGCGGACCGGCGGGCTCCGTCCTACAACGCGGTCGATTGCATGCACCGAATGTATACCCACCCGAAGTAGGGGCGTGCGTGCGGCCGCGCCTTGATCTTGGTCAGCCAGCGTGCTTTTTGCCGATGCCAGACTGCGTGCAGCCGCGCATCGCCAGCACGCAGGCAGCCATAACAACGTCTGGTCCCCCACTTGTCCGCTTACTCAACGACGGAAGGAAGACGTCATGACGACAACGCGACACCGGGTGGGATGGGTGGTCCTGGCCGCCAGTACGGCGGCTGCATTGGCCGGCGTTCCGGCCGCGGCGATGAGCGCGGGCGACCCCGTGCCCGCTCCAGCGCCCGGGCCGTTGCCCGCGACCGCACCGGCACCGGCAACCGCATCGGCTCCAGGTACGCATGGACAGGTCACGTACTGGTCGCCGTACCATCCCCACTGCGCGGGCACCCTGATCATGCCGCGCGTCATGCTGACCGCCGGCGAATGCCTGCGCCGCCGCTCGCGCGACCGGTATTTCCTGCGCATCGATGGTGTGCCCACCGCCGCCAGGAGCATGCGCAATCGCGCGCGCGTGGGACCCATCGGCGATCTCGGCGTGGTGTTGCTGGACCGGCCATATGTCGGGCGAAGCGCGGGCGGTATGGCGGCCATTCCGAGTTATCGCCAGGAACAGATCGCATTGACCGACGGCAATGCCGCGCTGACCGAAGGCACGAGGCTCGTCGCCTATACCAACGATGCGGTCCAGCGCCGCCCGGTGGGCGCGCCGCGCCGCTGGAGCGGGTACCTGCGCAAGGGCGGGCGTCCCGGCGACGAAGCGCAACCGGTGCGCCCGCTGGTCTATCGGTCGGTGGCGGGGTATCGCGGCTTCGAGCCGCAGCGGCTCAATGGACGCAGTCCCAACCAGCTGTTCAGTCCCACGCTGATGCGCCTGTTCTATTCGTCTCGCAACCGGCGCTCGTCGCGCACGCCGTTCGGTGTGGGCGACGCCGCGCTCAACGATGCGCTGATCCTGACCGCGGGCATCGACGCGGACCGCCACGAGCAGATCGTCTCGCCGATCCCGCCGGCACAGCGCGGCGGCGGCGTGTTCTACCTCGACGCCGGTGGCCGCGAATGGCTGGCTGGCAGCGTGATGGGGGCCCACATGCAGGTCCGCCATAGCGAGCTGTGGCCCTGGGTCTTCGGCATTCTCGTGAAGCACGGCATGCTCGGCGAGGCCAGGCAACTGGCACGCGCGGTGCTGGGCACGGGCAGCTGGGGCGATAACGATCGCCAGGGCGCGATCGGCGATATCTACCTGTACGACAATCCCTACACGCGCGAGATCGAATTCTTCCGCCTGATCGGGCTCGACCGGCACGGACGCTACGGTTACTTTCCCAACAGCCGCAAGCACACCGAGCACTGGCAATACCTCGGCACCGAACTGCCCGAGGCGCGCGAAGTGACGACGCCGATCCACGCGTGGCAGGAGGGCCGTAACGACGGCAAGGCCGGCGATATCTTCGTGCGCATGCATCCGGTGCGCGGTGCGGTCGAGTTCTTCCGGCTGAAGCAGACCGGCGCCGAGGGCAAGGCGCCGCAATTGCCGCCGGACGCCGCCGGCAACGAGCATTGGGAATACCTGGGAACGGATATCGTGGTATAGGCTAGCCAGGAGGTAGCGCTGGCCACCCGGGGCGGTCACCGAAGCCGGCCGCCACCACCCGCTACCTCGGCTACCTCAGTCACCTCAGTCACCTCAGTCACCAGCTGCCGCCCACCGCCGCCAGGAGATGCCCATGCCAGTCGACCGCGCCCCCGACCTGCCCGCCGTGGCGGCACAGCTGTTCCAGCCGCAGGCGTTATCGATCGGGCTGGTGCTGCCGATGCTTGGCGCCGGCGAGGTCGTCGCGGATTTTGCTCAGCAGCTCATGCTGGCCGCGCATGCCGAGGCACTCGGTTTTCGCGCGCTGTGGGTGCGCGACGTGCCGCTCAACAGCGATGCGTATCCCGATCCGGTCGGGCACCTCGATCCCTGGGTATTGCTGGGAGCGCTGGCCGCGCGCACGCAGCGTATGGCACTGGTCAGCGGCGCCGTGGTGCTGACGCTGCGCCATCCGCTCCATATCGCCAAGGGCGCGGTCTCGGTCAGCGACCTGTCGGGTGGCCGTTTTATCCTGGGTCTGGGGTCGGGCGACCGGCCACCCGAGTATGCGGCCTTTGGCCAGGACACCGCGGCGCGGCGCGATCTGTTTCGCGATCACTGGAATACCGTGAGCGCGGCCTTGCTGCTGCCGTCGCGGGTCGTGCCCGAGCGCCCGCCGGAGCCGGGGGGCGAACCGGCGGGCGCGTTCTACCTGCTGCCGCGCCTGCAGGCACCGGTGCCGATGCTGGCGGTGGGTTCGGGCGGGCAGAGCGTGGACTGGATCGCGCGCCATGCCATTGGCTGGATGACCTACCACCGCGATCCCGACGCGCAACGCGACCGCTACCGCATGTGGCGCCAGGCCGCCGAGCGTGTCGCGGGGGGCCAGTTCCGCGCATTTGGCGTGGCGACGCGCCTGGAGCTCTGCGACCGCCGCGACGAGTCACCCGTGCCGATCGCGCTCGGCTACCGCACCGGCGCACGCGCCCTGGTCGACCTGCTGGCGGCCATGCGCGATGCGGGCACCCATCACGTCGCGTTCAATATTACGGACTCGCGGCGGCCACCGCGCGAGGTCATGGAAGAACTGGCGCGCGAGGTGCTGCCCGTGTTTCATGGCGACTAGGCGCTGACACGCGGGGCGCCGGCCCCGCGCCGCCATGGCCACTGTCGAGGCCATGGATGCCGTGGAGACCGGGCGGCCATGGACGCATGCCGCAGGCCCGCCCCGGTCGCCGGACGCGTTACGCGCGCAGCGCGCGCAGCGTGTCCGCCAGCTCGCTGGCTAGCAATGTCACCAGATCCCCCGCCGCCATGCCACGGGACAGTGGCGCCGCCTGACCCGCCCACTGCGCCGCATAGTCGGCGGACCCCTTGGCCTTGGCGGCCGCATGGAGCGCCTTGCCGGCGTCGTACGCGATCGGATAGTCGGGCACGGGCGGATGGTCGAGTGCCTCGCCCAGCGCCATCAGGCGGTTGTGAATACCGCGCGCGGGGCGGCCCGAGATCGCGCTGGTGAAGGCGGTGCGGAACGGCAGGCCCGACAGCAGCGCGTTGCGATAGGCGGCATCGGCCGCCGACTCGGTGGTCGGCACGAAGGCGGTACCGAGCTGCGCGGCCTGCGCACCGAGCGCGAGCGCGGCGGCAATGCCGGCGCCGTCCATGATGCCCCCGGCCGCGATCACCGGCAGCGTGGTGTGGCGCACGATCAGCCGCACCAGCGCCATCGTGCCGAGTCCCTCATCGGCCGCACTTGTGTCGAACATGCCGCGATGACCGCCTGCTTCCACGCCTTGCGCGACGATCGCGTCGACGCCGGCTTCGGCAATGCGCCGCGCTTCGTCGAGGTTGGTCGCGCTCGCCATCACGTAGATGCCGGCCGCACGCAGGCGGTCGATCCATTCGCGGCGCGGCAGGCCGAAGTGCAGGCTGACCACGGCCGGTTTTTCTTCCAGCAGCATTGCCAGCATCGCTTCGTCGACCACAAAGCTTCTGTAGATCTCGCTGAGCTGCGTCGGCGGCTCCGCGCCCCAGCGCGCGAAGTCCGCCGCCAGGTATTCGAGCCACGCCTGCTCGCGCGCGCCATCGGCCACTGCCGGGGGATGGCAGAACAGGTTGATGTTGAACGGCCTGTCGGTCAGGGCGCGTGTATCCCGTATGACCTTGCGCGCGCCGTCGGCATTGGTGGCGCCCACGCCAAGCGAACCGAGGCCGCCGGCATTGGAGACGGCGGCTGCCATGGCGGGCGTACTGACGCCGGCCATGGGGGCCTGGATGATCGGCAGCGCGATGCCGAGGCGGGACAGGAGCGGATTGCGAATGGATACGGACATGATGGACTCAGGAACGGTCGAACAGGATTGCGGTACGTCAGGAACGGTTGGACAGACGAATCGGTGCGGGGCGTCGAGCTGGCAGGTGTCGGCGGACCGTCAGCCGGCGTCCCTCACAACCAGCAAAGCACGGCCGCCACGACCAGCGCCACGGCCGCGCTCAGCAGCGGGCCCGTGAAGCTGTGGGCACGGCCCATCAGCGCGCTCGACATCAGCGGGCCGGCGATCTGGCCGATCCCGTAGGCCGCGGTGAGCACGGCAACGATGTTGAAGCGCACGCGGTGCGCCACATGGCGCGCGGCCGGCATTACGATGGTCACCGTGCCGACGAAGGTGCCGCCGACCAGTACCGCGCTGCCCAGGTAACCGGCGGCGGATGGCAGCAGGACCGGCAGCAGCACGCCGACGGCCTGCACCACGAGGTTGATGGCCAGTGCGCGGCGGGTGCCGACCCGCTGATGGAACGCGTGCCAGAAAAAGCACGACGGCGCGGCGCCGAGTCCGAACGCGGCCCAGATATGGATCGGGTCGACCTGGCCGAGCGCGTCGCGGATAAACAGCGGCAGATAGGTGGCCGTGATGATGTAGCCGAAGCCCGCAAGGCCGTATGCGGCGATCAGCGGCCAGGGTCCGACCAGTCCGGCGGGCGTCGCCTGCGGCGCCGCGTCGGTAGCCCCGCTGGCCGCATCGGCAGCGGCGCCGGCACCGGCGTAGTCGCGGCCGAATGCCGGCCAGGCCAGCAGCGTCATCACCGCCGCCGCGGCCGACAAGACCAGCCACAGGGCCGCGCTCGACCAGCCGGCCAGATTGCCGCCGGCAATCAGTTCCGCCGAGGCCAGGATGCCAAGCCCGACGCCGGCAAACAGCAGCGGCGCGCCATGGTGATTGCCGACCACCGAAAACAGCCAGACCGCGGCCGACACCATCGAGAACGCGCTGAGCACGCCGGCCACCAGGCGGATGGCGATCACCGCCGACGCCGGTGCCGGCAGCGCGAGCGCGAGCATCGCCAGCACGGTGCCGACCAGCGACACGCGGCTCAGCCACGCCGCGCGGTGCGTGGGCAGGCGTGCCGCCAGCAGCGCGCCGATCAGGTAGCCCGCGTAATTGCCCGACGCGGCCAGGGAGCCGCCATCGAGGGTCAATACCTGCTCGCGCACCATGATCGGGTACATGCCGGTAAAGGCGAAGCGTCCGAACCCCATGGCCACCGCCAGCACGAGCATGGCCGCCAGCGTGGCGCCAAGGTGCTGAGCGCTGGCCGCGCGCGCGCCCGGCGCGGTCGAAGGCATGCTAGACACGTTGCAACTCCTCGAGGAAAGCGGTGTACGCCACGGTGCTGAACGCCTGGCGGCGAACCAGGTACGAGTGGACCTTGCGCACGTTGACGGTCTGTACATCGAGCGCATGACGATGCTGTTCCAGCAGCGACTTCGGCACGATGGCCACCGCGGCGCCGGCCGCCGCACAGGCCAGCATCGCGTGATAGGAGGGCATTTCGATGACCTGGATGTCGCGCTGCGCGCGCTCGGCATCGCCGCCCAGCCAGTCCAGCGCGCATTGCCGGTACGTGCAGCCGCGCGCAAACGCGGCCAGGCTGCGGATCTGCAGGTCCTCGGCGCGCCGCACGCGCTTGTGGCTGGCGGGCAGCACCAGCACCAGCTCCTCGGTGAAAAGATAGGTGCCTTCGAGACCGGCACCAAGTTCCGGCATGGCGACTGCGCTCGCGGCGCGCGGTGCATCGCGATCCGGATGGGCAACGATGGCGCAGTCGAGCCGGTGGGCCGCGACCGCCTCGGCCAGCGATTGGGTGGTGCCGGTCTGCAACACCATCTCGACATCGGGCCATTGCGCGTGAAAACGCGCGAGCGGCCGCGGCAGCCGGCTGGCGGCGGCGGCTTCCATGGTGCCGATGCGCAGGCGTCCGCTCGGCACCGCCTGCTGCATCGCTTGACGGGCTTCCTCGGCCAGGGCAAGCAGCCGGTTGGCGTAGGCAAGAAAACGCTGGCCTTCCGGGGTCAGCACCATGCGCTTGCTGTCGCGCAGGAACAGCGCCACCCCGAGCGATTCTTCCAGTTGCTTGACCCGCGTGGTCACGTTCGACTGCGCGCGCTCCAGCACGGCGGCGGCTCGCGTGACGCTCTGCTCCTGCGCCACGGCCCGGAAGATCTCGAGTTCGGTCAGATCCATGACAGCTTTTTTAATCACGAAATAAGAATGATATGCGAATCATATTCGTATATTGAGATGGATTAGTCAAGGTGCCACCTGTTCCGTCAGGTATCAAGTCAAATGCCGCCGGCACCATGTACCGGCGCCGGGCCGGCTCCTATAGTGACGGCAAGGCAGATCGGCTGCCGCCGCACCAGGAAAGGAAAAGACCATGTCCGTCATCGAAGCACTCGCCGCCCGTGGCCTCGCGCTGCCGGCGCCGCCGCGACCGCTGGGCCGCTATACCGCGGTCAGCCAGGCCGGCAACCTGTTGTATATCTCCGGACAGTTGCCGCTGCGCGAGGGCAAGGTGGTCTACCAGGGGCAGGTTGGCCGCGAGCTGACCGTGGCGCAGGGGCGGGAGGCCGCCGAACTGGCCGCCCTCAATGTGCTTGCGCAGATCGATGCGCATCTGGGCGGCTTCGACCGGCTTGACCATCTCGTGCGTGTGGATGGCTACATCGCCAGCGCGCCGGGCATGTTCGAGCAGCCCGCGGTCCTCGACGGTGCCTCGGAGCTGTTTGCCGATGTGCTCGGCGACAAGGCCGGACATGCGCGCGCCGCGTTCTCGCAGGCGCAGCAGCCCGGCAATGCGGCCGTGATCCTGGTCGTGGTGGCGGCGCTGCGCTGACGCGGGGAGAGGGATGAGAGGGGCCGGGCGGGGCGGGCCAGGGCTCAGGCCGAGAACTTGTCGACCAGAAAGTCGACCAGCGCGCGCACGCGGCTGGAAACATGGCGCGCATGCGGGTAGAGCAGCACGAATGGCCGCGTACTGCCGCCAAACTGCGGCAATATCTCGACCAGCGTGCCGTCGCGCAGGTCCTGCTCCACCACAAAGCGGTAGGTCTGGAACATGCCCGCCCCGGCACGCGCGAGCGTGGCACCGCCGAGCGCGTCTTCCGAGGTGCGATAGGTGCCGTTGGTCATGATCTCGACGGTCTCGCCATCCTGCCGGAAGATCCATGGCAGGCGGCGCCCGCTGCTCGGCATCTCGAACTGGATGCACTCGTGCGCGAGCAGTGCGTCGAGCGATGCCGGGCTGCCCGCACGGCGCAGGTAGGCCGGCGCGGCCACCACCACCATCTCGGCATCCTCCAGCTTGCGTGCGATCAGCGTCGAATCCTCGGGGGCGCGGCCACGCACCGACAGGTCGTAGGTGTCGTCGGCAAAGTCCACATTGCGATTGCTGATATGGACATCGATCTCGACTTCGGGATAGCGCGCGCGGAATTCCGGCAACGCGGGCAGCACGCGGTAATGCGCGTACGGCGTTGGCAGGCTGATACGCAAGCGGCCGGCGGGGCTGCCATGCTGACCGCTGACCTGCCGCTCGGCATCGACCAGCTGGGCGAGGGCGCCACGCGCCTGCTCAAAATAGAGGCGGCCCTCGTCGGTGAGGCGGATCTGGCGCGTGGTGCGCACGAACAGGCGGACGCCCAGCCGCTCTTCGAGCCGCGAGACGCTGCGGCTGACCGCCGCGGGCGTGACGCCGGCGGCCACGGCCGCCGCGGAAAAACTGCTGAGCTCCGCCGCAAGGTTGAACAGTTCGATACTGCCGAGCTGCAGGTCGTCGAATTGGCGCTTCATGGATGGAATCGGGCAGGAGTGGGGTCATACCGGCTGGCACGATGCCCGCCATCGTACTCAATTGGCGGCCGGAAGTAACGCGCGCGCCGGTTCGGCCAGGGACCACCGTGCCTGCCACCGATCGGCTGGCCTACCGTTGGAAAAATAAGACATTACAGACTTTGTTCTAAAGTGCTGTGCAATTCGCGCCGTTACGCAGGCTATCTCCACGTCATCGGTGCGAAACATGTTCAATAAACTGACCATCCGGCTTCGGCTCAACGCCGCGCTCCTGCTGCTTGCGGTGCTGCTGACCGCTGTCGGCATCATTGGCGCGGTCGGCATGCAGTCCGCCGACGGCGATATCAAGGAAATCTACGGCAAGGAACTCGCGGCGATGTCGCACGTGGCCAAGTCGCAGTTCAACATGACCGTGGTGCGCACCACGCTCGACCGCGCCATGCTGCACCCCGATGCGCCCGACGTGCTCGCCACGATCGACAAGGCGGCCGGCTATCGCGCCAGGTCCGACGATGCGTGGAAGGCTTATCTCGCGCTGCCCAAGACCGCCGAGGAAAAAGCCCTCGCCGACAAGGTGGAAGGCCTGCGCGGCGCTTACTTCAAGGAGGCCATCGATCCGCTGTTCGCGGCCTTGCGCGCGCGCGATGCGGCCGCCGCCGACACCATCGTGATGGTCACCATGCCGCCGCGCAACACCGCGCTGTCCGGCGCGATGGACGTGCTGGAGCGCAACCAGCGCGAACAGGCCGAGGCCCTGTACACCGCCGCGACCGCCCGCACGGCGCGCTTTACGTGGCTGGTGGTGGCCGCTATCGGCGTGGGCGTGCTGGCCGCGCTGGCCTGCGCGATCGGCCTGCAGCGCGCGATCTCGGTGCCACTGACGCGCATGCTGGGCAACTTCGAGGAAATCGCGCGCGGCAACCTGACCGAATCGATTCGCATTACCAGCCAGGATGAAATGGGCGCGCTCACGCGCGGGCTGGGGGAGATGCAGCGCGGGCTGATCGGCGCCATCCAGACCATGCGCGGCGGCAGCGAGGCGATTGCCTCCGCCACCCAGCAGATCGCGGCCGGCAACCTCGACCTGTCGCAACGGACCGAGGAGCAGGCCAGCGCATTGCAGCAGACCGCGTCGAGCATGGAGGAACTGACGTCGATCGTGAAGCAGAACGCCGACAACGCCAGGCAGGCCAATGCGCTCGCGCAGGAGGCGTCGGATACCGCCGCGCGCGGTGGCGAGGCCGTACGCCGCGTGGTGGATACCATGGGCGAGATCGATACCGCGTCCAAGAAAATCGGCGACATCACCAGCGTGATCGAGGGCATCGCCTTCCAGACCAATATCCTGGCGCTCAACGCCGCGGTGGAAGCGGCCCGCGCGGGCGAACAGGGACGCGGCTTTGCCGTGGTGGCTGGGGAGGTACGGGCACTGGCACAGCGTTCGGCCTCGGCCGCCAAGGAGATCGTCACGCTGATCCAGGACACCGTCAGCCGCGTGGAGGCCGGCACCCGTCAGGTGGATCAGGCCGGCACGACCATCGGCGACGTGGTGCAGGCCGTGCGCCGGGTGACGGACATCATGGGCGAGATCAGCGCCGCCTCCACCGAGCAGTCGGCCGGCATCGAGCAGGTGAGCCAGGCGGTGAACCAGATGGACCAGGCCACGCAGCAGAACGCGGCGCTGGTGGAAGAGGCGGCCTCCGCCGCCCAGGCGCTCGAGGAACAGGCCGGCGTGTTGCGCGCGACGGTGGCCTCGTTCCGCCTGCCGGGCACGGCACTCGTCGTGGTGTAACCCCGCCCTGCCGGCATACGGGTTGCAATAACGCCGGCGCCGCCCTATGGTCAAAGGGCGGCGCGCCCCGCGGCAGGGGCATGTTGGTCAGGGAAGCAGCGAAAGCAGGAGCGCAGGCACGCCGGTTGCAAGCCCGAAGTTCGAGAACCAACAAGCAGAAGGGAGATTTCCCGATGAAGCTCGAACCCGTCGCCAGTCTGCTGGCCGCACTTGTCATGTTGCTGATCGGCGCGCTGATCAACCGGCGCGTCGGCATCCTGTCCCGCTACAACATTCCCGATCCCATCACCGGCGGCCTGCTGTTTGCCGTGGTCGCGTCGCTTGTGCTGGCCACCAGCGGCTTCCAGGTGACGATGGAGCAGAGCATCAAGCCCACGCTGCTGCTGATGTTCTTTGGCGGGGTCGGCCTGACTGCCGACCTGCGCATGCTGCGCCGCGGCGGCCGCGCGCTGGTCATTTTCCTCGTCATCCTGTTGCCGTACATCCTGCTGCAGAACCTGGTCGGCGTGTCGATGGCACGCCTGCTCGACCTGCATCCGATCTTCGGGCTGGTGAGCGGCTCCATCACCCTGGTGGGCGGGCATGGCACCGGCGCCGCCTATGCCGAGCGTTTCGCCGAGATCAACAACCTGCAGTCGGTAATGGAACTGTCGATGACCGTGGCCACCGTCGGCCTGATCGTCGGCGGCATCATCGCCGGGCCGGTCGCGCAATACCTGATCGGCAAGTACAACCTGCGCTCGGCCGCCGACGATGCCGCGGTGGCATCCGAGCGCGAAGCGGCCGCGCCGATCTCCACGATCGCGGTGGTGGGCGCGCTGGCCGGCATCCTGGCGGCCGTGGTAGCCAGCCGCTGGCTCGCGGAGCGGCTCTCGGGCGGGGCCATCACCATTCCCTCGTTCCTGTGGTGCATGATGGCCGGCATCGCGCTGCGCAACCTGCTGCCGTTTGTCGGCGTGCGTTGGGACGACCGCGCGGCCGACCTGATTTCCAGCACGTGCCTGTCGCTGTTCCTCGTCATGACCATGATGGCGCTCGACGTGATCGAGGTGGGCCGTTCCGCCGGGCCCTTCCTGCTGATCATCGCCATGCAGGTCGTCTTTATCGTGCTGTACGTCGTTTTCGTCTGCTTCCGCTTCATGGGCAAGGACTACGAGGCGGCCGTCACCTCGGCCGCGTTCATCGGCTTCAACATGGGCTCGACCGCCACCGCCATGGCCAATATGGCGGCCATCACGGCGCGGCACGGACCCGCGCCGAGCAGCTACCTGATCGCGCCGCTGGCGGGCGCGTTCTTCGTCGACCTGATGAACGCGTTCGTGCTGACGGTGATGCTCGCCTTGCCCTTCATGGGAGGGTAACCATGCGCATGCGCTCGTGGCTTGCGCCGCTGATGTCCTGCACGGTCCTGCTGGCCGCGTGCGGCGGCGGCCCCGACGTCGACGCGCTGCGCGCCGGCGTGGACCAGCGGCTGGCGCAGGCCTTGCCGCCCGACACGGTGGAAGTCAGCGAGTTCGCGCGGCGTGGCTCGCAGGCCGATACCAAGGCGCCCTCGGGCGAGACGCGACGCGTGGTGTATTACGACGTCGATCTGAAGCTCCGCCGCGACTTCGATTTCGGCGCCTGGGACGCGCCCGGCGTGGCCGGACTGGTGTCCGCGCTCGGTGCGGGACCCAAGGGTGTGAGCGGCATTACCGGCGGCGGCAACAAGGCCGGCGATACCATCCGCGCGCACGGCACGGCGCTGTACCGCAAGGAGGGGGAGCGATGGGTGCCGGTAGCGGCGGGTGGCTACCAGCCTGCCCAGGCGCCGGCGTATGCCACCAGTACCGCGCCGGGGGCGGCCGCGATCCTGGAGGCGATGCGCAAGGTCGTCGATGCCGCCCAGCAATCGGCCTCGCCGGCCGAGCAGGCCGTCATCCAGCAGGAGCTGCAGGCCGCGTACGCCACCATCCAGTCCCGGCTCACGCGGGCCGAGGCGGGATACGCCATTGCCGCCGGCGCCGAGCATGGCCAGTACCTGCGCCTGGCCCGTGCCATGGCGGACAGCGCCAGGGTACGGACGGTGCCGCTGGTCACCCATGGCGGCGAAGAGAACCTGCGCCTGCTGCGCGATGGCAGGGTCTCGCTGGCGATGGCGCAGGGCGATGCGGCGCTCGACGCCTACGAAGGGCAGGGCCCCTTTGCGGACAGCGGCCCGTTCAGCGCCCTGCGCGCGATCGGCAGCCTGTATCCCGAAGCGGTACACGTGCTCGTCGCGGCCGCCGGCCCGGTTCGCGCCATGGCCGACCTGCGCGGCAAGCGCGTGGCCATCGGCGCGCCGGGTTCGGCGTCGCGCACGACCGCCTTGCGCGTGCTGAAGGCGCACGGGCTCGCGGAGCCGGATATCGTGGCGAGCGAATACGGCATTGGCGACGCGCTGGTGGCGCTGCGCGGCCATCGGGTCGATGCGGTGATCCAGATCATTGGCGTGCCGGCCGACAGCGTGCGCGACCTGGTTGCGGAAGGGCAGGTGCGACTGTTGCCGCTGAGCGCGGCCGGCATCGCGGCGCTCGGTGGCAGCCGGCGTGGCTACTTCCCCTATACGATCGTGCCGGGCACGTACTCGGGCCAGGCGCAGCCGGTGGCCACGGTGGCTACCGCGGCGATCTTGCTGGCGGGGCCCACGTTGTCCGATACCGAGATCGGCGCGGTCACGCGCGAATTGTTCGGCAAGGGCAACGACTTTGCCGCGCGCGGCAGCGCGCAAGGCGCACAGATCGCGCCGGGCAATGCACGCCAGGGCCTGCCGGTGCCGCAGCATCTGGCCGCGGCCAGGGTGCTGGACGAGATGTCTGGCCGCCAGGGGGGCAATGGCAAACCATGACGGCAGCCAGATCACCGCGGCGGGATGACTGACGGCGGCCAACGGGCGCGGAGGATGGCGAGAGGGCGGGCGACGCGCTCAGGCGCGGGTGGCGCGCCGGTTCAACGCCAGCGCCACTATCTCGCAGGCGCCGGCAAACAGGCCGATGCCCCAGATCGCGCCGGTGCCGAGGATGGCCGCGCCCAGTGCGCTGCCAAGCGAGAAACCCAGGTACATGGTCGAAGTATTGAGCGCCAGCGCGAGCGAGGCCTGGGACGCGCTTCCCGCCGCCATCAGCCGCGCCATCTGCGCGGGAAAGAACGACCACACCGAAAAGCCCCATGCCGCCACCGCGGCGAGCACCGGCACCATGGCCGCATGGGGCGACAGACCGAGTGCCGACAGGCCGAGCCCCCAGAAGGCGAGTGCCAGCACCAGCAGCGAGAGACCGGCCACGCGATGCGAGCCGAACCGGTCGTTCAGCGTGCCGCCGGTCATCACGCCGAACGCGGCGGCGAGGCCCCACATCGACACCGTGGCATTGATGCCGACGGGACCCAGACCGAGCACCTGCGCCAGATAAGGCGCAATATAGGGATACGCCGCGTAGGCACCGGCGGACCAGAACAGGCTGACGGCCAGCAGCCGCAGGATGGCCGGCTGCCGGGTCACAGCCAGACGTTGCGACAGCGTGGCCACCGGAATGCCGGCGCCTGCGTCGCGCACGATGCCCGCCAGAATGCCGGCGATCGCGATCACGCTCAGGGCGCCGACCGCCAGGAAGGTCGCACGCCAGCCGAACGCATGGCCAACCACGCCGCCCAGTGGCAGGCCCAGTGCAATGGCGAGCGTCATGCCGCCGCTGACGATCGCCAGGGCCCGGCCGCGCTTGCCGGCGGGCGCGATCGCGCCGGCCAGGGCATTGGCATTCGGTACGTAGAGGCCCGAGGCCACCGCCATCATGATGCGGGCGGTCATCAGTATCGCGAAGCTCGGTGACCAGGCCGCCAGCAGGTTGCCGGCGGTAAAGACGGTCATGGCGAGCAGCAGCACACTGCGTCGCCGCAGCCGGGCCGTCAGCACCGTCGCCACCGGCGAGCTGACCGCCATGGTCAGCGTGAACACCACGACCAGCAGCGCGACATGGGGCACCGTCATGCCGAAATCGGCGGCCATGGTGGCGAGCAGCGGCGCGATCATGAACCCTTCGGTACCGATCGCAAACGTGCCGAGCGCCAGGAAGGCGGCCGGCACGAGGGAGTTGGCGCCGGGGCCGGCATCGGCGACGGCGGCGAGGTCCGGCGCGGCCGCGCGGGGATGGGTGGACACGGGAGTATTCCTGCCTGGGGAGCGTTGGAGGGTTGGTGCGCGAGGCGCGCAAGGACCCGGAAGACCGGAAGACCAGAAGACCAGGGGCCACGGGGTCCGGGGCCGAGGCGCCAGCCTGGCGCCAATGTGCGGCAGATCGGCGTGCTCGCCAAGGTCATGCATCCGTCGATTCCGGACGCCCGGTGTTGCCGTGCGCGTGTGCCGGCGCGCGCGCGGGCGGACCGGTCGCCGGGAAAGCCAATCCCATGGCCGATTTGCTAGAGTAGCGGCAAAGCACTGAAGTGCTGAAGGGATAGCAGCCATGCGAAAAGAAGTGCAGGCAATCGATATCGAGCTGGGCAAGCCGCTGAAGTCCGCGCTGGTGGATGAGCTGGGCTTTCCCGTCGCCGACGAGGGTACGGTCTTTCAATCGGACCAGGAGCGCCAGCTCGTGCTGCAGGGCGGACGCTGCTTCTGGGCCGACGACATGGCGCCCCTGGGTGCCGATGAACCGGCGTCGCCCTGGCACGACCGCTACGGCTTGCCGGTCGGCACGCTGCTTCACGTCAAGCGGCCAGGCGATGCCCATCGCGCGGCGGTCAGCCGCCTGACCGGCTTTCACGAGAGCTCCGCATTTATCGCCTGGCCCACGCTGAACGGCAAGCCGATGGAGATCCAGGATGGCGAACTGGTGCTGTTCCGCGGCTTCAGCGGCACCAGCATCCAGAGCTTTACCGCACGCGTGCATGCCACCTCGCGCACGCCGTTCCCGTACTGGATGCTCAGCGATATCGTCAATGTCGACACGCGCGAAATGCGCGGCAGCATACGCGTGCCGGTGCGCGTGGTCGGCAAGCTCAGCGTGGAGGACGGCAGCTATCCGCCGCAGACCGTCCTGATCACCGACCTCAGTCTCGGCGGCGCATCGATCAGCACCGCCCTCGATGCGCTGGCCACGCCGGGACGGCAGGTTCGCCTGGAGTTCACGCTGCGGGCCGCCGGCATGAAGGCGCGCTTTGCGATTGGCGGCTGGACGCGCGACGACAGCGATGCCACCACGGAGCCGCCGTTCCACTGCGTCGGGGTGGCGTTTGATGGTTGCGGCGAACGCGAGGCGATTCTGCTCCATGCCTTCGTCCACGAGAAACTGCTCGAAAGCGCCACCATGCGGGCCGGCACCGCCGCCGGCGAGTAACGCGCCGCGCCGGCAGGTTCCCCGCAGCCGCCGTGTTCGATGGTGGTAACGCACCAATAATCTGGCTAGACTCGCTCCACTGCTTCTTTCCTGGAAACAATGGGGGCCACGGGTGGACCGATTCGATGCCATGCGGCTTTACACGCGCGTCGTGGAGCGGCGCAGCTTTACGCTTGCCGCCAACGATATGGAAGTCCCGCGCTCCACCGTGACCAAGGTCATCAGCAGCCTGGAGGCGCGGCTTGGCGTACGTCTGCTGCACCGGACCACGCGCGTGGTGCGGCCCACCCTCGACGGCGAGGCGTATTACCGGCGCTGCCTCGATATCCTGGAGGATATCGAGGATGCCGAAGGCGCGTTCAGCGGCGCCATGCCCAGGGGCACGCTGCGCATCGAGGTGCAGGGCACGCTGGCCCGGCATTTCCTGATGCCCGGTTTGCCCGACTTCCTGGCCAGGTATCCCGACATCCAGATGGCGATGAGCGAGAGCGACCGCTGGGTCGACCTCGTGCAGGAAGGCGTCGACTGCGTGCTGCGCTATGGCACGCTGCCCGATAGCGAACTGGTGGCGCGCCAGGTGGCCATGCTGGAGCGCTTGACGTGCGCCACGCCGGCCTATCTCGACAGATTCGGCATGCCGGCCGACCTCGATGCGCTGGCAGGCCACCGGATGGTCGGCATCCGCGCGATCACCACGGGCAACGTCACCCCGCTCGAATTCGTTGAGAAGGACCGGCTCCGCGCCGTGTCATTGCCGTGCGTGCTGTCCGTGACCGGCACCGAGAGCTATCTGGCCGGTATCCGTCTGGGCCTGGGCATGGCGCAGGTGCCACGCTTCCATATCGAGGACGACCTGCGGCGCGGGGCGCTGGTGCAGATCCTGCCCGATCATCCGCCGCCGATGGCGCCGGTCTCGCTGGTTTATGCGCGCTCGCGCCAGCTGTCGCCGCGCGTGCGCGCATTCCTCGACTGGGCGGCGCAGGAATTCAGCCGCCACACGGTGAGTTAGTGTCTGGCTTGCGCCAGCAGCTTCTGGATCTGCGCTTCCGTCTCGGCATACTGGCCTTCGCCGTAGTGGCGGTAGACGATCTTGCCTTCGGCATCGATCAGGTACGTGGCCGGCCAGTACTGGTTGTTGTACGCGGACCAGGTGGCGTAGGCATTGTCCTGCGCTACCGGATAGCGGATGTCGAAGCGCTTGAGCGCCGCCTGCACATTGCTCGTCGATTTTTCGAACGGGAATTCCGGCGTATGCACACCGACCACGACCAGCCCCTGGTCGCGATATTTGTCGTACCACTGCTTGACGTAGGGCAGCGTATTGACGCAATTGATGCACGAGTACGTCCAGAAGTCGACCAGCACGACCTTGCCGCGCAGATCGGCCATGGTCAGCGGCGCGGCATTCAGCCACTTGTCGATGCCGGCAAACTCCGGGGCCTGGCCCTGGTCTCCCACCTTGGGTTGGGTGACGCTGGCGCCCGCGCCCACGATGTAGAGTGCGGCAATGGCGACCACGGCGAGTGAAACACGGATGGCGTTACGCATGATCTGGATTCCTTTACGTTGCAATCGATGGGATGGTTGTATTGCAACGTGGCCGCGTATCGCCGCTGTTTCGTGCGTCGCCGGCTTTGCATCGCCACATGTCGTGCGGGCGTGGCGATACATGGCGATACAAAGCGGCGCCGGCACTCACGTGCGCCGGCCGGTGGGGGCCGCCCCGTCGTCACGGCGTTTGCGCACCACGGCGTCCTGCCATGGCACCCAGCGGCAGACCGCGCTGGCGCGCAGTTCCGCGCCCAACGCGGACAGGATCATGCTGGCGAGAATCAGCGTGCGTTTCATATCGTCCCTCACAAGTGTCGATGCATGGCGAGGGCATTATGCGAGCGGCCGGCGCGCGCGATATGTCGCTTTGTATCGGCGGCGGCCGTAGACAGGAAAGCTTGCAAACGAAGGGCGCGCCGCCCCGGGGCCGAAGCGTGATCGGTCCCGGGGCGGGCGGGGCAGGGCCCCGCTCCGTTGCTGCGCCGGTGCGCCGGTGCCCAGGCGCCCAGACGCTCAGGCGCTCAGGCGCCCAGGCGCTCAGGCGCTCAGGCGCTCAGGCGCTCAGGCGCTCCGGGCCCACCATCAGGCCGTGACCAGTTGATCGCGGATCGGCAGCGAACGGATACGCTTGCCCGTGGCGGCAAAGATCGCGTTGCACAGCGCGGGGGCGATCGGCGGCACGGGTGGTTCGCCCACGCCCCCGGGCGGGACGCCGAAGTCGTCGCCACCTACCAGCCAGGTGTGGATCGCGCGCGGCGCCATATGGGAGCGCAGCACCTCGAAGTCGTGGAAGTTGCTTTGCTGCACGCGGCCGTCCTTGAACGAAACCTCGCCCAGCATGGCCAGGCCCACGCCCATCACGCAACCGCCTTCCACCTGCGAGCGAATCCGTTCCGGATTGACCTGCGGCCCGCAGTCGATCGCCATGTCCACGCGCGGGATGGTGAGCTCGCCCTTGGCATTGACCGCCACTTCCACCACCGTGGCCACGTAGGTCACGAAGCTGTAGGCCATGGCGATGCCGAGGCCATGCCCCTTGGGCAGCTTGCGGCCCCAGTTGGCACGGCGCGCGGCTTCCTCGATCACGCGGCGCATACGGCCAGTGTCGAGCGGATACACCTCGGGCGACTCGTTGTAGTTCCACTTGTCCGACAGCGTGGTCGGGTCGATCCGGCGTGGCGGTCCGATCAGCTCGAGCAGGTAGTCCTTGGGATCGCGCCCGGCCTGGTACGCGAGTTCGGAGACAAAACTCTGCACCGCGAAGGCGTGCGGAATATTCGAGACCGAGCGGAACCAGCCGATGCGCGTATGGGCGGGCACATCCGCCGACTCCAGACGGATGCCGGGGATCACGTACGGAATGTTGATGGCGGTCATGGCGGCTTCGAAATCGGCCTTGCCCTCGGCGCCTACCGCAAAGGTCGAGCGGATGGTGGGCGCCGCCGAGCGGTGCAGCCACGCGGTCGGCTTGCCGCCATGGTCGAGCGCGGCTTCCAGCCGCTCGACCGAAACCGTATGGTAATAGTCGTGCTGGATATCGTCGTCGCGCGTCCATTGCAGCTTGACCGGGGTGCCGCCGAGCGCCTTCGAGACCAGCGCGGCCTCGGAGATGTAGTCGGCCATCGATTTGCGGCCAAAGCCGCCGCCGAGCAGCGTCAGGTGGACCGTGACATCCTTCGGCTCGAGTCCCACATGCTTGGCCACGCTTTCCAGCGCGCCCTGCGGCGCCTGCGACGGTGCCCAGATCTCGCACTTGCCGTCGACGAAGCGCGCGGTGGCCACCGGCGTCTCCATCGAGGCGTGCGCCAGATGGGGAATGTAGTACTCGGCCGTGACCTTGCCGGCCGGGTCGCTTCTGGCGCCGGCCTTGCGCGCCGGTGCCGCTGCCAGCGTGGCGAGCGCGTCGCCGTCGTTGCGCAGCGCCTTGCCCGGCTTGCTGGCCGCCGCCTGCAGCGCGGTGCGGAACGCCGCCGAGTCGTAGCCCGCGTTGGGGGTGGCGCCGTTATCCCACTCGATCTTGAGCTTGGCGCGGCCCTGCATGGCGGCCCAGGTGTTGCTGGCTACCACCGCGATGCCGCCGACGGGGTTGAACAGCGGCGGACCGTCATAGCCCTTGAGCTCGACCACGCGCACCACGCCGGGCACCTTGAGCGTCTCGCTGGCATCGTAGCTGCGTACCTTGCCGCCATAGACCGGCGGGCGCGCCATCACCGCATACACCATACCGGGCAGGCGTACGTCGATGCCATAGGTGGCATGGCCGGTGGCGATATCCCGGCTGTCGATCGGCATGATGCGGCCCTTGCCGATATAGCGGAACTGCTCGGGCTGCTTGAGCCGCAGCGTGCTGGCCGCGGGCACGGGCAGGCGCGCGGCGTCCTCGGCCAGCTCCCCATATCCCAAGCGGCGGCCGCTCGGCACGTGAACGACCTCGTGGTTACGTGCCTGCACCTCGCTGGCCGGCACGCTCCAGCGCGTGGCGGCGGCGGTCTCCAGCATCTGCCGCGCGGCCGCGCCGACGCGACGCATCGGCGCCAGAAAATGGCGCATGCTGCGCGACCCGTCGACGTTCTGGCTGCCGTAGCGCGCCTCGTTGGCATCGGCCTGAACAATGCGCACGCGGTTCCAGTCGGCCTCGAGTTCGTCGGCCACGACCATCGGCAGGCTGGTCCGCACGCCGGTACCCATTTCCACGCGATGCGCGACGATGGTCACGGTGCCGTCGCGCGCGATCGAGACGAACACCTGCGGATTGTCGACGGTGCCGCCCGGCATCGCGTCGCCGCCGTATTTCTTCGGTTCGGCCGCTTCGGCCTTGGAGATCAGGCCGCCCAGATGGACCGCGAGCGTGAGGGCCGCACCCGCCTGCAGGAACTGGCGGCGCGCCGGCCTGGCGGGCGCCTCGGTCCCGGCCGCTGTGGTATCGATGAGATGGGTCATGCGGCCCTCCCGTTCAGCGTGGCGGCGGCGCGCTGGATCGCGGCGTTGATGCGCGTATAGGTGCCGCAGCGGCAGATATTGCCGCTCATGGCGGAGACGATCTGTTGCTCGGTGGGTTTGGGATTGCTCTTGAGCAGTGCCGTGGCGGACATGATCTGGCCGGCCTGGCAGTAGCCGCACTGGGCCACGCCGAGTTCCACCCAGGCATCCTGCACGGCCTTGCCGACGCGGTCGCCGGCCATGGCTTCGATGGTGCTGACCGACTTGCCGGCCACGCCGGAGATCGGCGTCACGCACGAGCGCGTGGGCTGACCGTCGACATGCACGGTACAGGCACCGCACAGCGCCATGCCGCAGCCGAACTTGGTACCGGTAAAGCCGAGGGCGTCGCGCAGGGTCCAGAGAAGGGGCGTATCGGGGGAAAGGTCCACGTCATGGACCTGACCGTTAATTTTTAGTGTGGTGGTCGTCATGGTGCCTCTTGCAGGGAGGGGATGGGCCATATTGGCCTCCGCATCCTACGAGAAGGTCACTCGCCTGTGAAGTTAGCAAGATTGAATAGGCTTATGAATATCATTTAAGAATGGCTTGCCCCCGCCTGCGCCATCCGGCCCCCGACCACCCCCGGCCCGCACCGCCAGTGGGGCGGGGAGCGGGCCGGGATTCCGCGCTGCTTACCTGGCCGGCTGTCCGGCGGCCTGCAGGATCAGGTTGGCGACTTCCTGCGGATGCGAGATCAGCGACACGTGGCTGGACGGCAGCTCGATGGTATGGGCGCCCATGCGCTTGGCCATAAAGCGCTCCAGGTCGGGATTGATGGTGCGGTCTTCCGTGGACACCGCATACCACGACGGCTTCTGCCGCCAGGCCGCCACCGTGGTCTTGGCCATCGTGATGGCGCGGCCCATCGGCTGCTGCACGGCGTAGTACGCGCGCGCCTGGTCCGGTGGCAGGTCGCCCGCGAAGTCCTTGACGAATGCCTGCTCGGACAGCTTGGCGTAGTCGCCCGACCATTGCAGCCCTGCCGAGGCCGGTGCCGCCGGGAATTTCTTCGTCAGCGCGGGATAGTCCTCGCCCGCATCCGGTGCACGCGCGGCGATATAGACCAGCGAAGCCACTTTCGGGTCCACGCCGGCCTGGCTGATGACCATGCCGCCGTACGAGTGCGCGACCAGCACGGTGGGGCCATCCTGCTCGGCCAGCGCGCGCTTGACCGCGTCGACGTCGGCGTCGAGCGAGGTGGTGGGATTCTGCACGGAGGTCACATGCAGGCCACGCGCCTGCAGCAGCGGAATGACCTTTTCCCAGCTGGAGCCGTCGGCATACAGGCCGTGCACGAGCACCACATTCCTGATCGGCTGGGTGGGCGGGTCCTGCGCCAGTGCGCCTTGCGAGAAGGTGGCGGCACCCAGGGTGACGGCGGCGGCCATGGCGGCCAGGAACGGGCGTTGGAAGTTCATGTTCAGTCCTTTCGAGAGAGAGATCGGCAATCTGCGAGCAGCTAGTCGTTGCGCAGCCATTGCGCGCTGTTCTCCAGTAGGACGAACGGCCGGTGGTCTTATTCCCGCCGCGGTGAAGAAAAAAACGGGGCAAGCCGGGCGCTATATGGAAGCCCCCTCGGCAACGCATGCCATCGGCGCGGTCACCTGCCCGGGCAGGGTCTCGAGGCTCTCGAACAACGCCTCGATAAAGGTGCGGACGCGGCTGGCATGGTGGCGGCTGGGCGGGTACAACAGCCACGCGGGCGGACCGGGCGGGCGGTAGGCTTCGAGGATCTCCACCAGCTGGCCGCGCCTGAGGTACGGCAAGGCAATGTAGTCGGGTGCCTGCACGATGCCAACGCCCTGCACCGCGGCATCGAGCAGCGCCTCGCCATTGTCGATCAGCATGTTGCCCTTGACGAAGCCGTGGTCGGTGACCTCGTCCACGCGCCGGAAGGTCCAGGTCCAGCGCGTGCGGCGGCCGGGCCGCACGTACATCAGGCAGTTATGCTGCGCCAGGTCCTCGGGCGTGCGCGGCGTCCCCCACTCGTCGAGGTAGCCAGGCCCGGCGGCGGTGACGATGCGTGTCTCGTGCAGCCTGCGCGCCACCAGCCGGGTATCGGGCGGATCGCCGATCACGATGGCCACGTCGAAGCCTTCCTCATTGCCCTCGGGCGCGCGGTCGCACAGGTGCGTGCTGATGGTCAGGTCCGGGAAACGCTTGGCGATGGTGTTGAGGATCGGCATGATCCAGAACTTGCCATAGCTCACCGGCAGCAGCACCCGCAGCGTGCCGCGCGGGCTGTCGTGGGTGGTGGTCAGTTCGTTGCGCGCTGCTTCGAGCTCCTGCAGGATCAGCTTGCAGCGCCGGTAGAAGGTCAGGCCGTCGGGGGTGATGCCGACATTGCGCGTGGTGCGTTCCAGCAGCTTGACGCCGAGATCGCTTTCCAGTCGCGCGATCGACTTGCTCACCGATGAGGTGGACATGCCGAGCGCCGACGCGCTTTTGGTAAAACTGCTGAGCTCGACCGTCTTCACGAACACGCCGATCAATCCAAACTGCTCCATTGCTTCTCTCTCTCTTTCTCTCCCCACCGCGCTTCTTGCGCCTCCCGCTGCTTTGATACTTGCGCGCTTGCCCGGACACCGGTGCGCTGCCGTGTGCCGGTGCCATATCCCGGTGCTGCTGTCTCCGGGGCCTTCAGCCGGGTCGGGCCCGGGCCGCTTGCGTGCGCGCCGCATAGCGGCGGCAGGCATCCCCGAAATGCGAGAACAGCGCGCGCGAGAGCGGATCCGACGCGGCGGTCACCTCCGGATGCCATTGCACGCCGATGGCGAAATCCGCCGCGCGCACGCGGATGGCTTCGGTCAGTCCGTCGCCGGCGCTGGCCTCCTGCACCAGACCCGGGCCCAGCGTGCGCACGCCTTGCGTATGGAGCGAATTGACGCTGGCCTGGGACTGGCCGATCCAGCGGCCGAGCACGCCGTCGCTGGCCAACGCGACGGTATGCTTGTAGCGATAGCGTTCGTCCAGCGCTTCGGAGAGGTCCTCGCGGTGATCGGTGGAGTGGCCCGCATCGTAGATATCGGGATACAGCGTGCCGCCAAAGGCCACGTTCAGTTCCTGAAAGCCGCGGCAGATCGCCAGCAGCGGCATGCCGAGGTCCGTCGCGCGCCGGATCAGCCGCAGCGAGACGCTATCGCGCGCCGGGTCGAGCAGGAACGCGGCCGGCTCCGCGCCGCCGTAGTGGCGCGGCGCCACGTTCGAGGCGGCCCCGGGAAGCAGCAGGCCGGAGATCGCACCCAGGTAGGGCAACAGATCGTCGATATCCTCGGCGGCCGGAATCAATACGGGTGCGACTTGCGCGACCTGGGCCAGCGCGCGCCGGTAGCTTTCCTTGACGCTATGGAGGTCGTGATCGCCAACGAAGAACCGGTCGCACACGATGCCGACCACGGGGCGGGCACCGGCTTGGGACACGGCTGAAGCGGGTGAGACGGGTGAACCCGGTGAAGCGGGTACGGAGGACTGCAAGTGAAACTCCCCATGCGTAACAGCGTAAGTGTATGCGGATGATATTTCATTGTATGCAGATGCTGCAACGCCGATCTGAAAAGTAGGCATTCATGCGCGTAGATTGCGCAATATTGCGGTGTGTTGCATACAATTCAGGCCAAACACGTCAAAAAAAGACGCCCCGAAACGGGGCGCTCAAAGCCCCGGAGTACCCGTCCCGGGGCGGAGGCTGATGGCGCGCGGGCTCAGAAGCGATGACGGATGCCAAGCGCCGCGCCGAATTGCGTGGACTTGCCCTCGGCCTTCACGTAGCTGGCCGCCGGACCGTTGTAGGTGTCGAAGTTGAGCGCGGTATTGCGCGCGAACGCTGTGGAAAGGTAGATATCGGTGCGTTTCGACAGGTCATAGTCGATCACGAACAGCCATTGCTGCGGATTGTCGGGATTGGCGGAAGCGCTCGCGGTGGGGCGGTACTTGCGCAGGTCGTCGTAGTAGTAGGCCAGCGTGAAGGACGCCTGGCCGCGCCGGTACACGGCACCGAGCCACCAGAAGTTGTCCAGTGCGACCGTGCGCGCCGCAGTGTTGTCGTTCTTGCCGAAGCGGTAGCCGGCGAACACGATGAGCGGCCCTCCGGGGATATCGAACGCGTAGCGGCCGGAGACGCCGACCTTCTGCGCCTTGGGATAGGTCGCCGCGGTGCGGACCCCGTCGACCTGGTCGTAGGCGAGGCTGACGCCGCCACGGCCAAACCGGTAGACCGCGCCGGCTCCCCAGGCCGAACTGCCGGCCATGCTGCCGGGCTGCTCGCCAAATGCCCAGTGCGTTTCGAAGGTAGCGGGGCCGAAGTTGCCGGTGTACTTGATCATGTTGTCCTCGCGCAGCGAGGTGCCGAGCATGAAGACCACCGGTTCGTACTGCGTGGCATACGCAGTTGGGGAAAAACTTGCGTTGACGTCGAACAGCGACGTGTACTGGCGTCCCATCGTGATCTGCCCATAGGGCGTGCCAAGTCCGACGAAGGCCTGGCGCCCCCACAGTCGGCCCCCTTGCTGCAACGTGCCGGTATCCATGGCAATCGCGCTTTCCAGCGCGAACACGGACCGCCATCCCCCGCCCAGGTCCTCCGTACCGCGCAAGCCGAAGCGCGAGCCGGCCAGACCGCCGGACTGCTCGGCGAAGCGTGACCCGCTCCCCCCGTTACCCACCGCGTGATGCGTCGAATATTCGACGTTGACGTCGGCTACCCCATACAGCGTGACGCTGGTCTGGGCCTGCACCGCGCCTGCCAGCGCGGCCCCACAGACTGCTCCCATCCACCTTTTCATATGCTCTCCGTGATGACAGGGCTTGTTGGTGTCGCCTTGCAGATTCGCCCTGAAGCAGACGCTATGCGCGACCCGCGCACGCCAGAAGATCCAATCGCGTCCGCCACACCATGCCAATCGGCGTTCGCGCAACGTCTTGCGCACCCGGATTTGTTGGGTAAAATGGTTGGGTACAAACGATTCGAGACCGCATGCCCATGAGCGCCACCGCCGACGACTTCGACCTGCAGACGCCCGAGAGCCGCGCGCGCCTGGCCCCGCGCCGCAAGCCGTATTGGCAGATCGTGGCGCCGGGACGCCACCTCGGTTATTACCGGGGCGTACGCTCGGCCACGTGGCATGTGCGCAAGTTCGTTGGGGAAGGGCGCTATGAGGAAGCCCGGCTGGGCCGCTGCAACGACGAAAGCGTGTTGCCGGTCGCCCAGGCGCTGACGTATGGCGAGGCCCTGGCGGCCGCCGAGGCATGGTTTGGCGGCATGCCGGCCGCGCAGAAGACGGCAGCGCCGGCCCGCGCCCGCGGCGCGCAGGAAGGCCCGCTCGACCGCCTCAAGTCCGATCGCCTCGATGCCATCTCGGACGCATGGGCGAAGGAACGGCCCGATATCGATTTCCGCCTGACCGGTTTCTTCCTGCGCATCGAGCACGCGCATTACCTGCACGAAAGACGACTGGCCGACATCTCGCGCGCGGTCGGCGTCAATATCGGCGACCTCCATGTGCTGCTGGCGCTGCGCCGCAGCGGGCCGGGTTACGCGCTGCGCCCGACCGACCTGTTTCGCACGCTGCTGGTCACCTCCGGCGCCATCACCAAGCGCATTGACCGGCTGGCGCAGCAGGCCCTGGTGGAGCGCCTCGCGGACCCCGACGACAGACGCTCCGAACTGGTGCGGCTGACCCGTCGAGGTGCGGCCGTCGCCGACGGCGCGATCTCGCGCATCAATCGCAACCTCGCCGCCATCGTGGCCGCGAGCGGTGTCACGCCCACCGAGCTGGCCGCGGTGGATGCCTGCTTCCGCAAGCTCGTCGCCACCATGTAGCACGCTGCACCAGACGCGGTCTCGGCGTTTTCCCTGATGCGGCCGGGTGGGATAGCGGCTAGCATTAAATCTTACTAGGAAGATATTTAAGGGGAAGCGATGGCGGGCAACAACACGAGTCGACGAAACATGCTGCGTTGGGGTGGGGCATGGCTGGGTGGTGCCTGGCTGGCGTCGCCGCTGATGCCCGCGGTTGCGCAACCGACCTTCCGCGGCCAGATCCGGTTGGGGCAGACCATGCCATACAGCGGTCCGGCGTCGGCGCTGAGCGCGCTGGGCAAGGTGCAGGCGCGGTATTTCCGCATGGTCAACGAGCGCGGCGGCATCCATGGCCGCGAGGTGGTGCTGCTTTCGCTCGACGATGGCTACAACCCGGCCAGGGCCGTGGAGCAGACCCGCAAGCTCGTCGAGCAGGAGCGCGTGCTGGCGATGTTCGCGAGCATGGGCACCGCGCAGAACGCCGCCGTGCAGAAGTACCTGAACGGCAGGAAGGTCCCGCAGCTGTTCGTCTATGCGGGCAGCGGGCGCTTTGCCGATCCCGCGCAGTATCCGTGGACGCTGCCGGGCATGACAACCTTCCCGACCGAGGCGGCGATCTACGCGGACTACATTCATCGCGTAAAGCCGGGCGCGAAGGTGGTGGTGCTCTACCAGAACGACGATTTCGGCAAGGAATACCTGGCCGCATTCCGCCGGCGCCTGCAGGAGACGAAGAGCGCGGTGCGGGTGGACATGGCGCTCACCTACGAGGTCACCACGCCGACCGTCGACTCGCAGGTGATCTCGCTGGCAGCCTCGCGGGCCGATGTCTTTCTCAATATCACCTCGCCCAAGTTCACCATCCAGGCGATTCGCAAGGCCCACGACCTCGGCTGGAAGCCGTTGCAGTTCGTGCCCATCACCAGCAACTTCATTGCCACGGTGCTCAAGCCGGCGGGCCTGGACCGTTGCGAGGGACTGATCTCCGCGACCCCGGCCAAGGCGGTGGGCGACGCCGAATGGCAAGACGATGCCGGCTATCGCGACTGGCTCGCCTTCATGCAGCGCTATTACCCGGAAGGCGATGTCACCGAACAGCTGAATCTCACGGGCTACAACATTGCCGTCCTGATGGAAAAGGTGCTGCGCGATTGCGGCGACGACCTGACCCCGGCGCGCCTGCTGCGCCAGGCCACGACCCTGCAGGACGTCGCCCTGCCCGGGCTGATTCCGGGCATCACTGTCAGTACCTCGCCGCAGGACTACCGGATCATTCGCCAGCTACGGTTGCAGCGCTTCGACGGCACGCGCTGGGTGCGGATGGCGTAACGGCGGGCTTTACCGCTCCGCCTTGCCGCCAGGTCACCCGACATCCTACTTCGCTCCACCGTCACCACGGAATTCATTCGCATGCTGATTGCCCGCACCGACAGCGGCCCCCCGCCGCATACCCGCTCGCCCGGCCCACCGCCGCGGCTTCATGCCGAAGAGGCGCTCTTGCGCGTCGCCAACCTGTCCGTCCGGTTTGGCGGCACGTGCGCGCTCGACGCCGTCAGCTTCACCATGCAACCGCGCACCGTGTGCGGCATCATCGGTCCCAATGGCGCCGGCAAGACCACGCTGTTCAATTGCCTGAGCCGGCTGTGCACGCCCCACGGCGGCACCATCGCCTTTGGCGGGCGCGATATCACCCATATCCCGCCCGAGCACGTCGCGCGGGTCGGCATCGCGCGCACGTTCCAGAACGTGGCGCTGTTCGACCGCCAGACCGTGCGCGCCAATGTGGAAGCCGGTTGCTACCGGCAACTGCATGGCAGGACGCTCGCACACATGCTGGGCCTGCCTTCGGCGCGCGCCGCGGTACGGCGCGTGCGGGACAACGTCGAGGCGTTGCTGGCGCGCACGCGCCTGGCGGAGATCGCCGACACCGTGGTGGCCGATCTGTCGTTCGGTACGCGTAAGCGCGTCGAGCTGGCCCGTGCGCTGGCCATGGCTCCGCGGCTGCTGTTGCTCGACGAGCCGGCCGCCGGGCTCAACTTCGAGGAGGTTGGCGAGCTCGAGAGCTGGATTCGCCTGATCTGTCGCGAACTCGGTGTGGCGGTGCTGCTGATCGAACACCATATGAACCTGGTCATGCGCGTCTCCGACCAGGTGATCGGGCTCGAATTCGGCCGCGTCATCGCCGACGGCACGCCGCGGCAGGTGGCCAGCCATCCCGAGGTGATCCGTGCCTACCTGGGAGATCAGGGCGGAGATCAGGGGAAGAATCAGGGGAAAAATCAGGGCGGAGACCGGCCATGAGCGATCAACATGCCATGTTGTCCGTGCGCGGCCTCTCGGCCGCGTATCGTGCGATGGAAGTCCTGCACGATGTTGCCCTTGAGGTGCCGCACGGCGGCATCACCACGCTGCTCGGCGCCAACGGTGCCGGCAAGACCACGCTGCTGCGCGCCATCAGCAACGTCATGGTGCGCACGCGTGGCGAGATCCATTTCGACGGTCGTCGTATCGACGGCACGGCTTGCGATGCGATCGCCCGCGCGGGTATTGCCCATGTTCCCGACGGTCGCGGCACGTTTGCCCAACTCACGGTCGAGGAGAACCTTTGCCTCGGTGCCATCTCGCGGCGCGACCGGCAGGCATGGATGCGCGACCTGACACGCATGTACGACTATTTTCCGCGCCTGCATGCCTATCGCCGCAAGGCGGCCGGGCTGATGAGCGGCGGCGAGCAGCAGATGCTGGCGATTGCACGGGCTCTCATGCTGTCGCCCCGGCTGCTGATGCTCGACGAGCCATCGTTCGGCCTTGCGCCGATGATCGTGCGCCAGATCTTTGGCATCCTGCAACAGATCAACGCGGAGCGGCAACTGAGCATCCTGCTGGTCGAGCAGAACGCCAGCCTCGCGCTGGAGGTGGCCACCAATGCGTACGTACTGGAGTCCGGCCGCGTCACCATCAGCGGCAGCGCGGCGGCATTGCGCGGCGACGCGCGCGTGCGGCGCGCGTATCTCGGCCATGGCGAGGAGGTAAGTCATGCCTGAATTTCTCCATCAATTGTCGGCCGGCGTGGTCAACGGCTGCATCTACGCGATGCTGGCGCTGGCGCTGGTGGTCGTGTACCGCTCCACCAACCATGTCAACTTTGCGCAGGGCGAGATGGCGATGTTCAGCACCTACGTCGCGGCGATGCTGCTCGATGCCGGCGTGCCGTACGTGCTGGCTTTCGCGGCCTGCCTCGTCTTTGCCTTCGTCTCGGGCGCGCTGGTCGAACGCGTGGCGCTGCGCCCGTTGCACCACGCGCCGATGCTGTCGGTAGTGACGGTGTTCGTCGCGCTCTACGTGATCATCGAGAGCGCCGCCGGACTTGCCTTCGGCTACGACACGCAGAGCTTTCCATCGCCATTCGAAGGCCTGGGCGCCCTGGGCGGTGGACTGGCCTCGGGCCACGAGATCGGCATCCTGATGACCACCGTCGGCGTGCTGGCGGCGATGACGGCGTTCTTCCGTTTTACGCGGCTGGGGCTGGCCATGCGGGCCGTGGCGGTACAGCCATTGTCGAGCCAGCTGGTGGGCATTCGCGTGAACCGGTTGCTGATGCTCAGCTGGGGCATCGCGGGCGCGGTCGGGGCGGTCGCCGGCATGCTGGCGGCCCCGATCGTCTTCCTCGACCCGCACATGATGAGCGGCATCATGATCTACGCCTTCGCGGCGGCCGTGGTGGGCGGCATCGACAGCCCGGTCGGCGCGGTCCTCGGCGGCATCCTGCTCGGCGTGCTCGAAAACCTCGCCGGTGCCTACCTGGTGGGCACCGAGCTCAAGCTGACGCTCGCGCTGGTGGCGATGATCGCCGTGCTGGTGATCCGGCCGCAAGGGCTGCTCGGCAGCCGCGCGGCCCAACGTTCATAGGCCCGCGGGCCAAACTTCTCCTGAACCATGACTGATTTTCCGATGCAAGCCGCCCGGCGGCACTCGCCGCGCGCCGGCGCCGCAGGCCTGCCGTGGCCGCGGATTCTTACCGTCGCACTGCTGGTTGGCGCGGCCTGGCTCGTGCTGTATGCGGCGCGCGGCTATACCGCGTTCCAGCTGGCCACCGTCATCGCCAGCGTGGTGGCACTGATGGGGGTGCAGTTTTTGATCGGTACCAGCGGGCAGATTTCGCTTGGGCACGGCGCCTTCTTCGCGGTCGGCGCCTATGCGGCCGCGTTGTGCGTCGATCGGGGCTGGGCGCCTTACTGGTTGACCATTCCGGTCGCGGGCGTGGTCGGCTACGTCGGCGGGCTGCTGTTCGGGCTGCCCGCGGTGCGCCTGGCGGGCCCTTACCTGGCGCTCGCCACCTTTGCCCTTGCGCTGGCGTTGCCGCAGGTCCTCAAGCATCCTGCGCTCGAGTCGTTCACGGGTGGGGTGGCCGGCATCAACCTCGACACGCCGCTGCCGCCATTCAGCGTGCCACTCGATGGCGACCAGTGGATGCTGGCCGTGGTGGCGCTCGCGGCGGTACTGATCCATCTGATGCTGCGTCGCCTGGCGGCCGGCCCCACCGGGATCGCGCTACGCGCGTTGCGCGACCAGCCGGCCGCCGCGCTCGCCGCCGGCATTCCGGTGCGGCGCTGGCGCGCCCAGGCGTTTGCCATCAGCGCGGCCGTGGTCGCCATGGCGGGCGCGATGCAGGCGCTGCTCACCCATTTCGTCTCCCCCGACGCCTTCACCGTACTGCTGTCGCTCGGCTTCGTTGCGGGCGTGGTGGTGGGCGGCACCGGTCATGGGCTGGGGCCGGTGATCGGGGCCATGTTCCTGGTGTTCGTGCCCGGCATGGCAGAGAACATCTCGAAGGCGGCCACGGGGCTGGTCTACGGCGCGCTCATGCTCGGCTGCGTGTTCATCGCTCCGCACGGACTCGCCGGCGTACTGTCGCGGTGCGCGGACTGGCTGCGGCGCCGGCGCGCGCGGGCGTCGGCACAACCGTGATGCCGCACCGCGTCGCGCACACGGAACGGAAACGCGGCCGCGCCGCCGGTATCGGCGCATTCAATGCAACTTTGGAGAACCAGGACAGCATGATGGATCAACAGAAGCCTCTCGCGGGCAAGATCGCAGTGGTCACGGGTGGTACGCGCGGCGTGGGCAAGGGCATGGCGCTCGGGCTCGGCGAGGCCGGCGCCACGGTCTATGTCACCGGGCGCACGCTGCGCGCCGGCGGCTCGATCTGGCCCGGCAGCCTGGAGGAGACCGCGGCCGAGGTGACGCGCCTGGGCGGCGTGGGCATCGCGGTCGCCTGCGACCACGCCGACGACGCCAGCGTCAAGGCGCTGTTCGAGCGCGTCGGCGACGAAGCAGGCCAGCTCGATATCCTCGTCAACAACGTGTTCGGTGCCCCCGATCGCATGCCCACCAACGTACCGTTCTGGGAGCTGCCGGACGACCTGTGGGACATGCTGATGCGCGTGGGCCTGCGCTCGCACTACATCGCGGCCCGCTTTGCCGCACCGATGATGGTCCCGCGCAAGCAGGGCCTGATCGTCAATACCTCGTCCGGTGGCGCGGTGCGCTACACCTTCAACGTGCCGTTCGGCGTGCAGAAGGCGGGCGTGGACAAGATGGCGAAAGACATGGCGCACGACCTGCGCGCGCACAACGTGGCCGCGGTGACGATCTGGCCCGGCTTCATCAAGAGCGAGAAGGTATTGGCACAGCCGGATCGGCTGCCGCCGGAACTGACCCGGCGCATCATGGAGCACGGGGAGACCGCGCAGTTTGCCGGGCGCGCCGTCGCGGCACTGGCGGCCGATCCCGCCCGCATGCGCAAGTCGGGACAGTTGCTGCTGGCCGCCGAACTGGCGGCGGAGTATGGCTTTACGGATGTGGACGGCCGCGTGCCGGCGGCCCCGTCACGCGTGTAGGCAGGCGCCAAGCGTCGCGGCAGCCCGCTCGGGGAGGTCGCGGCGCAGACCCGGCGCTGGTGGCATGGGCGCGCCGTGCCCAACCTGGTCGACAATGGCCGCAAGTGTCGCCACACCGCGCTCCATGCGTTCCACCGGGGTATTGGCGAAGCCGATCAGCAGACCGCGCCGGGACGGATGGCCAGCGCCCGTATCTGCACCGGTGATTGCGCCAGATTCCGCACAGTGCTGGCTCAGGGCCTGTACCCCGAGACCCTGCCGCGCGGCCAGCGCGGCAATCGCGACGTCATTGCACCCGTCACCGAGCGGCAGCACCAGATGCATGCCGCCCGCGGGCAGACCGGCGGGCCCGCCGAAATGGCGCCGCAGGGACGACACCAGCGCGGCTTGCCGCTCGGCATAGATACTGCGCATGCGGCCGATATGACGGGCCAGGTGGCCCTCGAGAATAAAGTCGGCGGTGGCGGCCTGCTCCAGCAGCGGCACCTGCAACTGGGTAAAGCGCAGCGCCGCCTGGAACGCGCGCGCGTGGGCGCCCGGGACCACCAGGTAGCCCAGGCGCAGGCCGGGAAACATGATCTTGCTGAAGCTGCCTACGTAGATTACCTGGTCCGCGCCACAGTCGAGGCCGCGCAAGGCGCGCACGGTGTGACCCGCGTAATGGAACTCGCTGTCGTAATCGTCCTCCATGATCCATGCGCCGGCCTGGCGCGCCCACGCCAGCAGATCCAGCCGCCGCGACAGGCTCATGGTGATGCCGAGCGGAAACTGGTGCGACGGCGTCACGCATGCGAGCCGCGCCGCCGGGGCCAGGCGGCGACCCATGGTCACGTCGATGCCCTCGCTATCCACGGGTACCGGCTGGGCGCGCACACCGGCGCCCACGAGCGCGCCGAGCGCGTTCCGATAGCCCGGATCCTCCACCCATGCCGTCTCGCCGGGATCGAGCAGTACCTGGGCCGCGAGCGACATGCCGCCCTGCGCACCGGCCACGATCAGGACCTCGTCGGCATCGCACGTAATGCCGCGCGACACGCCGAGGTAGGCGGCAATGGCGCGTCGCAACGGCGCATGGCCGGCCGCGCCCTGGTAATCGAGATGATCCGCGCTCAGGCGATGCGCGCGGCGCGACACGATGCGGCCCCACGTCTTCATCGGAAACTCGTCGAGCGCGGGCACGCCGACGCGAAACAGCGTGGCGGCGCGGTGCGGTATCGGCGCGGGCGCCGCCGCCTGGCCGCGTGCGGCCAGGCGCTGGACCTGCGCCGCACGCGCGGCCAGCCGCAGCGGCGCCTCGGCGTGGTCGCCGGCCGGCGGCCGCCGCAGCCGGTTGGACAACTGGCGCGAGACCACCGTGCCGTGACCGACCAGCGCGTCGAGGAAGCCCTCGGCCTGCAACTGGTCATACGCCACCACCACGGTATTGCGCGAGATATTGAGTTCATCGGCAAGATCGCGTGTCGACGGCAGGCGCACGCCGGGCTCGATGCGGCCGGCCAGGATGGCGGTGCGCAGGCTGTCGCAGAGCTGCTGGTACAGCGGGGTGGCCGCGCTCCGGTCGAGTTGCGCACACCATGCGAGGGTGTCGAGCATCGAGGTCATGGTGGGGGCTCCTGTGGGTCAAAGCAGCGCGCGCAGGTTCGAGGCGCAGTCCAGCACGCGCTGGTAGGGCAGGGTGCCATCGGGCTCGCTCGTGCGCTCCAGCGCGCGCTTGAGCGTGCGGATGTCGCGCCCGCGATTGATGCCGATGGCACCGATCAGGCGGTCCCGCCGCGCATACAGATGCAACGTACCGTCGCCGTCGGTGGCGACCATCGAGCGGTCGGCCGCGAGCGGCGCGCCAAGGATCTGCAGGTTGAGGTCGAACTGATCGGACCAGAACCAGGGCACGGCCTCGGCTTCAGGCCCGGCCACGCCGTCGGGCCCGGTATCGCGCAGCATCGCCGTGGTCGCGCGGATGGCCTGGACCGTCGCGTTGTTCCACGTTTCCATGCGCACCGTGGCGCCGTGCCAGCGGCACGGCGCGGCGGCGACATCGCCGACCGCGAAGATATCGGGATGCGAGGTACGACCATCGCGGTCGACCACGATGCCGTTGGCCACGGCGATGCCGGCCGTGGCGGCCAGGGTGGTGTTGGGCACGAGGCCGACGCCCGCCACGACCAGTCCGGCCGGCAGCGTACTGCCGTCCGCGAGCGTGGCCGCCGCGACGCCCTGTACGCCATGCAGCGCGGCGACGCCGCACTGGAGCCGGACATCGACGCCACGCGCGCGATGCATCTGGAGCAACTGTGCCGCCACCGCGGCCGGCAACGAGCGGCCGCACAATTGCGTGCCGGCCTCGACCACGGTCGTGGCGAGGCCAAGCTGCCGTGCCGCGGCGGCGATTTCCAGGCCGATCCAGCCACCGCCGACGATCAGCACCGGCGCCCGCGCGGCCTGGCAGGCTTGCAGCGCGGCGCGCAGACGCTCCGCATCGGCGGCGGTGCGCAGATAGCACACGTTATCGAGCTGCGCGCCCGGCACCGTGAGGCGGCGTGCCTCGCCGCCGGTGGCGATCAGCAACCGGTCGTAGGGCAGCGTGGCGCCGCTGCGCAGTACCACCTGCCGCGCAGTCACATCGATGCGCTCGGCCGCGTCGCCTAGCAAAAAAGTCTCCCGCGCGTGGTCGGGATGATCGGTCCGATGCGGGTCACCGGGCCGGCACAGTGTCAGGTCGGCCAGGCCGACCGTGCCCTGCAGGAACTGCTTGGACAACGGTGGTCGCTCGTAGGGATGATGTGGCTCGGCACAGACCACCGTGGTCATGCCGGGATAGCCGAGCGCGCGCAGGTTGCGCAGCGCGGCACCGGCGCCCTGGCCGCCGCCGACAATGACGATGCGTGCGGGAGCCCGCGCGCTCATGACGGTGTGTCCTCTGCCGGCACGGCAACGAACACGTGGTCGGCATCGATCCGGACCGGATACGTGCGCACATCGCAGTCCGCGACGGCCAGGCACTTGCCGGAGCGCACGTCGTACTTGGCGCCGTGCAGCGGGCATTCGACCACGTGGTCGTCGATGAAGCCTTCCGACAGCAGCGCAAACGCATGCGTGCAGACATCGTGCGTGGCAAACACGCCTTCCGGGAGCCGGTAGAGCGCGATCGGAATGCCGCGCAGCTTGAGTCCCTTGGGCGTGCCGGCGCGCACGTCAGCGGCCGCGCACGCGCGGACCCAGTGGTCGTGATTGGTGAGAGTTTCCATGTCGGCTGGTTAGAACGAGGTAAGAACAAGGGCAGCGGCCGGGCGTGGCACGGCCATGCCCGGCCATGGCGTACGGGCGTCAGCGCGGCAGCGTGCGCCAGTCGTCCCCGACCGACGCCATGCGCGCGCCGGTGGCGCGGATACTGGCGTGCGCTCGGCCCGCCGGCAGCGCGCTCGGGGGCAACTCGCCCGCGCTGAAGCGCTTGACCGCCTCCAGCAACTGGCGGCGCACGCGGATGATGGCCTGGTCGGCCGAGCACAGGTACTCCTTGGTGCGGTCCACGATCGCGCCCATGCTCACCTGCGTGACGAAGTCCTCCACCACGATTTCATGGAAGCCGGTATGGTTGCCGTGCTGCATGAGGCCGCGGTTCTGGCCCCAGTTGTCGGCGGCGGGACCGGGCAGGCCGCCGGCCATCGGCCACGTATTGGCGCGCTGCGTACGCTTCATCGAGTCGACCGGGCGCTCGGTGTTGTAGTAGATGTACCACTGGATCAGGTGCGTATCGTCGATCGGTACCGCGATGATCACGGTGCGGTCCTGCGCGGGCCCGATGCCGATGGGCGGAATCAGGCCGTAGTAGGGCATGACGAACTCGGTCACGCGGGCCACGCATGAACCGTCGGGCGCTTCGCGCAGCGCGGCCGCGCGGATACCGTAGTCGGTGTTCTCGAACTGGTAGCGCACCGCCGAATTGACGCGCGTGGCCGCCATGTCGGTGGGCGAGGCGGCCAGGTGGCTCTGGTGGAGCAGGGCGATATGCGAGGAATCGATGGTCGCTTCCACGCCCTGCAGCCAGTTGGCGTTCAGTTCGATGCCGCAGGCGTAGGCCTGCTCGGGCGGCAGCCCCATGAATTCGAAGTTCGGCGCCGGCGGCGCCTCGCCTTCACCGAGCCAGACCCACACGATGCCGGCGCCTTCGCAGGTCGGAAAGTGCCTGACCTTGACGGTGCCGCGGAAGCATTCGGGGTTGGACGCCTCGTTGGGGACTTCCAGCACCTCGCCCGTCACGCTGATCTTCCAGCCGTGGAAGATGCAACGGATCGCGCAGTCTTCGTTGCGGCCCAGCGCGAGCGACACGCCGCGGTGCGGACAGGCCTCGTCAAGAAAGCCGACGCGGCCATCGGTGGCCCGGAAGGCCACGAAGTTCTCGCCGAACAGGCGCACCTTGACGGGCGCGCCGTCCGCCACCAGCCGCGACGACAGCACCGCGGGCAGCCAGTACAGCTGCCTGAGCATGCGGCCCATCGGCGCGCCGTTCTCCACGCGGGTTAGCAATTCATTCTCTGCTGCGGTCGTCATTCCTCGATCTCCATGAAGTGGGGCCCCGGCATATCCGGGGTTGTTTCACATATGTCTTCCTAAGAAGATAAATGCATAAGGGTAAATTAGCGACATCGCGGTACGGTGTCCATTAAAGTGCGTAAGGTTGGGGGTTATCCCTAATGAGTTGGGTAAGAAATCGTTGGGGAAATCGGCGTCGGGACGAGCGGCGGCGCAGGTGCGCGGAGAGTACCCGATGGTGCATTGGTATGGCCATGTCGGCGCGATTGGCCCTTTCGCCAGGACCAATGCGCCCGCAGCATGACCCGACCAGTGCCATGTGGCACGCAAAGCGTGCAAAAAGGATAGGGAATGAACGATCTCGGCTACCCGGTCACGGACCGGTCGCGCGTGCGCCTGTTCGGCGGACGCGGCTCCAACGACAAGGCGGCGATTCACGACATCATCGACGCCGCGCTCTATGGCGTGGTGTCGTGGCAGCTGGAGGATCAGCCGTACGCCACGCCCACCATGGTGTGGCGCCATGGCGATGACCTCTACTGGCATGGCTCGGCCGGCAGCCGCATGCTCAGGCAGGTGTCGCAGGGCGTGCCGGTCTGCGTCAACTTCACGCTGCTCGATGGCTATGTGCTGTCGCGCCTGGCCTCGGCGCATACGCTGAACTACCGTTCGGTCATGGTGTTCGGCCGGCCCGAGCCCGTGACCGATCCGGCCGAGCGCCGCGCGCAGCTGCGGCACTTCCTGTCGCGCTATTTTCCGGGGCGCTGGGACGAGGTGCGGCAGCCGTCGGAGGCGGAACTGCACAGCATCATCATGGTCCGCATGCGCATCGACGAAGGTTCGGCCAAGCGGCGCGCGGGGCCGCCGGCCGACGGGCTGGCGATCTTTGGCGGCGAGGCGCTGTTTGCGCAGCAATGCTGGGCCGGCGAAATTCCGCTGGCCACCGTGGCCTTGCCGGGCCGCCCCGCGCGACGGCTGCACGAGTCGGTGACCACGCCGGACTATGTCACGCACTTTGCCGCGCGGGCGCATTGCCAGACGCCTGCCGACGTCAGCGTGCCCGATGGCCGCCAGGTGGTGACCGTGCAGGAAACCGAAATGGTCGGACACGACATCAAACGCATCCGCCTGGCCGTGGACACAGGCGCGGCGCTGCCGCCGATCGCGGCGGGAAGCCATGTACGGGTCGGGACCGTGCTCAACGACCGCACGCGCGAAGATCGTCAGTACACGGTGGTCGATGCCGCCGCCGACGGTAGCTGGTGCGAGATCGCGGTGCTGCGTGAAGATGCCGGGCGCGGCGGTTCGCGCTACCTGCACGACGAAGTGGGGGCTGGCAGCCGGCTCGAGATCGAGGTGCCGCCCAACGAGTTTCCGCTCGATCCCGCCACGCGCCACGCCATCCTGATCGCCGGTGGCATCGGCGTGACGCCGATCGTGGCGATGGCGCGCGAACTGCGGCGTATCGGCACGCCGTTCGAGGTGCACTACAGCGCGCGCGGGCTCGCCGACGCCGCCTTCGTCGACACGCTGCGCGCGCTGTGCGGCGATGCGCTGCATCTGTACGACACCGCGCACGGCGCAGCCGGCCGCATGCGTCTGGACGCAGTGCTGGCGGAACGCGTGGCCGGCACGCACACGTATACCTGCGGACCCGCGAGCCTGATCGATGCGGTGGTCGAGGCGGCCGCGCGCGCTGGCCTGCCATCGTCATGCGTCCATCACGAGCTGTTCAAGGCGCCGGCACCGCTCGCCACGGACAAGCCGCTCACGGTCAAGTTTGCCCGCTCGCAACGCGAGCTGCGTGTGGAGCCCGGCACGTCGATTCTCGACGCGGCGCTCTCGATCGGCATCCCGGTGCCGCATAGCTGCAAGCGCGGCGAGTGCGGGCTGTGTGCGACCACGGTGCGCTGTGCCAGCCAGGTCTCGCATCGCGACCGCTTCCTGACCGAATCGCAGCGAAACGAGGCAGGCATGGCATGCGTCTGTGTGTGCTGGGCCGAGGCCGAGTCGATGGAAGTCGATCTCTGAGCCGCGGGCATCCTGGCTGGACCGCCATCCGTGCGCCCATCCCGCATGCCATATGCATACGCCAACCCGACATGCCAACCCGATACGCCAACCCGATACGCCAACCCGATACGCCAACCCGATACGCCAACCGGAACCGCACGTGCCAAACATTCTCCATATCGTCTGCTCGCCACGCGAGGCCAGCCAGTCGCGGCTCGTTGCCGATGCGTTGGTCGGCACCTATATCGAAACCCACGCCGGCGCGCGCGTGGATGAACTCAACCTGTGGGACCTGGCGCTGCCGGAAATGCGCGAGGACGTGCTCAACGCGAAGTACGCGATCCTCGGCCGGCGCGAGCACACCCCCGCGCAGGCCGCGGCGTGGGCCACGGTGCAGGCCGAAGTGGCCCGTCTGCTGGCCTACGACGTGTTCCTGATCAGCACGCCGATGTGGAACTGGAGCCTGCCCTACCGGCTCAAGCACTATATCGACGTGGTGACCCAACCGGGCCTGACCTTCAAGTGGACGCCGGAACGCGGCTATGAGGGCCTGGTACTGGGCCGGCGTGCGGTAGTGGTGTACGCGAGTTCGTTCGACTACGGACACGGTTCGCCGCTGGCACGTCTCGATCACCAGAAGTCGTATCTTGAGGACTGGTTGCGCATCATCGGTGTCGACGACATCCGCACCATTGCGTTCGGGCCGACCCATCCCGATGCGCCGGCCATGCCGGCGATGCGCGACCAGGCGCTGCGGCGCGCGGTGGAGATCGCGCGGCAGCTGTAACCGGTCCCCGGAAGCGCGCGCGCTCAGTTACGCTCGCGCCGGATCCGCGCGGGCGTATTGCCCGCCAGCCGCCGGAAGCTGGTGGTCATATGGGCCTGGTCGGCAAACCCGCAGTCATGGGCAATCTTGATCAGCGGGGTATCGCTGCCGAGTAGCAACGCGGTGGCCCGCGCGACCCGCTGCAGCATGATGAAGCGCAGCGGGGCGTGCCCGGTCGACACGCGGAACGCTCGCATGAAATGGGGCAGGCTCAGTTCCGCCAGCGCAGCCAGCTCGGCCAGCGCCATGTCTTCGCCCAGGTGCGTGTCGATGTAGTCGAGTACCCGACGCAATCGGAATGGCGCCAGTCCGCCCTTGGGCGTGGGCGGCTGCGCGCCGGCCTGCAGCCGCGCCAGCTCCACCGCCAGCATGCCGACCAGGCTCTCGCAATAGAGCTGGCGGCCGGCGCGCGGCGTCACGCATTCGAGCGCAAGCCGCTCGGTCAGCGTCCAGATCGTCTTGTTTTCGAACATCAGCCGTGAGGCAAAGCGCGGCCCGCGGGGCGCGCCTTCGCAGGCGTGCCGCAGCAGCTCGTCGGCAAAGTGCACCACCACGCAACGAAAGCTGCGAATGAACTCGGTATGGCCATACGCTTCGCCCTCGCGGGCGATCAGGCTCAGATGGTCGCTGCCGCGATACGCATCCGGCAACGGACGCCCGGGGGCATGGCGCGCGTCGATGTGGCCACCGGTCTCACGTAGCGCCGCGCGCAGGCTGACCCGCGGCGAACCGAGCGGCCGCGCGGTGTCGGCGAGTTCGCCAAATTCGATGACCTCCACCTCACTGTCGGCCCATGTGCTGACGGCGCGGCGCTGCGGGGTATTGCTGACGATCTGGACCATGGCATGCGCTCCGGCGGGAATTTGTGACATGGCCGCGCGGTGCGGCCAGGCTGACGTTCATTGTATGCAGTATGAATGCAAAGTGGTGCAGTAATTTGTTTGTCGTATGCAGTCAGCGTGTTCCACGGGCTGTGGGAGGGTAAACACTTAGTCGCTCGTTCCGACTCGGTTTTTATCAATAAAATACTTTAAAAACAACTAAATACGTATTTATATGCATGTGATTTCTCGAGGCGGGCAGGCGGCATCAGCCGTGCCAACCGGAATTCAACTTGTCTTTGCTGTATGCACTGCTTACTATCCTGCATACAGCAAGACTGCATGCAGCAGCTGCACCCTTTGAATCCACCACGCAGGAGATCCCCATCATGATGTCTCAGGAACAGAACGACCTGATCACGCGCGTCGGCGCCAACGCGCCGGCCGGCCGCCTGTTGCGCCAGTACTGGCAACCGGTCGCGCTGGTCGACGAATTCCAGGGGGAGCGCCCGGTGCGCGCGGTGCGCCTGATGGGCCAGGACTTCGTCGTCTTCCGGGGCGAGGACGGTCAGTACGGCATGCTCGACCGCGACTGTCCGCACCGCGGCGCCGATCTCAGCTTCGGGCGCCTGGAAGACGGCGGCCTGCGCTGCCCGTTCCATGGCTGGCTGTTCGACCGCAACGGCACCTGCCTGCAGACGCCGGCGGAACCCGCCGGCAGCAAGCTGTGCACGCGCATCAGGCAGCGCGCCTATCCGGTGGTCGAGCGCAGCGGCATGCTGTTTGCCTATATCGGCGAGGGCGAGCCGCCGGCCTTTCCGGCATTCGACTGTTTTGTCGCGCCGGACCAGTACACCTTTGCCTTCAAGGGCCTGCTGGAGTGCAACTGGCTCCAGGCGCTCGAAGTCGGCATCGACCCCGCGCACGCGTCGTTCCTGCACCGCTTCTTCGAGGACGAGGACACCGCCGAGAGCTACGGCAAGCAGTTCCGCGGCGCCTCGGCGGATTCGTCCATGCCAATCACCAAGGTGCTGCGCGAATTCGAATGCCCGGACATCGGCATTGCCACCACCGACTACGGCATGCGCCTGACCGCGCTGCGCGACCTCGGCGAGGGCCAGCAGCATGTGCGCGTTACCAACGTGGTGTTCCCGCAGGCGTTCATCATCCCGATGAGCGCGGAGATGACGATCGCGCAATGGCACGTCCCCATCGACGACCATAGCTGCTACTGGTACGCCATCTTCACCAGCTTCACCGAGCCAGTGAACAAGCAGCAGATGCGCGAACAGCGCCTGGCGCTGTATGAACTGCCCGATTACCGGCCGCGCGTGCACAAGCGCAACAACTACGGTTTCAACCCGTACGAGCAACGCACCAGGACGTATACCGGCATGGGCCACGACATCAACGTGCATGACCAGTGGGCGGTGGAGTCGCAGGGCCTGATCCAGGACCGCACGCGCGAGCACCTGGGCACCACCGACAAGGGCATCATCGCGTTCCGCAAGCAGCTGGTCGCCGCCATCGAGGCTAACGAGCGTGGCGAGCGGGCACTGATGATGGTCGATGCCGGGCAGGCCAGCAAGCTTACGGGCCCGCCGTCCATCGATGGCGTGAGCACCGGCCACACTGACGCGGAAGACTACTGGCGCGGCGCCGACGCCAAGCGCCGCGCCGATTCCGAGTGGGCCTCCCGCGCCTGAGCCGGTTCCGCACGATTTTCCCTCACATCAACAGGCGGTGCGGCCGCGTCTCCCCCGGGACGCGGCCAGCCGGACCCATATGGCATTCGTAGAAAAATTCGGCGTCTGGACCGATACGCAGACGCTCGCCGCCAACGAGGTGGTGCAGCGGCTGTCCGCGGGAGACATCGATGTCGTCCGCTTTTCGTTTCCGGACCAGCACGGCGTGCTGCGCGGCAAGACCTTGGTCGCGTCGGAGGCCATCAAGGCGCTGCGCAGCGGGATCAACGTCACCACCACGCTGTTCGCCAAGGACACTTCGCATCGCACCGTGTTTCCGGTCTTCAGCAGTGGCGGTGGCTTCGATATTCCCGGCATGCAGGGCGGGGCGGACGTCACGCTGATTCCCGACCCGACCACGTTCAAGGTATTGCCGTGGTCGCCCAACACCGGCTGGATCCTGTGCGATCCGTACTTCCAGGATGGCCGCTGCGTGCCGTTTGCCACGCGCCGCATCCTGCGCAACGCCGAGGAGCGGCTGGCCGCCGCGGGCTACGAGCTGATTACCGGTCTCGAGGTCGAGTTCCACGTGTTCCGCCAGGTCAGCGAGCATATGGCCCCGGACGATGCCGGCCAGCCCGGCGAGCCGCCCGAGGTCGAGCTGCTGTCGCATGGCTATCAGTTCCTGACCGAGCTGCGCTACGACGCCACCGAAGCCGTGATCGAACTGATCCGCAAGAACGTGCAGCCGCTGGGCCTGCCCGTGCGTTCGCTCGAAATCGAGTTCGGGCCCAGCCAGTTCGAATTCACTTTTGCGCCCGCCACACCGGTGGCCACGGCCGATGCGATGGTGCTGTTCCGCAGCGCGGTCAAGCAGATCTGCAAGCGGCACGGGTACCACGCCACGTTCATGTGCCGTCCCAAGATCCGCAACGTGGTGTCGAGCGGCTGGCATCTGCACCAGTCGCTGCGCCGCCTGGACGATGGCGGCAACGCCATGGTGCCGGACCGCGCCGGCGAAGACCTGTCGCCGCTCGGCCGCCATTACCTGGGCGGCCTGCTGCAGCATGCCTGCGCCGCCACCGCGTTCTCCACGCCGACCATCAACGGCTACAAGCGCTATCGCGCCTATTCGCTGGCGCCGGATCGCGCCATCTGGGCACGCGACAACCGGGGCGCGATGCTGCGCGTGCTGGGTGGCGCCGGCGACGCCGCCACCCGCATCGAGAACCGCGTGGGCGAGCCGGCGGCCAATCCGTACCTGTACCTCGCCTCGCAGGCGGTGTCCGGTCTCGACGGCATCCGGCGCGAGCTCGATCCGGGCCCCTCGGCCGACTCGCCGTATGAGACCCCCGCGCCGTGCCTGCCGAAAACGCTCGAGGACGCGCTGGCCTGCCTGCGCGGCGACGAGGTGCTGCGCGAGGGCATGGGCGATGGCTTTGTCGATTACTTCTGCCATATCAAGGAAGCCGAGATCGCACGCTTCAACCTCGAAGTGAGCGACTGGGAGCAGCGCGAATATTTCGATACGTTCTGAGCGATACGTTCCGGGCGTCAAGTAGAGAGGATGTCATGCCGACGATTACCTATGTCCTGAAGGACGGCACTGAGAAACAGGTGGCTTCGGCCAGTGGAAAGACGCTGATGGAAGTGGCGATCGCCAGCAACGTGCGCGGCATCGATGCCGAGTGCGGCGGCTGCTGTTCGTGCGCGACCTGCCATGTCTATGTGGACGAAGCGTGGGCCGAGCGGCTGCCCGCGCCAGACGAGATGGAGTGCGAACTGCTCGATGGCGTGGCCGCCGAGCGCGCGCCCACCAGCCGTCTGAGCTGCCAGATCGTCATCAGCGATGCGCTGGACGGCCTGATCGTGCGCGTGCCGCCGACGCAGGGGTAGACCATGGCCGAGCTCGTCATTATTGGCGCCTCATACGCCGGCACGCAGCTGGCCCTGGCCGCGCGCGCCGGCGGCTTCGCGGGCGGCATCACCATGATCGGCGACGAGACCGTGGCGCCGTACCAGCGGCCGCCCCTGTCCAAGGCGTTCCTGCGCGAGGATATCGAGGCGGCGAGCCTGCAGTTGCAGTCGCCCGAGCGCTTTGCCGAGGAACGCATCGAACTGAGGACCGGCATCGCGGCGCTCGGTATCGACCGGGCCGCGCAGACCGTCCTGCTGTCCGATGGCATGCGCGCCCGCTACGACCATCTGGCCTTGACCACTGGCGCGCGTTGTCGGCGGCTGGCGTGCCCGGGCGCGGAGTTCCGGCATGTGTATTACCTGCGCAGCCTGGCGGACGCGCGCGCGATCAAGGCCGGCGCGGCCCAGGCGAAGCGGGCCGTGGTGATCGGTGGCGGCTTTATCGGGCTCGAGGTGGCGGCGTCGCTGCGCGCGCAGGGGCTGGAGGTGGCGGTCGTGGAGTTGCAGCACCGCCTCCTGCAACGGGCCGTGCCGGCACTGATTTCGGACTTCCTGCGCGGCGCGCACGAGGCGCAGGGCGTGCGTTTCCATCTGGGCATCGGCGTGCGCCGCCTGCATGGGGATGCCGGCGGAGACGTCAGCGGCGTGGAGCTCGACAACGGCGAGATCCTGCCGGCCACGCTGGTGGTGGCCGGTCTCGGCGTGGTACCCAATGTGGAACTGGCCGAGCAATGCGGGCTGGCGGTCGACAACGGCATCGTGGTGGACCGCTTTGCCCGCACCAGCGATCCGCGCATCGTGGCGGCTGGCGACTGCGCGGCATACCCGAATCCATGGCTCAACGGCACCTTTCATGCACCCGGTGAAGCCGCCGTGCGGCCCGTGCGCGTCGAGTCGATCCAGAGCGCCAACGACCTGGCCCGGGTGGCCGCCGCAACCATCGTGGGGCAGCCAGCCCCCTACGACGCGGTGCCCTGGTTCTGGTCCGATCAATACGGCTACAAGCTGCAGATGGCGGGCTGCTCGCACGGGCATGACGAGGTCATCGTGCGCGGCGAAGTGGCCGCGGGCAAGTTCACCGCGGTCTACCTGCGCAATGGCGTGATGATCGGCGCCGATTCAGTCAACCGCCCGCAGGACCACATGGCCGCGCGGCGCCTGGTGGCGGCCACGGTACGACCCGGTGCGGCGGCCTTGAGCGACGAAACCGTTGCCCTGAAAGCGTTGCTGCCCGCTTGACCGCACGGGCGTGGTGTACCATACCGCCATTGCATGCAACCGGGTCTGCATCGTATGCAGCCCGGTGGCACCACCCACGATGTGAGGTATCGATGGAATCCCACCAGACCCGTGTATTGGTCCAGCTGCGCGACCTGATCCTGAAGGGCGAATTCGAGCCCGGCGCGCGCCTGGCCGAAATCCCGCTCGCGGAGAAACTCGGCGTGTCCCGTACGCCGGTGCGGCTCGCGCTGGCCTCGCTCGAACAGGAAGGACTGATCGAGCCGTCGCCGAGCAGCGGCTACATGATGCGGCGTTTTACGCCGCGCGAAATCCAGGACGCCATCGCGGTGCGCGGTCACCTCGAAGGCATGGCGGCCCGCCTGGTGGCCGAGCACGGCTTGTCGCGCCAGCTCTCGCTGGACCTCCAGGAATGCCTGCGTGAAGGCGATCGCGCGCTGGTCAAGGATCAGCTCGACTACGACGACTACGTGGCCTACAGCAATATGAACGACCGCTTCCACGCGCTGATCGTGGAAGGCAGCGGCAACAGCGCGCTGGCCCGTGCGATCGAGCTCAACAACCGCCTGCCGTTTGCCGCCGCCAGCGCCATGCTGCCGATGCAATCGGCGGTGGCGGAGGGGCACCAGTGGCTGCGCTATGCGCACCAGCAGCACCACAGCCTGTTCGATGCCATGAAGCGCGGCGAGGGCGCGCGTGCCCAGGCGCTGGCTTGCGAGCATGTCAATGTCGCGCGCATGAACCTCGAAAATGCGTTGGACCGGCCCGAGCAGGCGTCGCAGGTGATGCCGGCCATGCGGCTGTTCGTCAGCGCGGCTTAGGGGGGGGTACAGGGTGGCATAGGGGTGGCGTAGGCGGTGGCGTAGGGGGGGGCACGGCGTGGCGCGCCCCATGGAATCGCCTGGCGGCATCAAGCCCCGCGGCCGGTGCCGGCGCGGGGCTTTGCACTTTGGCGCCGCGGCGGTGTTGCTGGCCGCGTGCCCTGGCGACTACTTCGCCTGGTACACCACCTTGTCGCCGACGATGGTCTGCACCGGGCGAATATCCTTGATGGCCGCGTCAGGCACCGTGGTGTAGTCGGCCGAGAGGACCACCATGTCGGCAAACTTGCCGACCTCGATCGAACCCTTGCGCTTCTCTTCGAAGGTGTAATACGGTCCCGCGTTCGTATAGAGCCGCAACGCTTCCTCGCGCGTCAGTGCCTGCTCGGCGCCATACACCTTGCCGCGCGGATCCTTGCGCGTGACCATCACATACAGGCCGACAAACGGGTTGAGGATATTGACCTGATTATCGGTACCGGCCGCGGTGCCGCCCACGCCGAGAATATCGACCAGCCAGCGGCTCGGCACCGCGCGGTTGGCGAGCGCCGTGCCCATGTACTTCTCGACCGTGGCGGCCTTGTCCCACATGAAGATGTTCTGCGCATCCACACGCACGCCCAGCTGCCTGGCGCGCAGGATCTGCTCGCGCGTCATCAGGCTGCCATGGATCAGCACAAAGCGGCGGTCGCGAATCGACTTGTCGCGGTCGGCGCCGGCGTAGGCGTCGAGCACGAGGTCCACCGCCGCGTCGCCCACCGCATGCGTCCCCACGCGCCAACCGTAGCGGTTGGCCAGGATCACGCTCTGCCTGTATGCCGCCGGGTCCAGCGCCAGCGTGCCATGGTTATGCGGATCGTCGGCGTAGGCTTCGCGGATATAGGCCGACTTCAGCGTCATGCCGCCATCCGACACGATCTTGATACCGGCCGTGCGCACCCAGTCGTCGCCGGTGTTGTCCTTGAGCTTGACCGCCTTGAGCCGCGTCTCGAATTCGGCGGCCGTGCTCGCCACGGGCTTCCACATGACCCCGGTGCGTACGGTGGACCGATGCTGCTCGGCCACCGCAAAATAGGCGCGGATCTCTTCCTCGGTCAACGCCGCATCGATGGTGCTGGTAATGCCGGACTCGTTATAGACGTGCTGCGCGGCGACCAGTTGATCGACGAGCTGCGCGAAGGTGGGGCGCGGAATCACACGCTCGACCAGTTCGATCGCGGTCTCTTCGAGCAAGCCGGTGGCATCCCCATTGGCATCGCGATAGATCTTGCCGCCCACGGGGTCCCGGGTGTCGCGCGTGATGCCGGCCAACGCGAGCGCCTTGGTATTGGCCATGGCGAAATGCCCCACGGTCTGCACGAACAGCGGGTTGTGCGGCGCCGCCGCATCGAGTTCCTGGCGCGTCAGGTAACGGTGCTCCTGCAGCTGCGAGGGCGGATGCCAGCGCCCGGACTTGACCCATGCGCCGGCCGGCACCTGCTTGCGCGCGATGAACGCGGTGATGATCTGCTGGGCCTCGGCCACGCTTTTCGCGTGGATGACCTGGGCCGTGGTCTCGGCCGTACCGGCGCCAATCATATGGCTATGGCTGTCCATCATGCCCGGAATGACGGTCTGCCCCTTGAGGTCCACCACACGCGTGGTGGTGCCGGCCAGCTTGCGCATGTCCTCGGACGAACCCACGCCGATGAACTTGCCGTCCTTGACTGCGACCGCCTGCGCGATCGAAAACGCGGGGTCGACCGTCACGATCTTGCCGTTCAGGTAGACCGTATCGGCGCTGCCGCCGGTGCCGGTGCCGCTGGCACAGGCGACCAGCGCGGCGCACAGGGAGGGGAGTAGCAGGACGTTCAGGGGCGTGCGGCGGATCATTCTCGACTCTCTTTCGGGTGGGCGTAAAAAACAGGATGCGGATCACAATTGCACTTTGCTGCATACAGTGCAGTGCAATCATATACGCCGCATTCGCCTGATCGTCTTGTTTTTTCCCGAAAGCACGGGTTAATACCTAGATTTTTCGCGGTTCGGATGACATGTTGCATACAACCGCAGCCACCCGCGCCCGCGCGCGTTGTCCCGCGGTCTGTCGGATCGCCCAGCGCAGGACCCGGCAAGCGACGCGCGTGGCGGGTACCACCAGCCCGTGGCGGCGGCCCAGGGCACCGGTCATGAGGGTGCGTGCCGCTGGCGGCAGCAGCTGTACCGCGGCCGCGACGAACAACCGCATGGCGTGGCGGTCGGCACGCGACGCATCGCGGTGGGTCAGCAACTGCCCGATGGCGGTGTGCATGCTTGCGCTGGCGACCCACTGCGGGCGGCATGCGTCGATGCACGCGTCGACTGCCGCGCGGTTTTCGGGCACGTCGGTCGCGCCGAGCCGGCGTGCAATCGTCGCGGTCTCGGCGAGATAACGGTCCTGATCGGCACCGGAGAGTCCGGCATCCGCATACGCGAGGTACGCCGCAAGAAAGCTCGACACTTCGGCGACATGCACCCACCTCAGCAGATCGGGGTCGCGCGCCGCATACGGCCGCCCGTCGGGCGCCACGCCGGCGATATCGCGATGGATGCGATTGACACGGTCGATCAGCCCGCTGGCGTCGCGCACGCTGCCGAAGGTGGTGCCCGTAATGAACTGCGCGGTGCGCGCGAGGCGGCCGCGCATGTCCTGCATGAAGATCGAATGCTGGAGCACGCCGGTCAGCGCGAGCGGATGCAGCGCCTGCAGGATCAATGCACGAATGCCGCCGATCATCATTGCCGGAAAGTCGTCGTGAATGGTCCAGCACACCGCAGCGGGACCGAACAGGCCCGGATCGCCGGGCGGATGGGAAAGGTCGAGCGCGAAACCTGTGTCAGGCCGCGTGGCCGCCCATACGCGTTGTTCGATGCGGCGGCGGAGCAGGTCGAGGGGAGCTGGCATGAAGGGGCGTGGAGCGATGCGTGCGCCGGATTCTACGAGCGTGCCGGGCCGGGTGGTCGCCTGTGCGCGCGGTGGCGCAAGTCCGGGAAAAAACGCGCGGGTCTCGTACAAAGGATTCCGGTGGCGCGTTTCTACACTGGCCCTGCGAACCCGACATCCATACCGGAGAGACACGTCATGAACCAGCCCCACCCGAAGCCCGCCACCCCCACCCCCACTGCCGCTGCCCGCGATGCGGCAGTCGGCAGCAGCACGCGCGAACAACTCAAGCGCGAGGCCATCCGCCTGCTCGCCACGGTAAAGGACCGCCCGCTCGGCGCCGAGACCGAAGTCTGGCTCAATCGCACCTATCCGCCCGGCAGCGAACTTTACGAAAGCCTGGCCGCCCTGATCCGCGCCGGCGAGCAGGAAGGCTGGGCCTGCAATATCGAGATCACCGGGCCCGAGTACCGCCGCAGCCCGGTCTATGCGGCCAGCGACGAGACCTTCGGCTTCAGCATCAACAGCGTGTACATGGACAACCTGATCGGCCAGTACCACGCGCATCCGAATGGCGAGATCAACATGATCGTGCCGCTGGATCCGGGCGCGAAGTTCTGCGGGCAGGGCGCCGGCTGGACCGCGCCGGATCCGGCCAGCGAGCACTTTCCGGAAGTCTCGGGCGGACGCGCCATCATGTTGTACTTCCTGCCGAACGGGGAAATTACCTACAACGGCAAGTAAGCCCGCGGGCGGCGCGCATCAACCGGTGCGAAAGCCGTCCTTCAACTGTTGCCGCAGGTAGTCGACGAAGACCTTGACCGAGAGCGGCACGTAGGGACTGTAGGGGCGGATGGCGAACAGGTGGTTGCCGAACGCCCCGGCCGAGCGCCAGTTGGGCAGCACTTTCACCAGCTTGCCGCTCTGCAGTTCCGCCTGTGCGGAGAAGTCCGGCAGCAGTGCGATGCCGAGCCCCTTGAGCGCGGCTTCGCGCAAGGCCTCGCTATTGTTGGCGGCAAAGTTGCCGCGAATCGCCACGTTGCGCCGGCCGCCGCCACCGCGGATCGGCTCGAAGCTCCAGGCCGGCGACTCGCCGCGGCGGAAGTAGTGCAGGCAGCTGTGGGTCGAGAGTTCTTCGGGCGTGGCCGGCATGCCGTGGCGATCGAGGTAGCTGCGCGCCGCCACCAGTACCGCATGCGTGCGGCACAGCGTCCATGCGACGTGCGTGTCGGGCGCGGCGGCGGTATGGCGGATGGCGAGATCGAAGCCCTCCTGGACCAGCGAGGACAGCTTGTCCGAGAGTTCGAGCTCGATCCTGACGTCGGGATAGGTCTTGAGGAAGTCCGGAATGCGCGGCACGATCTGCTGGCGGCCCAATGCCACCGGCGCCGTCACGCGTAGCAGGCCGCGCGGGGCGCCGACCAGGTCGCGCACGCCGGCAAAGCTGCGCTCGATATCTTCGAACGAGGCGCGCGTGCTATCGGCCAGTTGCTGGCCGGCTTCGGTCAGCCGCATGCTGCGCGTGGTGCGCCGCACCAGCGCGACGCCCGCGGCCCGTTCCAGTTCCGCGATGCGCTGGCTCAGCGCACTTTTGCTGAGGCCGAGGCGCGCCGCCGCGGCCGTATAGCTGCCGAGCTCGCCCAGCACCACCAGCGAGTGGAGGTGCGCCCAGCGGGTTTCCCCGCCGTCGCGGGCTTCCTTGTGATCGTTTGCCATGCGCGGATTGTTTGCTTTAACGCACAGTGCGTCAAGTTGCAAACCGCAAACCGCGCCGGGCCGATGGCGAGCTTGCCTGGCGTGCCTACTTCGCCGTCGGCATGGCGAATTCCGCGCCCTTGTCGATGCTCTGCGGCCAGCGCTGCATGACGGACTTCTGCTTGGTGTAGAAGCGCACGCCTTCCTCGCCGTAGGCATGCGTATCGCCAAACAGGCTGCGCTTCCAGCCGCCAAAGCCGTGCCACGCCATCGGCACCGGGATGGGCACGTTGATGCCGACCATGCCGACCTGGATGCGCCGCGCAAACTCGCGCGCCACGCCGCCATCGCTGGTGTAGCACGACACACCGTTGCCGAACTCGTGCGCGTTGACCAGGTCGATCGCTTCACCCAGATCCTTCACCCGCACGCAGCCGAGCACCGGACCGAAGATCTCCTCCTGGTAGATGCGCATGCCGGGCGTGACGCGGTCGAACAGCGTCCCGCCGACAAAATAGCCGCCCGCATGGCCGGGGATTTCCAGGTTGCGGCCGTCCACCACGAGTTCCGCGCCTTCCTCGACGCCGAGGCCGATATAGCCCTCGATGCGCTCCTTGGCCTGGCGGGTGACCACCGGGCCCATCTCGGACTTGTCGTCCATGCCATTGCCGATCACCAGCTGGCGCGTACGTTCTGCCAGTACCGGCAGGATGCGGTCGGCCACCTCGCCGACCAGTACCGCCACCGAAACCGCCATGCAGCGCTCGCCGGCGGAACCGTAGGCGGCCCCGATCAGCGCATCGACCGTGCGTTCGATATCGGCGTCGGGCATCACCACCAGATGGTTCTTGGCGCCGCCCAGCGCCTGTACGCGCTTGCCGCGCGCCGCGGCGCGCTCGCTGATGTATTGCGCGATCGGGGTGGAGCCCACAAAGCTGATTGCCCGCACTTCCGGGTGGTCGAGCAGCGCGTCGACGGCTACCTTGTCGCCCTGGACCACATTGAACACGCCCTTGGGCAGGCCCGCCCGCGTGAGCAGGTCGGCCATGAAGAGGCTGGCGCTCGGATCGCGCTCGCTGGGCTTGAGCACGAAGGTGTTGCCGGTGGCGATGGCAACCGGGAACATCCAGCACGGCACCATGCACGGGAAGTTGAACGGCGTGATGCCCGCCACCACGCCCAGCGGCTGGCGCATGGTCCAGTTGTCGATGCCGGTGCTGACCTGCTCGGTGTAGTCGCCCTTGAGCAGTTGCGGAATGCCGCATGCGAATTCGATGACCTCGATGCCGCGCACCACTTCGCCCTGCGCATCGGAGAACACCTTGCCGTGCTCCGCAGTGATGATCGCGGCGAGCTGGTCGCGGTTCTCGTTCATCAGTTGCAGAAAGCGCTGCATGACGCGCGCGCGGCGGATCGGCGGCGTCTCGGACCAGCCCGGAAACGCGGCGGCGGCGGCGGCCACGGCGGCGTCGACTTCGGTCGTGGTGCCCAGCACCACGGTGCGCGCCACCTCGCCGGTGGCGGGGTTGAACACGTCCTGCGCGCGGCCGCTGGTGCCGGCGGCGTGCTCGCCATTGATGTAGTGGCCAACCTGGTTGTTGTCTCGATACGGCGCGGTGCTCATGCTCGGTCTCCTTGGGAATCTGGAGCCAAGTGTAAGAGCCCGATACCGGTCCATTCAATGCCAGTCAGCTTCAAACATTGTTCAGCAAACTTGACAATCGAGATGGCGGCGGGCCGTCATCGGGCGCGATGACGGCCCCTTTCCTGCACTCAGAGCACCATGTTGTCACCACGCGTCCAGTACGGATCGCGCTCGTAGTACTGGTGCACCGAGGTCGCCCACTGCGGATCGGCCATGCTCGGCCAGCTGTCCTTGTTGAAACCCGGCGCGTCCTTGATGCGCTCCGCGGTCAGCCCCAGGCGGAAACACTTGGCGTCGGTGTCCATCACCAGCGCACTCCAGGGAATGGCGTGCAGCGTGTCGCCGATGCCGAGAAAGCCGCCCGTGGTCAGCACCGCGTACGCTACGCGGCCGCGCGGCACGTCGATCATGACCTCCTTGATCTCGCCGACATGTTCGCCGTCCGAGCTGTAGACGTTGGTGTCCTCGATGCTGGACGCGGCCATGACTTCCGGGCCCGGGCCTTCGCCCGTGCCGGAACCGACGATGCCGGCACCTTGGTCGCGCGTCAGGGTTGGATCGGTTGGGTTCATTGCGGTCTCCTGTTGGGACGTGGAACCCGGAGCCGTGCAATGAACGTGCCGAACGCCGCCGCGCGCCGAGGGGCGGGCGCAGCGGTGGGCGCCGCAGTGGGGGCCGCAGTTGGCGGCCGCGTCAGAAACTACAACGGGCGGTAACCCCGTCGGTGAGGGAGTACAAGGGCGCCGTACCGAAGCGCGCCGCGCCCCGCCGCAGCAGCGAGCGGGGGGCACAAGCGAGCAGGAGCGGGGGATGAAGTGGCCTAGCGGGCGTCGTGCGAATGCACCTGCAGCGCTTCCAGGAAGCGCGACACCATGTTGTAGGCCGCCACGGTCGCGGTCAGCTCGATCAGGTGACGCGGCGAAAAACGCTGCTGCACGGCCGCGAAGACCTCCGGTTCGACCTGCACGTTACGCGTCATGGCGTCGGTGTACGCCAGCACGGCGCACTCGGTTTCGTCGAACAGGGTGCTGTCGCGCCACCCTTCCAGTTCGTCGAGCTGGGCCTGCGTCATGCCTTCCTGGAGCGCGATCGGCGCGTGCTGGTCGGCCTCGTATGGTGCGCCATTGATAATGGCCACGCGCATGATCACCATCTCGCGCAGCTTGCCCGGCAGCGTGGATGTCTGGCGGATCGCGGTCAGGTAGGTCAGCCAGCCCTCCGCCACGGGCGGCGAGTGCAGCAGCATCTGGTACAGGTGCAGCACGCTGCCGCGCTCGGCGACGATGCGATCGGCCAGCGGCTTGATGTCGGGATCGGAAAGGTCGGCGTAGGGTACGTTTGCCATGGATCGATAGGGGTAAGACGGCGGGAGCGCCGCGGATTACTTGGAGTGGCGCAGTTTACTCGGAGACAATCACCTTGCGGCGCACCAGGTCGGCCATCACGTCGGAGTCCTTTTTCACGCGGGCGGCAAACGCATCGGGCGTACTGTTGACGATATCGAACGCATTGTCGGCAAACCGCCTGGCCACGTCGGGATCATGCATCACGGCATGCGTGGCCGCGAGAATCTTCTCGCGCACATCGGGCGCCAGGCCCTTGGGCGCGACCAGCCCGATCCAGGTCGGATACTCGAAGCCTGGAATCGTTTCGTTCATGGCGGGCACGTTCGGCAACATGGCCGAGCGCCGGGGCGAGCTGACCGCCAGCGCGCGCACCTTGCCCGACTGGATCTGCGGCAGCATCACCGACAACCCCGCAAACGCATACTGGATATGCCCGCCGAGCAGGTCGGTCAGCAACGGCGCGGCACCCTTGTACGGAATATGCGTGGTGGCGAGCTGGCGCGCGAGCGAGAGCTGCGCGCTGTTGACGTGCCCCGCGGAGGCGGTGCCGGCGGAGCCATACGAGCTGTCCGGATGTGCCTTGAGATAGCTCACGAGCTCGGTGAGATCCTTTGCCGGCACGCTGTTGTTGGTGACCAGCACCTGCGGCGTGGTGACCAGCAGGCTCAGGTAGTCGAACGACTTGAAGGTGTCGTACGGCAGGTTCCTGACCGTGTAGTGGTTCACCGCCTGCGAGTCGAGCGCGAGCATGAGCGTATAGCCGTCCGGCTTTGCCCGCGCGAGGTCCGCGGCGCCGAGCGAGCCGCTGGCGCCGGGCTTGTTCTCGATCACGATGGGCTGGTTCATCTGTTTGCCCAGCGCGGTGGAGATGGTGCGCGCGGTCTGATCCACCGCACCGCCGGGAGCGAAGGGCACGATCAGCCGGATCGGCTGGCTGGGATAGCTCTGGGCCCATGCGGGGGTCGCGGTGGTGCCCATGACGAGGGTGGCAAGTGCCGCGACGCCGGGCAGGCGTCGGGTAAGGCGAGGCATATGGTCTCCTGGTGGTGGTAGCCGGCGTCGTTGCGCCCGGCTTTATGGTTTTGGCGCGACTGGCGGATCTCGGGGGTCAGCGCGTGGCGGCAACCAGGCCGCCATCGACCACGATTTCCGTCCCGGTGACGTAGCGGCTCTCATCGGCGGCGAGGAACAGCGCCGCATGCGCGGTATCCCAGCCATCGCCCATATGCTTCATCGGCACCTGGTTGTTGCGATGGTCGATAAAGCCCTGCGTATCGCCCTTGGCATACTTGCTGGCCAGTCCTTGCAGCAGCGGGGTATGCATGAGGCCAGGCACGACGCAATTCAGGCGGATATTGTCGGGGGCATGGATGACCGCCGTGGTTCGGGTGAAATGCATCAGGCCGGCCTTGGCGGCGGCATAGGCCACCTGCGGCTTGCCCACATAGCGCAGGCCCGCCACCGACGATACATTGACCACCGCACCGCCGCCCTGTGCCTTCATGATCGGCAACACGTACTTGCAGGTCAGAAAGGCACCCTTGAGGTTGACCTGCATCTGCGCATCCCACACGGCCTCGTCCATATCGATCGGGCCGCCCGGTTGCGACAGGCCGACGTTGTTCACGAGGATATCGATGCGGCCATGGCGTGCCATGCACGCATCGACGGTGCGTCGGACCTGTTCCGCGCTGGTGCTGTCGCACGCGACCACCTCGGCCTCGAAGCCTTCGGCGGCGATGATGCGCCGCGTTTCCAGCGCGTGGTCGAGCACGAGATCGGTCCCGAACACGCGCGCACCCTGGCGCGCCATCAGTACCGCGGTGGCGCGGCCATTGCCCCAGCCGCTGGCGACCGCGCCGCAGCCCATGATCAGTGCGACCTTGCCTTGCAGGTTCAGCATCTTGTCTCCGTAGTGTCGGGGTTGCCCCCGTGTGGCGCACATTCTAGTTAGTGATACATTTTTTGCTGAAATTCAAAATATCTATATGTTGATCGGTCCAGGGAATGAATATCGCACCGCGCCAGCTTCGCATCTTTCTCGCACTTGCCGAGTCGCTCAATTTCAGCCGCACCGCGCAGCAGTTCTTCATTACGCAGCCCTCGCTCAGCAAGGCAGTCAAGGACCTCGAGTCGGAACTCGGGGTCGCGCTGTTCGAGCGTTCCACCCGCAGCGTGCGGCTTACACCGGCCGGAGACCAACTGGTACCGATGGCGCGGCGCGTGATCGGGGAATACGACACGGGCCTGCGGCAGATGCAAGGCCGCGCGGAACACGAGGCGCATCGCATTGCCATGGCCGCGTTGCCCTCGCTGGCCAACGTGATATTGCCGGGTGTGTGCGGGGCGCTGGAGCAGCGGTTTCCGCATGCGCAGATGTCGATCGTGGACTGTGCCGACGGCGCCGCCGTGCAGCGTGTGATCGGCTACCAGGTCGACTTTGCGTTGGCGTCGGCGTCACCGTCGCATGCGGAACTGCAATTCGAGGAGATTCTGCGCGATCGCTTCGTGCTGCTGGCTCCCGCGGCCTGGCACCGGCGCGTGCGCAAGCAGATGCGCATGGAAGAGTTGACCGACCTGCCGCTGATCAGCATGACCGATGCCAGCACCGCCAAGAAATACATGAGCGCGGCATTCCTGCAGCGTGGCGTGATGTTCCAGCCCAAGCTGCAGCTCGACCAGATCGGTACCATCGCGGGCTTCGTCAAGCAGGGGCTTGGCATAGCGGTGTTGCCGTACCTGGGCATCCTGCCCTTGCTGTCGCTCAGGGGCATGCGCGTCGCGGAGATCGTCGACGGGCCGGTCCGTTCGGTCGGCATCGTGCGCCGCAAGGCGTCGCCGTTATCGGCCATTGCGGCCGAGGCGGTGGAGCAGGTAAGGGTGGTATCCGATGCGCTCAAGCGGCAGATGCCGGAGTGGATCCTGCCGCCCGGAACAGCGCCGACGGCCGTGCGCGGCGTCCGGCCTGACCGAGCAACCTGACCGGGCAACCTGACCGATTATAGGGACGGGTAGGTAAACAAGGTGAAGTGCAGCAGGTTGAGCCCGAAGTGCGCGAGCACGGCCGCTTGCAGACCGCCATGCCGGTACGCCAGTCCATAGCCGCAGCCCGCGATCGTGCCCAGTACCATCCATTGCCATCCGCCCGCGGCATGCGCGAGGCCGAACAGCACCGAGGCAAGGGCAAGCGCCAGCGCATTGCCGTACCACCGTGGCGCCAGCCAACGCTCGAGCCCGCCTTGCAGGTAGCCGCGAAACAGGGCTTCCTCGGTCAGCGTTACCAGCAGCAGGTTATTGGCGAGGAACAGCCAGGCGAAGGCGGGCCATTTTGGCGCCCAATGGACCTTGCCCAGCGCCGCCGCCGCCGCCAGGCATACCGCCGCGGTCAGCAGCATGCCGGCCAGACCTGCCGGCAGCGAGGCGCGCGCGCTGCGGCGCGGGCGGATCCACGGCAGCACGAGCAGCAGCCAGAAGCCCACGAGCGGCTTGTCGAAGTTGAGGTACATCGTGAACGGCTGCGCGTCCGGCGTGGTGCGCACGCCGTCGATGACACGCCAGTTATGGAAGCCGGGCAGCCAGTGCATCAGTAGCGCGATTGCCAGCACGACAAATAGCAGGTGTCCGATGCAGCGCAGCCACGCGGGGCGCGGCGGGGCGACCCACCATGCGGCCGCGGCCAGCAGCGCGATCGGGATCAGCGCCGCCACGCCGAGCTGGCCATTGATCAGGGCCGTGCCATAGCCCGCCACCAGTAACGCCAGGCCGAGCCAACGCAGCGCCGCCAGCCAGGTGGCCGGCGCGGCAAGAAAGATCGCGACCCACGGCAGCGTGAGCATCCAGGCTCCTCCAAAGATAAAGGGAGAGAAAGGGTGAGAAAAAAGGGCGCGCAAATCGACAGGCAGCAGGATACTGCACGGTCGCGGGTGGCAGGCCGGTGTGGACCGGCGCGGGGCGTCCGCGCCGTGCGAATGGCGGCGCGGCGGGGCGGAGCGAAAATTGCGGGACGGCGTGGCCAGCGGAAGGTCGGGCGCGCGCAGTTCGCGCTCGACTGGTGCCAAACTCCGCGCTCAACTCCTGCTCAACTTGCGCTCAACTTGCGCTCAACTCGCGTGCCCGCGCCAACGCGGCGCTGATCTGCCCGATCACCCCGACACGTGTCTCGCTATCGTCCACACGCAGCGCATAGGACGGATGCCACGTCGCCACCAGCCACGCCTCGCCCAGCCGCACCGGCCGGTCGAGATAGTCGTGCATATTGGCCTTGTGGCCGAGCACCGCGCCCAGTGCGGTGGCGCCGAGCGTGACGATCACCGCCGGGCGCACGCGCGCGAGTTCCGCTTCGAGCCAGTGCGCGCAGGCTTCCACTTCCTGTTGACCTGGCGTCTGGTGCAGGCGCCGCTTGCCGCGCGCGACCCATTTGAAATGCTTGACCGCGTTGGTCAGGAAAACCGTCTCGCGGGGCAGTCCGGCGCGGCGCAAGGCATCGTCCAGGATCTGGCCGGCCGGACCGACAAACGCGCGCCCGGCCAGGTCTTCGTGGTCGCCCGGCTGCTCGCCGATCAGCATGATGCGCGCATTGTCGGGGCCCATGCCTGGCACGGCCTGGGTGGCATGGCGCCACAGGTCGCACCGGCGGCACTGGTCGAGCGACGACGGCGCCGGCCGCGCCGGCAGTGCCTGGCGCGCATCCATCGCCACCGCCTTGCCGGGCATCATGCCGACGGCCTGTGCCTGTCCGACCCGTCGCGCGCCGTTGCGCGCCTTGGCAATCATCGCCGGTATCAGCGGGCCCTCCGGCAGGCCCTTCCAGAAACGCACCGGCATATGCTGTTGCAAGGCAGCTTCGTTGAGGCGGGCCGGATTGAAGATGTTGCGGTAATAGGCCAGCCACAGCGACTCCACCTGGTCGGCACCCGTGCCGGCGCGGAATGCGCTGGCATCGACGGGCGCATACGAATACTGCAGTTCCTTCCCATCCCACAGGGCGGTGCCGTGCGGCGTGGCAATCCACCATGACGATGGGCCCATGCGACGCGCGAAATGTTCGGCGGCGTAGGGCAGCACGTCGTGATCGGGTTCGTACCAGGCCAGGAACTCGGGGAAGCCGGCCGCGGTAGTTGCGGCTGCAGGAGCGTGCATCGCCGCCGGCGGCAAGTCGCCGTCGTCACGCCGGTGGAAGCGCACGTACGCGATCATGTCGTGGCGGGCGCGCCGTACCGCCTTGGCCATCCCATGCAGGCGCGCGCCGTCTTCATCGGCGGCGGACGCTACCGCCCGGTCGCCCTGGCACCAGCGCCACAGCACGCGATACAGGAAACTCCAGCGCTCTGGCGCGCGATATTGCGCGGCATCCTGCAGCAGCGTGGAGAGTTCCTTCGATACGCGTACGCGCGGGGACGTCGGCACGGCGGGTGGTGGGGCGCACGATGCGCTCGCTGGCGCGTTACCCAAGGTAGAGGGAGGGTTCGCAGGCGCATCGCCTGGCGTAGCGGCCATGCCGGCCCGTCCGTCGCCCGCGGCTGTGGCACCGGTCGCCTGCGGGGCGCCAGCCGGCAGTGCCAGCATCATCTGCGCGTTGGCATCCATGCCCGCAGCCGATGCCGGCCCGCGTTCGACCCAGGTCAGGGCCTCGGGCCGCCAGCCGGCACCGAGCGCGCGCAGGGCCTGGGCGCGCCAGCTGCCATAGCCGCCGTCCACCACCAGCACGGGCGGGTGCGCGTGCGTCATAACAACGAAAGCTGCCGCTGCGGCGCGGGTGCCAGCGCGCGCCGTAACTGCTCGGAGCTGGGCTCGGCCAGCGCCGGCCGGTAATCCTGCACCACCACGAACGGCCTGACGGTATCCATGGCACAGCGCAGGCGCACGAGGTCCTGGTAGCGGATGGCACGCTCACGCCGCAGTGCGGTCAGCCGCTTGGCGTTGCGCATGCCGATGCCCGGTACGCGCGCGATCAGGCGCGGTGGCGCACGGTTGAGATCGACCGGAAACGACTCGCGGTGCGCGAGCGCCCAGGCCAGCTTGGGATCGATATCGAGCGGCAGGGCGCCGCCGCCGGCAAACAGTTCCTCGGCCCGGAAACCATAGCCGCGCAGCAGGAAGTCGGCCTGGTACAGCCGATGCTCGCGCAGCAGCGGCGGCGCCGTCGCCGGCACGGCCGCCGGACTGTCGGGAATCGGACTGAAGGCGGAGTAGTAGACACGCTTGAGCCTGTAGGCGCCGTATAAGGTCTGCGCCGTCTCCAGGATCGTACGGTCGTCGGCATCGTCGGCGCCGACGATCATCTGCGTACTTTGCCCCGCGGGCGCGCGCTGCGACGGCGAATCGCCGTGCACAGACGGCCCACCCACCCGCGCCCCAACCCGGCCGCCGGATCCGATGCGCAGATCGTCTTCCGCCTCCTCCTGCGCAAGCCGGATCGCGCCCATCGCACGCCGGATGGTGCCGGCGTTCTTCTCGGGCGCGAGCCGGGCGAGCCCGCCATCGGTCGGCAACTCGATGTTGACGCTGAGACGGTCGGCATACCGGCCGGCGTCCGCAATCAGGCGCGGATCGGCATCCGGAATGGTCTTCAGATGGAGATAGCCGCGGAACTGATGGGTGTCGCGCAGGGCACGGGCGACCTCGACCAGCTGTTCCATGGTGTAGTCGGCGCTGCGGATGATGCCGGAGCTCAGGAACAGGCCGTCGATGTAGTTGCGCCGGTAGAAGTCGAGCGTCAGGGTGACGACTTCCTCAGGCGTAAAGCGTGCGCGCGGCACGTTGCTCGAGCGGCGGTTCACGCAATACTGGCAGTCGTACTGGCAGAAATTTGTCAGCAGGATCTTGAGCAGCGACACGCAGCGGCCGTCGGGCGTGAAGCTATGGCAGATGCCGGCGCCGGTGGTGGCCCCGAGGCCGGTGCCGCCCAGGGAATCCCGTTTGGGCGCACCGCTGCTGGCGCAGGAAGCATCGTACTTGGCCGCGTCGGCGAGGATTTCCAGTTTGGTGAGCAGTTCCATCGCGATACTGTATATTTATACAGTATTCTACGCAACGGCTGGCCAAGCGCAAGGCGCGCCGCCTGTGCGCGGACTGTGCGTGGGATGTGCCCGTGCGGTATGGTCCGTACGGCACAACCGAAGCCGGGGCAGCCGTATCGCCGTTGCCATCCTCACCGCTGCCGCAACTACGCGCTACCGATCTCGCGCCAGATCTCGGCCAACGCCACCGTGCGCTCGACGCCGCCGCGCCGCAACGCCTCGCGCGGCATGCCAAACACCACGCAACTCTGCTCGTCCTGGGCCACGGTGCGCGCGCCGGCCGTGCGCATTTCGAGCATGCCGGCGGCGCCATCGTCGCCCATCCCGGTCATGATGATGCCGAGCGCATTGGCTCCCGCGCATTTGGCCACCGAGCGGAACAGCACATCGACCGACGGCCGGTGGCGGTTGACCAGCGGCCCGTCCACCACGTCGACGTGATACTGCGCGCCGCTGCGGCGTAGCAGCATGTGGCGGCCGCCGGGCGCGATCAGCGCACGGCCGGGCACCACGCGGTCGCCGGTCTGTGCCTCCTTGACCGAGATCGCGCACAGTGAGTCGAGCCGCGCGGCAAAGGCCGCGGTGAATTTCTCCGGCATATGCTGCACGATGACCAGCCCGGGCGACACCCGCGGCAAGGCGGTCAGCACGGCTTCGAGCGCCTGCGTGCCGCCGGTCGAGGTACCGATGGCGACCACACGCTCGGTTGTCTTGATCATGGCGCGCGGCGCCCCCGGCGGCAGGATGACGTCGGCCGTATGCCTGGCCGTCGGCGCCGGCGGTGCGGCCGGGCGCGGCGCCAGCCGCCGCACATTGGCGCGCGCTGCCGCCTTGACCGTGCCGACCAGTTCGTCCGCGGCCTCCTGCAGGAACTGCTTGAGGCCCAGGCGGGGTTTGGTGACGATCGACACCGCACCGGCGGCCATGGCTTCCATGGTCGTGCGGGCGCCTTTCTCGGTCAGCGTCGAGCAGATCACCACCGGGGTGGGCCGCTCCGTCATGATCTTGCGCAGGAACGTGATGCCGTCCATGCGCGGCATTTCCACATCGAGCACGATCACGTCGGGCCATTGCGTACGCATGCGCTCCATCGCCAGCAGCGGGTCGGCCACCGCATGCAGTACCTCCACGCCCGGTGCCGCCGAGAGCAGGTTGACCAGCACCTGCCGGACCACGGCCGAATCGTCGACCACGAGTACCTTGATTGTCGTCATGCCGGCTTGCGGAATACGGACGGCGCCAGCTGTTCGACGGCATCGGTCACGTCGTTGAGGCTCTCCGAATGACCGATGCAAAAATAGCCGCCTGGCCGCAGCTGCGCGAGCACGCGCGCCACCACCTGGCGTTTGGTATGGCCATTGAAATAGATCATCACGTTGCGCAGGAAGATCGTGTCGAACAGGCCCACATCGGGCAGGGCGGCATTGAGGTTGGCCTGGGCGAAGCGCACCTTGTTGCGTACGATGCGGTCGACCAGCATGGTGCCTTCCTGCTCGCCCTGGCCGCGCAGGCAGAAGCGTTTCAGATAGGGCGGCGGAATCAGGCGCGCGCGCTGGTCCGGATAGTGGCCGGTGCGGGCCCGCGCCAGCATGCGCGTGCTGATATCGGTGCCGAGTACCTCGAACGGACGGTCCTGCATGCAGTCGCTGAGCACCATCGCCATGCTGTACGGCTCCTCGCCGCTGGAGCATGCCGCGCTCCAGATGCGGAACGGGCGCCCGCCGGGATGCGCGAGCGCGAGCCTGCGCAACAGCTCGAAGTGCTTCGGTTCGCGGAAGAAATACGTCTCGTTGGTGGTCAGCAGGTCCACCGCGATCTGCACCTCGGCCGTATCGCGCCGGCTGCGCAGCAGCTCGAAATAGGCCGCATAGCCATCGAGCTGCCGCGCGTGCACGCGCTTGGCCAGGCGGCCGCAGACCAGCGCCTTCTTGGCCGAGGACAGCGTAATGCCGGCTGCCTCGTAGATAAAGCGCTGGAAATTGCCGAACTCCTGGTCGGTCAGGGTCAATTGACGCACGTTGGCCCCCGCATGCTCACGCCGTGGCGCCATCCATCGACGGGGCCTCGGCCGACATCTGCACGAACGATGCCATGTCCTCGAGCGACAGCACGCGCTCGAGGTTCAGCAGGATCACAAAGCGTCCCTTGACCTTGCCCATGCCGTCGATGAAGTCGGACCGGATGCGCGCGCCAAACGAGGGCGTCGGCTCGATATCGGCAGCACCGATATCCACGACCTCGTTCACCGCATCGACCACCACCCCCACCACCTGGCACTCGTCGCCGTTGGGCACCTCGACGATGACGATGCAGGTGCGCTTGCCCACCGGACTCGGCCGCTGGCCAAAGCGGGCCTGCAGGTCCATCACCGGCACCACCGCGCCGCGCAGGTTGATCACGCCGCGCACGGTGGCCGGCATCATCGGCACCACGGTCGGCGTGCCGTACTCGATGATCTCCTTGATGGCGAGAATGCCGATGGCAAACATCTCGCCGCCGAGCTGGAATGTCAGGTATTGGGCGGCGTCCGCGTGAGTACCCGCGGTGGCGCCAGAAACCACACTGTCCATCGCTGTCTCCCGTTCCAGTCAATAGCGCGCGAACTGCGATTCGTCGACCAGTTCGCCATCGGCGAGCGCCAGGTCGAGCTTGGGCGCGGGCTTGCGCACCGCGGCACGCGCCGGCTTGCGCGCCGGTGCGTTGGCATGCGTGCTGGCACCGGCCAGGCGGAAGAAGCTCATGGTGTTGCGCAGTTGCTCTGCCTGGCTGCTCATTTCCTCGGCGGTGGCAGCCAGCTCCTCCGAGTTCGAGGCGTTCTGCTGCGTGGTCTGGCTCAGCTGCGTCATGGCCGCGTTGATCTGGCTGACACCCGACGACTGCTCCTCCGATGCCGCCGTGATCTCCTGCACCAGATCGGAGGTCTTGCGGATATTCGGCACCATCTCGTCGAGCAGCTTGCCGGCACGCTCGGCCAGTTCCACGCTGGAGCCGGCCACGTCGCCGATCTCCTGCGCCGCCACCTGGCTGCGCTCGGCCAGCTTGCGCACTTCGGCCGCCACCACCGCAAAGCCCTTGCCATGTTCGCCGGCACGGGCCGCCTCGATCGCCGCGTTGAGCGCCAGCAGGTTGGTCTGGTAGGCGATATCGTCGATGATGCCGATCTTCTGTGCGATCTGCTTCATCGCGCTGACCGTGGCCTTGACCGCATCGCCGCCTTCCGACGCTTCCGTGGCGGCCTTGGTGGCAATGCTGTCGGTCACCTTCGAGTTCTCGGTGTTCTGCGAAATCGAGGCCGTCATCTGCTCGACCGAGGCGCTGGTTTCCTCCACGCCCGATGCCTGCTCGCTCGACGCCTGGCTCAGCGACTGCGCCGTGGCGCTGACTTCCTCGGACGCGCCGGCGAGGGCTTCCGCGCCGCCGTTGACTTCGGTCACGATCTGCGAGAGACGCGTCACCATGTGCTTCATGGCGGCCAGCACGCTGCTGGTATCGCCCTGACGGCTCTGGATCGAGAGCGTAAGATCGCCGTTGGCCACGCTGTTGGCGATATCGGCCACGTAACCCGGTTCGCCGCCGAGCTGGCGCACCAGCGAACGCGTAATCACGAACGCCATGCCGAGCGCCAGCACGCTGCAGCCGATCAGGATGCCGACCACCCAGCTACGCGCCGCGGCATAGATGCGGCCCGCTTCGCGCGAGGCCTGTTCGCCGCCGGCGATGTTCAGTTCCGACAGCTTGTCGCTGCTGGCGCGCACGGCGTTGTAGCGCTTGAGCCCAACGCCGTCGAGAATGACCTTGGCTTCATCGTTCTTGTTCTGGCTGCTCAGGGCCACCAGCTTCTCGTGCTCGGCAAAAAAGCCGTCCATATCGGTCTTCATGGTGTCGTAGAGGTGCTTCTCCTCGGGCGACGAGATCAGCTTGCCGTACTCCTCCCACGTCTTGCGCATCGCGCCGATGCGGTCGTTGGCCTCGGCAATCGATTCGCGAATCTCGTTGGCATCGAGCGACATGATCGAGCGCAGCTCCAGCACGCGCACGCGGTGCAGGTTGGAGCGCGTGGTGAGAATATGCTTGACGCTGGGCATCCAGTTGGTGGCGAGGTCCACCGTGGAGTGGTTGACGGTTGCCATCTGCGCGATGGCATAGATGCCGATCCCCACCATCAGGGTCAGCACGATGACGAACGACCCGAACAGCTTGGTCGCGAGCTTCATGTTGCGAAACATGGTCTTTCCTTTTCAGACGATGTAAACGGTTGGGTGAGAGTCAGGCGGGCAGGGCGAGCGTGGCGTTTTCCGGCCCCGACAGGTCGGCGCGGTGGCCGGCAATTGCGCGGCTGGCCAGCGCGGAGACGTCGAGGATGAGCGCGACTTCTCCGCTGCCGAGAATGCTCGAGCCGCTGATGCCCTGCAGATGCGCGAACATCCGCGCCAGCGGCTTGATGACGGTCTGCGCTTCGCCGAGCAGGCGGTCGACGATGATGCCGAAACACTGCCCGGCATGCCGTACCACCACCACGCTCTGGCGCGCCGTTGCCGCCTCGGGAACCTCGAACATCGTGCGCAGGCGGATAAACGGCAGCACCTGGCCGCGCAGTTCCATGAAGTCGTGGCCGCTGTCCTCGCGGAACTCCACGCATTCCTCCACCGCCTCCAGCGGCAGGACGAACACGGAGCGGCCCACGGAGACCTGGAAGCCGTTGATGATGGCCAGCGTCAGCGGCAGCCGGATTGCCACCGTGGTGCCGACCTCGGGCTGGCTGTCGATCGAGACCGTGCCGCGCAGCGCCGTGATATTGCGCTTGACCACATCCATGCCGACGCCGCGGCCCGACAGGTTGGTGATCTGCTCGGCCGTGGAGAAGCCAGGTTCGAAGATCAGCGCATAGATCTCCGCATCGGACAGCACCTTGCCGGGCTCGACCAGTCCGCGCTCGATGGCCTTGGCGAGGATCCGGTCGCGCGAGAGGCCGCCACCGTCGTCGCCCACCTCGATCACGATGCTGCCCGAGTCGTGGTACGCATTGAGCCGCACCCGGCCATGCGCGGGCTTGCCGCGGGCGATGCGCACGTCGGCTGGCTCGATACCGTGATCCATGCTGTTGCGCACCAGATGCGTCAACGGATCGCCGATCTTCTCGATCACGGTCTTGTCGAGTTCGGTCTCCTCGCCGCTGATCACCAGCGCAATGTCCTTGCCGATCTCGCGCGACACGTCGTGCACCACACGCTGGAAGCGGTTGAAGGTGCCGCCGATCTTGACCATGCGCAACTGCAGCGCGCTGTCGCGGACCTCCTGCACCAGGCCGTAGAGCGTGGAATGCGCTTCCTGCAGCGCGGTGTTGTGCAGCCCACGGCCGGCCTGCATGGCCGTGGCCGACGCCGTAATCAGCTCGCCCACCAGATCGACGAGACGGTCGAGCTTGTCCGCGTCGACGCGCACCGATTGCCCTTCGGCAGGCTTGCCTTCCTTGCCGGCCTTGCGCACTTCTGCCGGCGCTTCCGGTGCGGGCAGGGCTGGCGTGCCGGGGCCGGGCATGGTGGTGGCCCCGTGATCGATCATCGGCTCGATGCCGATCTCGCAATCGTCACGCACGAATTCGAAGGCGCCCTCGATCGCGGCCAGACCGGCATCGCTGCGGAAATCGATCTGGCAGCCGAGATAGCAGGACTCGGCATCCATTTCTTCGAGCGGGGGCAGCGCATCGGACCGCGTCACGATGCGCGTGATGGTGCCGAGCTTGCCGAGGTAGCGCAGGAAGGACAGTGGATCCATGCCGTTGCGCAGCACGTCGCGGCCAAAGCGCAAGGCAATCCGCCAGTCCTGCATGCCCGCAGCGGCATCGGTCTGGTGCGCCGGCGCGGCGTCGGCGGTCACCGCGTCCGGTGCCGGCGATTGCTCCAGGTATGCATGGAGACGCGCCACCAGGGGGCCGGCCGCGTCGTCGAGTTCCTGATCGATCTGGGTCTGCCCGGCCGCGGCCACATCGACCAGTCGTGCGATATGGTCGCCGCAGGCCAGCAGCAGGGACACCACGGCTTCGTTGACGGCGAGGTCGCCGGCACGCACCTTGTCGAGCACGCTCTCGGCGATATGCGCAAAGTTGACGATGAAGTCGAGTCCGAACAAGCCGGCCGAGCCCTTGATGGTGTGGGCGGCACGGAAAATCTCGTTGATCGAATCGGCGGGGTCGTCCTCGCGCAGCACGCGTAGCAGCGCGGACTCCATGTCCTCGAGCAGCTCGCGGCTCTCCACGATAAAGGCCTGCAGGGCCTGATCCATGTTCATGCCAGGGCTCCGGCAGGAGGCAGCGCGTCACCGAAGAACGCCGCCAGGTCGAACAGTTGCAGCACATTGCGCACGGGCTCGCTGGCCTCGGCCAGCGTCAGCGCCGTGCCGCTGGCCAGCGCGGTGCAGCGGGCCGCCATCAGCAGTTGCACGCCCGCGCTGTCGATATCGCTGACCTCATGCAGGTCGATGGTGACGTCCGACGCGCCCGGCGCCATGACGGCCAGCAATGCGTCGCGCAGCTCGGCCGCGCGATAGATGGTGAATTCGCCCGCGATGGCGAGCCGCCGGGCCTCGCTCATGGCAGCACCAGCTTCTCGACCGCCGCCAGCAGCGTGGGCGGCTGGAACGGCTTGACCACCCACGCCTTGGCGCCGGCCAGCTGGCCTTCGCGCTTCTTGGCCTCCTGGCTCTCGGTGGTCAGCATGATCACCGGCGTGAAGCGATAGGCCGGCAACGCCTTGACCGCCTTGAGGAAGGCGATCCCGTCCATATTGGGCATGTTCACGTCGCTGATGATCAGGTGCACTTTCTGGCCGGTAAGCTTGGTCAGCGCATCGCGCCCGTCGGTACCTTCGATCACGGTATAGCCGGCGCCTTTCAGCGCGATGCCAACGACCTGGCGTACGGAGGAAGAGTCATCGACGATCAGAATGGTCTTTGCCATGGTGTGGAGTCCTTCAGAAGAAAGTAATGTCGTCGGTCTGCGCGGCAGCCGCTGCCGGCGCCTTGGCGTTAGTGGCGGCAGGTGCCGCCGCGCCCGCGTGGCGGTGGATCGTGCGCTCGCTCGCCATCGCGTAGGTGGACTCGAGCTCCTTCAGCAAGCCATCGGCGCGCAGCGGCGTCAGGCTGGCGGCATCCTCGGCCACATGCGCCTGCACCACCGCGGGCAGACGCCCGATGTTGTCGCGCACGTGCGCAAGGATCTGGCTCACGCGGTCCTGGAACTGAAGCTGCACGATGGCCTCGTTGACCTCCTGCTGGATGCCGCGGCTTTCCTCGCGCAGGTAATCCGCCGACTGCGCCAGCGCTTGCGCCAGTCCGTCGAAGCGCGTCAGCACATCGTGGATGCGATGTTCGGAATCGGTCATGACGTGACCTTCCTGCGCGCGCGAGGCATCGGCGGCGCGGCGGGTCTCCTCGATGGCGGCGTGGATCAGCCCGATCTTCTCCGCGATCTGGCGGCCGGTCTCGCCGGACATCTTCGACAACGCGCGCACCTCCTGCGCTACCTGGCTGAAGCCTTTGCCGAGCTCGCCGGCATGCGCGGCCTCGATGGTGGCGTTGATGGCCAGCAGGTTGGTCTGGTGCGCGATGCGCGAGACGCCGTCGGCCATATCCTGCAGTTCGCCGATAAAGCCCTGCAGGTCCTGAATCTTGGCCAGCATGCGCGCCTTGCCTTCCATGGCGTCGCGCAGCGAATCGATCACCGTCTGGAGCTGCTGCTGGCTGGCGGCATAGACGGCGGTGGCATCGCCATGCCCGCTGCCGCCCGACTGTCCGTCGGAGTGATGGAGCGTCTGCGTGAGGCGCGTGACGATACTGGCAAAGCGTCCGCTCAGGGCGCCGATCGCATCTTCCATTTGCGCGCGCGAAGACTCGATATGCGCCGACCATACGGGTGCGAGTTCGGCGGAGAAGATGCCCTGTGCCGCGAGGTATTCGTCGAGGGCCTGCTCGTGCGCGCGGCGCGTGCGATGCGCCGTCCAGCCGGCCAGTCCGCCGGCGGCGAGTAGCCCGGCCGCACACAGCACACCGGCGAGCGTACCGCCGGACACGGCAATCGTCGCGGTGGCGCCGAGCAGGCCAAGCGCAGGGTGAGCGAGGGCCTGCCGCAAAGGAAGGGCATTCTTCAACATGGGTCTCTCAACAATTCGGGAAACACGGCAACGCGCACGCGCCGCGCGACGCGAGCCTGAGCAGTGGCGCACGGGCTCTGAAGTAGTCACCTACATAACGGCGCTGTCTTTCTTTTTTTGAAGAATGATTCGAAAGAAAAATCGGAGAAGACGCGTATTGCCATGTAAGGACGATGGCGTCGCGGCGAGAGCATCACGCGGTGCAACGGCACGTGCGAAGGTACGTGCAGCGCCACGTCAAATCGCACGCGCGATAGAGGCCGACGAAAGAGGGGTACAAACGGGTGGCACAAACGCAGGGGCACAAACGCGCCGCGAACGCTGGCATGGCCACGCGCGCGCGACCATGGCTGCGGAGACGAGGCCGGAGACGCAGTGTGGGAACCGGCGTCTGTGAGGGATGAGATCGAACGGATCGACGGCACGTGCGCAACCCGCGCGCACGTGCCATTAAGGTAAGTGCCAAGCCCACGAACCCCGCAAGGCCCGATGGGCTTGGCAAAGGGATTACGCCAGGCCGAGCCTGCGCCGTTCCGTCTGCACCTGATCCTCGCCATCGCGGCGGCCGATGATCCAGCCCGGTGCGGGCACCAGCGCCGGGTACTTGACGTCCACGATCTGTTTCCAGTCCTGGATCAGGTCGCGATGCGCAATTCGCCATTCGCCAGCGCGCCGCTCCATGCGATCGAGGTAGCGTGACGACGTGAACATATCCATCGCGGCGTGTGGATCGCCGGCGGCCCCACCTGTCAATTGCGCGAGCTGCTGTTTGGCCTCCGGCGGATATTGCTGGATCGTGCGCACATAGGTTTCCACCAGCGCCACCTCATCGCTGGCAAACTCGATCAGCTGGTTGCCGACGAAATGGCTCGACGTGGCGATGGGCCGATGCCGCACCAGGATCCATTCCACCAGCCCTTCCACGGGGCCGATATACGGACCATGGCTATCGATCGCGCCGGGCCAGAACACCTCGAGCATGCCTTGCCGGTCGAGGCGGTCCACCGCGCGGCACCAGCGATACATCACGTCCTGGATGGCCATGCGGTCGGCGATGCGCTGCGGCGTGTATTGGGATGTCGTCATGGCGTCAGGCGGCTCGGAGTTGGACACGGGTGGAGAGTTCCTGCATCTGCGACGCCTCCTTGCGCACCAGCGCCGCCAGGTCGGCTGGCGTCCCGCCCACGGGGACGATGCCGTAGGAGGCCATCTTCGCGACCGTGGCCTGGTCGGCCAGCATGCCGTTGAGCATGGCGTTCAGCTTGTCGACGATCGGTGCGGGCGTACCGGCCGGCGCGCCCACGCAGAACCACGGCGACATCACGAAGCCGGGCATGGTCTCGGCCAGCGTGGGTACATCGGGCAGCAGCGGCGAGCGGCGCGCCGACGTGACCGCGAGCGCCTTGATGCGGCCGGCCTGGATCAGCTTGAGCGCGGACGAGATCTGGTCGATCGTGAAATCGATATTGCCCGCGATCAGGTCGGTGAGCATCTGCGAGCCGCCCTTGTACGGCACGTGCATGGCGGGCACGCCGGCGCGTTGCTTGAATAGTTCGCAACTGATATGCGCGCTCGATGCCACGCCCGAGCTGCCGTACTGGAACCTGGCGTCCTTCGCCTTCATCCGTGAGATCAGCGCGGCCGGAGAGTCCACGTCCAGCGTCGGCCGCACCATCAGCACGTTCGGCATCTCCGCCAGCGTGATCACCGGCGCGATCGAATCGATCTTGAACGGCAGCTTCTCGTAGGCGAAATGGTTGGTCACCATGGTGCCGACGGAACCCATCAGCAACGTATGGCCGTCCGGCGCGGCACGCGCCACGGCGGCCACGCCGATCGTACCGGTGGCGCCCGGCAGGTTCTCCACCATGACCGGCTTGCCGAGCGTCTTCTGCAGATGCTCGGCGACCATTCGGCCGAGGATGTCGGTCGAGCCGCCGGGCGGAAAGGGCACCATCACCCTGACCGGCTGCGTCGGCCACGCCTCGGCGCGGGCAAGGCGCGTCAGCGCTAGCAGGGGCAGGGCGATACCTGCGGCGACGATGCGTCGTCGGGTCGATTGCATGGCGTGTCTCCTCCTTGATGTCGTTATGCGTACCGGCGGCGCCAGCGACCGGCGCTCAGGCGAACCAGAGCGGCGCGATCTCCGGCACCATGGCCAGCCCCTGGGCGAGGCCGGCCCGCGCGCTCGGTACACAGCGCGCGGGATCGAGTACGTTGTCGGTCATGGCGTCGAGCGCGGCGGCATCGGGCACGATTACCGCCACCCGCATCTGGCGGGCGCGCAAGGCGGCGACTTCCGCGCGCAGATGCCCGCTTACGGGATTGCCGTCCGCATAGCCGAGCGGGGCGATCACGACCGCGCAATCGGCGTCCGGCGCCAGGTCCGCATTGGTCAGCGAACGGATGCCACCGTCCATGTAGGTGCGTCCGTCGATCGGCACCGCGGGCCAGGCCCCCGGCACCGCGCAACTGGCGGCGATGGCATCGACGAGCGCGACGCCGCTGTGGCGGTCGAACACGACGTGCTCGCCGGTGGCGGTGTCGACCGCCACCACGTGCAACGGTGGTTGCGGCCAGCTGGATTGCGGCAGCCGGGCCGCGACGATCTCGCGGCGCACGTGGAGCGGCACGGTCTCGCTGCGCAGCGCATACGCACCGATACGGCGGCGCGCCGCCGTCAGGTCGCCATTGACCTTGTCCATCAATTGCCGGTTGCGGGCGTCTGCCTCCGCCTGGGAATACGGACGCGCCTGCTCGCGCGACATGGCCGGCGTCAGTTGCTGCGTCAGCAACGCCTCCACGCCGATACCCGCGGCCAGCTGCGCGCCCACCACGGAGCCCGCGGAGGTGCCCACAAACGCATCCGCGCGCGCGATATCGAGGCCAAGGCGGGCCATGCCCGCCGCCACGCCGGTGGCCCACGCGATGCCGGCCACGCCCCCGCCGCCCAACACCACCGCGCGCCTCATATCACCCCTGCTTCGGTCAGGGCCTCCAGCTGTTGCGGCGTCAGGCCCAGCAGCCCGCCGTAGATGTCGGTGTTGTGCTGGCCCAGGTCCGGGGCCGGCTCGATCGGCTTCTCCTCGCGATCCGGAAACTTCGGCACCACGCCGGCCATCTTCACCGGACCGATATGCGGGTCGGGCACCGAGGCGATGGTCCCGCGCGCCTGGTAGTGCGGGTCGTTCATGATGTCCTCGATGCTGTAGATGAACGAGTAGGCCAGCCTGGCCTCGTCGAGTCTGGCGCACAGCGTCTCCACCGGCTGGCCCTCGATCCACGCGGCCAGCGCCGCATTGAGTTCGTCCACATGCTGCCAGCGCTGCTCGTGGGTGGCAAAGCGCGCATCCTCGAGCCATTCCGTACGGCCCATGGCCTGTGCCAGGCGCTGGAAGCCGGCATCCGCGGACACCGTCAGGATCATGTAGCGCCCGTCGGCGGTGCGGAAATGCTCGCCGGGTGCCGCCGCGAAATGCTTGTTGCCGCGACGCTCGCGCACGGTGCCAAGCCGGTCGTACGCGGGTACCAGGACCTCGGTGAAGCGGATGATCGACTCGTACATCGCGAGGTCGATCTGCTGGCCTTCGCCACCATGCAGGTCGCGGTGATAGATCGCCATCATCAGCGCAAAGGCACCCAGAATGGCCGACTGGTAATCGGCAATCGAGGTGCCGATGCGTACCGGCGGCCGGTCCGGAAATCCCGTGATACCCATCAGCCCGCCAAACGCGAGCGCAATGCGGTCATATCCCGCGCGCTCGCGATAGGGGCCGGTCTGGCCAAAGCCAGAGATCCGCAGCATGATCAGGCGCGGATTGCGCGCCTTGAGCGCGTCCCAGCCGAGCCCCCATTTTTCCAGCGTGCCGGGGCGGAAGTTCTCGACCACGGCATCGGCCTCCTCCACCAGCCGCAGCAACAGGTCGCGGCCTTCGGGCTTGCGCAGGTCGAGCGTGATCGACTTCTTGTTGCGGTTCTCCACGCTCCAGTACAGGCAGCGGCCATCGACGAAGGGGCCGAGGTCGCGCACGGTATCGCCGCGACGCGGCACTTCCACCTTGATGACTTCGGCGCCAAAGTCACCGAACAGCGTGGCCGCGACGGGTCCCGCCACCATCGTGCCGAGGTCGAGAATGCGCAGTCCGCTCAGCAGGTGCGGGCCCGGGCGGGTCGGGTCGGTGGCCATCATGCGGTGCCTTCCATCGGCTGGCGCGCGCCTTCGGCCTGGCGGGCGGCGCGCACCACGTAGTCGGCCAGCCCCGAATTGCGCGTCATATGCCAGTAGTCGTCGTTGCGGAACGGCGTGGGCGCCACCACGCGACCCTTGGCGTTGCGATACCAGTTGGACATGCCCTTGTGCGTCCAGATCATGCGTGCATGCGCCTCCTGCACGCGCTCGTTGTAGGCGTCGTGCACGTCCTGCCGTACCTCGATCTCGAAGCCGCCCTCATGGCTGTTCAGCGCCGCCTTCAGCAACGACATCACGTATTGCACCTGCGTCTCGAGCAGGGCCACCACGCTGCCGCCATGGCCCAGCGCCGTATTGGGGCCCGCCAGCATGAAGAAGTTCGGGAAGCCCGGGGTCGCGACGCCGAGGTAGGCCTGCGCGCCCTGCGCGTCCCAGTGCTCGCGCACGTTGCGGCCGCCGCGCCCCTGCAGCCGGAACGACGACAGCAGATTGACCGCGTCGAAGCCGGTGCAGACCACCAGGATGTCGGCCTCGTGCCGCTCGCCATTCGCGGTGACCACGGCATGGCCGTCGACGCGCGCGATGCCGTCGTTGACGATGCGCACGTTGTCGCGCGTGGCGGTGCGGAACCAGCCGTTATCCATCAGCATGCGCTTGCCGAACGGGGGGTAGTCGGGCAAGACGTGCGGCAACAGCTCCTGGCGTGCGCCGAGTTCCTGCTTGACGTAGTCGACAAAGTACTCGCGATGCTTGTCATTGCGGCGATTGATCGAGCGTTCCGGATGTGGCCAGGCCGGGTCGATCTGCAGCGAGGCATGGATGCGATCATTGAAGATCCAGGCCAGCCGCTGGCGATACCACGGCTGGTAGTAGGGCACCTCCTTCAGCAGGAAGCGCGCGGCCGCGGGCACCGGTTTCTGGAAGCGCTCGAACGGCGCGGCCCATTGCCGGGAACGCTGGAATACGGTCACCTGCGCCACCTTCGGCGCGATCGCCGGCACGATCTGCATCGCGCTGGCACCATTGCCGATCACGGCCACGCGCTTGCCAGTCACGTCGAGCCCTTCGGGCCACCGTGCGCTATGGAAGCAGGGTCCCTGGAAGCCGTCGAGACCCGGGATGTCCGGCATCTTCGGCACGTTGAGCAGGCCGACCGCGCTGATCACCACGTTGGCCCGCAGCACGTCGGCATTGCCTTCGCCATCGGTCACGCGCACGGTCCAGTCCATCGCGCTCTCGTTGTAGACCGCCGATTCCACCTTGGTATGAAAGCGCACGTGCGGACGCACGCCAAAGCGGTTGGCAACGTCGACGAAGTACGCCTGGATTTCCTCGCGCAGGGCAAAGTAGCGCGTCCAGTCGGCCTTGGCGAACGAGTAAGAATAGATATGATTGGGCGTATCGACCCCGGCGCCCGGATAGCGATTCTCGTACCAGGTGCCGCCGACCTCGCCGTTCTTCTCGATCACGGTGTGGGGGAATGCCCGCGCCGCGCAGGCGGATCGATGCGCAGAGGCCGGCCACGCCCGCGCCGATCACGATCACGTGGAAGTTGTCGGGCACGCGATAGGCGTCGCGCTGGTCGATGCGGAACTCGCGGTCGAGACCCAGCCACGCGCCGACCATCGGCCCGTACGATGCCGGCACCTCTTCGCCGACGCTACGCCGCATCATATCCACCAGCTCGTCGATCTCGGGGGCGGGCAGGGCGGCGGGGCGGCCCGCCTTCCACGCAAGCAGCGCGTCGCGTGCCGCGGCGCGGACTTCCTGCTGCACGTCGTCGGGCAAGCCACCGGTGTCGTGATCGTCGATGCCGCGGATATGGGTGCACTGGTAGCGCTCGGACAGCCAGCGCCGGTCGCCGGTCAGATGCACCAGCACCATCAGCAGCGTCGGCACATTGGCGCTGGGCAGCGCCGCGTCGAGCTCGCGTATCCAGTCGCCATGCGCGGCGGCGAGAGCGGGCCCGTCGGTGCTCGGAAAGCTGCGGTCGTGGTGGTCTTGGGTCTTGTTGTCGGCGTGGTTCATCAGCATGTTCCGGACAAAGGGAGGGCCGCGGCAGGCCACCTCGGTGGCTGCCGGACCGGTTGACAGACGGGGAGGAGGAAGGAAAAAGGAGTTACTTGGCTTTCATGCCCGAGGTGCGGACCACCTCGCCCCATTTGGCGTATTCGGCGGCGACGGTCTTCTGCATGAACTGCGGCGTGCCCGGCCACGGCTCAAAGGCAAGCGCGTCCAGCTTCTGCTTGACCTGCGGCATCTTCAGCACCTCCTGGAGCATCGTGTTGAGCTTCTGGACCACCGCGGGGGGCGTGCCCTTGGGCGCGACCAGCGCGGTCCAGCCGAGCGCCTCATAGCCCTTGACGCCCGCTTCGATCATGGTCGGCACATTGGGCGCGAGCGGCGAGCGCGTGCTGTCGAGCACTGCCAGCGCCTTGAGCTTGCCCGCCTTGATGTTCTCCTGCTGCGCGCCAATGGTGTCCACCATCAGCTGCGCGCGGCCGGACATGACGTCGATCGAGGCTGGTGCGCCGCCCTGATACGACACCGTCGTGATGTCGACGTCCGCCTTGGACTTGAACAGCTGCAGCGCCAGCTCGAACGCCTGCGCGCCCGACGCGAACATCAGCTGACCGGGCTTCTGCCTGGCGTCGCGCACCACGGCGTCGACACTCTCATAGCCGCTGGCCGGTCCCGCCAGCAGCACCATGGGTGCCTTGGCCACCATGCCGATCGGCGCAAAGTCGTTGAGCGGATCGTAGAGCTTTGCATTCTGCAGATGAGGGCCCATGGTCAGCGTGCCGCTCACCGCCAGGCCCAGGGTATAGCCATCGGCGGGTGCCTTGGCCACCATGCCCATGGCCAGCATGCCGCCCACGCCGGGACGGTTTTCGATGACGAACGACTGGCCGGTGAGCCTGGACATCTCCTGGCCCACGATGCGGCTGATGGTGTCGGAGGCGCCGCCGGGCGGATATCCCACCAGCAGCTTCACCGGCCGTGACGGATAGGCGTCTGGCTGGGCCACTGCGATCCCCGGTGCCAGCAGCGCAAGGCAGGCTGCGGCAATGAACTGTGCGCGTCTCATCGTGTCTCCTGGTCTCTCTCGTATCGTTATGACTGCATGCACAGTATCCACAGCAGACGCCCGCATGGTAAAACGTCGCATGCGAATTCGTTCACGATGTGAATATCGAATACACGCGTATTGCGGATGAGGCGCCGTTTCATGGCGATTTCAGCCGATATGTTGTCTAGTAGACGCTCTCGTCCTTCCGCAGGAGTTCACATTGTGAATAGTGAAAACCCTAACGAACGCATGCGCGGCGCCCAGGCGGTGTTCCGCGCGATCGACCTCCTCAAGCTGGTCGGCCTCAATCATGAGCGCGGCATTTCGCTGGCTTCGCTGGTGGCCGCGACCGGGCTGGACCGCGCCACCGCGTACCGGCTGCTGACCTCGCTGGTGCAGGGCGGCATGGTTGCGCGTGACGACGGCAAGCTGTACCGGCTCGGGCTGGAAGCCATGCAACTGGGATTGGCCACCATGAGCCGCGTGCCGATCATGGAGCGCTGCCGTCCCACCATGATCCGCATCGCGCGCCGTACCGAGGATACCGTCTACCTCGTGGTGCGCAACGGGGACTATGCGCATTGCGTCCATTACGAGCAGGGCGCTTTTCCCATCAAGGCGCTGGTGTTGCAGGTGGGCGGGCTGCGCCTGCTTGGGGTCGGCTCGGCGGGTACGGCGCTGATGGCGACGCTCTCCGATGCAGAGCTCGAAAGCTTTCACGCGCGCCACGCGGGCGAGTTGCCGCCGGAACGTAGCGCGCTGTCGCACCTGCGCCGCCAGGCGGGGCAGATTCGTCAGCAGGGCTATGCATGCACGGACAATCTGGTGGCGACCGGCGTGAGCGGGGTCGGCATGTCGTTCCAGGTCACTCCCGGCACTTACGCCGCCATCAGCGTGGGCGCGATCCGCAGCCGCATGGACGAGGAGCGCCGCAAATGGATTGCGGGCCTGATGAGAGAGGAATTGCAGGCCGGCGGATGGGCGCTGATGCCGGCCTGAGGCGTGCCCGCCTTGCGGCCCGTATTTTTGGGGACCGCGTTTTTGTGCCCTGCGTTTGGGCTCTACAGCCGGGCTCTACAGCCCGGACCCTACAGCCCGGACCCTACAGCCCGGACCCTACAGCCGGGCCCGCACCGCGGCCTGCAGCGCGGGCAGCACGCTTGCCTCGAACCACGGATGCTGGCGCATCCAGAGCACCACCCGCCAGGAAGGATGCGGCAACGGCATCAGGTTGGACCCGAAGCGCTCGAAGCCGGCCACCGCGTCGGTCATTGACAGCTTCGGCTGCCGTGGCAGATACGCGGCCTGGGCATGGCTGCCGACCAGCAGCGTCAGCCGGTCATCCGGCAGGCACGCCATCACGCGCGCATGCCAGCGTGGCGCGCACTCGCGCCGCGGCGGCAGATCCCCGCTCTTGCCCTTGCCGGGATAGCAAAACCCCATCGGCACGAGCGCAATGCGCGCGGCGTCGTAGAACTCGTCCTTGCTGACGCCCATCCAGTCACGCAGGCGGTCGCCACTGGCGTCGTCGAACGGCACGCCGCTGGCATGCACGCGCGCCCCCGGCGCCTGGCCGATCACCACGATGCGCGCGGTGGCGCTGAACTGCGTCACCGGCCGGGGCCCGGCCGGCAGGTCGGCACAGTGGGCGCAGGCGGCAATCTCGCGTTGCAGGGCGGGGACGATGCGGTGTATGTGGCGAGGTGACGTCACGGCGTCGGGCAATTCGGTTCGATCCTCTGGCGGGGCTCGTATGGTACCCCGTGCGGCGACGCGGCGCCCTGGCCGCGGCAATCCCTCCATCGGACTTGCGGTGGCCGGTGGCGCCCGAGGGTGGCGAGGCAGGGTGGTGACGCATGGCATGCGATGCGGTCCTGTCGCAAACCGGTTCCGTGCACTACGATCGGAGCATCGCCCCCCGCACCGGCGCACGGCATGGCGGATCGCAGCCATGCCGTGCGCCCCACCGATGCCATGATCCCTTCGACACGTTTGACGCCCGTGCCCCGCGTGGCATTCGCCGCTGCCATCGCCATCCTCGCCATGACGCCCGTAGCGCGTGCCGCGGACGCAAGCGCACCCGCTGGCCTGACACGCGAGGAAGTCCGCAAGGACCTCGAGGCATGGGAACGTGCCGGCCTGCGCGACAAGTATCGCGGCGATGGCGGCCCGGCGTTTTTCGACCCGGATGTGCAGCGGCGCCTGGCGGAATACCAGCGGCTGCGCGCGGGTGAGTCCGTCCCGCCGTCATCGCCATCGCCATCGCCGGTGCGGTGAGGCAAGACCTTTCATCGCGCTGCGCACGGGAGGCGGCTGTGCCGGAATCACCGGAAGATGGCCCGGCGGCTGCACCGAACACGCACGTCATGCGCCGCAATGTGCCATGCGTGTGCGAACTTGCGCCAGGTTCGCGCCATATCAGCGCACGTGCGCCCCGCCACGGTGAAATTGCATGCCTCGGTGAAAATCCCTACACCGCGCAAGAATCCATATGCTATAAATCTCACGTCGACGCGAAGTCGACAATGAACTTGAAGCGCTAGCTGCCAATATCGCCAGCGGAGCGCAAGGCAAAAAAGCCCGAACCGTGAACTGAACCCCAGAAGTTGGACGGTTCAAGAAGACTAGGCTTGCAAGGGCTGGGTCCTGTACTGCACGGGACTCAGCCCTTTTAGCTTCAGTCGGATACGTTCGTTGTTGTAGTAGTGGATGTATTGTCGGATCCCACTTTGCAACTGCTTCACGCTGTCGAACTCGTTCAGGTAGAAGAACTCCGACTTGAGCGTTCCGAAGAAGCTTTCCATCGCGGCATTGTCGAGGCAATTTCCCTTACGGGACATACTCTGACGGACCTTTTTGCCCAGGAGCCGTCGATAGGCGGGCATCCGATATTGCCAGCCCTGATCCGAATGCAACAATGGCCGCTCACTACGCTTGAGGCGTGAGATCGCTTTCTTCAGCATGCCGCTGACCAGATCGAACGTGGGCCGTGTGGAACTCTGCCACGCGACGATCTCGCCGTTGTACAGATCCATGACCGGCGACAGGTACAACTTCTGCCCCTTCACGTTGAACTCGGTTACGTCCGTTACCCATTTCTCGTTAGGCCGTTGTGCGGCGAACTGTCGGTTGAGCAGGTTCGGAGCTGCCAGTCCGAGCCCTCCCCGGTAAGAGCGGTATTTCTTCGGTCGTACCAGCGACTTCAGGCCCAACTGCAGCATCAGGCGCCGGACCAACTTGTGATTGACTACCTCGCCGTCCTGCCGAATTGCCGCAGTAATGCGCCGATAGCCATATCGGCCTCGATGGCGCTCATAGATCGCTCGAATGCGCTGCTTGAGTTCAGCGTAACGGTCTCCTGCCAGCAGGGCCTTCTGCTGATAGTAGAAGGTGCTGCGCGCCAGTCCTGCCACCGCCAGCAGAACGGCCAATGGATGATGCTGCCTCAATTCGAGTACTACTTGCGCTTTGCGCGCGGCGCCTGACGCTGCTCCGCTCGAATCAAGGCATCGAGTTTTTTTAGGTACGCCACCTCCGCGCGCAGGTATTCGTTCTCCTTGAGCAACTGCTCACGGGTACGCTGGTCCTGTTCGGATTCCGGCGCAATGGGTTCGGGTGGTGATGAGTTCGGCATCTTCCGGGGACGTCCCTTGGGACGAGGCAATAGTGCAGGCAGACCACCCTCATGATACTGGCGCTCCCAACGGCTGATGGCACCCGGATCACGAATCCCCCAGATCGCTCGCGCCTCAGATTGCGACAGGTTGTCCCGCTGGATGCCTTCAAGCACCGCCAGCTTGAATTCCGCGCTGTACTTGCTGTGCCCCTTGCGTCGTAACCCGCGTCGACCGTGAAGCTCATGCAGCGCAACCCACTCGCGGGCCAGCGTACGGCCCACCCCATACTCCCGCGCTAGCTCCCTAAAGCCTATACCTCCGGCCAGATATCGCTTTACTACTCTGAGCTTCAATTGCTCGTCGTGCTTCGCCATGAAAAACACCCCAAGGGTTGGATCAGTGTCCAACTCTTGGGGTGCAGTTCACCGGTTGCTACCGGCTCGGGCTTTTTTTGTTTTCTCACCTTGCAGCATGTTTTGCAGATGGATGCCGCGGCAACCAGGGCGGAGCCTTGCCTGAAACAAGGCCAGCCCACGCGGCAAGAAGACCGACAACACCTATTCCTGGCCTTAGGAGAGTGAAATGAGCCGCTTCGATCGTCGCCGTTTTGTCAAGACAGCAGGTTCGCTGGTGGCACTCAGTGCCGCCTCGGGAGGACTGGTCCTGCCGCGCATGGCGCGTGCGCAGGAGGTGGTGAAGCTGGGCCTGCTGCATTCGCTGTCCGGCACGATCGCCATCGCGGAGGCATCGCTGGTCGATGCAGAGAAGCTCGCGGTCGATCAGATCAACGGCGCCGGCGGCGTGATGGGCCGCAAGATCGAGGTAGTGGTGGAAGACGGTGCCAGCGAGAACCCGATCTTTGCCGAGAAGGCGCGCAAGCTGCTGGAGCGCGACAAGTGCGCGGCAATCATCGGCTGCTATACGTCGGCCTCGCGCAAGGCGGTACTGCCCGCGCTGGCGCGCGCCAACGGCCTGCTGTTCTACCCGACCTACTACGAAGGCCAGGAGCAGGACAAGCACGTCATCTACCCCTCGCAGGAAGCCACGCAATCGGTCATCGCCGCCATCGACTGGATGGCGCGCGAGAAGGGCAAGTCCATCTTCCTGGTGGGCTCTGACTACATCTATCCGCGCACCTGTAACAAGATCGCCAAGGCCGCCATCGCGCGTCAGGGCGGCAAGGTCGCCGGCGAGGAATATGCGCCGCTCGGCCACACCGAGTTCTCGTCGATCATCAACAAGATCAAGGCCGCCAGGCCAGACTGCATCTACAGCACCGTGGTGGGCGGCTCCAACGTGGCGTTCTACAAGCAGTTGCGCGCCGCAGGCCTTGACGGCAGCAAGATCACGCTGCTCTCGACCGTGGTCTCGGAGAACGAGATCGAAGGCATCGGCAAGGACAACGCGGTCGGCTACTACGCCTGCATGGGTTACTTCCAGAGTCTCAAGAACCCCGCCAACGAGCGCTTCGTCAAGGCCTTCAAGGCCAGGTACGGGCAGGAGCGCGTGATCGGTGACCCGATGGAAGTCGCTTACAACAGCGTCTACCTGTGGAAACTGGCGGTGGAGAAGGCCAGGTCCTTCGAGCCGGACAAGGTGCTGGCCGCCGCCGGCGGCGTAACCATCGACGCACCCGAAGGCGAGGTGCGTGTGCATGCCACCAATCACCATGTCTGGAAGAAGGTGCGCGTGGGCCGCGCGCGCGCCGACGGGCAGTTCGACATCGTGTGGGAGTCGCCCAGCCTGATCGAGCCCAATCCGTTCCCCAAGGTCTGACGCATTGCGAACGGAGACGCAGCATGAATATCGACATCATCGCGATGCAGGTCTTCAACGGCTTCAGCCTGTTCACCATCCTGTTCCTGATGGCGATCGGGCTGGCCATCGTATTCGGGCTGATGGGCGTCATCAACATGGCGCACGGCGAACTGATGGCGCTCGGGGCCTACATGACGTACCTGACCGCGCGGGCCTTTGAACTGCACGCCCCGCAATGGATGGATGGTTACCTGTTCGTGGCCATTCCCGTGGCCTTCCTCACCACCTTTGCGGCCGGCTATGTGCTGGAGCGCGGCTTTATCCGCTTCTTCTACGATCGTCCGCTCGACACGTTGCTGGCCACCTGGGGCCTGAGCCTGATCCTGCAGCAGACCTATCGCTCGGTGTTCGGCCCGCAGGAAGTCAGCGTGCCGCTGGCGTCATGGCTGGCCGGCGCCTGGGAGCCGGTGCCCGATATCCAGTTGCCGCTGACCCGCATCTTCGTGATCGGGCTCACCGCGGTGGTGGCGGTGGGCGTGTACCTGCTGCTGTATCGCACACGGTGGGGCCTGCGCGTGCGTGCCGTCACGCAGAACCGCGCCATGAGCGATGCGGTGGGCATCAACACGGACCGCGTCGATGCCGCCACGTTCGCGCTGGGATCGGGCCTGGCAGGCATTGCCGGCTGCGTCTTCACGATGATCGGCTCGACCAACCCGGGCACCGGACAGCTCTATATCGTCGACTCGTTCATCGTGGTGGTGTTCGGCGGCGTGCAGAGCCTGATCGGCACCGCCTTGTCGGGCTTCTCGATTGCACAGTCGCAGACCACGCTCGAGTACCTGATGAGCGGATCGATGGCCAAGGTGACGATCCTGCTGCTGGTCATCACCGCGCTGTACTTCCGTCCCAACGGGCTGTTCGCCCGCAAAGCGCGCCGGTGACCGCCATGACCACCTTCCTGCGCAAGACCGACCTCGCGACGCTCGCCTTCGTCATCGCACTGCTGCTGTTGCTGCCGTTGGCGCTCGACGACTTCCGCCTCAACCTCGTCGGCAAGTATCTGGCCTTTGCCTTCGTCGCCATCGGCATCGTCATCACCTGGGGCTACGGCGGCATCCTGAGTCTTGGCCAGGGTATCTTCTTCGGCCTGGGCGGCTACATGATGGCGATGTTCCTCAAGCTCGAGGCGTCCGCGCCCGACCTGCCCGACTTCATGGTCTGGAGCAGCGTGGAGAAGCTGCCGCTCTGGTGGGAGCCGTTCCACAGCCTGGCGGCCACCGTGGTGCTGATCCTCGTGCTGCCGGCGGTGCTGGCCTACGGACTGTCGTATGCGGTGTTCAAGCGGCGTGTCAGCGGCGTCTACTTCGCCATCATCACGCTGTGCCTGGCCACCACGCTGACCGTGCTGATCATCGGCCAGCAGGGCGATACCGGTGGTGCCAATGGCATGACCGATTTCCGCACGCTGCTGGGCATGGACATCGTCGGTGACGCGGCGCGTCGCACGCTGTACTGGATCGAGGCAGCGACCGTATCGGTGCTGATGGCACTGGCCGTGGCGCTGCTGCGCAGCCGCTTTGGCAAGGTACTGATCGCGATTCGCGACAGCGAGGACCGGGTGCGCTTCAGCGGCTACAACACGGCGCATTTCAAGGCCTTCGTGTTCATGCTTGCGGCCATCCTGAGCGCCATCGGCGGCGCCTTCTACACGCTGCAGGTGGGGCTGATCTCGCCGAATGTAGTGGGCGTGGTCACCTCGGTGGAAATGGTCATCTTTGCCGCGGTGGGCGGGCGACTGTCGGTACCCGGCGCGGTGATCGGCGCGCTGCTGGTGGGATTCCTCAAATCGTGGCTATCCGAGGCATTCCCGGAAATCTGGCTCTACTTTCTCGGCGCCATCTTCATTCTCGTGGTGGTGGCCATGCCCAACGGACTGGCGGGATGGATCGAGCGGCCGCGTCGCGCGGCCGCGCCGGCGAGGAGCGGCCGATGAACGCGAACCTCAGTGCAGATATGAACGTCGAGATCAACATGGAAGACATGGCTGCCATCCCTGGCATGGCGGATCCGGTCACCGGCAGCATGCCCGGCTGCCTGGAGGTGGAGGGGCTGACGGTCTCGTTCGACGGCTTCCGCGCCGTGGACAACCTGCGCCTGCGCGTGGAGCCATGCGAATTGCGCGTGATCATCGGCCCCAACGGTGCCGGCAAGACCACGCTGCTCGACATGATCTGCGGCAAGACGCGCCCCTCGGCCGGCAAGGTCGTGTTCGACGGGCACGAGCTGTCGGCGATGTCCGAGCACGAAATCGTACGGACCGGCGTCGGCCGCAAGTTCCAGACGCCGTCGGTGTACGAGGACCTCACGGTGTTCGAGAACTTCGAGATCTCGCTACCGCATGCCCAGGGCATCCTGCGCTCGGTGTTCTTCCGCCGCAGGGCGGACATCGTGGCGCGCATCCATGAGGTAGCGGACACGGTCTTCCTGCGCGACCACCTCGACGACAAGGCTGGGCGCCTGAGCCATGGCCAGAAGCAGTGGCTCGAGATCGGCATGTTGCTGATGCAGGAGCCCAAGCTGCTGCTGCTCGACGAGCCGGTGGCTGGCATGAGCCCGCGCGAACGCGAGCTCACGGCCGATCTGCTGAACCGCATCGCGCAGGGCAAGTCGGTGATCGTGATCGAGCACGACATGGACTTTGTGCGCCGCATCGCGCGCAAGGTGACCGTGCTGCACCAGGGCAAGCTGCTCAGCGAAGGCACGGTCGCGCAGGTGCAGGCCGACCAGCGCGTGATCGACGTCTATCTTGGGCACTAGGAGCGCACATGCTGGAAGTCAGTCAACTCAATGTCGCCTATCGCGAATCGCAGGTTATCCGCGATGTCTCGTTCGCGGTGCGCGAACGCGAGGCCGTGGCCATCATGGGACGCAACGGCATGGGCAAGACCACGTTGCTCAAGGCCCTGATCGGCATGCTGCCGGCGCGATCGGGCAGCATCCGGCTCAATGGGGCGGAGCTCGCCGGCCTGCGCGGCCATGCGCGCGTGCGGCAGGGCCTCGCCTTCGTGCCGCAGGGCCGCATGATCTTTCCGATGCTGACGGTAGAGCAGAACATCCTGACCGGCACCGAGACCTCGGGCTATCGCGCCGTGCCGTCCTATATCTACCGCTGCTTTCCGGTGCTGCAGGAAATGCGCCACCGGCGTGGCGGCAATCTCAGCGGCGGCCAGCAGCAGATGCTCGCGATCGCGCGCGCACTGGTGTCCGACCCCAAGGTATTGATTCTCGACGAACCGACCGAGGGGATCCAGCCCTCCATCATCAAGGAGATTGCCCGCACGCTCAACACGCTGCGCCAGGAGCGCGGCTTTTCGATTGTCGTGTCCGAGCAGGTGCTGAGCTTTGCGCTCGACCTGGCGGACCGCTTTCTGGTGATCGACGGTGGCCGCCTGGTGCATGAGGCGGAACGCGACACCCTGGACCCGGACAAGATCCGGTCATTCCTGACCGTTTGATGGTTTCCCCCGTTTGACGGCTTTTTCCCGACAAGGAGCAGTGAGATGAGACATGGCGATATTGGCAGCTCGAAAGACACCGTGGGCGTGGCAGTGGTCAACTACAAGATGCCGCGGCTCCATACCCGGGCCGAGGTGATCGACAACGCGCGCAAGATCGGCGAGATGCTGGTCGGCATGAAGCAGGGCCTGCCCGGCATGGATCTGGTGGTGTTTCCCGAGTACTCCACTCACGGCATCATGTATGACGCCAAGGAGATGTACGACACGGCCTCCGAGATTCCCGGCGCGGAGACCGAGATCTTCGCCGCGGCCTGCCGCAAGGCCAACGTCTGGGGCGTGTTCTCGCTGACCGGCGAGCGGCACGAGGAGCATCCCAACAAGGCGCCGTACAACACGCTGATCCTGATGAACAACCACGGCGAGATCGTGCAGAAGTATCGCAAGATCATGCCGTGGGCCCCGATCGAGGGCTGGTATCCGGGCAATTGCACGTACGTCTCGGAAGGCCCCAAGGGGCTCAAGCTCAGCCTGATCATCTGCGACGACGGCAACTACCCCGAGATCTGGCGCGATTGCGTGATGCGCGGCGCCGAACTGGTGGTGCGTTGCCAGGGCTACATGTATCCCGCCCGCGACCAGCAGATGATGGTGGCGCGCACCATGGCGTGGATGAACAACTGCTATGTAGCAGTGGCCAATGCCACCGGCTTCGACGGCGTGTACTCGTACTTCGGCGGCTCGTCGCTGATCGGCTTTGACGGCCGCACGCTGGGCGAATGCGGAGCCGAAGAAATGGGCATCCAGTACGGCGAGTTCTCGCTGAGCCTGATTCGCGACGCGCGCAAGAACCAGCAGTCGAACAACCACCTGTTCAAGCTGCTGCATCGTGGCTACACCGGCAAGCTCAACTCCGGCGAAGGCGCGCAGGGCGTGGCCGCGTGTCCGTTCGAGTTCTACGGCAAGTGGGTCAACGATCCCGAAGGCACGCGCAAGATGGTCGAGTCGCTGACGCGCTCCACCATCGGCACGCCCGAATGCCCGATCGAGGGCATTCCCCACGAGCCGGCCGAGCATCGCTGATCGCCGCCGCATGGCATCCGCGCGGGGCGGATGCCATGCGCGGACCCCGCACGCACCACGCATGACAACCAGGCAATGTCATCTCCCATGTCCAGCACCATCGCCGAGTACTGCATCGAACAGGAACCGTTTTACCGCCCCACCGGCAGCGAGGTGGCGTGGTTCATGCACGCCTATGCGCACCGGCTGCCCACCGTACTGAAGGGGCCGACCGGCTGTGGCAAGACCCGGTTTATCGAGTACATGGCGTGGAAGCTGCGCAAGCCGCTGATCACGGTGGCCTGCCATGAGGACATGACCACCTCGGACCTGGTGGGACGCTATCTGCTGGACGCCCACGGCACCGCCTGGCATGACGGCCCGCTGACCACGGCGGTCCGCGCCGGGGCTATCTGCTACCTCGACGAGGTGGTCGAGGCGCGGCAGGACACCACGGTCATCATCCATCCCCTCACCGATGCCCGCCGCCTGCTGCCGCTGGAGAAAAAAGGCGAACTCGTGCACGCACATGCCGATTTCCAGCTGGTGGTGTCGTTCAACCCGGGCTACCAGAGCCGGACCAAGGACATGAAGCCATCGACGCGCCAACGCTTCGTGGCGATGTCGTTCGACTACCCCGATGCCGCCACCGAAGCCGCGATCGTCGCTGCCGAGGCCCGCATCCCGCCGGCGTTGGCTGCACAACTCGTAGCGCTGGCGCACGGCACGCGCGCCCTCAAGGATCGCGGCCTGGACGAGGGTGCCTCCACGCGCATGCTGATCTACGCGGGCACGCTGGTGCGCTCGGGCGTCAGTCCGCGCGACAGCTGCGACATGACCATGACGCATGCGCTGACCGACGATCCGGACATGGCCCTGGCGATTCGCGAGATGGTCGACGCGACCTTTGCATGATGGGCGCACTGCCGCTCGCGACCGCATCGCAACCGCTTCCACCGGCGCCGGCGTCGGCATCGGCATCGGGACTGTCGCCGGCCCTGGCATGGCTGCTGACCGCGTTGTGCGGCACCGGCGCCGCGGTAAGTACGTCGGCGCGCATCCGGCGGCCGGTCTTGCGTCCCGCGCATCTGTTGCTGCCGCACGGCGACGGGTTGCCGCCCCCTGATCCCGTCTACGCCGTGCGTCGGGCCGCGGTCGCCCATGCCGCCGGCCATCTGCTGTTCTCGCCCGCCGGGCTGCGCCCGACCGGGTTGAAGCCGATGAGCGTGGCAGTGATCTCCGCCGTGGAAGACGCCCGCGTCGACAGTCTGATGATGCGTCGCTATCCGGGACTGCGCGCCTGGCTGCTGCCCACGCTGCGTGCGACCGTGCAGCGCGACGGGCTGTCGTTCGGCGCCCTGATCGCGCGTATGAGCGTGGCACTGCTCGACGACGCCTGGCAGGACGACAATCATTGGGTTAACAAGGCGCGCGAGCGCTTCCGCGCACTGCATGACCGCCTCGACGACTATGCTGCGTTCCGGCAGGCCGCATCGGTGCTGGCCAACGACCTCGGCCAGATGCGCGTGCGCTTCGACCTGAACAGCTACGTGGTGCCGGCCGCCTACCGCGACGACAACAGCTATCTATGGGAATTCGGCGCGAGCGAGTCCGGCCAGGACGAGGCGCCGCTGGAACTGGCCTCGGAGCGCCCGCCGCCACCACCGGCTGCCGCACCGCCGGCTACCGAGGCCACCGAGGCCGAGCGCAGCACGCGATATCCGGAATGGGACCACCGGCTGGAACGATATCGCGACGACTGGTGCACGGTGGTCGAACAACCCTGTGCGCTGCAGGCGTCGCACGCGTCGACGTCGGCGCCCCCGCCCATACAGGCGGCGGTGGGCCGCGTCGCCCTCAAGACCCGCGCGGAACTGTCGCGCGACGGGCGCTTGCGCGGGCAACTGGAAGGCGAGACGCTCGACCTCGATGCCGCCATCGCGATGCTGGTGGAACGCCGCCGCGGCCTGCGCCCCGAGCCGCGTCTGTTTATCCGGCCGGGACGCGGCATGCGGCCGCTGAGCCTGCTGCTGCTGGTCGATATGTCCCGGTCGACCAACGACGTCGCTCCGGGCGCGACGCTGTCGGTACTCGATACGGAGAAGACCGCGACGCTGCTGCTGGCCCGGGCCGCGCTCGCTTGTGGGCACCGGGTGGCTATCCACGGGTTTTCCTCCGATACACGCGCGTGCGTCAATTACTTCCGGCTACTCGACTTTGGCCAGCCGCTCGATGCCGTGGCGGAACGCGCGGTCCTGTCGATGCGCGGGGCATACTCGACGCGCCTCGGTGCGGCCATGCGCCACGCCGCATCCTTCCTGCTGGCCGAGGCCTGCCCGCATCGGGCAATCCTGGTGGTGACCGACGGCGCACCGGCCGACATCGACGTCCACGACGCCCGTTACCTGCCCGAGGACGCGCGTCAGGCGGTGCGGTCCGCGCGGCGGCAGGGCATCCACACCTCGGGCGTGGTGGTCGACAGCGGGGCCGCCGGCTACGCGCGCACGATCTTCGGTCATGGAAACTACTGCATTGCCGATTCGTCGCAGGTCTTGCCTGTGCGCTTGAGCGCGATATATGCTCGAATCGTTGCCAATTAGGAAAGATCGAGGAAAGCATGGATGTGGCGCAGCGGGTGCCCCGGTTCGACGCAGCAACATTGGAAGGTGGTTGCCATGGCCAATCTTGATCCGGTACGCGTTGGGGTGCTGTTCTCCGAGACCGGCGCGACGTCGACCATCGGCCATTCGCAGCTGCAGGGCTCGCTGCTCGCCATCGAGGAGATCAACGAAGCCGGCGGCCTCGACGGGCGGGAACTGGTGCCCGTGGTCTACGATGCGCAGTCTTCGCCAGCGGTTTATGCGCGCATGGCCGAGCGGCTGATCGTGCAGGACAAGGTCAACGTGCTGTTTGGCTGCTATATGTCCAGCAGCCGCAAGGCCGTGCTGCCCGTGGTGGAGCGGTGGAACCGGCTGCTGTTCTACCCCACGCTCTACGAGGGCTTCGAGTTCTCGAACAACATCATCTATACCGGTGCGGCACCAAACCAGAACAGCGTGCAGCTGGCCGAGTTCATGACCGCGAATTTCGGTGCGCGCGTGTACTTGGTCGGCTCCGACTATATCTATCCGTACGAGTCCAATCGCATCATGGGCGAACTCGTGCTGCAGCGGCAGGGCAGCGAGAAGGTGGGGGAGCGCTATGTGCCGCTCGACGCCACCGAGGCCGATTTCCGGCCCATCGTCGACGATATCGTCAACAAGCGTCCCGATTTCATTTTTTCGACGGTGGTCGGCAATTCCACCGCGGCGTTCTATCGCGCCTATGCGGAAGCGGGGCTCGACCCCCGTACCATGCCGATCGCCAGCCTGACCACGTCCGAGGCGGAAATCTCGCAAATGGGCGCGGATGTCGCCACCGGGCATATCACGGCCGCGCCGTACTTCCAGTCGATCCAGCGCCCGGACAACCTCCGTTGCCTGGAACGGTTGCGCCGCCGCTTCGGCCAGGATTCGGTGCCGAACCTGTGCTGGGAGGCCGCGTACTTCCAGATGCATATGTTCGCCAACGCGTTCCGCCAATCCGGCGACGACGAAATCACCAACATCCTGCCGCACCTGCTCGGCAGCGAGTTCGACGCACCGCAGGGGCGCGTGCAGATCGAGCCGTCCAACCACCATACCTGCCTGTACCCACGCATCGGCGTTGCCAATTCCAAGGGACAGTTCACGATCGTGCGGGAAGCCACCCGCCCCGTGCATCCCGATCCGTATCTGGTCACCCATTCGCTCGGGGATTGGACCACGACGTTGACGTCGCTGGAGCTATAGATGGGTAGCGAAGGGCAGCGACGCACGATCCGCGCGACGCCGCAGATCCTCAAGGACCTGCGCACGCTGCGCGTGCTCGTGTTTCATCCGGACGATGCCGATGGCAAACAGCTGACCGGGCAGTTGCAACGGATCGGCTGCCAGGTCCAGGCGTTCTGGCCGCCGCTGCCGGCCCTGCCAGAGAAGGTGGATGCCATCTTCCTGGCGGTACGCCCCGACTGCATCGAGCTGGGATTCGAGTGGCTGCGCGAGGATGTGGTGCCGACGCTGATCGCGGTGGTCACCTACGAGAACCCGACCATTGTCGAGACCGTGCTCCATATCGGCGCCCAGGCGGTGTTGCCCTCGCCGGTGCGCTCGTTCGGCTTGTTGTCGGCGCTGGTGGTGGCGCGGCAGTTGCATGGCGACAAGACCAACGCCACGCGCAAGATCCGCAAGCTGGAGAGCAAGCTCATAGGCGTACGGCAGATTGCCGAGGCCAAGAGCATCCTGATGCGAACGCGGCAGATCAGCGACGGGGCGGCCTACGACCTGATTCGCGATCAGGCCATGAGCAAGCGCGTGACCACCGAAGAGATCGCCACGGCCATCATCAACGCCAACGAGGTGCTGACAGGCCGCGGCGGCTGAGTCCGCGCTGCGGCGTCAGGCAAGCACGATATCGCGCGCGCCGCCCGACTGCACATTGATGTACACCACTTCGGTCGACGTCTCGTTGCGGACGTGGTGGACCACGCCGGGCTCCACCGTGTAGTGATCGTGTACCTGCGTCCGTTCGATCCGGTCGCCCGTCCTGGTCTCGACCGTCAGCACGCCCTGGACGACCATGAACCGGTCACGCACGCGGGTATGGTGGTGCCACTGCGTTTCTCCACCGGGCAGGACCGTCGTGCGGGAGACGGCATAGTCGTCATCCGTCAGCAGCGTCCTGTATAGCACCCCGTCATTGGCGAGGGGGATATCCTTGTCTTCCACGTTCGGCTCCTTCGGTTTCCGCGGTCTGTTTGCAACGTCGATCACATCACGCTCATCCGAGCAATCCCAGCGCGGACGCCTTGAGCGTAGCGGCCGCGCGCGTCGAGCATTCGAGTTTGCGGAACACGCTTTCAACATGTGTCCGTATCGTGCTCGGGCTCAGTGCAAGCTCGCGCGCGACCTCCTTGTTGGTCGCGCCACGCGAAATGGCCCGCAACACGTCCGTCTCGCGTGCCGACAACAGGGTGCCGACGGCCGGGGTTCTGCGCTTCTGCCGGATGCCGGCCGCACCGTCCGCCAGCACGGCCTCGACCGCATCGCCGCATAGCCGGCCATCGGCGACGTCGTCGCGCAGCTGTTGCGCGGCGGCCTCGGCAGACAGCGCGGGGCGCCATGGCCGCGCCGAACGCAAGGCAACCCATGCCACCGCAGCCGCCAGCACGCGCGCCTCGAGCGTCAGGGCCTGGCCGCTCGCACCGCGGAAGTAACCCGATCCGTCGAGCCGCTCATAGGCATACGAGGCGAGTTCGGCCGCATCGCCCAGCGTGCCGGCCTGCTTGCCCGCGCGCGCGGTCCAGTACGGTACCAGCCGGACCTTCTCCCATGCGCTATCGGGCAGCGGGGTGGCCATGTTCCAGATGCCGTTGGGCACTGCCGCGCGGCCGATGCCGTGAATCAGCCCGGCCAGATAGACGCGTGCATGCGTCCCCTTGTCGGGCGTAAGGCGCGCACAACCATCGGCCGCGGTTGCCGCGACCGCGCGCGAGAAGCCCGTCATCCAAGGCAGCTTGAGGTCGACCACATCGGCAATCAGCTCGGCCGTGGTGGTCTGCTCCATGTCGCGCGTAATCAGCGCGGCGCCAAGCTCGGCGAGCGGCATGCGTTGCAATGCCGCCAGCCAGTCCGCTACCTGCGGCATGGCGGCGTCGACCAGCCAGCCCGGATAACGCGCGTCGGCGCGTTGGGCGACCAGCTTCTGCGCCTGTTCCACGCCGTAGGTCCGGCTGAACGCTTCCACGTCCCCGGCCAGCGACACCACGCATACCGCAATGGGTACCGCCTCGCGCGCCAGCTGGGCCGGCAGGCCGCTGCCATCCCAGTTTTCGAAGATGCGGCACAGTGCCGCCTCGGTGCCGGACCCCAGGCCCAGCATGCGCGCGATTTCGCCCGACACCTCGCAGTGGATTTGCGCGAGCGGGGTGAGCACCGCGCCCGGGCCACCGAGCGCTTCGAGCGGGCCCACCCAATCCCCGCGGCCTTCCACCATGGCGTTGCGCACCTGGATATCGTCGCCAAAGACATCGGCAAAGCCGGCGGCATTCGCCGTACAACCGGACCAGCGCAGCAACGAGGTCTCGCGCACGGCATCGCACGTGGCGGTGTCGAGCCGCGCGGCCTGCGCGATTTTCGCGGCGAGCCAGGCGGTGCGCAGCGAATGGTCGGTCGGCTGTCCCATGCTCAGGTCGCCGATAAAGGCAAGCGCTTTCACCACATCGAACACGCGCAGCGGGGAGGGACTGGCTTCGTTACCGGTCATCGATTCAAGGGGGAAGGGGGGAGGGGATCGATCACTATACGCCACCAGGTCGAGCCAGGCCTCGGGCGACGGCAGTCTTTACATCGGCGGCACCACGCCATCCTTCTCGACCACCACGATCTGGCCATCGTAACTGCCCGTGCTGGCGGGCGTGGCCACCACGAACACCTTCTTGCCCGTGGTGAGCTCGGCCGGCGTGGCCGGAATCAGCGTCACGACCGGGACATTGGTCGGCACATTGATGGTGTTGTTACCGCCCTTGAAGGAGAGCTTGAGATCGCGGCCGTTGGTGCTTTCCACCACCGTATCGACATTGGCATTGGTCATGGTGGAGTTTGCACCGAGATCCCACGCATAGTGCCCTTCGCCGGTGCCGCGGGCGGCTTCCGGAAACACCACGACTTCCTTCGCGGTGAGCTTGCCGTCAGGTCCGGGCATCGCGGCAGCGCCGACATACGAGCCCGGCTTGATGTCCGCCAGCTGGATCGCCTTGACGGCGTTGACACGCGACTTGTCGTTCATCGCAATGGTCACGGTATCGCCGCTGCGACGATGCACCTTGAGCGTGGTGCCGGACACCGATACGATTTCGCCACGAATGCGCTCGGGCTTGCCGGCCGGCGGCTGCGCGAGCACCGTGCCAGCGATGGTCAGAGCGGCAATGGACGTGGCGAGCTTGAAATGGATGGACATGAATACTCCGTGAGTCAGGCGTTGAGGAGGAGAGTGGCGGCTTGCGGTTCGAAAAGGCCTGAGAGGGCCTGAGAGGACTTAAGAGCGCCTAAGAGGGCCCAGGAGGCCTTAAGATCCGCCGAACCAGTTGTAGCCCTGGTTTTCCCAATAGCCGCCCGGGAAAGCGTTGGTCACCGTCATGCTGACGATATGCTTGGCATTCTTGTAGCCGAGCTTGGTCGGCATGCGCAGCTTGAGCGGAAAGCCATACTTCGGTGGCAATACCTTGCCGTCGTAGGTCAATGTCAGCTGTGTCTGCGCATGGAGCGCGGTTGGCATGTCGATACTGGTCCAGTAATTGTCCGCGCAATGCAGTGCCACATACTTGGCGGTGATATCGGCGCCCGCGCGTTGCAGAAAGTCGGAGAAACGCACGCCGCCCCACTTGCCGATGGCGCTCCAGCCTTCGATGCAGATATGGCGCGTGACCTGGCTCTGCTGGGGCAGGGCGTGTAGTTCATCGAGCGTCCACAGGCGTTTGCCCTTGACCAGACCGCCGAGTTCGAGCCGAAAGCCCGCTGCGTCCACTTCCGGCACCTGGTCGATGTCATAGAACGCGTTGAACGGGAACGGGCGGGTCATCATCGACTCCGGATACGTCGGCGCCAGCCGGCGGGGGTCGAACAGCAGCCCCTGGGCACGGTCGTTGAATGCCGAGATCCTGCGCAGCATCGTGTTTACCGACTCGTCGTTGATCAAGTCGCAGCCCGACAGCAGAGCCAGGCCGCCCAGGCTCAGGATGCGTCGGCCAAACCGGCGGCGCGAGGACGAGGCCAGCTCGCCGTGCGCGTCCTTGAGGATGGACGCGGCGTCCGGCGTCCACGGAGATCGGCGCGAAGTCATGATGCCTTGCCTCGGAGCATGGTGAGAAGAGAGCGCGGGACCAGTGCCACCATGACGATATGGACCGCGAAGAAGCCGACCAGCACGCTCATCGCACCGAAGTGCACGATGCGGGCGTTGTCGAAGCCGCCCATCGTCACGCGCAGCAGCGGCAGTTGAACCGGCTTCCAGATCGCCAGGCCCGACCAGATCAACAGCGCGAGATCGAGTATCACGATCAGGTAAGCGAGCTTCTGCACCGCGTTGTACTTCGTCACATCGTGATGATGGAGTCTGCCGCGGAGCGCGGCGGCGAGGTCGGTCGCGATCGCGCCGATGGAGCCGGGGAACAGTGCCTTGCGCAGCCGGCCGGTGGACAGGCTCAACGCCAGGTAGAGCGCCAGGTTGCCCACCAGCACCCACATAAAGGCAAAGTGCCAGAGCAGGGCGCCTCCCAGCCAGCCGCCGAGCGTGATCGACGCGGGAAAGCGGACGGCGTCGAAAATTGGCGATGCTTCGTACACCTGCCAGCCGCTCATGCACATGGCGATTGCGGCCACTGCGTTGATCCAGTGAAACATACGTACCCAGGCGGGGTGGGAAATCCGGCAAGTCAAAGGCAACCTCGTTGTTCGACAGTCATGCGCCCCTGTCGGGTGTTGGGGGAAGGCGCAACATCGCGCGTATCCCCGTGACGCCAGGTGCGCGACAACTATCGCAGGCAAGGCCGGTGCAACGGCACCGGTCAAATGACCGATACGGAGATTGCGCCCGTCAGTGGTGGCGCCATGCGGTACCGCGACCGCCCCCGCCCGGAGGTCTGGCCCGGATGTCTTGCCAATGTTTGATCCAACCCAAGTCGGCCTCTGCCCGGACGCATATGGTTAATGGCAGGCGCCGCCTGGCGGGCTACGTTGCCGCGAGGCACATGTCGCTCAGACGCCGCAGGCGCGCGTATCCATGACCCGAGAAAGACGAGAGAGGCATCGATGAAAGTCCGCGCACAATCCATGAAGGTCCGGCCGGTCCGCTGGAACCCGTTCCCCGTCGAGCATATGCCCGACCGCTACAAGCAGCCCGCCGCCTCCCCGGCACTGGCGAGCTGCCCGGCCTGCCATGCCGTGTACATGCGCGGGCACTGGCAATGGCGCCCGGTGCCGCCCGGCGCGGCCTCCCTGGTCTGCTCGGCATGCCAGCGCATCGCCGACAAGGCACCTGCCGGGACCGTGATGCTGGGCGGCCCGTTCGAGGCAGCGCATCGGACCGAGATGCTGGCCCTGGTCCGGCACCGCGAAGCCCAGCTACGGGCCCAGCATCCGATGGAGCGACTGATGGGCATTGAATCGGGAGAGCAGGGCACGGTGATCACCACCACCGGATTGCACCTCGCGCGCGATATCGGCAATGCCATTCACCATGCCTTTCGCGGTACGCTGACCATCGACTACGGCAATGCCGAGACCGAGCTGCATGTGCACTGGCACCGTGAAGGATGACTCCACGGCGGATGGCGGCCAGGCCGAGGGCAACGGCGGTTAGGGACCGCGGCGGCCCACCGCGTGGGGCCCTTGCCGCGTGCATGCGGCAAGGAAAGACAGGAAGGACAGGAAGGGGTGCAAGGGGGCTGTCATGGCACACATCACGATCGAACAGGTCCAGATACATATCGCCGATATCGTGCTGCCCGGCGACCTTGCGCTGCCGGAAGCCGCATCGGGCCTGGTGCTGTTTGCGCATGGCAGCGGCAGCTCGCGCCTTAGCATACGCAACCGCGAGGTAGCAGCGAGGCTGAACCGGATGGGCCTGGGCACACTGCTGTTCGACCTGCTGACGCCCGAGGAAGACCTTGGCATGTCGAGTCGCTTCGACATCGCGCTGCTGGGCGAGCGCCTCACTGCGGCCACCGCATCGGTGGCACACCTGGCGCGCACGCGGCATCTGCGGCTCGGCTACTTCGGCGCCAGCACGGGCGCGGCTGCCGCCATCCGGGCCGCCGCGGCACCGCCGCCGCATATGCGCATCGATGCGGTGGTATCGCGCGGCGGCCGCGTCGATCTGGCGGGGCATGACGCCTTGTGCCGCCTGCGGTCGCCGACGCTGGTGATCGTGGGCGAGGCCGACGAGGAAGTACTCAGGCTCACCGCGCGTGCGTGGGAATGGATGTCAGGCGAGAAGCGGCTCGAGGTGATCCCCGGCGCCACGCACCTGTTCGAGGAGGCGGGTGCCCTGGACCAGGTGGGCAAACTAGCGGGACACTGGTTTTGTGAGCACTTTGCCGCGGCGGCGGCCCGGCATCCGCACGATCCGCACGAACACGCACGCTAGTTCCGCTTCCGCGTTTTTTTCGCCTTCCACGTCTTCCACGTCTTCCACGGTGGCAGGTCCAGGTCAGGTCCCGACGCATGCCGGGACCGCTGCAACACGGTCGAAACCGCTGAAACCGGCGACGACTATCGCAACTCGTACTCGCGCTTCATTTCACTGGTGACCGCCTTGACGGTCGCCAGACATGCCGGCGGAACCGCTGGAAACGACTCGATGGTCCAGTTACAGCCATTGTTGGCACCCGCGTCCACGCGCTGCGGCAACGGCACATCGCAGTCGCGGAAGGCGTCGCGGAGGTCGGCATTCTCCTGCAGGCGCCGCAGGATTTCATTGCGGATTTCCTCCGCACTGCCAAGATGCTTGATCATGATGATGTCTCCTTGTGGAATAAAGCGCCGGACGCCATATGCGCGTCCCTTTCTGGCTCCCTTGCCGGGCTCCCTTGCTGGATGCGCTAGACCGTGGACCCATTGGGACTCAGCGGGTAGCCGACCGTCTGCGACAGGATCGGCTCCTCGTCCTCGTTCAACGCCATGTGCTCGGCCAGCAGACGCCGGTTGAGCCAGCCGCGCACAACGGCACCCAGCCCGGCCGAGGCGCAGTAGAGATACACGTTCTGCACCATGGCACCCGCCGCGGCCGCCGCAAAGGTGTCGCGCAAGGTGGCCGGCATGTCCTGCATGCGCCCGTGGTTGGCCACGAAGATCAGGTCCAGCGGCGCCATGCCGACGAAGTCCTGATACCCCGTCATGCTGCGCAGGTCCGCCGCGCGCTTCAACGTGAGGCAATGGTGCAGCGGGTCATAGCGATAGAGGCCGGAGGGTAACGCGGCGTAGACATCGATCACCACCGCGCCGTGCGGTGATGGCGCGGTACGGCCACCTGCCTGCGCGCGGTTCACGCCTGCCGCCGCCCACAGCAGTTCGCTCAGGCGCTGCAGCGGCAGGGGCTCCTCGCCAAACTCACGGGTGCTCATGCGCTGCCATAGCGCCCCCATCAACGGCAGGCCGTTGGTGCGGTCAGGCTGCGGCAGGGCGATCACCCGCTCGCTTGCACCGGTGGCAGGGCGCGGCAGCAGGTCCTTGATGGGTTGATAGGAGATGCGCTTCAGTTCGTCCATGAGATGCTCACAGTTGTTGCGGGGAGCGGCGCTGGCGGGAAGTCCGTCGCGCCTGCATGGACGAATGTAGGTGCTCTCCCCAGTCATGCATTGCGCTTCGTCAAAGCGCGGCCATCGGGTGCAGGCCTACGTATAGTGTCTGCACGAGATCTCCTCAATCGGCGGAGGGCCAGGCCGGTGGCCATGGCTATGAAAAATGAAGCCCATTTCGAAAAATGGGCTTCGTCAGTTCTGCGTAAGGACTGGTGCGCAAGAATGGCGTCTGACACCGATTCGCTTTTTGTGACGTGGCGAATCTCCTGGGCAGCTCATTTCCCGGCGTCGGAGAGTGTCTCGCGCGAGCCGTTGCGCCACAAGAAAACCTTTTTTATGGCGGTAGAAATATTTTTGATGGCGGAATCCGGGAGCTCGGAAACCGAGGCCCAGTATCATGAGCGACACATCAAGGCCGCTTGATGCCGCGCCCGGGAGGGAACCGGCGCCGAACACGCAGCACATGAAAAAGCACTTCAAATCCGAACAGCTCCGCACTTTCCTGGTAGTCGCGCAACTGCGCAGCTTCACCCGGGCAGCACAGGTTCTGCATCTCACCCAGGCCGCGGTCAGTGCGCAACTTCGTCAACTGGAGACGGAGGCTTCGGTAAAGCTGTTTGCGCGCACGCCGGGCTCGCTCACGTTGACCCCCGCCGGCGAGACCTTGAGGACATATGCCCAGCGGATCCTCGAGCTGCACGAGCAGGCGTGGGAAGAGCTGGCATGCGAGTCCAGCGAAAACATACTGCGGGTAGGCACGCCGGATGCGTATGCGAGGCTGATACTCCCCGGCGCACTGCGGGCGCTCACCGAACAGTTCCCGAAGGTGCGTGTCGACATTGTTTGTGTCCCGACGCTTGAACTGGGGCGCCGGCTCGAAAGCGGGGCGCTGGACCTTGCGGTCGGCACCTGCTGTCCGCAGTTTCCCGGCCCACCGATCTTCCACGAGGCATTCGTATGGGTTGCACTTGGTTCTGCCATCGGCCTGGCCGCACAGCGGCCGATCCCGCTTGCGCTGTTCGAGATCGGATCGGTGCCACGATCGCTGGTGGCCGAAGCGCTCGGCACGGCGGGCATACCTTATCGCTGTGTCTATGCGAGCCCAGACACCGCGGGAATACTGGCTTGCGTGCAAACCGGAAGAGCGGTCGCGGCAATTCCTGTGCACTCCGTGGGCGGTGATCTTCGGATCCTTGGCCGCGACGAGAATCTGCCAGACCTCCCGTCGCTGGCGCTGACCGTGGCAAACGGGCGCACGCCCAATCGTCCCGAAAAGGAGGCGCTGATGGCGCTATTGACGCGACGCGTAGCGGTCAGTCTCGGAAATCCGCTTGCATAGCGCGCGGACGCGGGCCGCCGCTTGATTCAGGGTCCGCGCGGCGTGGCCGGACGCCGCCGCCTACAGCGTGCCCCGCTATAGCGCTTCCATCTACAGCACCACCACCCGGTTTCGTCCAGCGGCCTTGGCGCGATAGAGCGCACGATCGGCGGTTGCAAAGGTGACCTGGCGCGTCAGGTCCGAGCTGCCGGCGCGTTGTGTCACCGCGGCCCCGATGCTGACGGTGACGACGCCGGTGGGGGAGTGCGCGTGCGCGATCGCCAGATCCAGCACGCCTGCGCGCAGTCCTTCCAGCGCGGATTCGAATGTCTTGCGCTGCAGGCCGCAATGGGAAACGCCGAATTCGTCGCCACCCAGACGTCCCGCGATCATGCGGTATTCGTCGGCCACGCCCTGCAGCACGCTCGCCACCTGCCGCAGGCACTTGTCGCCAGCCTGATGGCCATAAGTGTCGTTGTACTGCTTGAACCAGTCGACGTCTACCATTGCGGCACCCATCTCGACTCCGTCCGCGGCAGCGTCCCACGTCCGGCGGATGCTGTCCAGCATGTGGCGCCGGTTGAACAGACGGGTGAGCGGATCAATGGCGGTGGCGGTCCGCAACCGCAGATCGTTCTCGATCATGGCCCGCAAATGATGGAACACGTCCGCATGCCGGTGCGAGAGGCGATCCGGCATGGCGTCCATGGCGCAAAGCGCGCCTACGATGCTGCCGTCAGGCCCGCGTAGCCGCAGCGCGGCATACGAGCGGACAAACGGCACCGAGTTGACCAGCGTGCAGTGAAGAAACCGGCTGTCGGAGCGAGCGTCCTCGACGATGAACAGATCGTCGGAGTTGACCGCGTAGTTGCACAGGGACTGCCGGCGCAGGACGGGCGGCACGGACAGGCCGACCTCAGCCCGGAAGTGCTGATGCTCGGCATCGAGCAGCAATACTGTTGCAATGGATGCCCCGGTGGCGCTCTTCAAAATCGCCGTGGCGTGTCGAAAGCATTCCCGCATGACCTGGTCGTCATGAAGCAGCCATTCCAGCGTTCCGTGGTCTGCCGGACCGGAACAGAGGTCGACCTCGGCGGATGAGTCGGGCGTAAATGGAAGGGGGCCTTGGTTCAAGTTCAAGTGCGGTCGGTGGGAAGGCAAACCTCCAAATCAACGGACTCGCGGGTGAAATCTTGAGTTGTGGTTGGATATCTTTTATTTAACATAAGATGGAGTGCTCGGCGCTGCTCGTGGCGCGGGCGCTGGCTTGCGCGGGAGTGGGTGATACAAAATTTGTGGCAAGCGCGATTAGGACGGCGAGGCTGGCCGGCGTCGCGCTACCCGCCATCCTCCGGGAAAAAACCTCCCACAAGGACCGCTGGCCAGCGCGCTCGGCGCGGTCCATATCGGCGGCCATGATGATCGGCAGCGGATTGTCCATATCCAGCGCTTGCGCGACCTTCAGGCAAACCTCGTTGTTCATGAAATTGCGGCCAGTCCTGTAATGGCTGATTGCGCTCTTCACTAAGCCCAGGTGGCTCGCTAGCTCTGCATCATTCTTTAGGCCGTGTCGCTCGATCACGGCGTCTAGGTATTGTGCGCTTCGCATGTCTACCCCTCGCAAGTAGTAATTGACTTGGTTACGGTCATAACTTAGGTTACGGCCATAACCGGTTACGGGCATAACCGTAACCGAAGCATATCCGGTAAACCGCGAGGGGTAAACGATGGCCGCATTTGTGGGCGTGGTGGTGGGGGTAGCAGTGCCGGCACTGATCGCCGTGCCTGTGGGCCGCTGGATGGCCGACATGCTCGCCGGCGCGATCCTTGGCGATGTGTGGGGCGCCTGATGGTCAAGCTCGGTTCTGTTCGCGTTCATGTCTTGCCGCTTGAGCAGCGGCCCCTCCCTGCATGGTTGGTGCAGCTTCGCGCGGAGCGCGAGGTAATGGCACGTCGTGCCGCGCGCCGTCATGTGTCCGGCGATGTCCGCGTCTACCAGGTGAAGTGATGGCAATTCGTGTCGATCCTGAAACCGGAGAGGTTCTTGGCGGCGCTGTTGGCGTATCGCTCGCAGAAGCTGTGGGTCGGTCGTTGGGCCTTGAGCCGACCGCCGGCCCATCCCCCCGTCCTGTAACACGGGGGGAACTTGATCTTGCCGAGGGTATCGAGGGGGTTAAAACCAAGATCGATTGGTTGCATGCCTCGTGGGAGATGAAGGGCGCCGAGGGCGATCCGGTTTGGGTGCGCGACATGCTTTTCACCGACCCGGCGTTTCGGTTCATCCGCCGCGATGGCAAGGGGCTATTCGGTTTCGCGGAGTCGGAAGACATCATGTACCCGGTCGGCGGCGAACTGCAACGCGTTGCGGTGATCGCGTGGGGCGGCCTTGGCAGGCAGGCCAACATGGGCTTCTTGCAGGTCACTGGCACCGGCTGCAACGCGCTGCATCTCAACGATGACCGCCTTGACCGGGAAAACCTGCGTACCGTCTTGCGCTCGATTGAAGCCACCATCACGCGGCTCGATATCGCCTTCGACACGGAGGCAATCGGGGTGCTCGACTGCTGGGATGCCTACCAAAGCGGCATGTTCCAGCGTCAAAGCGCACGGCCTTCGTACGATCAGGCTGGCGACTGGTTAGAGCATCAGGGCAGGGGCCGCACGCTCTACATCGGCAAGGCCAAGAATGGCAAGCTGATCCGCTGCTACGAAAAGGGCAAGCAGCTTGGTGATCGCGAATCGCCCTGGCTGCGTATGGAAGTCCAGTGGGGTAACCGTGACCGCGTGATTCCTTATGACGCGCTGGTGGACACCGATGAGTACTTCGCTGGCGCAGCGCCTTTTTTTTCCACTGTCTTGGCTTCTATCCCGCGCATGGTCAAGACGATTTCTAAGGGCGCGGCCATCGTTGCGCGAAAGCTTGCCGGCCACGCACGGGATGCCTACGGGCGTTTCGTCAACCAGTTGGTGATGGCGAAGCTGTCTGCCGACGACATTGTTTCTGTGTTGCGCCGAGAGGGCGCACCTAAGCGCATGGTGCCATTCGTGCTAGACGGGCCGGGCACCTTCTTTCCCAGTGGGTTTTTCGAGGAGTTAAAGCATGGCTGACGGTATCAAGGTGGGCGCTAATCAGGCGCTGATTATGGGTCGCGTGGAGGAAGTCACCGCGCTGGAAAACGGGGGCTTTGACACGGCCATCGCACTGCCGGCTCCGGATCAGTATTCGTCGCCGTCTTTCATGCATGTCTACTCGGACAAGCGCATCGGTCAGAAGGGTGAGACGGTGCAGCAACTGGTCGATCTTCGCGGCTTCCGGCAGCGGATTAACGGCAACAAGGGCGTGTGGGTCAAGTACACCAACACGCTGCGCGCTGTGCAGTGATGGCGTGCCGGGGGCGGGGGTGGGCGCGCCACGCGCGCCTCCCCGACACGGCTGTGGGTGTCTGCGGCTCCTGATGGGGATTCGCAACGATTTCTCCCGGGGTGGGCCTGAACAACCCGCCTCGGTTTCTCAACCCTCACTACAAGGGGAACGTTCATGAAGAAGAAGCTTGCTGCTCTGGCCGCTCTGCCGGCTGTTTCGATGGGTTCCGCCATGGCTGCTGTGCCGGCGGATGTCAGCACCGCGCTGACCGACGCGAAGGCGGACGCTTTGACGGTGGCCGGTCTGGCGCTGATTGTCATCATCGGCATCGCCGCCTTCAAGTACATGCGCCGGGGCGTCTGACGCATGGACGGGGCACTGGTCGGCGGGCGTTGCTACGCCAGCCAGGACGCTGCTGCTGATGCGTATTACAGCGCAGCGGCCCCGGCGCAGGCTCCGGGGGGTATCTCGTACCTCTCGGAGTTTGTGAAGGTTTCTGGCGTGTGGAAGCTACGGCGGTATCAGGTGGCGAGCAACGGTGACGTTGCGATGCTGACCGACGCCACGGCGCCGGCGCTGTCATTTCCTGCCTGCGATCCTGCGGGCGATTTCAAAGACGGGATGACGATGGGGTGGGGCGTCGTGGCTGCTATGGCGGTCGCGTGGGCCATCGTCGCGCTTCGAAGGGGCATTTGATGCTCGCTACTGAATTCTGGCTTTGGGCCGGGTTCCTGCTGCCGGTGATGCCGGCAGTAATCATTTTCAGGGTGCTGTGATGCGCGCGCTCGTGCTAGTGCTGCTGTCCCTCCTTGCTGGCGTGGTTCATGCTGCGCCGGTGCCGATGCAGGTGGGTGCGGCTGTGGCGCGCTCGGCTGTATCCAGCACGTCCTACGTTACGACGGCCTCCGCTACGTCTTGGGCTGGCGCGGCCTATAACTCGGCCATGACCGCGTCTGTTGGTGGTCGCGCGGTGACGGTGCCGGCGTCGTGGAGGATGGCTGCTAATGCCGGTCAAGTTGCTGTGGCGGCTGTACGGTCCAATCCTGCGGGGCTTGCTGCGAGCGTGGCGCTCAGTTGGTTGCTCGACTATGGCATCCAGAAGTGCGCGCAGGGCGGGCTATGGTGTACGTCGCCTCAGGAGGAACAGGCGCCTAACGGGAAGCCCTATCCTGCGTCTGATGGCTGGTTCGATTGGGCGTTCAACTTGGGCAACGGCAATTACGCGGGCGGGACTGCTGGCGGTTGGGCTGAGGCCTGTGCTAAGGCGGCGCCTATGTTTGCGGCCGCAATTGGTGCGAACCCTTCTACAGCTATCGGTACTCCTGGCACCTTTAGGAATAACGTGGTTGCAGGTTGCAATTACGTGAACGGTTCTGTCGTCCGTGATGCCGCGTTCAACGTGAATGTGCATGCTGGCTGTAAGGCCGGCGATTCGTTGAGCGTGTCGACAGGTATGTGCATCCCTGCCGGGTACGTGCCTGCGGGGGAATCGCGGCCTGCTGTCGATGCTGATTGGTCAAGGGTGCAGCCGTCCACGCTGCCTGATGCTGTGCTTAACAACCTCGCCCGCGACGGGGTGTTTCTGGATGTGTCGCCCTCCATCAATACCGCACGTCAGACGGTGCCCATGTCTGACCCGTATATCGACCCGGTGACTGGCAAGCGTTATCAGGACGTGGCCTATGTCACGCCCAATGCCGACGGCAAGACTGCTGATGTGCAGGTTGGAAAGCAGGAGGTGGATGCTGAGGGCAAGCCTGCTACGGATGCCTCTGGCGTAGCTGTTGCTCCTGTCGAGCAGAAAGACCCTTGCGTGGGACATGAGGATCGGCTCGGCTGTATGAAGTTGGATGATCCGCCGCAGGGGCCGAATCTCGAAGATAGCCAGAAGACGATTTCGATTACACCTGACACGGGGTGGGGCGCTGATTCGATGGCGTGTCCGGCCGACCTGACAACGGTGACGCGCACCGGCGGTGTGGCGTTGGCCTTCTCTTTCAAGCCGGTGTGCGATGGGGCGGACATGTTCCGGCCTGTGATCATCGGTATGGCGTGGGTGGCTGCTGTGCTGATCGCGCTCGGTGTCGGGCGGAAGGGGGATTGATGGGTGCATTCCTGATGGCGCTGGCTGCGCCGCTGGCGCGCCAGGTGCTCGTGTCGCTCGGCATCGGGCTAATCACGTATGTCGGGCTCGATACAGCCGTCTCCGGCGCGCTCGCTGCGGCGAAGTCGAGCCTTGGACAGATGCCCGCCTCGGTCGCTGCGATCCTCGCGCGTGGCGGCATTTTCACGGCCATGTCGATCGTTGCCGGTGGCATCACCGCGCGCATGTCGATGATGGTTCTTAAACGCATGGGACGGGTCGTATGAGCGCAACGCAACCGATTACGCTGATCACCGCCACGCCGGGCGGTGGCAAGACTGCACTGGCGGTGCAGTTGATGAAAGAAGCGGTGGACAAGGGGCGCCCGTTGTTCGTGATGGGCATCCCTGAGTTGAAGCTGCCGTACATCCCCACGCCGCCGGTGGCGGAGTGGACCGAGCTGCGAGAGGATCCGGAGAACCCCGGTCTTCAAATGCCGTACTTCACCTTCCCGGAAAACTCGTTGATCGTTCTGGACGAGGCGCAACGGGTGTTTCGGGTGCGGCCCAACGGGGCGAAGGTGCCCGACCAGGTGGCGGCATTTGAGACGGTGCGGCATACCGGCGTGACGTTCATCCTTATCACGCAAAACCCGGCGTTTCTTGACTCGCATATCCGCAAGCTGGTGGGGCAGCATGTGCACCTGCGTGACGCGGGGCTGCTCGGGCGCTGGTATTACGAATGGCCGGAGTGCGCGAACCCAGAGACGTTTAACACCGCACCGATCAAGAAGAAATGGTCGCTACCGAAGTCAAGCTTCGGGCTGTACAAGTCATCGAGCCTGCATATCAAGCGCCGGTATTCGGTGCCGCCTGTGATGCTGATTTTCCTCGCCTGTATCCTGCTCGCCGCTGTGGCGGGCTGGCGTGTGTATTCGGCCATCGCCGCGAAGGTCGCGCCGGCGACGGCTACGGCGACGGCGCAGATGTCGTCGCCGGGGGCATCTTCGCCGGATCTGCCGCCGGCGGTGAAAGCTGCCGCGCCGCCAGCGCCTAGCGCGCAGTCGCTTGATGGGGCTGAATACCTCGCTGCCTTCGTGCCTGCCGCGCCGGGCATGCCGGAATCCGCGCCGGCCTACGCGGGACTGCGCCAGGTCAAAACGATGCCGATCATTGTCGGTGGGGCGTGCAACGCGACGCGATGCAAGTGCTACACCCAGCAGGGCACCGATGCGGGCTTAGACAACGGGCAGTGCCGGACATGGCTGCAGAATCCTCGCTTCGATCCATACCGCGAACCTGAGGGCTCAGGAAGGGCGCCCGAAGGCGCTGTAGCGTCTTCAGGGGGCAAATCCGAGGGCGTCTAGCGTCAGGAGTGTCAGCGCGCTTGTCCGCACGATAGAGCGCGACTGCAATAGCCTGTGCTCGTATCGGTTCCGCCCTCTAAGGGCACTCCGCTGACCGAGTAGCGGGTCTCGCGATATCGTCCATCGATAGGCGCAGGTCCGTCTCAAGAACGCTCCCTCCATGCAAGCCAGCTACGGCGTCAATCCCACCGATGCTGCATCTAGGATCGCGTGCACTCGACCGTAGACCTTCCGCATGACCGATGATGATCTGAGCGCTGTGGCGCGCGAGATTCGCCACCTGTACTTCTTCATTCGAACCCTTCGCCGCGGCGTCAGCGATGCTCCAAGGCTTCGCTATTACAGACTGATCGCTGCCCAAAAAAAACGCCTGCACGAGGCAGGCGTTTCAAAGCGAGAGGTGCTGGACTTGCTGGCGTGTTGCCGCTCAGGACGGTGCCAGTTTCGAGAGTCAGACGACGAGAAAAGTGATGGGGTAAAATCTGATAAGAATTATCTACTTACGTAGACTTTGTCGCTGCATTCAACACATATTTTCGTCTTTTTTGGGGATGAAATATTCTATCGGTTCTACGCCGAAGATGTAATTGTGTGTCTTTTTCGGGAGCGACCGCAGCCGTTGTCATGCTGCCTATGTCTCCGCTGGCGTGTGAGCGCCGCCTACCCGCCCCTACCTCCCTTGAGCTTGCAGGCAAACGGCGAAAGCCTTGGTTCTGCGCTCTTGTCTCAGAGCTCCTAGTAATCGCCTGCAGTTCATGGAGTTCATTCCGCTCCACTCCACACATTGTCCCCGCAACCGAAAGTATTTTTTTGGGGAAAGTCCTTGGGTTTAAATGCGAATTTTGCGATTTTCTGATAATAAAAAATATTAAAATTATGCGCACTATGCAACCAGTTTCATAGGGTTACTGATACCGTTATCTACTCACAAAATTTTCTACCATATATTCTCCAAGACTCGCCGTTGTGACTCATCATGTATCACGCCGCAGACCAGCACAGATTGAGCCCGGCTGAATTTGTTAGAAATCCAAATCGCGGCCACGCGTCGGTCTATTTTTTTGATTCCCCAAAAAATGATCGTCGCTTTGGCATTTTCGGCGTGGTTGCATTTTCGCATTTATTGCTAGCCGAAGGAAATCCTGAAATACTGTCGTATCTTCCATCCAGGCCACCAAAAGAAAAATCTGAAAAAAAATACAAACAAACAGTTGATGTTTTATATCAGTCTGGCAAGACGGAGTGTTGGCACTTCAATCACTCTAGGAACGGGGAACCCACGCGACACAAGAATAGGATAACCAAGACCGAAGGCGAAATCCGAATGGCGCAATGGCTGCCCCATAATTGGATGTTGCTATGTTCCTATCGAACACGCGTTAGAGGAGCTATAGACCCGAATCCCAGGGCCCTCCCAGGATTAATTAGCGCCAGAAGTAGCTTCACGCTCCAGGAGGTTCTCGCACTAGAAGATTGTGATCCCGCACACTTACTTGCTAGTGTGGCGCGCTACTTGGCAAACGGGAAACTTAAAACCGAACTTCGTACTAGCGCATTTCACCGACGTTCCCTTCTAGAACGGGTTGAATAATGGGCGGGGGCGCGCGGAGATCGTTGATTCAACAATATCACGGTGAGCTTGTCGACTGGCCCCATCCCGATATCACCGTTCTTGACGATGCGACTCGTCGAACGTTTCTGAATCGAAAGCTTGCCGTTGAGTTATATGCTGCCGATATTCCCTACGGTGAGATTCAAGAACAGACAAAATTCTCGCCAAACGAAGTGAGGCGCTTGCTCCGACGATGCGTGGCATCAGCAGGGGAGGGGTGTATTGTAGGATTTTATGCGTTGCTTCCGAGTTTTCGCATTAAGCCTTACTTCAGAACGAAACCCATTATTGCGAAGCATCCATTGGCCGATCAACGCTCTAGTGGTTACGCTGGCGCGCTGGCGCAGTTATTCGAAAAGTTTCCTGATGTCAAGAAAGATTTAATACAAAAATTCTTTCTGCAGCCGGATAAACAAAAGAAGTCAAAAAATAGCCGTTCGCCGCAGTTAGGGCCGCAGCCTTATATTGAAATACATGGCGAGTTTCTTTCTGAATTACGGACAAAAGGGGTTGGAGAGAATGAATGGCCCTTCCTGACGGAAGACAAGGGTAGACGATCCCTTTTGCGCTTCCTTCATTCTTTGAAGAATGAAAGATCAGAGCGTGCGGTAAAAGCCAGAATGGGTGCTGAGGCGACTAACAATCTAGGACATGGTATGGGTCCTAATGCTCTCATATCGCCACTTCTCCCGTTTGCAGTCGTAGAGCTTGATTACACAGTTATTGATATTCCCACTCATGTTAGGGTGATTGATCCCAACGGTACAGGGCATTTGATACCTATATCTCGTTGGTATCTAGGGTTGCTGGTCGAGGTAAAAACAAGCGCAATTTTGGGCGCACATATCTCTCTGGAAGTTAACCCGAGCGCCGATTGTGCGTTGCAGACGATGTTGAGCAGTGTGCCTGTCGTGTTAGACGCACGGAATTCTGGTGACGTTCGCATTGAGGTACGTAGCACCAATATGGATTTTGTTGCACGCGGCCCCACCTTGATATGCTCGTTGATACCGCAGTTGGCAGGGCAAGCATTCAGTTTGCTTAGGGTGGATAACGGTTGGTGCAATATTGCAAATGATTTTGTAAATAACGTTATTGATGTATTTGGTTGTGCCATTGAGTTCGGCCCCCCACGTGCCTGGTGGGGAAGGTCGTTAGTCGAAAGGATCATTGGGGTTTCAAAAGAACGCGGAGAGCATCGCCTGAAGGCCACATACGCGTCGGGCCCCGACGATGTTCGCCGGCCCCCCGATGTCGAACAGCTCGGTTTAAATGACGGAATCGACCTTGATTTTGTGGTCGATATGTTGAATGCCGTTGTCCGTGAACATAATACTATCTCAACCGGTGATCGACTTAATGGTGCAACTGTAATTAATGTTCTGCAAAGATTCGTAGATAAGCATGAGCTTCTATGGGTTCCACAGCCTCTACCAAGATCTATCAATTCAAATGATCGACTCCTTATGCACCGACGAAAGGTGGAGGTTAGGGGAGAATGGGGCGTCCATACGCGTAGGCCGTACATTAATACGGCATACTGCCGATATACAAATCCTCGTATCGCTTCTGATTTTTCTATGATAGGAAGAAAAGTGTTTGTCTACATCAATCGTCTCGATGCGAGAGAGGCATGGGCAAGTGACGCGGAAACTGGCGAGAATTTGGGCAAGCTATACGGTGAGGAAAAATGGGAAAACTGGCGATGTGCATTGCGGGTCAGAGAACTGGTAGGCGCAAAAGCAAAGGGACGGCCCCGAGGCCGGAGCCCCGATATTTATGCTAGATCCGGAAAAGTAGATTATGAGTTTGTAACGAGCGAAAATAGCGGCGAAAATATCGGAAAAAAAACTGCGCTTGCGATAGCGAAAGTAGCTCGGGATAGCTTTACTGGTTCGAAATCAGCATCCCTAAAGCCGGCCGAAGAAGATAACCACAATAATAATGTTGGGAGTGATAACGATCTGCTTCCAAATATAAATCCGCGCGGAATATTCAAGCTGGATTCGGGGAATAAGAAATGATTGCGTGCGATCGTGGAGAAAGAAATGGATGAGGGTCATCTTCGAGCATTAATGCTGCAGCACCCGATTATATCCAAGAAGAGCAGAGCGGAATCACCATTATGGACACTCCCGATATCGAATTTTTATGACAACGCCAGAACTTTATTGTTTCTCAGGCAAAGTTTTTTCATAGAAGAGATCGCTGGCGAGGGAAAAACCATCATGATGAATGTCCTTCGTGAGCGGTTACCAAGAGATCTCAGCGAAATTCACGTACTCTCTTATAGAGGCTTAAATAGGGAAATATTTTCTCATGGTGGATTTGTGAGGGATTTGCTTTATACGGTTAATCATGCTGCTCTTGATGGAAATTCATACGAATTAAGTCGGAGATTGATTAATGACATTGTGGCTTCTGCACTGGAGACTAATTGGAAGCTAATTGTGATGCTGGTTGACGAAGCGCAGGCCCTTCGTCCTATAGATTTCGGTTTTATCAAAGATCTGCATAATGAATTAGAAGAGGTGAGGATTGATTTCGTCGTGATTTGTTGTGGCGAGTCTCCAAAAATTCGTGAATTATTCAGAACCTTATCCAGTGAGCAGCAAATAGGCTGCCTGGATCGGTATTTTAGGCATCGGCTGAGACTCAGCGGATATGGATTGGAAGAGCTGCAAGATCTGCTTGAGGTGATCGACGTGAAAAGATGGCCGACGGATTTTGGACCAACATGGACAGAATTTTGTTTTCCACTCGGATATGCCTCTGGCTTTCGCCTAGCTAATCAAGCCAGTTTATTTTGGCAGGCAATGAAGGAGGTACATCTTATAAGAGACGATAAAATATCAGAACCAAGTCAAAATGGAAAATTGCTTTCGAGGCGTATTTTCGATGCTCTTGGGTTTTTAGCGTTTAAGGGTATGGATAAAGATTGCCCAAACTTCGAGTTTCCAAAGGAAGATTGGCAGAGTGCCGCTAAGTTTGCAGCTAAATCGGCCTGGGATGAAAAACCGGATGCCACGGATAGACCAGACTGCTCTCAAGCTTAGGCATGAAAGACGCTCACTGGTGCGGTGGTGGATTAGATTCGATACCAAATGAGTCTTCATTCGGGTATTTTCATCGGTTGTGTTGGCTGAATGCAGTTGGCATGCAAGCCGCAATGAGGTTACTCGATGCTCCGAATTTTCCCACGCGCACGCAGACTTTTTTCGGCAAGCTGAAACGAATCCGCCATGTCATAGAGCGAGTTAACTTCAATAGTACTAGGTTTCCAGAGGAGCGTTCGCTGGTGGCTGGGGAGGTTTCAAATTTGTTGGGCGCCATTTTTACTAGTCGCCTTAGATTTTGTCCCGTTTGTTTGGAGTCCGGATATCACTCGATCTGGTTTCAGTGTAGCAAGTTAGCGCGATGCCCGATTCACAATGTTGATATACATGATCGTTGCATGAAGTGTAGTAGCCTTCTCTCCGATATAGGTATTTTGGAAAACTTCAGAGAGGCGCTTCATTGTCCGGTATGTCACTGTGCATTATCGGGGGCGCCCCTTAGTCCAGGAGTTTTTGTCGAAAGCTACCTCCACGAACATCGAACCCACGTAAAAATATATCGACAAGCATTCTCTACGTTGAATGAGTGGGTAGAGGATGTCTCCGCTCGCGGTGACAGTTGGATCGCCTACTCCAACGTCGAAATATGGGCCGCGGATGCGGAATGTGCCTTTGCGATTGCATGTGCGCTGGCAAAGCCTCCGGAGATATTGGAACGGCCATCATGCAACGGCGTAGCCCTGTTCTGGCAACGACATTTGGCGGGAAATATGTCATTCGTGCCTTTGTTTACTATTAGACGGCGCGAAGACGAGCTTATACGCGTTGTCTATTGCTGCACTTTGCGGCTTCTGCGTTCTTATGCTGCGGGTATTGCGAGCTCCGGGAGGGTTCCGCTGAAGCAATTTGTCGTCTTCAGGAAGGGCGACGGAATACAAGTCAGCACAGGGGATGCACGAGTACAGGCCTACCTGCTGCTACGCTATTTTGTGGAACAACCTGCCAATAGTGTTATCGCGCTTGATTCAGCAGTAGAACAGGTGTCGCCAAGTAGAGATTTGGGATGGTTTCTCTCCAGGGACGAGAACTCGAGAGCATCGACCCGAGCAGGAATTCTATTGGCGTATGCGACAATGCATCGTGCGATTCGAGAAGCAGCGACCTCCGGATTTGTGAAATGGGATCGTCTGATCGAACTGGTACAAGGTGTCGTCATGGCCCATCAATACTCGGAGACTGTCGAGCGGGGAGTCGTAGTATTCCGGATGCCCGTGGGAATGCCTTTGGCTCCGTTTCGGCCTTTGCCGAATCTTCCCCGCATTTCTGCGTAAGAAATCTGAAATCGGGCATCGCACGGTGGTGGTCGGAGTCATGCGCCAACTCGCCAGCAGCGAAAGCACCTTGAAAGCGGGAAAGCCAGCACGCCCCTTATGATCCCGAGAGGGCGTGGTCGGACCTTCAACGGGCCGATATTTGAGGCTGTGTGGCCGAAGGAAGCACAGTTTAGACGTCCGGCCGTTTCTCATGAACTCGCCGGGCTTTGCGTCAGTGCCGCTGCAGCGTTTCGAGCTTCCTTGGCGGGTATCCGCCATCACTTTGTTTTCGTTGGAGGCAGGCTGGAACGAAAACTAGTTCCGGAGGTAGCGAATGTCACCCGATCGGCAGCGATGTCTTGCCTCGAACTGTTATGGATTCTGTGCGGGCCAGCTTCTCCAGGGCATACCGACCAGTAGGCCGAGTGCCCGATCAACTCTCGGCAACTGACCCAACGTTGGACATTGATCGGCGCTTTCAATGGCTGGAACGCCGCCGCACGCTCCAATACGAGTGATTCTAAGAAAGCTGACGGTACATGCGACGTGAGCCACTCCGCGTACGCGCTGGTTGCGCTAGCGTAATTCGTATTGTGCAGAGCCGGTCCAACCCTGTGCATGGGAGCACGTGCGATACAACTTGTTGCCTCGGATTTCATATTGAGGAACTGCGCTCCAGCTGTCTGCATGCGACACGGTACGGTACACCTTATCGCCACGGATCTCATACTGAGGCAGGCCAGTTCAACCGCTAACATGGGACACCGCCCGGTAGACCTTGTTGTCGCGAATCTCGTATTGCGGGAGGCCAGTCCAGCCATCGACGTGGCTCACCGTTCGGTAGCTTTTTGCCATCACTTTCGCCAGATATGTCCCACACCAAAGCCACATCGGCCCAGTCATTCGGCAATGCCTGACGCGCGTGCTAGGTCGGGAGCGTCAGGGAGGCTTGATAGCCGCCGCCAAACGCGCCCTCGAAGTCATACTCATACAAGGTTGTTCGTCCCATACCCGGCTGACGCTGGCCCAGGAAGAACGTAAAGGCGTTGGGCGCCGCAATAAAAATATGCATTGGAGGTTTCACGTCCTTCCGCTCCATATTGATGCGCTGAACCAAGGCTTCGGCGAGTTCGAAAGCGTGCCTGCCGCTTGCGACCGACTGCGCTCCCGATCCGCACGACGGTTTCGCGACTAATAGCTTGCTGACGCCAGGCAAGGCGGTGGCAATATAGCCGCGCACCGCGTCGGGAATATCGTGGGTGAGCGCAACAGCCACGGCCATCTCTCCTGACTCTGACGTCAAGTCTTCCACTTCAAAGTTCCACGTCGGCCAGTCTGGATTGGTGAAAGTGTCCGTCGCGCTCCAGCTTTGCCGGTCGATCGTACGCTGCTCGATTTCCACGTGCCGTCCAGACTTGATGTTGACGACGGACCCAGCGGCAAACGCCAGCGTCAAGTGGGCGTCTAGCGCCAGGAGTAACGGTTGCGGTTCGCGCGCCGCGTCAATGAGAAAGCGCTTGAGCGCGGGGTACAGGTTGCCGGTCCAATCTTGCTGGTCGCGAATGGCCCGATCGTTGAAATACGGTATCAAGTCCAGGACGGTGCTGCATCGTTCCTCTAGTCGGTCGAACGCGTGCTCGAACGACTTGACACCCACTAGTGTCCTTGGAGAGTTCCTTTTCGCAAACAGATTCTCGCGCTGGCAGGCGTCCCGAAAGGTGTCCCGCGTGAACTCGAGGCGACCCTGGGCGAGCCATTGGAAGACGATGTCGTCATACCGGAAGCTACTCTCGTTCAGCGGTATGCGAAGCAGTCCCCGGTTCTCGAAGTGCATGTCCAACAGTTCGCGGAGGTCATCCAGCGATGTGGAGTCGGTGTCGAGCGAAAGCGTGCGGGCCAGTAGACGCAATTCGGCATCGTCGATGCCCAGATGTTCCCGCCACAGTTTCCGGATCCGGCCTGTCGCCGACGCATCGGTCTTCGTGCCAAACAACTGCTCCAGGCGAATGGCTTTGTGACGCTGATGGATAAGGGGTCGGAGCGGGTCGGTCTGCGCGATCCGCCAGTTGGTTAGCAATTTGAATCGGACCCCGATCCCGTCTTTCGCGTGGGCGTGCTGAGCATTTCGGGCCCGCTGAAGAAAGGAAAAACGATTGGCGTTGATCCACTCGGGATCTATGAGGTCGCTATGTCCGAAGTCGCTTACCGAAACGTGCCACTTGCATTGCGTGTACTCCCGCAGGATTGGTTTTCCTTCTGGGTCATTTGGTGCACGGCTGGGGTCATATTCCACCCATACGTCGTCGAAGCCTTTGGGACCGGATTCGAAACCCACGCGAATGACGGGGCTGTTAGGGTCAAGCAGGCAAACGGCCTTGCGCCAGAAAATCCGGGCCTGGAAGTTGTCGCCGTCCCGACGCACAGGCGCTTTAGTTATCGGCAGTCGATAGCTGACGCGCGGCGGGACATGCATCCGCATCGATGCCGTAGCCCAGCAAATGCAGGGCCGCGGCATGGATCGACGCGTGTTCGTTCGATATAGCTCCCGCGAAGCTTCCATAATTGCGAACTTACGATAATTTCGATTATGGAAGGGCTTCCATAATCGAAAGGCATGGCTCTTCGCAGACACCGTGGCCGGCGCCAAGGCAAGCGCCATGATCTATAGCCTGATGCTGACGTGCCGGGCCTGTGACGTCGAGCCATATGCCTATCTGCTCCACGTGCTCACAGAGTTGCCACAGCGAACGCCAGACGCCGACATCAGCGACCTGTTGCCGTTCAGCTTCGCCCCGCCGAAAGCCGCCCCGCCGCATCCTGCCTGAATACGCTCGTCGCACTCAAGGTGTGCCGAAACTGGCGCTTACGATGGGCAAGCCCTTTCGATGCCGGGCGCCATAGTTGACCAACGTAGACGCGTTGCTCCGCAGGTACCCGCAGACCTTATCTAGATTCCACCACAGCGTACTGAATTCATACCCCGCTCTGGTCAGGAGCTGCGCGTCCAATGCCTTGATGCGCTCCAACGCTTTGCGGCCCTTGCCATGCCACGCGAGCCACTTGGCGTGCGTGATTTCGGTCTCTATCGACTCTCGTTCCAGTGAATCGATAACCTTACTGCCGAACACGGAACGCTGCGCCGCTTTGAACTTCATAGCGATGTGGAACCAATCGAGAATCCTGCCGCGTGCGAGCTGACTGCCCCGGATGGTCTTCTCAAATTCACCGGCGTCGTCGCTGATCACGGTAACGCGCTCGTCGGTCGCCACACCGTTTCGAGTGAGAAATTGATCCAGCCGCGCTACTGCCGAGGTAACTTCCCGGTGCACATAGGCATAGAACTTTGGCGGCCTGTCGGTGAACGTCGCTCGTCCAGCGATGAGGTTGACATGTCGGCCAAGGCCCCTCACCGAGTCGCAATGCCGCAACCACGCCGAGTCAACGCTCACGGTCGCGACATGGCTGGATTCGCGAACCTGGACGCCTCCGTCGAAAGGGGGCAGCTTCGCAATATCACGCTCGATGTCAGCGTCGAGTTGCTTTCCGATAGCACGAATCCGATTTCGAGTGCCGCTGAACGAAATGCCCTTGTCCAGAGGCAGTATTTCCTTCAGCATCGCCGTGGCCTGCCGATATGGCAGATGGCTTGCCCACTTCGCCTGGAGGTATTCCAGCTCTGGCGTGGCGCGATTAGTCAGCGCTTTAGACAAGGGATGGATCACGGATCGTGGCGTCGGCACAGTCCGTTGGCAAGCACACGACCACAGCCTCGGACTGTTCACCATCACCTTGCCATACACCGTGCGCACCACCGTCGAGCGCTGGTCCTTGTGGCTCAAAGCCGCCCCGCAACTCCTGCAATGAGTCTGGCCCGAAAGCCATCCCGCGACTTGTTTCGAAACCAGCTCGGTCTGAACCTTGGCCAACAGCGAGCGGCCCTCCGCGAGGGTCAGGCCCAGATCCGCAAGACTACCGTCACGGCGCTCGATCACTGCCAAAACGCCCTCACCGGCATGGCCAATATCGCTGCCCTCGTCCGCCAACCTGGCTTCGATGATCAACCGCATGGCTTGCTCCCACCGTTGCGATACCGATCAGCCTAGTTCACATACAACCGGCGCGGTGCCTAAGCGGCACTTTCTTGGTGTCCTCCCCAACCTTTGCACGCTCTCCAACGGATAGCGAGAAGATGTTGTTCGAGCGTGAGAAACGCAAATACAATGCGATGCATAGGCCAGTCTGTTCTGGTTGTCGTGTGGCGCCTGGAAAACATCGCACGATATCAGAGCAGTACTGGCCTTCCTTATGTCCGTTGCGTCTCGCGCTGATTGCGGAGATGTTCAGAAAATCGCCCCAGCCGTTCGCGGGATAAACGGCCCTCCCCAAACCTCAGATTGCGCGGGACGTAACAACCCGCAGCCGCAGAAGCTCGATATTGGCGCGGCCATACATTTGGCGCTTGAGGAGCTTGAGCCTGTTGACATGACCCTCCGTCTGGCCATTGCTCCATTGCAGCCTGACACGCGCGGTGGAGCCTGCATGCCCCCATGCCCTTCATGTCGCCTGTTTGGAAGCACAATCCGTTTCTGCCGCGGGAAGAACACTCTCGGAGACGCTGCGCAGCTTGTGAAGCAAGGCAACAGAGTCGCGCTCAATTCGCTTACGCAAAACCAGCCGATCAGCCATGCGGGCCACCACACTGGAAAACCGATACTCCAGCGTCCGCACGAAGCGCGTGCCAGTGGCTGTGCCGATGCACTCATACGTGACGAACATCTCAAGACCCCGGTTGCCACGGGCCCGGGTTCGCCAGAGCCGATCCGGAAGACTTTCCACGACTTCCCACTGCAACTTGCCTGCACGGCCGCCGACGTACGCAAAGTGGCTCCCAACCGGCAGCGACCCTCCCTGCCCGGTGATCGCTACGTGGTAAGGATGCCACTCGTGCCAACGAAGCGGAGTACTCACGTAGGCCAGTACCTGGCTTGGCGTCCGGGCGATATCAATGGAATGCTGCATCTTGACGGTGGGGACCAGGCTCTCGCTTGCTTCTTCGGGCTCCCAATGAAGGGTTCCATAGATCCAGTCCCACAGTGGAAACACTACGGCGAAGTTCTTGGTCTGCATCAGGTCACGGCGGTGATGCAACTCATGCAACCGCCGCATGTGGCGAATCCACGGCAGGCGACAGATCGGATTCTGCGGCGGGAGGTGCTCGCAGGCATGAAAGATCTCGTAGCTGAGATAGCCGCCCAGTAGCGTGGCGGCAAACAGCGCAGCGACGTTCGCATTGACCAGGCCGATGATCGACCAAGCGAGCAGCGCGCCAATGCTGTAGACAACGATCAGCCATGCCGGGAACAGAATCACCCGCCAGTCCTTGGCGAACTCGTAGCGCATCTGGTCATCTGCGAAAAAACTATGATGGTCGCCCGTGTGGCGCTGGTAGAACGCCTTCGCGAATCGCTTCTTGTTGTGCCCGAGACCCTTATGGGTGCGGTACTCGCCACTGCTGTAGAAAATTAAGGTGGCCGGCACAGTTAGCCACTCCACCGCGCTGACGTGGTCCAACTTGTTCAGCAAGAAGAGGATCAAGGTCACGCCGAAAACAAGAACGAAGCCAGCATGCAGCCAGGGGTTGTAGTAAGGCGAAATGTTCGCCCGGTATTTCTTCCGGAAGGTTTGGGTATCAAAAGACATGATCGGCTCTCAAAGACTGTTGCGCTGTCGGGCTCGCGATACGTGGCCAGTTCCGCCAAGCCCCCGCGGACCTTTCTGACGTCTGGCGCCAGTAGGTCGCTTGGTGTTGTAGTCTATTGGTGCGATCATTTTCATTCCAATGGATATTGATGATGAGAATTATTGATGAATCAGAATTTGCAGCAGATTGATCTCAATCTCCTCTTCGTGTTCGACATGCTGATGCAGGAGCGCAACCTGTCACGCGCGGCCGAGCGACTGCACAAGAGCCAGCCGGCGGTGAGCAATGCGCTCAGTCGTCTGCGCGAGCAACTGGGGCAACCTCTTTTCCGCCGTACCGCTAAGGGACTCGAGCCCACTGCCGGGGCGATGACGCTGCACGTGCCGGTACGGCAAGCCCTGCGCTTGCTGCAGGCAGGGCTTGCCGTTCAAGAGAGTTTTCAGCCGGACACGGAGCGAACCTTCCGACTGTCGATGAATGACTATGGGCAGCTACGGCTGTTACCGAGCCTGATGACCCGGCTGATGGCGCTGGCGCCGCAGGTGAAGCTGCAGGTACTGTCGGACGAAGGTGCCCTGATCCCGCAGCGACTGGCCAGCGGAGATCTGGACTTGGCGATTGATTACCTGTACTTCGACGACGCCGATTTGCTCTACCAACCGATTCACGAAGAGCGCCTCGCAGTTATCGGCCGACCGGGCCACCCTGCATTCAGGGAAGGCCTCGACAAGACGGCGTATCTGGCCGCACAGCACGTCTCGCTCTTGCCGCGAGCCGGCCGCGGCAGTCCGCTCGAGATCGTCCTGGGCTCGGCCAAAGTGCAGCGCCATGTGCAGTTGCAAGTTCCGCACTACCTGACCATTCCAGCCATCGTCGCCAGCACCGATTTGCTGGGTACCGTGCCCTGGCACTTGGCCAGGCATTTCGTGCACAACTATGGCTTGCAGCTCGCGGAGCTTCCTTTCGAAACGCCTGCGGTGCAGGTCAGCTTGATATGGCACCGTCAACAACAACACATGTCTGGTCTGCAATGGCTGAAGGAGCAAATTGCGCAAGTTGCACAGACCGAATCGAGCTGATGTGGCGGGCCTCATTGGGCTGCCTGCGCGATGGATCTTTGAATCCATAGTGGCGCTGCCTGCGCTGTGTCGGGAAATCGGGCGGCGCGTTCGAGCCCTGCAGCCGCACCAATAAAATCAAGGGTTTACAGGGGTTTTCCTGTAAACCCTTGTGCATTTTGCGGTCTATGTAACCGCCATGTAACCCGATTGGATCGCCGCGATCCATCTGGAACCATGTCCTGCCTGCGCCTACAGTTGCTTCGTGCCCCATTTGCTCGTGTGGCACATAGGTCTCGCGCGATAAAATCCTACCCACTGCATCAAAGGGGACCGGGGTCGTGTCACAAGCAACAACGCCACAAGAATGCGTCGCTGCCGCAAGGCAGCTTTATGCCGTTTTGAAAGGGCATCTCGATCGTCCAACTTGCACCAGCAGGATGTGCGGAATTCCCTCGTGAGGCGATGGGCCTCGATGGAAGACCGTTCAACGTCATCGACCGTCAGACCAAGGCTCGCGAAATCATGCGGCTATGGGAAGCCTTGGGACGATCAGGACAGTAATGCATGATGGCAAGGTGTTGCACTTTTGATTTGAGGCCGCCATTTATTGTCGAGGTGGCGCAGTACTTTCGCGAATTACTAGGTCAGGCTCGAACTCGGTCTGGATGTTTTTGGCTCCTCCTTCGATCTGCTCAATCAAGTTGCGCGAAGTAAGCTCGCCAATCAGAACGGGATTCGAGTGCACTGTCGTTAGCGCGGGTGTTACCAGTTCCGCCATCTGCCAGTCGCCGAAGCCTGTGACAGAGATGTCGCTCGGAACCGAAAGTCCCAATGTGCGGCACTCCGCGATCGCCGCCACAGCAATGAAGTCATTGATGCATATCAGGGCGGTCGGCTGTTCCCGATGCAACAGCAAGTCCTTGCGCTGCAGGCAGACGCGCACCGCTTGTCGCACAGCAGATGCATCGTAAGGGGTCGGAAAAATGCGGTTATCGGGTAAGGAAATGTCGTTCTCGCTGAGGACGTCTCGGATCCCCAGAAGCCGTTGAGACGATAGAAACTGAGTTTCGAGAGGACCTGGGAGCACTGCAAACTGCCGGTGTCCTTGTTTGACTAAGTAGGTGGTTAGCCTGCGCATAGCCAAGCGGTTGTCATACCCCACCGTCGGATGCATCCCTTCGCGGTCCACGGCCCACATTAGTACATACGGGATAGCGTGCTTGTGTATCAGCGAGAAGACTTCGGGATGATGTTGTGAACCGATTATTGCGATCCCGTCCACTCTACGCTCCAATAGGGCGCGGGCGCAGCGCAATTCGGTCTCACTGTCGTCCCGATGGCAAGTCAACAGAACGGTATATCCAAGCCGGTCGAGCTGGGCCTCCAAGGTATCTACTGCTTTGGCGTAAAGTTCATTCATCAGTGTCGGCGCAATTATGCCCACCGATCGCGTGCGCCCCTGACGTAGTTCGCGAGCCGCCGAGAAGGGAACGTAGTTGAGGCTTGCAATAGCGTTCTGCACTCGCTCCAGCGTGTCAGGTCGCAGCCTATCCGGCGATGTCAGTGCACGGGAGACTGTTGCCGAGGAAACGCCGGCGAGGAGGGCGACTTGCTTGACATTCACCATATCGGGTCAGATGTTATCTTCAGCCGGAATGACGGCCGTCTGCCATCCATTGTAACGATTGGTAGTCGAAAGCAGTTCCCGTCGTTGGAGGGTTCCCGAAGACGGATCGACATCCCTGGTGAGGCTAGTCGAGCCGGACCTTTGCTGAATCTGCCACTCGCTTCCACTTCGAAACTTCGGCGCGAAGCAACGCATTGAACGCCTCAGGCGTGCCGCCTGCGATCTGCGCTCCTTGAGCCATCAGCTTGTCGCGGACCTCCGGATCCTGAAGGGCTTTGTTGAACTCGCTGTTCATCTTAGCAATGATGGCCTGTGATGTCCCGCTCGGGACCATGAACCCGCCCCAGGAAACGGCTTCGTAGCCGTTTATCCCGAGTGCTTCATCTACCGTGGGCACATCGGGCAGTGACGGTAATCGAGTCTTGCTCGTGACCGCGAGCGCCCTGAGCTTTCCACTCTTGACTTGCGGCATTCCCGCGAGCGAGGTGGGAAGGGCAACATTGATCTGCTGACCGAGCACGTCTGTGAGCGAAGGCGCGTCTCCCTTATAGGGAACGTGGTTCATCTTGACGCCAGCCATGGTACTAAGGAGTTCCCCGGCCAGATGGCTGCCCGAACCATTGCCGGCGCATCCAAAGGTGATCTGCCCTGGCCTAGCCTTTGCCATCGAGACTAGTTGGCGCAGGTCCTTTATTGGCGAATTTGCTGCTGTGACGATAATGAGCGGCACCGTTGTCACTAAGGAATTGCTGATCAATGAGGTTTGCGCTTGATGTTGCACAAGCCAAGGACTTCAGCTTTCGCAATCCGGGAGAGATGGGCCGATTCAAGCCGTCTTTCTCGCGTTTCGCACCTTTCCTGGTCGCGCTTTTGCGCGCTCAGGACGGATTGCTCCCCTCTAAGGACAACAACAGCCTCCTGGCGAACACCAGATTCGCCAAACCAAACAGGCTGAACAACTGCGCCGTGTTCTTGAACAGGCCCTTGTAGCGAACCTTGCGATGACCAAACAGATTCTTGATAACGTGGAACGGATGCTCAACCCGCGACCGAATCTGTGCCTTGACCCGCTCGACGGCGATCAGCAAGTCCTTGACGGCTCCGTCACACATCGCCTTGATCTTGCCGCGCTTGACGGCCACCTGCCACTTCACGGTCTTGCCTTGCATCTCCTCGCGCTTGTCCACGCCCGTGTAGCCCGCGTCGCCAAACGCATGCTCCTCGTGGCCATGCAGCAAGGCATGGGCCTGCGACACGTCCGACTCTTGGCCGCTGTGCCCACCACGCTATGCACCAGCCCAGAGGCCGCATCCACGCCGACGTCGGGTAGCAGCGGCGCATTTCTGCGCCACTGCCCCCTAAGGTAGGGTCGAGAACTGGCGCGCGCACCTTCAGGTGCCGGTGGTGATTCCACCGCTTTCGCGATGGCCCGCAATCCGGCGACCATAGTCACGTTTCCAACTCCCGCCACGTCAAACGCAGCATGCGGTTTTCCCGCACTACGCTTTCCTGTTTGCTTCATGTCAAGGTATATGGGACCTATCATGCCGGGGCCGCTTTCGTCGATGGTCGACGACGAACCCGATAGCCGTTGAACAGCTTCAGTTCGTCATAGAGCCACCGCCTACTCCACGTCTTCCAGCCGAAGCCCCGACGATTCCGGGAGCGCTCCAGATGGCGCCTGACCTTCTTTTCCACCCAGTCCTGGATGAAGCTGAAGCACTCACTGGAGTGTCCGACCGCGAAGTAGTTCACCCAGCCACGTAGCACCGGATTTATCAGTTGCACCACCCGATCCACCGGCTGCGACTGGTATCGCCTGAACACCTCCTTGAGTTTGCGCAGCAACGCCGTGCGTTTCTTCAACTTGGGCGTATAGTGCGCTCGCCACACCTGTCTCTTTATGCTGCGCAATCGACGGAAGTCGAATCCCAGAAAGCCAAAGCTCTCACCGCAGTCCAAATCCACCGTGCGACTCTTCTCTTCATTGACCTCGACCTGCAACTTGGCAAACTCTTCCCGAAGCCGTCGGCTTTCGCGTCAGTTCATGCTCGACGAGCAGGCGGCGAAACTTCAGCAGCGTGGTCGCGTCTGGCACCGCCTCGACTGCCAGGTCGATCCCGGCAAACGCCCGCATCGCCATGCTGTCGTACAGCGCGTCTTCCAGTGCCTCGTCCGACAGCCCGTACCACTGCAGGAGGAAGTAAATGCGCAGCATCCGCTCAAGGCCGATCGGCGGCCGGCCACGTTTGCCCTTGGGGTAGTACGGCTCGACCGCCGCAATCAGGCGCGCCCACGGCACCACGCTCTCCATCTCCGACAGGAAGCGCTGGCGGCGCGTCACACGCTTCTTGCCGTGACTTTCCGCTTCCGCAAAACTGATCTGTCGCTTCATCACAGGACCTGAATCATGGACACGCTCATGACAACGCGCTCACCCAATGCCTCGATGACTCGCGCACTGATTTAATCAGATGGTATGGACGCCTCCCCCCGGCAACGGGGCGCCGCTTACCTGCAAGAGTAACTGTAAGGGTCCTCGCTGCCATGGCATCCCTATGCCAAAGTGGAGGTGTCGATTGCAAACGACCCTGATCGGGACGATCCAAAATGAAGCTTACCGTCATCGGCATGGATATTGCCAAGCATGTCTTCCAACTTCATGCGGTGAATGCCAACACCGGTGAAATCGAGCGCATCAAGTTGAAGCGGAGCCAGGTCACCGACTTCCTTGCTCAGCGGGAGCGTTCACTCATTGCCATCGAAGCTTGCGGCAGCGCCCACCGTTGGGCACGAGAACTGCAGAAGCTCGGCCACGAAGTGAAGCTCATCTCTGTGCGATCGGTTCGTCCCTTTGTGTTGCGTAATAAAACCGACGCTGCCGATGCCAGAGCTATCTGGACAGCAGTCCAGCAGCCCGAGGCGCGGTTTGTTGCGATCAAGAGCGAGCAGCAACAGACCATTCTGGCGCTGCACCGCATCCGGGCTCAACTGATGAAGTTCCGGATCATGCAGACGAACGCATTGCGCGGCTTACTCTATGAGTTTGGTGAAGTCCTTCCGGAAGGATCTCGGGAATTTGCCGAAAAAATTTCTGGTGCGCTTGCCAAGATCGCGAATCGCTTGCCAGCCATACTGATCGACAGCCTACGAGAGCAATGGGCACGCGTGCAGGCAACCGACAAGGAAATCGCTGTGCTGGAACGTCGGCTCAAGGTTGCGCTTTGCGACAATCAGGAATGCCAGAAGATCGCTGAAATTCCTGGCGTGGGGCTGCTAACCGCCACGGCTGCGGTGGCTGCGATCGGCGATGCCAAAACGTTTCGCTCCGGGCGTGAGTTCGCTGCCTGGTTAGGCTTGGTACCGAAACAAACGGGCACCGGTGGTCACGTGCGCCAGCTTGGCATTAGCAAGCGAGGTGACACCTACCTGCGCACCCTACTCATACACGGCGCCAGATCGGTGATCATCAAAGGCGCATGAACCGCCTGGCTCGACGGATTGCTTCAGCGACGTCCTTTCAATGTAGTGGTGGCTGCCGTAGCCAACAAACTCGCCCGGACCATCTGGGCGGTGCTAGCAAGGGATACGAGATACACGGCACCCGCCATGGCTGCATAGCCAGGTGCGTGGCCCGCCTGAACTGACTTCTTCTCAAGGAGCGCAAGCATTGATCGCATGATGGCTAACAGGTTGGACCGGGGCGAGGAAAACCCGATAGGGAATGTGAGCAGCAACGCTCGATGATCAGATGAGGACCTCGCCAGCGAATTCCATATGGGCCAGCAGGCTGAGCGGCCTGCACAAAAGGGCCGGACATAGGCGTGCTGCCTTCACCTGTCGACCACCATGTCAATCGGCTTGCAATCCGGGAGGCGTCCACATAAGGCGATTCCCTAGTGACGGATCGCGCCGCAGCAACTATGACAGTTGTGCATCGCCAGAACACCGGGTTGTCGCGCCATCATCAGTACGAGCACGCTGACAACCAAGGTGGCCGCATTGATCTGGAGTATCGGATGCGGGCTCAAAGTACTGGCTACTGAGCGGCCCCAGATCTCAATGCCTTTACGTTGACCGCCAGCCAAAGCGGCAGTGTCGCAGACACCACGCATCAGAACAGCTTCGAAGATTGATCCTGCCCGGCAACTTTCATGTCGCAGAATCGTCTGCGTAGCTAGGTACGCCTCCGCTACTCCCAAATTAGGGCGTCATCTCCTGGATGCAGCTTGATGCGGGTTTCAACGTGCGTTCCTTCGGCGCGAGTATGCCTGCGGACGGTCCATTCTCGATCGTCTGTTGCGAAGATATTGGCGCCAACATGGGCGTTGCCGTACGGGGCGTTAGTATGCGCAAGTGATCTGCTAATGCGATTTCCAGCGTCCCATTGCCAGTTGCAGCTAGTAGAACGACCACGCCTGGGTTACGGTGAAATGGGAAGCGCTGATTATCCAAGAAATCAGAATCGTGCGTCAGTATGATGCGTCGCGTTTCACAAGCCGTCGCGAAACTGGCCTCGTCGGCGTGTCCAATGAGCGCCATGCTAGGGTAAGCCGCCTACTTTTCCGATGAGAGTAAGGCGTCCGGGCCAGCCCTTGCGCCCGCAGCGCTCGTGCCGCCGTGATGCCGTGATGCCGTGATGCCGGCGGCGGGTGTCCCGACGACTACGATGTGCTCACGGGAAATCATCAGAGATCCTCGTGAACCTCGATTGCAAGCGCCGGACAGATCCCAGCGGCCAAGCGGGCAGATTCGTGTTGATCAGTCGACGGTTCCGCACCCGGGGCGATGAGCGAACTCCCTACGCTGGCCCCATCCCAACAAGCCTTGAGACCATCGCTGCGGCATTCTGAAGTGTTGGAATGATTTCATTCTCGATCCTTTCGGGTGTCGCCTCGGCTGGCGATGTGGAAATCCCGATAGCCAGCTGGCGGTTGCCAACCCGAGCAAGCGGGACTGCAACTGAGATCTGATTGCTCTCTGGATACTCGACCATCGCCCATTCACCGACCCCGAGGGTCAACGCCTGTGTGAGCGCGCTACTTGGAGGCAGGATGCTTCCAACCCGGAGATTCATCACCACGAGGCGACGGCGTTCCGCGAGTGCCATCGCCCTTCCAATAATGATCACCCCGTCGGGGTTCGCTTCACCCAGGTTGGATGTTCCTGCGTACGTGTCAGCCAGTTGCTGGAGCATCTGCTGAACCGAGTCTGTCACTCCCAAACTTTCCAAAGCAGCAAAGCCGATTTCGAAGACTCGGGTAGTCAAGCGCCATTGGTTGCCCTCGCGCGCGACATATCCCTCCTCCTCCAAAGTCAATAGAAAGCGCAGAACGGTCGGGTGCGGCAGGTCTACGGCACGCGACAACTCCGCCAACGTAGGTCGCCCGTTCTCTCGGAAAGCGCGCAGCACCGCTAGACAGCGTTGGATCGATCTATTATTCTTCATTCGTACACCCTGTGTACCGCTAGTTCACCTAGTGAACATCATAAACCAGGTGCCCTTGAGATGCAACCTGCTTCTTGAGGTCAGGAGACAACGAATGAAACGATGGATATTGGGCTTTAGCGCCGCTGTGGTGGGGTGCTGGGCAGCGACCGGTCAATCTGTTGCGAACGCCAGCGAGTCCTGGCCGAGTCGCCCGATCAAGTGGGTCGTGCCGTATCCGCCGGGCGGCACCACTGACATGCTGGCACGTATCGTCGGTGCCAAGCTCTCTGAACGACTCGGGCAGCCCGTGGTGATCGAGAACAAGCCAGGCGCTGGGGGCGATGTTGGCACGGCCTATGTTGCGAAACAGCCCGCTGATGGATACACCATCGTTATGGGCAATATTGGTCCTATTGCCATCAACCCCACGCTTACTCCCGACGCTCGCTTTTCTCCCACGCGAGATCTCGCGCCGGTGACGCTCCTGGCGGAGGTTCCCAACCTGCTGGTGGTCAACCCGCAACTGCCGGTCAAATCGGTGAAGGAACTCGTTCAGTACGCGAAGCAACAGCCCAATCCCTTGTCGTACGCAACGCCTGGCAACGGAACATCTTTGCACTTGGCGGGTGAACTGTTCGCTTCGACAGCGGGCCTGCGCATGGTTCATGTGCCATACCGCGGTAGCGGCCCCGGCCTGAACGACACGATGGCAGGCCATGTACCGATCATGTTTGACAACATGCCTTCGGCATTGAATCTCGTAAAAGGCGGAAAGGTTCGCGCACTCGCCATCACGAGTGCTGTCCGTTCCCCGTTGCTGCCGGACGTCCCAACGATGACTGAAGCTGGTCTGAGCAACTATCAGATCACTGGTTGGTTCGGCGTCTTGGTACCTGCCGCAACGCCGAAGCCGATCGTCACCCGTTTGGATGCCGAAATTCAAGCTGTACTCAAGATGCCTGACGTCCGCAGCAAGATTGGCGACATCGGCGGAATCATCTCTGGCGCAGGACGAGATGAGTTCGGCCGATTCATCCAGCAGGAGTCGGCGAAATGGCAAAAGCTCATTCGTACCGCGCACATCACCGTGCAGTAGGTCAGTTACTTTAAGGAAGAAGCAATGTTGAACTCGGTTGACAGAATCCTCGTTGCGGTGCGCGACCTCGATCAAGCAGAGCAGAACTACAGGGAAGTACTTGGGGCGCAGTATCTTGATGAGCTTGCAAGCGACCATCTGAATGCCCGTGGCCGTAGCCTGGTAATCGGCGAAAGCACGGTCGAACTTTGGACCCCGCGGGGAGCAGGGGTCGTAAGTGATCATCTTGATAGCTTCGGGGAAGGCCTCTTCTTTGGAGGGGTCTCGACAGCTAGCCTGGCTGAATGCCAGAGGTTCCTTGCCGAGCAAGGTATCCGATTTGCTGAAGCCGACGGCCGTCTCTATTTGAACGCGGGCGGCCTCTATGGCATGCCACTCGTTGTCAGCGAAGCGGCAGCGCGGGTTCGAGCGAATGGTCCTGTGTCGTTTCTGTACGAGCTCACCATGGTTCTCAGCACCGACTGGCGAGAAGTCGCGGATTGCTACGCGCGAAAACTGGGCCTGCAGCGCGACAAGGCAGTAGACATCACGTTCGCGCGATTTGGCTATGAAGGCACGCTGCTGATGTTCGCGCCGGATCGTCTCGATCGCATCGAATTGGCTGAAGCGCATGATCCCGCCTTTGCCATGGGCAGGTTTTCGGGCAAGCGAGGTGACGCACTTTACATGTGCTACATCGAAACGCATGATTTGGCGGACGTAATCAGGCGACTCGAATCGCGCAACGCAAAGTGGACCCGAAGGACCGACACGGGCAAGCCCGAGCAGGACGGCCTCTGGATCCATCCGAGCGCGCTGAATGGCGTCCTACTTGGTGTATCCCGAACCTCGTTGGCGTGGGGATGGTCCGGTAGCCCCGAGAAAGTCGAAGAGATTTCAGAGGTGCAGTCGTGATGCCGGAGATCTTCGATCAGCAATACATCGGGGGATCGTGGCGCCGTGCTTCTGGCACACAGCTCATCGACGTAGAGGACCCGAATACTGGCCTGGTATCGGCCCAAATTCTTCCAGGTACCGAGGAGGACGTCGGTCTCGCCTTGGGTGCCGCGCAGAACGCATTGGCCAGCTGGTCCGCAACATCCGTGTCGGACAAATGCGCAATTCTTAATCGCCTAAAAGACCAACTCACAAATCGGCAGGAGTCGTTGGCCGATGCTATCGCGGCTGAGGTTGGCACGCCCTTGAAGATCTCACGCATCGTTCAAGTCGACTCGCCCATTCGGAACATTGGGAACTTCGTAAAGCTGGCGGAAGGATTTCCATGGCAATCGCGAACGGGCCCATCTGTCATCGTCCGGGAGCCATTCGGCGTCGTGGCATGTATCACGCCATGGAATTTCCCGCTTCATCAGATCATTCTGAAGGTGGTGCCCGCGCTTCTGGCCGGGAACACAGTCGTGCTCAAACCAAGTGAATTGACGCCCCGAACAACGCGCCTTATCTGCGATGCCATCAATGACGCAGGCTTTCCTTCGGGCGTGGTGAACGTTGTGAACGGCTTGGGTGCGGTAGTGGGCGCAGCGTTGGCGCGAGCTGACGGCGTGGACATGGTTAGCTTCACAGGATCCACGGAAGCGGGTCGTGCAGTGTCTTGCTTGGCCGCGTCGACCATTAAGAAGGTGACGCTGGAATTGGGCGGCAAGTCGCCTTCCTTGGTATTGCCGGGTGCGGACCTGACTGTGGCCGTCAAGGGAACGCTCGCTTCCTGCTTCCTCAACAACGGTCAGACTTGCAGCGCGCTGACCAGGTTGATTGTTCACTCGCGTGATGTGTCGGCCGTCGAAGCCCTGGTGAAGCAAGAACTCGCCAAGTTCTCTGTCGGATCCAGCCTCGTCGAAGGCCATCGGATCGGCCCGCTCATTTCTGGCAAGCAGCGTGACCGCGTGCAGGAACTAGCGGAAAAAGGGGTAGCGGAGGGCGCCACGCTCATCGCGTCAGGCCAGGATGTTCCGCCTGCAGGATTCTTCGTCAGCCCGAAGGTGTTTCTCACAGATCAACATAACTATCTGGCCAAGGAAGAGGTGTTTGGCCCCGTGCTCTGCGTGATTCCCTACGACGAAATCGACGACGGCATCCGCATCGCCAACGCAACGGTGTATGGCCTGGCGGCGGCCGTTTGGGGCGATCCTGACCTCGCACTCGACGCCGCTAAGAAGATTCGTGCAGGACAGGTCGATATTAACGGCGCCCGATTCAACCCCGTAGCGCCCTTCGGCGGCTTCAAACAAAGCGGTGTTGGCCGGGAGGCGGGTCACGTCGGTTTGGATGAGTTCCTCGAGTACAAATCTATCCAAATGAACGAGGGATGACGGGATGTCTCTTATGCAGAAACAAGCTCTAGGGAACATTCGCGTATTGGATATGACGCGAGTGCTCGCAGGGCCATGGTGTACCCAGATGCTGGGCGACATGGGAGCCGATGTCATCAAGATTGAGCACCCATCGCGAGGGGATGATACGCGGCAGTGGGGGCCGCCGTATGCGATGACGAGTGAAGCGGAAGTGCTTGAGGATTCCACCTACTTCGCTTCCGCAAATCGGAACAAACGATCGGTTGGCGTGGACATCGCCAACCCAGACGGTGCGGATCTGATCCGTAAGCTCGTTCTTGAGTGCGACATCTTTGTAGAGAACTTTAAGGTTGGTGATCTGGCTCGTCGAGGGCTTGACTACGACAGTCTGAAAAAGATCAATCCGCGCCTGATCTATTGCTCTATCACCGGGTACGGCCAATCCGGGCCGTACGCTGACCGCCCCGGCTACGACTTCGTTTTCCAGGGGGAAAGCGGGCTGATGAGCATAACGGGCGAGCGTGATGACGAGCCTGGTGGTGGGCCACAGAAGGTCGGGATCGCCATTGCTGATCTGACGACGGGACTGTATGCGACGGTCGCGATCCTCGCCGCGTTGAACCACAGGAATGTCACGGGAGAAGGTCAGCACATCGATTTGGCACTGCTCGATTGTCTGGTTGGCTTGTCGTCGAATCAGGGATTGTCGTGCCTGATCAATGGCGCCGAACCGCACCGGTGGGGGAACGCGCATCCGTCTCTCGTACCGTATCAAGTCTTTGATACGGCAGACGGTAAGGTGGTAGTTGCTGTGGGGAACGATTCCCAGTGGCAACGCTTTTGCCAAGCGATCGACGCCAAAGAACTGGCCCGGGATTCGACGTTCTATTCCGCATCCGGACGCATTCGGAATCGAGAGGCGCTAATTGCGCAGGTGTCGTCGGTTCTTGCGGCGCGCCAAACCGAGCATTGGCTTGCCGCGTTCTCCGCAGCGGATATCCCGCACGGTCGTATCAATACCTACAAGGAAGCCTTTGCTCACCCACAGGTCATCCACCGTCAGATGGCGATCGACGTGCCGGTTGACAAAGGTATCGGCTCGGTACGGGGCATCGCCAATCCCATCAAATTCAGTAAAACGCCGGTGCACTACGTTCGGGCGCCCGCGAAACTCGGTCAGCACACAGAAGACGTGCTTTCCGACTTGCTAGAACTTTCCGCGGACCACATCGCCGGTCTCGAAGAACGTGGGGTGATTAGTTGCCAAACGTCAAAAAAGACACTTCAGGAGCAATCATGAGCATCCAAGCTAATAATGTCGGAAACGTCCTGGAGATTTGCATTGCGCGTCCAGAAAAGCGCAATGCGATCAGCGCCGCGATGTACCAGGAACTGACCCGTCTTCTGGATGAGGCCAACGCGGACAAGGAATGTGCCGCAGTCATCGTGCATGGTGCGGGCGGACACTTCACTGTCGGTGCCGATATCAATGATTTCCAGACCCGGCGGGGTAATGAAGATTCCCCTGCTGTCACGCTTCTCCGGAAGATGGCCGCGATCGATGTGCCGCTAATCGCAGCAGTCGAGGGACTGGCGATTGGAATCGGCGCCACGATGCTGCAACACGTCGATTTTGCCTACGCATCCCAAGATGCGCGCTTCCGCATGCCGTTCGTATCGCTGGGTCTGTGCCCCGAGGGCGCATCCAGCTACCTGCTCGAATCGCTGGTAGGTGTCCGGAAGGCACGTGAGTGGTTGATGCTTGGAAAGTTCTTTGATGCAGAAGAAGCTTTCGATGCCGGGCTTCTGACGTCGCTGACGCAGGACGGGGAAGCCCTTGCACGGGCGCGCGAAACGGCTGCCGAACTGGCAAAGCTTCCCAAGGCTTCGGTACGCGCGACAAAGCGGATGTTGAACCACGAGAATCGTGCCGCTGTGGGTTCTGCGCTCGACCTGGAAGTGAAGATGTTCGCCGAACTCTTGAATACCGAAGCCACTCAGGAAATCTTCAAATCCTTCCTGAACAAGAAGCGTTAAGAACGCCATGGCCGAGTTGATAAAAATCGAATCAGAAAATTTCGTCCGGGTCATTACGATGAATCGGCCGGATAAGAGAAACGCGCTGAACTCGGAAATGTGCGACGCGTTGCACGACGCGTGGCAAGACTTCGCGGGCTCAGAGGATCGCGTTGCCCTGCTACGTGCAGAGGGGTCGGTGTTTACGGCAGGCCTCGACACGAACGATCCACCGGATTCCTTTTGGCATGCCATTCCCAATGTCGCATTTGACATTGGAAAGCCGGTTATTGCAGCGGTTAATGGCCCCGTGATAGCGGCGGGCGTATCGATGCTTGCATTCTGCGATCTTTGTGTAGCGACTTCGGCAACGACCTTCGTTTATCCCGAAGGTCGCCTAGGCATGGCAGCCGGCTTGATTAGCTCGCTGGTCGGTCGGATTCCCCACAAGATCGCGATGGAGCTCATGTTGACCGGGCGCCCGGTATCCGCCCAACGGGCCTATGAAGTCGGATTCGTAAACGAACTCTGTGAACCAGGAAGCGAAACAGAGGCAGCTCTAGTGACAGCGCGTCAGATTGCGAGCGCAGCGCCGCTGGTACTGCGTTTCCTCAAACAGGCGGCGAGACACTCGATTCCGGTAGGACTGGTTGAGGCAGGCTATAGCGCCCAGTGCCAAGCTCAGATGCTGGCCAGGAGTGAAGACGCCCGGGAAGGGGCGTTGGCGGCCAAGGAGCGTCGCGCTCCCGTTTTCGTGGGCCGCTAGGACTAACTAACACAGTAGGGGACTGAGAAATGGATCTGAATTTCACAGAAGAAGAGCAGGAATTTAGAAAAGAGGTACATGCGTGGATCGACGCCCATTTGCCGAAGGAGATCTCGCACAAGGTGCACAACGGACTGCAGCTATCCCGCACCGATATGCAGCGTTGGCACCAAATTCTGGGGAAAAAGGGTTGGCTGACGTATAAGTGGCCAGTCGAGTTCGGCGGCACGGGCTGGACACCAGTGCAGCGGCACATATTCGAGGAAGAGTGCGCGTTGGCAGGAGCACCGCGACTCGTGCCCTATGGGCCTGTCATGGTGGCACCAGTCATCATGGCATTTGGTAACGCTGAGCAACAGGCGCGCTTCTTGCCCGGCATTGTGACGGGCGATGTTTGGTGGAGCCAGGGTTACAGCGAGCCGGGATCGGGTTCCGACCTGGCTTCGCTCAAGACACGAGCGGAGCGAAAGGGAGACAAGTACATAGTCAATGGTCAAAAGATCTGGACCACGTTGGCTCAGTACGGGGAGTGGATTTTCTGTCTCGTCCGGACCAATACAGAAGGGAAGCCGCAGGCAGGGATCAGTTTCCTGCTCATTGACATGCGTTCGCCTGGCGTCACGGTTCGGCCCATTAAGCTGCTGGACGGCGAGTGCGAGGTCAATGAGGTCTGGTTCGACAATGTTGAGGTCCCCGTTGAGAACCTGATTGGCGAAGAAAATAAGGGCTGGACCTATGCCAAACACCTTCTCAGTCACGAACGCTCGAACATTGCAGAAGTCGGGCGTGCCAAGCGTGAGCTCCGACGCCTGAAGCGAATCGCGGCTGCAGAAGGCATGATGGACGACCCTCGTTTCAAAGACGAGGTTTCGAAGCTCGAGGTAGATATTATCGCGCTCGAAATGCTGGTTCTTCGCGTTATCTCGGCAGAAAAATCCGGGAAGAATCCATTGGATATCGCAGGCCTACTGAAAATCCGAGGCAGTGAGATTCAACAGCGCTACAGTGAATTGATGATGCTGGCTGCAGGTCCCTATAGCCTCCCATTTATTCAAGACGCTATGTTGACGGAGTGGGATGGCGAGTTCCCAGGTGGAGAGCGACGGAACGCTCCGCTTGCCGCGACATATTTTAATCTGCGGAAAACCACTATCTACGGTGGCTCCAATGAAGTGCAGCGTAACATTGTTTCGCAAGTGGTCCTCGGATAAAGGAGTAGAGCATGGATTTCGAATTCACTGACGACCAGGACCAACTGCGAGATGCAGTAAGAAAGTGGGTAAAGCGTAGCTATACGTTTGAGCACCGTCGCAGTTCCGAGAGCAGCGGCGGATTTTCCCCGGACGCGTATTCGGAGCTTGCGGAGCTTGGGCTGACTGGACTTTACGTCCCAGAAGAGTATGGCGGCGTCGGTATGGGGCCGGTCGACGTTATGGTGGTTATGGAGGAACTGGGGCGGGGCATCGTACTCGAACCGCTGGCGCAAGTTCTACTTGCGGGTGCAGTGCTGTCGAACTACGCCGAAGCAAGCGTACGTGCGGCGTGGCTGCCTACGATCGCTTCTGGAGAAAGTCTGGTCGTACTGGCCCAGCAGGAGCGCGCGAATCGTTATCGCATCGATACGTGCGAGACGCGAGCAGTCGAGACGGCGGAAGGTTGGGAGCTTACTGGGAGTAAGAGCCTCGTGCCGGTTGGCGATCATGCTGCTGCGTACATTGTACCCGCCATGATTGCTGACACTCTCGGAGCGTTCCTTGTGGAGCGCTCCGCCCCAGGTGTATTGGTACACCCTTATCAAACTGTCGACGGCTCGCGCGCCGCGGAGCTGACGTTGTCGAAGGCGCCGGGCACGCTAGTCACCCGCGAAGGCCAGGATTGCCTGTCGTATGCCGTGGATCTTGGCATTGCAATGACGTGTGCAGAGGCCGTGGGCGTGATGGACGTAACCCTGGAGGCTCTGGTGGATTACATGAAGACGCGCAAGCAGTTCGGCGTCGCTATCGCGAGCTTCCAAGCGTTGCGTCACCGCGTCGCAGATATGAAGATGAGTCTAGAGCTCGCGAGGTCTATGAGCTACTACGCCTCGCTCAACGTCAACGCGCCGGCGAACCAGAGACGTCGCGCCATGGCACAAGCGAAATATCAGTTGGGCGGGTCGATGCGATTCGTCGGCCAGCAGGCCGTGCAATTGCACGGTGGGATTGGAATGACGGATGAGTATATCGTCAGCCACTATTTTAGACGCCTTACCCAAATGGAATCGGTGTTCGGAGATACGCTGCATCATCTGGCGCAGATGTCGGACTCCATGCATCCCGAGCTTGACAAGGCTGCCTAAGGCGCCGCGAAGAGTAAGTGCTCGATGAATTGCGATGGCGGGTGACCCTCATCGTTTCCGGCAGCGCGGTGGTACATCCTCGCGCTGCTCATAGTATCGGACCGGGATAGTAGCGTAATTGATGCAGACGCAACTTCAGTCACGAAGCCAAGTCGGGATCCATGATATTTTTCTTCCAATTCCAATGAAAGTGACTTCGTTGAGTGGCGAGCAGATAATCATCCGACAAGGCTATTCACGCGTAATTAAAGAGGGGAAGTTCGTGAAGCTCCCCGCTTTTTCTCCTGCGAGTCTGTTCTTGGGCGGCTCTATTTTTAAGAGCTCGCATTGCAGCTTCGATCTGGATGTAACTAGTTATTCTGTGGTGCGTGATCAACCAATGCACGATCTGTGGGATTCCAGGCCGCTTTGGGAGGCAATTTCATTGTCGGTGTTTATGAATCCAAAGGAAGCTTGGAATATTGCAGATATAGCGGATAGTTTGCAGACAACATCCTCGAGAGTCAGGCGGACCCTCTTCAGCCAGGGCAATTGCTTCACGGAAATATGTAACACGCAGCGGCTTATGCGTTCGCTGTTCGAATTGGCAGGACTGGAAAGATCTATACCGGATATTTCGAACAGAATTGGGTGGAGCCAATCCTATGACTTTGAGTCATCTTTCTATAATAGATTTAAAGTTTCGGCAGATGTTATTTGCGGAATGAAATTTTATGCCCGCTAGGCGATCTATTTAGAGGAGCTCTACTGAACGTTTGCCAGCCATCAACCGCTTCGAAAGAGATGGGCGGCCGTTGGGCAGGCCGCCCTCTTTTGCGATGGAAGTACCATCCGCCCCAGCCTCGCGCGCGCAGGCTGCTCGTGCCGCCGTGATGCCGGCGGCCGTTGCCCCGATGACTACGATTTGCTTAGGGGAATCATCAGAGAGCCTCGTGAATCTCGATTGCCAACGCCGGACAGATCCCAGCAGCCAAGCGTGCAGATTTTGTATTGATCGGCCGACGGATCGGCATTCAAAAGAATGACGATTCCGTCATCCTTTTGGTCGAACAGATCCGGCGCATTGACGACGCATTGGCCGGAACCGCAGCATTTTTCGGGATAGATTGTGATTTTCATCGTGATTCGCCGTAGTGGATTTACCAGCTAACGGGCAGTGCCCTAACACCATACATGAGCGAATCGCTCTTGAACGCGAGGCTCTCGATGGGCACGGCCAGCCGAAGATTCGGCAGGCGCTTCAGTAGGGCGGTGAACATGATCTGCATTTCGACTCTGGCGAGAACTTGTCCCATGCACTGATGCGGGCCGTATCCGAATGCGATCTGTGTCCGGGCATCACGGCGGAGGTCAAAGACGTGGGGATCTTTGAACTGCTCCTGGTCGCGATTTGCGGAAATACTAAGCACGACAACGGGATCACCGGCTCGGATCAATTGCCCATTCACGACAACGTCCTCCAGTGCGACACGTCGCGTCCCGGACTGTATGACATCCAGGAAGCGTAGCATCTCCTCCACCGCGTTTGGAACGAGGCTTGGATTCTGGCGAAGCTCTTCCCAGATGTCCGGCCTCTGAAGTAGGAAGAGCACCCCCATCGACGTCGTATTTGCCGTCGTCTCGTGCCCGGCAATCAGCAGAAGCCTTCCAAGCGAGACCACGTCTGTTTCAGTGATATCGCCCTTCCGTACATGATTAACGATAAGGCGACTGAGGATGTCCTCCCCGGGGCTTTCGGATCTCTTCGCCACCAGTTCACGCAGGTATTCGCACAACGCTTGATTCGCGGCGCTAGCCTCTTCCCTCGTCGCGGTGCTCGACGTCATGATCATCGCCTGTTCTTGGAAGAAGTCGTGATCGTCGTATGGAACACCAAGCAACTCTGAGATAGCCAATGCTGGTGTCGCCAATGTAAAGGCGCTAACCAGGTCAGAAGGCTGCGGCCCCATCGCAAAATCTTCCAAGAGCTTGTCCACGATGGCCTGAAGTCGCGGCCGCAGATTCTCGATCTTTCGGATCGTGAATTCGCTGGTCAGCATCCGCCGTTGCTCTGAATGCTTGGGTTCATCCATGGTAATGAAGGTCCGGTTACTACTCCGAACAACCTTTACTGCGGCGCTGGAAGAGGGAAATCCCGGATGTGAGACGTCGGAGCTAAAGCGAGAGTCCGACAAGACAGCGCGAACATCGTCATAACGCGTGACAAGCCAAGCGATCTTTCCGTCCCAAAGCTTACCTTGTGCCAATTCGCCCTTCTGTTGCATCTGGAAGAACACCGGCGGCGGCGCCAAGGGATCTACGCGCTTAGGGGGGAAATCTGGGATTCCGCCGCTGTCGCCCTCAGCGTGAAAAGGACACGCTGATTTCGGCTCGTTCGCAGCCGCATCAAAAGGACAGCGCCCTTCTACCGCGGAAGATGGGTTGGAGGAAGGGGTGGGAGCAGGCGACTCCGTCATGGAAATATCTCCGAGGGCGATTGGTGGCTAATGTTAGGTAGCCTACCTATGTGGCGCAAAGGGGGGTTTACCCTCAACAACAGAATCGAAGGTCGACCCGTAGACATCAGAAGAAAGCGGAGAACCCATATGTGGCGATATGCCCGCCGACGTTGGAGTGCTTGCCCGCCCGCAACACCATCGCCATGGCATTCCAGCGCGCCATGGCGGCCAGTCGGCGCTCGATCGAGGTGTCGCCTGGGTACGGCTGCTCGCCCGATTCGGCAATCGTATTGACGTAGGGCGTCGTGATTGCGCCATGGAAATCCCCGTGTCGGGCCGCGTCCGATTCATGCAGGCGGCCGATCAGGTAGTGGGCGCGTTCGCGGCCTTCCACTTCGGTCACGGCGGCCAGGGCCTCAATCCATTCCTGGGTTTCCTGCGGGTCCACATCCAGCGGCAATACGTGTAGCGGCAACACCGGGGCATTCATCTCTGTCTCCATGGGATTGACGGGGCTTCGGTTCGCATCAGGCCCGGTCGGATAGGCGTGGCCATTGCGCTTCAAATAAATTGCAGTTGCAATCGTCTGGGCATTGTGAGCGCTCTGCGGCATAATTGCAACTGCAACTATTGGAGATACCATGTCGACTGAGAAGCCGGATTTGTGGTTTTCGTTTGTACGGTCGCACCGGGCCTTGATACGTGAGGTGGATCGGCGTCTTGCCGAGGCTGGACTGCCTGTCTACGCGTGGTACGACGTGCTGTGGGGGATTGAAAGCGGGCCGGAGGAAAGCCGCCGGATGCATGAGCTGGCCGATGTGCTTGCCATCGAGCGGTACAACCTGACTCGCCTGATTGACCGGCTGGAGCGTGAAGAGCTGGTGACCCGTATCCGGTCAGAGGAAGACGGCCGCGCCGCGTTCGTGTCCGTCACACGGCAAGGTAAGGCCTTGCGCAAGAAGATGTGGGGCATCTACGAGGCGGCGGTCAAAGAACTGTTTCTGGCCGAGTTCCGGCCGGAAGACATCGGGCGATTTTCTCGTGCGCTGGATGCGGCGGCAGCCAAAGCGGGGTGGCCGAAATAGGTTCGAACTCCCTTTTCGTGCGGTGACGCTTCTGGCTCGCGCCGGAGGGGACGAATGTGTCCGCTTTTTGGGACACGTTCGACTTAGTTGGCAACGGCGGTACCCTGACGCCTCAATCAAAGGTCAGTGGCATGACCGGCGCTTACCGGCCCACCCTAAGCGGACATCAGGATGGAGCAGAGACTGATATCCATTAGGCGCCCCGCATGACTGAAGAATTCCCTCAGAACGTTGTCTGCAACGCTTCATTTAATAGCTGGACAACGTATGCTTCGACCGCTTTGTGCCCGGTGAGGGCCTAGCTAGAGCGACGGCTGAGTTCCGTCCGTAGCGACAAAACGTAGTTTGGCTCACCAACTATTGGGGCGGCGCCGTACTTTCGCGAACTACAAGGTCAGGCTCGAACTCGGTCTGAATGCGTTTGGACCCGCCTTCAATCTGATCAACCAGGTTACGAGAAGTAAGTTCGCCAATCAGAACGGGATTCGAGTGTACGGTCGTGAGTGCGGGCGTCATCAGTTCCGCCATCTGCCAGTCGCCGAAGCCTGTAACTGAGATGTCGCTCGGAACCGATAGTCCCAATGTGCGGCACTCCGCGATCGCTGCCACAGCAACGAAGTCATTGATGCATATCAGGGCAGTCGGCTGTTCCTGATGCGGCAGCGAGTCATTACGCTCGAGACAGGTCCGAACCGCTTGCCGGACGGCAGATGCTTCGTACGGTGTCGGGAGAATGCGGTCGTCGGGTATCGAAATGCCGTTCTCACTGAGGACGTCTTGGATGCCCAGAAGTCGTTGAGAGGAGAGAAATTGAGTCTCTAGTGGCCCTGGGAGGACGGCAAACTTTCGATGTCCCTGTTTGACCAAATAGCTCGTCAACCTGCGCATCGCCAAGCGATTGTCATATCCCACCGTGGGATGCATACCCTCACGATCGACGGCCCACATTAGGACATACGGAATGGCATGCTTGTGGATTAGCGAGAAGACGTCAGGGTGATGCTGTGACCCGATAATGGCGATTCCGTCGACTCTGCGCTCCAAAAGCGCGCGCGCGCAGCGTAGTTCTGTCTCACTGTCGTCCCGGTGGCACGTCAATAAAACGGTGTATCCGAGCCGATCGAGCTGCGCCTCTAAGGTATCGACCGCTTTCGCGTAAAGCTCGTTCATCAGTGTCGGCGCAATGATGCCGACCGATCGCGTGCGCCCTTGACGCAGGTCCCGAGCCGAGGAAGACGGGACGTAGTTGAGGCTTGCGATGGCGTTCTGCACGCGCTCCAGCGTGTCAGGTCGCAGCCGATCCGGCGATGTCAGTGCACGGGAGACTGTTGCCGAGGAAACGCCGGCGAGGAGGGCGACTTGCTTGACATTCACCATATCGGATCAGCGGTTATCTTCAGCCTGGGATATCGGCCGACTGCCGTCATTGTAACGACCTTGGTAGTCCACAGGCAGTTTCCGTCGTCGGGGGGTATCCCGACGACGGACCGGCATTCCCGGTGAGGGCTAGTCGAGCCGGACCTTTGCTGAATCAGCCACGCGCTTCCATTTCGTAACTTCGGTGCGCAGAAACGCATCGAATGCTTCCGGGGTGCCGCCTGCGATCTGCGCGCCTTGAGCCATCAGCTTGTCGCGGACCTCCGGATCCTGAAGGGCTTTGTTGAACTGGCTGTTCATCTTAGCAACGATGGCTGGTGAGGTCCCGGTCGGCACCATAAATCCACCCCAAGAAACGGCTTCGTATCCGCTTATCCCGAGCGCTTCATCTACCGTCGGCACATCGGGCAGTGCCGGCAATCGAGTCTTGCTCGTGACCGCAAGAGCCCTGAGTTTTCCACTCTTGACATGTGGCATTCCAGCAAGCGCGGTGGGAAGGGCAACATTGATCTGCTGACCGAGCACGTCTGTGAGCGAAGGCGCGTCTCCCTTATAGGGAACGTGGTTCATCTTGACGCCAGCCATGGTACTAAGGAGTTCCCCGGCCAGATGGCTGCCCGAACCGTTGCCTGCAGATCCAAAGGTAATCTGTCCTGGCTTGGCCTTTGCTAATGAGACCAGTTGGCGCAGGTCCTTCACCGGCGAATTTGCTGCCGTGACGATAATGAGCGGCACCTTTGTCACCAAGACAACTGGCGTAAAGTCTTTCAGCGTGTCATAAGGAAGTCTCCCGTATACGGCCGGGTTGATGGCATTCGGCCCAAGGTTGGCCATCAGCACGGTGTAGCCGTCAGGCTGCGCCTTCGCAACGGCTTCATTAGCGATGATGCCGTTTGCGCCAGGCCGGTTCTCCACAACAACAGACTCTCCCCATGCCTGGCTAAGCTTAGCGCTTAGGAGCCTGGCGGTCACGTCTGAGGCGCCGCCAGGGGGATATGGAAGAACGACCCGAATCGGCTGGACCGGCCATTCCTTAGCGTGGGCGGCGGCCAGACCGATGGTCAGTGTCACTCCGCAAACGGCTAATGCCCCCGCAATTCGTAGCAATCGATGCATGTCTGTCTCCTTTGAACGTGATCTTTATGGTGATCACTGTGGTCGGGCGGATTACACGTCAGATCGTCCCATCGCGGCGCATTGCCTCAATTTGCTCCACAGACTTCCCGAGCTCATTTTTCAGGATGGTTTCAGTGTGTTCGCCCAGCGCTGGGGGCGCGCGAAGGTAGTCGATACTGCTGCGAGAGAACTTGATAGGGTTCGCAACCTGGGGCGCGCTTGCACCGCTGCTGTGGGGCAAAGAGAAAACCATTTCACGCGCCCGGATATGGGGATCCTCCAGTGCTTCTGGAATGCTCTGGATCGGGCCACAAGGTACGCCGACCGATTCCAGCAGTTTGAGCCACGTGTCTCTCTCTTCTTCTTCAAAGCGAGCCGAGAGCACCTCCACAAGACTTTCACGGTTCTTTAGACGATCCGCATTGCGTCGATAGCGGTCATCATCCGGAAGATTGATTAAACCCAGCGCTTCGCACATGGCTCGGAACTGCCGGTCATTACCGACTGCTACGATCAGAGAGCCATCGCTTGCAGGGAATGACTGATAAGGTGCGAGATTGGGGTGCGCGTTGCCCCAACGACGCGGGTGGCTCCCGCCCACCAAATAGTTCGAGGCCTGGTTTGCCAGCCACGCCACCTGCGTATCCAGCAGGCTCATATCGATGTACTGCCCGCGGCCACTGCCGACTCGCTCAAATAGCGCGCTGACAATTGCAACGCTTGCATACATGCCAGTCATCAAGTCCGATATGGGCACCCCGCATTTTTGCGGGCCGCCACCGGGGACGCCGTCGCGCTCGCCTGTGATGCTCATCAGCCCGCCCATGGCTTGCACCACGAAATCGTATCCAGCCCGCTTGCGGTATGGGCCCGTCTGCCCGAAGCCGGTGATGGAGCAGTAGACGAGCCGAGGATTGATCTCACTCAGGGTCTTGAAGTCCAACCCGTAACGTTGCATATCGCCGAACTTGTAGTTCTCAACGAAGACGTCGCAATCTTTGACTAGCTCGTGCAGCAAATCCTGACCGACCTTGCTGCTGACATCCAGAGTGATCGAACGCTTCCCGCGATTGGCGCAAAGGAAGTACGCCGACTCTTCCGTCGTCGTGCCATCCTCACGAGTAAGGAACGGCGGGCCCCAAGCTCGCGTGTCATCGCCGGTGCCGGGACGCTCAACCTTCATCACGTCAGCGCCCAGGTCGGACAATAGTTGCGTGCTCCAGGGTCCAGCAAGGATCCGGCTCAAGTCTAGGACCTTGATACCTGCAAGGGGGCCTGCCATATCTCCTACTCCTCTTTTTTGAGTTTCTAACTAATTAGCTCGGGTCGAACAGCACGCCAGGGTTCAAGACCTGGTGCGGATCAAAGGCCTGCTTGGCGGCCTTTAGCGCGGTGCAGAACAGCTCCGGCCGTTCCTTGTCGTACCAAGGGCGATGGTCCCGACCAAGCGCATGGTGGTGGGTCACCGTACCGCCTGCGTCCACCATGGCTTGCTCTCCAATGCGTTTGATCGCTTGGAACTGCTCGGGCAATCGAGCCTTATCGCCATAGGCAAACCACGTGAAATATGGCGCAGGGCCATCAGGGTAGAGGTGGGTAAAGCGGCAAGTCACCGAACCCGGGCGGCCGGTAACTTCGCGAATGGCCCGATGCGTTTCTGCCTTGACGTGCGCGTGAAGAGCGGCGAACTTGTCCCACGTGCACGCGGTTTCCATGGTCTCGCGCATGACGCCGCGAGCAATGGCGTACTCGCGCAGGTATGGGCCGCGCAGGAACTTGTTTCGCCAGCTCGATGTCGCAGCGTCCGCACCACCTTGGTTTCCGCTGACCGGATCATCGTCCCATTCGCCGCCGCACTCCGCGCAAATTTCCAGTGCTCGCTTCAGGCGTGCCTCGACCGGGTGGTCGGCGGACTCGAATCCCAGCACGAGAATGTCATAGCTGCCGTCGCTCGAACCCGTGTACAAGGCTTCTTCGCGTTCCACAAGGCGGGCATTGGCAGGGTTCAGTCCAGATTGAGACAGTACCCGTGTGGCCTCGACAGCGCGCGCATAGTCACGGAAACGTACGGTCACCTGCTTGCGGAAGACCGGCCGGCGGTGAAGCTTGACCCACGCCTCGGTAATGATGCCCAGTGCGCCTTCGGAGCCGAGGAAAAGTCGATCCGGATTGGGTCCCGAACCCGATACCGGGAAACGTCGGGATTCAATGGCACCCTGGGGCGTTACCACTCGCATGCTCTCGACGTGGTCGTCGATCTGAGTGAACGCGGTCGCAAAGTGGCCTGCTGCTCGCGTTGCGATCCAACCCCCCAGTGACGAGAACTCCCACGCTTGCAGGAAGAATCGCATGGTCAGGCCGGTGGGCTTGAGCTGTCGTTCCAGCTCCGGGCCAAGGACGCCCGCTTGAATGCGCGCGGCCTGCGATGTTTGGTCTACCTCCAGCACTTTGTTGAAGTGCTTCATGTCGATGGACACCACGCCACGGTAACGATCGTGCTCGGGCGGATTCACGCCGGCCACGACGCTGGTGCCGCCGCCGTACGGAACTGCAGCAACGTTCTGGCGCCCGCACCAGTCGAACAGGTCCACGATGTCCTGCTCAGTGCGCGGGTAGGCGATGACGTCCGGCGGGTTGGAAAATTCCCGGCGCATTGCGCGCGCAACATCCATGGTGCCCGCGCCGTAGGTGTGATACAGGCGGTCGTAATGATCGCTTGTGCAGATTTCGCGAAGCGACGCGGGCAGCTGTACGCGAGGTTTGCGCAGCGAAATTTCTTCGGGCGTCGGAAAAGGTGTCGCTTCGAAGTGCTCGACACCCAGCAAGCGTGTCCACGCTGCCTCGAACTCCCGGATTTCGTCCGGCGTGACGGTGTCACCCTCATAGCCCCACCCGTAAAACTTACGACGACGTTCCTGCATTGTTGCCTCCTGTGTGATGTGGTAATCGATTACATACGTTACGGTAACCTGCATCAGAGACTGTAAATAACCAATGCCAGTACGGTGATGAGGCGAAAACAGCACTGCGTGCAATCGATTACATAAGTTTAGATTGGTGCGGCATAATGTCAAGCAGTTAACGCAGTCGCGGCCATGGGTTGGAGCAGGAGTCGACGAAGAGATCGGATCGCTAAGAGACCTTCCCGCGGCGAGGTCACTGTGGGTTGGAGAGCGACTTACTTGGTGGTCTTCCCTTGCAGGGCGTCACGTACGTCCTTGCCTGAGGACCCAGTGAGTCGATCCTGAGCAAGCAATCTGGGGGCGCTTGCTCGTTGCAGCGTTGGCATGGTGCTCGAGCGACAGAGCAGCAAGAAGTGTGGCCGCTCCCTAGGCCTCAAGCGATGACATGCGGCATATCCGCCCTGGGTAGCCCACCAAACGGAGAGAAGATATGGCCCTGCAACACATCCCGCCCATTCAATGTCTTGTCACCTTCGAGACGGTTGCAAGGCTTCGGAGCGCCACACGTGCCGCCGACGAGTTGTGTGTAACAACCAGCGCCGTGAGTCATCGAATCCGCCAGCTTGAATCTCACCTCGGTGTTGAACTCTTCGGGCGGAGTGACTTCACGCTTTCTGCACATGGTGCAGCGTACCTGGCGAATGTCCGAAGCGGCCTCGCTGCGCTACAGCAGATGCCGGTCAAAAATGGAAAAGCCTCTTCCACGCGACTGCGGGTCGCGGTGACCCCAACTTTCTCCAGGCAGTTCCTGATGCCCAAACTGGAACTGTTCCGCAACAAGTATCCGGACATCGACCTTATCTTGCAGGTCTCCATCCCATTCCTGGACGTCACAGCCGAGCCATCCGATTTGGAAATCCGGTACGGCGCCGGCGGATATGCGGACGTCGATCATCGCGTCGTTCTCTCGGAGGAGGTGGCGCCGGCTTGCAGCCCTACCTATCTCAACGAGTTCGGCCCCTTCGAAGGCTTCGAAATGGCGGGTGAAATCGACCAGGCGCGTCTGATACGTAGCCCGCTTGAGCCTTGGACGACATGGTTCTCCTCATGTGGATTGACGAGAACGGAGCCGCATGTGGGCGCTCAATTCAACGATCTAGGGCTTCTCTATGACGCAGCCGCGTGCGGGTTCGGCGTGGCACTAGTGAGGACCCGTATGGCGCAGTCATGGCTAGAGGGGGGGCGACTCATCCGCATATCGGATCGATCCGTGCCTTCACCGATGGCGCACTACTTATGCTGGGAACCTGGGGCCCTGGAGAGATGGGAGTGCGCCGCCTTTATGGAGTGGCTCACCGACTCGCTAAGTTGAGCGGCCCAAACACGGCAATCAAGTTTTCTGCAACTCAACCGCAAATAACTCTCAACCTGCTATATCGCGTGATTGTCTACAGTCAAGTCATGGCGTCTCGTCGACGCCTTTGACAGAAGTGTATTAGAACCTCCCCACACAATGCATCGCATTCATCGCTCAACGTTTGAGCCTCAGCGCCCGGAAGCAACGCTCCGCCTTGGAGCTGCAGCATCCGTCCAGGCTGATTGCGCGGTTCGCCGGCTCGCTACGGTCGCGCCGTCGCTCCGCACTGATTATCCAATAGACCGGCACAGCACGACGCAGCTTCATCGCACCAGGAGGGCAAAGTCATGAATGCGACGCGTGACGGCTGGTTGGCACATCCTACTGACGCTGAGCGGAGGGAAGCCCGGCGTGCGGAAGTGGTTTCCGCGCTAGAAGGCGTGCTGCCTAGGGACCTTATCCTGTCGCAGCGCGAGGACACCCAGCCATTTGAATGCGATGGCCTTACGGCCTATCGGGCGCAGCCGCTCGTCGTGGTGCTTCCCGAAACAGAAGAGCAGGTTGTTGCCATTCTGCGAACGTGCAAGACGCTCGGTGCGCCCGTCGTGGCTCGGGGCGCAGGCACGGGATTGTCAGGCGGTGCGCTCCCACATGAGATGGGCGTGCTCCTTTCGCTCGCTCGTTTTAACCGGATCGTCAGGGTAGATCCTGTGAGTTGTACCGCAGTGGTCCAATGCGGTGTACGCAACGCCGCAATCAGTGAGGCAGCCGCTACGTATGGGCTGTACTACGCCCCCGATCCGTCCAGCCAGATTGCCTGCACGATCGGTGGAAACGTGGCCGAGAATTCCGGAGGCGTCCATTGCCTCAAGTACGGACTCACGTTGCAGAACGTAATGAAAGTACGGGGATACACCATTCAGGGCGAGGCGATAGAGTTTGGATCGGAAGCCCTTGATGTCCCTGGGCTCGATTTGCTCGGCGTCGTTGTAGGCAGTGAAGGGATGCTCGCAGTGACATTGGAAGTCACCGTCAAGTTAATTCCTAAGCCAGAACTTGCGCGATGCATCGTTGCAAGCTTCGACACCGTCGAAGCCGCTGGTGACGCCGTAGCCAACGTCATCGCGGCCGGCATCATCCCAGCCGGCCTGGAACTGATGGACAAGCCGATGACCGCCGCCGTAGAGGACTTCGTGCATGCTGGCTATGACCTGGACGCGGCCGCAATCCTATTGTGCGAGAGTGATGGGACGGCGTTGGAGGTCGAGGACGAGATTGTGAAGATGAATGCCGTCCTCACCGCCAGCGGGGCCACTCGTCTTGAAGCAAGTCAGGACGAGGCGCAGCGTCTTCGTTTCTGGAGCGGGCGAAAGAATGCATTTCCCGCGACGGGGCGCATGAGCCCGGATTACCTGTGCATGGATTCCACGATTCCTCGCAAGAGTCTCGCTGCGATCCTTCGAGCAATCAGCGAGATGGAGGTGCGCTATGGGCTTCGCTGCGTGAACGTGTTCCACGCCGGCGACGGGAATCTACATCCGCTGATCCTTTTCGACGCCAACAATCCCGAAGAACTGCACCAGGCGGAGCAATTCGGCGCTGAGATTCTGGAAACAAGCGTCACGCTTGGCGGGACGGTGACCGGAGAGCACGGTGTGGGCGTGGAGAAGCTGAACTCAATGTGCGTTCAGTTCTCAGGCGCAGAGCGAGAACAAATGTTTGCGCTGAAACGTGCATTCGATCCGCAATCGCTCTTGAATCCTGGGAAGGTAATTCCGACGCTGCATCGATGTGCCGAATATGGTCGCATGACTGTTCGGCGTGGGATGCTGCCGCATCCAGAAATCCCGAGGTTCTAGAATGACGACGATCCCCACGGAAGTGTCTCATCTGATTGAGACAGTCCTGCATGCAAGAAAAACGAAGACCTCTCTCAACATCGTTGGCGGCGGTACGAAATGCTTCTACGGTGAAGAGCCGTCGGGTGAACCGTGTGATGTCCGGCGCCTCAGCGGAATTTGCAGCTATGAACCGTCTGAGCTGGTTGTCACCGCTCGTGCAGGCACACCGCTAGAAGAACTTGAGGCCGTGCTGGCCGAGCACAATCAGTACCTTGCCTTTGAGCCGCCACGCTTTGCTAAAGGAAGTACTGTCGGAGGAGCGGTCGCGGCAGGTCTGAGCGGGCCAGCACGCGTCGGGGTAGGGTCCATTCGGGACTTCGTTCTCGGCGCGACCATGATTAACGGCAAAGGCGAGCTTCTGACATTCGGCGGGCAAGTGATGAAGAACGTTGCCGGTTATGACGTTTCGCGTCTCCTGGCGGGCTCAATGGGAACACTCGGTGTTATCTGTGAGGTCTCGCTGAAGGTTCTGCCCATTCATTCATCGAGGATCACCCTGTTCATTGAACGCGACGAAGCAGGGGCGTTGTCTCTCTTAAACGGGCTGACTCGGCAAGCATTGCCAGTCAATGCGAGTGCCTGGCACGACGGAAAGCTGTTCCTCCGACTGAGTGGTGCAGCCTCTGCTGTCACGGAAGCCAGAAAGCGTTTGGGCGGGACTGAGCTGGAACCAGACGAAGCGTTGTCCTGGTGGGATGCCGTCCGCGACCACCGCCACGACTTCTTTTCACAGAGCGACGCGCCTCTCTGGCGTGTTTCCGTTCCGGCAGTCTCCCAACCCTTCTTGGCCGCGAATCAGCTTATTGAATGGGGTGGTGCATTGAGATGGCTATACACCGACGATCCCATCGAGGACGTTCGGGAAATGGCGTCATCGCTTGGTGGTCACGCCACGCTGTTCAGGGATCCGCATCATAGGAGCGGCGTGTTCACGCCACCGAGCGATGCGCTCTTCGAGATTCATCGCAATCTCAAGCAAGCGTTTGATCCCGATGGCATCTTCAATGTTGGTCGACTCTACCCCGGCCTGTAAGGGGCTCCATATGCAGACAAAACTAAGTCATGAGTTTGCCAACACTCCAGAAGGGGCGGAGGCCGAAGAGATTCTGCGCAAGTGCGTGCATTGCGGCTTTTGTACGGCAACGTGTCCGACTTACCTGCTTCTGGGCGATGAACGTAACGGACCCCGGGGACGCATCTACTTGATGAAGCAGTTGCTTGAGGGGGAAGAGGTCACAGCAAGCACCCAACAGAATCTAGACCGCTGCTTGACGTGCCGGAACTGTGAAAGCACCTGTCCCAGCGGTGTCGAGTACGGCAAGCTAGTTCACATTGGGCGGAAGCTAGTCGATGAGCGAATTCCTCGTCCGCCAAAAGACCGCGCGGTGCGTTGGCTGCTGCGTGAGGGGCTAACTTCGCCATTGTTCTTGCCGGCCATGAAGATTGGCCGAATGGTTCGGCCGCTACTTCCTTCCAAGCTCGCCAACAAGCTTACGCCGAGCAGACCTGCGGGTCAGCGCCCAACGCGCCGCCACGCCAGGAAAGTGCTCATGCTCGAAGGTTGTGTGCAGCCGGCGATGATGCCGAACATCAATTCTGCGACCGCGCGGGTACTCGATGCAGCCGACTTTCAGGTTGTAAGTGTTCCTCGAGCCGGTTGCTGTGGCGCGATCCGGCTGCACACCGGAGATCACAAGGGCGGCCTCGATGATATGCGCAGAAACATCGACGCCTGGTGGCCGGCGATTTCCAGCGGTGAAGTCGAGGCAATTGTCATGAACGCGTCCGGCTGCGGCGCGACCGTGAAGGACTACGCCGACTTGCTAAAGCATGACGCGGAGTACGCCGAGAAGGCAGCTCGGGTTAGCGAGTTGACCCGCGACCTGAGCGAATTGCTTCCTGAACTTCTGCCAAGACTGCGCGGCAAAGTCAAAGCGTGCGACAAGCCGGCCTTGGCGTTCCATCCGCCGTGCACGCTGCAACACGGCCAGAAGCTGCGGGGAGTGGTGGAGGAGCATCTGGGACAGTTGGGCTTTTCCGTTCATCGTGCCAGCGTGGAGAGTCACCTTTGTTGCGGCTCAGCCGGCACCTACTCCGTTCTGCAGCCCGAAATTTCACTCCAGCTCAGAGACCGCAAGATCGAGCATCTGAGCGAGAAGCAACCTGACTGCATCGTGTCCGCGAACATCGGTTGCATCCAGCATTTGCAAAGTGGAACGCCCACGCCAGTAAAGCACTGGATCGAGGTACTGGATGATGCAATCGAGCCGGCAGTCCAACCAGAGGAACAAGTATTTATCTAGCGGCAGGGCAAGAAACGGCGTCGAAGTCGGCACGGGCTGCGAGAGCGGCCCATGCAGTAGTGTTTCGCCTCCTGCAAGTAACGCGGTCGGCGAAAAGTTAGTCACATCAAGATAAGAGGAGCATTTTGTGGCGATCTATCGAATTGGAGAGAAAGAACCGACAATTCATCCGAGCTCGTATGTATCCGAGCATGCGGTAATCATCGGCGACGTGGAAATCGCCGAAGACGTGTCCATCTGGCCCGGCGCTGTGATCCGCGGCGACAATGAAAAGATCACGATTAGGCGAGGCGTGAACGTCCAGGAGGGGGCTGTGTTGCACACCGATCCTGGCTTTCCCGTCGAGGTAGGCGAGATGGTCTCCATTGGACACCAGGCGATGCTTCACGGTTGCAAGGTCGGAGCACGTAGTCTGGTCGGCATTCAGGCTGTGATCCTGAATGGATCCGAACTCGGACAACAATGCCTCGTGGGGGCCGGATCCTTGATCGGCGAGCGCAAGAACTTCCCGGCAGGAGGCTTGGTCATGGGCACACCTGCAAAGCAGGTACGTGAACTAACGGAGGAAGTCAAAGCTGCGATCGAGAAGAACGCTGACGACTACATTAACAAGGCGAAGACGTACAAGAAGGACCTGGTCAAGCTGAGTTAGCAAGCTCCGCGCGTCGGCGGATCAAGCGTCGACGCCTTGAGACGAGAGCGCCAGCCAGCGCCTCGTCTCGTCATCCCTCTCCATCAAGATTGGTGCTCCGGCCATCGCGAACGAACGCGACAAGGCCCGGCCTTGAGTTGCTACCCGGCCACAGGCACAGAACCCCTTCACGCGCCGCCGCTGTCTGCGTGGTCGCTACCCTCACCAGTCGGACCATATCGACTCGGTGCCTCCAGGTACTTCGCGCGATCATTCTTCACTGAATCGTTATATCATCTGCTCAGTGATTGCCCCCTTTTTGTAGACATGACAGAACCTACGGTTGAAATGCTTGCGGACGAACTTAGACCCCGCTTGATGCGGATCGTTGTAGCGCTGCGGCGGGAAATGAGAGCGGCGCACGTGCCCCCCGCGCAGAGCGCTGTTCTTAGTGCATTGCTCGTAAGAGGGCCGATGCGAGTTAGCGATCTGGCCAGGAATGAAGGCGTCAGATTGCCTACGATGACGCAGATTGTCGGGCGGATGGTCGACGCCGAGTTAATCGCGCGCTCCGCACCCGTCGGCTCGTACAACAACATGATTCAGATTACTGATGAAGGCCGGGCTGTGGCCGGCAAATTGGCCGCACAGCGGACGGCGGCACTGGGCAAGCGCATGGAGGGATTGACGCCCGAGGAGTTGCAGACGGTGATCGCGATGTTCCCCATCATCGATAAGATGTTCAAAAGAGAACCGTGGCTGGACCACGAGTAATACCAACGAAATCTTCCTGGAAGACGACACGATTCGAGAAGGCTTATCGCTAGCCGGCCGCGCTTGCGCTGCAACTGCGGAGCCATGCAGGGAGTTGTCAGAGTCGCCGAGAGCAACCGCATCGCCCAATATGGGGCGCACTGCCGCGACCTATACGCTAATAAAAAAGGCGCCTAACACTCACTTAGGCGCCAAAACCTGACTGGGAACGTAGCTTCGGGGGAAAGGGCGACGTATCGCCCTTTGCGGCCCCCGATCTACACTTGAGTTACAAATTTCGTGACGAGATAGCCGTCGAACGTCTCGGTCCCACCCTCACTCCCGATACCGCTATCTTTAATGCCTCCAAACGGTGTTTCGGCGAGAGCGCTTCCAAAGTGGTTGATGTTGACCATGCCGGCCTCAAGGCGGGTAGAGACAGCATGCGCTGTCTTCGCTGACTCGGTAAACACGTAAGACGACAGGCCGTAAGTCAGTTTGTTCGCCCGTGCCAGCACCTCATCCAGATCGTCGAACGCTACAACCGGGGCGACAGGGCCGAATGGCTCGCAAGTCATGAGCATGGAGTCGTCTGAAATGTCTATAACGACGCTGGGCGCGAAGAAATGTCCTGTGTCGCTGCACCTGGTCCCTCCCACGACAACCTTTCCGCCGCGCGCTTTGGAGTCGGCAATCAACCCTTCCATTGCAGCAACACGGCGTTGGTTTGCGAGCGGTCCCATCTGTGTCGAGCTGTCTATACCGTTGCCGACCCGCACTGCGCCAATGACGTCCGTAAAACGCCTGAGGAACCTATCGTAAGCCCCGCGCTGGACGAAGAAGCGGGAGGGCGAGACGCATACCTGACCAGCGTTTCGCAGCTTGTAGTTTGCAAGCATCTCGGCGGCGGTATGGACATCCGCATCGTCGAAGACGATTGCAGGGGAGTGACCACCAAGCTCCATAGTGATTCGCTTCATATGGGATCCTGCTAGAGCTGCTAGTTGTTTGCCAACAGCAGTGGACCCCGTAAAGGAGATCTTCTGGACCAGCGGAGATGCAATGAGGTGTGCTGACACCTCCGCCGGGACGCCAAATACAATGTTTAAGCAACCAGGAGGAAGGCCCGCATCATGGAACAGTTGAGCGATCGCCAGCACGGCACTCGGTGTCTCTTCTGGTCCCTTCAGAATGATCGTACAGCCTGCGCCAAGCGCGGCAGAGATTTTCCGGATCGCCTGATTGAAGGGAAAATTCCAAGGGGTGAAGGCTGCGCAGACTCCGACCGGCTGACGTAGCACGAGCTGGCGGACGTTAGGGTTGCGGCTGGGGATCACGCGGCCGTAGATCCGCCGAGCCTCTTCTGCATGCCAGTCCGCATGCTCTGCACAAACCGTTACTTCGCCCACGGCTTCGTGCAGAGGCTTCCCCTGGTCAATGGTCATGTTGCGGCCGATTTCCGGCGCCCTTTGACGGGCGAGCTCCGCAACTTTACGCAAGATTGCACTGCGTTCCAAAGGCGATGAGTCGCGCCACGTCAGGAAAGCTCGATGAGCCGCCTCGACGGCGGTGTCGAGGTCCTCGCGGGTGGCGAGCGGCAGTCGCCCAACGACCTCCTCCGTCGCAGGATTGACTACGTCCTGGTGTCGCCGGCCTTCAATGCCGAGAAATTCGCCATTGATGTAAAGGGATAATTCTGGATACACAGCGTGTACTCCAATGACTAAGAGGTTAGCTACGAAATTCTGTGCTTGTGACGGAGGTCGATCTATTCGAGCTTAAAATCACCGACCTTAATTACTGCATCAATGCTCTTCTTGCGCTGCTTAAGGTAGCCCTCGAAATCCTCCGGGGACTGCGTAATGACTTCCATTCCAGTGCCTTGCATCCGCGTGCGAAGCTCGCCGTTCTTCAAAATCGTAGCGACATCGCTCTGCATTTTTTTGATTGCGTTCTGGGGCATCTTGGCAGGCGCATACAGGGCGATGGTTCCCGTAAGCTGGACGTCAATCCCCGCTTCCTTGAATGTAGGGACGTTTGGCAGCATAGGCGAGCGTTCTGGCGTCGACACGGCAAAGGCCTTCACTTTTCCAGCCTTAACGAGTTGCGCGATCGGTGCCATATCGATCATGAGCATATCGATCTCGCCTGAAACGATAGCGGGGACACTTTGCCCAGCACTCTTGTAGCCGACTGGGGTCATCTTTATTCCGGTCTTTTGCGCGAATTCCTCCATACCGACACGCATGCCCAAGTTGGCCCATCCGTACGTGAACTTCCCGTTGGCCGCACGAGCTGCCTTAATGAGGTCAGCGAGGTTGTTGTATGGCGCGGAAGCCGGGGTCACCACAACGAGTGGGGTTGCGGCCAGCCCGCTCACAAGAGTGAGTTCCTTGGTGGGATCGACAGCAACAGTGGGGCGCAAGTATGCGTCGATGATCAACGTTGTCGGGGGCATGACCAGAAAGGTCGAACCGTCCGGTTCAGCTCGCGCGACAGCCTTGCTGGCGATCGCCCCGTTTGCGCCGGGCCGATTTTCGACGATTACAGGCCGATTCCAGATTTTCGCCAGCTCTTCGCCAACTGCGCGTGCAACTACGTCGGTGCCACCGCCCGGTCCGTAGCCAACAAAGAGCCGGACCGGCAACCGGTCAGGTTGCTGGCCGTACAGGATGGAGGGCAGGGCCAGGGAGCAGAGTAGGACTGCTCTGCGGATAGCCGAAGCGGGTTTTGTCATGTTGTCTCCTCATTTATTATCAAATACAGTCTCAACCTGCTACCGCAGCTGGAGCGTGGTTCTTCGTCCACTCCTCCTTCAACGGCTTGATGTACTCACGCGCTTTTCTACTGGCGTTCCAACTAAGAACGCCCATCAAAACGTCTCCCTTGTAGTAGCGAAAGATGCAGGAGTCGTCTTTCAGTGGATCCCCTTCGACAACTTCAACGGTGTATTGCGGGCCGATGCGTCCGTAGCTTTGGATTTGGACCTGGTACTGATCCGACCAGAAAAACGGAAGCGGAGCGTATTCAACGCGAGAGCCGAGCATGTTCTTTGCCGCGGCCATCGCCTGTTCGCTTGCATTCGTCCGGTGTTCAATGCGCATGTGCTCGCCGTAGCCTTTGTGAAACCACTCTGCAGCATCGCCGGCGGCATACACGTTCGGGGCTGCTTCACAGTATTCATTGCAGACTACGCCGCTGCGGATGTTTAATCCGCTGCACCACTGCACGCTGGGAACTGCGCCGATAGCCACAACAATTACGTCGCAAGTGATCACAGCCCCAGTGTCCAAGCGGACTTCGGTAATGGTGCGGTCACGCCATTTCACCTCCCTGAGTTCGCAGTCGTTGTGGAAAACCACGCCGTTGGCTTCATGGATTTTTTCGATCCGCTTCCCAACGATATCCCCGACTCTCGCCCCGAGAGGAACTTTCGACTTGTCGATGACGGTCACCTCACAGCCGCTGGTCTTTGCAATCGCCGCTAACTCTGTGCCGATGAAGCCCGCGCCGACTACTAGCACTCGCTTTCCGGCAGTCAGATGCTCCCGAATCGCCAGCGCGTCGTTTAAGTTGCGCAGGCTGTAGCAGTTCGCCGCCTGGTTGAGGTTGGGAATCACTCGAGCGTCCGCGCCCGTGGCGATCAGCAAGCGATCATATTGAAGTGTAGAGCCGTTGCTGAGTTGCAGCGAACTGGCGTTCGTATCGAGGGCGGTGGCCGATGTCCCGTCCAGGTAGTGCAGGTTCAGCGCCTTCATGCCGTCCTCGGACACAAAGTTGAGCGCCTCTACCGGACATTCTCCTGCCATCAGCCTCTTTGAAAGAGGAGGGCGGTCATAAGGCATGCCGCCTTCCTTTCCGATCAGCGTGAGCCGCCCTCCCCAGCCCTGTGCGCGCAGCGCTCGTGCTGCCGTGATGCCGGCGGCCGACGCGCCGACAACGACGATGTGCTCGGGGGAGTTCATCATTGATCCTCGTGAATCTCGATGGCGAGCGCTGGGCAGATGCCAGCAGCCAAGCGTGCTGATTCGAATTGGTCAGCCGACGGCTCTGCGTTCAAGAGAATGACGATGCCATCCTCCTTTTGGTCGAACAGATCCGGCGCGTTGACGACACATTGACCAGAACCGCAGCACTTTTCGGGGTAGATCGTGATTTTCATGATGCGTATCATTTAAGTGGTGGATTACCAGCGAACAGGGAGTTCCTTGACGCCATACATGAGTGAATCGCCCTTGAAATCAAGGTTTTCCACGGGAACAGCAAGCTCGAGGTTCGGAAACCGCTCCAGCAAGGCGGTGAACATGATCTGCATTTCGAGCCGTGCGAGGGGTTGACCGATGCACTGATGCGGGCCGTATCCGAACGAGACCTGCGTCCTTGAATCTCGGCGAAGGTCGAACACATTCGGATCTTCAAATTTCGAGCTGTCGCGATTGGCCGAGACACTCAGTACTACAACGGGGTCGCCCGCCTGGATCATTTGTCCGTTCACGACAATGTCCTCGGTGGCGACACGACGCTTTCCTGAATGTGTGACATCCAGATAGCGCAGAATTTCTTCCACCGCGTTTGGAACGAGGCTTGTGTCTTGTCGAAGCTCATTCCAGATATCCGGTCGTTGCAGGAGGAAAAGCACTCCCATTGCGGTCGTATTCGCCGTGGTCTCGTGGCCGGCGATCAGCAAGAGCCTTGCAAGGGAAACAACGTCCGTTTCGGTGATATCGCCCTTTCGTACGTGATTGACGATGAGGCGGCTGAGGATATCTTCCCCGGGGTTCTCCGATCTCTTCGCCACCAGGTCCTTCAGGTACACCTCGCACAACTCATGATTTGCAGCGATGGCCTCCTCAAGCGTCGCACTACTCGACGTCAGGACCATCGCCAGTTCCTGAAAGAAGTCATGGTCTTCGTACGGAACGCCAAGCAATTCTGAGATCGCCAATGCCGGCGTGGCCAACGTAAAGGCGCTAACCAGGTCGGAGGGTTGAGGCTTTGTTGCGAAGTTGTCCAGCAGCTTGTCTACGATCGCCTGAATCCGTGGGCGTAGGGCCTCGATTTTGCGGATCGAGAATTCACCTGTCAGCATGCGCCGATGCTCTGCATGCTTGGGAGCATCCATGGTGATGAAGGTCCTGTTACTACCCCGGGCAACTTTCATTGCAGCACTGACAGTGGGATAGCCGGGATTCGTAATGTCAGAACTAAAGCGAGGGTCAGACAGGACCGAGCGGACGTCGTCATAGCGCGTAATCAGCCAGGCGATCTTTCCGTCCCAGAGCCTAGCTTGCCCCAAGCCGCTTCCTTGCTGCATCTGGAAGTACACCGGCGGCGGCGACAAAGGATCGACCCGTTCGGGCGGAAAGTCGGGGATGCCGCTGTCCCCGCCAGCGTGCATTGGACACGCGGACTGGGCAGGTGAGGCCGCGTGAAACGGGCAGCCAGTCGACTGCGTGGGGGTTAACGGGGCGGTCATGAATATCTCTCCGAGGGGAAGTTATGGCTATATAATAGGTAGGCTACCTACTATCTGCAAAAGGGGGTTTACCCTAATCGGTGCGGAGGTTTGACCTCGCGTCACAAATCTCGAGCGGGACCAGGGGTGGGAGAGAAGGGCGTGGCTAGACTGGGAGAGCCCAGTTGGCCTGAAGGCGGGCGACCGCCGCTTTCAGTGGTCAAGATATTCCGCCGGTGACCAACGGGGTACGCGCGAGGACTGTTTGCCTTCTGGTTGTTATAGCTAGCAGGGTAGATATGCGGGCTGGCTGACGACAGACGTCGGTACCGAGTGAGGCGCGGCCGGAGGCCCGCTTGGCCCGCTGGAGGCCACCTTTGACGCCGGGACCTTCCGTAAGGTCGGGATCGCAGGGCTTCGGTTCTTACCTATGCATAGGCGTGAAAAAACACCCGCATGGACGTGGGGTTAGAAGTGCGCGATCGCCACCACTCGCTGACCAAGGGGGCAGCCTCACGACGCGTTGTTAAAGAGGCGCGGGGGGACAGTGAAGCCGGTGCAAGAAGGCAAGCGAGAAAGCCGAAGCGACCTCGCTTTGGCAGCCTACAAATCAAATAAATAGGCTCCAGCTCTCCCCTAACTCGGCACTGAGGTACTCGAACATCGACATGAATCGAAAGCGCTCCCATTGATTGAACGCCTCGCGTACCGCTGCCATCAGTGACATAGCTACCTCCGGGGTGATCGACTTTAGTTAGGGGGGCCACCGCAAGAAAAAAGCAGGTCTTTCAACACTCGTTCGCATCGGCGCATAGCCCATTCCACGATGCAATCGATTACATAGAGCGTAGGTCGCCACGATGGTCTGTCAAGATAAAGCGTAAAAGTGTCATTTGCGGCTCAAAATCAGCCACCTGACTTCGTTGATGGGAGGGTAAACGCCTATTTGATTGTAATAGGTAGGCTACCTAATATTTACCACAAATAAGAGTAAGCGCGCTTCGGTTTTTCAAACATTGCTTATAGAAGGGGAGACAAAATCAATGCAACATCATCCCCGAAGAGGTTCGACCCCCACCCCCCAGCGGGTCCGGGATGTTCTCAAGCCGATCTCCGGTGCCGCCGTGGGAAACATGCTGGAGTGGTTTGACTACTCGTTGTATGGCTATCTTTCCGCCACCCTGGCGAAGGTGTTCTTCCCAAGCAGCGACCCGATCGTTAGCCTGATAGCGGCTTTCGCGGCATTCTCCGTCGCATTCGTTACCCGACCACTCGGCGCTCTGTTTTTTGGATCGCTGGGAGACCGGCTTGGACGGCGCGATACGCTCGCGATTGTCGTTGGTTTGATCAGCGTTTCGACGGGGTTGGTCGGTGTCCTACCGGGATACGAGGCGATTGGCATCGCCGCTCCTTTGCTGCTGGTAGCCCTACGCATGATTCAGGGATTTTCCGCGGGAGGCGAAGCAGGTGGAGCACTCGCATTCCTTGCCGAGTACGCCCCGACACGCCGGCGTGGCGTTGTGATCGGGTTCTTCGGTATGTCGGCTGGAATTGGTGCGTTGAGCGGATCCGGTCTTGTTCTGGCGATCACCAGCATTTTTGGTCAGACGGCAGTTGAGGCATGGGCCTGGCGATTGCCCTTCCTGATCGCTGGTCCGATTGGGTTGGGTGCGTTCTGGCTGCGGCTGCGCATCGAGGAAACACCGGCATTCCGGTTGCACTTGGAACGCGAGGGCGCGGCACAAGCACCATTGCGCGAAGCCCTTCGTGACGACTGGCGAAGCATTGTCAAATGTCTTGGCGTAGCGATCTCACACGGCATCCCTTACTACTTGATCCTGGCGTATCTCCCGTCTTATCTCGTGTCAACTGGACGGTTGAGTAGCGGGCAAGCTCTAGCGGCGTCCGGCCTGGCCTTTCTGGGTTCAGTGATTGTGATCCCATTCGCTGCAGCGCTATCCGACCGCGTGGGTCGACGACCCGTCGCCTTTACGGCGGCATTGGCATACCTCGTCGTTGCGCTTCCTTTGTTCCGGATCGTCGTGGGCTCGACACCAGAGGTGGTAATTGCCACGATGGCTAGCGTCGGGGTATTGATGGGGATGTATGGCAGCGCGCCGTTCTGCATGATGACGGAGTTGTTTCCGACACGCACACGCTACAGCGCCATGTCGGTAGGCTACAACGTGGCCATGGTGCTATTTGGCGGCACCGCTCCTTTAATCAGCGCTTCTCTGACGAAGCTGACCGGAAACCCTTCATCACCCGCCTATTTCATGATGGGGGGCGCAGTGTTGTCTATTTTTGCCATCTTGGCGTCTCCTGAAACGTCACGAGTACCGATTGATGAGCTCGGACAGTCGGACGAGCACATTCGCCGCGTGCGCATGGCGCTCAAGGCATCGGCTCGCGTTGAGTGATCTCCTGATTATGAAAACCGCTACATACGACTACATTGTTATCGGCGCCGGCTCGGCAGGGTGTGTTCTCGCTTCTCGGCTGAGTGAAGATCCCAGCGTCAAGGTACTGCTGATAGAGGCGGGCGCTCCCGCGTCATCCATCTTTGTTCAGATGCCGGCAGGGATCCGGGTTCTCTATAAGAGCCAAAAATTCAACTGGCGCTATTGGACGGAGCCCCAGACACAACTGGACAATCGGAATATTTATATACCCCGGGGCAAGGTGGTGGGCGGTTCATCCTCGATCAATTCCATGATTGCTATCCGGGGGAACCGATCCGATTACGACAACTGGGCATCTCAGGGCCTGTCGGGCTGGGACTATGAATCCCTTCGTCCGTACTTTCGAAAGATTGAGGATGCATCACTGGTAACGAAGGCGAGGAATGACGATCGCGGGTACGCGGGTCCGATTCGCCTGTCATACGGCACGCAGCAAAACGCCATATCGACTGCGTTCATAGAGAGCGCAGTATCGGCCGGTATGCCGGAGAACAACGGATTCAATGGGGCGTCGCAGGTAGGCGCAGGATTCTACGAGCTTACGATTGCCGAGGGAAAGCGATCCGGTGCTTATCGTTACCTGGATCGAGCAGGTAACCGATCCAATCTGACATTGATGGCGAACTGTAAAGTCCGCAGGATTCTCCTTGCCGGAAAGCGAGCGCAAGGCGTAGTGATTGAGGATGGATGGGAGGAGGTGGAGCTTCGCGCGGACCGCGAAGTGATTCTGACAGCAGGGGCCATTGCCTCACCGCAACTCCTGATGCTTTCGGGGATCGGACCGGCCAAACATCTGCAGTCGATTGGTATCGCTCCCGTGGTCGATCTGCAAGGCGTCGGTGAGAACCTTCAGGACCATCTTGATTGCGCGATTCGCTTAGAAGCGTCGCAGCCCAATACGCTCACGCCCTATATCGGCCTGGTAAGAGGCGGAATGGCAGGAGCTCGCTATCTTCTTTCAGGAGGCGGGCCGGCTTCCTCTCAAGGCGTTGAGGCAGGAGCATTTTACAACTCCGACAGAAATCCGGATCTGCCTGAGTGGCAGGCCCATCTGATCATTGCGCTGCGCAATCCACCGCCTAACGAAAAAGTTCCCCACGGATTTGCAGTCCGCGTATGCCAGCTGCGTCCAAAAAGTAGAGGCGTGCTGCGACTGCGTTCTTCAGATCCGTCCGATTCTCCCCGAATCGACCCTCGCTTCCTCTCAGACGAGTCTGACCTGGAGAGTTTGGTGCGCGGCGTGGAACGCACGTGCGAGATTGTCGACCAGCCGGCGCTCCGGAAGTACATCAAACGAAGGCTCGACATCGATGCTTTCTCCACCGGTGCAGCCCGTAAGGCATGGATACGCTCGCATGCGGAAACCATCTATCACCCGGTTGGCACGTGTCGCATGGGAGTCGACGACAACGCTGTTGTTGACGAGGAGTTGAAAGTGCGCGGGGTTGAGAACTTGAGAGTAATTGATGGATCTGTGATGCCAACGATCATCAGTGGGAACACGAACCTTCCCATTATGGCCATGGCAGAGAAGGCCGCAGACTTGATACGAAATTCACGCACATCCGCTCGTTGAAGTTTTCGGAGAACTCTGTTCACTGGCGTTTCGAGCTTGCTCCGTCGCCTTCTTCCCGGTTGTCCCCTTACACGGGGACGAAAGGTTGCAGCATAGATTTCCCAGCATCGAATGGGAACGTCTACGGGCTTGCGTCGTTTGATGGAAGCGTTGGGCCACACCCTTTCTCTCAAGCGCCGAAACCGCCGGAATGCCAAAGCGCGGGTTCCAGCAAAGAGGACCACGTGAACAAGGGACTCGCCAGTCAACACATACCCATCACGGGCGCGTCACAGGGCATCGGCCGCTGGACATTCCCTGTACTTCAATAACCTTAAGGAGATAAGAATGGTCAAGTTCACCTATCTGGTACTCACGAACGCGGTTCCGGGGCGTGAAGAAGAGTTCAATCGCTGGTATACCGAGCAGCACCTTCCAGACGTGTTGCGCGTACCGGGCGTGGTGAGCGCACAGCGCTTCAGTCGCACGGAGCAGCAGCGAAAAGCGGGGCCTCATCCGTGGCAGTACCTGGCACTCTATAACTGCGAGGCCGCTGACCCGCAGGTCGTCACAGATGGGATCCAGGCTCGCGTCAACACAGCGGAGATGCAAATGAGTGACACGGTGGGCGATGTCAAATATGGTTGCTATTTCGAGCCAATCACCGAGGTGATTCGCAGTAAGTAGACGGCATGGAAGTACCTGCTTTCCCGTCGTCTCAAAGATGAGTCGGGTAGAAGCTCAACAGCTTCTCCGCCACGTGAGGCGACGGGCCAGGGCGGGTCGCTTACTCCGCCGTAGCGGCGATGGAAGGCCATGCAACCCGGTGCGAGAGCTTGGGACTTGGGCCGAGGAGGCCAGCCTAAAACCTTCAGCGCTGCAATCACATGGGCGACTGCGCTGTTGCCCGTAGCGGATCACGCATCCATTTCGCGGCGCCAGGCTTGCGGGCTCTGCGATGTCCATCTCCGGAATGCGCGAGTAAATGCACTGTGCTCCGAGTACCCAAGTATCCAGGCCACCTCAGCGAGCGAAAGCCGTGGATCTTTTAGGTAATTCTCTGCAATCCGGCGTCTCGTGTCGTCACGTAGCTCGCGAAATTTCAGACCCAGTTTGTCGAGTCGCCGCTGCAACGTGCGGGGGGTCATGTGCATGGAGGAAGCCACTGTTTCAAGGCTCACTTCGCCTTGACGCGCGAGCCCGGCTACCGCTTGCCTGATGGCATGTTCCATGTCATCCATCTTCGGCATGGCACCCAGCAGAGCCTGTACCTGAAGCTCCATGATTCGCAGTAGCGCTTCATCAGGTTGACGCAGAGGCGCCTGCAAAAGGTCGACGGGGAAGCGCAGACTCGTCTCCGGTTGGTCGAACTTCACCGGGCAGCCGAAGTATGCAAGATAAGGGGTGGTGTCTTGAGGTGTTGCGTTAACAAAGCACACCTCCTCCAGCCTCACATCACCATCTGTCATGGCTCGCGTGAAACGGGTCATCGCAGCCAAGGCCGTTTCGTCAACGAGCGGCCCCGTTGGTTCCGTCGAACGGGGCCACGTCATCACGACGGACTTACCTTCGGTTCTTAGCTCCGCCGGCGTAACGTTTGCAACCACACGGTCGTACTGTTGCCAGCGTTGCAAGACAGCCCCGACGTCAGGGCAAGCCCCAAGTGCGTATCCAAGCACGCCGAGATGCGCAGGCGCAATGCGCTGGCCAACGTGCAATCCGAGGAGCGGATCATTGCAAACCTCGGCGGCACGCTCAAGCAAACGCCGCCAGTGATCGAGCGCGTAGAGTCGCACTTCCTGGCAATTAGGGCTGGATTCCCCCAGCACATGCACGGCATCCAGCCCTTGGTCCTGCAAGTAGTCGAAAAGCAGGTTCACGTAGGTGCTGGCGTAGTAAGCGGTGGGCGCGGACATGGGATGACAATGAACAATGTCGCGAAGTGTCAAGAAAGTGTCGAGGACTGTCAATGCGGAGGGTCACCAGTTTGATCAAACTGTCGGCAAGCCAAGCGAACAGGAGTCTAAATTGCCGTCCGATATGATGAACTGGCTGCATTCCATATTTGGGAAGTCCGTGGATTGGAAGCAGGCGTTCATGCTCAGCATGGTTCCTCTCTTCATCATTGCATTCAGTCTCGAGACCCTGATCAATCGAAGGCGTAGAGCCGAATCGACACTGAACTGGAAAGAGGTGTGGGCGAACATCGCATTGGGCACCACTTACCAGATCATGGAGCCCCTGGGAGTGGCTCTTGTGACAGGATCCATCTATGCGTGGGTATATTCAAAACGTTTGTTTGATATCCCGGTGGACGGTTGGACCATTCTCCCAATCATTCTGTCGGTCGAGTTCTGCTACTACTGGTTTCATCGCGCCAGCCATCGAATCCGCTGGTTTTGGGCGGCGCACGTCGTTCATCATACCGGCGAGAACATGAACTTCACTACGGCGGCACGACAATCGATGCTCAATGTGGTCGCTGGGAGTTTCATCTTTTTCCTTCCTCCCGTGCTCCTCGGTGTGCCGCCGGCCGCAGTCGCACTCATCCTGGCCGTGAATCTGTCCTATCAGTATTTCATTCATACCGAACTGATCCGCCGCCTTCCTGGCTGGATTGAGTACATCTTCAATACACCGTCCCATCACCGTGCCCATCATGGCCGAAACGACCAATATATCGACAAGAACTACGGTGGCATGTTGATCATTTTCGATCGCATGTTTGGCACTTTCGAAGAAGAACGGGAGACGGTGCAATACGGCATCACCCAACAGATTAAGTCCTACAATATCCTGGTGCTGAATCTCCACGAGTTTGTCGACATGTGGCGTGACGTGATGTCACCGGGGCCCGTGTGGCAGCGACTGCAACACCTGTGGCGGCCGCCGGAATGGGTGCGCCGTGGTCATGAACCCATCCACACATGGACGGTGGACAGGAACGAGCCGACCGGCAGTGAGTCGACACCCACTCCGTCAACGTCCGCTACCTGAGAGCCAACTCATGCATCGCCTCTCTCAAATATACCTGGCCGTTTCGGCACTGGCTTTCCTGCTAATTGGCTTGCATACGTTTCACGACCCCGCTACGGCAATGGCGGGCCTCGATATGCAACCCCATTCGGTGAATGCCTTCAATGAGATCCGTGCCAACTACGGTGGCATGCATCTCGGTATCAGTCTGTTGCTGGCCCTGGGTCTACTCTCGAAGGCGTGGCGAAAGCCCTCGATGTGGATCAACGTCGTGTTCACCAGCGGCCTGGTGCTCGGGCGGCTGGTCAGCATTTCCGCTGACGGGTGGCCAAATGATCTCGTTCGAATGTTGCTTGGAATCGAAGCAGCAGCGGCATTCACCGGCCTAGCGCTGTTGTGCTTCCTCAACAAACATGATGCGCGCTCTTCCATGAGATGAGCGCTCACTTTGAGCGCCCGCGACGCGTGGACATGAGGTCATCGTTCACCCAGTCCTATCAAGTTAAACTCGCACCGATCAACCTCCACCTGTCCTGATACCGGTCTTGCGGACAACGCGCGAGATATCCGCGTTGACGGGCTTCACCGCTTTCTAAGCATCCTTTCATCGCGACGGGTCCGACGCAGCGAAGAGAACGCTAGCTCTCCCGAGAGCAGTCAAGGTGTTGGGGCCTGGCCCCAGTAGAGACTACGGAGGTTGCGTCCAGGACCGTAGTGTTCGGTCTCTTCTGGGGTCTTTCGATGCCGTGTCTGCAATTGCCACCCTCTGCGAAGTGCTTATTAGCAGGCGCAGATCTTTGCCGGCATCCGGCCGCCATTGTGAGAGTATAATTTCACGATAGTGAAACAACACAGAAAACCGCTCTCCACGCTGGTGTTCCTTTTGCAAGAACGACCTCCATGCCACGACCACTACCTGATCCGAAGCCACCGTCGCGTGCGACGATTCGCACCATTCACCAACTGGGCGACCGCATTCGAGCAACGCGGGCAGGGAAAAGGATGCCCATTGACCAGGCGGCAAGACATTGCGGGGTCTCGGTCGGCATGCTGTCCAAGCTCGAGAACGGCAAGGGCGTCAATCTCGAGCACGCCCTGCGTGCGTTGGACGGACTGGGTTTGGCGATGCTGGTCGTTCCCAGGGCGCATGCGCCTTGGCTTGAACAGGCAGCGGCCCATACGGCCAAGATCGGCGAGGACGCGGCCAGGCGACAGCACGCCTGGCTGGAAGAGTAGTAGAGGCCTGCGATCAGGCTGGGCATCAATCTCTGATGCGATCCCAGATCGGTGCGGAAATGCACTTCGCTTGGTGTGCTGACGCGCCTTATGCTTTCCTGATCCATCCGATGCGGTGCCGCTCCTGCGTGGCCTCGTGCCGCGCATCCTCTTCGCTGTGCAGATAGCCGCTCGTCGTCGACAGCGAGCTGTGCCCAAAGTTGTCGCGCACATAACGCAGGTCGACCTGCTGGTCGGTCATATGCGAGCCGGCGGTGTGGCGCAGCCAGTGGGCCGAGGCGCTGGCCAGCACCGCGGCCTGCGCCCCCCACTCGGGCCCGCGCGCCCGCAGGCGCTCCGCGGCCATGCCAAACACCTCTTTCAGGATCAGGTGCAGCGCGCCGCGTGACAGGGGTTTCTCGCCACCCTCTCTGCCAATCACCGGCAGCACCAGTGGCCGCGTCTCCCCGAACTGCGGGGTAGGCGGCAGGTCGTGGGCGCGACGGTAGCGCGCGAGTTCGGCAATCAGTTCGTCGGTCGCCGGCACCAGCCGGGTCTTGTTGCCTTTGCCGGTCACCTCGAGCCACCAGCGCTCGATGCCCTGGCCATCGCGCCGGCAGAAGAACGCGCCCATGGGGGTCGCCGTCAGCTCGGAGGCGCGCAGGCCGCCCAGATAGAGCACGGTCAGCACCCACCGGCAGCGCGCGGCGTGCCGGCGTTCCCGCGCGGTCTCGGTCGGCATGGCCGCGACGGTGTCTTTGACCGTTTCCCACAGGTCGTGGCTCAGATAGCGGGTGATGCGCGCTCGGGTGGGGGCGCGCCGGCGGCGGGCGAGGGCAAGCGGGTTGCCGGCCAGGTAGCCCGCCTCGGTCAGCCAGGCGAACAGCGCGTTCAGGATCACCATCGCGTGGCGCACGCTGGACGGCGACAGCGGCCCGGCAAACGGGCGCCAGTCGGGGTGGCCGCGTGCAAGCTTCTTGCTGCCGGCCAGCACCCAGCGCGCGGCGGGTTGCGGATCGGCGAGGAAGCGCTCGTAGGCGAGCAGGTCTTCGTGCGTCAGCGAGGACAAGGGCTTGCCCACCTGGAGCACGGTCCACAGGATCAGCCGCTCCACCTCGCGGCGATAAGTGGTGAGCGTCGCGGTGCTGTCGGCATAGCGCGCGAGCCAGGCGGTGACGGCGGCCAGGTCGTCGGCCGCGGCGATCCGCGTGGCGCTGGCGGGCGCGCGGTTGCTGCCGGCCGCGCCGGACAGCGCCGGGGTCAGGCGCAGGCGCTCCAGCGGGGTGGGAAGCGGGGCGGCCAGGCCATCCAAAGGTTTAATCGGGAGCAGTTCCATGGTGTATCGGCCTAAGCGTCGGTTTGCACAAATTTGTTCCCGCTGGTCGCACGCCAGCAAGCCGATTGCAGGGCGATGGTAACAATATTGCGTCGAGAAACGCTGCAAGAAATTGTTCCCCCAGCCGACACTTGAAGCAATTTTGTACCTTCCCCCAACGCATCGGTCCGTCGTCAGCCTTCACCCCGCCGACGGCGCGGGGCGATCCGATGGACGGGATTCAGCTGCGCAAAGCGATGACGTTCGCCGTCAGGCGTGCCACGCAAGCTAGCCGAGTCACGCCGCGCCTGCCGCCGGTGCGTGCGCTCCAGCGCGCCAGCCAGGCATGCCCATGGGGGTCGGGAACAAAATTCTGCAAAAAGAGGGCACAAATTTATGCATACCGACAGGGGCAGCGTGGGGAGGCGATTCGAGCCAATATTATAGACATAAGCGTACTTATGTCTAAACTTTTACACGAATCTTGTTATCCACTACGTATTACGTAGTAATATTTAACTCTGAATGTCCAAAAAGGTGCTCGACCATGACGCCAGACGCTGTAGATCCCCTTCGCCTCGAAGCCGAGGTCGAGCAGTTGCGGCACCTTCACGCCGACACGCGCACGCTCTACCGCGAGGTGTGCGGGCTGCTGTTCTTTCGCTACGGCATCACGCCCACCACCAACAAGCTCTATCAACTGGTGCGCAAGGGCAGCATGGGCACGCCGGCCCAGGCGCTGCAGCAGTTCTGGCAAGACCTGCGCGCCCGTTCGCGGGTCACGATTGACCATCCCGATCTCCCCGACAGCCTGAAGCAGGTGGCTGCCGACGCCGTCCAGACCATCTGGCGCGCCGCCGGCGAAGCCGTCTTGGCCGAACTCGCCGCGACGCGCCAAGACATAGAGGCGCAGGAGCAAGTCGTCGCGGCCGAGCGGGATGCCGCGCAGATGGCTTTCGCCGACGCTCAAGCCGCGCTCACCGCGCTCGAGCGCGAGCGCGAGGCGTTGCGGGCTGAATGCCGCCAGTTGCAGGAGCAGGTGGCGCAGGCGCGCGGCGCCGAAGCAGCCGCATCGACGCACCGGGAGGCCTTGCAGAGCGAACTGCTGGCGGCGCGCGAGCAGGCGGGCGCCGCGCGCAGTGATTTCCTGGCGGAGCTGGAGCGCATGCGCGAGCAACTCGAAGCGATGGAGGCGCGCGGGGACGCTGCCGTGCGGCGTGCCCAACTGGAATTGGACCAGGAACGCACGGCGCGGCGCCAGAGTGACCGGGGACTCGATGCGGCGCGGGTGGAGGTGGATCGCTTGCGCGACATGCAGCGGCAGGAAGCGGTGGCCGCGGCCGAAGCGCTGGGTAGTTGGCAAGCCCAGGCGCAGGCGGCGCAGGTACGTTGCGCGGCGCTGCAGGACGCGCAGGAGAGCGGACAGCAACAACTGGGTGCCGCCCAGGAGGCCTTGGCAGAAATGACCCGGCGGGCCGAGCGTGCCGAGACTGAACGGGACCTGTCGCGCGAGTTGCTGGGCAATTGGCGCGACGGCGCCAAGGTGCGATCCGGGGCACGGCGCAAGGCCGCCGCCTAACCGCTTCGAGCCACCGCCCATGCACGCGCCCCATGAGATTGCCCGCGCCGACGCCATTCGCTGGGTGCGTATCAAGATGGCGCAATCGGGCCTGACACTGGCCGATTTATTGGCGGCCGGCTGTTTCGCGCCCACAGCGGCACGGCCACGCTACCGCAAAATGCCGAGGGGCAAACCTGGGATGGGCGAGGGGAGCGTCCCGACTGGTTTCAGCGGGCCATCAACGCCGGACAGCAGCCGGAATTCTTTCAGATCGACTGAGGAATCTGCGCCAAACGCCCCTGGCTCAATGACGCGGGGCGCGCTTGCGCGGGGGCGTCACGTCTGGCACGCGAAACAGTTCCGCGACCGGGACTTCCAGGGCGAGCGCCAGCCGTTCAATGACGTCGATCGACAAATTGCGGGCCGCCCTTTCGACGTGTGCCAGAAACGAACGGTCCATGTCCGCTTGCCAGGCCAGATCTTCCTGCGTCCATGCATAGGCCGCGCGCAGTCGCCGAATATTCAGGGCGAGCAATTCACGAGCGGAGGGCTGATGGACACGGGACATGCGTCCATATTGCGGACCGTTCCCTTATCTGTCAGTGGTCGTTGAGTCACAATATTTTCCTGCTATATAAGCTCGCCGTTTCCATGAAAGACAAGGCTTTCCGAACATATTCTTGCGTCAAGGTCTTCTCATTCTGTAGTCGTTGAGACACAATGCCGCCTTTGCAGCGGCCCTTAACCAAGGGCTTCGCGCGGCGTCACACTGCTGCGCACACCGATCGCCGCCCCGCGCGCATAGCACCGAGAGGGCCTGCCGCCGAACGGCGGATCTGGGGCGGCAGGCACGAGCGGCTACGCATTGCCCTGCGTCAGCGCAACGACACGATGCACGATGATTTTGTTTCTGGACTACGACGGTGTTCTGCACCCCGATGCGGCCTATCTGGTCAATGGCCGGCCTCAATTGCGTGCGGCAGGCTCGCTGTTCATGTGGGCGCCGATTCTCGTGGAAGCTCTCGCCCCCTATCCCCAGGTCCAGATTGTTCTCTCCACGTCGTGGGTGCGCGTGCTCAAGAGCTTCAGCCGAACCCAAGCCTATCTGCCCGCTGCGTTGCAGGCGCGCGTGATCGGCGCTACTTGGCATTCGGCCATGGCGCGACACCATGAGGGTGCGCACCGCATCGACGCGAGCTGGTTCAGCGAACTCACGCGGTATGCCCAGATCGCGCGATACGTTGCGCGATCTGGGCTGCGGGCCGAACATTGGCTGGCCATCGACGACGACAGCGAGGGCTGGCCCGTCGCGCTGCGCGACCACTTGGTCGAGACGGATGGGGCGCTGGGGCTTGCGAGCGCGTCGACACGGTGCGACCTGACCCAGCGACTGCAGGGGATGGCCGCAAGCACGCTCAGCGGGAAGTGAACACCATGCTACGCGTGACCGTGGAACTCATTCCAGACGGACAGGAAGACTGCCGCCGAACACTTGGGCAGCTTGAGATCGAGAACATCGCGGGCGATTCGCTGGTGACCGGTGCCTACCGAATCGTCATGGACGAGTTCGATGCGCGGGGCCCGGGGCCGCGCACAACGTTCCGGACCATCGCATCGCTAGACAATGTGGAACGGGACCTCGTTCGCCCAATGCAATTGGTCGGCATGGCGCTTAGCGTCGTGGCACCGGTTAAGCGCACGATGCATCGTTCGGAGGACGTGCCGCAGGGCACCGTGCTATCGCGCGAGTCGATCTAAGACGGTTTCGAGTTGCTGGGAGGGGTACCATGGCTGAAAAATTTGTATTCCGAGACCTGGCGTTTCGCGCGGGTGCACACCTATGGTCCAACCCCAAACTGCGCGGCACCCCGGCGGAAATCCCTATCATCCTCGCGCGTCCGACCCTGTTTGATGTGGTCCAACTCGCCCAACGCTACCCGCTGGAAACGTTGTACCGGGCGAATCGCCGGCTCCGGGCGACCCGGGAGATTTCCGAGCGCCAGTTTCTTCGCACGCAGGAGATTCTGCGCAACATCCAACGCGCAAAGAATGATGGTGCGCTCAGTTGCGAAGATTGCGTGACGGCGGTGACCGTAGGTTACGAAGATCCTCCGAGGGAGGAACGAACGTCGACACCAGCGCAACGACACTGCGCATTGGCGAATTGGTTGCCGGGCGGACTGCAAACCATCAAATCTGAACCCGAAGAATACATCCGCCTTGACGACGTGCCGTCGGAGTTCACGGTGCCTCTCCGTCGATGGCTACGGTGGCAACTCGATTGCGCGCCGGGCCAGTCGTCGGGGTGGCTGATCGATACGCCTGACGGCCAGGGTCTCTCACACGGCGGATGGTGCGCTTTCCTGTCCTGGCTAACCGACGCCTTGCTTTGTCGATTAGATCAAATCGAAGTTGGTATGTGACGAGCATCGCTCCGCCGCCGCTTCGACAACTTTCATGTAGCCGTCCGATGCAAAACTCTCTCGTTGTTCTTTCCCTTCCGGGCGCGTGGGTCTCCCGTGCCGAATTTCTATCCGCGCTAAGTTCTCAAGCGCCAAAGTATCGTCTTGTTGACGGCATGCTCACGGATTTGCACACGGGGGAGAGCGTCCTCATCGAGTTTCGGAAAGGACGTCGTAGGAATACCGTGCTGGATTTTTGGTGTTTTGGTCTGCACTGGCACGACACCAGCGAGATGCGTGCAGTGAGGCAGCACGCGTCGTGCGTCATTATCAAGGGCGCGGGGGGCAGTTTGCATCGGATGATGCATCTGATGGCTGCGGCAAGCGCTGTGGTTCAAGCTGGGGCGCTGGGTGTGCTCGTCGAGCACGTCGGCATTGCCCATACGCCGCAAAAATGGCTGGACTTCGCGAGCGAGGGCGTCGATGGGATTCTTCGGGCGTTTGTCGTGACGGTCGATGGGGCCGGCAGCGGTGCCTATAGTTGCGGTATGCATAATTTTGGGATGAAGGAAGTCAGTGCCCCGGCCGAAATCCCAAACTGTGCGAATGTTGTCGGAATCATTACCCGGCATTTGTTGGTGAAGGGCGCGAGCATTGCCCGCGGACAAACTATCGCCATCGGCGGGAAGGCAGACCGGTATCAATTTTGGGATGTGCGATCTGCGGTGGCTCCCGATGGGGCCGTATTCGACCACCAAATTGGCACGTGGAAGCTGCTGCGTGCCGAGGCCATCCATTAGAGTTCGAGGCAGCGCTGTGGACTGACGAGAACGGCCGTAGGAGGCGCCCTTCACCGACGTCAAATGCCGCCGTCCCGTACGACACTCTTGGTCGCTCATCATTCATGCGCCGAGAGTCCAGTTCGTGACTGAAAGGCGGTGCAACTCCCAACAGTCCCGGAAATCGATGTGTTTTACCGCTTTGTAAGCAGGACGGAAAATCAGCGTTCATGAACACTGGGCCGGGCAGTTAAGCGCTTAGCGGTCTCCTCCCCGAAGTCATTGTCGGGTGCTGATTCCGGGAGCCCGGCGAACGAAATCGTGGTTCGCAATTTGATCAAACATGAATTTGGCCAAGTCTTCACGGGCGACCGTCAGCGAATGCTTGGCGTGACCATACAAGCCGACGTTGAGTTGCTCCGCGGCGTGGCGATTCTTCAATACAGCCGCTCGAACCATTGTCCAATCAAGCGACGAGATACGGATCGCTCTTGCAAGTCCGATCATATCTTCGTAAGCACTTGGCATCGCGAACTTGATGATTGCGGCAGGCAGCCAGATCTTGAGGTCGAAATCATCGCCAGGATCAGCGGCTGTCCCGGTCGAGACCGCGATGAACCGCTTCACCTGCTCGCGTTCCATCGCTGAGATGATTGCCCGGGTCGCCGTAGTGATTGGCATACCTTTCGGGTGTGGCTGCCTGGCAGGGCCCAGCGCCGAAAGCACCGCATCTGATCCACGGATTGCGTCTCGCAACAAGTCAATATCGGTAAACTCGCCTCGGACAATCTGCACATTGGCGTTCTCAAACTTACTGCTGGAACGTGCAAAGACGGTGAGTTCGAAGCCGCGCTGCAGGCCCTCGTTTACAAGGGATGGCCCGGTTTTCCCGGTCGCTCCGAAAAGGGTAACTTTCATCTCTCTCTCAATTGCCGCTTCACAGCCTCAGGTGCTAGTGGCCCGATCAAATTTGATAGCATTGCATACGTGTTCGAACCACGGACAGTTGCTCCGAGCTATCGAGCGCTGTCGATGATCGAGCCGCCGTCGGGGGTAAGGCTGTATCCGGTCAAAAACTGGGCATCCTTACTCGCCAAGAACAGGACGACAGGCGCAATATCGTCTTCCGGCGAACCATAGCGGCCGAGCGGGTTGGTCGGCGGAGGGACGTTGGTTTCCGGACCCCATGTCTCGGCCACCGGCAGTACATTATTCACCGTGATCTTGTCGGGGCCCCACTCACGGGCAGCGGTGCGGGTGAGAGCGCGCACTGCCTCTTTGGCCATGTTGTACGGACCATATCCCACCAAGCCCAGGACACCAGCCATTGAGCCGAAGTTGATGACACGTCCTTCACCGCTCGCCTTGAGGTAGGGGTACGCCGCCTGCATCGTCCGCAGATACGCAATCGGTCCCATCTCGAAATTGCGCTGCAACTGTTCCGTCGACAGATCGGTAATGGAAGAGAACGGCGCGGATGAGTCGAAGGCATTGTTGACGAGGATGTCGATCCCGCCATAGGTAGCGACGACTTTATCCACCGCTGCCTTAATCTCGCCGGCATTGGCGATGTCGCAAAGCGCGCCGATTGCCGTTCCGCCATCAGCGCGAATGTCGGCAACGACCGCATCCACATTGGCCAGGGTGCGCGAAAGAACGGCCACTTTGGCGCCTTCTGCGGCAAACAGTTTTGCGATGCCGCGGCTGGCACCAGTGATGATCGCGACTTTTCCGTTGAGTCGAGCCATGGTTGATCTCCGTTAGTTGAGGGATGTTTGGCGCTCCGCAAATGGAGCGTAGGGGGACGGGGTCTCGCGAGCGATGTTCTGTGTTGCGAACGACGAAACGAGCAGCACAACGCCGACTACCGCAGGCAGCGCACCTCTCAGTTCACGGACGCCAAGGTGAGCCAAACCAGACAGCAGCAGGTGATAAAACATGCCGGCGTAGGCCAGGTCGCTTAGCGGCGCGCTGACGCGCGCCAAAATGGCGGCCACGCCCAGGAGCTTTACCGCAGTGAGAAACGGTACGAGATAGCCGGGATAGCCAAGGTCTGTAAGTGCCTGGACAACCCAAGCCCGTTTGGCTAAATACATCGTCGCGGAAGCGAGATAGAGCAAGGAGAGCAGCGCCGTGCTGATCCAGTACACGTAACTTTGAGTCATGAGGTTTCCTAAAGCTGGGGGATTGCATCGACACGCAACAGAATGTCGTCTAAGCTAAAAGTCAGCAAGTAGGATGAAAAACTGGTGGTTAGTATGGAAAAGAAGACTAATGGCGGCGATGAGATCAACATGCACGAGGAAATGCGCCGGGCATTTGCGCTACTGTCGGGAAAGTGGAAGCTGGAAATCATGTGGCTGCTCAACCAGCGGATCTATCGCTTTGGGGAACTGCGCAAGGCCATACCGGGGATCACTCAGCACATGTTGACGGCACAGCTTCGTGAATTGGAGGCGGATGGCCTAATATCGCGCACGGTGTTTGCTGAGGTGCCGCCGCGCGTCGAGTACGAGATCACGGCAAAGGCGCGCGGCTTGGGGGCCACGATGGAGGCGCTGACAGCGTGGTGGAATGAGTATGGGAGAAGTGTGCCGGCGAAGCCGACGTCGCGCGGGCGCAGGGCAAAGGGGAGTTAGCGCATCCGGCATGAGACTGCGTTTGCCCCGGCACCGGTTCGCATCACGCTCGCCAAGCGCAGGGGTGAGCATCGTCAACCCGCTAGTGAGGGAGAGTCTTAACGTGCCAGGAATTACACAAACTCCCGTCAACGGCGACCTGGAGTTCTCGTGCTTCGCATTGCGCGCCCCCATACGCCGGCACAACATGCAGTCAGAGGGCTATACCGCTGCTTGCCGTTGACCATCCCCAGCGACGAGGGGCCTGTCAGATTTTTAGTGTGCCGAGGCCATGAGACGATAACGGAAATAACGTCCTATGACCGATGCAACCGTGACCAAGAAGAGCAAGAACCCGAAGGCGCCGAAGCTGTTCCCCGATGAGCTGATCGATCAACTGCTTGCCCAGGTGCAGAGCAAGGATGCCGAGTCGATCCTGGGCGAATCGGGCTTGGCCGGCCAGCTCAAGAAGCAACTGGCCGAGCGCATGCTCGCGGCCGAGTTGAGCCACCATCTGGAAACCGAGGCCGAGCAAGGCAAGGCGGGCAACCACCGCAACGGCACAAGCCGCAAGACGGTCCTCACGCCCAACGGCGAACTGACGCTGGATATTCCACGCGATCGGCAGGCGACGTTCGAGCCGCAGTTGGTCGGCAAGTATCAACGCCGGCTGCCGGGCTTCGACGACCACGTCATCAGCATGTATGCGCGCGGCATGAGCGTGCGCGAGATTCAGGGCCATCTGCTGGAACTGTACGGGCTGCAGGTGTCGCCCGATCTGATTTCCACGGTCACCGACGAGGTGCTGGCCGACGTCGAGCAATGGCAGCAACGCCCGCTCGAGGCCATGTATCCGATCGTGTACTTTGACGCGCTGCGGCTGAAGATCCGCGACGAAGGCACGGTCAAGAACAAGGCGGTCTATCTGGCGTTGGGCATCCGCGCCGACGGCCGCAAGGAAGTGCTGGGTTTGTGGATCGAGCAAACGGAAGGCGCCAAGTTCTGGCTGAAGGTCTTCAACGAGTTGAAGAACCGCGGCTTGCACGACATCCTGATCGCGGTGGTCGATGGTTTGCGCGGCTTCCCCGAAGCGATCGAGGCGGTCTATCCGGCCGCCCAAATCCAGACCTGCATCGTGCATCTGATCCGCAATTCGCTGAATCTGGCGAGCTGGAAGGACCGCAAGTCGCTGGCTGCCGCGATCAAGCCGATCTATCAGGCCGCCACGGCCGAGGCGGCGGCAGCGGCGCTCGACGCCTTTGCGCAGAGCGAGTGGGGGCGCAAATTCCCTACCGTCGCGGCCATGTGGCAGCGCCAATGGGAACAGGTGATCCCCTTCTTCGCCTATCCGCCCGAGGTGCGTCGAATCGTATATACGACGAACGCCATCGAGAGCATGCACATGCAGTTGCGCAAGATCGTCAAGAACCGCGGCCACTTCCCGAGCGACGAAGCCGCCAGCAAACTGCTGTTTCTGGCCTTGCGCAACATCGAAAAGGATTGGAAGATGCCGCCTATCACCTGGCGGCAAGCAGTCAATCAGTTCGCCATTCTGTTCGGCGAGCGATTCACCGCCGCCATCAGCTGAGATCTTTTAACCGACCTCAGCACACGAAATTCCTGACACGTCCGCGACGAGCGGCTCAGAGCCGCAGCGGGCTCAATGAAAGCCGTAATCGATCAGTTGCCTGCCCGCGACGAAGCGCCCATCGTTGGAGGGTGCGCCGAGAACCACAGCGAAAACACGTCGCATCGCTTTGCCCTTGGCCACCGAGCGCTTTGCCGTGACCGCCAGGCAATAGCCTGCCTTGGCAGTATGGCCCGTCTTCAGGCCATCGATAGTTGGATCGTCCAGCAGCCGATTCTTGTTGTGTCTGGTGAAGCTGCCATAGCTGAAATCCCGCTGAGCGGAGAAGGCCAGGTAGACCGGAAAATCCTCCGTCAAGCGCACCGACAGGTGGGCAATGTCTCGGGCAGTCGAGTAGTGGTTTGGCGTGGTAATGCCGGAAGGGGTGGCGAAGTGACTGGCACTCAGCCCTAGACGATTGGCGTAATCGTTCATTTTCCCTAGAAATGCGTCCTCCGACCCGGCGACCGTACGGGCCAGGACCATTGCCGCATCGTTTGCTGAGACAACAATGAGACCCGTCAGTAGGTCCTGAATGCTGATGATCTGGCCGGCCTGGAGGCGCATGGTTGCCTCGTCGCCGCCCACATGAGCAAGGTCGCTGGCCTCCACACGCACCAACTGTTCCCACTTGATCGTGCTCGCCTTCAGGGCGTCAAGCACGACGTAGGCTGTCATCATTTTAGTTAGCGACGCGGGCTGTAGACGCTCGTCAGCATTCTTCTCGAGCATGACGCGATGCGAGCCGCTGTCGAGCAAAATGTAAGAGCGTGCTGCAATCTGTGGAGCCTGCGCGGCCGTTGCGGGGAGGGGGAGGGCGCCGAAAGCAAATGCCGAGGCGGCAAGAAAACGAGTGAAGCGCAAAAAAGGCATCAATGAACTGTCGTGCGTGGGCCGAGGCGTGAGGCCGCCTCGAGGAGAGCATTGTGTAGGTGACTACGCCTGGGCGGAGGACGCTAGCTGGACGCACCGTTTTGCAAGGACATCAGTTGGGTCCACTAGTGCGACGCTCGCGCTTCCGACCGGGAAGCTGTCGGTCTGCGAGAAAACGAGCGGGAGTTCGGTGCAGCCGAGGATCTGGACTTGCGCACCCTTATTTTGGAGGTGCTCGATGGCTGCCCGAAGCGACGCTGCACAGTGCCCCTGCGTGTAGCCAGCCTTCACGCCTGTCGGGCCATAGATTGCCTCCATCACCATCGCCTGGAAGTCGGGCGACGGTGTGATCAGTTCTAGCTGCCCTGCGGCAGCATCGTGATATACCCGACTCTCCACCGTGCCCGACGTCGCAAGAAGTCCAACTTTCGTTCCCTTTCCATACTTGCCGACGATGTGTCCGATGGTTTCCGTCAGCATGTTGACGATCGGAATCGAGAGATGCGGCTGAATCCGCTCAACATACGCATGGGCGGTATTGCAGGGGATCGCAATGGCGTTTGCCCCCTCAGATTCCAGACGTTTGCAGGTTGCGTAGAGTGCAACTGTCGGGTCCGCTTCGTGGCGCAGCAGATTTGCCGTGCGATCCGGGATTTGCGGATTCTGCTCCACGACCATCTTAATGTGATCCTGGTCCTTGGACGCGAGATTGGGTCGCCAGTGATCGGGAAGTTCTCCAGTGCCCTCAGCGTATGAATGCCGTAGTACGCGTCTGCCGGCACCTCGCGGTAGCCAAGCAAGTCATGCTCGCGCCGCGTTCCCTTGAAATCTTGTTGAATAGCCATCGCATTCCTCATCAGTGCGCCTTGTTTGCCAACCGGATTCTAGGAGCGCAATGGAATCCACTTTATGAGGATGTAAATTGAAACTATTCCATACCAGAATAGTTTTGCTTGGAGCGCCACATAGCGCACTTTATGCTGTACTTTGATGATCAGGATTCGCTTATTTCTTGCGTTTTCGGTCCATACATGGGGTTTACGTGGGCGTTCGGCTGCCCACTTGGGTACGTGTGACCCTCAGCGGCAAAGAGGTGCCAAATGCAACTGAAGTGGATCGAAGATCTTTTGGCGATCGAACAGACGCACAGCTTCTCCCGGGCCTCAGAGCTCCGATTTGTTACGCAATCAGCACTTTCTCGACGCGTAAAGTCGCTGGAAGATTGGGTTGGCGTCGAATTGGTAGACCGAGGCACCTACCCGGTCGAATTGACGCCTGCTGGCCGCAGGTTCTGCGAGCAAAGCAAAGAATCCGTCGGTGCCATTACGGAACTGCGTTCGGAACTGCGCCAGGAGGCAAAGATGCCAGGCCGTTCCATCCAGATCGCCGCCGGCCATACGCTCTCGTTGACGTTCTTGCCAAGGTGGTTGAAGCAGTTCCACCAACAAACCGGTGATTTCAATGCGCGAGTCGTCGCAGCGAACGTTCACGATGCCGTCGTCGCATTGGCTGAAGGCAGTTGCGACTTGATGATCGGCTATCACCATCCACTCGTGCCGATCCTGCTCGACCGCGACAAGTTCGCCGGCATCACGTTAGGCCATGAGGATTTCATCCCTGTATCTGCGCCAGACGACCGCGGCAAACCGATCTTTTCGCTGCCGGGCACGACCGACGCTCCGCTCCCGTACCTCGCGTACACGGCCACGACATTCATGGGACGCGTTGTCGATATGATCTTGAACAGCGCCGACGCACCGTACCATCTGCGTAGCTGCTACGAGGCGGACATGGCGATGTTGCTGATGAAGATGGTGGTCGAGCGATACGGCGTTGCGTGGTTACCGGTAAGCGCGGTTGCGGAGGAGATCGCAGCGGGACGCCTCGTCCAGGCGGGCCACGACACCTGGACTGCTCAATTGGAAATCAGGTGCTACCGGGCGATTGCCAACGCCAACCCTACGCTGCAAGACCTGTGGCAGTCATTGGACAATACTTCATCGTGTGAACACGTCGAAGATGATGCTCCAGTCTGAACAAGCGGCGAAGGGAAGGGGAGTCGCTGGGACCTGTTGGCAGAATGCGGGGAAGCAATGACCGCGGAATGGTTGCAAGGGTCATCCGTCGACACAGAACTAGAAAGGCCTACAGAATGCGCGCGTTCGAGATCGAGATCTCAAAGCCAACGAATGCTGACAGCTTCGAAAACATGTGCACGGATGTCTACGGTGTCGTGTTCGACGATCCGACTCCAAAGAGGAACGGCAGATCAGGGCAGAAGCAGGGCGGTGTAGACATTTTCGTTACATCAAGAGCCGGTCGAATTGGCATCCAGTGCAAGCGGTATGTCGATGGCGGGGTGACCACCAAGACAATTGATGATGAGGTTGCCGCGGCCGACGCGGCGGGTTGGAAGATTGTCCGCCTCATAATTGCCACGACAGCTGCAAGCGACACGGCGCTCGTCAAGCACGCACAGGAAGTCAGCGACCTTCGGCAGGCCAATGGCCAATTCTTGGTCGAAGTGGAATCGTGGACCGAGATATGCAACCACATCCAACGATACGACGCATTGCATCCGAAATACTCCCCAAACAGCGCGGGCGGTGCCATTGCGGTGCTACGTGAGCAGGGAGAAAGGACTGGGGCGCAGATCGCTGCCATGCCTGCGACGATGGAAGCAACATTCAAGGCGGCACTATTGCAGATGTTGCCTACAGGTCGGACAGATTCACCGAATGGGCTTGTGACGAGGCAGCTTGACAAGGTGAACGACCTGCTGCGCGGCCTGAAATTTCAGGCTGCGCAGGAGTTGCTTGCCACTCTCGAAACCGAGATCGCGAGCTTCGACAGACATCAGAAGGCGCGCTGGACTCTTCAGAATGGCATTGCACACTGGCAACAGAATCGTGAGGAGGTCGCTGCTGAGTGGTTTCTACGTGCCTATGACCTGTTTTGGGATGACGAGCGCATCGCCGCTAACAAAATCCGAGCGCATATCATCCAGGGAGACCTCAAGCTTGCCAACGCTGAAGGGGCACGCCTGCTAGGCCTATTCCCGCTTTCGCTCCATGTTTGGCTAGCGGCTACCAATGCTCGAATCTGCGAGAACGAGGACTTGACGGAAGCCGAATTGCCGGCGCGCTTCAGAGAAGAAGCAGATGCGCTGCAAATGATGGCCTACGCCTTTTATCGGCAACAGAGCGACTTGGCGGTAACCTACGCACGGCGAGCTTTACGCGCAAAGGATGCAGGCCTTTTCACCCGCAAAGGGGCCGCAGGCATCATCGTTAGCGTCGCAGGAAAGGACGGGATTTCCGCGGACTTCGACGCCTACGCCGAAGATTTGCGTGAGGGTCTCGATGAGGTAATCGCCGCGTTCGAGCCTGCGGCAACAGAACTATGGCGGATCGAAAATAGCCAGCACAGGGCCGAAGCTGCCTCGCACGTGGCGCTTGCCCACATGCTAACCGGCAAGCCTGGCGTGGCGCTCGCCATATGCGAGCGAATCGAAACGGAAATTCCTGAGTATGCCGATAACGTGGCCGCCCTACACATCGGATCCTTGCTCTTCCTCCGCCGGCACGAGGATCTTGTTAAATTTTCCATAGCCCACCTCAATGCGCTGGACGAAGACGGATTGCTCCTTGCGGCCGAAACGGCCGCAAACCGAGGCGAGTCCGAGGCATTTGCTCGCATCACTCACGCATTGCGCGAGCATGCGCCGGACGAGAAACCGGTTGTCAAGCTGCTTGAAATGGTGTGCGCGTGCAACTCCGGCCAATCCGAAAAGGTGGTCAAGGAAGTCAGTGAGACGCCCGCTGATGGCCTTGATCTGATTACACTCAGCGCCTTTGCGGGGCTGATGCTCAATGCCGGCCGTGACAGCGAAGCGCTCCGGTTTGTCGAGGTCATAAAGAAGCGAGTCTCCACCCATTCGAGTTCGCGCGAGCGTCTGATCGTCGCGGATATTTTGATTCGCGCCGATCAGTTCTCCGACGCCGTCGGCCTCTTGGAGTCGGTGGACCCCAGCGGCCGCAGCCTACCAATTCAGACGCGACGACTGCGTGCCCTATTGTTTGGTGGGTACCGGCGAAAGTCAAAAGACCTCCTGGAAAAAGTGCCACCCGAATGGCTTTCAGATGACGCCTTCCGCCGCCTAGCGATGGGCGTCGCACAAGAAGCCAATGACTGGAGCCAGCTCGAACTGCTTGCGAGACTGCATCGCGAGGCCCATCCAGAGCGGGCGGAAGCATGGGTCTTTTGGTACCAAGTTGTTCTTCATACCAGACCACCCGCACAAATCCGAAACGCCTTCAGCGAGGCGCCCGAGCGTCTTACGGGGACCCTGAAGCAGATCGCGCACTTGGCGGCGGCAGAGTTGCAGTATGGCAAGCCAGAGGTCGGGTACGCGCGGCTTTATCGCATGTTCCGCTCGAACATGGACGACGTCAGTGCCGCCTCCTCCTATCTAATGGGAGTTTTGATCGGTCACCGAGCCAGACACGGTAGAACACACTTTCCGGAGGTGAGGCCTGGCTCCATGGTGACGCTTGAGGGCGCGGACAGGAGCATCGTAAAAATCGTGATCGATCCTGCAGGCATGACGGATCTGCCGAAATCTGCGAGATTCCTTGCTGCGGACAGCCCGCTGGCGAAAACGATGCTAGGACTGGCATGCGGCGACACCGTTGACATCGAGGGAACGTTCGATGTTCGCAATTTCACGATTCGTGAGATCAGTGATGCTCATCAAGGACTGGGCGAGTACGCGCACGAACTCTTGTCGAAATCGCTAGAACCCGCGCCTGGTCTGCAGCTCTTCAGCCTGACCGAGAAAGAGGATGGGAACCTGGATGTCTCGCCCATCCATGACCGACTCAAGGCGCAAACGCAACGTAGCAAATCGGTAATGGAGCAATACGCCGAGAGCAAGCTTCCGCTTGGCTTGTGTGCGCAAATGCTCGGCGCCGACGGCATGCAAATGGTCTTCAGTTGGGACCAGCGCAACCCTCCGCTCGCAAGTGGTGTCACCACAGCGCCAGAGCTTGAGGCCGCAAGTGCATTGTTGCTCGACCAATCGTTCCCCGTTGTGATGGACGCGCTCACGCTGGCTGAACTTGTCCGCTTTGGACAGGGTGATCTTCTCTCAGTGTTGCCACGGGTGTATGTTTGCCGGGGGACCTACGATCGATTCAAACAAGCGGAAGTCGAGGCGTTGGATTCTCGCGCAGAGGGACATGCGGCCGATATAGATGGGCAGTTCGCATTCTTGCCTATCACGGAAGAGGCTCGCAAGTGGAAGGCAAGCCAATATACCGAAGCATTGAGGCTAATGGACGAACACTGCGAAGTTTGCCCGGTGTATGGGCCGGAGCAAATGCCTCACGAACTCATCCTTCTAAAGGATCTTCTCGATACAGATACCTATGACGCGCTCGCGTTGTGCCTCGAAAAGGGGGCAGCCTTGTTCTCGGTGGATGAACGCCTTAGGAACTGGGTCTATGGAGTGTTTGGTATCAAGGGTGTGTTCCCCTATCTCGTGGCGATGAAGGGCTTGCAGGACGGCAAGATCTCACGTGGTGATCACGCAGAGTTCGCCCTCAACTCGGCGCTGCACAATCGCACCGTTTTCGCCCTTCATGCAGATGACGTCTTTTGGGGACTCCAGCAGCCGCAGATGGCGGCGCGGACGCTTGAATTTGTTGCCACCCACCTCGCAACCGCGCTCAATCGCCGGTACGCGATCGGCCTAGCGCGCGACCTGATTCAAGGAATGCCAAACGTGTCCATGCAGTACGGCGCAGTTGTAGAGTTCGTGAAATTTATCGCCAATGGCTTGTTTCGCAGAAAGGATAACGTCACAGGAATGCGCGAGGGCTTTGCCCGATGGTTGCGGCAAGTAGCGGACATGTTGTTTGCTTATACCTCGCCGTATCCCGCTACACGAGAGATTCCCAGGGAAGACAAGGCTGAATTTCTCAACGTGCTGGAGCATGGCTTAGAAACGGGAATTGCATTGGCCGGGGAGGGCGGCGCGATAGAGCCGCCCGCGATCGGAGCGCTCTATTGCAGAACCGGCTTCGTCGTTCATCAGCCAAATGCGAAAGCGCTCACAAACGTCACGGTGTCACCGGCAACGGCAAGCTAATAGGACGGCGACGGGTCAACGCGTAGGGCAGGGCAGGCCAGCTTTCGTCGCATCACCTATACGTTGCGCATGAATGACGCACGTGCATTTGGCAATCCGCTGATATCGTGGCAGCAATGCGTGGCTAGTAGTCAATCATAAGCGTTCTGCTCGCGTCCACCGACGCTTTGCCGTGACCGCCAGGCAATTGGCTGCCTTGGCAGTGCGGCCCATCTTCAGGCTATCGGCGGCAGTTGGAATCTGCCCCCGTCTGCGAGATAGATGAAGCCCTGCTTCGCGATGGCATAATGGAAGCAGGCCTAGCCTACGAGGCCACCCCAATGTCTCATTGGTGGCCGCCAAAAGCCCGCGCAAGCGGGCTTTTGTTCGTCTCTATGGCTCAGAATTGCGCTGAAGGCGAACCTGAGCACTCGAGCGTGGCGCGATGTGTGAACGAGAAATAGCAGTTAGAGGATTTTCAGATTCAGCGCTAGTTGGCGGCGGCACAACACTCCACAGGCTCGTATAGCCGGTAACCCAGCCAGTGACAACGATGCCGAGACTATTCGCGTATCCATATGCCGAATGGTGGTGCCCTGGGCGGGTGCAGCGGTGCCGATATGCCGTAAGCTAAGCACTCATCCTTGGGATTGCGTAGACATTTTGCCGAGAATCTACGTTCATTCGACGATACGTGACCCTCAACCAATGGGGAGTTGCCTTCCTAAAACGGGCAGCTTCATCCGGATTTTTGTGTTCGATCCTGTCGGCAACGAGGTTCACGGCGTTTTTTACTATTCCATAGATTGAGTCCCGGCCTAAAGGAACAGCTTGCTCGTCTCCGTGGAGCCGGGATACCAAGGGCGTTGCTGACGGAGGAGGAGGAATGTGGATACCACGTGCCGCCAAGTATCTGTAAATGGCATACTTGGCCGAAGGATTCAGGACAATCTTCCTTGCCTGCTGCCCGCTCGCGTTCCTTAAAGAAAGCGACCACGTTTCATCTCCGGAGCTTGGTGACTTGTAGCAAAACAAATCGGACAGGCGGATACAGGCCAACTCCTCCCCGCGGATGCCAGTGTTTCCCATGAACCGAATTACGAAGAGCATCCGCTCGGCCTCGTCATGCGCTGGATGTCCGACTGGAAACTTCTCGCACTCTAACTCGAGCTCTCGGAGTAATCGAACAAACGACAAAAGGGGCAGGGATCTCGAGGGCTTTGTGGATCCCATGGCACTTTTCTTCCGACGGATTCGTCGCTCGCGGAAGAGGTTATATTGGATGTGCCGGAAATCGACCAGAAACGAAAATAAACTTTCCAAGACGCGAAATGCGAATGAGCAGCTCGCGTCCGACAAAGCTCCCTCGAACGGCCGCCAATCTCCGGCAGTACGACGCCGATTGCGCATTCCGCACCAGGAGTCTGGAGGATCCCGGAGAAATGCATCATAGAAGTCTAGGTCTGACGGGGTGATTTCGGCCAACAGCTTTCGATCGATGAAGAGCGCCCAGCAGTAAAACCTATGGACTTCCTTCTCATAGGCACGCTCCGTAGCATGGGTAGCAAATCCAGACAGCCACTGCAGTACAGTCCCCAGCTCCTGATACGCGCCATCATGTAAAGCGCGATCGACGGGATCGCAAGGATGCCCTGGTTGGCATAGAGTTCGGAGATCCCTCAGGGAAGAAGGAAACGGTGAGATGCTTAGCCCATCTTCTTGAGCGGCCATGTAAACTCCTGCGGCACGTATGCGTTGGACATCATCGCACGGGTCGAAGGCATTCGGCCGATAACAAAACTGTGGGCAGTAAGGGATGCAAATGAAAAAGTATGTTTGTTTTGGCGCGTATGAGCCGAAGAGCATTCGGACACGTATTTACGTCGCGATCAAACATAGTTTTGCGTCTTTCGACTTCGAGCCTGTTTGGACTGCTCGCAGCGCCTTCTGTAGCCTGCGCCGAATTTGACATAAGATGGATTATGCAGCTCTGTGGGTGTTAGGGCCAAATCAGAATGTCCGCTTCCCGGACCTATACTAGTTGCGCCTGAGCTGGAACCGGAGCGCCGCCATGAACGATCGAGGATGGATCACCATGAGTCTGCGCGAGGCTGACCGCTTCAAGGTCATTCAGGCCACGGCCGAGGGTCTGCTGGCGCAGTGGCGTGCCGCAGAGCGTCTGAACCTCACGACCCGGCAGGTTCGCCGGCTCGTTGATCGCTGGCCGATGACGCGACTGGCCAGCTGATGCAGCTGCTGTTCGCGCCGACCGAGTCGACGCTCGCATATTCCGCCGCTACGCGCCTATATCGAGCGCCACGGCAAGCCGCTGGCGTTCTACAGCGACAAGGCTTGCATCTTCCGCGCAAACCGCCAGCAGACGCCCGAGGGCCGCGGCTGTACGCAGTTCGGCCGTGCGCTGTTCGAGCTCAACATCGACATCCTGTGCGCCAATACGAGCCAGGCCAAGGGCCGTGTCGAACGGATGAATGGCACGCTGCAGGACCGGCTGGTAAAGGAGCTGCGCCTGCGCGGCCTCAGCTCGATGGCCGACGCCAACGCGTATGCGCCCGCCTTCATCGCCGATTTCACCCCCCGGTTCGGCAAGGTTCCACGCAGCGATTTCAACGCCCATCGGCCGATACACAACCACGAGGACTTACGGCGCACCTTTTGCTGGCGCGAATGGCGCAAGGTCACTCACAGCCTGAGCCTCCAGTACGACAAGACGTTGTACCTGCTCGAGGATCTTCCGGAGCACCGGCAACTGATCCACCGCTACATCGAGGTCGCTGAGTATCCGGATGGCGCAATCGAGCTATGGGCCGACGACACCTCCCTGCCCTACACCACTCACTATCGTTATCCAGACGTCGACCAAGCCGCGATCGTCGAGAACAAGCGGTTGGGCCATGTACTGGGGATTGCGCAGAAGGTGCAGGCGCTACGAGACAACCGGCACTACGAAGGGCCCTCGCGCACCATGTCAGGCGTGCCGCCAGACCCTCAGCCTGTCACACCGGGGGCGCGGCGCCAGCGACGAATCAACCGCCTCGATCTGGAGCGTGCGATGCGGCAAAGTCCGTTGGCCACGGTGTCGGACGATGACCCGCCTCAGGTCGCACCTCATGTCGAATGACCGTCGGCTTCCGACCCTGAACAGCCCTTCGCAAGGCACTGATGGGAATGGCCGCTCTTGTGATACGGCCGAACGTGAAGAACGTATGCGTCATCAGTCTCCCGCGCTGTGCGCCGTCGCATCGTGCCGAAGGAGGCCAAGTGGCAGAGGATGATCTGCGCTTTCGGGTAACTACGCGCGTCGGCAAGCCTTGTCGAGAGCGCCTGCTCGGCAACAGCGTCAAGCATCTGCGCTAACTAGCGAGGCCTAGAGCAGCAACCACCCAGACTTTGAGGTGCATAACTGTGGCCTGCATCTGATCCCACGCAGCCAGTCCCTGTACCACGGTTGCGAGAGCGGCAACGTAGGTGATGCGCTTCACGCTCCGCTGCGTTTTTTGACTGTCCTCATGACGACGCTCTTCGTCTTCATACGTGTTTAGCGTTGTAATAGCCTTGGGATTGATCTGGTACTCATCCGCGTCTCTATGCTTGCAAAGTAAACCCTCGTCAGCCAATGCTTCCAAGAGATACCGATAGTGATTCAGCACGCGGACGGCATCTTCTCGACGCCCTACACTCCTACCATAAATCTTCACAATGACCGAGTACGCAGAAAATTTAGCGGCACGGTCTTCTAGCGATGTGTTCACCAACAATTTAAGAAGCTCGTACCGCTGTCTCAGTACGAGAGACTTCTTATTGTAGATCGCTTGAAGCACATTGCCATATTTTTCCGCGAACTGAAACTTCTTATAGTAGGAACCTAACTCAAACTCGCGCGCATCCTTCAGAACAAATTCATATTGTCGAAGGTAGTAACGAATCTCAATAGCTGACCCCACAAAGTGGTCGATAGGGATATTAAGCCTCTCGTCGTCGTAGACGTGACCATTCCACTTTCGAGCAATCACCGTATCGCCGTTGATGCCTTCAAATAGATAGCTGTCTTCCTTGTCAGCATCGAGCGTAACGGAGTAGTAGTCGCGCTCGTTAACTCCTGGCTCTGACATGGGGATGCGATTAGGTGCTCGCCTTGCGCCCGCTCGTTGAAGCGCTTTTTTGAGCCAAAAGCGACTATTCATCTGCGTGCTCTGCAAGCTGCATGCGCTCGTCCTGCAGATCTTCCAGATCGCTCTGCAAGCTGCGGATGCGCTCTTCTAGCTTCAGAGTTGACGTCTGCCTGTGCCTCAGTGACTAGAACAACGTCGTCACGAGTTACGATACCTTTGTCGTTGCACAGCACAAAGAACACGATGATGGCTACAAGGATGCGCAGAGCTTCAAACGAATCAGCTAGCCAATAGCAAAGGGCCGCCCAGAAAAGCCAAAAGGCTGCTGCGCGAAGATAGGATGTATGAGGCATGGTTCTATCGCTTCGGCGGGAAGATGGAATGGAAGCCATGATGCAGGTTCTTCGCTGCTCGGCTTAAGATATTTAGAAGCTTGTGAGCATCCTCGCGCGTTTCTCTGATGTGCTGCTTCACTCTAACGGTCTGGTCGCCGCTGTTGTCAATATACTTCTGATCGACTTCGCCGCCGTTGTGCTCATAGACGTGACGGCGGTGAAAAAGCCTTTCTGCTAGAGCCTGATCATCGGCGTCGACGCCATCGCTCAAGTCAATTCCAAACCAGCTCCTGAACTCGTCGGCGGTCCTGCCAAGGTCGTGAAAACGTAGTTCCAACAAGCGTTTGCGACGGCGCTCCACCATTGGAACTTTGACGGCAAGTTGTTTGGCGTATTGAGCAACGAACGAATCAAACTTCCCGACAGCATCGCAGATCGGTTCGTGCGAAGGTACATCTGTGTTCACGCGCTCGCGCAACGTTCTCACCTCAGCCTCGAACTCAACTAGGTCGTTCCGTTCACCACAAAGCGAACAGTACCCAAAGCGCCCGAGAATGTCGTTGAATTCGCCACACCCGGAGCAATTGAACTTGTGCTGTTGGCTTTCCTCGGAGACGTAGAATGCAGGTTTTTTTTCGCCGCTTGCTTTCACGGCGTCCGCAACTTCGTCCATGTTGATCACTACGGAGACGTCTGCTTGCTGGTCCAAGCCGTTTGCCAGCAGATTGCAGTAATGTTCTGTAAAGCGGCGCTGCGCTTCCGAAAGGAGGTGGAAGTAGGGTGCTCGGCTTCCGCAATAAGGGCAACGAGTTGGAGCGGGACCACTACGCCAATATCCGTGGCAAGCCTCGCACTGATGCCCGTGCTTGCCTTCGCTATCAGAGCTGATGATGACGGGGAAGCATCCTGGCAACCCCGGCGCGTCTTGCCCGCCCATGGCCATGTTGTAGGGAGCGATAGCGACCATCTGAGGTAGAGCGATCCAAAACCCTATGAGGCTGACAGGTACAGGCCGGTCACTGCGGTACTGAATCGAGTAGCGTCCATCTGCCCGAATGTCGAACGTAATTGTTCCTCCGGAATGTCCAATTTCTTCAAACTCTCCTGCCATATCCGCTCCCGTCGAGGACTACATAAATACCCGTAACTGGCATTTCGCCATTCGAACGGAAGAATTATGTCAGAACCGGCATGCACAATCGGTGTGACGCAGGTCCAAACCTTTCACCTCGCCTGCTTTGACTCGGCGGGCGTTGAGTTCCCGCTATGGCGACTGCGTACTGACCCTGATCAGTCGTTACAATGACCGATCGCCATCCTCGGCAAACGGCCGTTCATGGCCGGACCCGGAAGTCTACCAACCGCGACGCCTGGCGTCCGGACCGGATTCCCAAGTCGACGTACTGCGCACCTTCAGCTTCCCGAGACCGGCCCTTGACAGTGAATAGCCCGAAGACTGGCAAAGCCATCCATGGAACGCGATCCGGACCACGTAACCGCCTCAACTTTGACGGTGCGTCTATGTGGGCACTAATCCAAGTCACGCAGTCACCGCCGGCGCGCTGCAGGCGGCATCAAATTGCGAAGGAAAATGTTCGCGAATAACCTGAGCCCACTGGCGCCAATTGAAGAAGGCGCTCGGGTGACGAATGAAGAGTAGCTTTAGCACGCGCCCGTCGTCAGAAATAGTAATCAAGCGTGGCCGCGTGCGTCCGACCTTCGCTGGCAAGCGGTTCTGCTTGAAGGATGCTCCGCGGAGCTTGATGGCTTCGACTAGCGCGTCGACTTTCTTGGCTTCGAGCCCATAAACAATGGCTTGGTCGATCGCCATTAGGTGCGATAGGTCGAAGAATTCCTGCCAGCCTTTCAGATATTGGGGGTAGGTCGGCCGCTCCTTGATGGACTTAAGCGGTTGCAACACCAGGTTGTGGTAAGCCACCGATGACCAGAATGCACGTTTTTGGTCCTCGCTTGGCTCGGACGCGCGGTAGATAGCTCGCTCGATGTTGCGAACGTAGGGGGAGTCACGCCGATAGTTCAAAGCGTGCCGACGGTGCGTTTCTGAGCGCCCTCCTTTGTGACCGCGGCGATTGTGGTGAAGCACTGCGCATCCTGGCTGAGGCACGGCTGCGGTTCCCAGAGAGCACGGCCCTGCTCTTTAATCAGGCTCTCGCCTTCGAGGATGTAGGTGACTGCATCGGCGCGCAGCGGGCGTATCAGGACTGCATAGCACTGGATCCTCTGAACGCTGACGCTCATTTCAATCTGGGACGCCTGTTCGATTGTGCGGGTCGGGCGCAGGACGCTCTGAGGCACTACAACCAGTACCGGATGATTACCAGCTAACGACCACATGGCATCGCGCACGGCTTCCCTCGAGCGCTACGATGCGAAGCGCGATTTCACGGCGACGCCCGAGCCATCCGGCCGTGCCAAACGTGCGCGCCGAAGCCCGAAGGCGCTGTCCTTCGTGATTCAGAAGCACTGGGCCCGCCGGCTTCATTATGATTTTCGGCTCGAACTCGACGGCGTCCTTGTCAGCTGGGCCGTCCCCAAAGGACCAAGCTTTGACCCAGCCGAGAAACGGATAGCGGTCCATGTCGAGGACCACCCGTTGGACTACGCCGGTTTCGAGGGCGAAATACCAAAAGGCAATTACGGAGCTGGCTCCGTGATCGTCTGGGACCGAGGCACTTGGACGCCGGTAGGCGACCCCCGTGAAGGCCTGGCCAGCGGGAAGATCCTCTTCGACCTGCAAGGTCGTAAGCTCGCAGGCCGGTGGGAATTGGTTCGCATCGCGAGGCCGGGGGATCGATCCGAACAGTGGATCCTGTTCAAAAAGCGTGACGCATGGGCGCGACCATTGTCCGAGTTTGACGTCCTGACTGCGATGCCTGACAGTGTTTCCGGGGAACCGGAGACCGTCGCCAAGCATGATCATTCTGATGAAGGTCGCCAGCAGAGCGTTGCTGTGGAAGAAGCGCCGAAAGCAAGCCTGCCGCCTAAGCTCTCACCTCAGCTTGCCACCCTCTCGCCGACCGTGCCGATCGGCCCTGACTGGATCATCGAGACGAAGTTCGATGGCTATCGGCTCCTCGCGCGCATACAGAAGGGGGCCGTGAAACTGTTCACCCGAAATGGCCACGACTGGACGAGCAAGTTTCGAACGCTTGCGCAGCAGCTCGTACAGCTGGACGTCGATGAGGCCTGGCTTGATGGAGAGATTGTCGTGCTGCGTGACGACCTTCCCGACTTCAACGCGTTGCAGAACGCGATATCGGCCCATCGAAACGACGAGATCGTTTACTTCCTGTTCGACATCCCCTATTGGAACGGCCGCGACCTCCGGAGCCTTCGTCTGGACGCTCGACGCGTGCACCTTGCGTCGCTGTTGGAGGGTAGTGTTGCGCGCAGAGTAAAACTGGGCCACTTCGCGCAAGGTAAATCTGAACCACTTTTCCGTACAGTCTGCCTTTTCCGCGCGAAGGCCGACGATGCTTTTGAAGGAACAGTGGATGCAGATCCATGTGCTCAAGGCCCAAGGGCTGTCGCTGCGCGAGATCGCGCGACGGCTGGGCGTCTCTCGTAATACCGTAACTCGCTACTTGGCTGCGGACGATGTCCCCCGTTACAAGCAGCGTGAGGCTCGCCCGACCAAGCTCGACCCGTTTCACGATTACATCCGCGAGCGCATGCAAGCTGCCTTTCCGGATTGGATCGCGGCGCCCGCGCTATTGCGCGAGCTAAGAGCGCGAGGCTATCAGGGACAGCTGCGCAGTCTCCAAGCCTTCATGCACGCGCATAAGCCTTTGCAAGCGGCTGATCCGATCGTGCGGTTCGAGACCGCGCCGGGTCATCAGATGCAATGCGACTTCGTCGTCTTTCGCCGTGGCGCTGACCCGCTTTACGCTTTTACCGCGACTCTGGGGTTCAGTCGCTGGCGCTGGGCCAGATTCACCACGAACGAGCGGGCGGAAACGCTGATGACCTGCCATCACGCACTGTTCGAGACGTTGGGCGGGGTTCCGCGGGAGATCCTGTACGACAACGCCAAGACTATCGTCGCGTCGCGCGATGCTTACGCAGAGGGCCATCACCGCTGGCATCCCGGCCTCCTGGACCTTGCCAAGCGTTATGGATTCATTCCCCGCCTCTGTCGTCCGTATCGTGCCCAAACCAAAGGCAAAGTCGAACGCTTCCATCGGTACCTGCGTGGCAACTTCTACGTGCCGTTGACCAGTTGGTTGAAGCAGTCGGGCCTGGTGCTGGACGTCGATACAGCTAACGCCGAAGTCGGCAAGTGGCTGCGCGACGTGGCGAACCAGCGTGTGCATCCGGTAACCGGATACGCGCCAGCGGAGTTGTTCACTCAGCGAGAGCGCGCGTTCTTGCGTGAGCTGCCAGCATTCTCCCAGCCCTCCCAGCTCACGAAGGTCACACAAGCTGCTCCGTCGCTGGACGCCACGCTGCAACACCCCCTGTCGGTCTATCAGCAACTTTTGACTGAGGTACGAGCGTGAACCTGCAACAGGAGCGAATTGATGCCCATTGCCAGACGCTCAAGCTCGAGGGCTTGATGCAGGCATACCGCGCAATGGCCAGTGACGCGGTGAACAAGGACTGGAGCTTCATGGACTATCTGGAGCACGTGCTGGAACATGAGCGTGATACCCGCCAAGTCCGCTCACGCCAGACGCTGGTTCGCATGGCCGGGTTCCCAGCGGTCAAGACGCTGGACGAGTACGACTACGGCTTTGCTGTGGGAGCGCCTCGGAAGTTGATCGACGAACTGGCGACGCTGCGGTTCATCGAACGCAGTCAGAACGCCGTGTTGCTTGGTCCCTCCGGCGTCGGCAAGACTCATCTGGCGATTGCCATCGGATACGCCGCCACACAAGCCGGGATCAAGACCAAGTTCATCACCGCCGCCGACCTCATGCTGCAACTCGAGGCCGCCAGGCGTCAGGAGCGATACGACGCCGTCCTGCGACACAACATCCTCGGCCCACGCCTGCTAATCGTTGACGAGATCGGCTACTTACCCCTGTCCGGCGACCAAGCCAGCCACTTCTTCCAGATCGTCGCCAAGCGATATGAACGCGGCTCCATGATCCTCACCAGCAATCTTCCCTTCACCCAATGGGATCAGACCTTCGGCGGCAATACCACGCTGACTGCGGCAATGTTGGACCGGATACTGCATCACGCGCACATCGTCCAAATCAAAGGAGATAGTTATCGGCTGAAACAGCAACGCAAGGCCGGCCACGTGCCCGCCACGAAGAACTAATCAACTGGTTCACATTTACTTTGCGCGCGGGCGCGCGAAGTGGCTCAGATTTGGGCTGCGCTTGACAGTAGCGCCGACCGCCTTCGCTTCAGTGATGCCTTCGATGCACCAGCGCCGCAGCTCTTCAAGGCCGCCTGCGACCTGAAGCTCGAAGGCCTCATGTTCAAGCGCGCCGATGCGCCCTACACTTCTGCCCGCACAGCGACGTGGCTAAAGGCCAAATGCAAGCTCCGGCAGGAATTCGCGGTCGGAGGCTATGCGGAGCGCGGCGGCGCCGGCAATGAGGTCGGCAAGCTATACCTCGGTGTCTACGAAGGCCAAAAGCTTCGTTATGTCGGTGGGGTCGGAACAGGCTGGGACAGCGCAACGGCGGCCCAGCTGCGCCGGCAGCTCGTTGGCCATCAGATTGACGACATGCCCTTCGATATCTATACGAAAGCCAAGCGTTGGGGCCGCGGCAGCGATGGCCCTGTGCACTGGGTCCAACCGAGAATGGTGGTGGAGGTCGAGTTCTCAGAGTGGACGCCGGAGGGACATGTGCGACATGCCTCGTTTAAAGGCGTCCGGACCGATATCGCCGCATCCAGTGTGCGTCAAGAAGCAGTGCAAACCGTTGTGGCGCCGCAAGGCGTCACGAGCGTGAAGGTGACCAATCCGGAGCGGGTCATCGACCCAAGCACAGGCATCACCAAGCTTGAGCTCGTGCGGTACTACGAAAGCATCGCGGATCGGATGCTGCCTCATCTCAAGAACAGGCCCCTCTCGCTAGTAAGGGCGCCCGACGGCGTTGCTGGAGTTGCCCCTGTACCTCAGGACACGCAGACACCGCTAGGTTGATGACACTGCAGTCCGTCTGAACTCGCGCGGTGAGCGATATTTCAGGGCTTTGTGCGGGTGGCGCTCATTGTAGTGTTCAAACGCAATGGCCAGGCGAGAGAGTGCCGTTGGCACGTCGGCCTTGTCCATATAGGCGACGTAGTTGTGCTTCATGGTCTTCACGAACGATTCGGCCATGCCATTGCTCTGCGGTGAACGTACCGGCGTAGTCAGCGGCTCCAGGCCCAGTTCGCGAGCGAAGCTGCGCGTGCGGTGGTCGATGTAGGCCGAGCCGTTGTCCGTAAGCCATTCGATGGGCTGCGGGGCATGCGTGGTGCCGAAGCGCTGTTCGACGGCAGCCAGCATGACGTCGCGCACCACGTCCCCGCTATGGCCGCCAGTCGTTGCCGCCCAGCTAATCGCTTCTCGGTCGCAGCAATCCAGTGCGAAGGTCACGCGCAGCGGCGTGCCGTCGTCGCACCGGAACTCGAATCCGTCGGAGCACCAGCGGCTATTGCTCCTGTCCACGGCCACGCGGCCGTCGTGCCGCCGAGTGTCTCGGCGCACGCCGGGACGGCGCAGCAACAAATGATGCTCGCGCATGACCCGATACACGCGCTTGTGGTTGGTGCGCGGTGCGCCGACCAGCTCGCGAGTGCGGCGCAGCAGCGCCCAGATGCGCTGGTAGCCGTAGCTTGGCAGGTGTGCGACGTGAGCCTGGATTTCTTCGACCAGTTCCGTGTCGTCAGTCACTCTAGCGCTGCGACCATCTTGCCAATCGGACGGACGAACCCGTTTCACCGCCACACCGGAGCGCTACGCCGAGAACTTCGCAGACCGTTTTCAATGGTCGTCCCCCGGCAGCAAGGGCGAGCGCGCAATCAGGTTTTTTGAGCGGCCCCACTCAACAGCCTCCTTCAGGATCTCGACTTCCATCGTCTTCTTCCCAAGCAGGCGCTGCAGTTCCTTGATTTCCTTGATCGCGGCGGCCAGCTCCGATGCCGGGACTACAGTTTCGCCAGCTTGCACCGCTGCCAGACTGCCTTCCTGATATTGCTTGCGCCAGCCGAACACCTGGTTCGGATTCACGCCATGCCGCCGGGCCACGGCAGACACCGAGGCGCCAGGGGCCAGCGTCTCCTGCACGATAGCGACTTTTTCCTGCGCCGTGCGCCGACGACGGCGCTCCGGCTCAGTCAGAATTTCGATGGGTTCCACGTAATGACTAGGCTTACTGATAGGCACAAGACTATCCCTTATTTTAAGAGAGTCCTTGTGTCCTCAGATACGTGGGGCCGCTCCAGTTGCCAAGACAACCTTCTTCCAGAAGCATGCTGATACGGCGATGCCCGGCCTGACAGAGCTCGACCCGGTCCTGTGGCCAGGCCACTCCGCATTGCTCGCCGCGAACTCGGCCGACGCGATTGTCGCGGCAGCGCAGATGAATGTCATCGAGTTTCACACGTGGAACTCGGTGGCGAAGAAGATCGACATTCCCGACAGGTTCATTCTGGACCTGGACCCCGGCGAAGGCTTGCCGTGGCAGCGCATGCAAGAGGCAGCGCTGCTGGTGAGGACGCTTCTTGATGAGCTTGGCTTGCGATCGTGGCTGAAAACGAGCGGGGGCAAAGGCCTGCATGTGGTCGTGCCGCTCTCCGGCCGACAGACCTACGAGGTAGTAAAGGACTTCTCGCGGGCCGTGACACAGCACCTCGCGGCCACGTTGCCAGACCGGTTCACATCACGCTCAGGACCTGCAAATCGTGTTGGCAAGATCTTCGTGGACTATCTGCGCAATGGTCATGCGCAAACAACAGCGGCCGCCTTCTCTGCCAGATCACGGGCGGGGCTCGGCGTGTCGATGCCTATCACGTGGGACGAGTTGTCCTACGTAAAGAGCGGAGACGCCTGGACCATCCGCACAGCAAGAGAGTACCTGAGCTTCCAATCCGGGGATCCATGGAAAGATTACTGGTCTGTGCGGCAAACGCTATCACGGCCTTCGAAAAAGTTAGGCTTAGCTTGATCTCGCTCTCGGACTACGGGACTACGAAATGGACCGCGAGCAAAGAGCCTTTTCCTCGGAAGGAACACACGAGTGCGAGTCGGTGATAATGGTGCCGTTATGTGCCAAGGCGCCCCTCATGAAACGCTTGTTCGAGATCGGAATTGCCCCAGCAGGCTACTGGCGGCTGGAGGGCGATGTCCTTCGCCTAGAGTTGACCAACATGATTGAGCACAGCAATGTTCTCTATGCCTTCATCAGCGATGATGACGTGTTGTACGTCGGAAAGACCACCAAAACGCTTCGCCGCCGGATGGCGAGCTACCTGAAGCCCGGTAACACTACTCAGAGTACGAACATCCGGAACAACGCCGCAATCATAGAATTGCTTAGGGCAGGCAAGCCCGTCGAGATCCTCGCGCTGCCAGACCTAGGGCTTCATCGTCTCGGTGAATTCCGGATCAACTACGCCGCCGCGCTCGAGGACAGCATCATCCAGACGCTCGCGCCCCCTTGGAACGGCAAGAGGCGTAAGACGGGCGGGACCGAGGAAGATGACGCGGCGGATGAGGAGCTGGAAGACAATCCCAAGATCGCCCAAATCGGTGACACGCTGTCGGCATGTGCTCCCACTTTCCAGTTCGTGTTACAGCCTACATACTTGAAATCAGGTTTCTTCAACGTCACGGTGGAGAACCAGCACCTCTTCCCCCAGGAACCCGGCAGTCTCGATATCTATTGCGGCCCCGAACGGTATCTAGTCAAAGGTCGCTTCGATCGCACGGCAAACTCCAACCGCACTCCCAGGGTCCATGGCTTCGCGCCGCTCCGCGACTGGTTCCAGCGAAACTATGAATCCATGCAATCGATCACGGTGACTGTACTCGGATCATCGGCGATAGAGATTGGGCGCATGTAATCTATTTCGTCTATTTCGGTGCTCCACCCACCTGGGAGCGGCTTGCCTGCGTCAGAGGCAGACTCCGACCCGCAGCAGACCGTCGCTTCCGCTCACCGTCGAGGACAGATTCCGGAGTTACAACGGACGTTCGGTAAATGTGTCTAGCACGCGCCGGCTATTCCGCTAGAATTTGCCGCTCAAGAGCGATATCAAGCGATTCACAAGCAATCTATCTCTAGCGAATAGAAATATAACTATATGGCGAAATCCAAAATTGATCTTTCGGATCCAAGCGTAAAATTTGCAATCGAACTCTACGGAAATAGGGCCAGTGTTGCAGCACAAGTCGCTGCTAGCAAGGACGCCGCTGTACGACCAATATATGCACTTAACGCTCGTACAGACCGAGTTGAGCAAGTTGGCTCGTGCGTGCTTTTGGCCATCGCTGACCAGGTGTTCGCTCTATCGGCGTCACATGTATTTGACGCTGTCGGCGCATATCGCCCTCTCATCGGATGTGGCGCGCAACTTCATCCGCTTCCTGGTGACAGATTCAGTTCTTCACCGGGACCGTCTGGAACACATAGGGACGATCCGGTGGATGCGTCGGTATTCCACATCACTGCCGCGATCCCCGACGAAATACGTGACTCCGCGTTAGCGATAGACGACTTAGACATTTTGCCTTCCGACCGTGAAAAAGATTTTTTTGTTGCCACGGGCTACCGGAATAGTCAGTCTAAGAGCACCGCTAAAGGGCACATGGCGACTCTCGATGGGTATCCAACGGTGGAGTTAAATACTGATCATTATGAGCATTGGGAACTAGATAGAAACCGGCACTTACTACTCGCGTCCGAAGATGAGATGCTACTCAACATGAAATGGCAGAAGGCTCCGTCAATTCGGGGTCTTAGCGGCGGAGCCATATTTCGCATCGATGGTATTCACGCCACTCATGCAGCGGAAAACAGAAGAACGCCTCGGGCAAAGCTTGCTGCCATATTGATTGAGCGCCGAATGGGGGTGAGAGATAAGATTTTCCCGGCTATCGTTGGTACTCGCTTAGGCGTGCACTTTGGTCTGATTCACAAGTACCTGCCAGATCTATATCTCGATGAAATTCTCGCGGAAGAATGTCAACATCAAAGCCTGGATTCCAGCGTTACGAGTCATTCCGATATTAGACACGGATCCGGCATGGAGGGCTAGGTCGTTTGAATCAACGGCCGCCAACGCGCTAGTCCGCACTCGAACTCGGTAACAAGGACGGCCGATGGGACGCAGTAACGGGCGTACTACATCGGCGAGGCGATAAGGATAATAAATGTCGACAGGATTTGAATATAAAAAAATTCGGCAGCATTTCGTAAGCCGTTTTTATCTAAAGGCATGGTCAGAAAACGATACGCATGTTGTGGCGCGGGATGACACCCATGTGTTTGGACCCAAGTTTGAGCAGGTCGCTGTATCGAAGGACACATACCGAGTCGAGGGATTAAGTCAAGAACAAGAGAAGTTGCTGTTAGCAGAATTGGATAAGGTCAAATCGCCCATGGCTTCGTTGTTGCGCACATTAATCGAGAAATGCGCACAACTCAGAGACGAAACGCCCCTTGATGGGAAGATTGGAAAAGTCGACGTCGATATTTTCAAATCTAACGTCATCGAAAACGTCTATAGTTTGACCGAGGACGTCGTCCAAGATGCCTATGATTTTCTTGCAGATGGTGAATATAATAAGATAAATATCTTCGAGTACGAAAATGTTCTTCGGTTTCTGTTCAATCAACTTACCCGTAGTGAGGGATCGCGACACAAAATTCGTGAAGAGATTGGCCATATTCTCGAAGAGAAAGGCATAGGCTTCGACGCGTATAACATGTTTTCATCGATTATTCTGGCGGAGCAATTGGTTATTGCGGTGATGGAGCAGCTCTACAGAATTACAGTTATAGAAAATAATACAAGTGTGCGATTCATTACCGGTGACTGGCCAGTTGTTAACCTAAAATCTGAGAAAGATAAAACCATTGAAATGTATTGGCCAATCACCCCATACCGTGCCGTACTGGTTAATCCTACCAATTTCCCCCACGATCAGGCTGCCGCAATTAAGAAAGAGATGCTCAGTGGAAAAGGCACGCATCGATATTTCTTGAATCATCGCATTGAAGATGATCCGGATGTAATCCGCGCGCTAAACAGAGTTATCTGGAGTAGGAAGCATCGTTGCGTATTTGGTGTGGACGAGGCGGACGTCAGAGCAGCAGATTCGTAGTCTTGTGACTATCAAAGACAGCAAAGATAATTAGCTGCCGGGCCACTCGACTCGCCTAGTCAAAAGCGCCTTCCGGGCGAACATGAGTCACTCAAAGGAGAGTCTACAACGCACTGCCATTGTCCTTTCCTGGCCGGCCTCGGCCCTCGGTCTACTTGGGCAGGGGCTTGTCGGTGCCGAAGCCGACCCACTAACGACCGTGGATTCAACTGGTCGATGCAACCCACCGCAGCCACTCGGCCTACCATAGGCAATGCAGTGGCTCATGCCAACTCAGTGTAACCTCCCGCGCGGCATCGGGGAGGCGCCTTGGATGACGGCGTATTAGATCCGCCTGCCTGCATCAGCTTCTCGAAGACCCAGGATGCATGCCATCGTTTCCGAGCCATGAGGCGCTCAACGTGTCCTTTGTGATGTGCTGCGTCCCGCGCCGCTTTTCGACGGTGACGCTGGGTGTTACAGAACCGGCAAGCGGCCACGATATTGCTTTGCGAGTCACCGCCGCCATCGGCTCGAGCATGCAGATGCTCGGCCGTACATTGAAGGTGTCGAGCCTGTCGGGTGGAGAGATGGAAGGTCGCGGCGAAAACTTTCATAGATTGCTCCCACATGGGGCATCGGCAATAGAAGCAACGACCGGATTGAAGTTGAAAGGCGCGGGCGCGCCGACGCGCGAGAGTCGAGGGCATGAGCGATCCTGAGTCCAGGAAGATTTCGGTAACTTCGAAACCCCGCTCGCCCGTAGAAGGCATACACGGGAACCAGCCAAGTAGCTCGTGCTGGCACCACTTCAGCTCCTAGCGGAGACTGACGGGAAAGAGTTTAGCCCCGCTGTCCCCGTAAATACAAGGGGGAGCTTCCATCCTGACGAGGGGGGAGCGGCCGCTTTCAGTGCCACGCCACGGATGACCGCTGATGGCCGATCGGAGGCGCCCGACATTCTTCTTCGCCTTGAGCGAATGAGGAACAATGCGAGCTTCGGAGTGCCCCTCCACGCTACGGTGGTGAATCGCACGATTCCGTGCGACAGTGCTTGTATTACCAGAGCTGCCCCGGCGACGCGATGACATTCTCTTTCCTGTGCGCAACCTGCAACGAACTCCACCATGGGATGCCGAGTTTCGGTGCCGAAGCTCCGTTCAGCTACTACCAGATACCGGCGCAGGATTTGGTGCGCCGTTGTTCGTTGGGGAGCGACGACTGTGTCATCGACGAGCGTCAGTTCTTTGTTCGAGGGTGCCTCGAAATACCGGTGCATGGCTACGAAGAGCCGCTTTCGTGGGGCGTATGGCTCTCGCTGAGCGAGTCTAGCTATCGTGAGTGGGTAAGGACTTTCGACGCTGTACAGCGATCGCATGTGGGCCCTTTCTTCGGATGGCTGAACACCCGGTTACACGGCTATCCAGAGACCCTCAATCTGAAGACGATGGTGCATTTGCGCGACAATGGTATTCGCCCATATGTCGAGCTCGAGCGCACCGACCACCCGCTCGCATTGGAGCAAGGCGTTGGCATTTCGCCGGATCGCGTGGCGCAAATTTTCCGCGAATTGGTGCATCCAGAAGGATCCGTGTAATCGGGGGGCAAATGGGCCGAGCCAACGCTATTTACTCCAACGAGGGCCGGGTGGCCGTTTGCGGTGGCTGGTGTTCGATGACCGCTTCTGGCCGATGTGAGACATCCACGGGCGGGGTGCCAGGGGGCGAGCCTCGCGTTGATCAGTTCGGTCTACTCGCCGCCGAAAGACATTAGGCTGGTCGGCATCACGCTGTCGAACTTCGCGGCCACGACCGGACCCCTACGACGGCATCGAGGTCGACGACGCGCTTGAGATGGCGGAGCAAACCGAGGTGTGACTGTTTATGGCCGACGAGCGGGCGCTTGCCGGTTGCAGTCATCCAGGACGCACACGTGGGATGACCGCTTCGGAATAGGAAACGGACATTAATCGTCGAGCGCGTTGACATGGTTTGTCAGCGCCTCAGGCAGCGCCCTCTGGTAGTCAGAGCCGGTCCGCTATGCGCGCAACAGTTCAATTTTTGAACGACACTTCAATCGGCCGTAATTGGAGCAGCCCCAGAAAGGACGTGCGACGTTAGTGACAGGTTTCATCAGTCCTCCGCATCGGGCGCAATTGGGGCGCCAATACTGGCCCTCGGTAGCGATCTGAAGCAGTGCTGCCTTACGTGTGCTGTCCAGCGTCCGAAGGCGATTGACCATTTCCGTGCCGTCGATCGTCATGATACGTGCGGCAGCAGCTTCCTCAATTGCAGGCCGAGTGAACGAAGACATGGTGAGGAATACGCCCTCCTTCACGCCATCTCTCGTCATGACACCCAGAAGCGCTCGGATCGGCTCCACATCCACCCGCCTCTTGCGCCATCCCTTGCATTGAATGAGCTTGACGGGCGTCGGAATGTCCCTGAAATACAGCGAAATATCGATGCCACCATCAGCCCCATGACTGCGCTGTTCGGCACGGAATCCATGCGCGGCAAAGTATGCGCCGCACAAAGCCTCGAACCTGTTCCAGGACAGTGCCAGTAGCAATTCCGTGGAAAAGTCGTCGGTTGAAATTTTCGGACGATCAAACTGCGCAAGCAGCGCTTCGGCGTGCTGCCTCTCGGCAACGGCTTCATTTTCCTGATTTTCTTGTAGGGCCTTGCCTGCTTCCAACATTGCAGCTGCGGCATCGATGGCACGCTGCAGCAAAATTTTCCCCTGTCCCATGTTGTCTTTCAGCGTTGTTCCTCTTTGCCGGTGCCGCCTGAAGCAGCGTGTGGCCGCCAGCGTGGATCGCACCCAAAATAGCATCGTGCAGTCCGGCGTCCATACCCAACCCGTGGGGGTAGTTGCGTATCTGCCACTTCTGATATTGTGCGTGGACGATCTGACCGGAAAGTGCGATTACAAATGGAAGGATTACGACATGGCTAGGTGCACGGCACCGGTAGGACTGGGACAGCCATGACCTGGCGATAGCCGCAAGTCCGCTCCATTGTTCGATGCTCGTTGGGCACTTCCGAATGCTGCAAGAGTCCCGGTCAGCCACTCAACCGAGAGCGAAACCGTCAGAGCTGAGACAAATTTCCACTCGCTGTCATGAGAGCCTATTTACTCCTCCTCCCGAGCCTAATGTTGGCAGGCTGCGCTACGCGCATCGACTACCAACCGTCCGCCATCAACAACGCCCAAGCGATCGTAGAACGCGTGCTCTACGAGCAGCCGGACAAGAGGCGACCGGAATCGGTCCACGTCACGGAACGCTATGTCGAGTTCGGACGCGGCGCCACGGCAGTGTCTACTCCCGGTATGAACTCCGTGACCACCACTTCAATTCGCAAAGGTACCAGGCTTTACTACCGATCGATTGCTGAGACACTTCTGTTCGGCAAACGTAGCTGGTTTGTCGTCGAGCCCCGGTCGTCCGGCGGGCGAACACTGGCGCAGATTTATGTCGAGGATGAAGCAAATGCCAAACGACTGATGGACGCACTGGCAACGCTCAAGGAACACGCCCCCGACGGAGAATAAGAGCAAGCAGGCGGTGATCGGCCATCAACAGCCACTGCTCTTTTCGCCCTCAATGGCGTATCAGCGCCGCGTTCCGGCCGTTCGGCGCTCACGGTAGGCCCTCCCGAGACACGAGGAATTGCCGGGTCCCTCGTGGAGCGGCCCCACGTATCTGAGGACACAAGGACTCTCTTAAAATAAGGGATAGTCTTGTGCCTATCAGTAAGGCTAGTCATTACGTGGAACCCATCGAAATTCTGACCGAGCCGGAGCGCCGTCGTCGGCGCACGGCGCAGGAAAAAGTCGCTATCGTGCAGGAGACGCTGGCCCCTGGCGCCTCGGTGTCTGCCGTGGCCCGGCGGCATGGCGTGAATCCGAACCAGGTGTTCGGCTGGCGCAAGCAATACCAGGAAGGCAGTCTGGCAGCGGTGCAAGCTGGCGAAACTGTAGTCCCGGCATCGGAGCTGGCCGCCGCGATCAAGGAAATCAAGGAACTGCAGCGCCTGCTTGGGAAGAAGACGATGGAAGTCGAGATCCTGAAGGAGGCTGTTGAGTGGGGCCGCTCAAAAAACCTGATTGCGCGCTCGCCCTTGCTGCCGGGGGACGACCATTGAAAACGGTCTGCGAAGTTCTCGGCGTAGCGCTCCGGTGTGGCGGTGAAACGGGTTCGTCCGTCCGATTGGCAAGATGGTCGCAGCGCTAGAGTGACTGACGACACGGAACTGGTCGAAGAAATCCAGGCTCACGTCGCACACCTGCCAAGCTACGGCTACCAGCGCATCTGGGCGCTGCTGCGCCGCACTCGCGAGCTGGTCGGCGCACCGCGCACCAACCACAAGCGCGTGTATCGGGTCATGCGCGAGCATCATTTGTTGCTGCGCCGTCCCGGCGTGCGCCGAGACACTCGGCGGCACGACGGCCGCGTGGCCGTGGACAGGAGCAATAGCCGCTGGTGCTCCGACGGATTCGAGTTCCGGTGCGACGACGGCACGCCGCTGCGCGTGACCTTCGCACTGGATTGCTGCGACCGAGAAGCGATTAGCTGGGCGGCAACGACTGGCGGCCATAGCGGGGACGTGGTGCGCGACGTCATGCTGGCTGCCGTCGAACAGCGCTTCGGCACCACGCATGCCCCGCAGCCCATCGAATGGCTTACGGACAACGGCTCGGCCTACATCGACCACCGCACGCGCAGCTTCGCTCGCGAACTGGGCCTGGAGCCGCTGACTACGCCGGTACGTTCACCGCAGAGCAATGGCATGGCCGAATCGTTCGTGAAGACCATGAAGCACAACTACGTCGCCTATATGGACAAGGCCGACGTGCCAACGGCACTCTCTCGCCTGGCCATTGCGTTTGAACACTACAATGAGCGCCACCCGCACAAAGCCCTGAAATATCGCTCACCGCGCGAGTTCAGACGGACTGCAGTGTCATCAACCTAGCGGTGTCTGCGTGTCCTGAGGTACAGGGGCAACTCCAAGGAACACCTCGGTTCGGTCAGCCGGCGACATGATTACGCTAAATTTCGGGCCTAGGATATGGTCGCTGCCGTTGCCCGGCGCGATTCGTATTTGGCGCAACCGCAATTTGAGTTTTGAATGGACACCCCAAAAATAGCCACCACTATCATCGAGGCTTTCGGCGAAGTTGAGCCACCGCCGTCGTGGTCCATTGTGAGCAGTAGGGAGGGTCACGAGCCCGCTTTGGTAGAAAAGACTTTCGCCGGGAAGCTGTGGAACGAGCTTACTGATGAAGAGCTCGATCGCGATCCTGCACTTGCCTTCTTTTCTGCAGAGGCGTTTCGATACTATCTACCTGCCTATTTGATTCGAGAGCTTGAAGGCCACGAATTTCAGCAGAACCATTTGGCTTTCATGCTCACGTATGGCTTGACGAACGGTGAGCGGAACAAGCTCGTCAATCCGCGAAGGTATGGAGAACTTACGGCTTGGGACAGTGCGACGCACAAGTTCGCACCGCTGACCAAGCGACAGGTAGATTCGGTGGCCGCAGCATCGCTACAGTGGCGCGGACGTCTCTGATCCCTAGCAAAGTCCCTTCTCTCCCTCAAATTCGAAGGGTCCAGCAAAAATGCGCTTCTTGATGCGGCGCGGAATACTGCGGCATGGGGGCGAGCGGGTTCTCGCCCTCGTTTGAGGAAATCGCAATCGAAAACTCCGAAAAACTCGTTTGTCGGCTTGCTGTCTGGCGACCAATATCGAGTCAACGCACGAGCACCGTGCATGCCATTGACCAATACCGACAAAGGAGACTTTCGTGCCCATCGATCCATCCAGCCTGTGGAGCGCGGAAAAGCCGCCGGCGCTGCTGGCATCGCGTCATCACAACACCGGCGAGTGGCTGTTCCCGGCGCTGCCCGAACACTCGCCACTGGCATCGCGCCACGCCACCGTCCCGGTGCAAGGCGCGGGCACCGTCTACAGCTTCACGGTCATCCATCCGGCACCGAAGACTGGCCAGCCGCCCTATGCGCTGGGCTATGTCGACTTTGAAGGCCCAGTGCGGCTGTTCGGCCGGCTCGAAGGCAAGGATCGCCCGGCCATCGGTGACCGCTATGTGGCGCGGCCCGACAACACCTTCGGCTACGTCTTCCACGCGCTCCAGGACTGAGGCAACACGATCATGCAACAAATCTACATCTCCGGCGGCGCGATGACGCCCTTTGCCCGGCACACGGGCGTAATGGCGCCGGAATTGGCCCAGCAGGCCATCCTCAAGGCCGTGGACGATGCCGGCGTGACGCTGGAGGACATCGAGGCGGTCTACTGCGCCAACGTACTGGGCGGAATGATACTCGGGCAACTGGTCGTGCGCGACCTGGGACTGCGCGGCATCCCGGTCTACAACGTCGAGAACGCCTGCGCCAGCGGCGCCACCGGGGTCCATCTGGCGCGCCATGCGCTGTTGGCCGGGCAGTATTCGACGGTGCTCGTGTTCGGCATCGAGCAGCTCACCGCGCTGGGCGGTGGCACCATCCCGATGCAGCGCAATGATCTCAAGACCGACCTCTACGCCGCGGCCGGCATGGTGCTGCCGGCCGTCTATGCCATGCGCGGCACCCGCTTCCTGCACGAGCGCGATGCCCGGCCCGAGGACCTGGCGGCGGTGGCGGTCAAGAATCGCCACAACGGGTCGCTCAACGAATACGCACAGCAGCGCACCGAGACGTCAGTGCAAGAAGTGCTGGCCTCGCGCATGATCGCCGACCCGCTGACCCTGCTGCAGTGCTGCCCGTCGCAGGTCGATGGCGCCGCCGCCGTGGTCATGACGTCGCGCCGTCCCACGCAGACGAAGCCGGTCCACGTGCTGTCCTCGGTCGTGGTCTCGGGCATCCGCGAGCAGGCCGACGACGACATCCTCGACGCCGAGATCACGGCCCGCGCGGCGCGCCAAGCGTACGAGCAGGCCGGACTTGGCCCGCAGGACGTCAACGTGGTGGAACTGCATGATGCCTTCACGATTGCCGAACTGCTCTACTACGAGGCGCTCGGCCTGGCCGCGCACGGCGACGCCGTGCCGCTGCTGCGCTCGGGCGCCACGCGTCTGGGTGGCCGCGTTCCGGTCAATCCCAGCGGGGGCCTGCTGGCCAAGGGGCATCCGCTCGGGGCCACCGGCATCGCTCAGATGGTCGAAATCATGTGGCACCTGCAGGACCGTGCCGGCGGCCGCCAAGTGGCCGGCGCCCGCATCGGCCTGACCCAATGCACGGGCGGCGGCATCGCCGGCGTGGATCACGCCGCGTCATCTGTCCATATCCTCGGAGTCTGACATGAGCGCCCCTTCCCTCGACGAACGGCAGGTGGCCGTCATCACTGGCGCGGCGCGCGGCATCGGCCTTGGCATCGCAACGCGGTTGGCACGGCAAGGCATGGCCGTGGCGCTGCTCGACCGCGACGCCACGGCGCTGTCCGAGGCCGTGGCTGGCCTGATTCAGGCCGAGCACCGAGCCATGGGCGTGACCGTCGATCTGACCGATTCCACGGCCGTCAACGCGGCTTTCGAACACGTGGCCACCACAATGGGCCGGGTCGACTGCCTGGTGAACAACGCCGGCGTGGTGCGCGACATGCGCTTCCTGAAGATGGGCGACGAAGATTGGGACCTGGTCGTCGATACCAACCTGCGCTCGCAGTTCCTGTGCTGCCGGGCGGCCCTGCCGGGCATGGTGGAACAGCGCCATGGCCGCATCGTCAATATCTCGTCGCGGGCATGGCTGGGCGGCTTCGGACAGGCGAACTATTCGGCGGCCAAGGGTGGTGTGGTCAGCCTGACCCGTTCGCTGGCGATCGAATTCGCGGCCCAGGGAATCACGGTCAACGCGGTGGCGCCGGGAATCGTCGATACGCCGCTGTTCCGCAATTTCGCGCCCGAGCTGCAGGCGCGGCTGCAGAAGTCCGTGCCGGCGCAGCGCATCGGCACCGCCGACGACATCGCCAGCGCGGTCAGCTTCTTCGTCAGCCCGGAAGCCTCGTACGTGACCGGACAGACGCTCTATGTATGCGGCGGGCGCAGCCTGTCGTCGCCCAGCGTGTGAGGCCCGCCATGACTGTGCATTTCGAAATCGATGCGGGCGTGGCGTTGATCACGATCGACCGCCCCGAGGCACTCAACGCCCTCGACGTCGAGGCGCTGCGCGCCCTGCGGGCGCACCTGGTGGAAATTCGCGACCGGCCCGACGTCCGCGTGGGCGTGCTGACGGGCAGCGGCTCCCGCGCGTTCTGCGCCGGCGCCGACCTGAAGGGCACTCGGACGTCTCCGGCCAGCTATGCCGAAGCCCTGTTCCAGGCGCCCGACGTCGCCGCCAACCTGGGACTGTATATCCGCCTAATGGACTTGACCGACCTGCAATGCCACAAGCCGCTGATCGCGGCCATCAACGGTCATTGCCTGGGCGCCGGGCTGGAGATCGCGCTGCAGTGCGACATGCGCGTGGCGTCGACCGAGGCCAGTTTCGGATTGCCCGAAGTGCGGGTCGGATCGATTCCCGCGGTGTCCGGTCTGCACAGGCTGCTCAAGGCCGTGCCGTCCGCGCTGGCCATGCAGATGGTGCTCACGGGCGAGCGCATCGACGCGGTCGAAGCCGCGCGCATCGGCCTGGTTTCCGAAGCGGTGGCGCCGGCCACCCTGCGGGATCGGGCGCTTGGGCTGGCGCACAAGATCGGCAGCAACGCGCCTTTGGCCGTACAGGCCGTCAAGAAGCTGTCGCGTCAGACTGCCCACCTGAGCGAGCCCGATGCCCAGGCCCTGACCGAGCTCTATTGGGGCGTGCTGCGCGACACGGCCGACCGCATCGAGGGCCGCGCGGCATTCGGCGAGAAGCGGCCGCCACGGTTCACGGGCCAATAGGTCACCCTACACCACGTACCGATAATCAGGAGACAACCATGACCAACCTTCCCCGCCTGGCCCACACTATGGCCTGCACTGCCATCGCCGCGTGCGCGGCCGTTGCCGCAGTGCCTGCCGCCGCGCAGGCGCTCTTTCCGTCGAAACCGATAACGTTGGTCGTCCCGTTCGCGCCCGGCGGCGGCAACGACATCCTGGCACGGCTGATCGCGCCGAAGATGAGTGCGCAGCTTGGCCAGCCCATCGTGATCGAGAACAAGCCTGGCGCAGGAGGCAACCTCGGGGCCGACTACGTGGCTCACGCCGCGCCAGATGGCTACACGCTGGTGATCGCTTCCAGCCAGATCACCATGAACCCCTACCTGGGCATGAAGGTGCCGTTCAACATCGAGCGCGACTTCGAGCCGGTGGGCCGGATCGGCTCGGTGCCGCTGATGCTGGTGTCGAATACCGAGCAGCCGTACAAGACCCTGAAGGAATTCGTTGACTATACGCGCGCCAATCCCGGCAAGGTGAGCTACAGCAGCCCCGGCCCGGGCACGCCGCAGCACCTGGCCGGGGAAGTGTTCGCCAAGCTCAACAAGACCGAACTGCTGCACGTGCCCTATCGCGGCACGGGTCCGTCGATTTCCGACCTGATGGGCAACCAGGTGCAAGTATCGTTCGCCACGTTCGCGTCGGCCATCCAGTACGTGCGTGCTGGCAAGCTGCGCGCGCTCGGCATCGCCGGCCAGCGTCGCACCACGCTGATGCCGGACCTGCCGTCGTTCGCCGAAGTCGGGCTCAAGTCCTATGACGTCGAACTCTGGTACAGCCTGCTGGCGCCGGCCAAGACGCCGCGAGCGGTGGTCGATAAGCTCAACGGCGCGCTGCTGGCCGCACTCAAATCGCCAGACCTTGCGGACCAGTTCACAAAGCAGGGTTTTGAGGTCAAGGGCTCCACGCCCGATGAACTGAAGGCCTATATCGGCCGCGAGCTGGCGCGCTGGCAGCGCGTCATCACGGAGAACAACATCAAGGTGGCGATGTGACCACGTCTCTCGACAACCCGCTGCTTGAATCGCTGGGCGTCCGGCTCATTCATGTCGCCCCCGGTACTTGCACCGTCGAACTCGATGTCGAGCCGCGCCACCTGAACCGGCAGCGCACGCTGCAAGGCGGGCTCAGCGCGACGCTGCTGGACGCCGCATGCGGCTACGCCGGCCTGCAGCAGGACAACGGCGCGCCCGGCAACGCGGTGACCCTGATGCTTTCGATCTGCTACCTGGGCAAGGTCAGCGCGGGCCGCGTGCGGGCCACGGCTACGGTCACGCGCGCAGGGCGCCGCATCTATTTCTCGTCGGCCGAGCTGGTCAGCGATACGGGCGAGTGCATCGCCACCGCGCAGGGCACGTTTCAGCGTGCGCAGGAGACCTCATCATGCTGAACCACGCACTGGACGGCCTGACCGTTATCGACTTCACGCAGATCGCCGCCGGGCCGATCTCGACCATGCTGCTGGCCGACATGGGCGCACGCGTGATCAAGGTAGAGCCGCCCGGCGGCGAACTGGGGCGCGCCCTGGGGCCGGGCTGGATCGGCGGCGACAGCGCGTTGTTCCACGCTTTCAACCGCAACAAGGACGGCATCGCGCTGGACCTAAAGACGCCGGAGGGTGTGACGGTCGCACGCCGGCTGATCGCCAGCGCCGATATCGTGGTGGAAAGCATGCGACCGGGCGTGATGGACCGGCTGGGGCTTGGCCATGCACAGTTGCTGGCCGCCCATCCGGCGCTGATCTACTGCTCGATCTCGGCCTACGGGCAGAGCGGCCCCTATGCCGACCGCGCGGGCGTCGACGGCATTCTGCAAGCCGATTCCGGCCTGATGAGCCTGATCGGCACGGCCGATGGCGAGCCCTGCAAGGTGCAGTCGCCTGTGGTGGACGTGATGACCGGATACGTGGCGGTCATGGGCATCCTTGCCAGGCTGGCACAGCGGCAGCGCGATGGCCGGGGCGGTCATCTCGACGTGAACCTGCTCAACGCCGCGCTGGCACTGCAGCAGTCGGCGCTGACCGGGTACCTGGCCGATGGCCAATTGCCAGTGCGCTCGGGCAGCGCGGCGCCCTATTCGGCTCCGAACCAGGCATTCCGCACCGCCGACGGCTGGATCATGGTGGCTGCATACATGCCGGACCGCTGGCGCCGGCTGTGCCAGACACTGGGCCTGCCCGCGCTGATCGACGATCCCCGCTTCACGACGTCGCCGCTGCGCGTGGCCAATCGCGACGCCATGGTTGATGCGCTGACGCACGTCTTCGTCACGCGTACCACCGCGCAGTGGCTGCCGGTGCTGCGCGACGCGGACATCCTCTGCGCGAGGGTGGCCACCTATGCCGATGTGGCCGACCATCCGCAGGTGGCGGCCAACGGCATGATCGCGACAGCCTTGCATCCCGCATTGGGAGCCATCCGCATGCCAGGCTTTCCGGTATGCAGCTTGGATGTCAACGCCGCGCCGGTGCGACCGGCGCCGGCATGCGGGGAGCATACGGCTTCGGTGCTGCGGTCCGTCGGCTATGACGAAGGCCAGATTGCCGCATTGGCCGCGAGCGGGGCAATCCACTGCGCCGCAGCGCCGTAGCGCCGTAGCGACCCGAAGGGTATTCCTTTGCCTACGTTGCCGCAGCTCCCTTGAACTGCGCGAGCAGCCACTTGCGGAACGTTGCCATGCTGGCGCTCTCAGTGCGATCGGCAGGTGTTACGAGGTAATAGGTGAACTCACCCATGTCCACGACCTTGCGGAACGGTGCCACGAGCTTGCCCGACGCCAGGTCGTCCTCCACCAGGAAGCGTTGGGCGATGGCGAAGCCTTGGCCTTCCAGCGCGGCGGCATAGGCCATGGCCGAACTCTGGTAGGTCATGCCACTGCGCGCATCCACTTGCGCATCGACCTTGGCCGCGGCCAGCCAGCAGGCCCAGTCGTCGGGCCGCGCAATCGAGTGCAGCAGCACCTGCCGTTGCAGGTCGCACGGACTGCGAACCTTCCTCGCTAAGGCCGGGCTGCACACCGGCACCAGGATATTCGCGACCAGCCGATAGGCATTCGCGCCATTCCATTTCCCATCGCCCAGGCGGATTGCCCCGTCGATGTCCTCGCGCCTGAAGTCGACCGGATCGAGCGAGGCAGTGAGCAAAACCTCGATGCCCTTGTTCGCCGCATGAAAGCTCGACAGGCGTGGAATAAGCCAGCGCATGGCAAAAGTGGTGTACGCCCGAACCTTCAGTTGAGTGCGGCGTGTGCGACGTTTAAGCCGGCCCGTCGCTTCGCGCAGGATGTCCATCGAACTGGTGACGGCGCGGTAGTACTCCTCTCCTGCTCGCGTGAGCGATATCTCCCGGTGGCCCCGCACGAACAGCGGCAACCCGAGCGCATCTTCAAGCGTTCGGATCTGGCGGCTGATAGCGCCCGGCGTTACGTGCAACTCTCTGGCGGCAATCGTGATACTCAGGCGACGTGCCGCGACTTCGAAGGCGCGAATGGCATTGAGTGGAGGAAGGCGATCCATGGCAGGATTCTGGCACGTGCTTGAGAATTACTCAATCGAGAAGCCAGACGGTAACTTCGGGCCCTGTGCCGGCCTGCCTCGACCCCAAGCTTTCAAGGCGACGCTTCCTACAATGCGTCGGTACATCCGGGAACGCTACGGGCGATCGAAAAGGCGCGGGCGGGGCAAGCAGCTAATTCCACAAACCGCGTAGCCCTGCTTCGGCCCCATACTGTTGAACGGGTCACCAACAGGGCTAGATCCTGACGCCCCGGACGGTTGGCGCAGCTTGCCGGACAACTGGTAGTTGAAGCTCCGCGTGACCACTGGCAAGCTTCAGCCGGTGATTGTCGAACCAGGATCCCCATTCGAGCGTGGCGAGCTCCACGGATTCCTTAGTCCTCCTCTTGCGGCAAGCTCCGGCGACTTCCTGAAGCGTCCGGGCGTAATACCGATCTCCCGCGCAAACATCCGGTTGAATGCGGCCTCCGACTGGTACCCCACGTCTGTCGCAATCTGCGCCAGCGAGCGAGTGCCTTGCTGGATCAATTTGGCGGCTTTGAACATGCGCCAGTACGTGAGGTAATCCAATGCCGTCTTGCCTGCCTTTTCCTTGAAGCGCGCCGCGAAAGCCGTACGCGACATGCCGGCGATTCTCGCGAGCGCCTCCAGCGTCCAGTCTTTGCCAAGGTCGTCGTGCATCGCGCGCGCCGCGTTGCCGAGGTTTGGATCGGCGACCACCGCGAGCCAGCCCGTGACCTGCGCTTGCTGCTGTTCGCAATACGCGCGTACCGCGTGGATAAACAGAATCTCAAAGAGCCGGCCGATCATCGATTCGAAACCGATTGCGCGCCGGCTGGTTTCCCGCGCCAGCATGCCGAGAATTGCCTCGAACGCGCTGCTACGATCCTCGCCCGCCGGCAGCCACAGGAACGACGGCAATACGGAAAGCAGCGGCGCTGCGTAAGCCGTATCGAGTTTGAATACGCCGCTGATGAACGTGGACGGCGCCCCGTTGCCGCCGATCACGATGGTGTTGTCGACCATCGCCGCCATCACCTCCGCACAATCGAGCAACACCGAGCTCGGCTCGTCGTAGATCTCGTACGGCGTGTCGTCCAGCGTGATGAATACATCTCCGCCACGCAGCGCGACCGGCGCATCGAGCGTCGGCATGGTCAGGATGCACGAGCCGCGCACCAGCAGCACGAACTTGACGCCGCGCTCACCGGGCGCGGCAAGTCCCCAGGGAGCGGTGGCCTCGACGCGGGTGTACATCGCATCCTGCACATGCAGCGACGCGCAGATTTCGGAAAGCGGGTCCATGTTGTTGTTGCGTCCAATGCTCGGTCGATCCTGTACGAATGAACAATAACTTCGTACCTTTTGTGCTCAAACATACGGTAGCCTGATTTCACTGTCAATCGCAGCACATCAGCGAGCGCAGCGAGCTAACGCTGCAACGCATCGACATCGATCAAGGAACGTCGCAATGGAAACCAAGGCAATTCGTATCGGCATCATCGGTGTTCATCCGCAACTGGGCTGGGCGGGGCTTGCGCATATTCCCGCGCTTGCGCAGTTACCCGAGTACCAGGTGACCGTGGTCAGCCATCACCAACTGGAAATGGCCCGGGCGGCCGCCAGCAAGTACGGCATTGCGCATGCGGTGGCGACGACCGAAGAGCTGGTCAGTCACCCCGAGGTGGACCTTGTGCTCATCTCGGTAAAAGTGAAGCGCCACCGCGAGCTGATCGAAGCAGCCCTGAACGCCGGCAAGGCAGTGCTGTGCGAATGGCCGCTCGCGCTCGATCTCGACCAGGCGATCGCGATGCGCGATCGCGCCAGGGCCAAGGGCGTGCATGCGTCGATCGGACTGCAGACGCGTGCCGCGCCTGCGATCAACTTTGTGCGTGCCCTGATTGCTGAAGGGCAAGCCGGGCGCGTGGTTTCGTCTACCTTGATCGGCTCGGGCATCATCTGGGGCAACTCGTTGCCGCAGGCCCATATGCATACGCTCGATCCGGCGAACGGATCGAACATGATCTCCGTGACGTTCGGGCATTCGATCGACGCGGTGCTGTATGCACTGGACGCACGATTCGTCGACCTCATCGCGAAGACTGCCACGGTGCGCAAGACGACGCGTATCGACGAGACCGGCGAGGTTGTGCCAATGACCGTGCCGGATCAACTGGCGGTTTCGGGTCTGCTGGACAACGGCGCGTTCGTAAACGTGCATTTTCGCGGCGGATTGTCAGCGGCGAGCAATTTTCATTGGGAGATCAATGGCACCGATGGCGATATCGTGGTGACGTCGCCGATAGGCTATACGGGCATGGGCGGCTTCAGGATTCAGGCGGCGCGCCATGGCGAGGCGCTGCGCGATCTGCCGATTCCCGACGCATACACGCTGGGCTTTGCGGAAGGGCTCACGCAAAGCATGGCGATTGCGTATCGGCGGCTCGCGTCTGACCTTCGCGAAGGAACGCACCTCGCGCCGACGTTCGACGATGCTGTGCAGTTGCATCGTCTGGTGGACCAGGTTCTGCGCGCGGCTGAGAAGGTGCGACATGCCTGAGACGATGAAGCGCTGAGAAGCCTGGTCAGGGCAACGCCATGCCGAACTGAACAAACGGGTGGTATGTGTTCGGATTCATGATGAGCGCATAGACAGGTCCGTTCTTCACCATCACGCCCGCGTCGCCGGCGTTGAATAGCGCGACATCGCCCGATCCATCCTGTGTGTTGAATGCCTGCAACGCGCTGACATTGACCTTGCCAGGTATGGTTTGCGCGTAGTCCAGCGAGAGCGACGGCACCATCGAGGTCGCGGTGGCGCCTGCCTGCACACCGCTGGCTCCGTTGAACGCGTTGCCCACATAAATGGCCCCGGGCGACGACGTACTTGTCCCGTCCAGGCAGTTGCCCGCATCGGGCGTGAAGAACGTGCCGCTATAGTGGCCGGGAAGATCGGGATGGTCCACGCTGGCGTCGAATACGCCGGTCGATACCGCGGGCGCACCGCTCGATCCATTGAAATCCACCTTTCCGCAGATCGCTGCTGACGACACACCGACGAATTTCCCGTCGAAGGCATCTGCTTGCAAGGCGGTAGCAGGCGTCAGCAAGGCCAAGCCGACCTGGCCGTCGATCACGGTATTCAACAAGTCGCCTGCGTTGAGCGGGACGTTGGATGCGCCAACCCGGACGATGACGGGAATTCGCTGGTTTCCCACCTTGCCGACGATCATGATGCCTTGCGCCGATGAGGGCGCCAGCAGGACGATAGGTTGCGATGTGCCCACCGGCGTGTACGGCGAGCTCGCCGATACGCTTCGGCTGACAAAAACGTTGTCCGCGGAGCTGTCCAGATTTTGACGGAGCGCCCACGGCGTTCCGGTCGTCGCGCAGGAATAGCCGGTGCCTTCCGGCGAGCAGGATCCATCGGCGTTGAGGGTCTCGGTCCAGTTCGCCGGGTACGGCTCCCAGCCTTGCGGGCTGGCGGTCTGGTAGCTGGAGCCCTGGGGGGTGACATACATGCCTACGACATGGAATCGGCCGGCCACTTGCGAGAGGTCGGTTTCCGTCTCGGCAAAGCCGATGAACGGAAAGCTGTCGAACGTACGCGCGGGCACCGCTCCCAGATTGCCCAGCAGGGTCACACCGTCGAATTGCATGGAAGCCCCCGGTACGCCCCCCGTTACCAGGCCAAATCCGGAGAAGAGCACGGGTGGGTCTGCCGGATTGATCGTCACGGTATAGCTGCCATCCTGCGTCTTGCCGTTCTGGAGGACGAACGCGCAGCGGTTCTGTTCGGCGGAAGGCAGCGTGGTCGGATGCGTGAAATCCCCTTCGATGGTCAGGCCAGCGCGCGTGTTGTTGATCTGTCCCACGGCAGTGGGCACCGCCGACGCCACGAACGTCATGCGATATCGCTGCGACGTCGTATCGAAGCTGACCTTGATGTACTCGCCCCCGGCAGAGCCGCCGGTATAGGTCGTGTTGTAGTCGAGCTCGGTCGGACACAGTCGCGTCACCGGCGCGGGCGTATCGGTGGATGGCGGAGGCGCGGGCGGCGTCGGATCGACGATCGGCGTGCTGCAACTCGCGCCGCTGCATCCCGCGGTACCTGTCTGCGACGGTGCGTCATCGCCTCCGCATCCGCTCAACAGTGCGAACAACACGGTTGCCAGAGCCGCGTGCCTGGGCACGGCAATACCCGTATGACGCCCTTGCGAGTTCTTTTTCAATTGTTTACCCGTTCCCCTGGTGCTATGACGCACCGATCGTTTTGTTTTTTGATATGGCGAGGCCTTCACAACTGTAACATTGAGGTTCCACGCCTGAACCCCCACAAAAGGGTAAAGATCTGCCCTATTCCCACGGGAAACGGCGCCCACGTTCGATGAGCAGTGGTGTCTTGGCGCCGCCGCGAAGCACCATTCGCAGCAACTCGTCGCGCGTAGCTGTGGACATTTCAGGCGCCCCGGACATTGGAGGGGCATGCCGGTCCACCGCTATTCAGCCATCCACTGCTCCGCATCGGCGCCGGCAGGAATGCGCGCTGGGCAAGTCGGATCAGTTGCCGCACGCCAGACCGCTGCAGCCACATCCGATGCGTAAGTGACAAGGCCGGCGTCGCTGCGCGCACTGGAGATAAAGCCTTGAACCAGCGGGGCATAGTCAGGATGGTCCAGTCCCTGCATATGAACCCGAGCATGCTCGCCGAACCTGGTCTCCGGCGAGCGTCCCGGCAGAACCAGATGGACCCGTACGCCGAATGGTGCGACTTCCAGGGCCAGCGATTCGGTCAACGCGTTGACTGCCGCCTTGCTGGCCCGGTACATGCCAATGACCGGAAGCGCCTTGAGCGTGACGGACGACGAAACGTTGATTACCACACCCGCGCCACGCTGGCGAAACTGCGGCAGCACCGCCTGGATCAACGTGAAAGCACCCAGGGTATTGGTCTCGAACAGCGACCGTGCCGTCTGCAGGGAAGTCAGTTCGAGCGGCGACGGCGCGCCAAAGCCTGCGTTGTTGACCAACACGTCGATATCCCCGGCTTGGGCGATGGCGCGGGTGACGCTGCCTGGGTCCGTGACATCCAGCGGCAATACGCACAAGCGCTCTGAACGAGGCAGGACTCCCGGGTCAGGCTTGCGCATACCGGCCACCACCTTCCAACCCTGGTCGAGGAACAGATGGGCCGTCTCCAGTCCGAATCCCGACGAACAACCAGTAATGAGAACCGTGGGCATTGAATACTCCTGTCAGGTTTTGATGGGTGTGGATAATAGGCCGGCGCAACAGGATCCAATACAATCGGCAGTCGCTGTTTAACTTGCGAGAGTCCTGTTTGAATGATCCTTTGGCCGAGATGGTCGCCCTGCTGCAACCCTCGGCACGTGGCTCCAAACTCGTGGAAGCCGCCGGTTTATGGCGCGTCCTGCCACCCATCGCGGGCGAACCGTTCTACTGTGCGGTGCTTGAAGGCCAGTGCTGCCTCGGCGTGGACGATCACGCGCCGGTAGTGCTGCACGCCGGCGACTTCGTCCTGGTGCCAGCCATGCGCAAACTGGTGCATACCAATGTGGGGGCAGATGCGGGCGGACGCGAAACACCTCCCAGACGCGTGGGCGAAGGACACTTTCGGGTCGGGCGGCAGGAAGGACCGCCCGAACTGCGTCTGCGCGTCGGTCATTGCAGTTTCACTTCCTCCGATGCGGATTTGCTGATACCGCTATTACCCGAAGTCGTTCTGGTCCGCGGCCAGGCCCGCTTGACGGCACTGGTGCAATGGGTCGGAGAAGAAACCCGCGAACAGCGCCCCGCGCGTGAACTCATGCTCGATCGCTTACTGGAACTCCTGCTGATCGAGGCCCTGCGGGGCGGCACAAGCCTGACAGCTGCGCCGGGTCTGGCCAGGGGCCTGGCCGACGAGCGCGTGAGCGTTGCCTTGCGCGCATTGCACGCCGATCCCGCCCAGCCGTGGACCGTCCAGAAGCTCGCCGCCCGGGCAGCCCTGTCGCGCTCGGCCTTCTTCGCACGGTTCCAACGCGTCGTGGGAATGAAGCCGATGGCCTATCTGCTCGCCTGGCGAATGGCCTTGGCCCGGCGCTGGTTGCGCGAACGACAATTGAGCCTCGATCAGATCGCCGAACGTGTCGGCTACAGCTCGGCCAGCACGTTCGGCGTTGCCTTCGCTCGGCATGTGGGCCAGCCGCCGATCCGCTACAGCCAAAGCGTCAATGGCGCCCAGAGGGATCCGCCCCCAATGTTTCCCGAGTAACCAGCGGCGAGCGCTGACGGCGGCGACTTGTGATGGCGCCGGCCATTTACTCTGCCGCGGGAATACTGTATGTTTATACAGTATTCCCGCTCCGCTATCTGTCACCCTGCAACGGCTGACGGCCTCTTAATACTGAACCACCATTGTTATGTCCCAGAACGACACCGCTTTCCTGGAAGATGAAGCTCCTGTCCATGAACCCCGGCTTTGGCGGGACAAAGGCTGGACGGCAAGGGTAATCAAGAACGAAGACGGCGAAGGATGGGCCGTTGAGATGATTCGTGACGGTAGCGCCGAGCCTGCCCTCGTCGGCCCGTGGACAATGGGCCGAAACAAGGTCGATCCGAAGCCGCTGGACGCCGTCGCGCACCAGACCCTGGTGAAAACAGCGTCGGAAGTCATCCGCCGGCACGAGCAGCAGTTGCATGCCCAACTCAATAAGGAAGTTTTCATTGCGATCGAATCGCAGATCGTGAACGTCAAGCTGGCGATCACGCCGGACGAATTCGAACCCTTCGGCACGCTGACAGCAATCGATCCATATGGGGACGTGCTAGCGAGCGTTACCGTGCAGGCGGATTTTCGTTTGACCGCGGAAAGCGCGGCAAAATGGGCAGACGGCGGCTTCGGTCAGATCCGGCAATAACGCGGATAGCCGAAATCGACAGCAATTTCCGTTCACAATTGTTGGACCTGCTTCTTATGGCTTTACCGGCCTCACACCGCGCAAGCCTCACTCGTCCTGCCAGCGGTTGCGGGCTTGCGCGACAGATGCAGGAACAGCACGAGCCCGGCCAGCGTCAGCGCGAACCCGGCCCACGCCGCGGACAACAGGCCGTGGCCCTGCGCGATGGCCTGCCCGCCGGCCCATGCGCCGATCGCGTTGGCCACGTTCAGGGCGGCCAGGTTCATCGCGCCCATCAACGTCGGTGCATCCGGCGCTGTCTGCGTCAGCCGGACCTGGATGGTCGGGATCGCGGCCATCATCGTTGCACCCACCGCGAACAGACCGACCATCAGCACACCGGCGTGCTGCCCGCCCGTCGCCAGCAGGGCCAGCGCGACCAACGCGCTGCCGAAACCGGCCACCAGGCCCCGCGTGGGGTGACGGTCGGCCAGCCAGCCGCCGAGGACGTTGCCCGCTGTCATCCCGATGCCGAAGATGCCGAGCGCAAGCGGAATCCACCGCTCGCCGAGCCGCGCGCCATCGGTGACGAGAGGCCCGACGTAGGTGTAGACGGCGAAGATGCTGGCCACGCCGAGTGCGGCCACGGCCATCGTCGACCAGACAGCCGGACGGTTGAGGGCCCGCAGCTCTTGCCGCACCGGCCCGCCATCCAGCGCGCTGGAGCGTGGCACCCAGGCCCATACCGCGAGCAGCGATAACAATCCGAGCGCCGACACGGCCAGATAGGCATTGCGCCAGCCGAGCGTCTGCCCCATCAACGTGGCCAGCGGCGACCCCACGATGGTGGCGACGGTCAGGCCCGTCATCACCAGCGCAAACGCCCTGCCCCCCTGCCCCGGGCCGACGATATAGGTGGCCACCACGGCGCCGGCGCCAAAGTAGGCCCCTTGCGGTATGCCGCTGAGGAAGCGGGCCAGCGTCAGGCTGACCAGGCCGGTCGCCAGCGACGACAACACATTGCCGGCCACGAAGACCGCCATCAAGGCCAACAACAGGTGCTTGCGGTTCAGCTTCGCGGCGAGGATCGTGACCGCGGGACCTCCAAGCACCACGCCCAGGGCGTAGGCTTCGATGGCGTGCGAGGCAGTGGTCAGATCGAGTTCCAGGTCTGCCGCAAACTGCTGCAGCAGGCCCATGCTGGCAAACTCGGACGTGCCGATCGCGAAGGTGCCAAGCGCCAATGCCAGCAGCGTCAACGTTCTGCGGCTGAACTGGCGGCGGCCGGTGCCGCGGGTCTCGGTCGATGCGTGCGGGGTTTGGTAGGCGTGGTCGGGCATGACGTTCTCCGTGGGGGCCAGACTTGTCTTAGATGCCGTGCGGCAGAGGGGCGTCGGCATGCACCAGTCCGGCGTGACGCAGCTCGCGCCAGAAGTCGTCAGGTACCTGCGCCTCCAGGGCAGCGCGGTCTTCGGCGATGCGTTCCGGCCGGCTGGCGCCAGGGATGACGGCCGCCACCGCAGGATGGGCCAGCGAGAACTGCAGGCCCGCGGCCTTCATGCTCACGCCGTGCCGATCGGCGATCGTCTTGATCGCCTGCACCCGCTGCAGAATCGCCGGCGTCGCCGGGGCGTACTCGAAGTTGGGGCCGCCCACCAGCGCGCCGGAACTGTAGGGCCCGCCGACGACGATGCCCAGGCCGCGCGATGCCACCTGCGGCATCACCCGCTGCAGTGCCCGCGAATGATCCAGCAGCGTGTAGCGGCCTGCCAGCAGAAAGCCATCCGGCCGCGGGCCCTGCAGATCGAGCAGCAACTCGATCGGCTCGACCCGGTTCACGCCTAGACCCCAGGCACGGATCACGCCTTCGTCGCGCAGGCGGTCCAGCACCTTGAAGGCCCCCTTGCGTGCGGTCTCGAACACGGCGAGCCATTCGTCACCGTAGAAGTCCTGCGCGACGTCGTGCACCCACACGATGTCGAGCCGATCGGTCTTCAGGCGCTGCAGGCTGTCCTCGATCGAGCGCAGCGTTGCCGCTTCGGAATAATCGTTGACGATCCGGTTGGCGCGGCCGTGGCGGAACACATCGCCCTTCTCGCCCAGATCGCGCGCGGTAACATCCTCCACCTCGTCCAGGACCAGGCGGCCGACTTTCGTCGCCAGCACCACGCTGTCGCGGTCGTGACCGGCCAACGCGTCGCCCAGGCGGGCTTCCGCCAGACCGGCACCGTAGAACGGCGCGGTGTCGAAGAACCGGATGCCGTCCTGCCACGCGGCATCGACGGTTGCCTGCGCCTCGGCTTCGGGAATGGCGCGGAACATGTTGCCCAGCGGGGCGGTGCCAAAGCCCAGGCGGCCGGGAATGAGGGTCTTGAGGGACATGGTTGCTCTCCGTTCGGTGTTGGTATGACCGAATATTGGGCGCCGGAGAGTCATTCAGCCAATTTATTTCCTATAATTCTGTTTTATTGCCAGCAATATGTCTCGATGCGATACGACCTGAACCTGCTGCCGATCTTCGTGGCGCTGATGGAGGAGCGCAGCGTGACCCGGGCGGCCGAACGCCTGGGCATGACGCAGGCGGCGCTGTCGAACGCGCTGTCGCGCCTGCGCACCGTGCTGCAGGACCCCCTCTTCATCCGTGAACGCTATGGCATGCGGCCCACCGCGAAGGCCGAGCAGCTCGCCCCCGCGCTGACCGAGGCGCTGGCTGCCATGGATACCGTGGTGCTCGGCCAGCGCGACTTCGACCCTTCCCGCGCAGAGCAGGTCGTCACGATCGCGCCCAACAGCTATGTGGAGTTCGTGCTGGTGCCGGCGCTGGTGGCCCGCCTAAGCGAACGCGCGCCGGGCATCAAACTGCGCACCCTGCCCTTCGGTACCGATCTGGCCGAAACCGGCGTGACCTCAGGCACCACCGCGATGGTGCTGGGCCGGCTCGACGATGCGCCGGACAACCTTGTCGTGCAGCACATTGCCGACGACGGCCTGGCCTGCGTAGTGCGTGCCGATCATCCGACGATCGGCAACCGCATCACCAAGACCCAGTACGAACGACTGAAGCACGTCAATGTACTGCCCCCGGGCCGTCTGCGCGCCGGACTCTTCCAGGCCCTGGACCGCCAGGGGCTCAAGCGGGAGGTGGTGGCGTCGGTCAGCCACTTCGCTTCGATCCCGGAGATCGTCGCTGCCACCGACTACTGCGCCACGCTCCCCCAGCTCATCTGCCGGCGCTTGTCCCACGACGCGCGCGTGAAGGTACTGCCCACGCCGGTCGACCTCGGAACCTTTCCACTGCACATGGCATGGCACGTGCGCTATCGACAGGATCCGGCACACATCTGGCTTCGCGCCCTGGTCGCAGACGTGGCGCGTGCGCTTTGATGGCGCCCGCCCGACATCGACGCCCTGCGTCTCTGCTGGCGCTCAATGTGCCGCGTCGTCGTGCTTGTTGTCATGGGTAGCCACCAGCGGCGCGGGCGTGCCCGTGATCTGCGGCATGCACTCCGAATGGAACCAGGAGATGGTGACAGGTTCGCCCGCGATCATGCGCTTGATGGGCGGCACGACCTGTTCGCCGATCAGCATGCCCAGCAGACCAAGCAGCGCCACGGCGGGCGGCGCGGGCGAGCGTACCTGCATCAGGGCATAGATGACGCCGACGAGCACGCCTGCACCGAGGGAAACGAGATAGATTTTCATGGTGATACTCCAGTCGATAGTTGAGATTCAGCGAGATACCGGCGGCCGCCCCACGCCAAGCAGATGACGTACGCGCGGCGGTTCGGTGCCGATGTGGAAACTCGTCACGCCGCGTTGCAGGTCGGCATCGGCGTTCGGCACGCGGCGATGCTGGCGCATATGCTCGGCCCACGATTCCACGAGGAACCACTCGGTCAGTAGTTCAGGCGCGGCCGGGTCCTCCATCACGCCCCAGTTGAACGCGCCATCGCGCAGTCGTTCCTCGGACAGACCGTGCACGGCGCGCAGAAAATCGTCCCGGCTCTCGGCGGCCACACGGTATTCGATCAGGATCATGACGGGGCCGCGATCATGCGCGATCGCTTCGGCCATCTCGGGGGCGGTCCAGTGGTTGGCCGGCGCGAGGTCATCCTCGCCGCGCGGCAGGCGAATGCGATGCAGCAGCAATGCCGCCGCCACCAGGCCGACACCGGCAATCAGCAGCGCGTTCGGGGTGCCCGCCGCCTGCGCGACGAAACCCCATACCAGGCTACCGGCGGCCAGTGCGCCGTTGAACACCATCTGGTAGACCGCGAGCGCGCGACCCCGCACCCAGTTCGGCAGGATCGCCTGCGCCGCCCCGCCCAGTGTGGTCAAGGCCATGATCCAGGCAGCCCCGAGTACCAGTAGCAGCGGCAGCGCGATCCACACCGGCGGCGCGAGGGACAGTGCAGCCATTACACCGGCGGTGGCAAGCGCGGAGACGAGCACCACGCCATCGCTGTCGAGTTTCTTCTGCAACGCCGGCATGGTCAGTGCGCCGGCCACGGCCCCGGCGCCCACCGCGCCCAGCAGCACACCGTACAGTCCGGCGCCGCCATGCAGCAGTTGCTTCGCGACGAGCGGCAACAGCGCCCACACGCTGCTACCGAAGGCAAAATGCACGGCCGCGCGCAGCAGCACGATATGCAGCTTGCTGTGGGCGCGCGTAAAGCGCAGACCGGCGCGGAAGGCGCTGAAGAAATGTTCGCGCAAGGGGTCGCTGGCGCGCGGCGAGCGCTTCCACCAGACCAGTGCGCCAATCACGAAGATATAGCTGACGAGATCGGCGCCGTAGGTGGCAGCCGCGCCGAATCCGGCCAGTAGCAGGCCGCCTGCAGCAGGACCGATGGCGCGTGCGATGTTGACGCCGAGCGCGTTCAGCGCCACAGCCTGGCGCAGCGTGTTGGCCGGCACCAGTTCCGGCACGATCGACTGCCACGTCGGGCCCATCATCGCGGCACCGATACCGCCGACGAACGCGAGGCCGATCAGCAGTTCGATGGTCAGGCCGTTCTGCCATGACAGCAGTGCCAGCGTGCCGCTGACGGCGGCCAGCAGGAACTGGATGGCGATCAGGAAGCGGCGGCGGTCGAGAATATCGGACAGCACGCCGGCGGGAATGGCCAGCAGGAAGACCGGCAGCGTGGCAGCGGCCTGTATCGTTGCGACGGCCGCGGGCGACGACGAGAGATCGGTGGCCAGCCATGCGCTGGCCACGTCGCGCATGAAGCTGCCGACGTTGCCAAGCACGGTGGCAACCCACAACACGGCGAACGTCGGTTGCGCCAGAGGCGCGAACGAACCCGCTGACTTTGCGGTGGTAGCAGCCTGCGTCATGCCGACCTCCGCTGGTACAGGTCATGCCACGCGACGAGGAGGAATCCGCCCACCAGGCCCAGGTGTTCGAAGAACGCATTGGCCATCATGAACTGCGCTTCGGGCGGCGCATCCCAGAAACGGTTGGCAAGAAACATCGCGCCCAGCGTGAAGGCCGCGAGCGCGAGCGCGCCGAGCCAACGGAACATGCCGAGCACGATCATGGCCGGAGCCACCAGTTCGAGCGCGATCGTCGCGGCAGCCAGCGGCACGGCGGGCGCAAGCCCGAAGTGCTGCATCTCGGCCACGGCGCCGGAGAAGTCGAACATTTTGACCAGTCCGCCTTGCAGGTATGCCGCGCAGAGCAGCAGCAGGGCCAGCCGGTGGAGCCCGCGGGGCCAGCGGTGCATGAAGGACGTGCGATCGCCGGGCGTAGCCAGCGGCGTTGAGGATGACGACATGGCGTGTCTCCGGGAACAGGCAGGTAGCGGTGAGATAAAGGGCTTATCGCACGCCGCTCCCGCGAGCGGGAACGGCGTGGAGCCAGCCGGTGGATAGACGTCAGAAGGCCCAGCAGGAACACCCGAGCGCGCCCCAGAACGTGCTCTCGTCCGAAGTCGGCGCGCTGGCGGTCCATGCCCGCGCATGGGCATGGCCGTGGACGCCGCAGGAACTGGCGCAGCCGCAGGCGGTGCTCAGGGCCATCCTGGCCTGCGCCGTAGGGCGCGGCTGGTAGCGGCTGCCGTGGCGGGCCGGCGACCAGTCGGGCATGGCGGGCGGAAGCTGCGGCGCGAGCTGGTCGAATTCGTGATCGCCATAGACCACCTTGCCGCCCAACACGGTCATCACCGACGTGATGTCCTGGATCTCGTCGCCCGGCACGGCAAAGTAGTCGGCGGACAGCACGGCGAGATCGGCAAGCTGTCCGGCCTTGATCTGGCCCTTCTTGCCCTCTTCCGACGAGAACCAGGTATTGGCCTCGGTCCACAGGCGCAGCGCGGTTTCGCGGTCGAGCAGATTGGCTTGCGGATACATCGACATGCCGCCCACGGTCTTGCCGGTGGTCAGCCAGTACAACGACACCCAGGGGTTGTATGAGGCCACGCGCGTGGCGTCGGTGCCGGCGCCTACCTTCACGCCCTTCTCGAGCATTTTCTTGACCGGCGGCGTGGCTTCGGCAGCGCGCGCGCCGTAGCGCTCGACGAAGTATTCGCCCTGATAGGCCATGCGGTGCTGGACGGCGATACCACCGCCCAGTGCGGCAATGCGGTCGATATTGCGGTCGCTGATGGTCTCGGCGTGGTCGAAAAACCAGTTCAGGCCATTGAAGGGGACGTCGCTGGCGACCTTCTCGTAGACGTCGAGCGCGCGGGAGATCGTCTCGTCGTAGGTGGCATGCAGGCGCCATGGCCAGCGCTTCTCGGCCAGCAGGCGGATCACGGGCTCGAGATCGCTTTCCATCGAGGGCGGCATCTCCGGCCGCTCGACGCGGAAATCCTCGAAGTCCGCCGCCGTGTAGACCAGCATCTCGCCCGCGCCATTGTGGCGGTAGAGATCGTCGCCCTGCCCCGGCTTGACCGTCGACGTCCAGGTCTTGAAGTCGGCCAGTTCCTCCTTGGGTTTCTGCGTGAACAGGTTGTAGGCCAGGCGCACGGTGAGCTGGCCATCCCTGTGCAGTTCCTCGATGATGTTGTAGTCCTCAGGGTAGTTCTGATACCCGCCGCCGGCATCGATCACGCCTGTCACACCCAGGCGGTTGACCTCGCGCATGAAATGGCGCGTCGAGTTCTTCTGGTACTCGGGCGGCAGCTTCGGCCCCTTGGCCAGCGTGGCGTACAGGATGGTCGCGTTGGGCTTGGCCAGCAGCAGACCGGTGGGATTGCCGCGCGCATCGCGCAGGATCTCGCCGCCAGGCGGATTGGGCGTGTCCTTGTTGTAGCCCACCGCACGGAGCGCGGCGCCGTTCAGGATGGCCCGGTCGTACAGATGCAGAATGAACACGGGCGTATCGGGTGCCACGGCGTTCAGTTCCTCGATCGTCGGCAGACGCTTTTCCACAAACTGGTGTTCGGTGAAGCCGCCCACCACGCGCACCCATTGCGGAGCGGGCGTGCGCGCGACCTGCTCTTTCAGCATGCGCATGGCGTCGGCCAGCGATCGCACGCCATCCCAACGCAGCTCCATGTTGTAGTTCAGGCCACCGCGAATGATGTGCATATGGCTGTCGATCAGCCCCGGGATGGCTCGCCGGCCATTCAGGTCCACGATCTTCGTCGTCGTGGCGGCAAGCTTCATGATCTCGTCCCGCGTGCCAACGCTGACGAAGCGGCCATTCTGGATGGCGACCGCGTCGGCCTGAGGGTTGGACTTGTCCAGTGTGGTGAACTTGCCGTTGAGGAGGATGAGATCAGGAATGAGGTCAGGCGTCTGGGTCGGTGACATCGCAAGAAAACTCCGATGGCGCTGCCGCGCAAGGCGTGGCAGCCGAGTCAATGATTTGCCGGCGGGAAACGGGCACGTGGGGTCGATCGGGCAAGACGCATCGTGGAGGCCGATCGTGCTGCCCGATGGTGGAGCCCGATCGAGGAGCCCACTACCGGGCCGCATGCGAGCAGGCCCGATGGTCAGGTGAGGCCGTTGGAAACTACCGGCCTTGGGGGGGCTGGAGCGCCCGCTCAGTATTCCGTTACCGGGGCATGAACCGGCGCGATCGACGGGTGGGCGCCCTGGGTGCGCTGGGCGGCCTTGTGCACCATGGTGTAGGCGTAGTCGATGCCCATGCCGTAGGCGCCCGAGTGCTCCTTGGCCAGGCCGGTCACGGCGTCGTACGTGTCCTTGTTCTTCCAGTCGCGTTGCCATTCCAGCAGCACCTGCTGCCAGGTGACGGGCACCACGCCAGCCTGGATCATGCGCTGCATGGCGTAGTCGTGCGCTTCCTTGGTGGTGCCGCCCGAGGCGTCGGCCACCATGTAGATCTCGTAATCGCCTTCGAGCATGGCGCTCAGCGCGAAGGTCGTGTTGCAGACCTCGGTCCACAGGCCGGCCACGACGATCTTCCTGCGGCCGTTGGCCTTGAGCGCGTCGCGCACCTTCTGGTCGTCCCACGAATTCATCGAGGTACGTTCGAGCGTCTCCTTGCCGGGGAACACGTCGAGCAGTTCGGGATAGGTGTAGCCGGAGAACGACTCGCTTTCCACGGTAGTGATGGTGGTGGGCACATCGAAGATCCTGGCCGCCTTGGCCAGGCCCACCACGTTGTTCTTCATGGTCTGGCGGTCCATCGACTGCACGCCGAAGGCCATCTGCGGCTGGTGGTCGATGATGATCAGCTGGCTGTTGCGCGGGGTCAGGACTTGCAGCTTGGCATTGTTGGCGTTCGACATGGGGGCTCTCCAGAAAGATGATTCAATAAGTTTGAGGTCTTATGGGGCGGCGCGGGCTTCGCTTGCCGACTTGCCTGGCGGCTTCCTCTTCCGCCCGGCTGGCTGCTAGCCGCGTATCGCGCTGTCCATGTGCAGAACTATAGCGATCGCCCGGCGAACGGAAGAAGGCTATCGCTGTCATAGTTATTCAAATTTATTGAATTCTCGTGCGCGCCCTCGTGGCGCCCTTGTGTCACCCCCGACGCGACCCTTGATAGACCCGCCGGCGATGACTTACTGTCAGGGCGTCCGATCTCCGCGACCCTCCGATGACAAAATTTCACTTTCGCGCCCATCCCGAGCATCACCGCACCGAACATGTGGGGTGGCTGCGCGCCGCTGTCCTGGGCGCCAATGACGGCATCATTTCGACCGCGAGCCTGGTCGCCGGCGTGGCGGCGGCCCATGCCAGCCACGCCAGCATCATCACCACGGCCGTGGCGGGCTTGGTGGCGGGTGCCATGTCCATGGCCGCCGGCGAATTCGTATCGGTCTATTCGCAGGCCGACACCGAGACGGCCGACCTGGCGCGGGAAAAGGAAGAACTGAACGCCAGCCCCGAGGCAGAGCACAGGGAACTGAGCGCCATTTATGTGAAACGGGGCCTCGATCACGAGCTCGCGGACAAGGTCGCGGCACAGTTGATGGCGCATAACGCGCTGGCCGCGCACGCGCGCGATGAACTGGGTATCTCGGAATCGTTGAGCGCACGCCCCGTGCAGGCGGCAATGGCATCCGCCGGCAGTTTCGCCGTCGGCGCGGCCATGCCGCTGGCCGTGGTTCTGCTGGCACCCGAGCAGAACCTCCTCTACTGGGTGGTGGCGACCGCGATTATTTTCCTGGCCCTGCTCGGCGCGGCGGCGGCTGCCGTGGGCGGAACACCGCTACTTAGAAGCGCGTTGCGCGTAGCGTTCTGGGGGACATTTGCAATGGGCGTGACGGCAGGCGTGGGCGCCGCGTTTGGAGCCCCTGCGTAGTTTGGAACCGCTGCGTAGTTTGGAACCCCTGCGTAATTTGGAGCCACCGCATAATTCGGAGCCGCGGCATAGGCTCGGCGCGGTTCAGTCCGACCGGCGTCACCCAGGCAACCCGCAGGTCAAAGGCCGGCGGTGGATTCTCCGGCTACCAGCCCACCGATGATATCGAGCCCGCGCTGCACGGCGGCGCGCTTGGCGACACCAACGCTTTCCCACTGGGCCTCGGGCAGGCGAAACACCCGGCCGTTTTCCCCCGATGGTTGCTGGCCCTCGCGGCAGATCACCACCGAGGCGCTGTAAGCACGATCCGGTCTACGTTCGTTCCATTGACGGGGCGGATCGTACCTGTAGACGAGCGGATAGATGTCGAAGCCGTTCGCGTGGGATGCGGGAAAATTGTCCATGTTTGCTCTCCTTCCAGAATCCAGTCACTGTACGCCTGTTCCTTGCGCGTTCGCGACTTTATTTTCCGATCGGCGAAATCTGCGGCCCATCCGCCGATGCCTGCCTCGATTGCCGGCTCCGAACGGCGGCGCTGCGCTTCGCCCGCCGCCAACGTGCCAAACGGCCAAACGGTAGTAGTGGTATCATCGAACGCCTTGCCAGGCGTCGACGCCTCTCGACGCCAAGGCGCGGATCGCAATCATCGGCACGATCATCGGCACAGTCATCGGCACAGTCATGGGCACGATCATCGGCAGAAGAGCCTAGGCGACGCCTCTGGTGCCTTAGCATCGCCTCTGGCGTTCACGCGATCCTTTCGGGGTGCCAAGCGCCCTCAACCCTATCCGACCTGCGGCACGTCCGCTCCGTCACCGCCGTGCATGTTCCCGGGCATCGGCGCGCGAAAGCAAGGTCCCTCTCACGCCAGTTTCCGTCTCCGCATGCGCGCGAGATGCGACTCTGTTTTTCGAATAACCACCGGTGGCGCTCTCAGTACGCCCGCACATAGCGCGTGGGGCCGCCCGTGGTGCATCTGAACAGGAACAATGAATCCGGGCATCACGTCGTCCACCGTTTCGGTGGACCCTACCGCGGCCGGCCAATCCAGTTACCGCACCTTTGCGAGCATCGCGGTCAACATGCGGCTGCAGCAGCCGGGCATGGCACTCAATCGAATCATCTTGTCGCGCAGCAACCTGGCGACGAAGGGAAGCAATCTTGGCTAAAGAAGAACTGGTGGAATTTGGCGGCAAGGTCTCGGAAGTTCTGCCCGACAACCGCTTCCGGGTCGTCCTGGAAAACGGCTTCGAAGTCTGGGCCTATTCGTCGGGACGCCTGAAGAAGAACCGTATCCGTGTTCTTGCCGGCGACCGCGTCACGCTCGAGATGTCGCCATACGATCTCACCAAGGGCCGCATCAACTATCGTCACAAGAACTGACCGGTTGCGGCTTTGCCTCGCATGCCGCAGACAGACACCTGCTGCGGCGTGTCACCCAATCCCAATACAGGAGAGCAACCCATGTCAAACAGTGAAGAGTGGGAAGTACTGCATCTGACCCCGGCCGGGTGGATTGCCGGCAGCTACCGGCGCACCCCGTGGCCCAAGGTTGAGACGGCCCCGCCGGAGAGCGATGTCCTCACGGTGCGCCGCCACGTCACCACGACTTACTGCGGCCCGTCGCGCGCTGTCGAAGACCGCACGCCGCAAACGCAGGATATGGCCCTGATCGAATCGCTGCTGGCGCGTTACGGCAATCCGGAATTCAGCATCTAGCCAGGCATTGTGCCCCCGCCCGGCACGCCATCGACCCGGTCCGCGAGACACTGTCCGGTGGCCCGGCCTGGAAATACCGGCGCGCAATGGGCGAAAAAAAACTCCGCGAACGCGGAGTTTTTTGCCTTACGCCGACCGGATCAGATCGCTTCGATCTTCGTGGCGGCCGGGCCCTTCTGGCCAACGCCAGCCGTGAAGCGCACCTTCTGGCCTTCTTGCAGCGACTTGAAGCCACTGCCCTGAATTTCAGAAAAGTGCGCGAACAGGTCGTTTCCACCTGCGTCAGGCGTGATGAAGCCAAAACCCTTGGAGTCGTTGAACCACTTTACAGTACCGGTTTCCATGTACGGATGCCTTTTAGAGGATTCTCGCTGGCCGAAAATGCTGGCGAGGCATGACTATCAAGGAAGAAACATGGAGAGTAAGTGGCCCCGGGGAAGGCGAGCACCAAGTGCTTCGAAGTTACTGCTTGAATATCCTGCGGGAACCCTTTTACAGGCGTTAGCTGTCTTTGTCAAAGAGAATCTAGCAGGTCGAGCATGTGGTCATGGCGACAAGGGTTCCCCGGCTCGATGCGTAGGACGACAACGGACAGCCGGAGCGGCGACGATGGGCCACTATTAGTGGCCCCTCCGCCCGCCCTCCATAGCCATCCCCCACATGCCACAAGCGGCTCCACCCAGGCAAGATGTCTTTCGCAATCTCGTCGAGAACCTGTCCGACTACGCGATTCTTTTGCTGGATCGGAACGGCGTCGTGACGAGCTGGAACCGTGGTGGCCAACATATCATCGGTCACGAGCCCGCCGAGATCATCGGCTCGCATGTCTCGCGCCTTTTTACCGAAGAGGCCGTCAGTCAGCAATGGCCACAGAAAGCGTTAGAACTGGCGACCCGTCACGGACGGATGGAAGACGAGGGCTGGCGCGTCCGGCGGGATGGGTCCCGATTCTGGGCCAGTGTCGTCATCACGAGCCTGCAAGCCGGCGACGAGATCATCGGGTTCGCAAAGATCATCCGCGATACGACGGATGCCATGCGTCAGGTCGAGAAGCTTCACCAGAGCGAGCAGACGTTCCGCCTTCTTGTGCAAAACGTGAAGGACTACGCCATCATCATGCTCGACACGGAGGGGCACGTCGGCAGCTGGAACGAAGGTGCGGCAACCATCAACGGGTACCGCAGCGATGAAATCGTCGGAAGGCACTTCAGCGCCTTCTATCCGCCCGAGGATATTGCCAATGGCAAGCCGGCCCGACTGCTGCGGATAGCACGCACCGAGGGACGCGTCCAGGAAGAAGGATGGCGGGTGCGCAAGGACCAGTCGCTTTTCTGGGCGGAAGTGACTCTCACAGCCGTATATGACCAGCATCGCGATCTGCGCGGCTTTGCCAAGGTGACGCGCGATTTGACGGAGCGAAAACGACTGGAGGATATTGAATCGTCCGCTAGACGCATGAACGAATTTCTCGCCGTGCTGGCCCATGAACTTCGCAATCCGCTCGCTCCCATATCGAGTGCCATGTCGATCCTGGCGCGGGCGCCCGACGATGCCCAGTTGGTGCGGGCGCATGTTGGCATCGTCACCAGGCAACTACGCCACCTGACCCATCTGGTCGATGACTTGCTGGACGTAGGACGGATCTCCGCCGGTAGATTCGTCCTGCGGCGCGCCGTGATCCCGATTCGCGACGTCATTGCGGCTGGCATTGAAGCCAGTCGGCCACTGCTCGAGGAAAAACGTCAGCGAGTCGTGCTCGGCGAGGATCAGCCGGATTTCTTCGTTTATGGCGACCTTACCCGCCTGGCACAGGTCATGACGAACCTGTTGCTCAATGCCTCGAAGTTCTCGCCGGATGACGCTCCCATTACGATCACCGTCGAACTGGCCGGCAAAATGGGGCGGATTCGTGTGGCCGATCATGGCTGCGGCATACCTGCCGATCTGCTGACCCGCATCTTCGACCTGTTCGTACAGGCTGAGCGCCCGGGGCAGACGACGGCCGGCGGCCTGGGCATCGGGCTGTCCTTGTGTCGGTCTATCGTTGAACTGCACGGTGGCTCGGTGGTGGCGTCGAGTGCCGGGGTCGGCTCAGGCAGTACATTTACGGTCCGATTACCCGCCGTGAACGAAATCCCGACCGGCAAGGCCGCCCCGGCCGTCTCCACGGGAGAGAGCCGCCGGATTCTAGTGGTGGATGACAACCGGGATGCGGCCGATTCGCTGGGCCTGCTGCTGCAGATGTCAGGGCACGCCGTCGAGATTGCATACGGCGGTGTCATGGCGCTGCAGAAGGTGAGTACTTTTGCTCCCGACGTCGCATTCATTGACCTGGCGATGCCGGATATGGACGGCATTGAGCTTTTGCAGGAGTTGCGAAATTATTCGCATCTCGGCAAGACGCGCATTTATGCACTCACAGGCTTTAGCGAAAACACGACTCAGGCGCGTCAGGTCGGTTTCGATGGGCATTTAATCAAACCGGTCGACATCGACGCGCTGTTGCAGGAAATCGTTGAGCCGAGACACGGCTGAGGATCGGCGCACGGGCCTCAAACCAGGATCTACAATGCGAACAACGCACAGGGGAAGCGGAATGAGACTTGCGCAGTTCATCTCGCGAGAGAAGGAACGTATCCTGAGAGAGTGGGAGGCTTACGCCGTCACATTGTCCCCCGCGGCCAATCACCTCGATGCCGCAGGCCTGCGCGACCACGCCGAACAGATCCTGCAAGCCGTCACCAAGGATCTGTCCACTCCCCAGAGCCGCCATGAGCAAAAGGAAAAGTCCCTCGGGCGGGCACCCAGGTCGCCGGGTGCCCCGGAGACGGCCGCACAGACTCACGCCCTGTTGCGAGCGCGGCATGGTTTCGACATTAACCAGCTGGTCGGCGAATATCGGGCGCTTCGTGCCAGTGTGCTTCGCCTGTGGCTGGATGAATGTCATCCGAGCGCGCCGGACTACGACGACATGATTCGATTCAACGAAGCGATCGACCAGGCCGTGGCAGAGTCCGTGGAATTCTTCGACGCACAGGTAGAGCAGGCGCGAAACCTGCTCCTCGGCATGCTCGGCCACGATATGCGGAGCCCGCTGCAGACGATCCAGGCGACCGCAGCCTACCTGGCCGCGCTGAACGCGGGAGATCGCGTCTCGGACGCCGCGGCAAGATTGATTCGCAGCGGGGCGCGAATGAATGCCCTCCTTGAGGACCTGTGCGATTTCAACCGGACGAAACTCGGGCTAGGGCTCAACATCACGGCCACTGACGTCGATCTGGTGCGGGTGTTCGGAGACGCCGTGGATCAACTCCGGGCGGCCAACCCGGGCCGCACGATCAACTTCGAGGTGCGCGGCGACGTTCGGGGTCGTTGGGATGGCATGCGCCTGCAGCAACTGCTCTCGAATCTGGTGAACAATGCACTGGCATACGGGGCTCAAGATTTGCCAGTTCACGTCTTGCTCTCGTCCGAGCAGGCAGAGGTAAGCCTCGCGGTGCAGAATCAGGGGCCGGCAATTGACCAGGCGACGCTGGACCACATTTTCGATCCACTAAAGAGAGGATCGGATCCGTCTCGCCAGAATCCCGCTGGACTCGGGCTGGGTCTCTTCATAGCGAGCGAAATCGCTACGGCGCACCGAGGGCTGATCTCCGCGCGCTCGGATGACGAAGGGACCGTCTTTGAAGTCCGGCTGCCGCGCTAGCGGATCTCCCGGCAGCACGCCACCGGCGGCCCCATGGCCATGGGGCCCACGTTGGCTTCCTCTCTTGCGATCTGCCTCGCCCGGCATCAATCCGGCTTGATGCCAGCCCTGGCGATAATCGGCTTCCAGCGTTGCTGCTCGGCCAGGATGAACCTGGCGAAGTCATTTTGATTGCTTCCCACAATGATGGCCGCGTCGCCGCGCAGACGCTCCGTCGACTTGGGGGACTGCATTGCCCTGGCACTCGCGGCGGCAAGCTTGTCAATCGCCGCGGGCGCCATGGTCGAAGGGGCCAGCACCCCATACCATTGCGTCATCTCGAATCCGGGGTAGCCCTGCTCCGCCACGGTGCCAACGTCCGGCAGTTGCGGGATGCGCTGCGACGAACCCGTTGCGATGCACCGCAATTTTCCTGATTTGATAAACGGAAGAATGGCCGGCGCCCCCACCGCCGCCGCATCCAGACGTCCGGAAAGCAGATCGGTGATCTGCGGCCCGCTGCCTCGATACGGAACATGAAGGATGAACGTGCCCGTGGCAATCTTCAGATACTCGAATGCCAGGTGGCCAGCACTGCCGTTGCCGGCCGATCCGTAGTTCAGCTTGCCCGGCTTGCTCTTTGCCAGTGCCACAAACTCCTTCAGGTTTCTGGCGGGAACGTCGGGATTGACGACGTACAGACTCGGCACCTTTGTCGACAACGAGACTGGCTTGAAATCCTTGTTCACGTCGTACGGCAGCTTCTCGAAGATATAGGGGTTCACGGCCAGCGTCCCGATGTGGCCGAGGATGATGGTGTGCTGGTCGTCGGCGCGAGCCACCTCCCCCATCGCCACATTGCCGGCCCCGCCTGGCTTGTTTTCCACGAACACGGAGACGCCAAGACTATTGGTCAGTTCCGCCGCCAGCGTACGGGCGACAATCTCCGAGCTGCCGCCCGGCGCAAATGGCACGACGAAGCGGATCGTTTTGGCAGGCCAGGATTGGGCGCGCGCGGCCGGAACCACGGCTGCCGCCCCCAAAGCTCCCACCGCCTGCAGCACTCGACGGCGCGTGGCGTCAATGTTGGTCATGAAGTCTCCTGAACCGAGTAGATTTTTAATGGATGGTACGAAGACTGGCAGCGATGCATGCCGGCCTCCGCGCCTCAAGCGGATTTACCTGACGAGGTCAAACTGCCGGGCCAGCTCCTTGTACCGGCGCACTTCCTGTTGCACATGCGAGTCGAGTTCCGCCCCGACCTTGCTGTCCGGCGTCAAACCGTAAGCTTCGATGGCGCGCGCATAACCGGGCGATGCGGCCATCTGCCGGAACGATGCTTCCCAACGCATCAGGTCGGATTGCGACACCTTTGGCCCCATGTAGAAGCCGCGCAATGTCGGCCAGTCGATGTCGAAGCCCTGTTCGCGCGCGGTGGGGATCGTGGCCAGTTTCCCCGGTAGCCGCTCCGCCGAAAGGACGGCCAGGATGCGAATCTTCTTGCTGGCGACCAGCCCGGCCGCTTCGGCGATATCGCCCGGCACCGCCTGGACATGTCCCGAAAGCAGCGCGGCAAAGGCCTCGCCGCCGCCCTCGAAGGCGACATATCGCATCGCCGTGTGGGACACCCCGACCTTGCGGGCAAACAATGCCGCTTTCATCCAGTCCTGGCTGCCGATCGAGCCGCCCGCGCCAAACAGGACCTTGCCCGGCTCCTTCTTCATCGCTACCGCCAGGTCGTTCAGGCTCTGGTACGGCGAATCGGTCCTGACCGCAATCATCCCGTGGTCAATGCCCACGGACGCCAGCCATTTCACGCTGTCCGCGCCAAACAGGCTGAATTTCCCCGTCGCGATATTCAGCAGCGATCCGCTCGAAAAGGCGACGATCGTGTTCGCTTCGGCAGGCCGTTGCGCCACGATGGCATTGAACGCCACGGCGCCGATGCCGCCGGGCATATAGACGATCTTCAGCGCCTTTCCCGAGGGCGCGGTGTCTTGCCAGAGCTTCCGGGCGATGCGGCAGGTGATGTCATAACCGCCCTCGGGCTTGGCCGGGGCGATGCATGTTGCCGCCCCTTCGTCCGCCTGGGCGACTCCCTGCCACAGCGCGCAGCACGCCAACAAGAAGGCGCCACAAAGGAACCGACGCACGTTCTGCCTCCTGGTTTTTTCTCCTTCGCTCGCCACCGGGAGCTCGGGCATGTCTATCATCTGACATTGCCACAATCTTACGGCGTCACCCTGTCGCGAAGCTGTCGCAGGAAGCGCCGCGCGTTCAACGTAAACCCCTATTTCTCGTGCGACTTCTTCTCGTCGAAGACCACCCCGAGCTTGCTGCGCTCGTCATCCAATCGCTGGGGCAAAGCGGCTTCATGCTTGATCATGCGCCCGATGGCGAGACGGCGCTCCTGATGATGGCGACCAGCTCGTACGACCTGATCCTGCTCGACCTGTCACTGGGCAGGATCGACGGGCTTCAAGTCCTGAAGTCGGCGCGCAGCCGGAACCTGACCACCCCCATCCTGATCCTGACCGCCAGAAGCGAAATCTCCGACCGGATTCTCGGCCTCGACCTCGGCGCGGACGACTATATCGCCAAGCCATTCGACCTTGGCGAACTGGAGGCGAGGATCAAGGCCCAGCTCCGACGACGCCAGGGCGGGCAGCCCACGACCTCGTTCGGCGAACTGACGTTCGACTCGGTGGAACGTCAGTTCTACTGCAACGGTTCCCCACTGGTACTTGCACGCCGGGAACTCGCGGTTCTCGAGGCGCTATTTCTCCGTGCGGGCCGTGTTGCCACCCGTGATGTCCTGTTTCAACGGGTCTTCTCCATGGATGACGAAGTCAGCCCCGAGGCGATCGAACTGTACGTATCCAGAGTCAGGAAGAAGCTCAAGGGGTCGAGCCTCGTCATCACCGCCGTGCGAGGTGTGGGCTATCTCCTCGAACAACGCACCGGGTCCTAGCATGCGCTCCAGAAGTCTGCGGAGAGCACTTCTCTGGCGGCTCGCCCTCGCGCTTTCCGCGATAGGTGTAGTGTCCGCCGTAGCCGCCTATCGAACCGCGTTGGCGGAAGCCAACTCCGCGCACGACAGGACCCTTCTCGCATCCGCGCGCGCGATTGCGGAGCGCATCGACATCGCAAACGGTCGCATGATCGTCGACGTTCCGTACGTTGCGCTTGACACGTTCCAGATCGACACGCGTGGCAGGATCTTTTACAGGGTGCTCGACCAGCACGGCCGTTTCGTGTCCGGCGAAAGCGATTTTCCGGCCATGCCATCGAATGTGCCACGCAGTCAGGACTATCCCGCACTCGTACATTTCTACGACGAGCGCTATCGAGGCATACCGCTTCGCGTGGCAGGTCTCTGGCAGCCGGTGACGGCGGGCGGCGAGAGTGGCGTCGCAATGGTTCAGGTCGGAGAAACGCTCGAAATGCGCGACGACATGGCACGCCGCCTGCTGGTCGCAACCCTCTGGCAGCAGGCGGCGACCATCGGCGTATCCCTTGTCCTCCTGATCTTGACGGTCTCTGCCACGCTCCGTCCTCTCAAGCGCGTGCAAGACCGCATCGACGGGCGTAGCGCGGGTAGCCTGGCGCCCATACCCGACGACAACCTGCCGGTTGAAATTCAGCCGTTGCTCCAGACCCTCAATCAGTATCTGGCACGGCTCCGCCTTCTCATCGACGGACAGAAGCGATTTATTGACGAAGCATCGCATCAGCTGCGTACGTCGCTGTCCCTGGTTCGTGGACAGGTTGACCACCGTATCAGGAGCGGCGGAGGCGAGCTCGTCGAAGTCCGTTCCGCCATCGACAAAACCATACGCCTCACCAATCAGTTGCTGGCCCTGGCTCGCACGGGCGATTCCGACTCGCACGCCGCGCAGCAACGTGACGTGCGTCTTATCGAACTGCACTCGCTGTGCAGGGATCTATGCGCAGAATGGTATCTGGCCGCACGGGACAAAGGCCAGGATCTGGGTTTCGGAGAGAGCGACGCAACCGCATGGATATGGGGTGACGAAGGCATGCTGCGCGAGATGTTGTCGAACGTGCTCGACAATGCCGTACGCTACACGCCTGTCGGCGGCACGGTTACCGTGAATGTCGAGACTGGTGGGGAGTCGCATCTGATCACTGTCGAAGACACCGGCCCCGGCATCGAGCCCGCATGTCGCGAATACGTGTTCGAGCGCTTCGCACGACTATCCGACGCGAGTATCCCCGGCAGCGGCCTGGGTCTGGCGATCGTCCGTCAAATCTGCGAGGCCCACGGCGGCGCCATCAGCCTGATGACCGGCTCGCGCTCGGGATTGCTCGTATGCATCCGCTTGCCGGCGCGCAAGCAGCCGGCGAATGACTAGCCGGCCAACGGCACTGCCGCCGCGTCATTCGAGCGTCGCATCGATACGCGTGATCAGCCCGCCGCTATCGACCGATATTTCAAGCAACCCGGTTTCGTGACCGAAAGTGCCCGTAAAGCTGACGCGCACACGCGCAATATCACTTGTCAGTCGTCTGAGCGACAGCAGGCGCGTCACGGTTTGATAACCGATGAAATACTCCTCGATATACTTGCGCACGCCGGCATGACCGTCGAAACGATGGCCGGTGGAGGGATCGTCGATCACGGCATCCGGTGTAAACAATCGCAGCGTGCGTTCCACGTCGAACGCGTTGACAGCGGCGATCAGCGCTTCGGCCGTCTGACGCAATTGGCCAGGTTTCTGCTGAGGGTTCATCGCGTCACCGTCCACGCCCTTCCACGCCCCACACGTTCGATGCCGGCCCCTGCTCCAGTCTCCCGGCTAGCGCCGGCAATGTAAACGATACGCATGCAAATCTTCCTGAATTCGATGCCGAGAGATTATCGACCCCAGGCGTCGCCGTCCTGCCCGTTTATCGCGGAGACCTGCCTATTTCTCTTCTTCCCGCCAGCGCGGTGTGTCCATGCACGCCCCTAGCGCCACGCCGGACGGCCAAAGTCCTCTCGACGAGCTCCGGACGCTGGCCGCTCACGCGGAGAACCGACGCACGGAGACCGGGATACCTCGCGTGGCGATGGTTCAAGGGGCCATCCCCGAGCACGAACTTGCCGCCGTGTACGACCCCATGATCAACATGATCCTGCGCGGAAGCAAGACCATGACGGTGGGCGACCGGACCCTGCGCTACGACCCTGCGACCTACTTCGTCATGTCGATCGACTTGCCCGCCATGGGCCGGGTCTATCCTGAATCGGATGGCACGCCTTATCTGGCCATCAGCCTGACCCTTGAGCCGGCCGTGATCGCGCAATTGCTGCACGATCTGCCGGACTTCGGCCGGCCCGCTGCCGGCGGCAACTCGGGCGAGGACGCAGGGTTTTCGGTAGCGTCGGTGACGCCAGCGTTGATGGATGCGTGGGTGCGAATGCTGCGGCTGATAAAGCGGCCAGGCGACATCGCCGGCCTGGCGCCTGCGTACGAACGCGAGATCCTGTTCCTGGTCCTCCAGGGACCGCACGGTCGGATGCTGCGAGACATCGCCATGCCCGAAACGGCGCTGGCACGGATCCATGGCGCCGTGCAACGGATCCGGCGGCATTTTGCCGAGCCGCTACGCGTGGAGAGGCTTGCCGACGAGGCGGCGATGAGCGTGTCGGCATTTCATCGACACTTCAAGGCCGTCACGGCGCTCAGCCCATTGCAGTACCAGAAGCAGCTTCGCCTGTTGCGGGCCCGCACGCTACTGCTCGGCGGAGGCAGCACGGTATCGTCAGTCGCGTCGGAGGTCGGCTATGAAAGTCCCACGCAGTTCAGCCGCGAGTATTCGCGGGCGTTCGGACTGTCGCCCGCCAGGGATGCATCGCGCAACCTGCTCAGGCGGGGCTGTCGCGAGACACCATGAAGCCGTGATGACAGGCATCACGGCCCCGGTCTCCGTTGCCCGTCGACCAGGCTGCGTCAGCGAAACACGCTGACCGCCTCGACCAGTCGCGTCGCCTGCTGCTTGAGGCTTTCCGCCGCTGCGGCGCTCTGCTCCACCAGCGCCGCGTTCTGTTGCGTGATGTTGTCGAGTTCGCTGACCGCCTGGCCGACCTGGGTAATGCCGCTGCTCTGCTCGATGGTCGCCGAGCTGATGTCCGCGATCAGGTCCGAGACGCGCTTTACCTGGACGACGATATCGTCCATGGTCTTGCCGGCGTCATTGACCAGCGTGGCACCCGATTCGATCTTGCCGACGCTGGTACTGATCAGCGTGTTGATCTCCTTGGCCGCGCTGGCACTCCGCTGCGCCAGCGAACGCACCTCGGCGGCGACGACCGCAAAGCCGCGCCCCTGTTCGCCCGCGCGCGCGGCCTCGACCGCGGCGTTCAAGGCCAGGATGTTGGTCTGGAATGCGATGCCGTCGATGACCGAGATGATGTCGGCGATCTTCTTGGAGCTCGCGGTAATTTCCTGCATCGTGGTCACCACTTCGGACATGGCCTGCCCGCCCCTGGCCGCCGCGGCGCTGGCCGAACCCGAGAGTTCGGTGGCCTGGGTCGCGGTTTCGGCATTGCTTTGCACGGTGGCCGTCATCTGCGTCATCGATGCCGCGGTGTCCTGCACATTCGTCGCCGCCTGCTCGGTGCGCGCGCTGAGATCGTTGTTGCCCTGCGCAATCTCGTTGCTGGCGGTCTGCACATTGAACACCTGTCCGCTGACGTCGTCGATCAGCCAGCGGAACATCAGGCCCAGCTGACCGATCGTGCGCAGCGTCATACCGATCTCGTCGACACGGTCGGTGGGTTCGACCTTCTGGCTTTCTCCCGATGCCACGCGCAGCGCCTGTTCCCGCATCTGCTCCAGCGGCCGCGAGATCTGCGCATCCAGCCACAAGGAGACCAGCAGCGAGCAGATGGCGGTGACGCCGGCCAGACCCGCGAGCGCGCCATGCGAGACCCCGAGGGCCCATGCCCCGATCACGATCGACGGCACAAGGGCCATCAGCGCCGACCGGATGCGCCAGCGCACGCTCATGGTCTGCAGCGCCGAAGTCCAGCTTGCCAGACCCGTACGTACGATCAGGCCTTTGTGGAAACGCTGGCTGCCGGCCCGACCTTCGCGGAAATTGCGATAGAGGGCCTCGGCGCCGGCAATCTCCTCGCGGGTCGCCTTCGTACGTACCGACATGTAGCCGACCGGCCGGCCATCTCGTATCACCGGGGTCGCGTTGGCGCGTACCCAGTAGTGGTCGCCATTCTTGCGCCGGTTCTTGACCAGCGCGGTCCACGGTTCGCCGCCTTTGAGCGTGGCCCACATGTCGGCGAAGGCCTCCCTGGGCATATCGGGGTGGCGCACGATATTGTGCGGCTGGCCCTGGAGCTCCTCGGCGCTGAAGCCGCTCACCTCGACAAAGGCGCTGTTGGCATACGTGATGTGGCTCTGCGTGTCAGTCGTCGACATCAACGTCGCGTTGTCGGGAAGATCGAATTCACGCTGGGTGACAGGTTGATTGTTTCGCAAGAACGTAAGCCCTTTCAGCACAGTAGACGCGACTGGCAGCACCAAACCTGCTGCACGCCGATTGAGCACGTTAACGGTGCAATCGTGCGAATCTTTAACGGGCCCGCGCCTTGCGCAGCAGTCGGTTCACCAGCCGTGTGCGGTGGCCCGGCGGTGTGCCTGTGTCATTTCATGCTGTCGCGCACGTCCCGCAGCACCTGGTCGAAATCGTCGACGCGGATCAGGCCCAGACGCGGATACTCGAGATCGACGATGACGTACAGGGTGGCGGCCAGCGTCGCCGCGAAGAGCGCAGTATGGAGCCAGTTGCGCGGCCCCCGCCTTGCCATGCCGTAGCCGGCAAAGAGCGCCCCGATCCAGCTGAGCGCGAGCAGCAGGACGTAGATCACGCCGGGCGGATGCTCCCGGGTCGACGCCAGCCGGCTCGACGCGGTATCGAATGCGGCGTTGAGCGCCGGCAGCAGGAGCATGGTCGCCGCCGGGTTACCAGCACGTGGACTCTCCGCGACCGCTCGTTGCCACAAGCGGTCGCGCATCGCATCGGCGCGCGCGAGGGACTGAGCCACGCGCTCGCGATCGGGGACGGCCCGATACGCCTGGAGTCGCGCATCCAGGTATTGCCGGAACGTATCGCGCAGTTCCTCGCGGGCGGGCGTGGGCAGCAGGTCGAGGCGCAGGTAGGCAGTCCCGATGTCGTTGGCCTCCTTGACGATCAACGTGCGCCGCGCCTCGAACCTGGCCGCCGCCCCGGAAAAGGTGAACGCAATCAGCAGACCGAGCAGCGCGAAGATGGCGCTCGTGACCGCCCCGACCCCCGTACTCTCCGGCTCGCGGCCCGCGTTGACCTGCCATCGCCACACCAGCCGGCCCATTTCCATGGCGGCCAGGATGCTGGCGAACAGCCCGACCGATAAGGTAATGGCGCCGAACACGCCGGAACCATAAAGGAACGATCCCATATCCGCCTCCCAGTCGTGGGACGACTTCCCACTCCAACGCGCAGGCTGTCCGATGACGGAAGCAGCCTGTTCATTCAGCGCGCAGGAAAGCGTCGCGTCTATTGGGCCAAGGTCCAGTCCGGCGCGTGCGGCTTGTCGCTCACTGCTGTCACGCACCACATGCTACCGATTGGTAGCCGTTACGTTTCGGGCTTGGGAGCCGGCGTCATGGGCGTTAAAACTCGACCATCGCAAAGTCTTCCTTGCCGACATCGCATTCCGGGCAACGCCAGTCGTCGGGGATGTCGGCCCAGCGCGTGCCGGGCGCGATGCCGTCCTCGGGCCAGCCCGCGGCTTCGTCGTAGACCCAGCCGCAGATGATGCAGACCCATTGCTTGAACTCGGCTTCGGCGGGTACGGTGGCGTCGGACTGCGGAGCCGGCGCCGCGGTGTTGGCGGACCGCTCGTCGGGGGGCCCTTCCAGGCTGAATACCAGCGGCGCGTCGGTGCCTTGCGTGGCTTGCGACAAATGCGACTGCAGCCGCTCCAGCAATGCCTGCGCCTCGTCGCGCGTCAGGTCGACCCAGTACGGGTCGCCGGCGCCATCGTTGAGGCGCTGCGGGGAAAACTGGATCTCGACGGACGTGCCTTTCTTGTACATGCGGGGACGGAAGCGATCATAAACAGCCGCGTAGATGGCGACAGTCTGTGATGCTTCAAGGGTGCGCGCCGGCAAAAGGGTGCCGTCCGCGCCGCAAGAGGGTTCTGTCCGCGTCACGAACGGACGTCTCGGCACGGCTGCCCGAGCTGCCCCAAACGGGCGTTCTCTTCCGCCCAAACCCGACGGCCGTGCGAAAATCCGTCCCATGCATTGCCATGTCAACCGACTGATGAAGACATCCCGTTGCTCCCTCGCCGCCTTGCTGATTGCCCTCGTGTCCGTGGCCGGATGTTCGGAGCGCGGCAACGCGTCCCGGAAGAATGCGGAAAGCCCCCCCGCTGCCGCCAGTGCGCCGCGCACTGACGAATGGCTCGGCAAGTGGACGGGTCCGGAAGGCACCTTCCTCGAACTGGCCGGCGGTCATGGCAGGTACGAAGTGACCGTGCAGAACCTCGATGGCCCGCGCAAGTTCGAGGGCCGGTACGTCGATGGAGGCATCGCGTTCGAACGCGACGGCACCCCCGAGATCATCCGCGCCACCACTGGTGCCGAGACCGGCATGAAATGGCTCGCCGACAAGAAACACTGCCTGACGGTCCGCAAGGGCGAAGGCTACTGCAGGGACTGATCGCAACCGGCCGCTCAAGCGCCGGCGCCCACGCGGCATCCTGCGGGCTCGATCGCGCGGAACTGCGCACACAGCCGGAACACCTCTTCCGACAGCGGGATCTGCTTCGCCTTGCCATAGCGGGTGGCAAGCTTCATCAACTCCTTGATATCGCGCCCGCTCGCCTTCGGATAGGCCGCGGTCAGGGCATCGACCAGCCCGTCGTCCAGCTCGGCGCCGCACTGCCCGGCCTGCAGGCGCCACAGGCGTGCCGCATCGGCCCGGCCTGGCGTTTCGTAGTGGATCGTGGCAATGCAGCGCGACAGGATGGCATCGTCGACATCGCCGGTACGGTTGGTGGTCATGAACAGCAATCCGCTGAAATACTCCAGCGTGCGCAGAAACTCGGCAACGATCGCGTTGTGCTCCAGGTCGTTGTCGCGGCGGCGGATATAGACGTCGGCCTCGTCCAGCAACAGTACCGCGTTCCAGCGCATGGCCCGGCGCAGGATCTCCATGAGGCTGGCGCCCACCGAGGCGGCCGTGGTACCCAGTTGTCCCGAATGCACGCGGTAGAGCGGCTTGCCGACGACTTCCGCATACACTTCCGCGGTCAGCGTCTTGCCCAGGCCGGGCGCACCCTGGCAGAGGATGGTCGTGCCGCCCGATTTGCCGGGCACGAAGTCCTGGACCAGGACGTCCATATGCGAGGTCAGAATGTCGATCAGATCGCGATGCTGGTCCGGCAGCACCAGCTTGTCGCGCAGTTCCGGCCGGTAGCGATATTCGGCGAGGTGGTTGACGTGCACCCAGATGTTCCGATGCCATTCCAGATGAAACAGATGCACGTAGCCATGTAGCGGCATCTTTTCAAAGCCGGTGGCAACGCCCGCCCGGCGCCAGAACTCGGCGTCGCATGTCACTTCAAAACGGCGTTCGAGCCGTTCCTCGTCGTTGATGCAGCGCGCCGCCACACCGTCCCCCAGCCGCGCCAGCGCGACGGTGCCCTTCCCTTCGACCGTGAAGGCGGCGCCCGTCGCGATGTACTGTGCGCCAAAGCTGCGCTGATAGCGCACAAAGAGTTCAGCATGCCGTTCATATTCCTGCCGGAATTCGGCGCACTCCTTGAAGAAACCAAACTCGGCAAGCAGTTGCGGGATGGTGCGGTCGACGATCTCGTCGCGTGTGACGATGATCGAGGTCGTCATTCCCGCCCTGCGCCGTGCCGGGTCGGTCAGCTCCGAGTTGGCGGACAGCATGGTGTTTGCCAGCAGGTCGAGCGCCACGTAGGGCATGCCCTGCTCGGGCTCCACGTGGCGAATGCGCTGGACCAGCCAGGGCAGCAGTACGCCATCGCGGCTGCGCTGATACAGCCAGCCATCGATGACATCGCGCGACAGATAGGCGACCAGTCCTGCCACCAGCAATTCGAGGCCGGGAATGGTGCGTGCCTGCGGCGCGTTGTAGATGTTATCCAGCGCAAGCATCTGGAACAGCAGCTCGCGCTCGTTCTGCGCCTTGCTCAGCGCGTAGAGCGAATTCAGCGACTGCGCGTCGAACAGGCGCGCCGACACGGACATGCTGCCATGGCAGATGCCGTGCGCCTGGAGCTGCCGGGCCAACGGGGACTCGGCATTGATCATGGCGAGCAGCGGAAGAATCAGAGACTGCGGAATCTCGAAATTCATGGGGTGCACTCCGTTAGCGGCGGATCCAAGGGCTCACATGACGGAGCGTCATGCCAGGAAAAAGCGGATGGCCTCGGCTACGATCGGCGGCTGGATCGCATGCTTGCCATTGAACTCGACATACTCGACATCGTAGCCGGCCGCCTGCAGCTTGGCGGCATTGGTGCGGCCGCTGGTCTGCACGGGCAGTTGCTCGTCGACCAGTCCATGGGCGATAAAAACCTTGGGGGCGCCTTCCTGGGTGAATACGGACATGAATCCGCCGGAGAACGCGATGACGTGGCTGGCGATGTCGCCGTTGGTAATCCCGATGGAAAGGGCGTAGCTGGCGCCATCCGAAAAGCCGGCGAAGGCCAGCCGGTCACGCTGGATCAGGTAGCGCGCCGAGACGGCGGCCAGCGCCTTTTGCAGACCCTGCAGATCGGGCCCGTTGCCGCCGATCACGATGTCCCAGGTGGGAAACGTCGAATGCGGCGCCAGTACCAGAAAGCCGTGCGCATCCGCGTGCGGCTCGATAAAGGGCAGTACTTTTTCCGGAAAGCCGCCGGCACCGTGAAACATGACCAGCAACGGCACGGGTGCGGGGCCAAGTCCTGGCGGTACGTACAGGACCGCATCGCGCTCGGCGGCGATACCGAGCCGGTGACGCCCCGGTGGCAGGACCGGCTGTGACGGCTCGGCGTGCGTAAAGCTCATCCGGCCTAGCAGGGAAGGATCGAACATTGGCGGAGGCGATGCATCGAGATGGTGATATGTAATATATCACCATTCTAGTGCGTGTGGCCTATAGCGCCACCCCGCCGCCACCCCGCCACCCCGCCGCCCCGCCAAAGCTCAGATCTGTTGCTGGCCGCCGTCGACGAACAGTTCGATGCCATTGACGAAGCTCGCATCGTCCGACGCCAGGAACAGCGCCGCGGCTGCGATTTCGCCAGGCTCGCCCAGGCGCCCCATCGGGATCTGCGCCGCCAGGTAGTCGGCCAGACCCTGGCGCTGCGCGGCATCGTCACCGGCGAGGTCGAGCAGACCCGGCGTGCGGGTCGCGCCCGGGCTGATGGTATTCACGCGGACGCGGCGGTCCTTGAGATCAAGAATCCAGCTACGTGCGAAGGCGCGCACCGCCGCCTTCGAGGCCGAATACACGCTGAACGCCGCTGTCCCCGCGCTACCGGCCGTCGAGCCGGTGAGAATCACCGAGGCGCCTTCGGCGAGGAGCGGCAGTGCCTTCTGCACGGTGAACAGCACGCCCTTCACATTGCGGTTGAAGGTGTCGTCGAAGTGCGCTTCGGTGATGTTGCCAAGCGGCACCATCGAACCGCCACCGGCGTTCACGAACAGCACGTCGAGATGGCCCTGCTCCTCCTTGATCTGCGCATACAGCCCGTCGAGGTCGGCGAGCCGCGTGGAATCCGAACGTACGCCAGTCGCCTTGCCGCCGGCGTCGCGAATGCGCTTTACGGCGGCGTCCAGCTCGGCCTGACGGCGGCCCGTGAGATAAACATGCGCGCCTTCGGCGGCGAAGCGTTGGGCGGTGGCCAGACCGATGCCGCTGGTGGCGCCGGTGACGAGTGCGATCTTGTTGTCCAGTTGGCGTGCCATGGTATTGCTCCTGTCGTTAGGGTTGCGGGCGTTGGCCAGAGTCGGCGGTAACGCGCTGCGGTGAGAGGAGAATAGCGATGGCGCGGTATTTTCAAAATAGAATCAATAAAAAATTAACGTTTCATAAATGAAAGGATAAACCTATACCTGGTTTCCCCGGGTCAGGAGGTCATCGACCGTACCGTTATTAACAGAGGGCCCTACGGCTTGGCCGTCGCCGCTTCTTCCCGCAGCCACTTTCTGAAGGCCTCCAGCGGCGGGTAGGTAGCCCGGTCCCGGGCGTAAGCCAGGAAATAGGCTTCGGCGGAACGCTGGCCGCCGTTCACCGCCTCGACGAGATCTCCGCGCTGGAACTCGGCTTCGAACAGGAAGCGCGGCAGTAACACCACCCCGATATCGGCGATTGCGGCCTGGACGGCAACCGCGAACTGGTCGACATACATGCCCGGCTCGGGGGCTGTGCGAATGCCGAACGATTCGAACCAGCGCCGCCAGCCCTGCGGCCGCGAGGCCAGGTGCAAGAGCGGCGCCCGGAGCAGGTCTTCCGGTTCCGCGAGGCCGTACTGCTCCCGCAGCTTGCGGCTGCAAGCCGGCACCACCGTTTCCGGCATCAGGTAATCCAGCTCCGCCCCGGGCCAATCGGTCGTCCCGTAGTGGATCGCGGCATCGACCGCGTCCAGCTTGAAGTCGAACGGCTCGAGCCGCGTCATCAGGTTGATGGTGACGCCCGGATTCTGCGCCAGGAACCTGGGCAAGCGCGGGGCCAGCCAGCGTGTGCCGAAGGTCGGCAGGATCGCCACGTTCAGTTCGCCGCCCTGTGGATTGGCGCGGCAACCAAGCGTGGCCGCCGCGAGGCGCTGCAGCGAGCCGCGTACTTCGTGCGCATAGGCTTCGCCCCGTTCCGTCAGCCGGACCGTCTGACGATCGCGCATGAACAGCTCGGCACCCAGCATCTCCTCCAGCGCCCGAATTTGCCGGCTGACCGCGCTCTGCGTCAGGCTCAGCTCGGTTGCCGCCAGCGTAAAACTGCCCAGCCGGGCGGAAGCCTCAAACGCGCAGAGCTGCCCCATGGAGGGCAGGAATCGACGGGGCAGAATCATAGGTCATGCAAACATAGGTCATGCAAAAACGGAATGACCCGTGACCAAAAGATCGTTTGTGTCACCGGGGACCACAACTTAGCATGCGCACACGCGCGCTCATCGCGCGGGACGTTTTCGTACATCCTTCCTCTACCCATGATTCCTACGTTTGTCGACGCCGATGACATCCGGGCGCAGTTCTCGGCCGCGATGTCCGAGATGTACCGTGCCGAAGTGCCCCAATATAGCGCCTTGCTCGATCTCGTTGCCGAGGTCAACCAGCGTACGCTGCAGGCCAATCCCGACCGGAGCGACCTCGCGGCCGCCGATTCGGGACGCCTGGCGGTGGAACGTCACGGTGCCATTCGTGTCGGTACGCCGCAAGAACTGGCCACCCTGCGCCGCATCTTTGCCGTGATGGGCATGAAGCCCGTTGGCTACTACGATCTGGCGGTGGCGGGCGTGCCCGTCCATTCCACGGCGTTCCGTCCGACCGAGTTCTCGGCGCTGCAGAAGAACCCTTTCCGGGTCTTCACCTCGCTGCTGCGGCTCGAACTCATCGACGACGCGGCGCTGCGCGAAGAGGCCCGGCGCATTCTGGCCAGCCGCAGCATCTTTACCGCGCGTGCGCTGGAGCTGGTGGCACGCTGCGAAGACCAGGGCGGCCTGACGCGGGACGAAGCGCAGGCGTTTGTCGCCGAAGTGCTCGAAACCTTCCGCTGGCACAGCCATGCGACGGTCACCGCCGAGACCTACCACAAGCTGCACGATGCGCACCGCCTGATCGCGGATGTCGTCTGCTTCAAGAGCACACACATCAATCACCTGACCCCGCGCACCCTCGACATCGACGCCGCGCAGGAAGCGATGCTCCGGCGGGGCCTCAACGCCAAGGACGTGATCGAAGGCCCGCCGCAACGAAAGCACCCGATTCTACTCCGGCAGACCAGCTTCAAGGCGCTCGAGGAATCGGTGGTCTTTCTCAACGAAGCGACCGCCGGCACGCACACGGCGCGCTTTGGCGAGATCGAACAGCGCGGCATGGCACTGACGAAGACGGGCCGCGCGCTCTACGACCGCCTGCTGTTCTCGGCACGCGAGGCACAGGCCGCCGGCGCGAACTACGGCAAGAGCCTGCGCGAAGCGTTTACGGCGTTTCCGGACGATCTGCTGACCATCCATGCGCAGGAACTCGCCTACTTCCAGTATCACGTCGCCGACCCGGCCGCCTTCGCCAAAGAGACCGAATGGGACCTGCATGGCTGGGTCCGGCGTGGCATCGTCGCGCTCACCCCGATCACGTACGAAGACTTCCTGCCCGTGAGCGCGGCCGGCATCTTCCAGTCGAATCTCGGTGGCACGGCGCAGAAGCACTATTCGGCATCTGCCTCGCAAGCGAGCTTCGAAGCCGATCTGCAGGCGCCGGTGCTCGACGAACTGGCCCTCTACGAGGCCATGCAAGGCGAGTCCGTGCGCGAGCTGAAGGCGAAGTTCGACGCCGCCATGGCGGCGCGCTAGTTGCGCCGTCCGACGGCTGGGGCGGCCGGGGCGGCCCGGCCGTGGAGCGACTGCATGAAGCGATCGGTGATGACCGCGCCGTCCCGCTCCGGTACGGTCCGCGGCTGGTCGCCCGGTTCGATCTTCAGAACGGCGACGAGCGTGCCATCGCACGCGTGCAAGCGGTCGCGCAGGCCGGGAATGTCGTCAGCGGAGCAACAGGTTTCGGCCCTCGCCAGTCCGCATGCGCGCGCCACGCCGGCGAGATCGGTACCGAACCCGGTGGCGGTTTGCTGCATGCCCGTCTCGGCGTATTGCTCGTTATCGAGCACGACGATCGACAGGTTCGGCGGCCGGTGTTGGGCGATCGTCGAGAACGCGCCCAGCCCCATCAGCATCTCGCCGTCGCCGGTGAACACGACGACCGGCCTCCCGGGCTGCGCCAGCGCGAGGCCGAGCCCGACCATCGCCGCCGAACCCATCGCGCCCCAGTCATAGAAATTCAGGGCGTGGTCGCCAGCGGCAAAGACATCGTAGACGGGCGAGCCGAGGCCGGCCACGACCAGCATGTCGTGGCGATCCCGAAGGAGTTGAGCGACAGCGGCACGGCGCGGGATCAGTGTTGTCATGGCAGTCTCGATCGTTGAGGTTATTTGGACCAGTTCTTGCGACCAATCAGGCGTTGCGAAAGCATGACGGCGACGCATCGCCTGGAATGGAAGGCCTGGTCCATCGCGCCGGCGCACAGCTCGCCGACGGTATCGGCGGACTCGGCCCGGAACACGTCGAAGCCCATCAGTTCGAGCGCCGCGCCCGCGCGCTTGCCCATCGGGATCTGCCAGGGAATGTATTCGGCAAACTCCCCGCGCATCGTGACGAGGAGCACCAGCGGCATGCGGCAGTTCTCGGCGAGCGTGAAGAGGTTCAGGCAGTTGCCGACGCCGGACGACTGCATCAGCAGAACGCTGCGGACACCGCCCAGGTGCAGCCCCGCGGCCAGGCCCACGCCCTCCTCCTCGGTGGTCAGTACGGTGGTGTCGATCGATGGGTCCTGGGCACAAAGATGGATCAGCCCGCGATGGCCGCCGTCCGGTACATAGGCGACGTGCCCGATATGGCAGGATTGGAATGCCGCATGGATGTCCTTCTGCCACGGGCGTATGGTCTGGTCGAGATCTGCTGTCATGGAAGGGGAAGATGATTCGGGAGTAAAGGTCATGAACCCTGGATGCGCCTGACTCAGCCAAGGCGCATGACAAACGGATTTCCGGGCGGCTGCGTGGCGTTGTTGATCCACACCGTCTTCGATTGCAGATAGAGCTTGATCATCTCCTGGCCGCTTTCGCGTCCCAGGCCGCTGGCCTTCATGCCGCCAAAGGGCGCCATGAAGCCCAACGCACGATAGGTATTTACCCAGACAGTTCCGGCTTGCAGCCCTTGCGTGAACCGGAATACACGGGCCATGTCCCGGGTCCACAGACCGGCGCCGAGGCCATAGTCGGTGCCGTTTGCCAGGGCCAGCGCCTCGTCGTCGGTGTCGAACGGAATGACCGCGAGCACCGGGCCGAATATCTCTCGTTGCGCGAGCCGCGAGGCGTGGTCCACATCGCGGAAGATGGTCGGCTGCACGAACAGGCCGCCGCTGGCATCGTGATGAGCCCGGCCGCCACAGGCCAGCGTCGCGCCCTCGTTCACGGCATCGTCGATGCAGCCGAGCACCTTGCTGTACTGGGGCGCGTTGGCCAGCGGCCCCATCTGGGTATCGGGCGCAGACGGATCTCCCAATCTGATCGTACTGGCCAGCGCACATATCTTGTCCAGGAACGCGTCATGGATCTCGCGCTGGACCAGCAGCCGCGAGCCGGCCATGCAGGTCTGGCCGGCTGCCGCAAAGATGCCCGATGCCACCCCGGCCGCGGCGGCGTCGAGATCCGCGTCCGCGAACACAATGTTCGGTGACTTGCCGCCAAGTTCGAGCGTGACATGCTTCAGATCGCCGGCAACAGTGCGGTTGATGGCGCGCCCGGTGGCATCCGAACCGGTAAACGCCACCTTGGCAACGTCGCGATGCGCGACCAGCGGGGCGCCCACGCCCTGTCCCGTACCGCACACCACGTTGATCACGCCAGGCGGAAAACCCGCGTCCTGAAACAGCTCGGCAAAGGCAAGCGTCGACGCGCTCGAGAACTCGCTTGGCTTGACCACGAAGGTATTGCCGGCTGCCAGTCCTGGCGCGAGCTTCCACGTCAACAGCAGCAGCGGTGAGTTCCAGGCGGTAATCGCCGCCACCACGCCGAGCGGCTCCCACGTCGTGTAGACAAAATGGTCGGGCTGATCGATCGGCAGCACCGCGCCCTCGATCTTGTCCGCCAGGCCACCGTAGTAGTAGAACCACTGCGGAATATGGCGCAACTGGGCCAGCATCTCGCTCAGGAGCTTGCCGTTGTCACGCACTTCGATCTCGGCCAGCCGCTGCGCGTTGTCCGCCACAAGACCGCCCAGGCGCCGCAGCAAGGCGCCCCTGGCGGTGGCGGAGAGCCCTCGCCAGGCCGGTCCCGTGAAGGCGCTCCTGGCCGCCGCAACCGCGGCGTCCACATCCGCGCCGTTGCTGTCCGGAATCTCGCACCAGTTTTCGTTGCGATAGGGATCCAGGCTGGGGATCCATTGGCCTGATGCGGGTGGAGTCTTTATTCCCGCAATGAGGTTGTCGAAGCGCTGCATGTGTGAACTCCGCGTGGGCAGGTTGGGACCGGCAAGCGGCAACACCTGTGACAGGTGGGGCCGTCCGATGTGGCAGCCATCCTACCCAGCGGTCATAGCGGCGGGAAATTCGATGTTGTGATGCCGATATTCATGCCCCCAATGCGCGCCGGCGGGCCCCGCACTTCCTTCCTCAAACGCATGACGTCGTTCCAAAGAAGCGTTTGCCTGGCATCGCGCGGATTCCGTACGATCCCCGGACCTTGCCCGTGGCAACCGCGGGCCCAGTTGAGAGCGGCAACCCTGAAAGGAGACGACCATGACCCGGACGCAAGCATTGCTGGATTTTCTGGCGCGCGAACATGCGTCGATCGACGTGCTGACCACGCCGTCGGACACCGCCGCCTACGAAACGGGCGCCCGGTATGGCCGCGGATCCGCCGCCGCGGTGGTCCGGCCGGCCTCGACCAGCGAGGTCCAGGCCCTCGCCAGGGCTGCACAGGCCCATGGCGTGCGCCTGGTCGCTCAAGGCGCCAACACCGGGCTCGTGGGCGGCTCCAGTCCGGACGCCAGCGGAACGCAGGTGGTGCTCAGCACGGAGCGTCTGAAGGGGGCGATCGAGATCGACGTGATCAACCGCTCGGTCACGGTACCGGCGGGGACGCGCCTGAGCGAGCTCAACCAGCGCCTCGCGGAACATGGGCTCTTCTTTCCCATCGACCTTGGCGCCGATCCCACCATCGGCGGCATGATCGCCGCGAATACCGGCGGCGCACGCCTGCTGAAGTATGGCGACGTACGGCACAACCTGCTGGGCGTGGAAGCGGTGCTGGCGGAGCCGGCCGGGGAGGTGCTGGATCTGCTGCAGCCCTTGCGCAAGAACAACGTCGGCTTCGATTTCAAGCAGCTCTTTGTGGGCACCGGCGGCGCCTTCGGCATCGTCACGGCCGCCGCCCTGCAAGTGCACCCGCTGCCGCAACAGACCTCGTGCGCGTTGATCATTCCCGGCACCGGAGACGCGGTGAACACGCTGATCAGACTGCTGGACATCGAGTTCGCCAACTACCTGACCTCCTGCGAGGGCATCTCGCGCGCCGCGGCGGAGGCCGTCGTCAGCCATATCGAGGGGGTCGAGAATCCATTCGAAGCGATGGCAGATGCGGACTATGCGGTGCTGGTGGAACTGACCGCCGCCCGCCCCGCCGGGAATGGATATCCGGATCTGGATGCGCTCATGCTGGCTTTCCTGGAGGCGCACTTTGGCACCGTGATCGGCAATGCCATCGTCGGCAAGGCGGAGATGCTGTGGAAACTGCGCCACGCCATCACCGAGTCGATCCGCGGGCTGGGGAGCATCGTTGCCTTCGACCTGTCGGTGCCGCGCTCCCGCATCGCGACGTTCCGGACCGTCGCCACCCGGCTGGTCGCGGAGAAGTACCCATGGATGCGAGTCTTCGATTTCGGTCACCTCGGCGACGGCGGCATCCATCTCAACATGGTCTGGCCCGACAGCGACGCGCCACGCTACGACAGCGACGTGGTCGAACGACTGCGCTCGGATATCTATGCACTGACGGTGCGGGAATTCTCCGGCAGCTATAGCGCCGAGCACGGCATTGGCCCCTACAACGCCGCGTACTATCAAGCGTTCACCGCGCCGGCCGTGCTGGCGCATATGGGCGGCATGCAGTCCCAGTTCGACCCGAGGATGACCCTCGGCAGAACCTGGCTGGGCAAGGCCGAGTAACGTGACCGCGGCGACCTCTTCGCTGCGCTCGCCCCGCCGGAGACCGCGCGAGGACATCGCCGAGGCGGAACCCGTGACGCCGGCTGATATGCTGCATTTCATTCGGGCCTCGGTGAAACGGATTCTGCGAGAAGCGGGCACTCCGCGCGGGACGCACGCGGTGGACCACGCGGTGAACCACGCGGCGGATCACGCGGCGGATCACGCGGTAGAGCGCGCGCTGTCGCGCCTGCTGGGCACGGCCCTGGTGACGCGCTCACCGATGGAGATCGCCATCGCCCTGGGGAGCGCCGCCGAACTGATGATGTTTCCCGACCCGGAGGTGCTGGAGGCATGCACCGCGGCGGTCGATGCCGGCGGCCACCGGACCCTGCGCGGTGTGGTCTGGGCGGTGCGTCATCGCAGCAGCAAGGCGGGACGTCGCAGCCATCGCTTTGCCGTGGCGCTCGAGGAGGCAGGAAACCTGCCGTCCGCAACTTGCCCGTCCCCGGCGTGCCCGTCGCCAACTTGCCCGCAGGCGGCTTGCTCATGATAATGGTCGCTGACACGTTCATCGATCATGAGAAAAAACATACCCAACCTCGGGGCGCTCCAGGCGTTTGAAGCGTCGGCACGGCTTGGCAGCTTTGCGCGCGCGGGCGATGAGCTGGCGTTGACCCAAAGCGCCGTCAGCCGTCAGGTGGCGGCGCTTGAACAACGGCTCGGCATCCAGCTGTTCACCCGCGTACGCCGCCGGCTGGTACTGACCGAGGTCGGCCGGGAGTACTCGGGGAGAATTCGCCGGCATCTGGAGATGCTCCAGCGCGATACCCAGGAGCTCAGCGCCGGCCGGAGCATGGGCCATGTCCTGAATATCGCCGTGATTCCGACCTTTGCCACGCAATGGCTGATCCCGCGGCTCGCCGACTTCGCGCGCGATTATCCCGGCATTACGGTCAACCTGTCGTCGCGCGCTTCGGCATTCTCGTTCGAGGACCAGCCGTTCGATGCCGCGATCCATTCGGGCGACAAGCTCTGGCCGGACACGCGCGGCATACGGCTGATGTCCGAAGGCGAGATGGTGCCCGTCTGCAGTCGGCGCTATGCCGATCAACACGATCTCTCATCCGAGGCCGGCTTTAGCGAGGCACGCCATCTTCACCTGAGCACGCGGCCGAACACGTGGCGGGACTGGTACGAGGCGCAAGGCTGGGAGTATCCCGTGGCAGCCTCGCGCGGCCCGCGGTACGACATGCACACCATGACGGCGATGGCCGCCAGCGCGGGGCTCGGCATCGGTCTGTTACCCCGCATCCTGATCGAGTCCGAACTGCGCCATGGCAGTCTGGTGATCGCAGCGGATCGCTCGCTCGACATCGAGCAGTCCTATTTCGTCGCGTATCCCGCCAAGGTCAAACCAGCCGAGGCCCTGGAAACGTTCATGACCTGGCTCGCGGCACAGGCCAGGCGTGAACGCCCCGATACGCGGGAAACTCGCTAGACGGCAGTCGTAACGGGATCATTCAGCAGATCTATTTCGCTATCGCAAATATCCATTGGACCGATGGGGTCGCCAGCCCTAGCCTTGTGCGCACGGCTCGCGCCCGGACCGGGCGTGCGCGTCCTGTCCTGTAGTCTTCATTCACTGCGATGTAGCGATATGCGACCCCTTGCTGGAATTCGAGTTCTCGACCTGACACGCGTCGTGTCGGGTCCGTTCTGCACCATGCTGCTCGGCGATCTGGGTGCCGAGATCATCAAGATCGAGGAGCCGGAGCACGGCGATGACAGCCGCGCCTTCGGCCCGCCCTTCACCGGGGGAGAGAGCGCCTATTTTCTTTCGGTCAATCGCAACAAGCGGAGCTGCGCGATCAACCTCAAGAAGCCGCAAGGCGTCGAGCTGGTGCGCAAGCTGGCCATGCGCTGCGATGTCGTCATCGACAATTTCCGCCCTGGCACGACGGATCGGCTGGGCCTCGCCTACGCCGATCTCCGGCGAGACAACCCGGCGCTGATCAGTTGCGCGATTACGGGCTTCGGGGCCGAAGGCGTCGATGCCAACCGGCCCGGCTACGACCTCATTATCCAGGGTGAATCGGGCATCATGGATATCACGGGGGATCCGCACGGTCTGCCCACCAAGATCGGGACCTCCATCGCGGATCTGGTGACGGGCCAGTTCGCGTCGCAGGCCATCCTCGCCGCGCTGGTCGAGCGCGCACGGACCGGACAGGGCAAGCACGTGGATATCGCGATGCTCGACTGCATGGCCTCGTTGCTCACGTTCAATGCCGGCATCTACTTCACCACCGGCCAGAGCCCCAAACGACGCGGTAATGCCCATCCGACGATCGCGCCGTACGAGACGTTCAGGGCCGCGGACGGCTGGCTCAATATCGGCGTGGCCAACGACAAGTTCTGGCAGCTGTTTTGCCAGGTGCTAGAACGCCCCGACCTCGGCGCCGACCCGCGTTATGCGCGGGCGAGCGAGCGAGTCTCGCGACGCGGCGAACTGGTGCCGATCATCGCCGACATCATTGCCGCCCAGCCGCGTCGATACTGGATTGCCGCCCTGACCAGGGCCGGTGTTCCGTGCGGGGATATCCGGTCCGTCGCAGAGGTTTGCGAGGCCGAGCAGCTCACCGGGCGTGGCATGATCGTCGAGATGGCGCACCCCACCGCGGGCACCGTCAAGAATATCCTCAGCCCGTTCCGCTTCGGCGGCGATGATGGCGGTGATGGCGATGCGGCGCGGCATCTCGCGGCGCCTTTGCTGGGCGAGCACACGGCCGCGGTCCTGGCCGAGCACCTCGATATCGGTCCCTACGAAGTGCGGGCGCTCGAAGCGCTTGGGGTCATTCGTTGTCACCAGGCGGAGACCGCGCATGGATAAGGCAGCCGCGACGGTAGCGTTCGAGCGCGCGCTCGCACGGCATCAGCCAGCGTTCGGGCAGTTTTTCCTGGCGCAGCTGCTGGGCCTCGAGTTCGACTATACAGACGATCGTTGCATCGTCTCCTTCGAGTTGAAGGATTTCCTGTTCAATCCCCAGGGCTCGCTGCACGGCGGCATCGTTGCGACGGTGATGGATATCTCGATGGGCCATCTGCTCAGGCGCTGCCAGGGTCCCGGCGCGACGCTGGAGATGAAGACGCAGTATCTGAAGGCGGTGCGGCAAGGGCGCATGACGTGCACGGGGCAGTTCATCCGCCAGGGCCACGGTATCTCGTTTCTGCAGTCGACCCTGGTCGACGATACCGGGGACATCGTCGCGTATGCCACCTCGACCTGGAAGCGATTGAAGACCCCCTGAACCGCGGCGTGGCGGCGGTCGGCCCACAGCGCCGACCTGGGCTGTCACTATTCATACGAAAAATATCGACATACATTCTATCCATTTGATGAATAGCCCGGCGGCTCTTACAGTGGACCTGCAGTTCACCCAACGGCAAATACCAACCGCTAGATGAGGCATCAAATGGAAGCAGTGGATCTGAAGAAGAAAATCAAGGTTGTCATGTTCGACCAGTACGGCACCGTGGTCGATATGCAGAAGGGGCTGGTGGAAGTCGCGACGCCGTTCCTCAAGGACAAGGGCTGGACCGGCAACCCGAATTCGTTCGTCACCTGGTGGCGTCGTACGCATTTCGAGAACTCGATGATCGACGCGTTGCTCCACAAGGAACACACGCCGTATCGCGAGATCGGCCACCGGGCCGTCTCCTATACCCTGGAGCGCGCGGGCATCGCGCACACGCAGGACGAGGTGCGCTACCTGGTGAGCTGCATCGAGCAGCTCAAGCCCTTCCCCGACGTGCCGGAGGCGCTGGCACGCCTGCAGACCCGGTACCGCATCGTGGTGCTGTCCAACGGCGACCGCGACATGCTCGAGACCGCGAAGCAGTACCACCAGATCCCGTTCAACAACGTGATCTCCGTGGCCGAATCGAACGCGTTCAAGCCGCACGTGGCCACCTATACCAAGGCGGCGGAAATCGAGCAGGTTGCCATGGACGAGGTACTGTTCGTGGCCAACCACGCGTTCGACTGCCTGGGCGCCAAGGCGGCCGGCATGCACAGTGCCTTTATCGATCGCCGCAAGCGTCCCTTCGGCGGCACGCCGCACCAGCCCGACCTGTGGGTCGACAGCATGAAGGACCTGGCGGATGTGATGGTGTAGGCCACGCGTCGCAGCCGGACGGGCGCCGCCCTGGCGGCGCCCCGGTGCCCCGGTGCCCCGGTGCCCCGATGCCCCAGTGCCACGGTGACCCTTCCGGGCACCCCTGCACACGCGCTCGCACTCTCGTTTGCGAGCGCAGCAGCCCCATCCCGATGCCGGCCGATCCGCCCGATACCAGTAAACCCGGAGACACCCATGAAAACCGATGTGCTTGACGGCCACCAGTCGTCACGCAGCATGACCGTGGAGGAGCGCAAAGTCGTGGTCGCGGCTTCGCTCGGCGCCGTATTCGAGTGGTATGACTTCTTTCTCTATGGCGCGCTTGCCGCGGTCATCGCCCGGCAGTTCTTCACCGCGCTTGACCAGACCTCAGCGTTCATCTTCGCGCTGCTTGCCTTCGCCGCCGGCTTTATCGTGCGCCCGCTGGGCGCACTGGTGTTCGGGCGCCTCGGCGACATGATCGGCCGCAAGTACACCTTCATGCTGACGCTGCTCATCATGGGCGGATCCACCTTCCTGGTCGGGCTGCTGCCTGGCTATGCCACCATCGGCGTGGCCGCGCCGATGATCCTGATCCTGCTTCGCATGCTGCAGGGGCTCGCACTCGGCGGAGAATACGGCGCGGCGGCCACGTACGTTGCCGAGCATGCCCCGCCGGCAGAACGGGGCCGCTATACGGCGTGGATCCAGACCACTTCGACCGTCGGTCTGCTGCTGTCCCTGATCGTTATCGTTGTCGCGCGCCAGGTGAGCGGCGACCAGTTCGACGCATGGGGTTGGCGCCTGCCGTTTCTCCTCTCGATCGTGCTGCTCGCGATCTCGACCTATGTGCGCCGATCCATGCACGAATCGCCGGCTTTCCAGAAGATCAAGACCGAAGGCCGGATCTCGAAGGCCCCGCTGTCGGAAGCCTTCGGGCAGTGGCGAAACCTGAGACTGGTACTCCAGGCGCTCTTCGGGCTACTGGCGGGCCAGGCAGTGGTCTGGTTCACCGCGCTCTTCTACTCGCTGTTCTTTCTCACGCAGACGTTGAAGATCGATGGCAATACGGCCAATCTGCTGCTGGCCGCCGCACTGGTCATCAGCACCCCGCTCTATGTCGTGTTCGGCAAGCTGTCCGACCGGATTGGCCGCAAGCCGATCATTCTGGCGGGATGCCTGCTCGCGGCCGTCACGATCTCCCCGATTTTCCATGGCCTGACGCATTTCGGTAATCCCGACCTGGCGCGCGCGCAGGCCGCCGCGCCGATTTCGGTGCTGGCGAGCCGGGACGGATGCACCTTTCAGTTCAATCCCACCGGTACGGCGACGTTCAGCAAGTCGTGCGACCTTGCCAGGCAGGTGCTTGCCAGTCAATCCGCGCATTACGAAACCCTGAACACCGATCGTGCACAGACCTATGTCATGGTGGGCAACCACGCGCTGCTCGTGCCGTCCTTGTCCGGCCTCCGGAAACAGGAGGCCAGGGAGGCCGAGGACCGGTTCCGGTCCACGCTTGCCGGGGCATTGCACGATGCTGGCTATCCGAAACAGGCCGATCCGGGCAAGGTCAACGCGCCCGCGATCCTGTTGCTCCTGGTTTGCCTCATGACGTTCGGCGCCATGACCCTGGGTCCGATCGCCGCCATCCTGGTGGAGATGTTTCCGACCCGCATACGTTATACGGCAATGTCGCTGCCCTATCACCTTGGCAACGGCTACTTCGGCGGTCTGCTGCCCACCATCTGCTTTGCGCTGGTGGCCCATTTCGGTGGCATCTACTCGGGGCTCTGGTATCCGGTGGGCGTCGCGGCGTTCAGTTTCGTTATCGGACTGGTCTTCGTGCGCGAGACGAGAGGCACCGATATCGATCGGCAAGCCTGACGCGGGGGCGCTGCCGCATGTGTTATAAACGCGGCACGACAGCCCCCGAAGGACGGTACCCACTCCATGAACCTCCGCGCATTGGACCTGAATCTTCTGGTCATCTTCGATGCCCTGATGTCGGAGCGGCACGTCACCCGGGCGGCCAACAAGATCGCCATGAGCCAGCCCGCCATGAGCAATGCGCTGGCCCGCCTGCGTCATATCTTCAAGGACGAGCTGTTTATCCGCGGTGCGGGCGGCATGGAGCCGACGCCGAGAGCGCTGGAACTGGGCGAAGCGGTCCAGCAGATCCTGCGCCAGACCGAGCGCCTGCTGTCGAGCGACGTGGAGTTCGACCCGGCGACCTCCGATCGCGAGTTCACCGTCCGCATGTCCGATCTGGTCGGCTACCTGACGCTGCCGCGCATCTCCGAGGTCCTGACCAACGACGCTCCGGGCGTGTCGCTCAACATTCTCCACATGGCCCCCGAGCGAACCTTGAAGTCGCTCGAATCGGATCAACTCGATCTGGGCCTGAGCATGGAGTTGAATCACTCGTCGTCCATTCGCGCCGAGCCGCTGTTCCAGGACCGGATGGTCTGCATCATGCGGGCGAAGAATCCGGCCGCGAGCAAGCCGATGACCCTGCGGCGCTTTCTGTCGGCCGGCCACCTGCGTGTCTCGATGAGCCCCACGGACATCCGTTTCGTCGACAACATTCTTGCCGCGCAAGGCCTGCAACGCCGGGTCGTGCTGAACGTGCCACACTGGCTGCTGGTGCCCAAGATCCTGGAAAGCACCGATCTCCTGGCGGTAACGTCGGAAAAGCTGGCGCGGCACTTCCTGGACGACCGGCTGGTATTGGCCCGTTTGCCATTCGATACGCCGCAGTTCCACTGGAACATGTACTGGCACCGACGCTACGACCGCAGCCACGCGCATACCTGGCTGAGAGCGCAGGTGAAGCGGGCCTGCGCGGGAATCTGAACGCTGCCGTGCTCGGCGTCGCGTCCGCGGCGGCCACATTCACCGAACGAATACTCGCATACCAATAATCCATTAAACTTATCGGAGCTCGCCCTATACCATGATGTCGAGTGAGAACAGCCTGCTGCTTCGCTCTCACAAAAAAATAGAAATCGACATCATGGAGACTGCAAGTGAAAGCGCGACTGCTGCCGTTGGGTTTTATCGTTGGAACGCTCTTCTCGGGACCCTCGCTCGCCGAGACATGGCCTGCCAAATACGCAAGGATCATCGTGCCGTACGGCCCGGGCGGTGGCGTGGATTCATTCACCCGTCCGATCGCGACGAGTCTCTCCATGCAGTTGGGGCAGCAGTTCGTCGTTGACAATCGGCCCGGCGCGGGCGGCACGATCGGCGTCAATGCCGCCGCCCGGTCCAGGCCGGACGGCTATACCTTCCTTGCCGGCGGCGTGCACCAGATGATGGCCGAGAGCCTCTATACCAATCGCGGCTATGACATGGACAAGGATTTCACGCTCGTTGCCATTACCGCGATCGTGCCCAACGTCCTGGTCGTCAACCCCAAGGTACCGTTCAAGGACGTCGGCGAGCTGATTGCCTACGCCAGGGCCAATCCCGACAAGCTCACCTACTGCTCCTCCGGCAACGGCACGTCGCAACACATCATCGCGGAGATGTTCAAGATGGCGACGCATGTGTCCTTGCTGCATATTCCCCACCGCGGGACCGCCGCGGCCATGACGTCGCTGCTGGGCGGTCAGTGCGACATGATGTTCGACGGCATGGGCACCTCGGCGCAGCAGATCAACGCCGCAAAGCTGCGCCCACTGGCCGTGACAACGACGAAGCGGTCGACCGAATTTCCCGCCATACCGACCATGCAGGAAGCAGGCGGCCCACCGATGGATGCCGGCACCTGGTACGGGCTGTGGGCTCCGGCGGGGACACCGCCCGAGATCGTCCGGAAGATGCGTCACGAGGTCAGCCGCGCGCTGGACTCGCAGATGGTCAAGGACACATGGAAGGCGCAAGGTGCGGACCTGTCCAGGCTGCCCGCGGATCAACTTCAGTCGTTCGGCCGCCAGGAGATTGTCCGCTGGACCAAGGTGAATCAGTCCGCCGGCATCAAGATCGACTGAAGACACCACACCACCGGCAAGTCGCCGCCACTTGCCGGCACCGCGCGGGCACTACGGCACCAGCCCCCGTTTCCGCAGCCATCCATGGATCGCCTCGCCAAGCTGGCGCGGCTGCTCCATCGGCACCATATGCCCCGAGTTGGCGATCACCACGAGCTCCGCATCGGGGATGCCCGCGACCAGCTCGTTCGACTCCTCGCGGCTACGCAGCTGATCCGCGTCGGCGGCAACCACCAGGGTCGGACAAGCAATGCGCCCCAGCGTGCCGGCCGTATCGGGGCGCACCACGGAAGACTGCGTCGCGAACACTTCCGGGCCCAGTCTGACGCCCATCTCGCGAACCGCCGCGAGCAGCGCGAGGTCGCCGGCCCGGTCGGGATGCACCGACGCCTTGATCGCGGCCATGCTGAGCCCGCGAAATGCGCCTGTACGCCGTGCCGCCTCCACCGCCGCCTGGCGGGCGGCAACCTGCCGGGGCGTATCGGGGCGACTGGACGTGGCGACGAGAATCAACGCGGCCACACGCTCCGGTGCAAGCTGCGCGATGGTCCGCGCCACATAGCCGCCCATGGAGAAGCCCACCAGCACAAAGCGTTGGGGCGCATTCCGCAGGGTCCGCGTCGCGAGCTGCTCCAGTGTCGTGCCTTCGTTGATGTCACCGTACGAGACCGTGCCGATCGCACTCAGTTGCGGCACCACCTCCGCCCACAGGGCGGCATCGGCCATGTATCCGGGCAACAGGAAAAACTGCAACGATCGGGGGCATTCCAAGGACGTCTCAGGCATTCCATCACGCGATTGCTGGGGGACCACGCATTGTAGTGCCGGGCATGACGCCACTGCGCGACTTTATGAGCGCGGCGAGATTTTTCTTGTATCTTTTCGGGTTCTGACTTCCCGGATCCTGTTCTGGCTCGCTGAATCGAGGATATGCAATGGACCTGCTGAACAGCATGACTGTCTTCGTCCGTGTCGTCGGCTGCGAGAACTTCACCACGGCCGCCGACCAGCTGGGTATTTCCACGACGATGGTCAGCAACCATATTCGTGGACTGGAGGAGGGGTCATGCCAAGATACGGCCGATTCGCTATCATAAGCCTTGCGGTTATATAGAAAGAGACGAATCGCTTCATTTCGATATAAGTGGGAATTCCTCTGGCTGCCCATTTGGCTCGCACGGCAAGTCGCTAGGAAGCGGAGAACGCCACCCCGATTTGGCGTGCCCGTTTCATCTCGTCAGCGTGCAGGTAGATCGAGGTGGTCGAAATCGACGCGTGCCGCAGATTGTCCCGGACCGTCGTCAGTTCCGCGCCGCGTGCCAGCGCATGGGACGCATGCGTGTGCCGCATCCAGTGCGGGCTGGCCTGCCGCAGCTTCTCGGCGGCAACCGGGTGGTCGGCCTGGATCAACTTCGCCGCTTGCACGAAGAACCGTCGCAACACGGCCCACAGTCGCGTGCCCGTGATGCCGCCGGCCGGGTCCTGGCCAAGGCCGCCGATCAACGGGGTATTCGGGTCCCAGCGTGCCCGCGTGACTGGCAGGCCGCGCTCGACCAAATACCGGTCGAGTGTCACGCGCGCCAACGGCGGCAGCGCTACCTTGCCCGCCTTGGCCCCCTTGCCGACCAGGCTGAGCCAGTGGTCGCCATGGGCATCGATTTCGATGCCACGAAGGGTTGCGCTGACGAGTTCGCTGGCGCGCAGGCCGGTCGCATAGGCGAAATCCAGGATAAAGCGCAGGCGCTGGGCCGCGGAGGCATCCCAGCCATAGGACCACTCCAGTCCGTTAGCGAGCGTGCGCACCAACATCCATTCCCCCTCGGTGAACACGTGCGACGTATCCAGCGGCACGGCACGCGTGCCGCCGCGCACCTTGATGCCCGCGAACGGATTCGCCAGCACATAGCGTTGTTGGATCAGCCAACGGAACATGGCCCCGAGCACCGACAAGGCATAGGCCGTTGAACGCGGAGATAGGGCCTGCGCAAACGGGCGCCATTCGCTCGAGGTGCGTGGTCGAGGTGGTCCCACCCAACGCTTGTGTGGCGTCGGCCGACGCAGGAAAGTGCGATAGGCAATCGCGTCCTCAGTGGTGAGCGACGACAGCGGGCGTTCGCGCTCGACGATCGCCCACAGGATCAGGCGCTCGGCTTCCTTGCGATAGGCCCGCTGGGTGGCCGGCGATTCGTGCAGCGCCAACCAGGCCTGGACGGCCTGGTAGTCGTTCGACGCGCCAAGGGTGCAGGTTTGCCACGGGGCGCGGAAAGTCCCCGACGAGCCATCGACCTCGTGGGGCAGGCGCAGGTGCTCCCATGGCACGATCACCCCGCGGTCCGCCACGGTGATCAGCGCCCGGGCGCGCTCGGTGAGTTGCGGGTGCTCGGCGAAGAAGGCCTCGATACGTCGGGCGCTCGCCGGACCTAGGCCGGGCACCGCCGTCCACCAGCGACGCCGGCGCGGAATGCGCACCGTCAGGTCCGCCAGCGTCTCGATGCCGTGCGCGCGCAGCGCCTGCACGGCACGAGATGGCAGCCACTGGCCGATGTCGTCGCCGACCTGCGGCTGCGGCGGGGGCAAGCGGCGCAGCAAGTCGACCGCTTGGCTGATGGCCTTAGCCCGCCCGACCCGCTCGGCTGCGCCGTGCTCGAACAAGGCGGCTACATCCTGGCGCTGCCGGCGGCGCGCGAAATCGGCCAACTGTCGCCGGATGTGGCCGAGGATGCCGCGCGCGGACTGGCCGCTGGCCTTGCGCTCGCCCAGGTAGCGCGCCACCGCGTCGCGGGCCGACAGCCCTTCGTACCAGGCGCGTAGCGCGGCCAGCGACGCCGCATCGGGGAAGTCAGGCGGCGCCTGATGGGTCTGGGGGTTGGCCGGCAGCATTTTCATGTCTACCAGTTTAGTGCATCGATGAATCTATTGCGATAAGAAAAGTTATCTCAATAGTGTACTGGCGCGCTCTCCAGCCGATCGAACGATCGAACTAAGGTCCGTAGCCGTGAACGGACGGAAGAGCCAGCAGGAACCTGGTCAATCCCCTCCACTGCAGGAAGAGCCACGAGTCCTCAGGCAGGGTTGGCCCTTTTTTCATCGACTTGCCGAATGGCCATCAGCATCAAGATCGCGCCTACGCCGAGGCTGGACGACAGCCACAGGGCCTTGGCGCCAAACACATCCAGGCACACACCAAAGAGCCATGGCGCCAGCGCTTGCGCAACACGCGCCGGTACCATCAGCACACCCTGACGATGCCCGTATCCGCTGGGACCGAAAATGACCAGGGGCAAGGTGCCCTTGGCGATCGTCAGGATGCCGTTGCCCGCGCCATGCAGCACGCCAAACAATGCCGCTGCGGGCGCGCCGGCGATGCCAAATGCAAGCGCGCCTGCTGGATGAAGTGCCGCGGCAATGCGGGCCGAAAGCAGCGGATGGACTTTACGTAGCAAGCCGAACTCGAGTATCCGGGCGGCGACCTGGGCAGGGCCGATGAGAGCACCGATCATCACGGCCGTGGCCAGTGTGGTGCCACCGGCTTGCAGCAGCCGCGGCAAATGCGCCGCCATGGCCGTGCTGATGAACCACGTGGCGGCGAAGACGAAAGCCAGCGCGAACGATGCGAAACGCTGCGACGCCAAGTCGCTCGCAGCAGGAACATCAATTGCTTGAGGCTTATTAGTCGGCTTCAAGCTCGCGCCGCCAAATGAGCCGCCCGGCATGCTCAGGTTCAGCGCGAGTCCGAGAGTCAGATGGAGGGCTGCCCAGCTCAGGCAGGCACCGCGCCATCCAATGTGCGACTCCATAAACGTCGACAGCGGCCAGCCGACTGTGCTCGCGAAGCCGGCAATCAGCGTGATGCCGGTAATGGCATTGCGCGAGCGATTGCCATAGAGCACAACCAGCGTTGCGAAGGCGGCTTCGTACAGCCCGCTACCCATGCCGATGCCAATGATCACCCACGCGACGAACATCCCGACTACACCTTGTGCCATCCCAAGGGCAGCCAGCCCGATCGTGAAGATCAGGCTCGTGCCGACCAGCACTGGCCTGCCACCCGTGCGGTCGATCAAGCGGCCGGCCGAAGGTCCGAGAATAGCCGAGACAATGAGCGCAGCACTGAACGCGGCGAAGACCGTCGGTGTCGAAATGCTGAGGTCGCGCGCCATCGACGTGGCCAGCATTGCCGGCAGATAGTACGTCGACCCCCACGCCAGCGTCTGGGCAACGCCCAGCCGTGCAATCACGCTGCCGCTTGGCTCGATCGCCATACCCGCCCCATGTCTTGGCTCTTATTCGACTTCACCGTCGTCGGTATCGTCAACCTTGGCGTTTTGTTCATGGCCCATAGCGGCGGAAGCAAGTGTTGAAGCGACCTGCGGCTCAGCCTCTTTGCGCTCGCTGTACCGATCCGTCAGGTAGTCAGAACGATCACGCGTCGGAGTCAATTATCGGTCTGCTAGGAGCGGCTCTTCTTTCTGCCAAACCGTAGGGGCTGGGTGCCGGATATCGCGTACCTTTTCCATATCATGACGCGTGGCCTGGAAATACGGCTGCCGCTCCTCGGAAGATCTGAATACTGCCCATTCCTCTGGGCGGACACAGAAATTCACCTGGAAAGCAATCAGGGCCCGCGGTAGGACTTCTCCCCGGCGTCGGGCGAGGAGTTCAAGCAAGGCAAATTCCTTGCTGGTCATGCGATCCACTTTGTTGGCGGCCGACGTGTGCCGACGAATCGGGGGAATGGGTTACAACTTTAGTTGTGCGAACGAGCCAGTAAGCCGGCGCCCCCAAAACGGTTGCTGTCACTGTCCTCGGACTTGGGGCGCGTTTGGGGTGTAGGGCTTTGTGCCGTATTGGTTTGACGTGGAAGCGACAGCCTATGTGGGGTCTTCGGGGCGCGCTGCAGCGCGTCTGCGCGCCACCTACGATATCCGCCTTTCTCAACGTTTTCTTCTCACCCCCGAGTTGCAGACGAATGCTTATAGCAAGACCGACGAGGCGCGCAGGATTGGCAGTGGGATTACGGATACAACAATGGTCTGCGACTCAGGTATGAGATTCGGCGTGAGTTCGCCCCATACATCGGCCTCGTCTGGGGAAAGAAGCTGGACCGCTGGACTCGCCCGCGCCGCCGGCGAACGTACCGTCGATAAACAGATCGTAGCGAGCGTGCGCATCTGGTTCTGATCCTGTCTGCCAGATTACTTCTTGCTTTCCGGGGCATTACATTTCGTATCAAGGACGCAGGCAGGCTATCGCGCGAATAGAATGACAAGGGTGGATGGAGCAGCCAGGTGGGCTTCGATAGATTCGCATGGGGTCCGCGCATGGGCGGTCGGGAACAACTGATCCAACAGATATTCGACGCAACCCATTGAGCTATGGCGATTCCTCGGTTGGACAGGCGCATTGCGCTGCAGACCCACACTGCACCGTGAGCTACAACTACGGAGGCCCTACGATGAAAAGCAAGCTAGCCTTTGCCACGTTTATCGCTGCAATGTCGCTTAACGTCCTTGCAGTCGACACGAGCAATGTCGTCAAGTCTTACGAACTCAAGGACGGATCCAAGCTGCACATCTTCAAGGACGGCAAGATGGCCATGGAGAACAAATATGGAAAGGCTGTGAGCATGCATGAGGGCAAAGTCATGGAGACCAAGGACGGTAGCAAGATCCTCATGAAAGGCAATGAGGTCTTCCGCCTCGACGACGCCCTGATCAAGGGGCATCGCGAAGGCGGCTAGCAGGCTGCTGAAGTACTAGCCGCGTAAAAAGCGAAGCTTCCCTCTACAAGCCTGAGGGGCTCGCTATTTTTCACAATCCGGAAGCGCGGCGTCACTTCACCGACTTTTTCGTTGATTTGACGACCGTTTCGGGCCTCATCACCACGATTACTGCAACTGTGGGCGGATTTGTCCCAGCGAGCGCATGCGCACGAGGTTGTAGGCGGCCATACTCAGCACAAACATTTGGTCGACCTTCTTTCGACCGCGCACCATTACCTGGCGCATGCGCCCAACGGTCTTGGCCCATCCAAAGCCTTGTTCAATCAGCTTGCGCTTTTGCTGTGAGATGGCATAACCCTTGGTGCCTGCAATGGCGTCGGGAACGGCCGAGCGCCGGCCGGAGGTGTTTTGTGCGACGTGCGGCGTCACCTTCATCTCCAGGCAGGCTTGAATGAACTCGTGCGCGTCGTAGCCCTTGTCCGCACCCACGGTGACTTCCACATTCAGGTCCTCAATCACCTGCCTGGCATCGTTAAGCATGACCTTCGCGGCCTCGCGCTCGGCGTGTCCGTCCGCATTGGTCACCATGGCGCTGACCACCAGGCCGTGGCGGTTGTCGCTCAAGGTATGACCCATGTAGCGCAGTTCACTGGCGGTTTTGCCCTTGCGATACAGCCTGGCATCGGGATCGGTTTTGGACTCGTGCGTCTCGTTGCTGCGCTTTTCACCCTTGAAGTCAGCACCGTCGTTATCGTCTTTGTCGTCGCCATCCTTGCGTACAAAGCTCTTGTGGCCAGCCCACGCCTTAATCAACGTGCCGTCGACGCTGAAGTGCTCGCCCGACAGCCAGTCCTTCTTCTGCGCGATGGCCAGCACTTCGTTGAAGAAGTCGATCACGGCATCGTGCTTGATCAGCCGTTCCCGGTTCTTGCTGAAGACGCTGGGCACCCAGACCACATCATCCATCGCCAGGCCAATGAACCAGCGATACAGCAAGTTGTAGTGCGTCTGTTCCATGAGCTGGCGCTCCGACCGGACGCTGTAGAGCACCTGCAGCAGCATGGCCCGCAGCAACTTCTCCGGCGCGATGCTGGGCCGGCCACCCTTGATATCGGCCTCGTACATTTGCGCGAACAGCCGATCCATCTTCGCCAGCGCCTGGTTCGCCATGGTGCGGATCGGGCGCAAGGGGTGGGACTTCGGCACGAAATCTTCCAGCCGCCGCATGGTGAACAAACTTTCGGTGAAGGTGTCAGCGCCGCGCATGAATGTGGGGTTGTATGGAGTCCTCAGATTAACGCTTCAGCTAGTCGTCGCGCGGACATCCGCTGCCGGTATTTCAGCAGCCTGCTAGGCGTCATTCTCCGGCGGTCTTCTTACATGGCGCCGGAAGTATGATCGTTGAAGGGCTCTTTCTCGAAGGGCCCTTAGCCACGGCCGCGTGCAGTGGCTATTTTTATGACAAGCATGACTAGGATTTCTGTACGGGTGACAAAGCGCCGATCACTTTGCCAGCCGCGGAAACGTCAGGATAAAGCGGGTCTTGCCTGCTGACGACTCGGCCGATATCTTGCCGCCGTGCGCGGCCATGATCGCCTGCGTGATAGAAAGGCCCAGGCCCACGCTCTCGGACTCCGCTCGGGTCCTTGACTTGTCGGCGCGAAAGAACCGATCAAAGATGGACGGCAACAGTTCCGGGCTGATCTCCGCGCCCTCGTTCTCCACGACGATGGTTACATTGCCAGGCTGTTCCCTGGCCTCGACCAGAATCCCCTTGCCTTTAGGCGTGTAGCGCAGCGCGTTCGACAGCAGGTTACTCAGGGCCCGGCGCACCATCAGGCGGTCGCCGACAATCCTCGCTTGGCCTTGAAGGCGCAGGTGCACGCCTTTGTCTTCCGCAAGCGCGTCATAGAACTCGAACAGCGCACGCACCTCGTCAATGACATTGATGGCCTCCTCGTTCGGCAGCGTGATGCCGTGTTCCATCTTTGCGAGATAGAGCATGTCGGAGACCATGCGGCCCAGACGCTGCAGCTCTTCCGCATTGGAGGCGAGCACGTCGCGGTATTTTGCGGCGTCGCGTGGCTGGGACAGTACGACGTGCGTCTGGGTCATCAGGTTAGTGATCGGCGTACGTAGCTCATGCGCGAGATCGGACGAAAACTCAGAGAGACGACGAAAGTCATCCTGCAGGCGCTCCAGCATGGCGTTCAGGGTGGCCGCCAGGTCCGCCATTTCCACCGGCACGGCTTCCACGGGCATGCGCGCATCTAGCCTGTGCGCATTGACGCCGCTGGCGCGTGAGGCCATCATCCGTAACGGCGCGAGACCGCGCCGGGCGGCCCACCAACCGAACAGGCCGCTCGCGACCGCGGCCAGCGTGATATAGAACGCCAGGGATTTGCGGAAGGCGTGCATGAAATGGGCATGGATTTCCGTGTCCATGGCGACCACGACCGTCAACGGGCCGCTTTTCCCCTCCGCAGCACTGGCCAGTGCGCGCATTCCACGATACTCCTGGCCGTTCTGCTCCCAGACAAAAGAGTCTTCGCCCGGCCGCAGCCGGGCGACCGTCTCCAACGCCGTACCGAAATCAAAGCCAGCGGTCGCATACACACCCTGACCCTGAGCGGTTCGGACATGCGCCACGAATCCCGGATGGTGCTCCACCATTTCTCTCAAGCGGGTCGGAAGGCCTTCGACCGGTTGTTCCCCGGCTATCTTCTGGATCAGGCGAATGTTGTCGCCCAGGACCACATAGTCCTCGTTGGCAAAATGATAGTCCATCGCCAGCCAGATCAATATCCCGAGACCCAGCAACACGACCGCGGATGACAGTGAGAACAGGATCGTCAACCGCATTGTCAGCGACAGACGCTGCCTCATTCCTCGCCCTCCGGCATTTCCAGTACGTAGCCCATCCCGCGGACAGTCTGGATGAGCTTGGGCTCGAAATCGTCATCAATCTTCGCCCGCAGGCGGCGAATGGCGACATCGATGACGTTGCTGTCGCTGTCGAAATTCATGTCCCAGACCTGGGAGGCAATCAATGACCTCGGCAGGACCTCGCCGCGGCGGCGGGCCAGCAGTTCGAGCAAGGCAAATTCTTTGCTGGTCAGGGGAATCCGGCGACCGGCGCGCGAAGCCCGCCGCCGCGCCAGGTCGAGCACCAGGTCTCCGACCTGGATGCGGTCCATTGCCAGTTGTACGGTACCGCGACGCAACAAGGTTCGCACCCGGGCCAGCAACTCTGAAAATGCAAAGGGCTTGACCAGATAGTCGTCGGCGCCCAGTTCAAGGCCCTTGACCCGGTCAGCCACGCTGTCGCGAGCCGTCAGAAACAAAACAGGGACGGCGTTTTCAGCGGCACGGATGGTCTGCTGGATGCGCCAGCCGTCAACATCCGGCAGCATCACGTCGAGGATGATGAGGTCGTAGGACTCATTATTTGCCAGGTGCTGGCCGTCGATCCCGTTGGTAGCCAAATCGACGACGAAGCCCGCCTCAGTCAAGCCCTGGCGAAGATACTCGCCGGTCTTCGATTCGTCCTCTACCACCAGCAGCTTCATTGCTAGCCTCCCGATATTTGCACTGCGAGCAAGCGTGCCAACCCTGCTCTTCCTGCGGCTAGTCTAACCAGACGCCGCCTAAGTGACCGGGACATTACCAGAATGTAATGTTGGGGTAAGTTGCCGGTAGCCTCCCTCTCGTTACTCTCAACATGCCGCCTTACGACGCGGCCATTCCAGCAAAAGAGGATTAATTTCATGCGACGCGATCGACCGTCTGGCATTGTTCTGCCCAACCTTCCGCGCCGCCGTTTCGTGCAAGGCCTGGCGGCAGGCGGCGTAATGGCGGGCTTGGCCGGCCTTGACGGCAGCGCTTGGGCGCAGGCAGACGCCCCTCAGCGTGCTGGATACGGCACCGCCCCGGTCCTGCGCGGGACGGAATTTGACCTGGTAATCGCCGAATCGGCGGTCAACTTCACCGGCAAGCCTGGTGTGGCAACCACCATCAACGGCATGCTGCCCGGTCCGACGCTGCGCTGGCGCGAAGGGGACACCGTGACTATTCGGGTCACGAATCGCCTGCGCGAGCCCACTTCGATCCACTGGCACGGCATCATCCTGCCGTTCCAGATGGATGGCGTGCCGGGCATCAGCTTCGCCGGCATTGCCCCCGGCCAGACCTTCACCTATCGCTTCAAGGTCGGCCAGACCGGCAGCTATTGGTATCACTCGCACTCCGGCTTCCAGGAGATGACCGGCGTATACGGCGGCATCGTGATCGATCCTGCTTCCGGCAAGGACCCGATCCAGGCCGATCGCGACTACACGGTATTGCTGTCCGACTGGACCGATGAGGATCCGATGCGGGTCCTCTCGAAACTGAAAGTCCAGGGCGACTATTACAACTACAACCAGCCGACGGTCATCGACTTCTTCCGCGACGTCTCCAGCGAGGGGATGAAGAGCGCACTCGCCAAGCGGAAGATGTGGAACGAAATGCGCATGAATCCGACCGACCTCGCGGACCTCTCGGCTGCAACGCTGACCTATCTGACCAATGGCGTCACGCCAGCCGGCAACTGGACAGGCCTGTTCAAGCCCGGCGAGAAAGTGCGGCTGCGCTTTATCAACGGTGCCGGCAACACGTTCTACGACGTGCGCATTCCGGGCCTGAAACTGAAGGTGGTGCAGGTCGACGGACAGGATCTCGAGCCCATCACGGTAGACGAATTCCGGTTCGGCCCCGGCGAAACCTGCGACGTGGTGGTGGAGCCCCGGGACGATGCCTACACCATCTTCTCCCAAGCCATGGACAGGACGGGCTACGCCCGTGGCACGCTCGCCGTCCGCGAAGGCCTGAGCGCACCAGTTCCGGCAGTCGACAAGCCAGAATGGCTCACCATGGCGGACATGATGGGCGATATGGGCGGCATGAACCATGGGGGCATGTCCATGCAAGGCATGGATCACGGGGGCATGAACATGCAAGCGATGGACCATGGCGGGATGAACCACGGGGGCATGGCCATGTCCGGCATGAACCACGGGACGATGCCGATGGACCACAGCCAGCACGCCATGGCCGGCATGGCGGCGGACAATTCGCTCAAGGTTCCAAGCACCAAGGCGCGCCATGCGAAGACCGAGTACGGCGCCAGCACGGATATGCGCGTGGACATGGCCCGCACCAACCTGGACGATGCCGGCATCGGCCTGCGCAACAATGGCCGAAAGGTACTCACGCTGGCCGACCAGCACACCATCGGCGGCCCCCTGGATGCGCGTGGCCCGGGACGTGAGGTGGAGCTGCACCTGACCGGCAACATGGAGCGCTACACCTGGTCATTCGACGGCGTTGAGTTCGGGAAATCGACGCCTGTCTATTTCAAGCATGGCGAGCGGCTGCGCGTCATCCTCCACAACGACACGATGATGACCCACCCCATGCATATGCACGGGATGTGGAGCGAGCTGGAGGCTCCGGACGGCACGTTCCAGGCGCGCCGGCACACGATTCCGGTACAGCCGGCACAGCGCATCAGTTTCCTGGTCACCGCGGACGCCCTGGGCCGCTGGGCGTGGCATTGCCACCTGATGATGCACATGGATGCGGGGATGTTCCGCGAAGTGTTGGTGGCCTGACTTCTAACTGAATACGCATACGCCATGTACAAGCACACAAGAACAGTCGTCGCCGCCGTGCTCGCTTCCGCGGGCATGAGCGTCGCATGGGCGCAGCACTCCCACACGCCAGACGGCCAGGCCGAATCAACGTCCTCTGGTACAACGGAAAAGGCCAAGGCCGCCTCGCAACCGAAGTCCCCGAGCCAAGCCGGCAGTATGCAAGGCATGGACCACGGCTCAATGCAGGGCATGGACCACGGCTCGATGCAAGGCATGGACCACGGTTCGATGCAGGGCATGGACCACGGCTCGATGCAGGGCATGAACCACGGGTCGATGCAGACCATGGACCAGGGCGCGATACAGACCATGGACCAGGGCTCGAAGCAAACCATGGACCAGGGTGCAATGCAGGGCATGGACCATAGCTCGATGCAGGGCATGGACCATGGCGACATGAACATGCAAGGCGGGAGCGCCCCGCCGGATGCCCGCGATCCGCACGCCTATTCGGGCGGCTACCAACTTGGTGTTGGCCAATACGCCCTTGGACCGACCCGATCGCTGCATATGGCGGACGAACATCTGTTTGCTTCCGTCCTGGTGGACCGACTGGAATGGGTCAAAGGCAACGACAGCAATGCCGCCGCCTATGAGGCCCAGGCCTGGTTCGGCAGCACCTACAACAAGTTCGTGATCAAGGCTGAAGGCGAGGCAGAGAAGGGCAAGGTGCATGAGGCCCGCACGGAATTGCTGTGGGGCCATGCGATTGCCACCTATTGGGATACCCAGCTAGGTATTCGGAACGACGCCGGCTATGGGCGTCCTGCCCGCAACTGGCTGGCCTTCGGTGTGCAAGGCCTGGCGCCGTACTGGTTCGAGGTGGACGCGACCGGATACCTCGGGACCGAAGGCCGGACCGCCCTTCGCTTGTCCGCCGAATATGAACTGCTGATTACGCAGCGTCTGATCCTACAGCCCAGGATCGAGGCCAATTTCTACGGCAAGAACGACCCCGCCGTCGGTATCGGCAGCGGCCTGGCGAATGGCGCCGTAGGCCTGCGCCTGCGATATGAGATAAGTCGTCAGTTCGCACCGTATATCGGTGTCGAGCGTTACCAGACCTTTGGCAATACCGCCGACATGGTTCGTGCGTCCGGCGGCCGTAGTGGCGAAACTCGCTTTGTGGCGGGTGTTCGCATGTGGTTTTGACAGCGTATTTAACCCTTATCTATCCGGAGTTCATCATGCAAGCGCCCCGCTCCTTCCTGCAAGCCACGTTGGCAATCGCCGCCGCGTTGGCCAGTTCCGTGGCTTTCGCACACCCGAAGCTGGTTTCGTCCACGCCGGCTGACAAGGCCGAGGTTTCTGCGCCGCAAAAGATCGAACTGAAGTTCTCGGAAAACCTGATGACCAAGTTCTCCGGCGCCAACCTCGTTATGACCGGCATGCCGGGCATGGCCGACCATGTGCCGATGAAGGTCGCCGCCAACGTTTCCGGCAGCGATGATCCGAAGACCATGGTCGTCACCCCGGCTCAGCCGCTGGTGCCCGGCAACTATCGCGTGGACTGGCGCGCCGTGTCGTCCGATACCCATCCGATCAACGGGAATATCGCCTTCACGGTCAAGTAATCCGCATATGGACTGGGTAACCGTTTCGGTGCGCTTTGCACTCTATTTCGACCTGACGACGCTGTTCGGGCTCCCGCTGTTCGGACTCTACGCGCTTCGCCGCGAAGAGATGTCGTCGCGCATCGGCTCGCGCCATGTGACGGTCACTGCGGTGATCGCAGCGCTCGGCATCCTCCTGTCGCTTGCGAATATGGCAGTGATGGCCAAGGGCATGACCGGCGCATCCGAGTACTCGGAGCTGCAGAGCCACATCTTCGAAATGATTGTGATGGGCACCGATTTCGGCACCGCCTGGACGGTGCGCCTGGTTGCCCTGCTCCTCTGCTTGTTGCTTGCATTGTTTGCCGGCCGGTCGCCGCCATTCCAGTTCGGCGCTCTCGCCGCCACCGCCGGCGTTGCCCTTTCGACGCTCGCGTGGGCCGGGCATGGCGCCATGGATGACGGCGGGCGCCGGTATCTCCATCTCGTCTCCGATATCACCCATTTGATGGCCGCAGGTGCCTGGGTCGGCGCGCTTGTCGCGTTGGTGATGCTGTCAAGGCCGTCGTCGCCGGCAACGGCCGCCTTGCTCAGCCGTACGTCCAACGGATTTGCACAGGTGGGCACGATCGTGGTCGCAACATTGACGGTCACGGGCGCGATGAACTACTGGATGATTGTCGGCCCGACGCTGCCGGACGATCTCTCTCTCACATCGTATGGCGGTCTGCTGATTGTCAAGCTCACGCTGTTTGGCACCATGCTGGCACTGGCTGCAGCGAACCGCTTTAGGCTCGCCCCACAACTCGAACAGGCAGGAAAGACGGGGGATCACGATGGGGCCGTACGTATGTTGCGCCGCAGCCTGATGTTCGAGACCACCGCCGTAACGCTGATTTTGGCTCTGGTGGCATCGCTCGGCGTCCTTTCGCCGACCGGGATGTAATCGGCCAGTAACTCGCAAGGGTATCCCCTCGCAACCGGCCACCACAGCAACTTGCCAAGGAGGCCCGCATGAATCCGACCAAGCAACTATTGCTGGCTATGGCCATCGTTCCATTGGTGGCGCTCGCAGCGGGAAACATGAGGGGCCGGGACGGCCACGGTCAGACCGCCAGCCAGAACGCTGGCAAGCCTGGGGACCCGGCCAGCGTGACCCGCACCGTCAAGGTGGCCATGCATGACACGATGCGTTTCACACCGGACAAGATCTCGGTCAAGGCCGGTGATACCGTGCGCTTCGTTGTCCGGAATACCGGCAAGGTGGAACACGAGATGGTCATCGGGACCAGCAGCGAATTGAGGGAGCATGCGCACCTGATGCGCAACATGCCAATGGCCCGGCATGCCGAGGCCAACCAGGTATCGCTCGCGCCGGGTCAGCAAGGCGTGCTGATCTGGAAGTTCGATCGGCCGGGAACCGTTGATTTCGCCTGCCTAATGCCCGGGCATTACGAAGCAGGCATGGTGGGCAAGGTAACGGTGAAATAGCAGCGAAATTCTCACCGGATCCGGCACGGCGCGCTACTTGCGCGCCGCGTACTGTTCCGTGACCTCCCCCTGAGCGGCTGCGATTTTCTGTGGCCAGGTACTCTTGATATACGCCAGCACGGCGATGATGTCTTCATCGGACAGCGACGGTCCGAATGCTGGCATGTCGCTCACATAGCCAGCCGGTGCGGTAACGCCCGAGACCAGGCCGTTCCTGGTAATAGCAAACAGCACGGCGTCGGGATGATGCCATGTGTGGCCGGAAGCGTCATGCGGAGGCGCCGGCATCCGGCCGTTCGGCAGCCGCTGGCGCCAGTCGGGCTGGCCCTCCAGATTGGCGCCATGGCACGCCCCACACTGCTGCGCGTAGATCTTCCGACCCTGCGCAACCCGTACCGGATCGGCGGCATCGATGCGAAGCTGCCGCGCATCGCCCGCTTTCCCGGCATCGACGGGCGCCTCGAGATACCGCTTAGTTTGCAGGGCAACGGCGGCCGCAGCCGCCGCGCCGAGAGCAATCAGCCCGGCGGTCCGCCAGCGTGGCTTGCTCGAATCTTCCATGTTGGCACCTGACCTGGTGGTCTATCCTTGCCGACCTTAGTTCTTTGAGAACGGCTTGCCGCCAAGATCAACCGTCACAAGATTACCGTCCATCTTGCCCATGCCGGGGGAGTTTGCCGGCATGCCAGGCACTGCCACGCCTTTCACGGCGGGGCTCGCGGCCAGTTTCCTGACCGCTGCCGCGGGCACGTGCCCCTCCACGATCTGGCCGGTACCTTCCAACACCGCGGTATGGCACGAGCTCAATTGTGTCGGAACTCCCAGCTTCGCCTTGATGGCGGAGACATCGCTCGCATTGACGATCTTGGTGCGGATGCCGGCCTCGTTCAGATGCTGGACCCAGGCCTCGCAGCAGCCGCAATTTGGATCCTTGTACACCACCATAGACGGTGACGCCGCATGCGCCGTGACGCCGATCGCCAGCAATGCCGCGGTGAAAAGAAGCTTCGTCATTAAATCTGACTCCTGAGAAATGAATAGGGTCGCCACGGATCTGCCGGCACGAGCCTCAGGTAGCAGCCTTCCTGAGCCGCAACGCATTGGTAATGACCGAAGCAGAACTCAGGCTCATCGCCAGCGCCGCAATCATCGGCGACAACAACAGGCCTGTCATTGGATACAGAACGCCCGCGGCCAGCGGAACGCCCAAGGCGTTATAGATGAACGCAAAGCCGAGGTTCTGCTTCATGTTTCGAATGGTCGCTCGCGAGAGTTGCCGGGCACGGGCAATCCCGCGCAAATCCCCTTTGACCAGCGTGACCTGAGCGCTGTTCATCGCGACATCAGTGCCGGTTCCCATGGCAATGCCCACATCGGCTTTCGCCAGCGCCGGCGCATCATTGATGCCGTCGCCCGCCATGGCTACCACGGCGCCTGCCTGTTGCAGGGAACTGACAAGTTCAAGCTTGTCCGCCGGCTTCACCTCGCCGTGGAACTCGTCAACGCCGAGTTTCCCGGCCACCGCCTTGGCCGTTGCAATCCCGTCGCCGGTCGCCATCACGACACGGATACCTTCTTCCCTCAGTAGCGCCAGCGCTTCGGGCGTGGTGGCCTTGACGGGGTCCGAGACGGCGAGCAGGCCAGCAAGCTCGCCTTCGACAGCGAGATACATGACGCTGGCGCCTTGCGCACGCAGCTCGTCGGCCTGTGTCACGAGCGGATCGATGGGAACTCCTTCGGCTTCCATGAGCACAGTGTTTCCGATCGCGACCTTCCTGCCGCCCAGCTCGCCTCTTACCCCGATCCCGGAGCTCGACTCGAAGCCCTCCGGCTTTTCCAACTGCAGGCCGCGCTCACGGGCTGCTTCAACAATCGAGGCAGCCAGAGGATGTTCGCTGCCCTGATCCAAGCTGGCGGCTAACCGCAGCACGTCCTCCTCGGTATAACCATTTGTGCCGATCGCGCGCTCAAAAACCGGCCGACCCTCGGTGAGCGTCCCGGTCTTGTCGACAATCAGGGTATCGACCTTGCGCAGGTTTTCAATTGCAGCGGCATCGCGGAACAGCACGCCGTTGGAAGCGCCCTTCCCGCTTGCGACCATGATGGACATCGGCGTGGCCAGACCCAGAGCGCACGGACATGCGATGATCAGCACCGCGACGGCATTGATCAGGCCGAACACCCATCTCGGCTCGGGGCCGAAGAGTCCCCACGCGACAAAGGTCAGCACTGCAATGCCGATGACACCGAGGACGAAGACGCCGGCAACCTTGTCCGCCATCCGCTGCATCGGCGCCTTCGATCGCTGCGCTTGCGCCACCATCTGGACAATCTGGGACAGGACGGTCTGGGAGCCGACCTTTTCTGATTGGATGACGAGGCTGCCCGACGTGTTCATCGTGGCACCAATGACGCGGTCGCCGGCACGCTTGGTGGTCGGAATGGGCTCGCCGGTTATCATCGATTCGTCGACCGCGCTGGTGCCTTCCGTTACCACACCATCGACCGGCACCTTCTCGCCGGGCCGCACGCGCAGCAGGTCACCTACGTGGACATGGGTGAGCGGTACGTCTTCCTCGACACCGTCAGGACCGATACGCCTCGCCGTCTTGGGCGCCAGTCCCAGCAGCGACTTGATGGCGGCGGAAGTCTGGGAGCGGGCCTTGAGCTCAAGCAACTGACCCAGCAGAGTGAGGGAGATGATCACCGCCGCGGCCTCGAAGTACACACCGATGCGGCCATGCTCGGCGAACGCCTGCGGAAATACGCCTGGCATGACGGTCGCAATGACGCTGTAGACATAGGCCGCGCCAGTGCCGATTCCGATCAGCGTCCACATGTTCGGGCTGCGGTTGATGATCGACTGGAAACATCGCACGAAGAACGGCCAGCCCGCCCACAGTACGACAGGCGTCGCCAGTGCAAGCTCGACCCAGCTCTGGGTCGGCACCTGCATCCACCCAAGGCGATGCCCGAACATGGCCAGCACGAACACCACGCCAGTGAGCGGTAGCGTCCACCAGAAGCGGTGGCGGAAATCCACCAGCTCGGGATTCTCGCCTTCATCCAGCTCCGGCAACAACGGTTCCAGCGCCATGCCGCACTTCGGGCAGTTGCCCGGGTGATCCTGGCGGATCTCCGGGTGCATGGGACAGGTATAGATCGTGCCCTCGGCGGCAGGCTCCGCCGAGGGCGGCTCAGACGGGATCGTGTATTTGCCCGGATCGGCCTGGAATTTCTGCTGGCAGGACGCGCTGCAAAAATAATAGCGAGCCCCGGCATGCTCGGCCTGGAATCTGGAATCGGCCGAGACGGTCATCCCGCAGACCGGATCCTTGAGGGCCTCCCCCGCCCCGGTGCCAGTGGCAGCCTGCTCATGAACATGGTCATGGTGATGCGCATGCTCGTGATGATGGCCATGATCGGACTGGTCCTGAGCCGGGGTATGTGCACCGGCGCCGTGGCGGCCAGGCTCCGTTGCATCGCGTTCGTTGCTTGTCCTGTTCATCCTGGCTCCCTTAGTTGTTGGGCCGGGCATCCACTGAGTCATCCGACTTGCCTGTTACTGCGGCCTTGCCGTGGCCCCCGTGGCTGCCGTGGAAGAAATGCATCAGCGGACACAGCAACACTAGCGCAAAGGATAGCCAGGAGGCAACGTGGCTCCAGTCCCGGACGCCAAGCGCAATCGCCGCACCGCCGGCTACCGTAACCCAAGAGAAGCCGCGAAAACGCATGAATCCATGGGCCGCCCTGCCGGAGGCCGACGATTGGGGGCTGCAGTTCTTCATGACACGTTCCTTACACGAAGATGACGGGCATCGGAGGTGCGGCACTTCCGTGTCACGCCTGATGACGCCAGCTTAGACGTTCCCATCGTTGTAAGGTCAAGCGCAAGGAGGGTGCGCCGGTGGCAGGACTGTTCTCAAAGGCTAACCGCGCTTGGGTCCAGTATGGGTTGGCCGCCAATGAGAAGGCGCCTTTAGAATGACGAAGTGCTGAGCACGGGACTGCCGCTAGCCGAGCTGCGGCCTTGTGCTTCGTATCAGGGAAGACGACACCGCCGCCGAAGCAGTCGTGTCCCCTGGGCCGCTCTTTTCGCGGCCCACGGTAGGATGCCTGCAAGACGTCCGTAGCTGGATGGCTGCGCCTGCAGTGAGATGCGTGAATCAGGCGCCGTCCGTAAAGGTGTCGCGCGTTCCAACGGCGTGGCTGCCGTCACTGAACGGGTCGCGCGTACCCATCGCGTGGCTGCCGTCGCTGAACGGATCGCGCGTACCCATCGCATGGGCGCCATCAGTGAAGGAATCGCGCGGCGAGGTCACGCCGGCATTTGCTATGCCGGCCACGCCGCCGAGGGTTGCAACAGTCAGTGCGACAAGAGCAGTCTTCTTCAACATACACGTACGCATTTTGCTTCTCCTTTTCGATAATTGGCTCCATGAGCCTGCCAACACAGTGTAGAAAGCGGTACCCCACCGAGCCGTGACACCCACATGACAAAGCGGTCATCTCGGGTAGCCCGATGGGTAGGTCAGATTCGGTCCGAGCGGGTACCGAGGTCAGCCGCCGGTAAAGAGCCGACTACGTTCGATATAGACGCGTACACCTTGAGCATTCGGCATGCCCGGCAAGAGGATGCCCAGGTCTACGGTCGTTCCGCGAATCGACTCAGCGAACTTCCACGTTGCCTCCTGCTCCCCACTCCGAAATGTCACGGTGTCGCCGGACGCAACGTTGACGTACTTCATGCCGGGGGTCACTGTCACTGTGCGAGAGGCTGTTCCCGCAGGTACCTGGCTGCCAAAAATGGCGGCCTGCGAACCGACACGCGTTGCACTTACCTGCCCTGTTGCCGGAGCTGCAGCGGGATCTGCGGCCTGGCGCTGAACGTGCTGCGCCACGTCATCACCTGCGTTGGTCCTCGACTTGTCGGTGCTCCATGCAGAGGAGATGGACAACGCCGAAAGAACTAGCGCGGCGGCCACGGACTTGTTGGTTTTCATGGTGCACTCCATTGAAGTTTCGAGGCATCGACCTCTTGAATCAATGGTATGAGGCCGTCTCTCACCAGGGCGTTACGCAGCCATTACATCCCGGTAAGCTGTAGTGCCACTAGTCTGTCGAGTCGGCGATGCCATTCACGGATGCACGTCAGAAGGCAGGCATTCAAAATCGCACTGAAGAACAGCCGACGTTGCTTGACCTTCCTCCTATGGGAAGGTCCATAGTTACGGTAGACGGACTGCAACGTCCGTCGAACAGGGGGCCCCAGCCAGGGAGCGAGCCCTTTTCGCGCGGAGGTGACGCCATGACTGCCGCTACACAGACCTTGAATGACGATGTCCTTGCAGTGTTCAGGCGGGCATGCGAGCAAGAACAATATGCAGTCGCCGATCTTCTCCTGAGCGCCCTCGAAGCCATGGCTGGTCAAGACGAGGACAGCCGGCAACTGGACGAGGCGTATCTTGTGGTGGCGCACTGCTGCGCGCCCGCAAGCCGCTGCGCTGCGTCGGATAGCGCCCCGGCCCTACAGATAAGCGCCTCCTATACTGAAGGCATGCAAGGACAGACGGCACCTGCTTCAGGTCGTACGTCTGGCACGAGGGCGTGAGAAAATGAAGCAACTCTGGCGAGTCATCCTGCTGGTGACGCTCGCTGTGGCGTTCCCGTTGCGCACCCTTGCCATGTCTGCGGAGCGCTGCTGCACGTTCGGCGCTGTTCAGGCGTACGCTGCCCAGACCGACGTTGAGGGGACTGGCGATGGCTGCGATACGCCAGGCCTCTGTGCCGCAGGCGCGCCGTCCGGCAACACCGCTCACTCGATGTGCACTGCAACCTGTGCCGCCGCCGCCGTCACGCCGGCGATGGCAGGGAGCGCTGCGAGCCTTTGGGAATCTATCCTGTTCGCTCATCCGGAGCTCCCTTATTTCTCCGTTGTGTCGCCGCCCCTTGAGCGGCCACCTCAGGCGATAGTCTCCTGAGGTATCCGAACGCGGACAGCGCTGGTCCATGGCGTGCGCTAACGCGCCCAGCCTGCGAGCGCCTGTCCGGCACAAGCAGCAGCGACTGCCGCCCGCCGTTTCCGGCATCGACAGCACCATGCTGCTCGCAGTCAACGGGGAAATCATGAAGACCATCTTGTTTACTATGGTCGGCGCCATCGCCACTTCCGTATCCTTGGCCGCCGTGGCAGGCCCAGACTTTTATGTGATCGAAAAGGCGCGTGCCTCCAAGCAGGCAGAAGCGCACAAATCAGTGTCTCAACCCAAGGTCTGGCACATCGCGTAGCGGTTCCCCGCGACGCGATTCCGCGCGGGCCGCCACGCTTGCTCCCCATCCTCAACTGCTGTTTCCGAACGTAGCCTCCGACGCAACGCCTGCTATCGTGCCGAATGGCCCAGACAGGTTCTCGCTTGGCACGGACTCGATGACCATGAGGTCGATCAGCCTCATGCAGGAATTCACTCGCTCGGCGAAGCGCCAGGCCCGCGCCGAGCGTTTCGAGGCCGAGGCGTCTTCGGCCGAGGCCCAGCGCACGGTGGCGCTGGCCACCGTGCAGCGCGGCACCGCTACGGCATGGCTTGACCGCTGGTATGCCGAACGCGCGTACGGCGTGCTCACCGAACAGGCGAAGTCTATCAAGCTGATGGTGGATGCGGCACGGGCTGCCTATCGCGGCAACCGCGGTTCTCGCGCCGATATCCTGGCGGCCGAGCTTGAATTGCAGCAACTGCAGGATCGCGAAGACGAAGCCCGCGCCGCGGTCGCCTCGTCCCGGGCGATGCTGCGCCGGTGGGTCGGCGACGTTGCGGAGCTGCCACTGACCGAGCGCCCCGCGCTCGATGCGCCGGCCTGGCTCGATACTCTCGATTCTGCCGGCGCCACGCAACTGCCAGACGTCGCGGCCGCGGAGGCCCAGGTTAGCGTGGCCGAGGCGGATAGCCGCGTCGCGCGCGAGAACAAGGTTCCTGACGTCAGCGTCGAGCTGATGTACAGCCAGCGCGGCCCCGCCTACTCGAACATGGTGTCGCTGAACGTTTCGCTGCCGGTGCCCTGGGACCAAAAGAATCGCCAGGATCGCGAGCTGGCCTCCAAGCTCGCGCAGGCCAACGCTGCACGGGCGCAAGCCGAATCGGTACGCCGTGGCCTGATCGGACAACTCCGCGGCAAGCAGGCCGAATTGCAACTCAGCCAGTCACGCCTGGAGCGCTATCGAAATACCACCTTGCCACTGGCGAAGGCGCAAACCGAGGCGGCCCTGACTGCCTATCGCGCCGGCGCCGGCAGTCTGACAGCGGTGGCTGACGCCAGCCGCAAAGCGCTCAACATCTCCCTCGAACGGCTCAAGCTGGAGGCAGCGACCGCCAGGCTCTGGGCCGAGCTCACTTTCCTGATGCCGTTACCGACAGCCGCACAACCCATGTCGCCGCAAGGAGCCCAACAATGAAAAGGACCACGATTGCACGGACGGTGGCGGCCCTCGTTGTGGTGGCGAGCGTCGGCGGTGCCTATTTCCTCGGCCAACAACAGGGACGCCAGCATACGGCCTCGTCAACGACGCCCGCGGGCGGCTCCGGTGATGCGAGCCTCAAGGCCGGGGATATCGATCCCAGGACGGGCAAGCGCATCCTCTATTGGCATGATCCGATGGTGCCGGGCCAGCGCTTTGACAAATCGGGCAAGTCGCCCTTCATGGATATGGCGTTGTCGCCTGTGTACGAGGAGGCCGCTGGCGGCGCGGCCGTCACCATCGACAGCCGCGTGACCCAGAACCTTGGTATCCGGACGGCCGAGGTCAAGGCGGGCCGGCTGGAAGCGGCACTGGAAGTTCCAGGGAATGTCGCGATCAACGAACGCGGTATCGAAGTGCTGCAGGCCCGTACGACTGGATTCGTCGAGCACGCGTATGCCAGGACGACGCTGGATCCGGTCCGTAAAGGCCAGCCGCTGGCGCAGATCTACTCGCCTGAATGGGTCGCCGCGCAAGAGGAATACCTCGCCGTGGCCCGCATGGGCGGCAGCCTACAGAGCGATTTGCGCGAAGCCGCCATTGCCCGCATGCGGCAGGCTGGCATGACCGAGAGCCACATCCGCCTGGTGCAGAACACCGGCAAGCTACAGCCGCGGCTCACCGTCACGAGTTCGGTAGACGGCATCGTCACTGAGATCGGCGCGCGTGACGGCATGACGGTGTCTCCCGGCACGACGCTGTTTCGCATTGCCAGCTTGGCAACGGTATGGGTGCTGGCCGAAGTGCCGGAGAGCCAGGCCGCGCAGCTACGGCCCGGACAAAACGTGTCGGCAGTCGCGGCAGCCCTGCCCGGACAAACGCTGACCGGCAAGGTCAACGCCATCCTTCCAGACATCAACACAGGCACCCGAACTATCAAGGTGCGGATCGAGTTGCAGAACAAGGGCCGTCAGTTGTTGCCAGGCATGTTCGTGACTGCCCGCTTTGGTGCCTCACCTGGACCCGACCGCCTGCTTGTCCCGACCGCCTGCTTGTCCCGACCGAGTCGCTGATCCGCACCGGGACGCGCACGATCGCCATGGTGGAAACCGGCCAGGATGGCTTCAGCCCCGTCGAGGTCAAGACGGGTGCCGCCGCTGGCGGGCAGACCGAGGTGATCGAAGGCCTCAAGGCTGGGCAGAAGGTCGTGGTCTCCGGGCAGTTTCTGATCGACTCCGAAGCCAGCCTGCGCGGTACCGCGCAGCGCATGACGGCAGCGCCAGCCGCTTCGGCACCAGCCGCCGCGGCTGCAGGGCCGGAGCACGAAGGCGTCGGGCGTGTGGAGGCGGTGAGCGCTGCAGGCATGACGATTTCCCACGGCCCGATCCCGTCGGCACAGTGGGGCGCCATGACCATGGACTTTGCTGCGCCGCCGTCAGGCATGCCGAAGGGGTTCAAGCCGGGTGATCGCATCCGGTTCCGCTTCCACCTGAACAACGAAGGCGCGGCGACCCTGTCATCGGTTGAGCCCGCCACCTCTGCGCAGGGAGCCAAACCATGATCGTCCGGCTTATCCTTACTTCCATCCGCAATCGCTTCCTGGTGCTGCTGGCAACTGCCATGCTTACCGCCTGGGGCTCGTGGGCCGTGCGCAGTACACCGCTCGATGCACTGCCGGACCTGTCCGACGTGCAGGTGATCGTCCGCACGCCATTCCCCGGCCAGGCGCCCCAGATCGTAGAAAACCAGGTCACCTATCCCCTGACCACGACGATGCTGTCCGTGCCCGGCGCCAAGACCGTGCGCGGCTATTCGTTCTTCGGCGATTCCTATGTCTACGTGCTATTCGAGGACGGGACCGACCTGTACTGGGCGCGCTCGCGCGTGCTGGAGTACCTGAACCAGGTGCAATCGCGGCTGCCGGCAGCAGCCAAGCCCGCGCTCGGCCCCGATGCCACCGGCGTCGGCTGGATCTATGAGTATGCCTTGGTTGACAAGACCGGCCAGCATGACCTCAGCCAGCTACGGGCGCTACAGGACTGGTTCCTGCGCTTCGAGCTCAAGTCCCTCCCCAACGTCGCCGAAGTGGCCTCGCTCGGCGGCATGGTCAAGCAATACCAGATCGTGCTGATGCCGGATCGGCTGCGCGCCTATAACCTGTCGCAAGCCAAGGTGCTGGCAGCGCTCAAGGGCGCCAACCAGGAAACCGGCGGCTCGGTGCTGGAGTTGGGCGAAGCGGAGTACATGGTCCGGGCGTCCGGTTACCTGAAAACGCTGGACGACTTTCGCCAGATTCCGCTGGTCACCAGCGAGGCGGGCATCCCGGTACGGCTGGGCGACGTTGCCACCGTGCAGCTCGGCCCCGAAATGCGGCGTGGCATTGCCGAACTGAATGGCCAGGGCGAAGTTGCCGGCGGCGTCATCGTGCTGCGGTCAGGCAAGAATGCCCTGGAGACCATTGAAGCGGTCAAGACCAAGCTCGCCACCTTGCAAACGAGCCTGCCAAATGGCGTTGAGATCGTCACGACATACGACCGCTCGGCGCTGATCAAGCGAGCGGTGGACAACCTCACCACCAAGCTGATCGAGGAATTTGCGGTCGTGGCACTGGTCTGCCTGGTGTTTCTCTTTCACTTGCGCTCGGCGCTGGTGGCCATCGTCTCGCTGCCGCTGGGCGTGCTGGCCGCCCTCCTGGTGATGCGCTACCAGGGCGTGAATGCCAACATCATGTCACTGGGGGGCATTGCCATCGCCATCGGTGCAATGGTCGATGCCGCGGTGGTCATGATCGAGAACGCGCACAAGCATCTCGAGCACTGGCATGCCGACAACCCGCAGCGCGAACTCAGCGAGCATGAGCGCTGGCGCGTCATTGGCGAGTCGGCGGCCGAGGTCGGGCCGGCCCTGTTCTTCTCGCTACTGATCATCACGCTGTCGTTTATTCCGGTGTTCACGCTGGAGGCGCAGGAGGGCCGGCTTTTCTCGCCGCTCGCCTTTACCAAGACCTATTCCATGGCGGCCGCGGCGGGATTGTCCGTCACCTTGGTACCGGTTTTGATGGGTTATATGATCCGCGGCAAGATTCCGTCGGAGCAGGCCAATCCGCTCAACCGTTGGCTTATTCGCGGCTACCAGCCGCTGCTCGGCAAGGTGCTCACGTATCCGAAGACCACGCTGGCGATTGCCGCCGTGCTGCTCATCGCTACCGCGTGGCCAATTATGCGCATTGGTGGGGAATTCATGCCGCCCCTGGATGAAGGGGATCTGCTCTATATGCCCTCGGCGTTGCCAGGTCTCTCCGCAGGCAAAGCCTCCCAGCTCCTGCAGCAGACCGATCGACTGATCAAGACCGTGCCGGAGGTCGCGACGGTGTACGGCAAGGCGGGCCGCGCCGATACCGCAACCGATCCGGCGCCGATAGAGATGTTCGAGACCACCATCCAGTTCAAGCCGAAGGACCAATGGCGTGCCGGCATGACCACCGACAAGCTGGTGGAGGAGCTCGATCGCGTCGTCAAGGTGCCAGGGCTATCCAACATCTGGGTGCCGCCGATCCGCAACCGCATCGACATGCTCGCCACCGGCATCAAAAGTCCGGTGGGGATCAAGGTCGCCGGTACGGATCTGAAGGAAATTGATCGCCTGGCCACGCGCATCGAGGAGGCCGTCAAGACGGTTCCCGGCGTCACCTCCGCGCTGGCCGAACGGCTCACGGGCGGCCGGTACATCGACGTCGATATCGATCGGGGCGCTGCGGGTCGGTACGGCCTGAACATTGAAGACGTTCAGGCGATCGTCTCATCGGCCATCGGTGGCGAAAACGTCGGCGAAGTGGTCGACGGGCTCGCGCGCTTTCCGATCAATGTCCGGTATCCCCGCGACTATCGGGACTCCATCGAGCAACTGCGCAGTCTGCCGATCGTGACCGACAAGGGGCTGCAAATCACGCTGGCCGACGTTGCGCGCATCCAGGTCGTGCAAGGGCCGCCCATGCTGCGCAGTGAAAACGCGCGACTTTCAGGGTGGATCTACGTCGACATTCGCGGCAGAGACCTGCGTTCGGCGGTGCAGGACATGCAGACGGCGGTCGCCAAAGCCGTCCCGATGCCAGCCGGGTACTCGTTGAGCTGGTCGGGGCAGTTCGAGTATCTCGAGCGCGCCACCGCCAAGCTGAAGGTGGTGGTCCCGTTCACCCTGCTGATCATCTTCGTCTTGCTGTACCTGGTGTTCGGACGGCTGGATGAGGCGCTGCTCATCATGGGGACCCTGCCGCTGGCCTTGATCGGCGGCTTCTGGCTACTCTATCTGCTAGGGTACAACCTGTCCGTGGCCGGGATTGTCGGCTTCATCGCTCTCGCTGGGGTCGCTGCCGAATTCGGCGTCATCATGCTGCTCTACCTGAAACATGCCTGGCAGGAACGGCTCGAGGATGGGCAAATCAATCTCGCGGCTCTGCACGATGCCATCCAGGAAGGCGCCGTGCTGCGTGTGCGCCCGAAGGCGATGACCGTGGCGGTGATTCTGGCCGGCCTGCTTCCCATCATGTGGTCGCACGGCACCGGCTCAGAAGTGATGCAGCGCATCGCTGCACCGATGGTCGGCGGCATGGTGACGGCGCCGCTGCTGTCCATGTTTGTGGTCCCGGCGGTGTATTTGCTGCTACGCCGCCGTCAGATCAAGCAGACTTCCCTTTCCCCCAACCTCACACCTCAGGAGGAATCGCAATGAAACACCTCAAGACCCTCGCCGCCGCCCTGGCCCTGATTACCGCGCCGGCCGTGTTCGCCGCGGGTTCGATGGACGGCATGGACATGAAGGCACCCGCTGCCTCACAACAAGCGCCTCGGCCGGTGTCCGCAGAAACCAAGAAGATCGATGCGCAGACCGGCAAGGTTACGCTCAAGCACGGCCCGATTGAGAACTTGGGTATGCCAGGCATGACCATGGCGTTTCCGGTCAAGGATCGCGCCTCGCTTAGCAAGTTCAAGGAAGGCGATGCCGTGTCGGTGACCTTCGACAAGGTGGATGGCGCGCCGACGGTCGTGGACATGCAGCGCAAATAATCCGCGCCATGCGCGTACGGCTTGCTGCCAACGGCCGTGCGCGCCTTGACCTTCCATCAGGCCTGACAATGTCAAGCCGCCTGCTTTCGGGTCGCCGTTGCGCAAGGGGCCCGGCTGACCGGATCCAAATCGAATTTCTATCGTGCGCCGCTCCCCTTTTGATCTGCCACACGATGTGCTTGTTGTCGTCCTGAGCTCACTGGCAATCATCCTTTGTATGCTCGGACTGTTTGCTTGGTATCTGCGGCGACGGCACGGCTCTCGCCGGCGAACCCGCAACCAACATGGCACGGTCTCGCGCAAGCGCACCAGGAGGCCGACGAGACGGCGTAAATAGCGGTCGGAAAGGGGTCGTCCACTGGTTATCTCCTTGCAATGGCGCGCACGGCTGGGCTTCCATTGAATCATCATGGTACGGGCGACGCCCAGGCGCCGCCGCTACTTTGCTTGCATCCGGGCTAGCAACAGCTCAGGCCACCCATCATGCGCTGATGCATCAAAAGCATGCCTACCACACCAAGAATGGCAATCACGCCGATGGCAGCGCACACAATCAAGATGACTTTCCAAATTGACGATTTGTTCACGCTTTGTCTCTCCTAACGCCTAGCTGATGCCGGCAAAGTTCGTCACGGCATTTAACCTCAGCAACAAGAACGATGCCGCAGACGCGCGAGCGAGCTGGCTACCCAATGGACCTGAATGCGACAGGCATCGGCACTGAGGCGGCTGAAATGAGCGCGGTTGTTCCTCAGCCTGCACAGCAGGATAGTTGCGCCACATCCCTGGAGAAGGTCTGCGCGGCCAGTTTGAGTCCCTCGACCATTGTCAGGTATGGGAACAACTGGTTTGCCAGCTCCTGCACGGTCATCCGCGCCCGGATCGCCAATGCTGCCGTCTGGATCATTTCACCTGCTTCCGGCGCCACCGCTTGCACGCCGATCAAGCGGTCCGATCCTGCCTCAGCGACCAGCTTGATGAAGCCACGCGTGTCGAAATTGGCGAGCGCGCGCGGCACGTTGTCGAGCGTCAGCAGCCGGCTATTGGTCTCGATGCCGTCATGGTGCGCTTCCGCTTCGCTGTAGCCCACGGTGGCGACCTGCGGGTCGGTAAACACGACCGCCGGCATCGTGCTCAGATCGAGCGCAGCATCGCCTCCGGTCATGTTGATCGCGGCGCGAGTGCCGGCTGCCGCCGCCACGTAGACGAATTGCGGCTGGTCGGTGCAGTCGCCGGCGGCGTAGATATGCGGCGCCGTGGTGCGCATGCCATGGTCGATGACGATCGCACCCTGCGAGTTGACCGTCACCCCCGCCGCCTCCAGTGCCAGCTCACGCGTGTTGGGCGCGCGGCCGGTGGCGACCAGCAACTGGTCGGCGCGAATTTCGCTGTGCCCAGTGGTGAGCACGAATTCGCCGTTCGCGTAGGCCACCTGGCTGGCCTGCGTGTGTTCCAGCACCGTGATGCCGTCGGCACGGAAGGCGCCTGCCACGGCCTCGCCGATGGCCGGATCTTCCCGGAAAAACAGCGTGCTGCGCGCCAGGATCGTGGCCTTGCTGCCGAGCCGGGCGAAGGCCTGCGCCAGCTCCACGGCCACCACCGACGAGCCGATCACGGCCAGCCGCTTGGGCAGGGAGTCGCTGGCCAGCGCCTCGTTCGAGGTCCAGTAGGGGGTGTCCTGCAGGCCGGGGATCGGCGGCACGGCCGCGCTGGCGCCAGTGGCGATCAGGCAGCGGTCAAATGCCACCTCGCGCTCGCCGCCCTCGGCCAGGCGCACGATCAGGGCATGCTCGTTCTGGAAGTGGGCCTCGCCGCGCAGCACCGTGATGGCCGGGGTGCTTGCCAGGATGCCCTCGTACTTGGCGTGGCGCAGCTCATCGACGCGCCCCTGCTGCTGGGCCAGCAGGCGTTCGCGCGAGATCGCCGGCGGTGTGGCCGGGATGCCGCCGTCGAATGGGCTTTCGCGGCGCAGGTGGGCAATGTGGGCCGCGCGGATCATAATCTTGGACGGCACGCAGCCAACGTTGACACAGGTGCCACCAATGGTGCCGCGCTCGATCAGGGTGACCTGCGCACCTTGCTCGACGGACTTGAGCGCCGCCGCCATCGCGGCGCCGCCGCTGCCGATGATGGCGATATGCAGGCTGCCGGCTTCGTCCCCGGACTTGTCACCGCCGCTCAGCCAGCCCAACGCCTTGTCGAGCAGGCTGCCGCGCTTTTCCGCCGGCGGGGCCTCGGCGAGCATGACCCGGTAGCCGAGGCCGGCCACGGCAGCGGTCAACGAATCCGGCGACGTGCCGGGGTCGGTAGCGAGTTGCGCCGTCCCCTTCGGATAGGACACGACCGCAGACCGCACGCCCGGCACCTTCTCCAAGGCATCCTTAACGTGGACGGCGCACGAGTCGCAGGTCATGCCAGTGATCTTCAATTGGGTCATACTACAGTTCCTATGTTCACTTCGGCAGCGGCCAACGCGGTCAGCCGCGCTTGGCCGGGGGTTCACAGGCGTTCGGTGCCCCGCAGCACTTTGCCGGCGAGACGAAGTCCCAGATCGATACCACGACCATGAAGGCCAGGCCGACATAGAGCAGCGCCTCGCTGCGCCAGCCAACCGTCAAATACACCGCGGCCAGCACCAGGAGGGGGCCGATCACGCCGAGCGCAGTCCGTTGCCACTGCCGATGGTTAAGCCAGGCGGTCGCATTGGCGAGCAGCGCGATGCCAGCGAACCCTGGCAGCAGGACGCTTATGAACAGCCCTTCGTACTGGCTCAGGAAGCCCAGGCCAATGGCCGCGCCCAGGCCGGCGATGGCGGGAAAGCAACTTGCGCAACCCATCGCCGAGACGATGCCGCCGAGCGCCCCTGCCTTGTTGGCCACGCGCGTGATCAGTCCCATGATCTTGCTCCCGCGTTCGCTGCGGGGCTTACCGCTTGACGCTGGACGGATAGCCCGCGTCCTCGGTCGCCTTGGTCAGTTTCTGCACGCTGGTCTTGGCATTGTCAAAGGTGACGACGGCCTGGCGCTTCTCGAAGCTCACGTCGGTCTTGCTCACGCCGTCGACCTTGGAGAGCGCCTTTTTGACCGTGATCGGGCAGGTTTCGCAAGTCATGCCCGGCACGGACAGCGTGACGGTTTGCATGGCGGCCCACGCGGGAGCGACGGCGGCGAGCGCGAGGGCGGCAAACAGCTTCTTCATGGCGAACTCCTGATCAGTAGAAAAATGGCATCACGTAGGGAAATCCGAGCGCAACCAGAACCAGCAGGGCGACGGCCCAGAAAATGAGCTTGTAGGTGGCGCGTACCTGCGGGATAGCGCAGGCCTCGCCCGGCTTGCAGATTTGCGCCGGGCGGAAAATGCGCCGCCAGCCGAACAACAGTGCCACCAGCGCCGTGCCGATAAACAGGGGCCGATATGGCTCCAGCGCGGTCAGGTTACCGATCCAGGCCCCGCTGAAACCGAGCGCGACCAGGACCAACGGCCCCAGGCAGCAGGTGGAGGCGAGGATGGCGGCCAGCCCGCCGGCAAAGAGTGCACTGCGCCCGTGTTGCGGTTTCGACATGCGCTTGGTCTTTCGAATCGGGAAGGGATAACGTAAGCTTACTTCCGTAGTTTTGTACGGAGTCAAGCGGGATGGAGCGCAACTTGGAGAATTTGACCATTGGCGCCTTCGCCAAGGCGGCCGAGATCAATGTGGAAACCATTCGGTTCTACCAGCGCAAGGGGCTGCTGCCGGAGCCGGACAAGCCTTATGGCAGCATCCGCCGCTATGGCGAAGCGGATGTGACGCGCGTGAGGTTCGTGAAAGCGGCCCAGCGGCTGGGATTCAGTCTGGAAGAAATTGGCGAACTGCTTCGCCTGGAGGACGGCACCCATTGCGAGGAAGCCAGCAGTCTGGCCGAGCGCAAGCTCAACGACGTGCGCGCAAAGCTGGCTGACCTGAGACGCATGGAGGCTGTGCTGTCCGATCTGGTGTGCGCCTGCCATGCCCGACAGGGCAACGTATCCTGCCCGCTGATCGCGTCGCTGCAAGCGGGAAAAGTTCGCCAAAGGGCGTAGTGGATGCGGCTACGCTGCTCCAGCTCGTTCCGGCTTTTGCTCTGCCGCTTCGTCGCAGCCGGCCTCACATGTGCCGTCTCGACGGGCAAGCGACCTGGCCGAGTCAGACATCGTCGCGGGGGCGCAGCGGCTCTAGTGGGCGCAGCGCATGCACGGCGCGCTTGAGCAGCACGATCCAGTCGTCCAGTTCTTCTATGATGGCCTCGGCTTGGTCCACGAGGGTCGGACCAGTGGTTGGATACGACAATGCGGCGCCGTTGATCAGAGTATGTGCCATGCCGTGCAAGCACAGCAGATCGTCGCGCAGCCCGGCTGGCTCACAGCAACGCGCGCGGATCGCATCGAGTTGTTCCACCACGCGCAGGATGGTGGTCGTGTCGAACGTGTCCCGAAGCGCTTGCAACGCCTCGGCGTCGACCCTGCCGTAAGGGGTATCGGTGTCAGGCATGACGCGGTTTGCGGACGGAATGGGCGGGGCCGGCAAAGAGGCTGTCGCGAATCCAGGCTTCCGGCAACCGCTCCAAATTGAGTTTATAGTCGCCGAAGCGCTTGATGTTGCTGGTGAGGTAGGGACTCAGGAAGCCGATGTCGGCCACGTCGACCTTGATCCCTTCCTTCACCATCGCGCGCAGGGCCTGCATCATATCCGCCGTGTTCTGAAGAATCACGGCCGAGGCGATCAGGTCGTTGTAGCGCAGGCGCTTCTGCTGTTCGTCGGGGTCGTTTTCGGCCAGCACGTCACCGCCGAACGAGAACCATTTGGCAAAGCCATTGTAGGACTCGATCTTGTTGGTGGTCGCGGTGATCTCCTGGCGCAACTCGCGGCTGCCGATCCATTCGAGCAGGAACGCCGTGCGCACGACCTTGCCGAGTTCCTGCGCCGCCAGAAACAGGCGGTTGCGGCGGCTTTCCGAGCCGAACCGGCGCAGCAGGAGCGGCGAGGAGATTGTTCCGGCCTGAATCGATAGCGCTACCTGCATCAGGTCCTGCCAGTGGAAGGCGATCAGGTCCCAGTCCACGATGTCCGAGAACAGCCGGTCGATGTGCTTGTATTTGGTGTTGGCATCGGCTCGGTAAAGCTTCAGATCCTGCCAGTTGCGGATGCGCGGCATCAGGTTGATGCCCAGCAGATGCGTGAAGGCGAACACCGCGGCCGACTGGCCCTGGGTGTCGGCGTGCACGGTATCGGCCTCGACACTCAAGCCGGCCTTGAGCAGACCCTCGATCACGTAGATGGCTTCCCACACGCCGGGCGGAATGAAATGCCGGAACACCGCGATGTAGTTGTCGGCCACGTGCCGGTAGGCCACCGCGCCCATCTTGCGGTAGCGGAAGTGGTAGCCGGCCAGCAGGTTGTTGTCGTAGAAGTCGTACTGAGTGCCGTCAGCCGCGACGGTCTTGCCATCCCCCCAGTGCTTGGGCAGGTCGAGCCGCAGATACAGTTCGATCAATTCCCGCTGCGCGGTTTCGAGACGCTCCAGGCTCAGATGCCGGCGGTTGACGAACGACATCATGTGCGGCGTGACCCGATCCCCCATATGGCGGGCGGCCTGGGTGGGCCCCAGGTTGCAGCCCATGGCGAAGATAGTCAGCAGGTAGCGCTCGGCGGCATTGCGGATCTTGGGGTCGCTGCCGGAGAGCGGGCCGAAGTGCCGCGTGAAGTGGGTCCAGTGCTCGATGTTGGCCAGCACGTCCAGCAGATTGCGCGTGGGCATGCGCCGGATCAGCGCCTGTTGCAGGGCCACCGCGCTGGCCGGGATCTCCCTGGCGATCGTCCGCTTGAGCACGGGTTCGCCGTCCTGGCCGATGGTGACGTGCTGGCGCTTGTCGGGAAAACTGGCATCCAGCGTACGCGCCGTGTCGGTCAGCCACTGGCGTAGATGCGCCACGAAGTCCTGCGCGTTGGCCGGCATGTCCAGCTTGGCGCAGTATTCGGGCAGGCGCCGTTCGCATTCCCGCCAGGGCAGTAGGTGCGCACGGTAATCGGCAAAGGCATCCGACCCCACCACGCACAGGTCGCCGGAGCGTAGCTCGTTGACCATATGCGAGAGCACGCAGAGTTCCAGGTAGCGCCGATTGGTGGGGGCGCCCTGGTCGTGGGGGCGGCGCACCAGCTTTCGCCACCGTTCCGAGGCGAAGCTCACATCGACGTCGGCGGCGATCCATTCGCGATGCAGGGATTCGTTCTCCAGCACCACCGCAAGTGCCGCCAGCAGCGTGCGCGACTGGCTGGTCGACTCCCATTCCAGCACCTGCGCCAGGCGCAGCATCACGGAGCGGTGCGCGCGGAAATGCCGCCATAGCAGCGGCAAGTAGTTGTTGCCGCTGAAGGCCCGCACCTCGGCGCAGCTCTCGCGCAGCGGCTCCAGATCGCCGGACGGCGCAAGGAAGCAGCGCACCTGCCGGCCGATCAGCGCGTCGTCCTGGCCGTCGGCGACGATATCCACCACGCCGTCGAGCAAGGTGACCAGCTTCTCCATCTGCGCGCGCTGATGAGACTGGATGCGCTCCATCTCGTCGCGCGCCCGCTTGTGGATGGCGCCCATGCGCCGGATGAACATCTCCGCGAGATCGTCGCGGGTGCGCACGCGCATATGGTTGAGCAAGGCAACGATCAGCGTGTAGCGCTTCTCAGGCAGGATCTCCCGTAAATTGGCCGCGTCCAGGCTCATGGCCTGTCCGGCCAGCGAGCGCAGCTTCGAGGCGGGCACGCCTGCGATTGCGCCAGAGAAATCGCCAAGACCATCAAGTAAGGTCAGGTGTTCTATGAGTAGGTTGAGATGCTTGCGTGATGGACGGCGCGCGTGGCGCTTGATGTTGTTGTAGGCGGTCAGGCGGTTGGTGAACTCCCGGATGAGAAGCTGGTCCAGCCGTTGCCGTTCCTCATCCGACAAGCGCCTTGCGACGCGTCGAAACAGCGCGGTCTGCGTGCGGGTGTGAATCTGTTCGGCAATGTTGTCTAGGGTGGAGAACGCTGGCAGCTCGACCTGGTGCAGGATCAGCGCATCTATGGTGGCGTTGATGATGTCCACCTGCTGGTCCATCGTTTCCGCGGCTTCGCGCGCGGCCCGGATCGTGACCTCGTTGGCATCGGTGCCAATATAGGGCTGGACGCCGAGAAATTCGCGCACCGCCGTGTAATGCCGGTATAGCGTAGGGGACAGCTTGCGGTCATAGCCAAACGCGGCATCTTGCGCCAGACCAGCGCTGGCGCGCACATGGTCGATCACGACGACGGGAATGCTGTCCAGGTTGGGGAAGTAATGCAGTTGCTGGAAGACCTTCAGCAGTACCAGCAAGCCAAGTCGCGGACCTTGTCCACGGGTTGAGCGGGTGGACCACTCCAGTTCCTCAGCACCCGGCGTGTAGCACGCCTGTAGCTCCTTGGTGGAGAAAACCTTCGGGAAACGCGGGTAGGCGGTACGCTCGACGGTGGCCATACAGGATCTCGGCAATCTCTGAAGGGCCAGCCAGTCTAGCCGAGGATGGTGGCAAAATTCCAGACCAGCGTTATAACTGAATGGAATGTTTTTGCTTGCCTATATAACCACAAGGCTTATGATAGCCGATTGTCCTTATCTTGGCATGCCCCCGAGGAGCGGCTCGGCGCCAGGCTGTTGCACCGGACCACGCGCAGGCAGAGCCTGACCGATATCGGCCGCGCCTACTACGAGCAGTGCGTGGATATCCTCGCGCGCATCGAGCAGGCCGAGACCAGCGCGCGCGAGCAGCGGTCCAATCCCAAGGGCATGCTGCGGATCAGCGCCGTGGTCAGCCTGAGCTCCCACACGCTCGTACCGTTGCTCGCCCGGTACGTCGAGACCTACCCCGAAGTCGAGGTCGAGCTGATCTTCAGCGACAAGGTGGTTGACCTGATCGAGGGCGGCTTCGATGCCGGCATCCGTTATGGGGAACTGCCGGACAGCGGACTGGTGGCGCGCGAGCTGGGCAGGACGCACCTGGTCGCATGCGCGGCGCCCTCCTACCTGGCGGCGCACGGCGTGCCCAGGTCCCTCGGCGATCTGGGCGCACATACCTGCCTGGCATTTCACAATACCGTCGCGCAATGGAACTGGAAGTTCGGCCGTCGCCGCGAGTCTACCGCCGTCGCCATCAAGGGCCGGTTCAGTACCAACAATATGCCGGCGCTGAGAGCGGCGACCCTGGCCGGGCTTGGCATTGCCATGCTGCCGCGCGATCTGGCCGATGCCGATATCGGCGCCGGACGCCTGATCCCGCTGCTGGAGGAATTCGGCGCGCCCGACCGGCCGCTGCACATCGTCTATCTGCAGGACAGACAGATGACGCGCAAGCTGGCGAGCCTGATCGATTTTCTGGTCACCCATTTCCCGAAGTAGCCTCGGCCGGCGCGGCGGGCACCTTGCCCCCGGCCCGCGGACCAGCCGGGCAGCGGACCGACGGATCAGCGGATCAACTGGTCGTCTTGCCGGCCCACAGATCCACCGGACCCAGACGATCCGCGCCCTGGGTCTCGAGCATCCAGCCCGGGTATTCCGGGGGCAGCGTGCTGGCCGCGTCGATCGCCGCGAGCTCGTCGCGCGTGAGTTCGATCTTTGCCGCCTCGATGTTGTCGGTCAACTGATCGAGTCGCTTCGCCCCCACGATCACGCTGGTCACCACCTCGCGCGAGAGCAGCCACGCCAGGGCGATCCGCGCCACACTGCATCCGTGCCGCGCGGCAATTGGCGCCATCACGTCCAGTACGTCCCAGGCGCGCGCCTTGTCGACGATCGGGAAATCGAATGCGGAGCGGCGCGAGCCCGCCGGGTTCTGGTTGTGCCGGCTGAAGCGACCGGACAGCAACCCGCCTGCCAGCGGACTCCACACCATCAGGCCGAGCTTCTCGTGCTGCATCAGCGGCACGAGTTCGCGCTCCAGATCGCGGCCCGCGACCGAGTAGTACGCCTGGACCGTGGCGAATCTTGCATAGTGCCTGGCATTCGAGATGCCCAGGGCCGTGGCGATGCGCCAGGCGGCCCAGTTGGACACGCCGATGTAGCGGACCTTGCCCTGCGTGATCAGGTCATCCAGTGCCCGCAGGGTTTCCTCGATCGGCGTCACCGTGTCGGTGGCGTGGATCTGGTACAGGTCGATATGGTCGGTGTGCAGGCGTCGCAGGCTGGCGTGAACCGCGTCCATCAGATGGCCGCGCGAGGCACCGACATCGTTGCGGCCCGGGCCCATGCGACTGTAGCCCTTGGTGGCCAGCACAAAATCCGTGCGCGGCACGCCCAGATTCCTGAAGGCGTTGCCGAGCGTCGACTCGCTTTCGCCAGCGGAATAGACGTCCGCCGTATCGAAGAAATTGATGCCCGCATCCAGGCTGGCCTTGACGAGTTGGTCGGCCGTGTCCTGACCCACGTTGCCGATATGCTGATAGATACCTTGCCCGCTGCTGAACGTCATGGTTCCCAGGCAGAGCTGCGACACGAGGATTCCGGTATTGCCAAGCTGCTTGTATTTCATGGCTGTAGAAGGCTGGAGTTGGCTCCATGTCTTTTACCGAAGCGCGCATGGAGGTTTCGCTTTCACGCCAATGTAGGCTGCCGGGCCAGGAGGAAACAGGGTTGGATGCTTGAAGGTTTTTGAAGCGACGATTGATAATCGCGCAGCCCGGCGCATCCCGCGAGCGGGAGGGATGGCCGGGTCGCAGGTCACGCCCGCGCGGATGTGGATGTGGATGTGGAGGTGGAGGTGGAGGTGGGATACGGATCCGGACGCGGGCGCGGACCGGGGTATCGAGGACAGTCAACCGTCCGTCAGCACCTTCAGCCCAAGCGGATTGCTCGCCGCGGTCTTCACCGAACCGATCGCGACGGCGCTGTAGTTGACGCCGGAGCCGAGCGAGACCGTGGCCTGGATGGCGGTGGTCGCCGTCCCCGCCACGTTCACCTGGACGTTGTAGTTGCCGGCCGCGAGCGGAAGATAGCTGCTGATCGCGCCGAACGCCACGTTGGACAACACCACCTGGCCATTGACCAGGATATCCACCGGCCCGGCATCGGGCGCGGCATGGATCACGCGCAGGCGCGACTGTCCTGTCGCGGGCGCCTGGGTCTGATCGGTGGCGAGCAGCGGCTGGATACTGGCGACGAAGTTCGCGGCGATGGCCGTGTACGCACCGTCCGCGGCGAGCGTCGGCGATACGTCGATGACCGTGGTGGCGGTGCCCGCCGCATTGACCGTGATGCGATGCGTGCCGGCGGTCAGGGTCAGGTAGCTGGACACCGCCGAATAGGGAACATTGGAAAGCACCTTGTTGCCATCGACCAGCACATCGACATTCGGTGCATCCGGCGACGCGTGCAGGACGCGCAGGCGCGCAGTGGGGTCCGGATCGTCGCCCCCGCATCCGGCCACGATGGATACGAGAACAACAGCCATGAGTTTCGGCAGAAGACTGCGCATGGTTGGGCTCCTTCAGTGGGTCTCTCACTCGTGCCTGGTGGCATCGACGTGCTTCGACGCACAGATGCCTGGAAATGGTCGACGGCTCACCGGACTTCATCGAACGCGCCCTCGCTACCATTTGGTAGCGTTTTATACGAACAAGTAGCGAAGTGCAAGAGGACGATCCACCGCCCTGCTGGCGGGCCACGTGGCCCTTCGGTCAGCGCACGCCGTGGTCTTTGCGCGCAACGCAACGCTGACTTGCTCGGCGTTGTGATTCAAATTGCGCTTGCTGCTTCGTAAGCTCGGGGTACTGCAACGAATCGTCCGAGCCATGAAAACCACCACCTCCCCTGCCCTGGATACCGCCGGTCACGCGGCGGCACCGATGTCCGGCGTGCTGGTCGCGCTGTTTGCCCTGTGCGCCGGCGTGCTGGTCGCCAACCTCTACTACGCCCAGCCCATCATCGAGCTGATTGCGCCCGCGGTAGGGCTGTCCGCGCAAAGTGCCAGCGTGATCGTGTCGCTGACGCAGATTGGCTATGCGGTCGGCCTTTTCTTCCTGGTGCCGCTGGCCGATCTGCACGAGAACCGGCGCCTGCTGACCATCAGCGGGGTGGCCGCGGCAATCAGCCTGGTCGGCGCCGCCACCGCATCGCACCCGAGCATGTTTCTGCTGGTGTCGCTGCTGCTGGGCCTCAGCTCGGTCAGCGTGCAGATCCTGATTCCGCTGGCCGCGCACCTCGCGCCGGAAGCACTGCGCGGACGTACGGTCGGCACCATCATGGGCGGCCTGCTGTCCGGCATTCTTCTGTCCCGGCCGCTGTCGAGCCTGCTCGCGCAGTATTTCGGCTGGCGTGCGGTGTTCTATATCGCCGCCGCGATGACGCTGGTGACGGTAGGCATCATCGCCACCACCCTGCCGCGCCGCACGCCTCAGCATCGGGCCAGCTATCGGGAGCTGCTGGTATCGCTGTGGCATCTGTTCACGCGCTATGCCGTGCTGCGCCAGCGTGCGCTGTACCAGGCCCTGTTGTTTGCGGCCTTCAGCCTGTTCTGGACCGCCGTCCCGCTCGAGCTCGCCGGCCGCTTCGCGCTCTCGCAGTCGCAAATCGGCGTGTTCGCCCTGGTCGGTGCGCTCGGTGCCGTAGCGGCGCCCATTGCCGGACGACTCGCCGACGCTGGCCATACCCGCATGGCGTCGTACATTGCGATGGTCGCGGCGGCTGTCAGCTTTGTGCCGGGCCTCGCCGGCGGCGCGAGTAGCCTGTACTGGCTGGCGCTTACCGGCGTCGTGCTGGACTTTGCCGTGCAGATGAACATGGTGCTGGGCCAGCGTGCGATCTATGCGCTCGATGCCGCCAGCCGCGGCCGCCTGAATGCGCTTTACATGACGGCCATCTTTGCCGGCGGCGCCGTGGGTTCGGCAATGGCCAGCACGCTGTACACGCATCTCGGTTGGGCCGGCGTGGTTGCCGCGGGCAGCGGGCTGGCCACGCTCGCGCTGGCGGCGCTGGCGATGGCGTCGCGTCGCTGAGATCCACGCGTGATCGCCCCGCCATCGCTTCTTCTCCTTATCGCGGCTCTACCGCTGCCTTGTTGCTGCCTTGTTGCTGCTTTGTTGCTGCCTTGTTGCGCCCTGGTCGCGCCCTGTTCCAACCTGACCCCCGGAGTCGTTGTCATGACCTACCCTTTGCTCACGACCTCACACCTGTTTGCACCGATCGAGATCGGCCCCCTGAAACTGAACCACCGGGTCGCCATGGCGCCGCTGACCCGATCGCGTGCCGGGCAGCCCGGCAACGTGCCTGACGCCATGAACGTCGAATACTATCGGCAGCGCGCGTCGGCGGCGTTGATCATCAGCGAGGCCACGCAGATTTCGCAGCAGGGCCAGGGCTATGCATGGACGCCGGGCATCCACACGCCCGAGCAGATCGAAGGCTGGCGTGCCGTGGCGGCGGCCGTGCATGCCGAAGGCGGCCGCATCTTCCTGCAGCTCTGGCACGTCGGCCGCGTGTCCCATCCCTCCTTCCAGCCCGGTGGTGCGCTACCGGTGGCCCCGAGTGCCTTGCCGGCGCCCGGCAAGACATTCGTGGTGGACGCCAGCGGCAAGGGCGTCTGGGCCGACGTGCCGACGCCGCAGGCACTGACGACCGCGGGCATCGCGGAAATCGTGCGGGACTACCGCCAGGCCGCGCGCAATGCCATGGCGGCGGGCGTGGATGGCGTGGAGATCCACGCCGGCAATGGCTATCTGCTGGACCAGTTCATCAACTCGGCGAGCAACCATCGCACCGACGCCTACGGCGGCAGCATCGAGAACCGCGCACGCCTGTTGCTGGAAGTGGTCGATGCCATTACGGCGGAAGTCGGGCCGGGACGGGTCGGCGTACGCCTGACGCCCATGGGCCGTTTCATGGGCATGGGCGACGCCACGCCCGCAGCAACCTTCGGCTATATCGCACGCCGCCTCAACGACTGGCCACTGGCATACCTGCACCTGGTGGAGCCGGCGATGGTCGGCACGGTCAAGGACGACATCGTCGATCCACGCTGGGATGCATTGATTCTCGACATGCGCGCCACCTACCACGGCGTGGTGATGCTGGCAGGCGGCTACGACGCACGGAGCGCGGAAAAAGCGATCGCGGACGGGCGTGCGGACATCATCGCGTTTGGCCGCCCGTTTATCGCCAATCCCGACCTGCCCTGGCGGCTCAGGACATCGGCCGCGCTCAATACGCCCGACCCGGCCACGTTCTTCGGTGGCACCGCAGTGGGCTATACCGACTATCCCAAGGCCGCCTGAGCGCGCCTGGCGGCAATACCGGTGGCAATAACAGGCCGCCGGCGCGTGCGCTCAGTCGCGATGTCGGGTGGGCCCCGGGAGCGCTGCCAGAAAATCGAGGAAGGCCGCAATCCGCCGCGAACCGCGCTGGTTCGGCAGATACAGCGCGGAGATCGCCGAGCTGGCCTGATCCGGGTTGACCGACCATTCATCGAACAGCGGCACCAGCCGCTGGCTTTCGATATCGTCATCGGCCAGCCAGTCCGGCAGCAGGCAGATCCCACCGCCCGCCAGCGCGACTTCGCGCAGGACCTCGGCGTTATTGCAGCGGAAGTGTCCGTTGACCGGCACCTTGGTCTCGCGCTCGCCCTGGCGGAAGGTCCAGACCTGGTCACGCGTGCCGTAGCTGAACCGGAGGCAGCGATGATTGACCAGATCGGCGGGCTCCTCGGGACTGCCGTGCTGTTCGAGATAGGCGGGACTCGCTGCCACGCGCCGGCGAAAGCGCCCGATCTCGCGCGCCACGACGGTGTCGTACGAAGCGGGACTGCCGAGCCGCACGGACAGGTCGATGCGCTCGCCGAGCAGGTCGACGATATCGTCGGTCAGCGTCACGTCGACCTCGAGCCGCGGATATCTGGCCAGCCAGCCGCCCAGATAGGGGGCGATGCAGCGCCGTCCAAAAGCGACCGGCAACGACACACGCAACTGCCCCACCGGTTCCTCGCCGCGATCGGCGATCAGTGCGTCGGCCTCCTCTACCGCATCCAGGATCCCGCGGGCGCGCTGATAGTAGGCCGCGCCGGCCTCGGTCACCGTGATCGACCGTGTGGAGCGGTTCAGCAGCACGGCACCGAGCGATGTCTCGAGGCCGTCGAGCGCGCGGGTCACGGACGACGTCGCCAGATCCAGGCGTCGCGCCGCGGCCGAGAAGCCCTTGGCGTCCACGGTTTCCACAAACATCTTCAACGCAAGCAGTTTGTCCATCCTGGCCGTAATCCTTGTGAACGGGGCGTGCCGGTTCGCCCCGGCGTGACGGACATGTTATCGCGAGAGCGCTCGCAATGGCCCGCAACCGGCGCTTCGGCATCAGGGTTAATACCGAGCGTCGAGCCCCTTGGCCTTATCTTCAATCCACCCTATTATTTATCACACGATCACTGATCGATCGATAATTTAAGGAGACAGCGATGGCGTTGACCAAGCTGGCACATTTTTCCATCCGCACCACCGACGTGGAGCGGACCTGCGCGTTCTACGAACGCATCCTCGGCTTGCGGCGCGGATACCGGCCGCCGTTCGACTTTCCCGGCGCATGGCTCTACATGGGCAACGACGAGAGCGACTACGGCACCGTGCACATCATCGGCATCGATCCCGACAACACCGGCGGCCTGTCCGCCTACCTCGGCGACAAGGCCACGGCCGCGTCCGGCACTGGCATGCTCGACCACATCGCGTTTCTCGCCACGGGCGTCCGGCAGATGTGGGCCACGCTGCGCGCGGAAGGCATCCCCTGGCGCGATCGCACGGTACCGAGCCTGGGTCTGCACCAGGTGTTTATCGAGGACCCGTCCGGTGTGACGATCGAACTGAACTACCCGGCCGCCGAAGTGGCCGGCGTGGAACCGCCCGCGGCGGCCCAGGCGTGAACGGAGTCATGGCATGAACAAGGTAGTGAAGCAACAACCGAAGGCCATCATCGTGGGCGGCTCGCTCGGCGGGCTGTTTGCCGCCTGCATGCTGGAACGCCATGGCTGGGACGTCGAGATCTTCGAGCGCACCCCCGAGGCATTGAGCGGACGCGGTGCGGGCATCGTCACGCATCCGGAACTGTTCGAAGCGCTGACCGCGGCCGGCGTGTTAGTGGATGACGGCATCGGGGTGCGCGTGGATACCCGCGTCACGTTGGCACGCGACGGTGCCGTGGTGTCCGAGCGCGCCATGCCACAGACCTTGACGGCATGGGGCAAGATGTACGACGTACTGCGCAAGGCCTTCAGCGGGAGCTATCGGACCGGCGCGGTGGTGACGGACGTCGATTCGCGCGCCGACCATGCGGAGATCGCGCTGGCGGATGGCGCCGTGCATCGCGCCGACCTCGTGATCGCCGCCGATGGCTTTCGTTCGGGCGTGCGCCAGCGTCTGCTGCCTGCGGCCAGCCTTGAGTACGCCGGCTATATCGCGTGGCGCGGCCTGGTGGATGAAGCGCGTGTTTCCGCCGCGACGCACGCGGCGATCTTCGACAAGTTCGCCTTCTGCCTGCCGCCGAGCGAACAGATCCTCGGCTACCCGGTGGCCGGCGACGACAATCGTACCGCGCCGGGGCAGCGCCGCTACAACTTTGTCTGGTATCGCGCCACGCGCGAGCATGACCAACTGCCAGACCTGCTGACCGATGCCACCGGCAAGGTCTGGCACCACGGCATTCCGCCCGGTCTGATCCGCCCCGAGGTGCTGGCCGAGATGGAAAGCGCCGCCGCCGAGCTGCTGGCGCCGCAATTCACGGAGATCGTGTGCAAGGCCGCGCAGCCGTTGTTTCAGCCGATCTTCGACCTGACGGTATCGCGCATGGCATTTGGCCGGGTTGCGCTGCTTGGCGATGCCGCGTTCGTGGCGCGCCCGCATTGCGGCATGGGTGTCACCAAGGCGGCGGGAGATGCCATCGCGCTCGTCCGCGCGCTCGCCGGCCATGCCACTGTCGAGGCGGCGCTGGCAGCGTATGGCGTGGAGCGCGTCCAGGTGGGACAGGCCGTGGTCGAGCATGCGCGCCATCTGGGCGCCTACATGCAGGCGCAACTCAAAAGCGAGCAGGACCGGGTAATGGCCGAACGCTATCGCACGCCCGAAGCGGTGATGCGTGAGACGGCGGTGTCGCGCCGCTTCTGATCCGCCCCGGACATCTATCACAGCAGGAGACAAGACATGCCCCAAGCCGCCCCGGACTCGACCCCTTATCGAGCGACAACTTATCCAGCAACACCTTTTCCAGCCGCTGCCGGCCTGCCCGCACCCGACGCGCCGGTCGTGCCCCACCCGATGTTGAGCGAGCCCGCCTTCGCGCATCTGCACCGCACGCGACGCCGCTTTTCCTGGTGGCTGACCGCGGCCATGCTGGCGGTCTACTTCGGCTTTATCCTCACCCTGGCCTTCCGTCCGGACCTGCTTGCCCTGCCCTTGACGCCGGGACAGCCGATGAGCGTCGGCATCCCCGTCGGGTTCGGCATGTTCGCGTTTACGTTCGGCCTGGTGGCCATCTACGTCTATCGCAGCAACACGGTCTACGACAAGATGATCGAGGACATCCGCACGGGAGCCCAGTCATGACACGCATCCTGACCATGGTTGCCGCGCTCGCCGCAACCACACCCGCATGGGCGGCAACGCCGCCGGTCGGCCAGGGCCTGAACCCGATCGCCATCGGCATGTTCGTCGTGTTTGTCGTGGCCACCCTGGGCGTCACACGCTGGGCCGCGCGGCGCAACCACAGCGTGGCCGATCATTACGCCGCGGGCGGCAAGATCACGGCCATGCAGAACGGCTGGGCCATCGCCGGCGACTACATGTCCGCGGCATCGCTGCTCGGCATCTCGGCGCTGGTCTTTTCCAGTGGCTACGACGGGCTGATCTACTCGACCGGATTCCTCGCGAGCTGGCCGATCATCCTGTTCCTGATTGCCGAACCCTTACGCAATCTCGGACGCTATACGTTGGCCGACGTGTTGTCCTACCGCCTGCGCCAGCGCCCTATCCGCGGCTTCTCGGCGGCGAGTTCGATCGTGATCGTGCTGCTGTACCTGGTCTCGCAGATGGTAGGCGCCGGCAAGCTGGTGGAGCTGCTGTTCGGCTTCAACTACACCTCGGCGGTGGTGCTGGTCGGCGTGCTGATGGTGGTCTATGTGTTCTTCGGCGGCATGCTCGCCACCACGTGGATCCAGATCATCAAGGCGGTGATGCTGCTGGCCGGTTGTGCCTTCATGGCATACATGGTACTGAGCCGCTTTGGCTTCAGCCTCAACAGCCTGTTCGAACACGCGATTGCCGCGCACGGCAAGCACGATGCGATCATGCGTCCCGGTGGTCTGGTGTCCGATCCGGTGTCCGCGGTGTCGTTGGGGCTGGCGTTGATCTTCGGTACGGCCGGACTGCCGCATATCCTGATGCGCTTCTTTACCGTGGGCGATGTCAAGGCCGCGCGCAAGAGCGTGCTCTATGCCACCGGCATCGTCGGCGCCGGCTATGCCATGATCATCGTGATCGGCTTTGGCACCATCGCGCTGGTGGCACAGGACCCGCTGTACCACGACGGCGCCGGCGCGGTGATCGGCGGTGTCAACATGGTGGCCGTGCACCTTGCGCACGCGGTGGGCGGCAACGTATTCCTCGGATTTATCTGCGCGGTGGCGTTCTCGACCATCCTGGCCGTGGTGGCGGGCCTGACGCTGGCCGGTTCCTCCGCGATCTCGCATGACCTGTATGCGACCGTCCTGCGCAAGGGGCAGGCATCGGACCGGGACGAGCTGCGCGTCTCACGCATGACCACGCTGGTGCTCGGCATCCTGTCGATCCTGCTCGGCATCCTGTTCGAGAAGCAGACCATCGCCTTTATCGTCAGCCTGACGTTCTCGATCGCGGCAAGCTCCAATTTCCCCGTACTGCTGCTGTCGATCTACTGGCGCGGCCTGACCACGCGGGGCGCGGTGGTCGGCGGGATGCTGGGCCTGGTGACCGCGGTGGTCCTGACGATTCTGAGTCCGACCGTATGGGTGCAGGTGCTGGGACACGCGTCGGCGATCTATCCCTACGAGTATCCGGCGCTGTTCTCGATGCTGGTGGCGTTCTCGGGCATCTACCTGTTCTCGGTCACAGACCGCTCCGCGCGCGGGGCATGGGAGCGCGCGGCCTATCAGAACCAGCGGGTGGATTGTGAACTGGGCATCGGCAGCAAGGCCGGCCACTAGTTTTCTTGCCCGATGCGGCACGGGCGCGCGCCATCCAGTCGCGCGCCCGCTTTCCTCGCGGCCTTCTCATTTATCGCCCGATTGGTAGAATCCGGACTTTGGCCGCATCATCACCGCGAGAAAAACGTCATGGAGACCAGCACTGCACCGCCCGGGGACGAGGGCATCAAGACACCCAGGCGGCTGCTGCCCGAAGCACGCGAGCAACAGATCGTGGCAAAGGCCATCGAGCACTTTACGCGCAACGGGTTTGGCGGCAGTACGCGCGAGCTGGCCCGGCAGATCGGCGTCACGCAGCCGTTGCTCTACCGCTATTTCGAAAGCAAGGAAGCGCTGATCGAGCGCGTCTACAATGAAGTCTTCCAATGGCGCGCGGGTTGGGAGGGGCAGATCGCCGATCGCTCGCTGCCGCTGACGGAACGGTTGCACGCCTTCTACCTCGACTATTCGTCCGTCATCCTGCGCGAGGAATGGATCCGGCTGTTTATCTTTGCCGGGCTGACGCACGAGGGCATCAACAAGAAGTACCTCAGCAAGCTGCGCACCAAGGTGTTCCTGCCGGTACTGGCCGAGGTGCGGGCGGAGTTCGACATCCCCGCCCCGCGCGATGCGGCGGAAACCGACGCCGAGATCGAACTGATCTGGGGCCTGCACGCGGCCATCTTCTATATCGGCGTGCGCAAATGGATCTATGGACTCAAGGTGCCAAACGACCTGGACGCCGTGATCCGGCGTCAGGTCGATACCTTCCTGAACGGCGCGCCGGCTGCCATCCGCGCGCTGCGTACCCGGGCGGGCTGAGGGGCGAACAGAGGGGCGAGCTGAGGGAGAGCCAGAGGCACCTCCTGGCTACGCCGCGGCCCTGGCTCCCCGCCGCCGCTTGCCGGCATCCAGTTTCAGCGCCTCGGTGAAGGCCCGCACCGCCGGTGGCAGGTGTCGGCCCGCCATGGTCTGGATCTGCAGCGCGCGCTGCTGCATCGCACGGCCGACGATGGGCACCAGCACGCGGCGGTCGGCGCGCAGCGTATTGCGCACCGCGAGCGATCCGGTCAGGTACACCACGTCGACCTGATTCTGGTATGCCACCAGTGCAGCGAGCGAGTTGCTGGTGAGCGGCACCTGGGGACGCAGACCTTCCAGACTGCAGGCCAGGTCGAACAGTTGCCGTATCGTATGCACCTTGCTGGGCAGTACCAGCGGATGCGTGACCAGTTCGCGCAGCGGCACGCGGGTCATGCCGGCAATCGGGTGGCTGCGGCTGACGCACGCAAACACTGGCGCGACTTCCGAATACTCCACCGCGATGCCAGCCTGATCGGCAATGGCGAAGGTCAGCGCGAGATCGACATCGCCTTCACGCACAAGCCGCGTGGCTTCGGCCGAGGTCACCACCTCCACCGAGAACGCCACGCCAGGATGGCGCCGCTGGAACGATGCGATCAGCGTCGGCACGTATTCCCGCGCGAAGCCTTCGGTGCAAGCCACGCGCACGGTACTGTGCGTCAGGCTCAACAGGCCCTGAAGGTCGGCCTGCAGCGTTTCCGCATCAAGAAAGGCGCGCCTTCCGTATTGCTGCACCACGCGGCCGGCATCGGTCAGGCGCATCCCGCGCGGCTCGCGGTCGAACAGTGCCACGCCCAGTTCTTCCTCCAGGCGGGCAATCTGGCGGCTGATGGCCGATACCGCCACATGCAGCGTCCTGGACGCGGCCGTCAGCGATCCCGTCTGCGCCACTTCAAGGAAGTAGGCAAGCGGCACGGCATGGATGGAAGTGAGTTTCATGGCGAGGCCGGGGGTCGGGTTTCCACGGAATTCTGCTTTCCACATCATACGTCCAGCGCACCATTCGCGTTGCCAATTTTAGAAAGGTCCGTTCTGGCTGGCACGCCCGCTTGCGGTGCCGGCCTGGCGTCGTAGCGGTCCTGCAGCCGGCAGCTTGTGCCGCCGTTGCACCTGCGCCGAGCAAATGATGGCGAGTCGCGCGCCATTCCAGTGCCGCAATCTCGGCGTTCGCATGACACACGTTGTCATGTTCCGGACATCATGCCGCGGGGCAGACGTGCCACGCGGCCCATGCGGGCGGTATCGTTGACCTTGCATTGCATCCTGTCTCACTACGTCACTGAAAGGAGAAGCATGTTGGGAAGATCGACGAACCGCTGGGGTCGGGCCTGCCTGCTCGCCGCCGCATGCGTGGCCGCCGCACCGGCGCTGGCCGACACGTTTCCGGACAAGCCCATCAAGCTGGTGGTGCCGTTTCCACCAGGGGGCTCGACCGACGTACTGGGCCGCCTGCTGGCCAGAAAGCTGAGCGAGACGCTCAACGCCTCGGTGGTGGTGGAGAACCGCGCCGGCGCGGGCACCATCGTCGGGGCGGACTACGTGGCCAAGTCGACGCCAGACGGCTACACGCTGCTGCTGAGCGCCGCCACGACGTTCACGATCAATCCGGTCACCTATGCGAAGCTGCCGTACGATCCGCTGAAGAGCTTCGATGCGATTGGCCTGGTCGGTACCACCACGCTCGGGCTGGTGGCCAACACGTCGGTCAAGGCGAATACGCTCAAGGAGCTGGTGGCCGCGTCCAGGCAAGGACAAGCGTTCGCGTTCGGTTCGTACGGTGCCGGCACGACCGCGCACTTCGTGGGCGAGATGATCAATGCGGCCACCGGCATGCACATGATGCACGTGCCCTACAAGGGCAGCGCGCCTGCCATGAGCGACCTGATCGGCAACCAGATCCCGCTGACCGTGGATACCGTGGTCGCGGCGGCGCCCATGGTCAAGGCCGGCAAGGTCAAGGTCCTCGCGCTGGCGTCGTCCACCCGCTCCGCCCTGCTGCCCGACGTGCCGACCGCGGCGGAAAGCGGCTATCCCGATATCAACCTGACAACGTGGTTTGCGGTGGTCGGCCCCAAGGGGCTGGCGGCGCCGGTCCGCCAGAAGCTGGAAGGCGCGCTGGCCACCGTCATGAAAGATGCCGACATGCGCAAGAGCATGACCACCAACGGCTACGAGGCCGAGTACGGAACCGCCGCCGACTACGTCAAGCGCGTCAACAGCGAGATCCCCCGGCTCAGGAAGATTGCCGAGGCCGCCAATATCAAGGCGGACTGAGCACGGCCGAGGTGTCGCCACGTCCGGCGGCGGCCTCGGCGCCGGACGCCATCACCCGTGGTCGAACGCGGTCACCTTCGGCAATACCACGGCCAGATAGTCCACCAGCGTGCGGACCGCGGGCAGCAACCCGGTGCGGTACGGAATCAGCGCGGTGATGCGGGCGTCGGCGGCGATCCAGTCCGGCAGGATCTGACGCAACTCGCCGGCCTTGAGTTCGGCCTGGCAGATATAGCCTGGCAAGGCCGCCACGCCGATATTGGCGCACGCGGCCTCTTTCAGCGAGATCAGGCTGTTGCTCTGGAAGCGGGGATCCACGGCAATGGACACCGTGCGCCTGTCGGGTCCCAGCAGGTTCCATTGCTGCGCGGTGCGGCCCGACAACGCGATGATCGAATGCCCGGACAGCTCCTCCGGCGTATTTGGCGCCGGCATGCGTTGCAGATATTCGGCCCCCGCGAACAGGCACCACGGCGCGCGCGCCAGCGGATGCTGCACCAGGTTGGAGTCCTGGAGCTGGCCATTGTGGCCACGAATGGCGAGGTCGAAGCCGTCGCCGACGATATCGAGCACGCGGTCGGTCGCGGTCTCGACGATCTTGACCTTGGGATGGTCCGACAGGAACGTGGGCAGCACGTGGCGCAGCGCAAACTGCGCGATTTCCGCGGCCGTCGTCACGCGAATCACACCGCTCGGTTCGGCGAGCCGCTGCCGCATCGCTTCCTCGGCGACCTCCGCGCTGCGCAGCAGCGCCATCGCGTACTGGTAGAACTCCATGCCCACCTCGGTCATCGCAAACTGGCGCGAGGTCCGGTTGATCAGCCGCACGCCGAGCGATGCCTCGAGTTCCTTGACACGATGACTGAGCGTCGACTTGGGCAGGCGCAGCACCTCGCCGGCCGAGGTGAATCCGCCGCGGTCGACCACCTGCACGAAGAAGTAGACGTCTTTCAGATCCAGCATGGGATGTTGGGGGCTAAGTGAGGCGATGTTACTCCACGCGCGACGCCGGCGCATCGGGACAAACCTTGGTCGATCGTTCGATTTTCCCGAACCGTGTGTACATGTTCCCGTGCTTCCCAAATACACGGCAGTGCTTAAGCTGTTGCACAGGAGCAAGCCAGTGGGCTGCCTCTGTGCAACGTATTCAATGTGGAGAAGACAATGTCGATGATCAAGGGATTCCATCATCTGACCGCGGGCGTCCGGCACGCGCAGGAAGACGTGGATTTCTACGTGAAGCTGCTCGGCCAGAGCCTGGTGAAGAAGACCGTGCTGCTCGATGGCGAGGACCCGATCTATCACCTCTATTACGGCAACGCCAACGGCGACCCCGGTACGCTGGTGACCTCGTTTCCGTTCCGCCAGCGCGGCGTGATGGCGCGCCCCGGATCCGGTCAGGTGCGCGTGATCAACTACTCGGTGCCACGCGGTTCGCTCGACTTCTGGCGCGAGCGCTTCGATGCCATGGACATCCGCTACGACGCCGATCTCGTCGAACGCTTCGACGAACGCCGCCAGCGCTTCTATCACCCGTGCGGCATCGAATTCGACCTGGTGGAGACCGACCTGGACCAGCGCCCCCCCTGCGTCGAGAACAACGTGCCGGAGGCATACGCGGTGCGCGGCGTGCACAGCATCACGCTGTCGTTGCGCGAGGTGGCAGAATCGGTGCGCTTCATGAGCGAAGCGATTGGTTTCCGCCTGGTCGGCCAGACCGGCCCGTATTACCGCTTCGAAACCCATACCGGTGGCCCCGGCATGGTAGTGGAGTTCTTTCACGAGCCGGAGCGTCTGCAGGGTTCTTCCGTCTATGGCGAAGGCACGATCCACCATGTCGCGTTTGCCGTCGACAGCATGGAGCAGCAGATGACGCTCAAGGACAAGTTCATGGGTCTGGGGTACATCGACACCTCCGAGTCCGTCAACCGCAACTACTTCCGCTCGATGTACTTCAAGATGCCCGGCGGCGTGATCTTCGAAGCCGCCACCACCGACATCGGCTTCGCCATCGACGAGGAGCCCGGTCACTTTGGCGAGGAATTCCAGTTGCCACCGTGGCTGGCCGATCGCAAGGACGAGCTGCTGGCTCGCCTGGAACCGATCGCCGTATAACGCCCGCTGCCGCCTGGTCGGGCCCGCCCGCTCGGGCTCGTCCAGGCCCCGCTTCCTCCCTTTCCGTTTTTTATCGTCCGCAGGAAACCCATATGTCGAAGACAAAAATACTGATTCCGTTCTACTCGCGCAACCACTCGACGGAAGCACTGGCCAAGGCTGTCGCCGAGGGCGCACTGGCAGCCGGTGCGGAAGTCCGCCTGCGCCGTGTGCGCGAACTCGTGGGCCCCGAAGTCATGCGCCAGGTGCCGGGCTGGCTCGAAAACGCCACCGAGATGAACGCCAGGTACGAAGCCCCCACCGAGGCCGATGTCGAGTGGGCCGATGCCATCGTGTTCGGCACGCCCACGCGCTTCGGCTCGATCTCGTCGGAGCTGAAGGCATTTATCGACGGGCTTGGCGGCCTGTGGTTCCAGGGCAAGCTCAACGGCAAGGTGGGATCGGTGTTCGGCTCGACCTCGTCGATGCATGGCGGCAACGAGGCGACGCTGCTGTCGATCTACGCGCCCATGGCCCACCTGGGCCTGATCATCGTGCCGCTCGGCTATGCCGATGCGGCGATGTTCAAGGCCGGCACGCCCTATGGCGCGACCCACGTATCGCGTCAGGACGCCGTGAAGCCCGAGGCAGACCAGCTGGCCGTGGCACGCTTCCAGGGCCGGCGCGTCACCGACGTCGCACGCGCGCTGCATGGCGAGCCGGAGGCCGTGGCGGCCTGACCCTGCGCAGCAGCAAGAATGGGCGCCGCACGGCGCCCATTTTTTTGTCCTGCTTGTTGCCCTGGTTGTGGTCCCGGCTTTATGCCGCCAGCACTCAAGCCAGCGTCAAACGCGCGCCACCCGTCAACGCTTCCATAAAGGCGGATGGCGGCATCGACTCGATGGTCGCCTGCACCACCTCCTCGCTGATCGACGGCCGCTGAATCAGCGCCCCGACATAGCGCGCCACGGCGGGCAGATCGTCCCACATCGACGCCAGTCCCAGATAGGCCAGGCGCGTCAGGTTGACGCCCCAGAACACATCGCCGAGCGAGAACGCCGTACCGGCCACCCACGGCGTACCGAGCGCGGTCAGCGTGCGATCGAGATCGCGCAGCAGCGTGGCGACGTGCCGACGCGACTCGCGCTGGAAGTTTGCATCGTGGCACACTGCCTTGCCGCCGCGCTCCTTGACGATCTTGGCGCGATACGCGGCAACCAGCGCGGCGTCGCCCGCGTTGGCATCGATCATTGCTTCCAGCGCCAGCACCTTGGCATCGTAGACGGTCTCCATCACGGCGCGCAGCGCCTCGGGTCGACGGTCGGCATCCGGATGAAAGCCATACAGCAGCGTGCCGTTGGGGATGCGGTCGACGATGCCGGCCTGCCGTAACACAGCCGCGCGGGCGCCGTCGTCCTCCGGTACCAACTGCACCGGCGCGGGCGACACCGCATCGAGGTAGCAGCAGATACGCATCGAATCGGCAATCACGCGGCCGGCTTCGTAGTCCACCAGCAAGGGCACGACGCACGGATCGAAGCCCTCGGTCTCTACCGAGGTACGACCGCTGTAGCCGTCGACAAACGCGCTGCCGATTTCGCGGTGCGCATGCAGCCGCAGCCGCACATACGACGGCGAATAATGCTCGGCCGGTACCACGCGATCGCCCTGGATCGCGCTCAGGATCAGCATATCGTTGGAGCGGTACGGCAGCGCCTTCTCGGCCAGCACCGTGCGCACCTTCTGCGAACACAGCGAACTGGCCGCGTGAAACAGCTCGAAGCGCGGCGTGCCGTCGGTTCCCACGAGGAAGGATCGCTGCGGATCGGCCATGGCGGCACGCGCCCCCGCGGCCAGTGTCTTCAGGTCGGCGGTGTTCATGCGGCGCTCCCTGACTTGTGCATCGGGCAGCCTGCCGGCGGATCGCCGATCACCCCGCGTGCGGTCCACAGTTCGGGAAAAGGCAGCTCGTCCATGGTCGGCCGCAGCCACGCGATACCCTCGGTGCCGAAGTACGCCGGCCGATGACCAAACGTGCGGCGCGTCGCCATCAGATGGAGGTGCTTCCACGCCAGGAAGCCCTCGGCGATATCCGCCAGCGTTTCGCCGAGCAGACGCAACGCCGGCTGGTCCGCGCGCCTGTCGTTCCCGCCCTCCCCGCTCGTATAAACGTCGCGCCAGGCACGTTCCACCTCCCGGTCCGGTGCATACGGCTGGCGATAGTCGCGCTCGCGCACCGCCGCCGGAATGGCAAAGCCCGCGCGATCGAGGCATCGCAACACGTCGTCATAGAGGCTCGGTGCGTCGAGTACCTGGTTCAGTTGCCGCCAGCGCTCCGGCTGCGGTTCAAAGTGCTGGAGGTGTTCGGCCTGGCGGATGCCGAACAGGTACACCATCTGGCGATAGGTCCAGCCCTGCAGCGCCGTATCCTTGCCGTACTTGGCCACGGCGCGCGACAGGATCGACAGCAGGTCGGTCGGCGTCATCCACGCAATCGACTTCCAGGTGGCGTTAAGTGGCTCGTGGTGCGCCACGATGCGCTGCAAGGTCTGGATGGCTTCAGGCAGACGATCCTCGCGCAGTTGTCGCTGGGCCGTCTGGATCTCGCGGATGATCAGCATCCAGTAGAGTTCGGACACCTGCACCGAGGCAATCCATGCGTGTTCGCCGGGATGGTCGCTCACGGGCGTCTGCAGCGTATGCAGGACGTCGGTCTGGATCCAGGCGCTATACGGTGTCTGGCCCGGCGGGGTAATCCCGGGGACGATGCCGGGCGGGGTCGTTGCTTGTTCGCTCATCGTGGTCTCCTCTGGTGGGGATGGGTCATGCGGCACTATCTTCGGCGAGCAGTGTCTCGATCTGCTGTGCGATCTGGAGCAGCGCGCCGTCGTCGCCCGGGCGCGCCACGATCTGCAGGCCGGCGGGCAAGGTGCCGGGCGCCGCCGGCAAAGGAAGGGAGAGCGCGGGGAAGCCCGCGATATTGAACGGCGCGGTATACGTCATCAGGGCTTCGCGCACGGTGCCGTGCCATGCGCCGATCTGCATCTCGCTGGCGCCGAGAGGCGGCGCGGTACATGGACAGGTCGGCAGGACCAGGTAGTCCACCTCGGCCATCATGTCGCGCAACCGCGCGGTAAAGCACCGCCGGGTTTCCTGCGCGGCAGCGTACGCGCGCAGGTCCATGCCTTCCGCGCGGCGCAGCCGGTCGACGGTTTCGGTGCCGTAATGCGCCGTAATCCGATCCCAGCCATTGCGACGGAAATGCTCGATGCCGCCCTCCACCAGCACGATCGCCGCGAACGCACCGAATACGCCCTCGAACAGCCCGCCGGTGCCACGTGGCGGCCCGACGTCGATGCACGCAAAGGTGCGCGCCAGCCGCTGCACGGCGGCATCGAACGCACCCGCCACTTCGTCGGCCAGCGGTACCGGAGCGATTTGAGGCAGCACGCCGATGCGCGCGGACAGCCATGCGTCGCTTTCGGGCACGTCGATATGCAGCGCATTGGCAAGCCAGAACACATCGTCGACCTGCCGGCCCAGCAAGCCGACGTGATCGCATGTGGGCGCGAGCGGAAACACGCCGCGCGTCGACAGGACGTCGCGCGTAGGCTTGAAGCCAACCACGCCGCACAGCGCCGCGGGTATGCGTACCGACCCACCGGTATCGGTGCCTACCCCCACCGGCACCGCGCCATGCGCGATGGCCGCCGCGGCACCGCCGCTCGACCCGCCGGGAATGCGGGAGGGGTCAAGCGGATTGCGGGTGTCGCCAAAATGCGCGCTCGACGTGGTGACACCCCATGCAAACTCGTGCGTGGTGGTTTTGCCCACGACGATGGCCCCGCGCTCGACCAGCGAATGCACGATGTCGGCGTCGGCTGCAGGCCGATGCCTCAGGTACGCAGGCGATCCATAGGCGGTGTCGATGCCCTTGGTGTCGATCAGGTCCTTGATCGCCACGGGCAAGCCTTCCAGTGCGCGCGCGGTGCCGTTGGCATAGCGCCGGTCGCTTTCCGCGGCGGCCCGTAGCGCGCGGTCCCAGTCGATGGTGGCAAAGGCGTTGACGGCCTGGCGGCTCGCCTCCGCGGCCTGGAGCGTGCATTCCGTCAGGGCCAGCGCCGTGATCTCGCGCGTGACCAGCGCATGGCGCAGGCCGCGCAGCCCGGCGCTCAGGTAAGGGCGTGCCATGTCCGCGTTCATCACCACAGTCCCTCCAGCAGCGTCTCCAGCTTGCGCGGGGCATCGTGGCCCAGGTCGCCCACTTCCGCCGGATAGTATTCCTGCAGCATCGCCGCTACCTCGCTCAGTGTGGCGCGCTGGAAATCGAGATCGCGCAGGCGACCCGGCAGTGCCAGCGTATCGACCAGACGCGCGATGCGGTCGGCCAGCCAGACCGCCGTGGTCCCGGCGCCGGCGGATGTGCGGAAGATATCGAGCTTGCCGCCATAAGCCTCCGCGCACGCGCGAATCACCGGCGCGAGCGTGATGCATGAGGTCACGCTATGCGGCAGCCCGAACGTGCCGCCCAGGATATGGCCGATACGATGGCTGAGGCCGTAGATGACCGAGGCCGGATAGAAGTAGCACTGCCACGCACCCAGTTGCAGCTGCAGCAGGTCTGCCATCGACACGGCGCCGGCCTCCAGGGCCGCGCGCGTGTCGCCGCGTTGCGGCCACCGCTCCAGCACACTGAAGAACCGTTCCACGCCGCGCGCGGCCAGGATCGCATGCGGATGCTCCGCGCCCACGCGGCGCATGCCTTCCACCGCATGATCGATGCCCTTGATGGCGGAACTCAACAGCAGTTCGCGCGGCGTATCGACGATCAGGCGCGGGTCGATCGCCACCAGTTTCGGCACGGTGTCGCGCACGGCGTAACTGCGCTTGAACTTGCGCGCGCCGGCGGTCTCCGTCACGCCAAAATAGTGCGAGAACTCGGACCCGGACAATGTGGTCGGAAACGCGGCGATCGGCAGGTATCGTCCGGTTTCCTCGAAATGGCAGGCCGAGACGGCCTTGGCCGCGTCCAGTACGGAGCCACCGCCAAGCGCGACGATCGATTGCGCGCGAGCATCGAGGCAAGCCTGCAATCCTGCCTGCACCGCCACGTCGGGCACATGGGGCGGCAGCGCGGTGAAGATGCCGACGCCATCGGCAATGCCAGGCGCGAGGACATCCCGATGCAATGCCTCGAGAAACTCCACGGTAAAGACGATCGGGCGGCGGATGCCGTAGTCCCCGAGCGAGGCGGCAACGGGCTGCAGGATGTCGTGTCCCCACACGACGTGATCCTGCGGCAAGCATTTCAACTGGTCCATCTCGGCGGTCTCCTGATGATGGCATCGGCATGGCGATGCCCTTTATCTCGAAGGAGAAGATAGGGCATCCCGCCGTGGCCGTGCGCACCCCTTTTCCGAACGTACCGTTCATGAATCTGGACACCGGCCGCACCGCCGTCGCGGCGCACCTGCCCGGTGCATCGTTCATGGAAATGGGACGCAGGATGCAAGCATTGCCACCTGTTCAGCGCGCGTCATGTGTCTATGATTTTTCTCCAGACGCACAATCACAACCACAACCGGAGAGCGGTGCCATGGAGATGCTGGAGATGGAAATGGAGACAACGCATGCGCAGACAACGATGCAAACCAATGGGGGCGCGCCTGAACGCGAGGCGGCGGCACTGGTGGCGGCCACCATGCGCGAGCGGCGCAGCAAGCGCGCGTTTCTGAACACGCCCGTGCCGATGGCCACGGTGCGCCGCATCCTCTCGGCGGCAAGCCATGCGCCGAGTTCGAGCAATACGCAGCCCTGGCGCTGCTACGTGGTCACCGGTGAGGCGCGGCAACGCATCACCGACGCCGCGGTCGCCGCCTATCGCGCGAACCCCGAAACGCTGCCGCTGCAATACCCGTTCTTTCCCAAGGACCTGCCGGCACCCTTCAAGACACGCTTCCATACGTTCCGCGGCATGCTTGGCGATGCGCAGGGGGTCGAGCGCAGCGATATCGTCGGACGCCGGCGCGACGTCGAGCGCCAGTTCCGCTTCTTCGATGCGCCGGTCGGCCTGATCTTCACGATGGATCGCCGCCTCGAATGGGCGAGCTTTCTCTGCTACGGCTGCTTCCTCCAGAACATCATGCTGGCGGCGAAGGCCGAGGGCCTGGACACCTGCCCGCAGCAGATCTGGTGGCTGCAGGCCGCGGTGCTCCATGGCGAGCTCGGTATCCCCGACGGCGAGATGGTGATCGCGGGGATGTCGCTCGGCCATGCCGACAACCGCGTACCGGAGAACAACATGTCGCTTGCCAAGCTCGAGCTGGACGAATTCGTGTCGTTTATCGACGCGTAGCCGTACCTCGCCGGGCCACAACGCCCTCGTGCGATCCGCGCCGGGGGCGTGAGCGACGCGCCCGGCCCGCTCGCGCCCCTCCCCGAGTCGGCGCTCCCCCTCGCCTGCCACCCTCGGGTTTACCTGAGTTGCCCCGGCCTGAACGGCCGCATAAATTTCTTGTTAATTGTTAACAATCAATTGTTATCACACAGCAGAAGCGCGATTCGGCAACAAGTCTGGCGAGGAAACATGCGTATTGAGCACTTTGAGACCATCTCCTGCGACGCGGGATGGCGGAATTACTACTTTCTGAAGGTCGTCACGTCGGACGGCACCGTCGGCTGGAGCGAGTACGACGAATCCTTCGGGCCGCCCGGGCTGACGGCGGTGATCGAGCAACTGGGCGCGCGCCTGATCGGCAAGTCGGTGTACGACCACGAAGAAGCTTATGGGCGGCTCGCGGCTTCGCTGCGCCCGGCGCCCTACGGACTCAGCGCCGAGGCGATCGGCGCCATCGAGAATGCCCTGCTCGATGCCAAGGCCAAGTCGCTCGGGCTACCGGTCTATCAGTTGCTCGGCGGCAAGCACCGGGACAGCGTGCCGATCTACTGGTCTCACTGCGCCACCTGGCGCATCAGCCATCCGCAGCTCTATCCCCCGGCGATCGTCGATCTCGATGGCGTCAGGCAAGCGGGCGAGGACGCGCGCAAGTCCGGCATCGCCGCGCTCAAGACCAATCTGTTTATCAATGAACGCGGCAAGCCGCGTCAGTGGATGGCCGGCTTCGGCTCACCGTACGCGCCATCGCTCAACGTGGACAAGGCGCTGCTGCGCAACCTGCGTGCGCACCTGGAGGCGCTGCGCGATGGGGCCGGTCCCGATGTCGATATCCTGGTGGACCTGAACTTCAACGCGCGCACCGAGGGATACCTGTCGCTGATCAACGCGATCAAGGACTTCGGTCTGTTCTGGGTCGAGCTCGACATCTACAATCCGGCCGCCATGGCGTATATCCGCCAGCGCAGCCACGCGCCAATCGCCGCGTGCGAAACGCTGTTCGGCGTGCGTCAGTTCCTGCCCTATTTCCAGGCACAGTCGATGGATGTGGCGATTGTCGATGCGGTGTGGAACGGTGTTTGGCAGGCAATGAAGATCGCCAACGTCGCCGATGCGTTCGACGTCAATATCGCGCCACATAATTTCTACAGCCACCTGTCGACGATGATGAATGTCCATTTCGCGGCGGCGGTACCCAACCTGCGCGTGATGGAAGTGGATGTCGACCGCCTGGCCTGGGACGACGAACTGTTTACCCGCACACCGCAGATCGAGCGCGGCGGCATCCTCGTGCCGGATGCACCCGGCTGGGGCTGCGAGCCCATCGAGGCGGCGTTGCGCGCGCACCCCCCGCAGGTTCGTCGCAGCCATCTCGGCCTGTAGGCGACAGGCCTGGAGCACAGTCCCCGCACCCCACTTCCACCTGCTTCCGGGAGAGGCCGAGACCGTCGCCCGCGCGCGACCGGACGCCTTCCGGGAGCCATACCTATTGCCATCATTCCCTGGCTGGAGCCGCATCATGACGACAGTTTCCACTCCCGACGCACGGCAGCGCGCCGTGCCCTCGCACGCGGGAGACGAAGTTCGGCGTACCTACGCCAAGGTCACACTGCGCATTATCCCGTTCCTCTTTATCTGCTACGTGTTCGCCTACCTGGACCGCGTCAACATCGGCTTTGCCGCGCTGCAGATGAAGCAGGATCTCTCGTTTTCGGATGCGGTCTACGGTCTGGGCGCCGGCATCTTCTTTCTCGGTTACTTCCTGTTCGAAGTACCCAGCAACCTCCTGCTGGAAAAGATCGGCGCGCGCAAGACGCTGATGCGGATCATGGTGGTGTGGGGCTGCATCTCGGCGAGCTTCGCGGTGATCACCACGCCCATGCAGTTCTACGTTGCCCGCTTTCTGCTCGGCGCCTTCGAAGCGGGCTTCTTTCCCGGCATCGTGCTGTACCTGACGTACTGGTATCCGCCAGCGATGCGCGGCAAGATCATTACGTTGTTCATGTCGGCCATTGCGGTATCGGGGGTAATTGGCGGGCCGCTGTCGGGCTGGATCATGGCGCACCTGAGCGGCGCCTCCGGCCTGGCTGGGTGGCAATGGCTATTTCTCATCGAGGCGGTGCCCTCGATCATCCTGGGCGTGCTCGTCATGTTCGTCCTCTCGGACAAACCCGCCGATGCGCGCTGGCTCACCGCCCGGGAGAAAGCGCTCGTGGTTCACGAAGTGGGCGGCATTGCCGCGCACGGTCATGGCCATTCCTTTATGCAGACACTGCGCGACCCGCGCCTGTACGCGCTGTCGATGATCTACTTCACGATTGCCGCCGGTCTGTACATCATCAGCTTCTGGCTGCCTGAGATGGTGCGCGGCTTTCACGTGACCGACCCGTTCCGGATTGGCGTCCTGACCGCCATTCCCTACGTGGTCGCCTGCGTCGGCATGGTGCTCGTCGGCAAGCATTCGGACAAGACCGGCGAGCGCCGCTGGCATGTGGCGCTCGGCATGATCGTTGCCGCCCTGGGCCTGGTCGCCGTGACGTTTGTCCATGGCAGCCTGGTGGTCGCCCTGTTGGTGTTTTCGATCACCACGGTCGGGATCCTGACCGCCATGCCGCTGTTCTGGACCATCCCCACCTCCTATCTTTCCTCGTCCGGCGCGGCGGGTGGCATCGCCGTCATCAACAGTATCGGACTGATTGGCGGTTTTGCCAGCCCTTCCGTGCTGGGCTGGGTCAAGGTCACCACGGGTTCGCTCGATAACGGCTTGTACACGTTTGCGCTGGCGCTGGTGCTGGGTGCAATCCTGCTGCTTGCGGCCATGCCGCGCCGGTTGCTGCAAGGAAACCCGCGCCATTGAGACCGGCGAGGCTGGCAAAAGCGCCCGGGGTTCATGTGCCGGGCGCACTCACTTCATGGAGACATCATGCGAATTCTGGTTCTGGGCGCCGGCGCGATCGGCGGCTACTATGGGGGCCGGCTGGCCGAGCAAGGGGCAGACGTGACCTTTCTCGTGCGCGCCGGCCGGCGTGCCGTACTCGAACGCGACGGCTTGCATATCCGCAGCCAGTACGGCGATTACCATGCGCCGGTAAAGACCGTGACGCAGGCGGAACTGGCGGGCCAATGGGACATCGTGCTGCTGACCAGCAAGGCCTATGACCTGGACGCCGCCATCGAGGCGATTCGCCCGGCGGTGGGCCCCGATACCGCGGTGTTGCCGCTGCTCAATGGCCTTGCCCATCTCGACAAGCTCAACGCAACGTTCGGTGCCGGGCGGGTGCTCGGCGGCCTGGCGAAGATCATCGTCACGCTCGGCCCGGACGGCACGGTCGACCATCTGAACGACTGGTGCTATATCAAGTTTGGCGAACAGTCGGGCGTGACGAGCGAGCGGGTGCTGGCGTTGCAGCGGGCCTTTCCGGCCCGGAGCGTGGTCGCGAGTGCCGTGCCCGACATCATGCATAACCTCTGGGAGAAGTTCGTCCATCTGGCGACGGTGGCTACCGTCACGACGCTCCTGCGCGCCAGCGTCGGTGAAATCGCCCAGGTGCCGGGCGGCACCGAGCTCTTCCAACATGTGCTCGCGCTCCACGCCGAGGTGGCCGCGCGCGAAGGCTATCCGATGAGCGACGCGTTCCTGGCCGAATATCGCCAGTTGTTCGCCAACCGGGCATCGGCCTATGTCCCGTCGATTCTGCGTGACCTGGAGCGGAAGTCGGCGATCGAGGGCGAACACATCGTCGGATATATGCTCGCCCGCATCCGTGCGCATGGGCTCGACGACACCGTCCACCGGTTGTGCTGGCTCGGCCTGCAGGCCTACGAGGTGCGGCGCGCGGCGGGACGACTCTAGGGTTGCGTTTCCTGGTTCCCTGCTTCTTTTGCCTTTCGCGTTGCATCCGGTCAGGACCGACCAGGCGCGGGCATTCTTGGGGAAGGCACGCCGTGGGTCGTGCAGCGGCTATTCGTTAACGCCTCACCATTATCAATGCCGGCAGGAGCGGTATCATGCCAGGCATCCGACCCCGTTTCGGCAGCAGACGCGGCCCCCGCCTCCCCTTCCGGCGGCGCGCCCGTCCGCGGCTACGCCAATATGAGTACTCGCATCGAAATCGACAAACGCAGTCTGGACCGGCAGGCCGCGGACTGGATCCGGGACGCCATTTTCTCCGGCGACCTCGCGCCTGGCTCCCGACTTACCGAGATTGCGCTCGCCAGGCAGATCGGCCTGTCACGCTCGACGGTTCGCGCGGGCATGCAACGGCTGGCGAGTGAAGGTCTCCTGATCCAGCACGCCTATACCGGATGGGAAGTCGTCTCGCTTTCCGCGGAAGACGCGTGGGAGCTCTATACGCTGCGCAGCAATCTGGAAGGCATGGCGGCACGCCTGGCTGCCGCCAATATTGACGATGCCGGGCGCCAGCGCCTGCGCGCGGCATTGGCGGAGCTCAAAGCCGCGATCGCGGATATGGACCGGCGCCGCATCGCCGAGGCCGACCTTGCCTTTCACAAGACTGTGGTTGCGCTGTCCGGCCATCGCCGACTGATCGTCCAGTACGGGCTGATCAGCGATCCGGTCATGCTGTACATCCTCATGACGACCAAACTGATGGCGTACTCCGACGCCATCTATGCCGAGCACGAGCATATGGCGGCAGCCATCCTGCAGGGCGATACGGCCGAGGCCGAGAAGCTTGCCCACGACTATGCGCAGATGCATGGCGAGCGACTGGTCAAGGTGCTGCGGACGCAAGGCGAGGCGCAGGCGGTGTGAGCCGGGCCCGGATCGGACGGAGGGCGCGGCGAGGGGGAATGCCGCGTCTGCACGACTCGATCACGCTGGCGCGCCGCCCAGGCCAGCTGGGGCCCGGGCAGGCACGGTTCAATCGTAGTACGCGGGGAGCAGCTTCAGCGCGTCGGTCTGATGCTTGTCATGATTGATAAAGAAGATGGCCTTGTAGGTCTTCATCAGTTGCCTGACCTTCTCCATCGACTGCACCGACGCCGTGCTGTCCGTATTCAGGGACGGCACGATGCCGTTCTCGAAGTTCTCTTCCAGGTGGGCGACGTCGCCGGACAGGATGACATAACCGGTGTGCTTGAGATGCACGAGCAGCGACTGGCTGCCCGGGGTGTGTCCCGGCGTGGCCACCAGCGTCACGCTGCCGTCACCAAAGACATCGGTATCGCCATCCACGAGCTGCAGGCCCTTGGGCGTACCCATGAGCTTGCGCGCTAGCGCCATGAGCTGGTTGACGTTCTCGTTCTTGCCGTCGGGAGAATGGATCCATTGATACTCGGCGCGCTGCATCAGAATCCTGGCATGCGGGAAAAGGCTCACATTGCCGATATGGTCGCCATGGGTATGGGAAAGCGCCACGCGACCGATATCGTCCGGCTTGAGGCCGAGTTCGCCAAGCTGCCCGGTCAGGGTCTTGTCCAGGTGATAGACGATCAGTCTCGGCAGCGTCGACCAGCCCTTGGGGTCGTTGTGGGCCGACTCGGGGACACCGGTATCCCACAGCAACCATTGGTTGCCATGCTTCACCAGCCAGCAGGTCGAGGAGAACTCGATGCGCTTGCCGACGTTCTGCCCCGGCGTCCACACCGACTCGTCGTTAGCCACCGAGCGGCCGCAGTCCACGCGGTACAGCTTGTCGGCCACACCGGCCCTGGCGGGGTCCGGCAGCCCGGCGCCCGCATGTGCATGCGCCGCACCGTCCAGCAGAAACAGGAGCGACATCGCGACCGACGTCACCGCCACCTTGGTATGCCTCAACATTGACACTTCTCCTTTTGAAAAGCCGAACAACCATTGCCGCCGCACGCGTCGCGCAGGCGGCGGCATCCAGCAGTCACCGCCCTGATATCAAGGCGCACGCAGTACCAGTGGCTTGTCCTTGCGAACAACATAGTGGGCGATGGCCTTGAACCGCCCCGTGCCGGTGTTACAGACGACATGCATTTCCTCCGGCCCGAAGTGCAGCGGCTTGCCCGCGCCGAGCGGCAGATCCGGCTTGCCGTCGAACTTGGCCACCGCCTCGCCCTCGAGTACATAGGCGCTCTCGATACCGGGATGCGCATGGCGCGCCGTGCATTGCCCCGGCTCGAGTTCGGCGATCACGGCCACGGTCTGGTAGCCCGCCGGAAAATCGATGGTCTGCAAGGGCATCCGCGTCTGCGCCGTGGCTGGCGTGACCGCGGTGACCGCTGTGGCCAGCAGCATCGCGACGGGGGACAGCCATGTCAGAACTCGGGTCGTGCGCTTCATCCTGTCTTCTCCTTGGTAAAGTTTTTTCTTGCCGATGGCTCAAGGCTATGGCCAATCCGCTATCGCGTGAACTGAATTATCAAGATATCTGCAATCACTTTTCTTGATATGCCGCGAACCACGCTTGGCGCGCGTTGCGATACCGGTGCGCCGACTGTGCTAGCATGGCCGCTACCCTGTTTCCATCACCGCCATTCGCTCATGTGCGCTCGCCAACCGCTGCCGAACTCCGCCGCTCGCCTTGTGCGAACGTGGGCGGCATGCGGCCGTGCCGAGGCTGCCGCACGCCTGCGGGTCAAGGCTCCGCTTGCCCCAGCCCGGTCCCGGACATGATTGGCCCCGCCTAGGGGTGCAGACCGGACCGGGCACTCGTCAGCAATCTTCCCGGTAATTCTTCCCGGTAATTCTTTACGGCAGTTCTTCCCGGCAGTTCCGCGCCGAAATGCCGGCCGCTTATCTTGAGTCTTTGCAACGCCGGACCTCGATGTCCGCGCGCGGCGCCATGCGCTTGTCCGCAGGAGATACCCATGTCGACCACCCCGACCGCACCCACGCTCTATCTGACGGAGCTGGACGTTACCCGCCTGGAACGCCTCGCCAGCCGTGGCGGCGTTCCTCATATGCTCGAACTGCTCGACGACCTGCTGGCGCGCGCCACCATCGTCGAACCGCGCGAGATTCCCCGCGATATCGTCACCATGAATTCGCGCTTCACCTGCCTGCTGGAAGGCGAGGCCGCGCCGCGCGAGTGGACCCTCGTCTATCCCGACGCCGCCGACTACGATGCCGGCTGCATCTCGGTGCTGTCACCCGCCGGCAGCTCGCTGCTGGGCGTGCATGCGGGTCAGACCGTGCAGTTCCAGCAACCGGACGGCCGCGCCCAACAGATCGCGGTCAAGGAGATCACCTACCAGCCCGAAGCACATGGGCAATTCACGCTCTGAGCGAGCGCCCGGCGCCCCAGGCGCTCATGGGAGTCCTCATGGGAGTCATTGCCCTGGCCTGACTGAAGACGCGCGGTAAAATTGCGCGGCTTCCGATCCTGGACGATATCCCTCTCACGCGCACGTCACCCATTGCGATGTCATCGAACCAACGCGCCTCGCGGCTTCATTTCGACCTGACCACGGTGCAACTCTTTATTGCCGTGGCCGACATGGGCAGCATTACGCGCGGCGCGGAGCGCCTGCATCTGGCGCCGGCGGCGGCATCGCGGCGCATACTGGAACTGGAATCGCAGCTGGGGGTCTCGCTGTTCGAGCGGCTGCCGCATGGCATGGCGGTCACCGAGGCCGGCGGCGCGCTGCTGGCGCACGCGCGCGGCATCAGCCACACCGTGCAGCGCATGCAGGACGATGCGGCCTCGTATGTCGGCGGCGTGCTGGGCGTGGTCCGGATTGCCGCGCCCAAGTCCGCGGTCATCCAGTTTCTGCCGGCGGATATCCAGCGCTGCGCGGCCGAATGTCCGGGCATTCGCATCGATCTGCAGGAAATGAACAGCGAAGAGGTCCAGCAATCGCTGCGCCGTGGCATGGCCGACCTGGGCATCTACGACGGTGGCCTGGGCGTGGTCGATCTGCCGACGGCGCCTTACCGGTCGGACCGGCTCGTGCTGGTGGTGGCCGGCAACCATGCCTTGGCGCGCCGCAAGCAGGTAGCGCTGGAGGACGTGTTCGACTGCGACCTGATCGCGCTCAGTGCGAGTTCGGCCATCTCCATCATGCTGGAGCGGCTGGCGGCCGAAGCCGGACGGACGTTGCGCATGCGCATGCGGGTCGAGGGCTTCGACAGCATCGCGGCGCTGGTCGCCGAGAATCTGGGCGCGGGCGTCATGCCGGAGGCGATCGCCAGGAAGGTGGCGGCGGGCTCCCGCTACGTTCGCATCGCGATCGGCGAGCCGTGGGCGGAGCGGCGCTTCGTCCTGTGCCACCGCCCGCACGGCGAGCTGTCCTCGGCCGCCCACGCGGTTCTGCGGGTGCTTGCGCAAAAGGCGAAACCAGACTTACCCAAACAGCGATAGCCTTCCACAGGCGCTTTGCACATCATGGTCTCCATAACAAGGACTACGGAGACAATGATGCAACGCAGACACTTTATGCTGGGTGCGGTAGCCGGGCTGGCGATGCCGGGCCTGCTACGCGCTGCCGAGATGGCGGGCCCGGTCCGGATCCTGGTCGGCTTTGCGCCCGGCGGCGGCACCGACGTGCTGGCCCGCGTGCTCGGCAACAAGCTCACCCAGATGTGGAACACCAGCGTGGTGGTCGAGAACAAGCCGGGCGCCTCGGGCTCGATCGCTGCCGCCTACGTCGCCAAGCAGCCGCCCGACGGCACCACCCTGCTGATGGCGCACGTCAACAGCCATGCCATCGCCCCGGCGATGCTCGACGTCAAGTACAACCCGCGCGCGGACTTCTCGCCCATCGCGATGGTCGGCGTCACGCCCAATATGCTGACCTGCCGCGCCGAGCAGAAGGTCAGGACGGTCGCGGACGTGGTGGCGCTGTGCCGCCAGCGCCCGGGCAAGATCTCGTTCGGCTCGTCGGGCATCGGCTCCTCGCAGCATCTGGCGCTCGAACTGTTCCGCATGCAGGCCAGGATCGACGTGGTGCACGTGCCCTACAAGGGATCGGGTCCGCTCGTGGCCGACCTGCTGGGCGGACAGATCGACTACGCGTTCGACACCATGACCGCGGCCACGCCGTTTATCCAGCAGGACAAGGTCATCGCCATCGCGCAAACGCGCCTGAAGCGCGCGGTGGCATACCCGAACGTGCCGACGCTGGCGGAATCGGGCTTCCCGGGGCTCGACGCGGCCTCCTGGTATGGTCTGGTCGGCCCCAAGGGCATGTCGCCCGCGCTGGTGCAGCGCATGAACGCCGACGTCAACCGCGTGCTGGCGATGCCCGATGTGGTCGAACGCCTCAAGGGCTTTGGCGCGGAAGATTCCGGTGGCTCCAGCCAGCAGTTCGGCGACTTTATCGCCTCGGAGTCCACCAAATGGGGCAAGGTCGTGAAGGATGCCAACGTGAAGGCGGAAGGCTGACCCCCGCGACCATCCTGGCGCCGGACACCAGGGCGCCAACCACCACAGCGATCCGATACTCCCGCAGGACAAGACAATGAGCGAAGCGCGCGACTCCCAGGCACAGCGCAGTGCCACCCCTTTGCCTCTGGCTGGCGTACGCGTCCTGGATGTGACCCAGGTCATGGCGGGACCCTACGCCTGCATGCTGCTGGCCGACCTCGGCGCCGACGTGATCAAGATCGAGCCGCCCAAGGGCGGCGACCAGACCCGTGGCGCGATGGGGTTCAAGATGAAGGGCCCGGACAGCATGGGCTTTCTCAATATGAATCGCAACAAGCGCAGCATCACGCTCGATCTCAAGACGGATGCGGCGCGCGAGGTGTTCCTGCGGCTGGTAAAGACCGCGGACATCCTCGTCGAGAACTATCGCCCGGGCGTGATGAAGCGGCTGGGGATCGACTACGACACGCTGCGGGAGATCAACCCGAAGCTGGTCTATTGCAGCATCTCCGGCTTTGGCCAGTCCGGCCCATGGGCCACGCGCCCGGGTTTCGACCTGATGGCCCAGGCCATGTCGGGCGTGATGAGCGTGACCGGCTATCCAGGCGGCGCGCCGGTGAAAGCCGGGGTCCCGGTCGCCGATATCGGCTGCGCGCTGTTTGCAACCTACGGCATGCTGTCGGCCTATATCGGTGCCAAGGCAACCGGCAAGGGCCAGTACGTCGATGCGTCGCTGTTCGACTCCGCGCTCGCGTTCTCGATCTGGGACACTTCGGAATACTGGGGCACCGGGCGCGAGCCCGAGCCGCTGGGCACCTCCAATCGCATGAGCGCGCCCTATCAGGCGGTCAAGGCAGCCGACGGCTACTTCGTGATGGGCGCGACCAACCAGAAGCTCTGGCAGCTGCTGTGCAACACGCTCGCGCGGCCGGACCTGCTCGACGACGAGCGCTTCAGCACCGTGGCCCTGCGCCTGGCCAACCGCGACGAACTGATCTCGGCGCTCGAGCAGAGCTTTGCCGCGGATACCTGCGACCGCTGGATCGAACGCCTGCTGGAGGCCGGCATTCCGGCCGGGCCGATCCTGACGTATCCTCAGGCTTTCGACAGCGAGCACGGCCGGCACCGTCAGATGCGCATCGAGATCGATCACCCGATCGAAGGCAAGGTGCCGAACATCGGCTTCGCCGTCAAAATGGGCGGTACCCCGCAACAGGTACGGCGACACCCGCCGCTGCTGGGCGAGCATACCGGCGAGGTACTGGACGAACTCGGACTCTCGAAAGACGAACAGGAGTCGCTGGCCCATGCCGGCGCATTTGGCGAATGACAGAACCATCGGCACCAGGACAAGTCGTCCTCTCGCGGCAAGGGGCGGTCGCCTTTATCACGATCGACCGCCCGGCGGCACGCAACGCGATGACATGGGGCATGTACGAGCAACTTGCCGCGCATTGCCGCGCGCTGGGGGCCGCAGCCGCCGACCCGTCCGCCCTCCCCGACCTCCCGCGGGTAGTGGTGGTGCGTGGCGCCGGCGGGGAAGCCTTTGTCGCCGGCAGCGACATCGCGCAGTTTCAGCAGTTCGCGGGCGGCGACGATGGCATTGCCTACGAGGCACGTATCGATGAAGGCATCCGGCTGCTCGAACAGTTGCCGATGCCGACCGTGGCCGTGGTGGATGGCTGGGCCGTCGGCGGTGGCCTGGCCATCGCCACCGCCTGCGACTTTCGCATCGCCACGCCCAGGGCCCGCTTCGGGGTGCCGATCGCCAAAACGCTCGGCAATACGCTGTCGGCCGAGAACCTGGCCAAGCTGCGCGCCGCCTGGGGCCTGCAACCGGTCCGGCGCATGCTGTTGCTGGCGCAGATTCTCGATGCCGGCACGGCGCTGGCCTGCGGTTTTCTGCATGGCGTGTACGAACCGGAAGCCCTCGACGCGCAGGTGGCCGCCTTGTGCGACCAGCTTGGGGCGCTGGCCCCGGTCACGCAGCGCGTGGCCAAGGAAGCCCTGCGCCGCCAGACCGTGGCGGCGGTGGCGGACACCGACGATCTGGTGCGGGACTGCTACGCCAGCGAGGACTTTCGCGAAGGGGTCGATGCGTTCGTGAACCGGCGCCCGCCGGTGTGGAAGGGACGCTAGCCACGAGCGTGCCTGCGCTGCGTCGGCGTCCGGCGCCGGACAACGCCGGACCTGCGCCGGACCTGCGCGGTGGCGTCACCGCCAACCCGGGCCGGCCTGCAAGCGCAGCCCCTCCAATGCCATCATCGGTCTCGCCGCGGCGAAGTTTGAGGCCGACGCCGGGTGACGACTGCCATTGGCACCACCCGGCGGCACCATGGCTCAGATGGCCGGGCAGGTGCCTGTGCGCGGCGTACTCGAGAACCGGCAGCCGAAAGTCGGCTGGGCGACGGCCGCCGCGTCGAGGACATCGTCGCCGTCGGGCTTGATGCCGTTCTGCTCCCAGTTGACCATGGCCTGGAACGCATCCACCTGCTCCGCGTCGGTGAAGTCGCAATGGCTGACGCCGCGAATGGCACGTTGCACCAGCCACTGCGACGTCCCGGCCGCCAGCGCGCGGCGCTTGTAGATCTGCTCCATGCTGAACGGCACGTACATGTCGCCGAGCGTGTGCAGGGTGACCACCGGAACGCCGATGCGGGCATTGGTCTTGGGGAACCAGCGCAAGCCGTCGCGGCGCAGACGATTGGCCTCGGGGTCGGGCGTCAGCCGATAGGCCGCATCGTTGAAGACCTGTTCCACCGGCGACAGCGCAGGGTCGCTGTCGAACTGATAGACGATGTGGCGCGTATCGTAGCCGTCCCGGTTGAGGATCCCGTTGATGGTACCGTCGCGACCAAACGTGCCCCATGCGGTCGCCGTCATGCTGCCCGCAAAGCCTTCGTCGAACATCGGGCGCTCGCCGCCGGTGAGATGCTTGACGATGGCCTTGAGCTTGTCGCCTTGCGGCGTCGTCGCGGTCGGAAAGCTCGTGAACAGCGCGGCCTGGACCGTCGGCGCGATCTGCGCCCAGTTGGCCGCGGGCCAGCTCGTCACGGGCAGTCCAGCCAGCTGTTGTGCCGCGATCTGGTATGCCCCGAAATAATCGTAGAGCTCCGTATCACCGAGCACGCCGCACATCGGCACGGCGCCGTTGTACCTGACCTTGTGATTGGCGGTCTCCAGCGTTTCCGCATCGACCGCGGCCGCCGCAACGTGCCCGCCCATCGAGGTGCCGACGATATAGGTCCTGGACGGCGCGGACAGCACGCGGCCATTCTGGCGCGCGATATCGACAAACGCCAGGGCCAGGGCATTGGTGTCCTCGACGCCCGCGCGCACGTCATAGTAGTTGCGGGAAAAGCTCGACGCCGCCCACGCATACCCCTGTGCGACCAGATGCGCCCGAATGGTCGGGCTGGCACCCGTGAGCGCCGCGCCCGTGCCGGCATAGCCATGCGCGTACATCACCAGCATGCCATTCCAGTTGCGCGGGACTTCGATGCGATAACCCGCGCCCTCAAGCACGCCCCACCAGCGGTCGGTATCGGGTGTGGCAGCCAGTGCGGCAAAGGGCAGCGATGCCTCGTTGACAGTGAACACACGACTATCCTGTGCGCGAACCTCTTCCGGCTGCACCACCGGCGGATCGGGCTGCGATGAACCGCCACCAGGTGCGGCCGGTTGTTGCGCGACAGTGTCGTCGCCACCGCCGCAGCCGCCTAGCGCCAGCAGGCTCGCGCACGCGATTCCGATAAATGTACGGCTCCTCATGATGTCTCCCATGGTTTTATTGAGCGTTGTTTATATTTCGCGGGACGAAATATCGATTACCTATACCTTTACCTATATCTTTACCTATATCTTTACCTATACCTATACCTTTACCTCGATTATCTTCCGTGCGTCAGAATTTCCAGATCCATCAAAATAAAGGCAAAGCGACTTTAATCAAATCCCGGCAGTTTCCAAATAAAAAGAGCGAATGATTCCGCGCAGCGAAATTCGCACTGTCATTTCGTCAGACACCGGTACTGCACGCGCCTCCTTGCATCTGGCGATGCCGCGGGCGGACGCATGTCCTAGAATGTTGGGGTTTGTACGGACCATCGCCATGGCACACGTCCGCCCCCGCAAGACTGTACCGACCCTGCCGAGAGTGTGATGAACAATACACAGAAGACGCCGTCGTCCACGGCTTCCCATGCGCCCCGCCTTGCCGCCATCGGCCTGTGCGTAGCCGTCATTGCGGTCGCATTCGCCTATACCGGAGGCTGGCTGTCGCCAGCACGCCTGACCCCCGCCAAAATCGTCGATTCGCTGGCCCCGCCCGGCGGGGCGGTAAAAGGCTACCGGCGCAATCATGCCAAGGGCATCTGCTTTACGGGTACGTTCGAGTCCAACGGGGCCGGCACCAGCCTGTCGCGCGCGACCGTGTTTCAGACCGGGTCTTATCCGGTGACCGGACGCTTCAACCTGGCCGGGCCCGTGCCGACCATGGCGGATAGCGCCGGTCGGGTGCGCGGCCTGGGCCTGCGCATCCAGACGCCGGACGGGGACGAATGGCGTACCGCCATGATCGACCCGCCGTTCTTTCCGGTGGCGCGGCCGGACGACTTCTATGCGTTGCAACTGGCCAGTGCCAACAAGGGCGATCCGTCGGTACTCAAGCGATTCGCGGCCACCCATCCGTCGGTGGCTGCGTTCGGGGCCTGGGCCAGCAGCGCGCCGTTTACCGAGTCCTACGCCGAAGATCGCTACAACAGCCTCAACAGCTCTGTTCTGACCAATGCGCAAGGCCAGGACAGTACCGTGCGCTGGTCATTCATCCCCACCGCGACGCCGGTGCCGATTGCCCCGGAAGCGCTCAAGACGCGCGCCCCCAATTTCCTGTTCGAGGAGATCACCCAACGGGTGGCCAGCGCCCCGCAGACGTGGACGCTGGTGATGACGGTGGCCCAGCCCGGGGATCCCACCGCCGATCCCAGCCAGGCTTGGCCCGACGATCGCCGCAAGGTCGAAGTCGGCAAGCTCGTGGTCAGCAGGATCGAGCCGGAACCCGACGGCCCATGCCGCGATCTCAACTTCGACCCGACCGTGCTGCCGTCAGGCATGCGCACCTCGGACGATCCCTTCCCCGCTGCCCGCTCGGCTGCGTACTCGGTGTCCTACAACCGCCGTACCGCCGAAGAGAAAGACTATCCGCATACCCCGCAGGAGCAGCCATGAGCCAGGTCCGTTCCCACTTCACGCCGTGGCAGCGCGCGCTGCATTGGATCATGGCGCTCTGCATCCTTGCCATGCTGTTTATCGGCGTCGGCATGGTGTCCACCGTCACCCCCAAGTACCTGACGCTGGTCGATATCCACAAGCCGCTTGGCATTGCCATCCTGCTGCTGGCGCTGATCCGGCTTTATGTGCGGTGGCATAGCGGTACACCACCGCTGCCGGCGAGCATGCCCGCGCCGATGAAGCTGGCGGCCAGGCTGTCGCATTACGCGTTCTATGCCCTGATGATCGCGATGCCGCTGCTGGGATGGTCGATGCTGTCGGCGGCGGACTACCCGGTGATGGTCGCGGGCATGCGCCTGCCGCCCATCGTGGCACCGGACGCGACCTTGCATAGCGTACTCTGGAATGCGCACCGTACGCTGGCGTTCTGCTTTTTCGCGCTGATCCTCGTGCACCTCGCCGCGGCGCTGTTCCATGCCTGGATCCGGCGCGATGGCGTGTTCGAAGCGATGACGTCGGCGCGCGGCGAGCGTTCCTGACCGCCGTCGTCGCCATCGCTGCACCCGCCCAAGGCCCTACCGTTGCAGGTCGATGGCGGGGCCTACATAACGCCCGCGCGGACGGATGACCTGCCCGACCGCAAGCTGTTCCAGGCTATGCGCAAGCAGCCCCACGCTGCGCGCCGTGGCGAACATGGCGAATGCGGCGTCGTCGGGCAGGCCGCAGTGCGTGACGAGGGCGGCCAGCGCGACATCGATATTGGGATGCAGCCCGGTCAGGTGCGTGGCCTTGTCGATAAAGCGCGCGATCACCGGCGGCGGGTCGAACAATGCCAGCAGCGCCATGGCGCGCGGGTCGCCCTCCGGATAGAGGTGGTGGCCGAACCCGGGCAGCGGCAGCCCGGTCGACAGGTAGTGCGCAACGATGTCGTCCTCGCCGCATCGCTCCACCTCGCTGAAGAGCGCCCGCACCCGTCCCGACGCATCGCCGTGCAACGGCCCCGACAGCGTGGTGAGGCCGGACAGCAGGCAGGCGGGCAGCGAGGCGCCATTGGATGCCGCGATGCGTGCCGCAAACGCGGAGCTCGTCAGCTCATGATCGAGCAGCAGCACCATCGCCGTGCGCAACAGCTCGCCCGTTTGCGCGGGTTGCTTCCAGCCGCGTGTCAGCCGCATATGCAGCGGCAACTGACCCGGTTGCGCGCCGAAGGCGTTCGCCAGTAATCCCACCAGTGTCTGGCTCTCCCCATGGAGCACGCGCGCCATGCGCCCGTGGGTGGAATGGCCGGTGGCCGCCAGTTCGGCGAGCGCCTTGAACGCGGCCACGCGGCCGGGCTGGCCCACCCGCGCCGAAGAGGAAAAATCGACGGGCTGCTCCGCATCCCACAGCAGATGCGCGGCCTCCTCCAGGGTCGCCGATCGGGCCAGCGCCACCGCATCCTGTCCACGGAAATACAAACGCTCCCGCACGAAGGTGGAAATCGCGGTGGGAATGCTGGGCTCCGCGCCAAACAGCGTGTTGGTGGCCAGCGTCTCGAACTTGCGGCCGGCCTGCTTGCGCCGCGCCAACGTCGCGATGTCCTCGGCCCGGTACAGGCTGCGGCGCGTGTCCGCCGGATCGGACGTCACTTCGATCTTGCCGCGGCTGACATACGCATAGACCGTCTGCGGCCGCACCTTCAGACGCTTGCACGCCTCGTCCATCGATATCCAGGAACCCATCGTTTTCCCCACCTGCTTTTCCCCCTGCTTTCCCGACATGGGTCATGCATTCGCCTCAAATTATGTTGATTTTATATATCAAGATTGCGTCAACAATCAACTATTGCCTACGATGCATCCACTCTCACGCCGGACCTCACCACCGCACATGAAGCCCAACATCCTGCAACTGAATCCCATCCTGATTCCCGCCGCCAACCAGGAGCTTGCCGAGCGCTACCAGGTGCACAAGTTTTTCGAAATAGCCGACCAGGCCGCGTGGTTGCAGCAGCATGGCGCATCGATGCAAGCCGTCGTGACCGGTGGCCACACCGGGATTTCCCGCGCGATGCTGGAACAACTGCCGGCGCTGAAGGTGGTGGCCGTCAACGGCGTCGGCACCGATGCCGTGGACCTCGCCTATTGCCGTGCGCGCGGCCTGCCCGTCACGGCCACGCTGGGCGCATTGACCGAGGACGTGGCCGACCTGGCCATCGGCCTGCTGATCGCGGCCTGCCGCAATATCTGCGCGGGCGACCGCTTCGTCCGCGACGGCCAGTGGGAACTGCATCCCTCACCGTCCGCGATTCCGCTCGCACGCCGGTTCAGCGGCATGCGCGTCGGTATCGTCGGCATGGGCCGCGTGGGACGCGCGGTGGCCACGCGTGCGGCGGCGTTTGGCTGCCCGATCCGTTATACGGACCTGCGCGCGATGGATGATGTGCCGTACCCCTTCGTGGCCGATCTGACCGAACTGGCGCGCGACAGCGATGCGCTGGTGCTATGCGCGGCCGCGGACAAGGCCGAAGGCATTGTCAATGCCGCGGTACTCGATGCGCTGGGCCCACGCGGCTTTCTCGTCAACGTGGCACGCGGCCGCCTGGTCAACGAAGCGGATCTCGCGCAGGCGATTGCGGCCGGCAGCATCGCCGGCGCGGGGCTCGATGTCTTTGTCGACGAGCCGCGCGTGCCGCTGACGCTGCGCCAGTCCGACCGCACCACCTTGCAGGCCCACCGCGCCAGCGCCACGTGGGAGACGCGCGCGGCCATGGCCCGCATGGTGCTGGACAGCGTGGCGGAGGCGCTGGCCGGCAAGCGCCCCACCATGAGCCTGACCACCTGAGCCTGCCCCTGAGCCTGCCCCTGAGCCTGACGCCCGAGCCCGACCACCTGAGCCAGCCCTGCCGGAAAGCCACGCCATCATGGACTTCGTTCTGTCGCCGCCATTGCCGCGCGCCGTTCCCGTCGCCGATAGCACCGCGTACTTTGCGATTGCGCGCGTCTTCTGCATCGGCCGCAACTACCGCTGGACGCCGGACGAAGCGGCACCGCGCGATATGCCCGGCTGGTTCATGAAGCCAGCCAGCGCCGTCGAGCTGGCCGGTGAACCCCTGCCCTACCCGCCCGGCACCGCGGCATTCTGTCCGGAGGTGGAACTCGTGGTGGCCATCGGCCATGGCGGACGCGACATCGCCACGCATGCCGCGTTCGATCATGTGTGGGGCTATGCGGCGGGTCTCGACATGACGCGCCGCGATCTGCAACAGCATGCCAGGCGCACTGGCGCGCCATGGGAGCCGTCAAAGGCGTTCGATCATTCGGCACCGGTCACACCGATCATGCCGGTATCGCGCTGCGGACACCCGCGCGAAGGCGCGATCCACCTGTCCGTCAACGGCGTCGAGCGTCAGCGTGCCGACCTGGCCGGGCTGCTGTGGCCGGTGCCCGACCTCGTCGCCATGCTGTCCCGCTCGGTTGCCTTGCAGCCAGGCGATCTCATTTTTACCGGCACCCCGGCAGGGGTCGCACCCGTGCAGCGCGGCGACGTGATCCACGCCGGGGTAGCGGGCGTGGGCGAGCTCACCCTGACCGTCGGCGGATGACCGCCGTCGCCGCGCCGCCCTGGCTTACAACGACCACAACCTGTCTGGAGACCCCTTGAACGCTTCCCCAAAGATCGCCCTGGTGACCGGTGCCGGCAGCGGCGTCGGCCGTGTTACCGCCCTGGCCCTGCTCGACGACGGCTGGACGGTCGTGCTGGCCGGCCGCCGTGCCGATCCCTTGCAGACGCTGGTGGCGGAAGCCGGCGCACGTGGGCAGACCGCGCTGGCCGTGCCGACCGACGTGACCAATCCGGCCAGCGTGCAGGCCCTGTTCGACACCATCGAGCAGGAATTCGGCAGACTCGACCTGCTGTTCAACAACGCGGGCGTGAATGCGCCGGCCGTGCCGATGGACGAATTGCCGCTGGACAAGTGGTTCAGCGTCATCGACACCAATATCACCGGCGTCTTCCTGTGCGCGCGAGCCGCGTTCGGCCTGATGCGACGCCAGTCGCCGCAAGGCGGCCGCATCATCAACAATGGCTCGATCTCGGCCCATACGCCACGTCCGTTCACGGCACCGTACACCGCCAGCAAGCACGCCGTCACGGGCCTGACCAAGGCGCTGGCGCTCGACGGCCGGGCCTTCCATATCGCGGCGGGCCAGGTCGATATCGGCAATGCGCTGACCGAACTGTCCGAACGCATGACGCGCGGCGTGCTGCAGGCCAACGGCACCACGGCGCCGGAGCCGATGATGGACGCGCGCCACGTAGCCGATGCGGTGCGCCATATGGCATCGCTGCCGCTCGACGCCAACGTCCTGAACATGACCGTCATGGCGAGCGCCATGCCGTTTGTCGGCCGCGGCTGACACCGCGACCAGTTTCCCGCGCTGGCACGGCTTCGCATCCGTGGCAGCGCGCCACAGAGTTGACACAAGTTAACCAGCATTCGACAACAGGAGACCACCCATGCGAACCTCTGCACAAACGCTCAGGACCTTCCTCGGCGCGATGACCGGCTGTGCCGCCATGATGATGGCGCCCGGCATGGCATCCGCCCAGGGCACCTATCCCACCCGTCCGGTCACCATCATCGTGCCGGCGCCCGCCGGCGGCGGCATCGACCTGATCGCCCGCGTGGTCGGCGAGAAGCTGTCGGTCAAGCTCGGCCAGCCGTTTATCGTCGAGAACAGGCCAGGCGCGTCGAACAACCTGGGCACCGCGGTCCTGGCCAACGCGCGGCCGGACGGCTACACCATCGGCATCGTGGGCGGCAGCCACAATATCAACAAGTTCCTGTTCAAGAATCTGGGCTGGGATCCGCAGAAGAGCTTCGAGCCGATCGTCTATACGCACGAGATTCCGCTCGTGTTTGCCGTCTATCCCAAGCTGCCGGCCAAGACCGTGCCGGAACTGGTGAGCTGGATGAAGGCCAATCCGGCCGAGGCCAAGGTCGCCACCTCCGGGCGCGGCAGTGCCCAGGAAATGGCCGCCGAAATGTTCCGCATGGTGACCGGCGCGCCAATCCTGCTGGTGCCTTACAAGGGCTCGTCGGCCGCGCATCCCGATCTGATCGCGGGTCGTACCGTACTGTTCATCGACACCATCAGCGCGGTTCAGGAGCAGGTAAAGTCCGGCAATCTGCATGCCCTCGCCGTATCCACGCGCAAGCGTTCGAAGGCGCTGCCCAATGTGCCCACCGCCGAAGAGCAAGGACTCAAGGGCTACGATGCCAACACCAATGGCGGCTTCCTCGCGCCCGCGGGCACGCCCAAGGACATCGTCAACAAGCTCAACGTCGAGATCAACGCCATCCTGAAACTGCCGGAGGTGCGCGCCAAGCTGGAAGCCGCCGGCATCGACGTGCAGGGCGGTACGCCGCAGGACTACGCCGCGGTGATCCAGTCGGACCTGGTCAAATGGGGCAAGGTCATCAAGGAGGCGGGGATCCAGGCCGAGTAATCTTTCGCGCGGCCGACGGAGGCGACCCGGGCCGAACGGGTCGCTCTGCCAGTCGTACCAGAGCCCTTATCCATGAGGCATATCCTGCGTGGGCATATCCGCCATGAAGCGCGATACCTGCACCAGACAGCTCATCGCATTCGGTCCCTGCGTCAGGTCCGAGGTGCCGATATCGAGTGTCAGGGTGTTGGCGGCACCCGCGCGGTCCATGCCGTCGGCGTCGGGGTCGTACCAGGCGCCGGTGGCCATCACGGCGACGCCGGGGGCAACGCCGTCGCTGACGGCCAGTCCTGCGGCGATGGTGCCGCGGGCGTTGTACACGCGCACGCGCATGCCGGGCTGCAAGCCGCGGGCGGCGGCATCGGCGGGATGCAGCGTGATGCGTTCCGCGCCGGCAATCTTGCCGGCTTGTGCGAGCGGTGCGGGATCGAGCTGGCTGTGCAGCCGGTCGGCGGGTTGGACCGACACCAGATGTAGCGGATGCTGGCGCGCTTCCGGTGCGCCGAGCCATTCGATCGGCGGCTGCCAATGGGGATGCGTGCCGCAATCGGCGGACAGCTCGCCCAGCGCGGCACTCGCCAGTTCGATCCGGCCGCTCGGCGTGCGTAGTGGATGCGCGTGCGGATCGCGGCGGAAATCGTCGAACAGCACGAAGTCCTGAGCGGGCGCCGGCAGCGCCGCATACCCGGTCCGCCAGAAGGCGTCGAACTCGGGCAGCTCGATGCCGGCACGCGCCTGGGCATCGCGGCAACGCGCGTAGATCGTACGAATCCAGCTGCGTTCGTCGCGCTGTTCGGTGAATGTGTCGCGATAACCGAGCCGCTCCGACAGTTCGGAAAAGATATCGAAGTCGCTGCGCGCCTGATGCAGCGGCGCGATAGCCTGGTGCATCGCCAGTACGTAGCGGTCGCGCGACGATCCGCCGATGTCGTTGCGTTCCAGCGCGGTGGTGACCGGCAGCACGATATCGGCGTGGCGTGCCGTGGCGGTCCAGCAGATGTCCTGCACGATCACCGTCTGCGGCCGGGCCCAGGCCTCGCGCAGGCGCGACAGTTGCTGGTGATGATGGAACGGATTGCCGCCGGCCCAGTGGACCAGCCTGACGTCGGGATAGTGGCGCGTCTCACCGCGAAAACGATATGCGCTGCCCGGATGCAGCAGCATGTCCGACAGCCGGGCGCACGGAATATCGAGGTTGGCCGGATTGCGGCCCACGGGCATCTCGGGGCCGGGCGTTGCCACGCGCGGATTGCCCACGCCGTTCATCGAGCCGTGACCGAAGCCAAAGCCACCGCCCGGCAGGCCGATGTGGCCCAGCATGGCGGCCAGCGCGATGGCCATCCAGTACGGTTGCTCCCCGCGATGCTGACGTTGCACGGCAAAGCTGCACGTGATGTAGCTGCGCTGGCGCGCGAGCTGGACAGCTAGTTGCGCGATGCGGTCGGCGGGAATGCCTGTGATGGCCGAAGCCCAGGCCGGCGTCTTGGCGATGCCGTCGCCATGGCCAAGCAGGTAGGCCTCGAGCTGGTCCCAGCCGCTGCAGTGCGACCGCAGGAACGCCGCATCGTGCGCCTCCAGGCGCCGGACCTCGTACGCCAGCGCGAGCATCAGCGCCACATCGGTGTTCGGTCGGATCGGAATCCACTCGGCGCCGAGAAAATCGGGACAATCGTCGCGCGTGGGACTCACGTTGATGACCGTGGCGCCGCTAGCCGCCAGCTTGCGCAGCCAGCCTTCCTGCGTATGTTCGGCCGCACCGCCGGACGAGACCTGACCGTTCTTGAGCGCGAGTCCGCCAAAGGCGAGAAAGACCTCGGTATGCGCGAGCAGGCTGGGCCACGCGGTCACGCGCCCGGTCAGCGGCCGGTCCGTGCCGATCACATGTGGCAACAGGAACTGGGCGGTCCCCCAGCTGTAGTTGCCAACCTGATCCACGCAACCGCCGCCGGCAAAGTGGAAGCGCCGGATCAGCGAACGCGCATGATGGAGGCGCCCCGCCGACGACCAGCCGTATGAACCGCCGAACACGCCCGACGGTCCGTGCCTGGCACGCACGCGCGCGATCTCGCCGGCGACCAGGTCGAGCGCCGCCTCCCACGACACTTCGACAAACGTATCGCGGCCGCGCGCGGCGCCGTCCGACGCCTCGCGCCGCTCCAGCCACCCGCGCCGCACCATCGGCGTGCGGATGCGCGTGGGGGAATACACCATGGGCACGATGGCGTCGAGCAACGGCGATGGATTTGGGTCCGCCGCGAAGGGCTCGCAGCGAATCAGCCGGCCATCGTCGACCACGGCGGTAAAGGCGCCCCAGTGCGCCAGTTGCGGGTAGCGGCGAACGGTCACGATAGCAATCTCAATCGCCCTGGATGCCGGCCTTGCGGATCAGGTCGCCCCATTTGGCGCGTTCGGACGCCAGCAGCCTGGCAAACTGCTGCGGCGTGTCGGCGGTGGCGTCCATGCCCGATACGGCCAGGCGCTGCCGGATATCGGGATCGGCCATGACCTTGACCAGTGCCCGGTTCAGTTGCGCGATCACATCGGCGGGCGTGCCGGCCGGTGCTACCAGGCCGTACCAGTTGGTGACGTCGTAGCCGGGCACACCGGATTCGGCCACCGTCGGCACGCCCGGAAACTGCGCCGAACGCTGCGCGGTCGTCACGGCGAGCACACGCAGCTTGCCCGACGCGATCAGCGGCTTGGCCGACGGGTCGGAGAACGTGATCGGCACGATGCCGCCCATCACGTCGGTCAGCGCCGGCGTGGTGCCCTTGTACGGCACGTGCTGCATCTGCAGGCCCGTCAGCATCTTGAGCTGCTCCGCCGCGATCTGGCCGATCGTGCCGTTGCCGCCGGACGCATACGAGAATTTGCCATTGGCGCTGCGCACGGCGGCGAGCAACGCGTGGACGTCCTTGTAAGGCGAGTCGGCACCCGTGACCAGTACGTTGGGCATGGTCACCAGCACGCTGATCGGCGCAAAGTCCTTCTGCGGGTCGTACGGCAGCTTGCGCAGGTTCGGCCAGATGGTGAACGAACCGGGCGTGGCCACGTAGAGCGTATAGCCGTCCGGCGCGGCTTTCGCCACCATGTCGGTGGCGATCAGCCCGCCCGCACCGGGGCGATTGTCGATGATGACGTTGGCCTTCAGTTGCGTGGCCAGGGCCGGAGCCACGGCGCGCGCCAGCGCATCGGCGCCGCCACCGGGTGGAAAGCCGACCACCACACGGATCGGCTTGTTCGGATCGGGCCAGGCGGCATGGGCGGCGGGCGCGGCAAGCGTGCCGATCATGGCGAGGCAGGGAATCATCTGGCGCAGGGCGCTACGGGTAAGCATGGTAAGACTCCGGCGAATCAATCTGGACTTCGTGGCAACTGGGAAGTTGGGGGAACGTTGTCGTGCTGGCCGAGCGTTGGTGTTGTTGTATTGGCGGTGTACGTCGTGCATGCGGCGTACTTGCGCGCGTGACCTTCGGTCGACGCTCAGGCGACAGCCACCGTGTCCCATTCCCACGCCACGAACGCCAGGCGTTCGCCGGTGTGGACCACAGGATCGCTGCGCAGGCCGATCAGGACGCCGTCGCGCGACAGCGGCCTGACCGCCGTGAGCGAAGCGTCCAGCCTGAGCGTGTCGCCGATGGAGGCGCCTTCCGGCACGAGGTCGCCGGCGCGCGCCGCGGGAATAAACAGCCCGCCTTCGTCGGCCGTGATCCAGCCGCGCCGCGTGACGCGACGCAGTTGCGTGGCGGCGGGTCTGGCCGCGGGCGCTGCGAGGATGCCCATCTGCACGGCCAGCCCCTGGAAGCCGGTCTCGGCCACGGCGATATTGTCGGGCTCGAAGCGGCTGCCGCTCCCGAGTTCCAGCATGAACGCGCAAATGCCGGCGGCCAGGCACTGGTAGTCGAGTGCGCCCGCGATATTGCCGGGCAGCTCGCCCTTCCCGCCCACATCCTGCTGGCAGGCCACATGCGGATGGAACGGCGCCATCGCGGCCAGCACCTCGGCCTCGGTCACGCCGCTTTGCGGATGCACCTTGTAGACCGTGTACGGGCGTGCATCGAACAGCGGGTTCATCGTATGCAGGTTGATCAGGACATCGGCCACGCCGCGCACTTCACTGATCAGCGCGTGCGCCAGCCGCTCCGAAATCAGCCCGCCGGCATGGCCCGGATAGGTCTGGTCGAGGTCGAGCTCGTCGTACGGATTACGCTTGCGGCGTGCGTCCAGCGCGTGCGGATTGCCGGTCGGCGTGACCACCACGTTGCCGCGCATGGTGGCCGGATCGAGACTGCGCGCAAAGCGCAGCGCCGCCACCATGCCGTTGATTTCGTCGCCATGCACCTGGCCATGCAACCATAGCGTGCGGCCGGGACGGGCGCCCCGCACCGCGACGTAAGGCAGCGTGACGGCCATGCCCGAGGCCATCGAGCCGACGGGGAGGTGCCCGCTGGTGCGGGCCGGGGCGGACGATTGGCGCAGCCAGTCACCGATGATCGACATGGGAAGACTCCTGTTCAGTGGAAGCGAGATCGGCAATGGCATCGAACGCCTGGGCCAGGTCGGCCAACAGGTCGTCCACGGCTTCGAGCCCGATATGCAGGCGAATCACGACGCCGTGGCCCGACCAGTCGGTGACGCTGCGCGCGCGGCGCATGTCGGCCAGCACGGCCAGGCTTTCGAAGCCGCCCCACGATGCGCCGATACCGAACAGCCCGAGGCTGTCGACAAAACGCTCAGGGGCTACCGGCGCGCGCGTGCGCAACGTGAACGACAGCAGGCCATTGGTGCCATGGCAGTCGCGTTGCCAGAGCGCGTGATTGGGGTCACCGGGCAGCGCGGGACACAGTACGTCGGCCACCTCCGGACGATCGCGCAGCCAGCGCGCCACGGTCAGCGCGCTCTGTTGATGCTGGGCCAGCCGCGCGCCAAGCGAGCGGATGCCACGCTGCACCAGGTAGGCGTCGTCGGGGCTCACCGTCATGCCGAAGGCGTCGGTCATCGCCGCCAGTTCCGGCCATGCGGCCTCGGTGGTGCAGACCGTGCCCATCATCACGTCGGAATGGCCACCGAGATACTTGGTGGCGGCCATCAGTGAAATATCGGCGCCGAGTTCGAGCGGGCGATACAGCACGCCGGAGCCCCAGGTGTTGTCGGCCGCGACCAGCGCTCCATGCGCGTGCGCCATGGCGGCCACCGCGGGCAGGTCGCAGATCTCGTACGCGAGCGAGCCGGGCGCTTCCACATATACGAGGCGCGTGTCGGCGCGCAGCCTCGCCTGCAGATCGGCGCCGTCGGCCGCGTAGAAATCGGTGGCAATGCCGTGCTGGCGCAGGAAGCCGTTGGCGAGGTTGCGCACCGGCTCGTACACGCAATCGGGCAGCAGCACATGCTGTCCCGGTCGGACATAGGCCAGGATCGTCATGGCAGCAGCGGCCAGTCCCGACGGAAACAGGCGCGTGCGGTAGCCGCCTTCGAGCGCCGTGACCATGTCTTCGAGCGCGAAGTTGGTGGGATTGCCGCGTGCGCCGTAGGTAAACAGTCGCTCGCTGTCGCGGCGCGTGCGCATCTCGCGCTGCTGTGCCACGGAGTCGAACAGCACGGTGCTGGCGCGCACCACGGGTGGGTTCACGGGCTGGCCACCCTGCACGTCGGCTGTGCGTCCGGCATGCGCAAGGCGGGTAGAGAGCGATGGCGTCATGGTTGACCTGTGGGGTTGGCTTGTCGTGGGGAGTGGCGGCGCAAGGACCGTGCCTTGTGATCGTCGCGCCGGCATCCGCATTGACCCGTCAGCTTCAGTCGAGGTGCGCGCCGGACAGCTTGACGATCTGCGACCAGCGCGAGATGTCCTGCCTGAGCTGCGTGGCAAACGCCTCCGACGAGTTCGCCACCACATCGCTGCCGCCGTCGTTGATGGTCTTCACCACTTCGGGCATCTGCAGCACCTGCACGATGGCGCGATTGAGCAGCGCCACGCGTTCGGGCGGGGTGCCAGCCGGCACGAACACGCCGTACCAGTCCTCGAAGCGCGCATTGCGATAGCCGAGTTCCTCGAGCGTCGGCACCTTGGCGAAGACCCCGAGACGACGCGGGCTGGTCACGGCCAGGGCGCGCATGCGGCCGGTCTGGATAAAGCCGGCCACCGACGACGTCGAGGTGATCAGCACATCGACCTGCCCGCCGAGCAGGTCGTTGATGGCGGGACCCGCACCCTTGTACGGCACGTGCTGCAGCGAGATATGACTGTCCTTGTCGAGCACCACGCCGACCAGGTGCGACAGCGTGCCGTTGCCGGGCGTGGCAAACGTGAGCTTCTGCGGCTGCGCCTTGGCCTGCGTGGCCAGCTCCTCGAAGGTTTTCCACGGGGCATTGGCGGCAACCACGATGGCCAGCGGCGCCGCATTGATCTGCGTGACCGGAATGAACTGCCGCACCGGATCGAAGCCCGGCGCGCGGTAGAGCGTAGGGTTCACCGCCATGATCGAGACCTGCGACGTCAGCAACGTGTAGCCGTCCGCCTTGGACTCCGCCACGTAGCGCGTGCCGATATTGCCGCCCGCGCCGCCCCGGTTGTCGGTGACCGCGCTCTGGCCAAGTACCTGCGACAGCCGCGTGGCCACCACGCGCGTCACGGCATCGTTGCCGCCGCCGGCGGGAAATGGCGAGACGATGCGCAGCGGTTGCGCCGGAAAGCCGTTGACGGGTGTCAGCGGCTGCGCCGACGCACCATTTGTCAGGGCAACGGTGGCAACGGTGGCAACGGTGGCAACGGCGGCGACCAGGTAATGCCTGAGCCGGGAAGATAGCGGACGTGTCATGGGGCGACCTCGTGGTATGGGCGTAAAAAACATCGGGGCAGGTGTTTTTGTGGGTGATACGGACAGCGAAATCAGGAATGCGACGGAAAGCGGAACGTGGCGAGCTCCTGCGCGTCGAGTTGCGCGATCAGGCCCGTTTCCCACGCCAGATACTGGCGCGCGGCGGCCTTGTTGCCGTCGTGGCGGTCATGGACGAAGAACAGGAAATCGATGCAGCGCGCATCGGGCAGCGTGTCGGCGCCCTCACCCACCGGACCTCCCGCCTCGCGCCATGCGGCAACGCCTCCGCGCAGGCGTCGCACGTCGCGATAGCCGAGCGCCTGCAGGTCGGCGATGGCGAGGTCGGCCGGATCGTCGCGGTCGGCGTCCCCCACCAGCACCAGCGTGGTGTCATGCGGCACGCCATGCAGGTCTTGCGCCAGCCGTGCCCGCGTGCTCCACAGGCTGCGGGCACGAACGCCGGCAATCGGGCCGACAATATGGCCGGCGCGGTAGGCCATGCTGCCGCGCAGGTCGAGCGCGAGCATCGACCTGTCGGCCAGGCCCGCGGCCAGTTGTGCGGCATCCACCATGGGCACCGCGAGCGCGCCGTGCGCCGCGGCAGGCCTGGCGGCCACACCGGCCGCGCTGCCGGCCTGCAGGCCGCCCGCCAGCACCACCGCGTCGTGGCCCATCTGCCGCAGCCAGCTCGCCACCACGGTCGCGCGCACGCCGTCCGCGTCGAACAGCACCAGCCGCGCGCGCCGCACGCCCACGTACTGGTCGGTGGCCTGCATCAACTGGCCGCCCGGCGTGTGTTGCGCACCGGGCAGGGATTGCGCGGCGTATTCCTCGGCCGTCCGTACGTCGCACAGGAACGTGGTGCGCGTGGTTTCGGCGAGCCAGGCAAGCGCGGTGGCCGCATCGATATGCGGCACCTCGAAGCGCGCCGCCAGCGCGTTGGCAGCCTCGCGCGCGGCGTCGAGGTCGCGCGGCGACGGGTTGTCCGGATAGCGTGCGGTGCCGCCGTGCTCCAGCTTGAAGTCGTTGAGGTACCAGCCCTGCGTACCGTTCTCCAGCGCATAGACCGGATTGGCGATGCCGAAATTGATCAGCGATTGCGCGCCGATGATGCTGCGCGTGCGGCCGGCGCAGTTGATCACGACGGGTGTGGAAGCATCGGGCACCAGGTCGCGGATGCGATAGGCCAGTTCGCCATTGGGGCAGCACACCGCGCCCGGGATGTTCATCTTGCGGAATTCGCTGGGCGGACGGCCATCGAGCACCACGGGGGCATTGGGGCCAGCCTGCATCGCGGCAAGTTCCTGCGCGGAGATGCGCGGCGTGTTGTAGTGGTGCTCGGCCAGTTCGCCAAACGTCTTCGACGGCACGTTGACGCCGGCAAACAGCGTATAGCCGGCGGCACGCCATGCGGGCATGCCGCCGTCGAGCACGAAGAGCCGCGTATAGCCAAGCCGGGCCAACGCCGTCGCGGCGGCCTGCGCCACGCCGTCGCCGTCGTCGGCCAGCACGATGCGGACGTCATGACGCGGCGCCAGGCGCCCGATATCGAGTTCGAGCCGGCTATAGGGCAGCGGCACGGCGTAGAACGGATGGCCTTCGCCGTACTGGCCATGTTCGCGCACGTCGAACAAGGCGATTTCGTCGGCATCATGCAGCCAACCTTTCAGGGTCACGGCGTCGACGGCGGTATAAGCGGGGTGGCTCATGAAAATTCGGGCAAAAGGGGGCCGCCCCCTGCGAGCAGGGGAAATTGCGGCGTGCGGTATATCGGGAGTCGGACGCGCCGGGGTGGCGTGGCGATGGCCCTGACAGGCCCAGGCGCTCCGGTCAGGCTGGCATCAGCGGCGCGTCTGTACGCCCACGGTCATGATCTGGCAGCGCCCGGTCTCGAGGTCGAACGTCAGGCGGTCGGTCAGCGTTTCCAGCGCGCGACCGTACATATGCAGGTGGCGGATGATCGCGTCGCCGCGGATTTCCACCGAATGAATGTCGTCGGGCAGCAGCGCGATGCCATTGCCGGGGCCGACTTCCACCGTATGCGAGTGCTCCAGCGTGCCGACGCCTGGCTGGCTGCCATCGTCGGTGCGCGTATACACGTCGTTGAATTCCACACCCGAGACGCCGGCCACGCAGGCCCATGTGGTGTGGTTATGCGGCGGAATACGTTTGCCTGGGCGCAGCACGTTCAGATAGAGCGCATAGCTCTTGTCCGCGTCCTCGGAAATCAGGTAGCGCGCCTGGCGCTCGTCGGCTTCGGGCGGCGGGAAGTCGGTTTCGCTCCAGAGCTCGGTCTGCGCGGCCAGGCCTTCCACCCGCGCCAGCACGTCCGCCAGGCTGGCGCGCGTGACGCCACCCTTGGCTACGATATTCCTAATGGATTCGATGGTGTCTCCGACGGCGGCCTGGCGCTGTTGTGCGATGGACATGTTGCGATCAATCCTTGCAATCTCTATTTTTGAGGGGTAGAACGGCGTTTCAGGTTTCACTGTACTGAACACCTGCGCTGAAAACTACTTAATGCGGGACGAAAACTCATTAGAAGGGCTAATGAATGCGCAATCTGGATCTGGACCTGCTCCGCACGCTGGTGGCCATTGCCGACCACGACACCTTCGGCGCCGCCGCGGAAACCGTCCAGCGCACGCAATCGGCCGTGACCCAGCAGATGCAGCGGCTGGAGGAGCAACTCGGCCTGACGCTGTTCGAGCGCCAGGGGCGTGGCAAGCAGCTCACGCGGCACGGCAAGAAGCTGCTGGAGTATGCGCGCCAGTTGCTGACCATCAACGACGAGGCGCTGCGCATGCTGCGCGAGGGCGACCTGACCGGGTCGCTGCGCATCGGCGCGCCGCACGACGTCGCCGACACGATCCTGCCGGTGCTGCTGTCGCATATCGCCAGGTCCTCGCCGGCACTGCGGCTGGAGATCCATGTGGGTCGCAGTCCGTTCCTGATGGACTCTCTGCGCCGTGGCGAGATCGACCTGACCGTCTCCACGCGCGAGGACAACACGCTCGAAGGCATCGTGCTGCGTACCACGCCGACGATCTGGGTCTGCTCCGCGGATTTTGTGTATGAGCGCGGCACCCCGGTGCCGTTGATCCTGGCCGACGAGCCGAGCCTGTTCCGCAAGCTCTCGCTCGACTCGCTGACGCAGGCAGGCGTGCCGTGGCGTATCGCGTACCTGGCACCGAGCCTGATCGGCATCAAGGCCGCCCTGCGTGGCGGCCTTGGCATCACGGCGCGCAGCATCGACCTGCTCGCGGCCGATATGCGCATTCTGGGCGAGAACGACGGCCTGCCACGGCTGCCCGATGTCACCTACTACCTCTGGGCCCGTCCCAATGCCGTCAATCCCGTCGCGCGCCATGTCTTCTCGATGCTCAAAACCGCCCTGCAGCGCGGCCTGGTCAGTGCATGACGACGGCCCGCGCCGCCGGGCGAGTCCCGGCAGGGCAAGGCCCTATCGTAAGAGCGGGCGGGGGCGCTGCCAACGAAGAAGATTGGCTATCGATATATGACGTGACGAGGCGCGCGCGGGGCCCGTGGCGGGCCTCCGCGGCGTATTGATTACGCGCCTGCGAGTGCCGCCACCGCGCGCTTGAGCATGGCGCGCCGCACCGCCACCGCATCGCGCCGGCGCGCGATTGCCGCACGATCCTCCGCCAAGGCCGCCAGTTGGGCCTCCACCTGCGCGCGCACCAGCGACGGCGCGGGACCGCCTGGCGCGAGGCGGGCGGCTACGCCGTGTACCGGGTCGAGGCAGGCGGCCACCTCCTGCGGATCGAGATGCAACGCGCGGCCCGTATGCGCCAATGCCGCGCGATCGACCAGCGCGCTGTCGATCTCGCACGCCGGCAACTGGCGATCGAGCGCCTCGCGCACCACCGCCCCCACCACGTGATGCGCCTCGCGGAACGACATGCCTGCGTCGCGGACGAGCAGGTCGGCCAGGTCCGTCGCCGACGAGAAATCGCGACGCGCGCGCTGCAACATGGTGGCGGGCTGCGGCGTGGCATAGGCCAGCACCAGCCGCAGCAGGTCGACGCAGCGCAGCGCCTCGTCCATCGCCTCCCAGAAGCCGCGCATGGTCTCGCGGTTGCCGTCGCCGGTATGGGTGAAATGGGTCCCCTTGAGCGCCGCCAGCGACGCCGTCAGCAGGCCGAGCATATGGCCGCCCTTGCCTTTCAGGTATTCGAGCGCGACCGGATTCTTCTTCTGCGGCATGATGCTCGACGTGCCCGCCACGCTGTCCGGAAAGTCGATCAGCCCGAACTCCGGCGTGGCCCATACGAACAGGTCCTGCGCCACGCGTCCCCACGTGAGCGTGGCGATGGTCACCGCGGCCAGGATCTCCCAGGCAAAGTCGCGCGAGGCCACCGCATCGAGCGAATTGGGCGCATGGGTGGAAAAGCCCAGCCATTGCGCGGTGGCCGCGCGGTCGATCGGAAAGGCCGTGCCGGCCAGCGCGCCGGCGCCAAGCGGACAGGCGTCGAGCGTATCGAGCGCATGACGCAGGCGCGTCATATCGCGCTGCATCGCCTGTGCCACGCCGGCCAGGTAGTAGCCATAGGTGATCGGCTGCGCGGCCTGCAGATGCGTATAGCCCGGCATCACGGTCTCGACATGCGCGGCGGCGTTGTGCAGCACCACCGCGCGCGCCTCGCCGAGCGCATCGAGCAAGGCGAGCACCGCATCGCGTGCGCGCAGCCGGTCCTGCGTGGCGAGAATATCGTTGCGGCTGCGGGCCACGTGAAGGCGCCCGCCGGCGTCGGCACCGGCCACGTCCATCAGTCGTGCCTCGTAGTTGAAATAGGCGTCCTCGCGCTGCGGGTCGAGCGGCACCGCGGCCGCGCCCTCCTCCTCCATGCGCAGCAATGCCTGCGCCAGCGTGGCCGACGTGCCGGCGGGAATCAGGCCGGTGCCGTGCAGCATCAGCAGATGCGCGGCGTTGATCTCGGTGAGATAGGGAAAGCCGGGACCGAAGTCGCGCAGGCGTGGCGCATAGATATGGGTGCAGACTTCGGGGGCCGTGGCCTGGGTCAGGCGACGGCTGACCATGGATGCGGCGGACGCTTCCGGCCCCGCGTGCGTGGCCGGCGGCGCTCCGGCATTCCGGTCGATAGATGTCGCGTGCATGTCGTGGTGTCTCTCTGGGTGGTCCTGGTTCGATGCCAACCAGTATGAAAATCGCACGCCCATACCGTCAAATCAGTTTTACGGGGGTCCACATACGGATTTGATATACCATCGCACCCGACCTGCACGCATTGCAGAACCAGGACCCCCGGCATGAAATTCAAGGAAATCGCCGCCTTCCAGGCCGTGATGCGCTCGGGCTCGATGACGGCCGCCGCCACCGAGCTCTATACCTCGCAGCCCAACGTGAGCCGGCTGATCGCCCAGCTCGAATACTCCACTGGCCTGACGCTGTTCACCCGCAATGCCGGACGGCTGACCCCGACCGAGGAAGGCCTGGCCTTTCTGCGCGAAGTGGACCGGGCGTTCGTCGGTATCGATGCGCTCAAGGACGCTGCCCGCAATATCCGCCAGTTCGGCAAGGGCCGGTTGCGCATCGCCACCGTGCCGTCGCTGGCGATGACGGTGCTGCCGCTCGTCCTGCAGCGCTTTCATGCCGACTATCCCGACGTCAACGTGGCGATGGAAACCGGTAGCACACAGCTCGTGGCGGACCGCGTCGGCGCGCGCTACTGCGACCTCGGCCTGGTTTCGTTCCTGCCACCCGCGGCCGTCACCGAAGCCCAGCCGGTCGCGGAGCTGGCGGGCTGCTGCGTGCTGCCGCCGGGCCACCGGCTGGCCGCACGGGATGTCATTACCCCCGCCGATCTGGCGGGCGAATCGTTTATCTCGATGAGCCATGGCGATGGCCTGCGCGCCGCCGTCGATGCCGCCTTTGCCGGCGACGACCGGCGCGTGATGCATTTCGAGACGCCGTACGGCGCCACCATCTGCCGCATGGTGGCGCTGGGCCTGGGCGTCGGTATCGTCAATCCGCTGGTGGCGCGCATGCATACCGCCGAGCTCGTGGTGCGCCCGTTCCTGCCGCGCATCCCGTTTGTCAGCTACCTGCTGCTGGCCCGCAACCGGCCGGCCAATGTGCTCGTGGACCGCTTCAACGCGCGCATGATCGAGGTCGTCGCGGCAGAAACCGCGTCGCTGCCCACCGAGCTGGCCACGCTGGCCGGCACGGGCCCATCAGGTTTTTGCATGGGCGCCTGACAGACTCGTATTTGCGCGCGCGGCGGCCGCTCCGCATACTCGCTCGACACTGACAGCCCTGTGCCGTCACGATTCTTGCGAGTACCCCGACATGAATTCACGCAGGGCCCAGGGCCCGCACCAGCCCCACCGGAGGCTCCGCTGATGTGCGCGGCCGCCTCACGCTTTCCCACCTTCGACGTCGCCGTGATCGGCGGCGGCCTGGTCGGCTCCGCCATCGCCTACGGCCTGCGCAACAGCGTGGGCACGATCGCCGTGCTCGACGAAGGCGATATCGCCCTGCGTGCCTCGCGCGGCAATTTTGGCCTGGTCTGGCTGCAAAGCAAGGGTTACGGCATGGGCGCATACAGCCGCTGGACGCTGAACTCCACGCGCCTGTGGCCGACGCTCGCCGCCGACCTGCTCAAGGAAACCGGTATCGACGTCGCGCTCGAGCAGAAAGGCGGCCTCACGCCGCTGATGGGCGACTATGAAGTCGAGGCGCGGCTGGCCTGGGTCCATACGCTGATGTCGCAGCCCGGCGTGGAACCCTATGAATGGCAGTTGCTCGACCACCATCAGGCCGCCGCGCTGGTGCCGGGTCTCGGCCCCGACGTGACCGGCGCGATCTGGACCCCGCACGACGGCATCGTCAACCCGCTCAAGCTGCTGCGCGCCTTTCATACCGCGTTCAGCACCAGTGGCGTCGATTACCTGCCGCACCATGGCGTCACGGATATCGCGCAGGCGCCCGGCGGCGACTTCGTACTGACCACGCCCAACGGCGCGATCCGCGCCCGCAAGATCGTGCTGGCCGGCGGTCTGCGCAATGGCGACCTCGGCCGCATGGTCGGCATCGACCTGCCGATGGCGCCGCAGCGCGGCCAGATCCTCGTGCTGGAACGCACGCGCCGGCTGCTCGATACGCCGATGGTCACGCTGCGCCAGAACGACGAAGGGAGCTGGCTGGTGGGCGACTCGCAGGAAGATGCCGGCTACGCCGACCAGGTCACCACGCTGCCCGTGCTGGCCACGCTGGCCGAGCGCGCGGTGCGCACGCTGCCGGCGCTGCGCGACGTGCGCACGGTGCGCGCCTGGTCCGCGCTGCGCGTGCGCGCGAAGGACGGCTTTCCGGTCTACGAACAATCGGCGACCCATCCCGGCGCATTCATTGTCACCTGCCATAGCGGCGTGACGCTGGCCGCCACGCATGCGATGCATCTTGCCCCGATGATCGCGGCCGGCGCACTGCCGTCCGACATGGGTATTTTCTCGACCCGGAGATTTCATGTTCAGAAGAATTGAGGCGGCCGCGCTGCAGGCGACGGAACGCAAGGTACGGGTCAGCGTGGATGGCGCCGTGCTCGAATGCCGCGAGAGCGACAGCGTCGCCGCGGCCTTGTTTGCCGCCAATGTACTGGCCTGCCGCGACACCGCCGTTTCCGGCGCCGCGCGCGGGCCCTATTGCATGATGGGCGTCTGCTACGACTGCCTGGTGCGCATCGATGGCCGGCCCAACCAGCAGGCGTGCATGACGCGCGTGCGCGACGGCATGACCGTGGAGCGCCAGCTCGGCGCGCGCGAGGTGGCCGCATGAGCGCCGCGATCGAGACTTGCGACGTGCTCGTCATCGGTGCCGGCCCCGCTGGCCTGGCCGCCGCCACGCAGGCGGCCCAGCTCGGGCTGGCGACGGTACTGATCGACGAGCAACCCGCCCCGGGCGGCCAGATCTATCGTGCGATCACCACCACGCCCGTGCAGCAGCGCGACATTCTCGGGCCCGATTACTGGCATGGGCTGGACCTGCTGGCGCCATTTGCCGCGAGCGGCGCACGGCATCTGGCATCCGCCACGGTGTGGTCGATCAATGCGCGCGCGGCCGATGTCAACCAGACGCCGGCCGGCTACGAGGTCGCGTATTCGCTGGCCCGGCCCGGCGAAGAGCCGCAGGCCGCGCTGCTGCACTGCCGCCATATCATCCTGGCCACGGGTGCGCAGGAGCGGCCGTTCCCGATTCCGGGCTGGACCCTGCCGGGCGTGATCACCGCCGGTGCCGCGCAGATCCTGCTCAAGACCTCGGGCGTAGTGCCTGCGGGTCGCACCGTGCTGGCCGGCGGCGGGCCCCTGCTCTATCTGCTCGCCTACCAGTACCTGAACGCCGGCGTAAAGCTCGACGCGATTCTGGAAACCACAGCCCGTGCGCAATGGCGGCAGGCGTTGCCGCATGCGTGGGGCTTCCTCCGCTCGCCGTACCTGGGCAAGGGCCTCAAGCTGCTGCGCGCGGTGCGCAAGGCGGTGCCGATCATCGGCGATGTCACCGCGCTTGCCGCCATCGCCGGCGCTAACGGCCAGGTCGCGCACGTGCAATACCAAGCGGCCGGTGCGCGCCACACCATGGCGGTCGATCAACTGCTGCTGCATCAGGGAGTGGTGCCCAACACCAACCTGTCGCGCGCGGTCGGTGCCGAGCATGTGTGGAACGAGCGCCAGGATTGCTGGGAGCCGCAGGTCGACGCCTGGGGCGCGACGTCGGTGCCGCACGTCAGCATCGCCGGCGATGGCGCCGGCATTGCGGGCGCGATGGCTGCCGAGCATCGCGGCCGGATCGCGGCGGCGCACGCGGCGGCGGCCTTGGGACGCATCGATACGGCCACGCGCGACACCGTTGCCGCCAGGCACTTCGCCGCGCTGGCGCGCGCCACGCGCGGCCGCGAATTCTTCGAGGTGTTGTACCGCCCGCTGCCGCAATTCCGCCGCCCGGTCGGCGACACCATCGTGTGCCGCTGCGAGGAAGTCACCGCCGAACAGGTGCGCCACGCCGCGCGCATCGGCTGCCAGGGTCCCAACCAGCTGAAGGCATTCCTGCGCTGCGGCATGGGCCCCTGCCAGGGTCGATTCTGCGGCCTGACCGTGACCGAACTGATGGCCGACGAACAGCAGCGCCATCCGCGCGACGTCGGCTACTACCGGCTGCGCTTTCCCACCAAGCCGGTGACGCTCGGCGAAATCGCGACGCTGCCGCAGACGCAGGCTTCGCGCGAGGCCGTCGTGCGCTTCAAGAAGTAACGCATCACCCGCGGTAACGCACCACGAAGCAGCAACATCGATAAAGAGCGGGAACCGGTACGCCGGTCCCGCCAGTTGGACCAGTACAGCGACGACATCCTGAGAGCAATCCTTCCCCTAACTATCGAGAATTCATCATGGCGTTTTCCAAGATCGTCCCCGCTCTCGCGTTCGCACTGGCCGCAGCCCAGGGCATGGCTCCGGCCATGGCGCAAGACCTGCCCCCGGGCCCCATCCGCATGCTGGTCGGCTTTGCGCCCGGTGGCGGCAACGACGTCATCGCGCGCATTGTCTCCACGCAGCTCCAGCTCAATACCAAGACCACGGTGGTGGTCGAGAACAAGCCCGGTGGCGGCAGCACACTGGCTACCGCGGAAATGGCACGGTCCAGGCCCGACGGCTCGGTGCTGCTGCTCGGCTCCGTCGGCGGCCAGGCCATCGCGCCGTCGATCTACAGCAAGCTGCCGTACGATCCGGTCAAGGGCGTGCAGCCGGTGTCGCTGGTGGCCAGGTCCGCCAATGCGCTGGTCGTCAACAACGATCTGCCGGTCAGGAATGTGCAGGAACTGCTCGCCTATGCCAAGGCAAATCCCGGCAAGCTCAACGTGGCATCGCCGGGCAACGGCACCATCTCGCACCTGTCGGCCGAGCTGTTCAAGAGCATGGCCGGCGTCTCGATCACGCATATCCCCTACCGCGGCGATGCCCCCGCCATGCAGGACGTGATGGCCGGCCAGGCGCAGATGACGTTTGCCAGCCTGCCGTCGGCCAAGGCCGGCGCGGATTCGGGCAAGGTGCGCATCATCGCGGTGACCAGCACCAGGCGCGTCGAGACCATGCCGAACGTGCCGACCATTGCCGAGTCCGGTGTACCGGGCTACGAGGTGGTGTCGTGGTACGGCGTGTTCACCACGGGTGGCACACCGATGCCGACGGTCAATCGCCTCTCCCAGGAAATTGCCGCCGCGGTGGCGCAGCCTTCGGTGCGCGATGCCATTGCCAAGCAAGGCATGGAACCCGCCGCGCTGAACCCCACGGAGTTCGCGCAACTGGTGAACCGCGACGCCCAGAAATGGGACAAGGTGGTCAAGAACGTCGGCATCAAGCTCGACTGAGCGCGCGTCCTGCCCGTCTTCGCGGTGCGGGGGGAAGCCGCGGCCGCCGACGGGCGGGGCCCGTGCCGCGAAGGCCTCGCGCCGCCTTCGACACCGCCTTCGACACCGCCTTCGACGCTGCCTTCGACGCTGCCTGAAACGAGCACTCTCGGCGCGTCCCGCCTTGCGGAGTGCTCGTCACTTTATGACAAGCAGGTATCGTAAAAGACTTAAAGCCGAGCGTGCCATGCGCGCAACAATGCGCATTACTGTCATTTTTGAGATGCATAGATGACAAATGACGCTGCTACAATCTGCCCGTTTCGTTAAAAAAAGCATTTCCGGGAGACACCGTGTCATCCCGGAGCGGGGGGTCATCCATGCAATTTCTCGTTCGTTGCGGTGCCGTGGCTGTGCTGGGTCTCGCGGGATGCGCGGCACAGACGCCGGAATCTCAACTGGCACCGCGCTCCCAGACTGTGCGGTTATGTCAGGGCAATACCTGCACCGAGCAGGACCGGCGCATATCGAACCTGCCCGGCACGCAACCGACCGATGCCGAACGCCGCATGCAGGCGCTGGCGGAAGTGGCAGAGCGCAATCCCAATGCCGCCTATGACCTCGGCCTGCGCCTGATGCGCGGCGATGGCATCGAGCGCAACAGCTATCAAGCCATCGAATGGTTGCGCAAGGCCGGCGAGAACGGACACTTGCAGGCACAGCTCGCGCTTGGGCGCATCTACCTGATGGGACTTGAAGAAATGGGGCCGGACCCGGCGCAGGCCGAGTCCTGGCTTTCGCTTGCTGCCGCCAAGGGCAGCAAGGAAGCACGCGATCTGCTGCCCCAGGCGCAGGCCGCCAAGAAAGACGAGCAGAGCCTCTATCGGGTCCGCGAGGCCTATCGCACATCCTGGTCCGGTTGGTACAGCAGCGCCCCGTACTTCTGGGTGTGGGGCGCCTCCGGCTGGTATCAGCGTTAACGCTCCAGTCTCCGGCTTTTTCCTTCAATTCCGTTAACAGGAAGCTATTCCATGTCCAAGAACAAGAAGACTTCGCTGCGTCTGGCCGCTTTGGTCGCGTCCATGGTTCTCGCGGGTTGTGCCAACCTCGGTGGCGGCTCGATCAGCACGGGCACCGCGCCCACGGCAGCCACCGGCGCGGCCGGCGGTGCCACGAGCGTGAATGCCAACAAGTCGCTGGAGCACTGCGATGCGCCGCTGGGCACCATCGCCGTGGACGATGGCCGGGGCAAGGAATGGTATGCAAGCTTTGGCGCCGCCACCAAGGTCACGTCCATCGAACCGCTGATCCGCCTGGCCGTGCAGCAGTCCAACTGCTTCGTGATTACCTCGGTCGGCAACAACCGCACGGAAAGCAAGCTGTCGTCGATTACCGACAAGCAGCGCAATTCGGGCGAGTTCCGCGCCGGTTCGAAGCAGCATAAGGGTCAACGCGTCGCGGCCGATTACTACATGGAACCGGCCATCATCATCGACAACGATGCCACGGGCCAGATGGCGGCCGGCGTGGGCAGCCTGCTCGGCGGCGTGGGCGCGCTGGTCGGCGGCGCCATGCAGAGCAAGGCCTCGGTCGTGACCATTACCATGTTCGACATCCGCTCGGGCGTGCAACTGTCCATCTCGGAAGGCAACGCCACGGCGACCAACTTCGGCGCCGCGCTGGGCGCCTTCGGCGGCGGTGCTGGCGGCGGCCTCGGCGGCTTCTCGCGCACGCCGGAAGGCAAGGCCACGGTGGCGGCCTTCATGGACGCGTACAACAACATGGTGATTTCGCTGCGCAACTACAAGGCACAGGAAGTCAAGGGCGGCCTGGGACGCGGCGGTCAGCTCAAGGTAGGTTCGTAACCTTCCCCGCGGTATCCGCGGCCGGCTCTCGGCGAGCCGGCCCGTGCCTCACCCTGCCTGCCGTGCCGGGCCCCGATCCCATCCCATGACCACCTGAGCGCCTCCCCTCAGATCGCCGGGCGTACGGCCCATCCCTCTTCCATGCTGGCGGCCACAACCTGCCTGCCGATGTCGTCGCCGAGGCGCGTGGCGTCGGCATGGATCGTGTCGTGCCTTGCCTCCGAGACGCCATGCGCCGCGGTGCCGGCCGCGGCGGAGACCGCCACGTGTCCGGCGACAGCGCCGACGCCGGCGGTTTCGGCCACGCCCGGGATATGGCCGCTGTCGGCATTGGCGGCAAAGCTCTGCAGCGGCACCGTGGCGCCGTGGGCCGGCTGGTAGGCGATGCGGACCTGGGCATCGACCTCGCTCTTGCCGGCGCCCAGCCCGATCAGCATCCGACGGCGGCGGCTGCCTTCATCGATCTTGCGCAAATCGCCGTCGACGATCAGGGCGTTGGCGTTGGCGGGAGCTGGACCGTCCCAACGCACCGCGTTGAGACCCTGAGCGCGCAGCGTACGCACGATTTCGTCGGCAACCTGTTCGCGTGCCTCGAAGGCGTCCTGCGATTGGGCGCCGGCAGCCGAGCTGCCCGTGGCCATCGACTTCACGCGTTGCATCAGGCCACCGTCCACCTGCACCTGGTCGGGCGCGGCATCGAACGTGTGGACGTAGATGACGTCGGCCTGCACGGTCTGCAGCAGACCCGGTTGCCGGATATCGGTGATGGTGGCGGCGCTGGCATATCCGGCGGTCAGCATGGCGGCGGTGGCGAACGTGGCGATGGTCAGGCGCCTGGTCCTGGTGGCGATGGTCTGGATGTTGGTGTTCATGGCAAGTCCCCTGCGGTCTGGTTGGGTGGTGCGCTGCGGCGCGGTGATCCGAGTATGGAAAACCGCGGCGTCATCCGCCAGGGAACAAATATTTCGCCCGATGTCACCGCACCGGAATGCGCGCTCGACGGTCCCGCCGCATGACATGCGTCGACATAATTACCGCATGGCGCCCGCCACGATCGGCTCCTACAGTTGGCTCACCGACGCAACGACGTCATCCCCCAACGCTCAGCACAGGAAACGATCATGGAACACCTTCACAAGATTGCACGCTTCGCCACGGTCCTGGTCGTGGCGGTATCGCTGGTAGAGGCCTGGTTTCTGGCGCGCAAGGCACGCCATCAAGGCAAGGCCTATCCGTGGCACGAGATGGGCCTGTCCATTGCCGACATGGCCGGGCGCAAGGTGCTCGCCCTGCTGCCGCTGTCGCTGGCCACGCCGATCTTTGCCTTTGCCTGGCATCACCGCCTGTTCACCGTCGATATCAACAACGTCCTGGCCGTGCTGATGCTCTTCGTCGGTCTCGAGTTCTGCTACTACTGGTATCACCGCGCCTCGCACCGCATCCGCTTTTTCTGGGCCACGCACGCCGTGCATCACTCGCCCAATGAACTGACGCTCGGCACCGCCTATCGCCTGGGCTGGACCGGCAAGATCACGGGGACGTCGCTCTTCTTCGCGCCGCTGGTATTCCTCGGCATCCGGCCGGAAGTGGTGCTGGCGACACTGAGCCTGAACCTGCTCTACCAGTTCTGGCTGCACACCACGTGGATCCCAAAGCTCGGCTGGCTCGAGTATGTGTTCAACACGCCGTCGGCACACCGTGTGCACCATGCCTCGAATGTCGATTACCTCGATGCCAACTACGGCGGCGTGCTGATTATCTTCGATCGCCTCTTCGGCACCTATGTGGAGGAACGCGAAGACGAACCGTGCCGGTTTGGCCTGGTTCACCCGACCACCACGCACAACCCCCTGGTCAACCAGTTCGAGCACTGGGTCAGCCTGGGCAAGGACATGCTGCGATCCGGCAATGTGCTGACCGCGATGGGCTACCTGATCATGCCACCGGGCTGGGCGCCGAATGGCCAGGGCACGACCACGGAAGCACTGCGCCGGCAACGGACGGCGGCATCTGCCGGCACCCAGGCGGTGGAACCAGCGGTAACGATTGGCGCCAGATAACGGCGTGGCGCGCTGGAATGAAAAACGGGCAGCCGGCGCTGCCCGTTTGCCGTTACGGCGTGATCACGTTGACCTGATCGGTGGAGCACAGGGCACCCTGGCACACCCTCAACTGCCAGACCGTAACGCCCGGTCCGGTGTTTTCCACCTGCAGCGTCGGTCCGTTCATCGGCGGCACATAGCCGTAGCTGGTATTGGTCGAGACAAACGACCACAGATACGTCAGCGGCGTCACCACGCCGGCCGCGGGAGTACTGGCGGAACCGTCCAGAGTGGTCCAGCTGAAGGCCGGACTGCTGACGTCCGCGCCGGCATTGGCGGTCGGCGGCCCGTAGACCGTGATCGTTACCGTGCCCGGCGTGCTGCTCACCTGGCCGTCATTGACGATGAGCTGCAGCACATAGGTGCCGGCCACATCGGCCGTGAAGGTGGGCCCGGCGGCCGTGGTCGACGACAACACCGCGGCGCTGCCACCCGGCCTGGTGGTGAACGACCACAGGTACGTCAGCGCATCGCCATTGGCATCGGTGCTGCTGCTGCCGTCGAGCGTGACCGTGCTCCCCTCTGCCACAGTCTGCGGCGTACCGGCATTGGCCACCGGCGCCACGTTGGCAACGGTCGCGGTAATCGTCACCGTCGCCGCACTGCTCTGCAGCCTGCCATCGCTGACCATCAGCGTTGCCACATACGTGCCGGCGATATCCGGAGTGAAATGCGGCGCGGCGCTAACGTCGCTGTCGAGGGCGGCCGTGCTGCCGGGCGGGGTGGTCAGCACCCATGCGTAGGTCAGCGGATCGCCGTTGGCATCGGTGCTGGCGGTGCCATCGAGCGAAACCACGCTGCCGGTAAAGACATTCTGCGCGGTGCCTGCGTCAGCCACCGGAGCGAGGTTCTCGATCGCGGCGGAGACCGTCACCATGGCCGGCTCGCTGGTGGCCTTGCCGTCATTGACGACCAGACGGAACACATAGTCGCCGGCCATATCGGCGGTGAAGGTCGGCTTTACTCCGGCGGCATCGATCAGTGCCGCGGTGCTGCCCGCGGGCCTGGATACCAGTTGCCAGGCGTAGGTGAGCGGATCGGCATCCGCATCCGTGCTGCGGCTGCCATCGAGGGTGACAGTCTTGCCCACGAAGACGCTTTGCGCGCTGCCCGCGCTGGCGAGCGGCATGGCATTGGTGGGTGCGGACGGCGCCGGCGCAGGCGCCTCCCCGGAACCACCGCCGCAGGCGCCGAGGACCATGAGAAGGGAGGCCGCTACCGTGGCGCGGCGGCTGAGCAGGAAGAACATTGATTGACTCGCGTAGAGGTTGGGATTTGTCGTGACACGTTTTATTTTTTGAATTCGCACGCACACCACCAGCCTATCGGCGAGCCGCGCCAGAACATGAGCGGAAACCCAGTCCCTGGGCCGCTTCCGCCACAATTATTTGCAATTGAAACTACTTGCGCGGGGGCATTGCAAATAACACCGGCACTGTCGGGTGCCGTGTATTTTCTTCAATCCGGCGTTTGTGGCGGGGCACACCGCCATGACCTGGCACTACCTGGCCGGACCAGCCATTGTTGTCGCCCGGACAACATACTGAAGGCCTTTGCGAGCCTACTGCCGTTCGTCTCCGATACCTACAATCCGTCGCAACGATGGTTGCACCAGCCGTGCAGCGGTCGAGGACGATGTCCGCACCACGACGCGGACCGCATCCGCCGCCTTGGCGGCTCACCCCAAAGTTGACAGGAATGACGAAGATGAGCGAAACAACCCGCAATGTGCAGCCCGTGACCGCCCCGCTTGGCAAGGAGGGTTCGGGCGAACTCGTATCTTCCCGCTATGCCGTGCGCGTGGGCGATGTCGACGTCGTACTGATCAGCGATGGCATTCTGCCGCTGCCCACCACCACCATGTCCACCAATGTCAGCGAGGCCGACCGCAACGAATGGTTCGACAACCGCTTCCTGCAGCGCGACATGTTCGACTGGGCGCTCAATATCGCCCTGATCCGCAGCGGCGACCGTCTGATCCTGGTCGACTCGGGCGTGGGTGACGGCTTCGAGTACTTCACGCGTGCGGGCCGGTCGGTGATGCGCCTGGAAACGGCCGGGATCGACCTCGGGGCGATCACCGATATCGTGATCACCCATATGCACATGGACCACGTCGGCGGACTGAACGTCGATGGCGTCAAGGCGAAGCTGAACCCGGCCGTGCGCATTCACGTGGCCGCGGCGGAAGTCGAGTTCTGGAAGAACCCGGACTTCAGCAAGACGGTGATGCCGGAAACGGTGCCGCCCGCACTGCGCAAGGCAGCGGCGAAGTTCGTCGAGCTCTATGGCGAAAACATCGTGCAGTTTGGCCAGACCGTGGAAGTTGCGCCCGGCGTAACGGCACGCGTGACGGGCGGCCACACGCCGGGCCACTGCGTGGTGGACGTGGCATCGAAGGGCGAAAAGCTGACCTTCGTCGGCGACGCGATCTTCGAAGTGGGTTTCGAGAATCCGGAATGGCAGAACGGCTTCGAGCACGAGCCGGAAGTGGCCACCAAGGTGCGTATCGCCTTGCTCGACGAAGCCGCGGAAAGCGGCGGCATGCTGGCAGCCGCCCATATCGCGTTCCCCTCGATCGGCCATATTGCAAAGAACGGCAAGGGCTACCGCTTCGTGCCGGTGCAGTGGGATTACTGATGGATGCGGGCGATCGGCCGGATCCGGCCCGCTCGCCCTGACCAGCTCTCTCCTCCTCCAGGAGACGCCGCCGCGGGTTCACGAGATCCGCGGCGGTTTTTTTACTGATCGTCAGCATGCCGCCAGAGACGCGCGGGATGACGGCATCGAAACATTCACTGTCGTCATTGCGCGGTGAGTTGAATCTTTTAGCGAGGCGCGCTTAAACAAATCGCGGCCGGGCCCGTTTGGTCAGATTCCATCTAACCTAGAACAGGCGCTCTCATTGACGACGGGGGATCACATGGTTAGGGAAAAGAACAAGCCCGGCGCAACGAAGCCGGCGCTGAAGCGCGCTTCCGAGCCATCTTCCGCTTCGTCCGGCAAGGGCGCTTCGACGGCATACCTGACCGCCGACGAACGTGCCGCCAAAGGCCGCGCGCTGCGCGATGCGGTGCCCCGTGTCTCCCAGTCGGGCTGGAAGCCGGCGCCCGATCGCGCCGACCCGTTAGTGTTGCTGGAAGCCTCGAACGCGGGCCGCATGCTCGATCTCATCCCCATCCGCTTTGGCCGCATGTCGGCCTCGCCGTTTGCCTTCTACCGCGGAGCGGCCGCGATCATGGCGGCCGATCTGGCGACCACGCCTTCCAGCGGCATTCGCGTCCAGGCCTGCGGCGACGCCCACCTGATGAACTTCGGCGGCTTCGCCACGCCGGAACGCAATATCATCTTCGATATCAACGATCTCGACGAAACGCTTCCGGCACCGTTCGAATGGGATCTGAAGCGGCTGACGGCCAGCATCGTGATCGCGGCAGACCATCTGGCGCTGCCGCGCAGCGACGCCGCCCGCGTGACCACCGATACCGTGCGCGAATATCGCGAGCGCATGCACGACTACGCCGGCATGCGCGCACTCGAAGTCTGGTATGACCGTATCGACCTGCAGAAGTACGAAGACCGTGCCGGGGATCCCAGGATGGTCGAAGCGACGCGCAAGCGGCTGGCCGAACGGATCGAGGCGGAACGGCGTAAGTCCGTACCGGATCATCTCTACCCGAAGCTGGTCGTCGAGGCCGGTGCGCGGCCACGCATCAAGGATGAGCCGCCGTTGATCTTCCATCCCAGCGAGGCGCTTGCGCCCGGTCTGACCTCGGGCTACGAAGACGCGATCGCGGGCTATCGCGAAAGTCTGCCGGACCATACGCGCGTCCTGTTCGACCGCTTCCACTTCTTCGACCTCGCCGCCAAGGTGGTCGGCGTGGGCAGCGTCGGCACGATGTGCGCGGTCTGCCTGTTCATGGCGGCGGACAACGATCCGCTGTTCCTGCAGGTCAAGGAGGCACGGGCCTCGGTACTGGAGCCCTATGCCGGCAAGAGCGTGTATGGCAACAACGGCCAGCGCGTCATCGTCGGGCAACGGCTGATGCAGGCGGCCAGCGACGTGTTCCTGGGCTGGACCCGCGGCCAGAACGGCAAGGACTTCTATATCCGCCAACTGCGCGACATGAAGCTGTCCGCGCTGATCGAGGACTGGGATAGCGCCACCTTGCGGCAGTACGGCAGGATGTGTGCCCATGCATTGGCCCGCGCGCATGCGCGCACCGGCGATGCGGCAATGATGGCGGGCTACATGGGCTCCGGACAGACCTTCGACGACGCGATCTGCGAATTCGCCACCGAATACGCCTCGCAGAACCGCAGCGACTTCCGTGCCTATGTCACGGCCATCCGGGAGGGACGCATTCCGGCCACGATCGAAGACATCTAGCGCGACACCAGGCCGCCGACGCAGCCCCACGCGGCCCGACCTGCGGTCGCATGCGGGCCGACGCGGCATTTGGTCGCACAATACGCCTGGCCACGCGGGGTATCCTTCGGCACGAAGCGATGCTCCGCATTTCGTACCGCCGATGACCCCCACGCCTCCCTCGCTGCCTCCCTCGCTGCCTCCCCTGCCACCGCCTCGCTCCGTGCCCGCCACCGCGGCCGCCTATCGCATGCTGTGGCGCTGGCACTTTTACGCCGGCCTGTTCGTCATGCCGTTCCTGATCGTACTCGCCGTGACAGGAACGATCTACTGCTTCCAGCCGCAGATCGAGCCCCTGCTCTATCCCCATCTGCTGCGGGTGAAACCGGCCGGACAGCCGTTGGGAGCGGACGCCCTGCTGCAGCGTGCGCGCGCCGCGGCCCCGGACGGCGCGGTGGCGACGACCTATGCGATTCCGGCACGGCCCGACGCCAGCACCGAATTCGTCTTCAGGCTGCCTTCCGGCCATAGCGACAGCGTCTATCTCGATCCGTACTCGGGCGAGATCCTTGGCAGCCTCAGCGTGGAAAACCGCCTGATGAAACAGGTGCGCATGATTCATCGCGCCCTGCTCGCCGGCAAGCCGGGCGAATTGCTGATGGAACTGGCGGGATGCTGGACGCTGGTCATGATCGCGACCGGCCTGGCCATGTGGTGGCCGCGCCTGCGTGCCTCGGGCCTGCGCGCATGGGTCCGGGCCCCGGCCGCGGGCAAGCGGGGGTGGTGGAAAGAACTCCATCTGGTGCTGGGCGCCTGGCTGGCGCTCGGCGCGCTGGCCTTTGTGCTGTCCGGATTGCCGTGGACGGCGTCGTGGGGCCAGCAGTTCAAGGCTCTCGCCACGGCGGCGAATCTGGGACGTCCCGCAGGCGGCCCGGGCGCGCAACCGCCTGCGACACCCGGCGCCGGACACGAGGGACATGAGGGACATGAGGGACACGAGGGACATGAGGGACATACGGGACATGCGGGACATGCCGGCCGCACCATGGAGGATCTTCCCTTGTCCGAGCTGCCCTGGGCAACCGGCAAAACCCGCGTACCCACCGGATCCGGGAGCGGCGTGCCGCTCGGCCTCGAACGCGTGGTCGCGATCGCCACGGCGCGCGGCGCGGCCACCGGCTGCCAGGTCGCGTTGCCCGCCACGACGGACGCCGTCTACACGGTCTCGTGCTTCCCGAGCGACCCGCAGGGCGAGCGGACATTGCATATCGACCAGCATCGTGGCGACGTGATCCGGGACCTCCGCTTTGCCGACTACGGCGCCGTGGCCAAGGCCGTCTCGTACGGCACGGCGCTGCATATGGGGCGCTATTTCGGCGTGGCCAACCAGATTGTCTGCGCGGCCGTTTCGCTCGGACTGATGGCGCTTGCCACCACCGGCTTCATCATGTGGCTGCGGCGCAGGCCCGCGCGCGCGCTCGGCGCGCCCGCGTACCCGGCCACGCTGCCGCCGATGCGTGCCTGGGTGATCGGCCTGGGCTTGCTAGGCACGATCTTCCCGATGATGGGACTGACCATGCTCGCCGTGTGGCTGCTCGACAAGCTGGTCGCGCGTGGCCGTGGCGTGCCGCCGGCGCCCTCGGGCCAGCGGCTGGCATGAAGACTCAGCGTACCGCGCCGTACAGGGTCCGGGCCTGCGCGGCGTTCGCCAGCGGCCGGCCCAGGACCCGGCCACCCTCCGCCGCCTGCGCGACCAGTGCCGCATTGCCGGGCGCGGTGGTGCCATCGCGCAGCTTGAGGTTGTTTTCAAAGCCGACCCGAACATGGCCACCCATGGCGGCGGCGGCGATGGCGCAGGCGTGCTCCTCCCGGCCGAAGGCGCACATCGCCCACGGCAGCGCCTGATCGAAAGCTTGCAGGAATGGCAGCAGGTCGCGCGGCGACGACGTTTGTCCGGCGGTATAGCGCCCCAGCACGAACAGCACCGACCAGGCGCCGGCAGGCATCAAGCCGCGCGCGCGCAGCGCTTGCAGCCGTTGCAGATCGGCGACGTCGTAGAGAATGATCTGCGTCATCACGCGCTCTGCGGCGAGCCATTGCAGAAAGCCGGCCAGCTCATGCTCCGGTACTTCCGGCACGGCAATCTCGCGCAGCCCGATGGACACCGCCTCGGGGCGCAATTCGCGCACCATGGCCATCTGTTCCGCCGCCCGATAGACGCCGGCCGCCTCGCTGGTGACCTGCACCGGCAAGGCGTCGCCCACCGCTTGCCGCACGGCAGCGAGCGCCACGCGATAATCCTCCACGTCCAGCGAATGGCGGCCATCCGGGCGCCGCACGTGCATATGCATCATCGCCGCGCCGGCATCCAGGCAGGCACGTGCCTCCGCCGCCAGCGCCGCCGGCGTCACGGGTACGGCGGGATGATCGCCAGGGGTCTTGTAGGCCCCGTTGGGGGCAACGGTGATCACCAGTGGCGCATCGGCAAGCAACATATTTTCCATGAGCAATGGGCGTGAGAACGCCTCAGGGTTGAATCTCGGGGAGTTCCGCGGCAATCAGGCCGAGCCCCGCGCGCAGCAGACGGTCGTACCGGGCGCGCTCCGCTTGCATCGCCTCCGGCGTCCAGCGATAGAAGCCTTCGCCCGCTTTCATGCCGTGACGACCGTCGGCCGCCCGCTCGCGCAGGCACTGCGCGGGCAGGTCGGCATTGCAGAAGGTGGGATACATGGTCGCGGCCGCGGCCGCATGCACGTCGATGCCGGCGTGATCGCGCTGCATGACGGGTCCGGCAGCGAGGAAACGAAATCCGAAGCCGAACCGTACCGCGGCATCGACATCTTCCGGCGAGGCAATCCCGCGATCGATCAGGTCGAACGCCTCGCGCGAGAGGGCATGCTGCAGCCGGTTGGCCAGGAAACCGGGGAGATCCTGCCTGACCTTGACCGGCACCATGCCGCAGCGGCGCATGAATGCCATCAGGGCATCGGCGGCAGCCATGCTGCTGGCCTCTCCCAGCACCACCTCCACCAGCGGCACCAGATGCGCCGGCATGAAGAAATGCAGGCCGAGCAAGCGTTCACGTGTCGATAGTCCGCTGCCGATGGCGCTGATGGGAAAGCTCGAACTGTTGCTGGCCAGGATGGCGTTGGGCCGGGCCACATCCACCAGGCGCGCAAACAGCGCCTGCTTCACGTCCAGTCGCTCCGGCACACACTCGATGACAAGGTCGACCGACGCCCAGTCGATGGCATCCAGATCGGCCACCACCCCCACGCGAGACGCACCGTCCTGCCGGCCGATGGCTGCGAGGTTGGTGCCGATCCGCGCCGGCAGGGCACCTGCCTTCGCGGCATCGGGCTCGACAATGGTGGTGCGGCACAGTGCGCGGGCAAGCACCACGGCGACGTCCGCGCCCATGGTGCCGCCACCGACCACGACGGCATGCGACGCGCCCGGACCGGCGAGGTTCGGTTGCGCTACGTCCTGCGGTTGATTTGCGTTCGTATCCTGCATGCTTCCATCCTGTCTGACGCGAGAGCCGATGCGGCGCCGATCATGACCGTGATCGATCGCATCGGACAATTGGATAAAATGATCCCAAAAATGGATCAATGCCATGAAAGTCAATCTGTCCATGCGCGACATGGAGACCGTGCTCCTGCTCGGACGCGTGCTCAACTTCCGCCAGGCGGCTGCGCAATTGCATCTGTCCCAATCCGCCTTGTCCGCGCAAATCCTGCGTATCGAGGAAGCCCTCGGTGTGCGGCTGTTCGAGCGCACCACACGCACGGTGCGGCTCACGGCGGCCGGCGAAGTCTTCGTCAGGCAGTCCGCCTACGTGCAGGCAGCCTTTCGCGAAGCCGTCGATGCGGTCAGCGGGATTGCCCATGCCGAGCGCGGCCACGTCGCCGTGGCGGCCATGCCTTCGCTCGCGGCCAAGCTGCTGCCGCGTGTGCTGATGGCGTTTCAACGCGCCCATCCGGCAGTCACCTTCAAGGTCTTCGACACGCTGTCGGGCCCGGCCTTCGACCTGGTGCGTGCCGGCGAGGTCGACTTTGCGCTGACCGCGGCCGATCCCGAGCAGGTCGACCTGCAATACGAAGCCATGATGTCCGATCGCTTCGTCCTGCTGATACCGAAGTCACATGCCCTCGCCCGAGGCAAAGGGCCGATCCGGTGGGCCGACACCGTCCATCTGTCCCACATCTCGATGACGCATCCAAGCAGCGTACGGCAGTATTCGGAATGGGCTTTCCTGCAGAACCGCATCCGCTTCCAGCCGCTGTTCGAGGCGGAGCGGCTGCAGACCATCGCCGCCATGGTCGAATGCGGTTTCGGCGTGGCGGCACTGCCCGAAATTGCCGCCAGCACGGTGGCCCATCCGGGCATCGTCGAGCGATTGCTGACGGCACCGGTCACCAGGCGCTCGATCGGCCTGGTCACGGCGCGCAACCGGACCCTTTCGCCGGCCGCCGCCGCGTTGCTCGGCATCCTGCGCGCGCATCTGGCCGAGCGCCGCGACCACACCACCAGGTCGCGCTGAGACGCTTGCACACCTGCGTCAGTCGACCGTCGCGCCCGTATCCTTCACGATCTTGCCAAGCCGCCTGGACTCGCTGCGAATCAGTGCCCCAAACGCATCGGGCGTACCGCCAACCACGGGCGTACCGATGGCCTCCCATCGCGAGCGGAACTCGGGTTCCTTGAAGATCTCGTTGATCACGCCGTTGAGCTTGAGGACGATCGCCTGTGGGGTTCCCGCCGGGGCGGCAATGCCGTGCCACGCGACAAACTCGAAACCGGGTACGCCGGCTTCTGCCAGCGTCGGCACATCCGGCAACGCCGGCGACCGCGTTCTGGTGGTGACTGCCAGCGGACGCAGCTTGCCCGCCTTGATATAGGTCAGCGAGCTTGCCAGGATATCGAACATGACCGGTACCTGCCCGCCGAGCACGTCGTTGAGCGCGGGGCCGGCGCCCTTGTAGGCAACGTGCTGCATCTTCGTACCCACCGCCGTATTGAACAACTCGCCGGCCAGGTGTTGCGGCGTGCCGTTGCCCGCCGAGGCAAAGCTGTACTCGCCTGGCTTGCTCTTGACGGCCGCGATGAACGACTTCACATCCGTCGCCGGCATGCCCGGATTCACCTCCAGTACCAGCGGAAACGCGGAAATCTGGATGATCGGCGTTAATTCCGTCTGGGGGTTGTACGACAGATGCTTATATAGCGTCGAATTGACCGCCATCGGGCCGCTCGCGGCGAGCAGGATCGTATAGCCATCCGGCGTGGCCTTGGCCACCGCGCCGGTGCCGATATTGCCGCCCGCACCGGCGCGGTTCTCCACCACCACGGGTACGCCCAGCCGCTGTTGCATGCTGGCCTGCAGCAGCCGCGCCATGAGATCGGTGGGACCGCCCGGCGGGTACGGCACGATGAAGTGAATCGGTCTGGAAGGATAAGCGTCCGCGGCCGCCGCCAGGCCGACCGCGCCCGGCGCGGAGGCCATCAGTACGCCGGCTACGGCGAGTCCAGCGTTGATCTTCATAAATGTCTCCACCCTCTTCTGCTTGTAGTGTGGGGGAGTATAGGGGTCACGCATTCATTTCGGAATCTGCATTTTTCGATTGATTGATCTGCACCGCCGATCAACGCCCGGGGTGCCCATGGACGGCAGGAGCGGTCCATGGCCCCCCGGGTCAGGCCAGCGGCACGTCCGCCGCCATCATCAGTGCCTTCCACCGGATCAGCTCATCCTGCAGGAACGCCGCCATTGCCGTGCGTGGCGACGGGGCGAACTGCAGAAAGCCCATATCGCTGACCGACTTCTGGATACGGTCCTTGGCGATCGACTGGTTGATCTCCCGATTGAGCAGGTTGAGGATGTCCTCGGGCGTCCCCTTGCGGGCGAACAGCGCATGCCACGACACCACGTCGTACTTCTCGCGGATAAAGCTGGCGATGGTTGGCAACTGCGGCGCAAACGGCAGCGGCTGGTCGCTGGTGACGCCGAGTACCATCGCGCGCCCGGCCTGCACCATCGGCGCCGCCACCGACCACGCCTCGAACATGAACGCCAGCCGCCCGACCACGAGATCGCTGGTAATGCGGTTGTCCTTGTACGGTACATGGACCACCGCCGGCAGGCCGATCTTCTTCAGGAAGATCGATGCCGCCACGTGCGACGAGGTGCCGATACCATAGCTGCCATAGCTGGCCGACTGGGGATTGCGCCTGAGGTAGTCCACCAGCCCGGGCAGGCTCCGCACGCCGATATCCTTGCTCACCGTCAGCACCAGCGGCAATTGCACGGTGCGTGCGACCGGCACGAAGTCGGCGAGCGGATCGTACGGCAGGTTCTTGTACAGCAGCACGTTGGTCAGGAACGTGGCCGTGCTGTACAGCAGCGTATGGCCGTCCGGCCGCGCCCGCAGGACCCCCGCCGTGCCGATGCTGCCGCTCGCACCCGGCTTGTTCTCGGGAACGAACTTGCCGCCGAAGCGGGAACCGACGTCGGCCATGATCAGGCGGCCCATATAGTCGGTACTGCCGCCCGCGGTAAAGGGAATGACGACGCTCACGGGCTCGGCCGGGTACGCCGACGGCTTCTCGGCCCAAACCTGGCGCGGAAGCGCGGCTGCCGCGCCCAGCCCCATGAGCTGCTGGATGAAATGTCGACGTTGCTGACTCACGGCAGGCTCCTACCAGGCCACGACCGGGAGGTCGGCATGCCGGCCCGCCAGCTCGCGGTAGGCCGCATGGACCGCGTCGGCACTGCCATCTCCCACGGTATCGCCCAGCGCCGCGAAGATCGAGTTCTTGACGTAGTGGCGCCATGTCACGGGCACCTGCGCCAGGATCGTGGTAAGGGCGTCGTAGCGGGGGCGCGACCACACGGCTTCGAATGCCTCGCGCCGGTCGCCGTAGCTGAAGTGCGGACCATCGCGCCACAACGGGCGCGCGCTACGCAATGCCTCGGTGGCCCGCCGGTCGACCTCGCCTTCGTCCGACAGCGCCACGCCGTACACCTCGCGCGCCGCCGCGCGGCTGACAAAGCCCGCCGCCACATCGCGTGCCACCTGTTGCGCGCAACGCTCGAACGGATCGCCATAGCCGCCGCCACCCGGGCCGATGATGCGTAGCACGTCGCCCGGATTGCAGTGCACCACGTCCGAGTTGACGAGATCGATCTCGTTGTCCTGGCCTGGATTGCGCAAGAACTGCGAATTGCCGCCGGCCCTGCCGCCCAGCACGCCCCACGTGCTGAAGCGCGTGCGATTGCGATTACGCGCGGTCACCACCGAGTTCGGCGAGAAAACCTTGAACTCCATCACCATGCCAAGCCCGCCGCGATACTTGCCGGCGCCGCCGGAGTCGCGCACGAGGCCGTACTTCATGACCTTGATCGGCACCTCGGTCTCGATCATCTCCACCGGCGTGTTCTTCAGGAACGAGCGGTTGCCGCCGCTGCCCTCGGCGCCGTCGTCGGAGACCGAACCCCCGCCACCGCCGCTGATCGGACCGATCGACGCCATGATCAGCCGGCCCCGGCGATCGTGGGTCTTGACGTTCATCAGCGAGGCGCTGCCCGCCGGCGCCGCCGCCAGCTGGGTCGGCAGCGCCTGCTGGAATGCGCCCAGCACGGCCAGCTGCGACACCGCCACGGTCAGGCTGCGCATGCCGCAGGCGGCCGGCGCCTCGGCGTTCATCACGGTGCCCTTGGGCAGAATGGCGCGCGCCACCCGCGAGGTGCCGGCATTGAGCACGAGGTGCGGATTGAGCGTGGCCAGCACATAGATCAGCGCGGGTGTCACCAGCGCATGCCGCTCGTGGCCACCGGTAGGCATGTTCAGCGACGAGGCCAGTTGCGGATCGCTGCCGGTAAAGTCCATGACCAGCGCGTCGCCGCTGACCCGCAGCGTGCAGGCCACGCGACACGGATAGCCATTGACCGAATCCTCGTCGGCATAGTCGGCAAAGAAGTACTCGCCATCGGGGATGGCGCGCACGACTTCGCGCGCCTGCCGCTCCGCATAGTCGAGCAGTTCCTGTTGCGCGGCCTTGAAGACGTCGATGCCGAAACGCCGGATGATTTCCTGGATGCGGCGCTCGCCCGAGTTCATGGCCGCGATATGCGCCTTGAGATCGCCCCAGTTCTGGTCCGGCGTGCGCACGTTGAGCAGCAGGATATTGAGCACATCGTCGTTGAAGGCGCCGCCCTGGACCAGCTTGACGGGCGGAATGCGAATGCCTTCCTGGTGCACTTCGTTGAGCGAGCGCGACAGCGAGGCGGGCACCGCGCCGCCGACGTCGGTGTTATGGACGTGGCCCGCGACAAAACAGACCAGTTCGCCCGCGTGGAAGACCGGCTTCCACATATGGATATCGGGCGTATGCGTGGCCACGTAGCCACTGTACGGATCGTTGGTGATGCAGATGTCGCCCTCGCGGTAGTCCTGCACCAGCGGCAGCACGCCCGAGTAGTCGATGCCGGTGTACCACGTGGCGCCGAGCCCTTTGGGCGAGGCGAAGGTGGCGCCCTGCGGCGTTACCAGTTGCGTGGTGAAGTCCTCGGTTTCCTTGACGAACGACGAATGGGCGGTACGCATGACCGTATAGGCCATCACCTCGGTCGCGGCCGCGCAGTAGTCGGCCAGAATCTGTAGCGTTGCGCGATTGAGTTTCATCGGTTAATCCTGTTGGGACGACTGCTGGGCGGAAATGCGCAGGTTGCCGAAGGCATCCACCCGGACCTGCATGTGCTGCGGTACAAAGGTGGTGGTGTCGTCCTGGGTGACGATGGCCGGCCCCGCGAACGTCTGCGTCGCCAGCAACTGGGCACGCCGGTACACCGGGGTCTTGCGCCAGCTGGCGTCGGACCACACCTCGACCACCGCGGCCGGGGTCGGGCTGCCGCTGCCCTCCGCAATGCGCGGCATCCGCGGCTGCGGTGTCTTGCCGCTTACCACCAGGCGCAGGCTGACGATCTGGATCGCCGCATCGGGGTCGCTATGGCCATAGAGCTTCTCGTGCGCGTCGTGAAAGGCCTGGCGCAGCGCCGCGAAGTCACCCGCCTCGATCGCATGCTCGGCGAGCACTGCCTCGATCTCGTAGGACTGGCCGCGATAACGCATGTCGGCGGAGTAGACCAGTTGCGCCTCGCCGCGATAGTCCTGCTCCTCGCGCAGCCAGTTGACCGCGGTGCGATGCAGGCGGCGGAACTCCTCCTGCAGGAGCGGCACGGTGTCAGGCTCCAGGTCTTCATAGACCGTCTTGATGAAATCGTTCTTGAGATCGGCGATCAGGCCGCCCATCGCGCTCAGCACGCCAGGGACCAGCGGAACGATGATTTCGGTCATCTCCAGCTCGCGCGCCAGCAGGCAGCCCATCATGGGACCCGCGCCGCCGAACGGCAGCATGGCCATCGAGCGCGGATCCACGCCAAAGCGCGTGACCAGGCCGCTGACCTTGGCAAACATGCCCGAGATCGCGATGTTGATAATGGCCTCGGCGGTCTCTTCCACGCTCTGGCCCAGCACCGTGGCCAGGGTGCCGACCGCGGCGCGCGCGCGTGCCAGGTCGACCTTGACCGCGTTGAAGCCGATCTCGCCCTGCCCCACGATGCCGCATACGGCAAACGCGTCGGTGATGGTCGGACGCTCGCCCCCACGGCCAAAGCAGGCCGGGCCCGGGCTGGAGCCGGCGCTGTCCGGCCCCACCTTGAGCACGCCCAGCGAATCGACCCACGCGATCGAGCCGCCACCGTCGCCGATCGAGGTCACGGACACCGAGGGAATGAAGATCTGATGCTCGCCGATATACTCGCCGATCCCGTACTGCGGCGCACCGTTGACGATCAGCGCCACGTCCGCGCTGGTGCCGCCGATATCGAGGCTCATGCATTCGGGCACGTCGCACTCCTTGGCCACGAACGCCGCGCCGATCACGCCCGACGCCGTGCCGGAGAGAATCATCTGCACGCATTCGCGCTTGGCCTGCTCGGCCGTCATGACCCCGCCGTTGGACTTGGTCACGCGCGGCTCGGGCTGCACGCCGGCCTGCTTGAGCGCGCGCTGGAACGCGCTCAGGTAGTGCTCCACGCGTGGCTGCACGTAGCCGTTGATGACCGCGGTAGTGGTGCGCTCGAACTCGCGCACGATCGGCCAGATCCGTGCCGAGCTGAACACGGCCAGCTCCGGCGCGAGGCTGCGGATCATGTCGCACGCGGCCTGCTCGTGCGCCGCATTGCGGTAGGCATGGAGGAACGAGACCACGATGCCCTGCGCACCGGCCTTCCGGGCCAGCGCCACAGCCGCTGCCACGCTGTCGAGATCGAGCGGCTCGTCCACCGAGCCATCGCGAAACAGCCGCTCGCGCACGCCGAACACCATCTCGCGCGGTACCAGCGGGGCCGGACGCTTGGACAGCAGGTTGAACATGCTGGGCAACTTCAGGCGGCCCAGTTCCAGCACGTCGCAGAACCCTTCCGTGACGAACAGCGCGAGCTTGAGGCCCTTGCGCTGGATCACGGCGTTCACGCCGACCGTGGTCCCGTGCGTGAAGTACGTCACGTCCGCTGGATCGATGCCGTAGCGCTCGCCAAGCGTCCGGATGCCGGTAATGACCTCCGCACCGGGCTCGTCGGGCCGCGAGAAAACCTTGAGCGCCTGGACCTGGAGCGTTTCCTCGTTCAGTACCGCAAAATCGGTGAACGAGCCACCGATATCCACACCAATTCGATAACCCATAAGAATGTCCCAACACGTTGATTGCCGTTGGCGGGACCCGTCCCAACCCTGGACGGTCGCCACAGCGCGACGCCTGGTTTGCGTCCGCGGGACGGTTGAGGCCGCGCTGTGGTTGGGAATGTAGTTGTCGTGCCGATGACGAACAACTGATCCTTTTTCAGAGGGTCATTCCAGAATTTCAGAGCGCGGCGAAGGGCATGGCGGCCCGTGGAAAACTAGGCCGGCAGCGGCTGCCCGATCGCATCGAGCAGCCAGCGCCGGAACGCCGAGATGCCGGGCGCCGCGATACGGTCGGGGGAATACAGCAGGTAGTAGCACTGTTCCGGCCGGTAGTACGTACCCGACAGCTTGACGAGCTTGCCTTGCTCGAGCGCCTGAGCGGTGAGGTAGTCGGGCAGCAATGCGCAGCCCAATCCGCTCACGGCGGCCTGGAAGCCGAGCGACAGGATCGAGTAGCGGGGTCCGGCCGACGCGGCGCCCCCGTCGATGCCCTGCGTCCGCAGGAACTCGGTCCATGCATGGGGAAACAGCGATTGATGCAGCAGCGGCAGTTGCGCCACCTCCGCGAGCGACGTGGTGGCCGGTGTCAGGCCGCGGTCCGCCAGCAGCGATGGCGCACACACCGGGTAAGCTTCGATGCCCATGACGAGGTCGTTGCCATAGCGCGTGGGCGGATTGGCGTTGGTGACGATCGCGACATCGAGCCCCTCCTCGTTGAGATCGGGCACGCCGGTACGCGTGGTGATATTGAGCGTGATGTCCGGATGCGCCTTGGCGAAATCGGGCAGGCGCGGCAACAGCCAGAACGAGGCGAACGACGGCACCACGGAGAGGTTGAGGCTGCCACTTTCGCCACGCGTCGCCATCAGGTCGGCGGTGGCGTCATCGAGGTCGTCGATGATGCGCGTAATGCGCCGCAGGTACTCCTTGCCGGCCACCGTCGGCACGATGCCATTGGTGGTTCTTTCCAGCAGCTTGAGCCCGACAAACTGCTCCAGCTCGGACAGCTGCTTGCTGACCGCGCTCTGCGTCAGCGACATCTCGCGCGCCGCGAGCGTGATGCTGCCGAGGCGCGACGCCGTGGCGAACGCCAGCAGGTTCGAAATTGCCGGCAGGTGGCGCCGGCCGATACGTTTCATCGCGGCTTATCGAGTGTCATCGGGATCCATCGCCGACGCCACGTCAGTGCGCGCGCACGGCATTGGTAATTGCCCCCGCGCATTCTCGCACCATCGGACCCAGCTTGCCCACCACGTCCTCCTGCGTCCAGCGGCTGCTTGGCGCCACCACATGCACGGCCGCCACCGCGCGCCCGTCCTTGTTGTACACGGGAGCGCCCACGTTCAGATGGCCGACCCAGTATTCCTCGAAGTTGGTCGAGAAGCCCCGCGCGCGGCTTTCGCGCACCTGGGTCAGGATCGCGTCCGCGTCCGTCACGGTATAGGCGGTAATCGGCGTGAGCGGCGCCGCCGCCAGCAGTGCGCGCACCTCCTGGTCGGGCAGGCCGCTCAGGTACGCCCGCCCCGCCGCGGTGCAATACATCGGCATGCGACTGCCGATGGCCATATGCGCGACGATCGGCTTGCGACTCGTGAACGAGGCCACGTACACCATATTGGTGCCGCACGGCTCGGTCAGGGATACCGTCTCGTCGCAATTGCTGTTCATTGCCGACAGGAACGGGTTGGCGCTCTCGATCAGCGTGTTGGCTGCCACATAGTTGCAGCCGATCTCCATGACCTTGGTCGCGAGTTCGTAGCGGCGGGTATGGGGATCCTTGGCGACATAGCCGAGTGCCTCGAGCGTAAAGACGATCCGCTGCGCCGAGCTGCGCGTGATGCCGACCGTCTCGGCAATCTGCCCCAGGCTCATCAGCCGGTTGCGCGCCCCGAACGCGGCAAGGATCGCAAGGCCCTTCTCCACCGACTGGTTGAACATCGGCGATTGTCTGCTGGCGTTATCCATCGTGCTCCCCCGGGTTCGTTACAACTTCATCGATATGCGATTGCAAATATCCGTTTACCGATGATCACAACGTTTATAGACTCATCTTCATCGGTATGCGTATTCAGTGTATCGCATAGCGATTAAACAGAGAAGCACTTCGAGCAATGGTTCACGACCGTACGGGGACAAATCCATGAGAGTTGGCGTCGAGGTAGGGGGCACCTTCACCGATCTGGTGGCACATCAGGCGGGAGGGATTCAGGTCATCAAGGTGCCGAGCACACCGGCATCGCCCGATATCGGGGTGCTCGACGCCTTGCGCGCCGCGCGCATCGATGTCTCGCAGATCGAGGATTTCGCACATGGTTCGACGGTAGCCACCAACGCGGTGCTTGAACGCAAGGGTGGCAAGGTTGCATTCGTGGCCACCGAGGGCTTCCGCGACATCCTGTTTCTGCAGCGTCACGACCGCAAGCAGATCTATGACCTGTTCTACCGCAAGCCTGCCCCGCCGGTGCGCCGCAGCGATTGCTTCGAGGCCCACGAGCGCGTGCTGGCGGATGGCTCGGTGGCCACGGCGCTGGACGAAGCGCGCTTTCGCGCGGAGGTCCTGCCCCGGCTGGAAGCCGGCGGCTTCGATGCGGTCGCCATCTGCCTGCTCAACGCCTATCGCAATCCCGAGCACGAACAGCAGCTGGCCGCATGGATCCGCGCCGCCCTGCCGGCGATCTCCGTTACCTGCTCGCACCAGGTCGCGTGCGAATTCCGCGAATACGAGCGCGCCAGCACCGCGACGTTGTCGGCCTTCGTGCAACCGGTGATCGCCGGCTACCTGCAGCGGCTGACGGCGGCGCTGACGCGCGACGGTTTTCGCGGTCGCTTCTCGGTGATGCAATCCAATGGCGGCCGCCTGCCCGCCGACGCGATGCGCGACAACGCCATCAGCGCGCTGTTCTCGGGCCCCGCGGCCGGCGTGGTCGGTGCCGTGCGGCAGGTGATCCTGTCCGGCTACAAGGACATCATCACCTTCGACATGGGCGGCACCAGCTCCGACGTCTGCCTGGTACAGGACGGCAAGCCGACGCTGGCGCCCGAGACCGAGATCGATGGCCTGCCGGTGCGCACGCCGGTACTCGATATCGTCTCGGTCGGCGCCGGCGGCGGCAGCCTGATCTGGATCGACGATGGCGGCATGTTGCGCGTGGGCCCCGAGAGCGCGGGCGCGCAACCCGGGCCGGCCTGCTATGGGCGGGGCGGCACGCTGCCCACCATCACCGACGCCCACGTGGTGCTGGGCACGGTCCGGCCGGAGGCGTTTCTCGGCGGCGATATGGCGCTCGACGTGGCGGCGGCGCACCGGGCCTTCGATCGGCTGGCCGCGCACTTCGGCCTGCCGGTCGAAGCCGTGGCCTACAACGCGGTGCGCCTCGCCAACGCCAATATCGTGCGCGCCATCCAGCTGGTCTCCACCCAACGCGGGCGCGACCCGCGCGATTACGTGCTGGTGCCGTTTGGCGGCGCGGGCCCGATGCAGGCCGCACAGATCGCCGAGGAACTGGGCATCTCGCTGGTAGTGGCGCCGCCCAACCCCGGCGTGACGTCCGCGCATGGTCTGCTGGCGTCGGACTTTATCAAGTACGAGACCATGACCCATCGCGTGCAGGTGGACGACCACACCTGCGATGCGTTGCGCGAACGCTTTGCGGCGATGCGGCAGCAGTTGCAGGCCCAGTTCACGCGCATGGCATTCGACCAGACGCTCGACTTCAGCTTTACGCTGGAAATGCGCTACGTCGGACAGGCCTTTGAAGTGCCGCTCGAACTGGACGGCAAGGCGCTGGCGGCACTCGATCGGCGCGCGCTGGAGGCCGGCTTTATCGATGCGCACCACCGCATCTATTTCCATAGCGACAAGACCGGCCGGCCGATCGAGGTGGTGGCGCTGCGGGTGGGCGCCACCGTGCCCACCGGGCACCTCCCGGCGGTGAGCAGCGAGAGCGTCCATGTCAATGCGGGCCGGCGTGGCGAGCAGGCCCTCTACGACGGCAAAAGCTGGACGCCCTGCCGGCGCGAGCCGGTGGCCGCGCTGCCGCCCGGGGGCGAACGCCTGGCCGGCCCCGCCGTGCTGGAGGACTACACCACGACCGTACTCGTGCCGCTGGGCTGGACCGCCGCGGTGGACGCCCACTCCAACCTGATCCTCGCCAAGGAGGCCTGAGCATGACCGTGAATCCGTTCGACAACGCCATCATCAGCCAGAGCATCCTGGCGGCCGCCCGTGAAATGGGCATCAAGCTGATCCGCTCGGCGTACTCGACCATCCTGCGCGAAGCCAGCGATGGCTCGGCCGCGATTGCCGACGTCAATGGCGACGTGATCGCCCAGGCGGAACTGATCCCGATCCAGCTCGGGCCGATCGGCATGACGCTCAAGCAGTGCCTGCAGCGCTTTCCGGCCGAGACGATCGGGCCGGACGACTTCATGATCACCAACGATCCGTATTCGGGCGGCCAGCACTTGCCCGACGTCTATATCTTCTGCCCGATCTTCTTCCGCGGGCGCCTGGTCGGCTTTTCGGCGAGCGTGGCGCACCAGATCGACTTCGGCGGCGGCGCGCCGGGGCTCGATCCCGGTGCCACGGATATCTACCAGGAGGGGCTGCGCCTGCCGCTTACGCGCTGGTCGATCAGCCGTGACTGGAACGGCGGCCCGCTCGAACAGCTGGTGCGTGCCAATATCCGTGTGCCCGACCTGACCATCGGCGACATGAATGCGATGTTCGCGGCCAATGCGATTGCCGCCGCGCGTATCGCCCAGCTCTGCGAGAAATACGGCGACACGATGGTGACCGAGGTGATGGCCGAGATGGCCAACTACTCGGAACGGCGCTTCCGCGCCGCCATCGCGCAGTTGCCCGACGGTGTCTACCATGGCGAAGACGTGATCGACGACGATGGCACCAGCGACGAGCCGCTGGCGATCAAGGTCAGGGTCGAAGTGGCCGGCGACAGCGTCGCGATCGACTTTACCGGCAGCAGTCCGCAGGTGCGCCGCAATCTGAACTCGCCGTTCTCGTGCACGGTTTCGGCCGCGGTGACCTGCGTGAAATCGATCCTGACCTCGCCCGATATTCCGTTCAACGACGGCATTCTGCGCGCCATGCGCATCAGCGCGCCGTATGGGTCGATCCTCAACCCGGCACCGCCCTCGCCCGTGCGTGCGCGGCTGGAAGCCAATTACCGCATCTATAACGCGATCATGCGCGCGCTGGCGCCGGTGGCGCCGGACAAGGTCATCGCCACCGGCTTCGACACCCTCACCGCGGCATGCTTCTCGCTGCAGCGCGGCGAAGGCTATAGCGTCTACCTGGAGATCTTTGGCGGTGGCTATGGCGGCTCGCAACATGGCGACGGCTGCGATGCGATGGACTCGCCGCTCTCCAACTGCGCCAATACGCCGGCCGAAGCGCTGGATATGGAGTACGACTTCTTCCGCCTGGAGCGCTATGCGCTGGAAGCCGATTCCTTCGGCCAGGGCAGGCACCGCGGCGGTGCGGGATTCAGCCGCGAGTACTCGGTACTCAAGGATGGCGTGGTCTTTGCAATCTACGCCGACCGCTATCGCTACGCGCCCCAGGGGCTGTTCGGCGGCGAGGAAGGCCAGCGCGGCTACTGCGAGCTCACGCGCCATGGGGTGACGGAGCGGCTGGCATCGAAGTCGATGGTCACGCTCAACCGCGGCGATCGCGTCAAGGTGTTCATGGGCGGCGGCGGCGGCTACGGCAACCCCGCCGAGCGCGACGCGGCGTTGATCGAGGCCGACCGTGCCAACGGCATGGCCCTGGCGCAATAGACTGACATTGGGGAGCGAACATCATGAAACGAGCTTCATGGAAGACTGCCGGCCTGGCCTTCACGGCGGCACTGGCCGCCTCCGCCGCGCACGCGGAGATCTCTGACGGTGTAGTCCGGATCGGTCTGCTGACCGATATGAGCGGCGCCTTTTCGCAATTCTCGGGCCATGGCTCGGTGGTCGCGGCGCAGATGGCGATCGACGACTGCCTGGCCAGGGAGTGCAAGGGCCTCAAGATCGAACTGCTGACCGCGGATCACCAGAACAAGACCGATATCGCGCTGGCCAAGGCGCGCGAGTGGGCCGACGTCAACAAGGTGGACGCCTACGCCGACATGGTCAATTCCGCGGTGGCGCTGGCGATGTCCAACCTGGCCGTGCAGAAAGGCAAGGCGGCGCTGTTTGCGGGCGGCCCGGTGCGCATCTCGAGCGAGGATTGCCAGCCCGACTACACGGTGCAATGGATGTGGGACACCTATTCCCAGACCGCGGCGGCCATCAAGGGGCTCGCCAGGCCGGGGCAAGGCTGGTTCTTCGTCACCGTTGACTACGCCTATGGCAATGCCGCCGTGGCCGAGGCGCGCAAGCAGCTCGACGCGATTGGCGCACGCACCGTCGGCGAATCCAAGCATCCGCTCAACAGCAGCGACATGTCGTCGCAGATCATCGCCGCGCTGCAGTCCAAGGCCGATGTGGTGGCCTTTGCCAACTCCGGCGCCGATGCCGCCAACGCCATCAAGTCCGCCAGCGAGTTCAAGCTGTCCGCCAGAAAGCTGCAGGCCGCGTTCTTCCCCACCATCTACGAGATCAAGGGGATTGGCCTGGAGCAGGCCAAGGGGCTGCGCTTTCCCGAGAGCTTCTACTGGGATATCGACGACGGCACGCGGCGCTTCAGCAAGCGCTTCATGGAACGCTACAAGAAGGGACCGCCCTCGCTCACCCACGCGGGGGTGTACTCGTCGGTCTATCACTACCTGAAGGCGGTGGCGGCTTCCGGCTCGGACGATGCGCGTACGGCGGTCCGCAAGATGCACGAGCTGCCGATCCAGGACGACGTGGTGCGCAACCCCAAGCTGCGCCCCGACGGCCGCATGGTGCACGACTACTATTACTTCCGCGTCAAGACGCCCCAGGAGTCCAAAAGCGAATGGGACCTCTATGCGCTGGAGCGCACGCTGCCCGGCGATGAAGTGTTCCTGCCGGTGGCGCAGAGCCAGTGCCGCGTGTTCAAGAACCCGTCCAACTGACGGCCGCGCCGATGCCGCCGAGGCCATGGCATGGTTAGCCGCATCTGGAGATTGCGGCCGGCGTGCCATGGTATAGCCTGCTCGACAGGCGGCGCGATTCGCGATGTCGAGACAGGGATGGAACGATGCGCGATGCACCGATGCACGAGGGATGCACCGATGCACGAGGTATAGGCAGCGCTGTCCTTGCCCCCCGGTCGCCCCGGGGGCGTTCAACCCGGAAGGAGCCCATCATGACCGTCAAGCATGTGCTGTTCGTATTGACCAATGCCGCCGAGATCGGACCCAACAAGCGCCCGACGGGCTACTTCTATCCGGAGGTCGCCCATCCGTTCGAGGTGCTCGACCGTGCCGGCGTCGCCATCGAATACGCGTCACCGCGCGGCGGCAACCCGCCTTTCGACGGCTATGACGACCACGATCCCGTGCAACGCGCATTCAGCCAGAGTCAGGCCGTCCGGCGCATGGCGCACAGCCGCAAACTGTCGGAAGTGGATGTGCTCGACTACGATGCGATTTTCTTTCCGGGCGGGCTCGGGCCGATGGTCGACATCGCCAACGACCCCGACGTCAAGCGCGCGGTGCTGCGCGCGTGGAATGGCGGCAAGATCGTGTCAGCCGTATGCCATGGGCCGGTCGCGTTCCTCGGCGTCAATCTGGATGACGGCACCCCGCTGGTCAAGGGTCGCCGCCTGACCTCCTTCTCCCGCGCCGAGGAAGAAGGCTATGCCATGGCCGATGTGCCGTTCATGCTGGAAGATGCGCTGCGCGAAGCTGGCGCCGAGTACTCGTCGGCCGCTCCATGGCAGTCGAAGCTGGTGGTCGATGGGCGGCTGATCACGGGCCAGAATCCGGCGTCGGGAACCGCGGTTGGCGAAGCACTGGTCGCCGCGCTCCAGGGCGTCAAATAAAGCACGCCGCGCCTCGCTACGGCGCGCGCGCATCAAGGGTGGGTCGATGCGCAGGCGGGTCGGCCAGATAGCGGTCGAGTACCGCCACGCAATGCCGGACCGCCTGTTCCAGGTCGTCGGCCGGCGCCGCGGCAGCGGCCAGCGTCGGCGCCGGTGTACCCGTCTTCAACGCTTGCAGCATGTCCGCCGCCAGCGCGTCGTAGCGATCGGCGCGCTGGCGCTCGTTGGCAACGGACGGGCCGTTGCGCAACACCTCGATCACCGCGGCGGCACCGCACACCGACCGCAGCGCCACGACCAGTTCCCACAGATGCGCCATCCGGGCCGAGTGCCGATGGCCTTCGAGCAGCATGCGCTCGCGTGCCACTTCCAGCCGCGTGCTGGCCAGCCCGGCCTCGCGCTGGAGGCGGTCGAGCGCGGCGCCCGCAAGCCCCTCCATCCGCAGCGCCGCCGAGGCAAACGCCAGATTGGCGGCAATCGCGCTGGAGATGGCGGCCGTGACCGCGTTGTGCCCCGTCGCCGGCCATAGCAGAAAGCTTACCGCCACGCCGACGCAGGCGCCGACGCATTCATTGACCAGGCGCGCCAGCACGAGTCCCTGCGCGGGATGGATGAAGTCCGACAGCATCATGAACATCGGCGTCAGAAACACGACAAACAGGCCGTAGTTCACCAGTCGCAGTGCCACCGTCACCACCGCAAGCGGCAGGATCGCCAGGGTCATGGCGAGCGGCCCGGACAGACTGGTCAGCAGCACCGCGGCAATGGCGCCGCCGACCAGGCTGCCGCAGGTGCGCTCCGCGATGCGCAGCCAGGTATTGGCCGAGACCGGCTGGGTCACCACAATGGCGGCGATGGCGGCCCAATAGGCGAACGTCACGCTCAGCCAGGTGCCCACCCCATAAGCCAGCACGGCCGCCACGGCAACCCGCAGCGCATGGCGCCAGACCACTGTGTCGATGCGGAACGCGCCGGCAGCGGGCGATGCCGAGGCTGGTGCGACAGGCGTGACAGGCGTGGCAGGCGTGGCAGGCACGGCGGGCACGGCAGGGAGCCGGGGCGGCGCGGACGAACCCGCCGCCATCGGCTGCGTGCGCTCGCCCAGGTGGCCGATGGCCAGCGCGGCGAAGGCGACCGCGCGTGCCGCGGGATCGTCGCGCCCGGCCGTACACTGCAACAGCGCCGCCGCTTGCTCCATCAGCGCCGCACCACCCTGCTGCACCTGCCGCACCTGCCGCACCTGCCGCACTTGCCGCACTTGCCGCACTTGCCGCATCTTCTGTACCTGCGCGGTCACGCTGTGCAGCAACGCGCGCAGTGCCTCGAGCATGCTCTGCGTATGTTCATCCTCTGGCAACAACCCATGGCGGCGGCAATGCCCCAGCGCGATCAGCGCCGAGAAGACCCTGCCCGCCACATCGATGCCCTGGCCCAGGACCGGATGATGGCGCACATCGTGCGCGGCCAGGGCGCGCCCGCGCTCGATCGACATGCGCACCGCGCGCCGGTAGACCGTATCGAACTCCGCCCAGCCCGACGCATCCAGGTCGGCGCGGGCATCCAGCGCGACCAGGCGTTCCGCCATGCCTTCCAGCCTGCCGAAGATGGTGGCCAACGTCAGGCATGCCGACTGGGGAAACGGGATGGGCCAGAGGTAGACGCAAAAGACGACGGTCCACACCGACCCCATCAGAAAATAGCCGGCAAGGGCCAGGGCGCCGCCCAGCGGCGCCGGCGACGCAATGCCGATCACTACCGCCAGCGAGGCGATCAGTCCGGCCTGCGCCGGCCCGGGCCCGAGCGCGGGCTGGTAGGAGCGCGTCAGTCCGCACAGGAACACCAGCCCGAACAAGGTCACCACGCTGGCCGCGTAGCCCCAATGCGCACCGTAGGCGGCCAACGGCAGCACCAGCACGCCCAGCGCGATAAAGACGGCCATGGTCTTCAGACGCTGGGGCTGGGGCCCTTGCGGATCGCACAGACAGGTCCAGAACGCCGCGACCGCGCCAAACGCGATCTCCGGCCGCGCGAGCAGCGCCGCCGCACAGAGCATCGGCGCCATGGCGAGCGCCGCGTGCATCCCTTCGGCGAGCGCGATCCGCTCGGGCGTGATCGCAAACACATGCCCCTCCGCACGCAGGGTACGACGGCTGACCAGGGATACGAGCTTGCCGATCATGGGCATGGCACCTCCGCGGTGCAAAATGGATTGACGCGCGACGCGCACAGGCCGCGCCCCGCAGACCACCGCCCCGGCCCGACCCGACGCGCGCGCCGGCCTCCGCGCGCGATGGCCGCTAACCCATTCTAAGCAACTTCCCGCGTTGGCGAACCGCGCGCACGCCGCGCGCAGACGGCTACTGTGCCGTCATGCGCAGCATCGAGGTGTCGTACCCGAGGGCACGCGCCCGCGCCACCAGCGCTTCGCCCTGTGCCATGGATGGCCGTGGGTCTCTGGTCAGGATCCACAGGAAGCGACCCGACGGCTCGCCCACGATGGACCACGTGTAGTCGTCGGCATGGTCGAGGACCCAGTAGTCGCCCACGTAGAACGGCCCGAAGAACGACACCTCGAGCTTGGCGTTGCCGCTGCCCGGCACCACCCGCGCGCGGCCATCGGAGGTGCGGGGCTCACCGTCGGCACGGGCGCCGCAGGTATTGCGCACCGAAATCAGCCCGTCGTCGCGCTTGCCATACTCGGCGGTCACGCGATCGCAACCCCGCTCGAAGCGGTTCTCGTAGCGCGCGTACTCGTACCACTTGCCGAGATAGCGCTCCAGGTCGACCGGCCTGGCCGGCTCCGGCACCGCCGCGTTGCCGCGCTTGCCGCCGGCGAAAGAACCGCACGCCTGCAGCAGCAGCGTCGTGCCAAGCAAGGCCGCAGCAAACGCGGCCACCGTGGAAATACGTACCAGCGATCGTTGCATCGATTCTCTCCTTGCGCACCAGGCTGCGCGCGAATACGGTTGTGGGCACCCGCAGACCATTGGCCCCTCACAGCTGCGATCCGATCAGGGACGACACCGCATCGGCCATCTTCTGCCGCCACGGCCGGTGGCGCCACGCATCGTAGGTAATGACGCGCGACTGCGTGAGATCCTGTTCGAAGATCGCGGTCTGCTGCGCGGCAAAGCCGGCATCCAGGATATTGAGCGTGGCCTCGTCGTTGAGCCGGAACGAGCGGTTGTCGAAGTTGGTGGAACCGACCGACACCAGCAGCCCATCCACGATCATGACCTTGCAGTGGTACATGGTCGGCTGGTATTCGGCGATCAGCGCGCCGGCCTTCAGCAGATTGCCCCAGCGCTGGCGCGAGGCCGACCGTACGGTTTCCGCGTCGATATGCTCGCCCGGCACGATGATGCGCAACCGCACGCCGCGCGCCACGGCGGCCAGCAGGGCCTTTTCCGTGACGGCATCCGGCACGAAGTAGGACGCCGACAGATCGATCGACGTCCTGGCCGCCGTGATTGCCAGCTGGTACATCAGCGCCATGCTCTCGCTGCCGCCGGTGGGGGAGCTGCTGAACATCTGCGCGTGGCCGTCGCCAACGGGCTGCATGATTGGGAAATAGGCCTCGCCGTGGGGCACCGTGCCGGACACCTTGATCCAGTTGTCGACGAACACCGCCTGCATCTGGCCGACCACGGGCCCTTCCACCTCGAAGTGCGTGTCACGCCAATGGTCGGGGTCCTGGGCATTGCCGGTCCACTCGGGCGCGATCCCGACCCCGCCGGTAAAACCGAGCACGCCATCCACGATCAGCAGCTTGCGGTGCGTGCGGTTATTGAGCTTGCTTAGCGTATACCAGCGCACCGGGTGGAACTTGCGGACTTCCGCGCCGGCGTTGGTCATGATATCGAGCACGGACTGCTCGACCTTGGAGCTGCCTACCGCGTCCAGCAGCACGTGCACCTTCACGCCCTGGCGCGCCCTCTCGGCCAGCGCTTCGGCAAAGGCCCGGCCGATATCGCCGGACCAGTAGATATAGGACTCGAAATTGATGGTCTTCCGCGCGCGCCGGATGGCATCGAGCATGGCGGGAAAAATTTCGTCGCCATTGCGCAGCACGCGGTAGCGGTTGCCGCCCACCACCGGGGGGCCCAGTAACACGCCGAGTTCGTGGGCAAACTGGGGGTCCTCGATGCTGTAGACCCGGTCGACCCGCCGCTCGATCTGCTTGTCGCCGCCGCCGAAGCTCCAGAAGATGGCGCCACACACCGCCGACAGTACGACAAGCGCCACCAGCGCGACGAAAGAGATCGCGGTACGCGGAAAGATTCGTCCGGCGGCATATCGGCGGGTCATGTCGTTCTTGTTCGATGTTGCGGCTTCCGGTCTCGCGCATCCAGTGCCGAAAAGTACCCGGCGCCCGCGCGGGGTAACAGGCCGCGGCCATCTTCCCACGGGCCCAATCCGCACACCATCGGTGCGCCTCCTACACGCGCGGTACAGGGACCTGTACAGGCCCGTACAGGTCCCCTACAGGCTCGCTACAGGCTCGCTACAGGCTCCGGCCAGCGGCAAGCCGTGCGATGTTATATTTAGCACGCATTTAATAAAGGTCGGGCCGGGGCAAGACCGGCGTCCCGACCGAAAAAGTACGCGCCGCGTCCGGGAATGCCGGGCAGCGTCGCACCATAACAAATCACGGGAACGGGCCATGCTAGCTACCTTCGCAGCTACCTTTGCAACCTTCGGCGCGCCGCGTCGGATGCGCCATGCCAGCCATGTGCTGCATCGATTCTTATGCCTGACCTTGCTGCTGGGCGTGTTTGCGGCGCTGTCCGGCTGCGGCTCGGATTCCACCACTGCGCCGGCGGGCCTCGCGTACAACATGCCCTCGGCGGTGTATGAAGCAGGCCAGCCGATCGTGGCCAACCGGCCCAGTGCCAGCGGCGATCCCGTGGAGCGCTACAGCGTAGCGCCGGCGCTGCCGGCCGGCCTGACCCTCGACCCCGCCAGCGGCGTCATTACCGGCACGCCAGCCGCGGTCTCCGCCGCCACCGTGTATGTGGTCACGGCGCGGAACGCAGGCGGCAGTGCCACCACCCGCGTACAGATCGAAGTGCGTAGCGCGACGGCGGCGCCCGCCGGCCTGACCTATGGCGCGGCAGCGGTGGTCTACACCGTCGGCACGCCGATTCCGACCAGTACTCCGACCAGCACCGGCGGGCCGATCGGCGCCTACACCATCGCGCCGGCCCTTCCCGCCGGCCTCAGCCTGGATGGGCAGACCGGCACCATCAGCGGCACGCCGACCGCCACCTCGCCCGATACGGCCTACACGATCTCCGGCAGCAACGCCGCGGGTGTGACCACCGCCACGCTGCGCATCACCGTACAGCCTGCGCTGATGGCGCCGGCCAGTGTGGTGTACGCAACGCCGAAGGCGCTGTATGTCACCGGCGAGGCCATCGTGCCGAATGGCGTGCAGACCACCGGCGGCGCGCCGGCGGCGTACGCGATTGCGCCCGCGCTGCCGGCCGGGCTGAGCCTCAACACCCAGACCGGCGTGATTAGCGGTACCGCACAGGCCATTCAGGGCCTGGCGACGTACACCGTCACCGCCAGCAATCTCGCCGGAACGACCCAGGCGCAGGTCCAGATCGGCATCACGTCGCGCGGCAGCGTGGCTGCCGTGGCACCGATTCCCGGCGCCCGGCATTACTTCGCGGCCACCAGGCTGCCCAATGGCAAGGTGCTGGCCACGGGCGGTTACGCCGGGTCCGGCGTCACCAACAGCGCGATGATCTTCGACCCGGCCACCAATGCCTGGACGGCCGCCGCCTCGATGCTGGCCGGTCGTTCCGACCACACCGCGACGGTGCTGCTGAACGGCAAGGTCCTCGTCATTGGCGGTCAGCAAGATATCCTGACGGCGCTCGCATCGGCCGAAATCTACGATCCGGCCACCAATACCTGGCAGGCGGCGGCCAGCATGTCCACGGCGCGCGTGCGCCATTCCGCCACGCTGCTGCCCAACGGCAAGGTGCTGGTGATCGGCGGCTATGATCCGGCCGGCAGCATCACGTTCTGGCAGACCGCGGAGCTGTACGATCCGACCACCGATACCTGGACGCCGATGACCACGCAACTGAGTCAACCGCGCGGCCAGCACGGCGCCGAGTTGCTGCCGGGCGGCAACACCGTGCTGCTGATCGGCGGCGTCAACCGTACTGGCTACGTGCGGACAGCGGAGTTCTTCCCCGTGGACGATAGCGGCACCACCACGGCAACCGATCTCGGCATCGAGGCCAACGTCTGCCAGTCCGTGACCCTGACTGACGCCAGCGTGCTGGCGGCCTGCGATACCGGCAGCACGGCATGGCGCTATGTGCCGGCCACGGGGACCTGGACCACTAGCACCTATAACGGTCCGCGCTCCCTGCCGTTCTTCGTGGCCCTGGCCGACGGCCGCGCGCTGATCGCCGGCGGCCTCGATCTGGCCACTACCGAAATCTACAACCCGGACTTCAACACCTGGACCGCCGGCGCGCCGCTGACGCAAGGCCGCCGCGCGGGTGCGGCAGCCTTGCTCAACGACGGCAATGCGCTGCTGATCGGCGGCTACGCGAACAACAACGACGTTGCCACCACGGAACGGTTCGCGCCCTGAAGGCGGCGACGGGCCCTTTCCGCTCGTCCTGCCGCGTGGTGGCACGCGGCGGAGGCCCACTCCGGGCCCCGCCGGCCGCCACGCTCCCTTCGGGTCCGAGATGTACCGGGCAGGCTCAGGCGGCCGGAGGTTGCGGCAGCCGGCGCCCCGGACGGGACAAGGACTGGACAAGAACGGGGCGTCGCCTTATTCGACCGTTACCGAGTTGTATGTGATGGTGTATGTCCCTTCAGGGTAGACCCAGGTCCGGCCGAGATTGATACGCAGATCCTCCAGATATGAGAACGTGTAGCGGCTGATTTCCACACCGCGCTCGGTGGTCCTGCAATTGACGTCGATAGCCATCCCTGTCAGCGTTGCGCGGATCGTGCTTGCCGAATAGCGTCCTCCGCTCTGGCAGGAAACCGACTGTTCTTTCGCGCGCCCTTCCATGGCGCCCTGCCAGGACAACACTGTGAATGTCGTCCGCGAGTCCGGCTTGATCGGCATTAGGCGCCTGGCAGGCGTCTTCAGCAGCGTGTACTCCGTCGGCGCCTGTTCCGCCGCACCGTACCAATGATCCTGCTGGATCCTGGTCCACGCGGATGTGTCACCGAGGAACAAACTGCTGAATACTGGCTCGCCGTCCATCGACGTCCCCTGCGTACGACACCGCAAGATCATCGCGGTGACCACAGTGCAATCTGGTCTGAAGCTCTTCGGTCGAAAATACCTGCCGAATCTCGACATCGTCCTCCACGGCTTCGAGCCATTTCCTGACAGACGGGCTCTGGGCCAATTGTGGATCGGCTTCCGCGCGGCTCAATGCCGTATCCGTGAGTGGATGGCGCTTCGATTGCGACATCTCCATCGGGTCCGCCGCAAGCGTCGTGTGAATGGGCAGCAATGCCCAGAGTGCCAACAACAGAATCCTTACCATTCGTCTTGTGATTGTCATTGTCATGGGGACCCGGAAGAGAATGCATGCCAGGGAATAAATCAGGCGAGAACCTATCATTGCCATGATGGACATGTCGTGTGTCTCGAAGGGGTATGTTGTCATCCCCCAACGACAAAATTGCCATCATGTCGTTTTTGTTATATCTCACTGCTCCCCTGCTGCCCTCGTTGCGGCCTTCCTTGCTGCGCCCTGCCAGACCGATGTGACCGCGTGCAGGCCGCCTATGGCTGGCGCGCTGATCGCCAGGGCGGTCTGGGGCCCAGCGCCTGGCGCAGCATCTCGACAAACAGGCGCGTGCGCATGGAGGCCTGGCGCGATTGGGGTACCAGCGCCATCACGTCGGCGTCGGGCAGGCGGTATGCGGGGAGCAGCGCGACGAGACGACGCGCGGCCAGGTCGTCGGCGACGTCCCACTCCGATCGCACCATGATCCCCTTGCCGCTCAGGCACCACTGGCGGACCACGTCGCCGTCGTTGCTTTCCATGGCCGGACGGACGCGAACCGTGTGTTCGCGGGCGGCGCGCGCCCCGCTTCGGGCACTGGCCCGGCTCTCCGCAAAGCGCCACAGCGTCACGTCCTCCTCGTTCTCGCGCAGCACCAGGCAGGCGTGTCGCGCGAGATCGGCCGGGGTGTCGAGCGGCGTGGCCTTTGCCAGGTACGCCGGCGCCGCACACAGGATGCGGCGGTTGGGCGCGAGGCGGTGGGCAATCCAGCGGGAATCGGGGATGGTGCCGATGCTGACCAGCACGTCGAACGCATCGCGCCCATGCACCGGCTGGCGCGGCAGCATCAGGTTGTCGGAGAGATAGAGCTGCACCTCGAGATTGGGATGAGTGCCGTGAAACTGCGCCAGCAGCGGGCCAAGATAGCGGCGCCCGAAGCCGAACGGCCCGTGGATCTTGAGCTTGCCGGCGACCGTCTGGCTGCGCTGCTGCAAAGCTTCCTCGATCGCCTGCATCTGTTCGAGCACGCCCGTGGCCTGTTGCGCCAGCAGATGACCTTCGTGCGTAAGCTGCAGACGCCGGGTGGTGCGCTGGGCGAGGCGGATACCGAGGCGCGCTTCCAGCTGGTTCAGGCGCTTGGTTACCGCTGGCGGCGTGACATTCTCCTCGCGCGCGAGCGCGGCCAGGCTTCCGAGGCGGTCCAGTGCCAGGACGAAGCGCAGGTCTTCGACGTCGAGCTTCATTATTAACCTCTAGGTGAATTAACAAATTCTATGGCATTAACCACCTGAGCGCACGGCTTGCCTACACTGACGGCTCGATATCGGGAACCCATCACCATGAGATCCGCCTCCGACGTACGCACCAGCGTGCCCGCCGCCACTACCACCGCCACTACCACCGCCACGGCCAGCGCCACGGCCACCGCCGCGCCCAACGCTGTACCGGCCGCGGCGCCCTCCGCCCGCCGCTACGACTTCGTCCTCTTCGATCTGCTGACCGCGCTGCTGGATTCGTGGTCGCTGTGGAACAGCGTCGCCGGCGGCGAGGTGCCGGGCCGGGCGTGGCGCGCGGCGTACCTGAAGCGCACCTATGCGTGCGGCGCCTATCGTCCCTATGAAACGCTGGTGCGCGAGGCCGCCGCCGAGACCGGCCTGCCACCCGCGCTGGCCGACGCGCTCGAGGAACGCTGGAGCGAACTCGCGCTGTGGGACGGCGCCGCCACGGTGCTCGCCACCCTGCGCGGAACGCACGGACTCGGCGTCGTCACCAATTGTTCGGAGCGGCTCGGGCGGCTCGCGGTCGAGCGCCTCGACGTGCCGATGGATGTGGTGGTGACATCGGAGCGGTCCGGCTTCTACAAGCCGGACCCGCGCCCGTACCGGCAAGCCCTGGACGAACTCGGCGCCACCGCGGCCAGCACCCTGTTCGTGGCCGGCTCTGGCTTCGACCTGTTCGGCACCTCGGCGGTCGGACTCGATACGTACTGGCACAATCGCGTCGGGCTGGCCTTGCCGGCGGGCGCTCCGGCGCCGCTGCAACAGGATCCGCAACTGCTGCCGGTGCTTGATCTCCTGGGCGCACGCGGTGACCGTGCGCGGCGGCAGGGCTGATCCGTGCCAGACCCCCTGCCCAGCTCCGGAACGCCCACCCATCGACGACGCGAAGTCCGCCTACCCGCCATGAATCTGCAGCAACTCGAAACCCCGCTCCTCGTACTCGACCGCGTCAGGATGGCGCGCAACATCGCGCGGCTGCGCGAGCGCCTGGCACCGTCCGGCGTCACGCTGCGGCCGCACGTCAAGACCAACAAGTCGGCCGAGGTCACCGCGCGCATCGGTGCGCCCGGCACGCCCATTACGGTTTCCACGCTGAAGGAAGCGGATTACTTTCTCGCGCACGGCTGGCAAGACATCCTCTATGCGGTCGGTATCGTGCCGACCAAGCTGCCGCATGTGGAAGACCTGCTGCGGCGCGGCGCGCGGCTCACGCTGCTGCTCGATAACGTGGAAGCGGCGCGCGCGCTCGCGGCGTGGTCGCGCGAGCGTGGGCTGGAGGTGCCGGTGCTGATCGAGATCGATACCGACGGCCATCGGTCGGGCGTCAAGCCGGAGGACCCTGCCCTCCTCGACATTGCGGCGGCGCTCGCACCCGTCGCGGATCGCGCGGTGGCGCCGACAGGTCATGCCGGTGCATGGGTAGCCGGCGTGTTGACGCATGCGGGCGACTCGTACAACTGCCGCTCGCCCGAGGCCATCGAGGCGCTGGCCGAACAGGAGCGTGCCGGCGCCGTACGCGCTGCCGAACGACTGCGCGCGGCCGGCCACCGTGCGCCGGTCGTCAGTGTCGGCAGCACCCCGACCGCGCATTTTGCGCGCTCGCTGGCGGGCGTGACCGAGGTGCGTGCCGGGGTATTCGTGTTCTTCGACCTCGTCATGCACGGCATCGGCGTGTGCGACACGGACGATATCGCGCTGTCCGTCCTCTGCACGGTGATCGGCCACCAGCGCGAGAAAGGCTGGCTGATCACCGATGCGGGCTGGATGGCGATGTCGCGCGACCGCGGTACCGCAAGGCAGCCGGTCGACCAGGGCTACGGCCTGGTGTGCGATATCGAAGGCCGGCCGCTGCCGGACCTCGTCATGATCGACGCCAATCAGGAGCATGGCATCGTCCGCCACCGTACCGATGCCGCCGCCACGCCGATGCTGCCGATCGGCACCGTGCTGCGCGTGCTGCCGAATCACGCCTGCGCCACCGCGGCGCAGCATGGCGCCTATACGGTGGTGGCAGGCGGCACCGAGGTGGAGGATCGGTGGGAGCGCTTCAGCGGCTGGTAAGCACGTCGCGCCAGCCGCCGCCCCGGCTTCAGTTACCGGTCACCTCGATCCTTCGTGGTCGCGCTTCCTCGCGGCGCGGGATGGTGAGCTTCAGCACGCCATCCTGCAGATTGGCCATGATCCTGGCGGTATCGAGATCCTGACTGATGGCAAACGCGCGCGCGAAGCGCGGCTGTTGCAGTTCCGCGTACTGCACGCGCAGATTGGACGACACCGGCACTTCGGCTTGCGCCTCGATCGAGAGCGTGCCGTCATGCACCTTGACCTCGAGTTTCTCCAGCGGCACGCCAGGCAGGTCCGCCCACACGGTCACGCCCTGTGCGTCCTCGACGATGTCGACCGGCGGCGTCAGCGCCGTCGCGCGAGCGCGCGGATCTTGCGACCGCTGGCTGGCGACCTGCGACGATTGGACGGGCGTCAGTTGAGTCGTATCGCTCATGATGGTCTCTCCGGAACAATGGAAGGATGGCAACAAGGGGATGCGTGCCGCTTACTGGACAGTGATGGCGCGCGGGCGCGAGGCTTCGCGCTTGCCGACCGTGATCACAAGGCAGCCGTTGGTGTACTTCGCGGTGACCTTGTCAGGATCCGCGCTCTGCGGCAGCTCGATCACCCGGCGGAAGGCCCCCGCAAAGCGCTCCTGGGCATAGGCCCGCGTCGCTTCGGCACCGGTCTCGTGCGCGGTCTTGCGTTCGCCACTGATCGTCAGCAACCCTTTGTCGACCGAGACGTTGAAATCGGCCGCGCGCATGCCCGGGGCAAATGCCACGATCTCGACGGTGTCGTCGGTGGCCCCCACATTCACCTGCGGAAATGCACCGTAACGCGATGCGCGCAGGCTCGACGGAAAGCCGCCGCCCACGAGATTGGCCACCTGCCGCTGCATGCGCTCGAACTCAGAGAAGAAGTCGTTCCCGAACAAGAAGTCGCTCATGTCTGTGCTCCCATTTAGCAAGTATCGGAGTGCATGGATTCGCACTCGCCAGGAGTCCGGTTCGACCGGAACGACTCTAAATTATTGGCGCCTTTTCGGTTTTCAAGACCCCGGAATGCACAAGCTCGCGCGCCGGGCCATCGGCGTTTCCGCACCGGGCGCGGGCGATTTTTAGCGCCCGCTACAATTTGCGCCCGGCCCGGTCATCCCCGCAACCACCGGCGACGGCTCAATCGCTCTTGATACCGTTGTCCTTGATCACCTTGCCCCACTTGACATAGTCATCCTTGATGCGTCCCGCAAACTTGTCCGGCGGCAGGTACGACGCCACCGTGCCGACGCCCAGCATCTTCTGCTGCACGGTGGGATCGGCCAGCGCGCCCTGCAGCGCATCGGACAACTTCTGCACCACGTCCTTCGGGGTACCGGCCGGCGCCAGCAGCCCTGCCCACGAGGTGGCATCGAAGCCCGGGAAGCCCTGCTCGGCAATGGTCTTCACCTCGGGGGCAAAGCTCACGCGCCGGGCCGAGCCCACCGCGATCGGGCGCAGCTTGCCGGCCTTGATATGCGGCAGCGCGGCGATCATGTCGGAGAACATCATGGACACCTGCCCCGCCAGCAGATCGGACATGGCGGGCGCGCTACCCTTGTAAGGGACGTGTTGCACCTCGAAATGACCGACGTTCTTCAGCAGCTCGGTAGACAGATGACCGAAGCTGCCATTGCCCGAGCTCGTGTAGTTCATCTTGCCCGGATTGGCCTTGACCTTGGCGATGTACTGCTGCAGGTCCGTCACATCCGGCAGCACCTGCGGATTCACCACCATCACGATGGGCAGCTCATACGCGTTGCCGATCGGCGCGAAGTCCCTGGCTACGTCATAGGGCTTGCGCGGCATCAGGTGCGGCCCGAGCAGGGCCGGCGTGGCCAGCATGACGATGGTGTAGCCATCGGGCGCGGCCTTGGCCACCGCGTCGGTACCGATGGTGCCCGATGCGCCCGGGCGGTTGTCGATCACGACCGGCTGCCTGAGCGTCTCGCTCATCTTCTGGCCGATGATGCGCGACGCGGTATCGGTCGGCCCGCCGGCCGGGAACGGCACCACGAGGCGGATCGGCTTGTCGGGGAAACCCGGCTGCGCGATGGCCAGCGTGGTAACGCCTGGCAGCAGGGCCGCCAGGGCGAGCGCGTTGCGCGCCAGAAACGCGCGACGTTGGTGTTGCATGGTGCTTCCTCCAGTGTGTGGCCGGTCATGCCGGCCGTCTCCTAATTCTTGTTGCGACGCCCACGGTCAGAGCGTCATCACGCCCGGCCGGAACAGCCGTGCGTCCATCCGCCGCAAGTCTTCCGCCACGGCCACCGGCGTGGCGCATTGATCGAGCACGTCGCGCTGCAGGTCGACGCCCGGCGCGATCTCGGTCAGCGTAAGGCGCGGCTCGCCGTGCGCATCGGCGCGCATCTCGAATACGGCACGCTCGGTCACGTACAGCACCGGAATGCCGAGCGACGCCACATAGGGGCCGTTGAAGCTCAGGTGCGATACCTCGGGCACGATCTTCCTGACGCGCCCCTCCTTCACGATGGCGAGCTGACCATCCTCCGCGCGGATCTCGAGTCCACCCACGGTCATGGTGCCCATGAACACCACCACGCGCGCGCTCTGCGTGATGTTGATAAAGCCACCTACGCCCGCGATCAGCGCCTCGTCGCCGCTGCCGAACTTGCTGACGTTGACGTTGCCGTGGCCATCGAGTTCGGCCAGGCCCAGGATGGCGAGGTCGATGCCGCCACCTTCATAGAAATCGAACTGGGCCGGCTGATCGACCACGGCTTCCGGATACGCCGAGGCGCCAAAACTGAGACCGTCCGCCGGCGTCCCGCCGATGGGGCCAGCCTCGACCGTGAGCGTAAAACCGCCGAGCCCGGCCTGATGCGCCAGCGCGCCCACCGCGGCTGGCATGCCCACGCCGAGATTGACCACGCGCGGCTGGCGCGCGGCAAGCTCCATCACGGCGCGGCGCTGCACGATCGTGCGCGCATCGAGCGGCGCGGCGGCGGGCGGCAGCGCCTGTGCCTCGTTCGCCTTGTGCGCGGCATCGGCGGCCTCGCCGCGCCAAGGGCGCACATACGTCTCGTTAAAAGCCTCGGCGAATGTCATCTGGTGATGCGCGGGCTGTTCGCTGACCACCACGTAGTCGACCAGGATGCCCGGCACATGGATCGCCTGCAGGTTCTCGTGATAATCGACGATCGACTCGACCTGCGCGATCACGATGCCGCCCGAGTTATGCGCGGCCTGCGCCATCGCCAGCAGCTCGTGGTGAAACGCTTCGCGATGCGTGCTCAGGTTGCCGCGCGTATCGGCCGCGGTGCAACGGATCAGCGCGCAGTCGATGCGGAAGCTCGGGTAGAAAAGATATTCGTCACCGCGGAAGTCGATGGCCTCCACCCAGTTGGCAGTGCCGGCGGCAATCGCGTCGTGCGCGCGCTGGTTCAGTGCGCCGCCGTGATAACGCGGATCTTGCGCAGTCCGCGGATCGACAAACGTATGCAGGCCGATCTTGCTCAGCACACCCGGCTTGCCGCCGGCAATCGCGCGATACAGGTGCGTCAGCACGCCTTGCGGCAGGTTGAAGGCCTCGCATTGCTCCTGCAACGCCAGCGTGGCGAGCCGTGTGGCCGAGCGCCAGTGGCCGCCGACAATGGCGCGCGTCATGCCGGCATTGCCGAAGTGGTTCACCCCGCGCGCGCCGCGATCCCCCTGCCCGGCCGAATAGACCAGCGTCAGGTCGCGCGGCAGCCCGTCGCGCAGAAAACGCTGCTCCAGCGCCTCTGTCACGCCCTCCGCATGCCCGGCCCCGACGAACCCCGCGCTGGCGACGGTCCAGCCGCTCTGGACGAGCGCCGCGGCCTGCGCGGTGGTGATTACCTTCATCGATGTCTCCTGGATTCTGGTTCTGGCGCGGGTCTGCCGATCTGCCGCCGGCGTCGCCATCGGTAATGGTTTGCCCCGACCCGCGAATCGCGAACATTTGTTCGCAAAACGTTTATCATACGGATCGACCGCGCGAAAGCAAGTCGGTGCTGACCCCTAACGTTGCGCCGTTGCCAATCGCTCCACTGACCTTTTCACCTGTCGACATCCCGGAACATGCCCCGCGGCGAAACCCTAGAAAATCCCAGGAAGGAGGAACTGCTCGACTCCCTGACCAAGGGCCTCGCGCTGTTGCGCCTGTACGCCACCGGTGCCGGCGGCCTGACCATGCAGGAAGTGGCCGAGCAGCTCGACGTCACGCGCGCGGCCGCGCGCCGGCTGCTGCTGACGTTGATGCACAACGGCTACCTGACGCAGGATGGCCGCCACTTTGTGCTGACGCCCAAGGTGATGGACCTCGGCTATGCGTTCTTTGCGTCGATGAACCTGCCGCAGCTGGCGCGGCCGTATCTGCAGGCGCTATGCGCGGAAGCCGGCGAAAGCGCGTCGATCGGCATGCTCGATCGCGAGTCGGTGGTACTGGTCGCACGCGAGGAACCCAGCCAGCTGCTGCGCGTGGACATGGCGATCGGGCGGCGCATGCCGGCGTATGCGCATTCGCTGGGACGGGTATTGCTGGGTGGACTCGACGACGACGCACTCGCCGCCTATCTGGCCGCGGCCGAATTGCGCAAGCTCACGCCCTTCACCGTCAGTTCGCGCAGTGCGCTCGCGCGCAAGCTCGCACAGGTGCGCACCGATGGTTTCTGCGTACTGATCAGCGAACTCGCGGACGGCTTTGCGGGGATTTCCGTGCCGCTGCGCGACCAGACCGGCAAGGTGGTGGCGGGTCTTGGGCTGAGCATGGTGCTCGGCAGCCGCGACGCCGCCTACCTGGAGAAGCATTACCTGCCGCCGCTGCGCCGGGCCGCCACCGAGATCGAGGCCATTCTCAAGGCCCGGTAGAGCGCCCGCTAAAGCGCCCGCTAAAGTGCCCGCAGGAGGGCCCGCAGAACGGCACGGTAGCGACGGCGAGCGCCGCGGCTATGCGGCCAGCCGCGGCGCCGGGATTCGCGAGAGGAAGGCAAAGCCAATCTGGATGGTGCCGACCACCAGGCCGAGCGTGGCGCCGATCTTCCACGCGGTGGCGTAGTTATGCGTGAGGTCGTACAGCCAGCCGCCACCAAAGGCGCCGATAAAGCTGCCGATCTGGTGACTGAAGAACGCTACGCCCGCGATCATCGCCTGCCAGCGCAAGCCAAACGTCTGCGCGATCCAGCCTTGCACCAGCGGCGACACACCGAGCCATAGAAAGCCCATCACCGATGCAAATACCATCGTGCTGCCCGGCGACGGCATGGCATGGAAGAACCAGATAAAGCCAAGCGAGCGCAGGATATAGATGCTGCCCAGCAGCAACAGCTTGTTGACGCGGCCACCGGCCCAGCCGAAAAACAGGCTGCCCAGCACGTTGAAGCCGCCGATCAAGCCGAGCGCCTGCGCCGACAGCATCGGGTCCATGCCGCAAATATCGAGATAGGCCGGCAGGTGTGTGGTCAGGAATACCAGCTGCATGCCACACACCGTATAAGCGAGCGACATCACGACGAACGGCGGATGCCGCAAGGCCCCCAGCAGCGCATGGGTGCCGCTCTGCTCGGCATGCCCTGGCACCGGTGGCGGGCGCGAGCGATCGACGCGGCCCGCGTTCCATGCCGCCGGCAACATGATGAGCGCGAGCACCACGAAGGCGGCGACACCCATGCGCCAGCCCCAGTCGCGCGCGATCGATTGCCCCAGCGGCGCCGCCAGCATGGCGCCAAGCGAGCCCGATGCGGACACCAGGCCGAGCACCATGCTGCGTACCTGTGGCGACACCGCGGCCGATGCGGTCGCCATCGCCATGGCGGTGCCGGTGGTTGCCATGGCGGTGCCGATCAGCAGGCCCGCCCCAACGATCACTGCCCACAGCGAATGCGATGTGGCCAGCAATACCAGCCCCACGAGATATAGCAGCGAGCCGCCGACCATCAGCGGCCGAAACCCCACCCGTACCGCGAGCGCGCCGGCGAAGGGTTGCAGGATGCCCCATGTCAGATTCTGGATCGCCACCGCGATGGTGAAGTCGCCGATCGAGATGCCGATATCGCGCGTCAGCGGTGGCACGAAGATGCCAAGGCTCTGGCGCAGCCCCATGGCGAGGGACAACATGACGGAGGCGCCGATCAGGATCGGCAGGACGGGACGCAGGGCGTGCAGCCTGGACATGAGGAGGAGTCTCTCGGAATCGTTCTTGTTATCGACCGCCATGCTGCCATGGTTTGGGCGACTCTGCTGTCAAATTCCGCGGCGTTACGCCACAACAACGCATCGCGTGCCGCCAGGCAGAATGGCGTCCGCCTGGCGCCCCGCGCCAGGCACGCAATGGCTGGCCTTCTCCTCCGTTGGCTGGCCTCCTCCATTGGCTGGCCTCCTCCATTGGCTGCCCTTCTCCTCCATCGGCCGGTCTCCTCCTCCGTTGGTCTCCTGCGCTTATGCGTCTGTTTCCAGCAGTCGCCGGCTGATCATCTCGGCGAGCATGATGGTGGTGACATTGGTCGCTACCGACGGGATGTCCGGCATGATCGAGGCGTCCACCACATGCAGCCCTTGCACGCCGCGCACGGCGCCCTGGGCATCGACCACTGCGGTCGGATCGTCGGCGCCGCCCATCGGTACGGTGGAGGTTGGGTGCGCGTAGCCATCGACCGACGCGATCACGGCCTGCCGCAGCGCATCATCGTCCTGCACCTCGCGGCCCGGCGTCATTTCGAATTCGACCGTATCGCTGAACGGCGCCGTGCGGCCAATCTGTCGCGACAGTCGCACGGCTTCCAGCATGCGGCGCAAGTCGCTCGGGTCGTTGAAGAAGTTGTAGTGAATGATCGGCATCGCGCGCGGATCGCGGCTGGCCAGCCGCACCGTGCCGATCGAATTGGGCAGCGTGACCGCGCAGGCGAGCACGATGGCACCGCCGGTCGGGCTCTGCGCCGGATCGAAGATATGCGTGCCCGAGATATGCAGGTCGAGCTCGCCCAGCCGTGCCTCGCTGGACTGGGTCCAGATCATGGCGCCTGCGACCGGATCCATCGCACGCGCGTGCCGCTTGAGTGCGTAGACGTTGTAGTAGAACGGATGCTCCTTGAGGCGCTCGCCCACCGCCGCATTGACCACCACGGGAATATCGAGCGCCTTCAGGTGCGCGGCGGGACCGATGCCGGAGCGCATCAGGATGGCCGGACTGCCGAATGCCCCCGCCGAAAGAAAGACCTGGCCCGCGGAGATGGTCTCGCCACTGATCAGGCGCACGCCGCAGACTCGGCCGCCTTCGAAGGCAACGCTGTCCACTTCGGCTTCGCCCACGATGGTGAGATTGGGACGACGGCGGACCTCTTCCGACAGATACGCCATGCCCGTATTGATGCGGCGCCCATCGACGACGTTCAACGGGTATGGCGACACGCCATGCTGCTCGGCGCCATTGAAGTCGCTCACACGCGGCAATCCCGCGGCCTCCGCCGCCAGCACGAACGCCTGCATCGAGGGCGTGATTTCCTCCATGGTGCGCTGGCGGATGGGGAACGGCCCCGTGCGACCATGCCACGCATCGTCGCCGGTGGGCGTGTTCTCAAGCGCCTTGTAGACCGGCAGCACCTCGTCGAAGGACCAGCCTTCCACACCGCAGGCACTCCAGCGCGCGAAGTCGGCGCGCCGCGCCCGCATGGCCACTGCCGCGTTCACCGCCGAGCTGCCTCCGAGCACTTTGCCGCGGAGTGCGGTGACGTCATGGCCGAGGCCGATATGGTCCTGCGTGCGGTATCCCCAGTCGTGCGCACGGTCGCCGCCGACGCGGTTGGCATTGGCCAGGACGTCCGGATAGGCACCGGGTGCGTAGGCGCGGCCGGCCTCCAGCAGCAGCACGTCGCGGCTGCCATCGGCACTCAGGCGGTTGGCGAGCACGGCGCCCGCGGAGCCACCCCCGACGATGACGACGTCGAACGATTTGCCAAATGCGATTTCAGGTTGGATGGTCATAAGGTTCTCCTTGCGTGACGGATGCGCTGCGATTGGGTTTATGCGGTGGCGTTCATGCGGTGGGGTTCATGCGGCGGCGCAAGCTGGAAGGCGTCGGCGAGGAAACCGGCCGCGCGGTCAAGCGCCTTGCGGCTGCTCTCCAGGTGCGGGACATCGAGCTGGAATACGTGGTGCATGCCCTCCCATATCTCGAGGCGCACCGGTACGCCTGCCTGCGCCGCACGCGCCGCGTATTGGCGCGAGTCGTCGAGCAGGCGTTCGTCGCTACCAACCTGGATCAGCAGCGGGGGCAGATCGCGCATGTCGCTGTAGAGCGCCGAGGCGAGGGGATCGCGCGCGTCGTTGGCGCACAGGTACTGACGCGCGCAGTGCTGCAGGTATTCGAAGCCGATCAGCGGGTCCTGCACGGCCGGATCGGTCATCGAGGCGCCGCTGAAGGCGAGATCGGTCCAGGGCGAGAACGCAATACCGGCCACTGGCATGACCGGGCTGGCGTGCCCGGTCCGCGGCGACTGGACGGCCTGTCGCGCGCGCTGCGCCAGGCGCGCCAGCGTCACCAGCGTCAGGCCCCCGCCGGCCGAGTCGCCCACCACGGCGATACGCTCGTACCCCTGCGTCACCAGCCACTGCCATGCCGCCAGCGCGGCGTCCGCCGCCGCCGGCACTGCCGCCTCCGGCGCCAGCGGATAGTCGATGACCAGCGCCGCGATACCGGTGCGTTGCACCAACTGGCTGGCAAACCCGCGGTAGGCCGCGGCGGAGCCCTGCACAAAGCCGCCGCCATGGATAAACAGCATGGCGGCACGCGGCTCGGCCTGCGACGGCCGCACCCACCAGCCTTGCACCGCGTCGTCGCTTACCGGCGTCAGCGTCACGTCGCCCACCACGGGGCAAGCGACGATAAAGGCATCGTAGATGGCGCGTGGCGCGCCCCGCGCGGTTTCCCAGAAGCGGGCAAAGTGCTGCCGCAGGGCCTGCTCGCGCGCTTGTTCTTCGGCATCGATGCCAAAGGTGATGGTATTCACCTCGACCATGGTCAATCTCCAATATCAATCAACAGAAAAGAAGAGCAGACGGCGCGGCGAAACCGGCAACAGCGAACCGGGCGGCGGGCAAAAGGAAGCCCCACCGCGCGGGCGCAGGCGCGCGCGGACTGTGCGAATCACCACTGCGGAAATCTAGGTTGGCGCGCGGAGGAAGCCGTCGTTGGCGTAGCGGGTCAGCGTCCGCTGCATCCCGGCCCCGGCCGACGCCACGCGCGAGCCGTGCCTCACCATGGCCTCGCGCACGGGCCGGCCGGCCATCAGAACGAAATGCACGGCGTTGCTGCTCGGGGCAGGGGCATTCGCGCCAACGACGCGCCTGCTGGCCGCCACGCCACCTGGCTGGCGCGCCTCGAGCACGATCTCCGCCTGCGGGCCGGCGGCGATGGTCATGGCATGTCCTTGCGGGAGGACGCATGTCTCGGCCGCCCCTCGCACGGTCAACGCGCCGGCCACGGCATAGAGCCACGCCTGCCGTCCAGGTGGCAGCACATGGGCAAAGCGCGCACCGGCCTCCAGGAACCCGTCGAGCAACGTCATTTCCTCGGGGGTGCCCTCTGCGCCGAGCGTTTCGCCACTGCGCCCCAGCACCACGCGTATGCGCTGGCCCGGCCCGCGGATCACCGCGGCCTCCTCGGCGCGCACATGCAGCGCTCGCGCCGGCGCATGGCGCAGCGCCGCGGGCAGGTTGACGAACACCTGCAGCGCGTGCACGCGCGCGCCCTCCTCGGGGCGCTCCTCATGGGCGGCGCCTGCCGCGGCCGCCAACCAGTAGAGGTCTCCGGCCTTGAGCGCCAGGTTGTGGCCGAGCGTGTCGCGATTGATGAAGTGGCCCTGCGTGTCCTCGAACAGCACGGTCACGGCGGAGATGCCGGCGTGCAGATGAGGCGCGAAGGTCGGCCCCGTCATGACGAAATGATCCACCATCAGCAGCGGATCCATGGCATCGCCAAACATCTCTTCCGAGAAATGCCAGGCGGTAAAGCCGTCGCCGACCTGCTGGGAAACGCCGGCGACCGGCACGCCGAGCCGGCGCGGAGCACCGGCAGGTTTCGTTTCGTTTGCGGGTTTGCGCATGTCCATCACTCCCAAAGGCGTTCGCTGTGAAACGGACTTTAGGAGGCGCGTCGTCGGCCGAGAAGTCGTCGAAATTCAGATGCAACGTCCAACCAGCTGGAAGATGAACCGCCAGGCTACATCAGCACGGCTTTTGGAAACTCCGCGGCAAGGTGATCGAGAAAGGCCCGGACCGACGGTAACAGCCCTTGCCGGTAGGGAATCAGGGCGGTAATCGTCGAATCGCCGGCGATCCACTGCGGCAGTACGCGCCGCAACGCACCCGACCGCACCGCCGGGCGGCAGACATAGCCTGGCAGCGCCACCACGCCCAGTCCCTGGATGGCCGCCTGTTGCAACCCGACCATATCGTCGCTGACCAGCCGTGGCGTCAGCGGAATCACGGTCTCGTCCTTGGCCTGGCTGGCGTGGCGCAGCCGCCAGACCGGCGCCACGCCGCCCCGCATCATGAACAGCGAGGCATGGCGCTGGAGATCCTGCGGAGTTTCGGGCGCGCCATGGGTATCCAGGTATGCGGCACCGGCAAACAGGAACCACGGCGCCGGCGCCAGGGTTCGCTGCACCAGGTTCGAGTCCGGTAACGGGTCCGAATGCGCCCGCACGGCGACGTCATAGTTCTCGCCGACGAGGTCGATGGTGCGGTCCGTGGCATGGGCGACGATATCGACCTTGGGAAACTGCTGCAGAAAGCTCGTAATGATGTCCGACATGGCGAACTGCATGGTCGCCACGCCCGCGGTGCAGCGCACCGTCCCGGTCGGATCGCTGAGCCGGCAGCGGATGGCCGTCTCAGCGAGCTCGGCCTCGCGCAGCATTGCCACGGCGTGCCGGTAGAACTCCTGCCCGGCGTCGGTCATGCCAAAGCGGCGGGAGGTGCGATTCAGCAGCCTGACGCCAAGGTTGCCCTCCAGCTGCTGCATGCGATGGCTCAGCGTGGATTTGGGAACCTGTAGCGTCCGCCCGGCCGCGGTAAAGCCACCGCGATCCACTACCTGCACGAACAGAAAGAAATCGTTGAGATCCAGCACGCCGCCCCCGATCGTCCAACCCATTAGATATTGAGTTGCGATTTTGCCGTCTTCTGGGCCGATGGACCAGTCTCTAGCATTCCCCTCACACGAGAGCGATCGTGCACCGGACGTGCTTCCCGTGCGCCGGCCCCCGCGGGAATCCCGCCACTACCACCGTAACCTTGAAAGGAAATGTCATGACAACGCGTACCTACGAACCGCTCACCGCCGACAACGCTGCCCTCGTGCTGGTCGATCACCAGGTCGGCCTGATGACCGGCGTCCGCGACTATTCCACCGGCGAGCTCAAGCACAACGTCGTCGCGCTGGCCAAGGCGGCGCGGGCGCTGGGGCTGCCGATCGTGGTCACCACCACGGCGCGCGACAGCATGTGGGGGCCGACCTTTCCCGAACTGGTCGAGGCGCTGCCCGGCATCGAAATCATCGACCGCTCGTCCGTCAATGCCTACGACGACGAGCGCGTGGCGCGCGCCATCGAGGCCACCGGCCGCAAGAAGCTGATCTTCGCGGGCATCTCGCTCGAGGTGTGCGCCGCCTTCCCGGCCATGACGGCGGTCGCGCGCGGACTCGATGCCTATGTCGCCGTGGATGCATCCGGCACCTTCAGCCAGACCAAACGGGACGTGGGCCTGTTGCGCATGCAGGCGGCGGGTGTGGTCGTTTCCGACTACGCTACGTTGATGGTCGAAATCCTCAAGGATAATGGCCGGCCTGAGGCGGGACCGGTCTATGCCGCGCTCGACATGCCGTGGGCGACGCTGGTGGGACAGGTCGCGCAGGCCTATCGCCGCTGATACCGCTGGATCCGCCACACACGCTTGCAAGGGAACCGGGATGTCCAGACAATCGACTCCGCCAGCGCTGCCACTGGTGCCATCGTCCTTCTTCGGGATCGTGCTGGGCCTGGCCGGGCTCGGCAGCGACTGGCGCGCGGCCCACGCCGCATGGGGACTACCCGCTGCCATCGGCGAATGGATCTATGCGGCAGCAGGCGGCGTCTGGACCGTTGTCACGGTGTTGTTTGCCTTGAAATGGGTGGTCGCCGTGTCCACGGCGCGCGAGGAAGCGGAACATGCGGTGCAGTGCTGCTTTATCGGCCTGGCCGGCGTGGCGACCATGCTGGTGGCGCAGGGTGCGTTGCCGCACTCGCGCGCACTGGCGATTGCACTGTTTGTGCTCGGGGCCGGATTCACGCTGCTGTTTGCGCTCTGGCGCACGGGCGTGCTCTGGCGCGGCGGCCGCGATGCCGCTGGCAATACCCCGGTGCTGTACCTGCCGACCGTGGCGGGCTCCTTCGTGACCGGCATCGTCGCGGCAGCGCTCGGCTGGAAGGAACTGGCCGAACTGGCATTCGGGGCGGGCGTCTTCTCATGGCTTGCCATCGAATCGGTGCTGCTGCACCGCTTGTACACGGCCGCCGCGCTGGCCCCGGCCTTGCGTCCCACGCTCGGCATCCAGCTTGCGCCGCCGGCAGTCGCGGCCGGGTGCTACGTGGCGCTGGGCGGCAGTGCGGATCTGTTCGCCCATATGCTGATCGGTTACGCCGTGCTGCAGGCGTTGCTGCTGACGCGGCTGATCGGCTGGATTCGCGAGCAGCCGTTCAGCGCGTCGTACTGGGCCTTCACCTTCGGCGCGACGGCCCTGGCCGGCGCCGCCACGCGATTCGCCATCCAGACCCCGGACGGATTGTTCGCCGGACTGGCGCCGGTGTTGTTCGCACTGGCCAACCTGCTGGTGATCGCCGTCGCCGTCGGCACCTTGCGCCTGCTGCTGCAGGGCCGGCTGTTGGCGCCTGCGACCCTTGCCACGCCGGCGACGGCTACCGCTGCCCCTGGCGCCGCAGCTGCCGCCCCGGCGGCCCCGGCGGCCCCCGCCGACCCGGTCGACCCGGCTGACGTTGGGCCGGGCACCCAGGTGCCCGGTCACTGACCGTACCGCCGTGCCCCCCGGCACGGCAGCCGTTGCACACGGTTGTAAATCCGCACGACGGTACCTGGTCCACGGACGCCCTTATGCGCCGCGCACGCGGTGCCGGGCGCGGTCCCGCAGACGGTATGGAATTTGCGTCCCGGTACCCATGTTCAGACGTGGAATGGCTACCGGAGACCCTTATGGCACAGGAAAAGACCTACGAAAACCATCACGACGACGGCACCGGCAATTCGCGCGCCGCGCACTATGCCGAACTGCGGGACCGGGACGATCGCAGTGGTCCCTATCGCCATGGCGGCACGCCTGGCGACCATCGCTGGCGCAGCGGCTACGGCAGCGCGCGCGGCAGCGGCGCGCAAGGGAGTGGCGCACAAGGGAGTGGCGGGGATAGCTGGCAGAGCCAGGGCACGGCGCCGCGGCGCACCGGCCCCAAGGGCTATACGCGCCCGGATACGCGTATCTACGAGGATGTGTGCGAGCGCCTGATGGAGCTGTCGCGCGTCGATCTGCGCGAGGTCGAGGTCAACGTCGCTGACGGCGTGGTCACGTTGACCGGCTCCGTGCCCGACCGCCGCCAGAAGTACATCGTCGAAGAGATTGCCGACCAGGTATTCGGGGTCAAGGACACCGACAACCAGTTGCGCGTGGTGCCCGGCACCGCGCATACCGATTGGGCGCAACAGGCGGCGGAACCTGGCCTGACGGGGCAGCTGGGCCAGGCAGGCGAAAGCGCAAGCCAGAATGTCGGCAAGTCGTGAGCGGGCGCCCTGGCGATGACCTGCGGATGACCCGCTGAGTACGTACTGAGCGCGTCCCGACCGCGTCCCCATCACGTCGGATCACGTCCCGAGATCGAAGCCGCTGCGGGGGTGAGTCAATTTGCCGCGGCCGCGCACCCCGTGCGCATGCGCCGCCGAGGCGCTATGCTACGCGCTGTCCTGGATATCATCCTTTCCCGTGCGGCTTCTGGCACGCCGGCATCCCTGGATAGCCGGCCTTCTCCTCGTGGTCTTCCTGTCAGTGCAACTGGCAACGGCCGCCGTCGCCTGTACGACGGGCGTCGGTATGCTCGCGCCCGCGGTACAGGCGGCCTCGATGGAGACCATGGCCCACTGCGCCGACATGGCTGGTCATGCCACGGCGCAACCCGGGACGCCGACGGCAGCCCCAGCCTCGGTCCAGTCCGATCACCAGGCAGCGCTCTGCATGGGCCATTGCCAGGCCGATACCAAGCACGCCGATCACGCCACGCCGCAATTGCCGGCGTTCGTGCCGTTGCTGGTCGGTATCGTGATCGCGGCGCCCTTGCGGGAATCGGCCGCGCTGCTGGCCACCGACGGCGCGGCACAACCGCGAGCACCGCCCCCGCCCCACGCCATTCTTCACTGCTGCCTGCGCACGTAGCCTTCGCCAACGCACCACTATCTGGTCGCTCCCCGCCATAGCCGGGAGCGGTGGTTGTCGTTTCCGGAGGCTTTATGTCTTTCTCCTCTTGTCTGAGGCGCGCGCTCTGCTGCGCCTCGGCGCTTGGCATGTCGGTGGCGCTTGCGGCGACACCGGATGCCACCCCCGCGTTATCGCTGGAAGAAGCCGCCGCGCTTGCCACCGCGCATGCGCAGGACGCCGAGAATACGCACGGCGCGATCGAAGCCGCGGTGCAGATGGCCGTTGCGGCGGGTCAGCTCCCCGATCCGGTGCTGCGCGTCGGGCTGAACAATGTCCCGACCGACGGCCCGGACAAGTTCTCGCTAAGCCGCGACTCCATGACCATGCGTTCCATCAGCGTGGCGCAGGAACTCACGCGCGGCGACAAGCGCCGTGCCCGCGCCGCCCGCTTCGAGGCCGAGGCGGCTTCCGCCGACGCGCAGCGCATCGTGGACGTGACCAACGTCCAGCGCGCCGCCGTGTCCGCGTGGCTCGACCGCTGGTACGCCGAACAACTGGCCGCCCTGCTCGGCCATCATTCCCATCCGCTGTCGCTGGCACTCGATGCGGCCAACGCCAGCTACCGGAGCGGCCGCGGCAGCCGCGCCGACGTGCTCGCCGCCCAGCTCGAAGTCCAGAAGCTGCGCGACCGTGAGGGAGAGAACCAGGCCGCCCTCGATACCGCCACCGTCAATCTGGCACGCTGGATCGGCGCCGACGCCAACCGGCCGTTGCGTGCACGGCCGGCCCTGGACATGCCGGCGCGCGTGGCGCAACTGGACCAGGTGCGCTATGACGGCGTGCCTGAAGTTGCCGCGGCCGCGCGCGACGTGGCGCTGGCGGAAAGCGAGGTGCGCGTGGCAGACGAGTCGCGTACGCCGGATGTGACTGTCGAACTGATGTACAGCCAGCGCGGCTCGGCCTATTCGAACATGGCGTCGCTGAACGTCAGCGTGCCGCTGCCGTGGGATCGCGCCAATCGCCAGGATCGTGCGTTGGCGGCGCGCCTGGAACAGGCCAGCGCCGCGCGCGCCAGGGCCGAGGTCGTGCAACGCAATACCGCCGCCCTGGTGGGCGCACGGCTGGCCGAACTACGTCGCAATCGCGAGCGCCTGCAACGGTATGACGACGCCACCGTGCCGCTCGCCAACGCACAGGTTGACGCGGCCCTGACCGCCTACCGCGCCAGTACGGGCACGTTGCAGGCGGTCGCCGAGGCGAGCCATCGCGCCATCGACACCGCCGTCGAGCGTCTCGCGCTGGAGCAGCGCACCGCGCGCATCTGGGCCGAACTGGCCTTTCTCGTCCCGCTTCCCACGGCCCAGACCGCCGCCGCCGCCCAGGAGCACAAATGAACCAACGACTGAAGATCGCGGCAGCCTGCCTGCTGTTGCTGGGGACCGGTGGCCTGGTCGGCTGGGTTGCCGGTGCGCGCACCGATCACCGCGCCACGATGGTGCCGCAGGCGTCCTCCGCGCCCGGCACCGCCATGTCCGCCTTGGCCACCATGGCCGGCACGCACCACGGGCCCGCCGCCAATGCCGCGCCGGCGGCGGCCGGCGTCGACCCGCAGACGGGCAAGAAGGTGCTGTACTGGCACGACCCGATGGTGCCCGGGCAGCGCTTCGACAAGCCGGGCAAGTCGCCTTTCATGGACATGCAACTGGTGCCCGTCTACGCGCAGGACGATGACGGGGGTGGCGACGGCGTCGTGATCGATGGCCGGGTGGCACAGAACCTCGGCATCCGTACCGTCGAGGTGAAAGCCGGCCCGCTTGGCGCCGTGCTGGAGACGCCCGGCAATGTCGCCATCGACGAGCGCAGCGTGTATGTCATGCAGGCGCGCACGGCGGGCTTTGTCCGGCATGTCGGGGTCCGGGCCACGCTGGACCCGGTCAGGCGTGGCCAGGCACTGGTCACGCTCTACGCGCCGGACTGGGTCGCCGCGCAGGAGGAGTACCTCGCCGTTGCCCAACTGCCCGCGGCGGCCCGGGGCGAGCTGGAAAACGGCGCGCGACAACGCATGCTGCTGGCCGGGATGACCCCCGCGCAGGTCGATGCCGTGGTGCGGTCGGGACGGATGCTGCCCGACCAGGCGGTGGTGAGTCCCACCGATGGCGTGGTAACGGAAATCGCGGTGCGCGAAGGCATGACCGTCACGCCCGGCACACCGCTGTTCCGTCTTGCCGATCTTGGCCAGGTGTGGATCGTGGCCCAGGTGCCGGAGACGCAGATCGGCGCGGTGGCGCCGGGACAATCCGTCAGCGTGACCGCCAGCGCGTTGTCGCAGCCGAGCGCCGGCAAGGTCGACGCCATCCTGCCGGACATCGATGCCGCCACGCGCACCGTCAAGGTTCGTATCGTGCTGCCCAATCGGCAGCACCGGCTGCTGCCGGGCATGTTCGCCACGGTGCGCTTCGCCGGCACCGATCGCCCCGATGCACTGCTGGTCCCGAGCGAGGCGATTATCCGCACCGGCCAGCGCAACGTGGTCATGGTCGATGCCGGCAAACGCGGCTACGTGGCCACGGAGATCCACACCGGACGCGAGGCGGCCGGCATGACCGAGGTATTGTCCGGCCTGCAGGCCGGACAGAAGGTGGTGGCATCCGGCCAGTTCCTGGTCGACTCCGAGGCGAGCCTGCGTGGCACCTCGGCCCGACTGGAGGCCCCCGCCGACCCACCGCGCGACGCCGCGCAGGCAGGAGAGCGACCATGATCGCGCGCATCATCGAGGCGTCGATACGCAACCGCTTCCTCGTATTGCTGGCCGCCGCCATGCTGGCCGCGTGGGGACTGTGGGCGGCGCGCACCATTCCGCTCGACGCGTTGCCCGATCTCTCCGATACCCAGGTCATCGTGCGCACGCCGTTTCCGGGGCAGGCGCCGCAGCTTGTGGAGAACCAGGTCACGTATCCGCTCACCACCACCATGCTGTCGGTGCCGGGGGCCAGGAGCGTGCGCGGCTATTCGTTCTTTGGCGACTCGTTCGTCTATGTCCTGTTCGAAGACGGCACCGATCCCTACTGGGCTCGCTCGCGCGTACTCGAGTATCTCAACCAGGTGCAGGCGCGCCTGCCGGCTGCCGCCCGCCCGGCGCTGGGCCCCGACGCCACCGGGGTCGGCTGGATCTACGAATACGCGCTGGTCGACCGCAGCGGCCGGCACGACCTGAGCCAGTTGCGCGCGCTGCAGGACTGGTTCCTGCGCTTCGAACTGAAGTCGTTGCCGAATGTCGCCGAGGTGGCGTCGCTAGGCGGCATGGTGCGGCAATACCAGGTTGTACTGAGGACGGACCGCCTGCGCGCCTACAACCTGTCGCAGGCCAGGGTGCTGGCCGCCATCCGCAATGCCAACCAGGAGGCCGGTGGCTCGGTGCTGGAACTGGCCGAAGCGGAGTATATGGTCCGGGCCAGCGGCTACCTGAAGACGCTGGACGACTTCCGACAGATCCCGATCGAAACCAGCCGGGCCGGCATTCCGGTGCGGCTCGGCGATGTGGCGATCATCCAGCTCGGACCGGAGACACGGCGTGGCATTGCCGAGCTGAATGGCGACGGCGAAGTCGCGGGCGGTGTCATCGTGATGCGCTCCGGCAGGAACGCGCTCGACACCATCGAGGCGGTCAAGGCCAGGCTCGCGACGCTGCGCAAGAGCTTGCCGGAGGGCGTGGAAATTGTGACCACCTACGATCGCTCCGGCCTGATCCGCCGCTCGGTGGACAACCTGTCGCACAAGCTGGTCGAAGAATTTGTCGTGGTGGCACTGGTATGCGTGCTGTTCCTGTTTCACCTGCGCTCCGCACTGGTCGCCATCGTATCGCTGCCGCTGGGTGTGCTGGCCGCGTTCCTCGTCATGCGATACCAGGGCGTCAATGCCAACATCATGTCGCTGGGCGGCATCGCGATCGCCATCGGCGCGATGGTCGACGCGGCCGTGGTGATGATCGAGAACGCGCACAAGCATCTGGAACGCTGGCATGCGGCCCATCCGCATGCCGCGCCCGACGACGCCAGCCGCTGGCGCGTGATTGCCGAAGCGGCCATCGAGGTCGGACCGGCGCTGTTCGTCTCGCTGCTCATCATCACGCTGTCCTTCGTACCGGTCTTTACGCTCGAGGCGCAGGAGGGCCGGCTGTTCGCGCCGCTGGCGTTTACCAAGACTTATGCGATGGCCGCGGCGGCGGGTTTATCGATTACGCTCGTGCCGGTGCTGATGGGCTATCTCATTCGTGGACGCATTCCGGCCGAGCACGCCAATCCGCTCAACCGGCTGCTGATCCGCCTTTATCGCCCGGCGCTGGCCAGGGTGCTGGCCTATCCGCGCCTGACCATCGCTGTGGCCGGGATCGTCCTGCTGGCCACGGCCTGGCCGATCCTGCGCATCGGCGGCGAGTTCATGCCGCCGCTGGATGAAGGCGACCTGCTCTATATGCCGTCGGCCCTGCCTGGCCTGTCCGTCGGCAAAGCGGCCCAGTTGCTGCAACAGACCGACCGCCTGATCCGCACGGTGCCGGAAGTCGCGACCGTGCATGGCAAGGCGGGACGCGCGGATACCGCGACCGATCCGGCGCCGCTGGAGATGTTCGAAACCACCATCCAGTTCAAGCCACGCGACCAGTGGCGGCCCGGCATGACGCCGGACAAGCTGGTGGAGGAGCTCGACCGCGTGGTAAAGGTGCCGGGCCTGTCCAACATCTGGGTGCCGCCGATCCGCAACCGCATCGACATGCTGGCTACCGGGATCAAGAGCCCGGTCGGCATCAAGGTGGCCGGCGCGGACCTGCGCGAGATCGATCGTATTGCCACGCGCATCGAGGCGGCGGTCAAGACCGTTCCCGGCGTGACGTCTGCGCTGGCGGAACGGCAGGCGGGCGGACGCTATGTCGACGTCGACATCGATCGTATGGCCGCGGGCCGTTATGGCCTCAATATCGCGGATATCCAGAGCATCGTCTCGTCCGCGATCGGCGGCGATACCGTTGGTGAGGTCGTGGACGGCCTCGCGCGCTATCCCATCAACGTGCGCTACCCGCGCGATTACCGCGATTCCGTGGCACAGCTGCGGCAGTTGCCGATCGTTACCGACAGCGGCCAGCAGATCGTGCTGTCGGATGTCGCGCGGGTCGGGGTGGTACAGGGTCCGCCCATGCTGCGGAGCGAGAACGCGCGGCTGTCGGGCTGGATCTATGTCGATATTCGCGGCCGCGACCTCAGTTCGGCGGTCCACGACATGCAGGCGGCGGTCAGCCAGGCGGTACCGCTGCCGGCGGGATACTCGCTCAGCTGGTCGGGTCAGTTCGAGTACCTGGAGCGCGCCAGCGAGCGACTGCGCATCGTGGTGCCGTTCACGCTGCTGATCATCTTCGTGCTGCTGTACCTGGTGTTCCGGCGCATTGGCGAGGCACTGCTGATCATGGCGACCTTGCCGCTGGCGCTGATCGGCGGCTTCTGGCTGCTCTATCTGCTCGGCTTCAACCTTTCGGTGGCAGGCGCGGTCGGTTTTATCGCGCTCGCCGGCGTGGCGGCGGAATTCGGTGTGATCATGCTGCTGTACCTCAAGCAGGCCTGGCAGCACCGGCTCGATGGCGGGCAGCACGATACGCACGCACTGCTGTCCGCCATCGAGGAAGGCGCGGTGCAGCGCGTGCGGCCCAAGGCCATGACGGTGGCGGTGATCCTGGCTGGCCTGCTTCCCATCATGTGGTCGCACGGCACCGGCGCCGAGGTCATGCAGCGCATCGCGGCACCGATGATCGGCGGCATGATCACCGCCCCGCTGCTCTCGCTGTTCGTGGTGCCGGCGGCATATCTTCTGATGCGCAGACGCCGCGCGTGACAGCAAGGCGACAGGACGCGGCATAACAAGCATTATTCGAGATAGTGCGTGTCATGGAATGCTATAGAAAACATGACAGCCGCTGGCGCCATCGCTGCGCCAGCGGCCCGGTCGACGCCGTTACTGGCCGCGCTGCAACCGTAATACCTGGCCGCTGGTAGCCGATCCGCCCGGGTCGGCCAGTATGTAGAGCTCCTGCCCGGCATCGGTGCCGAACGAGTACACCGTGCCGGGCAGCGGTAGCGACCAGTCGACCGGCTCGGCCACCATGCCGTCCCGGTACGCAAAGCTCATCAGCCTGCCCGTGCACAGATCGGTGTAGAAATATCGCCCCTGCAGTTCCGGCACGGCGCTGCCGCGGTAGACGTAGCCGCCCAGGATCGCGCATGCACCGCTGGCGTGGTCGTATTCGAACGCGGGCGGCGTCATGCCCGTGGTGTCGCAGGGCGCGGCGCCGACGCACTGCGTGCCTTCGAGGCGTGCCCAGCCGTAGTTGAGCCCGGCGGCCTCCGCCGTCTGCACGTTGACTTCCTCGCGCGCACTCTGCCCCACGTCGGCGATATAGACGAGCCCGGAGGTATCAAACGAGAAGCGCCACGGATTGCGCAGGCCGCGCGCCCAGATTTCGCCGCGGCCGCCACCGCTGCCCACGAACGGATTGTCCGGCGGTATCGCATAGCTGTTGCCGCGCACATCGATGCGCAGCATCTTGCCGAGCAGCGAATTCGGGTTCTGCGCATTGCCGGCCGGATCGTTGGCGCCGCCGCCATCGCCGGTGGCGAGGTACAGCATGCCGTCGGGGCCGAACGCCAGTTGGCCGCCATTGTGATTGGACGCGCCACCATGCGCGATCGACAGCAGGACGGTCCCGGTGGCGTTGGCCACGTCCGGATTGCCGGTGGAGACCTGGTAGCGTGCCACCGTGATCGCGCCATCCGCGGCGGTGTAGTAGACGTAGAAGCGGCCATTGCTCGCGTAGGACGGATCGAATGCCATCGACAACAGGCCGCGTTCGCCGTCGGTGGTTGTGAGCGCGCTGATATCGAGGAACGGCGTGGCCACCAGCGTGCCATCGCGGATCACGCGAATCCGCCCCGGGCGCTCCACCACGAACAGCCGTGAGTCATGGCCGGGCGCGGTCAGGTAGATCGGCGCCTCCAGGCCGCCCGCCACCGTGGCCAGCGAGAGCCGGAAGGTCTGCGGAGCGCCATAGGCGACGGTCACCGCGGGCGATGTCCCCACCGCCACCGTGGCGGTTTGCGTGGTCTGCCCCGGCGCGTACACGGAGGTACCGGTCAGCACGTTGCCGGCGGTGATGGTGTAGGTGCCCGCCGCCAGCCCGCTTAGCGTGATGCTCCTGGCCACGTTCTGCTGAAAGCCTTCCGGTCCCGTGACCGAGATATTGGCCGGCGTCCCGTCCGGCAAGCCCTGCACGGTGAGCGCCAGGCTACTGACCGGGCCCGGGCCATCGGGGCCTCCGCCCGTGCCGCCCGCATCGCCGCCGCCCCCGCACGCGGCCAGCCCCAGTACGCCACTCCCGAGGACCACCCCCAACCACCGCCGGAATGTGCAATTCATGGCTGCCTCCTGATGGATTCATTGTCATGTTGGAGCGGGGCATTGCAGAAATGACACGGGCCCGACCGGCCAGGCCGCGGCCCTGCCAGCGTACGGCGCGAGCCGGAGCGGTCAGAACAAGGATGGCCACGAGGCAGCGCAAACTCAAGCAAAAACCAGGCTAGAAGCGGGCCGGAAGCAGCCAAGGCGGCGCGCCCGCGGCCTGAGGGCGGCGCCGGGGGGCGGTCGCGGCGCGGCTTTGTATCCGTATATGTGACCCCGGCTACCGAATACATGACGATACAAAACCGGTAATCTCGGACACATGCCGCTTGCGGGGCCGCCTCAGACTCACATCCATCGACGTATGACCACCCGCCCAGGGACAACCGGAGAGAATGAGATGAAGGAAAAGATCGACCTGCCCCGCCGTGGCTTTCTTGGCACCGCCGCGCTGACGCTGGCGGCCGCCCAGTTCGGTCTGACCCAGGCCGCCCACGCCCAGAGCAGCCTGGCCCGCGCGGCCGCACTGCCGGCCACCACCCCTGGCACGCATACGAGCTTTGGCGCGCTCAAGCACGTCAACGCCGGGGTGCTGAATGTGGCCTATGCGGAAGCTGGCCCGGCCGACGGTCCGGTTGCACTGCTGCTGCACGGCTGGCCGTATGACATCTATGCCTTCGTCGACGTCGCTCCGCTGCTGGCCGCGCGCGGGTATCGCGTCATCATGCCGTATCTGCGCGGCTACGGCGCCACCACGTTTCTGTCGCCGGACACCATGCGCAACGGCCAGCCGTCGGCGATGGCGACCGACATGATCGCGCTGATGGACGCGCTCAACATCAAGACCGCCGTGGTCGCCGGCTTCGACTGGGGCGCGCGCACCGCCGACATCATGGCCGCGCTGTGGCCCGAGCGCTTCCGCGGACTGGTGTCGGTGAGCGGCTACCTGATCGGCAGCCAGGCCGCGGGCAAGCAGCCGCTGCCGCCCGAGGCCGAGCTGCAATGGTGGTACCAGTTCTACTTCGCGACCGACCGCGGCCGCGCGGGCTACCAGAAGTACACGCATCGGTTTGCCCGCCTGATCTGGCAACTGGCTTCGCCGAAGTGGAAGTTCGATGACGCCACCTTCGAGCGCAGCGCGGCTGCGTTCGATAACCCCGATCACGTCGAGATCACGATTCACAACTATCGCTGGCGGCTCGGCCTGGCCACGGGCGAGGCCAGGTTCGACGAGATCGAGAAGCGCCTGGCCGCGGGTCCAACCATCGGCATCCCGACCATCACCATGGAAGGCGATGCCAACGGCGCGCCCCACCCGCAGCCGAGTGCCTATCGCAGCAAGTTCACGGGCAAGTACGAACATCGCGACGTGACCGGCGGCATCGGCCACAACCTGCCGCAGGAAGCGCCGACCGCCTTTGCCCAGGCCGTGCTCGACGTCGACAAGTTCTAAAGCGGCATTGGCCCGCAGGTAGCCGCCCGCGAAAATCGTGTGCAATCTTGCCAGCAGCTCGCGCGGCCCATCCGAGCGCCTGCCGCCCCTCCGCAGCCGCGGAGGGGCGGCTCGCCCGGGTTACTTGCGGGCCTTTGACAGGTTCAACGCCACCGCCGCGCGCACCAGCGCCTGCAGTGCCTTCGCGGGAATGACATCGCCTTCGTGGAAGTCGATGGCGCGACGGGTATTGCCGTCGAGACTCGCGTTGAAGAGGTGCGACGGGTCCTCGAGCGAGGCGCCCTTGGCAAACGTCATCTTCACGGCCGCCTTGTAGGTCTCTCCCGTGCAGACGATGCCGTGGCGCGACCACACCGGAACGCCGCGCCACTTCCATTCCTCGACGATGTCCGGGTCCGCCTCGCGCACCAGCTGGCGGATCCTGGCCAGCATCTCGCCGCGCCAGTCGTCCAGTTCCCGGATACGCGCGTCGATCGATGCCGATGCGGACGCGTCCGCCGCCGTGGCGGCGTGGGCGCCCATGCGCGCGGCGCCTTCCCTCTGCACCTCCTTCTGCACCGCCTTCTGCACCGCCTTCTGCGACATGTCTCTCCTCCTCTCGGGCGAATGCCGGCGATTATGAACCATCGCGTGCCGGACACCGCCACGGACAGCCACGGTCAGGGCGGCCAGGCATGGTCCATCATGCACCAGTCGAAATTGCATTTCATGGCCCTTTCGGGCAAGCCATGCTGGCTTTAGCATGGGTGCAACTTCTCTTGCAAACGCACCCGCCATGAAAATTCTTCGTCTGACCTGCAGCCCGCGCCGGGAATTGTCCGAGAGTTTCCGCCTGTCGGAGGCCATTGTGCGCCGCCTTCTGGAGCGTCATCCACACGCTGAGCTGATGGAGCGCGCGCTCGCCGATGGCACCATCTCGCACGTCGACGGCCACTATGCGCGTGTACTCGGTACCGGTGGCACCACCGCCACCGACACCGGTCCCGCCTTCGACGTCGACTCGCCACGCAACAGCCTGGCCGAGTCCGAAACGCTGATCCGCGAGCTGGAGGCCGCCGATATTCTGGTGATCGGCACGCCCATGCACAACTACACCGTGCCGTCGGCGCTCAAGGCGTGGATCGACCACGTGGTGCGGGTCCATCGCACGTTCCGCCCCTCGCCGCATGGCAAGGAAGGCATGCTCGCCGACCGCCCGACCTTTATCGCCGTATCCGCCGGTGGCAGCTATGCGCGCGAGCCCGGCCAGTCCCGCCAGCCGGACTTCCTCACGCCGTATCTCACGGCGGTGCTCAACACCATCGGCATTCGCGATATCACGTTCTTCTCGGTCCAGCGTTCGGCGCGCGGGCCCGAGGCGTTGCACGACTCCCGCCACGCCGCGGCCGCCCACCTGGACCGGCATTTCAGCGCAAGCGCGGCGCGGCCGTGACGGCTCGCTTGCATACCACTCAACGGCTCGCCAGCAAAACTCGCTTGTCAGCGTAAGGCTCAAGGGTCAAGATCGAGGGCTTCCCGATCCACTACCCCTTGACCTTACCGTGCCTCCCGCCACCGATAACCCGCTGCTCGACTATCTCGGCATTCGTCTCACCGAGGTCGGACTCGGCCATTGCACGTTCGAAATGGAGGTCGAACCTCGCCATCTGAACCGCCAGGGCACGCTGCAAGGCGGGGTCAGCGCGACGCTGCTCGATGCTGCCTGCGGCTACGCCGGCCTGCAGGGCGAAGACGGCGCGCTCGGCAATGCGGTCACGCTGATGCTGACCATCAGCTACCTCGGCAGGGTCAGCGCCGGCCGCGTGCGCGCGCAAGCCACGGTGACGCGCGCCGGCCGCAGCATCTACTTCTCGTCGGCGGAGCTTTTGTCCGAGGCCGGCGAAAAGATCGCCACCGCGCAAGGCACGTTCAAGCGCTCGCGGTCCCGCCCAGGGGAATAACCCCGGCCCGCGCCGACGGCGCTGGTGAAGGCTCGGCACTACCGCAGCCCCCTGGCAGTACCCCCGCAAGTCCCCGGCACGGTACGACGAAAGTCTTACCGCGCCGTCGCATTGGCCTTGCCAAAAGCGCCTATATTTGACCGGTAAGGCGCCCGTCCGCGCCGGTGGGCCGACTGGGAGAGGACTGGCATGAGTCAAGCGTCGACGCAAGGACCGGAGCGCGCGGAGGAGCCGCCGGACGAAGCCTCGGTCCGCGACCATCCACGCTACGCCCAGATGTTTCCGGTCCTGACCGACGCGGAACTCGAGCGCGTACGCCGCTATGGCACCCTGACCCATCACCCGGCCGGAAGCTACCTCTATCGCGCCGGCAGCCCGTGCGCGGGCGTATTCGTGCTGCTCGCCGGCAAAGTGCGCATCGTGGGCCGCGACGGCCTTGGCCACGAGCGCAATATCCACACCTATACACTGCGCGGCGAATTCACCTCCGATGTCACGCAGCTCTCCAGCAAGCCGGCGGTGGTGGACGCTTATGTCGTCGACGACGTGGAAGCGGTCCTGCTGCGTCCCGACGGCCTCAGCGACATGATGATCAACGAGGCCGACCTCGGCGAGACCTTCATGCGCGCGCTGATCCTGCGTCGCGTGCTGGTGATCGAACGCGGCCAGGGCGTGGTGCTGGTGGGCGACCATGGCGATGCGCGGCTGCTGGCGTTGCAGAATTTCCTGCGCCGCAATGGCTTTCCATATACCTCGATCGACCGCAAGGAAGACCCTGACGCCATCGCGCTGCTGGAACGCCTGACGCCGTTGCCGGACGACTTTCCGCTGGTGGTGTGCCCGGACGGCAGCGTGCAGCGCAACCCCGACGAAGCGCATCTCGCCTCGTGCCTGGGCCTGGTGCCGGAGTTCGATCCGATGCATGTCTACGATGTGGCCATCATCGGCGCCGGACCGGCCGGGCTGGCCACCGCGGTGTATGCCGCGTCGGAAGGCTTGTCGGTGGCCGCGCTCGATTGCCGCGCACCCGGCGGGCAGGCCGGTACCAGCGCGCGCATCGAAAACTACCTGGGCTTTCCCACCGGCATTACCGGCCAGGCGCTGGCCAGCCGCGCCTTTGTCCAGGCGCAGAAATTCGGCGCGCATATCGGCATTCCGTGCGAAGTCACGGCGCTGCAGTGCGGGCGCTATCCGCTCGTCGTCGCGCTGGCGGACGGCAAGGCTATCCAGGCCCGCACCGTGGTGATCGCCAGCGGCGCGGAATACCGGCGGCCCGCGGTCGACGGCCTCGACCGCTTCGAGTCCTCCGGCGTCTATTACTGGGCCACGCCGATCGAGGCGCGGCTCTGCCGCAAGGAACCCGTGGTGCTGGTCGGCGGCGGCAACTCGGCCGGACAGGCTGCGGTATTCCTGGCCGGGCATGCCGAGCATGTGCACATGTTCATCCGCAGCGCCACCCTCGACCACAGCATGTCGCGCTACCTGATCTCGCGCGTACGCGCATTGCCCAACGTCACCGTGCATCCCGGCGTCGAGCTGACCGCGCTCGAGGGCGGCACCCGCCTGGAACGCATTCACTTCCGCGGCGCGGGCGGCATCGAAGGCAGCGTCACCACGCATCATCTGTTCGTCTTTATCGGCGCCGCGCCCAACACCGGCTGGCTCCGCAGCAGCGGCGTGGCGGTCGACGACAAGGGCTTTGTCCTGACCGATTTCAACCTCCCCGAAGCGGCCGGACGCGCACTGCCGCTGCAGACCAGCGTGCACGGCGTTTTCGCCATCGGCGACGTCCGCTCCGGCTCGACCAAGCGCGTGGCCTCGGCCGTCGGCGAAGGCGCGGCCGTGGTGGCGCAGCTCCACCGCTTTCTCGCGGCCCATCCCTAGGACGCTCCGGTTCGCTCTCGCCGCCGGCGCTGGTAGCCGGCGCCGGCGCGTCGGCGGGCCCGACACGCCAAGAAAATGGTACGTCCAGCTCGACGCCCCTACTCCAGTACGACTGGCGGCACCGGCATCCGCCCGACCCGGTCACGGCGCCTTGGCGGCGCGCATTTGCTGATATATTACATATCTGATAGCGCCCCCGTGACGATCGCCTCCCGATCGTCGATTGCGATGCAGGTACGTCGCCGGTTGAAACCGAGTGCAGCCGATCATGACTACTACGATCATCTATACCCACGCCGCGTGTCTGGAGCACCGCCCCGGTCCGCACCATCCGGAGTCGCCCGAGCGCCTGCAAGCCGTCGTGCGGGCCTTGCAGGCACCGGAATTCGCCGGGCTCGAATGGCGCGATGCGCCGATGGGGACCGTCGAGCAGGTACGGCTGATACACGACGCCAGCTTTATCGACGAGATCGAGCAAAGCGCCCCCAGCCAGGGGTACGTGCCGCTGGATGCAGGCGATACGATCATGTCGCCGGGTTCGTGGGAAGCCGTCATGCGCTGCGTCGGCGCGGCGTGCGCGGGAGTTGATGCGGTCATGGACGGCCAGGCGCGCAACGTGTTTTGCGCGACGCGACCCTGCGGTCATCACGCCGAGCCGGCCCGGGCGATGGGCTTCTGCATTTTCAATCAGGCGGCCATCGCGGCGGCCTATGCCTATGACGTGCACAAGCTCGAACGCGTCGCGGTGGTGGATTTCGATGTGCATCATGGCAACGGCACGCAGGCGGCGTTCTTCGACCGGCCCGAGCTGTTCTATGCGTCCAGCCACCAGTCGCCGTTCTATCCCGGCACCGGGGCCCGCTCCGAGACCGGGGTCAACCACAATATCGTCAATGTGCCGTTGCCCCGCGGCTGCAATTCGGCGCAATTCCGTGCCGCGATGTCCGCCCTTGTCTTTCCCGCGCTCAGGGAATTCGCCCCGGAGCTCCTGATTCTCTCCACCGGCTTCGACGCACACCGCCTCGATCCGCTCGCCGGGATGAACCTTGAAGACACCGACTTCGACTGGATTACCCGGGAACTGATGCAGATTGCCGACCAGACCTGCGACGGCCGCATCGTGTCGATCCTGGAAGGCGGTTATAGTCTGGACGCATTGGCTACCAGTACGGCGGCGCATGTCAGCGCGCTGATGCAAGCCAGCCGCGAAGGACCCGAAGGACCATGACCATCACCCTGCATACCTGGAACACCCCCAACGGGCGCAAGATCAGCGTGGCGCTCGAAGAAATGAACTTGCCCTACACCGTCAACACGGTGGACATCACCAAGGGCGAGCAGTTCGCGCCAGACTTCCTGCGCATCAGTCCCAATAACAAGATTCCCGCGATTGTCGATCCCGACGGCCCGGGTGGACAACCTGTGAGCGTGTTCGAGTCCGGCGCGATCCTGCTGTATCTCGGCGAGAAGACCGGAAAATTCCTGCCGGCCGACTTGCGCGAGCGGATTCCGGTACTGGAATGGCTGATGTGGCAAATGGGCGGATTCGGCCCCATCCCCGGCCAGGTCCATCACTTCCGCGCGGTCGAGTCCGAAGTGGATCGACGCTACGGCCTCAAGCGCTATTCGGACGAGACGCACCGGCTGTATGGCGTGCTGGACCGCCGGCTCGCCGATACGGAATTCGTGGCCGGAGACCTGTCGGTGGCCGACTTCGCCATTCTGGGCTGGGCCTGGCGCCACGAACGTCACCAGGTGGAGCTCGGCAGCTATCCCAATGTCAGGCGCTGGTACGACGCGTTGTGGGCGCGGCCGGGCGTGCAACGGGGCTTTGCCGCCAGGCTCGACTGACGCTAAGGGACCGGAGCTCGGCAGACGCAAAAAGGCCGCTTCGCGGCATGCGAAGCGGCCCTGAAAACTGAACGAATTGGCGAACCCGGCGGCTTACTCCTCCTGGAACGCCTCTTCGCGTTTTGCCTTGATCGACGGCAGCGCGACCACCGCGACCAGTGCCGCCGCCGCGATCAGCAGGCCCATCGACAGCGGGCGCGAGATAAAGACCGAGAAGTCCCCGCGCGACAGCAGCAGCGTGCGGCGGAAGTTCTCTTCCATCATCGGCCCCAGCACAAAGCCCAGTAGCAACGGCGCCGGTTCGCAGCGCAGCTTGTGGAACAGGTATCCCACCATGCCGCAGGCCGCCGCCATAAAGACGTCGAACACCGTATTGTTGACCGAGTACACACCGATGCTGCAGAACACCAGGATGGCCGGGTACAGGTAGCGGTACGGCACCGTCAGCAGCTTCACCCACACGCCGATCAGCGGCAGGTTGAGGATCACCAGCATCAGGTTGCCGATCCACATCGACGCGATCAGCCCCCAGAACAGCGACGGGTTGCTGGTCATCACCTGCGGACCCGGCTGGATGTTATGGATGGTCATGGCACCGACCATCAGCGCCATCACCGCATTGGGCGGAATGCCCAGCGTCAGCAGCGGAATAAACGAGGTCTGTGCCGCCGCGTTGTTGGCGGATTCCGGTCCGGCCACGCCTTCGATCGCGCCCTTGCCGAACTCGTGCGAGTACTTCGACGTCTTCTTCTCCAGCGAATACGCCGCGAACGACGCCAGCGAGGCTCCGCCGCCTGGCAGGATACCGAGTGCCGACCCCAGCGCGGTGCCACGCAAGGTGGCCGGGATCATGCGCTTGAAGTCTTCCTTGGTGGGAAACAGGTTGGTCACGCGATCCGTGAAGGTCTCGCGCGCTTCCTTCTGCTCCAGGTTGGCGATGATCTCGGCAAAACCGAACAGACCCATGGCCAGCGCGGTGATGCTGATACCGTCGGTGAGCTCCGGCACGTCGAACGAAAACCGCGCCGCACCCGAGTTCACGTCGGTGCCGACCAGGCCCAACAGCAGCCCCAGCACGATCATCCCCACCGCCTTCACCAGCGAACCCGAGGCCAGCACCACGGCGCCGATCAGGCCCAGCACCATCAGCGAGAAATACTCGGCGGGACCGAACTTGAACGCGAGCTCGGAGAGCGGCGTGGCAAACGCGGCCAGGATCAGCGTGGCCACGCTGCCGGCAAAGAACGAGCCCAGGCCCGCAGTGGCCAGCGCCACGCCGGCGCGGCCACGCCGCGCCATCTGGTAGCCGTCGAGCGTGGTACACACCGACGAGGACTCGCCCGGCAGGTTGACCAGAATGGCGGTGGTCGAACCACCATACTGGGCGCCATAGTAGATGCCCGCGAGCATGATCAGCGCCGCTACCGGCGGCAGCGAATAGGTGACCGGCAGCAGCATCGCGATGGTCGCGAGCGGCCCCAGCCCCGGCAGCACGCCGATCAGCGTGCCCAGTACGCAACCGAGAAACGCATAGGCGATGTTCTGCAGCGATAGCGCCGTGGAAAATCCCAGCGCGAGATGACTCAGCAATTCCATCCGTGGCCCCTTGCCTTTAGTTGGTCAGAAATGCAGGCCACACCGGCATCTGCAGATTAATGCCGTAGACAAAGGCGACCGTGCTGATGATCACCAGCACGATGGCATTCAGCACTGCGCCCTTCCATGAGAACTCGTGGCTCGCCATGGACGACAGGATGACCAGCACCAGCACGGACAGCACCATGCCGAGCGGCTTGAGCACCAGGCCGAATACCACCACCGAGCCCAGCACCCACAGCATGGTCTTGAAGTCCCAGCGCGCCATGCGGTCTTCCTCGGCCTTGGCGGACGTGGCGCCAATGGCGACCACCGCGCCAAGCAATGCCAGCACGATGCCAAGCCAGAACGGGAAATAGCCGGGGCCCATCTTGGCGGCGGTACCCATCGAATAGCCGCGTGCAATCAGTGAAAAGCCAAGCCCCACAACAATGAACATCAATCCCGACAACAGGTCGGTCTGCCTGCGTACTCGCATGCGTGTAGTCCCCTCGAAGTTTTCCTCCACCACATCGCCATCATCTCGGCCCAATGGTCCGGACGACGGTTCGAGTTCGGGAGTTTATATCACGCTATGATGTATTTTCTCGAAACTAGGGGTTATTCCCGAGAAATTTCCCACTTTCATGCTAATCCGGCGCGCGCTGAAGGTGATCGACGCGCTCTTCCTCGTAGAGTGCGTAGATCAGCGCAAGCATGTCGTTCAGGTAGGCGGACTCGTCCATCATGCGCATGCTCATGATGATCGGCGAGACAATGCGCGCATCGTCGAAGGGCATGTAGGTCACATCGTCGCGCTTCATGCCGACCACGCTGGTCGGCACCACGGACACGCCCTCTCCTGCCGCGACCAGACCGACCGCAATCTGGACTTCGCGCACCTCCTGGATCTTGCCGGGCCGCAGACCGCGATCGTGAAACGACGCCAGGACCTGATCGGCAAAGCTCGGCCGGGGTGCCTTGGGGAAGATGATCAGCGTTTCATCGACGAGATCGGCGAGACTCAGCATGTCACGCCCCTCGCCGAGCGGATGGCCTAGCGGCAGCGCGGCGACCAGCCGTTCTTCACGCAGCACCACGCGCCGTACCGCGGGATCGTCATGACGGATGCGCCCAAAGCCCACATCGATGCGGCCCTCCTTGAGCGCCTTGATCTGGTCCATGGTCGACATCTCGTGCAGCGTCATCTCGATATGCCGATGCGCGGCCCGAAAGCGCCGGATGATCCGGGGCAGCATGCCGTACAGCGTGGAGCCGACAAAGCCGACCGACACCTTGTGCTCGATCTTGCTGACGCGTCGCGTCATGGCCTCGAGCTCAGCGGTCTGCGCCAGCAGCTGCAGCGCATGCGTGTAGAAAAAGCGCCCGGTATCGGTAAGCCGGAGCGGACGCACGTTGCGCTCGAACAGCGAAACGCCCAGCAACTCCTCGAGTTGCTGGATCTGGCGCGACAGCGGCGGCTGCGCGATGTGCAGCCGTTCGGCCGCCCGTGTGAAGTTCCGTTCCTCCGCGACGGCCACGAAGTAGCGTAAATGTCTCAGCTCCACTTTCATACCTCTCCGGTATTGCCCAGATACTCAATCAGTCTTGGACGCCATAAAACCGCGTCAACTATGCTCCCTCACATGCCGGACATCAAGTTCGATACTCAGACCGTATCGTCACACCGGCCATTCGAGTACCCCGCAGAACATACGGAGCGAGACATATGACACACACCGAGATCGACGCGCTGGTGAGGCAATTCCTGGTCGACACCGCTACCCGGGGCACGCCCCATCCGCGCGTGCAGCAGGTAGTCACGCGGCTGACCGCGGACCTGTTCAAGGCCATCGAGGACCTCGACCTGACGGCCGACGAAGTCTGGCGCGGCATCGAATACTTCGCGGAAGCCGGTGCCACGCACGAACTCGGCCTGCTTGCCGCAGGGCTCGGGCTCGAACGCTTTCTGGATATCCGCGCCGATGCAGCGGACACGCGCGCCGGTCTGACCGGCGCCACGCCGCGCACGATCGAAGGTCCGCTCTATGTGGCGGGGGCTCCCGAGAGCATCGGCTTTGCGCGCCTCGATGAAGCCGGCGCGGATGGCGGCGCCGAGGGCGAAGTGCTCTTCATGCAGGGGAGCGTCCGCGGCACCGACGGCACGCCGCTAGCCGGCGCGCGCGTGGAGGTATGGCATGCCAACCAGCTCGGCAACTATTCGTTCTTCGACAAAACCCAGCCGGCCTTCCACCTGCGGCGCACGATCATCACCGACAGCAATGGCCGCTACCAATTCCGCAGCACCATGCCGATGGGCTACGGCTGTCCGCCCGCAGGCACTACGCAGCGTCTGCTCGACCTGTTGGCCCGCCATGGCCGCCGCCCCGCGCATATCCACTTCTTCGTCTCGGCCCCCGGACATCGCAAGCTGACCACGCAGATCAATATCGATGGCGATGCGTTCCTGTGGGACGACTTTGCGTTTGCCAGCCGCGATGGCCTGGTGCCGGCCGTCCGGCGCATCGACGATCCGGCGCGGATGGACCGGCATGGCGTGGACCGGCCGTTCGCCTCGATCGACTTCGATTTCCGCCTCCATCGCGACATGGCCGGCGCCCCGGCCGCGGAAGTGGCACGCCAGCGCGCCGCCGCCTGAACGGTCGGCACCCTGAAGCATCGACGGGCAAACGCCCGCGGGCTTCGCCCCCGGGCCGCGCGCCAGACGCGGCCAGTGACATCGCAGGAGACAGCATGATTCCGATCCATGTGGATAACGGTGCGGGCCACGCCTGCCCGGCTTCCGCCCATGCCCCTTCCCTTGACGGCATCGCCGGCGCCATCGAGGGCCCCATCAGCGACCCCGCCCAGCTCGATTGCTTTCTGATCGAGAACAAGGACACCGGCGACTATCGCCTCCATCGCCGCGCATTTACCGACGAGGCCCTGTTCGAACTCGAGATGAAGCACATCTTCGAGGGCAACTGGGTCTATCTGGCACACGAGAGCCAGATCCCCAGCCACAACGACTACTACACCACGCATATCGGGCGCCAGCCCGTGGTGATCGCGCGCAATCGCCAGGGCGAGCTCAATGCGTTCATCAATGCGTGCAGTCATCGCGGCGCGATGCTGTGCCGGCACAAGCGGGGCAACAAGGCCACCTACACCTGTCCGTTCCACGGCTGGACCTTCAACAACAGCGGCAAGCTGCTCAAGGTGAAAGACCCCGACCAGGCCGGCTATCCCGAGGGCTTCAACAAGGAGGGATCGCACGACCTGCGCAAGGTGGCGCGCTTCGAGAACTATCGCGGCTTCCTGTTCGGCAGCCTCAACGCCGAGGTCCTGCCGCTACGCGAGTTCCTCGGCGAGGCGGCCCGCATCATCGACATGATCGTCGACCAGTCGCCGGACGGACTGGAGGTATTGCGCGGCGCGTCGACCTATACCTTCGCCGGCAACTGGAAGCTGCAGGCCGAGAATGGCGCGGACGGCTATCACGTCTCCGCGGTCCACTGGAACTACGCGGCTACCACCAGCCACCGCAAGCAGCAGGAAGCGCGCGCCGACCAGATCCGCGCCATGGATGCCGGCAAGTGGGGCAACCAGGGCGGTGGCTTCTACGCCTTCGATCACGGCCATATGCTGCTGTGGACGCGCTGGGCCAATCCCGAAGATCGCCCCAACTTCGCGCGCCGCGCCGAGTTTGCCGAACGCTGCGGCGAAGACGCGGCGGACTGGATGATCCAGAACTCGCGCAATCTCTGCCTGTACCCCAACGTCTACCTGATGGACCAGTTCGGCTCCCAGATTCGCCTGCTGCGCCCGCTCTCGGTGGACCGCACCGAGGTCACCATCTATTGCATCGCGCCGCGCGGCGAGGCGCCCGCAGCGCGAGCACACCGCATTCGCCAGTACGAGGACTTCTTCAACGTGAGCGGCATGGCCACGCCGGACGACCTCGAAGAGTTTCGCGCGTGCCAGCAAGGCTACGCCGGCGAGGCGCTGCCCTGGAACGACATGTGCCGTGGTGCCACGCACTGGGTCGACGGGCCCGACGAGGCCGCGCGCCGCATCGGCCTCAATCCGCGCATGAGCGGTGTGCGCACCGAGGACGAAGGCCTCTATACCGTGCAGCACCGCTACTGGCTCGAAACCATGAAGCGCGCGGTAGCGGCACGCGGTGTCACGACCCATGGTACGGAGGATGCGGCATGAGCTCGGCTATGCGCACCGTAATCGCCAACGAATCGGCCCGCATCGATGCCGGCGCCATCACGCGCTTCCTGTACCGGGAGGCACGCCTGCTCGACGACGAGCAGTGGGACGAGTGGCTGACCTGCTATCACCCCGACGCGGAATTCTGGATGCCGTGCTGGGACGACGACGGCAAGCTGATCACCGACCCGCAGCGCGAGATCTCGCTCATCTATTACCCCAACCGGCAGGGGCTGGAGGATCGCATTTTCCGCATCAAGACCGAGCGGTCGAGCGCCACCATTCCCGATACGCGCACCAGCCACAACATCAGCAACGTGGAAGTGGAAAGCGTGGAGGGGGACCGCTGCACGGTGCGTTTCAACTGGCACACGCTGAGCCATCGGTACCAGACCGACTACAGCTACTTCGGCATGTCGCGCTACGTGCTGGACCTTGCGGGCGAGTCCCCCCGCATCCTGAACAAGTACGTCGTGCTCAGGAACGACTACATCCATCAGGTCATCGACATCTATCACATCTGAGCGCGGCAGGAGGAAACCGGCCATGGAACATACGATCGCCCTGCAATTCGAGGACGGCGTCACCCGCTTCATCGCGTGCGGCGAACACGAGACCCTCTCGGACGCCGCCTATCGGCAGCAGATCAACATCCCGCTCGACTGCCGCGACGGCGCCTGCGGCACGTGCCGCGGCCAGTGCGAGTCGGGCCGCTACGACCTGCCGCCTTCGAGCTATATCGAAGACGCGCTGAGCGCCGAGGAAGCCGCCAGCGGGTATGTGCTGGCCTGCCAGACGCGGCCGCGCTCCGATTGCGTGATCCGGGTCGCGGCGTCGTCCACCGCCTGCAAGACCGGCGTGACGCGCTTTGAAGGCGCCATTGCCGATGTGGCGCCGCTGTCGCCTTCCACCATCGGCTTTTCGATCGATCTCGACGATCCGCTGGCGCTGAGCTTCCTGCCCGGCCAGTACGTCAACGTCGAGATTCCCGGCGCGGGGCAGACTCGTGCGTATTCGTTCAGCTCCGCGCCCGGCGCGCCGCGCGCGGCTTTCGTGGTGCGCAACGTGCCGGATGGCAAGATGAGCCGCTATCTCGCGGACCAGGCGCGCGCGGGCCAGCGCATGGCCTTCTCCGGTCCCTATGGCAGCTTCTATCTGCGGCCGGTGACACGCCCGGTCCTGTTCCTCGCGGGCGGCACCGGTATCGCGCCGTTCCTGTCCATGCTGGACGTGCTCGCGGCGAGCGACCTCACGCAACCGGTACGCATGGTCTATGGGGTCACCCATGACGTCGACCTGGTCGCGCTCGACCGGCTCGATACGGCCGCAGCCAGGGTGCATGGCTTCGCGTACCGGACCTGCGTAGCGGATGCCGGCAGCACGCACGCGCGCAAAGGGTACGTGACGGCGCATGTCGATCCCGCCTGGCTCAATGGTGGCGATGTCGATATCTATCTGTGCGGACCGGTGGCAATGGTCGAGGCGGTACGCGGCTGGCTGCAGCAGAACGGCGTGACCCCCGCGGGCTTCTACTTCGAGAAGTTTGCGGCCAGCCAGGAGGCATGATGCGCGCGCACCATCGATTCACCGACCGCACCATGATCGTGACTGGCGCCGCGCAAGGTATCGGTCGCGGCGTGGCCATCGCGGCGGCGGCGGAAGGCGCACGCGTGCTACTGGCCGATCGCTCGCCGCTGGTCGACGAAGTGGCGGCGGAGATCGGCATGGCCGGCCACGAGGCCCAGACCGTGCACGCCGATCTCGAGACGTGGGCGGGCGCGGAAGCCATGGCGGCGGCCGCGCTGACGGCGTTCGGCCGCATCGACATTCTCGTCAACAACGTCGGGGGCACCATCTGGACCCGACCGTACGAGCACTACGCGCCGGAGCAGATCGAGGCCGAGATCCGTCGTTCGCTGTTTCCCACGCTTTGGAGCTGCCGCGCGGTACTGCCCGCCATGCTGGCCCGCCGCGCCGGCGTGATCGTCAATGTGTCGTCGATCGCCACCCGCAGCATTCACCGCGTGCCGTACGCGGCAGCCAAGGGTGGCGTCAATGCGCTGACGGCCAGCCTGGCGTTCGAGCATGCCGCCGACAACATCCGCGTCAACGCGGTCGCCACCGGCGGCACCGAAGCCCCGCCGCGGCGCATTCCGCGCAACGCGGCGCCGCAGTCCGAGCAGGAAGCCGCGTGGTACCAGGACATCGTCGGCCAGACCATCCAGTCGAGCCTGATGCGCCGCTACGGCACCATCGACGAACAGGTCGGCGTCATCCTGTTCCTGGCCTCGGACGAGGCGTCGTACATGACCGGCACGGTGGTGCCGGTCGGCGGCGGCGATCAAGGCTGACTGCGGGGCGCGCAGGCGGCACACGCCAGTGCTGCCGCCCGCGCGCCCTTGTATCGCATCGTGTGCGCGACACAGCCGCATACATTGGCTTACAAGACGCCCCCGCCGCCATACACGCGCGATACAGCGCTCCGCTTCAATGGCTTCACATTCTCTCAACAGGAAAGGACGCCATCATGAAGACCACCCGAATTCTCGCCGCCGCCCTGCTGGTACTGGGTGCCGGACTGCTGCCCGCGGCCGGCGCGCAGACGCCCGGGCTCCACCGTACCGACCTGGTGCGCAACGACCTGAGCGCGAGCGGGCATGAAGTGGTACAGGTCCGCGTGGACTTCGATCCCGGCGTGCTGGCACCGCGCCATGCGCATCCGGGCGAGGAAGTGGCGTTCGTGCTCGCAGGCACGCTCGAGTATCGGCTTGACGGGCGCGCGCCGGTCACGCTGAAGGCGGGCGAGTCGCTGTTCATACCCGACGGCGTGGCACACTCGGCCAGGAACGTCGGCAGCGGCACGGCGTCGGAACTCGCGACCTACGTCGTACGCAAGGGCGCCCCGCTGGTGGTGCCGCGCCCGTAAGCGCGCGGGCGCCGTGCTCAGGCAGCCAGTCGCGCGGCCTGCGACTCGAGCAGCACGCGGTCGTGCATGCTCGCCAGGATCTCCTCCTGCCGCGCCAGCGCGTCCTGCAGCGATGTGGCGCGGCCGCGTGCGTCATGGTTCGAGATAGCGGCCTTGACCAGCGCCAGCACATCGGTGGTGCGCGTGTGCGACGACGGCGTGGTGGTGTCCTGCTCGAGCCGGCCGAGCTCGTACCGTTGCACGCGCCGCGACTGGTCGGCGGACTGCGTCAACGTGGCGCGTGCGAGCTGGCCCTGGTCGTACGCAAGCTCCATGTCGCTGCTGGCGGTATCGTGGATCTGCTCGTAGAAGTAATTCTGGGAGTACGCGCTATCGGACAGCATCAGCGCCGTATCGGCAAACAGCGAGCGGTGGAAGCTGGCGTCGAGCTTCGACTCCTGGTGCTGCCGCACGCTGCGATCGAGCTGTCCGGTGCCGCCGACCTGGGTCTGCTGCGAGACCTGGTACGAGAACGCATCGCGTTCGTCGCTGCGCATCGGGTTGCTGGCCTTGGTCACCTGTGTGACCGACGCGGAAAAATCGGCGAGACCCGTCATCATGCCGTGGTCGCCGGCACTGAAAACGATGCCGTGCGGCGCCGTGGCGGCATGGTCGGTATGGGTGTGCAGCGCGCTGAAGGCATCCTCGAACATGCCCATCAGGCCGGCATCGCCCTGCCCGCGCTGGCGTGCCTCGTCGAACTGCTTCAGGTACTGCGCCACTGCGCTGGCCTGCTGGCTGGCACTGCCGAGAATGCCGGCATTTTTCATGTCGACATCGACCTTCACATTGCCATCCGGTCCGGTGACCGATACCGAGCGGTGCGCATCGCTGGCGGTGAAATCGATGGTGCGTGTCGCGTTGGGTCCGACCACCGTGGTGGCGTGCAGGTTGACCGACGCCAGCACGGACGAATCGTAGTCCAGCAGATCGCCCAGCGCGAGCTTGGGCGGTACCGCGGTCAGGCCGTCGACAGCCTGCTCGAAGGCATCGGATAACCCGGCCAGCGCGCTGCGCTCGGCATCGGACAGCTGACCGCCCGTGACGGCGATCTGCACGGCAAGCCGATCGTCGTCGCTGCCCAGCGTCAACGCGACCGTGGCGCCGGAACGCGTGGCGATGGTGAGTGCCACCTGGTTGCCGGCTTCGCCGTGAAAGCGCGACGCCTTGACGCTCGACGCCGCGCTACCGGCCGGCAACTGGACCACCGACTGCGAAAAGTCGCCGCCATCGGTCTTGAAGCGCGCGAGCAAGGCCCCCGCCAGACCATCGAAGCGGTCAGCCAGGCGCGCGGCATAGGCGTTGCCGGCCATGCGCGAGGTCACGGCGTCGGAGGTCGTATGCTCCCAGACCGAAACCGGCGACAGCTGAGCCAATGTATAGACGGCACTGTCCCGAGCCGCCTGGCCGAGCGCAACCGCCGCCCTTGCTTGGCCGGTGGCCGGCGGCTGGCCGCCGCCCGCACTCCCGGCACCCGCAGGCGTAGTGAGGTTGGGCAAGCGCGCGGCGGTCTGCGCGCCGAGCGCGGGAATAGCGACCATGGGACCCTCTCTGTGTACTTGTCCTTGTGCGCTAACGGCAACTTTGAGCAGGACTTTAGCCTCAGGCGGGCCGGCCGGTCGCACGGCGGCAAGCGCCTGGACCGTCAGGCGCCCTCGGTGTACGGGTCGCGCGGGGCCTGCACATCGCGCGCGGCGTGCACATACGGATCGGCCGCCACACGCATGGCGTGGGCGCCATCGGTATAGGGATCGCGCGGAGCGCGCACATCGTGCGCACCATCGGTGTACGGGTCACGCGGTCCACGCACGTCGCCAGCCTGGACGGCGCCCGCCGCGATGGCCATGCCAGCGGCACCAAGGACCGCCGCGACACGCTTCAGGAATTGAGATCTGTTTGTCATGATGAAGCTCCTGCTTTAAAGATGAGTGCCTTCGATGAACGCGTTCGGTTATCGCGTTGGCTTGAATATATAAGCCCTGCAGGCAATGAAAAATCGTGAATCCTCGACACACCATCCATCGCTCTGTCCAATCGCTACAGCCGCGCCAGGCGGAGGTCCTGGGTCCACGATGGGTGTTCGACAGGTGTCGGCCGAATACGCTCAATCGCCATCGTGCGATATCGACAACGCACCACGCCGGCTAAAAATCCGATAACGGGATTGGTTATTTTTGCATCGCGGTCATCAAATAAATAACGGCCGCGAGTCGAAACTCGCGGCCGTTATCGATCGATGCCGTTTCATGGAGAGCGGTCGGGCATGCGCTGGCAGGCATGCACGGGCCCCGCGCCCGGCGTATCTGGGTATCGTCCTATCGTCCCATCAGCGTATAGGGGTACGGACAGGGGTACGGACAGGGGTACGGATAGGGGTATGAGGGGTATAGGCGAGGGCTTAGCGCGCAGTGCCGGGCTTGCAGTCCTCGACCATGCCGGCGACACGCTTGCCGCTCAGCAATGGGTGCCATTCGTCGGCACTGCGGATTTCGACGCGGGTCCCGCCACCGTTGGCCCCGCTACCGATCTGGCTCAGGCTGACCAGATGGAAATAGTGCGAATCGGCGCGGCTGCCGTCGCCGATGCGGATATCGACGCGACCGGGTTCCGGATAGGCGATGACCGTGGCGTCGTCCTTGAGCCGACTCTTGAGGCACAGCACCAGATCGCTGACGCTGGCATTGGAGCGCAACACCTTGGCATCGCGCGATTCCACCGCGCCCGTACCGCCGCTGGCACAGGCCGCCACGAACGGTGCCGCGATGGCGGCCGCCAACCATCCCCGAATCTGCATAAGGTCTCCCGTTGTTGAGGACGCCATGATATGCCATCGTGGCACCGCAGCCCAGCGGCCGCACCGACCGCGTGCCGCGTCCTGGCTGCCCTGCCTGGGCCCGGCCAGCGTGCCGCCCCGCTTCAGGCACGTCGCTGCGGGTTACGCACGGCAAGTGGGCGGAGGGAGGATGGGGAAGATGGGAAGATGGGGAAGATGGCGGCGTTAGCGACGCATGTACCGCTGTGCACGACGTCGCGCGCGCCACCGGTGGCGCGGACGCGTGGCAACACGCGGCCGCGCCAGGGAGAACAGACAACGGGCAGGCATGGCCATGCCGCGCGGCAGCGTTGCCAATACCGGCGGACGCTCAGGCACCGTAGTAGAACGGGCTGCGTACATTGTCGATGCGGTAGTGCATGCTGGCCATCTGGCGCGTCATCGGCGCCGCCATGGCCGGCTGGCTCGGCGTCTGGTTCATCGAGGTGGTCCTGGCGGCGTCCTCGGCGGCGATCTTCGCTTCGGCCGCCTGAATGTCCTGCGGATAGTTGGCATCTTCGCCAACGCCGGGATGGAAGCCCGCCTTTTCCACACGGATCAGGTCGGCGCGAACTTCGGCGCGGGTCAGGGGACCTTGCACGCCCTGTGCGAACGACAGTGCGGGAACAGCCAGCGTGCAGGCGACGAGCAGGGTGCGAGTCAACGTTTTCATGGTGCGTACCTCTCTTTATCTTGGTGGATGGCATCGCCCTCATGGCCGGTTGCCGGGAGGGCGGCTCTCATCGAAATGATGAAAAGCTGTACGCAGTATTGGATCTGGGCGCTGACCCGAGACTGACCGAAGAATTACAAAATTGTCAGTGTTCCGCGGACCCCGCCCCGGCCGCGGCACCACGCGGCCGGGGGGCACTTTCCGTCAGCGCCGTACACGCGCGAATTGCTCGCCGATAGCGCGGTTGAAGGCCGGAATATCGTCGGGCTTGCGGCTCGTGACGAGATTGCCATCCACCACTACCTCCTGGTCCACCCACTCCGCGCCGGCATTCGTCAGGTCCGTCTTCAGCGATGGCCACGAAGCGATCTTGCGACCCTTTGCCGCACCGGCCTCGATCACGGTCCACGGGCCGTGGCAGATCGCCGCGACCGGCTTGCCGGCATCGAAGAACGCCTTGACGAACGCGACTGCCGCGGGCTGCATGCGCAGCGAATCGGGGTTGATCACGCCGCCCGGCAGCAGCAAGGCGTCAAAATCATCGGGCCTGGCCTGTGCCAGCGGTATGTCGACAGCTACGGTATCGCCCCACTCCTTGACGTTCCAGCCCTTGATCAGCTGGTCCCTGGGCGATACCACGCTGGTGCGCGCGCCAGCGTCGTCGAGCGCCTTGCGCGGCTCGGTCAGTTCGACCTGCTCGAAGCCGTCGTCGGCAAGGATCGCCACCTTTACACCTGCCAGTGCCTGTTGTGCCATGGTCTGCTCCTGGATCGGTTGATCTCAACCGGTTGATTCCGGTTGGTCATGAATCCGGGTTCCATGCATCGACCATGCCACGGCCGCCATGACGTGCCCCCGCGCCCCGTCCCGACGATCCTGCAATATCGGCGGTGCCACGCGGCAACTTCTACAGACTCGCTGCCGGCAGCCGACCGCAGCGTCCAAGGCGCGTCGATGGCACCTCTATGGCACCTCTATGGCACGTCGATGGCCTGCAGGATGCGATGGGCGGCGGCGACGCGCGCGTCGAGCGGAAAATTGCGATTGGCGAGCATGACCACGCCGATCCGGCGTGCGGGCACACAGGCCACATAAGCGCCGAAGCCGTTGGTCGATCCCGACTTGTTGAGCAGCATGTCCGCGCGCGGCCGGGACGGTGGTTCCAGCTTGCGCGCCGCGTGCGGCTGGAAGGCCATGGCCGGACTATTGCCGGCGACCAGCGTGGCGAGCGCGGTCGGATAAGGGTACATCTCCCATCCCAACCCTTGCGTCATGGCACCGACCTGGTAGTACCCGGTGTGCGTGGCCGTGATGGCCTCGCGCCAGTCGGGCGGTAACGGCGCGGCATCAAGGTTGAGCTGGACAAAGCGGATCATGTCGACGGCGGTCGATTTCACGCCATAGGTCTGTGCGTCGAACGGTCCGGGATTGACGCGCACGGGCCTGCCTTGCCGGTCATAACCAAGCGCGTATGCGCCCATGCGAGCCGTCGGGACGTGGATATACGTGTGCGCGAGGCCCAGTTGCGGCAACAGCGTCGCTTCCATCAACGTCACGAACGGCTGGCCGAGGCTGCGCGCGGCGGCATCGCCTGCCAGCCCGATGCTCGGATTCGAATACAGCCGTTGCGTACCGGGCGCATGGCCGGGTTGCCATTGACGGAAATAGTCGAACACTTCCGCGTTCGAATTGACGGCATCCGGAAACTGCAGCGGCAGGCCCCCGGCCGTATAGGTGGCCAGTTGCAGCAGGCTGATGTGGTCGAAGCGCGAGCCCGCCAGCGCGGGTTCATGCCGGCTCGCCGCATCGGTCAGCTGCAGCCTGCCTTGCTGTTGGGCGTAGGCCAGCAACGTGGCGGTAAAGGTCTTGCTGACGGAGCCGAGTTCGAACAGCGTGTTTTCGCTGACCGGCTGCGCGCTATCGAGCGAGGCCACGCCGTAGTTGAAGTAGTAGGCCTTGCCGCCTGCCGTGACGGCCACTGCCATGCCGGGAATCTTGTGCTCGGTCATCACGGGCGCGATGGCGGCCTCGACGGCGGCAGCGAGGGCGGCATGGTCGGTGGCTGGTGCGCGCGCTTGCGTGGTGGCCTCGGCGGTGACGGCGGTGGTAACCGCGGTGGCGGCACTGGCGAGCGTGGGCGCACCAAGCGCGGCAACGGTAGCGAGTACGGCGCTACACAGCACGGCGTGGCGAGGCACGGCGCGGGCGCGGAGGGGCACTACGCGAAAGGGCACGTGGCAGGGTATCGTCATCGGTGGGATCGCCAGGGAGTCATCCAGGGCCGCCAGCATAGCAAGACGCGGCGCAGGCGCTTGTCCCGGGTCAGCCATGCGCCCGCGACGGCGCAGCGCGTGGGAATCCTCTGACAACGATTCGCGCCGGCCACCGCTGCTGGCGCGCTACCGCAGCTTCTATGCTGCTAGCAGAACAAGAATCTTGTGCCCATTGCCATGGATACCCTCGCGGACGATCCCGCAGGCTCTCTTTGCCTCCGTGACCTGATTGCCCGCTACGTGCCGGCGGACGGCGCCCCTTTGCCCGCTTCCGGCCATACGCTTGCGCGCTGGCGTCTGCTCGCGACCGTGGCGCACGACCACGGCGCGGTGGCGGGCAAGCTGTTCGAATCGCATCTGGATGCGCTCGCCATCATCGCCGAAATTGCCGGCGTCCCGCCCGCCCCGCCCGCCCCACATCGCGCCGGAGCGTCGCTTGCCTCGCCTGCCCCCGCGATGGGGGGCGCCACGCATGCCACGCATGGATGCTGGGCGGTGTGGGCGGCCGAACCGCCTTTTGCTGCCGTCGATGCCACGCCACTACCGGATTCCGAAGCGGCCGCGTGCGCGTCGTCGAGAGACGCCCTGAGCGCGACCACCGGCGGGCGCGCGCATGCACGGCTGACGCCGGTCCGCCTCAACGGTCGCAAGGCATGGTGCTCCGGCGCCCGCGAGGTCACCCATGCGCTGATGACATGCCGCGATGCCGAGGGCGCGCGGCGGCTCGCCGTGGTCGACATGCGCGCTGCCGGGATCGCGGTGACCGACGAGGGCTGGGAGGCCGTCGGCATGCGCGCCACCCACAGCGGTGACGTCTGCTTTGCCGATACGCCCGCGTTGCTGCTCGGCGACGCCGACGCCTATCTGCGTCGCCCGGGCTTCTGGCATGGCGGTGCCGGCATTGCCGCGTGCTGGTATGGCGCGGTGCTGCCGTTTGCCGAAGCGCTGCATGCCGGATTGCGCCGGCGCCCCGATCCGCACGGGGCCGCCCATTTAGGGGATATCGACGGACAGCTACGCGCGGCGGCTGCGTTGCTGCGCGAGACCGCCACGTGGATCGATACGCATCCCGTCGCCGATGCCATGCCGCACGCGATCCGCGTGCGCACGGTCGTCGAGGCCGCCGTGCAGCACACCCTGCGCCACGCGGGCAACGCGCTCGGCGCCGGTCCCTTGTGCCGCGACCGGCGACTCGCGGCGTGCTATGCGGACCTGCCGGTGTTCCTGCGGCAGAGTCACGCCGAACGCGACCTGGCCGCGCTCGGGGAGGCATTGGGCGCCGGCACCACGGAGGAATGGAAACTATGAGCGCGCCGGACAATACCGACTTCGAGGCGATTTTCCGCTTGCCCGATCCATGGGGATTCGAGTCGCTGTGGTATGAAGCCCGCAAGCGCGAAATCCTCCTCGCCTCGCTGCCGGACCGCCGCTACGGTCGCGTGTTCGAGCCAGCCTGCGCCAATGGCCTGCTGACCGAAGCGCTGGCGCGCCGCTGCACCGCCCTCGTCGCCATGGACCCGATCCCACGCGCGATCGAGCTGGCGCGCGCGCGCCTTGCCACACATCCGCACGTCTCGCTCGAGGTGGGTGAGCTGCCGCGCGACTGGCCTGACGGCATCTTCGACCTGATCGTGCTAAGCGAATTCGCGTACTACCTGCCGCTGGCCGCGTGGCAACGCCTCGCACAGCGCGCGGCGGCCTCGCTGAGCCCCCAAGGCGTGATCGTCGCCTGCCACTGGCTCCGGCCCTTTCGCGGCCGCCAGCTGTCGCCGCGCGAAGCGCATCGCTGCATCGGCAGGCAGCCCGGCCTGCATCGGCAGGCGCGACATCTGGAACCGGATTTTCTGCTGGAAGTGTGGTCGCGCGATGCACGCCCGCTGCGTAGCCGTGAGGAGGCACCGACATGATTGGCGTGGTCGTGCCGGTTCATAACGAGGAAGCATGCCTGGAAGCCTGTCTGCTGGCCCTGCGCGTGGCCATCGCCCATCCGCTGCTCAACGGCGAGCCGGCCATGGTGGTGGCCGTGCTCGACGCCTGCGATGACGCGTCCGCCGCCATCGCCGGCCGGCATCCGCACGTGACCTGCCTCACCGTGGCCGCGCGCAATGTCGGTGTGGCCCGCCATACCGGCGCGATGCACCTGCTGGCGGCGGACGCGCGCTGGCTGGCCTTTACCGATGCGGACAGCCGCGTGGCACCCGACTGGCTGGTGGCGCAACTGGCGGAGGGCACCGACGCGGTGTGCGGGCTGATCGAGGTCGACGACTGGAGCGAGCATTCGCCCGCGGTGGCGCATCGCTTCGACGCGCACTATCGGCGCGTGCGCGGTCACCGCCATATCCACGGCGCAAACTTCGGCGTGGCCTCGCACGCGTATCAGCGGGCCGGCGGATTTCCCGCCTATGCGGCGAGCGAGGACGTGGCGCTGGTGGAACGGCTGGCGGCGCTCGGCACACAGATCGCCTGGAGTCCGGCGCCGCGCGTGGTCACCAGCGCGCGCGCCGCCGGCCGGCTACGCGGCGGCTTTGCCGATTTTCTTTGTCAGTTGCGCACCGAGCCGATGGGACCACTCGGGGCGATCTGATCGCCCCGATGAGGGCTGTCTGTGGCCTTCGCGCAAGCCCCTCCCCGATCAGGCGCCCTGCCTATCAAGCGACATCGCTGGCACGCCTTCGCCGGGACGCATCTTGGTCCGGCGTTCTTGACCTGACGCGTTTTGCCGCTTCAAGTCGATCCGCGCTCGACAATCCTGAAGCCCACGTCGACCACCGGTTCCGCCACCGTCTCACCACGGCAGCGCTCCAGCAACAGCCGCGCCGCAGTCCGGCCGATGCCGGCACCGTCCACCTGCACCGATGTCAGCGGCGGCTCCAGATGCGCGGCGAAATCCGCATCGCCAAAGCCGCAGATGGCCAGGTCGTCGGGGATGCGTAGCCCGCGCGCCTGCGCTTCCACCATCACGCCCTGCGCAAGCTGGTCCGAGCTGCAGAAAATGGCCTCGATCTTCGGGTCCTTCTCCAGCAGTTCCGTCAGCGCCCGACGGCCCAATGCCAGGCTGCTCGGGGCCGGCACCACCGCGGTCGGAACGTCGTGACCGACCGTGGTCAGAAAGCCCTCGCGCCGCACCGCGGCCCGCTGATCGTCACCGGTGGCAATGCCTAGCCGGCGCCAACCCTTGCCAAGGAAGTATCCCGCCACCGCGCTGCCAACCTTCACGTGCGAGAACCCCACCGCCATATCGACCGGCCGATCGCTGAGGTCCCACGTCTCCACCACCGGTATGCCGGTGCGGCGCAGCTGGTCGCGCGCGAGTTGCGAATGGATCAGCCCCGTCACCACGATGCCATCGGGACGCCGGCTGATCATGGTGGCAAGCAGCGCTTCCTCGCGCGCATGGTCGTAGCCGGTCTGGCCGAGGATCAGCTGGTAGCCGGCCGCATCGAGCGTATCGGTCAGGGCTTTCACGGTCGGCAGAAACTGCGCGACGGCAATGTTCGGCACCAGCGCTCCGACCATCAGGCTCTTGCGCGACTTGAGCCCGCCCGCCAGCAGATTGGGAATGTAGCCAGTGATCTCGACCGCCTTCTGCACGCGCTCGATGGTCTTGTCCGACACCATGCCCGGATTGCCGAGTGCGCGGGACGCCGTGATCAGTGACACGCCTGCCTCGCGCGCCACATCGTGCAGCGTCACGGATTTGCGTACCTTGTTTGTGCTCATGAAGACCAGAACTCAGGGTATTTCTCTAGGGCCAGCAGCCCTTACCGCGGTTGACCCAGCAAAATGACAACGTTAGCATTGCCTCCATCGCGTCCTTGCCGCACCGCCATGGCAAGGTTCGCATCCCGTTCTCTGCGGGCTGGCGCCGATTATACCAATTGCATTGCGCCCGCAAATGACAACGTTGTCATGTCGAATTTCCACTTCGACGTGCTGCCTTCCACGTGCCGGAGATTACGCCTCGCCATGTCCACCTCGCCTGCTGCCGATCCGATCGCCGCGATCCGTCTTTCGTCGTGCTATCTGCCACTTGCCACCCCGATCAGCGATGCCAAGGTCCTCACCGGGCGCCAGAAACCGATGACCGAAGTGGCCATCCTGTTCGCGGAGATCCGCACGCGCGACGGCCATGAGGGACTCGGCTTCAGCTACTCCAAGCGCGCCGGTGGACCCGGCCAGTACGCGCACGCCTGCGAGATCGCACCCGCGCTGATCGGCGAGGACCCGAGCGATATCGCGCGGCTGTGGGACAAGCTGTGCTGGGCTGGCGCCTCGGTGGGCCGCAGCGGCCTGTCGACGCAGGCGATCGGCGCGTTCGACGTCGCGCTGTGGGACCTCAAGGCCAGGCGCGCGGGACTCTCGCTTGCCAAGCTGCTGGGGGCGCACCGCGACGCGGTGCGCTGCTACAACACGTCGGGCGGCTTCCTGCATACGCCGCTCGACCAGTTGCTCGTCAACGCGGCGGCCTCGGTGGAGCGCGGCATTGGCGGCATCAAGCTCAAGGTCGGGCAGCCCGACGGCGCGCTCGATATCCGGCGCGTTTCGGCCGTGCGCGAACATCTTGGCGATGCGGTGCCGATCATGGTCGACGCCAACCAGCAATGGGATCGCCCCACCGCCCAGCGCATGTGCCGCACGTTCGAGTCGTTCAACCTGGTGTGGATCGAGGAACCGCTCGATGCCTACGATCACGAAGGACATGCCGCCCTCGCCAGCCAGTTCGACACGCCCATCGCCACCGGCGAAATGCTGACCAGCGCCGCCGAGCACTGGGACCTGATCCGCCATCGCGCCGCCGACTACCTGATGCCCGACGCGCCGCGCGTGGGCGGTATTACGCCCTTCCTCAAGGTGGCGGCCCTGGCCGACCACGCCGGCCTGATGATCGCGCCGCATTTCGCCATGGAACTGCATATTCACCTGGCCGCCGCGTATCCGCGCGAACCGTGGGTCGAGCATTTCGACTGGCTCGAGCCGCTCTTCAACGAGCGCCTGGAAATCCGCCAGGGCCGCATCACGGTGCCGACGCGGCCTGGCCTCGGCGTCAGCATCAGCGAACAGGCGCGTGCGTGGACGCGCGCCTCGATCGAATTCGGCACCCAGCCCTGAGTGCCCGACCGCGCTACCCCGCCACAAAACAATTCCATATCAAGGAGACCACCCATGAAGAAGCTGCTTGCATCGCTGTGCCTCGGTGTCGCCATGAGCGCATCGATGGTAGGCGCCCATGCCGCCTGGCCGGAAAAGCCCGTCACGCTGCTGGTGCCGTTTCCGCCCGGCGGCTCCACCGACAATGTCGCCCGCATCCTGAGCGCCAGATTCCAGGCGCAGTTCGGCGGCAGCTTCGTGGTGGACAACCGTCCAGGCGCGGCTGGCATGATCGGCGCGGGCATGGCCAGGCGCGCGCCGGCCGATGGCTACACGCTGTTCGTATCCTCACTGGGGCCGTTCGTGATCGGCCCGCACCTGACCAAGAACGCCGGTTACGACCCGCTCAAGGACTTCGACTACATCAGCGTGGCGGTGCAGGCGCCCAACGTGCTCGCGGTACCGGTCAATTCGCCGTTCAAGTCGATCCAGGACGTGATCGCCTACGAGAAGGCCCATCCCAGCAAGATGACGTTCGCGTCCGCCGGCAATGGCACCAGCGACCACCTGACCGCGGAACTGTTCTGGCAGCAGACCGGCACGCAAGGCATTCACGTGCCGTACAAGGGCGGCGCGCCGGCGCTCAACGACCTGATCGGCGGACAGGTCGATGCCACCTTCATGAACATCAACACGGCCGTGCCGCACATCAAGGCCGGCAAGCTGCGCGCGCTGGCGATCACCAGCACCGCGCGCTCGCCGATCCTGCCGGACGTGCCGACCATGGACGAGGCCGGCATCAAGGGCGTGACCGTCTATTCGTGGCAGGCCATTGCCGCACCCAAGGGACTGCCGCCCGAGCTCAAGGCCAGGTTGCACCAGGCGGTGGTGGCCGCGCTCAACGATCCCTCGGTCAAGCCCAGGCTGCTCGAGGTCGGCTTCGAGATCGTGGCCAATACGCCCGAGCAGTTCACCGCATTCCAGGCCTCCGAGTATGCGCGGTGGAAGAAGGTGATCGAGGTGGGCAAAATCAGCGCGGACTAGGTCACCGCGGACCAGGCCGGGCATACTTCGCGCAACGACGATTACAGGGCTCCGGGCACGAGGCGTGGCACCTGGTGCCCACCTCGCCCCGGCACCCTGGCTCAGACATCGATCGCGGCGGCCGACTGCAACTGACGTCGCAGTTCGAACTTCTGGATCTTGCCGGTCGACGTCTTGGGCAGCGGCCCGAAATACACCGCCTTGGGCACCTTGAAGCCGGCCAGCAGCGCGCGGCAATGCGCAATCAGGTCGTCGGCGGTCACGCTGGCGCCTTCCTTGAGCTCGACAAACGCGCATGGCGTCTCGCCCCACTTGCTGTCCGGCTGCGCTACCACCGCGGCGGCGATCACGGCGGGGTGGCGGTAGATCGCGTCCTCGACCTCGACGCTCGAGATATTCTCCCCGCCGGAAATGATGATGTCCTTGCTGCGGTCCTTGATCTTGATGTAGCCGTCCGGCATGCAGACGCCAAGGTCGCCGGTATGGAACCAGCCGCCCGCGAAGGCCTCGCGCGTGGCGCGATCGTTCTTGAGGTATCCCTTCATGCAGATATTGCCGCGGAACATGATCTCGCCGATGGTCTCGCCATCGCGTGGCACGGGTTGCATGGTATCGGGGTCCAATACGGCCACATCGGCTTGCAGGTGATAGCGCACGCCCTGCCGCGACTTGCGCACCGCGCGTTCCTCGATCGACAGCGTCTGCCATTCATCCTGCTCCGCGCAGGCTGCGGCCGGACCGTAGACCTCGGTCAGGCCGTAGACGTGCGATAGCGCAAAGCCCATCTCCTCCATCTGCGCCAGCACGGCGGCGGGAGGCGGCGCCCCGGCCACCATGCCGCGCACGGGACCACGCAGGCCTTCGCGCCATTCGGCCGGCGCGCTGACCAGCGCATTGTGCACGATGGGCGCCGCGCAATAATGCGTCACGCCTTCGGCACGCATCAGGTCGAAGACCAGCTTCGGCTCGAACTTGCGCAGGCAGACGTTGACGCCGGCGCGCGCTGCCACGGTCCAGGCAAAACACCAGCCATTGCAGTGGAATAGCGGCAGCGTCCACAGGTACACCGGATGTCTGGCCATATCCCATTCGAGGATATTGGACACGGCGTTCATGGCGGCGCCACGGTGGTGATAGACCACGCCCTTCGGATCGCCGGTCGTGCCCGACGTGTAGTTGAGCGCGATGGCATCCCATTCGTCGGCAGGCATCTGCCACGCGAAGTCGGGATCGCCACTGGCCAGGAAGCTCTCGTAGTCGATGTCGCCAAACGGCGCATCGGGCGCGGGACCGAGCACATCGTGAACGGCAATGACCTTGAGCCCCTGCACCTCGCGCGCGAGCTGGCGCGCTACCGCGGCAAACTCGGTATCGGCCAGCAGCACGCGCGCCTCGCCATGGCGCAGCATGAAGACCAGGTTGGCGGCGTCCAGGCGGATATTCAACGCGTTGAGGACCGCACCGGACATCGGCACCCCGAAATGCGCCTCGATCATGGCTGGCGTATTGGGCAGCAGCGCCGCCACGGTGTCGCCCCGGCCGATGCCGGCGCGCTGCAGGGCGCTGGCCAGCCGGCGGCAACGCGTATAGGTATCGCGCCAGTTCTGCCGCAGCCCGCCGTGTACGATGGCCAGGCGGTGGCCGTAGACCTCCGCCGCGCGGGCGATAAAATCGAGCGGTGTCAGCGGTACGAAGTTGGCGGCATTACGGGTCAGGCCCGTGTCGAAGTCCGTCGGCATGGTGGGTGTCTCCTGTCGGAGCATCCTGCGTGGATGCATGTTGTGTAGTCAGCGGCACGCTATCATTGCGACGGCGGCGCACACTGTCGCCCAGACGACAGAGCTGGCGCAGCGGCGACATGGTTGTGCGCCGGGCCGTGCGCCGGCCCGTGCGCCGGCCCGTGCAGGCAGCGTCGGCGTAAGTTTGGCGTCAGCTTGGCGCCTGCACCGGCACGTTCTTGCGCGCGCTGCCCCGCGTATCCCTGCTCATCCACTGTCGCGCCATCGACTCATGAACCTCGACGCCGTACTCGAACAACACGACTGGTATCGCGCGCTGGCACCGGCGCACCAGGCGCTGGCGGTATCCGGTACCGTGGAGCGCACCTTCGCCGCCGATGCCTATATCGCGCGGCGCGGCGAGTATTCGCGCTACTGGATCGGGGTGGACGCGGGGCTGATCAAGCTGGCGGTCTACACGCCGGACGGACGCGGCTGCACGTTCTGCGGCGTGCCTGCCGGCGGCTGGTGCGGCGAAGGCAGCGTCATCAAGCGCGAGGCGCGCCGCTACGACGTGATCGCCGTGCGCGAGTCACGCGTGCTGCTGGTAGCCGAAACCGTGTTCAATACCCTGCTGGCCGACAGTCTGCCCTTTGCCGGCTATGTGGTGCGCCAGCTCAACGAGCGCATGGGCCAGTTCATTGCCATGGTGCAGAACGACCGCTTGCTTGGCGCCGATGCGCGCGTGGCGCAGGCCATCGCGCAACTGTTTCATCCCGCGCTGTATCCCAAGACCAGCGCGGTGCTGGAGCTCTCGCAGGAGGAAATCGGACTGCTGACCGGGCTGTCGCGACAGCGTGTCAACCAGGCCCTGCGGCGGCTGGAGGCCGAGGGCATGGTGGGCCTGTCCTACCAGACCATCCGTGTGACGGACCTGGAGGCGCTGCGCCGGTTCGGCATGTCGGAGCTGTAGCGTCGGAAGGGGTGGCGAGGGGCGGCTGCGCCGAGGTCGCCCTGCCCCGCCCGTTGCAGCCGCGCCTCAGCCGTCCTTGAACAGAAAGCTGTACGCGTTGAGCGCTGGCGCGCCACCGAGGTGGGCATACAGCACGCGCGAGCCTTCCGGAAATTCGCCGCGGCGCACCTTGTCGATCATGCCCTGCATGGACTTGCCTTCGTACACCGGATCGGTCATCACGCCTTCCATGCGCGCGCACAGCCGAATCGCCTCGAGCGTGCCGTCCGACGGCAGGCCATACTCGGGACCGCCATAGCGCGTATCGAGCACGACGTCGGCATCGACGATCGCGCGCCCCAGATCGACCAGCTCCGCCGTATGGCGCGCGATGCGCAGGATCTGCTCACGGGTCTGTTCCGGCTTGGCCGAGGCGTCGATACCGATCACGCGATCGGCGCGGCCGTCGGCGGCAAAGCCCACCACCATGCCGGCCTGCGTACTGCCCGTGACCGAGCACACCACGATGTAGTCGAACTGGAAGCCCAGTTCCTTTTCCTGCGCGCGCACTTCCTCCGCAAAGTTGACAAAACCAAGGCCACCTAGCGGATGCTCCGAGCAGCCGGCGGGAATCGGATAGGGCTTGCCGCCCGCATCGCGCACGCTCTGCATGGCGTCTTCCCAGCTCGGACGAATGCCGATATCGAAGCCGTCCGCCACCAGCCGCACATCCGCGCCCATCATGCGAGACATCTGGATATTGCCCACCCGGTCATAGACCGCGTCCGAGTAGTTGACCCAGTTCTCCTGCACCAGCACACACTTGAGGCCGAGGTGCGCCGCCACCGCGGCCACCTGGCGGGTCTGGTTGGACTGGATGCCGCCGATGGAAACCAGCGTATCCGCGCCCTGCGCGAGCGCATCGGGAATCAGGTACTCGAGCTTGCGGGTCTTGTTGCCGCCGAATGCCAGGCCGCTGTTGCAGTCCTCGCGCTTGGCGTAAAGCTCCACCTTGCCACCGAGATGCCGGCTCAGGCGCGCGAGCGGTTGGATCGGGGTCGGCCCGAAGGTCAGCGGGTGGCGGGGAAAGCGCTGCAGGTTCATGGGGATGCTCCGTCGGAGGAAGAAGGTTGCGGTGGAGGAAATGGTAGGCAAATCGCGCGGAAACGTGCTTGCAAAAATCTCTCTTCCGACACAACATGGCAGGTCGATATCCCCATCCTTGCTTCAAAAATTCCATGCCACCGCCATCCCGCAAAACAAAATTTCGTGCCCCTGCCAGCGAGGACGCCCCGCAGCTGGATCGTACCGACAAGGCGATCCTGCGCGCGCTGCAGAAGGACGCATCGATCTCCAACGTGGCGCTGGCGAACAAGGTGAACCTCAGCCCGCCGGCCTGCCTGCGGCGCGTGGAGCGGCTCAAGGCGGCGGGCTATATCCGTGGCATCGTGGCGTTGCTGGACCCCAACCGCCTCGACGTCGGCATGCTGGTGATCATTGGCGTGGTGCTGGACCGCTCCACCCCCGAGTCATTCGCCGCGTTCGAGAAAGCCGCGCAGAAGGTGTCGGGTTGCATGGAGTGCCACGTGGTGACGGGCGAGTTCGACTACTTCATGATGATCCGCACGCGCGACAGCGACAGCTTCAACCGCCTGCATGCGGACCAATTGCTGTACCTGCCCGGCGTCCGGCAGATCCGTACCTTCATGGTGCTCAAGCAGGTCCTGTCAACCACGCACCTGAATGTCTAGGCGCGGCACCGCGCGTGGGGCCACGCGCGGTGCCGTGTCGACCCGGTGCGGGGGCGTCAAGCCATCTTCGGCAGGCCCGGCAACAGCTTGTCCAGCGTGATCGGGTACTCGCGCACCCGCACGCCGGTCGCGTTGTAGATCGCATTGGCAACCGCCGCGCCCACGCCGCAGATGCCAAGCTCGCCGACGCCCTTGGCTTTCATCGGCGACGAGATCGGATCGGTTTCGTCGAGGAAGATCACCTCCTGATGGGGAATATCGGCGTGCACGGGCACCTCGTAGCCGGCCAGGTCGTGGTTGACGAAGAAGCCCTGCCGCTTGTCGACCACCAGCTCCTCCATCAGCGCGGCCCCCACGCCCATCGTCATCGCGCCGATCACCTGGCTGCGCGCCGACTTCGGGTTGAGAATCCGGCCGGCGGCGCAGACCGCCAGCATGCGGCGCACGCGGACTTCGCCGGTGGCGATATCGACGCCAACCTCGACGAAATGCCCGCCGAAGGTCGATTGCTGATACTTCTTGTCGAGATCGCCGAACTCGAGCACGTCCTCGCCCACGAGTTCGCCATCGGCGGCAATCGATGCCAGCGGCACGGCGCGACCGTTCGCCGACACCTGCCCGTCGGCAAACGCCGCGCCGGCGGGATCGAGGCCGGCACGCCTTGCCACCGCCTCGCGCAGCTTGACGCAGGCCGCATACACGCCCGAGGTGGCACTATTGCCGCCCCACTGCCCACCGGATCCGGCGGACTCCGGATAGCTGGAGTCACCGAGCCGCACCGCCACCTTCTCGATCGGCACGCCGAGCATCTCCGCCGCGGTCTGGGCGATGATGGTATAGCTACCCGTGCCGATATCGGTCATATCGGTCTCGACGATCACCATGCCCGTGCGGTCGAGCCTGACGCGCGCTCCCGATTTCATCACGAGGTTATTGCGGAACGCCGCCGCCACGCCCATGCCGACCAGCCATTGGCCGTCGCGTACCGAGGCCGGCTGCGCCTGGCGCGCGCTCCAGCCGAACTTGTCCGCGCCAAGGCGCAGGCATTCGACCAGGCGCCGCTGCGAGAACGGCCGCGACGGATGCTCGGGATCGACCTGGGTGTCGTTGAGAATGCGGAACGCAATGGGGTCCATGCGCAGTTGCTCGGCCATCTCGTCTATGGCGATCTCCAGCGCCATCAGGCCCGGCGCCTCGCCCGGCGCCCGCATCGCGTTACCCTCGGGCAGGTCGAGCGTGGCCAGCCGCATCGCGGTCATGCGGTTGGGCCCGCCATAGAGCAGGCGGGTCTGCTGCACTGCCGTCTCGGGGCCGCCCCCGGGCAGATCGCCCGACCAGCTCTCATGGCCAATCGCGGTAATCCTGCCATCGGGCGTGGTGCCGATGCGAATGCGCTGGATGGTGGCGGGCCGATGCGTGGTGTTGTTGAACATCAGCGGCCGCGTCAGTGCCACCTTGACCGGCCGTCGGGCGGCACGGGCGCCGAGCACCGCGAGCAAGGCCTCGGCGCGCACGAACAGCTTGCCGCCGAAGCCGCCTCCGACAAACGGCGAGATGATGCGCACGTTCTCCTTGGGGATGCCCAGCGTCGTCGCCATATCCTGCTGGCCCCAGGCGACCATCTGGTTCGAGGTCCATACCGTGACCTTGTCGCCTTCCCACGCCGCCAGCGAAGCATGCGGCTCCATCATCGCGTGGGCCTGGTCGGGCGTGGTGTAGACGGCATCGAGCTTGACCGGCGCGCTGTGAAACGCCTCGATAAAGTTGCCGGCGGCGGAATCGGCATCGCCGCTCTTCGGCTTGACCGCGGTCGTGCGCGCATGGTGCAGGTCGAATGCGCCCGGGGCGCTCTCGTAGCGGACGCGTACCAGCTGCGCGGCGGCGCGCGCCTGCTCGAAGGTTTCGGCCACCACCAGCGCCACGGCCTGGTGGTAGTGCTGGATCTCCGGGCCGCCCAGCAGCGTGGCGGTATTGCGCTCGCCCTTGCCGAGCTTGCCGGCATTCTCGGCCGTAACGATAGTGATCACACCGGGCGCGCGGCGCGCCTCGGCGAGGTCCATCGAGACGATGCGGCCCTTGGCGATGCCGGCGCCGACCACATGGCCGTACGCCGCGTGGGCCGCCACGTCGTGGCGCTCGTACGCGTACGGCGCCTTGCCGGTGGTTTTGAGCGGGCCGTCGATGCGGTCGAGCGGCTGGCCGACCACCTGCAGGCGGTCGATCGGATTCTCCGTCGCGGGGGTATCGAATTTCATGGGTCAGGTCCTCGCTTGCGTCAGCACGGCACCGAGCGTGCGCTGGGCCAGCATTACCTTGAACGCGTTCTGCTGGGTCGGCATGGCATCGGCCAGCAACCGGTCGGTCACGGCCTTGGCGCCACGCGGCAGGTCGGCTTCGGCGGCCTCGACGCGCCACGGCTTGTGCGCCACGCCGCCAAGCGCAACGCGGCCGGTGCCGTCGCGCTGCACGATGGCCGCGACCGAGACCAGCGCAAACGCATAGGACGCACGGTCGCGCACCTTGCGATAGATCTGGGTGCCGCCGACCGGCGGCGGCAGCGTGACCGCGGTGATCAGTTCGCCCGCGGCCAGGCTGTGTTCGATGTGCGGCGTATCGCCGGGCAGGCGGTGCAGGTCGACGATCGGAATCACGCGGCGCGTGCCGTCGGCGCGCACGGTCTCGACACTGGCATCGAGCACGCGCATCGCCACCGCCATATCGCTGGGGTGCGTGGCGATGCAGGCCTGGCTGCCGCCGATTACCGCATGCGGGCGGCTGAAGCCGCCGATGGCGCCGCAACCGGAACCCGGCTGGCGTTTGTTGCACGGCTGGTTGGTGTCGTAAAAGTAAGGGCAGCGCGTGCGCTGCAGCAGATTGCCGGCCGTGGTCGCGCGATTGCGCAACTGACCCGAGGCTCCCGCCAGCAAGGCACGCGACAGCACGCCATAGTCGCGCCGCACGCGCGGGTCGGCGGCGAGATCGGTATTGCGCACCAGCGCGCCGATGCGCAGACCGCCCTGCGGCAGGGCCTCGATCTGGTCGAGCGCGAGGCCGTTGACATCGATCAGATGCACAGGCTGCTCGATCTCCAGCTTCATCAGGTCGAGCAGATTGGTGCCGCCCGCGATAAAGCGCGCGCCGGGCGTGCGCTGCGCGGCGGCGGCGGCTTCGGCCGGGCTCTGCGCGCGTTCATAGGTAAAGGCTTTCATGCGCGGCTCCCGGCGGGTTCGCCCGCGACCTCGACGATCGCCTCGACGATGTTGGAATAGGCGCCGCAGCGGCAGATATTGCCGCTCATGCGCTCGCGGATTTCGGCTTCGCTCAGCGGCGGGCGCGCGGTCAGGCTTGCGCTGACATGGCTTGGGATGCCCGCGCGAATCTCGTCGAGCACGGCCACCGCCGAGCAGATCTGGCCCGGCGTGCAGTAACCGCACTGGTAACCGTCGTGCTTGACGAACGCGCGTTGCATCGGATGCGGCTGCTGCGGTGTGCCAAGACCTTCCACGGTTGTAATTTTTGCGCCTTCGTGCATGATCGCCAGGGTCAGGCACGCGTTGATGCGACGGCCGTCCAGATGGACGGTGCAGGCGCCACATTGGCCGTGGTCGCAGCCTTTCTTGGTGCCGGTCAGGTGCAGGTGCTCGCGCAGCGCATCGAGCAGCGTGGTACGGGTATCGAGGTCCAGCGTGACGCGTTTGCCGTTCACCTCGAGCGTGACTTGAGACATGGCGGGTTGGCTCCTTGCAGAAGGGTTGGCGGCGCCCTGAGTGGCGCCCTGAGCGGCGCTCGCGGAAGGTATGGCCACGGCGGTGGCGGCGGAGGCTCCGGCGAGCAGGAGCTCGCGCCGCGTCATCTTGATGTCGCTAAGGTCGTCCATGTGTTCGTATCCTTCTTCCTGGATGGAGATTGACCGGACAGATGGCGATGCCAAACTCCATGGGGCGAGAAAACAGGTGGACAGGTCCTGGCCGGCATGCCAGTCGCCACGCATACGCAAAAAGCGTGCAGGCTTGCCGCGGCGCGGCAAACGGCGTGCCCCGCCGGCGGCGGGGCGGTGACAGGCTTCAACCGTAGCACGATGCGACGCATCGCGTACGGCGCGCGCCGCGGGAACAGCCGGCGCGGACGCGCCGGCGCGGGCAGCGGCTAGGCGGGATCGTGCAACCGGGCGGCCGGACGCGTCACCGTGCGGCGGCCGCGCTTGAAGACGGCCAGCGGATGACGGATTTCCGATACCGCCTGTTCGGGCGACGTCCCGTCGATGATCACCACATCGGCCGGATTGCCCACCGCAATGCCATAGTCGCGCAGGTTCAGGATGCGCGCCGAGCGCTCGGTCACCATGGCAAAGCATTCACGCAACTGCTCGGGCCGCGCGATCTGCAGCACGTTGGCCTGCAGGTTGGCCATGCGGATCAGCGAGCAATCGCCATACGGGGTGGCGGGGTTCAGCACGTTGTTGCTGGAGATCGAGCAATTGACGCCGTGTTCGACCAGAAAGTTGGCATCGGCCACGCCGCGCCGCACATCGTGGTCGCGTTCCCGGCCCATCAGATAGAGATCGGTGGCCGGCAGCACGGCCACATTGACCCCCACATCCGCAAGCCGGCGCGCAATTGCCGCCACGCGATCCGGCGGCAGCAGCGACAGCTTGGTCATATGGCCCACCGTGACGCGTCCCCCGAGCCGATACTGCTCGGTCAGGTCGCAGACCAGATGGATATCCATGTCTTCCGGCGTATTGCCGACGTCGAGGTGCATGTCGATGTCGACGTCGAATTCGCGCGCGAGCTCGAAGATGCGGCGAATCTGCCCGGGATGATCGGTGTCGTAGCGCGGCGCGGCGCCGATGACGTCGGCCCCGCGACGCAGCGCCTCCACCAGCAGCGCATCGGTGCCCGGATAGTTGATCAGCCCTTCCTGCGGAAACACGCATAGTTGCAGGTCGATCGCCCACCGGTATTGCGCGACCAGCGCGCGCACGCCGTCAAAGCCGCGCATGCCGATGCCGGGATCCACTTCCACATGGGTGCGCATGCGCGTGGTGCCATGCGCGATGGCCTCGCGTAGCGTGATCTCCGCGCGGCGATAGACGTCCTCCTCGGTGATCTGTGGCTTGAAGCCGGCCACGTAATGCACCGGACTGATCTGACGCGTGGTCTCCGCCGGACAGACCTCGAGCAGGCGCGCCTTGTCCAGATGGATATGGGTTTCGATCAGTCCACCGCACGCGAGGCGGCCGCCGGCATCGAACGCTTCGGCGGCGGTGTCGAGGTGCGGGGCGATCGCCACGATGCGACCGTCCTCGATCCCGATGTCCTGCAGCTTGCCGTGAGGCTCGGTAACCAGTTGCGCGCGGCGAATGACGAGGTCCATGTCTTGACAATCCAGTGGGTGAGATGAAGTGAAAGCGAGGGGAAACCGGCGCCGCAGCCGCTGCAATGTGCATGCCAATGCCAGCGGGCACGCCATGCGAGTTCACGGTGCACGACGCGCCAGGATGGCCCCGACACCCATGCACGCCGTGGGACGCGGCATGCGCGCGCGCACCATTTCATCGCGGCTTGCCGCAACGTTCATGCGTTTTTGCCCCGCCATGGCGCGGCACGCAACTTGCTCGCTGGCGACCCGCCGTTAGCGCTCTCAGGCGTGGCGTAACGGCGCTTTCAATGTACGCACATGGAATGGGACCGACGATGAAAAATTTGATGCGCGCGGCCGCGGCAGGGCTTTGGACTGCGTTTTCGATGGCATGCACGGCCGCGCTGCCCGCGCACGCGGAGACGTATCCGTCCAGGCCGATTCGCTTCGTGGTGCCCTTTCCCGCGGCCGGTGCCTCCGATGTCCTGAGCCGTGCCCTCGCCGAGAAGCTGACCGCAAGCCTTGGCCAGTCGGTAGTCATCGAAAACCGCCCGGGCGCGGGCAGCACCATCGGCGCCGACTTCGCCGCCAAGGCCCCGCCCGATGGCTACACGCTGCTGATCATCACGGGCTCGCTGCCGATCGCCGCCAACCTGTATCGCAAGCTGGGCTTCGACCTGCTCAAGAGCTTTACGCCGATCTCGCTGGTGGCCAACGTGCCGCACGTGCTGGTGGTCAATCCGTCGGTGCCGGCCAAATCTGTCAAGGAACTGATCGCCCTGGCCAAAAGCCGACCCGGGCAATTGAGCGCGGCGTCGCAGGGCAATGGCACGCTGTCGCATCTGGAACTCGAACTGCTGAAGACCACCGCCGGCATCGACATGGCCCATATCCCGTACAAGGGCAGCAGCAACGCGATGACCGATCTGCTCGCCGGCAATGTCAGCGTGTTCTTCGACAGCGTGGCGTCGTCGATGCCGTTCGTGAAGAAAGGGCAATTGCGCGCGCTCGCGGTGGTGAGCCCCACCCGCCTGCCGATGAGTCCCGATATTCCGACCTTCGCGGAAGCCGGGCTGCCCGGCTTCGAGGCCCGCAACTGGTTTGCCGTGGTGGCGCCGGCGGGTACGCCGCCGGATATCGTCAACCTGCTCAACGCCCATATCGCCAAGGCCGTGGCCGCGCCCGACATGGTGCAGCGGATGGCCGCACAGGGCGCGATCATGGAAGCGAGTTCGCCCGAGCAGGTCACCGCGTTGATCAAGAGCGACCTCGCCAAGTGGGGCAAGGTCATCCGCGATGCCAACCTCCATATGGACTGACGCGCGCCGCAGCCCCGGCGTCACGCCCCCGCCTGCATCGCGCGCCAGGGGGCGGACGCATTCCCGCGTCCGCCCGGCGCTACCGCTCAGCGCGCCTGGCGCTGAATCGTCAATGCCGTGAACGCCTGCACCACCGGCATGATCTCGACCACGTTGATGTTCACGCGCGCCGGCTGGGTGGCGGCCCAGAACACCGTTTCGGCGATATCTTCCGCGGTCAGGGCCTCGGTGTTCTCGTACACCTTGTCCGCGCGCGCCTGGTCGCCGTCGAAGCGCACCGACGAGAACTCCGTGCCACCGACCAGGCCCGGCGCCACGTCGGTGACGCGCACGCCGGTACCGGCCACGTCGGCGCGCAGGTTGAGCGAGAACTGGCGCACGAAGGCCTTGGTCGCGCCATAGGCATTGCCACCGGGATACGGATAGGTGCCCGCCACCGAGCCGATGTTGATGACATGACCGCGCTTGCGCGCGACCATGCCCGGCAGCACCGCGCGCGTCATGTACATCAGGCCCTTGATGTTGGTATCGACCATCTGTTCCCACTTGTCGAGGTCCGCGTCCTGGGCCAGCTCCAGGCCCAGCGCCAGCCCCGCGTTATTCACCAGCAGGTCGATCTCCGCGAACCCGGGCGGCAGCGCCGCCACGGCGGCCTCCACGGCGGCACGGTCGCGCACGTCGAGCACTACCGGCAGCACCTTGTCGCGGCCGAGCTCCTCCACCAGCGCGTCGAGCCGTTCCTTGCGCCGGCCCGCCGCGATCACGCGATGTCCGGCGGCGACGAAGCGTCGCGCGATTGCTGCACCAAAACCCGCCGTGGCGCCCGTGACGAATACATTCATGATCCAATTCCTGCTTTGTTGATAGGTGTTGAACGATCGCGCGGCGCGCCCGTCAGTGGCTGTTTTTCACGCCGTCCTTCACGGTGTCTTGCACGTACTGCGCGATGCCATTGCCGAACGACCAGTCCTCGCGCCCGTTGGGTACGAGCTGGATCTGGACGTCTTCCCGGCGCAGACCCGGATTCTCCGCCAGGCGCTCGGCCACGGCGCGATACAGCGCCTGCTTGGTGGCCACGTCGCGCCAGTTGCTCTGGAGGATGCTGATAAAGACGACGTCGTCGCTCCGGTGCACGCCGAGATAGTCGGCATCGTAGATGAAATCGTCGCGATCGTGCTGATGGACCAGCTGGAAGCGGTCAGCGGGCGGCACCGCGAACGTCTCCACCAGGGCCTGGTGGACGCCGTCGGCGATGGCGCGGATATGGGCGGGCGACTTGCCCTTGAGCAGGGAGATATGAACGAGCGGCATGGTGGGCTCCTCAGAGGTTGACGTCATCACGATAGCCGCCAATAATCATTCTGAAAATCAGAAACATTGAAAGCGTTGCTTCGATGTTATCGAACTATTAAGACCTGCCCTGCCCTTGGGAGACCGCCATGGCCCGCACCAACCTCGACATGGACGTGCTGCGCACGTTCGTCATGGGTTTCGAACTGGGCAGTTTCGCCCGCGCCGCGGACCGGCTTGGCCGCTCTCAGTCGGCCATCAGCACGCAATTGCGCAAACTCGAGGAGCAGATCGGCCTGCCACTCGTGCAGAAGTCCGGCCGCAATCTTGCGCTGACCACCGCGGGCGAGGCGTTGCTGAGCTATGCCCGGCGCCTGCTCGATCTCAACGACGAAGCGGTCGACACCATTCGCGGCGCGGATCTCGAAGGCTGGGTCCGGCTTGGCCTGCCGCAGGATTTTGCCGAAGGCGTGCTGCCCGCGGTGCTCGGCCGGTTTGCGCGCGCACATCCGAAAGTCCGCGTCGAGGTCCAGGTGGACCGCAGCGTGCCGCTGGCGCAGAAGACCCTCAAGGGCGAACTCGATATGGCGCTGGTATGGGGCGACGGCAGCGACGCGCCCAATGGCGAGCGCATTGCCGAGGTACCGGTGGCATGGGTGGGTCGGCCCGATTGGGCCGGCTTGACGAAGGGCGCGGCAGATACGATGCGTGCGGCGGCGGATGCGGCGGGTGCGGCGAGCGCAGCGGGTGCGGCCGGGGCCGCGGTCGCCGCCGCCCCGCTGCCGTTGATCGCGTTCGTGCCGCCCTGCACGTTCCGCGCGGCCGGCATCGCCGCGCTCGACGAGGCCGGTATCCCGTGGCGGCTCGCCTTTACCAGCCCGAGCCTGTCAGGACTGTGGGCAGCCGCCGAGGCAGGACTCGGCATTACGCCGCGCACCTCCATCAGCCTGCCGGCGACGCTGACCGCGCTCGACCCTGCCGCCACCGGCCTGCCGCCGTTACCGAAGGCGGCGCTCGCCCTGCACCGCGCCGAGGCCGAGCCCAGCGCGGCGGTACGCCGCCTGACCGCGATCGTGCTCGACGCCATTCACGAGGCGCTCGGCGCCCATACGGCCCCGCCCGGCCCCGTGGCTCAGGCCGCGGCAAAGCGATCCGTCGCGGCGATCAGCTGATCGAGAATGCCGGGCTCGGACCAGGCATGCCCGGCGCCCTCGATCACGTGCAATGCCGCCGTCGGCCACGCCCGGTGCAGCGCATAGGCATAGCGCAGCGGACACGGCATGTCATAGCGGCCATGCACGATCACGCCGGGGATGCTGGCCAGGCGATGCGCGTCACGCAGCAGTTGCCCTTCCTCGAGCCAGCAGCGATGCGTGAAGTAATGGTTCTCGAGCCGCGCAAACGCGAGCGCGAAATGGCCATCGTCATGCTTGGCGGCGATCTGCGGATCCGGCAGCAGGGTGATGGTCTCCGCTTCCCACACGCTCCACGCGCGCGCCGCGGCCACCTGCTTCTCGCGGTCGTCGCCGGTCAGCAGCTTGCGATAGGCCGCCATCATGTTGCCGCGCTCGGCCTCGGGTACCGGCGCCTGGAAGCGCTCCCATTGCGCCGGGAACATCTCGGACACGCCGTATTGGTAATACCAGTCGAGCTCCGCCTGCGAGGCCGTATACACGCCGCGCAGCACCAGTTCGCTGGTACGTTCGGGAAATTTTTGCGCATACGCGAGCGCCAGCGTCGATCCCCAGGAGCCGCCGAACACCAGCCAGCGCTCCGCGCCCGCCAGCTGGCGCAGGCGTTCGATATCGTCGACCAGGTGCCAGGTGGTATTGGCCTCGAGTCCGGCATGCGGGGTGGAACGGCCGCAGCCGCGCTGGTCGAACAGCATCACGTCGTAGCGCGCCGGATCGAACAGCCGCCGATGATCCGCGGCAATGCCGCCGCCGGGCCCGCCGTGCAGGAACACCGCCGGCTTGGCGCCCGGCGTGCCGACGCGCTCGTAGTAGATGGTATGACCATCGCCGACGTCGAGCATGCCGCTCTCGTACGGTTCGATGGCGGGATAGAGCGAACGCAAGGTGGGCATGGCGGCATCCGGGACCAGAAGGACAGCCAGATTACATCGTTTCTTACGGCCATTTACATCTGGTCACCATCACATAACCCAATGTAATGATCGGTGGTGCATCATGAACTCCGTCGGGCAGGCCTCCCGGGCAACAAGGCACGCCAGCCTCGCTGGCCCTCAATGTCCCTCAATGTCCCTCAATGTCCCTCAATGGGCCCTGCACCGACTGGACAACAAGGAGTTTCTCATGCGCAAGTCGATTCGTTACACCGGTATCGCCGTCCTCAGTGCCGCCATGCTCGCCGCGGGGCCGGCCTCGGCCCATGGCCGCTACCATGGTGGTCACGGGTCGAACAACGGCGCCGTGGCGCTGGCCATCGGCGCCATTGCCGGCCTGGCCATCGGCGCGGCGGTCGCCAGCAGCGGCCCGGTAGTGGCCGCCCCTGCCCCGGTCTACGCGCCGCAACCGGAGCCGGTCTACCTGCCGCCGCAACCGGTCAGTTACGCCGCGCCGCAGGTGCCGCCGGGCTACTGCTACCGCAGCTATGACCGCGCCTATGTGCCCTGCGGCCCCGCCGCGCCCGTCAACTACTACGGGTACTGATGCGCTCGCGGATGGCCGCCGCCGGTGACGGCCACCGGCGGTAGCCCATATACATTGCGATACAAGACCGGAGAGCGCGGGACATAACGACGATACATCGGAAAGCGGAAATGGCGACTGCACCACGCCAACCGCTCTTCCGAGGATCGCCCATGACCCGTTCGCACGCCGCAACCCTTACCCTGGCCACCGTGGCCGCACTGCTCTCGCCGCTGTCTGCCCTGACCGCTGCCGCCGCCGACCGCTCCGCGCCGCCGGCCGCCGGTGCCTCCCGGGGCCAGCCTGCCCCTGCCGCCCACGCCGATCCCGCTGCAATCCCCGCTGCAGTTCCTGCTGCAATCCCCGCTGACAATGCCGCCGCCCATGCCGCCGCCAATGCCTCGCCGATCTACGGCGTGACGTTGCCCGAGGGCTACCGCCAATGGCAGTTGGTGGCACCCGCGCTCGAGGGCGAACCGCTCAACGAACTGCGCACCGTGGTAGGCAATCCGATCGCAATCGAGGCGTATCGGCGTGGCCAGTTGCCTTTCCCTGACGGCGCCGTGCTGGTCAAGCTGGCGTGGAAGTACACGCGCTCCGCCGACTTCGCGTCGGCGCTGGTGCCGGCGCATGCGACCACGGTACAGGTGATGGTCAAGGATGCGAAGAAGTACGCAGCCTCGGGCGGCTGGGGCTATGGCCGCTTCATCGATGGCAAGCCCGCCGATCTGGCTCAGCACCAGACGTGTTTCGCCTGCCATGCCGCGCGCGTGAAGGATCGCGACTACGTCTTTACACGGCTGGCGCCGTGAGCGTAAGCGGCTGGCGCCGTGAGCGCACGCCGCGCGCCCGGGCGCGTCAGCCCGCCGGCAGTTTTTGCCCGGTATTTTTTTCAATTCCGCGCACGCTTTTCCGACGCTTTCTTGCAGGACTTGCACGCGCGCGTTACGCGTGACTGCGCCCCGCCAGAATTGGCACGCGTGGGCGCGCGACGCATGCGCGCAAGGATCAGCCATCCTGTACCATACGGTCATCCCGACGTCCGGCTGCCACCCCGCAGACCGGACGTCTGTCCTCCACGGCATCGATACCAACTCGTGCAAAGCGGCGTGACTGACGACCAGGTTGACCACAACGATGTGCTAGCCGCCCTGCGCGCCGCCACATCCACACGCCATGCCACGCTCGACCGCGCCATGCCGCTGGCGCAGCCCGAGCCCTCGCTCCAAGCCTACCGCGACCATCTGCTGCTGTTGCGCGCATGGCTGGCCCCGCTGGAAAGCTGGCTTGCGCGTTTTCGCGATGGCCCGCAGGATCCTGCCGTGCTGCCGCCCGTTACGCGGTTGCCCGTGCTCGACGACGATCTCGCGCATGACGCGATGCCGCGCGGCGGCACCGAGGTGACACCGGTGGACACCACCTCGCTGCCCGACGACCCCGCCTATCGCTGGGGCATCTGCTACGTCATCGAAGGATCGCAACTGGGCGGCGCGGTCATGTATCGGCAACTTGCCGAACGGTTGGCCCCGCATCCGCTGCGCTATCTCGGCAGCCGCCCTCCGGGCCCGCGCTGGCAACAGTTTCTCGCGGCGCTGCGCGCTCACGTGCGCACGGAGCGCGAGGTCGCGGCCGCCTGCGAGGGCGCGCGCCGGTCGTTCGACGACCTGCTCGCGCGCGCGAAGGGACCGCAGTCGTGAACGACGCCGCGCGCCAGCTACCGTCAACCGTGCCGTTCGATACCGGACGCCTGTTCGATGCGCTGCCCGATGCGTACTTGATTCTCGATGCCGGCTTCCATGTCGTGCACGCCAATATCAAGTACCGCGAGATGACCGGCCGCACGCTGGCCGAGGTGGTGGGCAAATCGGTCTATGCGATCAACCAGGCCGGCTCGGATGCGCAACGCGCGGCGCGGCACGACTGGATCGACGCCACCTTGCGCGGCCTGGGCCCTGGCGAGGAACGTCTCTCGTCGCTGATCCGTTACGACATGAGCGCGACCGGCGCGGCCGCCGAGCGCTACTGGCAGGTGCGCGCCTCGCGCATGGAACCGCCGCTGGTGGAAGAATCGCTCTACCTGCTCAATGTCATGGACGTGACCAGCCAGGTGGCGCAGAGCGAGCAGAACCGGCGCGAACACGCCAAGCTGCGCTCGCAGGCGCGACTGCGCCAGGTGCTGGTGCAGGAAGCCAACGAGGAACTGCGCCAGAACCAGGCACGTCTCGACGAAGTACTGGCCTTTGCGCGCGTGGGCGCCTGGGAGCTGGACCTCGCTACCGGCTTCATGGTCTGCACCGAGCAATGCAAGGCCAATATGGGCCTGCAACCGGCCGATACGCTCGACGAGGCGCGCCTGTTCAGCGAGCTGATCCATGCAGACGACCGCGAGCGCGTGCGTGCCGCGATCGATGCCGGTATCGACAACCGTGCCCACTTCGAAGTCGAATATCGCGTCACCTGGGCAGACGGCAGCGTGCGCTGGCTGATGTCGCGCGGCGCGGGCCGCTATCTGGGCGACGGCACCGCGCAGTCGCTGATCGGCTTTACCATCGATATCACCGCGCGCAAGAACAGCGAGCTGCGCAGCCAGGCATTTGCCGCCGAACAGCAACGCGCGCGCGAGCATAGCGATCGCGCCGTCCGCGCCATGGACCATTTTGTGGCGGCCGTCAGCCACGAGCTGCGCTCGCCGCTGCATGCCATCCTGTGGTGGACCACCCTGTTGCAGCGCGCCAAGGACATCGCCCACGTGGAGCGGGCCACCGAGGTGATCGAGCGCAATACCTACCAGCTCGCGCGCATGGTGGACGACCTGCTCGACAGCGGCGCCATCGCCACCGGCAAGTTGTCGGTCGACCTGCAGCGACTTGACCTGACCGCGCTGGCCAGCTCGGTAGTCGAGGATATCCGCGTGGGGGCCGAGTCGAAGGGGCTGGTGCTGCGCATGCACGCCCTCAAGCCGGCCATGATCATGGGGGACGAGAGCCGGATGCGCCAGGTGGTCTGGAATCTGCTGACCAATGCGGTGAAATTTTGCGAACGCGGCGCCATCGAGGTGTCGGTCAGCACTGCCGACGGCCACGCGGAACTGACCGTGCGCGATACCGGCGTGGGCATCGCATCCGATTCGCTGGAACGGATCTTCGAACGCTTCGAGCAGGCCCGCGGCGAGGGCGTCGGGCGCGCCACCGGACTGGGACTCGGCCTGTGGATGGTGCGGAACCTGGTGCAGATGCACGGTGGCACCGTCACCGCGCATAGCAACGGCCCCGGCCAGGGCGCGCTATTCCGCGTGGTGCTGCCGCTCGACCGCGGGACCCCGGACGACGTCATCGATCGGCCTTGATTCAGCGGCCTTGATTCAGCGGCCTGGATCCGGCGGCCTTAGCTGGTATAGGGCTAGCTGGTATAGGGCGGCGGTTCGTTCAACACGGCCCAGAACACCCCGAGATCGTTGATCGCCGCCATGAAGTCGTCAAACTCCACCGGCTTCACCACATACGCATTCACGCCAAGATCGTAGCTGCGCAGCAGATCGCGTTCCTCGCGCGACGACGTCAGCATGACCACCGGAATGCGCCGCAGGCGCTCATCGGCGCGCACGGCCTTGAGCACCTCGTGGCCGTCGATCTTCGGCAGCTTCTTGTCAAGCAGGATGACCGCCGGATTCTCTTCCGCGCGCCCGGCCCAGGTGCCCTCGCGCCGCAGGTAGTCGAGCGCCTCCGCGCCATCGCGCAGCGACACCACCGGGTTCGCCAGCCGCGATTTTTCCAGTGCGATCAGCGTGAGCTCGATGTCATCCGGATTGTCTTCCACCAGCAGAATCGGCCTCAGCACGATCGTCCTCTCCTTTCTTCAGGTCCTTCAGAACCGGCCGGTAAGGCTGGCCGGATGATACCGCCGCCAGGCGGGCGGCAGCTTCGGCCGCGGTCTCGAAGACCGGCATGCCTTCCTGCACGAATTCCCGCGGCAGCGAAAACGAGATCGTGGCGCCCTTGTCGAGCTCCGCCTCGGCCCAGCTCCTGCCGCCATGCCGCTCCACGATGCGACGCACGCTGGCCAGGCCGATACCGGTGCCGGGAAACTCCTCGAACCGGTGCAGCCGCTGAAATACGCCAAACAGCTTGTCGGCATAGCGCATATCGAAGCCCACGCCGTTGTCGCGCACCGCGATGATGTCCTGGCCCGCGAGGTCGTCCTCGCCCGCGCGCCGCGTGATCTCGATGCGCGCCACCGGCGTGCCGTCGGCGCCGGTGCGCGTGCTGCTGAATTTTATCGCGTTGGAGATGAGATTCCGCAATACGACCACCATCAGCACCGGATCGGCCATGACTGTGCCGAGCGCGCCAATATGCCAGTCGATCCGGCGCTCGGCAAGTTCGCGCGTCTCGTCGGCCACCACGCGTTCCACCAGCGCGCGCAGGTCGATCGACTGGGGCCGCAGTGCCGCCCGCCCCATCTGCGAGAACGCCAGCAGGTCGTCGACCAGTTTGCCGCCAAAACGCGCCTGCGCCATGATGCGCTCGATATAGTGGCGGCCGCGCTCGGACATGCGCTCGCCGTCCATCTCGCGCAGCAGGTCGGCATAGCCGACGATATGGCGCAGCGGCGCGCGCAGGTCGTGCGACACCGTGTAGGAGAATCCTTCCAGCTCGCGGTTGGCCCGACCCAGCTCGAGCGCAAGCTGGGCCAGCTCTTCGGCACGCCGCAAGACGAGGTTGAGCAGCGCGCCGCGAAATTCTCCGGCAATCTCGATTTCCGCCAGGCGCCACGGCGCCGAACGCGCGTGCACGATCTGCGTCCACTCCTCGAAGCTCTCGCGCGGCGACAGCACCGGCGCGAGCGCCGACAGCTTGGCGCGCGGATCGCCGGCCCAGCGCACGGTGCGCACCAGCTCGCGCCGGAACCAGATCACGTAATTGCGGAACAGGCGCGACAGCGATACCACCAGCATGCCAGCCGCCTCGGGCAACCACGCCTCGGCCTCGGGCCACACCGCCGACAGCTGATCGGTCGCATAGACGTCCTCGCCCTGCGTGTCGAGCCAGTTCACCAGCCGTTCGATCGCCTGCGTGTCGGGTGCATTACCCATGCGCACGACGCGGCCTTCGAACACGATCGCGGCCCCGGTCGCGTCGGGCAGTTCCAGCAGGTCGCGCGGATCGGCGGCGATGGCGTCGATGAAATCCTCGGCATTGGCCATGGCCGCCAGCAGGCGGGCCTGGCGCCGGCGCAGCTCCAGCCGGTAGTCGGCCTCGGCATGGTCTTCCTTGGCCTCGATCTGCAGCGACAGCACCTGCGCAATATGCTCGCAGGCCGTGCGCACCTCGAAGGGCGGTACGCGCGCACGGTCGTGATGGCACGAGATCAGCCCCCACAAGCGCCCGCGCACCACGATCGACATCGACATCGAGGCCCATGTGCCCATGTTCTTCATGTAGCGCACATGCACCGGCGAAATGCTGCGCAGCGAAGCAAAGGTCAGGTCCGTGGGACGCCCGGTGGCGGGGTGCAACGGCGGCACCAGCGGTGCCGCGACGTAGTCGGCATCGGCGATCAGGCGGATGCGATTGCGCAGGTACAGCGCACGCGCCTGCGCCGGAATATCGGCAGCGGGAAAGCGCTGGCCCTGGTAGCTGTCATAGCCGGGCAACAACGCCTCGGCAATCACCTCGCCGTGCCCTTCGTCGTCGAACGAATAGACCAGCGTGCGGCCGAAGCCGGTAATGCGCTGGACCTCGCGTGCCGCCAGCTCGGCCAGGGCGCCCACGCTCTGCGCCTGCTGCAGGCTGTTGGTGAACGTGCGCACCAGCGGATACATCGAGGCGAACACATCGGCAGTGCCGTGCGCCGGCTCGAGTTCGACCATCGTGACGCCGTCGTGGCGATGCACCACGATGGCGAGCGGCGAATGGCCGGCGCCCCGTGGATCTTCGATCGAGCCTGCATAGAATGGCATGCCCTCGCCTTCGAACTCGTGCAGTGCCTGCCGCACCATGCGCGCCGCGCTGGCGCCCAGTACCGCCTCGAGCGGACGGCATAGCAGCGTGGCGGCCTCCACACCGGTCAAGGCGGCGAAATTGGCGCTGACCTGCACGACGCGCTCCGCGTCATCCACGCTGAGCAGAAAGCCGTGTGGCTGGATACCGCCGGGAATATGAATGGGCTCGCGCGCGCAGCTTGCCACCGCGGCCTCGCTGGCGTCCGCCGCGAGCCCGCCCGCGAGCCCGCCCGCGAGCCCGCCCTCTTCCGAAGCTGCGTTCGATGCTTGGTCCGAAGTTTCGTGGGTGGCGCCGCGCTTGTCGCTGCTCATACTGGGCATGTGCACTCCGTGAAAGCGTCGCCAATTCTCTCACAGTGCGTTTGTGCCAGGCGCGTCGATGCGCCATCGGTGCGTGACCAAATGTACAGGACAATGCCGTTGGGCTATGCTGCGGCCATCGACGAAGCGTCCGGGTTACGACCACAAGATGACAGCCGATCCGCAATCCCGCCCCCCAAGATTCGCGTGGCCAGCCCGGCCCGCACGCCCCCTCAGCGCTCAGCTCAGCGCTCAGCTCAGCGCTCACCTCAGTGCTCACTTCAGTGCTCACTTCGGCGCGCACCTGCGCCGATGGCGCCGTATGGTGCCGGCACTCGCCCTCGCGGGCGTGGCCGTACTGGCCGGATGCGTGACCGATGACGACAATGGCGACCTGCCTCCCGCCGATACCCCCGGCGGCGTGCGCCTGCAGGTGGTGTCCTTCGGCGACAGCCTGTCCGACGTGGGAACCTATGCGCCGTTCGCCGGCACGCTCGGCGGCGGCCGCTTCACCACCAACCCGGGCCAGGTCTGGACCCAGCTCGTGGCCACCTACTACGGCGACACGCTGACGGCCGCGCAGACCGGCGGCTATTCGGTGCCGGTGATCAACCACTCCGACGGCTACGGCTATGCGCAGGGCGGCGCGCTGGTAACGGCGTCACAAGGCAACGGATGGGCGCCCAATGGCACCGGCGCGCTCACGGTACCGGTGGCGACCCAATTGGAGAACTATCTGGCCGCGCACAACGCGTTCAACAGCCGTCAGCTCGTGCTGATCCAGGGCGGCGCGAACGACGTCATCCAGGCCGCCAGCCGCATCGGCGCCAATCCGCTCGATACCGCCGCGGCCACGAGTACGGTGCAGGCGGCCGGGGTGGCGCTGGCCAGGGTAGCGCAAAGTGCCGTGCTCAGTGGTGCGCGGTACGTGGTGGTGGTCAATGTGCCCAACCTGGCCGAGGCGCCGGTGACCATGCTCGCGGCCAACCCCACTGCCAGCGCCAGCCTGTTCAACGGCCTGGTGCAGACCTTCAATACCGCGCTGTCGAACCAGTTGATCAACGACGGTGTCATGCGGCAGGTCGTGTTCATCGATGCCGCCACCTGGTTCCACAATATCCTGGCCAGCTACCAGTCCAACGGCTTTACCGTCGCCAATACCGCGACCGCATGCAACCTGACCGCAATGGCGCAGAATCCGCCTGCGCCGTTCCAGTCCAACCCGTCCGCGTATGCGACCTCGCTGTTCTGCTCGCCGCCCAATTTCACGGTAGCCGGGGCCGACCAGACTTACATGTTCGCGGACCTCGTGCATCCCACCACGCACCTGCATGCGCTGTTCGCGCGCAACGTGGAGCAGGCGATTGCGGCGTCAGGGGTGGGCCGGTAAGCGCGCCAGCATAAACTGCACGCGCGCCTCGACCGACGCGCGCGGCAGCTCCACCAGCGTGTAGCCGAGCCCGGCATAGGTGGCGACCATTGCCGCATGCGTACGCGCGGCCTCGTCGGCGGACTGCCGGCGCTCCTCGTCCCGGGTAAAGATCTCGGGCCAGGGCGGCGCGATGAAAACGGTGCGGTGATAGCGGAAAGTACGCGCCGCCCGCGCGATATGCGCCGGCACCGGCACCCCCGCCGTGCGCAGGTAACCCACCACATCGGGAATGCCGCGATCGAACAGCACCGGCCCCGCGTGCGCATGCGCCATGCGGTACGAGCGCATATCCCAGCTCAGCATCAGTTCGGCGAATCGCAGCGGATCGCGCCACGGCAGCGCCGGCCCGCCGATCGCCACCTGGTCCTGGATCACGCCGCGCCCGGCCTCGTCCGGACAGAAGAAGCCGATGCGCGCCAGCGCACCGAGCAAGGTGCTCTTGCCCGAGCCGGGCCCGCCGGTGAGCACGAAGAAACGCGCGACGGCGGCGTCTTCCACCGGATCGCCGTGGTCACGCGGATCGCGAGGATCCCGAGGGGGCTGGCGCGCAACCGGCACGTGCATGCCGCGGCGGCCTATGCCGAGCGCGTGCGCAGCTTGGGGCGCGGCATCAGGTAGGACTTGAGCAAGGCGTGCTGCGCGGCCGGGATCTCGTAGTCCCAGCCGAACATGCCCAGTTGGAGGCTGTTGGCGATCCGCAGCGCGGGGCGCACGAACTCGGCGGCCACGTCCGGGTGGAAGGCATCGTCGGCGGTCGCCACGAACAGCTCGATCCAGCGCTCGAAATGCCGGCCCTCGACGCCCGCCAGCTCCATGTGCCGCGCCATGACATGCCCCTGGTAGCGCTTGCTGCCGAGCACGATGCTCGACCAGAAATCGGTCATGCGTGCCAGGTGCGCATCCCATTCGCCGCCGATGGCGCGCGCGAACACCGGACCGAGCACCGCATCGGCCCGTACGTTGCCGTAGAACCGGTCCACGAAAACGGCAATCTGTTCCTCGCTGGGCAGCATGCGCTGGGCTTCAATCATGACTCGCGCTCCGTCAAACACAGGCAATAAAGATGCAGCCAATATACACCTTATCGTCCCGCGCGCACCGAAATGTCTGCGACATCACGCACCGAGGTCAAAAAGTTACCGCGGGCAAGCCGTTTTCCTGCCTCAAACGCCACCTATTGCCTATACTCAACTTTGTCCCCATAAAAGTGCGATTGACCGGATCCCCAATCCGGCAAGGAGGTTCCTCATGGTTACGATGAGCCGCCGACAGTTCCTAAGAATCACGGGAGCGTCGCTGGCGGGTTCGAGCCTGGCGTTACTCGGGGTGGCACCCGAGGTCGCGCTGGCCGAGGTGCGCGCATACAAGCTGGCGCGCACCACCGAGACCCGCAATACCTGTCCCTATTGCTCGGTAGCCTGCGGGCTGCTGATGTACGGCCTCGGCGACGGCGCCAAGAACGCCAAGGCCTCCATCATCCATATCGAGGGCGACCCCGACCACCCCGTGAACCGCGGCACGCTGTGCCCGAAGGGGGCCGGCCTGATCGACTTCATCCACAGTCCCAACCGCCTGCAGTATCCGGAGTACCGCGCCGCGGGTTCGGACAAGTGGCAGCGCATCACGTGGGACGATGCGCTCGACCGCATCGCCAAGCTGATGAAGGCCGATCGCGATGCCAACTTCGTCGAGAAGAACGAGAAGGGAGAGACCGTCAACCGCTGGCTGACCACCGGCATGCTTGCCGCGTCCGCCAGCAGTAACGAGGTCGGCTATATCACCGCCAAGACGGTCCGCAGTCTTGGCATGCTGGGATTCGACAACCAGGCACGTGTCTGACATGGCCCGACGGTGGCAGGTCTTGCCCCGACGTTTGGCCGTGGCGCGATGACGAACCATTGGGTCGACATCAAGAACGCTGACGTGGTCCTGATCATGGGCGGCAATGCCGCCGAAGCGCACCCGTGCGGCTTCAAGTGGGTCACGGAAGCCAAGGCCCACAACAAGGCCCGGCTGATCGTGGTCGACCCGCGCTTTACGCGTTCGGCCTCGGTTGCCGACCTGTACGTGCCGATACGCACCGGCACGGACATCGTGTTCCTGGGCGGCGTGATCCAGTACCTGCTGGCGAACGACAAGATCCAGAAGGAGTACGTGCACAACTACACGGATTTCTCGTTTATCGTGCGCGAGGACTTCTCGTTCGAGAAGGGCATTTTCTCGGGGTACGACCCCGAGAAGCGCTTCTACAACAAGGCCAGCTGGGACTACGAGCGCGGCGAGGACGGCTACGTCAAGACCGACCCTACCCTCACCCATCCGCGCTGCGTCTACAACCTGATGAAGGCGCACTACGCGCGGTATACGCCCGAGATGGTCGAGCGCGTCTGCGGTACGCCGCGCGACAAGTTCCTCAAGGTGTGCGAGATGATGGCCTCCACGGCCACGCCGACGCGCGCCATGACGATCATGTACGCGCTCGGCTGGACGCAGCACTCGGTGGGCTCGCAGATGATCCGCACCGGCGCGATGGTGCAGCTCCTGCTCGGCAACATCGGCGTGGCCGGCGGCGGCATGAACGCGCTGCGTGGCCACTCGAATATCCAGGGGCTGACCGACCTCGGGCTGATGTCGAACCTGCTGCCGGGCTACCTGACGTTGCCGGGCGAGGCCGAACAGGACTACCAGAAGTACATCGAGGCGCGCGCGTTCAAGCCGCTGCGGCCCAACCAGCTCAGCTACTGGCAGAACTACCCCAAGTTCCACGTCAGCCTGATGAAGTCGTGGTGGGGCGACGCGGCCACGGCCGACAACAACTGGGCGTTCGACTACCTGCCCAAGCTGGACAAGCCCTACGACATGCTGCAGATGTACGAGCTGATGAACGCCGGGCGCGTCAACGGCTACATCTGCCAGGGATTCAACCCGCTCGCCGCCGCGCCCAACAAGGCCAAGCTCAACAAGGGCTTTGCCCAGCTCAAGTTCATGGTGGTGATGGACCCGCTGGCGACGGAAACCTCGGAGTTCTGGCGCAATGCCGGGGAGGCCAACAACGTCGACACGGCGCAGATCAAGACCGAGGTGTTCCGCCTGCCGACCACATGCTTTGCCGAGGAGAACGGCGCGCTGGTCAACTCGTCACGCTGGCTGCAGTGGCACTGGCAAGGCGCCGAGCCGCCGGGCGAGGCGCGCAGCGACATCGAGATCATGGCGGCGCTGTTCCTGCGCATCCGCAAGCTGTACCAGACCGAGGGCGGCAAGTATCCGGACCCCATCGTCAACCTGACGTGGCCGTATGCGGTGCCGCACTCGCCCACCGCCGAGGAACTGGCCAGGGAGTACAACGGCCGCGCGCTGACCGACCTCGTCGACCCGAAGGATCCGACCAGGATCGTGCGCAAGGCCGGCGAGCAGCTCTCCAGTTTTGGCGAACTGCAGGCCGACGGCAGCACCAGCAGCGGCTGCTGGATCTACTGCGGCGCGTGGACGCAGGCCGGCAACCAGATGGCCAGGCGCGACAACAGCGATCCCACCGGCATCGGCCAGAACCTCAACTGGGCGTGGTCGTGGCCGGCCAACCGGCGCGTGCTGTACAACCGGGCGTCGTGCGATGTGAACGGCAAGCCGTTCAACCCGGCACGCAAGCTCGTGGCCTGGAACGGCAAGAGCTGGACCGGCTTCGATACGCCCGACTTCAAGCTCGACGAGGATCCGGCCAAGGGCATGGGGCCGTTCATCATGCAGGCCGAGGGCGTGGCCCGCTTCTTCGCGCGCGGCAACATGGTGGAAGGGCCGTTCCCCGAGCACTACGAGCCGTTCGAGAACCCGCTCGGCTACAACCTGCTCAACGACAAGGCGCCCAACGCGGTCAGCAACCCGGCCGCGCGCGTGTTCAAGGACGACTGGGCGCAGTTCGGCAAGGCCGACGCATACCCCCATATCGCCACCACGTACCGCCTGACCGAGCATTTCCACTTCTGGACCAAGCACGCGCGCATCAACGCGGTGCTGCAGCCGCAGCAGTTCGTGGAGATCGGCGAGGACCTCGCCAGGCAGGTTGGCGTAAAGGCCGGCGATACGGTCAAGGTGTCGTCCACGCGCGGCTATATCAAGGCGGTGGCGCTGGTAACCAAGCGCATCAAGCCGTTCGTGATCGACGGCAAGACCGTGCATATGGTCGGCGTGCCGCTGCACTGGGGTTTCGTGGGGCTGACCAGGCCCGGCTTCCTGACCAATACGCTGACACCGTTCGTCGGCGACGGCAACACGCAGACGCCGGAGTTCAAGTCGTTCATGGTCAAGGTTGAAAGGGCATAAGGGGACGGCGATGGCACTACAGTCTCTCGATATCGTACGCCGCTCGGCTACCACCACGCCCTCGCCGGGCGTGCGGCAGCCGGTCACCGGCAGCGTGGCCAAGCTGATCGATACCACCAAATGCATCGGCTGCAAGGCCTGCCAGGCAGCCTGCATGGAGTGGAACGACCTGCGCGGCGACATCGGCGTGAACGTCGGCGTCTACGACAATCCGGCGGACCTCGACGAACACACGTGGACGCTGATGCGGTTCTCCGAATACGAGAACCCCAACGGCAACCTCGAATGGCTGATCCGCAAGGACGGCTGCATGCACTGCGAGGACCCAGGCTGCCTGAAGGCCTGCCCTGCCCCGGGTGCGATCGTGCAGTACGCCAACGGCATCGTCGACTTCCACGAGGAAAACTGCATCGGCTGCGGCTACTGCGTGGCCGGCTGCCCGTTCAATATCCCGCGCATCTCCAAGACCGACCACAAGGCATACAAATGCACGCTGTGTTCCGACCGCGTGGCGGTGGGCCAGGAACCGGCGTGCGTCAAGACCTGCCCGACCGGCGCCATCGTGTTCGGCACCAAGACCGACATGATCGCGCACGCCGAGGAGCGCGTGGTCGACCTCAAGTCGCGCGGCTTCGAGAAGGCCGGCCTCTACGATCCGCCCGGCGTCGGCGGCACCCACGTCATGTACGTGCTGCACCACGCCGACCAGCCGGGGCTCTACAGCAGCCTGCCCGAGGACCCGCATATCAGCCCGCTGGTCAGCCTGTGGAAGGGCATCGCCAAGCCGCTCGCGGTGGCCGGCATGGCGTTCGCCGCACTGGCCGGCTTCTTCCACTACATCCGCGTGGGCCCCAACGAGACCGGTCCCGAGGACGAAGCCGCGGCCGAGGACGAGATCGTGCGCTGGGGCCGTGACAATCCCAAGCCGCACGGCATGCCCGCCGGCGCCACGCCACCCGAGGAGGTCCGCGATGAAGAGCATCGATAGACGCCAGCCCGCAGTGATCCATCGCTATACCGCGGGGGAGCGGACCAACCACTGGATCGTCGCGTTCACGTTCGTGCTGCTGGCGCTGTCCGGCCTCGCGCTGTTCCATCCGTCGATGTACTGGCTGAGCGCGCTGTTTGGCGGCGGCACGTGGACGCGCATCCTGCATCCATTCCTCGGCGTGCTGATGTTCGTGGCGTTCCTGATCCTGGCGGCCCGCTTCTGGCACCACAACCTGCTGTCGTGGAGCGACCGCGAATGGCTGCGCCATGCCAACGACGTGCTGGCCAACCGCGAGGAAGCGCTGCCCGACGTGGGCCGCTACAACGGCGGCCAGAAGGTGCTGTTTTTCGTGATGGTGGCCTGCCTGGTGCTGTTGCTGCTGAGCGGCATCGTGATCTGGCGCAGCTACTTCTCGGCCTTCTTCCCGCTGTGGGCGATCCGGCTGGCGGCGGTGGTGCACGCGATTTGCGCCTTCGGCCTGATTTGCGGCATCATTGTGCACATCTATGCGGCCGTGTGGGTCAAGGGTTCGGTGCAGGCGATGACGCGCGGCACGGTCACCCCGGGCTGGGCTTGGAAGCACCATCGCGCCTGGTTCCGCGAGAATTTCCGCCCGGGCGACAAGACCTGACCGGCTGCGCATCGACGGACGCGATGGCACCGTGCGGATGGTGCCGGGCGATGGCGTAGTGGCGCGGTCCGGTGCCGATGTCCGGCGTCCGCTATGACGTCCGCTATGACGTCCGCTATGACGTCCGCTATGACGTCCAATATGGCCCGAGGTTTGACGCAATGGTGCGAGGCAATGGTGCAACACATTCTTCAGCCGGAAGAAATCGAATCGATCGACCACGTTGCCATTGCGCGCCTGCGGCTACCCGAGCGCGCCGAGATCTTCGCGCTGCGCGCGCAGCGGCTGCGGCAACTTGCCGCGGGCCATCCGATGGAGGCCTACCTGGCGCTGATGGCCGAAGTGGTCGAAGCCCAGCACGCGGTCGCCCCCACGCTCTCCTTCCCCCGCCCTGCCCCTGACGACATTGCGCGCGCCCGCGACCATCGCATGCCGCTACTGGCCGCGATGGACCAGGACATGCTCGCCGGCTGGCACCATGGCGCGCGCGCGCTGTTCGACGAACTCGGGCGCAGCCGCGCCGTGCCGGCACAGGTGCTGCAGGCCCTGCGCGCGGGCTCGGCAGAAGCGTTGACCGCGCAGGCGCAGGCGCTGCTCGGCCTGCGCGAGGGGCCCATCGATGCGCTCACCGCGCCGTTCCTGATGGCGGCGCTGCAACTGCATCGCACGGTCATGGCATCGCAACTGGAGGAACGCGAGGTACCTGGCCTCGACGTGGCCACCGTATGTCCGGTCTGCGGCACGCTGCCGGTGGCGAGCATCGTGCGCATCGGCGGGCGTTACCAGGGCCTGCGCTATCTCCAGTGCGGCCTGTGCGCGACCGAGTGGCATATGGTGCGGGTCAAGTGCAGCCACTGCGAGTCAACCGAAGGCATCAGCTATCACGTGGCGGAGGAGCACGGGGTGGAGGGCCGCGTGGCGGAGGGGCGCTTCAGCGCGCTCAAGGCCGAGACCTGCGACCCGTGCCATCACTATCGCAAGATCTGCTACATGGAGAAAGATCCGCTGGTCGAGCCGCTCGCCGACGACCTGGCCTCGCTTGCGCTCGACGTCATGATGGCGGATGCCGGCTATGGCCGCGCCAGCGGCAATCCGCTGCTGTGGCTCGGCGATGGCGATGGCGATGGCGATGGCGATGGCGATGGCGATGGCGATCATGGTGGGCCGCATGGCGACGACGACGGTGACGATGGAAGCGCCCTCGCCGATGCCGCTGCCGGCCCAGCCCCCGGCACCCATGCGGGCCCCCATCACGGCCATGAACGATAGCGTCTCGATGCCGGCGCGCCCCGCCGATATCCCCTCCGTCGACCGCCTGCTGAACCAGCCCTTCGTGCAGCCGCTGCTCGCCCAGTATGGGCGCGCGCCGACCACGGCGGCGCTGCGCCATCTGCTCGATGGCCTGCGCGCGCAGGCCGTGGCTGGCCAGCTACCACGCCAGGCGCTCGGCGACGCCGCGCTGGGCGCGGCGCTGGCAGGCCGGCTCGCGCGCGAGCAGCAACCACGCCTGCGCGCGGTGTTCAACCTGACCGGGACCGTGCTCCATACCAACCTCGGGCGCGCGCTGCTACCCGACAGTGCGGTGCGGGCCGTGGTAAGCGCCATGACCACGCCGGCCAACCTCGAATTCGACCTCGCCGATGGCGGCCGGGGCGACCGCGACGACCTGATCGACGACCTGCTGTGCGAGCTCACGGGTGCCGAGGCGGCGACCGTGGTCAACAACAATGCGGCGGCGGTGCTGCTGATGCTCAATACGCTCGCGCAGCGGCGCGAGGTGGTGGTGTCGCGCGGCGAGCTGGTCGAGATCGGCGGCGCGTTCCGCATTCCGGACATCATGCAGCGGGCCGGCGCCCGTCTGGTGGAGGTGGGCACCACCAACCGCACCCATCCGCACGACTACGCCAATGCCATCGGCGCGCGCACGGCCATGCTGATGAAGGTCCATTGCAGCAATTACGAGATTACCGGCTTTACGCGCAGCGTGGAGGTGGACGAGGTGGTCCGCCTGGCGCGGCCGCACGGCGTGCCGGTGGTGGTCGATCTGGGCAGCGGCACGTTGTGCGACCTCACCCAATGGGGCCTGCCGCGCGAGACCACGGTGCGCGAGACCCTGGCCGCCGGCGCCGACCTCGTGACCTTCAGCGGCGACAAGCTGCTGGGCGGGCCGCAAGCGGGGCTGATCGTCGGCCGTGCCGACCTGATCGCGCGGATCAAGAAGAACCCGCTCAAGCGCGCACTGCGCGTGGGCAAGCTCACGCTGGCCGCGCTCGAGCCGGTGCTGCGGCTCTATCGCGACCCCGCCACGCTGGCGCAGACGCTGCCCACGCTGCGCCTGCTCACGCGCCCCGCCGGCGCCATGGCGGGCATGGCCACGCGTCTGGTGCCACTGCTGCAACCGGCGTTAGGCGCGGACTACCGCATCGACGCCGCGCCGACCATCAGCCAGATCGGCAGTGGCGCGCTGCCCGGCGGCCAGTTGGCGAGCCACGGCCTGGTGATCGTGCCGGCCGACGATGCGGCGGCGCGCGGCCGCAAGCGCGCCGGTGGCGGCCGCCGCCTGCAGCGGCTGGAGGCGGCGCTGCGCGCACTGCCCCGCCCCGTGATCGGCCGCATTGGCGAGCAAGCGCTGTGGCTCGATCTGCGCTGCCTCGAAGACGGCGACGAGGCCGCCTTCGTCGCGCAGTGGGCGCATCTGCGGGAGACGCTGGCGCAATGATCGTCGGGACGGCCGGGCATATCGACCATGGCAAGACCACGCTCGTGCACGCGCTGACGGGCGTCGATACCGACCGGCTCAAGGAAGAAAAGGCGCGCGGCATTTCGATCGAGCTCGGCTATGCCTATACGCCGCTCCCCAATGGCGACGTGCTCGGGTATATCGACGTGCCCGGGCACGAGAAGCTGATCCACACCATGGCCGCCGGCGCCAGCGGCATCGACCTGGCGCTGCTGGTGATCGCCGCCGACGATGGCGTCATGCCGCAAACGCGCGAGCATCTGGCCATCGTCGAGCGCCTCGGCGTGCGGCAGGCGGTGGTGGCGCTGACCAAGACCGATCGTGCCGACGCCGCGCGACAGACCGCGGTGCGCGCGCAGATCGCCGCGCTGCTGGGTACGACGCCCTATGCCGATGCGCCGCTGTTTGCCGTCAATGCGACCGATCCCGCCGAGGCCGGCGTGGCCGCGCTGCGTGCGTTCCTGCACGAGACCGCGCAACGCTTGCCGCCGCGTACCGCGCCGGGGCTGTTCCGGCTGGCCGTCGATCGCGTGTTTACGCTCGCCGGCCACGGCACGGTGGTCACCGGCACGGTCTTCAACGGTCAGGTGCGCGTGGGCGACGTCATGCAGGTGGCCCCGGCAGGCATGCCGGTGCGCGTGCGCAGCATCCATGCGCAGCAGCGCGCGGCCGAGGCTGGCGTGGCCGGGCAGCGTTGCGCGCTCAACCTGGCCGGCATCGACAAGGACGCGGTACGGCGCGGCGACTGGATCCTCGATGCGGCCCTGCTGGCGCCGGTTACCCGGCTCGACATCATGCTTGCGCTGCAACCCGGTGCCGATCTCCGCATCGGCCACTGGACGCCCGTGCATGTGCACCTTGGCGCCGCGCACCGGCTGGCCAACGTGGTGCTGCTCGAGGGCGAAGCGCTGGAAGCCGGCGGCAGCGCGCTGGCCCAGCTCGTCTTTGCCACACCGGTATGCGCGCAGGCCGGCGACCGCCTGATCGTGCGCAATGCCCAGGCCACGCGCACCATCGGCGGCGGCATGGTGCTCGACAACGTCGCGCCCGAGCGGCACCGCCGCACGCCGGCGCGCCTCGCCTGGCTGCGCGCGGTGCAAGCCATGCTGGGCGGCGCGGGCCTGGCGCCGTTGCTGGCCCAGGCCCCGTCCGGCATCGCCTGCGCACGGCTGGTGCGGCTGACCGGCTTGCCGCGCGAGCAATGGCAGTTGCCCGCCGACGCGCTGGTGGTGGCGCCCGCGGGACGTGACCCGTGCCTGATCCTGACGCCGTTCCTGGCTGCGCTACGGCGGCGGGTCGTCGAGACGCTCGCCGCGTTTCATGCGCGCCTGCCCGACGAGCCCGGCCTCAACGCCGGATCGCTACGGCGCCTCGCGCTGGCCGGCACGGTCCTGCCCGATACGCTCTGGGCCGCACTGCTCGATCACCTGCTGGCCGCCGGCGAACTGGAACGCCATGGCGGCTGGCTGTGCCTGCCCACGCATCGGATCCAGCTCGGCGAGGCCGAACACGCGCTCGCGCAACGACTGCTGCCGCGCATCGCCGAGGGCGGCAACGATCCGCCGTGGGTGCGCGACCATGCCAGCGCGCTCGGCGTGCCAGAAGAGCCGATGCGCCAGCTGTTGCGCAAGCTCGCGCGCCAGGGAGCGATCTACCAGATCGTGCGCGATCTGTTCTATGCGGAAGCCGTGGTGGAAGCCCTGGCGGCCCAGGTCGCCGAGCTGGTGCGCACCCACGGCCGCCTGGAGGCCGTGCATTTTCGCGATGCGGTCGGGCTCGGCCGCAAGCGCGCGATCCAGATTCTGGAGTTCTTCGACCGCGCGGGATACACTCGGCGCGTTGGCAATGGGCGCATGCTGCGCCCGGACAACCAATGGCGGCTCGATGACCGCATTCCCGCCGCGCACGATGCAGTGAAGCACCAGGCGAACGATCAAGCGAACGATCAAACGAAAGATCAAACAAGCGATCCGGTCAAAGATCAAGCCAGAGATCAATAGGAAGGCACGCGTATCCGGTGATGCGGCCGGGCTTCAAATCCGGTTGGGGGCGTCAGACGTTCCCAGGTAGGTTCGACTCCTACTGCTTTCCGCCAGTCATATCGGCGCGATGTTGCACGGCAGCAACCCGTCCGGGCCCTTCCGGCCGCCCTCATGTCCTACTATGCATGAGCAGCGGTCGGGCACGTTTCGAGTTTCGAACTAGGGGATACATCATGGATCGACGCGCATTTATGCGGCTTGGCGCCGCTGTACCCGTTTCTCTTGGCGCAGCGGGCATCGCCCCGGCACTGGCCGCCACCTCAACCTCCTCCGCGGTGCCATCCGCGATCGCGCCGGCCGCGGGCTGGCGGGTCTACCAGATGACCACCGACATCCGGCTGCCCGCCGCGGCGGCGCCGGCCCAGGTCTGGGTGCCGTTGGCGGCCCCGCACATCGGCGCTTATCAGCGCACGCTCTCGAGCGAATGGCACGCCCCGGGTGGGCAGGCCCGCGCCGTGTCCGCGCCAGGCTACGACGTGCGCATGGTCGCCATCGCGTGGCCGGAAGCGCGCGATGGCCAGCCGTTGACCGCCACCGTCACCGACGTCGTGGCGATTCGCGACCGTGACGTCGACCTCGGCGCCGATCCCGCGCCCGGCGCGCAGCGCGAATCGGCTGCCGTGCTGCGCGAATACCTGCGGCCCACGCAGTTGATGCCGACCGACGGCATCGTGCGCGACACCGCGCGGGCCATCACCGCCGGCATGACCGACGACATGACACGTGCCCGCGCCATCTACCAGTGGGTGGTCGACCATACCTGCCGCGACGCCAGCGTGCGGGGCTGCGGCACCGGCGACGTGGTCGCCATGCTCAGGACCGGCGGCGTGATGAACGGCAAGTGTGCCGATATCAACGGCCTGTTCGTGGCGCTGTCCCGTGCCGCCGGCATCCCCGCGCGCGACGCCTATGGCGTGCGCGTCGACACCTCCGGGCTGGGCTTCCGCTCGCTCGGCAAGGCCGGCGACATCTCGAAGGCGCAGCATTGCCGCGCGGAATTTTATGCGGCCGGCTACGGCTGGATTCCCGCCGATCCCGGCGACGTGCGCAAGGTCGCGCTCGAGGAAGCCCCCGGCGGCCTGCCCATGACCGACAGCAAGGTGCGCGCCGCGCGTGCGCTGCTGTTCGGCGCGTGGGAAGGCAACTGGGTCGCGTACAACCATGGGCACGACGTTGCGCTGCCTGGCAGCGGACTGGCTCCTGTACCATTCCTCATGTATCCGCAGGGCAGGACCGCCGCGGGTACGCTGGACAGCCTCGATCCCGAGGCGTTCGGCTACCGAATCACTTCAACGAGGAAGGTGTAATGGCGGAAGCAACGATGCGCGACGGGCAGGTTCGTCTGACATCGCTGGCGCACGGGGGTGGCTGCGGTTGCAAGATCGCGCCCTCCGTGTTGTCCCGGATCCTGAGCAATGCGCGTAATTTCCCCGCGCCGCCGGCCTTGCTGGTCGGCATCGAGACCAGCGACGACGCGGCCGTCTACCGGCTCAACGATACCCAGGCGCTGGTGGCGACCACGGACTTCTTCATGCCCGTGGTCGACGATCCGTTCGACTTCGGCCGCATCGCCGCCACCAATGCCATCTCCGATGTCTACGCGATGGGCGGCACGCCGATCCTCGCGCTGGCGCTGGTCGGCATGCCGGTGGACAAGCTCGCGCCGGAAGTCATCGGCAAGATCCTGGAGGGCGGCGAGGCGGTCTGCGCGCAAGCCGGCATCGCCATCGGCGGTGGCCATACCATCGACTCGGTGGAACCGATCTATGGTCTCGTGGTAATGGGGCTGGTGCATCCGGACCGCATCAAGCGCAACAAGGACGCGCGTGCCGGCGATGTGCTGATCCTCGGCAAGCCGCTGGGCGTAGGCGTGTATTCGGCGGCGATCAAGCAGGACATGCTGGGCGAGCCCGGCTATCGCGAGATGATCGCCAACACCACGCGCCTCAATACGCCGGGCAAGCGTCTTGGCGACATGGCTGAGGTGCATGCGATGACCGACGTCACCGGCTTTGGCCTGCTCGGACATCTGCTGGAACTGTGCCGCGGCAGCCAGCTCGGCGCGACCATCGACATGGCAAGCGTTCCGCTGCTGCCCGATGTGGCCGCACTGGCCGGGCGCGGCGCGGTGACCGGCGCATCGCGGCGCAACTGGGCCAGCTACGGCCACGAGGTGGCGCTGTCGCCGTCGATCTCCGAGGTACAGCAGTCGCTGCTGACCGATCCGCAAACCAGCGGCGGACTGCTGGTGAGCTGCGCGCCCGGCGCCGTCAACGAAGTGCTTGCCCTGTTCCGCCGCGAAGGCTTCGCGCATGCCGCGGTCATCGGACAGATGGAAGCCGGTGAGGTACGTGTAAGCGTGGTCTAGCCCGGCAACGCGCGGGGCTCCGACGAGTCCGGTGTATCGTCATGCGTGCCAGCCAGTGAGGGCACTGCATGACGATACAACTCCGCCTTTGTAGCAGCGCGGATACAAAGCGCTAGAAACACGACACATATCAGACAACGCTTGGGCCCAGAATCCTGACCTACGCCAGGCGGCATGCTCGTTGCCGCCTGTTTCTGTTTTGTAAGTCAGGAGAACATGATGGAGACCCCAAAAGGAGAAGGCGCCGGCTGGCTGCGCCTGCTCCTGCTCGCCCCCTATATCGCCTTGCTGTGGCTGCCGTTCTATAACGACACGCAGCCGGCATTCCTCGGCTTTCCGTTCTTTTACTGGTACCAGTTCCTGTGGGTACCCATCACCTCGGTGCTGTTGTATGTCGTGTATCGGAGCATGAAATGAGCGAGCCGACCACGATCAATGGCACCGCCATGGCGGTCTTCATCTTCTTCTTCGCGCTGGTCACCGTGCTCGGCTTTATCGCCGCGCGCTGGAAGCGCGGCGATCTCAACCAGCTGCATGAATGGGGCCTCGGCGGCCGCCAGTTTGGCACGCTGATCTCCTGGTTCCTGGTCGGCGGCGACTTCTATACCGCCTACACGGTGATCGCCGTGCCCGCGCTCGTGTATTCGGTGGGCGCGTATGGGTTCTTTGCGCTGCCCTATACGATCATCGTCTATCCGTTCGTGTTCGCGGTCATGCCCAGGCTGTGGGAAGTCTGCCACCGCAAGAACCACATCACGGCGGCCGACTATGTGCAGGGCGAATTCGGCGGCAAATGGCTGCCGGCCGCGGTGGCCATCACCGGCATCGTCGCCACGCTGCCGTATATCGCGCTGCAGCTGGTGGGCATGCAGGTCGTGATCAAGAGCCTGGGCGTGACCGGCGAACTGCCGCTGATCGTCGCGTTCGCGATCCTCGCGGTGTACACGTACTCGAGCGGCCTGCGCGCGCCGGCGATGATCGCGTTCGTCAAGGACATCATGATCTATATCGTGGTGATCGTTGCGGTCTCGATCATTCCGAGCAAGCTCGGCGGCTACGGCATGCTGTTCGAGGCGGCGGACAAGTTCTTCCAGGCCAAGGGCGGCGCCACCGGGATCATCCTCAAGCCTTCGCAGTTCACCGCGTATGCCACCCTTGCGCTCGGTTCGGCGCTGGCCGCGTTCATGTATCCGCATACCATGACCGGCGTGCTGTCGTCCTCGTCGGCCAATACCGTGCGCAAGAACGCCATCGTGCTGCCCGCCTATACGCTGCTGCTGGGCCTGATCGCGGTGCTCGGCTACATGGCGATCGCGGCCAATGTGCACGTGACCTCGGCCTCCGACGTGGTGCCGACGCTGTTCCTCACGCTGTTTCCGTCGTGGTTCGTCGGCTTTGCGGCCGCGGCCATCGCCATCAGCGCGCTGGTCCCGGCAGCGATCATGTCGATCGGCGCGGCCAACCTGTTCACGCGCAACCTGTACAAGCCCCTGATCGCGCCCAACGTGACCCCCGAGAAGGAAGCCAAGAACGCCAAGCTGTTCTCGCTGGTCGTCAAGTTCGGCGCGCTGCTGTTCATCATCGTGCTGCCCACGCAGTACGCGATCGATCTGCAACTGCTCGGTGGCGTCTGGATCCTGCAGATCTTCCCGGCCGTGGTGTTCTCGCTGTACACGCGTCGCCTGACCACCACCGGCCTGTTCGCGGGCTGGCTGGTCGGCATCGTGACCGGTACCGGCCTGGCGATCTCGATGGGCCTCAAGCCGGTGTACACGCTGCACGTGGGCGATGCGTCCTACCCGACGTATATCGGCCTGATCGCGCTGACCGTGAACATCGTGGTATCGATCGTGGTGTCCGCGCTCACGCAGCACCGGCGTACCGCGGGCGGTGTGTCGGCCGCCACGCGCTGATTGCCGGGATGCGTGGCGCGAGCCGCGCATCCCGCACCCCTCGCAGCTTCCGCACCGCAGGGCCGACGCACGGTCCGGCTTCCCCTCTGCGCAGCGCCACCGCGCCACTGGCTATTCCGGCACGGGCACCTGCCACGGCGCGGCGACCCACACGCGCGTTGCATAGTCGGCATGCGTCAGCCCGAACATCAAGGCCAGCGCAATCAGCGGTGCCACCATCACCACCACCAGCAGCAGGCCGCGCAGCCGCATGAAGCACAGCACGACCAGCATCGCCTTGATGGCCGCAATCGCAAGACTCAGCACGCCGTTCCAGTTGCCGAGCGGCAGCAACGCACAACCGACCGTGGCACCGAGCAGCGCCAGCAGTCCGGCCCAGGTCAGCAACAGGCGCCGCAGCGCCGCGCGCGGCAATGCGGTCATGCCCCACTCCTGCCATACAGGTAGAGCAACGCATACAGGAACAGCCACACGATATCCACGAAGTGCCAGTACAGCGCGGTGATCTCCACCCGCGCGTGGCTGGCACGGCGGGCTGCCCCGCGCGTGAGCGCCAGCGCCAGCCACGTCACCATGGCGATGCCGATGATCATATGAAGCGCGTGCAGCGCGGTCATGCAGAAGTACAGCACGAAGAACAGGCGCGCGGCACGCTCGTACCGCGCGTCGGCAAACTCGAAGCCGGCCCCCGCCGCGGGAAACAGGTGTGCCTGCCATTCGTGCCGGTATTCGACCCCCTTGACGATCAGGAACAGCATGCCAAGCGTCGCCACCGCCCATAGCAGCCGCGCCGTAAGCCGCGCCATGCCGCTGCCGCGCGCCAGTCCTGCCACCGCCATCAGCAGGCTGCTGGTCAGCAGCACCGCTGTATTGCAGGTGCCGAGCAGCAAGTCGGTATGGCGCGCCGCGGCGGCAAAGCCGTCGGGATGCAGCAGACGGCCATACCCATAGCCGAGAAACAGCGGCCCGAAGAACATGGCCTCGGTGCCGAGAAACACCCACATGCCGAGCGTGGCGGCGGTGTCCTGCTGGCGCGGGCCACCAAGGTGCGCACCCGCGTGCGCACCCATGGACGCAGCGCCGTGTGCGTCCGATGGCGCGACCATAGGGACGGCCGCGCCGGCTCGATCGGCACTCATTGTGGCCTCCCTCTACCGCTCACCGGGTCGTAGGCGTACGGTGCGCGCCTCACCACCGGCGGCTCGATGAAGTTGTGCGTCGGCGGTGGCGATGGCGTTTGCCATTCGACCCCCGTTGCATGCCATGGATTCGCAGAAGCGCGCTGGCCGCGCAGCAGCGACCAGCCCAGATACACCAGCGGCATCAGGTAACCCACCGCCAGCAGGACCGCGCCCGCCGACGACAGGATATTGAGCACCTGGAACTCGGGTGGGTAGGCGTGGTAACGACGCGGCATGCCGGCATAGCCGAGCAGATACTGCGGAAAGAAGGTGACGTTGAAGCCCACGAAGATGGTCACGGCGGCGATGCGTGCCCAGGTTTCCGGATAGCGTCGGCCGGTCAGCTTGGGCCACCAGAAATGGATGCCGCCGAGGTACGCCATCACGGCGCCGCCGACCATGATGTAGTGGAAATGGGCGACCACGTAGTAGGTGTCCGTCAGATGCACGTCCAGCGCAAGCGATGCCAGCGTGAGGCCGGTCAGCCCGCCGATGGTGAACAGGCCGACGAAGCCCAGCGCATAGAGCATCGGCGCGCTGAGCGTGATGCGTCCCTTGTAGAGCGTGGCGGTCCAGTTGAAGACCTTGATCGCGGACGGTACCGCGACCAGAAAGCTCAGCAACGAGAACGTGATGCTGGCATAGACCGACTGGCCGCTGACGAACATGTGGTGGCCCCACACCAGAAAGCCGATCGCGGCGATGGCCAGGATCGAATACGCCATGGCGCGATAGCCGAACACGCCCTTGCGGGCGAAGCACGGAATGATCTCGCTCGCCACGCCCATGGCCGGCAGCACCATGATGTATACGGCGGGATGGGAATAGAACCAGAACAGATGCTGGAACAACAGCGGATCGCCACCCAGCGCCGGATCGAAGATGCCAACGTGCGCCAGCCTTTCCACCGCCAGCAGCAGCAGTGTCATGGCCAGCACCGGCGTGGCCAGCACCAGGATCACGCTGGTGGCGTAGTTGGCCCAGACGAACAGCGGCAGGCGTAACCAGTGCATGCCGCTGGCGCGCATCGTGTGCACGGTGACGATAATGTTCAGGCCGGTAAGAATGGAGGAAAAGCCGACAATGAACACGCCCGTGATGGCCAGCACCACATTGCTGTTGGAGAACATGGTCGAGAACGGCGTATAGAAGGTCCATCCGGTGTCGACGCCGCCGAGGAACAGCGCGCCAAGCGTGAACATGCCGCCCAGGACGTAGATGTACCAGCTGGCGAGGTTGAGACGCGGAAAGGCCATGTCGCGCGCACCGATCATCAGCGGCACCAGGAAGTTGCCGAGGACGGCCGGAATCGACGGGATCAGGAACAGCCAGACCATGATCACGCCGTGCGCGGTGAACAGCCGGTTGTAGGTGTCGGCGGCCACCAGGTCGCCAGGCGCCGTCGCCAGTTCGATGCGGATCAGCGTTGCCGCGAACCCGCCGACAAAGAAGAACGCGGTGATGGCCACCATGTAGAGCCAGGCGATGCGCTTGTGGTCCACCGTGGTGAGCCACGAGCGCAGCGTGTCGCCGTCTGCCAGGTAGCTGGGAGCATGCGCACTAACGTGTGTGGACATCGGCGTCTCCGGTCGCGCGGATATATTCGATCAGGGCGAGGATGTCCTCCTCCGTCAACTGGCCGGCAAACGACGGCATGATGGGGGCGTAGCCGGCCACCACGTCCTTGTCCGGCAGCAGCATGGCGTCGCGCAGATAGGCCGGATCGGCGAGCACGGTGCGCCCGTCCTGCAAGTGCACCTGTCGCCCCAGCAGGCCGGTCAGGTCTGGCGCATGGACCGTCGAGCGCGCATCGTGGCAACCGCTGCAGCCGTTGCGCCGGAACAGCTCGAAGCCCCGCGCGGCCATGTCGGGCGCTTGGCCGCCCTGCGCCAGCCAGTGCGCGAACGCGGCTGGCGGCATCACCACGATGCGCCCGAGCATGCCGGCATGGTCGGTGCCGCAGTACTCCGCGCAGAACAGGCGGTATTCGCCGGCCTTGGTGGCGGTAAACCACAACGTGGTGTAGCGGCCGGGCACGACATCGGCCTTGAGACGGAACGCCGGCACGAAGAAGCTGTGGATGACGTCCTGCGACGTCATGGTCAGCTGCACCGGCTGGCCAAGCGGAACATGCAGTTCGCCGATCTCGCGCCGACCGTTGGCATGTTCGAGCTTCCACATCCACTGCCTGGCGACGACGAACACCGGCATGGCGTCCCTGGGTGGACGGTACAGGCTGGCGAAGTCGTATGCGGCCCAGGCGAATGCGCACAGGAAGACCAACACCAGCGCCAGCAGCCATGACCATTCGAGACGGGCCGCGTTGGTCGGTGCGTGGCCGCGCTCGACACGGGAGGCACGGCGATAGCGCCACGACATCCATGCGATCGCGAGCAACACGGCCAGCGCGGCAATGGCGAGCATGATGGTCACGGCCAGCATGAGCGCGTCATAGTGCGCCGCGGAGGTGGAAGCGGAGCCGGGCTGCAGCCAGAACGTGCCGTTCACTGCCGGCGCCCCCGGCGCCTGAAGCGCCGCCATGAAGGGACCGCCAGTACGCCCGCCAGCAGGCCGGCCGCCACCAGCACGCAACCGGCACGCACCAGTGCCATGACCGATGCCGTGTAGCGGCCTGTATGCGGATCGAAATGCGAGCACAACAACAGCACACGGTCCTGCAGCGTGCCGATGCGGCCCGCCGAGGCATCGACCAGTGCCAGCCGGATGGCATCCGGATCGAAGCGGATGCCGTCGAACACATGAGAGATACGCCCCTGCGGCGTGACCACGATAAAGGCGGCCGGATGCGCGAACGCGTCGGATCCGACCCGGGCATAGCGCAAGCCTACGCTTTGGGTGAAGGTCGCAATCTGCGGCGCGGTGCCGGTCAGCAGGCGCAGGTCGCCGCCCGCATGCGCGACCAGCGCGCCATAGCTGGCCTTCTTGCGCGCGGCCATGGCAACGGTCTCGCGCGGATCGATGCTGATGCCGATGACGCGATAGCCGTCCGGCGGCAGGCGCACCGCGGCCAGTCCTTCCAGCACGCCGTCCATGAGCGTGCTGCACAGGCGGGGGCAGTGATAGTAGCCCGGCACGATCACGGCCGGGCGGCCGTCGAGCAGACGCCGCAGCGATTGCTCGCGGCCGTCATCGGCGACAAAGCGCAACGCCAGCGGCAGCCGCGCACCCGGCGGCGCGTCGAGCCCCACCGCGGGTGGCGCCGGCAAGGCGAGCGCCGGCACAGCTGCCGGTGCGGCGCCGCCCGCGACGCCGCCGGAGGCCAGCAGCATGACGGTGACGAGCATGGCGGCCTTCAGATGTCTTGGCATGGCGTCCTCATGGCCTGGCAGAGGGTTGCGGTTGCGGCTGCGGTTGCGGCTGCGGCTGCGCCTGTGGCAGGGATTGCGACGGCAGCCGCGCGTCCGGCGCGTGCCGCGCGGCGAGCAGCGCCATCGCCTGCCCGATCGGAATATGCGCAATGCCGCGTGCGCGATCCACCCAGCCAGCACTCTCGAGCTGGCGCTGCTTCTCGGCAACGTAGGCGCGCCGGCTTTCAATCGGCGCGGATTCCAGCCGCGGCCCGGTGGCGTGCAGCGGCGGCGCCGACACGGCGCTGCCGGCTTGCCGGTCCGCCACCTCCTGCCGCCGCGCGCCTGCCACCAGGCGGTCATCGGGTGGCGCCTGGTGGAGCTCCCCCAGCCAGCGCCACGCCAGCAGTGACATCGTCAGCGCCAGCGCCATGCCGCCGAGCAGCACGCCCACCGCCACCGCCACGGGACGCGCGGGCAAGGCGGTGGTGGGCCGGGGGGCGGTGCCAGCCACGCCCCGCTCGGGGTGTTTGTCGATGCGTTTGTCGACGTGCCCGCCGGCAGGTCCGCCGGCAGCCCTGGCCCCCCGCCCGGCAGCTGTCTCGGCACGTTCAGTCATGCTGCCCTCCACTACCGGTGCCCCGCGCCACTGGCATCGCCCACCCGCGCGGCACGGCCGTACGCGCCGCCGCCGCAAAGACAAGCGCGACCACGGGCGCCAACCACCACCATGCCAACGGCGCAGCCGGCACCGACGGTAGTACCAACCACCACGCGGCCAGCAGTTGGGCCAGCAACAGCACACCTGCAACGCCCGCCAGCACGCGCGGCGCGCGCTTGGCACGGCGGAACAAGAGCACCACCAGCGGCAGCGCAAACTGAAGCACCGCCAGTGCCCAGGCCAGCGGAAGCCAGCCGCCATCGCGGCGCACCACATACCAGGAAATCTCGTGTGGCAGATTGGCACCCCAGATGATGAGGTACTGCGTAAACGAGAGATACGCCCATGTCATCAGGTACATCAGCAGCAGGTTGCCCAGATCGCCAAGACGCTGTGCCTCGCCCGCGCCCGCGCGACGGGCGCACAGCACAACGGCGGCAGCCAGGCCCGACATCGCCTGGCTGCACGCGGCCAGCAGGCCGAACACGCTCGAATACCACAGGGGCATCAGCGACATCAGCCAGTCCACAGCCGCCAGGCTCACCGATACGCCATAAACGATCAGCGCCACCGCCGCAAAGCGTGGCGACCGCGTACAGGCCGGCAACATGGTCAGCCGCGCCAGCAGCGACCAGAGCGCGAGATACATCACGCCGCGCAGCACGAAACACCACGGCGTCAGCCAGAGACTCTTGAATCCGGTGCTGTGCGACGCCAGCTCTCCCGCCCATCGCGCTGACCCGCGCGCCGCGTCCGACGCCCAGGGGTAGAGCGCGTTCATCCCCGCCAGCACCGGCACGAACAGCACCGCCAGCGGCCATACGGCTGCACCCAGCCGCAGCGCATCAGGCCGGATCGCTTCGCCCCAGCGCCCGCCGGTCAGGCTGTGCACCCACACATTGACCAGCGCGCCCAGGCTCAGGCCCAGCGCAAACCACCACGCCGCGAGCCATGCGCCCAGCACCTGCGTCTGGCCCGTCCATGCCGCCGCCAGCCCCGCCCCCAGCAGGAGCGCGAGCACCACCGCGCCGCGCGCCATCCCGGCCGTGGTCATGGCCCCTCCCCCGGCTGCGTGTCCAGCTGCCGCAATGCGCGCGGCGGCAACTCGCCCGCCACGACATGCTGGCTCAACTGCAGCGCGCGCAGATACGCGACGATGGCCCACCGGTCGTCGGGTCTCACTTGCCCCGCATAGGAGGGCATCACACCATGCCCGTCGGTGATCACGTCGAACAACTGGCGATCCGGGGCCTGTCGCAGCCGCTCGATATGGAATGACGGCGGCTGCGGAAATCCGCGCCGCACCACCAGCCCGTCGCCATCGCCGACAGGGCTATGGCAGGGCATGCAATAGATCTGGTACCGTTCGCGCCCACGCGCCAGCCGCGCCAGCGTCAGCGGCTCCGGATCCGCATCCGCCCGCGCCGCCACACGGGCCCGCGCCACCTCGTCGGCGCCAAGGCGGCCGCTGGAGGTGCCGGCAAAGGGTCCGCTCGCACGCGGCTCGGTGCCATCCGGCGGCGTCTGGGCCGAATTGCCGTCGGCAAATACCTCGCCGCGTGTAAACGCCTTGTACCGCGGCTGGTCGTACATGTCCTGCCTGGCCTGCTCGCATCCGCACAGGATCACGATGCACAGCGTGAGCAACGCGCCCGCCGGCCATGGCCATGCCCGTGAACCCGCCGGGACGACATGCGCGCTCACGACCGTACCTCGCACAGCGTCAGCGGTGCCAGGTTCGACAGGAACCGGCGGATGGCTTCCGCTTCGTCGGCATCGGGCGCCGCGCGCACGCACAGGAAAAACCGATGCCGCGTGGCCTGCTCGAAGTCAGGCGCATCGAACACGGGATGCCGCAGCCGCGGCAGCCCGTTGGCCACCAGCATGCCGACCACCGTCGCCACCGCCGCGCCAAGAATGGCCAGCTCGAACGTGGCGGGGATAAACGCGGGCCAACTGTGCAGCGGCCGCCCGCCGACATTGAGCGGATAGTCGATGCTTGCCGAATACCATTGCAGCAGATAGCCGCCGGCAGCGCCCACGATGGCGCCGAGGCCCGCCAGCAGCGGCATGCGCTCGCCGGTCATGCCGACCGCTTCGGCCAGGCCCTCCACCGGGTAAGGCGCGTAGGCCTCGATGCGCCCAAAGCCGGCCTGCCGCGCACGCCGCGCGGCGGCCAGCAGCGCATCGGCGGTGGCGAACTCGGCCAGCATGCCGTAGGAGGCGGTCGGCGCGCTCATGCCTTTTTCCCGGCGCTGTCGTGCACCAGCTCGCGCATCTCCGCCATGGAGATCACCGGCAGGAAACGCACGAACAGAAGAAACAACCAGACAAACAGCGCGATGGAGCCGAACAGGAAGACCCAGTCCCACGCGGTCGGATAGAACATGCCCCAGGCGGAAGGCGTAAAGTCGCGATGCAGGCTGCTCACGACGATCAGGAACCGCTCCATCCACATGCCGACATTGACCACCAGGCAGATCGCAAAGAGCACCCGCGGGCTGTGGCGGACCGCTCGCCACCACAACGCCTGCGGCACCAGCACGTTGCACGTCATCATCGCCCAGTAGAGCGGCGCATACGGTCCCGACCACCGGTTGACCGTCATGAACACCTCGTATTCGTCGCCACTGTAGAACGCCGTGAAGATCTCGGCGGCGTAGCCATAGGCCACGATCAGGCTGGTGGCGAGCATGACCTTGGCGGCATTGGCGAGATGGCGGTCCGTGATGAAGTCGTGCAGGCCGAACGCGCGCCGCAGCGGGATCGCCAGCGTCACCACCATGGCAAAGCCCGAGAACAACGCCCCAGCCACGAAGTACGGCGGAAAGATGGTGGAGTGATAGCCGGGCGTGTTGCCCACGGCAAAATCGAGCGAGACGATCGAATGTACCGATATCACCAGCGGCGTCGCCAGTCCCGCCAGCAGCAGGTAGGCGCTCTCGTAGCGCGCCCAATGGCGCGCCTCGCCGCGCCAGCCTAACGCCAGCAGGCCATAGGCATGACGCGCAAAACGCTGGCCATGCAGGCACGCGCGGTCGCGCAGGGTGGCCAGGTCGGGAATGAGCCCGACATACCAGAACAGCAGGGACACGATCAGGTAGGTGCTGATGGCAAAGATGTCCCATACCAGCGGCGAGCGCCATTGCGGCCACAGGCCCATCGCATCGGGGTACGGTACCAGCCAGTAGAAGAACCAGGGGCGTCCCAGGTGCAGGATCGGAAACAGGCCCGCGATGCCGGCCGCAAACAGCGTCATGGCCTCCGCGAAGCGGTTGATCGATGTCCGCCAGCGTTGCCGCAGCAACAGCAGGAAGGCCGAGATGAACGTGCCGGCGTGGCCGATGCCGATCCACCACACGAAGTTGCCGATGGCAAAGCCCCATGCCACGGGCATGTTCACGCCCCAGATGCCGACGCCATGCGCAAACAACCATGCGATGGCGGCGAAGAATCCCAGCGTGCCCGCGAAGGTAAAAGCAAACGCCGCAAGCCATGGCCAGCGTAGCGGCCGCTCCAGTACGAGGCCGGCGATCTTGTCGGAGACGCTCGCATATCCCCAGCCCGCGCGCAGTATGGCGGTATCGCGTGACAGCGGGGCCTGGCGCGGCGCGTCAGCCATGTCCGCCTCCCGGCTCGCCGGTGGCGTCGCTCCCCCCACCCGCAACAGGACCTTCCGCAGGCTCGTCGTCCGTGCCCTCACCCATGCGCAGCGCCGCGTCGGGATTGAGTACCAGCGCGGCATACGTCGTACGCGGGCGGGTATTGAGCTCGGCCAGCATGGCGTAGTCCAGCGGTGATGCCTTGGCGCGTGCAACCCGGCTGCCCGCATCGTTGAGATCGCCGAACACGATGGCACCGGTCGGACAGACGGCCTCGCATGCGGTCACCACCGCCCCGTCGCGCAGCGGCCTGCCATCCTTCTCCGCCGCGATGCGGGCGCGCGTGATGCGCTGGACGCAGTAGGTGCACTTCTCCATCACGCCACCGCGGCGCACCGTCACTTCCGGGTTCTGCGCTGGCGGCGGACGGTCCAGCGGCGTGTCGGTATAGGAGAGGAAATTGAACCGCCTGACCTTGTACGGGCAGTTGTTGGAGCAGAAGCGGGTGCCGACGCACCGGTTGTACACCTGCACATTCAGGCCATCGCTGTCGTGCACGGTGGCACCCACCGGACAGACTGCCTCGCACGGCGCGGTCTCGCAGTGCATGCAGGGCACCGGCTGGAAGACCGCGCGCGCGGCGGTACCGTCCTCCTTGGCGAGCGGCACGCCGCTTTCGTAACGGTCCACGCGCAGCCAGTGCATGGCGCGGCCACGCGCGACCTCTTCCTTGCCAACGACCGGGATATTGTTTTCAGCCTGGCACGCCACGGTGCAGGCATGACACCCGATGCACGCGTTCAGGTCGATAGCCATGCCCCAGCGGTGTCCGCCTTCCTTCGCCTGCGGCCACGGCGGATAAAGCGACGTCTCCGGCGTCCGGGCCCGCTTCTCCGCCGTGGCAAAGGCCGGATGCCGGCGAAACGTCTCCGCCGTGGCTGCTCTCACCAGCGGCCGGCTCGCCATGTCGGTCTCGTGCTGGATCACGGCAAAGGCATGCTGGCCGCTTACCCGCGCCGCCCGCAGCGGGGGCGCGGCGTCGACCGTCTTCAGGGGATAGGCGTCGAATCCCACGCCGTTGCCGACGCGACCTGCCGCGCGGCGGCCGTAGCCAAGCGGGAGCGTAATCACACCGTCGGCGTGCCGCGTCATGACCCACACGGGCGCTTCCACCGTGCGCGCCGTGCCCGCTGTCGCAAGGCGCAGCATGTCGCCCGTACGGACACCCAACGCCCGTGCAGTGCCGGCCCCGATCAGCGCGGCATTGTCCCAGGTCATGCCGGTCAGGGGACGTGGCAATTCCTGCAGCCAGGCATTGTTGGCGAACTGGCCCACATCCGCGGCGGCGTCGGCGGTAAAGCATGCCACCAGCGGCGGCGCCGCAAAAGCGGGCGGCGCCGGCAACGCCACCGGGCCCGGATCGACCGCCGGCGCGGCGCTTGCCTCGATCAGGCCGCGCTGCAGCACCTCGCTCCACCACGCCTCGAAATCCCGCGTGCCGCGCCGCTGGCGCCAGCTCGCCCGCACACGCTCCCGCTCGTCCCGGTCATCCTCGCCAGCCACCATCGCGAGCAGTGCATGCGCGGAGCGTCCGCCGTATAGCGGCCTGACCAGGGGCTGCACGATGGCCGCGGTGCCATCGTAGGCGCGCGCATCGCTCCATTGCTCCAGCGCATGGGCCAACGGCAGATGCCAGCGGCAAGCCTGCGCTGTTTCGTCGCAATACAGGCCATGGTGCACCGTGAACGGCACCTGCTCCAGCCCCCGTGCAACATCGATCGCGCCGCCGCCGTCGTAGACCGGATTGCAATCGATCATCAGGAGGGTGTGGACCGCCCCCGCGTGCATCGCCTCGACCAGCGCCGTCAGACTGCCGGCCTCCTCTTGCATACCGGCACGGACCGGCGCGATGGCGTCGAGCGTAGCGCCGAAATTGCCGAGTTCGGCATTGATCCGGTGCACCAGCGCGCGCGTGGGGGCGGACAGGCTGCCGCCCGCCGCGAGCAGCGACGCGCCGCGAGTGGCCGCCAGCCGGTCGGCCAGTACCGCTTCCCAGCGCACGGCCTGCGCCACGGTCGGCGCGGGCACGTCGGCCGGCACTCCCGCCACGCCGAGCCGGCGCGCCAGACGCCAGAGCAGCCGTTCGATGTCGTACGGTGCCAGCGCCACACGATTGTCCGCCACCGCACCGGTCAGCGACGGGCTGGCCTCGAGCGCATAGAGCCGCCGCTCGAAGCGCGGTGCGCTCGCGCGCCGCTCGTGCATAAAATCGCGTGCATGGCGCACGCTGCCGGGCCAGTCACCGATCAGGTCCGCGTCGCACGACACGATGGTGGCGGCACGTGCCACGCGCGGCACCACGTCGAGCGGCCGACCGAAGGCCAGCGTGGCGGCACGCGCCGTGCCACCATCGTCGAGCGGATCGTAGCAATGCCAGCGTGCGCGCGGATACTGCCGCAACAGCGCCCGCACCTGTGCGTGCAGCGTCGGCGAGGCAAGCGGGCCCGTGAGGATCCGCAGACCGGCACCCTCGTCGTCTTGCCATGCCAGCCGACGCTGCGCAAGCTCGCCGCGGAAGGCGTCCCAGCTCGCCGGCACGCCCATGCGGCGCGGCATGGCCGAACGCTCGGGGTCCCACAGTTGCAGCACGGCGGCTTGCGCGAACGTATCGGTCGCGCCGAGGCTTGCCGGATGTAGCGTGTTGCCCTCGACCTTGATCGGACGTCCCGACTCGCTTTCCACCAGCACCCCCAGCGCCAGCCCACGCCGCGTCAGTGCGGTGGCGTAGTAGCGCGGCTCGCCCGGCACCATCGTCTCGGGCATGCGCACATAGGGCAGGATCGACTCGGGAGGCGGTCCGCTGCAACCCGCGCCGGCCAACGCCATCGACGCCGCCATGCGTTGCAGGAAGCGGCGCCGCTGCATGCTGGCGGGCAAATCGTCCGCCAGTATCGGCACGACGGGAATGGTCGGACGTTGCGGCATCAGCGGTGACAGGTCGAGCAGTCGGTCAGCCGGCGGCTGTCCTGCAGATGGTAAAGCCGCTGCAGCAACTGGATCTCGTCCTGCGACAGCTTACGCGTGGCTTCCATCGAGAACACCTCCGTCAGCGGACGGATATGCCGCGTGGGATCGCGATGGCAGGCAATGCACCAGTCCATATCGAGCGGAGCCACGCGCCATGTCAGGGGCATGCGATCGACGCGGCCGTGACATTCCACGCAGCCCACGCCCTTGTTGACGTGAATGCTGTGGTCGAAGTACACGAAGTCGGGCAGGTCGTGCACGCGGGTCCATGCGATGGGCCGATTCTCGCGGGCGCTGGCATGCAGCGGCGCCAGCGCCGGCGCGTCGCGATAAAGCTGGGAATGACAGGACAGACAGATCGACGTCGAAGGCATGCCGGCAAACGATGAAGTCTCCACCGTGGTATGGCAGTAGCGGCAGTCGATGCCGTCATCGGAGACGTGATGCTTGTGGCTGAACGGAATGGGTTGCATGGCCGGTTCCAGGGGCGCCACGGCGGGAGCGATGGCCCAACGCCACAACACCACCGCGGCGATGACCGCGATCACCAGTGCGAGCGCCACCAACTTCAGGACAAGCACCGCGGATCGACTGAATGCCTGGGCCATGTCAGGGACAACTCCGGCGCCATCGGGGGCAATGCGAGGTTGCGCCGAATCCTCATCTGCGTGGGAAGACGAACCGACGGCAGGTGTGGCGGCTATTGCCGCGCTTGACGCAAGGGCAATGCCAGTCACGACCGATCGGCCGCGCCCGCATCCGCCACGGCCCGCTTCCCCGATCTCTGCGTGCATGCCACACGGCGGCGCGCGTGGGGCGGTGGCGCTGCCGCGCCCCGGGAAGGGCTGTCATTTGCACCAACGGGTGAAGAATTTACAGTCGCGCGCATGCCCTGCGGCATGCGGTTGTGCGCCGCTCCGCGCTCACCGGCGAGATGCAGGCGGGTGCTGCAGGTGGGTGCTGCAGGCAGGTCCCGCAATCCGCAGCATAGGAGCGTGGCAAACGTATGGGAAGTGATACAGGCAGACGCTTGCCACGACAGTCGATGCACGGGAACGGGGATTGCATCGACCGATAGTCCCTCCCCACTCCTGGACTCCGATGTCGCGACGCATCTCCTGGCTACCGTCGATCACGGGCGCGCTGATCGTTCTGCTTGGCCTGCTCCTGCTGGGCCTGGGCGCATGGCTCGCATTCCTGGGTGGCACGTGGTACTACCTGCTGGCCGGCATTGCCCTTGCCATCTCGGGCGCACTGATGGTGCGCTGCCATGCGGCCGCCCTGCTGCTCTATCTGCTGACCTTTGTCGGCACCGTCGCGTGGTCGGTCCATGAGGTCGGGCTGGACGGCTGGCAACTGTTGCCGCGCCTGTTTGCGCTGGCGCTGCTGGGCCTGTGGTGTGCCATGCCATGGATCGTACGGCCGCTGGTCCGGGGCCGTCAGGCCGCGGCGTTCTCGATCGCCACCGCTCTCCTCTACAGCGGTGCGATCGCGGGCATCTTGTGGGCAGGCTGGCATGCTTCCGAGCTCCGGTTCGTGCAGCACAATCCCGCTCCCGCTCCCGCCGCGTCGATGGTCTCAACCCCGGCCGAGGCGGGGCCGGCGACGCAATGGCGCCACTATGGCCGCACCCTCGCGGGCGAGCGCTATGCACCGCTCGCACAGATTACGCCGGCCAACGTCGGCGACCTGAAACCGGCATGGCGCTACGACACCGGCGACCTGCCGACAGCGAAGGAGACCAGCGCCGGACGCGAGTTCAACTTCGAGGCCACGCCCATCCAGGTGGACAACCGGCTATACCTGTGCACCCCCCACCGTCACGTCATCGCGCTCGATGCGACCACCGGCAAGCAACTATGGCGCTTCGATCCGCAGGGCAACACCTCCGCCAATGAGTACCTGGCCTGCCGCGGGGTCGCCTATTTCACCGCGCCACCGGGACAACCGTGCCCGCGGCGCATTATCGGCACCTCGGCCGACGCGCGCCTGTTTGCGCTCGACGCCGATACCGGTCGCCCCTGCGCAAGCTTTGGCAACCACGGTTTTGTCAGCCTGACCGACCAGATGGGGCCGGTGCCGCCCGGCTTCCACTTCATCACCTCGCAACCGCTGGTTGCCGGCAACCGGATCGTGCTCGGTGGCTGGGTCTACGACAACCAGGCTACCGGCGAGCCTTCCGGCGTAGTGCGTGCCTACGACCCCGTGAGCGGCGCGCTGGCCTGGGCATGGGACCTGGGTCGCACGGACCCCACGGCCCCGCTGGCGCCGGGCGAAACGTACACGCGTGGCACGCCCAACGGATGGGGCACCTACACCGCCGATCCCGCGCTCGGCCTGGTCTATGTACCGCTCGGCAATGCCACGCCCGACTACTTCGGCGGCTTGCGGCGACCGTTCGACGAGGCATACTCGAGCGCGCTGGTGGCGCTCGATCTCGAGACCGGCAAGGAACGCTGGCACTTCCAGACGGTACATCACGACGTGTGGGACTTCGACCTGCCGATCGGCCCCACGCTGGTGGACCTGCGCGCGCGCGACGGCAAGATCGTGCCCGCGCTGGTGCAAACCACCAAGACGGGCCAGCTCTATCTGCTGGATCGACGCACCGGCAAGCCGCTCGCGCCTGTGGAGGAGCGCCCGGTCCCCACCGACCCGGCGCTGCCAGGCGACCACCTGGCCGCCACCCAGCCATATTCCGTGGGCATGCCGTCGTTGTCGCCGGCGAAACTCGACGCCCGTCACACGTGGGGCGCCACTCCCGTCGACCAGTTGTGGTGCCGCATCCAGTTCCGCCGCGCCACCTACCACGGCGACTACACCCCGCCCATGCTCGGTACCACCATTGCCTATCCGGCCTTCGATGGCGTGGTGGACTGGCAGGGCGCATCGCTCGATCCTGCCCGGCAACTGCTGATCGCCAATACGAGCTACATCCCCTTCACGGTAAAGGCCATGCGCGCGCAAGAGGCCATCCGGCAGGGTCTGATGAAACCGTGGGCCGGCTGGGGCAGCCGCGCTCCCTACCCCAAGCCACGCGACTTCTCCGTCGGGCCCCAGCACGGCACGCCTTACGCGGTGATCGTCAAGCCATGGCTTGGCCTGCTGCAGGCACCGTGCAATCCACCGCCCTGGGGCAAGCTGGTGGCAGTCGACCTGCGCGAGCGTCGCATCGTCTGGGAGCGTCCCATCGGCACCACGCGCGACATGAATATCTTCGGCACGCATACCAATGTGCCGCTGCCCACCGGCATCTTCAATATCGGCGGCAATATCGTCACGGGTGGCGGTCTGATCTTCATCGGCGCGACCGCCGATGATTACCTGCGGGCGTTCGACGTGACCACCGGCAAGGAATTGTGGAAGGCGCGCCTGCCCGCGGGCGGTCAGGCCACCCCCATGACCTACCTCGGGCAGGACGGGCGGCAGTATGTGGTGATCTGCGCGGGCGGTCACGGCGGGTTGCGTACGCGCAGCGGCGATGCGGTCATCGCTTATGCCCTGCCGCGCGCAGGCGGATCATGAGCGGAGACCGCAGTGCCAACGCGCCGGCGCCGCCCACATCGTCACCGGCCCCCTCGCCGGCAACAGCAGCAGCTACAGGGCCGGTGACAGGGCCAGCGCCGGCCATGCCGGCGCGTTCGCGTCAGTCGTCGGAGTCACCCCTCGCGATTTATGGCGCCATCGCGGCCAACTGCGCCATCGCCGTGACGAAGTTCGTCGTCGCCGGCATCACCGGCAGTTCGGCGATGATTTCCGAGGCCATCCACTCGACGGTCGATACCGGCAACGAGGTCCTGCTGCTGGTGGGCCTGTCGCGCAGTCGCCGCGCGCCCGACCCCGGACATCCGTTCGGCTATGGCAAGGAACTGTACTTCTGGAGCCTGCTCGTGGCGGTACTGATCTTTGGCGTAGGGGGTGGCATTTCGGCCTATGAAGGCGTGCTCCATATGATGCATCCCGAGCCGCTGCGCGATGCGCACTGGAACTATGTCGTGCTTGCATGTGCCGCGGTGTTCGAGGGCGCCAGCTTCGCCATCGCCCTGCGCCAGTTTCGCCGCGAGACGAGCGGCGTGCCGCTGTGGACGGCCCTGCGCGCCAGCAAGGATCCGACCATCGTCACCGTACTGGCCGAAGACGCCGCCGCACTGGCCGGGCTCGTGATCGCGGCTGCCGGCGTGTACGCGAGCCACCGCTGGAACATGCCGGTGCTGGATGGCGCGGCCTCGCTTGCCATCGGCCTGGTGCTGGCCGGCGTGGCCACCGTGCTGGTGCTGGAAAGCCGCAGCCTCCTGGTTGGCGAAAGCGTCAATCGCGACATGGCGCACGGCATCCTGGCCCTGGCCCACGACGACCCAGGCGTGGAGCGCGCCGAGCGGCCACTTACCATGCACCTTGGCCCCGAGGACGTGCTGGTGACGCTCGACGTGCAGTTTCGCAGCGGCGCCAGCGGACACGACATCGCTCACACCGTCGAACGCGTGGAACGGCGTATTCGTGACCGCTATCCGTCGGTCAGCCGTATCTACATCGAGGCACGGCTGCTGGCCGCCGCAGGCCATCCGCCCGCTCCGACGCATGATCCGGAACACGCCGGTCACGTGCGCTAAAGTGCTTTCGTGCTGGTTTTACGCTCTCAGTAAAACGCGGTCCCGGGCGATGCCCTAGAGTCCTGTGCTGGCATGGCGCAATGGAGTCATGGAGTAACGGCGCGCCACTCGTTTTTCGCTCACGAAGGACTCGATCATGACAAGGTATCGCATTCCACAGGCAATGAAGTCACTGCTGGCCGCCGTGGTGCTGATGGTCGCCAGCCATGTCGCTGCCCCGGCCGCCATGGCCGTCGAGCGCTGGCAGACGCTGCCACCTACCCCTGCCCCGGTGCAATGGGCACGGGCCGGCCACGCCGACCTGCGCGGCATCAGGCTTTACCACGCGGAAGTCGGCCAGGGCCGGCCCGTGATCCTGTTGCACGGCGGGCTCGCCAACTCCGACTATCTGATGAACCAGGTGCAGGCGCTGCGCGCCCGGCATCGCGTCATCGTGGTGGACTCGCGCGGGCATGGCCGCAGCTCGCGCGACACCACACCCTATGGCTACGACCTGATGGCCGACGACGTGATTGCGCTGATGGACCAGCTCGGGATTCCGCAGGCCGATATCGTCGGCTGGAGCGATGGCGCGATCCAGGCGCTCGATATCGCCATCCGGCATCCGCGACGCGTGGGGAAGATCGTGGCGTTCGGCGTCAATACCAGAACCGACGGCCTTATCCCCGATTTCGACAAGAACCCCAACTTCGCCGCATTCATGAAGCGGGCAGGCGCGGAATACCGGAAGCTGTCGCCGACACCGGACGACTACGAGGGCTTTCTGACGCAGATCGGCAAGATGTGGGAAAGCGAGCCGAACTGGTCCGACGCCCAACTCAGGTCGATCCGCTCGCCGGTGCTGGTGATGGACGGCGACCATGACGAAGGCATCCGGCGCGAGCATACCGAGTACATCGCGCGCACCATCCCGCATGCGCGCATGCTGATCCTGCCGAATACCAGCCACTTTGCCTTTATCCAGGATCCCCAGGCCTTCAACGCGGCCATCGTCGACTTTCTCGACGGCAAGCGCTGAAAGGCGCGCTGCCGGGCCACTCCGCTCCGCGTGAAGAACGACCGATGAGGCTCACGATCTTGCCCACGAACCCGCCCTCGATGTTGCCCTCGATGCTGCTCAGGACAGTGCGGCCCGCACTGCGTGCCCTGCCATGGCTGCTGCTGTCCTGGGCCTGTCATGCCGGCACCGTGGACTGGCCCACCGATATGCCTTGCGGCGCCGAGCAGCCCCCGGCCGTGCAGCAGCAGACGCTGGCCACCGCGCAGGGGCAGATCGGCTATTTCCGCTTCGGCCACGGCACGCCCATCGTGCTGATTACCGGCTATCGCGCCAGCATGGCCAACTGGAACGCCGCGTTTCTCAACGCGCTGGCGGCCTCGCACGAGGTCATCGTGTTCGAGAACCGTGGCATCGGCGCGTCGCTCGATACGCCCGATACGCTCGATACGCGCGACCTCCCCGCTGCACCCGGGGCGGGCGGCGATCCCATGCAGGCCTTTGCCCACGATGCCGCCGCATTGATCGAACAGCTGGGCCTGCGCGACGTCACGGTGCTGGGCTGGTCGATGGGCGGCGCCATAGCGCAGGAGCTGGCGGTGCAGGCGCCGACGCTGGTGCGGCGCCTGGTACTGATGAACACGTTGCCGCCCGGGCCCGCCGGCGAGGCAGTGCCGCCCGAGGTCATGAAGGCGCTGTCCGGCAATGGTCCCGATCACTTCCGCCAGGTCATGACGGTGCTGTTTCCCGATGCACTGGTGGCAGACGCCATGCGCTGCTTCGTCAAGGACATGTTCCGCCCGGCGGGCTATGCGCCGCCGTCGATTCCGCCGGCGGCCAGCGGCCGGCAGGAGCGCGCGCTCGCCGCGTGGACGCGCGATCAGGCGGCCCTGACAGCGCTGCGCAAAGTCGCCATTCCTACCCTGATCCTGTCCGGCAGTGCGGACCTCGTGCTCTCCCCGCTCAACGCCGCCGCGCTGGAGCAGACCTTCAGGGATTCCCGCTGGCTCGAGGTGAGTGGCGGTGGCCACGCGATGATGTATCAGTATCCGCGCGAGCTGGCGCGGGAAATCGACGCGTTCATGGCCAGGTAATTCGGAAGAAGGATGCCGGGACTGACGCCGGCAGCCCCGTCATGCCCGCGGCTGCAGCGCCAGGCCGCCGTGCGGGCCGCGCCGGCGCGCTACGCTACGGGCGACGAGTGCGCAAACCGCGAGCGTGCCGGCGAACATCCCGAGCGACGAAGATGTCTGCCCATGTGTGGTGAATCCCGTCGCAAAGGCAACGGTGGCCATTTCCAGCCTGCGTCCAAGTTTCTGCCTGCGTGTCATTGCGGTCCCCGTGCTGCGCGGTGCCGATGCATGAACGGCGCGGCCGTCGATGCCGCGCCGCCACCCGTCGCGATCAGTATTCCGTTACCGGGGCATGAACCGGCGCGATCGACGGGTGGGCGCCCTGGGTGCGCTGGGCGGCCTTGTGCACCATGGTGTAGGCGTAGTCGATGCCCATGCCGTAGGCGCCCGAGTGCTCCTTGGCCAGGCCGGTCACGGCGTCGTACGTGTCCTTGTTCTTCCAGTCGCGTTGCCATTCCAGCAGCACCTGCTGCCAGGTGACCGGCACCACGCCGGCCTGGATCATGCGCTGCATGGCGTAGTCGTGCGCTTCCTTGGTGGTGCCGCCCGAGGCGTCGGCCACCATGTAGATCTCGTAATCGCCTTCGAGCATGGCGCTCAGCGCGAAGGTCGTGTTGCAGACCTCGGTCCACAGGCCGGCCACGACGATCTTCCTGCGGCCGTTGGCCTTGAGCGCGTCGCGCACCTTCTGGTCGTCCCACGAATTCATCGAGGTACGTTCGAGCGTCTCCTTGCCGGGGAACACGTCGAGCAGTTCGGGATAGGTGTAGCCGGAGAACGACTCGCTTTCCACGGTAGTGATGGTGGTGGGCACATCGAAGATCCTGGCCGCCTTGGCCAGGCCCACCACGTTGTTCTTCATGGTCTGGCGGTCCATCGACTGCACGCCGAAGGCCATCTGCGGCTGGTGGTCGATGATGATCAGCTGGCTGTTGCGCGGGGTCAGGACTTGCAGCTTGGCATTGTTGGCGTTCGACATGGGGGCTCTCCAGAAAGATGATTCAATAAGTTTGAGGTTTTATGGGGCGGCGCGGGCTTCGCTTGCCGACTTGCCTGGCGGCTTCCTCTTCCGCCCGGCTGGCTGCTGGCCGCGTATCGCGCTGTCCATGTGCAGAACTATAGCGATCGCCCGGCGAACGGAAGAAGGCTATCGCTGTCATAGTTATTCAAATTTCTTGAATATCGGCTTGCCGCGCACGGCGTCGCTCATCGTGCCGGTAGTTGCGGCGGTAGCCGCGCTGGTGGATTCAACCAATGCAAGGCCGTTAATTGATTTATGGAGGCCTCGCCGCCGTCCATCTTTTGACGCCGCCGGCGGCCCTCGTACCGCCGACGGGACCTATGCCCTCCTAGCCGCCAAACATCTCTGCCCGCTCGAGAATGGCCCGATACATCTGTACCGCCTCGTCGATGCGCGCAGTGTGGCAATACTCATCGGTCTGATGTGCCATCGCCGGTTCGCCCGGACCGAGGATGACCGTGGGCGGATCGCCGGTCAGCGGTCGCAAGGTGCTGCCATCGGTAAAGAACGGCACGGCGCGCGGCACCAGCGGCTGGTGGTGATAGCGCGCGCAGATCGCGAAGATGGCGCCCAGCACGGGATCGTCGGGATCCGAATGCAGCGGCGGCACGTCGACCAGCGGCGCAAGCGCGATGTCGCCACCCAGCAGATCGCGCAGGCGCGTGCACAGGCACTCATGCCGCATGCCCGGCACGGTACGCATATCGACGGTAAAGGTGGCGCGATCGGGCACCGAATTGACGTTGAGGCCTGCGTGGAAGGTACCCACATTGAGCGTAGCCCGCCCCATCAGTGCATGGTGCGCGTCAAGCGGCATCGCGCGCAGGGCCTCGATCGCGCGCGTGGCCTTGTAGATCGCGTTGTCGCCGCGCTCGGGCATCGAGCCATGCGCAGTCTTGCCGCTGGCCACGCCTTCCAGCCAGAGCGCGCCTTTGTGGCCAATGCACGGATAGTTGCCGGTGGGCTCGCCGACGATCAGTACCGAGAGCGGCTCGGCCTGACCGCTGGCCGCCATCGCACGCGCACCGTCGCAGCCGGTTTCCTCGCCACCGGTCAGCAGCAGCCGCACGCCGGGCCCGTCGCGCAGCGCGTCGCGCGCCTGCCAGCACGCCACCACGAACGCGGCGATACCGGCCTTCATATCGCTGCTGCCGCGACCGAACAGCTTGCCGTCGACAATCTCGGCGCCAAACGGATCGTGGCGCCAGTCCGCGGCACCGAGCGGCACCGTGTCGAGGTGGCCGGTAAACCCCGGGGGCTTGCCGCCATTGCTGCCGGCCAAGCTCGCGGTCAGGTTGAAGCGCCGCGGACCAAAGGTGTCGAGCCGGACCGCGAAGCCCGCATCGGCCAGCAACCCGGCCAGGTAACGCGCGCAACGTTCCTCGTCGCCGGGCGGATTCAGCGACGGGATGCGGACCAGCTCGCGCGTCAGGTCGATGGCATCGATCATGGCTGCCCCAGGATGGCCAGTCCATCGACCTGCACCCGCTGCCCGGGCGCCATGAAGCCGGCCACCTCGACGATGCTGAGCACGGTGCGTCCGGCCACCAGGAAGTCGCGCAACGCGGCCCGCACGCGGTCAGCGAGGTCTTGCGGTTGGCCCGCCGCCACGAACACGTTGAGCTTGACGAGGTCGCGCGGCGTGGCGTGCGCGGCCGCCAGTACCGCCGCCACGCGTGCCAGCGCGCCATCGAGCTGCGCGGCAAAGCCGTCCTGCCCCGGCGCGGCCTGCGCGCCGACATGCAGTTCGGCGCCGGCCAGCCAGCCCGGCGCAAACCCCTGTGGCGCCAGTTGCCAGGCCTCGCTGCCCGCGGGCCAGACCGGCTTGCCCGGCGTCCGCGACGCCATCGCATCGATCTCGAGCAGCAAACCCTCGTACAGCAGATTGACGCCGATCATCGTGATGGCGGGCTTGTGTGCGCCGCAGCGCCGCGCCACGCCGGCCACGATCTGCGCGCCCAGCCGGCGCGAGGCGTCCGCATCGGCGCCATGCTGGTAGGCAATCTTGATGGCGGTGACCTCGGGCCAGCCGGCCTGCGCGTCGCGCAGCACATGCTCGATATATTCGAGCGTGTTCTCCGTCTGCGCCTCTACCTCGCCCGGTGCCAGCGCCTGGCCCTGGCGGTCGGCCGAGATCTGGCCGCCCACATAGATCCGATGCCCGACGCGCCAGCCCTGCGAGAACGGCGTGGGCATGCTCCAGTCCCAGGCGTGCGCCGGCATGATGCGCTGCCGGTCGCCGCCGAGTTCGGCAATGCCGTCCACCGCGATCAGACCCGCGCCGCCGCCGACGCCCTGCACGCGCAACGCGGTGGCCGCCGGGCCGGGGTTGGCCAGATGCCGCAGGCGCACCGCGGTCATGCGCTCCCAGTAATCGGTCACGGCGGCGCCGTCGCCATCGAACAGATAATAGGTGTGCAGCTTGGTCAGGTCGGCCATGCTGCCGCCGGCCGCTTCCAGGCATGCGACCAGGCTGCGAAAAACGTGATCGGTCTGCTCGCCAATGGCAGTGGCTTCGGCGAGCTCGGGCTGCGTCGCCCGCACCGGAAGTTGCAGCCCGACATAGACGGTCTGACCCACCCGCCTCAGCGCAGGAAAAAATTCGTTCTCCATGACGTCTCCATAGACCATAGACTCAAAGATCGAGCACGAGGCGTTCGTTGCGCGCACGCGAGACGCACACCATCATGCATTGATTCGACTGCCGTTCCGCCTCGCTCAGCAACAGGTCCCGGTGCTCGACATGACCGGCCAGCACGCGCACCTCGCACGTGCCACACACGCCTTCCTCGCAACTGCTCGGAATGTCGATGCCATGCGCGCGCAGCACCGCGAGCGCGCTTTCCCCGGCCGCCACCGGCAACACCGCGCCGGTCGACGCGACTTCCACCTCGAACGGCTGGCTGGCCTGCTCCGCGGCGTCGTGTGCCGGCGCGGCAAACCATTCGAAGTGCACGCGCGCGGCCACTTCGGGTCGCGCCGCGGCCGCCACCGCGCGCATCAGCCCGCCCGGACCGCAGCAGTAGAGATGGGTGTCGTCGCCGAGCACATCGATGCGATCGACGATGTTCTGCACCGGCAGCACCGGCGTCTCGCCGAAGTAGCCCTGTACGCGCTCCGGAAAGCGCGCGACAAGGTCGGCGTGGAAGGCGGCGTGCCCGGCCGAGCGCGCGCCGTAGTGCAACTCCCACGAACGCCCCGCGCCCTGCAGCGTCTCGATCATGGCGAGGATCGGCGTAATACCGATGCCGCCCGCCACGAGAATGCTGTGGCCGGTGCTGTCCGCCAGCGGAAAATGATTGCGCGGCGCGGAGATGCCGAGCGCGCTGCCGACTTCCACGTCGCCATGCAGACTGGCCGAGCCGCCGCGACCCGCGCGTTCGTACTTGACCGCGATGGCATAGCGCTCCGTCGCGCCCGGCACGCCGCACAACGAGTACTGCCGCACCAGGCCGGCCGGCGTATGCACGTCGATATGCGCGCCCGCCGCGAACGGCGGCAAGGGTCGCCCGTCCGCGGCGCACAGTTCAAAGTGCATGACATCGGTGGCAACCGCCTGCATTGCCACCACCCGCACGAGACGCAGCTCGCCGCTCAACGCCTGGGTCGCCTGACTCATGTCTCCTCCTGTTTCCCGCTCAGTAGCTGCGCGACAGATCGACGAGGTTCGTCAGCGGCTCGCCCTGAAGATGGCGCCGGAGATTGTTGAAGAACAGGTCGAGCGTATGCGGGATGTAGTGTTCGATATCGTCGGACAGCACATGCGGCGTGATCACGAGATTGGGCGTCTCCCAGTACGGCCAGTCCTCCGTCGGCGGCTCGGGATGCGTCACGTCGATCATCGCGCCGCTGAGCTTGCCGGCGCGCAAGGCGGCATCGAGCGCGGCCGGATCGATCAGGCCGCCGCGCGACATATTGATCAGCCCCGCGCCGGTCCGCATGCGCTCGATCTCGTCCGCGCCGATCAGGAAACGCGTCTCCTCGGTCAGCGCGGTATTGAGCAGGACGAAGTCGGCGCGCGGCAGCAGCGCATGCAGGGCCTCGGGTCCGTGCATCTCGTCGACGGCCGGATGCGGCGCGCCGCTGCGGCGAATGCCGAGCACCTGCATGCCGAATTGCCTGGCCAGCTCCGCGATGCCGCCGCCGATGGTACCGACGCCGACGATCAGCACGGTCTTGCCGTTGAGCGCCGAGGTGAACTGCCGGTCCCAGCGATGGCGCCGGTGATTCCACATCAGCGCCGGCATGCGCGCGTTGACCATCAGCAGCGCCATCAGGCCCGACTGCGCGGCCTTGGGCAGGTGCGCGCCGCTGTTGGTCAGCACCTCGATGCCAGGCGGCACCCAGTCGAGCGGCAGCAGGTAGTCGACGCCCGCGCCCAGCACCTGCAGCAGGCGCAGCCGGCGCGCATCCGCACCGAGCGTTCGATGCGGAAAGCGGTACGTGATCATCGCATCGGCGGTCTGCAGCGCGTCGCGATAGATGTCCTGGTCGGTGCCCCAGGTGGTACGGAGGCGCGCGGCCACATCGGGGTGGCGCAGCAGGGCCGCGTCATACTGGTCGGGCCGCACGGTGAACACCGGCATCATCGTGCGCGAGTTCTCGATATGCACGTGCAGAGGATCGGCTTCGGTATAGGGGCGCGTGGCGGGCATGGGTGAGGTCTCCCTGGTCATGTGGGTAGCGGAATCGGGGCCAGCTTCGGGCCAGCTTCGGGCCAACTTCAGGCCGCCTGCAGCGCCGTGCCTTCGCGTTTCTGGCGCGAGGCGTCGGCGTCGGGGCCGACCACGCGGTCCAGCACATGATTGGCAATGCGATGCACGATGTATTCCTCGAGCGAGAAGCGGCCCGGCTCATAGGCACCAGTGCGCATCGCCTTCTGCACGTTGGGATTGATGCCCAGGTCTTCACGGACGATCTCCGAATACTTGTGGTAGTAAGCCGGGCCGACGATGTCGCCGAAATCGGGACGCGCGATGGTGCTGCGCGGGAACGTCCAGTTCTCGTAGAGGCGCAGTTTCTCGGGCCCTTCGGGCAGGTACTGACGGAACTTCATATAGGACGACGTCAGGATGATCTGCAGGCTCGGCTGCACCCAGATGTGGAACAGGCCGGCGGCCTTGTCCGCCTCCAGCCCGTCGATCTCGGGCAGACCCGCATACGCGACGATGCTGCGCTTGCTGAACATCGCTTCCCATGGCCCTTGCGTTTTCTCGAAACGCCAGTTCTGCGGGTGCTTCGGATCCATGTGCTTCCGGTGGATGGTCCACGCGTGGTAGTTCTCGAACGCGTTCTCCAGCCACACCTTCCAGTTGCAGTCCACCTCGTACGTATCGCGGTTGGTCCACTGCATCTCGTCGAGCCTGTAGCCGGCCAGGAATGCGGGCAGGTCGCCCAGCCACGTCAGCAGCGGCTCGGCCCCGGCGTTGAAGGTGATGAAGATGAAGCCGCCCCAGATCTCGCTGCGGATCGGGCGCAGGCCATGGTCGGCCGGGTTGAAGCCGGCCACGCCAGCCATCGGCGGCGGCGTACCCGGCGTGCCGATCAGCCTGCCGCTCGGTGCATAGGTCCAGCTGTGATACGGGCAGGTGAACGCGCGGCACTTGCCCGCGCCCTCGGTGATGATGGCGCCGCGGTGGCGGCACAGCGCGGAATGCACGCGCACGTCGCCGTGCTCGTCGCGCACCACGATCAGCGGCTGGCCGATGACCTCGATCGAGAAATAGCTGCCCGGCTCGGGCACCTGCTCCACGCGGCCCACGCACAGCCAGTCCTTGCGGAACATGGTGTCGATCTCGCGCTGGTACCACTCGGGCGAGGTGTAGCACCAGCCCGGCAGGGGCGAGGCTTCATGCAATGGCAGGCGCGTGGCGGCGTAATGCGCGGGCGAAAACATGGATTCCGACGCAGACATGGGTGCCGGCGAAAACGTGGGTGCCGGGGAAAAGGTGGAAGACGTCATGGGCTCCTCTACAGGGTGGGCTGGTGCGTGGTGGTGGCGTATCGCGGCATACGGTCAGCCATCTGGAAAACTAGTCGACCAGTGGCGCCAAAAAAATATCTGGCGGCGCCAGCTGCGGACGCGTCCAGGTCGGGCACGGTCGGATACGGATTGGGAATGCAGGCACACCGGAGATGCGCGGACGGTGTCGCGCAGGCTGACACCGCCCCGCCTCGCCGGCTATTTGTTGGAAATATTCGAGGCGCTCATGACCTTGCCCCACTTGAGGTTCTCGTTGCGCAGAAACGTATGGAACTGTTCTGGCGAACCGCCCACGGGATTGGCACCGAGGGCCTTGAGCTTTTCGATGGCCTCGGGGGTCTCCAGGCCCTTGGCCACGGCGGCCGACAGCCTGGCCGCCACCGCGGGCGGAATACCGGCCGGTGCCACCACGCCATACCACGAGGTCACCTCGAAGCCGGGCAGCCCCGCTTCACGCGCGGTCGGCACGTCGGGCAGCAACGGACTGCGCTGGTTGGCGGCAATGCTCAACGCGCGCACCTTGCCGGCCAGGACCTGCGGTGCGGCGGCCAGGATCTCCACCGACATCAGGCTGACCTGCCCGCTCATGACATCGACCAGCGCCGGGGCCGTGCCCTTGTACGGGACGTGCACGAGGTCCACGCCCGCCATCTGGTTGAACATCTCGCCGGCCACATGATGGGGCGTGCCGGGGCCCGACGAACCGAAGTTGAGCTTGCCGGGGCGCGCCCTGGCATAGGCGATGAACTCCTGCAGCGTCTTCACCGGCAAGGCCGGATCGACCACCAGCACGTGCGGCACGGAGGCGACCAGCGTGATCGGCGTGAAGTCCTTGACGGGGTCGTAGCCGACCTTCTGATAGAGCGGATTGATCGACAGCGAACTGGTCGAGCCCATCAGCAGCGTATAGCCGTCCGGCGCCGACTGCGCTGCCATCTTCGAGCCGATGGCACCGCCGGCGCCGCCGATGTTGTCGACCACCACGGACTGATGCGTGGCGTCGCCGATCATCTTGGCGGACACACGGCCCAGCACGTCCACCGCGCCCCCGGGCGGGAACGGAACGATAAAGCGGATGGGCTTGTCAGGGTACTGGGCATGGGCGGACGGGACCTGGGCCACGGCGGACAGGAGGCCGGCGGCAAGCGCCAGGCAGCGGAGGGCACGACGCAAAGACATGAGGTTTCTCCTCAATGTGGGGGCATGTTCATCGTAGGAGTCAATTACCAAACTAGTCAACTAGAATGTTAAATGGCACCATTGATGGGCCGGCGCGGCCGACCTGCGGCGTCTACGCCTTATTTTGGTGCGCCCGGCGGGTGCGGCATTGGAAGACATCGTGCCGAATGTGCACTTGCGTGACCGTGCGCTGGCGCATCGTTGCCGGTGCGATAAACTACCCGACTACATTGATAGATATCCCGCCCCATGCAAGGGGCTTGCCAACCGGGAGGCCCAGGTGAAAATCGCCAACGAGTTGAAGGTCCCGGAGAGCTCCGCGGTCGCCACGCTCGTCTACAACGAAATCAAGCAGCGCATCATCGGCCTGCACTATCCGCCTGGCGAAAAGCTGTCGGAAGCGCGCCTGGCAGACGAGCTCGGCTGCGGCCGCTCACCCATCCGTACGGCGTTTGCCCAGTTGAAGAACGATGGCTGGATCGCGGTCAGCCCGCAGAGCGGCACCTATGTGAAGTCGGTGACCGAGCAGGAGATCCACGACATCTTCGAATACCGGCTGCTGCTGGAAACCCACGTCACACGACTGGCCTGCACGCATTTCACCGACGAGGCCCTGCGCCGGCTGCGCACCGCGTTCCGTCGCCTGGCGCCGCCGGGCGATGCCGAGTTCGGCCCGGACGTGTTCGACGACTTCAACGAGCTGGACTCGATGTTCCACTCGACGATCTATCGCACCGCCGGCAATGCGCTGATGACCGAGAGCCTGCTGAACCTGCTGGACAAGGTGCGCTGGCTCAAGAAGATGACGCCCTCCCCGCCGCCGCGCATGAAGGAATCGTTTGCCGAACTCGAATCGATCCTCGATGCGTTCGAGGCGCGCGACCCCGAACTCGCGGCGCAGCGCATGCGCGCGCATATCGGCAATGCGGCCGACTTCGCCGCGGCCCGCCGCAGCCGCCAGCATGCCGATCGGCCCGACCCTCCCGCGGACCATGCGGACGCGGGGCACACGGCCACCGCGCCGGCCATCACCGGCGCCGGCTAGCGCGGCGCCAGACGCTCGATCAACGCGCGGTGCGACGGATATTCGCGCACCAGCGCGGCCGCATCGGCCAGCTCGAATTCACTGAACTCGAATCCCGGCGCCACGGTACAACCGGCCAGCGCAAATCCGTGCGCGCCCGCTACGCGTTCCGCCGCAAACCAATGGCCAGCCGGCACCACGACCTGGAACTGCGCCTCCGAATATTGCAATGGATTACCGAGCCGATGCGTAATCACGGTGTCGCGCCCGCTCAGGACGTGGACGTCGATCGGCGTGCCCGCATAAAAATGCCAGGCCTCGTTCGCTTGAATCCGGTGCCACGCTGAATAGCTATCGGCGCACAGCATGTAATAAATCCCGGTGGAAGCGTCGCGGCTTGCACCGTCAGGCCTGGTCACGCGTAGCGGGTCGCGCCAGGTCTCGCGATAAAAGCCGCCTTCAGGGTGCGGCACCAGCTTCAGCTCGCGAATCAAGCGCGCGGCAAGGTCTTTGTCATCCACGGTGGCATCCCGGTTCGATGGCGTTGGCATGAATCAATGTCTCGCTATGTCTGCATCTTTAAACCAGCGGCGGCATTTACTTTAACCGGCCATGACTCGAATGTCTTGCCGCATTTGAAATATCTTGTAATACATGTCCGTATCGTCATGCGGTAGGACACAAATCGGTCACACATGAAATTAATAATTGGCGCCTTCGCCGGGCGTGGCAAAAGCTCCGTGCGAGACATAACAACACACGACTTTCTCCACACCTACGGAATAACAGAATGGATCGCCGCCAGTTTCTCAAATGGGGTAGTTTTGTCACGGTCTCCGTCGCCACCACCGGCCTGGCCGCCTGCGGCGGTAGCGACGACGCCCCCCCGACCAATGCCGATACCGGCGGAGGCACGCAACAGCCGCAGGGCTTCACGTTCAGGCACGGGGTCGCGTCCGGCGATCCCAAGCCGGACAGCGTCATGCTGTGGACGCGCGTCGAGGGCGATAACGGCGGCAAGCCGGTCGACGTGACGCTGCAGGTCTCGGCCACGCAGGACTTTGCCAGCCTGATCGTCAACGACGTGCATCAGGCCCAGCCCGACTGGGACTACACGCTGCGCACCAAGGTCAGCAATCTGACCGCGGCTACCACCTACTACTACCGCTATCTCGTCAACGGCGTCACCAGCATGACCGGCCGCACGCGCACCGCGCCGGCCGCGGGTACTCCGGTGTCGCAACTGAAGTTCGCCTTCATGACGTGCCAGGACTGGAGCGTCAACCACTGGGCCGGCATGGCCGAGCTCGCCGCCATGCCCGATCTCGATTTCGTGGTCCATATGGGCGACTACATCTACGAGACCGTCGGCGCGGACTTCCAGACCGGCAAGGTCGAGGCTGCCCACCCGCAGCTCAAGCTGCCCAACGGCACGCGGCTTGCCGACAACTCGGTGTACGCCACCACGCTGGACGACTACCGCTACCTGTACAAGACCTATCGCACCGATCCGCGCCTGCAGGCCGTGCACGCGGCGTTCCCCGTCATCTCGATCTGGGACGACCACGAGTTCTCCGACGACTGCTGGCAGGACCACCAGACCTACACGCCCACCGACGATCAGACCGAACAGGTCGGCCGCCGCCGCAGCGCCAACCAGGCCTGGTTCGAATTCATGCCGGCCGACGTCAGCCTCGACCTGACCAACCCGTCGTTCCAGAACATCCAGATCTACCGCAAGTTCGAGTTCGGCGATCTTGCCACGCTGGTGATGACCGACGAGCGCCTCTACCGCGCCGACCACGTCATTCCCGAGGCCGCCGCCGGCGGCGAGATCGGCAGCCGCTACTTTGTCGCGAAGGCCACGCTCGACGCCGCCGCGGCGCAGAAGCAAAGCGCCGCCGGCGGTGCCATCACGCCGGTCTCGATGCTTGGCGACACGCAGCGCCAATGGTGGAAGGACCAGATGTCCGGCGCCACCACCAAGTGGAAGCTGTGGGGCAATGAAGTCTCGCTGCTGCGCATGAAGGTCGACGGCACCGCCAGCGTCATCCAGAGCATCACCGATTCGCTGCTTGCCGCCGGCGGCAACACCGGCAATGCCACGCTCGAAGGCCTGGTCAAGACCGCCGTGACGGCCGATCTCGCCGTGGGCAAGACCAACCCGGCCTATCCCACGCTGGCGTGGACCAATCTCGGCAACCTGCTGGTCAACGTGCTCGGCGCGCTCGACCAGAACGAGTTCGACCAGGAATGGGCACCGGCGCTCGACAAGGCCCTGCCGGCGGTCAACCTGCTCGACAATTTCATCCTCAACGCCGACATGTGGGATGGCTATAACGCCGAGCGCAACGACCTGATGAACCACCTCAAGACCGAAGGCATCGGCAACGTGGTGGCGCTGACCGGCGACATCCACTCGTTCTTTGCCGGCGTGGTGATGGACGACCACGATGCGACCACGCCGACGCCCGTCATGGTGGATCTGGTGTCGGCCGGCATGTCGAGCAATTCGTTCTGGAGCTTCCTCAAGGAAGTGGTCGACTTCAACCCGGCGTTCGCCGCGGTGCGTTCGCTGGTGTACACCACGCCGGTGAGCGCCGTGGTCAATACGCTCAACGACACGCTGAAGAAGAACAACCCGGCCACGCTCCACTACGCCGATACCGATGCGCAGGGCTATGCCATCGTCACGCTGACCCCGGCCAAGCTGAGCTGCACCTTCCACAAGATGGCGCGCGTGGACGCGAGCGGCGCCGCACCGGTCACCGCCACCGCCAGCACGCAGACGGTGGAAGTGGCCGCGGACGTGGCACCGGCGATCACGCTGGTCTGACCCGCTCGCGAGCGCGGTACCGGGGCGCGCCGCGCCGGCCCACAACGGCCGGCGCGCCCGCGGGTACGGTACCGCGAGCGGTACGTCTTGCCGCGGCCCTCAGGCCGCCCCGGCCAGCGCGGACTGGACGGGCGAGCCTGCCGACAGCAAGGCCCGTACATCGACCGGTGCCGCCGCCAGCCGGCGCACCAGTTCGTCGAAGGCCACCGGCCGGCTGAACAGATAGCCCTGGCCGATATCGCAGCCGAAATCCTTGAGGATCGCCACCTGCCAGGGGTGTTCCACGCCTTCGGCCACCACCCGCAAGCCCAGCATCTGCGCCATGCCGATCATGGCCAGCACGATCTGCTTGTCGCTGCGCGACTCCTGCATGTCGTGGATAAACGAGCGGTCGATCTTGAGTTCGCTCACGGGCAGATGCTTGAGGCTCGACAGGTTGCTGTAGCCGGTGCCGAAGTCGTCGACCGAGATCGCCACGCCGGCCGCGCCGAGTTCGCGCACGAATTCGGCCATGCCCTCCTTGTTGAGGAACAGCGAGTTTTCGGTCAGTTCGATCTTGAAACGGCGGCAGTCCAGTCCGTGCTCGTGGATCGTGCGCAGCACGGATTTTTCCTTGTGCCAGCGCAGTTGCATCGGCGAGAAATTGACGGCGATGCGAAAGTCCGGGTCGATCGGCAACGCTTCGAGCCGCGCCGCATGACGGCAGGTTTCGTGCAGCACCCAGTCGCCGATGGCGCCGATCATGCCGGTCTCCTCGGCCACCGGCACGAATTCCGCGGGCGAGACCGCCTTGACGCCATCGCGATTCCAGCGCAGCAGCACCTCGGCCCCGACGATGGCACCGGTCGCCAGCGACACCTGCGGTTGCCACACCAGCGAGAACTCGTCCTTCTCCAGCGCGCGGTGCAGCGCGTTGGAGATATCGAGCCGGTTCAGCATGCGGTCGTGCAGCTTGGGCGAATAGAAATGGCAGGCGCCGATGCCGTCCTCCTTGGCGCTGTACATGGCCGCATCGGCATTCATGATCAGCGCCTCGGCGGTGGTGCCGTCGGCCGGATAGCGGCTCACGCCGATGCTGGCCGATACATAGCTCTGGATGCCGTCCAGCGCGATCGGCTGGGTCAGTTCCTCGAAGATGCGCTTGGCGGTGGCGTTGATATGCTCGGGGTTGTCGGTGTCGTGCAGGATGAACGTGAATTCGTCACCGCCCAGCCGCGCCACCAGATCGCTCTCGCGCACCAGCCGCCGGAAGCGTTCGCCCACCACCTTGAGCAGGCGGTCGCCAAACGAATGGCCAAGCGTGTCGTTGACGTCCTTGAAGCGGTTCAGGTCCAGGAACAGCAGCGAAAACGCCGAGCCGCGCCGCGCCGAGCGCTCGATCGCATGATTGAGGCGGTCCTGGAACAGTTGCCGGTTGGGCAGCCCGGTCAGGCTGTCGTAGTACGCCAGGTGCAGGTATTGCGCGCGCAGGCTTTCGCGCTGGGCGATATCGGAGAACATCACCACATAGCTGACCACGCCGTCGCGCTCGTCGAGCACGGTCTTCACGGTCACCCAGTCGGGCGCGATCGAGCCATCGGCGCGCGACAGCCAGGCCTCGCCTTCCCAGCGCCCGTCCGCGCGCAGCGCGCCGAGGATGTCGGCGTAGAACGCGTTGTTGTGACGCGTGGAACGGAGAAAGCCCGGCCGGCGGCCCACCACGTCGCGGGCGGGATAGCCCATCACGGTAGTAAAGGCACGGTTGACGAACTGGATGCGCAGCGTGCGGTCGAGCACGATTACGGCATCGCTGGTGGACTCGAGAATATTGGCCGAGACGCGGCGATTGACCAGCTCCGCCTGCAGCTGGGTGACCAGCGCCTCGCGTTCCTGACGGTAGATCTCCGCACGGCGCACCAGTTCGGCGAGGACGCTCTGGATCGAGATCACGCCCACGAAGCTGCTGTCGCGGTCGACCACCGGCAGGTAGGCCTGCATTTCCTCGCGCATGCGATGGAGCGCGCGCACGGCATCGTCGTCGGGTAACAGGGGTTCAGGCTGGCGGCGTACCAGCAGGTCGGCAAAGATGCGGCCCGGAAACAGCGTGGCCTGGCGGTCGGTCACCAGCCCGGCAAAGTGGCCATGCTCGGAGAAAACCGCGAATGCACGTATGCCTTCGATGTCGTCGTCCGCGAGATCCCGATAGCGCTGGTCGACGCCCACGCGCCGGGCGGAGGGATCGAGACAATCCCTGACTTGCAACGTTTGCATGAAACCCCGGCTTACCCCAGCTTCTGTTCCAGGAACAACTCGATTTCCAGGCTCAGGTGAATGATTTCCTCCGCCCCCATTGCCGGTTTGACCTCTTCCAGCACAAAGGCCTTGAGCTGGCTTGGCGGAATCTTGCGCAAAATCGCCTTGCGCACGAGGATGTCCGAAATAACGTCGTCGTCGATCTCGATATGCTCGAACGCCGTGGTCGATAGCAGACTCAACGCGCGGCCCACCGCCACATGGCCGATCGGCGACGCCCTGCCGAGTACCAGCCCGTCGCTGATCGGCGGCAGGACAAATTCCTTGATATGGGCGCGGAGCAAGCTTTGTCGACGTTTCTCCATCCGGAGGCATTCCTTTCTGACTATTCCCAAACGGAAAGGACGCATCCGTGCTACGAGACAAAACTGCATGACATCCTTCGCGGCCTGTTTCTAACAGGGATGCGGCCAACTCGCCACCCTGCAAAAGGGTGAGACGTTCCGTGATGCAGCTCGACGAAACGGATAAGGCGGCGCGTTCGGGGTGTCAGCGTCCGGCGCGCGGAGGGCCGCGCCGGACTGTGTTGCCAGCATGCCGGCCGGAGCCGCGCGGTGGTCCGGCGCGTAGAATATGCGGCCATGCCCGCCGCCGAACCGGCCTCCGTGCCCCTGCCACTGCTCGCCTCCCCGCCCGCCTCCCCGCTCGTGGAGCCGCGCCGCTACGCGCCGGCGGCATTCGGCCATGCGCACGACTACCACCAGCTGCTGTTCGGCATCGACGGTGCACTGGAGCTCGAAGTCGACGGGCACGCGTATCGCGTCGATGCGACGCACGGGCTCGTGATCCCCGCCGGCGCGCATCACGTCTGCGCGGGCCTGGTGGGCAACTTCCAGCTTGTCGCCGACTTTCCGCCGGCCTCGGTCGCGCTGCCCGCCGGCCTGATGGCACGCCCCCGCGCGTTCGCGCTCGACGGGGCGCTAGCCGCGTGCGTGCGCGAGCTCGCCGCGCCCCCCGAGGTGTCAGCGATGGGGACGGCGATGGGGACGGCGATGGGGACCGCGCTCAATGCGCCGGCGCGCTGCCTGCCGCTGCAACACGCATGGCAACGTGCCGCCCGCCTCGCCACGGCGCTGGCCGGACGGCTCGGCGATGCGGGCTCGGCACGCTTTCCGGTGGCGGCCATCGACGCGTACCTGCGCGCCAATCTTGCCACGCCGGTGCGCGCCGACCGCCTGGCCGCGCATTTCGGCTGGGGCGCGCGGCGCTTCCATGCGTTGTTTTGCGAAGCGTTCGGCGATACCCCACACGCCTACCAGACGCGCCTGCGGCTCGATCAGGCGGTGCAATGGCTGATGGCCGGCGAGATGCCGCTGCTGGAGATCGCGTTCGGCGTTGGCTATCCGGACCAGACCACGTTTGCGCGCGCGTTTGCCCGCCGCTTTGGCTTGCCACCGGGCGCGTGGCGCGGATCCATATCCTCGAAGCAGGCCACTTCCCCATGGACACCCCGCTCGGCGAGAGCGCGGCTCTGATCCGTGGCTCGATGCGCGAACAGGTGGTGTCGCGCCGCGACGCGCCACGCGGATACGCATCGCACGAAGCAGGATCAGCGACGGCATCGACGACGCCTGAGCGACAGGTCACCGAGGCCGCAAGGGACCGTCCCGGCAACGTGCGAGCGACACGCCAACCGTGCTTCCAGCGCGCGCCACAGCCCGTGTGACGCAACCGCTTTGCGTATAATCGCTTCCGTTCCGCGGTCGCCCCTGTGCGTGCGCAAAGCACGTGTGACGCGGCCGCACCCCCTGCCCTGTGCCGTCGTTGCGACGGCACGTTCGCCCGGTCATCCGGCCCACCCGCTCCGCCGCCCCCCATGGTTCGGTGGTTCGCCTCTGCGCGAACCCGAGGCACCATGATGCGGACGGGTGATCCGCGCCGCCGATGACCGGCCCGCCAGATCATCCACGCGTTTCCGCAATGAGCAAACTCTCCAAGTTCGCGCTGAACCTCGTGCTGATTGCACTGTGTCACCTCGCGCCGTTCGCCCACGCGTCTGCCCTCGCGGAAGGTGAAGCAGATGCCAGTGCACCCGCGATACCGACCGTCTCCCGTGCCGATGCGCTCGCCGAACTCAAGCGACTCCAGACCGAGCAGGACCGCATCAAGCAGGCCGCCTCCGCCCCCGACAGCAAGGGCAAGCTGCATGACCTGGAAGACGCGCTGCAAGGCCTCGGCACCGATGTCGACAAACTGACCGCGGCACTGACGCCGCAGATCGCCCAGCTGCAGGCGCAACTCGACGTGCTGGGCCCGCCGCCCGCACCCGGCACCACGCCGCCGGAAGCCGCCGCCGTGGCGCGCAACCGCGCCGACCTCAACAACCGCAAGAGCCAGCTCGAAGGCGCGCTCAAGCAGGCCGGCGAGACCAGGGACAATATCGCCAACCTGGAGGACCAGCTCGCCAAGCTCAAGCGCAGCCGCCTGAAGGACCAGCTCGCGCTGCGTTCGGACAGCGTTCTGAATCCGCAGTTCTGGGCGCCGCTGTTCAAGCGGACCGATGAGGACCAGCGCCGCTTCGACGCGTTCTGGGACCAGGTGGCGCCCATGGGCGCACTGGCATGGCAGCCGGGCGCCCGCGCCGGCACCGTGGCGCTCCTGTTGCTGGCTCTCGCGGTGTGGACGCTCGGCCGGCGCGTGATCGAACGCGGCGCCGCATGGTTCTGCCTGACGCGCCTGCCCGAGACCCGGCTGCGGCGCAGTGCGCTGGCGCTGGCCACGGCGCTCACCACGGTGGCCACCACCGCGATCGCCGTGCATGCGGCCTACGTCGCCCTCACGCGCAATTACGCGCCGCCGCCCGACCTCGAAAACCTGCTCAGCGAGATGGCCAAGCTGATGATGACCAGCGCGCTGATCGCGGGCCTTGGCCGTGCGTTGCTGTGCACCGGGCATCCCAGCTGGCGCCTGCCCGCGCTGGCCGACCCGGTCGCGCTCGCCATGCGGCCCTTCCCGTCCATTCTGGCCGGTTTGCTGCTGCTGGCCGGCACGCTCGAACAACTCAACCGCACGCTCGATACGAGCGTGCCGTTCACGCTGCTGGGGCGCGGGCTGGTCTCGCTGGTGGTCGTGGTGGTGATCGGCGCGGCCTTGCTGCGCGCCAACCGCGTGCGTACCGAACTCGCGGCAGCAGGCGAACAACCGGAAGCGCGCGCGACATTGGCGGGCCTGATCCACGCCGCGGTCACGCTGACCATCGTGATCTCGCTCGGCGCGCTGCTGATCGGCTACATCACGGTGGGGCGCTTCCTCACCTACGAGCTGGTCTGGTTCGATATCGTGCTGTGCAGTCTCTACCTGCTCACGCAACTGACGCGCGATATCTGCGAAAGCGTGTTCTCGGTCAATCATGCGAGCGGACGCGTGATCAAGCAGCTGTTCGGCATGGCCGACCACCACCTGGAGCAGACCTCCACGGTGCTGTCCGGCATCGGCGCCAGTGTGTTGCTGCTGGTGGCGGTCATCGCACTGCTGACCGGCGGCTTTGGCACCACGCCGGCGGAGCTCGCGGACAGCCTGCTGCGCGTATTTGGCGGCGAGCGCCTGCGCAGCTTCAACATCATGCCGGACCGCATCTTCAACGCCATCGTCGCGCTGACGGTGGGCGTGTGGCTGCTGCGTTCGGTGCGGCGCTGGCTCGATGCGGAGATGTTGCCCAAGCTCGGCATGGACCCGGGCCTGCGCGCGTCGCTGATCACGCTGTTCAGCAATGTGGGCTATGTGCTGCTGGTATTGCTGGCGCTCTCGCTGCTCGGCGTGCGCTGGAACAACCTCGCATGGATCGTCAGCGCGCTGTCGGTCGGTATCGGCTTTGGCCTGCAGGAGATCGTCAAGAACTTCGTCTCGGGCCTGATCCTGCTGACGGAGCGGCCGGTCAAGGTAGGCGACATGGTCAGCATCGGCGGGGTGGAGGGCGATATCCGCCGGATCAATGTGCGTGCCACCGAGATCCAGCTCGGCGACCGCTCCACCATGATCGTGCCGAACTCGCAGCTGATCTCGCAGAACGTGCGCAACGTCACCATGAACAACAGCACGCAGGGCGTGGCCTCGCTGCAGCTGACCTTCCCGCTCAACACCGATCCGGAACAGGTACGTGACCTGCTGCTCGCCGCGTATCGCGACAACGAGGCCATTCTCGATGTACCGGCGCCGTCGGTCATGTTCAACCAGCTCGCGCCCAACGGCATCACGCTGAGCGTGACCGGCTTTGTCAGCAGCCCGCGCATGACGGCCAACGCCAAGAGCGATCTGCTGTTCGAGATCCTCAAGCGCCTGCGTGAAGCCGATATCTCGCTATCGATGCCACAGACGCTGCGCGTGGAAAACTTCCCGATGCCTGGCAACGAACCGCTCGGCCGCGCGGCGGGTTGAGGTCTACCGGTGCGCATGTTGGCCGCGTGGCGGGTGAGGTCTACCGCTGCGCAAGCTGGCCGGCGCGCCGGCAAAAATTGCCGCAAGGCGCCGGTAACGGCGGCAAAACCGGCATAGCCGGCACAGCCGGCAAGGCCGGAAAAAAACGCGCGGGGGGCCCTGAAAGGCGCCACCAAGACACCATCAGGACACCACCCGCGCAGAGCGAGAGAAGACGAACAGCCAGACACCTCGCAGCACTACGAGGCCGGCCTGGTGAGCACCGGGGTCGATTATGGAGAGGCTTGGGTGCAACTTCAACGGATTTCTCGTTTTTGTTTTTTTCGCTTCGTCAATCCATCGACCGAGGGGTGCGATACCCCACCATGGGTGGGTACTAACTCCATCCCGGGCCCAGCCGGCGCGGATCGCGGCCATCCGCCGTGCGCCGGACATGGCCCGATGCCCGTGACCGGCCTCCGTTGCCCATTTGCAACAGACTGCCCTCTTCGATAAGGCCGCTCGCGCCACCGTTACACACGGTCCGCTACCGACTTTCCTTTTTACAAAGGACGGTAAAGCGCACACGTGGCACACCCCCGTCGATGACCTGCCGCGACGCCGCCATGCGCGTTCAGGTGCGGGTCCGGAAATTGCGCTGCGGGTGTTTGTCATGAATACCCCGTCCGATCCCATCCTCAAGCCCGGCCACAATTGCTGGCGGGTGGCGCCGTGCCATCGCTTTGCCATGCTGGTCGATGGCGAGGCGTACTTTGCCGCGCTGCGCGAGGCGCTCAAGCGCGCGCGCCATACCGTCTTCATCCTCGGCTGGGATATCGACAGCCGCATGACGCTGGTGCCGGACGGCAGCAACGACGGCTATCCGCCGGGCCTGCGCGATTTCCTCAACGAGCTGGCGCGCCGGCAGCCGGGCCTGCGCGTCTACGTCCTGAGCTGGGATTTCTCCATGGTGTTTGCGCTCGAACGCGAATGGCTGCCGGCCGCGCGCATGCACTGGCAGACCCACCGCCGGCTGTCGTTCCAGCTCGACGGCAACCATCCGCCGGGCGCATCGCATCACCAGAAGGTGGTCGTGATCGATCAGCAGGTCGCCTTTGTCGGCGGACTTGATCTCACCATCCGACGCTGGGACCGCCACCATCATATGGCCGACGAGCCGTTACGCCGCGATCCCGACGGCAAGCCCTATGCCCCGTTCCATGACGTGCAGTGCATGGTCGATGGCGAGGCGGCGGCCGCGCTCGGCGAGCTTGCGGCCCATCGCTGGCTCCATGCCACCGGGCGCACGCCGCGCACGCCGCGCGGTCCGGTCGGCGATGCATGGCCGCCGCAGGTGGCGCCGGACCTGACCGACATCAGCGTCGGCATCAGCCGTACCGCACCGCCGTGCGACGACGATCCCGGCATCGCCGAAATCCGCGCGCTGCACCTCGATGCCATCGCCGCGGCGCGCGACAATCTCTATCTCGAAAACCAGTACTTCAGCTCCGGGCTGATCGCCGATGCGCTGGCCGCGCGGCTCGACGAGCCGGACGGCCCCGATATCGCGCTGGTGTCGCGCCAGAGCGAAAGCGGCTGGCTCGAGGAACACAGCATGGGCGTGCTGCGCGCGCGACTCTATCGCCAGCTGCGCGCGGCCGACCGCCACGAGCGCTTTCGCATGTACTGCCCGTATGTGCCCGGTCTCGGCGACGAATGCGTCAACGTACATAGCAAGGTGATGGTGGTCGACGACCGCCTGCTTACGATCGGTTCCGCCAATCTCAACAACCGCTCGCTCGGCCTCGACACGGAATGCAACATCGTGCTCGAATCGCGCGGCGACGCGCGCATTGCCGCGGCCATCCGGACCATGCGCGATCGTCTGCTGTGCGAACATCTGGCGGTGACCCCGCGCGAGCTCGATGAGGCTTTTGCAGGAACAGCATCGCCATCGCCATCGCCATCGCCATCGCCATCGGCACCGGCATCGGGGGCCGACGCAGCGCCGCCTGCGGCGCCATCCTTGCCACCCGCGCGACCGCCGGGCCGACTGATCGCGGCGATCACCTCGCTCCAACGCGCCCAGGGCCGCACGCTCGCGCGCATGGAACCGTCGGTGCCCGAGGAACTCGACGCCATTTCCCCCTCGGCCCACCTGCTCGACCCGATCGAGCCGATCGACAGCGAGCAGATCGTGGAAGCCTTCGTCAGCCACGAGGCGCGTCCGCGCGTCGTCGGCCGCGTCGGCATGCTGGTGCTGTTGCTCGTGCTGCTGGCCGGGCTGGCGTTCGCATGGCGCTATACGCCGCTGCGCGAATGGACGGACTTCCGCGCGCTGCTGGCCATGGTCCAGCGCGTGGACGACATGCCGCTGGCCCCGCTCGCGATGATGGCCGCGTATGTCGTCGGCGGCCTGGTGTTGCTGCCCGTGACCGTGCTGATCGTCGTCACCGTGGTCGTATTCGGTCCGCTCTATGGCGGCGCGCTCGCGCTATGCGGCACCGTGCTGAGCACCGCCGCGGGCTATGCCGTCGGCCGCCTGATCGGCCGCAATGCGGTACGCCGCTTCGGCGGCCAGCGCCTCAACCGGCTGAGCCAGCAGTTGGGCGAGCACGGCATCCTCGCAATGGTCGTCATGCGCCTGGTGCCGGTGGCACCGTTCACGCTGGTCAACCTGGTGGTGGGTGCCTCGCGCATCCGCCTGCGCGACTGCCTGCTCGGCACCACCATCGGCATGGCGCCTGGCATCCTGGTGTCGGCCTCGCTGGTCGACCGCATCGCCGCCGCGGCCCGCAACCCGGGCCCGATGACCTTTGCGCTGGTCCTGCTGGTCCTGCTGCTGCCGGCCTCGGTGCTGTTGCTGCTGCGCCGACGCAAGCGGCGCCGCCAGGCGCACGCGCAGGCGCAAGGCCAGGCCCGCGACGCGGCCGAATCGCACCACGAGGCGACGTCCCGTACCGGATGCGCGGGACGGACCGAGGTCCGCCGCGAGGCGTCGGCCGAAGCGCACGCGGCGGCCCATGCCGAGAGCGTTCCGGCCCGTTCGCATCGCACGCCCGCGCCCCGCCAACGCACCACATGAACGCCCGCGGCATGCCCCCTCCGGCCGCGGCACCGTTGCATGCGCAGGCCACGGTGGCCAGCTACAACATCCACGGCGGTGTGGGCATCGACGGGCATTTCGTGCCGAACCGCATCGCCGGCGTGCTGGCCGAACTCGCGGCCGATATCATCGCGCTGCAGGAAGTGGAAACGCGCGCGACCGGCTTCGACATGCTCGGGTTCCTGTCCGAGCACGGCGGCCACCATGCGGTGCCAGGTCCCACGCTGGTGCGCGAGGACGGGGACTACGGCAATGCCTTGCTGACGCGCCACCGCCCCTTGCGCGTGCGCCATATCGACCTCAGCGTCAAGGGCCGGGAGCCGCGCGGCGCCATCGACGCAGTGCTGGCCTGCCACGCCCTCGAACATGGCACCTTCACGTTGCGCGTGATCGCCACCCACCTGGGCCTGCGCCCGAGCGAGCGGCGCTGGCAGGTGCAGCGCCTGCTGACCGCGCTCGCCGAGGCACCGGCGCAACCCACGCTGCTGCTGGGCGATGTCAACGAATGGTTCCTGTGGGGTCGGCCGCTGCGCTGGCTCCACGCCTACTTCGAACGCACACCGCATGTGGCAACGTTTCCGTCGCGCTGGCCATTCCTTGCGCTCGACCGGATCTGGACCTCGCCGCGCGCGCACCTGGTGTCGGTGGCGCGCCATGCCAGCCCGCTCGCGCGCATGGCCTCGGACCATCTGCCGTTGCGCGCAGTCCTGCATCTGACCTCGGCGCCACGCGCGACCGGGGTGACAGCGGTGGCAGAAGCGGCCGCCGCCCCTCATGCGGCCGGCCCGACCAGCGCCTCTCCCGCCGGCAGGGGCACTTACCCCCACGTATGATCGTGTGAGCGCCGTGCGCCGCGCGGCCGGGGGCCGGCGCGGAAATTTTTTCGCCGACGCTGTAACCGCGCGCCCCTCGCCGTCGATAGACATGGCGAGGCCAGGACGCTGGCGACACGCATGATCCACTTCAGGAGTCAACCTGGCAACGCCCATCGAAGACCGGCTCGAAGGCCTGTTCAGCCGTGCGCTCGATGGCGACGGTACGGCCTACCGTGAATTCCTGCGAATCCTGACTGGCCATCTGCGGGCTTTGATCCGCCATCGCCTCTGGTACCTGGAGCACGACGTCGAGGACCTGGTGCAGGAGGTACTGCTTGCCGTGCATAACAGCCGCCACACCTATCGCGCCGAACAGCGGCTCGGGGCCTGGCTGCAGGCGATTGCACGCTACAAGCTTGCCGACTACCTGCGCGCGCGTTCGCGCCGCGAGGCGCTGCACGACCCCTTTGACGAGGAAGTGGCATGGTTCACCGCGAGCGACAACGAACCCGCGCACGCCCGTCGCGATCTCGGCAAGCTGCTGGCCCAATTGCCGGACAAGCAACGGCTGCCCATCCTCCACGTCAAGCTCGAGGGGCGTTCGGTGGCGGAGACGGCAAAGCTGACCGGATTGTCGGCGTCCGCCGTCAAGGTGGGCATTCATCGCGGCCTCAAGGCGCTGGCCCATGCCAGCAGGAAGGAAGAGACATGAAAACCGACGATCTGATCGTGATGCTGTCCACCGGCCTGGAGCCGACCGACCGGCATGCCGCGCGCAAGCGCCTGGTGCCCCCGGTGCTGCTCGGCCTCGCCGTCGCACTGCTGCTGCTCGTGCTGTTTCCCGGCACGCGCGCGGACCTCGACCGGCTGTTCGCCACGCCCGCATTCTGGCTCAAGCTCGCGCTGCCGCTGTCGCTCTGGATCAGCGCGCTGGCCATCAGTGCGCGCCTGGCCAGCCCCGGCGCATTGCCACATCGGCTGTGGCTCGGCATCGCCGGCCCGGCCGGGGTCGCATGGCTGCTCGCTACGCTCGCGGTGGCGTCGGCACCGCCGGAGTTGCGCGAAGCCCTGGTGCTGGGCCGGACCTGGCGCACCTGTTCGCTCAATATCGCGATGCTCGCACTGCCCTGCCTCGCGCTCATGCTGTGGGCGCTGCGCGGCCTGGCACCGACGCAATTGCGCCTCTCGGGGGCCATGGCCGGGCTGTTTGCCGGCGCCACCGGCGCGCTCGCGTACTGCCTGCATTGTCCCGAGATGCAGATCCCGTTCTGGGCCACCTGGTATCTCGCGGGCATGTCGATCCCGACCGTCGCGGGCGCCTTGCTCGGACCGCTGGCGCTACGCTGGTAGGACCCTGCCCTGCCTTACCGCTTCTCTTGTCGACCTTACGTGCCCACACACTCGATCGGCCACACACGCAACCTGCCGCTCCTCCATCGCCCTGTTCCACACGCCGCCATGATCCTGCAGTTCATTACGTCCTATATCGCCCCCTTCGTCCTGATCGTGAGCCTGATCGCGGCGATGATCGCCGGGCGCGTCACCAGCCGCCATCCCGCCGCGATCGAAAATATCGCCGGCATCGTAGTCGTGATCGCGCTGGTGGTCGCGCGCATCGTCTTCGTGCTGCAGTATCTGCCTGCCTATCGCGAGCACTGGCCCGGCATCTTCGATATCCGCGATCTCGGCTTCGACCACACCGCCGGTGCCGTGGCCGGAGCCATCGCGCTGGCCTGGTTCCTGGTTCGCCGTCGCAACCTGCGCGTGCCGCTGCTGGTCTCCGCCGGCGTTGGCCTGACCATCTGGACCGCAACCACCGCGGCGGTCGAAGTCGCCACCGCGGACCGCCGCATTCCCGATGTGGTCGTCTACGATGCCGCCGGCACGCCGCGCCAGGTCTCGCCGGGCAACGGCAAGCCGCTGGTGGTCAACCTGTGGGCCACGTGGTGTCCGCCCTGCCGCGCCGAAATGCCGATGCTCGCGGCCATGCAGCAGCAGCGCCGTGGCATCGAGATCGTGTTCGTCAACCAGGCGGAAGCCCCCGACCAGGTGCTCGACTTCTTCGAGGAGGCCGGCATGCAGATCCGCAATTCGCTGTTCGATCCGCAGTTGTCGTTCGCGCGCGCGGTGCATGCCACCGCGTATCCGACCACGCTGTTCTATGACGGCACCGGCAAGCTCGTCGGCATGCATCGCGGCGGCTTTTCGCGGGCGACGTTCGAAGATGCGCTCGCGCGCTACTTCCCTGCGCCGGGCCCGAGGGCAACCTCGTCGCAAACGCCGACTGTCCGCAATGTCACTGCGCAGACAGCGTCCGACGCGCCGTCCGCGCGCGGTCATTGAGCGACTGCGGAACCGTCCCCGAAGCGTACCTGAGCCACCACCGAAGGGCAAGGTAACGTAAGTCCTACATCGCCTGCATCGCCAGGCCCCGGGCTGCAATACGGGTATTTCGCTAGGCGGCGGCGCTTTGTTCGGCCGGAACGCGCTGCCTATACTCCCAATGCAACGTGCGCGTCGCGAGTGGCCGGATGCGCGCGTCAGGAACGATAACGGGCAGGAGGCAACGTCGCGGTTTGGGGACGTGGCCGGGAGGTGACGTCGAGACAAACCTGCCCTACAACAGGAAAGTGGAGACGGGAATGACCAGCGAACAGTTCCTTGCCACCCAGGAAACCCGCAAGTTGGGGCTGCGCGCGCTACGCGCGGCATTGCTCCAGGTGCATAAGGAAGTCATTGGCTACGACCGTAGCCAGTACGAACGCCTCCACGGGCCGATTCCCGCCGGGCAATTCGTGCAACTCGTCACGGAAGAGACCTTCTTCCGCTGGCTCGACCCGCTGTCGCGGCTCATCATCGAGATCGACGAAGAACTCGAGGGTCAGGCACATCACGACGACACCTGCCGTGCCGTGGCCGGGGCCGCGCAGAAGCTGTTCAGCGAGCGTGGCGATGCGGCATTCCGCAAACGCTATCAGGAAGCATTGCAGGACGAGACCGCCGTGACCGTCGCGCACGGGCGACTGATGTCGGTGATCGGGCAATTGCGACAATTGCCGTAGACCGCGACGCGCCTCGGTAACTGTCCAGACAGAAGCGGGCCCGCTCGCGGCGCGGCCCGGCTGCCCGGACGCCGGACCCTCGCCTATCGGTGGCCACCGCCACCGCCACCGCCACCGCCACCGCCACCACGGCCGCCACCACGGCCGCCACCACCGCCGCGGCCGCCGCCATAGCCGCCGCCATAGCCGCCGCCATAGCCGCCCCGATAGCCGCCCCGATAGCCGCCACGGTATCCGCCGCTGTAGCCCCCACCATAGCCACCGTGATAGCCACCACGATAGCCGCCATGCCAGCCGCGGTAGCCACCGTAATAGTGACGCCCGTAGCCGCCGTAGCCGCGATAGCCATGGTAATAGCCGCTGCCAAAGTAGACGCTGCCATACACGGCGCCGTAGCGCGGACCGTAGTAATAGGGATAGTAGGGATACGGCGCGTAGGGGTAACCGCCGTAGTAACGGTAGCTGCTGCCGTAAGTGCCGTAGTAACCGGAGGGATAACCGGTCGAATAGGTGACGCCGGCCCCGTAGCCGCTGGCATAGAGCGTGCCATCGGCCTGGTAATACGCCGGATAGTACGTCGAACCATATGCCACGTCGTAACCAGGATACGCCACGCAGCCACCGAGCATCGCCACACATCCCGCCGTGGCGGCGAGTCGCCATCCACGCCATGTCCGCATCATCTGTCTCCTGCTTCGCGTCGCCGGGTCACGCGCCCACGCTACCCTTAGACCAGGCAGTTTCGCAGAAATCCGATTTCCGCATGAGATTCGTCTCATTACATTACTTCTGCTTCCGCCCCCTGCGGAAGCCCCGATGGAGTCAAGGTCTACCCCTCCTTTGACTTCCCCCCTTGGATGCCACGCCGGTCCCCGCTGGCGTGGCGTTTTTTTGCGCGCTCTTCCCCGCTTTCTTCGCCTTTTCCCGCTTTACGCCATCGCGCCAGGGTGCACGCGCCGTCCGTTCACCTTTCAAAGCCCCTTCTCGACCATTTCTACCAGACGTTGTCCAAGCATGCCGGCCTGCTCGGCCGCGCGGCCATAGAGCGGCCCGTCGATCAGCAGGATGGCCAGGCCATGGACCGCCGCCCACGCCAGGTACTCCGCTCCGGGCCGGCGCTCGGCCGGCAGCACTCCCGCCGTCACCAGTCCGTCCAACGCGGCCGCCAGCAATTGAAAGGGATTGAGTCCGCTTGCACCGGCCTTGGCCGGATCGGCATCCTGCTCGACCTCGTCGCGTACGGAAAATGCCGTGCGGAACAGTCCGGTTTCGGTCAACGCAAAGCGCAGATAACCCTGTCCGATGGCGCGCAGGCTCGCGCGGGCGCGCGCCGCCGCTTCGGCCTCGGCCGGCACCGTGGCCAGCTCGGCCTCCATCGCCATGGCCAGGCGCGACAGCGCTGCCGCGCGCACGGCCTGCAGCAGGTCGTGCCGATTGGCAAAGTGGCGGTAGGCGGCATTGGGCACCACCCCGGCGCGGCGTGTGGCCTCGCGCAGTACGATCGCATCCGGGCCGCCGGCCTGGGCCAGGTCCATACCGGCCTGGAGCAGCGCGCGGCGCAGATCGCCATGGCGATAGGTGGTGCGGGCAGTCGGAGCGGGGGACGTGGGGGACGTGGGGGACGTGGGGGACGTGGGGGGACGTGGGGGGACGTGGGGGGACGTGGGCGGTGCGGGCGGGATGGCAGCGGTCTCGCTCATGGCGCTAACCCTCTTGTTGATCGCCGCGCAGGCGGCGTTGACTTAATAGTAGACAGTGTACACAAATCCTGCCAGCCCCTGACAGGCCGCGGCGCATGGCGCGGCGGTATCGTGCCCCGGCGTCGTGCCCGCCATGGGGCGGCGGCATGGCACGCGCGGCACTACAGAATGGGCGCGAACAGCTTGGCCACGTGCATGGCCACGCGCATCCATGCCGGCGCCGTCATGAACTCCGCGCGCCCCACCGGACGGGCATGTGCAAAGTCGGCCTCGAGCATGCGCGCAACGTCGGCGGCAAACGCGCGGTCCGCGGTCATGACCATCATCTCGAAGTTCAGACGAAACGAGCGATTGTCGAGATTGGCGGTGCCCACCGCCGCGGCTTCGTCGTCGACCAGAATCACCTTCTGGTGGAGAAAGCCGGGCTGGTAGCGGTAGATCTTCACGCCAGCGCAGATGGCCTGGTAGGCATAGAGCGTGGATGCGGCAAACACCACGAGGTGATCGGGCCGCGCCGGCATCATGATGCGCACGTCCACGCCACGCAGCACCGCCAGCCGCAGCATGGCAAAGACCGCCTCGTCCGGGACGAAGTACGGCGACGTAATCCAGATCCGCTCGCGCGCGGACTGAATGGCCTCGACGAAGAACAGCGAACAGGTTTCCTGGTTATCGGCCGGCCCGCTCGGCACGACCTGGCACACCATGTTGCCGGCCGTCGGGTTGGGCGGCATCAGCAGATGCGGCACCTCGCGCGCGGCCCAGTACCAGTCCTCCGCGAAGGCCATCTGCAGGCCCAGCACCGCCGGCCCGCGAAGCTCGATATGGGTATCGCGCCAAGGCGCCAGCGGCGCGCGGCGGCCCAGGTATTCGTCGCCGACATTGTGCCCGCCCACGAACGCACAGCCGCCATCGACCACCACAAGCTTGCGATGATTGCGGAAGTTCAACTGGAACCGGTTGACAAAGCCCGGATGGGTGGCAAACGGTCGCGCCTCCACACCGGCCTGCTGCAGCGTGCGCACGTACTCGCGCCCGAGCGCGTGGCAACCGATGCTGTCGTACAGGAAATAAACCTTGACGCCGGCCGCGGCACGCTCGCACAGGCGGCGCTGCAGCGCCCGGCCAAGATCGTCGTCATGGACGATGAAGAACTGCACCAGCACCACCTCGCGCGCGGCCTCGATGGCGGCAAAGATCGCCGCGAAGGTATCGGTGCCGTTGACCAGCAGGCGTACCGCGTTGCCCGTCACGCACGGCATGCCAGTGAGGCGCGGCAGCGCGCGCATGCAGGCGGCCGCGGGCGTCTGCACCACGCAGGCCGCCAGCGCATCGCGGCCGGGCACGCTCATGTCCTGCCGAATCTCGCGCAGGCGGTCGTTGTTGAAGCGACGCGCATTGACGTAGCCGGCAAACGTGCTGCGGCCGAAGATCAGGTAGGGCACCAGCGCCAGGTACGGCATCATCACCAGCGAGCCGGCCCATGCGATCGCACCCGGCGCGGTCCGCACCGTCATGACGGCATGCAGCGCGGCCAGCAGGCCGACGGTATGAAAGGTCAGAACGATCGCGGCAACGACACTGGGACTCATCATAGGCGGGCTTTGCCACGGCAGGCCGGAACGGGATGAACGTTATTCTGGCACAGCCACCCGCCGGCGGTGCACGCCATGCGCACGGTCATTGGCGGCCTGCCCGATGCAACCATCCGCAGCGCGCGCCGGAATGGACGCCAACCCCGTAGCCAATGCGATGGACGCCACCCCGGCAACGCAACCGGCGGTGCTCCACCGATGCATCCACGAATTCAGCTAACGACGATGGATTCCGGTTGTGCTCGGAATTTTCAGACTTTGCTTATTGTTGGAGGCAAGCGCCATGGCTACTCTGCGTCGGAACTATCTCACCCGCGTTCCGTTTGTCGCCGTCTTTGAAGAGATCTCCATGACCGCAGCTCCCGCCGCCTCCCCGGCCCTTGCCACTTCCGCCAATATCGCATTGCTGACCAGCGGGGCCGCGCGTCCCCAGGCAATCGAACAACTATTGTCGATGGCCGGATTCCACTGCAGCGTTTTTGCCGCGGGCCGCGATCTCATCCACGGTATCAGCCACGACACTTACGACATGCTGCTGATCGACCGCGAGCTCCCCGATATTCCCGCCATCGACGTGATTCGCGCAGTCCGTGCCGCCCGCGCGCGCGACGTGCCGATCATGATGCTGTCGCAGCAGTCCGACGACGACGCGCTGGTCGAGGCGCTCGATGCCGGCGCCGACGACTACCTGGTGCAGCCGCTGTCCGAACGCGTGCTGCTTGCGCGCATCGCCGCGTTACGGCGGCGCGTCCTGCATGCGGGCAGCCGCGCCGGTCTCAGCGTCAGCGCGGGGCCTTATCAACTCAACAGCACCGGCCGCTACGCGCTGCTGCGCGGACGCCGGATCGCGATGACACCGAAGGAGTTCGACCTCGCCACGCTGATGTTCTCCAACGCGGGCTGCATGCTCAGCAACGATCGCATCGAACGTGTGGTGTGGGGGCGCGAACTCTCGCCGCTGTCGCGTGCGCTGGCACAGCTGGTCTCGCGCATGCGGCGCACGCTGTCCCTGGGTCCCGAGAACGGCGTCACCGTCAGCGTGGTCTATGCGCAAGGTTACCGCCTTGACGTGCTCGAGTCCTACCGTCCCGACGACAGCGCGCTCGCACGCGTCCCACGCGACCCGATGCTGGCCATGGTCCACCATTCGCAGCAACTGGGTTCTGCCTGAGGTTTGCCACCCGCGCTTTCCTGGCGCTTTCCTGGCGCCTTCCTGGCGCTCTCCTGGCGCTCTCCTGGCGCTCTCCTGGCGCTCTCCTGGCGCTCTCCTGGCGCTCTCCTGGCGCTCTCCTGGCGCTCTCCTGGCGCTCTCCTGGCGCTCTCCTGGCGCTCTCCTGGCGCTCTCCTGGCGCTCTCCTGGCGCTCTCCTGGCGCTCTCCTGGCGCTCTCCTGGCGCTCTCCTGGCACGGTCCGGCATCGCGCCACGTCCCATCAGGCTCCCGACGCCAGCTCCTGATCGCTCACTCCGCCAGGCCGCCACGCGCCGCAATCTCGCCCAGGTCGAGCAGCGCCAGCCCGTGTTCCGCGCGCTTGGCCGCATGCTTGGCGGCGGCCGCGGCCGCCGCGATATGGTGGATATCGAGCCGGCGGATGGCGAGCTGCCGCGCATCGGCCATGACATCGCCGCTTACCCGCACGACGCCCGCAGCCATCGTCACCGGCGCAAAGAACATCGGTCGCCCATGGCGATCCTCACCCTGGATGCCGCCGGCCGCGCGATCGTCGGGTGCATACAGGGCCTGCGCCGCCACGTTGAAGCGCGCCATTGCGTTGCGGATGCGCGGCTCCCAGTCGGCGCCCTGAAACAGGATCAGGAAGTCGTCGCCGCCGATATGACCCAGAAAATCGCGCGCCCCATCGCACGCCTCGCTCAGCACCGCGGCCGCGCCCTTGAGCATCTCGTCACCCTTCCAGTAACCATAGTGGTCGTTGAACGGCTTGAAGTGATTCAGGTCGACATAACACGCATGAAACGGGCTGCGCGCTTCCAGCAACCGGCCGATATGCTGGTTCAGCAGGATATTGCCGGGCAGGAATGTGAGCGGATTGGCATAGCGCGCCGCCTCCATGCGGATGTCCGTCACCGCGCCCAGCAGGTCCGCGCTGGTGCCCAGGCCGAGATAGCGGCCGCCATCGGTGATCACGAATCCATCGGCCAGCGAGCGTCGCTGCTCGCCGGCAAACCACTGCGCCACGGTCTCCAGGCTCGTGCCGCGATCGAAGCAGGCCGGATCGCGGTTGGCCATCGACATGCAGGCCTTCCTGCCATAGAGCTCGCGATGGAACGGCATGGCGTAGCAGTCGATGAAGTTCTGCCGGTTGATCAGCGCGAGCGGCCGGCCCTGCTCGGTCACCACCGCGAGCGCGTGCAGATCGGGATGGGCGTGGAACATGGCCAGCACGTCGTTGTTGGGCGTGCTGGCCAGCACCGTCGGCGCGGGCCGCAGCAAGCGGCCCGCCGTCATGCCCGACCATCCCGAACGCAACGTCTGCGGAAATACGGCGATCTGCTTGGATGCCAGCGCCTGGCGGATCCCTGCTGCGATCTCGCCCGAAGGCCGGGCCACCGGCCGGCCCAGATAGTAGCCCTGCGCGGCGGTCACGCCAAGGTCGCGCACCACCGCCAGTTCGTCGGCATTCTCGATGCCCTCGGCGATCACGCGTCCGCCAAACGCATGCATCAGGCGCAGGACCGCGCGCAGGATCTCGAACCGTCGCGAGCACGTGGCAATGCCGCACACCAGCGACTTGTCGATCTTGACGAACTGCGGGGTCAGCGTGGCCAGCAGATCGAGGTTGGCGTGCCCGGTGCCGAAGTCGTCGAGCGCGTATTGCATGCCGCGTTCCGCCAGCAGCGTCATGGCGCGGCCAAACGCCGCCGCATCGCCGAGCGCGGTCTGCTCGGTGACCTCGATGACCACGCGCGCCGGCGCGATCGCGCCACCGTCGACCGCCAGCAACGCGGACATGGCCTCGCCGCCGCCGGCCAGCAGATGGCGCAGCGTCAGCGGGCTGAAGTTCACGAACAGCCGGCCGGGCAGGTCGAGCGCGGCCCAGGCCTCCAGCGCCGTGCGGGCCGCGCGGCATTCGAGCGCGATGGTCGCCTCGGCATCGCGGGCCAGGCGGAACAACGCGTCGGGTGTTTCCAACGGGGATCCGAGCGGCCCGCGGATCAACGCTTCGTAGCCATACACCGAGCCGTCGGCGAGCAGCACGATGGGCTGGAACACCGCGTGCAGCGGTGGCAGGGGCGGCAGGCCCGACGGCATGAACGGGTTCGCGGCGGCGGCCGCACCGGTCCCGGAAACGAGGTTAGACATGAGAAGTCCGGCGCTAGACATCTGTGAATCGGCGCCGGCTGATGCGGGCTGTCCGAGGGGACGGATGCGCAGGCGCCACATTGCGCCCGCAAAATGATTGCTGGCCGTCATTTCATGACAGAAATATGTCACCGGTATGACAGCCATGACGGCCGCGGGCTGTCATCGCATCGTCACACGGCGCGCCGACCATCGGTCCCGGCCAGTGACGGCGCATGCCCCCCAGAACAGAACGGACAGCGCGGCACCGGTCGCAGGGTCAGGAATTGTCCGGGCTGCGGACCCGGAGGAGTGAAGTCTCGTGTTGTTGCAAGTCATCAAGCCCGGCCTGCCCCACCGTCATGACGGGAGCGTGTGGCAGAAGCTCGCCCGGTTGCCGCTAGCCGTGCGTCTGTGCGCGGCGTTCATGCTCGTCTATGGATTCGGTGCGGTGGTCGGCCTCACCGGCATCGTCAGTCTGGTCTCGCTCACGCAGAAGACCGATACCCTCTATCAACGCGACATGCGCGGCGCGATTGCGGCCGAACGCGCGCAAGCGGCGCTCGCCAGGCTCGGGCACGCGCAACTGGCCCTGACGCTCGCCACCAGTACCTCCGAGCGCGACGTCGCGGCGGCCGATATCGACGCGGCGCAGCGCGCATTGCAGGGCGCGGTGGACGGCGTCCGCCAGGCCGCGCCGCGCGATGCCGAGGCCTTGCAGCGCGAGCGCGCCGCCACGGCGGACATGATGGCCGCTTACGTCGCGCTGATCCGCAAACAGCCGCTCGATCCGTTGCAGTTTGACGCCGCCGTCTCCGTCGACGGGCACTTTCTCGGCGACCAGTTGCAGCAGCTTGGCAAACGCGTGGAGACCACGCGCGTCGGGCTTGAACGCCAGGCCGCCGATACGGTGGCGGATGTCGCCACAAGCCAGACGCGCGCGCGCTCGTCGATGACCGCGTTGCTGGTAGCCAGCCTCGCGGCGGCGGCCGCGCTGGCATGGTTTGCGGCCCGCAGCCTGACCGGCGAACTCGGGGGCGAGCCGCGCGCGGCAGCCGCGGCGGCCGACCGCATTGCCAGCGGCGACCTGACCGCCAGCATCGCGCTGCGCGCCGGCGACGACCGCAGCCTGCTCTACTTCCTGGCCGGCATGCGCGACCAGCTGGCCGGCGTGCTCGAACGCATCCAGACCTGCGCCCACGAGATCTCCGCGGCAAGCGCGGGCATTGCCAGCGGCAACGACGCGCTGGCGGAACGCACACGCGTGCAGGCAGCCGCGCTGGCCGAGGCGTCGGCCAGCGTCACGCGGCTGACCGACCTCGTGGGCCAGACTCACGACCAGGCCGCGCAATCGAGCGCGATGGCGCGCGCGGCAAACGAAGCGGCCACCGCCGGCATGGCCGTGGTGCGCGACATGAGCGGCACCATGGGCGCCGTGCACGAACACTCGCAACGCATCTCCGCCATCGTATCGGTGATCGAGGGCATCGCCTTTCAGACCAATATCCTTGCGCTCAACGCGGCGGTGGAAGCCGCGCGCGCCGGCGAGGCCGGGCGCGGCTTTGCCGTGGTGGCCCAGGAAGTCCGCGCGCTCGCGCAGCGCAGCGCCACCGCCGCGCGTGAAATCGGCGGCATCATCGGCGATGCCACGCGCGAGATCGAAAGCGGCACGCGTTACAGCGCCCGCGTGGTCGAAGCCATGGCGCATATCGAGACCGCGGTGCAGCGCAGCCACGCGCTTGCCGAAGCGTTGCGCGGCGTGGCCGACGAACAGGCCGACGGTATCCACACCGTGGGCGAGGCCGTGCGGCAGCTCGCGGAAACCGGCGCACGCAATGGCGCCCTGGTGCAAGCCGTCAGCGCGGAAGCCGCGCGTCTCGACCGACAGGCCGCCGCCCTCGAAGCGGGCGTGGCGCGCTTCCGCTTCTAGCGCACGGCCGTCTTCCCCTGGCCCTGCCGGGTTCGGGACTGAGGCGCCACGGTCGGCGGCGCCTTCGTTGACCGGGCCCGCCGTGGTGCCTGCGATCGCGCCATCCGGTTAGGCGTGCGATCGCGCCATCCCGTTACGCGTGCGACCGGCCTGACCATCGCACGTCGCTGTGCGCGTCCGCACCTCGCTCAAGTTTGCCGCCCGACTGCCGTCATGACGGGGTTGGCCCGCCCACGCGCTGCCTGCCACGGCTGCTTTTGCGGCGGCGCAGCGGGCTCGTATCGGTAAAGACCCTTAGCCCAACGCGTCAACCGACAGTCGGGCCGGCCCGTTGGGAGTGGCATTGGGCGGGCATCCGCACCCATTCAGAGGCCCCGCCATGCAGATGTGTCGGGGCGAAACAAATGACATCGAGAGGTAACCGGGATTTACGTCTTGCGCGTCCAAGTTACACAACTGTTTCACTTGGGCACGCGCGACGGCACGCTGGACGTGGGATTGCCGGGTACGCTTGACGCATCGATAACTCGATCTACATCACAGGGAAATCATGTCTGAACGCCTCATCATGCTGGACGTACCCGGCGTCCTGTTCTCGGACCGCTCCGCGGCGCGCCTGGGCGGTATCCCGAATACAGGGACCCTGCGCGATGTCAGGTTTTTCGATCCGATCGCACTCGGGTTCCTGCGCCGCCTGTTCGGTATTGCCGGCGCCCGCGTGGTGGTGTCCGACGCGTGGCGGCGCGGCACGCCCGCCGCGATCCTGCAACAGCTCGACCTCCAGGTGGAAGGCATGACGCCGCGCACCGGCGGCGGCCATGGCACGGAAATCGACGCATGGTTCGCCGGGCGCGAGGCACCGTCGGCATGGGTCATCCTGTCGACCGCGGCGCCCGAGACATTCTCGGCTGCCCAGCGCGAGCGACTCGTGCGCGTCGATCCCGCCGAAGGTCTGACCGTCGAGAATTTCCGCCAGGCCCTCGATATCCTGGGCGTGGCCTGCCCCTCGACCGTTACGCCCGATTCGCGCGTGGACGCCGACCTCAAGGCCAAGCTGCGGCATCTGCAGCAACTCGCGCGCGAAGCGCCGGCGCGCTTTCTGCCTGCCACCGCTGAAGACGCGCTGGTGGACCGCGCCGAGCCGATGGATGGGATCGCCGCACTGACCGGCCAGACCCTCGGCCCGACCCTCGACCAGACCCTCACGCCGGCCGCCATGCACTAAGGTTGTCAGCCGCGCGTGGGCGGTCTCGCCGCCCACGCCATCCTTCGCGCCTGTCTCATTCGACGCCGGCCCCCGCTCGGGCGAAGGGCTCTGGCCCCATCGCGCCATCCGTTGCCCAGGCTTGCGCCACGCGCCTTGCTCCACGCGCGTTGCGCCACACGCCTTGAGTCACGCGCCCGACAGAAATAATTCTCGTCTGCATCTGCGCACTGCCAAGTGGGTTCATGCCGCCGCTCGACCTCGCCGCTATATTCTGCATTGCAGAACTATGATTCCACAATGCAGTTGACATCGTGCGCGAATCGATGGGACGATGCCCACCATCGAACGACTGGCGAACCCACGCCGGCACCAGCAATTTCGGAGACCTTCTGCATGTGCAGTACCGCTTCGCCCGTCGGGCCATCCTCGTCCCCTGCTTCGCAATCGCATCCCCAGGCTCGCTACGCGGCGCCTTTCCGCCGCCTGCATGAGGCCATGGCACCGTGGGTGGCGAGCGACCCCGAGCGCGTGGCCATCAAGGACGCGCACCGCGCGCTGTCCTATCGTGAGCTCGACGCGGCGATGCGGCAGACCGCGGCCGCGCTGACCGAGCTCGGCGTCCAGGGCGGCGACCGCGTGGTGCTCGTGACCGAGAACAGCGCGAGTTGCGCGGTCATTCTGCTGGCGCTGAGCCTGCTCGATGCGTGGGCGGTGCCGGTCAATGCGCGCCTGTCCGCGCGCGAGGTCGGCAATATCATCGAACATGCCGATGCACGGCTCGCGCTCTATCTGGACAGCGACTATCCCGAGGCGCGCGAACATGGCGTCGCGCGCGGCGCACGCTGGGCCGAATGGCCCTTTGTGGGGCGCGTGATGGTCGGCGCCATCAATGCCGCGGCCGCGCGCGAGCCCGTGATGGAAGATGCCGCGGAACAGGTCGCCGCACTGATCTACACCACCGGCACCACGGGCGCGTCCAAGGGCGTGATGCTCACCCATGCCAACCTGACCTTTGTCGGCCAGTCCGGCCGCGTCCAGCGGCGCGTGCAGCCTGGCGACGTGGTCTACGGCGTGCTGCCGATCTCGCACGTCTATGGGCTCTCGGTGCTGCTGGTGGGACCCATGGCCAATGGCGCGACGGTCTACTACGAACCGCGTTTTCGCCCCGAACTGCTGGCGCGCGCGCTGCGCGAAGAGCAACTGTCCGTGCTGCACGGCGTGCCCGCGATGTACGCCAAGGCCATCGAATGGAGTCGCGCGCAGGGACAATCGCTGCGCACCGCCTCGCTGCGCATCGCGCAGTGCGGTGGCGCGCCCCTGACCGCCACGCTCAAGACGTCGTTCGAGGAAGCGTTCGGTATTCCGCTGCAGAACGGCTATGGCATGACGGAGACTTCGCCGACCGTGTGCCAGACGCGCGTGGACGCGCCGCGCACCGACTGTTCGGTGGGCCCGGCCGTACCCCATGTGGAAATTCGCCTGGACGCCGTCGCGCCCGATGGCAGCGGCGAGTTGCTGGTGCGCGGGCCCAACGTGATGAAGGGTTACTATCGCCGCCCCGATCTGACGGCCGAGGCCATCGACGCCGACGGCTGGCTGCACACCGGTGACCTCGCGCGCATCGATGCCGATGGCGCGGTATCGATTGTCGGCCGCTCGAAGGAAATCATCATCCATTCGGGCTTCAACGTGTATCCCGAAGAAGTCGAGCAGTCGCTCAACGCCTATCCGGCCGTGCTGCAATCGGCCGTGGTGGGACGGGCCGTGCATGGCAACGAAGAGGTAATCGCGTTTGTCGAGGTGCGGGCCGGCATGACGCTCGACGATGCCGCGCTGCGTGCCTTCCTGCGCGAGCGCCTGTCGCCCTACAAGATGCCGGCCGAGATCCGCGTGGTGCCGCAACTGCCGGCCGCGCCCTCCGGCAAGATTCTCAAGGCCCGCCTGCGCGAGGCGCTGCGCGAAACCGCCGTGCCTACGGCCTGATTGTCGACCTTCACGCCCTCCATGGATCCCCTCGACCCAGCCAATGACGGTGCCCCGCCCGCCGAGCCGCGCGCGGGTGCCGGTCTCGCCAGTCCCGCCGGCAGCGGCGCCAAGGCAGACGGCACGCGCAAGGAAGACCGCCACTTCGTGACCGCGCTCGCGCGCGGGCTCGACGTGCTGGCCTGCTTCCGCGGCTTCGACGCCGAGCTTGGCAATGCCGAACTCGCGCAGCGCTGCGGCCTGCCCAAGTCCACCATTTCGCGTCTGACCCATACGTTGACCGAGCTGGGCTATCTGCAGGCATTGACCGATCCGGTCCGCTATCGGCTCGGCAGCTCCGCGCTCGGTCTCGCGCCGGTCACGCGCCAGGGCGCCGAGCTGCTCGCGGTGGTCAAGCCATATATGCAGGAACTGGCCGATCTGTCGCAGGGCGTGGCCTCGCTGATCGTGCGCGACCGTGGCCGCATGCTGATCTACGAGAACTGCCACGCCGAGTCCTATCTCACGCTGCGGGTCAACGTCGGCAGCCGCGTCTCGGGGCTGGCCACGGCTGCCGGACGGGCCTACCTGCTGGCCTTGCCACCGGCCGAACAGCGGCAGGCGCTGGCCGCGTTTCGCAGCGACGAGCGCGTCAGCGCGGCGCACGCCGAGGGCATCCTGTCGCGCATGCGCGAAGAGAACCAGCGGCTTGGCTGCACCACCTCGTTCGGTGAATGGCTGCCCGATATCAACTCGATCGCGCTGGCCTTCCACCCCGGACGTTCGCTACCGCCGATGACGCTGAGCTGCAGCGGCCCCAACGCGATCGTGCCGCCCGCGCATCTGCTCGACAAGGTGCGGCCGCTGCTACGCGACCGCATTACGCGCATCGAGATGGCACTGGGCACGCACTGAGGCCGCGTCGCGCGCTAGCGGCGCACGTGGGGGCGATGGCGGGGGGTGCCGTCACCGCCCTCACCGCCCTCACCGCTCTCACCACCCTCACCACCCTCACCGCCGCGCTCTCCGTCATCCCCGTCATCCCTCCCCTTTGCGTCGCCGCGCGCCGGCGGCGTCCGTAACGCCGTCTCGTTGCCCAGCCAGCGGTGCACGACATTCTCGGCCTGCCCGCCGAACCGCATCAGCAGCAGCCCGAGCACCAGCGCAATCACGACGATGGCGTAGTAACCCGCCCCGGCCGCCGCGCCCAGCACGGCCGACAGCCAGATCGCCGCCGCCGTGGTGAGCCCCTGCGGGCGATCGTGCACGCCATGGCGCGCGATGACGCCGACCCCAAGGAAGCCGATCCCGGTCAGCAGGCCCTGGATCACGCGCGAGATCGCATCGGGCGGATGGTCGGTCAGCGTCACCACGCACACTGCCGCAGCCGATCCCAGCGACACCAGCCCAAGCGTGCGTACCCCGGCCGCCTTGCCGTGCAGATTGCGGTCGAGCCCGATCAGGGCCCCGACGAGCAGTCCGCATAGCAGGCGCAAAAACAGGTCGAGCGAGAGGAATTCCATAAGCGGGCCCAGCAACGGGTCACTGAATACGAATGCAAGGAAAGAACATAGCCAAAGGGCGTGTGCGCGGGCCCCGGCACCAGCCCGGCCGAACCACCGCAAACGGTCACGCCATCAGCTTACCGCAGGTATCATGCGCTCTCCTGCACCTTTCACGGACCGCCGTCATGCCGCACCTCGTCATCGAAATCACCGAGAACACCCGTCTGAACTGCTCGCAGGAAGAACTGCTCGACGAAGCCAATGCCGCGCTGCTGGCCACGGGACAGTTCGAGGAAGCCGACATCAAGTCGCGCTGCGTCACGCTCGGCGTCTGGCGCCAGGGCACCGACGCCGCCGACCGTGCCTTCGTGCACGGCACGCTCTCGATCCTCGGTGGCCGCGATCAGGCCACGCGCCGGCAACTGGGCCAGGTGGTATGCGAAGCGCTGTCGGAAGCCGTGCGCGCGGGCGCCGGCCAGAGCGTACAGGTCAGTGTCAACGTGGTGGAAATGGAGCGCGCCACCTATGCGAAGGAAGTGATCGGCGCCGGGCGCATCGGGTCCGCTTAATCTGCGCTTAAGGCGAGCAGCTTAATCTCTCGGCTTTTCCGTTGCCGCGAGGCCGGCAGCGCCTCCGTGCGACGCACGCGGCGCCCGGGGTTCGGCCCTGGGGTTCGGCCCCGCGACCCCTCGACATTCCGCAGATCAAGCGCCGGCAGACCCTTCCGGCCGCCACTACCGATTTCATGCAGCACAAGCGAGTCCTGATTCTTGGCGTCAATGGCTTCATCGGCCACCACCTGACGCGCCGCATCCTCGAAACCACGCAGTGGGAGGTCTACGGCATGGATATGTCGTCGGACCGCCTGGGCGACCTGGTGAACCATCCGCGCATGCATTTCTTCGAGGGTGACATCACCATCAACAAGGAATGGATCGAGTACAACATCCGCAAGTGCGATGTGGTACTGCCGCTGGTGGCCATCGCCACGCCGGCCACCTACGTGCGCCATCCGCTGCGCGTGTTCGAACTCGACTTCGAGGCCAACCTGCCGATCGTGCGCGCGGCCGTGAAGTACCGCAAGCACCTGGTGTTCCCCTCGACCTCCGAGGTCTACGGCATGTGCGCCGACGACGAATTCGATCCGGAAGCCTCGCCGCTGGTGTACGGCCCGATCAACAAGCCGCGCTGGATCTATGCGTGCTCCAAGCAGCTGATGGACCGCGTGATCCATGCCTACGGCATGGAAGAAGGCCTCAACTACACGCTGTTCCGCCCGTTCAACTGGATCGGCGCCGGCCTCGACTCGATCTTCGAATCGAAGGAAGGCTCCTCGCGCGTGGTCACGCAGTTCCTCGGCCATATCGTGCGCGGCGAGCCGATCAAGCTGGTCGACGGCGGCGCGCAGAAACGCGCCTTTGCCGATATTTCCGATGGCATCAGCGCGCTGATGCAGATCATCGATAACAAGGACGGCGTGGCCAGCGGCAAGATCTTCAATATCGGCAACCCGGCCAATATCCACTCGGTGCGCGAGCTTGCCGAGATGATGCTGAAGATGGCCGCCGAGTATCCCGAATACGCCGACCACGCGCGCCAGACCCGCATCGTCGAGACCTCGTCGGGCGACTTCTACGGCAAGGGCTACCAGGACGTGCAGCACCGCGTGCCGAAGATCGAGAACACCATCAGCGAGCTCGGCTGGAAGCCCGAGGTCAGCATGGAAGACGCGCTGCGCCGCATCTTCGAGGCGTACCGCGGCAAGGTGGTGGAAGCGCGCACGCTGGTGAACGGCGTGGCGTGACTCCGGCCTAAGCCGTCGCCGGCGCCTCGTCGCCCTTCCGCATGGCCTCGGTGATGCTGGTGGTGGTGCCGCGCACGTGAGCGCGCATCAGCGCTTCCATCCGGGCCGGGTCGCCGGCCTTCAAGGCCGCCACCAGCGCCTCGTGCACGGCCTGGACCTTGCCCGACGACGGCGAGTTCTCGAGCCAGATACGCATCAGTGGCTCGACCGCGGAATGCAGGGACGAGATCTGATGCGTGAGCCGCGGCGCGTCGGCGATGGCGCAGAAGCGTTCGTGAAACTGGCGATGCACGGTGATCCAGTCCGACAGGCTCGCCTCACACGCCGCCATCCTGGCCAGCAGTTGCTCCAGATCGCGGATATCGGCGTCCGTGACACGCTCGGCCGCACGGCTCGCGGCCAGTCCTTCCAATACCGCTCTCATCTCGAAGACCTCGCTGACCTCCTTCTCGGTCAGTCCGCGCACCACCACCCCGCGATTGGGTCGCATCACCAATAACCCTTCGGTCGCCAGGCGGCTGAACGCCTCCCGTACCGGCATCCGGCTCATGCCCAGCGCGGCGGCAATGTCTTCCGGCACCAGACGGTCGCCCGGACGCATCTCGCCCATGCGGATGCCGTGAAGGATGTGCCGATAAGCCTCCTCTTGCGCACTGGCTGGCAGAGGCTCGAACGTGGACTGAAGCATGTTGGTTCCCGATGTATGGGGAGCAATTATAGAGATCACTTCTCGCTCTGGTGCACGCCACGGGCTTGCCCCTCCACGAGGCGCCACCCGCCGGCACGGCTGGGCCGACGCCCGCTTCCCGTGCAAGCGGCGGCGCGACCTCTCCACATTTGCACGGTCCCGGTGCGCCCGCACGCCGCCGCGTCCCGGCACGCCATTTGCGTGCCGTTATTTCATCATCTGGGATTGGATACACGTATTCGTGTATACGAGTATTCAAATTCGGGGCGGATTGCGTACGATACGGTCCAGGCCCCGGGCAGAAGGCTGTGCAAGGAGGTACCCCTCCTTGCATGCGGACCACCTTTCTGGAGTGATGATGAAGCGCGTTCCAAGACAAATTTGCCTGGCATTGGTACTGGCGGTGTACGGCGCGGCGGCATGGGCGCAAGCCAGTTGGCCGACCCGCCCCGTACGCCTGGTGGTGCCGTTTCCCGCGGGCGGCGGCGTCGATATCATGAGCCGCTATCTGGCCGAAATGCTGGGCACCGCGCTGGGCCAGTCGTTCGTGGTGGAGAACCGCCCCGGTGCCGCCACGCTCATTGCCACCGAGGCGGTCGCCAATGCCAGGCCGGACGGCTACACGCTGCTGGTGGCGACCACCTCCTCGCTCGTCTCCAATCGCTTTCAATACAAGAAGCTGCGCTACGACCCGGACGGCTTCGAACTGGTCTCGCTGATCTCGTACTATCCGATGGTCTTGCTGGCCAACCCCTCGCTCCCGGTCAGGAACCTCACGGAGCTCATCGAATATGCACGCAAGCATCCCGATGCGTTGAGCTTTGGCTCGTTTGGCACGGGCACCTATTCGCACCTGGCCGTCGAGCTGCTGGACCTCCGCTCGGGCGTCAAGATGACCCACGTCCCCTACAAGGGCGCCGCCGAGGCACTGCCCGCGCTGATCGGCAATCAGATCCAGATCTATGCCGACGCGATTTCCAGCAGCCTCTCGTACGTCAAGGCCGGCACCCTGAAGGCGCTGGCCGTGACCAGCCCCACGCGCACCGCGACCCTGCCGGACGTACCCACCGTGGCGGAGCAAGGCTTTCCGGGCTTCGACATGTCGTCGTGGGCCTCCATCGTCGCGCCCCGGGACACGCCGAAGGAAATTACCGACAGGCTGCAGGCCGCGCTGTCGAAGATCCTGCAGTCCAGGGAATACAAGGAACGTCTGTTCGTACTGGGCCAGGAACTGCCCCCCAGCAAGATCGGCCCCGGCCCGTTCGTCGATCAGATCAAGTCGGACATCCCGAAAATTCGCGATGTCATGAAGGAAGCCGGGGTCCAGCCGATCTGACCTCCGCGCCCCACACAACGTCAAATGTGAGTACAGGAATGGAACAGGCAACGCGTCTTGCAGCGGCGGATATCGCCAGCCAGGTGCATCCGTATACGAACCTGAGTGCCCATGAAAGCGCGGGCCCCATGGTCATTACCCGCGGCGAAGGTGTCTACGTCTACGACGAGCACGGCAAGCGCTACCTGGAGGGGCTGGCAGGCCTGTTCTGTGCCTCTCTCGGGTTCAGCAATCATCGTCTCGCCGTGGCCGCCGACCGGCAGATGCGCAAGCTGCCCTTCTACCATGCGTTCGGCCACAAGGCATCGGAGCCGTCCATCCGGCTCGCTGAGCGCCTGCTGGACATGGCGCCGGTACCGATGTCGAAGGTGTTCTTCGCCAACTCGGGCTCCGAAGCCAACGACACGGCAATCAAGCTCGCCTGGTACTACAACAACGCGCTCGGCCGGCCCGAGAAGAAGAAGATCATCTCGCGCAAGCGCGCCTACCACGGCGTCACGATTGCATCGGCCAGCCTCACGGGCCTGCCGAACAATCATCGTGACTTCGACCTGCCCATCGCCGGCGTGCTGCACACCGAGTGTCCGCACCACTATCGGCACGCGCTCGAAGGCGAAAGCGAAGACGCGTTTGCCACGCGCTGCGCCGAGGCACTGGAACAGCTCATCCTTGCCGAGGGGCCGGACACGATTGCGGCGTTCTTTGCCGAACCCGTCATGGTGTCCGGCGGCGTGATCGTGCCGCCCGCGACCTACTTCGACAAGGTCCAGAAGATCCTGAAGCGATACGACATTCTCTTTGTCGTCGACGAAGTCATTTGCGGATTCGGCCGCACCGGCGAGATGTTTGGCACGCAGACGTTCCACCTGCAGCCCGACATGATCTCGTGCGCCAAGCAGCTGTCCGCGGGCTTTATGCCCATCTCGGCCCTGATGATCAACGAGAAGGTCTATCGCGCGATGGTCGACGAGAGCCGCAAGATCGGCACCTTCGGGCATGGCTTCACCTATTCGGGACACCCGGTAGCGGCCGCCGTCGCGCTGGAGACGCTCAATATCTACCAGGAAGAACGCATCCTCGACCACGTGCGCGAAGTCATGCCGTACTTCCAGAGCCGGCTGGCGTCGCTCGGCGACCATCCCCTGGTCGGCGAAGCGCGCGGCATCGGCCTGGTGGGAGCCGTCGAAGTGGTGGCGGACAAGACCACGAAGGAAGCATTCCCGGTCACGGCCGGCGTTGCGGCCAGGGCCGGCACGCATGCGCTCGCGCGTGGCGTCATCACGCGCGCGCTCGGTGACACCGTGAACATGTGCCCGCCGCTGATCATCTCCCGGCGCGAGATTGGCGATCTGTTCGACGGCATCGAAGGCGCGCTCGACGACACGCTCGCCTGGGTTGCCGACGGCCGCTGACCCGCTACTGAACAACGATAACCAACCAACAGGAAGACCTTAGCAATGCGAGATTTTCAACGGCCCGGACGTTCCGTGGTGATGACGAAGAACGGCATGGTTGCCACCTCCCACCCGTCGGCGACATTGGCCGCGGTGCGCATCCTGGAGGCCGGCGGCAACGCGATGGACGCCGCCATCGCCGCCTGTGCCGTGCAATGCGTCGTCGAGCCCGGCTCCACCGGCATCGGCGGCGATTGCTTTGCGCTGTACAGCGAGCGCGGTTCGAGCGACATCGCCGCCTATAACGGCGCCGGCTGGGCGCCCGCGGCGATCTCCGCCGAGGCCCTGGCGGAAGGCGGCACGCGCAAGCAGATCGAGCGCCAGTCGCCCCATGCGATTACCGTCCCCGGCGCCGTGGATGCGTGGACCGCGCTGCGCGACCGCTTCGGCAAGCTCCCCCTGTCGGACATCCTCGCGCCTGCCATCCGCTTTGCGGAAGACGGCTACGTCGTGTCGCCGCGGGTCGCCACGGACTGGGCCATGCAGGAGGCGCTGCTCAAGCGTACCGCCGAAGGCGCCGAGCTGATGCTGATCGACGGGCGTGCACCGCGCGTGGGCGAAACGCATCATCAGCCGAAGCTGGCCGCCACCCTGCGCGCGATTGCCGCCAGCGGTCGCAAGGCCTTCTACGAGGGCGCACTTGCCGAGTCCATGGTCGCCTACCTGCGGAGCAAGGGCGGCGTGCACACACTGGACGACTTTGCGAGCTATCGCGGGGAGTTCGTGACGCCCATCAAGAACCGGTTCCGGGACTACGAAGTCCATGAATGCCCGCCCCCCGGGCAAGGCATCATCGCGCTGCTCCTGCTGAACATCCTGCAGGGCTATGCGCCGACCAGCGATCCCCTTTCCGTCGAACGCCTGCAGCAGGAAATCGACGCGACGCGCATGGCGTATGCGGTGCGCGACCAGGTGCTGGCGGATCCGCGCTTTGCCGCCATGGATATCGACACGCTGCTGTCCCAGGATTTTGCCGACCAGTTGCGCGCGGGCAAGCTCGCCGACGCGCTGTCGAACCATGCGGTGCAGACGGCAGCCGAGCACAAGGACACGGTCTATATTGCCGTGGTCGACAAGGACCGGAATTGTGCGAGCTTTATCAACTCGATCTTCCATCCGTATGGTTCCGGCCTGATCGACCCCGCCTCGGGCGTGCTGTTCCATAACCGCGGCCAGAGCTTTTCGCTGCAAGCCGGCCATGCCAATTGCATCGGCCCGCGCAAGCGCCCGCTGCACACCATCATTCCTGGCATGGCCACACGCAACGGCCGGGTGGAGCTGGTGTTCGGCGTGATGGGAGGCCACTATCAGGCCATGGGGCACGCCCACTTCCTGTCGAAGGTCATCGACTACGGCATGGATATCCAGGCGGCGAGCGACCTGCCGCGGCTCTTTCCGGTGCCGGGGACCAAGTCCGTCGAATGCGAATCGACGCTTCCCGCGGACGTGAGGCAGGAACTGGAAAGTCGTGGGTACGAGTTCGCCCGCCCGGGCCAGGCGGCCATCGGCGGTGCGCAGGCGATTCGCATCGACTGGGAACGCGGCGCCCTGTTCGGCGCCTCGGATCATCGTAAGGACGGTTGCGCGCTCGGCTACTAGCCACACCGCAGCAGGCGCACCGCCCTGGCGTGACAACGCCGGGGCGATGCCCGCGGCGCCGGCGCATGATCCGCACGGGCCCATCGCCGCACGGACCGATCGCTCTTCTTGATGGTGCCAATGAAATCCGTTTGTGGCGATCTCATCCTCCAGCGTCTGGGCACTGCGCCCGCATCGTGCAGTACGCCGATGAACCGGCGGCTGTACGACAGCATCCGCGGCGCAATTCTCGACGGAACCCTGCCCCCGGCAACCCGTCTGCCACCCCAGCGCGATCTGGCGGCGGAGCTGCGCATGTCGCGCAATACGGTGATATTCGCGTACGAGCAACTGCTGGCGGAAGGGTATCTGCGCGCCCGCACGGGCAGCGGTACGTTCGTGGCGGACATTACGCCCGAGCGCTACCTCAACGCCGCGGCGCCCAAGGACATCCCGTGCGGACGGACAGTGCAAACCGGCCATGCACGCCTCTCGCCGCGAGGACAGGCATTGCTGGCAAACGCGTCGGCATCGCCGATCCAGTGGGGCGCCTTCATGCCGGGGGTTCCCGACCTGACAAGATTTCCGCACCAGCGCTTCGCGCAGATTTCGGCCAGGCTCTGGCGGCAACCCGACCCGGAGTGGCTGAGCTACAGCCATGGCGGCGGCATGCCGGCACTGCGCGAGGCGGTGGCCACGCACCTGCGCATTGCCCGCTCGGTGCAGTGCGACGCGGATCAGGTGCTGATCACGGAAGGCATCCATCAGGCGATCGACCTCGTGGTTCGCCTGCTCGGCTCGCCCGGCGACCGCGCCTGGGTCGAAGAGCCGTGCTACTGGGGCATCCGCGGTCTGTTACAGGTGGGCGGCATCGAGATGGACCCGCGGCCCGTGGATGAGGAAGGCCTGACCTTGCCCGCCGCAAGCGAACGCGCGCATGGAGCCGGAGCGGGCACGGCGCCCCGCTTCATTTTCGTGACGCCATCGCACCAGTATCCGCTCGGCGTCGTCATGAGCCTCAAGCGGCGTCGCGCACTGCTCGAGTACGCGCGCCGGCATGGCAGCTGGATCGTCGAGGATGACTACGACAGCGAGTTCCGCTACTCGGGGCAGCCGATTCCGTCGCTGCAGGGCATGCAGGTCGACGCGCCGGTCATCTATATCGGCACGTTCAGCAAGACGCTGTATCCGGGCCTGCGCATGGGCTATATGGTGCTGCCGCGCGATGTGGCGAAGCTGTTCCAGGATGCGCACGCCGAACTCTATCGCTCGGGCCACCTGATGACCCAGGCCACGGTCGCCGAATTCATGCGCGCCGGCGACTACGCCGCGCATATCCGGCGCATGCGCCCGCTTTACGCCAGGCGGCGCGCGATTCTGTCCACGCTCGTCGAGCGCTACCTCGGCGCCGATGCCTTGCACGGCAAGAGCAGCAACGCCGGGATGCATCAGGTGGTGGCGCTGCCAGCGCATGTGGACGACGTCGCCATCGCGGCGTCCGCGCTGGCGGACGGGGTCGTGGTACGCCCGCTGTCACGCTATTACCAGCACAACGCACCGCAACGCGGCCTGCTGCTCGGCTATGCGTGCGTCAAGGAGGAAGATATCGGGCCGGCCTTCCAGGTGCTGTTGCGAAGCATCGGGCGACGGTGCGGTTGACTGCGTGCCAGCGCCGATGGCGGTCGGTCGTCGGTTCACCCCACCGGCCGCCCCCCTCCCTCAGGTCACCGGCGCCGGATTGAACAGCGCCAGCGAGTTGTACAGCTTGTGCTGCTCGGCCCAGGTCTTCCTGCGGCCGCTGGCCACGTCGATCATCAGGTGGAACAGCTCCCAGCCCACGTCCTCGATGGTGGCTTCGCCGGTGGCGATGCGGCCGGCGTTGACGTCCATCAGGTCGTGCCAGCGGCGCGCGAGGTCGTTGCGCGTGGCGACCTTGATCACCGGCACTTCGGCCAGGCCGTACGGCGTGCCGCGTCCGGTGGTGAACACGTGCAGGTTCATGCCGGCGGCAAGTTGCAGCGTGCCGCAGATAAAGTCGCTGGCCGGGGTGGCGGCGTAGATCAGGCCCTTCTGCCGCAGCTTCTCTCCCGGCGACAGCACGCCCGAGATCGGCGCGCTGCCCGACTTGACGATCGAGCCCATCGCCTTCTCGACGATATTCGATAGCCCGCCCTTCTTGTTGCCCGGCGAGGTGTTGGCGCTGCGGTCCACGCGGCCGCGGTCTAGGTAGCGGTCGTACCAGTCCATCTCGCGGATCATCGCCTCGGCCACTTCCGGGGTGGCCGCGCGCGCGGTCAGCTGGTCGATACCATCGCGCACCTCGGTCACTTCCGAGAACATCACGGCCGCGCCGGCGCGCACCAGCAGGTCGGTGGCAAAGCCCACCGCCGGATTGGCGGTCACGCCCGAGAACGCATCGCTGCCGCCGCACTGCACGCCGACCACGAGGTCCGACACCGGACAGGTTTCGCGGCGGCGCTGGTTGAGCGTCTGCAGATGGGTCTCGGCCATCGTCATGATCGACTCGATCATCGAGCCAAAGCCGACGTGCTGGTCGTCCTGCAGGCACACCACGCCCACCTGCACCTCGCCGGCGCCGGTCTGGATCGGAATGGTGCCAGGCGGCAGCAGGCGCTCGGGCTGCAGCTTCTCGCAGCCCAGGCTGACCATCATCGCGGTGCCGCCGAAATTGGGATTCAGCGCGATATTGCGCAGCGTGCGGATCGGCACCACGGCGTCGGGCGCATCGATCGCCACGCCGCAACCGTAGGTATGCTCGAGCCCGATCACGTCATCGACGTTGGGATACTTCGGCAGCAGCTCGGCCTTGATGCGGCGCACCGCGTGTTCCACCACGCCCGAGACGCATTGCACGGTGGTGGTGATGGCGAGGATATTGCGCGTGCCGACCGAGCCATCCGGATTGCGGAAGCCTTCGAAGGTGTAGCCTTCGAGCGGCGGCAGCGGCGCCGGCACGCGCGTGCCGATCGGCAAGTCGGTCAGCCCCGGTGCCACCGGCATCTCGATCACGCGCTCGTTGACCCAGCTGCCGCGCGGCAGATCCTTGAGCGCGTAGCCGATCACCACGTTATACCGGATCACTGCGTCGCCCTGCTTCAGGTCGACCAGCGCCACCTTGTGGCCCTGCGGCACGCGCTCACGCAGCGTCAGCCCCGAGGCGAACACCGCGCCTTCGGCCAGGCCGCCGTCGTTGGCGACGATGGCCACGTTGTCGTTTTCATGAATGCGGATATACAGCGGGGCAAGCTGGGGGGCCTGCGCCGTGCTGGTCTGTGGAGACGTGACCGACATGACAGTGCTTCCTTCTCTTATTGGGGATGCTTCAGTTCCACCCGGCGGATCTCCTTGACGATCACCAGGTAGCTGAGCACCGTAACCAGCGCGTTGACGCCCACGAACACCAGCGCGCCGTTGAACGAGCCGGTGGCGTTGAGGATATAGCCGATCACGATCGGCGTCACGATACCGGCAATATTGCCGAACGTGTTGAAAATGCTGCCGGCCAGGCCGATGACTTCCTTCGGCGCGGTATCGGCCACCACGGCCCAGCCGAGCGCGCCGATGCCCTTGCCGAAGAACGCCAGCGCCATGATGCCGACCACCAGCCATTCCGCATCGACGTAGTTGCACGCGATCATGCTGACCGAGAGCAGCATGCCGGCCACGATCGGCACCTTGCGCGCCACCGTGAGCGTATAGCCCCGGCGCAGCAGCGCGTCCGAGATCACGCCGCCCAGCACGCCGCCGAGGAAACCGCAGATCGCCGGCAGCGATGCCACGAAGCCCGCCTTGAGAATCGACATGCCGCGCGCCTGCACCAGGTACACCGGAAACCACGTCAGGAAGAAGTACGTGAGGACGTTGATGCAGTACTGGCCCAGATACACGCCAGCCAGCATGCGGTTGGACAGCAACTGGCGCGCATAGAACCAGCCCGCTGGCGCGACCTTGCCGTCGGCGCGGCCGGCACCTTCGTGCATATGGATCAGGCCACCACCCTGCTCGATGTGCTCCAGCTCGGCGCGATTGACGCCCGGATGCGTGGCCGGGCTGCGCATGACCTTGAGCCACAACAGCGCCAGCACCATGCCGAAGATGCCCATCCACAGGTAGACGTGGTGCCAGCCCATGCTGTGCGTGACCCATGCCATCAGGGGCGTGAATACCACCGCGGCAAAGTACTGCGCGGCATTGAAGATGGCGGAGGCGGTGCCGCGCTCCGCGGTCGGGAACCAGCTCGCCACGACCTTGGCGTTGGCCGGAAACGCCGGCGACTCCGACAGGCCCACGGCAAAGCGCAGCACGAACAGCACGGTCATGGCCGAACCGATGGTGGCGAACAGGCCCAGCCAGCCCTGCATCAGCGTGAAGAACGACCAGGCGAAAATGCTGACCGCATAGACGCGGCGCGCGCCAAAGCGGTCGAGCAGCCAGCCGCCCGGCAGTTGCGCCAGCACATAGGCCCAGCTGAACGCGGAAAAGATGAAGCCCATCTGCACGGCGTCGAAGCCGAACTCCTGGCGCATGGCCGGGCCGGTGATGGACAGCGTGGCACGGTCGGCATAGTTGACCGTGGTCACCACGAAGATCAGCAGGAGAATCCAGTAACGGACATTGGTACGGCGCGCGCCGCTATCGGCGTGCGCGGCGGTGGGGGATGCGGGGTTGAAGCTCATCGGGTCTCCTCACAGCCGGGAGCCCGAATGGCGGAATGCGAGTGGGGCCGGCCTGTGCAACGTACGTGAACATATATGTCATCGTACGACATGAATTATAAGGACCCGGTTCCTGCACCGACATTGCGCGTATACCCTATGCTGCAATGCATCGACGCACCGGCAAGGGTTATTGGCATTGGCACGGCTTTCATTTGGCTTGCGGCGCCGTCCGCCTTTTCAGCTTGGGGCTTACCCTGAGATCCCTGAGGAACGCTTGCATACATGCGGCTATAGTTGTACGATGACTTATCTCGACGTACCGACGTCATCACCCCACCATTCGCCATGTGGCGATCAGGAATAGCGACATGACTACACCGCAAGAACTGAAGCAGATCATCTCCGAGGGCCTGCTCTCGTTCCCCGTCACCGACTTCGATGCGCAAGGCAACTTCCGCAAGGGCACCTATATCGAGCGCCTGGAATGGCTGGCCCCGTACGGTGCCACCGCCCTGTTCGCGGCCGGCGGCACCGGTGAGTTCTTTTCGCTGACGCCGGAAGACTATAGCCAGGTCATTCGCACCGCCGTCGACACCTGCGCGGGCAAGGTGCCCATCCTGGCCGGCGCCGGCGGCCCGACCCGCATGGCGATCCAGTATGCGCAGGAAGCCGAGCGCCTGGGTGCCAAGGGCGTGCTGCTGATGCCCCACTACCTGACGGAAGCCAGCGAGCAAGGCATTGCCAACCATATCGAGGAAGTCTGCAAGGCGGTCAAGATCGGCGTGATCGTCTACAACCGTGCCAATTCGCGCATCGGCGCGGACCTGCTGGAATCGGTGGTGGATCGTTGCCCGAACCTGATCGGCTTCAAGGATGGCGTGGGCGAGATCGAGGCGATGGTACGTGTGCGCCGCAAGCTCGGCGACCGCCTGGCCTACCTCGGCGGCCTGCCCACCGCGGAAGTCTACGCCGCCGCCTACAAGGCGCTGGGCGTGCCGGTCTACTCGTCGGCCGTGTTCAACTTCATCCCGAAGACCGCGATGGACTTCTATCGCGCCATCGCCGCCGATGACCACGAGACCGTAGGTCGCCTGATCGATTCGTTCTTCCTGCCGTACCTCGATATCCGCAATCGCCGCCAGGGTTACGCGGTGAGCATCGTCAAGGCTGGCGCCAAGCTGGTCGGCCACGACGCAGGCCCGGTACGCGCACCGCTGACCGACCTGACCGAAGCCGAAATGGCGCAACTCGACGCACTGATCCGCAAGCTCGGACCGCAATAAGCGATCAACGCCGGCACACGCCGCGGACATCAGAAAAAGCGCGGCAGAGGGGTGACCCTCTGCCGCGTTTTTTATCCGCCCGGTGCCCTCCCCCGCGTCAGGGCGACGCGAGCCGCGCCGCAGGCGGGGGTGCATCCGTCTCAGTCGCGGGCCACGCCAAAGCGTGCCGCGGGCTGGCTGCGCGACAGGTTCGGGCCGAGCGCCGCGCGCGCGGCCTCGAACGCCTGCCAGTCCGCCACGTCCGGCAACGACGGCACCGTCACCACTTCGCCCTGGTCGAACCCGGCCAGCGCGGCATCGACCAGATCGTCGCCGCTCATGACGATCTCCTGCGGCAGGTGTTCCACCGGCTGGCCGGCCACCTCCCAGAACTCCGTGCGCGTCGCCCCCGGCAGCACCGCCTGCACGCGCACGCCCTTGCTCGCCAGCTCATGATGGAGCGACTGCGAGAACGCGAGCACGAAGGCCTTGGAGCCGCCGTACACGCCGTTGAGCACTTCCGGCGCCACCGCCACGATCGACGCGATATTGATCACGGTGCCACCGCCACGCGCGACAAAGGCCGGCACGATGGCGTAGGTCAGCCGCGTCAGCGCGGTCACGTTGAGTTCGATCATCGCCTGCATCTTGTCCACGTCGGATTGCAGCAGCGGCGCCGCACCGCCCACGCCGGCATTGTTGACGAGCAGGGTGATGGCGGGGTCGTTGCGCAGCACCGCCTCCACGCGCCGGACGTCCTCGAGCTTGCCGAGGTCCGCCGGCACGATCTCGACCGCGCGGCCGGTTTCGGTACGAATGCGACCGGCGAGTTGCTCGAGCCGGGCGCGGTTACGTGCGACCAGGATCAGGTCGTAACCGCGGCGGGCCAGACGGTCGGCGTAAATGGCGCCGATACCCGAGGAGGCGCCGGTGACAAGCGCCTTGCCGGTAGTTTGCTGGGTGGTCATGTCGATGCTCCGTATCTTGCTGAATGAGGGATTTGCCTTGGCGTCCGGTCCGTCGCCCGCAGGGCCGGCTGCTTGGGACAAAGATTAGTGCCATAATGCAATGGCACCAATGTCATAGAAACCACCTTTTCTGCCATCGACCTTGCAGATCCCCGGTGCCACCGATAGCGCCACCGATAGCGCCACCGATAGCGCCACCGATCGCACACCGACCGCACTGCCGCCCGTTCACCCCACGCCCCACCCCGCCATGCTGAAGATCGCGCTTGCCCTCTATCCCGGCTTCCAGGTGATGAACCTGGCGGTCTCGACCGTGCTCGAATTCGCCAACAAGGGCCTGCCCGCGCCGCTCTACGACATGCATTTGCTGTCCGAGCACGGCGGCCCGGTCATGTGTTCGGGCGGCTTCAGCGTGGACACCGAACCGTTCGGCCGCCGCCGCTTCGACACCGTGCTGGTAGTGGGCGACAACGATGTCATGCCCACCCCGCCCGCGCTGGTGGACTTTCTGCGGCGCGCCGCCAGGACCGCGCGTCGCATCGGCGCCACCTGCACGGGCGCCTTCAACCTCGCCGAGGCCGGCGTGCTGGAGGGCCGGCGCGCGACCACGCACTGGTATCACGCGGACATGTTCCGGCAGCGCTTTCCCGATGTGCAGATGGAAGAAGACCGCATCTTCATCATCGACGGGCCGGTGTGGACATCGGCGGGCATGACCTCATGCATCGACCTTGCGCTGGCACTGGTCGAGCGCGACTGCGGCGCGGAGCTCGCGCGCGACGTCGCCAAGCAGCTCGTGGTCTATCACCGCCGCACGGGCGGTCAGTCGCAGTATTCGAAGATGCTGGAGTTGCAGCCGCGCTCGGATCGTATCCAGGCCGCACTGGACTTTGCGCGCACGCATCTGCATGACGAACTCTCGGTCGATCAGCTCGCCGCGGCCGCGCACCTGAGCCCGCGCCAGTTTGCGCGCGCGTTTCGCGAGGAAACCGGACAGACCCCGGCAAAGGCGGTCGAGCATCTGCGCGTGGAAGCCGCGCGCGTGATGATGGAATCGGGCCGGCATTCGATCGATGTCGTGGCGCGCGACACCGGCTTTGGCGATCGGGAGCGCATGCGCCGTTCCTTCCTGCGCGCATACGGACAGCCGCCGCAGGCGATCCGGCGCATGGCGCGCAGCACCGCACCGCTCGACCCGGCAGCCCAGGATAGCTGAGCGCGGGGCACGCTTTGCGCGCCGCACAGGACGTCGGCCCAACAAAAAAGGGCCCTCCTTGCGGAGGGCCCTTCAGGTCTGCGATGCCCGTCGGGCATCCAGGCATCAGCCTGCGGCAGCGTCCTTCAGCTTCTTCAGCGGACGAACCTTGACCTTCACGCTGGCCGGCTTGGCCGGGAACCAGCGCTCTTCGCCAGTGAACGGATCCTTGCCGAAGCGCTTCTTCTTGGCCGGCACTTGCTGAGCCGTCACCTTGAGCAGGCCCGGCAGCGTGAATTCGCCAGCGCCCTTCTTGTTCAGCGCGCCAACGATGGTGTTTTCCAGATGGGCCAGCACCGTCTTCACGGCCTTGGCTTCCAGCTGGGTCTGAGCCACCAGGTGAGCGACCAGGCTCGACTTGTTGAAGGTGTCCTTCAGCGGACGCGCTACGGGCGCGGCGGCAGGAGCAGCCTTCTTGGCCGGAGCGGCCTTCTTGGCAGCAGTCTTGGGGGCCGCGGCCTTCTTGGCAGCGGTCTTGGTTGCGGTCTTCGCGGTCGGTTTCGCTTTGGTCGCCATATCGATAAACAAGAGTTGAACAGAGCGTGCCGGCATCGATCTCAACGTCCCGTTGCAAAGCCTCCGTACAACGCTTGCCTTGCAACGTTCGACACGCTGTCGATCCTCTGTGCCGGTACGCACTGAATCATAGCGGAAACCACCGCAAGTCAAGGAGTTTTCGTCAATGAGACAGGGCAAACCCGGTGAAAACCCCGGGTTTTGTCGCTGGTTTGCGTCAGCGAGCGTGCGTTGGTGGGGGACGTCCCCCCACTTTCGCATCGAAAGCAGCCACTGACCGATGCGATTCAGTGCGCGTGAGCGGCCATCGCGGCGCGCGTCCGACGCGCCAGGCCGAGCGCGAAAGCGGTCTCCGCCACGAGAAAAAGCGGTCCGACCAGCAATCCCGCGAGGTCGTCGACGAAGGCCGGCTTGCGTCCCTCGTAGTAGTGGCCGATGAACTGGACGACCCAGCCGACGACGAACAGGCCGATGCCGGCGGCGAGCCATATCGCCGTCGCCAGCGTCGCCAGCCACGCGCCGGCGGCCACGAACAGCGCGAGCAGCGCGGCCATGACCACGCCGAAACCGAACGCCAGGCGCAGGTAGAACAGGCACGCGAGCACGTACACGACCATGGCCGGCGTAACATGCAGCGAGCCGTCGCCGAGCGGCAGCGCGGGCCGCGCCAGCAGCGTGGTGAGCGCCAGCACGATCATGGGAATGCCGATGAAATGGGTGAACACGTTGCGCGGATTGCGATGGTAGGCCGCGTAGTGCGCGAGATGATCGATCAGGGTTTTCACGGGCGTCTCCTCGGTTGTGGACCCGAATGCAACGGAACGGCGCTCGCGCCATGGCATGGCGCGGTGGCCTTATAGTAGTGGCGGCAGCGTCGTCGCGAAAGGCTCGCGGGGGTCTCCCGCTCCCTCGCTACGGCCAGCGGCCATCACCGTCGGCCACCGTCCCGCACCGGCCATCGCGCCGCTACCGGCCGCTGCCGGCCGCTGCCGGGCCGCAGGGTCTGCCCGGGCTACCGCGTTGCGGTCGGCCCGCGACCGGCGGCCCGTGCCACGATGACAGACAGACAGGAGACTGACCGATGACCGCCGACCCCGCGGTGCTGACGCCCGACCAGCGCGATGCCTGGCTCGCGCGCATCGGCGCCGAGGCCCCGGCCGCGCCCACGCGCGCGGCACTCGATGCGCTGATGGCCGCCCAGCAGGCCCATATCCCATTCGAAAACCTCGACCCTCTGGTGGGCCGGCCAGTCCGTATCGACCTGCCCTCGATCCTGGACAAGCTGGTGGCGCGCCGGCGCGGCGGCTACTGCTTCGAGCAGAACACGCTGTTCGCGGCGGGCCTGCGCGCGCTCGGCTACCACGTGGTGCCGCTCGCCGCGCGCGTGCGCTGGAAAGTGCCCGACGACGTGCCGACCGGACTCACGCACATGCTGCTGCGCGTGGAAATCGACCATGAGGCATACATCGCCGACGTCGGCTTTGGCGGCGCCAATATGCCGCGCGCGCTTGCGCTGTCCCATCCGGCCGACGCGGCTTCCACGCACCGCCTGGTACCCGATGCCGCTGCCGGCAGCGGCGCCTTCCACGCGCTGGCGCTGGAGCTGCGCGTGGCCGACAGCTGGCGCACGCTCTACCGCTTCGACCTCACGCCGCAGCAGACCATCGACTACGTGGCCCGCAACTGGTACGTCTGTACCTATCCGGAGAGCGCCTTCGTCCAGACGCTGAAGGGCGCGCGCATGGTGGACGGCACCCGCTATACGCTGGCCAATCGGGATTTCACCATCCGCGCCGCCGATGGCACCGTGCAGCAGCAAGTGCTGACCACTACCGCGCAGATCCTCGACGCGCTGGCCGGGCCAATCGGCATCGCCCTCGACGATTCGCTGCGGCAGGCGCTTGCCGCGCGCCTGCCGGCCGTGCTGCCGTAAGCCATGCACCGCATGAATTGCCCGCAGAAAGTTTGCTGATAAGCGTACCGTCGCACCGGTTTGCCTGTGGACTGGCGCCCGCCGCGCTCTCCATAATGGCTGCGCCGATTGACAGGTACCCATTACAACATCAGGCATATCAGGAGACACCATGTCATTGTTCGATCTGACTGGGAAGGTGGCCATCATCACGGGCTCGTCGCGCGGCATCGGCCGCGCCATCGCGGAACAGCTCGCGGTGCAGGGTGCCAAAGTGGTGATTTCATCGCGCAAGGCCGAACCCTGCAACGAAGTGGCCGCGGCCATCAACGCGCGCCATGGCGAAGGCACCGCCATTGCCGTGCCCGCCAATATCTCGTCGAAGGAAGACCTGCAGCACCTGGTCGACGAGACCAACCGTGCCTTCGGCAAGATCGACGTGCTGGTCTGCAATGCCGCGTCGAACCCCTATTACGGGCCCATGGGCGGCGTCAGCGACGAGCAGTTCCGCAAGGTGCTGGACAACAACGTCATCTCGAACCACTGGCTGATCCAGATGGTGGCGCCGCAGATGATCGAACGGCGCGACGGCTCGATCATCATCGTGTCGTCCATCGGCGGCCTGCGTGGCTCGCCGACCATCGGCATCTACAACATCTCCAAGGCGGCGGACCTGCAGATGGCGCGCAACCTGGCGGTGGAATTCGGCCCGCACAACGTGCGCGTCAACTGCATTGCGCCGGGGCTGATCAAGACCGATTTCGCGCGCGCGCTGTGGGAAGACCCCGAGCGCTACCGGCAGTCGACCCAGGGCGCGCCGCTGCGCCGCATCGGCGAGCCCATCGAGATCGCGGGCGCGGCCTGCTTCCTGGCCTCGGCGGCCAGCACCTTCATGACCGGGCAGGCGATGGTGGTGGATGGCGGCGTGACGATCTGAGGCGGCCACGTCCCCGCTGTCGCACCTGCTGTCGCCCCCCGCTGTCATCACTGTCATCCCTGTCGTCGCTGCCGCCGCTGCCATCGTCCCTGCCATGGTGCCCGCTGCCGCGTGGCGGCACCGCCGTGGCAATGCGAGGAGAACTCATGGAGTCATCACAATCCCGGACGAGCCAGTGGCCGGCTCTCTCGCTGGCCGAGGCGCATGCGCGCCTGACCGCTCCGGGCGCGCCGTTCGAGACCGAGGTCCGTGTCATCCAGGGCCAGCCCACCACGGTGTGGAAGCATGCGCCGGCGACCTTGCGCGACCTGTTCCTGACCGGCGCGGCCTGGGGCGACCGCACCTTTATCGTCTACGAGGACGAGCGCGTGTCGTTCCGCGCGTTTGCCAGTGCCGCCACGGCACTGGCGCACCAACTCGTGCGCGACGGCGTATGCAAGGGCGATCGCGTGGCGGTGGCCATGCGCAACCTGCCCGAATGGCCAGTGGCGTTCTATGCGGCCGTGCTGGCCGGCGCGATCGTCACGCCGCTCAACGCATGGTGGACCGGTCCCGAGCTCGAATACGGACTGACCGATGCCGGCGCGCGGGTGGCCATCGTCGACCCCGAACGGCTCGACCGCGTGCTGCCGCATCTGGCCCAATGCCCGGCACTCGCGCGCGTGTACGTGGCACGCACCGACACCGTGCCGGACGATGCGCGCCTGGCACGGCTCGCCGACGTCATCGGGCAGCCCGCGCAGTGGCAGGCCTTGCCATCGCTGTCGCTGCCGACCGTACCGCTCGATGCCGACGAGGCCGCCACCCTCTTCTACACGTCCGGCACCACGGGCAAACCCAAGGGCGCGGTGGGGACCCATCGCAATGCGACCTCGGTGACCCCGGCTGCGCAGTTCAGCCAGATGCGCAACCTGCTGCGCCGTGGCCAGCCGCTGCCGGAACCCGACCCGACGGCACCGCAGAAGGCCGCCCTGCTCGCCATTCCGCTTTTCCACGTGACGGGTTGCATGAGCACGCTCAATGGCGCGCTGGCCACGGGCGCCAGGCTCGTGCTGCTCCATCGCTGGGATCCGGTCCGCGCGCTGACGCTGATCGCGCGCGAACGCTGCACCTCGGCGGGCGGCGTGCCGACCATCGCCTGGCAACTGATCGAACATCCGCAACGCGGCGACTTCGACCTGTCGTCGCTCGAGAACATGCATTACGGCGGCGCGCCCGCGTCGCCCGAGCTGGTGCGCCGGATCGGCGCCACGCTGCCGCATTCCGCGCCGGGCATCGGCTGGGGCATGACCGAGACCTCGGCCACGTTCACCAGCCACAGCGCCGAAGAGTATCGTCACCGGCCCGACAGCTGCGGGCCCGCCCTGCCGATCTGCGAGATGAAGATCGTCGACGGCCGCGGCCGTACACTGCCTCCCGGCGAGGTGGGCGAACTGATGGTGCGTGGCGCCAACGTGGTCCGTGGCTACTGGAACAAGCCCGAAGCCACCGCCAGGACTTTCGTGGAGGGCTGGATGCATACCGGCGATATCGCGCGGCTCGATGCCGAGGGCTACCTGTATATCGTCGATCGCATGAAGGACATGCTGATCCGCGGCGGCGAGAACATCTATTGCATCGAGGTGGAAAGCGCGCTGTACGAGCATCCCGCGGTCATGGATGCCGCGCTGGTCGGCCTGCCGCATCGCACGCTGGGGGAGGAACCCGCTGCGGTGGTGAGCCTGCGGCCCGGCATGCATGCCACCGAAGCGGAATTGCAGGACTTCGTGCGGACGCGCCTGGCGGCCTTCAAGGTACCGGTGCGCGTGGCCGTGCGGCGGGACATGCTGCCGCGCAATGCCAATGGCAAGATTCTGAAAGCGGAATTGCGGCGGCTGTTCGAGGCGTAGGCCGCCGCTACTTGACGGGGATCACGGTGCTGGCGGGCACCGGTACGGCCGTGACCGAGTTCTGCGGGCTGCCGCTGATGATGCGATCGGAATACGTGAGGTACACCAGCGTATTGCGCTTGCGGTCGACCGCGCGCACCACATGGAGCGTCTTGAACAGGACCGACATCCGCTCCGAGAACACGTCCTCCTGCGCGCGCAGTGGCCCCTTGAACGCGATCGTCCCCACCTGCCGGCAGGCGATCGACGCCTCGGGCGGATCCTCGGCCATGCCGAGCGTTCCCTTGATGCCGCCCGTGCGGGCGCGAGAGACATAGCAGGTCACGCCATCGACCTGCGGATCGTCATAGGCTTCGATCACGACCTTGTCCGACCCGGTCATGCGGAAATTGGTACTGACGCTGCCGATTTCTTCCGCCCGTGCCGCCGGGCCCGCCATGGCCACCATGGTCACCATGGCCAGCCCGGCCCGCCACACGCCTTTGTGCCGCATGCCCGCTCCTGTTCAGCTTGTTCCGTTGGTTCAGGTCATCGACCGCTTGATATCGTCGTGACGCTTTTCCATTTCCTGGCGCAGCGCCCGGCGCTGCTGCGCGGCGGCAAAGCGCTGGCGCTCTTCCTCGTCGCGCGGCTGCAACGGCGGCACTTCGGCCGGCTGGCCGTTGTCGTCGACGGCCACCATGGTGAAGTAGCAGCTGTTGGTATGGCGCACGAGCTTGCTGCGGATATTCTCGGTAATCACCTTGATGCCGATTTCCATCGAACTGCGGCCGGTGTAGTTGACCGATGCCAGGAACGTCACCAGTTCGCCCACATGAATCGGCTGCCGGAACATGACCTGGTCCACCGACAGCGTGACCACATAGCGGCCCGCGTAGCGGCTGGCGCAGGCGTACGCCACCATGTCCAGGTACTTGAGGATGGTGCCCCCGTGCACGTTGCCGGAGAAATTGGCCATGTCCGGCGTCATCAGCACGGTCATGGAAAGCTGGTGGGACAGTTCGTTCATCGCGGTATTCCAGAATCAAGCCTTGCGCGCGGCAGTGTAACCCGGCAGGCCGCGATGATAAATGGCGCGGGCGCTTTCTCGAGCTTTCCCGACTGTGGCGGGCCGGGATGCCCGCACCCGCCGCAGCAAAAGAAAAGCGGCCCTGAAGGCCGCTTTGCGACTTGTCGAACGCGATCGACTTACTTCTTCTTGTTCACGGCGTCCTTGAAGCCCTGGCCGGCGGAAAACTTGACCGTCTTGGCGGCGGGGATCTTGATGGTCTCGCCGGTGCGGGGATTGCGGCCGGTACGGGCGGCGCGCTTGCCCGAGCTGAAGCTGCCAAAGCCCACGAGCGTTACCGAATCACCCTTGGCCACTGCCTTCTTGATACTGTCCAGCGCTGCGTTCAACGCACGCTCTGCGGCGGCATTGCTGAGTTCTGCATCCGCGGCGATGGCCGATACCAGTTCACCTTTATTCATGGCTGATTTCCCTTGTTGGTCGTCGTCACCGATGTATCTGCCACGCGGCAAATCACCGATCGGCGCAGTCTAATCTGCCCTTCGCGCCAAGAGCAATCCCCAGTGGCACCAATGCAACGGAAAACGCCGCAAATCCTTCCCTGACAAGACTTAGCGGGGGTTTTACCCCTCTATTCGAGAGATCGACGGCACGCCATCAAGGGCAGCGGACGCCGCCGTGCGGGGGCCGGCCGCACAGTACGGCGACCCCATGCCTGGCGCCCGATCATGGTGCAATGCACCGTTATGCGGCACAACCTGGCGCGTCATGCCCCATTTCGAGGCGCGCATTCTGGTGCACCGGCCGCTGATCGCCCTGTCCCGCCGACGGATGCGGAGCGGTCCAGTTACGCGCACACGCCACGGCGGTGCACTCCGCACCGCGACAGCGCGCATTACGCCCCGTTTTCGCTCATCATGGAATGCTTCTTGCGTACTCGCGCTCCCATTTTGAGCATGAGGTCACAATGGAAAACTGGAAGACTGGCACGGATGCCCTGTTCATCCTGCTTGGGGCAATCATGGTGCTGGCCATGCATGCCGGATTCGCGTTCCTCGAACTCGGAACTGTCCGCAAGAAAAACCAGGTCAATGCGCTCGTAAAAATCCTCGTGGATTTTGCGGTCTCAACCATTTCTTACTTTTTTATCGGATATACGGTCGCATATGGCGTGCAATTTATGTCGGGCGCCGAGGTATTAGCGCAAAAAAACGGCTATGAACTGGTCAAATTCTTCTTCCTCGCGACCTTTGCCGCCGCAATTCCCGCAATTATCTCTGGCGGCATTGCGGAACGCTCCCGTTTCAATCCTCAACTGATCGCGACCTTTGTCCTGGTCGGCTTTGTCTACCCGTTTTTCGAGGGCATCGCCTGGAACCATCGCTTCGGCATCCAGGACTGGATCGCCTCGGTCGCGGGCGCGCCCTTCCATGACTTCGCCGGCTCGGTGGTGGTGCATGCGGTGGGTGGCTGGATTGCGTTGCCGGCGGTGCTGCTGCTGGGCGCGCGCCGCGGCCGCTACCAGAAGGATGGCCGCATTAGCGCGCACCCGCCCTCGAATATCCCGTTTCTCGCGCTCGGCGCGTGGGTGCTGGCGGTGGGCTGGTTCGGCTTCAATGTCATGAGCGCACAGAGCGTCGACAAGATCAGCGGCCTGGTGGCCATCAACTCGCTGATGGCGATGGCCGGCGGCACGCTGTCGGCCTGGTGGGCCGGCCGCAACGACCCGGGCTTTTCCTATAACGGTCCGCTGGCGGGCCTGGTGGCGGTGTGCGCGGGCTCGGACCTGATGCATCCGCTGGGCGCGCTGATCACCGGCGCGGTGGCGGGTGTGCTGTTTGTTTACCTGTTTACGCTCGCGCAGAACAAATGGCATATCGACGATGTGCTCGGCGTGTGGCCGCTGCATGGGCTGTGCGGTGCGTGGGGCGGCATTGCCGCCGGCATTTTTGGCGCGCATGCGCTGGGCGGCCTGGGCGGCGTATCGCTGGTGGCGCAACTGATCGGCACGTTGCTCGGCATCGTGATCGCGCTGGTCGGCGGCACGGTGGTTTACGGCACGCTCAGGAAGGTAGTAGGCATCCGGCTCGATCCGGAAGCGGAATTCAATGGTGCCGACCTGACGCTGCATCGGATTTCCGCCACGCCGGAACGCGAAACCAACTGGTAGGACACCTCTGCGCGCTTGCCAGCAACGGCCGGACATGTTCCGGCCGTTTTCATGCGCGCTTCACAATTATTTTCTTGAACTTCGGCGCTGGCGGGGCCAATAATGCCTTGCTCCTTAGTGCACATGCGTCTGCCCACGCAGGTGTCCGCCCGAGCGGCGGGCGCGTCTTCCTGTCAGTGTTCCAACCCGGCCATCGTACCCAGCCCCCCATCAACTGGAGAACGCCATGGATGCCCAATCGCTGCAGAGTTTTCGTGAACTGATCGTCGGCTATGCCACCGTGTTCGGCGTCAAGGTGCTGGCCGCGCTCGCCTTCTGGATCGTCGGCCGCTGGCTGATCCACTTCGTGGTACGGCTGGTGCAGAACTCGCTCGGCAAGCAGCGGGTCGACCCCACGCTGCTGCGCTATGTGGGTTCGATCGTCACGGTCACGCTCAACGTGGTGCTGGTTATCGGCATCCTGGGGTACTTCGGCATCCAGACCACCACCTTTGCCGCGCTGATCGCGGCTGCGGGCGTGGCCATCGGCATGGCATGGTCGGGGCTGATGTCGAATTTCGCGGCCGGTGCGTTTCTCGTGGTACTGCGGCCGTTCAAGGTGGGCGACTTCGTCACCATCGGCGGCGTGACCGGCACCGTCACCGAGGTGGGCCTGTTTGCCACCACGCTCGATACGCCCGACAACGTGATGACGGTAATCGGCAACAACAAGATCTTTACCGACACCATCCAGAACTATTCGGCCAATGCCTTCCGTCGCGTCGATCTGAAGGCACAGCTGGCGGGCTCGACCGATGTGGCCGCGGCGGTGACGTTGCTCAGGGAGCGCATCGGCGCGATTCCGAACGTGCTGGCCGAGCCGGCGGTCGACGTGGAGATTCTGGAATTCACACTGGTCGGGCCCGTGCTGGCGGTGCGCCCGTATTGCCATAACGATCATTACTGGCAGGTCTACTTCGACACCAACCGCGTGATTCGCGAAAGCTTCGGCCAGGCCGGTTTTGCCGCGCCGATGCCGGCGCAGATGATCGTCATGCAGCCGCCACCGGCGATGCCGATGGCACCGGCGGCCCCGGCCAACCAGGCCGCCTGACCGGGCGCCACCCGCCGCCGCTCGGGCTGCGGATCACGACGCAAACCAGGGCACCGACCAGGGCGCGCAGGCCCCGATGGCGTCGCGCGTCACGCGGGGGCGGTGCCGGCCCGCATCTGCCCGCGTCCATACAGGCGCCATAGCGCCGCCGCGCCGCCGCATATCGCCATCACCACGGCCAGCGGCAAGGCTGTGCCATCGTGCCACAGGCTGACCGCGGCGCCGGCGAGCGTGCCCAGTCCGAACTGCAGCGTGCCCATCAGCGCCGACGCGGTACCGGCGCGATGGCCCTGATGTGTCAGCGCCAGCGCCGACGCATTGGGCAGGATGCAGCCCATCCCTGCGAGAAACACGAAGAAACCGACCAGCAGCACCGGCAGCGTGGCCCAGCCGGCCAGCGCCGCCACGGCAAGTCCCAGGCCCGCAAGGCATGGCGCGAACAGCGCGATGCGCAGCACGCTGTCGAGCGAGCGTCCGCGCACCAGCCGCGCGTTGACCTGCGCCATGAAGATCAGGCCAAACGCGTTGGCGCCGAACACAAAGCCGTAGTGGGACGGATCGATGCCATGCAGCTCGATCAGCACGAACGGCGAGCCCGCGATATAGGCGAACATGCCCGCCTGCACGCAGCCCGCCGCCAGCGTATAGCCGAGAAACTCGCGTGCGCGCAGCAGTTGCAGGTAGCTGCGCGCCACCGACAGCGGATGCAGTGGCTGCACGCGGCGTGGATCGAGCGATTCCTCCATGCGCGTATGGACCAGCAGCAGGATCAGCAGTACCGCGCCGACATGCACCCAGAAAATCGCGCGCCAGCCAAATGCCGCCAGCACGGCGCCGCCAATGATCGGCGCGAGGATCGGCGCCAGGCCCATCACCAGCATCAGCGACGAGAACGCGCGCGCCGATTCGTGGGCCTCGAGCCGGTCGCGGATCACCGCGCGCGACACCACCAGGCCGGCGCAACCGCCCAGCGCCGCGAGAAAGCGCCACAGCATCAGCGCTTCCACGCTCGCCGCGAGCGCGCAGCCGGCGGCGGCGATCGCATAGATCGCGAGGCCGAGATAGAGCGGTGGCTTGCGGCCGAAGCGGTCGCTGATCGGCCCATAGAACGCCTGGCCGAGCGCCAGGCCGATCAGGAACGCGCCGAGCGTGAGCTGCACGCGCCCGATATCGACGCCGAGGTCGGCCGACAGCGCCGGGAAACTCGGCAGATACATGTCGATCGAGAGCGGCGCCAGCGCGGTCAGCGACGCGCAGATCAGGAGCCAGAGCGGAAAGCGGGGAGATGCGGAGGCCGGGCGTGGAGAAGCCGTCATGAGGTCCTTGCGGTGGAGAAGCACGCCGGGCGCAATGCGGGGAAGCCCGCGGCGGACGGCAGGAAGGAATTGTTACATAAACGCACGATTCCAACGCCGCGGTCGTGCCACAGTGCTGGCGTCAAGAGGCGAGATACCCGCCGACGGAAAATTTGTCGCAAACGGCCCAAACCGCCAAATCCCATGTGTGGCGCGGCTTTCACGCATGCGGGGTGGAGGGTACAATGCGTCCCTGTCGGCACGCATGGCGTGCGCGACCGCGCAGCCCGACGCACCGCGGGAGACGGATCACGGGAACCGTCCCCGGCAACGTTACTCTGCATGACGACACCAAACACGCCGTTGATTGCCTTGCTGAGCCTGGCCGCCCTAGCGACCTGGCTGCCGCCTTTGCCCGTGCAGGCGGCGCCGGTGCGCGGGGCCCTGCCAACGCCCACAGCTGCCCTGCCGGCCGCCGCCGCACCGCCGGTCGACGAGGCCGATGCGCTCGCGCGCATGCTCAAGGGTGCCGCCACCGGACAGAACACCGGTGCCGCCGGCGTGCCGGAATTCCTGCGCAATACCAATCGCCCCGACAGCGTGCTCGCGCGCGCCTGCCGACAACTCAACGACGTCCTGCCGATCGATATCGATGCCGAGACACGGCTGCGCCGTTGCCAGTCGGTGCCCGGCAAGCATGTCCTGTTTCAGCTGGAATTGATCAATTACCGCGGACCGATGCTCGACCTTGCGAGTTTCGAGGTCAACTACGCCGCCCCGCTCCAGCGCAATATCTGCGCCAATCGCGACGTCGAAATCCTGACCAAGCTCGGGGTCAGCATGATGTTCCGCTATATGACGCGCAACGGCCGCGGCGAGCGCCGCGTGGGCGATGTATATATCAACGCGCCGATCTGCGTATCGGCGCTGCGGTGACACGCGGCGGCGTTGCCGCGCGGTAGCCTCGTCGCATACGCGTGTATGAAGCGGACGGGGCCGGCGGGCACAGCCGCCCCGCCCCGCACCTGGGTCACACACCCGGGTCACATGCCCGGGTCACATGCCCGGGTCACATACCCGGGTCACATACGCGGGTCACACACGCGGGTCACACACTCAGGTGACCCACTCCAGCAATGCGCTCAAGCCATGCGCGGGCGTAACGGCAGCACGTTGGCCGCGCGCCGCATCAGCACGCGCGTTTCCTTCCAGGCCGCATCGGCCAGCGGCGACGCCCACACGAGTTCGTGCAGCTTGGACAATGCAAACGGATCGCCGAGCAGGATATGTTTCTGCGTGGCCGACAATGCGCCCGGTCCATGCGTCAGCGCATGCTGGACCAGCGAAGCATGCTGCATGCGCGTGGGCGCCGGTTGCACGCGGCGCGCCGTGGCGGTGGCGCACATCAGCGCATTGGTGACAGGGTCGACCACGGCATCGACGAACCCCGGCACCTCGTGCGTGGATTCCACATGCCGCACGGTTTCCTCGACCTCGCGCGGCACCTGCGTTTCCTCGGGAATCATGAACAGCCCCGCGCGGCGCGCGGCGCGGCCGAGCGAGACGCGCGACAGGAACACCGAGAGCGGAATCGACATCGCCAGCGAACCGACGATCGGCAGCAGCCACCAGATAAAACCGGGGCTCAGCCAATACACGCCGCCGCCCCACACCAGGCCCAGCAGCGTATGGCCGCCATGGCGGCGAATCGCCTCGCCCCAGGTGGTTTCCGCGTCCTCGCGCGGCGGCGATTTCCACGAAATGCCCCAGCCGCTGTAGGCCGCCACCACGAACTTGGTATGGAACAGCATGCGCGTCGGCGCCAGCAGCGCGGACAGCGTCACCTCGATCAGCATGCTCAGCACCAGCCGGACCGGACCGCCATAGTTGCGCGCGTCCTTCAACAGCAGCAGCACGCTCAGGATCTTGGGCAGGAACAGCAGCGTGGCGGTGGCCGAGAACAGCGCGAGCGCCTTCTCCGGATGCCATTCGGGCCAGGTCGGGAACAACTGGTACGGCTGCGTGAAATACTCGGGCGGCACCAGCGCGTGCTTGGCCAGCATCGCCGTCGACAGCAGCAGGAACAGGAACCACAATGGCGCCGACAGGTACGCCATGATGCCGGTCAGGAACACCGCGCGGTGGACCATATGGAAGCCCTGCTTCATCCACAGCCGGAAATTCATCAGGTTGCCCTGGCACCAGCGGCGATCGCGCTTGACCTCGTCGAGCAGGTTCGGCGGCATTTCCTCGAACGAGCCCGGCAGGTCGTAGGCGATCCACACGCCCCACCCGGCGCGGCGCATGAGCGCGGCCTCGACGAAGTCGTGCGAGAGGATTTCGCCCGAGAGCGGCCCCTTGCCCGGCAGCGGCGCCAGCGCGCAGTGCTCCATGAAGGGCTTGATGCGGATGATCGCGTTATGGCCCCAGTAGTGGGACTCACCGAGCTGCCAGTAATGCAGGCCGGCGGTGAACAGCGGGCCGTATACGCGCGTCGAGAACTGCTGCACGCGCGCATAGAGCGTGTCGCGCCCGACCGCGATCGGCGCGGTCTGGATAATGCCGGCGCCGGGATTGGCTTCCATCAGGCGCAGCAGCGTGGCAAGGCAGTCGCCGCTCATCACGCTGTCGGCGTCGAGCACGATCATGTAGCGGTACTTGCTGCCCCAGCGGCGGCAGAAATCGGCCACATTGCCGGTCTTGCGCTTGACGCGGTGGCGCCGCCACCGATAGAAGATGCGGCCGAAGCCGCCGACCGCGCGGCACACTTCCATCCACGCATCGTGCTCGGCGGTGCGCAGATCCGGATTGCCGCTGTCGGACAGCACGAAGAAATCGAACGGCGCGATCTCGCCGGTCCGTTCCAGCGATTCGTAGGTCGCGCGCAACCCCGCAAAAACGCGCGTCACGTCCTCGTTGCAGATCGGCATGATGACCGCCGTGCGCGCGGCGGGATCGATCGGCGCGTCAGACGCGGCCGAACGCGAGATGAGATGCCGGTCGCCGCCCTTGGCCAGCACCAGAAAGCCCATCATCGCGGTCCAGAACCCGGCGGACACCCACGAGAACAGCACCGCGAACAGCGTGAGGATGGCGATCTCCAACGCGTCCTTGCCGTGGTACGGCAACACGTTGGTCATGAAATACGTGGCCAGCGCGGTCTGCGCGACCACCAGTCCCAGCAGGAACCAGCGGCGATGCGACCCGGCCGGATGCCATTTGCCCTCGGCATCGGGACCGTCGTGCAACGTATCCCAGGTCTCCGGCACGGGCGGCCGGCCCAGCATGCGGCGCCAGGCATTGCGCACCCAGCCGCTCACGACATGGGGCGGCCACTGGCGCGGCACCATCGACGCGCGTTCCGGTTCCGGACCCGTGTTCACACGCACGGTGCCGTCGTCGCGCCGCTGCAGCAGCGGCTCGCCATCGATCTGCGGATTGCCGTAGGCCAGGCCGAAACGGCGCGCCACCGATGCATAGGTGGCGCCACCCGGCATCGGCGTGGCCGGTACGGGGCGCTCGGGCGACGCGGAGGTGCCACCATCCGGGGCAGACTCGCGCGCGAGGTCGCGCCCCGCCAGGCGCGTTTGCAGCTGAATCATGGCGGAAGGCGTCTCGGTGCCGTCGGCGGGCACGCAGGCCACCGGGGCCGTGCAGGCATCGGCCAGCAGCTCGCTACGCAACTCCGGCGAGGCGGGCAGGCGATCGACATATCGCTCGCATGCTGCCGCCAGGGCCGGGCGCTGCTTTAGCCGGGGGGTAAGATGTAGCTCCATGTCTCGGATAGCGTCGTATTGCCGTTGCGAAGGTAGCCGCGCAACTCAACCGGCTTGTTCTCGTCCTTGCGGCGCAGGAACATCGTCATGCGCCAGCCGCCCGTCGCCTCGTTGCGCGTGACGGACGACTTCAGCAGCTCGCCATTGGCATCGGCGGAGATCACGGGCTCCAGGCGCACATCGTCGGGCAGTTTCTTGAACGCCGGGCCTTCGAAATCCACCGTCAGCGAAAAGCTCGTATCGTCGGACTTGCGCGTCATGCCCTGGCCGCGACGGGTCTGCGTGACCCACGATAACGGCGGCAGGTTGCCGGTATCCTTCTGCCAGAGCAGGCGATACTCGTAATCGAACGGCTGGCGCGGCTTGGGCGGCGCATCGGGAATCCAGTAGGCCACGATGTTGTCGTTGGTCTCGTCCGGCGTCGGGATCTGCACGAGCTCGACGCGGCCGGCGCCCCAGTTGCCCTTGGGCTCGACCCAGCCGCTCGGGCGGCGTTCATACCAGGCGCCGATCTCCTGGTAGTTGTCGAAACTGCGGTCGCGCTGCATGAGGCCGAACCCCTGCGGATTGGTGGTCGAGAACGACGTCACCAGCAAGCGCTTGGGATTGACCAGCGGGCGCCAGATCCATTCGCCCGTACCGAGATGGATCGACAAGCCATCCGAGTCGTGCACCTCGGGCCGGAAATCGAGCGTGGTGGAGGGCTGGTTCTCGCCGAACAGGTACATGCTGGTCAGCGGCGCCAGGCCCAGCTTGGTGACGTTCTCTCGCAAGAATAGGCGGGCCTTGACCTCCATGACAGTCTCGGCGCCGGGCTTGATCACAAAGCGATAGGCACCCGACAGCCGGCGCGAATCCATCAGCGCATACAGCGTGATCTGCTTGTCATTGGGGCCCGGGCGCTCGATCCAGTACTCGACGAAGCGCGGAAACTCCTCGCCTGAATTGAGACCGGTGTCGACCGCCAGTCCACGCGCCGACAGGCCATACCACTGGTCGCGGCCGAGCGCACGGAAATAGCTGGCGCCGAGGAACGAGGCGAGTTCGTCCTTGCGCTTGCCCTGGTTGACCGGGTACATCAGGCGGAAACCCGCAAAGCCGAGGCCCTTGAGCTTGGCCGGATCGATCTTGTGCGGACCGTAGTTGAACGCGCCCGGATCGAATCGGAATTCGCGCACGCTGCCGCCCACCACTTCATTGATGCGCACCGGCTGATCGAACACCATGCCTTCGTGGAAGAACGACAGCTCGAACGGCAGACGCGCATTGCGCCACGCAAAACGCTCGGGCTTGTATTCGATCTCGCGATAGCGATCGTAGGAAAGCTCGGCCAGTTCGCGCGGCAGGCTCTGCGGCGCGGGCTTGTAGGGCGAGGCGGCGAGCGTACGCGCGCGCGCGGCCACGGTGTTGAAGTCGAACGCCTGCGCCGGCAGCGCCACCAGCAACGTGCCGGCCGCGAGCAGGCCACCGCACCAGGAGACCGGCGCCAGCGACCGCGCACGCACGCGGCGCCCCCACGCGACCAGCCGTGCCAGGGCGGGCACGGTGGCGCGCGCGGGCTGCGGGACGGACGGCAGAGGGAGCGATTGCGGCGAGGGTGCCGGACGCGACAAGCACGGGGAAGGGGCGAGGCGCGACGACATGTCGGAGTCGGACAGTGGGCAGGTCGGGCGAAGCGATGACATCGAGGCGGTCATTGAAGGCCGGGCGAATGTTGCGAACGGGAAACGGCGAAAGCTACGCAAGCTACGGAAGCGACGCAAGCGCCGCAAGCGGCAAGCCCCGAAAGCGGCGAGCAGCGTAAGCAGAAAAATCAGCGAAATCAGCGAAATCAACCCCAACGGCACGGAGCCCAGCGGCCGATGCCATCGGAATACGGCAGCGCAGCATTGCAGGCGAGCAAGAGCCGGACCAGCCCCGCGCCCACCCTGCGGCATGCCGGGCAGGATATTGGGAAATGTCCGTCTTCACATGTCTGACTTTACTGCCATGCGAGGCCAGACCTTAACAATTCGCGCCTAAAAAGTCACGTCACGGACCGGCAAGGTTTGCAACAAAATGAAACCCCTGTGGGCTGGAAGCCGCTCCAGACAAGCGTTTGCGGGCGATGCCCGACATTGTGGGGGAGCGTGAGGAAGGTAAACGGGGCATTCCATCCGGGCGGAGGGCATGCCTACAATGACGATGCGCCACATGCGACGTGCCCATGGCGCGGGCACCTGCCCGTTACCCGCTTTCTACTCAGGAAATCCTCATGCATGCACGCAAGCTGATCCGGTCCGCGCTGTGCGCGGGTCTCGTTCCCTCGTTGATGCTGATCGCGAGTGCACCCGCGCAGGCCTACTTCGACCACTACCTGTCCGGCAGTATCGTCGGCACGCTGAATCAGAAGGAAGCCGCCTCGCTAAAGAAGATGGTGCGGCAGGCGCTGGTCGACACCGCGGACAACACCCCGGTGGAATGGAACTACCCGGCCGAGGGCCGCCGCCAGGCCATCCACGGCACCATCGTGCCGGTGCAGAGCAAGACCGACAAGGGCCAGCCCTGCCGCCGGCTCAAGTCGGATCTGAACCGTGGCAGCGCGACCGAGAGCTGGTCGGGCTGGTTCTGCAAGCAGTCCAACGGCCAGTGGAAAGCGCGGCAGGTTTCGGACTGAGCGGCGCGCGCGGCGCCGGTCGGGGTCAGCGGCAGAGACGGCCGATGAGCTCGCCGGCGATGGTGCCGGACTGTGCCATCTGCAGCTTGCCATACTGCGGCAGGCGAATCGTGTAGAGCGATTCGCCGCGCGCAAAGCGTCGGCTGTAAAGGGTCTGCTCGACCACGGCGTACATCGACGTGGCGCAATTGAGCACCAGGCGCTTCAGCGACGAACGGATGGTCTCGCCACCGGTGGTCTTGATCACGCCGGCCGGGGCGTTATGGATGAGCACCACACCCACCTCCGCGCCGCGCCGGCGCACCGCGCTCTGGTCGAAATACGACACCATGCCGCTGGTGCCAAGCAACGGCAGCCAGCGCTGGGGATCGAGCGGACTCGGTTCGGTGACGCCGCCACCCAGCGTGGTGCTGGTGCGGGCGGCGGCACCAAGGTAAGGCCGCACCTCGCCAGTGGACAGGCTGGCCGGGCCACTGGAAACGCTGGATACGCTGGAAACGCCGGGGACGGTCGGAACGGGGATGATGCCATCGTCGGCATGGGCCGCGGTGGCAAGGCAGGCGCCGGCAAGCAGGGCCAGGCGTGCAAGCATTCGATGGAACATGGGGGCTGCCCTCGTCTGGACGGGAAAAATGCAAGCCCCGATTGTCGCATAGCCTTTGGCGCTCCTTGTAGCCCCTTCCCCGCCTTTTTGCGCTTTTTTGCCGCGATTTCCACCGGGAATTACCCGACCCCGCTCATGCCTGCGCGCTGCGCCACGCCACCAGGTCCTCGATCGTGAGCACCGGCAGCTGGTACATCTCTGCAAATGCAAGCGCCTCGGGACGGCGTGCCATGGTGCCGTCGGGGTTCATCAGCTCGCACAGCACGGCGGCCGGCGACAGTCCCGCAAGGCGCGCCAGCTCCACCGAACCCTCGGTATGGCCGCGTCGCGCGAGCACGCCGCCGTCGACCGCCACCAGCGGGAAAACGTGGCCGGGGCTGACGATGGCATCGGCCGCGCCCGTCAGCGCGGCACGGATCGTGGTGATGCGGTCGACCGCGCTGACGCCGGTGGAGACGCCCTCGCGCGCCTCGATCGAGACCGTGAACGCGGTGCCATACTGGCTGCGGTTGTTCTCGACCATGGGGCGCAGGCCCAGCTGGCGCACGCGCTCGGCGGTCAGGCACAGGCAGACGATGCCGCTGCATTCGCGGATCATCATCGCCATGTTGGCGGGGGTCAGGCACTCGGCGGCAAGGATGAGGTCGGCCTCGTTCTCGCGGTCGTCATCGTCGAGCAGTACGACGGGACGGCCCTCGCGCATGGCCTGGAGGGCCTGCGCGATGCGTTCGGCCAGCGGGGCGCTCGCCGGCGCGGCGGAAGGCAACAGGTGCGACGGGGAGGAAACCGCGGTATCGGTGGCAGCGAGAGCGGCGGCGGGGCTAGCGGTGGGGGTGGACAGCATTGAAACGCTCCAAAAATAAAGGACCCAAGGGCGTTTCAGGGGATGGCGAGGCGAACTGCGGTGGCCGGGACCACGCCGTGCATGCCGAGGCATGACATGGCACGTCAAAGCCCGTGCCGCCAGCGAGCGTGGCACGATCGCTGGCCCTGGCACATGGCAACGAGCACAGGGTATCAAGCACGTGGCATCGATACGTGGCCGTGGCACGCGGCATTGGCACCGACACAGGCAGGCCGCCCCATCTTCTTTCATCCGGACTATGACCGTCGGCCCTGGCTTCGCACCAGATCTGCTGACCCCGCATTCGCATGCAGGCGCTCGCGGGCTCGCCGGCGCGCTGTCCATCGCCATGGCAATCGCAATGACAATGGCTGCGCCGGCATACCGCCGGTGGGGACTTTCACCCCGCCCTGAAGACGTAACGATGCCGCCGGGCATGGCTGCCGCGACGGCAGGCCGATGCTAACACGGCCCCGCGCCCGGCGCCTGGCTGCCTCACGCCCTGGCCGCCGCGCGCCCCTCGCCGGCTGCCGTCGCTTCGCGCGCCATCTGCTCGCGCGCCATCTGCTCGAATATCTCGCGAGTGGCATCGTCGGCCGGGAAGAACGATTCGATGTGGACCTCCTGCAGCGTGATATCGCGTGGACTGCCAAGCGTGGTCAGCGTCGAGAACATCGCCACGCGCCGTGTGCCGACCCGCAGCGTGACCGGCAGTACCGGTGCCAGCGCCTCGCGCTCGCCCTCGCCCTCGCCGCCCTCGCCGCCCTCGCCGCCCTCGCCGTCCTCGCCGTCTCCGTCCGGTCCTTCGCCCCGCCCCTCGCCCGGCCCCTCGCCCGGTGTGCCATCGGGTCCGAACAGTTGCGGATGCCATGCCGCGACCTGGGCCAGCAGGTCCTGCGCCGACTCGTCTGGCGCCTGCTGTTGCATCTCTTGCCAGAAGCGTCGCAGCAGGTAGCGCCCGACCTGCTGCGCGTTCTCGAGCGCGGGCCACAGGCCCTGTGGATCGAACACCGCCAGCATCAGGTTGATGCGCGCATCGCCCTGCGGCAGCGCGAGCGGTCCTTCCAGGCCGTGGAGCCGGCCCAGCAGGCAGCGGTAGGCCAGATTGGCATCGACCACATGCCAGTAGCGGTCCAGCACCACGGCCGGGTATGGCTCCTGCTTGGCGAGAATGAGCGCGATGGCCTGGCGCACCCGCTGCAGCGGCGGCGCGGCCAGCGCATGCTCGGTGTAGGCCGGGGCAAAGCCGCCGGCGAGCAGCATGCGGTTGCGCTGGCGCAGCGGCACGGCCAGGCGGTCCGCCAGCGCCAGCACCATGGCGCGGCTCGGCCGCGCGCGGCCCGACTCCAGAAAGCTGATATGGCGCTGCGAAACGCCGGCCGCGAGCGACAGCGCAAGCTGACTGTAGCCGCGCCTGCCGCGCCAGTAGCGCAGCAGGCCGGGAAAATCGAGCGCGGCCTCGGAAGCGGGCGTGGGCAAGGGAGTCAGCACGGAGGCAGGCACGGAAGTCCGCGCGCGAGGAGACGTGTCCATGGCCGCATTACAGCACGGGCGGCATGGCGCGACGACTACCGCGCAGGTAATCGCGGCGATAACCTGGTGACGCCGCCATCACAACGCAGTGACGCGTCACACGCGGATGGTATGCTTTGATCTTTTCAATACCCGCGCGCATCGGGCGCGCACCCTGATGGAAATTGCCATACTGCTGGCGCTGATTTTGCTCAACGGCCTGTTTGCGATGTCGGAGATCGCGCTCGTCACCGCGCGCAAGGCCCGGCTGCAGCGCCAGATCGAGAACGGGGACCGCGGCGCCATCGCCGCCGTGGCGCTGGGCGAGGATCCCACGCGCTTCCTCTCCACGGTGCAGATCGGCATTACCTCGATCGGCGTGCTCAACGGCGTGGTCGGCGAGTCGACGCTGGCGGCGCCGCTCGGCACCTGGCTGCAGCAATTCGGTCTGGCGCCGACCACCGCCGGCTATATCGCCACGGCCATCGTGGTCGCCGGCCTCACCTACTTTTCAATCGTGCTCGGCGAACTGGTGCCCAAACGCCTGGGCCAGTTGGCGCCGGAGTTGATCGCGCGGCGCGTGGCGCGCCCCATCTCGTTCCTGGCGGTGGCGTCCACGCCGTTCGTCAAGCTGTTGTCGGGCTCGACCCAACTGGTGCTGCGCGCGCTTGGCGTCAAATCCGACCGCGGTCCCGCGGTGACCGAAGAGGAAATCCACGCACTGCTGGTAGAGGGCTCGGAGGCCGGCGTCATCGAGCGCCACGAGCATACGATGGTGCGCAACGTGTTCCGCCTCGACGATCGTCAGCTCGCATCGCTGATGGTGCCTCGTGGCGATGTGGTGTTTCTCGACGTGGAAGCCCCCGAGGAAGAGAACCTGCGCCGCATCGAGGAATCCGATCACGCGCGTTTTCCGGTGGTGCGCGGCGGCATGCATGACATCCTGGGCGTGGTCAGCGCACGGCAACTGCTGGCGCGACGCCTGCGCGGCGAACGCGCGGAGCTGACCGCGGTGCTGCAGCCGGCGGTGTTCGTGCCCGAGAGCGTGACCGGCATGGAGCTGCTCGAGAATTTCCGTTCGTCCGGCGGCCAGATCGCGTTCGTGATCGACGAATACGGCGAAGTGCTGGGCCTCGTCACGCTTCAAGACCTGATCGAGGCCATTACCGGCGAGTTCAAGGCCGATGCCGCCGGCGGTGAGTGGGCCGTGCAGCGCGAGGATGGCTCGTGGCTGTTCGACGGCCTGATCCCGATTCCCGAACTCAAGGACCGTACCGGCATACGCGCGGTACCCGAGGAGGACAAGGAGCGCTACCACACGCTGTCGGGCATGCTGCTGCTATTGCTCGGCCGCCTGCCGCAGACCGCGGATACGGTGCGCTGGGGCGACTGGAAATTCGAGATCATCGACATGGACGGCAAGCGCATCGACAAGGTGCTGGCGATGCGGGAACCGCCCGAGGACGGGCCCGACGCGCTAGATACGACTGGCTGAGCCACCCCCCGCATTCCCGCGGACACCGTGCTGGCGGTGTCCGCGCCCCCGTTGCCCCCTGGGGCCACTGCCTTGCCGCCCCCCTCGCTTCTATCGATCCCGCCCTGGTCAAGACGGCCATTGTCAAGACATTTGCCGCATTGGCGGGATACAACAGCCAGCGACGTGCCCCCGCCAATCGGTTGTTATGCTGGATTCGTGTCAGCCTGCCGTATGATTCTGCCTTGCAGCCTCTACGCAGTACTACGTAGTATTCGAGACGAAACACGCGAAGCGCGGCACCAGACACAGCGCCGTACAACGAGAACACAGCTTGAGACGGGTACGCAGCCCGGTGAACGCACGGGGCGGCATCCGCCCCCGGAGACCTTGCCGCCTGCACGAACCACCGATGGATCCTGACACCGAAGGCGCCGCGCGCCTGTACGTGGATACCGCCGACGCGCCGCGCCTGGCCGATGTCCAGCCTGCCGCCTTTATCGCCGCGCTCGACGAGCACCGCGCGCTCGTCGGCACCGCCCACTCGCTGGCCGTGCTGGTCATCCGGCTCGACCGCTTTCAACACGTCTGCGAAACCATCGGCTTGCAGCGCGCCGGCAAGCTGCGTGCCCAGGTCAAGTCGCGCGTGGCGGGCCTGGCCGCCATGCCCGCCGTCATGCATTGGCTGGGGCCCGCGGATCTTGGCGTGGCATGCGTGCTCGACGACAGCACGAGCGTGGCCACGCTGAGCGGAGCGATCGCAGCGGCGCTGGGACAGCCGTACCGGATCGACGGCTTCGAGCTGTTCCTGTCCTCGAGCATCGGGGGCGCGCTCGATCATCCCGAGAGTTCGACCGAACGCAACCTGCAGCAGGCGTTCGATGCCATGCTGCAGGTCTGCCGTCGTGGCGGCGATGGCATCGGCAGCGCCTCCGCGCCGACGGCGCCACGCCTGGCGCCGCTGCTGGCCGCCCTGCCCCACGCCATCGCGCGCGGCGAGTTTGCGCTGCATCTGCAGCCGCGCGCGATGATCGCCAGCGGCACGGTGACGGGATACTCGGTCCGACTGCGCTGGCAGCATGCGGTGCTCGGCCGGGTGGCCCCGCAGGACTTCCTGCCGGCTGCCGAGGCGCTCGGCATGATGCACGAGCTGGGACGCTGGATTCTGCAGTCGGTCCTGCCACTGCTGCGCGCCACCGAGGCTATCGCCCCCCTGCAGTTCACGCTGCTGGCATCGAGCGCGCAACTGCACGGCTCCGAGACGATGGAACTGCTACGCCGCGGCGTGGAAGCGTTTGCGATTCCTCCCGGGCGCATTGCCATCGAAGTGCCGGTGGACATGGTGCCCGACGATCCGGCCACCCGCCGCAAGGCCGCGCAACTGCGCGAGATCGGCGTCAACCTGGCGCTCAGCGATTTCACCGACACGACCGCCAGCCTGCGCGCGCTCGCACATCTGCAACCCGACGTGGTCACGCTCGATGCGCGCCACCTCGGCCATGCCAGCCGCGGCGCCGACACCGCCGCGCGACTGCAGGCCGCCTGCTGCCGCGCCCGCGCGGCCGGCGCGCTGGTCTGCGCCAAGGGGGTGGAAACCCGCGCGCAACTGGAAACCGTACGGAGCTGGGGCTGCGATGCCATGCAGGGCTACCTGCTGGCGCAGCCGTTTCCCGCGCATTGGTTGCCGCAGACGCACGGTGCGATTGCCGAACGCGCGCGGCTGTTGCTGCTCGGCACGGATTGACCGTCGACCGCGCGCGGCGCGGGCGCCCGATCATTGGCACGCATCCTGCAATACGGATCACGGCACACCTCGACTGTGCCCACTTCTTACAATCCCTGAAAGGAGCCTACCGATGAAAAAAGGATGGATCTGGTGCCTGCTGGCTGCCACGCTGCTGGCCGGTTGCAACACCATGGCTGGCGTAGGCCAGGACGTACAAAAGGGTGGACAGAAGCTGGAGAACTCGGCGGAACGGGCAAAGTAGGCTCGGCCTGAGCTCCGGGCGAGCTCGACCTGAAGTATGCAAAGCCGGACCGCATGGCACGATGTACTCGTCAGGCGGTCCGGCTTTGTCATTTTTACCATGGCGCGCAGAATTTGCGCGGCGGCCCTTGCATTGCCCCCTGCGTTGCGCCTGCGGTGCCCCTGCCCTGCCCCTCCTATTTGCGGCCGGCACCGAGCCGAACCGCCTCTTCGGCCAGGGCACGAATGCGTGCCCAGTCGCGTGCGGCCACCGCATCCTTGGGTACCACCCACGAGCCGCCCACGCACACCACGTTCGGCAATGCCAGATAGGTTGGCGCCTTGGCCGCGTCGATACCGCCGGTAGGACAGAACCTGAGCTGGGAGAGCGGCCCGTACAGCGACTTCAGCATCGGCACGCCGCCGGCCGCCTCGGCCGGGAAGAACTTCAGGAAGGTATAGCCGGCCTCGAGCGCGAACATCGCTTCGCTGGCGGTCGCCACGCCCGGCAGCAGTGAAATGCCGGCGCCTTGCGCGCCTTCGGCAAGCTTCTGCGTCAGGCCAGGGGAGACCGCGAATTGCGCCCCGGCGTCGCGCACGGCATGCAGCTGGTCGGACGACAGCACCGTACCGGCGCCCACCACGGCCTGCGGCAACGCCGCCGCCACGGCGCGGATGGCCTCGAGCGCGACGGGAGTGCGCAGCGTGATCTCGAGCCACGGCAGACCGCCGCTGACAAGCGCCTCGCTGACGTGCAGCGCTTCTTCGACCGAATGGTATTCGAGCACCGGGATCACGGGCACATTGGCCAGGCGCGCGAGCAGCGGAGAGGGAGCGGCAGAGGCAGAGGGAGAGGAAGAGGAAGCAGGCATATTGGACATGACGTGGAAACCGGTTAAGCGTGTATTCAGCGTATGGACCCTGCGTCAGGCCCGGGGTTCAGCCATGGCACGGGGCAATGTCGGCGGGGGGCGCATCATGCAATGACCGACACGCCTTGTTCCAGCCGCGCAAGCACCGTGTCCGCGCGCGGAATCGGCGCCACCGCGCCATAGCCGGTGGTCGAAAGCGCCGCGGCCACATTGGCATAGCGCGCCGCCGCGAAGGGGTCGGCACCCGCCGCGAGCCGTGCGATAAAGCTGCCGCCAAAGCAGTCGCCCGCGCCGGTGGCATCGAGTGGTTGCACCGGATACGGCGGCACCAGCGTGCGCGCGTCGGGCGTGGCCACGTAACTGCCCTCCTCGCCGAGTTTGAGCGCCACCAGCCCAATGCCGCAAGCGAGCAGATGGTCGACGATGGCATCACGATCGTCGAGGCCGGTGAGCACGGTGATGTCGTCCCAGCTCGGCAGGCAGATATCGGTCAGCGAGAACGCCTCGTGCATGATGCCGCGCGCGCGGGCCAGCGACCATAGCCGCAAACGCAGGTTGGTGTCGAGCGAGACGCGCACGCCCGCCTTGCGCGCATGCTCCATCGCGGCCAGGCCGGCGTCGCAGGCGTGCGTGCTGATGGCGAGGCTGATGCCGGACAGATGCAGGAAGCGCGCCTGTGCAATGGCGGCCAGCGGCAGCTGGTCGTGGTGATAACGGCTGGCCGCCGAGCCATCGCGCAGATAGTCGAAACGATGACCGTGCGCGTCGTGCGAGACGAAGTAGACGCCGGTCGGCGCCGACGCATTGATGCTCACATGGCGCGTATCGACGCATTCGCGCGTCCATAGCGCGAGCAGGCGTTCGCCAAAGCTGTCGGCGCCCACCGCGCTGATATAGCCCGTGGTGGCGCCCTGGCGCGCGGCGGCGATGCAGAAATTGGAGGTATCGCCGCCAAAACCCTGCAGATAGCGCCCGGGATCGTCGGGTTGCTGGTTGAATTCGACCAGCGGCTCGCCGTAGGCGAGGATATCGATGCTCATGTCGCAGTCACTCCTCAGAAGAAGGTCTGCACGATATCGATGACGCGATACTGTCGGTCGAGCACCGGAATATGGCGCCACTTGTCGAACGTCAGGCACGGATGCGAGATGTCGAAGGCAATCATATCGCCGACGCGCACGTCGTCGCCAGCCTGAATCTCGAGGTAGGCATGCTGATCCATCATGCCCGTCACTTTCCAGTGCGCGGGCACGTCGACCGGCGCCGCGGTGCCGGGACGATAACGGCGCGCGGGCAGCGGCAGCCCGGCATCGAAGGCAGCGTCGCGCTTGCCCATGCCGATGATCGCGCGGGTCGCCTCGGGCACCGATTGCACATACGCCCACAGCTGCAGCGCCGGCAGCAGGCCCTCCCGCATCTTCTGCGCCACCGGGTTGCTGGCGAGAATGCGCGCCTGCGCGGCGCGATAGATGCCGACGTCGTGCGTGAGATAGCAACCCGGCCGCAGCACGATCTCGACGGGCGCGCCGATCTCGCCGCTGGCAGCCGCGCGCGAGAATTCCTCCGCGACCACGTCGTACCAGGCCGAGCCCGCGCCCGACAGGATGACCGGCTGGCGGCCGAACGCCCCTGCGGCCGCCAGTTCGCGCGTGACCGCCGCCGTGCGCCGCAGAAATTGCCGCACCTCGGCCTCCTGTTGCAGCACGCCTTCGTAGATCTCCACACCGGCCAGCGTCACCGCGTCGGGCCAGCGGGCCAACGCCGCCAGCACGGCGGCCTGCTGCGCGCCGTCGCGCACGCCGGTGCGGCCACCTGCCACGCCCAGTTCGATCAGTACCTGCAGCCGTTGCCCGCGCGCGCGGAAGAACGCGCCGAGCTGGTCGACGAGGTCGGCCGAGTCGACCAGGCAGAAGAATTCAAAGCCGGGATCCTGCAGCAGGTCCGCCACGATCTCCATGTTGCGGCGCCCCACCAGCTGGTTGGCCATCAGCACGCGACGCACGCCATGCGCATGGGCGGCTGCGGTCTGGTGGGCGGTGGCCAGCGTCATGCCCCACGCGCCTTCGGCCAGCTGGCGCGCAAACAGCTTGGGCGCCATGGTGGTTTTGCCGTGCGGGGCCAACTGCATGCCGTAGGCGCCCATGAAGCGGCGCATCCAGTCAAGATTGTGCGCCAGGCGCTCCTCGTACAGCACGGCAGCGGGCAGGCTCAGATCCTCGTCGAGCAACCGCCAGCCTACCTGCCCGGCCTCGTGCGGCGCCAGCGGCGCGGGCAACCGGCCCAGTGCCTTGTTCAGCGGATCGATCAGGCCGGATTGCCAGCCCACCGCGGGCAGGCCTTGGTACTTTGTCTCACGCATGCTGTGTCGCAACGGATTTACGGGTTATCCCTAAGGGGAGACCCTGGAAGTTGACCTAATGATAGCGTTGAAATTACGATATTTCACTCTTGTTATAAAGTAACATAGCGCCCCGGACCGCTTGCGGCCACGACTGGACACCGACCGCCCCCCGACCCACGGCCCACCCACGGCCCACCCACGGCCCACCCACAGCACGCCGACAGCACACCATGACCGCGCCCTTCGACATCCTGACCCGCATCGCCGAGCGCGGCCCGGCCTTGCGCCTGGCCGAGCAGAAAGTGGCGCAGGTCATTCTCGAAGACGTGGCCGGTGCCGCGGCGGCGAGCATCAACGCCCTCGCGCGCCAGGCGGGCGTGAGCGAAGCGAGCGTGACGCGCTTTGCCAAGGCGATCGGCTGCCGCGACGTGCGTGACCTCAAGCTGCGCCTGGCGCAAGCCACCGCGGTCGGCACGCGCTTCCTGCAGCCGGGTCAGGCGCCCGAGCCGGCGGCGCCGGCCACGCTGGCGGACCGCGTTCATGCCGATGCGGTGGCGGCGCTGGACGTCAGCCGCAAGCTGATCGATCCGGAGCGCATGGAGCGCGCCGCGCGCCTGTTGCTCGATGCGCGCATGGTCTACGCTTTCGGCATGGGCGGGGCCTCGACCATGCTGGCCGACGAGGCCTGCCACCGGCTCGGGCGGCTGGGGCGTCCGGTGGCGAGTTATCACGACGCGTTGCTGCAGAAGATGATGGCGGCCACGCTGGTACGCGACGACGTGGTGCTGGCGTTCTCCGCCAGCGGCAACGTGCCGGAGATGCTCGCCAGTTGCGATATCGCGCGCGAGTACGGCGCGCGCCTGATCGCGGTGACTGCGCTCGGCTCGCCGCTGGCCACGCGCGCCGACGTGCTGCTGCCGGTGCGCACGCTCGAGACCGATTTCATCTTCAAGCCGTCGGCCTCTCGCTACGCCATGCTGCTGGTGCTCGATGTGCTCGCGACCCAGGTGGCGTTGTTGCGCCCGGACCAGAGCCAGGAACGGCTGCGCCGGCTCAAGTACGTGCTGGACGACCACCGCGGCACGCATGCCGACAGCCGTCAGCCGCTGGGAGACTGACATGTCCCGCCCGCTTCCACACCGGTTCGATACCCTGGTGCGCCGTGTGCAACTGATCGACGGCTCCGGCGCCGCGCCGCGCATGGCCGACGTGGCCGTGCGCGACGGCCGCATCGCGCGCATCGAGGACGCCGACAGCATCGATCCCGCCAGCGCCGCGCTCATGGTCGAGGGCGACGGCCTGGTGCTGGCACCTGGCTTTATCGACGTCCACACGCACGACGACACCAACGTGGTGCGCGAGCCCGCGATGACGCCCAAGCTCTCGCAAGGCGTGACCACCGTCATCGTCGGCAACTGCGGCATCAGCGCGGCGCCGGTCACGCTGACCGGCGAGCCGCCCGACCCGATGAACCTGCTGGGCCGCGCCGAGGCCTTCCGCTACCCCGACTTCCGCAGCTATGTCGAGGCCGTCAACGCGGCGCGGCCCGCGGTCAACGTGGCGGCGCTGGTCGGCCATACCGCGCTGCGCAGCAACCATATGGACCGTCTCGATCGCGCCGCCAGTGCGCACGAAGTGGCGGCCATGCGCGCGCAGCTGCAGGAGGCGCTCGACGCCGGCGCGCTCGGCCTGTCGACCGGACTCGCCTACGCCAATGCGTATGCGGCACCCACCGAGGAAGTGGTGGCCCTGGCCGAACCGCTCGCGGCCGCGGGCGGCCTCTACGCGACCCACCTGCGCAGCGAATTCGCCGAAATCCTCGAGGCCATGGACGAGGCCTTCCGCATTGGCCGGCACGCGCGCGTGCCGGTGGTGATCTCGCACCTGAAATGCGCGGGCGTCCGGAACTGGGGCCGCAGCGGCGAAGTGCTGGAGGCGCTGGAGCTGGCGCAGCGCTGGCAGCTGGTCGGCTGCGACTGCTATCCCTACACGGCCAGTTCGTCGACGCTCGATCTCGGGCAGGTGACCAGCGACTTCGATATCCAGGTCACCTGGTCCGAACCCGAGCCCGCGATGGGCGGCCGCCTGCTGGCCGATATCGCCGCCGAATGGGAGGTCGACCTGCTGACCGCCGCGCGGCGCCTGCAGCCGGCGGGCGCGGTCTATCACGGCATGGAAGATGCCGACGTCGACCGCATCCTGCGTCATCCCGCCACGGTGATCGGCTCGGACGGCCTGCCCAACGATCCGCTGCCGCATCCGCGCCTGTGGGGCGCCTTTCCGCGCGTGCTGGGCCACTATGCGCGCGACCGCGAACTGTTTCCGCTCGCGGTGGCGGTCAACAAGATGACCGGCCTCTCGGCCGAGCGCTTCGGCCTGGCCGGGCGCGGCTTTGTGCGCGAAGGCTACTGGGCCGACCTGGTGCTGTTCGACGCCGCCACGATTCGCGACGTGGCCACGTTTACCGATCCGGTGGCACCGGCCGAAGGCATTGCCGCGGTCTGGGTCAACGGACAACTGTCATGGCAGGAGCGCGCGGCCACCGGCCGGCGCGCGGGCCGCTTCCTGCCGCGTGCGGCGCACGCGTGAGCGCGGTGCGGACGACTTGGCAGGGCTTGCAGCAATCCGATTGGGAGTCTTTATGGAAATCAAACGATACGGCGTGGAAGGCGGTACCGGCACCGGTGGCCAGCACATGCCGTTTGCGCGCGCGGCAGGCGCCGATGGCTGGCTGTATGTGTCGGGCCAGGTGCCGATGGTCGATGGCGAAGTGGTCGACGGCGGCATCGTCGCGCAGACGCACCAGGCCATCCGCAACGTGCTGGCGATCCTCGCCGAGGCCGGCTATGGCCCCGAGCACGTCGTGCGCTGTGGCGTATGGCTCGACGACGCGCGCGATTTCGCCTCGTTCAACCGCATCTTCAAGGAATACTTCGGCGCCAACCCGCCGGCCCGTGCATGCGTGCAGTCGTCGATGGTGGTCGACTGCAAGGTCGAGATCGACTGCATCGCGTGGAAGAAGGTCTGACGCGCGGCAATCCCCGCGCGACGCAGTAGCAGTGCAATCCCCGACGGCGAGCCAGCCGTCCTTCCTGGTTTTTTATTTCATAGCGGATGCGGACCGCCGTCACGGTGGCACCGCAAAGGAGACAACATGGGTGCCGTAACAGGAACCACGCTCTTGGTGTATGCGCTGATCGCCGTGATCGCGCTGGTGATCATGATCGCCCGATTCAAGCTCAACCCCTTCATCACGCTGGTGGTGGTATCGGTGCTGCTGGGCTTTGCCTCGGGCATGCCGATGGGCGACATCATCAAATCGTTCGAGGCCGGCGTCGGCGGCACGCTCGGCCATATCGCGCTGGTGATCGGGCTGGGCACGATGCTCGGCAAGATGATGGCCGAATCGGGCGGTGCCGAACGTGTGGCGCTGACCCTGATCGACTTCTTCGGCGAGAAGAACGTGCACTGGGCGATGGTCACCATCGCGTTTATCGTCGGCCTGCCGGTGTTCTTCGAAGTCGGCTTCGTGCTGCTGGTCCCGATCGCATTCAACGTGGCCAAGCGCACCGGCACGTCGATGGTGCTGGTGGGCATTCCGATGGTGGCCGGCCTCTCCGTGGTGCACGGCCTGATTCCGCCGCACCCGGCCGCGCTGCTGGCGGTCTCCGCCTACGGTGCCGACATGGGCCGCACCATCATGTATGCGCTGATCGTCGGCATTCCCACCGCGGCCATCGCCGGCCCGGTCTTCGCACGCCTGATGGACCGCTACGTCAAGCTGCCGGCCATCAACCCGCTGGCCGAGCAACTGACCGAGGAAGCCACCGAGCGGCACGCGCTGCCGGGCTTCGGCATTACCGTGTTCACCATCCTGCTGCCCGTGATCCTGATGCTGATCGGCAGCTGGGCCGACCTGTTCACCACGCCCAAGACCTTTGCCAACGACTTCCTCAAGCTGATCGGCAATTCGGTGATGGCCCTGCTGATCGGTACGCTGGTGAGCTTTTTCACCTTCGGCAAGGCGCGCGGCTTCAACCGCGAGACCATCCTCAAGTTCACCAACGAATGCGTGGCCCCGACCGCGATCATCACGCTCGTGGTGGGCGCGGGCGGCGGCTTTGGCCGGGTGCTGCGCGACTCGGGCATCTCGAATGCGATCGTCGACGTGGCCACCAGCGCGCATGTCTCGGTCCTGGTGCTGGGCTGGCTGGTGGCGGTGCTGATCCGCATTGCCACCGGTTCGGCCACCGTGGCCATGACCACCGCCGCCGGCATCGTGGCGCCGATCGCCGCCAGCGTACCGGGCACGCGCCCGGAACTGCTGGTGCTGACCACCGGTGCGGGCTCGCTGATCCTGTCGCACGTGAACGACGCCGGCTTCTGGCTCGTCAAGGAATACTTCAACATGACCGTGACGCAGACCTTCAAGACCTGGTCGGTCGCGGAAACCATCATTTCGGTGGTAGCCCTGCTGTTGACGCTGGGACTCGCGACGGTGATCTGAGCGTTCGCGCACGGCAAGGTACGCAACCCAGGTACCGCCGCGGCGACGCGGTACCCCAGGTGGCAAAACGAGGGCGCGGCAGTCATGGCCGCGCCCTCGTTGTCATTGCATGGCATGGCCCTGCCGTGGGCATGCCCATGGCCAGGGTTATGGCCCGGCGGCGGGCACTCAGCCCGTCACGGCCACCTTGCTGCGCCAGCGGTAAGGCGTGTCGCCCACGAAGCGGCGGAACACCGTGGTGAAGTGCGCCTGCGAGCGGAAGCCGCAGCGCAGCGCCACGTCCAGCACGCTGCCCTTGTCGTCGCGCAGCAGGTCCTGCGCATGCTCGATGCGACGGCGCAGCAGGTATTCGTGCGGCCGCAGGCCCGTCGCCAGGCGGAACTGCGCGGCAAAGTGCATGCGGGTCAGACCCGCGCTCTCGGCAATATCGGCCAGTCCGATCGCTTCCGACAGGTGCGCGTCGATATAGTCCACCACGCGGCGCAGGCGCCAGGCCGGCAGCCCCGTGACGTGCCGCGTCTGCGCGGCCACGCGGTTGAAATGGTTGCTCACCAGGCGCGAGACGATGGCCATGCTCACGCTGTCGATGAACAGGCGGCCCAGGCTCGGGTCCTGCGTATGCGCCATGGCCAGGGCCTGGCCCAGGCGCTCCATGGTGGTATCCGTGGTCAGGCGCGGATCGGACAGCACGATGTCGCCATTGTGCTCGCGGCCGAACAGGTCGCGATGGCACTCGGTAAGCACCGGCTGCGGCACAAACAGGTGCAGCACGTCGCTGGCCGATTCGAACACCGCGCTGGTCTTTACCTTCGGCGCCGTGATCTGCACCGCCCCGGCGGCGACGCGCCCCTGCACGATCAGGCGGCCCGCAGAGAGGAACGTCGCATTCAGGCTGCGCAGGCTCAGCGCGATGCAGTGATGGTTGTCATAACCGTCGTGGGCCACCTCGATCTGGCCGGCATCGGGACGAATCCAGCGCAACACGGGCACGTGCCGGGCGGTGCCCGCTGCGGGGTCCGTGACGATCGCGTGCTCACGCCATTGCATCTCTTCCCCGATCGGGGACTCCGGAAACGCGGGCCGCACGGGTGCGGTGAGTTCGGGATTGAGAGTGGTCAATTCGGTCATGTCAAACCTGCTGTCTGGGGGTTGGCAAGGCTGTGCGACCATGCACTGCCAAGATGCCTTCAAGGTATATCAGCAAGTACCGGGCAACCAGACAGACATCCGTTTACGCAGGCCGTGATTAGGTTTGACGGCTATATACCAAGGTATAGGGTAGTGCCCGGTTTTTGCGCAATCGCCCGCCCGGAACCACCCGCGCCCGCCTCAACTGGCCGGCGCCACGCCCAGGGCCTCGGCCTTGAGCACGAGGTCCGCCAGCGAGCGCGCCGCCATCTTGCGCATGGCCTGACCGCGGTGGATCTTGACGGTAATCTCGCTGAGGCTCATCTCGGACGCGATCTGCTTGTTCATGAGCCCGCGGGTCACGAACGACATCACCTCGCGCTCGCGCGGCGTGAGCGAGTCGTAGCGCCGCCGCAGCTCCGACAGCGAGCGGTCGGCCGAGCGCCGCTCCTCGTCGCGGGCCAGCGCATTGGCCACGGCGTCGAGCATGTCCTGGTCGCGAAACGGCTTGGCAAGAAAGTCCATGGCCCCCGCCTTCATCGCCTTGACCGACATGGCAATATCGCCGTGGGCAGTCATGAAGACGATGGGAATGGGCACACGTTCCTCCATGATCTGCTGCTGCACGGCGAGCCCGCTCTGCCCTTTCAGGCGTACATCGAGCACGAGGCAGCTGGGGGCGTCCTCGAGTTCGTGCTCCAGGAATTCCGTGGCGGTGGCAAACACCTCCACCCGGAATCCCACCGACCGCAACAGCATGCGCACCGCGTTGCGCATGGATTCGTCGTCATCGACGACATAGACGATCGCGCTCCCCGCGACGCCGTCCGTCCCGTGACTCATTGGTGTACCTCCTCATGCATCGGAAGTTCCACCCGCAACGTCGCACCTCTCTGCGGAGGCGATTCGGCCCATATTCTTCCCCCATGGGCTTCGACGATCGAGCGGCAGATTGACAACCCCATTCCCATGCCGTCCTTTTTAGTCGAATAAAAAGCATTGAACAGCTTGTCCGCATCGGCTGGCGGAAATCCGCAGCCCGCATCGCGCACCGTGATGGCCGCGAAGCGGACGCCCTGCACGCGTTCGGTCACCACCCACAGGTCGCGCCGGCGGTCGTGGATCCCCGCCATGGCCTGGACCGCATTGACCAGAAGATTGATCAGGACCTGATGCAATTGCACCCGGTCCCCCGACACATACAGTGCGCTGGGCGCGAGCCGGATATCGGGCTCCACCCGGTTGGCCTGGAATTCACGCCGCACCAGGCTGGCGGCCTCGGTGACGAGCACGTTGATGTCGAGGCGCTCGTAGACCGGATCCCGCTTCTTCGCCATCGAACGGATCTGGTGAATGATGTCCGTGGCGCGGCGCGCATCGCGGATCATCTGTCCGATGGACTGCTGGGCCTCCGCGACCTCGGGTTGCGCGCGGTTGAGCCAGCGTACGGCGGAGTCGCCGCAGGTGACGATGGCCGCCAGCGGCTGACTCACCTCGTGGGCGATGGAAGCCGCAAGCTCGCCGAGGGTTGTGACGCGCGTCACGTGAGCAAGTTCCGCCTGCGAGCGCTGCAACGCTTCCTGCGTGACGGCGGCATCGGTCACATCCATCAGCGCGCCGACATATTCCGGAAGCAATGGTGCGGCGTTGGTACGCCGCGCAACAAAATGGACATAACGCACAGCGCCATCGGGCATCAGCAACCTGTGCTCGACGTCGATATACGGCTTGCCCTCGCGCGCCATCTGCCGCGCCGCGCTCACCCGCCCGAGATCGTCGGGATGCGTGCGCGCCGAGATCAGCTCGGGCGACGGCGTGACGTCGGTATCGTAGCCGAGGATGCGGTACGCCTCGGGCGACCACGTCATTTCGGAGTACGGCGGCTGCAACGCGATGCTGCCCGTCTTGCTCAGGCGCTGCGCCTCCGAGAGAAACGCCTCGCTGCGCGCGAGCGCCGCCTCGGCGCGCTTGCGGTCGGTAATGTCGTTGCTGGTGGCGACGATCGCCACGGGCTTGCCGCGGTCGTCGCGCCACAGTGCCCAGCGGCTCGAGATGGTCAGCAGCTGGCCGTCCTTGCGCACGCGCTGGACCTCGCCGTCCCATCGCCCGGTGCGCAGCAGTTCGTCGTGGATATGCTCCAGCGGAATCGGGAAAGTGGTGCGCGTGAGCGCATGGATCGACTGCCCCACCGCTTCCGCCGCGGTCCAGCCATAGACCTCGTGGGCGCCACGATTCCAGAACGTGATGATGTCGTTCATGTCGTGCACCACGATCGCATCGTGCGTGAGGTTCAGCATCTGGATCTGCTCACGCAATCGCGCCGTATTGCCGAGCCCGCGTAACGCCAGCAGCGTGGCCGTGCTGTTGGCGAGCAGGCTCACCAGGCAGCGGCCGAGCTGCGCCCCGCCACCGGTCGGCACGCTCGAAATGAAAAAGCCGAGCACGGTCAGGCAGGCGCAGATGGCGCTGGCGGTAATCGTCGCCGCGCGCGAGCCGGTGGAAGCCACCAGCAGCACGACGACGACGTAGAGCACCGCGATCGCGATATCCAGTGGAGTCAGGGCGTCGACCACGAAAATGGCCAACGCCAGAACCCCGGCGATGATCGACAGCATACGGGAGTTTGGATGCATGGGAGGTCCGAACACCCGGCGTGGCAATCCGCCCCCATTACCGCGACCCGGCCCGCGACCCAGCAAGCGGGGGAACGACAGCGGAAGACGATGCGCCGCAGACATACGAACCTCTAGACCTCAGGGTTGCGCCGGAATTTTGCCATGGCGCGCGTAACGGACGCATATCCCTGCCCGCCACCGGGAGGCCGGGATACCGGTCCGTGCCGCGAAGTCTCGCACATGCAGCCGGATTTAGTGAGATGGCGGACCGACGTCGAGCGCCACCCGCTCCAGACAAGCCTGGACGGAAGCGCTGTCAACCGGCTTCGGCAATACCGACATCGCGCCCGAATCGAGCGCCTGTCGTCGTACGGCGTCGGTGCAGTACGCCGTGATAAAGATGATCGGCACCGAAAACTGCCGTTCGGTCAAGGTCCGTTGCATTTCGAGCCCCGTCATGCCTGGCATCTGGAAATCGGTGATCACGCAGTCCGCCTCCGCGACCCGGCCGGAATCCAGGAAGGCCCGTGCGGACGCGTAGGGATGCACTTCCCAGCCGAGCGAACGCACCAGCCTGGCCGTGGCCAGACGGACGGACTCATCATCGTCAACAATCGCAACAATCAGCGTGTTCTGCAAGCGACTACCCCAGCCTCGTGAGCATGCGGCGATCTGCAACCCCATCGTCGCAGCACCCGTGGGGCAGATCATAGGGGCCGCCCGGGGCGCGCATAACTATATGTTCGTATAGGCGCGAGCGCGGCCATCCCGTCCGGATGTCCGTGCTGATTCCCGCAACAATCGCCTGTTCGTGGCCAGGGTTACGGCCCGGATAAGGCCGCGCCGACGGGCACCCGTCGGATTCACGATGCGACCGCAAGCTTAACCGCCTGGCGCGCAAAAATGCCGGAAAAAATCCGACGGCCTGTTTCCCGTTGCGCGCATCCCCCTTCGTGCGCTGCAAAAGGCCGCCATGGAACCCATACGGACGGATGACATCGCGACACGAACGCGCCACCGGTGCGTCCGAACAGATGGCTGCGCGCACACCGCCCAACCCCTAGCATGGAGGCACGACCACGGTCCGGGGCGGCAGCGTGGTCGCCGCCGGTGTGCGACCGCCCCAATGCAGTCTCCTCGTTTGGGGCATCGCCCCCGGCGGCCGCGGTCCCCCCCAGGGGTCCGGCCGCCGATGTTTTCCGCTCTTTGTCCCATGAACAAGGGCGCTGGCTGCGCGCAGACCAGTCACCCACTCTCTCTCCGGAGTTCGACATGACGCAACGTGCTATCCGTATCTCCCGACTTACCTCCCGACTAACCTCCCGATTTACCTCCCGCCGTACCCTGCGCCCAGCGCGCCTGGCCGCACGCCTCGCGGCGGCGTTCCTGCTGGGTGCCGCCGCGCTGGCGTCGGCCCATGCCGCCGATCCGCGCGCGCTGCCGGCGCACGATCGCGATGACGATGCGTTCCGCACCGGTCCACGCGATCCGTACACCGATGGCGCCCGCGCGAGCCAGCACGGCGACGGTATCGAGGACACCCATGGCGCGGTCAACCGGCAGACCGACTGGATGCCCGACGGGTCCAGCCATGCCGCCGCGCTCGACGTGCCGTTCGCGGGCCGGCTGGCCGGCATGGACCGCACCGGCGTCTCGGCCCCGCCCGACGGCAAGCATAGCGGCTAGGCGCGCGGCATGCTCCGCTTGCACCGCATGGGGTGATGGCCGTGGACCGGCCCGGTCGCCCCAAGCCGGGCCGGCATTCCCGGCCATTGCGAACGTTGCGGACATTGCGGCCGCGGAAAAAAGCCAATGGCTATCGCGGCCATTGGCTTTTGTTATTGCCATTCCCGCCGCGCGGCAGCCCGCGCTCAGGGTGCGGGGGGATGCCGCGCGCCAGGCGGCGTTTTCCTGGAATCGCCTTTCCCAGCACAAAACTTTGACCTAAGCTTTCCAGGTCGTACCCCGCCAGGCAGGGGATCCGACGGGATGCAGCCGTCCCACCGGGTGGTCGTACCTTTTGCGGTCGCGGGCTTCAAAAGCAGACAAGAACCTCCGGAGACAACCACCATGTTGCAAACCCCGAAGCTTTTGCCGCTGGCCGCTGCCCTGCTCCTGGCCACCACTGCCGCCGTGGCGGCGGACAAGAACAACCTCGACAAGCTCTCGCAGTTCAAGGCGACTGGCACCGCGCCCGCCGAAAGCGTGCCGCAAACCGGCCAGAAAGCCGACTCGCTACGCGAGAACCTCAAGGCCATCAAGCTGCCGCCGGGCTTCAAGATCGAGCTCTATGCCGTGGTGCCCGACGCGCGCCACATGGCCGTGGAGCCGTCGACCGGCGTGGTGTTCGTCGGCACGCGCAAGAATCGCGTCTGGCAGGTGACGGACCGCACCAAGCGCCGCGTCGCCGATGACGTGGTGGCCTTTGCCACCTCGATCTCGTTCAAGGTGCCCAACGGCGTGTGTTTCTCGCCCGACGGCATCCTCTACGTGGCCGAGCAGAACCGCGTGCTGGCGTTTCCGGCCGCGCAGTTCTTCGGCGAGGGCGGCCCCGATGTGGCCGCCGCGGTGGTGGTGCCGCAAGGCAAGCTGATCCCGACCGAATTCGAGAGCTTCAACCACGGCGCGCGCGCGTGCCGCGTGGGCCCGGACAAGAAGCTGTACATCGCCCTGGGCCAGCCGTGGAACGTGCCGCCCAAGAACAAGCTCGCCGCGCTCGACCGCAACGGCCTGGCCGGCATCATCCGCATCGACCAGGACGGCAAGAACCGCGAAGTCTATGCGCACGGCGTACGCAACTCGGTGGGGCTCGACTTCAACCCGGCCGACAAGACGCTCTGGTTTACCGATAACCAGGTCGACGGCATGGGTGACGACCAGCCCCCCGGCGAACTGAACCGTGCCACCAAGGCGGGCCAGAACTTCGGCTTCCCGTGGTACGGCGGCGGCAAGGTGCGCACGACGGAATACAAGGATGCCGAGCCGCCCGCGGGTGTGGTCTTCCCTGAAGTCGAGTACGCCGCCCATGCGGCCGACCTCGGCATGTCGTTCTATACCGGCAGCATGTTCCCGGCCAGGTACAAGGGCGGCGTGTTCGCGGCCGAGCATGGTTCCTGGAATCGCACCAAACCGGTTGGCGCACGCATCATGCATACCGCCATCAAGCCCGATGGCACGGCCGGGGAAACCGAGGTCTTTGCCGAAGGCTGGCTGACGCCCAACGGCGAATACATGGGGCGGCCGGTCGATGTGCAGCAGTTGCAGGACGGCTCGCTGCTGGTGTCGGACGACTATGCCGGCGCGATCTATCGTATTTCGTACTCCGGAGCCAAGTGATGCGGGTATGGCAAGTCTGGGCAGGAAAACAGCGGGCCGGCCTGGCGTGGCCGCGCCGCCAGACCTCGCGGCATGGCGTTGCGGTGCTGGCCGGCATCGCGCTGCTGGCGGCCCTGGCCATGCCGGCATGGTCGGCCGACGCCACCGCGGGCCGGGCCAGGGCGGTGCAATGCCAGGCCTGCCATGGCCTCGACGGCATGTCGAAACTGCCCGAGGCCCCGCATCTCGCGGGGCAGAACGAGCAATACCTGATCAAGGCCCTCAAGGACTACCGGTCGGGGGCCCGCAAGGACGAAATGATGTCGATGATGGCCAAGCCGCTGACCGATGCGGACATTGCCAACCTGGCGGCGTACTACCACGGCCTGAAACCGCAAGCGCCCTGAGGGCGGGGCGCGTGGCATGGCCACCTCGCCGCCGTTGCAAAAAGCCGGACGACCTTGCGGGCCGTCCGGCTTTTCATTTGCGGGTCATCGGCCCGCCGTCGGCCACGGGCGCTCCATCTGGCCGGGCTCGCCCGGTCGATGCGGCAACCGGCGTATTGACGGGCGCATTGACGGGCGTATTGACGGACGTATTAGATGGGGTGTCAGCGGGCGTATTAAGGGCGGGATGGTGTAGTCCGATGTCTCGCGATGGGTCATGCGATACATGTGCGACCTCCTTTCAACGTTGATGTCCACGGCGCCAGACCGCCGCGCCGGCCGTCACAGGTGTGGCGGCAGGGGTCATTCTTGGCATCGATTGGACACACGTATATGGGACGATTCTCAAAATTTCCGACAGAAAATCAGCCTTGTTGCATCATGTGGTCCGACGTCGCCGTCACAAAACCCTGCCCTCGAACGTCTTGCGCCCGGGCCGCATGTGGCATGCGTGCATGCGCCCGGGACCCGAAAACAACATGGATGAATTGACCCGTACTTTCGACCAGCTACGCCCCCGCCTGCACGGCATTGCCTACCGCATGCTCGGTTCGGTCGCCGAAGCCGAGGACGTCGTGCAGGACGCATGGCTGCGCTGGCACGGCGCCAGCCACGAGAGCCTGGACAGCGCCGAGGCCTGGCTGGTGGCCGTTACCACCCGCATCGCGATCGACCGCCTGCGCGCCGCCAAGGTGCAGCGCGAGCACTACACGGGCATCTGGCTGCCCGAGCCGCTGCTGGAGGCGTCGCCGCCGACACCGGAAGAATTGAAGGAGCGCGCCGACGACCTGTCGGTGGCGTTTCTCAAGATGCTGGAACGCCTGACCCCCGAGTCGCGCGCGGCATTCCTGCTGCGCGAGGTGTTCGATGCCGACTATGACGAGGTGGCCAACGTCATCGGCAAGAGCGAGGCCGCCTGCCGGCAGATCGTCAGCCGCGCGCGCACGCAACTGCGTGAGGAACGTCCGCGCTACACGGTTTCCCGCGAAATCCATCAGAACCTGCTGCAGGCCTTTGCGCACGCGGTGGACCGCGGCGACTTCCAGGCCATCAGCGGCCTGCTGGCCGAGGACGCGCAACTGATCGGCGACGGCGGCGGCAAGGTCACCAGCTTTCCCAAGCCGCTCGGCGGCGGACGGCGCATTGCCCAGCTGTTCTATGCGGGCCACCTGCGCTATGGCGCGGACATGCGCTTCGAGCCGGTCATTCTCAATGGCCAATGGGCGCTGCTGCGCTTCATCGAGGGCCAGCTCGAGTCTGCGCAGAGCTACGAGACCGATGGCGAGCGCATCGTGACCATCCACGTCCAGCGCAATCCGGACAAGCTCATCCGGATCGCGGCCGCTTATGGTGCTTGCGGCGCTGGTTGCTGAGCTGGCTGCCGAGCTGGTCGGCGGAGGCGGTCGCCAAGGGTAATCCCTGACGGCGACCGATGCCGCGGCCGCGCACCCGCACCAGGATTGGTGCCCTGCGCTCAACAACATGAGCACCTCCGGGTGTCTACCGGCACGGCGCCCGGCTTTCTACCATTCTTCCTGCGCGGTCCCATGCCGCATGGCACCCCGGCGTCCCCCGGGGACCTCCCTCCATCCGCCAGGAAAGAAAGATCATGACCCAACGTCTCAACTACATGCAGCAAGCCCCGGAGCTGTTCAAGAAGTTCGTGGAATTCAGCATGGCCATGCAGAAGATCACCAGCATCGAGCAGCCGCTGAGCCACCTGGTGGAGATCCGCGCCTCGCAGATCAACGGCTGTGCCTTCTGCCTCGACATGCATATCAAGCAGGCCAAGATCCATGGCGAGCGCGAACTGCGCATCCATCACCTGCCGATCTGGCGCGAATCGACCCTGTTCTCGCCGCGCGAGCGCGCCGCGCTGGCCTGGACCGAAGCCCTGACCCGCATCGGCGAGCACGGCGTGGGCGACGAGATCTATGAGCGCGTGCGCACCCAGTTCTCGGAGAAGGAACTCACCGACCTCACCTACCAGATCATGTCGATCAACGCGTGGAACCGCGTCAACATCGCCTTCCAGACCGTGCCGGGTTCGTCGGACAAGGCATTCGGCCTCGACAAGGCCAACCTGGAGTAACGCCATGATCCGCATGCCCATGATGCGCATTCCCACGCTCGGTACCATGCTGTGCATGCTGGCCGCGCCGCTGGCGGCCCTGACGCTGGCGCTGCCGGCGCGGGCCGCGGGTGGCCAGATGGTGCACGACGGCGTCACCGTCACGCCGCTGATGACGCAGGAGCTGCCCGAATATCCCGGCAAGGAAGCGGTGATGATCTCCGTGGAATATGCGCCGGGCGCGGCCGATCCGGTGCACCGTCACGACGCCCACGCCTTTCTCTATGTGCTCGAAGGGTCCATCGTGATGGGCGTCAAGGGCGGCAAGGAAGTCACGCTGAAGCCGGGCCAGACCTTCCATGAGGGCGCGCAGGACATCCATACCGTCGGACGCAACGCCAGCCGGACCCAGCCCGCGAAGTTCATCGTCGTGCTGCTGAAGGACAAGGGCGCGCCGATTCTCACGCCCATCAAGTAAGCCGGGAAACATCTTCGCGATTTTTTCGCGGATTTTTTCGCGATTGTTGTCACAAACGCATGGTGTCCAACGTCTTGAGGGATATGGACACCATCGCCCCCCTCCCGGATATCCGTCGTGACGCCCTCGCCTCGAGCTTTGCCACGAGCTACGCGGGGGTGGTCGCGTTTCTGGCCGTTGTCAGCGAAGGCAGCTTTGCCCGCGCCGGTGACCGTCTCGGCATCGGCCGCTCGGCGGTCAGCCGCAATGTGCAGAAGCTGGAAGCGCAACTCGACGCGCGCCTGTTCGTGCGGACCACCCGCAGCACCACGCTGACGCGCGAAGGCGAGCTCTTCTACGAGAATTGCCATCCGGGTGTGGAGCGCATCGCGCAGGCGCTCGACGATATGCGCGAGCTGCGCAACGGTCCGCCACGCGGACAGCTGCGCGTGCGCGCCAGTACCGGCTTCGGCCGCAAGGTCATCGCCCCGCTGCTGGGCGACTTTCACGCCAAGTATCCCGAGATCGCGCTCGACTTCCAGCTCGACGACCGCCCGGCCGACTTTACCGGCGACCGCGTCGACGTGGCGTTCCGGGACGGCAAGATGGAAGACAGCCAGGTCGTGGCCCGGCAGTTGATCCCGATGCAGCTGCTGGTCTGCGCCTCGCCCGACTATGCGCGCGAGCATGGCCTGCCGCAGACGCTCGACGAGATTGCCGGCCACTGCTGCATCAACTATCGTGCCGCCAGCGGGCGGGTGCGCGACTGGGAGTTCAAGGTGGACGGCCAGGCGTGCTCGCTCTCGCCCACCTCGCAGCAGACGTACAACGATGCCGACCTCGTGCTGCAAGCGGTGCTCGCGGGCCAGGGCATCGCGCAGCTGGCGGCCTACCAGGTCTGCGACCTGCTGCGCGCCGGCGAGCTGGTGCCGTGCCTGGCGCGCTATGCGCCGGACGACCGCGGCCATTACGTCTGCTACCTGAGCCGCAAGCAGTTGCCTTCGCGCATTCGCGTGTTTATCGACGAGATGACCGAGCGCACGCGCGCGCTCGATCTGGCGTTGCCGTTTCCCGGCGTCTGAAGGCGGCGGGCATCGATCAATGGGTGCGTTGGCCGGCCGCCGCCGCAATTGGTGCCAGGACATCGACGTCGCCCCGGTGCTTTCGCCGTCATTGGTGCCCATATGGCAACACGCTGCATCCCTGCGCGGGGCTACCGCGCGATGCGCGCGGCCCCTAGCATGCAAGCATCCATCCTCCAGGAGAAAGTCATGAAGATCGTCGTCATCGGCGGCACCGGCCTCATCGGTAGCAAGACCGTCGCGCTGCTGCGTCAGCGCGGCCACGAGGTGGTGGCCGCCTCGCCCCAGTCGGGCGTGAACACCCTGACCGGCGCAGGCCTGGACGCGGCGCTGGCGGGCGCGCAGGTCGTGGTGGACGTGGCCAATTCGCCGTCGTTCGAGGACAAGGCCGTACTCGAATTCTTCGAGACCTCGGGCCGCAACCTGATCGCCGCCGAGAAGAAGGCAGGGGTGAAGCATCACGTCGCACTGTCCGTGGTGGGCACCGACAAGCTCGCGGAAAGCGGCTATTTCCGCGCCAAGATCGCGCAGGAAGCGCTGATCCGCGCTGCCGGCATCCCTTACACCATCGTGCACGCGACGCAATTCTTTGAGTTTATCGGCGGCATCGCGCAGGCTGGCGCCGTCGGTGACGAAGTGCATCTGTCGCCCGCCTTCATCCAGCCGATCGCGTCCGACGACGTGGCCGCGGCGATGGCCGATACGGCCGAAGCCACGCCCGCCAACGGTATTGTTCCCATTGCCGGTCCGGAACGCCTGCGCCTGCCCGAGCTGATGGCGCGCTACTTTGCCGGCACCGGCGATGCGCGCAAGATCGTCGCCGATCCGGATGCCCGTTACTTTGGCGCACGCCTGGCGGACGATACGCTGGTCCCGACCGGCCCCGCGCGGCTCGGTGCCATCGGCCTGGAGGCGTGGCTGCGCCAGGCACAGGCGGCCACCAGGTAAGCGGTATCGCGACGGCCTCACCCCGCCGCCGCTGCCGGCGGGGGGCGCACGCGTGCCGTGCGCGGCCCATCTCTGGCCGGCCGGTGCCCCGGCCACCGCCTTCCTACCCCGTCCGCGGTCGTGTTTACAAGCTTCGTCCAACGCGCTAAGGTCTCCCGACCTGACTCGTAAGGACGTCGCCATGTCAATGGATCGCCGCACCTTTCTCGGTCTTACCGGCGTTGGTCTTACCGGCGTTGGTCTTACCGGCGTTGGTCTTACCGGCGCGCTCGCCCTGCCGCGCGCGTATGGCGCCACCGCGGAGGCGGCCACGGTCGCCGCGCCGATGCGCCGCAAGCTTCCGGGCAGCACCGAGGCCCTGCCCGTGATCGGCATGGGGACCGCCGATACCTTCAATGTCGGCAGGAGCGCGGAAGAACGCGCGCCACTCGCCGAGGTCATGTCGCTGCTGCTGCGCGACGCGCCGGGCGGCGTGGTCGATACCGCGCCAAGCTATGGCAGCGCGGAGGGCGTGACCGGCGACCTCCTGCAAACCGCCAACGCGCGCACGCGCGTGTTTCTGGCCACCAAGATTTCCACCAGCCACGCCAGCGCGCCGGCGCAGTTCAGCGAGTCGCTCGCGGCGCTGCATGCCGATACGATCGATCTGCTGCAGGTGCACAACCTGATCGACTGGCGCGAGAACCTGCGCTGGATGCGCCAGCTCAAGGAAGCGCGCAAAGTGCGCTATATCGGCATCACCCACTACCGCGACGATGCGCACGAGCAGCTGGCGCAGATCCTGCGCAGCGAGCGCGTCGACTTCCTGCAGGTCAACTATTCGCTGGCCGAGCGCAATGCGGAGAAGGTACTGCTGCCGCTGGCGCAGGAACGCGGTGTGGCGGTGCTGATCAACCGGCCGTTCCAGGATGGGCGCATGTTCTCGGCGGTGCGGGGCAAGACGATTCCGGACTGGGCCGGCGAGATCGACTGCAATTCCTGGGGACAACTGTTCCTCAAGTTCATCGTCAGCCATCCCGCCGTGACGGCCGCGATTCCGGCAACTTCCAAGCCGCGGAACATGGCCGATAACCTTGGCGCCGGGTTCGGCCGCATGCCGGATGCGCGCGAGCGCGGCCGCATTGCCGCCCTGCTGGCCTGACGCCGGCCGATGCCTCCGACCGGTACGCCGGGTCTGCTGCAGCGCGGCTTCGATATCCGGCGCGGCGAAGGCGGTGCCGTCGCCGCGGGCTTCCTGTTCTTCTTCTGCCTGTTTGCCAGCTATTTCATGTTGCGGCCGGTGCGCGAGACCATGGGGATCGCGGGCGGCGTGCAGAATCTGCAGTGGCTGTTCACCGCGACCTTCGTGGTGATGCTGCTGGCGATTCCAGTCTATGGCGCCGTCTGCGCGCGGCTGCCGCGGCGCCGCTTTGTGCCGTGGGTGTATGCGTTCTTCGTGGCCAGCCTGCTGGCCTTTGCGTTTGCCACGCGGCGCGCGCCCGACGACGTGTGGCTGGCGCGGGCGTTCTACGTGTGGCTGTCGGTCTTCAACCTGTTCGTGGTGTCGGTGGCCTGGAGCCTGATGGCGGATGTGTTCCAGCCGGGACAGGCGCGCCGCCTGTTCGCGCTGATGGCGGCAGGCGCCAGTGCGGGCGGGCTGGCGGGCCCGGTGCTGGGCGGCTGGCTGGTCGGCCGCATGGGCCTGACCGGGCTCATGCTGCTGTCCGCCGCGCTGCTCGCGGCCACCTTGCCGGGCGTGGGATACCTGTTCGGCTGGCGGCGCCGGGCCGGTGCCGGCATGCCGGGCGCGGAGAGCGACGACACCGGCGACACGCGCGGGGACCGCTTCGATCCGGCGCAGCCGGTGGGCGGCAGCCTGTGGGCCGGTCTGGTACGGGTGGCGCGTTCGCGCTACCTGCTCGGGATCGGCCTGTTCGTGATCCTGCTGGCCACCGCCAGCACGTTCCTGTACTTCGAGCAGGCGCGCCTGGTGGCCGCCACGTATCCGACGCGCGCGCAGCAGACCCAGGTCTTCAGCGCGCTCGACGCCACCGTGCAGGCCCTGACCATCCTGGTCCAGCTGTTCTTCTCGGGACGCGTGGCGCGCCGCTATGGCGTGACGGCGCTGCTGACCGCGGTGCCGCTGGCCGTGACGGCGGGCTTTGTCCTGCTGGCGATCTGGCCGACCTTCGCGGTGCTGGCCGGGGTCATGATCCTGCGCCGCGTCGGCGAGTACGCGCTGCTGCGCCCGGGCCGCGAGATGCTGTTCACGGTGGTCGATCCGGAAACCAAGTACAAGGCCAAGAATGTCATCGACACCGCGGTGTACCGTGCCGGCGACGCCGTCAGCGCCTGGGTCAAGACCGCGATCGACGCGTTCTCGGGTCATCCCGCCACCGTGGCACTGGCCGGCGCCGCGCTGGCGCTTGCCTGGGGCGCGCTCGGCTGGTGGCTCGGCCGGCGTCACGAAAGTCAGCTCGGGGCCGACGGACATCCCGCGCGCGCGGACCGGGCCACGCCCGCGACCGCGCTGCCGGCACCGGTCCGGCTGACGGATTCCGAGCGCTGACCGCACGCGTTGCAGCGGCGGCGGCCGCCGGACGGCTACCGCGGCCGATAATCGCGCAGCGGCTGGCCGCGACGTCACGCAGGACGTATAGTCTTGGCCTGTCGCGGGCCGCGTGGCCCGCTCATCCCACACGCATTGCCGAGGAGCCATCCATGAAGACCAAAGCTGCCATCGCCTGGAAGGCTGGCGCACCGCTGACCATCGAGGACGTCGAGCTCGAAGGACCGCGCGCCGGCGAGGTGCTCATCGAAGTCAAGGCAACCGGGATCTGCCATACCGACTACTACACGCTGTCCGGTGCCGACCCCGAAGGCATTTTCCCCGCGATCCTGGGCCACGAAGGCGCCGGCATCGTGACCGACGTCGGCCCCGGCGTCACGTCGCTGAAACCCGGCGACCACGTCATCCCGCTCTATACGCCCGAGTGCCGCCAGTGCAAGTTCTGCCTGTCGCGCAAGACCAACCTGTGCCAGGCCATCCGCGCCACCCAGGGCAAGGGCCTGATGCCGGACGGTACCTCGCGCTTCTCCGTCGGCGGCAAGCCGGTGTTCCACTACATGGGCACCTCGACTTTCGCCAACCATATCGTCGTGCCGGAAATCGCGGTGGCCAAGGTGCGTCAGGACGCGCCGTTCGACAAGATCTGCTACATCGGCTGCGGCGTGACCACCGGCATCGGCGCCGTGATCTTTACCGCCAAGGTCGAGGCTGGCGCCAACGTCGTGGTGTTCGGCCTCGGCGGCATCGGCCTCAACGTGATCCAGGCGGCGAGGATGGTGGGCGCGGACAAGATCATCGGTGTCGACCTCAATCCGGCGCGTGAAGCCATGGCGCGCAAGTTCGGCATGACGCATTTCGTCAACCCGAAGGAGGTCGGAAACGTGGTCGACCATATCGTCCAGCTGACCGACGGCGGTGCCGACTATTCGTTCGAGTGCATCGGCAACACGCAGGTCATGCGGCAGGCGCTCGAGTGCTGCCACAAGGGCTGGGGCAAGTCGATCATCATCGGGGTGGCGGAAGCCGGCGCGGAAATCTCCACGCGGCCGTTCCAGCTGGTCACGGGCCGCGAATGGAAAGGCTCCGCCTTTGGCGGCGCGCGCGGCCGCACCGATGTACCGAAGATCGTCGACTGGTACATGGACGGCAAGATTAATATCGACGACCTGATCACGCACACCTTGCCGCTCGATCGCATCAACGAAGGCTTCGACCTGATGAAGCGCGGCGAGTCGATCCGCTCGGTCGTGCTCTACTGAGGCAGCCGCCATGGAACTGCTGTCCGAACACGGCTGCCACGGCGGCGTGCAGCGCTTTTACCGGCATCCGTCGTCCGCCATCGGGCTGCCGATGCGGTTCTCGGTCTTCCTGCCGCCGCAGGCGCTGGGCGCCAACCCCACGCGCGTGCCGGCACTGTTCTATCTGGCCGGGCTCACCTGCAGCGAGGAAACCTTCGCCATCAAGGCCGGCGCCCAGCGCCATGCGGCCGCGCATGGCCTGGCGCTGATCGCGCCGGACACCAGCCCGCGTGGTGCCGGGGTGCCGGGTGAAGCCGACGCATGGGACTTCGGCGTCGGCGCCGGCTTCTATCTCGATGCCACCGAGGCGCCGTGGCGCATGCACTGGCGCATGGAAAGCTATGTCGCCGACGAGCTGCACGACCTCGTCAGCGCGCGTCTGCCGGTGGATGCCAACCGCATCGGCGTGTTCGGTCATTCGATGGGTGGGCATGGCGCACTCGTGCTGGCGCAGCGGCACCCGGGCCGCTATCGCTCGGTATCGGCGTTCGCGCCCATTGCCGCACCCACGCAATGTCCATGGGGACACAAGGCCTTTGCCGGCTACCTGGGCGAAGATCGCGCGCGCTGGGCGCAGCACGATGCCAGTGCGTTGATGAGCGCGCAGGCCTCGGCGCCGTTCCCGCACGGCATCCTGATCGACCAGGGGCTCGACGACAAATTCCTGGCCGAGCAGTTGCATCCGGAGGCATTCGAGGCGGCCTGCGCCAAGGTCGGGCAGCCGCTCACGCTACGCCGCCATGCGGGCTACGATCACGGCTACTACTTCATCTCGACCTTTATCGAAGACCATATCCGGCACCACGCGGCACAACTCTGAGGACGGTGCGCCATCATGGAATGGAGCGATATCCGCATCTTCCTGGCGATCGCGCGCGCGGGCACGCTGCAAGGCGCGGCGCGCGTCGCCGGACAGACCCAGCCCACCATGGGGCGCCGCCTGCGTGCGCTGGAGGAAAGCGTCGGCCAGACGCTGTTCCAGCGTACCGCCGAAGGGCTGGTGCTGACGGACGCCGGTACGGCCATGCTGGGTCATGCCGAGCGCATGGAGGAAGAAGCGCTGGCCCTCTCGCGCGCGCTGGCGGGTCAGGATGACGTGCTCGAAGGCACGTTGCGGGTCTCGTCATCCGACTGGTTTGGCGTGTATGTGCTGGCGCCGGTGATCGCGGCCTTCCTGCGGGTGCATCCGCAGGTCAGCGTCGAGCTGCTGACCGAATCGCGCCTGCTCAACCTGGCGCGGCGCGAGGCCGATCTCGTGTTCCGTATCCAGCCATTCGACGAGGCCGGTATCGTGCAGCGCCGGCTCATGCGCATGGAGTATGCGTTGTATGGCGCCGTCGATGCGCCACTGCCCACGCTCGGCGATGGCACCGGCTGCGGACTCGTGACCATGGACAGCGCGTTTGCCGAGATGCCCGATGTTGGCTGGCTGCGCGAGCAGTTGCCGCATGCGCGCATGGTGTTCGGCAGCAACAGTCGCGAGGCCCAGGCACGGCTCTGCGCGGCCGGCGCGGGCTTCGCGGTATTGCCGTGCCTGCTGGCCGATCGCATCGAGGGCCTGCGCCGCATCGAGACGCCCACGCCGCCGCCTGGCCGCGACGTCTGGGTCGGCTATCACCGCGACCTGCGCCGCCTGCCCCGCCTGCGCGCGCTGCTGGACGCGACGGTGGCGGCGCTGGCGGACGCGTAGCGCGGCCGCGCGCCACGGTTTCACCGCGCCACGTCGACCACCAGCTTGCCCTGGGCGGCGCGCGTCTCGATCGCCAGGTGGGCGTCGAGTGCCTGGTCGAGCGAGAAGGTCCGCGCGTCCATGCGCACCGACAACGCGCCCGCGTCGACCAGCCGCGTCGCTTCGCGCAGGATCGCGCCATGATTGGCTCGGCCACGGCCGCTCAGCAACGGCAGCAGCGTGAACACGCCCGAGTAGGTCGCCGCGCGGAACGAGAGCGGCGCAAGCGCATGCGTGCCCCATCCAAGGCAGCTGACCACATGCCCCCCATAGGTCCGCGCCGCCTGGAACGAGGTATCGAGCACCGCGCCGCCCACGGTGTCGTACACCACGTCGAAGCCTTCGCCGTCCGTGTATTGCTGCACGTAATCGGCCACGGCGGTGGTCGTATGGTCGATGAAGGTGGCGCCGTACCCCTCGATGGTTGCGCGCTGCGCGGGGCTGCCGGTGGCGTACACCTTGGCACCGAGGGCTACGGCGATCTGCACCGCGATATGCCCGACTCCGCCCGCGCCGCCATGCACGAGCACGGTCTGGCCCGCACGCACGGCGGCCCGGTCGACCAGCCCTTCCCATGCGGTAATGAACACCAGTGGCAGCGCCGCCGCCTCGCGCACCGGCTGGCTCGCAGACCGATGCGCCAGCAGGTCGGCATCGACCGCCGCGTATTCGGCCAGCGATCCCTGCAGACCACCGACGCCGCCGGTCATGCCGTACACCGCATCGCCAGGCTGAAATGCGGTCACGCCGTCGCCCACCGCCTCGACCACGCCCGCCAGGTCGAGTCCCAGCACCGCCGGCAACGGCTGCCGCGCATGCGCCGCCTTGCCCGCGCGGATCTTGGTATCGAGCGGATTGACGCCGCTGGCCAGAATCCTGACCAGCACCTGACCCGGACCCGCCACCGGCCGCGGCAGCGCGACTCGCTTGAACGGTGCACCGGGCTGCTCGACGATGAGGGCTTGCATGGTAAGAGACGACATCTTGAACTCCTTGCCGCTTGGCAACTGGATGAGATGTCACCATTGTTGGCGACAGGCGCCCGCGCGTAAATCGACGATTTGGCACGCGCGCCATGCAGAATTGTTGAGCTAGAGCGGCACCCCTGCCAGCCGGGCAAAGTAACGGCACATGCCCGCAAACTGCTGATCGCTCCGGCACATGCGACGGATCTCTGCCAGGCTGGCCTGCCGCTCGACCTTGCCGCCGGTCCGCCATACCGTCACCGCAAAGGCCAGTGACCGGTAAACCTGATAACGGGTGCGCGTCAGTGTTTCCCGGTTGAGGCCGAGAAACGCCACCGCCGCAGCCACGGCACGGCGCGCGCGGGGCGAGGCGTGATCGGGTGCCACCAGGTGGACTTCCTCGTTGGTCTCGACCGCCTTCCATGCGAACAACGGCTCGGGATCCTCAAGATACGGGTGCGGCAAATGCGCCTGCTCGGGGATCCACGCCGCCCTCACGGTGGCGTCGTCGGCCACGACGGGATCCGGGCAGATTCCCTGCAACAGACGCTTGCGCGCCGCAGCCGCGGTCGGCAACGTTGCCGGCAATTGCGGCGCCTTCAGTCGCGCCCCGCCAACAGGAAAGAAATCCTTCTTGTGGACCTGATTGCATAGCTGGCAGGCAAATACATAATTGTCTACACACAGTGCCAGCCACCAGTACACCGACTTTGGGCGAAAGTGCTCGACATCACCGTGCGCAACACTTGACGTACTCGATTCGCAGTACGCGCACTTGTCATGACTGTCGCGCGTCAGGAAGCGCTTCATCTTCTTCCAGTCGGCGATGGCGCCTTTCCACACAATGGCATCACCGTGAGAAATCCTCGCATCGCACAGTTTCGCCAGCTTGTCGAGAAGCTTTGGCCCAGTGAAGCTGGCATGGACGCTTTTCAGATCCCTGCTTCGTTTCAGATAGATCATGACCGGCCCCCTCAGCCCGGTTGCTCTGTCCGGTTCATTGCATCGCTTTGGCCCAATGGGCTGGTAACGTAGGCGCGACTCTCCTCGCGGGCACCGCCTTTTACGCTGGCGCCCTTTTTGCGGCCACCTTCTTCGCGGCTACCTTCTTCGCGGCCACCTTCTTTGCGGCCACCTTCTTCGCGGCCACCTTCTTTGCGGCCACCTTCTTTGCGGCGACCTTCTTTGCCGCGACCTTCTTTGCCGCGGCCTTTTGTGGCGCAGCAGGCTTCGACCTCGACGCCGTAGCCACTAAAAGGTTCGACGCCGCCTTCGTCGGCGCGGTCGCCGCCGTGACGCGCTTTCTGGCCGCCACCCCGCGGGTTTCGGCCTTCGCCCGCGTGGCCTTGCTTGCGGGCACTGCCACCGCGCGCCCAGCGGCGCCAAACAGGGCCTCGGCCCCGCGGATCCGGTCCACTGTCGTCGTGCGCGACATGCGCTGCTGAAAGGCGATCAACTCGGCAAAAGCGGGCGCTTCATCGACCGGCAACGGCGTCGTCCCCTCAAGGTGGCTGCGAATGGTCGCGAGGCGTTTCAGATCCGTGGCGGACTTGCGCCCCGAGCGCAATTCAATCTGCCTTGCCTCTTCGCGCCATGCGGCGACCCTCGGCGAGTCCAGGGTGTCGAGCCCGATCAATGGCGAAAGAAACAACTCCGAGAGACGCAGCTTGCCGGGATCTCCGCGAAATGCGACAAGTTCCGGCTGGCCCACCTCGCCCTCCCTGCGCACGACGAAGAGCTCGCCTTCGCCGCATTGCTGGACCGCCAATGGCGAATGCGTAGTGGCAACAACCTGCAGATGCGGAAAGGCATCGTCCAGGAATGCCACCAGGCGCCGCTTCCAGACGGGATGCAGATGCAGGTCCATCTCGTCGATGAGCAGCACGCCTCGTGCGGACAGCGGGTCCTTCCGATCGCCGAAGGTCTCGGTGATGCGATACAGAAGATCGCCGGCCCATGCCGCCATGGCCTGGTACCCCTCCGACAACTGGCGCAGCGGCACATCGCCATCCACCGTTTCCATGATGACGGCGCGGCTTTCCTTGTCGATATCCTTGAAGCGCATGCCCGGCAACAGCTTGTCGAGCACTTGCGCAATCAGCGTGCGCCCTTGTTGCCCGCTGACGTAATCGCGGCCGATGATCCACGACTCCAGGCCGACAAGCTGATGCGCCGGCGAAAACAATGTGCCCAGGCGCCCGGCGCGGCCCCTGTCCGTGGGACGTAGTGCGCCGCCTTCCGTATCGCCCGGCCGGCGGAACGCACCATAGCCGGCGACGAAGTAATTGCGGTCGGCGTGGCGAATGGCGTCGTCCAGCAGCGCGAGGCCTTTCTCGTTGTGCCGAATGACCATATCGCGCCCGTCACCACGCCGCAGGATCAGCGAGATTTGCCGCTCCTCTCCTTTGACGGTGGCGATCGTGGCCTTCAGTTCGGCGTTTTTTGCCCGGTTGTGAATCCACTGATCCGTGTCGCCCAGTAGATCGGGCAGCGCTTCGGACCCCGCCAGCAGCAGTCCGATAGCTTTCAGTACCGTGCTCTTGCCGCAGCCATTCTCGCCGAGCAGTACCGTCCAACGCCGTGTGCCGCTCTTCTTTACCGCCACACTGTTGGCCGTCATACGGTTTCCCGCCATGCCATTGCCCGGCATGCCGAAGTCGACCACCATATGTTGAATGGCTCGGAAATTCCTGATTTCGAGTTTGACGAGATACATGTCTTTCCCTTGCGTAGCGCAATGCCGACCCTGCCGCGGGCTGGCGGCAAGTGTATGGGACATCCCCGATGCATGACAAGCCGCTTGCCGGCGGGCAGGGTCCGGCGGCATGATCATGCTTCCGTCCGCGCAACTTCCGTCAACTCGCCGCTCCGTCATGTCTGCCGCCACCGCTCTCCATCCCGTCGTCACCCTCTCCGCACGCGAACTGTCCCGGCAGATCCACGCCGGCACACTGTCCTGCCGCGAGGTCATGGCTGCCTATCTGGCGCATATCGGCGCCCATAACCCGCAGGTCAATGCCATCGTCGCCTTGCGCGACGCCGAGGCGCTGATGCAGGAGGCTGCCGCCGCCGACGAGGCGCTGGCGGCCGGCAAGTCGTCAGGCTGGATGCATGGCATGCCGCAGGCGCCCAAGGACCTGGCGATGACGCGTGGGCTGCGTACCACGTTTGGCTCGCCGATCTTTCGCGATAACGTTCCGACCAGCGATACGATCGTCGTCGAGCGCGCGCGCCAGGCCGGCGCGATCTTTGTTGGCAAGACCAATACGCCCGAATTCGGGCTCGGATCGCAGACCTTCAACCCGGTCTACGGCGCCACGCTGAACCCGTACGACCGCACCCGCACCGCGGGTGGCAGCAGCGGTGGCGCAGCCGCGGCGCTGGCCATGCGCATGCTGCCGGTGGCCGACGGCAGCGACTTCGGTGGCTCGCTGCGCAATCCCGCCGGCTACTGCAACGTCTATGGCTTTCGGCCGTCGGCCGGACGCGTGCCATACGGCCCCACGCCGGACGCCTTCCTGCCGCAGCTCGGCTGCGAGGGGCCGATGGCGCGCACCGTGGCCGACCTCGCCCTGCTGCTGGCCACGCAGGCCGGTCCCGACGTCCGCACGCCGCAGGCCTTGCCGCGCGACCCGGTGCTGTCGACCCTGACACCCGACAACGTCGACGCGGTGCTGGCCGCCGGGCTCAAGGGCAAGCGTATTGCGTGGCTCGGCGACTGGAACGGCTACCTGCCGATGGAAGACGGCATCCTGCCGCTATGCGAGGCGGCACTGGCGGCGTTTCCAGCCATGGGGATCGACGTCGAGGCAATCCAGCCGCCGTTTCCGGCCGAGAAAATCTGGCAGACCTGGCTGGTGCACCGGCATTTCTCGGTCGGCAATGCGCGCATGGCGCTCTATCGCAACGGGGCCACGCGCGCGCAGCTCAAGCCGGAAGCCATCTGGGAGATCGAAGGTGCCCTGCCGCTCACCGCCACCGATCTCTATGCGGCCAGCACCGAGCGCACCGCGTGGTACCAGGCATTGCAACGCCTGTTCGCGACCTTCGACTACGTGGCGGTACCCACCGCGCAGGTCTTTCCGTTCGACGTCACGCAACCGTGGCCCCGCACCATCGCGGGGCGCACGATGGATACCTATCACCGCTGGATGGAAGTGGTGGTGCCATGGACGCTCGCCGGCGCGCCGGTGATCAGCGTGCCGGTCGGCTTTGGCGAGCAGGGCCTGCCGATGGGCATGCAGCTGATCGGCAGGCCGCGCGACGACCTCGGCGTGATGCAGCTGGCCTATGCCTACGAGCGCGAGCGCGACTGGGTGGGCCGCCATCTGCCGCCGGCATTGCGGGGATGATCGGACGCCGGCCGGCCACGAATCGACGCCGGCTGGCCTCGCCAGCGGATATTGTGCCGCCCGTGCACTATGCTGAAGCGCACCCCCCCATTTCAGGAGCCTGTCATGCGTACTTCGATCCACCTGCTGGTATCGCTCAGCCTGCTGTGCGCAAGCGGCGCCGTGCTCGCGCACAACTGCCCGAACGAAATGAAGGCCATCGACGCCAAGCTTTCCACCAAACCGCAGCTGTCACCGGCCGATGCGGCCAAGGTTGCCAAGCTGCGCGCCGATGGCGAAGCGCAGCACAAGGCCGGCACTCACGATGCCTCGATGCAATCGCTGGGCGAAGCCAAGAAGATTCTCGGTATCTGACAGCGCGGCGCAGGCCAGTCGCTCAGAACGATGGCACCATCGCGCCCTTGAACCGGGTCTTCATGAACTGGCGCACTTCCTCGGACTGATAGGCCGCCACCAGCTTCTTGACCCAGGGCTTGTCCTTGTCCTGCGTGCGCACCACGATGATGTTGGCGTACGGGCTATGGATGTCCTCCAGCGCGATCGCGTCGCGCGTCGGCTGCAAGCCCGCGGCCAGCGCATAGTTGGTATTGATCACGGCCGCGCTCACGTCGGGCAGTGCGCGCGCCAGTTGCGCCGCATCCAGTTCCACGATCTTGAGCTTCTTCGGGTTCTCGGCAATATCGAGCGGCGTGGCATTGGCGCCGTTGACGCCCGCACCGCTCTTGAGCTTGATCACGCCCTGCGCGGCGAGCAGCAGCAGCGCGCGATTCTCGTTGGACGGATCGTTCGGCACCGCCACCTTGGCGCCTTGCGGCAGGTCCCTGGGCGACTTCAGCCTGGCCGCGTACATGCCCAGCGGCGAGATATAGGTGTAACCCACGCTGACCATCTTGTAGCCGCGCTGCCGGATCTGGCTGTCGAGGTATGGCTGGTGCTGGAAGCTGTTGGCGTCGAGATCGCCCGCATCCAGCGCGGCGTTGGGCTGCACGTAGTCGTTGAATTCGACCACCTTCACATTGAGACCATTGCGCCTGGCCACCTTCTGCACCACCTGCCAGACCTCGGCGTCGGGCCCGCTGACGGTGCCGACGCGAATGGTCTGTTCCTGCGCGGCCGCACTGCCGGCAGCGACCACGCCGACGGTCAGAATGGCGGCGGACAGCTTCCTGAAGAGCGAAGAGTGCTGCATGAGTCTGTATTCCTGATAGAGACCGATAGAGACCATCGACGCGGATCGCGCGATGGCGATGGCCATGCCGGTTGGGCATGGCGGGGGACGCAAGCATACCGCAATGCGCGCCACCGTTTTTCCCACGGACGCGCCTGCGCTCCGTACCCCGGCCCCGCCTCCGCCCCGGCCCCCGCCCTCGTCCCCGTCCCTGCCCACGCTCAGTCGCCCGTTTGCTGGGCACGCAAGGTCACGGCCAGCACCACAAGGGCGCTGCGGACATTGGCGACCAGTTCGCGATCGGGCAACGCGGCGATCTGGACCAGTGCCGCCTCGACCCACCGATGCAACGACGGCGGTACCGCCGTGATATGGCCCGAGCGCGCCTGCGCGCGGAAATGCCGGGCCACGATACCCAGCACCCGCCGCACGGATTTGCGCGCGTCGGCAGACAGCCCCGGCAACGCCCGCTGCAACGCCAGCGTGCAGTAACCGATCTGCAGTTCGGTAAAGCCGTCCGAGGCGATCCGCCCATGCGCGGCACCGAGCCGTGGCATGAGTTGCCCCAGACGGTCGAGCATGCGTGCCCCGAGCCCCGCTTGCGCGTCGGCGGCGCGCCAGGTGGCGGCGCGCGCAAGATCCTGCCAGCTTGCATGAATCAGCCGATGGGCCGCCACGTGCGCGCCAAATGGCCGCGCCAGCACGGCCCACAGTGGCGCGAACAGCATCGCCGCCGCGTTGGCGAGGTTGGTGTTGAACACGCCAAGGAAGTTGGCATCGAAGCCGCTCTGCACCGGCGCGAACGACGCCGTGTTGACCGACAGCAGCATGGCCACCAGGTTGAACCCCGGCCGCGTGATGAGCATGCCGATGCCGAGGTAAGGTAGCGCGAGCATGCCGACGAGTGTCTCGAAGTTGTGCGCATGTGGCACCACCAGGAACAGGTAGAACGATGAAATCGCCAGGCAGACCGCGCTCCAGCGCATGAATGAGCGGACCAGCTGGCGCGGCTCGTCGATCATGGCGAAGAAGCAGCTGGCTACCGCCGAGATCGCCACCGGGCCGCCGCCGTCTTCCCATCCCGAAAGAATCCACAGCATGCCGCTGCAGAACACCGCCAGGCCCGCCGACAGCGCGCCGAGGCCGAGCATGACATGGTCGTGATGGAGCGCCGGCGGCTCGACCGGTTCATGCTGGGGCTCGGCGCCGGGCGCGGTGGGCGCCGCCGTGGGGTCGCCCTCGCCGATCCTCCGCTCAAGCGCCATACAACCGCGCATCAGCGCCTCGTAGCGCCGTTGCAGATGGGCCGCGGTTTGCTCCAGCGCAGGACGCGGCATCGCGGTCGGGGCCACGCCATGCACTGGTGCCGCGCTCGGCGCCAAGGTCAGTGATGGAGAGCGTGCCACGGCAGGTGCGGCAGGTGCGGCGGGTGCGGCAGGGGCCCCGGCGGAGGACGCGGCGGGAGATGCCGGGCATGCCCCGGCGGGCTGCGCTTGCGCACGCATGGCGTGCAACACGCTGTCCAGACCGGACAGCACCGGGATCACGCGCGACATGCGCGCGCGCAGATTGCGCGCGTGGCCAACGGCCTGACGGCTTTCGGCATCGAAGGCCAGTTGTTCGATCAACTGGTCGAGCGCCAGCATATCGGCCGCCATGCGATGACGGCTGGCCCTGGCGCGCGCATGGCCGCGCGCAATATCGTCGGCCCAGATGGCGGCGTCGTCGAGCCAGGTCCGTGCGCGCGCGCGCAGCGCCGGCGCGACCTTGGCGGGAAAGACGATGGCGCCCACCAGGGCGGCGCATACGATGCCGATCACGATCTCTTCGATGCGCGCCACCGCAATGCCGAATATCTCGGCGGGCTGCATCACGGCGGGCAACGCGACAATGGGCAACGTATAGGCGGCGAGCAGGAAGACATAGCCGCGCGGCGACCGCTGCAGCATCGACAGGTAGACCAGCACCGCGATCCACAGGCCGATGGCGCCCATCATCACGATGGGCATATTGACCAGCAGCGGCACCGTGACGACCGCCGCGGCCGCGCCGAGGACGGTGCCGGCCACGCGGTAGACCGCCTTGGAACGCGTGGCGCCGGTCAGCGGATTCGAGACGAAGTACACCGTCGCCATGGCCCAGTACGGGCGCGCCAGGCCGAAGTACAGCGCAAGATAGAGCGCCAGCATCGCGGCTGCGAATGCCTTCAGCGAGAACAGCCACTGTCGCGCATGCAGCCAGCTAGCCATGTCGTGTCGTACACCGCGCGTGCGGTGGAATGGGGGCGTCGATCGCCAGTGTAGCCGTCGACCCGGCATTCTCCTTATGATTTAAACTTCTGCGATGCAGTCGTAATTTTCATATACACAGAAACATGCCGATCGACATCCGTGCGCTGCGCTACTTCGTCGAGACCGTGCGCCTGAAGAGCTTTACCCAGGCGGCGTCTTCCCTCTCCGTGACCCAGTCCACCATCAGCAAGATGGTGCGGCAGCTCGAAGACGAGGTCGGCCAGCCGCTGCTGATCCGCGAAGGCAAATCGGTGCGGCTGACCGATGCCGGCAAGGTGGTCTACGACCGCGGCCAGGAAGCGCTCGGGGTGGTGCATCGACTGACGCTGGAGGTCGCCGACCTGTCGTCGCTGGGGCGCGGCCAGCTGACGGTGGGCATCCCGCCCATGGTCAACCTGTTCTTCTCGCCGGCGGTGAGCGCGTTCGTCAGGAAGTATCCCAACGTCCATCTCACCTTGTCGGAGCACGGCGGGCAGGTGGTGGAGCAGCAGGTCGCCGACGGCGAGCTCGAAGTGGGCGCCACCGTGGTACTCGGCGACACCGGTCTGGCGCTGGAGACGCGCGAGTTCGCCCGCTATCCGGTATGGGCCGTGGGGCCGCGGCGTGCCGCCTGGGCCAGCGGCCGCACCGTTACGCTGGAGGCCCTGCGGCACGAGCCGCTGGTGATGCTGACCGAAGCATTCTCGCTGACACGCATGCTGCGCCAGGCATTTCTCGACGCCCGCATCGATCCGCTCGTGGTGGCGCAAAGCGGCCACTGGGATTTCCTGGCATCGATGGCGGCCGCGGGCCTGGGCACCACCTTCCTGCCGGAACCGCTGCTGGCACGCCTGGAGTCGCGCGACCAGCTGGCCGTCGCCCGGCTGGCGGAGCCGACGCTCGACTGGGCGCTCGCCCATATCTGGGCGCCCGGGCGCTACCTGTCGCACGCCGCCCGGGCCTGGCTGGAAGTCTGCGAAGCGGTCCTGGGCCAGGCCGCAAACACCATGAAAATCCCGACTGGTATGTAGTCGTTAATGTCATCATCGGAATAATCGCGCATCGGTACACTTGACTTGCGCCGCCGTCTTTTGCACGCGATATCCCGCCAGGCGATGTCCCGAAGCGCGAGCACCTGACGCGATCGCGGCGCGGCAAATCAACGATGGAGACATGATGTACCGCGATCGGATTCGACTGGCCAGTCTGCATAGCAAGGTAGTGTCGGCGGACGAGGCCGCCCGGCTGATCCACGATGGCATGACCGTGGGGATGAGCGGATTCACCCGCGCCGGCGGCTGCAAGGCCGTACCGTTCGCGCTGGCCCGACGCGCCGCCGACGATCCGTTGCAGATCACGCTGATCACCGGTGCCTCGCTCGGCAACGATGTCGACAAGGTACTGACCGAGAGCCACGTGCTGGCGCGCCGGTTGCCCTTTCAGTCGGACGCCACGCTGCGCGCCGGCATCAATAACGGCGAGATCGCGTTTATCGACCAGCATCTGGGCGAAGTCGCGGAGTGGCTGCGCGACGGCCATCTCGCGCCGGTCGATGTCGCCGTGATCGAAGCGACCGCCATCACCGAGTCGGGCGGCATCGTGCCGACCACCTCCGTCGGTAATTCGGCCAGCTTTGCGCTACAGGCCAGCAAGGTGATCGTCGAGATCAACCTGAACATGCCGGCCGGTCTCGAAGGCCTCCATGACGTGAGCCTCCCGGTCGACCGGCCCTACCGGCAACCGATTCCGCTGATCGCGCCCGAGCAGCGCATCGGCCTGCCCTATATCCCGGTGGACCCCGCGCGCATCGCCGCCATCGTCATCACGCAGGACGACGACAGCCCGTCGAACGCCGCCCCTGCCGACGACGAGACCCAGCGTATCGCCAGCCACCTGATCGCGCTGCTTGTCAGCGAAGTGAACGCCGGTCGGCTGCCACCTTCGCTGCGGCCGCTCCAGGCCGGCATCGGCACCATCGCCAACGCGGTGTTGCAGGGCCTTGCCGACGCGCCGTTCCACGACCTGACGATGTACTCGGAAGTGCTGCAGGACAGTACGATCGCGCTGATCGATGCCGGCAAGCTGCGCTTCGCCTCGGCGTCGTCGATGACGCTGTCGCGCCCGGTCTACGACAAGGTGCTGCGCGACATCGAGCGCTACAAATCGCATCTCGTGCTGCGTCCGCAGGAAATCAGCAATCATGCCGAGGTGCTGCGCCGGCTGGGCCCGATCGCCATCAATACGGCGCTCGAATGCGATATCTACGGCAACGTCAATTCGACGCACGTGGGCGGCACCCACATGATGAACGGCATCGGCGGTTCGGGCGACTTCGCGCGCAATGCGTACCTGTCGGTGTTTGTCACCAAGTCGGTAGCCAAGGGCGGCAAGGTCTCCAGCATCGTGCCGATGGTGCCGCACGTGGACAATGCCGCGCACGACGTGGATATCCTGGTGACCGAACACGGGCTGGCCGATCTGCGCGGACTTGCGCCGCGCGAACGCGCGCGCGCGATCATCGCCAACTGCGTCGATCCGGGCTATCGCGATGCGCTGCAGGACTACTTCACGCGCGCCTGCGCCCGCGGCGGCCAGACGCCGCACCTCCTGGAAGAAGCATTCGCCATGCACATGCGCTATCGCGACACGGGAACCATGCTGCGGCCGTCCGCGGTGCCGTCCCCAGTGCAATCCGTGCCCGGGATCGCCGCCAGCCCGGCGCTCAACGAACCGCTCGCGGCCTGAACCGTGCGCACACGGCGTGGCGGGGTCGGTACGGTCCCGCCACGCCGGACGGCACCGCGCGACTTAGCCCAGGGTCCGGACCGAACTGCTGATGGCGCGCGCGCATTGAAGCACCGGCGGCCCCAGTTTCTTCTCGGCCTCCTCCGCGGTCCAGCGCGCGGTTGGCGCCACCACGTGAATGGCGCCGAGGGGCCGGCCTTTGCCACCGATCACCGGCGCGGCAATCGTCATGTCGCCCAGGAACAGTTCTTCCACATTCATCGCATAGCCACGCAGCTTGGCTTGCCGAAGCTCCGCCATGACGTCGTCGACCGCGGTCCGCGTGTAAGGCGTATGCGAGATCCGTGACGACTGCTCGATCAGCGCCCTGGCCTCGCCTTCGGGCAACGCGCTCAGGTACGCGCGTCCCGATGCCGTGCAGTACATGGGTACGCGACTGCCGATCGGCATATGTACCGGCACAAAATGCGCGCTGACAAATCGCGCCGTGTACACCATCTCGTCGCCATCCGGTTCCGTCAGGCAACTGGTCTCCGCGGTGACCTTGGTGATTTCGGACAGGAAGGGGTTGGCGACATCGATCAACGGGTCGGCGGCCAGGTAGTTGTAGCCGACCTTCATGACCTGCAGCGTCAGCTGATATCTCCGGGTCTGCGGGTGTTTGCGCAGATAGCCGAGCTGCTCCAGCGTGAACACCATGCGCTGCGCGGAACTCTTGTTGATCTCCGCCACTTCGGCGATCTCGGCGATCGTCATGGTGCGACGCGAGGCACTGAAGGCCGCCAGGACGGCCAGTCCTTTCTCCAGCGACTGATTGAAAAGCTGGCTGCCTTGCGTGTCGGCGCCCTGGGCTTCTGACATTTGAGTTCTACTCATCACAAATATACCGGCAAAGTATCGTTTTTAGCCTTCGCAGAATCGCATATCGATTCTTATGGTGCAACTAGTGGTTTTTGCCAATTACAGATTGATGTCATGACTTCGATGATAGGCATACAGATTGCATGATCCAACGGTGCGCCCCGAATGCGCGCCATTGACCCCCTCGCCAAGGAGTAATCGCATGTCTTTCGCTCAATCCCTCCGATCCCTTGCACTGGCCATGTGCATGGCAGCAGGCACCGTTTCGATGGCCAGTGCCCAAGGTGGTGCGCCCGGCGCATACACCGTGGGGGCCACCGCCACCGGCGTGCCGTTCACCTTCCTCGACGTCAAGACCAACACCATTCAGGGGATGATGGTCGACACGGTGGTCGCGGTGGGCAAGGCGGCCGGCTTTCAGGCGGACGTGCAGCAGACCACGTTCTCCGCGCTGATCCCCTCGCTCACGTCCAACAAGATCGACATCATCTCGGCGGCGATGCTGAAAACGCCGGCCCGCCAGCAGGTCGTCGCGTTCAGCGACCCGGTCTATTCCTATGGCGAAGGCCTGATGGTCAAGGCGGACGACCCCAAGCCGTACGTCTCGATCGATGAACTCAAGGGCGAGGTCGTCGGCGCACAGGTGGGGACGGTGTTCCTGGACATGCTCAACAAGAAGGGCATCTTCAAGGAAGTGCGCAGCTATGACTCGATTGCCGACATGTCGCGGGACCTGTCGCTGGGCCGCATCAAGGCGGCCCTGGGCGACCAGCCGCTGATCGCCTATCAGATCCGTCAGCACGCGTTCCCGGGGGTGAAGCTCGTCGACAGCTACAAGCCCGTCAACGTCGGCGACGTCTGCCTGGTGGTGCGCAAGGGCGATACCGAGACGCTTGCGCGGCTGAACAAGGCGATTGCAACCATCAAGGCAGACGGCACGCTGGCGAAGATCGTTCAGAAGTGGGGCATGTAAGCGCGATGGACGTGGCAAACCTTGTGAACAACGCCGTCGAGTTCCTGCCGATCCTGCTCAAGGGCGCGGTGGTCACGGTCGAGGTCACCGTGCTCTCGTTCCTGTTGAGCAGTGTACTCGGCCTGGGCCTGGCGCTGATGAAGCTGTCGCGCGTGCGCTCGGTGTCCATGCTCGGCGCGGGCATCGTCAACCTGATCCGCGGCCTCCCGATCATCGTGCAGCTGTTCTACATCTATTTCGTGCTGCCCGATATCGGCATCCATCTGACCGCGTTCCAGGCCGGCGTGATCGGGCTGGGCATCGCCTATTCCGCTTACCAGGCGGAGAACTTCCGGGCGGGCATCGAGGCGGTCGATCCGGGTCAACGCGAAGCCGCGCAGGCGATGGGCATGCGTTCGGCGCTGATCATGCGCCGCGTAATCCTGCCCCAGGCGTTTCGCATCGCCCTGCCGCCCTACGGCAACACGCTGGTGATGATGCTGAAGGATTCGTCGCTGGTATCGACGATTACCGTCGCCGAAATGACGCGCGCGGGACAACTCATTGCCTCGTCGACGTTCCAGAACATGACGGTGTATACGCTCGTGGCCCTGCTGTACCTGCTGATGAGCCTGCCCCTGGTGTACATGCTGCGACGCCTGGAAATGCGCTTTGGTGTCGGGAAGAAACGGTCATGATCGATATTGAGAAACTGGAGAAGCGCTTTGGTGACCACCAGGTGCTGCATGGTGTCGACCTGCACGTGGACGCCGGCGAAGTCGTGTGCCTGATCGGACCGTCCGGTTCGGGAAAGTCCACCGTGCTGCGCTGTATCAACGGCCTGGAATCCTATGACGGCGGCGTGATCCGGGCGTTTGGCGAGCGTGTGGACCGTGACAGCCGGGACATCCACAAGCTGCGCAGCCGCATGGGAATGGTGTTCCAGCGCTTCAATCTCTTCCCTCACCGTACGGTGCTCGAGAATGTCATGGAAGGGCCGGTATATGTGCGAGGCGAAAGCGCGGACCAGGCGCGTGCGCGCGCGCTGACACTGCTGGAGAAGGTCGGCCTCGCCGCCAAAGCCTCGGCCTATCCGAGCCAGTTGTCGGGTGGGCAGCAGCAACGCGTCGCCATCGCGCGGGCGCTGGCCATGCAGCCGGAAGCCATGCTGTTCGACGAACCGACTTCGGCCCTCGATCCCGAGCTCGTCGGTGACGTCCTGGACGTCATGCGCGGGCTGGCCGCCGAGGGCATGACAATGGTGGTGGTCACGCACGAGATGGGCTTTGCGCGGGAGGTTGCCGATCGCGTCTGCTTCCTGCACGGTGGCCGGATCGTCGAGGAAGGCCCCTCCGCGCAGGTGCTGGGCGCACCCCGCCATGCGCGCACGCAGGACTTCCTTCGCCGCGTCCTGCACAAGCCCGTGGCAGGGGCGGGAGGCGACGCTGCATGAGTGCGCACGCCATCCATTCCCTGCCGCCATCGCTGTGGGCCGCCACCGCGGTCGCGCCGCAGCCCACCCCCGCGCTCGTGGATTCCGCGCGGACCGATGTTCTGGTGATCGGCGCAGGATTTACCGGGTTGTCGACCGCGCTGCATCTGGCGGAACGCGGGACTTCCGTGTGCGTGGTCGACAGTCATGAGCCGGGTTGGGGCGCTTCCGGCCGCAACGGCGGGCAAGTCAACCCCACCCTCAAGCATGACCCGGACGAGCTGGTGCGCATCCTCGGCGAGCCACAGGCGGAACGGCTGATCCATGCCGTCTCGCAGTCGGCCGATCTGGTCTTCGATCTCATCCGGCAACACGACATCGATTGCCAGCCCGTGCGCAGCGGCTGGTTGCAACTCGCCTATGCCCACAAGGCCGTAGCCGCCATGCATGCACGCGCAAGGCAGTGGCAACGCAGGGGGGCGCCGGTCGAGATGCTCGATGAGACCGCGGTGGCGCAACGCGTCGGCACGCGTGCCTTTGCCGGCGGCTGGCTCGATGGCCGGGCGGGCGCCATTCACCCGCTGTCATATACGCGCGGGCTGGTACGGGCGGCCGGGCGCGCGGGTGCCGCCATCCACGGCGGCAATGCCGTCACCGCCTTGACGCCGGAAGTATCGGCGGGCAAACGGTCGTGGCGCGCAACGTTGTCGACCGGTGCGTCCGTCGTGGCCGATCAGGTGGTCATCGCGACCAACGGATATACCGGCTCGCTGTGGCCGGGACTGCAGAACACGCTGCTGACGGCCAACAGCTTTATCGTAGCCACCCGCCCGCTGGCCCCCGACCTGGCCAGCTCGATCCTGGCGCGCGGCGAAACGGCATCGACGTCCCAACGGCTGCTCCTTTACTTCCGCAAGGATGCCGAGGGCCGCCTGCTAATGGGCGGCCGGGGGTTCTTTGCCGACCCCAGGGATGCCAAGGATTTCTCGCATCTGGAGAGATCGCTGGAACTGTTGTTCCCGCAACTGGGGCCGGTCGACTATGCGTTCCGCTGGAGCGGCCGTATCGCTGTCACGCGCGACTTCATGCCGCATGTCCACGAACCGGCGCCAGGTATCACCGTGGCCGTGGGCTGCAACGGGCGCGGCATTGCCTTGTGCACGAGCTTCGGCAAGCATCTGGCGTCTCGGCTGACAGATGGCGCCGCCGACTTCCCCTACCCGATCTCGCCCATCAAGCCGATTCCGCTGCACCAGTTGCAACGCTTCTACATTGCGGCGGGCGTCGCCTGGTACAGCTTGCTGGATCGATTCGGCTGACCACCCGGGGCATCGACGCCGAAGCCTGTCCCGCGGAAGTCTATTCCGCGGAAACCTGTTCCGCGGGCGCCTCCTTGTGCCCCGCCATCTCCGCGGCGTGCTGCCAGCCTCCGCCCAGCGCCAGGAACAGATTGATCTGGTCCATCGCCACCTGCGCATCGGAGGCTGCCAGTGCGGCGTCGTTGCTGGCCAGCGTGCGATCCGCGTCAAGGCTGGACAGATAGGGTGAGCGGCCCGCCGTATAGAGCATGCGGTTCTGGCGCGCGGCCTCGGCAGCCTTGTCGCGCGCGGCGCGCAATGCCTGGTTGCGCTCCAGCTCGTGCGTGTACGCCGACAACGCGGTCTGCGTCTCGCGCAATGCCTTGAGCACCACGCCATCGAAATGTGCGAGCGCTCCCTCGGCGCTGGCCTCGGTGGCATGGATGCGGGAGCGCGTGCCGTTGGTGGGCAGGTTCCACGAAATCGCCGGGCCGATATTCCAGTGCGCCGTCTGCGACTGGCCGAGGTGCTCCAGAATGCCCGAGTAGCCGGCCGATGCCCCGATGCGGATCGACGGATACAGGTCGGCCGTCACCACGCCGATACGCGCGGTGGCGGAAGCCAGCTCGCGTTCGGCCTGGCGGACATCCGGACGACGCTTGAGCAACGCGGCGCCATCGCCGACGGGCAGCGCCTGGCGCAGTTGCGGCGGCGCCTCGCAGGCCACGCTCGACACATCGAACGCGGTAGGCGGCTTGCCCAGCATCACCGCCAGCCGGTACGCCGCACCTTCCTGTTCGGCGCGGAAGCGCGGCAGCGTGGCACGCAGCGCATCGGCCTGAGCCTGCGCGCGCAATACGTCGGTGGGCTGGCCGCGGCCCGCGTCGACCAGCTTCTGTGCGATGCCCACGCTGCGTTGCTGCAGGTCGAGCTGGTACTGCGCCACGTGCAGTTCGTGCGTGGCCGTGCAGCCTTGTACATACGCGCGCACGGTTTCCGCCACCACGCCGACGCGGGCCTGGTCGAGCGCGGCCTGGCTCGCCTGCGCGCTTGCCAGCGCGGCTTCATCGGCGCGCGCGAGCTTGCCGAAGAAGTCGATCAGGTAGGAGATCTCGAAGCCTGCATCGCCAAAATTCAGCGTGGGCAGCCTCTCCTCCTTCAACAGCGGCTCCGCCGCCAGCAGTCCGCGCGCGGCGGAACCGTGGATCGCGCCCTGTGGCCAGTTCTCGGACTCCACCTCGTGATAGACCGCGATCGAGCGCTTCAGGTTGGCGACAGCCACGCGCAGATCGGTATTGGCGGCCAGCGCCTGGCGGACCAGCGTGTCGATATGCGGATCGTCGTAGAGCCGCCACCAGTCGTCGGGCACCGGCGCGATCGAGACGGCCGCATGATCGGTCCCCTGGAACGGCCCGTTGGCGGCGCTGTCCTTGACCGCCGCGTTGTCGGGCACCTTGTAGTCGGGACCCACCGTCATGCATGCCGCCAGCATCGACGACAGCAATGCCGAAGTCAGGACTTGCGCGACACGCTTCACTTCGATACTCCGGTTGAGGCCTGCATGGTCACGCCGGCATCCGCGGCCGCGGCGGGCTTGCCGCCGCTTTCCTCCGTGACGGAAACGGTGGCGGTACGTCCCGCCACCAGGCGCACGTCGGCGGGCAGGCCGTCGAACGCGATACGCACCGGAATACGCTGTGCCAGCCGCACCCAGTTGAAGGTCGGGTTGACGTTGGGCAGCAGATTGGCGCCATTGGCGCGATCGCGATCCTCGATGCCCGCGGCCACACTCACCACATGGCCATGCAGCACACGCGACTCGCCCATGATGCGGATCTCCACCGGCGCGCCGATGCTGATGCCATGCAGCTTGGTTTCCTCGAAGTAGCCTTCCACGTGGTACGACCGCTCGTCGACCATCGACAGCACCGGCCGGCCTGTCGCGACGTAATCGCCGAGGCGCGGCAGCCGGTCGTTGACGAACCCGTCGACCGGGCTCACCACGCGCGTGCGTTCGAGGTTGAGGCGCGCCACGCCGATGGCGGCTTCCGCCTGCGCGAGATTGGCTTCGCCCTGCTGCACCCTGGCGAGGCCCTCTTCCACTACCTCACGCGACACCACTTCCGACAGCTTCTGACTGCGCGCGGCTTCGCGGCGTGCCTGCGCGAGCGTGGCGCGGATCGCCGCGGCGTTGGCCTGGGCCTGTTGCAGCGCCAGCGCGTAGCGGTCGCGGTCGATCTCGAACAGCAGTTCGCCGGCCTTCACGCGCTGGTTGTCCTTGACCGCCACACGTGTGACGAGGCCCGACACGTCGGGCGCCACCTGCACCACATCCGCCCGGATATGGCCGTCGCGCGTCCACGGCGCGATGGTGTAGTAGTCCCATAGATGCCGGATCACCACCGCGCCAACGGCAACTACCGCGAGCGTGAGGAGGACCGGGCCGATCGAGGAGAGTTTGATTTTCATGATTGCAACGAGCGCACCACCGACACCACCCCACCGAGGATGATCGCGTACAGCGCGAGATTGAAAAGGGACCTGTGCCACACGAGCCGATAGAAGCCCACGCGTGTGAGCACCATGCGTGCGACGGACATGAGCGCGAATGCGACCAGCATCCACACGAACAGCGTGGGCACGAACACGCCATAGAGATTGATTTCACCGGATGTCATGGCTTGGCGGGAACAGGAGCCGGCAGCGTTGCCGGCGGGAACATCGATACATGCATTTCGACCAGCGCGGCGAGCGCAACTGGCGACGTCACCAGCGCCTGCGCGCGCGCGAGGCGCGTGCACAACGCCGGCGGCGGCGCCTCGATGCGGCCCTTCAGGCGCGCCTCGTAATAGCCCGCCACACTGCGCAGCACGCGGCGCACCGCATGCTGCTGCCGGGCTTCGAGCGTCGGCAGCTCACGCTGCAAGGCCAGCGTGGTCAACTCCACGCGCACCTCGTTGAACCCATCGGACGCCGTCTGGCTCGCGCTGGAAGCCAGCCGCGGCACCAGTTGCGCCACGCGGTCGAGCATGCGGGCGCGCAGTTCCGTATGGTTGCGCATGTCGCCGGCGCGGGCGTGGTTGGCCAGGTCGGCCCAGCTTGCGCGCACCAGCCGGCGCACCGCCACCTGCGAACCGAACGGACGTACCACGAGGGTCCAGAACAGCGCGAACAGGATGCCGCCCACGGCCGCGAGGCTGCTGTTGAAGAAGGTATGGAAATCGGCGTTATAGACGCCCTGGATGCCGATATCGCTCGCCGTCACCACACCCAGCGACAGCCCGAGCAGCGCCAGCGGCGGCTGTGCGATCAGCACACCGATCAGCAGGAACGGAATCGCAAATGCCATCACCAGCATTTCAAAGTCATGCGCGATCGGCAGCACGGCAAACAGCAGCACCGTCGCCAGCATCACCGCCACCACATTGGCATTGAAGAAGGTCTGGATCATCGGCGCGGGCTCGTCCTGCGAGGCAAAGAAACAGCACGCCACGGCACCGTTGGCCACCGCGCTGGCGCCGTCGGCCCAGCCGCTCCAGATCCAGATCATGCCCATGAGGAAGACGCCGAGCGCGACCGAGCCGGTCGAGAACAGCAGCATGCCGTGGTCGTAGTGACGCGCCGCGCCCAGGTCCCAGCGACGGAAGTTGGGCATCCAGCCCGCGGTGGGATGGTCCGCGCAGATGCCACGGCACAGCGTCACGCAGTCCTGCCACAGGGCCACCATCTGCTGGAGGCGATCGGTGGCGGCCGTCAGCATCGCGGCATCCCAGCCCTCGGTGGGCGGAATGCTGGCGATGACCGGCGCCGCCTCGACCGCGCCGCCCTGGATCCATGCGCTGGCCGCGCGCATGCGCGAGGCCAGCGCGGGGGGCACGCCGTTGCCGGCCTGCATCGACTCGACGATCGCGGCCAGCGACGACAGCACCGGCAGCAGCATGGTCATGCGGCCGCGCAGTTCGCGCGCGGCGCGCACGCGTTCGATGCTGTCCGTGTCGTACGAAAGCTGGCTGATGAGCTGGTCGAGCGCGAGAATATCGGCCGCCAGCTTGTGGCGGCTCTTGTGCTGCGTCACGCGCGCGGCGGCGTTGGCCGAGAGCATATCGGTTGCCCACACGCCCGCATCGGCCAGCCACTGGCGCGTGCGGTCGCGCAGCACGCCAGCCACGCTGGTCGGCAGGATGACCGCACCGACCACGCTGGCACACAGGATGCCGATGGTGATTTCCTCGGCGCGCGCCACGGCAATGTCGAAGATCGCTTCCGGGCGATCGACCGCCGGCAATGCGATCAGCGCCAGCGTGTACGCGGCCAGCATGAAGACATAGCTGCGCGGCGTGCGATGCAGCAGCGAGATATAGAGCAGCACGCCCGTCCACAGGGCCACCGCGGCCATCAGTAACGGCGGCGCGCTCACGAGGTTGGGCACCAGGATCACGGCGGCCGAGGCGCCGATCACCGTGCCGGCTACCCGGTACAGCGCCTTGGAGCGCGTGGCGCCGGTGAGCGGGTGTGCCACCACGTAGACCGTGGCCATGGCCCAGTAAGGCCGCGGCAGTCCCATATAGAGTGCGATCCAGAGCGCGAGCATGGAGGCGATGAACGCCTTCGCCGAAAACAGCCAGTCGCGCGCGGAGGGCCAGTGAAACATCGGCTCAGGCCTCCGCCTTGCCCGGTGTGTGGCTCGCCGCCACGGCGCGCGCGAGCGATTCGAGCACGCGCAGCGCCGCCGCCATGTCCTCCGCGCTGATATCGGCAAACACCTCCCCGCGCAGCACGCGCAATTCCTCTTCGATCTGGGTGGTGGCGGCTTCCCCGGCTTCGGTCAGCGACAACAGGTTGGCGCGCCGGTCGTTGGGATCGACCTCGCGCGTGACCAGGCCGGCCGCGCACAGCTGGTCCACCAGCCGCACCAGCGTGGCCCCTTCCACCCCGACGTAGTCGGCGAGCGTGACCTGCCGCACGCCGCCGCCGAGCCGGCGGATGAACAGCAACGGTGCGGCCGCGGCGGCAGACACGCTATGCGTGGTCAGTGCACCCTGGCTGATCTGGCGCCATTGACGACCGGCCAGCATCAGCTGACCGGTGAAGGCGAAACGGAGAGCGTCTATCTGGTTCATGCGGCGAATGATAGACGATTAATAATTAGAATACAAACTATTTCATTGCGAATAGTTCGAGTGCACATGGCAGCACAGGCAGCTAACGCCACTTGAGGCCGAGGGCGGGCCGGCATGGGTCAATCCCGTCCCGCAGCCCGGGCGGGGCAAGGCGCTCCATGCGGAAATTCTGCCGGGGATCGGATGCGGGGCCGCATCACAGATGACGACCACGCGCGTGGTCACAGTCGGGGTCGCGACCAGCGCGGGCAGCCGGCCCGGGAAGGTCGAAGGTCGTCGGCAACTCCTCGCGCCCGCGCACGACCCGCCGTGCTCAGGCCGTGCTCAGGTTGCGCTCAGGTTGCGCTCAGGTTGCGCTCAGGTTGCGCAGCATATCGTCGACCATGGCGTCCAGCCCGAACCGCGGGCACCACCCCCAGTCCGTACGCGCGGCGCCGTCGTCGATCGAATCGGGCCACCCGGCGGCGATGGACTGGCGATAGTCCGGCGCATAGCGGATCGCGAAGCCGGGCTTGCGCCGGCGAATGGCGGCGGCGATTTCGGCCGGCGTGAAGCTCATGCCGGCAAGGTTGTAGCTGCCGCGTTCGCGGATCGCGTCGCGCGGGGCTTCCATCAGCTCCAGCGTGGCGCGGATCGCGTCCGGCATATACATCATTGGCAGGCGCTCGTCCGGCTCCAGGAAGCAGTCGTACGGCTCACCCTTGACCGCCGCATGGAAGATGTCGACGGCGTAGTCGGTGGTACCGCCGCCGGGCGGTGTCTTGTGCGAGATCAGGCCCGGATAGCGCACGCTGCGTACATCGACGCCGTGGTTCTCGAAGTACCAGCGACACCAGCCCTCGCCCGCCTGCTTGGAGATGCCATAGACCGTGGTCGGCTCCATCACGGTCTTCTGCGGCGTCTCGACCGCGGGCGTGGTGGGACCGAAGGCGGCGATCGAACTCGGCCAGAACACGCGCTCAAGGCCGTTGTGCCGCGCGATTTCCAGCACATTGAGCAGGCCCGTCATGTTCAGGTTCCAGGCCCACTGCGGCGCCTTCTCCCCGGTGGCCGACAGCGCGGCGGCCAGCAGGTAGATCTGCGTAATACCATGGCGCTCCACCACCGTCGCGAGTTCGCCGCGATCGGTCACGTTGAGCATTTCGTGCGCGAGAAACAGATGGCGGCCGGTGGGCACCACGTCCGAGGTCACCACGCTGGTACGGCCATATCGTTCCGCCAGCGCCACCGCGAGTTCGGAGCCAAGCTGGCCATTGGCGCCGACGATCAGGATCTTCGGCGGCTGGTGGGCAACGTGCGGCATCAGATCAGCTCCAGTTCGCGGCCAGCCTGCGCAAACGCGTCAAGCGCGCGTTGCAGCGTCGCTTCATCGTGCAGCGCGCTCATCTGCACGCGGATGCGGGCCTGCCCCTTTGGCACCACGGGATAGAAGAAGCCCACCACGTAGACGCCCAGGTCGAGCAGGCGGCTGGCCAGGGCCTGCGCCTTCTCCGCGTCGTAGACCATGATCGGGATGATCGGATGGTCGCCGGGCTTGATATCGAATCCCAGGCCGCCCAGACCAGCGCGGAAGAGCGCCGTGTTGCGCTCCAGGCGGTCGCGCAGCTCGGTGCTTTCCTCCAGGATATCGAGCACCTCGATGCTGGCGCCGACGATGGCCGGTGCCACCGTATTCGAGAACAGGTACGGGCGCGACCGCTGTCGCAGCAGTTCGACGACTTCCTTGCGTCCGCTGGTAAAGCCGCCCGAGGCCCCGCCCAGCGCCTTGCCGAGCGTGCCGGTGATGATGTCGATCTTGCCGAACACGCCGCGCGCCTCGTGCGTGCCGCGGCCGCGCCGGCCCATGAAGCCGCTCGCGTGGCATTCGTCGATGCCAAGCAGCGCGCCGTACTGGTCGCAGATCGCGCGGATTTCGTCGAGACGTGCCACGGTTCCGTCCATCGAGAACACGCCGTCGGTAAAGACCAGCTTGAAACGCGCGCCCTCGGCATCGGCACGGGCCAGCTGCGCGCGCAGGTCGTCGAGGTCGTTATGGCGATAGCGATAGCGGCGCGCCTTCGAGAGCCGGATGCCGTCGATGATCGAAGCGTGGTTCAGTTCGTCGCTGATGACCGCGTCGTCGGCCGTGAGCAGCGTCTCGAACAGGCCGCCGTTGGCGTCGAACGCCGAGCCGTAGAGGATGGTGTCCTCGGTGCCGAGAAAACGTGCCAGCCGCGCTTCCAGTTGCTTGTGCAGGTCCTGCGTACCGCAGATAAAACGGACCGAGCTCATGCCGTAGCCATGCGTGCGTAGCGCCTCGTGCGCGGCGGCCAGCACGCGCGGATGCGACGACAGTCCCAGGTAGTTGTTGGCACAGAGGTTGATGACCTCGCGCGCGTCGCCGGTGCGCACCACCGCGCCCTGCGGCGTGGCGATGATGCGTTCGGACTTGAACAGTCCGGCCGCGCGGATGGCGTCCAGCTCGGCCCGCACGGAGGCATAGAAAGCTTGGGTACTCGACATGGCCCGGCTCCTGGTGTTAGTGTCTGGACGGTTCGATCGATAAATCGAACATGTTTCATATAACGAACGATTCGTGCACTATACAGAACGCAATTCCATGGCGCAACCCTCCCCTGCCCCGTCTGCCGTCGCCCTGCTTTCCACCCGCACGCCGGCCACCGCTGACGGCCCGCCGGCGGTCGGCACCACCCTGCAGGCGCTGCGTCAGGCCCGGCAGCTGTCGCTCGACGAACTGTCGCGGCGCGCCGGTGTTTCCAAGTCTATGCTTTCGCAGATCGAACGGAATCTCGCCAACCCGACCGTGGCGGTGTTGTGGCGGCTGGCCAATGCGCTCGGGGTTAGCCTGACCGACTTCCTGTCGCACGCGGGCAGCGCGCCGCCGCCGGCCATCACCGTGGTGCAGCCGCACGCGGTACCCGCGCTGAAGAGTCCCGATACCCGGTGTGAATTGCGCATCCTCGGTCCGATCGAACTTGCCGGCCGTTTCGAATGGTATGAACTGACGATCCAGCCGGGCGGCGTGCTGGCGTCGGAGCCGCACGAGGCCGGCACGCAGGAGCACCTCTCGGTGCTGGCCGGCGCCATGGTGGTACGGGCCGCCGCCGACGAGAAAAAGCTCCGGCACGGCGAGACGGCGCGCTATGGCGCCGACGTACCGCATGCGATTTCGAACCCGGGCAAGTCGGTGGCGACCGCGCTGCTGGTCGTCATGCACCCGGGCTGAGCTGCCTCACATCGTCACGCCGTCACATCTCGTCGATGGCGGTCGAGATGGTGGGCGCGCCCGCGTGCCCGTCCAGCGAGAAGCGGTCGCGCGTGGTGACGTAGAAGCTGGCACCGAAGCGCCCCACCGGAAAATACTCCTGCAGCCGCACGCGCCAGCGTTCGGTGTCGATCAGCCCGTCGCGCGCATGGAGCCGCAGCACGCGGCCGATAAAGATCTGGCGGCTGGCCGTCTCCAGTGTCTCCCAGAGCCGGCACTCGAAGGCGACCGGCGCCTCGGCTATGCGCGGCGGCGCAACCTCGGTGCATGGCACCGGCGTCAGGCCCACGCGCGCGAGTTCGCTCACGTCCGGCGGCAGACGTTCACCGCAGCGATGCATCTTCTGCGCCATGGCCTCGTCGCTGAGATGGACGACGAACTCGCCGGTGCGGGCGATATGGGCGGCGGTATCCTTCTGCGAACCGTCGTCGAGCCGGTTCACGCTGATCATCACGATCGGCGGTTCCTCGCCCAGCATGTTGAACATCGAGAACGGCGCCGCGTTGGCGGTACCGTCCGCGCCCACGGTGGTCACCAGGGCGATCGGGCGTGGCACGATCAGGCTCGCCATCAGCTTGTAGCGCTGGTACGCGTCGAGCGCGGCGAAGTCGATTTCCATGTCAGTCCCCCAGCCCCAGCATCTGCGCCAGGCTCTTCTCGCCCTGCATGCGCGAGGTCTCGATGCGCTGCTCCAGGTCATGGAGATGGGCTTCCATCAGCGCCACCGCGCCGGCGGCGTCGCGTGCCTCGATACACGCGACGATGGCGGCATGCTCGTCGTGCTCGCACGGCGCATGGCCGGGCGGCTCGTAGAGGCCCACGATCAGCGAGCAGCGCGACACCAGCTCGGTCAGGTAGCGTTGCAGCACGGGGTTGCGCGCCAGCGCGGCAATGCGCAGGTGAAAGCCGCTGGCCAGGCGGGCCCAGGACGGCTGGTCGAAGCGATGCATGGCGTCGTGCTCCTCGGCGAGCTGGCGCCTGAGGTCGCGCACGTCGGCCGCGGTGACGCGTTGCGCGGCGAGTTCCACCAATACGCGCTCCAGCGCGCGACGGGCCTCGAAGATCTGGCGCGTTTCTTCCGGCGTGGGTTCGGCAATCACCGCGCCGCGGTTGGGCCGCAATGCGACGATGCCGTCGTGAGCAAGTTTCTCCAGCACGCGCCGGACCACCGCGCGGCCCACGCCGAACAGCTGGCACAACTCGGGCTCGGGCAGCTTGGTACCCGGCGTGAGGCGATGATTGAGCACGCCATCGAAAATGGCCTGGTAGATCCGCACATCCATGTCGGCACCATCGTCGGCCGCGGGCTTGCCCACGGTGGAGGGGGTCGGCGCCTGGGTTGCGGGTCCGGTTGCGGGCCTGGCTGCGGACCGGGTTGCGGACCGGGTTGCGATCTTGCCGTCGAGTCTGGCTGCGCCCTTCGTCGGAGCCTTCGTCGGACCCTTCGTCGGACCCTTCGTCGGGCCCTTTGCCGCGGTCTTCGTCGTGACCTTGGCCGCGGGTCCGCGTTCGGCCCTGCTGGTGGCTTTCGGAGGCATGACATCCGTCAGGGAAACGATGGCCATGATGTTAGCGTGAAGTGAGGGCCGTGGGTTCGGCGGACACGGACGGATACTGCATGTCCATGACGTCGCAGATGGCGCCCGGCGTGGTCATCCACACCTCGCCATGGCTGCGGCGCGCCGCGATATGCGCCAGCGCGCGCCGCAGGTGGCGCAACCGGTACGGCTGGCCGACGATATACGGATGCAGCGCAATGCCCATCACCAGCGGCTGCGGATGGCGCGGATGGTTGGCCTGCGCCAGCATCTCGTCGAACTGGTCGATGATCATGTCGGCAAATGCGGTGGCATCCATTTGTCGCGCCATGATCATCGGAATGTCGTTGAGCTCCTGCGGATATGGAATCGACCACAGTGGCCCGCTCCGCGTCTGCATGCGCACGGGCCGGTCGTCGTGGCACCAGTTGAGCGTATACCGATAGCCGGCCTCGACCAGCAGGTCGGGAGTATGCAGGGTCTCGGCGATCCACGGCGACAGCCAGCCGTCGGGCGCCATCCCGCTGTGGGCGCGGATACGGGCCCGGCAATGGTCGAGCAGCGCGCGCTCGCCGGCTTCGTCGAACTCGCTCTGACGGTGCGCATTGGTGTGGCCGTGGCCGATCAGTTCGTCGCCGCGCGCCACGCAGGCGTCGATCACCTCCGGGCAATGGTCGTACAGCGCCGTGTTGAGCAGCACGCCGGCCGGCATTTCGAGCTGGTCGAACAGCTCCAGGCAACGCCATACCCCCACACGGTTGCCATATTCGCGCCAGCTGTAGTTGAGCACGTCCGGCTGCGGCGACACCGGGCCGAGGTTCGCGCCGAGCCCTTCGGCAAAGGCGAAGTGCTCGATATTGAAGCCGAGGTACACCGCCAGGTGCGCGCCGTTCGGCCAGCGGAAACGGTCGACATCGGTGATGGGCCGGTAGGGGAAGCGGCCGTGCGTGCGGAGAGGTCCGAACGTCGGTTGCGTCATGGATCGAATGCCTTTCGTGGTCTGATGAATATGCGGCGGTCATGCCCGCGTGCCCCGATCGCTGGCACCGTCGCGCGACGTGCCCTGTTTTGGCCCATCGCGCACCGCACCCGTGCGAATCCGGGCCAATTTGATCGTATGCAAAACGATGCGCGAATCGTCCGCAAAAAGCGCGCCAGATCGTCTGCACGCTGCCCGTGCTGATGTTGCGGGAATGGACGGCGCGCTGCTGACGAATCTCGACGATTCCCGAAGCGAAGTGGCATGGCTCTTGCAATCGACGGGCAACGCTTCGTTTCACGTCGCGACCTCCCTACCCTGCCGACCCTTGTCTTCCGGAGATTTGCCATGTTCCAACCTCGACGCCGTGCCCTGCTTTCGGTTGCCGCCGCCGCGTGCGCGCTGTGCGCACTGCCCGCCCACGCTGCCGACAGCATCAAGATCGGCCTGATCACGGCGCTGTCCGGCCAGTCCGCGCGTGCCGGCGAGGCGCTGACGCGGGGCATGACCATCGCCATCGACGAGATCAACGCGAAGGGTGGCCTGCTGGGCGGCCGCAAGCTCGAACTCGTGCGCCGCGACGACGAAGGCAACCCGGCCAAGGGCGTGCTGGCCGCGCGCGAGCTGATCTACAAGGAGAAGGTTGCCGTGCTGTTTGGCGGCCTCGATACGCCGGTGTCGATGGCCATCGTGCCGATCGCCAACCAGGAAAAGGTGCCGTTCATGGGCCCATGGGCCGCCGGCACGCCGATCACGCGCAATGGCGCCAACCCCAACTACGTGTTCCGCGTGTCGGCGGTGGACGAAGTGGTCGACCGCGCCATGCTGCAGCACGCGCAGGCCGCGTTCCGCGCCAGCAAGCCGGGCCTGATCCTGGTGAACAATCCGTGGGGCGAATCGAATGAAAAGGGCATCGTCGCCGCGCTCGCCGCCAAGGGCCTCAAGCCCGCCGGCGTGGAGAAGTTCGAGGCCAACGATGTCGACGTGGTACCGCAACTCGGTCGCCTGAAGGCGGCCGGCGCGGACGTACTGCTCATGGTCGGCAACGTCGGCCCCTCCGCGCAGGTGGTCAAGTCGCTCGACCGCATGGGATGGAAGGTGCCGGTGGTCTCGCACTGGGGCCCCGCCGGCGGCCGCTTCACCGAACTGGCCGGGCCCGGCGCCAGCAACGTCCACTTTGTGCAGACCTACAGCTTCTTCGGCCAGCCGTCGCCCGTCAGCACGCGCGTGATCAACGCGCTCAAGGCGAAATACAGCGACGTCAAGGGACCGGACGACATCACGCCCGCGGTCGGCGTCGCCAACGCTTACGACGCCATGCACCTGGCCGCGCTGGCCATCGCGCAGGCGGGCAGCACCAAGGGCGATGCCATTCGCGAGGGCTTCTACAAGATCGATCGCTACGAAGGCCTGATCAAGACCTACGTCAAGCCGTTCACACCGCAGATGCACGACGCGCTCAACGAGCACGACTACGTGTGGGCCCAGTTCGTCGACAACCGCATCGTTCCCGTGTCGACGAAGTAAGCCACCGGCCTGTCACGCATCGAAGGACTCACCATGTTATGGATCTCCGCCCTGATCAGCGGGCTTGGCCTGGGCAGCATGTACGGGCTGATGGCGCTGGGCTTTCACATCACCTACGCGGTCTCGGCCACGGTCAACTTCGCACAGGGCAGCTCCATGATGCTGGGCGCGGTGCTCACGTATGCGTTTGCACAGACGCTGGGCTGGCCCATGCCGCTGGCGATCGTGCTTGCGCTCGCGCTGTGCGCGCTCTACGGCCTGGCGGTGGAGTTCCTGGCGGTGCGGCCGTTTGCAAGCCGCGGCTCCAATGCGTGGCTGATGGCGACCGTGGCGCTGGGGATCGTGCTCGATAACGTGGTGATGCTCTGGTTTGGCACCGAGCCGCGCAGCCTGCCCTCGCCGCTCGCCACGCAATCCATGCAGCTTGGCGACACGGGCGTGGGCGTGTATCCGCTGCAACTGGTGATTCCTGTTGTCGGCCTCGCCCTTGCCGCCGTGCTGCACTACGTACTGCGCCGCTCGCGCTGGGGTGTGGCGATGCTCGCCGTGGTACAGAACCGCGACGCCGCGCGCCTGATGGGCATTCCGATCCGGCGCACCATCGCCGGCGCGTTTGCCGTGTCCACGCTACTGGCCGGCGTGGCGGGGGTGCTGATCGCGCCACTGTTCAACGTGCAGGCCGACATGGGGACCGTATTCGGTCTCAAGGCCTTTGCCGTGGCGATTCTCGGCGGGCTGTCCAGCGCCTGGGGCGTGATGGTCGCCGGCCTGATCTTTGGTGTGGCGGAAGCGCTGGTCACCGCGGCGCTCGGTTCCAGCTACACGCAGATCATTACGTTTGCGCTGGTGATCGCGCTGCTGGCGCTGCGCCCCGACGGACTGTTCGGCCGCGCGGAGGTGCGCAAGGTATGAAGCCCGACATGACGCAAGGAATGAAAACAGGCATGACGCCGGGACATCCCGCGGGCCATCCGCTCGCCACGCCAGCCACCGCGCCGCGCGCGCTGCCGGCCGGTCCGGCCCCCGCTGCGCCATGGCTCGGGCTCGGCACGCCGCTGCAGATCGGCGGCATCTGTATCGCGCTGGCGCTCGCCGCCGGACTCGCGCTGACGCTCAACGGCTATTTCGTCTTTGTCATCGCCGGCGTGGCCATGCTGGCGATCTGCGGCGTCGGCCTCAATCTGCTGCTCGGCCTGACCGGGCAGGTCTCGTTCGGCCACGTCGGCTTCTATGCCATCGGCGCGTACACCGTTGCCATTCTCACCGGTCAGGCTGGCTGGAGCTTCTGGGCCGCATGGCCGCTCGGCATGCTGCTGGCCGGCGCGCTGGGGGCATTGCTCGCGTTGCCGGCGCTACGCGTCAAGGGCCCGGGCCTGGCGATGGTGACCATCGCCTTCGGCTTTATCGTCGAACATGGTGCGGTCGAATGGCGCACCATCACCGGCGGCCAGAACGGCATCATGGGCATCGCCCAGCCTTCCTTGCCCGGCGTGGAGGGCGGGGAGCGCGCGATTGCGCTGATCGCGCTCGTGGTGCTCGGCGTGGTGCTGGCGGGCTTTGTACGGATCTCGCGCGGGAGCTGGGGCGCGGCCATGCGCGCGGTGCGCGACAGCGACACCGCGGCCGCTTCGATCGGCATCGACCCGCTCGTGGTCAAGACCGCCGGCTTTGCCTGCTCCGCCGCGCTGGCTGGCCTGGCGGGCGGCCTGTACGCGCCGCTGCAGGGACTGATCACGCCGGGCATGTTCTCGTTCCTGCAATCGATCCTGTTCGTACTGGTGGTGATGATCGGCGGCGCCGGCACCGTGGCCGGGCCGCTGGTCGGCGCGGTGGTCGTGGGTCTGCTGCCGGAGATGCTGTCCAGCCTGGAGAACCTGCGCCTGCTGTGCTTTGGGCTGCTGCTGCTCGTGGTGTTGTGGGTCGCGCCGACGGGCATCGTCGGCGTGGTGGCAAGCCTGTACCGGCGCATGCGCCCGGTCGCGCATGCGGTCGGCCTGGCCCCTCAGCGCACCGATGACCCCGCCGGCGAGGCGGACGGCGTTGCCATGCCCCTGCCCGCGCGTCCGCAGGAGGCGCGTCGCGGCCTCTCGGCGCTCGCGCTGTCGATGGTATTCGGTGGCGTGCGCGCGGTCGACAACCTCTCCTTCGAGCTGGCTCCAGCCAGGGTGACGAGCCTGATCGGCCCCAACGGCGCCGGCAAGTCGACGGTGCTGAACATGCTGTCGGGCTACTATCGCCCGCGCGAGGGCGGCCGCCGGCTTGGCGCGGAACCGCTGGCGGCGCGTGGCGCCTGCCATAGCGCGCGCCAGGGTATCGCCCGCACCTACCAGACCACGCAGTTGTTTGCCGGCATGAGCGTGACCGACAACGTCGCCCTCGCGCTTGCGGGCGGACGCCTGGGCACGCTGTTCGGCATCGCACGTTTCCGCGCGCCCGCCGTGCGCGCACAGGCGCGTGCATGGCTGCGCGCGTGCGGCTATCTGGGCGATCCCGACGCCAGCGCCGCCGACCTCGCGCATGTGGACCGGCGCCTGGTCGAGATTGCGCGCGCTCTCGCCATGCAGCCGGCCGTGCTGCTGCTCGACGAGCCGGCGGCGGGACTCTCGCGCGAGGACAAGGCCAGGCTCGGCACGTTGCTCGGGCGTATCGCCGCGAGCGGTATCGCGGTGGGACTGGTCGAGCATGACATGTCGCTGGTGATGGACGTGTCGGACCATATCGTCGTGATCGATGCGGGCCGGCGCCTGGCCATGGGTTCGCCGCACGAGATCCGCAACGATGCCGCCGTGCGGCGCGCCTATCTCGGCGACGATCCGGCCAGCGGCACGGAGGGTGCCGCGCCCGCCCGCACGCGTGCCACCGCCACCCGCCCCGACCTGCTGCCCCCGGAGGTACTCGGCGTCAGTGCGTTGCGGACCGGCTATGGCGCCGCGCCGGTGCTGCACGATGTCGACCTGCAGGTGCGCGAAGGCGAAATGGTGGCACTGCTCGGCGCCAACGGCGCGGGCAAGTCCACGCTGATGCGCGCGATGGCCGGCCTGCATCGCCCCGTCAGCGGCGGCATCACGTTCGACGGTACCGACCTCGCCCGGCTCGACGCCGCCCGTATCGTGGCAATGGGCGTGGTACTGGTGCCGGAAGGCCGGCAGGTATTTCCCGAGCTGTCGGTACTCGACAATCTGCGCCTGGGCGCATTTCCATCGGGCCGCCTCACGCGCGCGGAGATGCTGCAACGCGTGGAAGCGATGTTCGCGCGCTTTCCGCGCCTGCGCGAGCGGCAGCATCAGCGTGCCGGCCTGCTGTCCGGCGGCGAGCAGCAGATGCTGGCGGTGGCACGCGGCCTGATGTCGCATCCGACGGTGCTGCTGCTCGACGAACCTTCGCTCGGCCTTGCGCCGAAGGTCATTGCCGACCTGTTCGCCTCGCTGGACCGTTTGCGCGAATCGTCGATCACGATCCTGCTGGTCGACCAGATGGCCGCGCTGGCGCTCGCGCTGGCCGACCGCGCCTATGTGCTGGAAGAAGGCCGCGTGGTGGCCAGCGGACCCGCGGCCGATCTCGCGCGCGACCCGGCCCTGGTCCAGGCCTATCTGGGAGGACATTGAAAATGGCAGGCACACTGGCCCACTCGGGCGCGGGCATGGTCACCAGCCCGCATGCGCTGGCCAGCGAAGCGGGACTCGATATCCTGCGCGCGGGCGGCAATGCGATCGAGGCGGCGATCGCCATGGGCGCCACGCTCGCGGTCACCTATCCGCATTTCACCGGCCTGGGCGGCGACGCGTTCTGGATCCTCGCCGATGGGCGGGGCGACGTGCGCACCCTGTCCGGCATCGGCCAGGCAGCCGCCAACCTGCCCGCGTTCGGCGCCAACGGGGCCACCGCGGGCACGGGGACAATCCCCGTGCGCGGCGCGGGCGCCACGCTGACGACCGCGGCGACGGTCGACACCTGGGCGCGCGCGTTCGCCATCAGCCGTGACCGGTGGCAGGGCACGCTTGCATGGCAGCGACTGTTCGAGCGCGCCATCGGCCATGCACACGAAGGATTTCCGGTCACGCCGTCGCAGCATTTCTGGCAGACCTTCCGCGCCGATGCGCTGCACGAATGGCCGGGCTTTGCGCAGACCTTCATGCCCGGCGGGCAGATTCCGGCGGTCGGCACGCCGCTGCGCCAGACCAACCTGGGCCGCAGCCTCGAACGCATTGCCACGCTGGGTCCGCGTGAGTTCTACGAAGGCGAACTGGCTGCACGCATCGTCGCCGGCTTGCGCGCCGCAGGTTCGTCATTGACGTTGGCCGATTTCGCGCAAACGCGCGCACGCGAGGAAGCGCCCCTGCGCGTGCCCTATCGCGGCGGCGAGCTGTTGAGCCTGCAGCCGCCCACGCAGGGCGTCACCACGCTGCAGATCATGGGCATCCTCGAACGCTTCGACATGGCGGGAGTGGCCGAGGGCAGCGCGGATTTTTACCACCTGCTGGTAGAAGCGGTAAAGCAGGCCTTTATCGAACGCAACCGTCATGTCGCCGATCCCGAGTTCGCCGAGGTACCGGTGGCGGCCATGCTGTCATCGGCGCGCCTCGACCAGCTGGCGGCGCGCATCGACCCGGCGCGCGCGCTGCCGTGGCCGCATGTCTACCAGCATGGCGACACCGTATTCCTGGCCGCCGCCGATCGCGACGGCCGTTGCGCAAGCGTGCTGCAGACCATCTATTTCGACTGGGGCAGCGGTGTCGTGGCGGGCGATACCGGCATTCTCTGGCACAACCGCGGCGCGGCATTCACGCTCGAACCGACGCATCACAACGTGCTGCAAGCGGGCAAGCGGCCCTTCCATACGCTCAATCCGGGCATGTATCTGCAGGACGGGCGGCCGCGGCTGCTGTACGGCACGCAAGGTGCCGATGGCCAGCCGCAGACGCTGGCGGCGGTCCTCACCCGGTTGATCGACCATGGCATGAATCCCCTGCAGGCACTGGCGCGGCCGCGCTTTCTGCTGGGCCGCACGTTCTCCGACGCGCGCGACAGCCTCAAGCTCGAGGCCGATGCCGGTGACGATGTGATGCGGTTGCTCGCGGCACGTGGGCACGAACTCAGCCCCATCGCCGCACAGAGTCCGCTGGCCGGACATCCGGGTGTCATCGCCATCGGCCATGATGCGTACCATCTTGAAGGTGCGCACGATCCGCGCAGCGACGGTCTGGCGCTGGGACTTTAGAAAAGGCCCTCCGTCTTGTAGCGGTTTTGTACTTGGGTGGAACCCGCCCGGCATGACCTCGTCAAAGCAATGACTGTCGCGTGCGGCCACGGTGCAGCGCAATATGACAGTCCCGTCATGAACGCCATTTACATCATGATAGTGACGTAAATGGCTGGATTGACTTTCCTTTCGACGGCAGATGCTTCGCATTGCGGACCTACGGTACAAACGACGGTACAACCGATGTTACAACTGAAGTTACAGCTGAAGTTGCGACCCAGGTTACGGACGTATTTTGCAGATACGCAAGATGCACCAGCCAAGCAGAAGCATCTCCTAGTCCCCAGCAACCGCTCCCCTCTCGCCAAGGAGAACACTGTGCTGAGCCCACACGAACTCGCCACGCTGATGCTGATCGGCAATGGCCCGCAAACCCGCTCCGATACCGCCACCGATAGCCCGGAGATCGATCCTGTCGATCTCGACGCACTGATTGCCCACGAACTGGTCAGTCTCGAACCTTCGCACGACCGTCCGCTTCCGCAGATCACCGATCACGGCCGCTCGATGCTCAAAGCCGTGGGGCGCAGTTGTTGACGGCTGCTCCCCTCCTCCCGCGCTGACAGGCTGGTCGCCACAACGCATCTTTGCGTACGCTGCGCGAACAACCTGTCGGCCATGCGAACCAGCCATTCGGTTTGCCACTTTCAATGCGTTGAAGCCACCCGATAGCCATCGGTAAGCGTCTTCAGGAACGCAATCACGTCGCGGATCTCGGCGTCCGTCATGGCAGGCCGGTCCCCCGGCTTGCCACCGAACGGCGCCTCCATGTTGACATTCTGTCGGTATGGCGCCGGCAGATCGTCGAACTTGTCGACCGTGCCGTCGGCCTTGCGCGGATACCATTTGCCCGGATTCACATCGCGCTCCGCATAGAAATGCAGCACGGCTTCCAGCGAATGGAACACACCGTTGTGGAAGAACGTCCTGCGCAGCGCCACGTTGCGCAGTGACGGCGTGCGGAACAGGCCGCAGTACTCGGCATGCGTGGACAGGTCGGTCCGGTCCGGACCGCACAGACCCAGGTCGAAGAACTTCGGGTCGGCATTGACTGGCAACTGGCGGTTGCGTGGCGCGCCCACCGCGATGAAGCCGAAGTCCGAGAACGACGGAAAGCCGCCGTCCTCGCGCATGCGGCTCGGGTGGCAGGCCGCGCAATTGCCCTTGGCGGGATCGTTGAACACGCGCAGCCCGCGCGATTCCGCCGCCGTCAGCGTGGCCTTGCCGCGCAGCACCGCATCGTACTTGCTGGTGTACGGGTAGAAATCCGTCGGCACCTCCTGGTAGACCTCGAGCGCCATCAATACCGCGGTGAACGCGGTGTCGTCGCGATCGAGGATGTCCTGTCCCAGCACCTGGCGGAAGGTCGCGGCATGCGGACCCTTGCGGATGGTCTCGGCCACGGCATGCGCGTCGGCATTGGCCATCTCGTGCGCCGACAGCAACGGAATGCGCGCCTGGTCGTGCGTGGAGTTCGCGCGTCCGTCCCAGTTGTGGCCTCCGGTGGGCCCCTGGTCGACGGAATCGTCGCCGTCGTCCTCATGAAAATGCTCGGTAAACGGCGGCACGTTCTGCACGTAGCGCAGCGACGGTGCCGCGCGCACGCCGGTGCGCGTCATCTCCACACCGCCGAGCTGCACCGACAGATCGTTGGCCGGACCGAACGCGTGGTCGGGGCTGTGGCAACTCGCGCAGGCCAGCTTGCCGGACGCCGACAGCGCAGGATCGACGAACAGCGCCCTGCCGAGCGCCGTCAGTTGCGGAATCGACGGGTGGCGCTCCGCCATCAGCGCGTAGAACGGCTTTTGCCCCGCTGGCGACGTCGGCGCCGCTCCTGCCGCCGATGCCGATGCCATCGTTGCCGGCGCCATCGCTGCCGCCGGTGCCTTGGCCGCGGGCGGCTCGGGTGCCTTGCCGCATGCGGCCGCCAAGCTCGCCGCGACCACCACGGCGACGACTGCGGCGAGCCGGGCCGCCGCGCGAGATGTCGGACTGACTGGCAACGCGGGCACGGCACGGAAAGACGGCAGCACGGTCATGACGGAGTGATGACAGACAAATGACGGGGAGGCGGCACGACAGGCTAGGCCCGGCGCATGACAACGCTGTGTCAGTCATGACACCGCCATATGCGCTTCAGGCCGTCGTCCGGCTCCGGTCGGAGTGAAGGGTTGCCATCATCAATCTGACACATGCGCCGCTCAGACTCCGCCACGCACCCAGTGCATATGCAACGAATTCCCACATAAAAGAACGAGGAAATCCATGAGCCGTGCCATCCGTCTCTTGCCGCTGGCCGCCATCGCGGCTGCCAGCCTTGCCGCCTGCGGCGGTAGCGATAACGCTCCCGCAACGCCCGCCGCCACCACCTCTGGCGTGGTGACCGGCAGCTACTACGAACACGCCAAGGTCTGCATCGACGCCAACGCCAACGCAGCCTGCGATAGCGGCGAGACGTCCGTGTTCAGCGACAGGAACGGTGCCTTCACGCTGGCAGGCACCGGCCCGGTGGTGGCGGAAATCAATACCGACGCGATCCGCCACGGAGCCGACGGCGACACCCCGGTCACGAGCAAGCTGGTGTTCCGTGCGCCCGCGGGCAGCAACGTGGTGCTGAGCGCGATCTCCACCGAGCTGATGGCGCTGATGGACGCCAACGGCGGCAAGTTCGACGTGGCCAGCCAGCAACTGGCCGCGCGCATCGGCGTGGACGCGGCCAAGCTGCTGACCGACCACAACAAGGAAACCGACCCTGCGATCAAGGCGATCCTGCAGGCGGAAATCGACCAGACCCTCGACCTGATCGCCAGCGCCGTGGCGTCGGGCGGCAATATCGGCCAGGCCATTCGCGATGGCGTGGCCAAGCATGTGGCGATGGAAAACGTCAAGACGGTCGTGGTGATCTATGCCGAAAACCGCGGCTTTGACAACCTGTACGGCCTGTTCCCCGGCGCCGACGGCATTCCGGGCGTGAACCCCACGTCCAGGCTTGGCGCGGCCGAGCCGCAGAAGGACTTCGACGGTTCCACGCTGCCGGTGCTGCCGCCCACGTGGAGCGGCGTGCTGGCATCGGGCCAGGTCGACGGCAACAACAATCCATTGCAGATCGCCCAGGCCTCGACCACCGCGTGGCCGAACAAGCCGTTCCAGATCGATGCCGCCGGCGGCATGCAGGACACCGGCGTGGTGGTGGACCAAAGCCTGATCACCCGTGACCTGGTGCACCGCTTCTACAACAACCAGATGCAGATCAACGGCGGCAAGAACGACAAGTTCGCGGCCTACTCCGACGCCGGCGGTCTCTCGATGGGCTACTACGACGGCAGCAAGATGGCCATGTGGAAGATCGCGCAGCAATACACGCTGGCGGACAACTTCTACATCGGCGCCTTCGGTGGCTCGTTCCTGAACCACCAGTACCTGGTCTGCGCCTGCGCGCCGGAATATCCCAATGCCGCCAGCTCGGTGGCGGCCGGCTCGATCTCGAAGATCGACAAGGATGCCAACGGCAACTTCGTACGCCTGACCCCGGCCGCCAATGCCGCCACCAGCGTACTGACCGCCGCGCCGACCTACCTCAACGACAACACGCTGACCGCGGACGACGGCTCGGGCAAGTTCTACGCCGTCAACACGATGCAGCCGCCGTATCAGCCGAGCGGCAATGCCCCGCCCTCGACCGACACCACCGGCAAGCTTGCCGACCCGGGCAAGGCCAACACGCTGCCGGCACAGACCGGGCAGACCATCGCCGACCTGCTCGATGCCCGCCATATCAGTTGGGCCTGGTACTCGGGCGCCTGGAACGCCGTGACGGCGAATCGTTCGCTGATCAACAACGGCCAGCATGCGCCCAATTTCCAGACACACCACCAGCCGTTCAATTTCTACGCGAACTTCAGCCCGATCGACCATCTCGATTACCGCAACGCTCACCTGCGTGATTACGATGCGTCGTTCCTCCAGGATGCAGCCGCCGGCAACCTGCCGACCGTCACGTTCTACAAGCCGCAGGGCAACCTGAACCAGCACCCGGGCTACGCCAGCGTGAAGGAAGGCGACGACCATATCGCCATGGTTATTTCCAGGCTGCAGCAGAGCCCGCAGTGGAAGAACATGGTCGTCATCGTGACGTATGACGAAAACGGCGGCTTCTATGACCACGCCGCCGTGCCCAAGGGCGACCGCTGGGGTCCCGGCACGCGTATTCCGGCCATGATCATCTCGCCGTTCGCGCGCAAGAACTACATCGACCATACGCAATACGACACCGGTTCCGTGCTGCGTTTCATCACGCACCGCTTCAACCTGCCGACGCTGCCGGGCCTGAAGCTGCGCGACGATTCCCTGGTCGCCAACAAGCAGCCCAGGATGGGTGACCTGAGCAACGCGCTCGACTTCACCACCACCGCCCAGTAAGTCACGAAGCAGTCCCGAAGCGGGAGTCGCCGCCAGGGGGTCTCGGGGTGGTCTTCATGACGAAGACCACCCCGTTTTGCATCACAACGCCATTGAACTACGATGGCGTGGTGCCGTCCCACTCTGGTACCCCACGCAGGAGGCGACTATTTCCGGCTGGCAATCCGATATTCCCGCCCGGCTCGACCGGCTGCCATGGTCCGCGTGGCACTGGCGCGTGGCGATCGCGCTCGGCGTGGCCTGGGTCCTCGACGGGCTCGAAGTCACGCTGGTGGGGTCGGTCGGCGCGGTGCTGGAACGGCCCGACACGCTGGCCCTCACCGCCGCCCAGGTCGGCTGGACCGGCTCGCTCTATATCCTCGGCGCCGTCATCGGCGCGCTCGTCTTTGGCCGCATGGCCGACCGCCTCGGCCGCAAACGGCTGTTCCTGACCACATTGTTCGTCTATATGGGCGCCACGCTGGCCACGGCCTTTGCGCCCGACTTTGCCTTCTTTGCACTGTGCCGCTTCCTCACCGGCCTGGGGATCGGCGGCGAATATGCGGCGATCAATTCCGCCATCGACGAACTGATTCCCGCACGGGTGCGCGGGCGCGTCAACCTGGCGATCAACGGCAGCTTCTGGCTGGGCGCGGCGCTCGGTGCCGGCCTCAGCCTGGTCGTGCTGGACCCGCGCGTACTCGGCCCGGTGTGGGGCTGGCGCGTCTGTTTTGCGCTGGGCGCGGTGCTCGCCGTGGCCATCGTGCTGATCCGGCGCCATGTGCCCGAGAGCCCGCGCTGGCTGACCACGCATGGCCGGCACGCGGAAGCGGAGCGCGTCATCGCCGCCATCGAGGCGAGCATCGCCGCGCGGCACGGGCCGCTGCCGCCAGTGCCGGCGCGAGCCCCGGTCGTCTATGCGGGGCGGGCCACGCCGACCCTGCGCGAGGTGGTGCGCATCCTGTTGCGGCGCTATCGCGTGCGCAGCATGGTGACGCTGGTGCTGATGGTGTCGCAGGCGTTTTTCTACAACGCGATCTTCTTTACCTATGCGCTGGTGCTCACGCGCTTCGAAGGCGTGCCCGAAGAGCGTGTGGCGCTCTATATCTTCCCGTTTGCGCTCGGCAACGCCGCCGGCCCGCTGATCCTGGGTCCACTGTTCGACCATATCGGCCGGCGCAGGATGATCGCGCTGACTTACGGCCTGTCCGGGGTGGGACTGGCGTTGACAGGGTGGGCGTTTATGCGCGGTGCGCTCGACGCGCGTTCGCTCGCGCTGTGCTGGTCCGCGGTGTTCTTCCTGGCCTCGGCCGCGGCGAGCTCGGCTTACCTGACCGCGAGCGAGGTCTTTCCGCTGGAGATGCGCGCGCTTGCCATCTCGGTGTTTTATGCGGTGGGCACCGGCACCGGCGGCTTTATCGCACCGGTATTGTTCGGCACGCTGATCGAGACGGGCAGCCGCGATGCCGTGGCGGCCGGCTACGGTGTCGGCGCCGCGCTCGTGATCGCGGGCGGACTGCTGGCGCTTCGGTATGGTGTCGATGCGGAACGGCGGGCACTGGAAGAGGTGGCGCCTCCGCTTGGGGCGGAGGATCTGGGGCTAGCGGAACCTGGGGCCGGGCGATCGGACGCCGGAGAAAAGAATCGCTGAGGGGTTCACCGACGGGTTCGGCCGGCGTTCGGCAGGGGTTCGGCGGGGGTCGCCAGGCCCCGCCTGCGCCTCGCAATGATGGAATAACATATTTTTCCCATGAAATTATGTTATTCCATCACATCCGCTACTACGATGCAGTATGCTATGACATAACTCTTAGCCGTTTCTTATGTCATGACATCATTTCTTGCGCAGTTACGCGGTCTGCGTGATCGCCGCGCCATATCCCTTACCACCCTCGCCCAGTTGGTCGGCATGGCGCCGCCGAATCTTTCGACTGCATTGAGCGGCCGCACCGACGTGCGGGCCTCGACGCTGGACGCCCTTGCCTCGGCGCTCGACGCCGAATGGGTGCTCGTGCCGCGCAATCAGGTGCCGGCGGTACGGCGCCTGCTGGAAGGCAAGGAAAGCGGTCCCGACCGGGAGGCGCCCACCTCCGTCGACCTGCTGCTGGGGAGCGACTCATGAGTGACGGACTGCGCCCGCGCTACCTGGAAGTCTGGCTCCATCATGTCCTGTGCGGCTATCTCTGCGAGGTGGAACGGACCTGCCGCTTCGTGCCGACCGAGACCTTTCGCGGCGACGCGGGCCGGCCCACGCTGAGCCTGTCACTGACCATTCCGGGCAACGAGGCGCTCACCGCGGCAATTCTGTCCAACCCGTTTCATCGCGCGCTCTACAACATCAACGGGCAACTGCCGCCTTATTTCGCCGGGTTGCTGCCGGAAGGCGAGCTGCGCCGCCGGCTGGAGGCCACGCGGCATCGTGCCGAGGATCGTGACGACTTCGGGGTGCTGGCCGCCGCCGGCGAGGACCTGCCCGGCGCACTGGTCGTACGTCCCGCCCACATCGATACCCTGCCCGGTCATGTGCGCACGGTGGGCGTCACCGGGGGTGGCGACAACCTCGAGATTGCCGTGGTCGAGGGTGCCACCGAAGGCGCGGCCTCGGTATCGGGCGTGCAGAACAAGCTCGCGCTGTCCACCGCCCACGCGGGCAAGCGTTACACCATGCCGACGCACGGCAAGCTGTCGGACCTGATCGCCAAGCTGCCGGCGCGCAACGACGACGAGCAGATCTTCAACGAGTACGTGTCGATGCAACTGGCGCAGGCGGCCGGCGTGGCGGTGGCGCCGTGTCGCCCGTTGCCGCTCACGGCGCTCGACGTGCCGGGCCTGGCCGAGGCATTGGGGCCGGATCTGCATTGCCTCGGCGTGGACCGCTTCGACCGCGAGCCGGGCGGGCGCGTGCATGCGGAAGACGCGTGCCAGGTGCTCACGCGCATGCCGGCCCACAAGTATGCGGGTGAGGACGCCTATGTCGCGCTGGTGCGGCTGCTGGACCGGCTTGGCGTGCGTGGCATCGAGGACGTCCGCCAGTTCTTCATGCGGCAGGCCGTCAACACCCTCATCGGCAATAGCGACGCGCACCTCAAGAACTTCTCGTTCCTCTATCGGAACGGCAGCATGCCGGAATTGTCGCCGGCCTACGACATCGTCTGTGTCGCCGGCCTGCCGGGCTTTGCCGCGTTCGGCCAGAACGTCGCCATCGACCGCCTGCAGCGCGCGCAAACGCTGCAGACTTATCGCGATTTCGCGCGCGCGGCTAGAATCGCCGAGCGCATCGTGCTGGCGGCGGTAAAGGATACGGTGGGGCTCGCACAAGAACGCTGGCCCGCGCTGCTCGACGAATTGCCGGCGCCGCCGCGCATGCGCGACGTCGTTCGCGAGCGGCTGGACCAGTTGCCACTGGCACGGCTGGCCCGCAGATAGCAGCGCATTGTCGCGCCAGGCGGCAGGCGGCAGGCGGCGCGCGCCATGCCCGCGTGTAAAACCGCTGCCCTTGTCGCGCGGCGCTCAAAGGCTGCCTGCCGCACCAAGGGCAAGCCGGTGGCGGTGGAAGACATGCATGACACCGTCGTCGAATATGCGGTGGCCTCGGAAATGGCGCGATGATCGGTATCGATACCAGCGCGCTGGTGCGATGCTTCACGCTGGACGTCCACTCAACTCAAGCCATCGAGCACCACATGCTGACCATGCATCGCCGCCGCGCCCTCCGAGGCGAGGAACGCGACGACGCGTGCGGCTTGCCCGGTGGAGACCCAGTGGGCAGGATCGGCCGAGGGCATGCCTTGCCGATTGGCCGGTGTGTCGAGAATGCTCGGTGCAATGCTGTTGACGTTGATGCCGGCACCGCGGACTTCGTGCGAAAGACTTTCCACCAGACGCTGCAACGCGCTCTTCGAGGCGCAGTATGCGCCCATGGTCGCCGCTCCCGCCGCGGCCGCGCGGGCGGACACCGCGATGACCTTCCCGCTGCGCTGGAACATCATCGCCGGAATGAAATGCCCGGTCACCGCGACGAATGACCATGCGTTCAGCTCCATCATGCGCATCCACGACTCGCGACTGAGCGCGTGCGTGGGTTCTCCCATCTCGAAGCCCCCGGCCACGTGCACAAGCACATCGACCGAGCCGAACGCGTCCAGAATGGCCGCCGCCACCGGCGCCATGGCCGCATCGGACGTCACGTCGGCAGCATGCAGCAGGTGCCCGCCGTGGTCCGGTTCCGGATGGGCGAAGACGGTCTGCAGGTGCTGAAGGTCGCGGTCGATCAGGGCAAGGCGCGCGCCCTCCCCGGCAAAGCGGCCCGCCACGGCGCGGCCCAGCGCACCGGCGGCGCCGGTGATGACGACATGACGGACAGGGGTCTTGGCTTCCATGAGGGGCTCCAGGTATCGGCGTGCTTCGAGGCGCGGGGCCCGGTGCCGGGCATCCCGAGGGATCCTGCGCATGCCTCCAGACCGGCAACCCGCTCCATGCGGACGCCGGGCCAGGCTCCCTCCACGATAGGATTCGCGGCCGCGCGCCGCCAGCCCTTCCGCGCGTGACGGGCCAGACCGGCCGCCCTCGCCGCCCTCGCCGCACGCCATGGCAAGACCGGGCCAGGCCGGGCCAACGCCAACGCCAACGCCAACGCCAACGCCAACGCCAACGCCAACGCCGGCGTAAGCGTACCGCCCCACAACTGTGCAGCGAGCAACTCGGAAAGTGTCTATGGCATCCCGGCCGCCGCTCGGCGATGATGCCGCACCCACTGCCCCGAACAGGATCCGAATTGCCCCTTACCCGCGACAGCCAGAGCGCCACCCTCGTTGCCGTACTGGCCCTGATCGGCTCGATGGCGTCGCTATGCATCGGCACGTCGTTTGCCAAAAGCCTGTTCGCGGCGGTCGGCGCGCAGGGCACCACCGCCTTGCGGGTCGGCTTCTCCGCGCTGATCCTGATCTGCGTCTGGCGCCCATGGCGCTTCGCGCTGTCCGGCGCGCACGCGCGTGCCATCGCCCTCTATGGCACCGCACTCGGCGCCACCAACCTGCTGTTCTACATGTCGCTGCGCAGCATTCCGCTGGGGCTGGCAATTGCCATCGAGTTCACGGGTCCGCTGACCGTCGCCGTGCTGTCGTCGCGGCGGGCCATCGATTTTCTCTGGATTGCCTTTGCGGTGACGGGCCTGCTGTTGCTGCTGCCGCTGGGAGACGCCGCAACGCATCTCGACCCGGTCGGCATCGGCTTTGCGCTGGCCGCCGGCGTGGGCTGGGCGCTCTATATCGTATTTGGCCAGATGGCCGGCAGCGCCCACGGCGGGCAGGCCACCTCGCTGGGCCTGACCATGGCGGCGCTCGTGGTGTTTCCGTTCGGGATTGCCCATGCGGGCAGCGACCTGCTCAAGCCCTCGCTGCTGCTGGCGGGGCTGGCGGTGGGCCTGTTATCGAGCGCGATTCCATATTCGCTCGAGATGGTCGCGCTCAAGCGGCTGCCGCGCCGGACCTTCGGCATCCTGCTGAGCATGGAACCCGCGATGGGCGCGCTGGCCGGGCTGATGTTCCTGCACGAGCAACTGACGCTGGTGCAGTGGCTGGCCATCGGCAGCATTATCGTGGCGTCGATCGGCTGTACCGCGACGGCACGGGGCAAGCACTAGGGGGCGAACACCAGGCGGCCAGCACCAGCTAGCACCCCCCTGGCGAACATCCGCCAGTCCCCGGCGGACGCCCGGCGACAGGCGCCACGCTTACGCCTCGAACCAGTCGCGCGCCAGCCAGTCTTCGCGATGGCTGCTCGTCAGCCGCAGGCTGACCTCGTGCAGATAACTGTCCTCGGGGTGGCGCCGCGTGCCGAATCCGAGCCCACGCACGATCGCGAGCATGCGCCGGTTTTCGCTCAGCACATCGCCGCGCATGCCACGCAGGCCGGCCGCGCGCGCGCGTTGCTGCAGGTGCTGGATCAGCCGGCGGCCCAGACCGTGACCCTGCCATGCATCGGCCACCACCACCGCGAACTCGGCTTCATCGGCATCGTTGACCACATACATCGCGTTGGCCACCACCTCGTCGCCGGCCATGACCACCAGTGTGACATCGCGGCTGCGCCCGGCATCCGCCCGCGGCCCGACAAAGCTGCGGATCGCCTCGTCGGGTACGCGGCTGCCCGAGAGAAAGCGGAAATAGCGGCTTTCCCGCGTCAGCCCGTCGATAAACCGGCGCAACGCCGTTTCATCGGACTCGCGGGCCGCGCGCACCACCACCTGCCTGGCACCCCCCAGGCTCCATCGCTGTTCATCGCCTGCGCCGCCGATCATCCGCTGCCCCATGATGCCACCTGACTATTTAATTCGTAGCCAGAGTATAGAAGCTGTGCTGACTTTTGCAAATGTAGTCAGCGTGCTATGCTGAAAACACCATGCCAATCCCACCGCCAATCGCCCTCGACCAGTGCTCCATCGCCGCCGCGCTCTCGCTGCTGGGCGAAAAGTGGACCATGCTGATCCTGCGCGACGTGTTTTCAGGCGTGCGCCGCTTCGACGATTTTCTGGAACGGCTCCAATGCTCCCCGGCGGTGCTGTCGGCGCGGCTCAAGACGCTGACGGAAGCCGGCCTGCTACGCAAGGTCAGCTATAAGGAGCCGGGCGAGCGCGAACGCTTCGGTTATCAACCCACCCGCGCCGCGGTCGAGCTGCTGCCGGTACTGGTCGGCCTGATGCAATGGGGCGATGCCCACCTCGCCGCAGGCGGCCAGGGGCCCGCCGAAGTTCGCTCGCGCACGACCGGGCTCAAGGTCAAGGTAGCGCTGGTCGACGAAACCGGCGCACCGGTGTCGCCGGCCGATATGCAGTTGCTCCCCGCCCGCCAGGAAGAACCGGTGACGCTCTCGACCTGACATACCGGTCCGCCGGCCAGTCTCGCCCCTCTCGTTACCTTCGTCCCCTTCGTCCCCTTCGTCACCATCGTTCGCCTGGTCGCCGCCGACCGCTTCCCCCGCGCTAGCCGCCCACAGCATTGGCGCGCACCAATCGCCGACGCCCCAAAACATTGCACTGCACCATGAGCGTGCGAGGTCTCGACGCCCACGCGGCTTAACAGTGCACGGAGATGCCGCATAAGGCGGGTCAGCCACCAAAAAAGATAATTAATAATCACTCTTCGCGCTGGCACACCGCTTGCGATATAGCGAGCGGGCCGATCAACGGCGATCTGCCCACCCCACAATGCCCGCCGGCTATCCCATGTAGCTGGCGGTAGGACAACGGCGTCCCCAGACACTGATCATCGATCGGTGGCTCGGGACGCCTTTTGTTTTGGAGCCAAGATGAGCGGCAAAGCCACCCGGATCGATCTGCTGAGCCTGAAGACGCCGCAGATGCGTGCCTTCCACCTGACCTGGATGGCGTTCTTCGTCTCGTTCTTCGCATGGTTTGCATGCGCGCCGCTGATGCCGGTGCTCAAGGGCGAGTTCGGCCTGACGCCCGGCCAGATCGCCAATATCAACATCGCCGCGGTGGCGGTGACCATCCTCGTGCGCCTGGTGATCGGTCCGATGTGCGACCGCTTTGGCCCGCGCAAGACGTACACCGGCCTGCTCGCCATCGGTGCCCTGCCCGTCCTCGGCGTGGCGCTGGCGCAGAACTACGAGACCTTCCTGTTCTTCCGCCTGCTGATCGGCGCCGTGGGCGCGAGCTTCGTGATCACGCAGTACCACACCTCGGTGATGTTCGCGCCAAACGTGGTCGGCACCGCCAACGCGGCCTCGGCCGGCTGGGGCAATGCCGGCGGCGGCGTGGCACAGGGCGCGATGCCGCTGCTGCTGGGCGCGATTCTGATGCTCGGCGTGGACCATACGCTCGGCTGGCGCCTCGCGCTGGTGGTGCCGGGCGTGCTGATGCTGATCATGGCCGTCGTCTACTGGCGCTATACGCAGGACTGCCCCGAAGGCAATTTCTCGGACCTGCGCGCGCGCGGCATCGCGGTGTCGGGCGGCAAGGGCGGCGGCGGCTGGGCCAGCTTCCGCGCGGCCAGCGCCAACTATCGCGTCTGGATGCTGTTCATCACGTACGGCGCGTGCTTTGGCGTGGAACTGTTCATCCATAACGTGGCCGCCACCTATTACGTCGATCGCTTCGGCCTGTCGCTCAAGGCCGCCGGCCTGGCCGCGGCGAGCTTCGGTCTGCTGGCGCTGTTTGCCCGCGCCCTCGGTGGCTGGCTGTCCGACAAGGCCGCCCGTCGGCGCGGCCTCGATGCGCGCTCGATGCTGCTGTTCGTGCTGATCCTCGGCGAAGGCCTTGGCCTGCTGTGGTTCGCCCAGGCGTCGAGCGTCACGACCGCCGTGGTGGCCATGCTGCTGTTTGGCCTGTTCACTCATATGGCATGCGGCGCCACCTATGCGCTGGTGCCCTTTATCGACCGCAAGGCGCTGGGCGGGGTGGCCGGCATCATCGGCGCCGGCGGCAATGTCGGCGCGGTGGCCGCAGGCTTCCTGATGAAGGGCCTGGGCGACCTGCACCAGACGCTGACCTGGCTCGGCATCGTCGCCACGCTGGCCGCGCTGTGCGCCATTGCCGTGCGCTTCAGCGCCGAACACAAGGCGCGTGAACAGGCGCTCTACGAACTGGCGAACTGAGGGCTCATGCGAGCGCCCCCTCGGGCGCCACCGCGCGCCACGGACAAGCCCCCACGCACCAACCGATTTACCGCATACCAGAAGACTCCAGGACTGCCATCATGAAAATCATCATCGTCGGGCACGGCATGGTCGGCCACAAGTTCCTCGAATGCCTCGCCGACGCCGGTGCGCGCGAACTCGAGGTCACGGTGCTCTGCGAGGAACCGCGCCCCGCCTACGACCGCGTGCACCTGTCCGAATTCTTCGCCGGCAAGTCCGCCGATGATCTGTCGCTGGTGCCGCCCGGCTTTTTCGCGCAGCACGACAACATGGTGCTGCGCCTCAACGCCAGGGCCACCGCCATCGACACCGCCGCAAGGACGGTGACCACCTCCACCGGCGAAACGCTGGCCTACGACAAACTGGTCCTCGCTACCGGCTCGTATCCGTTCGTGCCGCCGGTGCCGGGCAAGGACCGCAAGGACTGCTTCGTCTATCGCACCATCGAAGACCTCGAAGCAATGCAGGCCTGCGGCGCACACGCCAAAACCGGCGTGGTGATCGGCGGCGGCCTGCTCGGCCTCGAATGCGCCAAGGCCCTGCGCGACATGGATCTGGAAACGCATGTGGTGGAATTCGCGCCGCGCCTGATGGCGGTGCAGGTGGACGATGGCGGCGGCCGCATGCTGCGCCAGAAGATCGAGTCGCTCGGCGTGACCGTGCACACCGGCAAGAATACGGTGGAGATCGTCGATGGCGAGGCCGGCACGCACCGCATGAACTTCGCGGACGGCACGCATCTGGACACCGACATGATCGTGTTCTCCGCCGGCATTCGTCCGCGCGACGAGCTGGCGCGTGCCAGCGGCATCGCCACCGGCGAACGTGGCGGCATCGTGGTGGACAACAACTGCCTGACCTCGGACCCCCACATCTACGCGATTGGCGAGTGTGCGCTGTGGCAGGGCAAGATCTTCGGCCTGGTGGCGCCCGGCTACGACATGGCGCGCGTGGCCGCCCGCCACCTGCGTGGCGAGACCGCCGAGTTCGCCGGCGCCGACATGAGCACCAAGCTCAAGCTGATGGGCGTGGACGTGGCCAGCATCGGCGACCCCCACGGCAACGTGCCGGGCAGTCGCGCGTACCAGTTCACCGACGAACGCCGTCAGATCTACAAGAAGCTCGTGGTGTCCGACTGCGGCCGCTACCTGCTTGGCGGCGTGCTGATCGGCGATGCCGCGGAGTACGGCACGCTGCTGCAGATGATGCTCAACCGCATCGAACTGCCGGAGTCGCCCGAATTCCTCATCCTGCCCGCCTCCGACGGCCAGGCCAGGCCCGCGCTGGGCGCCGACGCGCTGCCGGACACCGCGCAGATCTGCTCGTGCAACAACGTGAGCAAGGGCGAGATCTGCGCCGCGGTGGGCGATGGCGCCACCAGTATCGGTGCGCTCAAGTCGTGCACCAAGGCCGGCACCGCATGCGGCGGCTGCGTGCCGCTGGTCACGCAGATCATGAAGGCGGAGATGAAGAAGCAGGGCATGGCGGTGAACAACCACCTGTGCGAGCACTTCCGCTACTCCCGCCAGGAGCTCTACCACCTCGTGCGCGTGGGCCGCTTCCAGTCCTTCGAGACGCTGCTGGACGCGCATGGCAACGGCATGGGCTGCGATATCTGCAAGCCCACCGTGGCCAACATCCTGGCCTCGTGCTGGAACGACTTCGTGCTCAAGGAAGAGCATGCGAGCCTGCAGGACTCCAACGACTACTTCCTCGGCAACATCCAGAAGGATGGCACCTACTCGGTGGTGCCGCGCATGCCCGGCGGCGAAGTCACGCCCGACGGTCTGATCGCCGTCGGCCAGGTGGCCAAGAAGTACGGCCTCTATACCAAGATCACCGGCGGCGCGCGCGTCGACATGTTCGGTGCGCGCCTCGAACAGTTGCCGCTGATCTGGGAAGAACTGATCGCCGCGGGCTTCGAGTCGGGCCACGCCTACGGCAAGTCGCTGCGCACCGTGAAGTCGTGCGTCGGCTCGACCTGGTGCCGCTACGGCGTGGACGATTCGGTCGGCCTCGCCATCGCGCTGGAGAACCGCTACAAGGGCCTGCGCGCGCCGCACAAGATCAAGTTCGGCGTCTCGGGCTGCACGCGCGAATGCGCCGAAGCCCAGGGCAAGGACGTCGGCGTGATCGCCACCGAACGCGGCTGGAACCTCTATGTCTGCGGCAACGGCGGCATGAAGCCGCGCCATGCGGAACTGCTGGCCGGCGACCTCGACCGCGACACGCTGCTGCGCTATATCGACCGCTTCCTGATGTTCTACATCCGCACCGCCGACCGCCTGCAGCGCACCAGCGTATGGCGCGACAACCTCGAAGGCGGCCTCGACTATCTCAAGTCGGTGGTGGTGGACGACAAGCTCGGCATCGGTGCCGACCTCGAAGCCGAGATGCAACACGTGGTGGACACCTACGAAGACGAATGGAAACGTGCCGTCACCGATCCGGAAACGCGCAAGCGCTTCCGCCATTTCGTCAACAGCGACCTGCGCGACGACACCGTGGTCTTCATGGAGGAGCGCGGCCAGGTACGCCCGGCCACGCCGGAGGAACGGAACTTGCAGCGAGCCCGCCTTAGCCACATTCCCGTGGTGGCCGTGCCCGCAAAGGCAGCCTGACGAAAGGAGAACGTGATGAGCCATACGCACCACAACGACACCTGGACCGCCGTTTGCACCTTGCGCGATATCGTGCCCAATACTGGTGTCTGCGCGCTGGTCGATCAGAAGCAGGTGGCGGTGTTCCGCATCGGCCGTGGCGAGGAAGTCTATGCCATCGCCAACTTCGACCCCAACTCGCAGGCGTCCGTGCTGTCGCGCGGCCTGGTCGGCAACCTCGGCGACCGCCTCGTGGTGGCATCGCCGATCTACAAGCATCATTTCGACCTGCGCACGGGCGAGTGCCTCGAGGCGCCGGAGCATTCGGTCGATGCCTATCCCGCGCGCGTCTACGACGGCAAGGTATGGGTCGCGGCCAGCGTGATCGCACGCGAACCGGCAGAGGAGCTCGCGGCATGACGCAGACGCCAGCTTCGCACAAGCCCCGCCTCGTCGTGATCGGCAACGGCATGGCCGGCATGCGCACGGTCGAGGAACTGCTGAAGCTGGCGCCCGACCTGTATGACATCACCGTGTTCGGCGCCGAGCCACACGGCAACTACAACCGCATCCTGCTGTCGCCGGTGCTCGCGGGCGAGAAGACCGTCGACGACATCATGCTCAATCCGCGCGAGTGGTACGCGCAGCATCGCATCGAGCTGTTTGCCGGCGATCCGGTGGTGGCGATCGACCGCCCGCGCCGCATCGTCCGCGCGCAGTCGGGACGCGAAATTCGCTATGACCGGGTGCTGCTCGCCACCGGCTCCAAGCCGTTCATCCTGCCGGTGCCCGGCCATACGCTGGACGGCGTGATCGCCTTCCGCGATATCCAGGATGTCGAGACCATGCTGGCGGCCGCGCGCGATCATCGTCATGCCGTGGTCATCGGCGGTGGCCTGCTCGGCCTGGAGGCCGCCAACGGCCTGCTGCGCCAGGGCATGGATGTCACCGTGGTACACCTGGCCGACAGCCTGATGGAGCGCCAGCTCGACAAGCCTGCCGCCGCGCTGCTGAAGGTGGCGCTCGAACGCAAGGGCCTGCGCTTCCTGCTCGGCGCGCAGACCGACGCGATTCTCGGCGACACCCGCGTGACCGGCGTGCGTTTCCGCGACGGCAGCGAGATCCCCGCCGACCTGGTGGTGATGACCGCGGGCGTGCGACCCAATATCGAACTCGCAGCCAGTGCCGGTCTGCATTGCGAACGCGCGGTCGTGGTCGACGATACGCTGCAGACCTTCGATCCGCGCATCTATGCGGTGGGCGAATGCGTGCAGCATCGCCAGGCCACTTTCGGCCTGGTCGCGCCGATCTGGGACCAGGCGCGCGTCTGCGCCGCCCATCTGGCCGGCGCGGGTCATCGGCGCTATGTGCAGCAGGCCACCGCCACCAAGCTCAAGGTCACCGGCGTCGACCTGTACTCCGCCGGCGACTTTATCGGCGGCGAAGGCAGCGAAGACCTCGTGCTGCGCGATCCGCGCCGCGGCGTCTACAAGCGCCTCGTGCTGCAGGACGGGCGCCTGGTCGGTGCCGTGCTGTATGGCGACGTGCAGGACGGGCCGTGGTATTTCGAACTGATCCAGCAGGGCGCCCCGGTGCAGGGCCTGCGCCAGCGGCTGCTGTTCGGCAAGGCGCAGTGCGAGGCATTGCAGGCTGCCTGACCGTCGTTGGCATGGCATTCGTAGTACGGATGTACTGAGAGAGCAAGCGTGAATCTGTCCGACATTGCAGTGGTATCCGCCACCGCCACCACGACCACTTCGACCACCTGCCCCTATTGCGGCGTCGGCTGCGGCGTGCGCGCGACCGTGCGCGCCGACGGCCAGGTGGAAGTCCAGGGCGATGCCGACCACGCCTCGAACCACGGCCGCCTGTGCGTCAAGGGTTCCGCGCTGGGCGATACGCTCGGGCTGGAAGGCCGCCTGCTCCATCCGCAGATGCGCGATGCCGACGGCACGCTACGGCAGGTCTCGTGGGATACCGCGCTCGACGCGGTGGCGCGAGGGTTCTCCGAGGTCATCGCCCGGCACGGCCCCGACGCGGTGGCACTCTATGTGTCGGGCCAGATCCTGACCGAGGACTACTACGTCGCCAACAAGCTGATGAAGGGGTTTATCGGCTCGGCGAACATCGATACCAACTCGCGCCTGTGCATGTCGTCCGCCGTGGCCGGCCACAAGCGCGCGTTCGGCGAAGACCTGGTGCCATGCAGCTACGAAGACCTGGAGGCGGCCGACCTCGTGGTGCTGGTCGGGTCCAACGCCGCCTGGTGCCACCCGATCCTGTTCCAGCGCCTGTCGCGCGCGCGCGAGGCGCGCCCGGACATGAAGATCGTCGTGATCGATCCGCGCCGCACCGCCACCTGCGAAATGGCCGACCTGCACCTGCCGTTGCGCGCGGGCAGCGACGTCGTGCTGTTCAACGGTCTGCTCAGTCATCTGCGGCGCCATGGCCATACCGACCAGGCGTTTGTCGCCGCCCATACCGCGGGCCTTGACGATGCGCTGCGCGCGGCGGAAGCCGATGGCGCCGATCTCGCCACCGTGGCACGCGCGTGCAAACTCGATCCGCACGACCTGCAGACGTTCTATGATCTCTTCGCGCGTACCGGGAAAGTCGTCACGGCGTTTTCGATGGGCGTGAACCAGTCGTCCGCCGGTACCGACAAGGTCAACAGCATCATCAACTGCCATTTGCTGACCGGACGCATCGGCAAACCCGCGATGGGACCGTTCTCGCTGACCGGCCAGCCCAATGCGATGGGCGGGCGCGAAGTTGGCGGCCTGGCCAATATGCTGGCCGCGCATATGGAACTGGCCAACCCGCTCCATCGCGAGATCGTGCAGGATTTCTGGCAAGCGCCGGCCATGGCCGACCAGCCGGGCCTCAAGGCGGTGGACCTGTTCGAGGCGATCGAGGCCGGCCGCGTCAAGGCGGTGTGGGTGATGGCCACTAACCCGCTGGTGAGCCTGCCCAATGCGGATCAGGCGCGCCGCGCGCTCGCCCGGTGCGAACTCGTGGTGGCGTCCGACATCGTCACGCACACCGACACCAACGGCGGCGCGCATATCCTGCTGCCCGCGCTCGGCTGGGGCGAGAAGGACGGCACGGTGACCAGTTCCGAACGGCGCATCTCGCGTCAGCGCGCCTTCCTGCCCGCACCGGGCGAAGCGCGCGCCGACTGGGACATCGTCTGCGATGTGGCACGCCGCATGGGCTTTGCCGGCTTCGACTACAGCGGCCCGCACGAGATCTTCGACGAGCACGCGCGGCTCTCGGCGTGGCGCAATGGCGACGATACGCCCGGCCATGCATGGCGCGCGTTCGATATCGGCGGGCTGAGCGGACTCGACCGGCGCGATTACGATGCGCTCGCGCCCGTGCAATGGCCGCTGGCCAGGCGCACCGACGCGGGCACTTCGCGCCTGTTTCTCGATGGCCGCTACGCTCACCCCGATGGCCGTGCGCGCTTCGTGGCCACCGCGGCCCGCGCGCCCGCGCATGCGACCGACGATGACTATCCGCTGGTGCTCAACACCGGGCGCGTGCGCGACCAGTGGCACACGATGACGCGCACCGGCCGCTCCGCTCGGCTCGGCGAACATATGCCCGAGCCGATCGTCGACATGCATCCGCAGGATGCGCTGCTGTGCGGCGTGAGCGAAGGCAAGCTGGCGCGCATCAGCAGCCGCTGGGGCGCGATGGTCGCGCGCGTGCGGCACGGCGGCGGCATTGCGCGCGGCACCGTGTTCGTGCCCATCCACTGGAACGACCAGTTCAGCTCCGACGCGCGCGTGGGCGCGCTGGTCAATCCGGTGGTCGACCCCGTCAGCGGAGAACCCGAGTTCAAGCACACGCCGGTCCATGTGGAGGAATTCCGCGTGTCCTGGCACGGCTTTGCGCTGACGCGCGCCACGCTCGATGCCGACCGCCTGACCTGGTGGACGCGCGTGCAGGGGCGGCAATTCCAGCGCTACGAATTCGCGGGCCGGGAAGCGATTGCCGATCGTTCGGCCTGGGCGCGCGAGCTGCTCGGCGCCGTCGATGCCGACGCCGACTGGATCGAATACGAGGATCGCACCGCCGGCATCTACCATGCCGGCTACGTGGTGGACGACCGCCTGCAGGGTTGCGTGTTCGTCTCGGCCCGGCCGGAACTGCCTTCGCGCGCCTGGCTGTCGCAGCTGTTCGGCCAGGCGCGGCTCGAAGACGCCGACCGCATCGGACTGCTGCTCGGTCAGCCGATGGAGAAAATCGCGGACGCCGGCCCGACGGTGTGCTCCTGCTTTGGCGTAGGCCGCCATACCATCTGCGACGCGGTTCGCGAGCACGACCTGAAGACGCCCGCCGAGATCACGGCTTGCGTGAAGGCCGGCGGCAACTGCGGTTCGTGCGTGCCGGAGCTCAAGAAGCTGCTGGCGGAGATCCGGGTGGAAGACGCGGCATAGCGATGACGCGGCGGGGGGCGCCGGCTGGCGCCCCCTTCCGCACTGCCCGCGCTCCTGCCCCGTGCAACCCCCAGGCGCACCATGCGCCTTGTTTTTTGCCGGCTTCTTGACAAAACGTCTATGTTTATACAAACTGTATAAACAGGCCGTGCCCCTTCCCGTGCCATCCCACTCATGCCCACCCGTACGCCCGAACAACGCGCCATGCTCGAACAGCTCCGGCAGATCGCCGCTGGCCTCGCGCAAACTTTTGCGCCGTTCTGCGAAGTCGTGGTGCACGACCTGCTGGAGCCGGACCAGGCCATCCTGGCGATTCACAACAGCCTGTCCGGCCGCCGCGTGGGCGACCCCGCCACCGAACTCGGCATGGCCCGCATTGCCGACCCGGACTTTGCCCAGGTGCTGGCCAACTATGCGAACCAGTTTGCCGACGGGCGGCAGGCCAAGAGCACGTCGATCGGTATCAAGGATTCCACCGGCCGCTATATCGCCGCGTTGTGCCTGAACCTCGACCTGACGCTGTTCCGCGGCTTGCAGAGCGCGATGACGCAGTTCATGCAGGTGGATGCCGAGGGCCCCAGGGAGACGCTCGATCCGGCCGGGGCCGATGCCATTCGCGCCCGCATCGATGCCTATGCGGCGCGCCTGGCCACCACGCCACGCGCGCTCAAGACCGACGAACGCCGCGCGCTGCTCACCGAATTGAAGGCCGCCGGCCTGCTTGAAGTGCGGCGCGCCATGGAAACCATTGCCGCGCACCTCGGGGTGTCGCGCGCCACCGTCTACAGCTATGCCCGCTGACGCCACCCTGCTGCTGCTCGACAAGCATGCGGTCGAGCCCCTGCTGCAACCCGACGATGTACTTGCCGCCGTCGGCGCAGCCTTTACGCTCCATAGCCAGCGCGAAGGCCGCGTGTTTCCGGTCATCCGCCAGGCACTGCCGGGCGGGGGCATCTTCGGCATCAAGGCCGGCGACGTGCCCGCGCAGGGGCTGCTCGGCTTCAAGGCTGCCGGCTTCTGGCCGGCCAACCGCGAACGCGGCGGCGAGCCGCACCAGGCCACCGTCATGCTGATCGACCCGGCCACCGGCCGTCCGGTCTGCCTGATCGACGGCAACGCGATCACCACGGCGCGCACCGGTGCCGCCGGCGGTATCGGCCTGCGTCAGCTGGCGCGCCCCGACAGCACCACGCTGTGCGTGTTCGGTACCGGCGTGCAGGCCCGCGTGCAGGTGACATTTGCGCTGCGCATGCTGCCGCGGCTGCGCACCATTCGCTATGTCAGCGCCCATGACACGCCCGATGCGGGCTTTGTCGCGCAGTTCGCCGCGCGCTGCGAGGTCGTGCATGCGACCGACCGCAACGCCGCGGTGGCCGACAGCGATGTCGTCATCACCGCCACGCCGGGCTCCGGGCCGCTGTTCGACGCCGCCGCGGTCCGGCCTGGCACGCATATCAATGCGGTCGGCGCCGATACCCGCGGCAAGCGCGAATTGCCGGACGGTCTGCTGCCGCGCGCGACCGTGGTGGTGGACGACCGCGAACAGTCCACCACCATCGGCGAACTGCAGTGGGCTGCAAGCCTGCCGTGCATCGAGATCGGCGACCTGCTGACCGGCAACGCAAGCTTCACGCGCGACGCCGACGACATCACGGTGTTCGACATGACCGGCCTTGCGCTTCAGGACCTGACCGTCGGGCGTATGATTCACCAGCGTGCCATCGCGGGCGGTGCCGGCACCGCGCTCGCCTGGCCCTGGTAGCGGCCGTCAGCACCCGGACCATCGGACCACCGGGTCGTGGCCTCCAGCCAGACATGACATCCATAACAGCCATGACCGCCATGACTGCCTCGCAGTCACAACCTCCCGCAAGCACCATGACCGACCTTTCCTTGCCCACCTATGCCGATGTCGAGGCCGCCGCGCGGCGTCTTGAAGGCCATGCCCACAAGACGCCTGTCATTACCTCGCGCACCGTGAACGACATGCTCGGCGCCGAAGTGTTCTTCAAGTGCGAAAACCTCCAGCGCATGGGCGCGTTCAAGTTCCGCGGCGCGTTCAACGCGCTGTCCAGGTTCACGCCCGAGCAACGCCGCGGCGGCGTGGTGGCGTTCTCCTCGGGCAATCACGCGCAGGCGGTGGCACTGTCGGCACGGCTGCTCGGCATGCCGGCCACGATCATCATGCCGCAGGATGCCCCGGCCGCGAAGGTTGCCGCCACCAAGGGCTATGGCGGCAACGTGGTGATGTACGACCGCTACAAGGAAGACCGCGAAGCCATCGGCCGCAAGCTTGCCGAAGAACACGGCATGACGCTGATTCCGCCCTACGACCACCCCGATGTGCTGACCGGCCAGGGCACGGCCGCCAAGGAACTGTTCGAGGAAGTCGGCACGCTCGACGCGCTGTTCACGCCGCTGGGCGGCGGTGGGCTGCTGTCCGGCACGGCGCTCGCCACGCGCGCCCTGGCACCGCAGTGCAAGCTGTACGGTGTGGAGCCGGAAGCGGGCAACGACGGGCAGCGCTCGTTCCGCAGCGGCGCGATCGTCGATATCCCCACGCCCAAGACCATCGCCGACGGTGCGCAGACCCAGCATCTGGGCCAGTACACGTTTGGCATCATCCGCCGCGACGTGACCGATATCGTCACGGCCACGGACGCGCAACTGATCGATGCCATGCGCTTCTTCGCCTCGCGCATGAAGCTGATCGTCGAGCCCACCGGCGCGCTGGGTTTTGCCGCCGCGCAGGCGATGAAGACGGAACTGCAGGGCAAGCGCGTCGGCATCGTGATCAGCGGCGGCAACGTCGACATCGAGCGTTTCTGCGAACTGATGGCGGCTTGAGAGAGCGCTGAGAGGGCGCGAGAGGGCCCGCTCGAGTCTTGCGGGCAGGCCGACGTCGCCGCGTTGGCCGGCCCTGCGGCCGGACTTGCGGCCAGTCTTCCGCCCGAGGTTGCGGCGCCGCCGGCCAGCTCAAAGTTCGCCGGCGTGCCTGACCTCCTCGCGCGTGGCCTGCGCCGCGTGCGGCGCAAGCTGAAGGAAGATCCACGCCGAGGCCGCCGTGATCAGGCCCACGCACAGGAATGTGGCATGGAATGCCGGCAGCACCGCCATGCCCGAATGGCCGCCAATGCCCTGCTGGAAGGTCGTCAGCAAGGCGCCGGCCGATGTCACCGCCAGGCTCATCGAGAGCATCTGCACCATCGACAGCATGCTGTTGCCGCTGCTCGCGGTGGCGCCGCCGAGGTCCTTCAGCGTGACGGTATTCATGGCCGTGAACTGGATCGAGTTCACCATGCCGAAGATCGCGAGCTGCACGATGGTCAGCGCCAGCGGCCGCGTCGGCGAGATAAACGCGAACGACGCCATCACCAGCCCCACCACCACGGTATTGGTCACCAGCACGCGCCGATAACCGTGCCGCTCGATCAGATGGGTGGCCAGCCGCTTGGCGGCCATGCCGGCCGCGGTGACCGGCAGCATCATCAGTCCGGCGTCGAACGGCGAAAAACCCAGGCTCACCTGCAGCGTGAGCGGAATCAGGAACGGCATGGCGCCATTGCCGATGCGCGCAAACAGATTGCCGAGCAACCCCACGCTGAAGGCGTGGATGCGGAACAGCCGCAGCGGAAACAGTGGCTGCGCGCGCCGCCCCGCGTGCAGCACGTACACGGTCAGCGCGCCGAGGCTGGCCAGCAGCAGCATCAGTACCACGGCCGGCTGAAAGCCGAGTTCGGCCAGGCCATCGAGCGCGAACGACAGCGCCACCATCGCCGTCGCCAGCAGGATATAGCCGCCGATATCGAAGGGACCGATGCCGGGCAGGCGTGCATTGGGCATATAGCGGATGGTGGCGATCGCACCGACCAGGCCCACCGGTACGTTGATCAGGAAGATCCAGTGCCACGAGAAGGTCTGCGTCAGCCAGCCGCCGAGCGTCGGCCCGATCAGCGGCCCGATCATGCCCGGAATGGCCACGAAGCTGAGCGCCTGCAGGTACTGCTCGCGCGGGAACGTGCGCAGCACCGACAGCCGTCCGACGGGTAACAGCATCGCCCCGCCCACCCCTTGCACCACGCGTGCGATCACGAGGACGCTCAGCGACTGTGCCGCCGCGCATAGCAGGGAGCCGATCACGAACAATGCAATCGCGGTCTGGAAGATCGTGCGGGTGCCAAAGCGGTCGGCCAGCCAGCCCGATGCCGGGATGACCACGGCCATGGTCAGCGAGTAGGCGATGATGACCGACTGCATGCGCAGCGGGCTTTCGCCAAGACTGGATGCCATCGCGGGCAGCGCCGTGTTGACGATGGTCGAGTCGAGCGTCTGCATGAAGAAGCCGACGGCTACCACCCACAGCATGATGCGCAGGTTGCGGTCTTCCGGCATGGACGAAGGCATTCTTGGCTCCAGGGCGACCGGCGCCCCACGCACGGTCAAAGCCAGCACCTTAGGACCGCACCGCGGTGCTGGCAAGTCGGCTTTCGGCTGACGGACGCCCCGGATCAGGCAGTGCGGGCGCCACGGGGCCGCCTCGCGGTATTTGGTACAGAGCTTGCTTTATCACAAATTACTGCCCAGTGCCGCACCTGTTGGTCGTCCCGCAAGGGAATTTCTGCGTTTCCCTGAAGCCGCTGGATGTTTGCGCGGCCGGGCGCTACGCTAGCAGTCGGACCCGTGCGCGCGCAACGGCGCGGGATGGCTTATCCCTTTGTCCTACGAGGAGACCCTCATGAAGCTTGCTATCGCCCTGGCCGGTCTGGCCACCGTGGCCGCGCTGTCCACCGGTATCGCCCACGCGGCCGGCCCCGCCAATCCGGCCGACCGCTACGACTACAACATGCGGACCACCAACAAGGATGGCTATGTGCCGGATCCCAACCGCATCAGCAACAAGGACGGCTACCAGCAGGATGCGGAACGCGTGACCAACAAGGACGGCTATATCCCCGATACCGCCAAGGCCGGCGACAAGTTCGACCCGTACAGCCAGGGCGCCCGGCAGAACACCGCCAGCGCGCTGGTAGACGACAAGGCCGCCAAGCCGGCCAAGAAGTCCAAGTCGCACAAGAAGTCGGCCACGCCGGCAGCCAAGCAGTAATACGCAGGGTCCGGCGACGGCCGCCAGCGCGCCGTCGCCCGGATTGCAGGCGGGTTCCGGCCCCGTTCTCTATGCCGGTGACGATCGGCTGGCAGCTCCGGCGGCCACCTTTCATGGATGGAGTGCCGGGTCCACCGCCACCGCCGCGAGTCTTTCCGCCAGCGCCGCCGACGCCGGCAGCAGCGGCGCTCTCACCTCCGCCGACATCCAGCCGTTTGCCGCCAGGCACGCCTTCAATGGCGCGGGGTTGGGCTCCGCGTAAAGCTCACCGATCAGCGGCACCAGCGCATGGAAGATCGCCCGGGCCTCGTCCAGCCGCTGCGCGCGTACCGCCTCATGCAGCCTGGCGAACCGGCGCGGCGCCACGTTGGCGGAAGCCACGATCGCGCCGGCGCCACCCATGCACAGCGTGGCCAGCACGTTGAGGTCGTCCCCCGCCAGCACGGCCAGGCGTCCGTCCGCGATCAGCGCCAGGGTCTTGGCCACAGAGCCGCCGCAGTCCTTCACCGCCACGATATTGGGATGCGCGGCCAGCGCGAGCAGCGTCTCGACGTTCAGTGTCACGCCGGTGCGATAAGGTATGTCATAGAGCACGAGCGGCACGGCGCTGGCATCGGCCAGCCGCTGGAAATGCGTCAGCAGCGCGTCCTGCGACGGACGGATATAGGGCGGCGCGGCCACCAGCAGCCCGGCCAGACCATGCGCGGCGGCCGCCTGCCCCGCCGTCCTCAGCCGGGACAACCCGGTCGCGCGCTGCACCAGCGCGGGCACGTGCATGCCGCCGAGCCCGGCAATCACCGGCAGCGGACCGGCCGCGTCGAGCACGGTGTCGAGCACCGCGTCGTATTCCGCGCCATCGAGCGCATAGGCTTCGCCGGTGGTGCCAAGCGGCACGAAGCCGGCGACGCCGGTGCCGACGTAGTACTCGACCATCCGGCGCAAGGCCCGGTGATCGACGGCACCGTGCGCGAACGGCGTGACAAGGGGCAACCAGATGCCCTGGAAGACGGGCGGACAAGAAGGCGTAGCCATGCAAGAACTCCTGAGTCGACCGTACGAAGGCCGTTCAGACGGGCACGGAGGCGGAGCAGGAGGTGACCGGAGGCGCGGGTAAAACGAAGGGTAAAACGAGGGGAAAAACGAAGACCCGCAGCATCCTCGGCAAGCGCCGGGAGATCCCGACCGTCAAGCCGCTGTTCCGTCGCCCATCTGACGGAACAGCGCGCTCCGGTCAGATGAGCGACTGTTTTTTGGCTTTGGCGACGCGACACGCCGCAACGCTGCCGGCCATCGGGGCGATGGCGGCGCGTCGGCTGAATCCGGAACGGCGGGTGGCGAGGTCCATGGGCGTCGATTGTAGTGCAACTCAAGAATCGCCGCCGGCTGCCGTTACCGTACGGTGCAGGGCACCACATCCGTGCGCTGCCCTGCCTTGTTCAACCGACCGGACGATATACATGGATACATCCGTTGTCAGTGCCGCCAGCAACGCCGGGACCAATCCCGTGCCGCTGCTGATGCTGCGCAAGACGCTCGACATGCAGGCGCAAGGCGTCATGGCATTGCTGCAAGGCATGCCGCAGGTCAGCGTCCCGAGCAATCCACCACACCTGGGTCAGAACATCGACATCAAGGTCTGACGCATCGGCGACGCGACGCCCCCAACGCGCGCGTCGCCACGCTCGCGCTCGCTGTTTGTCGTTATTTTGCTGGCAGCAGCCCGTCGAGGTCGGCCATGTTGACGCCCCTGCCGGCCGTGGGCGGCACGGCGCCCGGCAACCTCGGTGCCGCCATGGCGGCGGGCGATGCAGCCGGTGTTGCGGCGGGCGTCGCCGCCGGTGTCCCTGTCGCCGCCGGCGTGGCTGCCGGCGCCGGCTTTGCGGTACTGCCGCCCTCCGGCAGGCGACCGCCCGATCCCAGCGCGATCGGGCTGCAACCGCGCAGCATGCCGTCCTGCTTGAGACTGTTGGTGAGCTCGATCGCGAATACCGCGCCGCGCTCCTCGATGGGAATCATCGTGCCGCCGCGCGCAAAGCCGAAGTTGCCGCGCCAGACCACGCGGCGCTCGTGGACATCGCGCAGAACCATGTTGTAGCGGATCGAGAGACGATCGCCCACCGCGTTGACCACGCCACCTCCCTGCTGGATCGTCATCAGCGTATCCGGATGGAAGGCGGCCGCGTGCCTGGCCGGTTCCGACTGGTCCAGCTCGAGCCCCGTCACTTCCTCGAAAGCCACGGTGCTGCCGCACTGGGCGCCGATCTCGCGCAGCTTGTCGCGGAACGCGCCAGTGAACCCGGGCCCCCAGCCCAGCCCGGCGCCGCCGATGACAAACATCCGGCCCGGCTTGGCCGTGTAGTCGGTGGCACGATTCGATTGCACGACGGTGGCGGGCGCGCAGCCCGCCAGAATCGCGACCGTGACGGCAAGCGCCGGCACACACAGCATGCGTTTCATAATCCCTCCCTGGACGTTCCCGTTTCCGCTTGCTGGCGCCTGCCCACCGGCGGCGCCCCCGGCGCGGCGGCGGATGTCGGCGCCTTGGCCGCGCGTGCCTGGGCCACCTCCGCACGATAGTTGGCGATGGCCATGGCGGAACGCGCCGGCACCTCGGCAATCCAGTTGGCGGGGATGGCGAAATTGACGTTCTGCGCCTCGCGCAGGCTCATGTATGGCACGCCGACCAGACGGCCATCGGCATCGAACAGACCGCCGCCGCTCGATCCCGGCGATACCGGCGCGCTGATCTGAATCTGCACCAGCTCACCGCTGTCGTCGCGGTGGAGCGACGCGATCAGGCCGTCGCTGAGCGTCAGTTCCAGGCCGCGCGGCGCGCCAATGGCGTACACGCGCTGGCCCACCTTGAGCGTGGTAACCGGCGCCACCGGCACGGCCGGCGCCCGCAGGCCGTCCGCGCCGAGCACGCACAGGTCCCGGGCGGTATCGGCGTACTTGAGCCTGGCCGGAAGTGATTTCTGTTCGCGCTTGACCGTGATGACCTTGCCCTGGCGCAGCACGTGGCAATTGGTGGTCAGTTCGTCCCGGCCGGTGACGACCGCACTGCCGATGGCGATCTGGTGTTGTTGCCCGTCCTGGACATGCACGACCCAGATGCTGGCAGAACGCCGTTCATAGAGATCGGCGGCGTCCATGGCATGGCTGGCAATGCTGACCGTCATACCGGCCAGCAACATCCCCAGGCTCCGATGGAGGGTGTCCATGAGCTGATCTTCTGCTTCTATTCGTACGCCGGTTGGCCGGCGTTCTGGTTATGGTCCCGTTTTTCCCGTGGCGATAGATATTCACGGCCGGATTGACATCGTCGGCGCAGTTTCGCCAGGCGCAAGCCAACCCTATATCATCCCGGGACAAGACTATAAACCGAAGCCGGAGGGCTTTGCGGAAAAACACCGAGTTGTGCGAAAACGCCAACTGACGGGGGTCCTGGCCTCACGCCGGCATCGCCAAGCGTAGGCGGCTCGTATTAGAATCAGCCGCTCGCCCGTCATTTGATACCGCCGGCCTGGTGGATTTTCCCGGAGATTGCGTTTTGCCCCAGCCTGGCTCATTTGCGGCTTATTCCCGCACGCCACGATCCGTGCCGCTTAAGGGGCCGCTTAAGGGGCCGCTTAAGGGGCCGCTTCAGAGCCCGCTTCAGAGCCCGAATCAGAGAAAACCACGTTAAGGAGCGCATGACCTCGTTATCGTTTGATGTGGCTCTGGCTCGGGACCCCGCGGAGCGCGACTACGTCTCCATGGCAAACGTGGAGAGCCTCGCTGCCCGACCGGGAGGCGCCGCCGACGACGACGGCTGGGCGCTGCTCGAAGCCACGGGCGGCCTGGCGCTGCAAATCGGCGCGACCGGCTGCATCCACCGCGCGACCGATGCGTCCGCGCAACTGCTCGACTATCCCCGCGAATACCTGCTGCGCGCCTCGGTCCTCGACATCGTCGCCGTCGACGAACGCACGCGCCTCAACTGGCTGCTGCAGCGCTGCGCGCAGGACGGCAGTCCGCGACGCGATCGCTTCCGTTTTGTCTGCGGCATTCGCAGCAGCCGCTGGATCGACCTCCGCATTTCGCGGCACGCCGATGGCGATCGCCCCGAGCTGCTGCTGATGGGGCACGACGTTACCGACTACGTGGAAAAAGAGCGGCAACTGGTGGAGATGTCCTACCAGGACCCGCTCACCGGCGTCGGCAACCGCGCCTATATCCGTAACCGCATAGCGGCATTCACCGCGAGCGGCCAGCCCAACCCGCAGCTGTTCGCGGTGGCGCTGATGGACCTCGACGGCTTCAAGAAGGTCAACGACTCGCTCGGCCACGAATTTGGCGACGCGCTGCTCAAGGAAATCGGCAAGCGCCTGCAGGACGCCCTGCGCTCGCGCGAAATGGTCGCGCGCCTGGGCGGCGACGAGTTCGTGCTGCTGCTCGAAGGCCTGACCACCGAGTCCGATGCCATCCGCATTCTGGAGCGCGTGATTCACGTGTGCCGGCAGCCGTTCCACCTCGGCGGCTGCCAGGTGCGCATCACCACCAGCATCGGCCTTGCGTTCTCGGGCGAGACCTCGCTCAACGAGTCGCAATGGCTGCGCCGCGCCGATCTGGCCATGTATGAGGCCAAGGCGCTCGGCAAGAACCGCTATTGCCTGTATTCGCCGGAGTTCGAGCACCGCCTCGACGAGCAGTTCCGGATCGAGCAGAGCATGTTCGAGGCCGTGCAGAACGGCGAATTCCTGCTGCACTACCAGCCCATCGTCTGGCCCGGCAGCGGCGAGGTGTGCGCAACCGAGGCCCTGATGCGGTGGGAGCATCCGCAGGGCGCGATCGCGCCGGACGTGTTCATCCCGATGGCCGAGAACAACGGGCTCATCAAGCATCTCGGCGCGTGGGCCCTGCGTTGCGCGTGCGCGCAACTGGCCAGCTGGGATGCCCAGGGCATTCATGTGCGGCATATGTCGGTCAACGTGTCGCCGGTGCAGTTTCGCCATCCGGGCTTTCTCGACAGCGTGCGCAACGCCATCCACGACGCCGGCATCGCGCCGGACCGCATCATCCTGGAGATTACCGAAAGCGCGCTGATGACCGATCCGGCCGCCACCGAGGCGTTGCTCATGGAGCTGCGCGCGCTCGGCATCCGCTTTGCCGTCGACGACTTCGGCACGGGGTACTCGAGCCTGTCGTACCTGCGCCGGTTTCCGCTGTCGGCGCTCAAGATCGACCGCAGCTTTGTGTCCGACATGATGGACTCCCCCCATGCGCGCACGATCGTCTCGGCCGTGATGTCGCTCTCGCGCGAGCTTGGCCTGGTCGCCATCGCGGAAGGCGTGGAGTCCGACGAACAAAGCCGGCTGCTGTCCGCCCAGGGTTGCACCCTGGTGCAGGGATGGCGCTATGCCCAGGCCTTGAGCCCGGGAGAATTCGAACGCGCGATACAGACCGGAACGCTGTCCATCGGGCAAGCCGACGTGTTTTCCGCGCAGGTGCAGTAATGGCAAAGAACGGTTTTTTCGAGACGCTCTGGAGCCGCATGGCGCAGCAGGGGGACTTTCCCACGCTGCAATATTCGGTCGATAACATCTTCAAGACGCTGCACAGCGATCTCAGCGTCGGCGACATGGCGGCCAGTGTGCTGTCGGACTTCAGCCTGTCGCAGAAGGTCATCCGGCTGGCCAACTCGGCCATGTACCGCTCCTTTGGCGGTGAGGTCACCACGGTATCGCGCGCGATCCTGGTGCTTGGCGTGGAGGCCATCAGCCACCTGACGCTGGGCGTGCAGCTGCTCGACTATTTCCATGGCGTGGCGCCGAGCCGCCCGCAGGCCACCAAGGCGCTCACGCAGGCACTGGTCGCGGGCGAGATCACGCGCGCGCTCAGCAACGCGCGCGGCATCAACGAAGGCGAGGAAGCGGTCGTCTGCACGCTCATGCACCATATGAGCCGGCTGCTGCTGGTGTTCTACTTCCCCGACGAGTGGGAACGCGTGCAGGCGCTGTGCGAGAGCGGCGCGATGAGCGAGGGCGACGCCTGCCGCGAAATCGTCGGCGTCACGCTCGAGGAGATCGCCGCGGCCGCCGCCGCCAAATGGCGCCTGCCGGGGCTGATCGCCAATACCATGAGCCACCGCACGCTGACGCCGGAAACCACGCTGGAAACGCATGCCGACTGGCTGGGCGCAATGGCGCAGGTATCGTCGCAGGCCGCCGCCGCGATGGGCCGCGATGCCCCGCCCGAGGAAGTCGAGGCGCTGCTGAACACGCATGCGCGGGCGCTCGGACTGCAATCCGTCGATATCCATTTCGCCATCCACCAGGCCTCCGAACTGAGCGCCTCGATCGCACGCGCGGAAACCGTCGACGCCGAAGCGCCGGCCCAGCAAGGCAAGCCCAAGGACGCCCTGCAGCGCCTGCGCCAGGGTCTTGAGGAAGTGCGCCGCGAAGGGGCCGGGCTATCGGTCAGTCAGCTTGCACCGCTCGCGCTCGAATCGGCGATGCGCGCGCTCAACTTCTCGCACTGCTTCCTGATGGTGCTCAATCCCAACGCCAAGCGCTTCGTGGCACGGCTTGGCTTTGGCAATGGCATGCGGGAGAAGCTCGAGCAGTTCTCGTTCGAGGAAGGCTTCGTACCCGATATCTTCCACTTCGCCAGTATTGCGCCACGCCCCCTGCAGTTCGAGGACACGCTCGACGCGGAAGTGGCGCATCGCGTGCCGCGCTGGTATCGCGACGCCATGCCGGACACGCGCTCGATCCTGCTGGCGCCGGTCAAGCTGCGCAATCGCTGCGTGGCGCTGCTGTGCGGCGACTGGGGCGACACCTGCCTGCCCGACGGCCTGACCGAGGCGGAGCTGGGCGCGGTGGACGACCTCACGCGCGAGATCGCGGCGAGCTTTCTGCGCTCCGCCGCCCAGTAACCGCGCCTCCGCCCCCAGCCCGCGCGCGGCACAGGGGCGCGCCATCCCATTGTGCGAGCCGTCGGCACTAGCCCCACGGCCGATGTGACATGGCGTTCTCCGCCTGCGCCGTACGCGGAAACAACAGCGGAATTGAAAATGATTCGCATTAATGTTACGCTGCGGCCGCCCCGTCACATGATGGAAGCTTGATCCGGCATTTTGCCGTCACTCCGCTGCCGCCGTATTCCCGATGAACCGCCCCCCTGCTGCATCCGCCGTCCGCCCCTGCCGTCGTTCCCGTTTCCGCACCGTTCCGCGCCATGCCGGTCGCGCCCCTGGCGCCCGTGGCACCCGCCACGCGCTGGTCGTGGCAATGGGCGTGGCCGGGCTGATCGTCACGGCCCCTCGCCTGGCCCATGCCGAGGAATCCACCGCGGCCAACGATGCTGCCGCGCCCGGCACGCATACGGCCACGCTGGCGCCGGTCACCGTCACGGCCCCACTCGACGCGGTGCCCACCGTGGGTTACCAGCCGCGCGCGAGCAGCATCGCCGGGCCTGGCGATGCGCCGCTGACCGATATCCCGCAGTCGGTATCGGTGGTAAGCGCGCAGGTCATCCAGGACCAGTCCGCGCGCAGCCTCGACGACATCCTGGCCAACGTCAGCGGCCTGGTGCAGACCAACACGCTGGGCGGCACGCGCGACAGCTTTCTCAAGCGCGGCTTCGGCACCAACGACGACGGCTCGATCCTGCGCGACGGCGTACGCTCGCCACTCCTCCACAACTATCCGGTCACGCTCGACCGCGTGGAAGTGCTCAAGGGACCGGCCTCGCTGCTGTACGGCATTCAGGGGCCCGGCGGCGTCATCAACATGGTCACGCGCAAGCCCGAGGACACGTTCTCGGGTTCGGTCAGCTACCTTCACTCGAGTCATGCGCAGAACACGGGCAGCCTGGACCTGACCGGGCCGCTCGCCGACGTGGCGGGCGGCAAGCTGTCGTTCCGCCTGACCGGCGAAGTCGATGAAGCCCCTTACTGGCGCACCTCCGGCGGCGTCAACCGGCATAGCCTGATCGCGCCGTCGCTGGCCTGGCACGACGCCAATACATCGATCCTGCTGAACTATCAGTACACCGACTACACCGCGCCGTTCGACCGCGGCACCGTGCTGGTCAACGGGCATCCGCGCGACGACCTGCGCTATGTCCGCTACGAGGAGGGCTGGGCGCAATCCAGCGGCATCCAGGAGACCGCCAACGTACGCGTCGAGCACAAGTTCAACGACGCCTGGCGCATGCGCGCGATCTACGGCTGGGCGCGCGACCGCTACGACCAGTACCTCACGCGCGCGTCGGCCTTCAATAGCAATACCGGCGCCATGACGCGCTCGTCCGACGCCAATCTTGGCCGCAACGACTCCGAGAACCTTGCGTCGCTCTCGCTGCTTGGTGACGTCGCGACCGGTCCGTTGCGGCACCAGCTGATGTTCGGCTTCGAGTACGAACGCCAGCGCGACTTCCGTGGCGATACCATCCGCGGCCGCGCGACGCCCGGCTTCAACCTGTTCGCACCGGTCTACGGCCTGCTATCGCCGGGCGGCGTGCCGAGCGCGACGCAGAGCGACAGCCTGTCGCGCGTGACGTCCTATTCGGGCATCTTCCAGGATGCCGTCCATATCGGCGAGCGCTGGATCGTCTCGGCGGGCCTGCGCTTCCAGCACTACGAGCAACTGAGCGGTGTCGGCCGGCCCTTCGTGGTCAATGACAACTCGCATGGACAAAAGTGGTTGCCGCAACTGGGCGCGGTGTACAAGCTGACCCCGGCGGTATCGCTGTACGCCAACTATGCGCGCTCGTTCGTGCCGAACGTGTCCTCCAACGCGCTCACCGCGCTTGCGCCCGAGACCGGCCGCATCTATGAAACCGGGGTCAAGCTGGAGATGGCGCGCGGGCTGACCTCGACGCTGTCGGTGTTCCAGATCGACAAGCAGAACGTGGCCGTCACCGTCGGCGACGTGACCTCGACCATCGGCCGCGCGCGCTCGCGCGGCGTGGAGCTCGATGTGGCGGGCCAGATCACGCCCAACTTCAGCGTGATCGGCAATTACGCCTATACCGATACGCGCGACCTCGACAACGACGTGCCGCTGGTCAATGCGCCGCGTCATATGGGTGGGCTGTTTGCCAGCTACGCGATGGCCTTCGACGGTATCCCGGGGCGCTGGCGGCTGGGCGGCGGCGCGCGCTTCGTGGGCGCACGTGCGGGCGATGCCGCCAACAGCTTCACGCTGCCGGGATACGGCGTGGTCGACGCGTTCCTGGCGTATGACACCAGGCTCAACAGCTTTCCCACGCGCATCCAGCTCAATGTCAAAAACCTGCTCAACAAGGCCTACTACCCGTCCAGCGCCAGCAACCTGATCGTCGCGGTGGCGGAGCCACGGGTGGTGCTGCTGACCACGACGCTGTCGTTCTGAGACCCAGGCGGCGCCGGCGGGATTGCGACTCGTCTCACTCCAGATAGCGCCGGCTCCAGGCCAGGATCATCTCGGCCGCATACGCGGCCGCGCTACGGTCATGCAGCAGATGGTCGCCGCGGTCCAGCGCCACGAAACTCTTGGGTTGCCGCGCCGCGGCAAAGATGTCCTCGCCGTTGCCGATGGCGACCGTATCGTCGGCCGGCGCATGCAGCACCAGCAGCGGCTTTGCCAGTGCGGCCACCTCGTCCAGCAGCCGCTGGCTCGATACGTCGTCCATGAACTGGCGCGTAATGCGAAACGGCCGCCCCGCCAGCGACACCTCAAGCTCGCCAGCCGCGCGAATCGCCTCGGCATGCTCGCCGAAGAGCCCGATCACATGGCCCGGATCGCTCGGGGCAGCCACGGTGGCAACCGCGCGCGCTTCCGGAATGCGCCCCGCCGCGCTCAGCATCGCCGCGCCGCCCAGGCTATGCCCGATCAATAGCGCCGGGGCCTCGTGATGGGTGCGCAGCCATTGCGCGGCGCCAACGAGATCGTCGACGTTGGACGAATAATTGCTGCTGGCAAAATCGCCGCCGCTGCCGCCAATGCCGGTAAAGTCAAAGCGCAGCACCGCAATGCCATCCTGGGCCAGCGCCTGCGCGATACGGCTCGCGGCAAGACTGTCCTTGCCGCAGGTGAAACAATGCGCAAACAGCGCAAACGCACGTGCGGGCTGCTGCGGCGGCAGATCCAGCCGCCCTGCCAGCGGCTCGCCGCGACTGCTTATCATTTCGATACGTTCAAAAGTCATGGTCGTCGCTCCGGTGCCGGTGATGGAATAATTCCAGCCACCCGTGTGTTAACAGAACATGGTAGCGTGTGGCGAACGAAAGTCACCCATCATCCCCTTGCATCCCGCCGCTCGCGCCACCGCCCGAACCGGAGAACAAACATGCCCACCCGTCCTTCCCGCGCCATTGCCGCGATTGCCGCCGCGCTTGCGGCTACCGTGCTTGCCGGCTGCGCTTCGCTGGAACCCGTATCCGTCGGCCAGCAGTTGATCGGCAGCAACGAGAGCAGCGTGCGACAGAAATTCGGTACGCCGACGGATACCTTTCAGCTCCGTGACGGCACCACGCGCTGGCTGTATTCCAAGCAACCGTACGGCTACGACGTCTATGCGGCCGACTTCGACGCCAGCGGCAAGCTCGTCAGTTTCCGCAACATGCTGACCGAAGAGGAAATCTACAAGGCGCGCCCCGGGGTCTGGACCAAGCAGGACATCCTCGAACGCTTTGGCAAGCCGAAGGAGCCGATCAACTACTATCCGCTCATGAAGCGCGAGGCGTGGTCGTACCGGATGTACGTGACGCCTTACCAGCCGGCGCACTTCAGCGCGTACTTCGACGATAACGGCGTGCTGGACCGCACCATGATCATCCTGGACATGCGCGGCGGCGATCGCAGCATCAAGTAAGCGCAGGGGACGGAAGCCCCGGGGCGGCGAGCAAAACCAGCGCAACCCGCCCAACCCGGCCAACCCCGCCCAACTAGAGCGGCATGAGGTAGATATCGCACGGCACCCCATGCACCGGTGGCGCCGTGCGCAACTGCACAAAGCCCATGTCGCGATACATGCGCAGCGCCGCCACCATGATCGGGCTGGTATGCAACGCGATTTCCAGCGCCCCATCCCGGCGCGCGCGGGCCACGCACGCTTCCGTCAGCGCCCGCCCGATGCCGTGGCCGCGCGCGGACGGCGCTACCACCAGCATGCGGACGATCGGCCAGGCCTGCTCGAAGAATTCGCTCTTGGGCCGATGCGGCCCGATATAGGTCACCGCGCCCACCACCTCGCCCTCCAGCTCCGCAACGATAAGTTCGCCCTGCTCCGCAAGGGCCGCGGTGCGTCCGACATTGGCGGCAAAGGTCGGCCAGTCGGTGTAGTCGCCCGCGTACTGGCCAAACGCTGCCAGCGCCACCGTGTTGACGGCCGGCGCGTCGCCCGGCCGGAAGTCGCGAATCCGATAGCTCATGTCTCTCCTCGCCCCTGTTCTTTTTCTCTGATCGCGGGAGGGTAGCAAACCCCGGACGGCAAAAGGCCGACACCCCGGCAGGGTGTCGGCCCCGTACCACACATGCGTGGACCGCGACGGATCGCCGGTCCAGGACGAACGCTAGGACGGATCCTTGGTCCGGGTCCGCGACACGGCGGACATGATGCCGATGCCGAGCACGATCACGCAGGCAATGCCGATATAGACCTGCGCCACGCCCATCGTCACCAGGGCCCAGGCAATGCCGCCCACGAGCAGCAGCACACCGATCAGGTAAAGCGCGAACGACATGAGACACCTCCTGCGGATGGTTGCAGTCATGTTCACTGTAGGCAGCCGCGCGCGCCGCAGACATCGGCCAAAGCCGGCGCCCGCTGTAGGTCGGTTCCTACGGCGGTGGTTCGGTCACGACACCACTTTCGCCGGTCTCGTCGCCACCTCTCGCCTGGAAACCGCGCTCGGCAGTGAGAAGCACGCGCCGTCGTTCGCCAGCTTGCAGCGCTTTGCCGCCGCGTGCGGCACGAAGCTGATCATTTCACTTGCATAGCGTCTCGACCTCGCACACCCGTCAAACCTGCGCGCATCCGTCAAAGCTGCTTGCAGTAGAACGTGGTGCCGCAGAAGGCGCCGTCGGGCATCAGGGCGTAGTTGGGGACCACACCCACGCGCTGCCAGCCGGCGCGTTCGTACAGGCGCTCCGCATCGCCGCCGGTGACGGTATCGAGGACGAGGACAGTCTTGCCCTGGGCGCGGGCGGCGGCGTCGACGGCGGCCATCAGTTGCTGCGCGATGCCCTGTCGGCGGGCGCGGCGGTGGACCAGCATCTTGGCCACATCGGCCCGATGAGGCTGGTTTTCCGGCTGCGCGGTGACCAGTTGCACCGTGCCGACAAGCGCGCCGGTATCGTCTTCCGCCACTATCAGCACCCGTTCGTTGCGCGCCACGCCCTCGGCGACGCCCCGCCAGAAGCCGACCGCCTTGTCGCGCGCAAGCGGCCACATGAAGCTGACCGAGGCTCCGCCTTCCACGCAGTCGATCAGGACATCGGCCAGCGCTTCGACATGATGGGCGGCCTCGTCCGCGCGCAATTGACGCACCCGCATGGCTGCTCTCCTAAGGTTGTACCGACGGCTCGCGCTTGAGCGTGCGCAGTACGAAGGTGGAATGACTATGACGCAGCCCCGGCAGCTTGTAGAGCTTGTGCCGCAGGAACTCCTCGTAGCCTTCGGTGCCGGCCACGGCGACCTTGATCAGGTAGTCGTATTCGCCCGTCAGCAGATGCGCCTCCAGGACTTCCGGCAGTTCGGCCAATGCCTCGCCAAAACGATGAAGCATATCGTCATCGTGGCGATCGAGCGTGACCTCGATCAGCACGGTGTCGGGCAGCCCCAGCGCCTTCTGGTTCAACAGCGCCGCGTAGCTCTCGATGATGCCCGCCTCCTCCAGCGCCCGCACCCGGTTCCAGCACGGCGTGGCGGACAGGCCGACGCGCTCGGCCAGTCTGGCGTTGGAGATGCGGCCGTCGCGGCGCAACTCGCGCAGGATGCGGCGGTCGGTTTCGTCGAGCTTGGGCGGAGTGTTCATCGCATGCATTCGAAAAAAATGAAACTACCTCGAATTCTACATCTGACAGGAGAATCATCTTCACTCGCCTAGCCATGTCAGCAAAATAAGAAGCTCATTTCCGCGTCGTGCTGGTAAATTCACCACATCGACCACGCATCACCTTACGCTGCCCCTGCCATGTTCCAGCCTGCCCATCCGCCCACCCAACCGCCCACGCTTCAGCTCGCCGTCCGTGTCCATGGGGCCGATGTCTTTGGCACGCTCGAATGGATATTGGCCACCGCGCGGCGCACCGGGTTGTCGTTGCAGCAACTCCGCTACGAGGCCGGCCCCTTGGCGCGCATGAGCGTGCAGGCGCCGGATGCCGATCTGCTTCATCTGTTCGTCAATCGTGTCAGCCAGGCCATCGACCTCGCCATCGTCGATGCGGAGGTGTCCGAGCCGGAACCCCTGGCGGCCTGACAGGGGCACACCGCGGGGACACCGCGGAGGACACCGCGCTCACGCCTCACGCCGCCAGTAACTCGATGCCGTCGAGTTGCGCCGCGCAGATATCGCGCACGATCGCGACAAAGTCATCCACATAGGGCCGCTCTGCCATGGCCGACGGCACCGTCGCATAGAGCTCGCTCCACAGGCCGCCGGCGCCAATGCGCTTGGCCAGCACGTAGTCGTGGTCGACGTAGTTCTTCACCCCCCAGTTCGGCAACGCCGCCACGCCGCGCCGGCTGGCCACCAGTTGCAGCACGGCGACCGTCAGTTCGGCAGTACGCCGCTGCAGATGGATCCCGGCGGGCTCCAGCACCTCGCGGATCAGGTCGATACGCTGCTCGGGCACGGGATAGGTAATCAGCGTCTCGCCGGCCAGGTCGGCGGCCTCGATCCGGCGCCGGTTGCGCAGGCGATGCTCGTTGGCGATCACCGCCAGGATCTCGAAGCGAAACAGCGGCGCCACCACCAGCCCCCGCCGGCCCGGCGGCTTTGACCCGATCACCATGTCGGCGCGCCCATCGGCGAGCAAGGCCATGGGGTCGGCATGAAACCCCGCGACCAGGTCCACCTCCACTTCCGGCCAGCGACGCCGGAATTCATCCATGACCGGCATCAGCCAGTCGAAGCAGGTATGGCACTCCAGCACCACGCGCAATTCCCCGCGCGTATCGCTCTTGAGCCGCATCAGGTCTCGCTCGGCCGCGCTGATGGCAGCCAGCGCCTCGCGCGCCAGCGCCAGCAGCCGCTCGCCGGCCGGCGTAAAGCGCAGCCCCTGGCGCGTGCGGTCGAACAGCGCCATGCCGTAATGCGCCTCGATGGCCTTGATCTGGTGCGATAACGCGGACTGGCTGACGTGCACACGCTCGGCCGCGGTCGCGAGCTTGCCAGAGTCGGCGATCGCCACGAGCGAACGGAAATGCCGGACCTCAATCATGGGTGAGTTGAATCTGATTCATACATTGTTTAAAACATGTCGCTTGATTCATTCTACGCGCGATTTCACACTGGGCGCCAGATCGGAACTCTCTCCCGGAGCAAGACATGGCACACATCCACACCCTCGGCTTTCCGCGCATCGGCGCGCGCCGCGAACTGAAATTTGCGCAGGAAGCGTTCTGGCGCGGCGAAACGACCGAAGCGGCGCTGCGCGACGTCGGCACCGAACTGCGCCAGCGCCACTGGCGGCTGCAGGCCGAACGTGGCCTCGCCACCGTGGCCACCGGCGACTTTGCCTGGTACGACCAGATGCTGGGCCAGACCGTGCTGCTCGGTGCCCTGCCGCGCCGCTTCGGCTTTGACGCGCAGTCGCTCACGCTGAGCCAGTATTACGCCCTCGCCCGCGGCAACGCCGCGCAGCCGGCGATGGAAATGACCAAGTGGTTCGACACCAACTACCATTACCTCGTCCCCGAGCTCGATGCCGACAGCACCTTCGATGGCGGTCCCGACTGGTTCTTCGATGAAATCGAGCAGGCTCTGGCCCTCGGCCACACCACGCGCCCGGTACTGATCGGCCCCGTCACCTATCTCTGGCTGGCCAAGACCCACGCGGCGGGCTTCGACCGCCTGGCGCTGCTGCCGCGAGTGGTGGCCGCCTATCGTCGCATCCTGTCGCGCCTGGCCGCCCGTGGCATCGAATGGGTACAGATCGATGAACCGGCGCTGTGCGTGGACCTGGACGCGCGCTGGCTCGCTGCCTTCGACGATGCCTATGCGGTGCTCGGCAATACCGGCGTGAAGCTGCTGCTCGCCACCTACTTCGACAGCGCCGCACCATACGCCGAGCGCATTGCGGCCCTGCCCGTGCACGCCTTCCATATCGACCTGGTGCGCGCCCCGCAGCAACTGGCGACGTGGCGGCGCGTGCTGCCGTCCGCCGCCGTGCTGTCGGTCGGCGTGATCGATGGCCGCAATATCTGGCGCGCCGACCTGCGTGCCGTCCTGCACAGCGTGCAACCGCTCCACGCGGCGCTCGGCGAGCGCCTGTGGCTGGCCCCGTCCTGCTCGCTGCTGCACGTGCCGGCGTCGCTCGCGCACGAGATTCGTCTCGATCCGGAACTCAAATCGTGGCTGGCCTTTGCCACCGAAAAGCTCGACGAACTGCGCATCCTGGCGGTCGCCCTGGAACACGGTGAAGACGCCGTGGCGGCGGAGCTCGCCGCCTCCGATGCCGCGCGCCACGCACGCCAGACTTCCCGCCGCGTCGTCAACGACAGCGTACGCAAGCGCCTGGCCGCGGTGAGCCCTGCCATGGCTGACCGCCGGAGCCCGTTCGAGAGCCGCATCGCCGTTCAGCGTGAAGCGCTGAAGCTGCCACCGCTGCCCACCACCACCATCGGCTCTTTTCCGCAAACCCCGGCCATCCGCCAGGCCCGTGCGGCCTTCCGTCGCGGCGAGCTGGGCGCGCTCGAATACCTTGAGCGCATGCGCGGCGAAATCGAGCTTGCCGTGCGCAAGCAGGAAGCACTCGGCCTCGACGTGCTGGTCCATGGCGAGGCCGAGCGCAACGACATGGTCGAATACTTCGGCGAGCAGTTGTGCGGCTACGCGTTCACCGAGAATGGCTGGGTGCAGAGCTACGGCTCGCGCTGCGTCAAGCCGCCCGTCATCTACGGCGACGTCTATCGCCCGGAAGCGATCACCGTGGAGACCGCCCGCTATGCGCAGTCCCTGACCGAGCGTCCGATGAAGGGCATGCTGACCGGTCCGGTCACGATGCTGCAGTGGTCGTTCGTGCGCGACGACCAGCCGCGCGCCACCACCGCACGGCAACTTGCGCTCGCCATTCGCGACGAGGTGCGCGACCTCGAAGCCGCCGGCATCCGCGTGATCCAGATCGACGAGCCCGCGCTGCGCGAAGGCCTGCCGCTGCGCCGTGCCGACTGGCCCGCGTACCTGGCGTGGGCGGTCAACGCGTTCCGCCTGTCCGCCGCGGGTGTCGCCGACCAGACGCAGATTCATACCCACATGTGCTATGCGGAGTTCAACGACATCTTGCCGTCGATTGCCGCGATGGACGCGGACGTCATCACCATCGAGACCTCGCGCTCGGCAATGGAACTGCTCGCGGGCTTTGGTGCATTCGACTATCCCAACGAGATCGGTCCCGGCGTGTACGACATCCATTCGCCGCGCGTGCCGACCGTGGAAGCCATGACACGCCTGCTGGAACGCGCATGCGAGGTGATTCCGCCCGAGCGGCTGTGGGTCAATCCGGACTGTGGCCTCAAGACCCGTGGCTGGCCGGAAACGGAAGCGGCGCTCGCCAATATGGTCACCGCCACGCGGCAACTGCGCGCGCGGCTGGCCGCCGAAGCACCGACGCACTGGAAGCGCGTGGAACGCGCGGCAACGGCGCCCGCGCTCCACGGGCACGCCTGTGGTGGCACCTGTGGCGTGCACGCGGTTTGAACCGGGCGCACGCAGTGGGCTGAACGGCCCGAGCGGCGGAGTGCTGAGCGGCTGAGCGGCTGAGTGACTGAGCGGGCTGCGCACCTTGGGCGCCCGCCGGCGCATGGCGCACCCCAAGCATCTCCACGCATCGTTGCCCGTTATGCGTCGCTGTGTCGCATGGCGGGCAACAACGTCGCTCCCTATCCTTGCGGTCGAGCCAATAACATAGAGCACGACGGCATGCGCATCGCATCGCCGACCGGCCGCAAGGAAGTCCATTGAAACGAGCCAAGACCTGGCGCCGCGTCTCGGCATTGCCGGCCGCTGCGCTGACCAGCGCCGCGCTGGCGCAAGCGCCGGCCGCGCCCGCCGCTGCCACCTCCACCACGCCCAACCCCACGGGTGCCATCTCCCCCGCGCCCTCCAACGCCGAGCTGCCCATGCTGCCGGCGGTGACCGCCACCGCCACCGCACCGGGATCGCCGACCGTACCCGGCGTCGAACAACAACGGCAAGCGCTCTACCAGTCGGCCGGCTCGGTCGGCTTTGTCGATGCCGCCTCGTACAGCAACAGCTATGCCAGCAACCTGCGCGACGTGCTCAAGGACGCGCCCGGCGTATATGTGCAGGAACGCTATGGGCAGGAACTGCGGCTCTCGATCCGGGGCTCGGGCATTGCGCGCGGCTTCCATACGCGCGGCATCGACATCCTGCAGGACGGCGTGCCGACCAATTTTGCCGATGGTAGCGGCGACTACTATCAGATCGATCCGCTCGGCCTGGCCGCCGCCGAGATCTACAAGGGCGGCAACGGGCTTGCCTACGGCAGCACCACGCTCGGCGGCGCCATCAACTTCACCACGCCGACCGCGCTGACCAGCGACTTCCGCAACATGGTGCGCGTGGATGGCGGCAGCTTTGGCACCGCACGCGCCAGCGGGCAGGTATCGCGCCAGATCGGCGCCTTCGACTTCCTGGCCAACCTCAGCGTCGACCATTCGGAAGGCTATCGCAACCACGAGCGCGGCCAGTACGAGCAGTTCAACGCCAACTTCGGCTACCGCTTCAGCCCCGCCGTGGAAACGCGCTTCTATGTGGGCGCGTACGTGGTCGATCAGCTGCTGCCGGGATCGCTGACGCTCAACCAGGCGCTCAACAATCCGCGCATGGCGTCCGCCTCGGCACTGGCCGGCGACCAGGCGCGCAACACGCGCACCGAGCGGCTCGCCAACGTCACCAGCGTCAAGCTCGACAACGGTCAGATCGACTTCACCAGCTGGGTCATTCACAAGAGCCTGTACCACCCGATCTTCCAGGTCATCGACCAGGATTACTGGACCTACGGCTTTGCGCCGCGCTACACCGGCAACCTGACCCTCGGCGGCATGCGCAACCAGATCATCGCCGGCGCCCGCTTCTTTGCCGGTACCAACAATGCGCGCCAGTACGTCAACATCAATGGCGACCGTGGCGCGCAGACGCTGAATGCGCGGCAGGATGCCGCCAACTACGAGGCGTATCTCGAGGACCGGCTCTACGTGGTGCCGACGGTGGCGCTGATGGCCGGCGCCAAGGCCTATCGCAATCGTCGCGAGTACACCGACTTCGGTGGCCTGCCGGCCAGCCCGACGCCCAAGGCCGACGCCACGACCTACAGCGGCGTGAATCCGAAGTTCGGCGTGTTATGGGAGCCGGTAAAGGATGTGCAGGCGTTTGTCGACGTCACGCGCAGCGCCGACGTGCCCGATTTTTCTGACCTCAACCAGACCATCGGCACCACCAACCGGTTCGTGCCGCTTGCGCAGCAGCATGGCTGGACCGTGGAGGCCGGCTCGCGCGGCCGGACCGAGCGCTTTGCCTGGGATGTCACCCTGTACCGCTCGCTGGTGCGCGACCAGTTGCTGCAGTACACCGTGAACCCGGATGTGCCGGCGTCCACCTTCAATGCCAACAAGACCATCCTGCAAGGCGTGGAACTGGGCGCAAGCGCGGATGTGCTGCGCAACCTGGTCGGCAAGGGCGACAAGGTGACGGTGTCCCAGTTGTGGAATTTCAGCGATTTCCGCTTCGACAACGATCCGGTCTACGGCAATAACCGCATCGCCGGCGTGCCGCGCCATGTCCTGCGCACGACCCTGGCCTACGAGCGCAATGCGCGCCTGCGCGTGGCCGGCACGATCGACTGGGTGCCGAGCGGCGCTTACGTCGACTATGCCAATACGCAGAAGGTGCCGCCGTACGTGCTGTTCGGCCTGCAGGCCAGCTACGAGTTCGACTGCGGCGTGACGCTCTTCCTGGACGGGCGCAACCTCTCGAACAAGCGCTATATCAGCGACTTCAGTACCGTGGCCGATTTTCGTACCGCAAGCAATACTGCCGTGTTCTATCCGGGTACCGGCCGCGCGGTGTATGGCGGCGTCAAGTACCGGTTCTGAGCGGGGCCGGGCTGAGCCGTTGCCTGGTGGATGCGTAGCCTAGTTGACGCGCTGCACCGGCGGCGGCGTCCAGTCGCCGTCGAGCAGTGCCTGATCGGGCCAGTAGGCGCGCAGCATCAGGTTGAACGCATCGGGCGGCGCGGGCAGCCAGTTGGCCTGCTGCGCGGCCTTGGCGGGGCGCTCGTATTGGATATAGATATCGAGCGAGCCGTCGCGGTTGTAGTGCAGGCGGTCGCGGCTGCCGATCGAATAGCGGTTGATCGGGTTGCGCACCAGGCCCTGCTGGCTGTTGTAGAGCGACAGCGACCAGAACGCCTTGACCGGCGGCAGCTGGCCTTTATCAAAATGCAGCACATAGCGGCTGCCACCATCGAAGGGGCGGCCCGTGGCATCGGCGCGCGCGATCGGATACAGCGCGTCCTCCGGCAGGTTGGCGCCGACGCCGATCATGGCATCGGCGGCACGCAGCGCGTAGTTGGTGCCATAGTCGCCGCCATCCCGCGACATGCGCCAGCCGGTATCGCCGGCCTCGCGCTTCTTGGCCTCGGCGGCAATGCCGCTCAATGCCGCGGTGGCCCCCTCCTGCACCGCGCGCGCGGTGGACGGCTCCAGCACGGTGGTCTTGAACGCCTCGCCCGGTTTCAGGCCCATGCGATTCATCTTCTCCACCATCGCGACATCGCCGGGCGCGGGCGGGTTGGCCGGCAGCAGCTCGGCCATGCGGCTGAAGAACGCCTGCGCATCCATCGCGGCCACCTGCTCCGCGGCCGGGGTATCGGTGTCGAGCAACGCGGCGCGCGGCCCGGCCGACGGCGGCGCGGTGCGCCCGCCCTTCTGCCAGACCGACAACGGCACCAGACGGAACTGATCCTGCAAGCGGTGGACGGCCGGCAGATCGCCACGACCATTGACCTGGGTACGCCCGACGATCCAGACCAGCGCGGTCGGCGAGCGGATTTCCTTGACTCCCTTCGGTAACGTGCCGCGCCATTCCGGCCCGACGATGGCAAACGCGCCGCGGCGCGTGCCCGTGGTGCGCTTGCCCGGCGACGCAAACACGTTGGTCCAGGCGTCGAGCATCGGCATCAGGTAGAAGCGGCCAGCCGTGTCGGGCAGCGACAGCACGACCGGCTCCTTCGAGAGGTCGAGCCAGGCTGTCGAGAACAGCGTGTCGGCGCTCGGCGCGGCCGCTGCGCCGCCGGTGGCATCGGGAAACGCGCGCTGGTGGCTGAACGTGTTGACCGGCACGCGCGCGCCGGTGATCTCGCGCATGACGTCCATCAGCACGAGCGGATAACCGTAGGTGAATACCTCCGCCGACAGCGCCTTCATGGCATGGTCCGAGGGCGGTTGTTCGACAACGGGCTGGACCGGTACGGGCTCGGGCGTGGACGAGCACGCGGACATCAGGACAGCGAGCGTGAGGACGCTCGCCAGTTGGCGTATCGAAGGATTCATGACCCCGGTTCCCTTGGACTTGGCAGCCTTTCCGGCGGGCATGTCTGCACTCGATCGTGTAGCCCCGGAGGCGCATCTCTGTTCCCGTGGAATGATGTCTCCCGGTAATGTCACTGTCAATTCCCCGAACGGCTGATTTATGGGGAAACGTACACAGACATGTTGCCGCAGGAACGCCGGCCGGATGGCAACGCCGTCCCTGGTCGCTGCCGATGCCACAGTCCCGCTATTTCGTTGATCTCCGATTTGCGCCTCTGGCAGCACTCTGTAGCGTCGGATCCACGGCGGTGGCACACGCGGCAACCACAAGTACCAACCAGCGTTCCAGGCCGGACGCCGCCGCCGCCATTCAAGTCAAGGAGAGATCAATGGAAGCCACCATGGCCCACCCGATGGACAACCCGGGCGAAAGCGCCGCGGACAAGGCCAAGCACCAGACGGACGCCAAAGAGCCGGACATGGACGCCGCCAAGCTGACAGCGGAGCTGTTCAGGCTGACGCTCGAGTGCGTGCGGATTCAGGCGGAGACCACCAAGCTGGAAAACGAAAACCGCAAGATCGAGCGGGAGACCAGCAAGCTGGAGCGCGAGAACGAAAAGATCGCGCAAGAGACCCGCAAACTGGAACGGGAGAACGAAAAAATCGTCGAGGAAACCAGGAAGCTGATCCAGGAGAAGGAAAAGATCGAGAAAGAGAAAGACAAGATCGAACGCGAGACCGGCAAGATCGAGGGCGAGACCAGCAAGATCGCCTCGGAGACGAGCAAGCTTGCCACCGAGACCAGCAAACTGAAGCACGAAATCCTGTGGAATCCCATCATCTGGTCCACGGCGTGGATGGTCGCCATCCATGCCATCTGGAAACTGCTCGATTGATACGGGGAGGCGACGCCATGGAACGACCACGCGGATTCGCACGACTGCGCACGCGACATGACAGACCACAACACGCGCGCCGATTATGTCCGGACCAGAGCGCAACAGGCGACCGCTGCCGGTCACGTCAATGCGGCACGGAAGCTTGCGACAAGGAAGGCAGAGGAAGGCACGGAGGAAACGCGAGACATAAAAAAACGCCCGGAGCGAAGGCTCCGGGCGTTTTTACGATAGGTGGCGCGGCTGGCAGGATTCGAACCCACGACCCCTTGGTTCGTAGCCTTGCATGCTTCGCCAAGCACTTGATCTATAACGCGATTCGCTAGGCGCTCGCTACCCGTAATGCGCTGTGTTGTACTGGTTGTCGCTATCCAGTCCCCCATAATTCCCCATGGCTACCCACTGACTGCCGCCTATGATACTGTATATTTATACAGTATCGATGGAGCAGCCCCATGCAGCCTGAACCAGCCAACTGCCCCCTCTGCAAAGCAGCGGCGGAACGCGTCCGCTCCCGCTTATCTCGTGGCTTCACATACACCTGCCCGTGCTGCGGAAGCTTTGATGTCGATCCTGCCGCCCTTACTCCGTCGGCAGAATTTCCGCGTACCGCGCGTGACGATGTCCAGCGTCTACGCGCCTTCGGTCACCTTCCCCGCGTAGAGTTAGTGGCTCGCCAAGGCGTGCGTGTAGTGCCTAGCCGAACATGACGAGGCGACGCGCAACAATCGGTACCTGGACGCTGCCGCGCCCCCACCTACGCCGATAGCCACGACGGGCCGCCTAGGATTTGCCGTAGGCGGAGAGTTGCGTTAAGCTTCGGCCATGCCAGCGACTAGGAGCATCTCCAGTCTAATGTCTGGCCTCTCCCGGCTCTGCATCTACTTTACGATTGGGCGGTGTGCCTTCCCAGGCCGCCGCCCAAATTGTAAACACCGCCAAAGCGACTCCCCAGCTTACCGTTCAGTCACCTTTTGTGTGACGATGGCGTTATACGAGCACTCCGACAGCACAGTTACACTTCGTCGGTCGTTTCGCGCGTTGCGAGACGGGTCGCTACCTCACCTGTTGTCTCCATGACTAAGAAGCCTCTCGCAGAGCTGTTTCAGGCGATGTATCACGGCAAATATGACTATCGAGAGTTCATAGGCGAAGCCGTCGATTCTCGATACAAGCCGCTCAACGTAGGCGGAAACCTAGGGTCGAAGGAACGCCTCGTCTACGCGCCGGACAAGACGCTGAAGATCTATCATAGTTTCCTCAACCTATTTCTGTTCGAGTACCTTGAGGTCAATGAACAGGTCGTATTTTCCTACCGAAAAGGAGTGAATGTTATCGGAGCCGTGAAAAAACACGCACATAACAAACACTTTTTCCAAGCTGACATCCAAGATTTTTTTCCGAATATCGATTCGACGATAGTTCGTGCAGTCATCGAGAGCGCCGCAGCGCATACGCCTATCTCCGATCTATTGGATCATGTCGATCGCATTATCGATCTGGTTACGATAAAGGGCGCCTTACCAATTGGCTTTCCTGCCTCCCCCCTCATCAGCAACGCAGTGCTGCGAACCTTCGACGATCTTTTCGAAAGCTATTGTGTCGAACGCGAGATGACCTACACGCGGTACTCAGACGACATTATCGTCTCTTCACAAAATAGAACTGGACTCACGAATCTAGCGACGATTATTGAGGAGCTACTTCAGTCCGTCGGATTAACCCAGCTTAAACTCAATCCGGAAAAAACGAAAATTACGAGCGTTGGCCGGAAGATAAAACTTCTCGGATTGGTGATATTGCCAAACGGAACCGTCTCTATCGACATCAAGATGAAGCGACAAATTGAAACGATGCTTCATTTTTACATTACAGATAGCGCGAAGCTTCGCGATTTTTTAGAGGCCGATCTTACCAAGGCCACAGAACAGCTTTCCGGATATGTGAATTACGTAAATACTGTCGACCCTTTTTATCTCGACAAGCTCCGAAAAAAATACGGCGTCACAGTAATAGACACTCTTATTCATTTGGGGTCAAAATGAAATTGACTCTGAAAATTGAGAACGTCCAACACATTCGCTCGGCAGATTTAGCTTTTGAGCTTGGCGCATTTGGAGTTACCTGCCTCGTTGGGCGAAATGGGATTGGGAAAACCACTCTCATTAAGGCATTGCGCAATCTATGCGTAGCTGATACGTTCAAGAAAACGGCTATCGACAGCATTTTCTCAGCATCAAGCAAGATTATTTACGCATGTGACCCGTATGAGTACGCCTTTACCTTTGACCCTAAACTTAAGAGTCTCAACTGCAAAACAGTCGTGGCACCGCAGCTTCGCGACAGTCTCGAAGTAGAGCTTCCGATGCCCTTCGGCGATCGCTTTAATTTTTTCCAAAGCATTAGCGATGCCGATCACGATATCCGACGTAACATCGTTCTTGAGAACTACACTCGCCCCGATGAACTGATTGATTTCCTCGATGCGATCTACGGCGGCAAGAAATTTGATAATCTGCGTTGCATTACGATCAAGAAACGAACTTACTATTGCCTTATACTCGACGAAAGCAGGTACATTCGAGAAGACTATCTTAGCTCCGGAGAGTATTTTCTGATATCACTCTATCGGAGCATCGTCTCGGGCAGAAAGCTGATCGTCATCGATGAAATTGATATTTCCCTTGATGCCGCTGCCCAGGCAAAACTCGTGGGGCAATTGAGGCTACACTGCCAAAAATATGCAGTGAGCGTTGTATTCACGACGCACTCGCTTGCGATCATGGGTACGCTACGTGCCGATGAGCTACATTACATCGAGTCACAGGATGGAGTGCTCGATATTCAGCCTGTTTCCTTTAACTACGCAAAAAGCCTGCTGTTTGGATTTTCAGGATGGGACAAGTACATCCTTACTGAAGATGATACGCTGGAGAAGTTTATTGAATTTTGCGTAAAAAAATATCTCCCTAGAACATTTTACAAATACAAGATCATTTATATCGGCGGCGCAAGAAATACAGTTAAATTGATAGACAGAAATTCTGACCAACATTTCTTCTCTACCGAAGATAACGTTATCGCTGTCCTAGACGGTGATCAGCGTAAATTTTCTTTCACCCAGAACCGAGGGGACATTCTTTTTCTGCCTTGGGAAAGCATCGAAAAGCAGATGTTTATCGAATATACAGAAGGAAAATATTGGCCGCACTTATCAGTCGAAGAAAATCCAGGTATCGACAATCAAGATGGCAAGAATTTGTATGCTGCTTTGATTCGAAGAAAAATCCTATCAGAAGAGGAAATGTTCCTACACTTGTGCACTAGATACGAAGGACAGGTGCGTGAGTTCGTGAATTCACTATCTGTTTTTTTGAATATCTAATCGCATCACCTGCGCACCGAGCGGCGCTAGATTGAGCGTTATAATGTTTTCGTCCTCGCAAAGAATTTATGATCCGGCAACTCGCGCTACCTCGGCGCGACCGGATAACATCAAATCTAATGGCAAATGGCCGTTCCACACACCTAAACTGCCCCTAATTTTGAGGCGATGAGGGCGACTCTGGCTCGGGCTGCGGTCTTCGGTGTTGGAGCATGCCTGGATTCGGGACCGGCTGCTGTGGAACTACGAACCAACGCCAAACAGGACCACTTTTCCTAGTCCGGTACGGCCGCGAAACCGTATACTGCCTCGCGTCATCAGCGTGGAACTCGCCAAATGCAGGTATTCAGCTATCGAAGTGCCGGACAGTGGCAACAGACGAGCTCAACCAGTGACGAACGTGGCTCGCCCGCTGATCCGGCACTAGACGAAATCAAGCGCACTCTGTCCGACTGCTTTAGATGCAGCAATCTAGTTATTCTCACAGGCCTTGGGACGTCCTTGCATGTGAACGTTGATGAGGCCAAGCTGGGAGGTGGGCGCAGCCCGATAGAGGGGAAGAAGCTCGCACCAACGATGTGGAATCTGTGGGAGCGGGTACAAGCAGCAACTGGCGAAGACTTTGGAAAGGTACTCGCGCTTTCACGACTACCCCAAGACGAGCAGCACAAGAGCAACATCGAGGCGCTTCTCTCGCACTGCAAAGTTGCGGCCGAGTTCTTGGCGGAACCAGATGAACGTGAGACTGTCCGCCGGTTCATTCACACCGCGGAATCAACGGTTCGCGACGCGGTCCGCTTCCTTGAACCTGATGATGACGTAACCGTGCACGCAGATTTTCTACGTCGTTTGTCGCGTCGGTCACCGCGCAAGATGCGCAGCAAGATCTTCACGACGAACTACGATCTGTGCTTCGAGTATGCTGCGCGCCAAGGACGTTATGTCGTCATCGACGGCTTCTCACACTCCAGCCCGCAAGTCTTCGACAGCTTATATTTCACATACGACATCGTTAGGCGCGACACTAACCTCGATAACCACGACTTCATATCAAACGTTTTCTTGCTCTATAAGCTGCATGGCTCGATTGACTGGACGAGAAATTCGGCAACGAACGAGATCGAGAAAAGGCCTGACTGTGAAAGTCCCCTGCTAGTTTATCCTCGCAACACGAAATATGAGCTAGCGTTCGAGCAACCCTATTTCGAGATGATGTCATCGCTCCAGGCAGCGCTTCGCCAACCAGACACTGGTCTGCTTATCCTTGGATTTGGATTTAACGACAACCATATTGCGGAGCCGATACTGTCGGCGATCAACTCCAACCTCAGCCTCAAGGTTGCTGTATGTGACCCAGGATTGGCCCCGCGTAGAGACGATCCGGAAAAAGCAGGGATTGATGCAACGAATGTACATCTGAAAAAGATCCGCTACCTCATCGAACATGGCGACGCCCGCCTTACGCTTATCAGCGCGACTTTTGAGGAAGTGGTGCCCCAACTCCCTGACATTGCTGCCGAGACGGACCTCGAGCAGCACCTCGAACGTATCCGACGTCTGCGAGGGGAAAACAAATGACAAAACGTTTGTCCACAAGCCCATTCGACCCAAGCAGATATGTGGGCTCCGTATCCTATGTCAGTCCCGACGCTGCCAAGATCAATCTGCCTTTCGCGGCGAGCGCGTCGACGCGCCAGTATTCTGGCTACGCCATTCTCGGCGGCCAGGTCGGTGAGTTTGTCTTTATCGAGGGGGATGGCCTTGCCGTGCTCGGTCGGATTACGGAGGTTCGGCTACCAGACAACGAGCGACTTAAAGCCGAGCCGACTCTGGGTGAGCGCCCAGACTCGCATCCGATCGGCTTCGTGCAACTATTGACGACCTTGGAGCTCACCACCGGCACGGTGATCTCGGGCATCCCTGTTCATCCTCGCATCGGTCAGCAAGTCTTCTCCGCCCACCCTCTACTAGTCAAGCACATCGTCGAAGGGAATAACGTCGGCGTTGGCGGATTAATTGAGTTGGCTACGATAGCGCAGGAATCCAGTACCCGAGTCAATGTCAGTCCTTCGCACATGTTCGGACGGCATTGTGCGGTGCTCGGTGCCACGGGCGGTGGTAAAAGTTGGACTGTAGCGCGCATCGTCCAAGAAGCTGCCCGTATTGGAGGCAAGATCATTCTGATTGACCCCACTGGCGAATTTCATACATTCACAGAGCGTGTACAAGCAGTCTACCTGGGAGGAGAACGCACCGACGCCGACGACCTGCGTCAGTTTGTCGCGTTCCCGTACTGGCAACTTACCGAGCCAGATTTGTTCGCTATTTTCCAGCCTAGCCCCGGGGCACAAGTTCCGAAGCTGCGCGAGGCGTTGCGCAGCCTCAAACTGAACTATGTCTTACACGGCGACAAAGAGCCCCGTACCGTCAAGAAGGCGGGCGCCGTGCGCAGAGACTTTAATATATCCTGGGCGCAGCATGAAGCTGCCGTCGAAGCTGAAGGTGCCAAGTATCTTATTTCACAGCTCGGCAGACAGATATTCGAAGAGTGCGTATTCGAAAACGGTGGCACATTGAAGGTGCCGGACTATACCATCTGGGGCGGGTATGATGAACGCACAAAAGGGTATTGTGAAACGTTGGTTGCAAAGATCTACTCGATTACACGCTCGAAATCGCTGCGTTGTCTCTTTCATCCAGAATTATTTGCGTCGTCACTCGCAGAAAAAATAGACGATTTTCTCGGCTCCAAGGACAGGGTTCTCCGAATCTCGATGGAATTTCTCCCCTTCGACCACAATGCCCGCGAACTTTTGGCAAACGCCATCGGCCGACATCTCCTTGGAATGGCGCGCCAGGGCTCGCTTGCAGAGATGCCGATGGTCGTCGTGCTAGATGAGGCGCATCAATTTCTGAATAAAAACATGGGTGACGACAATAATCGCGTTTATCTAGATGCATTCGGACTAATTGCGAAGGAGGGTCGGAAATACGGTTTAACGACAATCCTGGCCACACAGCGTCCTCGGGACGTACCTGAAGATGTGCTGAGTCAGATGGGGATGTTTATCGTCCACCGACTCATCAATGAACGAGACCGCGATGTTGTCGAAAAAGCCTGCGGAAATCTCGATGGCTCGGCTGCAGCATTCTTGCCGACGCTTGGCCAAGGCGAGGCCATTCTTGTTGGCGTTGATTTTCCAATGCCCACACCCGTCAGGATAACCAAGCCGCAACACCCTCCCAAATCGGAAGGACCCGCTTATCACCGATTCTGGGCCGCGTAGCCGCACAGCTGCCTTTTGTCATTTATCGCACAACGAGCAGGCGGCGCTGACATTCGAGAGCCGTCCAATTTGAATCGCCAGACGCGGACGAAATCGGCGCGCTGCCTCTGCAAGCTCACCGGTCTTCACATGTGAGCGCAACAGTGGCTTCTACACCCTTCGAAGGGTGGCGAACCACAACCGAAATGCGTATCGTTGTGCTCCAGAATAATCTCCTCCATCTCATGGCGAGAGCAGCCTCGCGACAAGAATAGATATTCGATGACCTCCTACAATTTCGACCTCACTCCCACCCTCTACTTGCAGCAAGCCAGGAACGGCCGCTGGGTGATGGCGGTAAAGGAAATAGCGAGCGTTCGCGCCTTGGCTGGCGATTACGCCAGCCGCGAAAAAGCTGTCGCCGCAGGCCTGAGCTTGTTCCCCAACGCAAAAATCTCCGACGAGCAGCCGTAAATGAAGAATCTCGTTGCGTCTGTCACGGTGGCCGTCCTTCTTGCAGCCTGCGCCGGTACGTCGTTTGATTGGAACCAAGCACGATCGGTAAAGCCCGGCATGACATCCGCGGAACTGCAAAAAATCATGGGGGCGCCCTATATGGTCAGCACCCGCGGCGATCAGACGATCTGGGTATATAGCCAAGCGAATGGCTTCACCGGGAGCACCCGAACCGTCAGCTTCGTCCTGAAGGACGAAGCTGTGGTGGGCGTGCCCACCATTCCGACGTCTTTTTAAAACAGTCCAACCGGCTCGGCCCGCCGGTCCCAGCTGTAAATGATCACCTCGCGTCGTGCGGCCCCCTTACCGCCGCCGACCGTGTAATTGATGTCGAGGGACTCCATTTCGAACGCGCTGAATACGCGGCGGATCTCGGGATGGTCGTTCAGGCTGACGACGGCTTTGCCCTTCAAGCCAGCCATCACGCTGGCCATGAGCTCATACTGTTCGATCGGGAAATCGACGCCGTACCCGCGCGTATCCCAGTACGGTGGGTCCATGTAGAAGAGCGTGTGTGGGCGGTCGTACCGCTCTACCCACGTTTTCCAATCCATGTTTTCCACGTACGCGCTGGCCAGCCGCAAGTGGGCGGCGGATAGCGACTCCTCGAGGCGCAACAGGTTCAGGCCAGGCGGCGCCGTGGTCGCCACGCCGAAGGTTTGATTCTGGTCGCCCACGATGCCACCGAAGCAGTTCTGCTGCAGGTAATAGAAACGCGCGGCGCGTTGAATATCCGTGAGCGTCTCCGGCCGCGTGTCTTTCAGCCATTGGAACACGGTCCGACTCGTCAGCGCCCATGTGAACTGGCGCACGAATTCCTCGAGATGGTGCTACACAACGCGATAGAGGTTCACCAGCTCGCCATTGATGTCATTGACGACTTCGACGTCGGCCGGTGGGCGCAGGAAGAAAAGCGCGGCGCCGCCGGCGAAGACTTCGACATAGCACTCGTGTGCCGGGAATCTCTGCAGGAGGACGTCAGCGAGACGGCGCTTGCCGCCGATCCAAGGAATGATTGGCTGTGCCATGAATGTGAGAGCCCTTTTTGCTTTTTGGTAGTATCCGCCCCGCCTACCGGTAGGTGGCAGAGCCTTGGCTTGGCTCACTGGCTATCTCAGTGTGTCCGGCGGCCGCCGGCGTGCTCCAACACAACGGCGGCCGCTCTGTCTTGCTACTGGTCCCCGCTATCCGTCTGCGGGGGCATCAGGGCGTCATAGGCGCGCTCGCAGGCCTCGCCAGCGGTGTGGGCTTCGTCAGCGTACGCAGCGAGGTCTCCCGCCGCTCCGTCAATCCCGCCGAGCACGTCGACGAGCAGATCTGCGGCTTGGCCGGCTGCCTCGCCACCATTGGCAGCGGCGGTATCGCCGGGGGCGCGACTGGCGTTGACGAGGGCGGTAACGCGGGCGCGCAGCTCGCGAGCTGCAGCGTCAGCAGCAACGCGGTCAGCACGGTCCTGCTCAGACTGTTTGATTGCATCATTGGTAGCTTTCGTTTGCGCCGTCGTGCGGCGTTGTTCCAGCGCGTAGTGCTGGACTACCGCCGCGCCGCCGCCAATGCTTGAGACAAGGGTCGAGATAAGGGCGACGGCACATTCGCGGCGATTGCGCGGCCACATCATCGTCATGACGACGATGGTGGCCAGCCCGCTCGCCCCAGTTGCGACACCAGCGGCGCCCCCGATTGCTTTGAATGCGGCCGCGCGGGCGCCCCTGCAGCGGCATCGCCGCTGATAGGTTCAGACATGAATCCCTCCGATGAATGCGCCCCGTGTGCGGTGCCAAAAGAAATGCCCGCCAGTTCGGCGAGCATTTCTTTTGGCGAGCACTTTCGTTGTCTTGCGGGTGCCTCGCTTATGGAACACCGGTCAACGCGAAGAGACGCTCATCCAGCTCGCGTACTTGCTGGCGCGTTTCCTTCAGAGCGTTCACTGTAAGAGCCAGGAGCGCGTATGAGTCAACGTGAAGTAGCCCGTCTTTCTCGATGACGGCCTGGTCTGCAACTCGGTGGCGCAGTCGATCATCGACAGCCAGCGTGGGGGCCACGACGAACGGGCCTTCACCTACCACAAGAAGGTGAAAGGATCGGACAAGATGCCGATCCACAAACCAACGGCGAGCGCGGAAAGATGCCGGCCTCGGCGATCTGCAAGTCCATGACCTGCGGCACACCGTGCATGCGACGGCGGGAAGCGGGGGGCCGCCGGAGCGAACGCGGGACGAGATCCTGTGGCACAGCTCTGGCGAGGCGATGACGACACACTACGCGGCCGCCCAAGTGGCCGAGCTGTATGGCGCCCTGGAGACCATCCGGCGCCCGACCGGAAACGAAAGCATCAACGTTCTGGAGGTTGCCCGCGTACGCCGGCCATTCCCCCAAAAATCCACCGAGGCATCGGTGGAAAGAAAAACGGCCTAGAGAGTTGCACCTCTCTAAGCCGTTGATTTACTGCGGTAATGCTTAACAAATAGATGGCGCGGCTGGCAGGATTCGAACCCACGACCCCTTGGTTCGTAGCCAAGTACTCTATCCAACTGAGCTACAGCCGCACGCGAGGGCGCAATTGTAGCGTAATTTTTGTAGCGCGCAACCCCAATCCCGAAAATTGTTGCGGGCATCCGGAATGCCCCGGCATCGCGCCCGTCCGACGTCGTGCCTGCTTCCATCGGGCAGGCTCGTTAGCGAATCTTGTTCACCTCGATCTCGCTCACCATCGATACCGCGCGCCAATCGTCCCGCTCGGTTTGCTGCCCGCCTTGACCTTGAACCACAACCGCATCCCCGTGGTCGAGTTGCTGTGCGCGCCGATGTTGAACGAGAACAATCCACGCAACAGGTCCGTATCAATGCGCGTGCCGTTGATGTTGATGACCTTGGCGCGATTGTCCTGCCACCAGTCCGCCTCGACGAACGGATAAACGCCCGACAGGCGCGTCGGCTTGGAACCGTAGAGACGGACCGCCAGGCCGGTGGCACTGATGTCGGTGGACGGATCCATGAACGACGGCAAGGCCGGGTTGGGCGGCCGGTAAGCCATCTCGACGCGCGGCTGGATGGTAACGCCGCCCATGCGCGGCACCTCGGCGTCGAGGGCCAGTGCCAGTGCGCGGACGCGTGCGTCGACGAGGCCGGAAGCGGTGGTGATGTCGTCGACATGGAGCGAAACACCGCGCTGCGCCATTGGCATGGCCACCGGATGGCGCTCCATCAGCGAAGGACCGCGCATGTCATTGGCGCCGGTATCGCGCGAGGCATACTCGACCACGACGGTGCGCTCCGTCAACGGCGGCGGGCCGAACGACGCGATGGTCATGGGCTCGGCGGCAGGCGGGGGATCCGATGCGGAATCCGATGCGAAATCCGTCTGCGTAACGTGGCTGGCATTGGCTGCGGCAATCGGCGCCGACGATACTGGCGCTGCGGCAGATGTGTCGACGGATGCATCGGCCGGAACCGTTGCTTCGGCAAACAACGACTCGGCATATTCGGCGCGCGATATCTCGCTGAGCATCAACGCACCGAGCATCAGCGTCATCAGGCAACAGCCATGCACGAAACATCGGCGCCGGATATCGGCTTCGGCACAACGCGCTCCGCCGGGATAGCGCCCGGCACCCCTCTCTCTTCCGGATAGCGGCATCGTCATGGCAACCACCTCGTCGGACGTTCAATTTCGAACCCGATGAGCTTGAGCATAGGTCAAGCGCATGGCGATGGTTACCTGCAAATGTGGGGTGCCGCGCAGGAGAAAACGGCCATGCGGGAACATGCGGATAGCGCGCGGAGAAAGCGGCGAAAACCGCTGCAGAGGCAGCCGCAAAGATCGCTGCAAAGATCGCCGCAAAAGGCAGCCGCAACATGATCGGCGGAAGCGCAACATCAACAGCACGAGATCGCATGACGGCGCCAAACGCAAAAAGGCCCGCATCGCTGCGGGCCTTTCTGTTTTCTGCTTTTTTCTGCTTTGCTATCGAGACTGCGTCTTGTTTCCCGCGTCTCGACTTGCGAATGGTGGTGCCCAGAAGAGGACTCGAACCTCCACAGTGTTGCCACCGCTAGGACCTGAACCTAGTGCGTCTACCAATTCCGCCATCTGGGCTTCGTCTCGCTGCATTGCTGCGTGCGATGCGAAGAACGTGATTATGCTGACCACGCAGGTAGCTGTCAACACCTTTGCAGGAAAAAATTCTCAATCCCGCCGCATGCGGAAGTCGACCTGCGCCGGCCGCCCCGGCAACGCGAGCGCGGCCGTCGCCGCCGGCGTGCGCGCGATGACCTTGCCCGCGCGCAATACCAGCAGCCGCGTCGCGCGCAGGCGCAGCGCCTCCACGGCGTCACCGGCCTGCAGCAGCACGAGGTCGGCGCGGCAACCCGGCGCTACGCCGTAGCCTTCCAGGCCAAGGATGCGCGCCGGCGTCTCGGTGACCGCGGCAAAGCACGCGCGCATCGCGTCCTGGCCCGTCATCTGCCCCACATGCAGGCCCATATGCGCGACCTCGAGCATGTCGCCGGTGCCCAGCCCGTACCAGGGGTCCATCACGCAATCGTGGCCGAATGCCACCGGCACGCCGGCGGCAAGCAGTTCGGGCACGCGCGTCATGCCACGGCGCTTGGGATAGGTATCGTGACGCCCCTGCAGCGTGATGTTGATGAGCGGATTGGCAATCGCGGCCACGCCCGCCTCGCGCATCAGCGGCAGCAGCTTGGACACGTAGTAGTTGTCCATGGAATGCATCGAGGTCAGGTGCGAGCCCGCGACGCGCCCCTGCAGGCCAAGGCGCACGGTCTCGCTGGCCAGCGTCTCGATATGGCGCGAGAGCGGATCGTCGCTTTCGTCGCAATGCATGTCCACGCGCAGGCCACGCGTGGCCGCCTCCTCGCACAGCAGCCGCACGGATGCCGCGCCGTCGGCCATGGTCCGCTCGAAATGCGGAATGCCGCCGACCACATCTACGCCCATGTCGAGCGCGCGCCGCAGATTGTCGAGCGCGCCCGGCGCACGCAGCACGCCATCCTGCGGAAACGCCACCAGTTGCAGGTCGAGATACGGCCGCACGCGCTCGCGCACGTGCAGCAGCGCTTCCACCGCCAGCAGGCGTGGATCGCAGATATCGACGTGCGAGCGGATGGCAAGCAGGCCCTTGGCCACCGCCCAGTCGCAATAAGCCAGCGCGCGCTCGACCAGCGCTTCCTGCGTGAGCAGCGGCTTGAGCTCGCCCCACAGTGCAATGCCTTCGAGCAGCGTGCCCGACTGGTTGACGCGCGGCAGGCCGTACGACAACGTCGAATCCATATGGAAATGCGCGTCGACAAATGGCGGCGTGACCAGTTGCCCGGCCGCGTCGATCTCTTCGCCCGCGCGCGCGGCGAGCTGCGGTTCCACGGCCGCGATGCGGCCGCCTTCGATGGCGATATCGGTATCGGTACGGCCATCGGGTAGCGTGCAGTGACGCAGAATCAGGTCGAACATATTGGTGTCTGTCTCGCTCACAGAAAAAATCTCAGCGTTCGCCCTTGCGGTAGGGCTTCATCAGCGCTTGAGGATAGGCCGCGCGCCGCGCCACCAGGACCAGCGCCAGGATCGACAGCAGGTACGGCAGCATCAGGTAGAACTGGTACGGCAAGGCCGGCAGCCCCGGCAGGCTGACCCCGCCCTGCTGCAGCCGCAGTTGCAGTGCATCGAAGGCGGCAAACAGCAGGGCTCCGAGCAGTGCGCGGCCGGGGCGCCACGAGGCAAACACGACCAGCGCCACGCAGATCCAGCCGCGCCCGTTGACCATATTGAAGAAGAACGCATTGAACGCCGAGGTGGTCAGGAAGGCCCCGCCCACCGCCATCAGGGCCGAGCCGGCCATGACGGCGCCGATGCGCATCGCACCCACGCGAATGCCTTGCCCCTCGGCGGCGGCCGGATTCTCGCCGACCATGCGCAGGGCCAGGCCCAGCGGGGTGCGATAGAGCAGCCATGCCAGGCTCGGCGCCAGCAGCAATGCGAGCAGCGTCAATACGGTCTCCGCGCCGAGCACCGGACCCACGATCGGACCGATCACCGGTACGCCCTGCAGCCACGTCATCGGCGCGAACGGGACGATGGTGGGCGGCGTGGACACCGAGGCAAAACCGATTCGGTACGCGTAGTACGACAGGCTGGTGGCAAGCATCGTCACGCCCAGTCCGGCCACATGCTGGGATAGCGCCAGCGAGACCGTCAGCACGCCGTGCAGCAGGCCAAACAGCAGCCCCGTGCCGGCGGCCACCGCCACGCCGCCCCACAGCGGCGCGCCGTGATAGACCGCGAGCCAGCCGGAGAACGCGCCGGCCACCGTGATCCCTTCGATGCCGAGGTTGAGCACGCCGGCGCGCTCACAGAGCAATACGCCAAGCGTGCCGAAGATCAGCGGCGTGGCCACGCGCAGCACGGCGATCCAGAACGGCGCGCCGGACACGATATCGAGCAGTTCCATCAGCCTGCCCTCCCGGCTTGTCCGGCCCGGGCGGCCCGGGCGGCACCATCGAGGCGGATGCGATAGCGCGTCAGCATGGTCGCCACCAGCATCGCGATCAGCGCCACGGCGACGATCACATCCGCAATCGCGTTGGGCACGCCTGCCGCGCGGCTCATGCCATCGGCGCCCACCAGCACGCCGGCCACAAAGATCGACGCCGCGACCACACCGAGCGGGTGCAGCCCGGCCAGCATGGCGATGACCACGCCCGCATAGCCATAACCGGGCGAGATGTCGAGCGTGAGGTAGCCGGTACGGCCCGCCACCTCGACCACCCCGGCCAGACCCGCCAGCGCGCCCGAGAGCAAGGCTGCCAGCACCGTCACGCGCGCCACCGGCATGCCGGCAAACGCCGCCGCGCGGGCATTGGCTCCGACCGCGCGCATCTGCAGACCGAACACCGTAAAGCGATTGACGGCCCAGATCGCCACCGCGAGCGCCATGGCCGCAAGCAGGCCGCTATGCACGCGCGACCGCTCCATCAGCCGCGTCAGTTCCAGCTCCGACACCAGCGCGACCGACTGCGGCCAGCCCATCGCGAGCGGATCCTTCATCGGGCCGTCGAGCATCATCGACACCAGCAGCAGCACGATGAAATTGAGCAACAGCGTGGTCACCACTTCATCCACACCCAGGCGCAGCTTGAGCAGCGTCGGGCCCAGCAGCAGCACCGCACCGGCCAGCATGCCGGCGGCCACCATCGCGCCAAACAGCACCGGGACCTGCGCGTCGGCCGGCAACGTTGCCACCCACGCCGGCATGCCGCCGTCGACCTGGCCACCGACCGCTACCGCCGCCAGCGCGCCGAGATATAGCTGCCCTTCCGCGCCGATATTGAACAGCCGGGTGCGGAATGCCACTGCGACCGCGAGTCCGGTCAGCATCAGCGGCGTGGCCCGCGTCAGCGTCTCCGACCATGCAAAGCGCGAGCCGAAACCGCCTTCGAGCAGCAGCAGATAAGCGCGCCCCACCGGGGCGCCCGCCCAGGCCACCAGCAGCGCGCAAATGGCCAGCGTCACGATAATCGCCCCGAACGGCGCGCCCACCAGCGCGACGCGGGACACCGAAGTACGGGCTTCAAGCCGCATCGACATGCTCCTCGTTGGTAACGTCCGGGGCCGCATCGTGCGCGGCGCCCGCCATGGCCAGACCGAGCGTGGCGAGGGTCCACGCCTCGGTGGCGCGTGCCGGCGTCAGCCGCCCGGCATGCATGACCGCGATGCGGTCCGCCAATGCCCGCAGTTCATCGAGGTCCTCCGAAATCAGCAGCACCGCGGCGCCCTGCGCGGCGGCTTCCAGCAGTTGCCGATGCACATAGGCCACCGCGCCGATATCGAGCCCCCAGGTGGGCTGGCTCGCCACCACCAGGCGCGGCGCATGCGTGCCGCGTACCGACAGCGCGCGGCCCAGGATCAGCTTCTGCATATTGCCGCCGGACAGCGTGCGGGCCGGTGCCTCGATACCGCCTCCGCGCACATCGAAGCGCTGCACGAGGTCGCGCGTAAAGGCTCGGGCCGCACCGGCACGAATCACCCCGCCGCGCACAAAGGCGCGATTGCCGAGCTGCTCCGCGATGGCGTTCTCCCATAGCGTCAGGTCGCCCACCGCGCCCTGCGCATGGCGGTCTTCGGGAATGCGGGCCACGCCGGCCGCGGTCCAGCGCCGCGGCGCCGCGCCCAGGACCCGGCCATCGATGGTGACGCTACCGCGCACCGGCGCGGCCATGCCGCTCATCAGTTCGGCCAGCGCGACCTGGCCGTTACCGGACACGCCGGCAATGCCGACGATCTCGCCGCCGTGCAAGGTCAGCGACACATCGCTTAGCGCACCGTGCGCACCGGTAGCCGCCACGCTGACATGATCGAGATGCGCCACCACCTCACCCTGCTGCGTACCGGCCGCGCGCACCGGCCGCACCGGCATCTCCACCGTGCGGCCGACCATCCATTCGGCAAGCTGCGCCGGGCCGGTATCGCGCGTGGCGCAGGTTGCCACCAGCCGGCCGCCGCGCAGCACGGCCACCCGATGGGAGGCGCGCATGACCTCGCCCAGCTTGTGGCTGATGAACACCACCGACAGGCCCTCCGCCACCAGTTGCGCCAGCGTGGCAAAGAGCCGGTCGACCTCCTGCGGCGTCAGGACGGCCGTCGGTTCATCGAGGATCAGCACGCGCGCGCCGCGATAGAGCGCCTTGATGATTTCCACGCGCTGGCGCTCGCCCACCGAGAGCGAGCCGACGCGCGCATTGGGCTGCACCGCCAGCCCGAAGCGTTCGCCGAGCGCCTGCACGCGTGCGCGCGCGGCGCCGCGTTGCTGCCAGCCGCGCCATAGCGGCTCGGTGCCGATCAGGATGTTGTCGAGGACGGTGAGGTTGTCGGCCAGCGTAAAGTGCTGATGCACCATGCCGATGCCGGCGGCCAGCGCGGCGCGCGGCTGGCCCGGCGGCAGCGGCGCGCCGTCGACCTCGACCGTGCCGGCGTCCGCCACATAGTGGCCGAACAGGATATTGACGAGGGTGCTCTTGCCGGCGCCGTTCTCGCCAAGCAACGCGAGCACTTCCCCTCGATGGAGGTCGAGCGAGATCGCGTCATTGGCGAGAAGGTTGCCGAAACGTTTGGTAATGCCGGTCAGCCGCAGGACCGGCGGGGCGGACATTGACATGTTACGGCGTCGACTTCGGCTCCGATTCCACCACCTTGACCGTGAACTTGCCGTCAAGGATGGCGCGCTCCTTCGCGCGCACGCGCGTCATCAGGTCGGCCGGCACCTTGCCCTCGAAGGTGCCCAGCGGCGCGAGTTCGGCCCCCTTGTACTTCATCAGCGAATACTGGCCGTAGTCTTCATTCTTGAACTGGCCCGCCTTGACCTTGGCCAGCGCGGCGGCGACAGTCGGCTCCATGTTCCAGAGCGCCGAGGCCACCACCGTGGCCGGGTACTGCGGCTGGGTGTTGATCACGTTGCCGATGGCCAGCTTGCCGCGCTCCTTGGCCGCATCGGAAACGCCAAAGCGCTCGGCGTACAGCACGTCGGCGCCCTTGTCGATCATCGCGAACGCGGCCTCCTTGGCCTTGGGCGGATCGAACCACGAACCGATAAAGCTCACCGTGAACCGGACCTTCGGGTTGACCTCGCGCGCGCCTTCCATGAACGCGTGCATGAGCCGGTTCACTTCCGGAATCGCATACCCGCCGACCATGCCGATATGGTTGGTCCTGGTCATGCCACCGGCGATCATGCCGGTCAGATACGACGGCTCCTGGATGTAATTGTCGAACACCGAGAAATTGGGCGCCTGCGGCTTGCCCGACGACCCCATCAGGAAGGCCGTCTTCGGATAATCCCTGGCCACCTTGCGCGCGGCCGACTCCACCGCGAACGACTCGCCCAGGATCAGCGCCGAACCCTGTTCCGCATACTGGCGCAACACGCGCTCGTAGTCCGCATTGGACACGCTCTCCGAGAACACGTATTCGATCTCGCCGCGCGCCTTGGCCTCGTTGAGCGCCTTGTGAATGCGCGACACCCACTGCTGCTCCACGGGCACCGTGTAGACCGCCGCCACCTTGATCCTGGTCTGCGCCTCCGCGCGCGGCGTGGCAACCACGGCCGCCAGCGCGGCGCTCGCCATCACCGCCACCATCCACGCACGGCGCGTCATCCGGGTGATCCCTGCCCGTTCAGTCTTCATGACTTCACTCCCCTTTTTTCGAGTACTACGTTGATATCTCTTGTGATGCTGTCCCGCACCGCGGTCAGTCGGCATCTGGCTCGATGCCGCACCCCCGCAGCAGCAGCGCGACCAGGTGCTCGGTCGCCTCATCGAATGTCTGTGCATCGAGTTCGCCCACGCCGAGCACCGCGCACACCTGCGCCTCGAAGTCCGCGTAGGTCTGTGTGGCCGCCCAGATCGTGAAGAACAGGTGGTGCGGGTCGACTGCTGCCATCTGCCCGCTGGCGACCCATTGACGGATCACCATGGCCTTGCGCGCCACCAGTTCGCGCAAGGCCTCGCGCAGCACGCCGCCGATCTCGGGGGCGCCGTGCAGCAGCTCGTTGGCGAAGACGCGCGAGGCATCGGGATGGCTCGCCGACAGCCGCATCTTGGCGCGGATATATTGTTCAAGCGCTACGCGCGGCCCGCACTCGGCGCTGATGATATCGGTCTCGGCCAGCCACAGCTGCAGCGTATGCGCCAGCACGGCGCGGTAGAGCGCCTGCTTGGTACGAAAGTAGTAATGGAGGTTCGACTTGGGCACCCCCGCGCGCACCGCGATCTCCGCCATGGTGGCGCCGGCAAACCCCGCGCGCGCAAACACATGCTCGGCCGCGCGCAGGATCAGGGCCTCGTTCTCCTGCCGGATGCGTCCGCCGGACTCGCGCACGCCGAGAGCGTGCGGGGCGCCATGGGCGCGCAGCGCGTCCATCAGCGCGTGCCGTACAGCCGGTCGCCGGCATCGCCGAGGCCCGGCACGATATAGCCGTGCTCGTTGAGCTGCTCGTCGATGGCGGCGGTGACGATCGCGACATCGGGATGCGCGGCCTGCAACGCACGGAGGCCCGGCCGCGAGGCGATCAGGCAGACGTACTTGAGCGCGCTCACCCCGGCCTCCTTGAGCCGGTTGAGCGCGGCGATGGCCGAATTGCCGGTGGCCAGCATGGGGTCGACCACGATCACCAGCCGCTCCTGGATATCTTCGGGCATCTTGAAGTAATACTCGATCGGCTCCAGCGTCTCCGGGTCGCGGTACAGCCCGATATGGCCTACCCGCGCGGCCGGCAGCAGTTCGAGCATGCCATCGAGAAAGCCATTGCCGGCGCGCAGGATCGAGACCAGGCAGAGCTTCTTGCCGGACAGCACCGGCGACTGCATCGGCGCGATCGGCGTACGGATGGCGATGGTCTCCATGGCAAGGTCGCGGGTTGCCTCGTACGTGAGGAGCTGGCTGATCTCGCGCACCAGCCGGCGAAAGTTGTCGGTGGTAGTGTCCTCGCTGCGCACCAGCGTGACCTTGTGCTGGACCAGCGGATGGTTGACGACCAGTACGGACGGCGACAGCGCACTGGCGGAACTCGTCTCGGCAAAAGTCTCGATGGCCGTGGGCACGGCGGACAGGTCGTTCATCATTGGCTCCCTGGGATCAACGGTCGGGTCAAACGCTGGATCGGGCTCGGTCGGGCTAGGTCGGGCTAGGGCAGGCTGGATCTGGATGGATCGGCATCGGCGCGCGGCGGCAAGGCACTGCCCCGCCGTCATGCGCGCGGACGGTGGCTCAGAACACGGTGCCGTCGCTCTGGATGACAAACGGCGGCGCGCCGCCTTCGCGGCGTTGCGCGGCAATGCGCCGGCCGGCGGCCCAGGTTCCCCCTTCCAGCACGCGCGCGAGCGGAAACTCCGCTGCCGACAGCCCCAGCGCCTGGCGCACGCCATCGGCCACGAGGTCGAGCCCGGTCACGGTGAGCGCGCGCCATTCGACGATCACGGGCTCGTCGACGGTATGCACACCGGCGGCAAAGGCCGGGTCGCGCGGCTTCATCAGTTCAAAGTCGAACAGCAGTCCGCCGTTGCGATACTCCGGCAGGCCGGTCAGCGCATCGAGGCCGGTGACGGTCAGCCCGCCGTCCTCGAGCGGCTCGATCAGCGAATAGGTGAGCCATTGCGTGAGCTTGTGCAATGGCACCAGCCCATCGGGCGCGGCCTGGTGATACCAGCAGTCGCCCAGCGAGATACCCTCCAGCACGATCCGGCCCGGCCACACGGGACCGAGCGCGACCAGCAGCGTGCGCAGCACGAAGCTTGCTTCCACCCGGCCCTCGCGCGCATTGGCCGCGATGTAGTCGAACAGGTTGCCCAGCCGCGCCGGCTTGCCGAACACGGCCGGCGTGGCATCGACTACCTCGCCCAGGCGCCGCAACAACCCCGCGCGTCCTTCAAGCCCGACGATCGGATTGTGCTGCGCCACCTGGAACGCGTTGGCGATGGTCGACGCGTCGATCCGCATCAGCCTTTCGCCATCGGCGCGCAGCGGATCGCCGTGCTCGGCCGAGAAGCCGCCGCGCGCGAACAGGTCGAAGCTCGCCACGCCAAGTCCTTCCGAGCGCGTGAGATTGATGGCGCTGGCGGGGTCGCGATAGCGCCAGTCCGGCCCTGCGCCCGCATCGAGCAGCACGCTCGGGATGACGAGGTCGATACCGATGCGCGCGCGCTCGGCACAGTGATCGGCGCCCGAGAGTCCCGCGCGCTCGCACAGGATCTGCCAGCGGTCGACCTTCTCGCCGGGTGCGCCGGCCTCGAAATGACGCCAGCGGCTGTGGTACGGCACCTGCAGGTCGGGATAGCGGCGCCGAATCGTCGCCGCCACGTAGTCCGCGATGGCGTGGACGCGGTCCGGGTGCCAGGTGAACAGCGCGGAGTCGCCGGCCGCCACGTACCCCGTCACCGCGGCGCAATGCGTGCGTACCGCTTCGGCGGTCAGCAACGGACTGGCCGGATGATCGGGCGGCACCCAGCTGTGCCAGCCGCTGCCCGTGCCGTCATGTCTGGTGTCTGGTTCCCCTGCGGGATATTCGTTCATTCCTTCAACCCCCTGCCCTTCGCCAGGGCGAGTTCGTTGGCATCTGGCGGCGTGTAGTGCGTGAAGTACCCCGCCGCCACCTTCGCATCGATTTCCACGCGCGCATCGGCCGGGATCAGCGCCTCGGGGATCGCCACCTGCTCGACCACCTCGATACCCTGCGCGGTCAGCGCGCCATGCTTCATGTTGCTCATGGACGCCCAGCGATCGATGCGCCGGATGCCGAGCCAGTGGAATACGTCCGGCATCAGCTCCTGGAAGCGCATGTCCTGCACGCCCGCCACACATTCGGTCCGCTCGAAATAGGTCTCCGCGCGATCGCCACCCGCCTGGCGCTTGCGGGCGTTATAGACCAGGAACTTGGTCACCTCGCCCAGCGCGCGCCCTTCCTTCCGGTTATAGACCACGAGGCCGACGCCGCCTTGCTGCGCCATCTCGATACATACCTCTATGCCATGCGCGAGGTAGGGTCTGCACGTACAGATATCCGAACCGAAGACGTCCGAACCGTTGCACTCGTCGTGCACGCGGCAGGCCACGCGCGTGTCGTCCTGGCCAAGCCGGGCGATATCGCCGAAAAAATAGAGCGTCATGCCGCCGATGGGGGGCAGGAACACCTTGAGGTCGGGGCGCGTCACGAGTTCGGGGAACATGCCGCCGGTCTGCTCGAACAGGCTGCGGCGCAGCACGCTTTCCTTGATATGGAAGCGGTTGGCCAGGCCTGGCAGGTACCAGACCGGATCGACCGCGGCCTTGGTCACGCGCACATCGCCGTTTGGAAACAGGATGTCCCCATCGGGCTGGAGCCGCCCCGCCGCGATGGCGGCGGTCAGCTCGGGCATATTGATGTGCGCGCGCGTGACGGCGATGGTCGGCCGGATATCGACGCCCGCGGCAATGCGATCCTCGAACGCGGTCGAGACCAGATGGCCCCACGGATCGAGCGAGACGATCTTCTCCGGATCGCCCCATTGCGGATGCGGGCCGATGGCTTCGGCCGGGGCGGTATCGGTCAGGTCCGGACGATGGGCGCGCTGCAGGTTGCCCGAGGCAACCGCCAGCGCGCGGTAGATCGCGTACGACCCCGCGTGCGTGCCAATCACGTTGCGCCGCGCGGGATCGGTCAGGCTGGCGATGACGGGGCCCCGCTCCACGGCCGTCGGCGCTCCCCAGTGGATGGGTTCCGCCGGCTTGTCGCGGCGCGCGTGCGAGGTCAGGACGATGTGGTCGGACATGGCAGCCTCACTGGAATCCTGACCAAATGGTCAGGTTTACGATTCCATACTAGGCAACGTTCATGCCACCGACCAATCGGGGTTGTAACGGGTGTGCGCGCAGGGCAACGGAATATTCACGCACTGCACGGGTGCGCGATGCACCGCGATGAGGAGAAAAGGGCGCAGGGTGGGCGCAGGGTGGGCGGAGGATGGGGCGGGAGCGCGCCCGGTCGCGGTCGGGGCCGCGCCGGGGCGTCGACGACTTGCCACCGGTGACAGCGCCGGTGAGCGCCGGTGAGCGCCGGTGGGCGCCGGTCAGCGCCGACCCGGGCAGGAACAGGGCTCAGGTATTGCCCAGCGCACCTTGCTTACGGTCGCGCCGAAGCCAGAGGGCCTGGCCTAGCGTGTGCAGCGGATCGCGCCGCTCCACGTAGCGATGGAAGAGCGCGCCGGCCAGATTGGACGCGACCCAGGCGAACAGCATGCCGAGCGCGTTGCACAGCGGCTGGCCCGGCGCCAGGTGGTGGACCACGGCGTTGACCACCAGCAGCACCGGGAAATGCACCAGGAATACGGAATACGAGATACGGCCGAAGCAGGCCACCACGCGGCCGCGCGGCCAGCGTTCGAGCCAGTCTCCGCGCCGCGCGATGGCCAGCAGCAGCGCGGTGGCGAGGGCCACCGCGATGCGCAGGCGGAAGTCGATCACCAGCGCCGCGGTGCCGACCGCGCCCAGCGCGATCAGCGGCAGCGACGAGCGCTCCGGGTGCGAGGCCCAGTACGCCAGCGTGCCCATGCCATACGCGCCAAAGAAATACAACGCCCACACATCCCACATGGCATTGCGGTTGAACCAGAACAGCGACACTACCGCGAGTGCGGCCACCACCGGCATGCCCCACGCCCGGCCACGGCCGGACACCGTGCGCGCCAGCCAGAGCGACAGGATCAGCAGCGCAAACAGCTGCAGGTCGATGGCGACATACCAGACCCCGGCCGACAGCGCATCGACATCCAGGATGTTGTGCAGCAGCAGCAGATGCGCGAGGAACTGCCGCAGGTGCGGCGCGGCCGGAATCGCGTCGTCGACCAGCCAGGCACGCGCGATGGCGGCGCCCGCGATGCTGAGCAGAATGGCGGCGGCATAGGGCACCACCAGCTTCCGGTAGCGCCGCCACAGGACGACCACCGGATTCGCGACTTCGAGGTGGCCGTGCGGCGCCAGGCTGCGCGCGGCCAGGAACCCGCTGATCACGAGAAAGACCTGGACGGCGATACGGGCATAGTCGGCCAGCCAGTCGATCAGTCCTGGCGCCAGCACGTGCGCCGCGGCGGACATGGGGCCGTAGAAGGCCAGGTGGTGCAGCACGATCAGTTGCGAACTGACGGCCTTGAGGGCGTCGATGCACGCCATCCGCGACGGACGGGAGCTCATAGTTATAGTGACTTCAGGATAACGCGAAGCCGGCATTCTACATGGGCCGGTCCGGCCGCGCCGCGCAGGCCCGCGAGCGCGTAACCAGCGCGGGCCCCTGGCGCGGATCGCACCGCGGACTGCAAAATTCGGCAGCCGGCGATGTTGCTTGGCGGTGCGAATTATCACAATTGGCGGCTCTTCTTCCTATTGCGTTGGGTCGACATGACAACTGCTCGCTACACCCCTTCCCTGGACGCCGCGCACGCCGCGCATGCCCTGCATCCGCTGCATCCGCTGCATCCGGCGCTTCCCGTCCGCCTGCGCGGCTGGCGCCGCGGGCGCGCAGCCGCACGCAAGGCTGGCGCCACCCTGATCGGCGCCACCCTGATTGCGGTGTCTGGCCATGCCGTAGCCGCCGATACGGCCGACCTCGCGGTCACGGGGATGATCCGGCCATCGGCATGCAATATCCTGCTGTCCGGCAACGGTCAGGTCGACTACGGCGTCATCTCCGGCCCGCATCTCGCCAAGCAGACGAAGATCACCAGCCTGGGTATTCATAATGTCAACCTGCTGATCAGCTGCGACGTGGCCACCCGTGTCGGCTTCACCATCACCGACAACCGGGTCGGCACGGCGAGCCTGCCGTCATCGGGCGTGTACGGCTTTGGTCTGGGGCTCGTCGGCGGCAAGAAGTTGGGGGCTTATCTCGTTACCATGCTCAACCCGGTCACCAGCGACCAGGGCACGGTGCATATCGTCAGTTCATCGGACAAGGGCAAGACATGGGACGCGCCGCCGCTACGGGCATTGCGTCCCGATGGCGGCGTACTGCAAAGCTGGGCCACAAGCAGCGGACAGGCGCCGGCAGCCTACCGCAGCGTCACACAGCCGCTCAAGGTCGAGGCGTTCGTGCTGCCGGCAGCGGATCTGCCGCCCTTGGATGCGCCGGTCCACCTCGATGGCTCGGCGACGTTCTCGCTGGTCTACCTGTAGCGAGGCCCCGACAGAGACCGGCAGGGCAGCGTTGGCGTGGATCGCGTTCAGATCGCGGCGCACGCGTGCATTGGCATGCTTGCGTTGGCGTGCTTGCGTTGGCGTGCTTGCATTTGCATATCACCAGAATGTCGTTCGGCTGGGCGGCACCGGGGTTTACCCTTGCTTTTTTCGCAAGGTTCCCGCATTCATGTCTTCGCCCGCCCTCTCCCACCTCCTGAAACGCGTACTGGCCACCGCTGCGGTTGCCATCTCCGCGCTGGTCCCGCTTGCCGCTCACGCGGACAGCCCCGTGCTCGACAAGATCCGCAGTACCGGCGTGATCACGCTCGGTTACCGCGAATCCGCCCTGCCGTTCTCGTTTGCCGACGACAAGGGTCAGCCTGCCGGCTACGCCGTGGACCTGTGCCTGCGCGCGGCGGAGGCGGCACGGCACAAGCTCGGCCTGAAGACCATCAAGGTGCGCTGGCTGCCGCTCACGCCGCAGAACCGCGTGCCCGCCGTGGTCAACGGCCTGGTGGACCTCGACTGCGCGCCCAACACCAATACGCTCGAGCGCCAGAAGCAGGTGGCGTTCAGCGTGTCGCATTACGTTTCCACGGTCCGCATGCTGGTGCGTGCGGACTCGGGTATCCATTCGTTGGAAGACCTGCGCGGCAAGACCGTGGTCACCAGCGCCGGCTCGACCGGCGACCGCCATGTACGCCGGCTCAAGGGCCAGTACGGCTACCGGGACATCTACGCCAAGGATCATGGCGAATCGTTCCTGATGCTGGAGTCCGGCCGGGCGCAGGCGTTCGTGATGGACGACGTGCTGCTGGCCGGGCTGCGCGCCAAGTCCAGGGACCCGTCGCAGTTTGTGATCGTCGGCCCCGCGCTGTCGGTGGAGCAGAACGCGCTGATGCTGTCGAAGGCCGATCCGGAGTGGAAGCAGGTGGTGGACCAGACGCTAGCCGCGACCTTTGCCGGGCCGGACGCCGCCGCGCTGCAGAAGCGCTGGTTCCAGCAACCGATCGGCGCGCGCGGCACCAACCTCGCGCTGGCGCCGTCCGCGGAAGTCCTGCGGGCGTGGAAGCACCCGTCGGACGTGGTGACGGAATAAGCCGGGCCTACTCTCCCGCCGCGGCCGGATCGATCTCCAGCGACGTCACGTCGATCCGTTGCACGCGGTTGTTCTGCCGGATCTCGGTGCGGAGCACGAAGGCCTCGGCGGGGCAGTACCAGTCGGTCACGCGCAGCACGCTCGGCTCGACCTGCAGCACATCGTCACCCACCTGCAACGGGCCCAGCGAGGTCCGTTTCTCATAGGTAATCGGCAGGCATTCCTTGCGCCCCATCACGGTATCGATCATCTGCTTGCGGCCCACATGGCGCGAGCTCACGATGATCGACGCATAGAGCGCCTGCATGGTGCCGACCACCTCGTCGGACGACAGCGGATAGATCTTCAGCGCGACGCTGGAGCGAAAGGTCTCGCCTTCCAGTTCCGCCCCCTCCTTGATATCGAGCCCGGCGTAGTTGAACACGCCGCTGCCGCGGAACGCCGCCTCGCCAAACATGCGCGCGTACCGGGCGCGGGCATTGATGACGGCGTTGCGGCTGTCGATGCTGGTCTTGCTGTGGGCGCCGCGCCGGTCAATATTGATCTCGTGCATCTGCTCCATGATCACCGGCGGCCCCATCAGCGCGGACAGGGCCGACTTCGAGCGCACTTCCAGCTGGGCGCTGCAGCCGGTGCTCCAACGCATGACGTCACGCAGCGTCATGGTGATGGACATCGGCATATCCCCGTCCCCCTCCATCTGCACGCGCGAGCCGGAACGGAACCACGGCGCATCGCACAGCACCGCGCCGGCCGGCATCGGTGCCGCCGATTCCACCGGCGGGTTGGCGTTCGCTGGCGCGGCGACCTGGGCCATGGCAGGGCTGGCGAGGCACGCCAGCACGACTGGCCATTGATATAGTGCCGTTTTCATCACTTCTTGCGACTGAATGCACGCCGGGGCAGGCGTTGAAGGTGGAGACAAGCCGGTAGGCAATCCTGTTGCCTGGCATGCTGCCCAGGCGAATACCATCAGTATTGCCTGAAAACGGCTTGCCGAATATGGGTTCAAGCGGTGGGATGGCCCGGCGCTCGCCCCGCGCGCCTCGGCTCGGCACCCCGCGCGCGCGGGTCGATGGCATGCCGGTCGCGGCATGCGCTCGTGCTAACATTGCGCGCCCGCGCAGTTTGGCCCAGGCGGTTCGGCCCAGGCCCCGGCCCGGCTGATGGCGCACGGGTTCGCGGGATGGGAACCGAGGCGCACGGCGCCGTTCTCATGTTGCAGCACCCCCCGTTGTCCACCAGATTCGGGCCTGCCGCGTTGTGCGTGGCTTGCCACCTGCCGGCCTTGTCCATGGCCGGCCCCTTCCAGGAGATCTATGCGCAGTTCCTCGCCCTCGCGCCTAGCCGGGCTGCCCGTCGGCATGATTGCCATGGTCGCCATCGCGATCCTGCTGGTCTGGTTTGGCACGCTCGACGCCCGCCACCTGCTGCGCCCGGACGAAGGCCGCTACGCCGAGATCTCGCGCGAGATGTTCATGAGCGGAGACTGGGTGACGATCCGCTACAACGACCTCAAATACTTCGAGAAGCCGCCCTTTCACCTGTGGGTGACCTCCATCGCCTATACGCTGTTCGGCGTGGGCGACTGGCAGGCCCGGCTGTGCGTGGCACTGTCGGGCATCGTCGGCCTGGCCGCGTCGATGCTGGCCGCGGCGCGCTGGTTCGGTCCGCGCGTGGCCGTGCTGACCGGCCTGGCGCTGGTGGCCGCGCCGATGTGGAGCGTGGCCGGCCACTTCAATTCGCTCGACATGACGCTGTCCGGCGCGCTGGCCTGCGTGCTCGCCTTCATGCTGCTGGCCCAGCATCCGGACGCCACCCCGGCCGCACGCCGCAACTGGATGCTCGCGTGCTGGGTCGCAATGGGCGTGGCCGTACTGACCAAGGGCCTGGTCGGCCTGGTCCTGCCCGGCCTGGTGCTGGTGGTGTACACCCTCGTCACGCGCGACGTCGGTCTCTGGCGGCGCCTGCATCTGCCCGGCGGCGTCATCGCGATGCTGATCGTCACGGTGCCGTGGTTCTGGCTGATCGATGCGCGGAATCCCGAATTTGCCCACTTCTTCTTCATTCACGAGCACTGGGACCGCTACACGTCCACGGTGCACGAACGCAAGGGCACGATCTGGTATTTCGTGCCGCTCGTGGTGGCCGGCTTCCTGCCGTGGCTGGGACTCACCCCGCGCATGTGGACCGAGGTGCGCGAGCGCGCCGGCGCAGTGCGCGGCGCCGCCGGCAAGCCGTTCCAGCCGGCCTTGATGGCGGCCCTATGGGCCTTCGCCATCTTCGCCTTCTTCAGCCTGTCGGGCTCCAAGCTGCCCGGCTATATCGTGCCGATCTTCCCCGCGCTGGCCATGCTGGCGGGCATTGCGCTCGACCATATCAACGAGCGCTCGTGGCAACGGCAGGTCAACGCCATGCTGGCGCTGGCGGTGGTCGGCCTGATCGCCACGCCATACGTCGCCACGCTCGACAAGCCCACCACACCCAACGAGGTCTATCGCGCGTTCGCGCTCTGGGTGGGCGCGGCCTTTCTCGTGCTGCTGGTGGGCATGATCGTGGCGCGTCGCCTGCTGCGTTCGCGCGGCCTGTTCCCGAGCATCACGGCCTATGCCATGGCGCTGTACCTGTGCTGCACGGTGGCGCTGCTGGGCCACGAGGTCATGGGGCGCCGCGCCTCCGGCGTGGATCTGGTACCCGCAATCCGCGCGGTGCTCAAGGACGACATGCCGCTCTATGGCGTGGGCGTGCTCGACCACACGCTGCCGTTCTACCTGCGGCATACGCTGACCATGGTGGAACATCCCGATGAACTTGAGTTCGGTATCGCACAGGCACCGGACCGCTGGATCCCCACCATGAAGGCTTTCATTGCCCGGTGGCAGGATGGCCAGCCAGCGGTCGGTATCATGTCGCCCGACACGTACGACAGCCTGCGCGCGGCCCAGGTCCCGATGTACGTGGTGGCACGCGATGTGCGCCGCGTCGTCGTCAGCAATTTTCCGCCGCCGGGCCAGCCCGCGCAGGCAACGCCCCAGGAGACGAAACCCGCGCCATGACGCTTTCGACCTTTGCCTTCATCTTTACGGGCGTGCTGCTCAACGCCTGCGCGCAATTGCTGCTCAAGGCCGGCGTCAACGCGGTCGGCGCCATCACGCTCGACCGCGCCACGCTGCTGTCCACCGCCTGCCGGGTGCTGACGCAATGGCCCGTGCTGGGCGGACTTACGCTGTATGTGGTCAGCGTGGGCGTCTGGATCATCGGTCTGTCCCGCGTCGACGTCTCGATCGCCTATCCGATGCTGTCGCTCGGGTACGTGGTCAACGCGCTGGCCGCCTGGTGGCTGTTTGGCGAAATGATCGGCCCCTTGCGCGTGGCCGGCATCCTGCTGATACTGGCTGGCGTCTTCCTGATCGCCCGCTCCTAGGAACGACCATGACTGCTTCACCCGCCCAGGAATTCCTGCCGTTCGTCCGGCCCGACATCGACGGCGCGGCCATCGCCGAGGTCGGCAAGGTGCTGGCTTCCGGATGGATCACTTCCGGCCCGAAGATGCAGGCGTTCGAGTCTGCCCTGTCCGATCTGTTCGGTGGCCGGCCGGTGCGCACGTTCGCCAATGGTTCGGCGACGATGGAGATCGCGCTGCGCATCGCCGATATCGGCCCCGGCGACGAAGTCATTACCACGCCGATCACGTGGGTCGCGACGGCCAATGTCGTGCTGACCGTGGGCGCGCGGCCGGTGTTCGTCGACGTGGACCCGCGCACGCGCAACCTCGATCTGGACGCGGTGGAAGCGGCCATCACGCCGCGCACACGCGCCATCATGCCGGTGTATCTGTCGGGCCTGCCGGTCGACATGGACCGCCTCTACGCGATCGCCGCGCGCCACGGGCTGCGCGTGATCGAGGACGCGGCACAGGCCATCGACGCGCGCTGGCGCGGCCAGCGCATCGGCGCCTTTGGCGACCTCGCCAGCTTCAGCTTCCAGGCCAACAAGAACATCACCACCATCGAGGGCGGTTGCCTCGTCATGAACTCGCCCGAGGAAGCGCAACGCGCCGAGCGCCTGCGCCTCCAGGGGGTGATCCGTACCGGCATGGACGGCATGGACGTGGAGGAGCCCGGCGGCAAGTTCAACCTGACCGATGTCAACGCGGCCATCGGCCTGCAGCAGCTGGCCAAGCTCGACGCCATCACCACGCGGCGCGCGATGCTTGCCGAGACGTACTTCCGCTGCGCCGCCGCCAACGGCATGGCGGAGCTTGGCGTGGAACTGCCGCTGCCCCGCGACGGCGAAGCCGCCACCACCAACTGGCATATGTTCCAGGTGGTGCTGCCCACCGAGCGCATGGCCGGCGGCCCGGCGGAAGCGCGCAAGCGCCTGATGGAAGCCATGCGCGAGCGCGGCATCGGCACCGGCGTGCATTACCCGCCGGTACACCTGTTTACCTATTACCGTTCCCTGGGCTGGCGCGAGGGGATGCTGCCGCACGCCGAGCGCATCGGCCGCGGCATCGTCACGCTGCCCCTCTTCCCTGCGATGCAACCTGCCGACGTGGAGCGAGTATGCGAAATCTTCACCGAAACATGCAAACGCCTCTCTCACTAAGCCCGGTCGAAGTCTCGGTCGTCATTCCGGTCTACAACGAGGAAGACGGACTGCAGGCGCTGTTCGACCGCCTGTATCCGGCGCTCGACGGCATGGCCACGTCGTATGAAGTCATCTTCATCAACGACGGCAGCGCCGACCGCTCGCCGCAGATGCTGGCCGCGCAGTTCCACCAGCGCCCGGACGTGACGCGCGTGATCCTGTTCAACGGCAACTTCGGCCAGCATATGGCGATCCTGGCGGGCTTCGAGCATACGCGCGGCCGCATCGTCATCACGCTCGACGCCGACCTGCAGAATCCGCCCGAGGAAATCCCGCGCCTGGTGGAGAAAATGCGCGAGGGCCACGACTACGTCGGCACCATCCGCCGCCAGCGCAACGACACCGCGTTCCGCCGCTATGCCTCGCGCGCGATGAACCGCCTGCGCGAGAAGATCACCAAGATCCGCATGACGGACCAGGGCTGCATGCTGCGTGCGTACGACCGCAATGTCATCGATACCATCAACGCATGCCGGGAGGTCAACACCTTCATTCCGGCACTGGCCTATACCTTTGCCTCGAATCCGATCGAGATCGAGGTGGGGCACGAACAGCGCCATGCGGGGGAATCGAAGTATTCGCTGTACCAGCTGATCCGCCTGAACTTCGACCTGGTCACCGGCTTCTCGATCGTGCCGCTGCAGTGGTTCTCCGCCATCGGCACATTGCTGTCGCTGTCCTCGGCCGGCCTGTTCGTGGTACTGCTGGTACGGCGCTTCCTGCTCGGCTCGGAAGTCCAGGGTGTGTTCACCCTGTTCGCCCTCAACTTCTTCCTGGTCGGCATCATGCTGTTCGGCATCGGCCTGCTCGGCGAATACGTCGGCCGCATCTACCAGGAAGTGCGCGACCGCCCGCGCTACCGCATCCAGGCCGTGCTCGAGCGCGACGTGCGCGCCGGCGCCAGCAACCCGGAGGCGGCATCGTGCGCGCGGTAGTCTTTGCCTACCATAACGTCGGCGATCGCTGCCTGCGCGTGCTGCACGCGCGCGGCGTGGAGATTGCACTGGTGGTCACGCATCGCGACCGTGCCGACGAGAACATCTGGTTCGAACGCGTGGCCGATACCGCCGCGGAGCTCGGCGTGCCGTTCGTCTACGGCGAGGATCCGCACGATCCCGCGCTGATGGCGGTCGTGCGCGACGCCGCGCCGGACATCATCTTCTCGTTCTACTACCGCGCGATGATCCCGCCGGCATTGCTGGAACTCGCGCCCGCCGGCGCCTTCAACATGCACGGGTCGCTGCTGCCGAAGTATCGCGGCCGCGTACCGGTGAACTGGGCGGTGCTGCGCGGCGAGACCGAAACCGGCGCCACGCTCCACGCGATGGAAGCCAGGCCCGATGCCGGCTTTATCGTCGACCAGACCGCCGTACCGATCCTGCCCGACGATACCGCGGGTCAGGTCTTCGAGAAAGTCACGGTGGCCGCCGAACAGACCCTGTGGCGCGCGCTGCCGGCAATATTGGCAGGCACCACGCCGCGCCATCCGAACCGGCTCGAGGCCGGCAGCTATTTCTCGGGCCGCAAACCCGAGGATGGCCGTATCGACTGGCAGCGTCCGGCCGCCGAGGTGTACAACCTGATCCGCGCGGTGGCGCCGCCCTATCCGGGCGCCTTCACCGATCTGGGCGGGCGCCGCTTTGTGGTCGCACGCGCGCGCCGCGCCCGTACGGGTGCGGTCGGCACCCTGGCGCCCGGCCTGCACGTGCACGATGGCCGCATCGTCGGCGCCTGCGGCGACGGTGGCCTGATCGAGATCCACACGCTGCTGGCCAGCGATGCCGCCAGCGCCGCGGCCGCCATCGCCCCCTCCGAATTCGCATCCTTTATGACTGCTCTGCCCAAGGAAGACAACCGATGAAAAAGGTCCTGATTCTTGGCGTCAATGGCTTCATCGGCCACCACCTGACGCGCCGCATCCTCGAAACCACGCAGTGGGAGGTCTACGGCATGGATATGTCGTCGGACCGCCTGGGCGACCTGGTGAACCATCCGCGCATGCATTTCTTCGAGGGTGACATCACCATCAACAAGGAATGGATCGAGTACAACATCCGCAAGTGCGATGTGGTACTGCCGCTGGTGGCCATCGCCACGCCGGCCACCTACGTGCGCCATCCGCTGCGCGTGTTCGAACTCGACTTCGAGGCCAACCTGCCGATCGTGCGCGCGGCCGTGAAGTACCGCAAGCACCTGGTGTTCCCCTCGACCTCCGAGGTCTACGGCATGTGCGCCGACGACGAATTCGATCCGGAAGCCTCGCCGCTGGTGTACGGCCCGATCAACAAGCCGCGCTGGATCTATGCGTGCTCCAAGCAGCTGATGGACCGCGTGATCCATGCCTACGGCATGGAAGAAGGCCTCAACTACACGCTGTTCCGCCCGTTCAACTGGATCGGCGCCGGCCTCGACTCGATCTTCGAATCGAAGGAAGGCTCCTCGCGCGTGGTCACGCAGTTCCTCGGCCATATCGTGCGCGGCGAGCCGATCAAGCTGGTCGACGGCGGCGCGCAGAAACGCGCCTTTGCCGATATTTCCGATGGCATCAGCGCGCTGATGCAGATCATCGATAACAAGGACGGCGTGGCCAGCGGCAAGATCTTCAATATCGGCAACCCGGCCAATATCCACTCGGTGCGCGAGCTTGCCGAGATGATGCTGAAGATGGCCGCCGAGTATCCCGAATACGCCGACCACGCACGCCAGACCCGCATCGTCGAGACCTCGTCGGGCGACTTCTACGGCAAGGGCTACCAGGACGTGCAGCACCGCGTGCCGAAGATCGAGAACACCATCAGCGAGCTCGGCTGGAAGCCCGAGGTCAGCATGGAAGACGCGCTGCGCCGCATCTTCGAGGCGTACCGCGGCAAGGTGGTGGAAGCGCGCACGCTGGTCGACTCGACCCACTGACATGGCCCGGATCGCGCTCAAGGTCGATGTCGATACCCTGCGCGGCACCCGCGAAGGGGTGCCGCGGCTGCTGTCGATGCTGTCCGCCGTGCAGGCGCAGGCAACCTTTCTCTACAGCCTGGGCCCGGACCATACGGGCTGGGCGCTGCGCCGGGTGTTCCGGCCCGGCTTCCTGAAAAAGGTCTCGCGCACCTCGGTGGTATCGCTCTATGGCGTGCGCACGCTGATGTATGGCGTGCTGCTGCCCGGGCCCGATATCGGCCGCAAGGCTGCCGCCGAAATGCGCGCGGCGGGCGCGGCCGGCCATGAGTGTGGCATCCATACCTGGGACCACGTCTACTGGCAGGACAACGTCCGCGCGCGCGATGCCGCGTGGACGCGCCGCCAGATGCAGAATGCATTCGATCGCTTCGTCGATATCTTCGGCGAGCCGCCGCCGACCCACGGCGCCGCCGGCTGGCAGATGAACGACGATGCGTTCCGCCAGATCGACGACTGGGGCATGGCCTACGCGTCGGACGGACGCGGCGTGACGCCGTATATTCCGAGTGTCGACGGCGTGGCCTGCCGGCATGTGCAGATGCCGACCACGCTGCCCACGCTCGACGAGCTGATCGGCGTGGACGGCATGACCGAGGACAACGTGCACACCGCCATCCTGCGCCTGACGGAAGCCGATCCGCAGGACCACGTATTCACGCTTCATACCGAGCTGGAGGGCGGCAAGCTCGCGCCGGTATTCGAGAAGCTGCTGGCCGGCTGGCGCGCGCAGGGGCATGAGCTGGTCTCGATGGCGACGTGGTACCGCCATCTCGACCGCAGCACGCTGCCGGTGCTGCCGGTCACCTGGGGCGAGATCGCCGGCCGCAGCGGCGAGCTGATCGTGCAGCCCGGCGCGTAGACGTCGCGGGCCCGACTCGGCGCTGGCGCCCTGCCGGCGCCGCCGCAGCACCGGCACTGCGACGCGCCGCGTATTACACGCGCTGCCGGGTCAAGCGCAAGCCGTTGAACACCACCAGCAGGCTCGCGCCCATATCGGCGAACACCGCCATCCACATCGTGCCCATGTCCATCACCGTCAGCACGAGAAACACGGCCTTGATGCCCAGCGCAAGCGCGATGTTCTGACGCAGGATTGCGGAGGTCCGGCGCGACAGCCGCACGAAGGTCGGGATCTTGCGCAAGTCGTCGTCCATCAGCGCCACGTCGGCGGTCTCGATGGCGGTATCGGTGCCGGCCGCGCCCATCGCAAAGCCGATATCCGCGCGCGCCAGTGCCGGCGCATCGTTGATGCCATCGCCGACCATCGCCACCTGTTGCCCATGCGTGCGCACCTGCGCGGACAGCGCCGCGATCGCATCGGCCTTGTCCTGCGGCATCTGGTTGCCGCGCACCTCGTCGATACCGACCTCGTTGCCGATGGCGCTGGCGGTATGCGGGTTATCGCCCGACAGCATCAGCGTGCGGATGCCCAGCGCATGCAGTTCGGCAATCGCCTGGCGGCTGGTCTCGCGCACCGTATCGGCCACGCCGAACAGCATCGTCACGGCCGGCTTGTCCGCCATGCTGGCCAGCAGCACGATCGTCTTGCCCTGGCGTTCGATCGCCTCCAGCCGCGCCTCCAGCGCGGGCGAGCATGCGCCCATATCGTGGATCAGGCGGTGATTGCCGAGACAATACAGCGTGCCGTCGACACGGCCGCGCACGCCCTGCCCGGCCAGTGCCTCGAATTCGCTTACCTCGCGCGTCACGACACCGTCGGCGCGCGCGGCATCGGCCACGGCGCGCGAGACCGGATGATCCGAGCGCGCGGCCAGACTGGCGGCCACCATGCGCGCATAGGCGGCGTCCGGATGGGCGCCGGTGGCTTCGTCAGTGCCGTTGGCCCCGGCGGCAAGACCGGCATCCGCACCGCTGCCCGCGGGGTCCACCAGGCTCGCCATATCGGTCTGCGCGGGCTTGCCGTGCGTAAGTGTGCCGGTCTTGTCGAGCGCCAGCCAGGCCAGCTGGCGGCCCTGCTCCAGATAGACGCCGCCCTTGATCAGGATGCCGCGGCGGGCCGCGGCGGCGAGGCCGCTGACGATCGTCACCGGGGTCGAGATCACCAGCGCGCACGGACAGGCAATTACCAGCAGCACCAGCGCCTTGTAGATCCATGCATGCCATGCCCCGCCCATCCACAACGGCGGCACCGCCGCCACCGCGAGTGCAATCGCAAACACCGCCGGCGTATAGATGCGGGCAAATCGGTCGACAAAGCGTTGCGTCGGCGCGCGGCTGCCCTGCGCGGCCTCCACGGCGTGGATGATACGGGCAAGCGTGGAGTCGCTGGCCGGCGCCGTCACCTCATATTCGAGTTCGCCCGACTGGTTGATCGAGCCCGCATAGAGCGGATCTCCCGCGCTCTTGTCGACCGGCACGCTTTCGCCGGTAATGGGCGCCTGGTCGAGTGCCGATTGCCCGCGCACCACCCGGCCATCGAGCGCGACGCGCTCACCGGGCCGCAAGCGCACCAGCGCACCGACCGCCACCGCGCGCGCGGGCACCGCCTGCCAGGCCCCATCGGGCTGGCGCACGGTGGCCTGCTCGGGCGCCATCGCCATCAGCCCGCGAATGGCATTGCGCGCGCGATCGAGCGAAGCCGCCTCGATGCGCTCGGCCAGCGCAAACAGCACCATGACCATGGCCGCTTCCGGCCACTGCCCGATCAGCATGGCGCCGGTGACCGCGATACTCATCAGGGCGTTGATATTGAGGTTGCCATTGCGGACCGCGATCCAGCCCTTGCGATAGACGCCGAGACCGGCGATGGCGATGGTCGCCAACGCCAGGGCGGCCGGCAGCCACGGCGTGGCAATGCCGAACCACTCGGCCGCCTCGGCCCCGAGCGCGGTCACGCCGGCCACGGCCAGCGGCCACCACGATGCCGCGGGCGCGGCACGGTCGGCCTCCGCCTCGGACGCGGCGTCCGCCCCGGCCGGCAGCGGTTCCGCCTTCATGCCAAGGGTGCCGATAGCCCGCACCAGAACGTCGGTGGCATCGAGGGTGTGATGCACGGTCAGGATCCGTTGCATCAGGTTGAAATCGAGCGCCGACACGCCGGCCATGCCGCCAAGCTTGTTGCGGATCAGCGTTTCCTCGGTGGGGCAGTCCATCGCGTCGATGCGATAACGCGCGGCCCGCGTGCCGGACGGGGCCGCCAGCGGCGCACGGGGCGACGTCAGCGTCGCGGCAGCGCCACAGCCACCACCGCAGCACGCCGGCGCGGCGGCAGCGGCGGCAGCGGTGGCAGCGGTGACAACAGGTGCGTGGGTGTGGCCCGGGTGCGCGTGGCCGTGATCGTGATCGTGATGATGGCCATGGGCGTGCACATCGTCGCCAGGGCCATGGCCGTGGTCATCGTGCGCATCGTGGTCATGGCCATGGTCGTGGCCGTGGGGGGCGCCGCCATGGGCATGATCGTGCTCACACGCGGTATCGTGGCGGGAATGCGGGTAGTCGTTTGCTTGACCGTCAGCAGGGTGGCGAGCCATTCCAGGTTCCGTTTGCTTGTGTCCTGTCTGGCATTGAAGACCCTGTAGCGGCTACAGAGTCAAGCGCGGCAATCCCGTCACTGCTCGCAATTGACCATCCACATCAGGCCGAAACGGTCCGTTACCATGCCGAAACCCTCGGCCCAGAAGGTCTTCTGGAACGGTACGGTCACCTGGCCGCCCTCGGCAAGCGCCTGGAAAATGCGTTCTCCCTCGGCCTTGGGCACACCGCTCACGGACATCGAGAACCCCGCGAACGCGGGTGCCTCGCCCATCATGCCGTCGGACGCCATGATCTGGTTGTTGCCAATGGTGACATTGGCGTGCATGACCTTGTCGGCCCACTCGGGCGCGGTGGGATGGTCGCCCTGCGGCGTGTCCTTGAAGCGCATCAGGAATGTCACGCTGGCGCCGAGCACCTTGCCATAGAACGCCATGGCTTCGTCAAAGCGTCCACCAAAGTTCAGATACGGCTGTACATCCATGCTGTCATCTCCTTTGTTCGACGGGCCGCATGGCGCGGCCTTGCATTACGTTCCCCAACTTGCCGGCATCGACTTGCCGGCATCCGTGCGCGTGCTTACGTGGCAACGGCCTTGCGGCCGGGCGCATCGTCAGGAAACTGGAGCTCGAATTCGGTCTGCCCTTCCTGACTGCGTACGGTGACGCTGCCGCCATGCAGCCGCATGATGGTATCGACGATGGCCAGCCCGAGGCCGGTCGAGGTCGCCGAATTGCGGCGCGACGGATCGGCGCGGAAAAACCGGCCGAACAGGTGCGGCAAGGCCTCCGTGGCAATCGGGGGGCCGGCATTGGCGATGCGGATATCGGTGTGACCCGAGCGCGCTCGCAGGACCGCAAGCTTCACCGTAGTGCCCGCCGGCGCATGACGCAAGGCATTGTCGAGCAGATTGGTAATGGCGCGCCGCAGCAGCGTCTGATCGGCATGCACGGTCGCGGCGCCCGTAATGGTGAGCGTGAGGTCGCGCTCGGCGGCCACGGCATCGAAATATTCCGCCACCTTGTCGAGCTCCGCACGCGCATCGAGCGACTTCTGGTCGAGCGCCACCTGCGCATGATCCGCGCGCGCGAGAAACAGCATGTTCTCGATCATGCGTGCCAGCCGCTCGTATTCCTCCAGGTTCGATTCGAGCAGCGCCTGGTACTCGGCCGGACTGCGCCGCTGCGCGAGCGTGACCTGGGTCTGCCCGACCAGATTGCTGATGGGCGTGCGGAAGTCGTGCGCCAGGTCGGCCGAAAAGGTGGATAACCGCGTAAAGCTGTCCTGCAGGCGGGCCAGCATGTCGTTGAGCGCGCCGGCCAGCTCGCGCAACTCGGCTGGGGCGTTGCCCACATCGAGTCGCGTGGCCAGGCGGCTGGTGGTCACGGCGGCGGCGTCATCGGCCATGCGCCGCAGCGGCAGCAGGCCGCGCCGCGCGAGCAGAAAGCCCAGCGCCGCCGCCACGATGGCGCCGCACAGCGTGGCGCCGAGCAGCTGGTTGCGATATTCGCGCATCAGCGTCACGCGCGAGCCGGCATCGCTCAACGCGAGAATCTCGACGGTGCGGCCGGTATGCCCCACCTCGCCGAGCGCCGCCAGACCGCGTGACGGCGCGCCGCTGGAAGGCCGCCACGATTCGAGCATCGAGCGGTCGGGCGTAACCGAGACGCCATGCACGCGCAGGCGCGGCAGGATCTCATTGCGCGGATTGAGCGTGATCAGCGGCTCGCCGTCGCGTGTGCGCACGACCAGGATCAGGCCCTCGTGCCCCATCGCGATATCGGCAAAGCGATGCGTATCGGCACGGATCTCGGTCTCGCTTTCCACCTCGCGCAGCAGGTGACGTACGCGCAGAACCTCGCTCACGAGCTCGCTGTCGGCATGGCCCTGCAGCTGGCTTTCCAGCGCGCTGGACAGGTACGCGGCCACGCCGACCAGGATCGCCACCGTGGTCAGGCCATAGGCCAGCGCAAGCCGCGCCGTGAGCGAGGACAGGTGCAGTCGCACCCAGGCACGCAGCCAGCCGCGCGAGGGGCTCATTCTTCCTCGACGTCGTCGAGCACGTAACCCATGCCGCGGCGCGTATGGATCAGCTTGTGCGGAAACGGGTCGTCGACCTTGGCACGCAGCCGCCGGATCGAGACATCGACCACATTGGTATTGCTGTCGAAGTTCATGTCCCACACCTGGGAGGCGATCAGCGAGCGCGACAGCACCTCGCCGCGCCGGCGCGCCAGCAGTTGCAGCAGCGCGAATTCCTTCGAGGTAAGGTCGATGCGCTGACCGGCGCGCGTGACGCGGCGGCGGATGGCGTCGATCTGCAGGTCCGCCACCTCCATGAACTCGCTTTCACGCAGCGGCCCGCGCCGCAGGATGGTGCGGATGCGCATGACCAGTTCGGCAAACGCGAACGGCTTGACCATATAGTCGTCGGCGCCGAGCTCCAGGCCCTTGAGGCGGTCGGTCAGTTCGTCGCGGGCGGTCAGGCACAGTACCGGGGTGTCCTTGTTGTCCTTGTCGCGGCGCAATTCGCGCAAGACCTGCCAGCCGTCCACCCCGGGCAGCATGACGTCGAGCACGATCAGGTCGTAGTGCTGGCCGCGTGCATGGGCCAGGCCGTCGATGCCATCGCGCGCGAGGTCCGCCACAAAGCCGGACTCGGTCAGTCCCTTGAGCAGGTAATCGCCTGCCTTGGGCTCGTCTTCCACGATCAGGATGCGCATGGCCAATCACTCCGGGACGGCTCGCCGTGCCGCCCCTGTCTTCCATTGTTCGGAACAGCACGATAGCCGAGGATCGGCCCGTCCGGCAAAACATTGCAAAAATGTCACGTCGCCGTGGCAGCCGCGACGCGGCAAAGACAGTACAATCCCGCAAATTCGCATGGCGCGGCGATGCGGGGCGCCCTCAGAGGATCCGATCAGGCGGTCCGACTACGCCGATTGCGCCGATTGCGCCGATTGCGCCGATTGCGCCAACACGCGATTGGGCTACCGCTACCGTTACCGTTACCGACCGCTCGTGCGCGCCAATCCTCGATTCCATTCTTGATCGCGCCGCCCTTTGACGCCCTTTGATTCACTATCCGGCCCCGGCCTCATGAAACGACTGTCCGCCAGCTTCCTGTTATGTCTTGCCATGTTCGCGTTGCCCACCCAGGGTGCCGCAGCGGCTGTCATGATGGTTTGCAGCAAGATCGAGGCGGTGGGCCTGTCGATGCCCGAACGGCACGCGGCGATCAAGGCGGAAGCCGAAGCCGAGCTCGAAGCGGGCCGCGCGCACTGTGCCACGCCGGCGCACGCATCGGCTGTCGATGCCGCCGAAGACCTGCCGCAGTGGCGTGACGCCACTGGCCATCCTGGCGAAGGCGCCATGCCTCACGGCGCGCACCATGGTGGCCGCCATGCCACCCAACACGTCGCGGGCAGTTGCAGCGCATGCCCGTCCTGTGCCGCCAGCGCGATGCCGCTGCCGGAAATTCCCGCCGTGGCACTGATGCACCAGCGCCACGTCGCCCCCCTGGCCGCTCCGGCTATCTTCGCCAGCTATGCTTCCCTCCTGGCGCCTCCCACGGCCGAACGGTTGCCTGCCCGCGCCTGCTGACACCGCGCGGTGCGTCCGTCGCACCGGTCCGGTCCGCGCTGAACGCGCAACCTGAACGTGCAACCTGAACGCGCAACGTTTCCATGCGATCCCCGGCGCGCGCGCCGGCATGCCGACGCTCAGTCGACGCTCAGTCGACGCGATAGAAATCGATCGACTGGCCGGCGTTGACCGCGCGTTGCAGCCAGTCCGGATATTCCCCGGTACCGTCCCACGTCTGCCCCATCGCGTTGCGGTACAACGGCGTGGCGCGGGCCGGCGTGGCTGCTCCCGCGGCCTCGCTGTCGCGAGGCTCATGGCCGCCGCGGCCTTCGTGGCCCTCGTGGCCTTCCAGGCCCTCATGGCCGTCAGCGCCCTCGTCGCCCTCCAGATGGGCAAAACAGCCTGCCTCGACCAGATCGTCGAAGGTCAGACCATGGCGATCCATCTGCTCGTGGATCCAGGTCACGGCGGCTTGCTTGGCTGATTCGGACTCGGACATGACTTTTGTGATGGGCCGCCACGCACGGGCTGGCCGATGAAAAACTTGGACGGAGGCGGCCCGGTTTTGGCTTAACTAGTTGTCGCGCAAGTTGGTTTTCGCTCGACACACCGGGATGAACACGGGACGAGCCCTGCTGAACCCCGGGCTCGCGCGCCAGCGGGTCGACGCTGGGTCAGACAGGATTCTACAGGGTGTTTGCTCCCCAGTCCCCACGTCAGAGGGGTCAGGATTGCGACTTTCACGCCGAGGGGGCCCGCTTCCTGCAATTTTTCCGTCGGGATTTGCGGCATGACAGCAATGTCATCGCGCAGTCATGCTGACGTGGGCGCGTTATTTCTAAACTGGCTCCGTGATCGACAAGGGCAGCCCGGGCATCCGGCCCGGCCCGCTTTCGATCCTCCGTCCCCCACGCTTTGCCATTTCAAGGAGCTCACCATGCGAACGTTCAGACATGTCCTGCTGTCCACCACGTTGCTCGCCACGCTGGCCGGCACCGCGGGCCTGGCCAATGCGGCGACGCGCGCCGCCGACCCCTATACCGATGGTGCGCGCGTCGGCGCGCGCGACCCCTTTACCGACGGCGCCCGCGGCGTGCACGATCCGCGCAGCGCCTTTACCGATGGCGCCCGCTCGGTGCACGAGACGCGCGACCCGTTCACGCAGGGCGGCTGACCTGCACCGGGAACTGCTCGGCAGGCATCGGCCGGCCGAGCAGGTAGCCTTGCAACGCGTCGCAGCCGAGTCCGGCCAGAAACGCCTGCTGCGCCGCGGTTTCCACCCCTTCGGCCACCACCTTGAGGTTCAGGGTGCGGCCGAGCGCGACGATCGCCGAGACGATGGCCGCGTCCTCTGAATCCTCCTCCAGTTCCCGTACAAAGCCGCGATCGATCTTGAGCTCGCTGGCGGGAATCCGCTTCAGGTGCAGCAGGCTCGAATAGCCCGTGCCGAAATCGTCGATGGCGATACGCACGCCCATGTCATCGAGTTGCGTGAGAATGGCCAGGCTGGTCTCCACGTCGCGCATCGCCGTGCTTTCCGTGATCTCCAGGGTCAACGCCGCCGGCGGTACGCCATGGCGCGCGATCGCCCCCGCCACCGCATCGACCATTCCCACATGACAGAACTGCAGCGCCGACAGGTTGACGGCGATCGACAACGAGGTGCGCCCCGCCGCGTGCCATACCGATAGCTGGCGGCACGCCTCGTCGAGAACCCAGTTGCCGATGGCGACGATGGCGCCGGTCTTCTCCGCCAGCGAAATGAACTGGTCCGGCATGAGCTGGCCCTGCGTGGGGTGGTTCCAGCGCAGCAGCGCTTCGGCGCCGATCAGCGTCTGGCCATCGGCCGAATACTTGGGCTGGTAGTGCAGCTGAAGCTGGTTCTGCCTGAGCGCGGCGCGCAAGTCCTGCAGCAGCGTCTGCTGCGCGCGGGCCTGGTGGTTCATCGAGCGTTCGAAGAAGCAGTACGCGTTGCGCCCGCTCGCCTTGGCGTGGTACATGGCGGCGTCCGCATTGGTCATCAGCGTATCCTGGTCGGCGCCGTCGGCCGGATGCAGCGCGATGCCGATGCTTGCGGACACATGCAACCCCAGCCCACCCACGTGCACGGTTTCGCGCAGCGCGGCCAGCAGCGATTCGGCGACCACGCCGGCATCCTCGGGCTCGTCCACGCGTGTCAGCAGCACGAATTCGTCGCCGCCCACGCGTGAAACGGTGTCCCCCGAACGCATGCCGGCACACAGCCGGCCGGCAATCTCCACCAGCAGCGCGTCGCCGACGTGGTGGCCGTAGGTATCGTTGATCCCCTTGAAGCCGTCGAGGTCGACAAACAGCACGGCAAAGCGGCCCTGCTGGCGCACGCTGGCCTGGATCACCTGCTGGAAGCGGTCGTCGAGCAGCGCACGGTTGGGCAGGCGCGTGAGCTTGTCGTGCAGCGCGAGGAATTCCAGTTCCTGGTTAGCCACGCCGAGCGCCCTGGCCATGAGCGAGGTTTGCATCTCGAGCCGCATGTCGAGAATCGACGTGATCAGCGCTACCGCGAGCACGCACACCGTGATCACCAGGATCGGCAGCGCCAGCGCGTTGCTGTCCACACCCGTGGTGGCGGCGCGGCAGATGCTGCCTGACGGGAATTGCGCGGCCGCCATGCCGGTGTAATGCATGGCCGCGATGGCACCGCCCATGATCACCGCCGCGCCCATGCGTAACTGATACACCCGCGGCATGTTGCGGCGCAGCCGGAAGGCAATCCAGAGCGCCGCCCCGGAAGCGGCCACCGCAATCAGGATCGACAGCGCAAACAGCGACGGATGGTAGGAAATACCAGGATCCATGCGCAGCGCCGCCATCCCTGTGTAATGCATGCTCGCCACGGCGCCGCCCAGCACCAGCGCACCCATCAGCAACCGTTGCCACGGCAGGTGCTCCTGGCAGACCAGGTGCAGCGCGAAGGCCGACGCCACGACGGCGATGGCGAGCGACAGCACGGTGATGCCCACGTCGTAGCCGAGCGGAATCGGCAGACGAAACGCCAGCATGCCGACGAAATGCATTGACCAGATCCCCAGGCCCATGGCCAGCGCGCCGCCGGCCAGCCACGCCTGCGCCTGGCGTGCGCGCGCGCTGGCAATGCGGCCCGCGAGATCGAGGGCCGTGTACGAAGCCAGTGTCGCCACCAGCAGCGAGAACAGGACGAGCAGCGCGTCGTAACTGGGGGACATCATCAGGATTGCGTCGGAAGGCATACGGGAAATCGGCCCGGCAAGGCGGACAACGGCAGGAAGAGGCGGACCTGCGCGCCGGCGCGGGCGCCGGATCGTACCCGCAATCGCGCGCGGCCTCGCACATTCCCCGGCGTCTGAAAGGGTTATCGGCAACTACCGCCGAGCCTGAAGAGGAGAGCGGCGCGGCGCGACTGAAACATTGCGCTACGACGCTTGACATGCCGACCGCCCGCCCGCGTTGCCGTCCGACGATTCCTACAACTCAATCGGCGGGCGCCGGAGAGGCCACGCGCGTCCGGGCGCCTATTCTGCAGACGTGTGAGGACGTTGCAGGAGACAGATCATGTGGAAGCGAATCGCAATGGCGCTCAGCGCGGGCGCATGCATGTGGGCACTGTCCGGCTGCACCTTGGGCGGCGCGGCCGCGGGTGGCTACGCGGGCCATGAACTGACCAACGGCAGCACGGCCGGTACGGTCGGTGGCGCGGTGGTCGGCGGCGTGATCGGCCACGAGCTCGGCAAGTAGTGCGCCAGTAGCCCGGCAGCAACCCCCGAATCGCTGGCAACAAGCCCCGGAAGGCACCGCTTTACTTCACCCGGCAGTATGTAAGGGCAGTACGTAAGAACAGGCAGTACGAAAGATTTCCGCGACCTGGACGGACGGGCAGGGTCCCCCAGAATCGCGCGGTGTGGTTCTTGATGGGAAGAATCCACCGCCACCGCCGCGCCTACGGCCTTCGTGTTTCATCGCTGAAAGGCGTCACGCTCGACACGGTGTTCGTGGCGCGGCGCGTGGGAAACCTGCAAGAGGAAGGCCCCGGATCGCTCGATCCGGGGCTTTTTTCATGCGGCCTCATGTCGATACGGTGGCGATACGGGGATCGGGGCCCATCCGTGCCATTCGTGCCATTCGTGCCATTCGTGCCATTCGTGCCGATGCGTGCCAATCTGTCGGGTCGTTTTCACTGCGCGCCGCCGACCCTCCGTCCACCCCGGCCCGCTAGTACGATTTGGGCAGCCCGAGCACGCGCTCGGCGATATGGCACATGATCAGCTGCGCGCTGACCGGGGCGATGCGCGGGATATAGGATTCGCGCAGATAGCGCTCGACGTGGTACTCGCGCGCATAGCCCATGCCGCCCAGCGTCAGCACGGCGGTCTGGCAGGCCTGGTGCGCCGCCTCGGCCGCGAGGTACTTGGCCGCGTTGGCTTCCGCGCCGCATGGCTTGCCGTGGTCATAGAGCCAGGCGGCCTTCCACACCATCATGTCCGCGGCTTCGAGCGCCATCCAGGCCTGCGCGAGCGGATGCTGGATGCCCTGGTTCTGCCCGATCGGACGGCCGAACACGGTGCGCTCGCGGGCGTAGCGCGTGGCGGCGTCCAGCGCGGCGCGGCCCAGTCCGACCGCCTCGGCGGCAATCAGGATGCGCTCGGGATTCAGGCCATGCAGGATGTACTCGAAGCCCCTGCCCTCATCGCCGATGCGATCCGCGGCCGGCACCATCAGGCCGTCGATAAACAGCATGTTGGAGTCGACCGCCCCGCGCCCCATCTTGTCGATCTCGCGCACTTCCACGCGGTCGCGGTCGAGCCGCGTATAGAACAGGCTCAGCCCCTGGGTGGGCTTGGCCACCTGCTCCAGCGGCGTGGTGCGCGCCAGCAGCAGCATGCGCGTGGCCACCTGCGCCGTCGAAATCCAGATCTTGCGGCCATCCACGCGATAGGCAGCGCCATCGGTGGTGCGCACCGCCTGCGTCTTCAGGTGCGTGGTATCGAGCCCGGCATCGGGCTCGGTCACGGCAAAGCACGCCTTCTCCTGGCCGGCGATCAGCGGTGGCAAGGCGGCCTGCTGCTGCGCTTCGGTACCGAACACGACCACCGGATTCAGGCCGAACACGTTCATATGGATGGCCGAGGCGCCCGAGAAGCCGGCGCCGGAAGCCGACACCGTCTGCATGATCAGCGCCGCCTCGGTGATGCCGAGCCCCGCGCCGCCATACTGCTCGGGCATCGCAATGCCGAGCCAGCCCGCGCCCGCCATCGCCTGGTGAAACGCGTGCGGAAACTCGTGGCGGGCGTCGAGCCCGGCCCAGTAGTCGGGGCCGAAGTCGCCGCAAAGCTGCGCGACGGCCTCGACGATGGCGTTCTGTTCGGGAGTTCGTTCGAAATTCATGCTGCGCCTTACGCTCGCTGGTTTGCCCGCCCTACTCGGGCTGAATGCCCGCGTCCTTGACCAGCCGGGTCCACTTGACCAGTTCGCTGTTTACGAACGCGGCGAACTGCTGCGGCGACTGCCCGAACGCTTCGAAACCGAGCGCCTCGAACTTGGGCGCCGCCTCCTTGCTGGCCGCGATCTTCGACAGCTCGCGGTTGAGGCGGTCGACGATCGGCGCGGGCATGCGCGCTGGTGCGAATACGCCGTTCCAGGAGGTAATGTCGAAGCCCTTGAGCTCAGGCGTATCGCCGATCGGCGGCAGATCGGGCAGCAGCCGGCTGCGCTGCGCGGTGGTCACCGCCAGCGCGCGCATCTTGCCGGCCTTGACGTTGGCAATACCGGCCGCGACATCGACGAACATCATCGGCACCTGGCCCGCGATGACATCGGTCATGGCCGGCGGCGTGCTCTTGTATGGCACGTGCAACAGATCGATGCCGGCCATGCGACCGAAGGTGGCACCCGATACGATGCCGGTGCTGTTGCCGCTCGCATACGACATGCCCGGATGCGTCCTGGCGTACGCGATCAGCTCGGCGACGGACTTCACCGGGAGCTTCGGGTTGATCACGAGCATGAACGGCAGGTTGCCCATGCGGGCCACGGGCGTAAAGTCCTTGATCGGGTCGTAGGGCAGCTTCTTCATCAGCGACGGATTCGCCGAATGCGTCGTATTGGTGGTCATGAACAACGTGTAGCCATCGGGCGCGGACTGCGCCACCAGCTCTGCCGCGATCGCGCCATTGGCGCCGGGACGGTTGTCGACCACCACGTTCTGGCCGAGCGCGTCGCCAAGTTCCTTGGCGGTTATGCGCGCTACCGCATCGGTACCGCTGCCCGCGGCAAACGGCACCACCAGCCGGATCGGCCGGCTCGGATACGCATCGCTGCCCATGGACGGGGTCGCAAACAGCGCCGCGGGCAACGCCACGGCCAGGGTTGCCGCGGTCGCCGCCAGGCGCCGCAGATGGAATTTCCGCATGCTGGTCTCCTCCAGTGCTGTCGTTATGCCGCCGGGCGAATCACGCGATCCGGCGCTTCTTCGTATGGCGGTGCATAGATCACGAGCAGCTTGACCGGCTCCTCGCTGATCACGGTAAAGACATGCATCGCATCGGCGGGAAAGAAACAGCATTCGCCCGGCCCGAGCTCGCACACCTCGCCATTGACCTCGGCCCGTGCACGCCCTTCGAGGATGTAGCAAACCTGCTCGATGCCCGGATGCGCATGCGGCAGCGCACCCTTGCCGCGCTCGATGGTGCCGTGGATGACTTCGAGCTGGGTCGCTCCGACGTTATCGCGGCCGATAATGCGGCGATTGAGCGTGCCAATGTGATTGGCCGGATGATAGCCGGGGACGTCCTCGGTGCGGACGAAGTAGGTCTGCGTCATGGGGTGGGCTGTCTCCAACGGTGCATGCCAGCGCAAGGCATGCTAATTTTCATGTTTATGAATTTTATTTTATAGATATGAAAATCACGCCGTCAACGGGGGGAACCCTGAGGTGCGCCGCGCACGGCGGCGTGTGGCTTGGTCAACTGACATCATTATTCTCAATACAACAGTAAGACCGTCACGTATCATTCTGGCGTTCCAGCAGACGCGCACGCTGCAGGCGATCTTCGCCCGGCACGCGGACCAGATCCGTGCGGCCGGTCTCGGCGAGGACTGGACGGGCTTTCGCGGGGTCAGCCGCCTGGTCCACCTGCTGGTGCCGGCCGCGGCCGAGATCCGCGGCTGACGCTCCATCCCATCCATGGCCAAATCCTCTACCTCGGCAGCCAAGGCGCCGCCCGCCAATCCGACCGCAAGCCCCGCGACGAACGTCAAGACCGCGCTGCGCATCATCGAGATCATCGAGACCTTTGCGCGCGAGCGGCGCGCGCTCTCGCTATCGGAGCTGGCGCGCCTGCTGGCGGTGCCGGCCTCGAGCTGCCTCGCGCTGATCCGCACGCTGACGTCGCTGGGCTACCTGTACGAGACCGGGCGGCGCCAGGGCTATTACCCCACCGGCCGCCTGCTGGCGATGGCCCAGCAGATCGCGCGGCACGACCCCGTGCTCGACCGCGTCCACGACACCATGAGCGAATTGCGCGATGCGACCGGCGAGACCATCGTGATCGGCAAGCTGCATGAAGGCCAGGCGGTGCTCTATCTCGACGTCCTGGAGTCGCCGCATGCGATCCGCTATATCGCCACCGCGGGCGAGCGGCGCGAGCTGCATGCCAATTCCATCGGCAAGGCCCTGCTGGCGATGATGGACGACGCCGAGCGCACCACGCTGCTGGCGCAATTGCCGTTCGCACGCTTTACCGCGCGCACGCTGACCACGGCGGCCACGCTCGAAGCCGACCTGCGCCGCGCGCGCGAGCGCGGCGCCTTCGTCAACCTGAGCGAGTCGATGCCCGATGTCGGCGCACTGGCGTGGCCGGTCCGGCTATCGGGCGAGTGCTATGCCATTTCGATCGCGGGCCCGGTGTACCGCATCGAACCGAACCTCGAGCGGTACTCGGCCATGCTGCGCACCGCGTGCGCAACCCTGGAAAAGGTCAACTGAGCGGGCCTGGCCGCTTACTTGTCCCGTGCTTGTCGCTTACTTGTTGCTTACTTGTCGGCGACCTTGGCGTAGGTGCCCTTCATCGCCACGCCCACCACCACGGCGCCGGCGTGACATTCGAAGTCGTGAGCGTCGGCCACCTCGTTCTTCCTGTAGTAGCTGGCCATATCCACCACCGCATTCGCCCCCAGCGACTTGGCCTTGTCCTGGAACGCCACCAGCACCGACAGTGCGGCCCACTGGCAGGCCACCTCGTCGCTCTTGCCCACGCCATTGGTCTTCTTGTTGGAGACATCGCTTTCCATCTTGTTCAGCACCTTGGGCGTCTTCTCGCCTGCCAGGTAGAACTTGACGGAACCGTCGAGCTTTTCCTTCGCTTCCGGCAGCTCAAGGACGTCCTTGAACGGCAGCATGTACTTGGTATCGCGTGCCGCGGCGGGCGTGGCAAACAGCGTGCTGGCGCAGACCAGAGCGGCGGCAAGCGTGATGGCGTGTTTCATGACCTTCCTTTGTTGTGGTTGTGGAAAAGGGTACGGCAGGTTCAGGCAAACAGCAGGAACAGCAAAAAAAACAGCGGCTCGGGCCGGCCGGGACAGCCCGGCCAATGACGACTCTCAGCCTTCCCAGCGCCGGAACACCAGCGACGTATTGATGCCGCCAAACGCAAAGTTGTTGCTCATCACATACTCCGCGTCGATTTCGCGACCGGTGCCGACGATATGGTCCAGCGGCGCGCAGCGCGGATCCGGTGTGTCGAGGTTAGCCGTAGGCGCGAACCAGCCGTCGCGCATCATCTCGATCGTCATCCAGGCCTCCAGTGCGCCGCACGCGCCGAGCGTATGGCCCACGAAACTCTTGAGCGAGCTCACGGGCACGCGCTCGCCCAGCACGGCGTGCGTGGCGTGCGACTCGGCGATATCGCCATGATCGGTGGCGGTGCCGTGCGCGTTGACGTAGGCGATGCGCTCGGGGCCGATCTCCGCGTCGCGCAACGCCAGGCGCATCGCCATCGCCATGGTCTCCGCCTGAGGCTGCGTCACGTGCGTACCGTCGCTGTTGGTGCCATAGCCGACAATCTCCGCGAGGATCCTGGCGCCGCGCGCCTGTGCATGCTCCAGTTCCTCGAGCACCAGCGTGCCCGCGCCCTCGCCCAGCACCAGCCCGTCGCGCGCCGCATCGAACGGGCGCGGCGTGGTGTGGGGACGATCGTTGCACGTGCTGGTGGCAAACAGCGTATCGAACACCGCCGCTTCGGTCGCGTCGAGTTCCTCCGCACCGCCCGCCAGCATCGCTACCTGCCGTCCCGCGCGGATGGCCTCGAACGCATAGCCGATGCCCTGGCTGCCCGAGGTGCACGCGCTCGATGTCGTCACGATGCGGCCCTTGATACCAAAGAACACGCCGATATTGACGGCGGTGGTATGCGGCATCATGCGGATATATGTGGTGGCGCTGATGTCCTCGGTGGTGCGTTCGGTGATCATGCGGCCAAAATCGGCCACTGCCTGCGGCGTGCCCGTCGACGACCCATACGCAATGCCCATGTCGCCGCCGGTCACCAGCGGATCACCAAGCAGGCCGGCATCCTGCAGCGCCGCCTCGCTGGCCAGCACCGCCATCAGCGCCACCCGCCCCATCGCGCGCGTGAGCTTGCGCGTGTAATGCGGCGGCAGCGCGAACGGCGGCACCGGTGCGCCCAGCCGCGTGTTGAGGCCGCGGAAGTCTTCCCATTCCGGCATATTCACCACCGCCGTACGCCCGCTGGCCAGGCGTGCGCGCACGCTGGGCCAGTCGTTGCCGATGGCGCTGATGGCGCCGGCGCCCGTAATGACGACGCGCTTCATCCGAACATCCCCCCATTCACGGAAATGACCTGCCGCGTGATGTAGCCCGCGTCCGCCGACAGCAGGAAGGCCACGGTCGCCGCCACTTCATCCGGCGTGCCCATGCGGCGCGCCGGAATCATCTTCAACGCTTCCTCGCGCACGTGTGCCTCGACCATCTCGGTGTCGATCAGGCCCGGCGCCACGCAGTTGACCGTGATGGCGCGCTTGGCCAGCTCGATCGCGAGCGCCTTGGTGGCGCCGATAATGCCGGCCTTGGCGGCGCTGTAGTTGGTCTGCCCGCGATTGCCGACCAGTCCCGACACCGACGACAGCGTGACGATCCGACCCGGTTGCCGGCGCTGCACCATCGGCATCACGAGCGGGTTGAGCACGTTGTAAAAGGCATCGAGGTTGGTATGCACGACCTCGTCCCACTCCTCGCCGCTCATGGCCGGAAAGGCCGCGTCGCGCGCAATGCCGGCATTGCACACCACGCCGTAGTAGCAGCCATGCTCTTCGATATCCGCCAGCAGCACGCTGGCCGTCGCCTCGCGCTGGCCGATATCGAAGCTCAGCACGCGCGCGTTGCGGCCGAATGCGCGCACGGCATCGGCCACGGATTCCGCCTCGTCGCGGCTGGCGCGGCAGTGCACCACCACATCGTAGCCGTCGCGGGCCAGCCGCAGCGCGATGGCGCGGCCGATGCCGCGCGAGGAACCCGTGACCAGCACGGTCTTGGTCGTCATGGTTGCAATCCTTGCAGGAACGCCCGCGCGTCCGCGGGCTGGAATACCGAAACATTGGCGCGCGCGACCTCGCGGCCGGCGAGCAGGATGGTGCACGAGAACATGCCAAGCCCGTTGTCGCCGGCAAGTTCCAGGTTCACCTCGGTGAGCAGCACGCTGCCGACCGGAAACGCCGGCACCTCGCACACATAGCGCCGCGAGCCGAGCAGAAAGCCCAGCCCCGGCGGCTGGCCGGCCGCGCGGTCGCGCATGCCGGCCCAGGCGGCGATGGTCTGCGCCATATACTCGATGCCGACCCAGCCCGGCATACCGGCCTCGTCGACAAACAGCTGCGTCGCGCGCACCGTGGCGCGCGTGATGCACCGCTCGGCATCGGCCTGCACCAGCTCGTCGACCAGCCGCATGGCGCCGGCATGCGGCACGATCTCGGCGATCGGCGGCAGCGGATCCGGCGCCATCCCGGACCACCGCCCAGGCGGCGACGCGGGGGTCAACTTCGGTAGTTCGCTCATGCCGCCCCCATCAGCAGCACGCTGTTGCTGCCGCCAAACGCAAACGAATTGCTCATGACATGGCGCGGCGCACGGCCGAGCGCATCGTCGGCGCCTACCACCTGCAGCGCGGGCAGCGCCGGATCCACCGCGCCATCCCACCAGTGCGCGGGCAGCCGGCCGCGCGGATTGTCGGTCAGCGTCAGCCACATCAGCGCGGCCTCCACCGCGCCGGCACCGCCGAGCGCATGACCGGTCTGCGGCTTGGTGGAACTCACGGGCACGCGTGGCCCGAGCACATCGGCCACCGCGCGCGTTTCCATCGCATCGTTCTGCTCGGTAGCGGTGCCATGGAGATTCAGGTAATCGATGTCGGCGGCCGCCAGCCCCGCGCCCGCGAGGGCTTGTTGCATGGCCACGCGCGCCCCGGTGCCGCTTGGGTCGGGGGCCGACATATGGTGCGCGTCCGAGGTTTCGCCCCAGCCCGCCAGCCGCACCGGACCGGGCTCTCGCGACATCACGAACAGCGCGGCACCCTCGCCCAGGTTGATGCCATGGCGATGCAGCGAGAGCGGATTGCAGCGTTCCACGCTCACGGAATCGAGCGCGCGAAAACCGGCGATGGTAAAGCTGCACAACGTATCGACACCGCCCGCGATGGCAACATCGACCATGCCATGGCGCAGCAGCCGCGCCGCGCATGCGAGCGCCTTGGCACTCGACGAACACGCCGTCGACAGCGTATAGGCCGGCCCCGCGATGCCCAGCGTGGCCGCGAGGAATTGCGCGGGCGAGCCGAGTTCGAGCTGGCCATAGTGAAACGCCGGCGGCCACGCGCCCGCGCTCACGCGCGCGCGCACGGCGCGCTCCGCATCGCTGATGCCCGACGTGCTGGTCCCGAGCACCACCGCCACGCGGGCCGGGCCCACGCGCGCGATCGCCGCCGCCACCGCGGGACGCATGGCGTCCAGCGTGCGCAGCAGCAGCGCATTGTTGCGGCTGCGATGACGCGCCGGCGTATCGACGGGCAGGTCGGCGGCCGAGAGCGGCTCGCGCACGGTGCCGAGATGCAATGGCAGTCCGGGCGTATAGCGGTCGGTCAGCTCGCCCCCGGCCGGTCCATCGGTGCGCCACAGCGCGGCCCGCACGGCATCGTTGCCGCTGCCGAGCGCGCAGATGACGTTGCACGCGTTCAGATAGATTGTCATGGCTGCCCTCCTGTCCGCTGTAGCGTGCGGATCGTCAGCCGGTAGCCGGCGCGGCGCTGGTCGAACACCGTGGTGATGGCATCGGGATGACGCACCTCCGCCACGACCTCGTTACCCGCGCGCAGGCGGCGCACGTCGCCCATGTCCTCGACGTGCCAGCCAGCCGGCAAGACCGCCGCAATCGCCGGCACGGGCCAGAGCGACAGCTGCAGGTCACTGAGGATACGCTCCGGCACAAGTTCCGCGGGCGCCCACGGCGCGCGCGTCACATGCAGGTCGCGGCCATCCCAGTCGAGCCGCGCCAGGACCTGCCCGCCCGCCATCGCGGCGAGCCGGGTATGCGCGGCATCGGCCTCCAGCAGCGCCAGAATATCGCGCGTCTGCTCCCCCTGCGGCGACGGGTACTGCACGGTGATCTGTTGCTGGAGCTGCAGCGTGCGGCCAAGCGAAGCCGGCGGCAGACGCAGCAGCGGCATCGTCCCTGGCGCCGCGTCCGTGGCTGAGTCCGTGGCTGAGTCCGTGCCTTGTATCACGGCAGGCACCGCGCCCGGTTCCACCGGCGGCGCGCCGGCACACGCGCCGAGCAGCAGGACGGCGACCAGCCATGGGAGGGTATGTCTCAGCCCGTGCAAAGCTGCTCCAGCACACCCAGGCGGCGCCGCGACTCGGCCACGAACGGATTGTCGGTATCCCATGCATAGCCGGCCAGGATCGCCGAGATCATGCGGCGAATCTCGGGCGTGGCATGCGGATGGAAGATGACCTTCTGGAAACTGCCCTGGTACCACGCCTCGACGAAGGTGCGGAAGCAGGCGACACCGGCGCGCAGCGGGCGCGCAAAATCCTGCTCCCAGTCCACGGTTTCACCGGCCAGCTGGCGCATCAGGCAGGCGGTGGCCAGGCTCGCGGACTTGAACGCGATGGTCACGCCCGACGAGAACACCGGGTCGAGGAATTCGCCGGCATTGCCGAGCAGTGCGTAGCCGTTGCCCCACAGCGACCGGACATTGGCCGAGTAGCCGACGATCTGACGTGCGGGCGTATCCCAGTTGGCATCGCGCAGCAGCGACGCCAGGCCCGGCTCCTCGTTGCACAGTGTGCGCAGACGTTCGCTCTCGGTGCCGGTATAGCGGTCGAGGAAGGCCTTCTCGGCCACCACGCCCTGCGAGCAGCGCCCATCGGAGAACGGAATGGTCCAGTACCACACGTCCACATGCTCGGGGTGCACGCTGATGCGAATCTTGTTGCGATCGAACGTGCCCGGTGGAATGCGGTCCTCCACATGCGTGAAGATCGCCGCGCGCACCGGAAAGTTGGACGGCGACTCGAGCTGCAGCAGGCGCGGCAGAATGCGGCCGAAGCCGGACGCATCGAGCAGGAATTTTGCCTGCACGCGGTAGGGCTCGCCCTCGGGCGGGCGCACGGTCACCACCGGCTGCGCGCCGCCGACGTCCACCGCGTCCACTGCTTCCACCACATGACCGAAGCGCACGCGCGCGCCCTGCTTCTGCGCCTCGCGGATCAGCACATCGTCGAACGTCGCGCGCTGCACCTGGTAGGTCGTGCCCCAGCCCGGCGAGAACTTGTCGCGAAAATCGAAATCGGTATAGCGGTCGCCGCGCACGAACGAGGCGCCGTTCTTGTACTGGAAGCCGGCCTCGACCACGGCCTGCAGCATGCCGGCTTCCTCGATATACGCCATGCTTTGTGGCAGCAGGCTTTCGCCGATGGAAAAGCGGGGAAAGGTTTCCTTCTCGATGACCAGCACATCGATGCCGCGCTTGCGCAGCAGCCCTGCCGCCACCGAGCCCGCGGGCCCGGCGCCAACGATCAGTACTTCGGCCTGTTCAGTGTTCATGAGGCGACCTTACCTTCTACCTTGTCAGTGTTGTGATGATGCCGCGGCATGCGGCACGGCCGGGCGGAACCAGGGTGACAGCACCCAGACCGCACCCACGCCGCACAGCATGGTCATGCCAAACGCATGGAGCGCCGGCGTGGAAGACAGCGCGAGCAGGCCGAAGGCCAGCAGCGTACTGGCCGCGCCGAGCACGATCGCGGTCCACGACACCCCATCGCCCGGGTGTTCGAGCAGGAAAATGCCATAGTCCACGCCCACGCCCAGCAGCAGCGCCAGCGCCAGTACCGAGAACAGCTGCAACGGCACGCCAAGCCAGCCCAGCACCGCCACGCTGAACGCGGCCGCCAGCAAGGTCGGCACCAGCGCGCGCCAGCCCGCGCGGCCGTAACGCCAGGCCAGCAGCACCGCCACGCCGGCAGCCCCGGCCAGCAGCAGCCAGCTCATCAACACCCGGTAATGGCGCAGCAGCGACGATAGCCCGGCGATGCGATCGACCCATTCGGCACCCGGCACGGTGGCCACGGCCGCCTCGATGGCGGGCATGGTGGCCGGACTGTCGAGCCCGCGCAGCAGCATCACGCTGGCGTAGCCACTATCTTGGCCGCTACCTTCGCGCCCTAACCACAAGTGCCGCAGCGTATTCGAAACCGGATGCGCGAGCCACGCGTCGAGCGTCAGTGGTTGCGCCGAGACGCCGCGCGGCGCGGCAATCGCGCCGCCCACGATCTGTGCGACCCGTTCGCGCACTGCCGCTTCCTGCCGGTCCGCGAGTGCCGCGTCGGCCTGCTGGCGCGCCGCCGACGGCACCCAGTCCGAAATCGCCAGTACGCCTTCGAGCTTGCCCGCAGCCACCACGCTGGCCAGCGCGTCCTTGACCGCCTCCTCCCGCGCCAGCACCTGGTCCGGCGTGCTGCCGCGCACGAGCACGAACTGCGCGGGGCTCGGCGTGCCCAGCAGCCGCCCGGCCGCGCGTTGCGCATCGATCAGGGCCTGCGGCGAACTTTGCAACTGGCGCACATCGTCCACCACATCTACGCGCAGCACGCCGGGCACGATGATGGCGGCGAGTACCAGCAGCGCGATCCACGTGCGGCGGTCGGCCCGCACACGCGGCCAGCGTGCCAGGCTTGCGGCGAGCCATTGCGACAGCCGCGTCTGGCGCGGCGTGCCGCGATCGAGCAACGGAAACCAGAACACCACGGTCACGAACGCGGCCACCAGGCCCACCGCGGAGAACAGCGCCATCTGCCGCAACCCCGGAAACGGCGCGATGCCCAGCGCGAGATATGCCACCACGCTGGTGGACAGCGCCAGCGCCATGCCGGGAAACAGGAAGCGCATCACGCGCGGCGGCGAAGCCTGCGGCGAGGCCTGGCGCGCGACGAAGTAATGGATGCCGAAGTCCTCCGCCACGCCCACCAGGCTCGCGCCGAACACCAGCGTGATCAGGTGCACGCGGTCGAAGACCAGCGCCGTGACCGAAATCGCTGCCGCGGTGCCCACCGCGAGCGACAGCCCCACCAGCACAATCGGCCGCAGCGAACGAAACGCCAGCCACACCAGCAGCAGCACGGCCGCCAGCGAGCCCCAGCCGATCACGTTCATTTCGAGATTGGCCCGTGCCGCCGCGGCTTCGGCATGAAGCGGAATGCCGGCGGCGATCACGCGTACCTGCGCATCGCCCTGCCGTGCCGCGCGTCCGGCCGCCGCCAGCAGGTCGCCATAGGCGGTATCGCCGCTGACGGAGAACGCCGGCCGCGTGATGCGATACGTCAGCAGCGCCCATGCCAGGCCATCGCCTTCGAGCGCGGCCAGGCCATCGCGTTCGTGCACACGCGTCACTGCCGCGCGTTGCAGCCACCATGCCTGCCACAGGCCGAGCGGGTCCGATGCCCAGTCGGTCAGGTGCGGCCCGGTGGAGAACTGATACAGCCGCGTCAGCGCCTGCTGCGCCAGTTGGTCCGATGTGGTATCGCGCAGCATGGCGCGCTGCGCGTCGGTCAGCAGGCGATCGCGCCAGGGCCGGTAGAACGCGAGCGCGGCGTCCAGGTTGAACGCGGCCAGCTTGTCCACCGGCTGCAGCAAGCCCTGCCCTTGCGCGGCGGCGGCACCAAAGCGCCCGGCCGCGGCGCGCGTGCGCGCCCAGTCGGGGCTGCCCACCAGCACCACGACCTCGCTCGCGACGCTGTCGGCCAGTTGCCGCAGCACGCGGTCGGCGGTGGCGGTACGCTCGCTGGCCGGCAGCAGTGCCATCACGTCGGTATCGACGCGGAACGCGCGCCAGAACTGCACCTGGTGGGCCACCACGGCCAGCACCAGCACCAGCCACGCGAACGCCAGCAGGCGCTCGACGCGGGTCGGGCCGTGTTGACCGCGGCGTATGCCGTGCACCAGTTCACTCAAAGCGCTGCTCCTCCGCGGCGCTGAGCTGGCTCGCGGCCACCGGGTCGATCATGCGCACCGTCGTGCTATCGCCTCCGGCCTCCGCGATGCGCACGTCGCGCACAAAGCGGTCGCCCGCCAGCTCGATGCGGGCGAACACGCGCTTCATGCCTGCGTCGGTCGGCACCAGCGTCAGCGTCCAGCCGGCCTTGCCGACCAGCTTGCCATCGATCTCGAAGCGCGACGACAGGCCGCGCAGGTCGCCACGCAGCACCGCGATCATCGATTCGCCCACCACGCGCATGGCCGGTTGCGCATCGGCCTGCATCTGCTGCTGCACGCGCCCGTCGGCACCGCGCACGACGAGCTTGTCCGGCGTGACCAGCAGGCTCGACGCGATCGGCTCGAGCGTGCTCCACAACACGCCACGCCCGCGCGCCACCACGAAATCGCCCCTGGACACCAGCGGATTGCTGAAGCCAGCCAGCTTGCGCGTCTGCTCGAAGCGGCCACGAATCACCGCGGCATCCGACAGCCGGGCCGAGACGGCCGCGGCAAGGTCGCCCTGCGCGCGCACCGGCATCGGCACGGCCAGCACCGCGGTCCCGAGCGCGGCGGCCAGCACCGACAGCAAACGGCGGCGCATCATGGCTGCACCCCCAGACGGTCCCACAACACCTGCGGGCAGACATACAGCATCTCGTTGGTCGCCATCTCCACCGCCACCTGGATCGAATAGCCCTTGGTCAGACGCTGGCCCGACTGCGCATCGCGGATCTCGTAATCGATCTTGAGCCGGTTCTCCCACTCGGTGAAGGTAGCGCGCACGATCATCGCCTGGCCATATACGAGCGGACGCACGAACTTGATGCGCATGTCCACCACCGGCCACGCATAGCCGGAGTCGCGCATCTGCGGATAGTCGTAGTCGATCTGCTGCAGCAGCGCGCAGCGGGCCAGTTCGAAATAGCGGGCGTAGTTGCCGTGCCAGACCACGTTCATCGGGTCGAGGTCGTGAAACGCCGGGCTGAGAGTAATCTCGTGACTGAGGACCTTGGGCATGAGCAAAAGCGGAAAGCGTCTGGAATCCCGGGCTAGGCCCAGAAATCGTAGAAGTTGAACCAGTCGTACGGCGCGGTCACCAGCAGCGCCTCGAGCCATTGCACGTAGGCCGTCGCGTATCCGGCCAGCGCCGCCTCGCGCGAGGCACGCGGCAGCCTGACCTCGCGCGCAAGCTCGGTGACGCGCATCAGGTGGCCCTTGCCGTGCCGCACGCAGCCCATCGCAAACAGCGGGCAATCGAGCAGCGACGCCAGTACGTAAGGCCCCACCGGAAAGCGCGCCGGTGCGCCCAGGAACGGCACGCGCACCGCGCGACCGCTGTGCAGCGGCGCGCGGTCGCCCGCAATCGCGACAAATTCTCCGGCGCGCACGCGCGCCTGCAGTTCCACGGCCGTGGCCGGCGTGATGTCGTCCACCTGCAACAGCTGCAGCCCGGCGCGCGGATCGAGGCGCGCCAGGATGCGGTTGAAGCGTTCGGCATGCGCGGTATGAACCAGCACTGTCAGGCGCAGGCCGGCACGCCGGTTGGCCAGCACACGGCACAGCTCCAGGCAGCCCATATGGGCCGTGACGATAATGCCGCCCTGCCCGCTTTCCAGTTGGCGCACGAGTACCTCGTGCCCTTCCTGCCGGACGTTGTGGAGCGGGTAATGGCCGCCGATCGCCAGCAGCTTGTCGAGCAGCGTGTCGGCAAACGAGAACAGATGGCGCAGCGAGTGGCGCCAGGCGGGACGCGTGCCGATGGTGCCGGCCGCGGCCTGCATGCGCCGCAGATAGTCGAGCGAGGCGCGCCGCGCAAGCGGGCGCGACAGCCAGTAGTACGCCACTACCGGATACAGCACCAGCCGGAACAGCGCGCGGCCCGATACGCGGTACAGCCCGTACAGCGTCCACACGCCCCAGGCGCAGGTCGCTTCGCCAAGCGCGCTCCAGTGGCGCGGCGGCGCACTCCGCAGCCCGGTCTCCACGCTCATGCCAGCCCCACCTTGCGGCCCAATAGCCGCGGCAGGCGCCACAGCATGCCGAAGAAGAGACGCGCATGCATGCGCGAGATCAGCACGTTGTCGCGCCACACGTCGAAGTGCGAAACGCCATCGGCGGGGTACGTCACGCGCGTTGGCACATTGACCACGCGTACGCCGCGCCAGACCAGGTGCACCAGCACCTCGGTATCGAACTCCATGCGCTTGCCGAGCTCGACGTCGCGCATCAGCGCCGTGACCGCCGCCAGCGGATATACGCGCAGCCCGCACATCGAATCGCGGATCTCGAACGACAGCGTATTGATCCACACCCATACATGGGTCGCGTAGCGCCCGATCTTGCGGCCGAGCGGGACGGTATCGTCGTACACCGGTTGGCCGCAGATCATCGCCGCGGGCTGCGCGCATGCCAGCGCCGCGAATTGCGGCAAGCTGTCCGCATCGTGCTGGCCATCGGCATCGATCTGCAACGCATGCGTGTAACCGAGACGCGCGGCCTCGGTAAAGCCGGCCATGATGGCGCCGCCCTTGCCCTGGTTCCGCGGCAGACGCAGCAGCCGCACCCGCTCGGGATGGGCCGCGGCCAGTTCGCGCAACACGGTGGCGCAGGCCGGGCCGCTGCCGTCGTCGACCAGCAGGCACGGCCACGGATGGCGCAGGATCGCCCCGACCATGGCGCCGATGGCACCTTCATGATCGTAGACCGGGACCAGTACGACGGGACGGAAGGCTTCGCTCATGGCTGCGCGGGATGAAAAAGAATCTTGCCACTGGCGTGCGGGCCGGCCGCGGAGGTCAGGCGGAACGCCAGCACCTGCGTATCGGGCTGCCACGTCAGCGCCATCTGCACGATGTCGCCAGGCCGGATCACGTTCTGGAACTTGAGCACGTCGATCCGATGGAAGCGGTCGCGCGGCGGGATCGGCAGGCGCTGCGGCGCGAGCGTCATCACCCAGTCCACCTGCGCCACGCCCGGCACGATCGGCGCGTCGGGAAAATGCCCATCGAAGATGGCAAGGTCGGCCGACACCTCCAGCGTGGCGGCGGCGCTGTCCGCGCCCGGCTCCTGCGTCTCCCATTGCACCTGGGGCAAGGTCCGCCGGAACAGGTCGCGCAGCATCGCCTCGGTGGTCTTGCCCTGTGCATTGCAGGGTAGCGCCGGCACAAAGGCCCAGCGGCGCGGCAATGCCACCGCATCGACGGCATCCGCGAGCAGCGCGCGCAGGGCCGCGCCCAATGCGGCCCGTCCCTCGCGCGCCAGCAGCGCCTGCCCGGCTTCGCCGGGCACCACCGCCACCGCCACGCGCGTGCCGAGGTCCAGCTCCACCAGTAACGCGCGCGCCTCGCGCACGAGCGCCGAGCCGCACAGCACCTGCTCGATGCGTGTCAGCGAGACGCGCTTCTCCTCGATCTTGACGATGCGGTCGGCACGGCCCGCCAGCACAAAGCTGTCGTCGCCGGCCGGCAGCGCGCGGTCGGCACAGATGAACCAGTCGCTGTCGGGCAGATGCGGGGAACGCACCGCGAGACAACCGTCCTCCAGGCGCCATGACACCGCCGGCAGCGCCTGCCAGCGGTCGCCATGGGTGGTGCGCTGGCGCCATGCGATGCCGCCCGTCTCCGAGCTGCCGAACACTTCGATGGGCGCTTCGCCGAGCAGGCGCGTGGCCTCGGCCGCGGCATCGGCCGGCAGCGGTCCGCCCGACGAAAACACCGCGACCAGGGTCCGGCGTACCGCGTCCCACGCGTGCGTCCCGGGCATGCGCCGCAGATGGGCCGGACTGCTGACCAGCAGCGCGGGGCGCGCATCGGCCAGACAGGCATCGATCAGTTCGCCGTGATAGGCGAGGCGCGCGGCCGGCAGCGCGCGCCCGGCCGCAAGCGGCCACAGCACGCAGAACAGCAGGCCGTAGATATGCTGGTGAGACACCGTGCTGAACAGGCGCGCACCGGCCACCCGCGGACCGAAAGCCTGCTCCAGCGCATGAACCTCGGCATCGAGCTGGTCGAGGCGCTTGGCAATGGCTTCCGGCGCGCCGGTCGATCCCGACGTGAACAGCGTGATGCCGGTGTCGCGCGTCGACAATGCGGACCAGCCGAGGGCGGATGCCGATGCGGCAGCTTCCGGCGCGGGTTGCAGCGCGGCCCCGCGTGCCGCACCCTCTCCAATGTCGCCGGCCCAGCCATCGACTTGCGCGCGCAGCGCGGCCAGCGTCTCCGCGCGCGTGTCGCCGGGCAGCACCACATGCTTGCCCGCGTGCCATGCGCCGAACAGCGCCGCGGCAAATTCCGCGGTGTCATCCAGATAGAGGGCCCAGCGCGCGCCATCGCTTGCGGCAAACGCGCGCCGCCAGGCGTCGGCGCGCGTGAACCACGCGCGCGCATCGCTCGGTCCCTCCTGGCCCGCGGCGGCGGCGCGCGTGGCCATGACCTCGCCGAGACCGCACCACTCAACCATGACCGTGCTCCGCGGGTCGCGCCATCACGCGCTGGCGCACCAGCCATTCGCCGGCGAACATCGCGCCGATCAGCACATAGGCAATGGCGCCGTTGTAGAGCGCCCAGACGCGGTCGCTCGCCCACAGCGCGGTAACCATGGCGGCCGTGCCGTTGGCGACAAAGAACAGGCACCAGGCCTGCGTCACACGCCGCGTATAGGCCACGCCGCGCGGCGGCAGATCGGGTTCGCGCAGGCGCGCCAGCCGCTCGATCAGCGAAGGCGGATGACGCAGGCTCCAGCCGAACACGACCAGCATGGTGGCGTTGACCAGCACGGGATAGAACTTGAGCGGCAAGGCGCTGTCAGTGGCAAGGACCGCCATCGCCAGCAGCGCGGCAAGGAGCGCGGTGGCACCGCGACTGGCCGGCGTGGCGAGCGGCGCGGCGACCGGCGGTTGCGCCGGCGACTGCGCCCTGGCACGCGCCCGCCGAAACGACCCCACACGCAGCAACACAAGCGCCACCAGCACCAGTGCCATGGCACGTGGCGACCAGTGTTGCAGCCCAAGGTAGACGATCACGGGATAGGACAGCGTGAGCAGCCCCATGGACAGCCCCAGTCCCCATTTGCGCCAGGACATGCGTGGCAGCGATCAGGCCGTGGCCGGCGAATCGATCAGTTGCGCAAGGGCCTGCACCACATCCTGCACGGTACGCACGGTCTTGAAGTGCTCCGGCTTGACGGGCTTGTCGAGCATCGGCTTGAGCTTGACGATGAGGTCCACCGCATCGATGCTGTCGATGTCGAGGTCTTCGTAGAGCCGCGCCTCGGGCACGATGCGGGCCGGCTCGATCTCGAAGGTTTCCTCGAGCACCGCGGCCACGCGCGCAAAGATTTCGTCGTGGGTCATGATCTGGACTCCGTTGGTTCCGGTATGCCGGTATGGGCGGGGGACTGCGCTCAGGCAGCGGGCGCGCCAGCGCGCTGCTCCGTCACGAATTCGGCCAGCGCGGCCACGCTGGCAAAGCGTGCGCGAATGGCTTCCTTGTCGCCGTTCATCGTGACGCCATAGCGCTTTTGCAGCGCCAGGCCGAGTTCGAGCGCATCGATCGAATCGAGGCCCAGCCCTTCCACGAACAGCGGTGCGGTGGTATCGATGTCGTCGGGCGTGATGTCTTCGAGCGACAGCGCCGAAATGATCAGTTCCTTGATTTCCTGTTCAAGCGGCTTCACGGCCGACCTCCCTGGTAAAAAATTCGGATAGCGATTGCGTGACCTGCCGCACGGCCAGGGCATCCTCGGTACCGGGCGCCACGAGGTCGTTGACATGGATGTCGGGATGCACGTCGATGACGTAACGCGGACACCGCGACGGCACGCGCCACCAGCTCTGCCCCTTGATCAGGTTGGGCGGGGTGCAGCGGATCACCACCGGTGTCAGCGCAAAACCGCCGCGCACCGCGATATTGGCCGCGCCGCGCTGCAGGCGCATCGGTTCGTTGGGCCGCGTGCGCGTGCCCTCGGGAAAGATCATCAGCGAATTGCCGGCGCGCAACGATGCCACGCAATCGTCGACCATGGCGGCGCCAGCGTCGTTGAGCACCCAGCCCGCCGCCCGCACGGGGCCGCGCGTGAACGGATTGCGCGCCAGCCCCGAGCGCACCACGCAATCGGCGCGACGCGCAATCGCCATCAGGAAGATGACGTCGATCAGCGACGGGTGATTGGCCACGATCAGCAGACCCGACCGTTGCAGGCGCTCGGCATGCCGCACCTCGCAGCGATTGACGCCGAGCGTGCGCATCACCCAGATAAACAGCCGGAACGAGTAATGCACGATATCGCGGCATACATGCTGGCGTGTCAGCCGTGACCACGGCAACAGCGACACCAGCGGGAATATCACCACGCGCAGTACCAGCCCGCCAAGACCGAAACTGGAGAAGCAGAGCCCGGTGGCGCAGATGCGCCAGGCGCGGTCGAACCGTTCAACCATGGCGACGCCACCTCCAGACCGCGCGTTCGCCGCGATAGCGCAGTTCGGGCGCCGCCGTCAGCATGAAACGCAGCACGTCGAGACCATGCGGCAACAGCGGCGCCGCCTCGCCCGGGCGCGCCTCCGCCGCGTGCCCCGCAGCGTCCCCCACGTCAGCCTCATATTCCAGCTGCCACGCCGGCTCGCCCGCGCGCGGCGCGCCAATGCGCCAGCACCAGCCGTACAGGCAATCGGGCTCGTCGGCAAACGGCACATAGGGCTCCGGCAGCGGCGCGTCGTAGCACACCAGCAAAACTTCCGGCGCGCCGTCGGCCAGCAGGCCACAGGCCTCCACGACGGCTGCCTCCACGGTATCGCGGCCCGCCGCGATGGCTTGCAGGTTGGCGGTATCGGCCTGGTCGATCGAGAACATCGCGCCCACGGCATTGTGGACGGACAGGCCAAAGGCGGTCGGAGAAAGCGGCTGGTCGCTGGCCAGTTCGGTCAGCATGTCGAACGCCCGCGCGGTGTCGCCATGACGCGAGGCAAAGACCATCGGCATGGCCGTGCGGGGCGCAGGGACATGGGCGTCGGTGGCGGCGTCGGTGGCGGCATCGGTGGCGGCATCGGTGGCGGCATCGGCGTAGTCCTGCGGCAGGCATGCGTAGGCCGGATGCAGTGCGGCGCGGCCAAGCGCGTTGACGCGCCGGCGCAACATCGGCGCCATGTGCGCCAACTGAGGCAGTTCGGTGCCGGTCGGCACCCAGGGCGCGTGGCTCCACGCGCGCCAGGCATCTGGCGACTGCAGCGCGGGCGCACTGGCCGCCCATGCGCGAATTCCGAATTCAAATGCCATGCCGAACGCCTTGAGCCGAGAGACGATCCAGCGCCCCACACGCACACGAAGCGCTCTGTCCGGGCAGGCGGACAGGGCCCCGCGCTTGCGCGCGTCCTGGATAAAAACTCCGCATTTTCCCTGAAATTAGACCGAAATCGCGGTAATTCACCGTGATTTTCTGGTTAGTGTGCAACACCGCTGTCACCGTGTCTCCGCCTGCGCCAAGCCGCGCGTTCAGGAAACACTAACGGCAATACGCTCCACTAACGGCAGCGCCGCGACCAATCCGTAGTCTGACGGTCACGCATTCGGGGCCGTGGGCTGAGGCACCGGTGGCACGACCGGCGATCCGCGCGGTACCGGCAAACCGGTCCGGGCGTGGTTTTAATCAGGGGCGAATTCTCGCACAAACCCACTGCCGCAGGTGTGTACGAACGTTAAAGTCGGGCAAAAATGTAACCGGGGGGCAACACGGTCCGACGTGTTGCCCCCCGTGCATGGAGGGATGCGTGAGAGCCGACTCAACAGGTGGGCAGGATGCGGGCCGGCAGAATGCGGCCCGCCACCTCGCCGAAGCCGACACGGAAGCCCTCGCCCTGGCACCAGCCCGTCATGATCACCTCGTCGCCATCCTCGAGAAAGCTTCGGCGGCTGCCATCGGCCAGCGTCACCGGCTCGGCGCCATTGCGCGTGGTCTCCAGCAGGCTGCCAAACGAGTCCGGCGTGGTACCGCTGATAGTGCCCGAGCCCATGAGGTCACCCACGCGCACGTTACAACCCGATATCGTGTGGTGCGCCAGTTGTTGCGCCATGGTCCAGTACATCGCCCGGAAATTGGTCCGGCATACCGTGGTCGCGTCGGCCGCGCCGTGCGGACGCAGCATGACCTCCAGCGCGATGTCGTACGCATTGCGCGCCTGCTGCCGCAGATACGGCAACGGTTCCGGCGACTGCTGCGGGTTATCGCGGCGAAACGGCGCCAGCGCTTCCATCGTCACCACCCATGGCGAGATGGAGGTGCCGAACGACTTGCTGTTGAACGGCCCCAGCGGCACGTACTCCCACTGCTGGATATCGCGCGCGCTCCAGTCGTTGAGCAGCACCATGCCAAACATGTGCGCGGGCGCGTCGGCCACATCGACCGGCTCGCCCAGCGCGGACGGCTGGCCCACGACAAAGCCCATCTCGAGTTCGTAGTCGAGCTTGCGGCACGGTCCGAATATCGGGCGCGGCTCGTTGGGCAGCTTGATCTGGCCATTGGGCCGGCGCAGCGGCGTGCCGCTCACCACCACCGAACTTGCGCGCCCGTTGTAGCCGATCGGAATCTCCAGCCAGTTAGGTAGCAGCGCATTCTCGGGATCGCGGAACATGCGGCCGACATTGGTGGCATGCTCGCGCGACGAATAGAAGTCGGTATAACCGGGAATCTCCACCGGCAGATGCAGCGTCACGTCTTGCATCGGCAGCAAGGCGCGTGCGCGCAACGCGGCATTGCCGGCCAGCGCCGCATCGCCCTCGGCGAGCAGCGCGGTCAGGCGCGCGCGGGTCTCGTGCCAGACCGGCTGGCCCAAGGCGATAAAGCGGTTCAGCGTGCAGGGCCCGGCGTCCGCCGCGAACGTGCCACGCGCCGCCGCCGGCAGCAGGCCGGCCTCGTCGAGCACGGCCAGGTCCAGCACCATGGTGCCGATCGCAACCCCTACGCGCGCGGAGCGGCCGGGTGCCGAAAAGATGCCGTAGGGCAGGTTCTGCAACGGAAAATGCGTGTGGCCATCGTTGGCCGACGGGATCCAGCTCTTCATCGGATGCGTCATCGTTCGGTCTCCGGCCTCAGCGTACGTTCGGGTTGAAATGCTTGCGCAGGCCTTGCCAGCACGTGTAGTAGTCGTGCTGCAGCAGCGCCGACTGCGCGGCATACGGCGTCGGGCGGATCACGCCCGGCGTTTCGAACATGAAAGCCATGGTGTCCGTGATGTGGTGCGGCCGCGCGGTATCGCTGGCACTGGCGCGCTCGAAGGTTTCGGCATCGGGGCCGTGGCCGCTCATGCAGTTGTGCAGGCTGGCGCCGCCCGGCGCGAAGCCCTCGGCCTTGGCGTCGTAGACACCGGCAATCAGGCCCATGAACTCGCTCGCCACGTTGCGATGGAACCAGGGCGGACGGAACGTGTGCTCCGCCGCGAGCCAGCGCGGGCCGAAGATGACGAAGTCGATGGTGTCCACGCCCGGCGTGTCCGACGGCGCCTGCAGTACCAGGAAGATCGATGGATCCGGATGGTCGTAGCTGATGGAGCCGATCGTATTGAAGTTACGCAGATCGTACTTGTACGGCGCGTAATTGCCATGCCAGGCCACCACATCGAGCGGCGAGTGATCGATCTCGGCGCGCCACAGGTTGCCCTGGAAGCGGGCAATCAGTTCAAAGCTCCCCTCGCGGTCCTCGTAGCAGGCCACCGGCGTCAGGAAGTCGCGCGGATTGGCAAGGCCATTGGCGCCGATCACACCGAGGTCCGGCAGCCGGAACAACTGGCCGTAGTTCTCGCAGATATAGCCGCGCGCCTCACCATCGGGCAGCTCCACGCGGAAACGCACCCCGCGCGGTATCACGGCGATCTCCTGTGGCTCGACCTCGAGCCGGCCGAGCTCCGTGGCCAGCAGCAGGCGACCCTGCTGCGGCACGATCAGCATCTCGCCGTCGGCGTTGTAGAAGAAGCGGTCCTGCATCGACCGGTTGGCCAGGTAAAGGTGGATGCCGCAGCCCGTGCTGGCCTCCGGACCGCCGTTGCCCGCCATGGTCACGATGCCGTCGACAAAGTCGGTGGGCGCCGCCGGCATCGCGGGCGGGCTCCAGCGCAGCTGATTCGGCGATGGCGGCACTTCGTCGAAGCGGCTGACCCAGCGCGGCGCGTCCATGCGCGCAAAGGGCCGGTGCATGGCGGCCGGGCGGATCCGGTAAAGCCAGCTGCGCCGGTTCTGGGCACGGGGCGCGGTGAAGGCGGTGCCGGACAATTGCTCGGCATAGAGGCCGTAGGGCACCCGCTGTGGCGAGTTCTGGCCTGCCGGTAATGCGCCCGGCAGGGCCTCGGTGGCGAATTCATTGGCAAAGCCCGACAGGTACCGGGTGTCGCCGTTCGTGCCCGTCTGGCTGGCCGGGCCCGCGCTGCGGATCTCGCTCATGGTGTCTCCTCGCGTGACGGCTATGCCGCAAAAATTACATATTAGGAAATGAATTTCGCTAATCGTAATTACACGCCATGGCCGTGTCAATGCAGAAGAACCATAGTCGAGGAAAGCCATGACGGGTCCGCGAGCATGACAAGGCAGGGCGGCACACCGGGCATGGAAGTGGAAGCCAGGCGCGCATGCGCCGGGAGACGGTGCCAGTGTGCGGCAGAACACCGGCCATTCCGTGGCGCGGCAACAAGAAGACCCACGGGCCCGGTCCGCAGGACAGGGCAACCCCCGGCGGCCCACGCGATATGTGCGGCCGCGGGCGCGGGAAGGCGTCGCGGGAAGGGGTCGCAGGAAGGGGTCGCGGGTAGGGGGCGCGGGAAGCGGTCGCGAGGCAGCGACGCAGAAAGCGTCGCCGTAAGCGACGCAGGTGAGCGACGCAGGCGAGCGACGCAGGCGAGCGACGCAGGCAGACGGCGGAAGACAGTGCCGACAGCGCGATCAAGCCGCGCACCGGAGCACCCGCCATGCATCGGCCAACTTCCCGGCAGCACCCGCCGGCAAAGGACGATGCACGGCGGCTGGCGCACAGGCTGTGCGCCAGCCGCCGTGCCTTCATCTTGCCCGTGACAGGGCCCGCCTCGCGGCGAGGCCGCTGTTACATCGGCTTGTGGCCCTCGCCGACGTTCGAGCCCGAGCCAAACCCGCCGGACGCGCCGCCGGACGCACCCGAAGCGCCGGACGCGGAGCCGGAGCCCGCGCCTCCCGACGCGGCCGGTTGGCCCGCCATCGACGCGGCGGTCACCCCGCCGTTGCGGCTGGCGATAAATGCGTTCACGTCGGCGGCAAGATGCTGGGGTGCGAGTACCACCTCCAGGCCCAATGCCTCGCAGGCCGCGAGGAAGGTGGACATACGCGGATCGGCCTGACCCGATTCCGCCCGCAGATAAGCTTCCCGGGAGATCCCGGCCTTACGGGCGACGTCCTCCTGCTTGAGCTTGCGCGCTCGACGCAACGCCCGCAGTTGCCGGAACGGTTCGCTAGCGCCTCGTGGCACGGCTGTACTGTTCATGTCGGTCTCCAGTCACCAGTGAAAAAAAAGTGCGCGGACGTGCATTCGAGTATAGAGCACGTAAAGCGTTCCGTAGGTCTTCGCCAGAACACTTTTGCAGATTTCTTATGATGGACCTTTCACGTGCCCGGGGCTCTAGTCCAAAAGGCGTATGCAGCACAGCGCCCGCCACCCAGACAGTAACGGCACTGTCCGCTTTGCGTTGACGTCACATAAGTATTGTCGATGTGTGTATGAAGGCAAGTTGACAAACCGACCGGTCGTGCTAATCTGCAGCGCATGCAAAAAGGCCAACTGACTCGCACCGCGATCATCGAACAGGCGTTGCAAACCGCCAGCAAGGTGGGCTTCGAGCAACTCTCGCTCGCCTCCCTCGCCGCGGCGACCCGCATGTCGAAAAGCGGACTCTATGCGCACTTCAAGTCGAAGGAGGCGCTGCAGGAGGCCGTACTCGACCGTGCCGCGCAACGCTTCACCGAGATTGTGGTGGCCCCTGCCATGCGCCAGCCGCGCGGCCTGCCGCGGCTGCGTACGCTGTTTGACGGCTATCTCGATTGGGTCGGCGGAACGGTGACGGGCGGGCGCTGCCTGTTCATGGCCCTGGCACAGGAATATCGCGACCGGCCCGGCACCATCCGGGACCTGGTGGTGCAGGCATTGAAGGACTGGCACAGCACCATCGCGCGCGTGGTGCGCGATGCCATCGACGAAGGCGCGGTGCGGGCCAGCCTCGATCCGCGCCAGTTCGCGTTCGAAATGGTCGGGATCGGCATGGCGTTCCAGTCGTCGTTCAAACTGCTCGGCGGCGCCGACGCGGAGGCGATGGCACGGCATGCGTTTGCGCGCCTGCTGGCCGATGCGGCCGATGCGGCCGATGTGGACGGTGCCGGGAGGCCGCTTGCCGGCGCCGGCCACGCGGCCGTCCACTGAGGCATCCGGCAGGAGACCGCCCGCCCGGAGACGGATCACGCACCGCACGTCCGGGCACGCGCGCGGGGGCTTCCAACGGCATTTCCGCCGCGATTTCTTGCCCAAAAAATAGCACGACTGGTCGGTCGCAAATAATAAAAAAAGCGGCGAATCTGAAATTTGCCGCGCCGACCCGGTCCGAAGTCGGAACAGATGGAGGTGTTCGCCGTGTCGCAAGTGCTGTCGTCTACATCCGCCGTCCCCGCTGCCGCCGGGACGGAGATCTCATCCGGGCTGGTCCAGGCCCCACTTCCCGCGCCGTCCCCGCACGCCACGCCGGCCACTGCCTCCACGGCCCCCGCCCAGGGCGCAGCCCCGGCCCGCCGTGCGCCCGTACCGGGCTGGCGGCGCCTCGCCTGGCAGGCCACTTCCCTGCTCCACCCGGCGGCCGCCGCAAGGGCGCTGGAGCGCGCGTGGTTCCGCCCCCCGCGCGCGCCGGTACCGCCGGCCGGCCTGCGCATGCTCGATCGCGCGCGCACCGAATGGGCGCTCGTCACGGGCCAGGGCGCCAGCCGCCGCGTACGCGTGTACCGCTGGGGCCATCATGGCCCGCTGGTCCTGCTGGTGCACGGCTGGGGCGGCAACGCCGGCCAGTGGCATGGCGTGGTGGCCGGCCTGCTCGCTGCCGGCCTGCGCGTGGTGGCGTTCGACGCGCTCTCGCACGGCGCCTCCGATGCCGGCGCGCATGGCGTCGAGCGCAGCTCGATCGTCGAACTCTCGCGCTCGCTGCTGGCGGTGGCGTGGCACGTGGGACCGGTACATGCGGTGATCTCCCACTCCGCCGGCGGCCCGGCCACCGCGCTGGCGCTGCGCGAAGGCCTGCCGGTGCGCGCGGCCGCCCTGATCTGCCCGCCCGCCGACATGTCGCACGCATGCCGCGCGCTTGCCTTCGAGCTCGGTTTCAGTCCGGCCGTATGCGCGCGCATGGAGCGGGATAGCGCCAGATGGCTCGGCATGCCATGGTCCGCGCTCAATGTGCCCGATCTGGGACGCACGCGCGAGGTGCCGCCCACGCTGGTCATTCACGACCGCGACGACAAGGAAGTACGCTGGGAAGACGGCGCCGCCATCGCGGGCGCCTGGCCCGGTGCGCGGTTGATGACCACGCAGGGCCTCGGACATCGGCGCATCCTGCTGGATGCCGACGTGATCGCGCGCATCGCGGCGTTTGCCGGCGCCGCGCACGATCGCCTGGCGCCGTCCTCCCGCGAGCGGGAGGACGCACGCATGCGCACGTGCTGATCAGAAGCCGGCCATCACCAGCTTGCCGATGGTCTGGCCGCCTTCCAGCAACGCGTGCGCACGACGCAGGTTGGCGGCGTTGATCGGGCCGAGGTTCTCGCCGAGCGTGGTCTGCAGGCGTCCCGCATCGATCAGACGCGCCACTTCGTTGAGCAGCCGATGCTGCTCGATCATATCCGGCGTGCCGAACATCGCGCGCGTGAACATGAACTCCCACACGAACGTTGCGCTCTTGCTCTTGAGCGCGCCCACCGCCAGCGGGCCGGCGTTCTCGACGATCGAGCAGATCTTGCCCTGCGGCGCGATGGCTTCGGCCATCGCCGCGAAGTGCCGGTCGGTATCGTTGAAGCACAGGATGTAGTCCACGTGCTCGAAGCCGAGCTTGCGCAGTTGCGCGGGCATGTCGCCGCGGTGGTCGATGGTATGGTCGGCTCCCAGGCGGCGGCACCAGGCCTCCGACTCCGGGCGCGAGGCGGTGGCGATCACCGTCAGCCCGGCCAGCACCTTGGCCAGCTGGATGCCGATCGAGCCCACCCCGCCTGCCCCGCCGATGATCAGCACCGAACGGCCGGCGTCCTGACCGGAGGCCGAGACCCCGAGACGATCGAACAGGGCTTCCCATGCCGTGATCGCGGTCAGCGGCAGCGCGGCGGCATGGGCAAAGTCCAGCGTGGCGGGCTTGTGGCCAGCAATGCGTTCGTCGACGAGATGGAATTCGCTGTTGGTGCCGGGGCGCGTGATGCTGCCAGCGTAGTACACCGGATCGCCCACGCGGAACAGCGTGACGTCGGGCCCGACCGCCGCCACGGTACCGGCGGCATCCCACCCGAGCACGCGGGGCGCGTCCTCGACCTTGTCCTTCGGTGCACGCACTTTGGTATCCACCGGGTTGACGGCAATCGCCTCGATCCTGACCAGCAGGTCGTGGCCCGTGGCCACGGGCTGGGGCAGTTCCACGTCGACGAGGGACTGCGGATCGCTGATGGGCAGGTAACGGGTCAGGCCAATGGCTTTCATGACGACTCCTCGATTAGCAATGACGCCATCGTAGCCCGCTTCGATCCGCTTGATTAGCCACAAGCCACGGCAATCACTTTCACGAAATCCAGGAAAATCCGCGCATGAAAAAGCCCGCCATTGCGGCGGGCTCGGAATGTTGCCAGGCAAGGGGCGCGTCAGGTCACGTCGTCCGGCACCGGCTGGTAGCCCATGGGCCCCGTGGTATTGGCATGCACGTACTTGCGGGCATGCGCCTCGCGCATCGGCTTGAGCACGAAGATCGCCAGCGCCGCCGAGACTGCTGCCATGCCGGACGCGAGCACGAACACCGCCTGCCAGCTGCCGGTGGCGGCCGTGATCACGCTCGAGAACGGCACTAGCAGCGCGGCCGTGCCCTTGGCCGTGTACAACATGCCGGCGTTGGTGGCGGCGAACTTGGGGCCGAACGTATCGCCGCAGGTGGCCGGGAACAGGCTGTAGATTTCGCCCCAGGCGAAGAACACGATGCCGGTCAGCACCACGAAGGCAACCGGATTGTGCCCGTACTTGGCCAGCAGCAGAATGCCGACGGCCTCCACCGCGAACGCCAGGAACATGGTGTTCTCGCGGCCGATATTGTCGGACACCCAGCCGAAGAACGGTCGCGTCAGGCCGTTGAGCACGCGGTCGATGGTCAGCGCGAAGGTCAATGCCGGCAGCGTCAGACCGAGGATCGACACCGGCGCGTCATGCAGGCCGAAGTCCTTGGCGATCGGGCCGAGCTGGGCAGTGGCCATCAGGCCGCCGGCCGCCATCATCACGAACATCGCGTACATGACCCAGAAGATCGGCGACGACAGCACCTGGCGCGGCGTGGCGTTGTAGGTAAGCGCGCTCTTGAGCGTGGCCTTGGCCTCGCTGAGAATCCTGGCCGAAGGCGGATAGAGCGCCATGCCGAGGAAGAACACCACCAGGCCCTGGCCCAGGCCGAACCACAGGAACGTGGCTTCGTACCCGCTCGTCTTGATCATGTTGGCGATCGGCACCACGGTCAGCGCGGAGCCCGCGCCGAAGCCCGCCGCGGTAATCCCCGCCGCCAGCCCTCGCCGGTTGGGGAACCACTTGAGCGCGTTGCCCACGCAGGTGCCATACACCGCGCCCGCACCCACCCCGCCGATGGCGGCCGCGATGTACAGCAGCGGCAGCGACGACGCCACCGAGTTCAACGCCCACGCAATGGCGCACAGCAGACCGCCGCCGACCACCACCGGCCGCGGACCGTACTTGTCGACGAGATAGCCTTCGATCGGGACCAGCCAGGTTTCCGTGACGACGAAGATGGTAAAGGCCACCTGAATTGCGGTGCGGCCCCAGTGGTACTTGTCGTCGATGGGATTGACGAACAGTGTCCAGCCGTACTGCATGTTGGCGATCATCGCCATACAGATCACGCCAAAGACAAGTTGCGTCCACGGGGATGCAAACCGGGACGTCGGCGCATGTTGCGAATGTTCCATGGTGTCTCCTTCTGGGCGGTGGGCCCGCCGTTGTGGATAGGCGCCCTTTGAGGACGCTCTTTCTGATCAGGCACTGCGCACTGGTTCTCGAACAGCTGAGCCGTTCTAGTGCTATACAGTATGTGGTATATCAACCAAGTCAAGCGACCGTTTCCGATGCACTGCGGCACCCGTCCCGCGCTGCCGCGTCGCTGTCCCGCTCCGCCGCCCGCAATCGTGCGCGTGCCGCATGAAACGCGGCGTGCTCTGCGCGCGGTCTTCGTTGCCGATCAACGAGTTAGCACAGCCTGGCAAATCAATGTCGCGCCCCTCGACCGAGCGTGCGTAGACACGCGCTCGCAGCACGCTGCATACCCTGATAGGGAAAGTCCTAAGAAGCGGACAAGTGTTCTCGATGCTGAATGTTTGGACGTTCAGAAGCGACAGGAATGGATGCGGACAAATCGCCGTGCCTGCGAGCGGACCTGAGATCGGGCGCGCAGGGGCGGAAAGAGATGTATGAGCGACGGGGAGAAGCCCCCGGGAGGCAGGGAGAGACGGCCGTAAGCTTTGGATACTGCATCAAGCCTGTTGCATCGATGCGGCGGTGGCATCGATCCATGGAGTTGCCGGCCGTAACAAGCTCCACACTACGGGACTACGCACTACGGGACGACAGGCTGCGTACCACGCACGGAGAGACCGCGTGGCAACCGCCGGCAAGGCTCAGGCGCGTGCCAGGGCCGGTTGCAGCGCCGGGGTGGCGGCCACGGGACGGGTGCGGCCAACACCGTTCGAAGCTTGCGAGGCGGCGCCCAATCCGGCAAAGCGGCCATGTTCCTGCGCGGTGGTCAGCGTCGACATCGGCACGCGGGTGGCAAGCAGCCAGGTCACGGCAACACCGAGGGAAACCAGGCCAAGGGCAAGGACGGTCAGCAGAGCGGCATTCATGGAAAACTCCTAAGTGAGGTAGGTCAAGGAGTTTTCATTATATGCTGCAACGCACAGCGTGTAAATATCTTGTATGTAATATATCACGAGAGCTTTCCCTCTAAGTGCACATAAAGCAACAACGCACCCCTAGGGGTGCGTTGTCAGTCTCTTAGAGGCGGCGTTTTCGTGTGCGAATATCGCTGCAGTGGCCGAATTCGTCCAAAAAGTCCGTGCGGCACTGCGTCAGACGGCCTCCGGCGCCAATATCGGCGGACGGCCGGCAGCGGCCTTCTGTGCCGCTTCCTTCTGCTGCCCCTGGTCGTATTCCTGCGCGCGCAGATTGTCCCAGACCGCGGCCGCATTGGGCTTGAGCGACCGGCTCTTGCGGCGCACCAGCATCACCGTCGACGTCACCTGCGGCCGCAACGGCCGCAGCACCGCGGCAGGCGCCATGCCGGCCGCCTGCGCACGTGCCGGGACCACGCCGATGCCGAGACCCATTGCCACCATGCCGAAGATCGCCGCGAAATGCCCCAGCACCTGCAACGTGCCTGGCCGCACGTGATAGGTCGAGAGCGCACGCTCGACCGCGGGTTGCACGCCGGAGTTCTGGTCGAGCGTGAGTACGGTCGCGTCGGCGAGCTCCCCCCACCCCAACGACTCGCGCGAGGCGAGCGGATGCTGCGATGGCAGCACCGCATGGAGCGGATCCACGCACAGCGGCTCGCAATACAGGTCGTCGCACGGCGTGGGATTGCTGGCGATGCCGAAATCCACCTCGCCGCTGCGCACGCTCTGCAGCACACCGTCGTGCGAGCGGTCGCGCAGCGTGATGCCGATGCCGGGCCAGGCGCTGCGGCAGCCGGCCATCCACGCCGGTACGCACATCGACGACAGCACCGGATCGGTCGCGATCTGCACCATGCCCTGCGAGGGCTTGGCCGTGCCATGACTTTCGCGCAGCGTCTGCTCGACTTCCTCGATCAGATGGCAGATCCGTTGCGACAAGTGTTGACCTGCATCGGTCAGCTCCACCTGCCGCGTGGTGCGATCGAACAAACGCTGGTCGATTTCCTCCTCGAGTTCCCGCACGCTACGGCTGATCGCCGATTGCGTGAGGCCCAGTTCGGCAGCGGCGCGGGTAAAGCTCTTCTGCCGCGCCACCGCTGCGAAGGCCTTCAATTGGGGAAGCGAAACATTCATGGTGCCGCTCCTTGTTCTGATGCCGCATTGTCGTAAAACGTCTAGTCGGTTTGGTCGGCCCGTTCCGACTTCTCATGAGTACGGGCGCCCGCAGGCGCCCGCGTTGCCTGGGCGTGCACGCCCGAAGCCTGACCTTACTCGCCCTTGCCGGTCGAGAAGCCTGCGAGATAGGTACCGTTGTCGCCGACCGTCTGTGCATGCATCGCGTGCCCGGTAATGAAGCGGCGACGCATCGGCTGCAGCAGGAACTTTGCCGCCAGACCCGCCGCCACCGTCATCACGGCCGCCACGGTGAACACCAGGCCCCAGCCGCCATGGTGCGAGAGCACCGAGGCCACCGGCACCAGCATCGCGGCCGTGCCCTTGGCCGTATAGAGCGTGCCGGCGTTGGCGGCGGCGTACTTGCTGCCGAACGTATCGGCGCACAGTGCCGGGAAGATCGAGAAGATCTCGCCCCAGAACAGGAACGTCAGCGCCGCGAAGAACATGAACCAGTACGGGTTGTGGCCGAACTCCATCAGCCCGATCAGCGACAGCCCTTCGCCGATGAAGATGAAGAACATCGTGTTCTCGCGGCCGATGCGATCCGAGATGAAACCGCACAGCGGACGCGTCAGTCCGTTGCACAGGTTGTCGATCGAGAGCGTCATGGTCAGCAGCGGCAGCGTCACGCCGAGCAGCGTCATCGGCATCTTGGCAAAGCCGAAGTCCTTGGCGATCGGTCCGATCTGCGCCGTGGCCATGATGCCGCCCGCCGCCACCGCGACGAACGAGGCATAGATCAGCCAGAACACCGGCGTCTTCACCATCCGGCCCGGCGTGTATTCGACCGGGTTGGTCAGGATCGACTTGTTGGCCTGGACATGCTTGGGCGGCTGCGGCTTGACCAGCAGCATCGCCATCACAAAGATCAGTACGCCCTGGAGGATGCCGAACGTGAAGAACGTATGCTCATAGCCGGACTTCTGGATCATGTTGGCGATGGGAATCACGGTCAGCGCCGAACCCGCGCCAAAACCCGCCGCGGTCAGGCCCGCGGCCAGGCCGCGCCGGTCCGGGAACCACTTGAGCGCGTTACCCACGCAGGTGCCATAAACACCGCCGGCACCGATGCCCGCGACCACCGCGGCCGCATAGAGCATGGTCAGCGAGTTGGCATAGGAGTTCATCACCCAGGCCAGGCCCGCGCAGATCGCGCCGCATGCCACTACCGGGCGCGGCCCGAACTTGTCCACCAGCCAGCCCTCGATCGGCACCAGCCAGGTTTCGGTAACGATGAAGATGGAAAACGCGACCTGGATGGCAGACTCGCCCCAGTGATGCGCGGCGTTCATCGGTGTCACGAACAGGGTCCAGCCGTACTGGAGGTTCGCCACCAGGCCCATGCAGAGCACGCCGATGAAGAGTTGAAACCAGCGGTTGCGCAGCAGGCCGCCATTGGAATTGCCCATAGCGGGGCGTGCCGCATCGACGTGCGCCATGTCTTGTCTCCTTGCATTAGTGTCCCGCGCTCTGATGGCGCGCATGTCGGGCCCCGGCCAAGGTGGGGAGAGGCCCTTCTTTCTTCACTACTGAATGAGCGCGCCTGACATTGCGGCACGTTGCATTGGTGGATTGATGCTACTTCAAACTTAGATCAGCACAGCATAAAGTTTTTTATTATGATCATTGACGATCCTTTATAGATTGCAGGAATTCGTGCAATGAAGAATGCCACGCTGCGGCAGTTGAAGGTGTTCGAGACGGTCGCCCGTCACCTCAGTTTTTCCCGTGCCGCGGAAGAGCTGCATCTGACGCAACCCGCTGTTTCCACACAGGTTCGGCAACTCGAGCTGCATGTCGGGCTGCCGCTGTTCGAGCAACTCGGCAAGCGGATCTATCTCACGCCCGCGGGTACCGAGATGCTGCATTACAGCCGCAGCATCATTCAGCAATTCCGCGAAGCGGAAGATGCGATGGCGCAGCTTAAGGGTATATCCGGAGGCCGCCTCAACGTGGCGGTCATCAGCGCCGGCGACTACTTCTTTCCGCGCCTGCTGGCCGAGTTCATGAATCGCCATGAAGGCGTGACGCTCAATCTCGCGGTGCACAATCGCGAGGAACTGCTGCACCAGCTCGCCGGCAATCTTACGGACCTCGCGGTCATGGTGCGCCCGCCCGAGGATATGGACACGATTGCCGAATCGTTCGCGCCGCACCCGTATGTCATCGTGGCCGCGCCGAACCATCCGCTCGTGGGTCAGCGTCATGTCCCGCTGGCCGGCCTGACCGAGGAAGCGTTCGTCTCGCGCGAGCGCGGCTCCGATACCTGGAACTCGATGCAGGAGGGTTTTGCGGGACGCCTGTCGAACCTGCGCATCGCCATGGAGATCAAGAGCACCGAAACCATCAAGCAGGCCGTGATCGCCAACATGGGCATCGCCTTCCTGTCCGCGCATACGGTCGGGCTCGAGCTGCAGGCCGGCAAGCTGGCGGTGCTCGATATCCAGGGCTTTCCGGTCATGCTCAACTGGTATGTGGTGCATCGCAAGAACAAGCGCCTGCCGCCCGTGGCGCTTGCCTTCAAGCACTTTCTGATGGAGGAAGGCGCGCGGCTGATCCAGCAGATCACCGGGGTGGAAGGGCTCATCCGCCATCAGGAGCCAGCGCCAGGCCGGCGTACCGTGCGCGACGGCGGCAAGCGCTCTCAGGTTGGGCCGGGAGCGGGAACGGGAACGGATGGCCCGCGATCCATAAACGATACCTTATGATTTTTCGATGAAACTTTAATTATCGTAAATCATTCGTCGCCCCTAAGCTTGTCTCCATGAACACGCCACCCTCACGTGGCGCCCCCGGGTACAAAGACTAAGGAGACGACCATGACCCAACTCCAGACCGCCTCGCACGCCGCCCTGCTCGACGGCACGGAAGCCATCCGCGTGGATCGCGACATGCAGCTGTCCGCATTCAACGCCGCATTCGCCGAACTGGGCCTGCGGTTCCGCTGGGACATGGCCATGTTCGACTGGCTGTGCGGCATCGAATGCGAAAAGACGCGCGTGTGCCGCTATATCGAGCAGTATCACGCTCACCTGCTTACGGCCTACGACCCGGGCTTCCTGAGCCAGCTGATCTTCGACAAGAAGAACGATTACCTGCGCGCGATGTACGCCGGTGTGAACTGATTCAGACCGCGCCGGCCGCCTTCAACGCGGCGATCTGGGCCGGCGTGCGGCCCAGCCAGTCGAGAATCTCCTCGGTGTGCTCGCCCAGCAGCGGCGAGCGCTCCACCACCACCGGCGAGGCCGACAGCTGGATCGGACAGCCGAGCTGCACGTACTTGCCGCGCTGCGGATGATCGAGCTCGACGAGGTAGCCCCGCTCGTAGAGCGAGCCGTCCTCGATCAGGTCCTTCATCGACAGGATCGGGCCGCACGGCACCTCCACCTCGTTGAGGGCATCCATTACCTCGAACTTGGTCCTGGTCCGGGTCCATTGCTCGATGATGCCGAAGCATTCGTCGAGGATCTTCAGGCGGGCTTCCGGCGTGGCGAACTGCGGATGCGTGATCAGGTCCTCGCGGCCGCACAGCCGCATCAACGGTTCCCAGCCCTGCGGCTGGATGATGACGTACACATAGTCGTTGGCACCGCCCGGCGCGCAGCGCAACGCGGCACCGGGCTGGCCGCCACCCGACGCGTTGCCGGCGCGCGGCACGCAGTCGCCGAACTCCGCGTTGGGATATTCGCGAAGCGGACCATGAGCCAGCCGCTGCTGGTCGCGCAGCTTGACGCGGCACAGGTTGAGCACGGCGTCCTGCATCGCCACTTCCACGCGCTGGCCGCGGCCGCTGCGCTCGCGCTGCAGCAGTGCGGCCAGGATCCCCACCACGCAGTGCACGCCCGTGCCCGAATCGCCGATCTGCGCACCCGTTACGGTGGGTGCCCCGTCCTCGGTGCCCGTGGTACTGGCCGCGCCGCCCATGCACTGCGCCACGTTCTCGTAAGCCTTGCAGTCGACGTACGGGCCCGCGCCAAAGCCCTTGATCGAGGCGTAGATCAGGCGCGGATTGAGCGCGCTCAGACGCTCCCAGCCAAAGCCCGCCCGGTCCAGCACGCCGGGGCCGAAGTTCTCGACCAGCACGTCGCAACGCTGCACGAGGTCGTCCAGCACGGCCCTGCCCTCCGCCGTCTTCATGTTCAGCGTCAGGCTGCGCTTGTTGGAGTTGAGCATCGTGAAGTACAGGCTATCGGCATTGGGCACGTCGCGCAGCTGGCTGCGCGTGATGTCGCCGCGCCCGGGCAGCTCCACCTTGATCACGTCGGCGCCCAGCCAGGCCATCAGCTGTGTGGCCGAAGGGCCGGCCTGCACGTGCGTCATGTCGAGAATGCGGACCCCTTCCAGAGCCTTGTCGTTCATGCGTGTCTCCTTGAATCTTCGCGCGCGCAATCTCTGGTGCGTCTGGTGCGTCTGGTGCGTCTGGTGTGCGTGGGGTGCCCGGGATGTCAGCACCATGGGTGTGCGTGGCATCTTGCCTGATAAGGTATGTGATATACCAGAACACAACAAGAAGAAAATGCAGCGTTTGTCCGACTTTCGATTCCGCAACGCAATGCCACTGCGGACGACCCTGCGCACCCGTTTTCCCCACGCACAGTCCTGAATTTTCTATTGATATATTACATACGGTATTTTACGCTGCGAGAACGAGCAGGCGCTACCAGACCTGCGGCACCCGGCACAGGCGATTTCGCCGTGATTGCGATCGCCATCCCTACCGAGGAGACATGTGAATATCCACGAATACCAGGCCAAGGAACTGCTCAGGCGTTATGACCTGCCCGTGCCCCGCGGCTGCGTAGCCTTTACCCCGGACGAGGCCGCGCATGCCGCGCGCAAGCTTGGCGGCCCGGTCTGGGTGGTGAAAGCGCAGATTCATGCGGGCGGCCGCGGTGCCGGCCACTTTGTCGACGAAACTGCCGATCGCACCGGCGACCACGACCTCGACCACGGCGTCGGCCACAACCTCGGCTACAACCTCGGCGCGGGCGGCGTGCACGTGGCGACGTCGATCGACGAGGTGCGCGCCAGCGCCGCGCGCATGCTGGGCAAGACGCTCGTCACGCGGCAGACCGGCCCGGCCGGCCGCATGGTGCGGCGCGTCTATATCGAGGCAGGCTGCGATATCGCGCGCGAACTCTATCTGGGCATCCTGCTCGATCGCGCCACGTCGCGCGTCACGATCATGGCGTCCACGGAAGGCGGCATGGCGATCGAGTCGGCCGCCGCGCACAGCCCCGAGAAGATCCTCAAGGTGGCGATCGATCCCGCCGTCGGCATGCAGCCGTTTCATGCGCGCCGGCTGGCCTACGGCCTGGGACTGGCCGGCGAGCAGATCGGCGCGGCCGTGCGTTTCATTCAGTCGGCGTATCGCGCGTTCACCGAGCTCGATGCCTCGGTGGTCGAGATCAATCCGCTCGTGGTCACGCGCGGCGGCGACGTGATGGCGCTCGACGCCAAGTTCGACTTCGACGACAACGCCCTCTTCCGCCATCCGGCCATCGAGGCCATGCGCGACGAGAGCGAGGAAGACCCGGCCGAAGCCGAGGCCGCCAGCCATGGGCTCAACTATGCGCGGCTGGACGGCAATATCGGCTGCATGGTGAACGGCGCCGGTCTGGCGATGGCCACCATGGATATCATCCGGCTCCATGGCGGCGCGCCGGCCAGCTTCCTCGACGTGGGCGGGGGTGCCACGCGCGAGCGGGTCGCCACCGCGTTCCGGCTGATTCTCGCCGATCCCAACGTCGAGGGCATCCTCGTCAATATCTTCGGCGGCATCATGCGCTGCGATGTGATCGCCGAAGGCGTGCTGGCCGCCGTGCGCGAAGCCGACCTCACGGTGCCGCTGGTGGTGCGGCTGGAAGGCACCCATGTCGAGCTCGGCAGGCAGATCCTGCGCGCCGCGGAACCGCCGGTCATCGCGGCCCACGACCTCGCCGACGCGGCCGCGAAAGTGGTGGCCGCCGTGCGTGCCACGCAAAGGTGCCACGCAAACCACAGGAGTCCACTGACATGCCCGTGCTGATCGACCACAACACGCGCGTCATCTGCCAGGGTTTTACCGGCGCGCAGGGCACGTTTCATTCGGCACAGGCGCTGGCCTATGGCACGCGGATGGTGGGCGGCGTCACCCCCGGCAAAGGCGGCGCCATGCACCTGGGTCTGCCGGTGTTCGACACCGTGGCCGCCGCCGTCGATGCCACCGGGGCCGAGGCCACGGTCATCTACGTGCCGCCGCCGTTTGCCGCCGATGCCATCCTGGAAGCGGCAGACGCCGGCGTCGCGCTGATCGTCTGCATTACCGAAGGCATTCCCGTGATGGACATGGTGCGCGTCAAGCGTGCGCTCACGGCATCCGGCAGTCGCCTGATCGGTCCGAATTGCCCTGGGGTGATCACGCCTGGACAATGCAAGATCGGTATCATGCCGGGCCATATCCATCGGCCGGGCAGGATTGGCGTGGTGTCGCGCTCGGGCACGCTGACCTATGAAGCCGTGGCGCAAACCACCGCGGCGGGGCTCGGACAGTCGACATGCATCGGCATCGGCGGCGATCCGGTCACCGGCACCGACTTTATCGACTGCCTCGAGATGTTCCTGGCCGACGATCAGACCGAGGGCATCATCATGATCGGCGAGGTCGGCGGGTCGGCGGAAGAAGACGCGGCGAGCTTCCTGCGCGAGGCGCGCACGCGCAAGCCCGTGGTGGGCTTTATCGCCGGCGCCACGGCACCGCCGGGACGCCGCATGGGGCACGCCGGCGCCATCGTCTCGGGCGGCACGGGCACGGCGCCAGCGAAGATCGATGCGATGCGCGCGGCCGGCGTTCATATCGCGCGCTCGCCCGCGGAGCTCGGGAGCTGCATGGCGGCGGCACTGCGGTGACGTGGTAGCGCGGCAGCCCCGCCGCGGCGTGCACATCCAGCGCACACCGCACACACCGCACGCACACCGGTCGCGAGCAAACAAAAAAGGCCAGACAAGACGTCTGGCCCCGGTTCCTGCCGCCGCAACCTCGCGGCCGCGGCCGCCGCTCCCTCAGGCTGCGCCGGCCGCGGCGCTCACCTTGGCTTCCAGTTCCGTCAGCCGCTTGCGCAGCGCCCGTTCTTCCTGGAAGCGCGCGGTCTCGTCGCGGATCACCGCCACGATGCCGGTGATCTCGCCGCCGTTGCCATGCAGCAGCGCCACGGTAAAGGCGATCGACATCGCATCGCCGTTCTTGTTGACCGCCGGAACCTTGAGCAAGTCGTGGCCGTAGCGGGTCTGGCCCGTTGCCATGGTCTTGTCGTAGCCCTCCCAGTGGCGCGCGCGCAGGCGCTCGGGAATGATCAGGTCCAGCGACTGGCCCATGGCTTCCTCGCTGGTGTAGCCGAACATGCGCTCGGCCGCCGGATTCCACAACGTGATGGCGCCGTCGGCACCGGAGATGATGATGGCGTCGCCGATGGCGGACGCCAGCTGTTCATAGTCGATCGCAGCCTGCATGGTCTTTCCTGAGGAAATCGGGGTGGCAACCGTCGCCACCCCTGGGTCTGGCTGTGTTACGTCACCGCTGTTCTACGTCACGCACTCAGATCACCTGTGACTCGCGCAGGCGGGCGATCTCCTCGGCGTTGTAACCCAGGCCGGCCAGCACTTCCTCGCTGTGCTCGCCCAGCAGCGGCGAACCCGTGATGGTCGGCTTCATGGCCGAGAACTTGATCGGGCTGCCCACGGTCAGGTACGTGCCACGTTCCTTGTGCGGGACTTCCACGATCGAGCCGCTCTTGCGCAGCGATTCATCCGCCGCGATCTCCTTCATCGACAGCACCGGTGCGCACGGAATATCGAACTTGCGCAGGATGTCCACCGCCTCGTACTTGGTCTTGTCGGCGAGCCACGCCTCGATGGTGTTGAAGATATCGAAGATGTGCGGCTGGCGTGCCTTGGCCGTACTGTAGTTCGGGTCGTTGATCCACTCTTCCTTGCCCAGCGCCTTGCAGATCGGCTCCCAGGCATGGCCCTGGATGGTGAAGTAGATATACGCGTTGGGATCGGTCTCCCAGCCCTTGCACTTGAGCACCCAGCCCGGCTGGCCGCCGCCGCCGGCGTTACCGCCGCGCGGCACGACGTCGGTGAACGTGCCATGCGGATATTGCGGATACTCTTCCAGGTAGCCCTGGCGGTCCAGGCGCTGCTGGTCGCGCAGCTTCACGCGGCACAGGTTCAGCACGGCGTCCTGCATCGAGACGGCAACCTTCTGGCCCTCGCCCGTCTGCTGGCGGCCGATGATCGCGGTCAGGATGCCGATGGCCAGGTGCATGCCGGTGTTGGAATCGCCGAGCGCGGCGGCGGACACGGTCGGCGGGCCGTCCCAGAAGCCGGTGGTCGACGCGGCACCGCCCGCGCACTGCGCCACGTTCTCGTAGACCTTCAGGTCTTCATAGTGGTGACCGTCGCTGAAACCCTTGACCGATGCCACGATCATCTTGGGGTTCAGTTCCTTGATGCGCTCCCACGAGAAGCCCATGCGATCCAGCGCGCCCGGGCCGAAGTTCTCCACCAGCACGTCCGACTCGCGGATCAGCTGCTCGAGGATCTTCTTGCCATCCGGCTTCTTGGTGTCCAGCGTCAGCGAACGCTTGTTGCTGTTCAGCATGGTGAAGTACAGCGCGTCCGCATCGGGAATGTCGCGCAGCTGCGTGCGCGTGACATCGCCGGAGCCCGGACGCTCGACCTTGATGACATCCGCGCCGAACCAGGCGAGAAGCTGCGTGCAGGCAGGGCCGGCCTGGACGTGGGTAAAGTCGATGATCTTGATGCCGTTGAGTGGGAGGTTCACGTTCGCTCCTATTGGATAGAGGGTGAAGCTGAGGTGGTTTCGGGAATTGGCTCTGGTATCGCTTACTTCTTGGCCGAGCTTTGCGGATTCAGGTTGGTCAGGCGACCGCTCTCGGTGCCGGCCGCGGGGTCGATGACCGCGTTGACCAGCGTGGGCCTGCCCGACTTCAACGCCTCGTTGACGGCGGCTTCGAGTTCCGCCGGCGTGGTGACGTTGTGGCCGACACCACCGAATGCTTCCATCATCTTGTCGTAGCGCGCGCCCTTGACGAACATGGTCACGGCCGGATCCTGTCCCCCGGTCGGGTTCACGTCGATGCCCTTGTAGACGCCGTTGTTGTTGAAGACGACGATGCAGATCGGCAGGTTGTAGCGGCAGATCGTTTCCACCTCCATGCCCGAGAAGCCAAACGCGCTGTCACCGCACAGCGCGAGCACCGGCTTGCCGGTTTCCACCGCCGCGGCAACCGCGTAGCCCATGCCCACGCCCATCACGCCCCACGTGCCCACGTCCAGGCGCTTGCGCGGCTCGTACATGTCGATCACGGCACGGGCGTAGTCCAGCGTATTGGCGCCTTCGTTGACGAACGGAATGCTCGGGTTGGCCTTGACGACATCCTTCAGCACGCGCAGCGCGCTGTGGAAGTTCATCGGCGATGCGTCCTTGGCCAGGGTCTCGGCCATCTTGGCCAGGTTCTTGTCCTTGCGCTGGTCCACCGCGTTCAGCCACTCGGCGGCCGGCCTGGCAAAGTCGTTGCCGATCTTGTCGAGCATGGCCGCCACGCACGAACCGATGTCACCGACGACCGGCGCTGCGATTGCCACGTTGCTGTCCATTTCGGTCGGCGAGATATCGACCTGAATGAACTGCTTGGGGCCGCCCCAGGTCTTGCCCTTGCCGTGCGACAGCAGCCAGTTCAGGCGGGCGCCGACCAGCATCACCACATCGGCTTCCGCCAGTACGTACGAGCGCGCGGCCGAGGCCGATTGCGGATGCGTATCGGGCAGCAGGCCCTTGGCCATCGACATCGGCAGGTACGGGATGCCGGTCTTCTCGACCAGCGCGCGGATATCGGCATCGGCGCGTGCATAGGCGGCGCCCTTGCCCAGCAGGATGAGCGGACGCTTGGCGTTCTTCAGCAGCCCGATGGCACGATCGACGGCATCCGGCGCGGGCAGTTGGCGCGGGGCCGGGTCGACGACCTTGATCAGCGAGTTGCGGCCGCGCTCGGCTTCCATCGACTGGGCCAGCAGCTTGGCCGGGAGGTCGAGGTAGACCCCGCCCGGGCGGCCCGACACGGCAGCGCGAATGGCACGCGCCACACCGACGCCGATGTCTTCCGCGTGCAGCACGCGGAACGCGGCCTTGGCGTGCGGACGGGCGATCGCCAGCTGGTCCATCTCTTCGTAATCGCCCTGCTGCAGATCGACGATCTCGCGCTCGCTCGAGCCGCTGATCAGGATCATCGGGAAGCAGTTGGTGGTCGCATTGGCCAGCGCCGTCAGCCCGTTCAGAAAGCCGGGCGCGGAGACGGTCAGGCAGACGCCTGGTTTCTGCGTGAGGTAGCCGGCAATCGCGGCCGCATTGCCCGCGTTCTGCTCGTGCCGGAAGCTGATGACGCGCATGCCGTTGGCCTGCGCGAGGCGGGCCAGATCCGTGACCGGAATGCCGGGCAGGCCGTAGATGTTTTCGATGCCATTCAGCTTCAGCGCGTCGATGACCAGATGAAAACCATCGATCTGGGCCTGTTGTTCTTCGGCGGCGTGACGCTGCAGCTCGTTTCCGACTTCTGCCATGGTTGCATCCTTCTATACAAATTGACGGGGATTGGAAAACTTCTGCTTCAGGGTGTCTTCAGCGGTCGTGCTCGCGCCCCGCCTTACTACGTTGGACTTCACGATGTCTCCTCATTGGACGAGTCGTACAGGCGATCTTGTGAGAATACGGTATGTGATATATCTCGAACGCGCAAGCCATTGGTGTGAACTTTCGTCGATGCGCCGCAGCATTTGCCCCGAAATTACGCAACCTCTAAGGGAAAGCCCTTAGCAAAACCCCTCTCGGTGCGGGTTCACCCCTCGTCCGCCTGGCCGCGCACGTGGTTCACCAGCGAACCGATGCCGCCAATCGACACCTCCACCACCGCGCCGTCCTTCATCGATCCAACGCCGATCGAAGTGCCCACGGCGATCACATCGCCGGGCATCAGCGTGAGGTCGCGCGACAGCAGGCTGACCTGCTCCTCGGGCGAAAACACGATGTCGGACAGCGGGTAGTTCTGGCGTTCGACGCCGTCGAGGCGCGTCACCACGCTGGCGCTGCGCCAGTCGAAGCCGGTCACGATGGCCGGACCGATGCAGCCGAAGGTGTCGGAGCCCTTGGCACGCGTCCATTGCGGGAAATTGGGGTCGGCGTTGAGCAGCTCGGTCGCCGTGACGTCGTTGACGATGGTGTAGCCAAAGATATGCGCGGCGGCCTCGCTCAGCGGCACATCGCGGCATGCGCGGCCGATCACGATGCCGAGTTCGCCTTCGTAGGCAATCTTGCCGGTGTACCCGCGCGGCCGCCGGATGGCGTCACCGGGGCCGGCCAGCGAGCTGGCCGGCTTGAGCAGGAACAGCGGATGCACGGGCACCGCTTTTTCGAGCCGGGCGGCCAGCGCGTGAAAGTTGTTCCACAGCGCGACGATCTTGCCCGGCTGGCACGGGGCCACCAGTTCCAGCGAGGCGTAGCTGTAGGTCTTGCCGGTGGGACGGGGCTCGGCATAGCCGGGGCCGTCATATTCGATGACGCGATCGGCATCGCCGTCGTCGAGCCGGCCGTAGGTGATATCGCCGTCAGGACGGCGGAAGCGAATCCAGGTTTGCACGGCAGAACTCCTCCGGCAGGTGCGAGCGTGCCGCACCTGCGCATTCAGCGAGAGTTGGGGAGGCCCCTGGTCAGGGGCGCAGCAAGACCGGCGCCGGCCGTAGCCATGCGCCCGGGATCAGATCGCGCCTGCCAGGCGCAGCGCCGCGATCTGGGACGGCGACCGTCCCAGCCATTCCAGAATCTCGTCGGTATGCTCGCCCAGCAGCGGCGAGCGTTCCACGTTGACCGGCGAGGCGGACAATGTGATCGGGGAGCCGAGCTGCACGTACTTGCCGCGCGTGGGGTGCTCGAGCTCCACCAGGTAGCCACGCTCGTACAGCGAGCGGTCCTCGATCAGGTCCTTCATCGACAGGATCGGGCCGCACGGCACATCGACCTCGTTGAGCGCATTCATGACCTCGAACTTGGTGCGCCCGAGCGTCCACTGCTCGATGATGCCGAAGCACGTGGACAGCTTTTTCAGACGCACTTCCGGCGTGGCGAATTCCGGATCGGTAATCAGGTCCTCGCGGCCGCACAGGCGCATCAGCGGCTCCCACCCCTGCGGCTGGATGATGACGTAGACATAGTCGTTGGCACCGCCCGGCGCGCAGCGCAACGCCGCACCTGGCTGGCCGCCACCCGATGCGTTGCCGGCGCGCGGCACGTGGTCGTCGAACTGCTCGTTGGGATACTCGCGCAGCGGACCCGCGCCGAGGCGCTGCTGGTCGCGCAGCTTCACGCGGCACAGGTTGAGCACCGCGTCCTGCATGGCGACTTCCACGCGCTGGCCGCGGCCCGAATGCTCGCGCTGCAGCAACGCGGCCAGGATGCCCACCACGCAGTGCACACCCGTGCCCGAGTCGCCGATCTGCGCGCCGGTCACGGTCGGCATGCCGTCGGCATCGCCCGTGGTGGAGGCGGCTCCGCCCATGCACTGCGCCACATTCTCGTACGCCTTGCAGTCCTGGTACGGGCCCGGACCGAAGCCCTTGATCGAGGCATAGATCAGGCGCGGATTGAGGTCCTGGATATGGTCCCAGTCGAAGCCCGCGCGAGCCAGCACGCCGGGGCCGAAATTCTCGATCAGCACATCGCTCTGCTGGATCAGGTCTTCCAGCAGCGCCTTGCCCTCCGGCGTCTTCATGTTCAGCGTCAGGCTGCGCTTGTTGCTGTTCAGCATGGTGAAGTACAGGCTGTCGGCATTGGGCACGTCGCGCAACTGGCTGCGTGTGATGTCGCCGCGGCCGGGCATCTCCACCTTGATCACATCGGCGCCCATCCAGGCCATCAGTTGGGTCGCCGATGGGCCGGCCTGCACATGGGTCATGTCCAGGACGCGGATGCCGTCCAGGGCTTTGCGTTGCTCCGTGCTGGGGGTCTGACTGGGGTGATGGGCCTCGGCCATGCTGGTCTCCTGAAGGGGTATCCTTGCGCTGTTGACATACAGTATGTGGTATATCACGAAGATGCAAGAGGGTTGAAACCCCTATCGGGCAAGTTTTTGCGCTGCGCTGCAGCAATATGCGCAGGACCCGGCGGCGGACGGTGGCATGGCGCGCGTCCGCACGGGGAGGCGGGTCAAAAGAAAAAGCCCCAACGACCCGAAGGTGTTGGGGCTGGGAGAACCTTTCAGGGTCCAGGCGTTCAGTGCCCTCAGTCGAGGAAGTCGCAGTTCTTTTCGACGTAATCGGCCAGGTCGAGCGAATGCTGGCGCACCAGCCGTTCGGCCAGTTCGGTATCGCGCGTCTCCAGCGCCTCGATGATGCGCAGGTGGTCGACGATCGAGCGTGCCGCGCGGTCGCTCTGCGAGATCGTCATTTTCCGGATCGCGCGCACATGGACAAAGATGTTCTTGATCTGGTCCATGATGATCTGGGACTTCGACAGCTGCACGATCGCCTGGTGGAAAGCGATGTTGGCGTCGGAGTATTCCTCGATATGCTCGGCCGGCGTGGCATCGCGGAAACTATCGAACATATGCCGCAGCTTGCTGATTTCGGCATCGGTCGCATGCTGCGTGGCGAGGCGCGCAGCCATGCTCTCCAGCGCGGCCCAGACCTGGATCATCTCGACGATCTCGCGTTTGGTCTTGCGCGTGATGTAGATCCCGCGCCGCGGCACCGTGCGCAGGAACCCTTCCTGCTCCAGCAGCGTCATGGCCTCGCGGATGGGAGTGCGGCTCACGCCCAGCGCTTCGGAGAGGACGCGCTCGTCGAGCCGTACTTCTTCGCGCGACTGGTAGATATCGGCGTCGGCAATGGCCTGGCGCAGCATGGCGTAGGCCTGGTCGCGCAGGCTGGCGCCCGCATTGATCGGCTGCAACGACAGCGACAGGCCGGGGGGCTGTGCGCCCTGCGAGGGGTGCGACTGGGCGCCTTGTGGCTGGACTTCGGTTTGGCTTTGGGCAGACATGAATGCACTCGTCAGTGGCCGGTACCCCGGACGCCGGTCTGGCATCCGATAGCACTCGTCCCGTGAACGTCATAAGGCCAGTTTGGCATGGCGTCATACGTTCCGCTCATCAATTTGGCGTATTGTCGCATCACCCGGATGGACAAGGGACGAAACCGGCCTGTCGTATATGGTATATCACAACGAAGGCACTGCTGGGGGCGCCTGCTGGCGATGCGCGATGCCGGGATGCACAACCTGGGCGCATTGTCGAGGCGCATTGTCCTCGCCACACACTATTCTCGCCGTCAGGCAGCCTTGGCGACGGGGACCGGCACCGCACTGCCCGCCAGGGCGACCTGGGCCATGCGGTCGCGCTGCTTGATCAGGCCCAGCACTGCATCGATCATCGGCGTCGGCTGCTGGATCAGCCGGCCCATCTCCTGCACCACGGTCAGCAGCGGGTCGATTTCCATGGCGCGGCCGGCCTCCAGGTCCTGCAGCATCGACGTCTTGTGCGCGCCCACCGCGCCGGCGCCATCGATACGGCGCTCGACATCCACGCGAAAATGCACGCCAAAGCGCTCGGCGATGTCCTTGGCTTCCAGCATCATCTGGCGCGACAGCGCGCGCGTGGCCGGGTCGGACGTAATGATGTCGAGCGTGCCATGGGTCAGCGCGCTGATCGGGTTGAAGCACAGGTTGCCCCACAGCTTGAGCCAGATCTCGTCGCGGATGTTGTCGCGCACGGGCGCATCGAGATCGGCGGCAACCATCATCGCGGCCAGCCGCTCGACGCGTGCCGAACGGCTGCCGTCCGGCTCCCCGATCGGGAATTTCTTGCCGTAGACGTGACGGATCTCGCCCGGTGCAACGATCTCGGCGGCCGGATACAGCACGCAGCCGATCGCGCGCTCGGGCCCGAGCCCCTGCCACTGCTTGCCGCCCGGGTCCACGCTCTCGAGCGTGGTGCCGGCGAATTCGCCGCCATGCTTGTAGAAATACCAGTAGGGAATCCCGTTCACACCGGTTACCACCGCCGTCTCGGGACCGAGCAGCGGCTGCATCAGGTCCACCACGCCCGGCACCTGATGCGCCTTCAGCGTGATGAACACGTAGTCCTGCGGCCCCAGTTCGCGCGGATCGCTGGTGCAACGGACCTTGGCCACGCGCTCCTCTCCTTCAATCTGCAGGCGCACCCCGTTGGCCTGCATCGCGGCCAGGTGCGGTCCGCGCGCGATGAAGCTGACGTCGGCCCCCGCCAGGGCCAGCTGTGCGCCCATATAGCCGCCGATGGCCCCGGCGCCGTAGATACAAATCTTCATGCTTGGTCTCCTCGTAGCGTGTGATGGTATGTTTTGATATATCACATACTATATTCCAGAAGACGCAAGGACAACCTCAATCTTTCCCTCGCCAGCCGCGTTCGAGAGTGGTCTGTCAGACATTGCCTGGTACGCCCCGGACCGGCGCTGCGTTACCATCGCGCTGTCACCATCGTGCTGTCGTCCGCTTGCCACCCGAGCCCCCACCCCGCCAGGAGTTCGTATGGAATCGCTGCTGGACCTCGCCCGCGACCCCGCCGCCTGGGCCGCGCTGGCCACACTGATCGCGATGGAGGTCGTCCTCGGGATCGACAACCTCATCTTCATTTCCATCCTCACCAACAAGCTGCCGGAAGACATGCGCGAAAAGGCGCGGCGTACCGGTATCGGGCTGGCGCTGTTCATGCGCCTCGGGCTGCTGGCGACCATCGCCATCATCGTTTCGCTGACCCAGCCGGTGTTCACCATCCTCGGCAAGGGCATTTCCTGGCGCGACATCATCCTGATCGCGGGCGGCGCGTTCCTGGTCTGGAAAGCGACGCGCGAAATCCACCAGCACGTGGCGCCGGACCCCGAGCATGAGGACGAGGCCACCGCCCTGCGCGCGGTGCCAAGCTTTACCGCGGCGATCGGGCAGATTCTGGTGCTCGACCTGGTGTTCTCGATCGACAGCATCATCACGGCGGTCGGCATGACCGACCATGTGCCGATCATGTTCATCGCCGTGATCGTGGCCGTCACCGTCATGCTCTTTGCCGCGGCGCCGCTGGCCAACTTCATCAACCGCAATCCGACCATCGTGATGCTGGCGCTCGCTTTCCTGATCATGATAGGCATGACGCTGATCGCGGACGGGCTCGGCCACCACGTGCCCAAGGGCTATATCTACACGGCGATGGCATTTTCGACGGCGGTGGAAGGATTGAACATGCTGGCGCGGCGCCGCAAGCGCAAGCCAACGTAGCGCGAGCGGTTATCATCAGCGCTGGCAGTCACGCATACCCCATGTCCATGCTTCCTCCCGATCTCGCCGGCAACGACGGCGCCCAGGCTTCGCTCCCGCGGTCCGAGCGCGCCTACCAGCAATTGCGCGCGGCCATCCAGGCCGGTCAGCTCTCCCCCGGCACGCGCCTGCGCGAAGTCGAACTCGCCGAATCGCTCGGCCTGTCACGCACGCCGGTACGCGAGGCGCTGTCGCGGCTAGAGTCCGAAGGCCTGGTCGTCAACGAGCCCAATCGCGGCATGATGGTCACGCAGCTCGATGCCAGCATGGTCAGCGAGATGTACGTCATGCGCGAGGTGCTCGAAGCCACGGCCGCCGCACTCGCCGCCCGCCATGCCACCGATGTCGAGATCTCGCTGCTGCGCGATATCGTCGAACGCGACCTGCTGCTGGCCGAGAACCCCGACCGGCTGGTGGCCAACAACCGCCTGTTCCACGAGACGCTGCACCGCTGCGCGCATAACCGCTACCTGCTCAAGACGCTGCGCACGTTGCATGAATCGATGGCGCTGCTGGGCCGCTCCACGCTGGCGGTGCCGGGCCGCGCGCGCGGCTCGTACGAGGAACACATGGCGCTGGTGGAGGCGCTCGAAGCGCGCAATCCCGCCCAGGCGGAGCAGATCGCACGCCGCCATATCCAGCAGGCCTACAAGGTGCGCCTGTCGCTCTGGGTCGAGGAACAATCGCGTTAGGTTAGTTAGGTAGGTAGATCAGGCAGGCCCGTGAGGCGGCGTGGAAGGGTCGATGATTGATCTATCGCAAGCGCCGGACCAGGACCGGATCTAGTCTGAAGCGAAACATCCGACCGGCAGGCTGAAGGTTCTGTTTGGACTCCTGGTCTGACTCGCGGCCCGCCGCGCGTACACGGTGACGATACGTTTGCGATGCCTGTTGCCCTGCCTTGCAGCATGCCTCGGTGCGGTGGCCAGTTCCGGCTGGGCGCAGGAACTGGAGCCACGTGCCTATTCGCCCGCGCCGGTGGGCACCCATTACCTGCTGGCGTCGTACACGCGGCTCGGCGGCGATGTGCTGACGGACCCTTCCCTGCCCATTACGGACGTGCAGGCCAGGATCGACCTTGTCTCGCTCGCCTACGTGCAGGTATTCGATCTGTTCGGGCGCACCGCATCGGTCGGGGTGGTCCTGCCCTATAGCCGCGGCCACGTATCTGGCAATATTTCCGGCAATATTTCCGGCAATGCGCCTGACGCGCCCGACAGCGTGTACCGGGCCGGCATCGGCGACGCCGCGCTGCGGCTGGCCGCCAACCTCGTGGGCGGCCCCGCGCGCGCGCCCGAGGCCTTTTTCGCGGACCCGCCCGGCACCACGGTCGGCGCCAGCGTGACCGTCGTCGCGCCCACGGGGCAGTACCATCCGGACCGGCTGGTCAACATCGGCGCCAACCGGTGGGCGATCAAGCCCGAGCTGGGCATCTCGTGGCCATGGGGCAACTGGTTCGCGGAAGGCTCCGCCGGTGTCTGGTTCTACACCACCAACGACGCGTTTCTCGGCGGCCGCGAGCGCAGCCAGCGCCCGCTGGGCGTGCTTCAGCTGCATGGCGGCTATCAGTTCCGGCAAGGCCTCTGGCTTGCCGCCGACGTGGGTTTCTACAGCGGCGGCCAAACCGCCGTGAATGGCGTCGACGGCGCCGACCGGCGCTCCAATACGCGCTACGGGCTCACCTTGTCCGTTCCGCTCGCACGCGCCTGGTCGGCACGGGTGAGTGCGTCGCGCGGATGGATCACGCGCACGGGTGGCGACTACCGATCAATCGCCCTGACCATTCAGTATCGCTGGATCGACTGAGACCAAAGCATCACCGTGCGGTGCCGCTTCCCTGACCTGGATCAACGCCATCGGTGGCGCCTCGACTAGGTTTCAGATGGCGGCCTGGCTTCCGGGAGGTTGAAGCAGCCGCAGCGCCAGCACACCGCTTCCGGCGGCACCTGGCTGGCGGCCAGCCCCGCAAGGGGGACTTCCGGCATCGAGGCGCAGACCATGGACGACACCACGCTTTCCACCGAACCGAGGCCTGCGGGTGGGCGTGCCGAGCCGGCGATGCGCTGGTTTCCCCCCGCGCGCTGGCTCGCGACGTACCGGCCCGAATGGCTCGCTCGCGACGCCATCGCGGGTGTCACGCTGGCCGCGTACGGCATCCCCGTGTCGCTGGCCTATGCATCGCTGGCCGGGCTACCGCCGCAATACGGCATCTATTGCTACCTGGCGGGCGGACTGTTCTACGCGTTGTTCGCCTCGTCGCGGCAGCTCGCCATCGGGCCCACCTCGGCCATCTCGATGCTGGTCGGCGTGAGCATCGCCGGCATGGCGGCGGGAGATCCCGGCCGCTGGGCATCGATTGCCTCGCTGACTGCGTTGCTGGTCGCCGCCATGTGCGTGCTGGCGTGGGCCTTCCGGCTGAGTTCGCTGGTGAACTTCATCAGCCAGACCATCCTGCTGGGCTTCAAGGCCGGCGCCGCGCTGACCATCGCATTGACCCAACTGCCCAAGCTGTTCGGCGTAAAGGGCGGCGGCGAGTTTTTCTTCGAGCGCATCGTCATACTGGGCCAGCAGCTGCCACACACGAACCTGACCGTGCTCGCGTTCGGACTCGCGGCCATCGCGGTGTTGATGCTGGGCGAAAAATTTCTGCCGGGCCGCCCCATTGCCCTGCTCGTGGTGGTGACGTCGATCGTGCTGCTGTCGGTCACGCCGCTTGGCACGTTCGGCTTCAAGCTCGTCGGCGCCATTCCCGAAGGCCTGCCGGCGTTGACCTTGCCCGCGCTGCGGCCGCGCGACGCGGACGGTGTCGTCGCGCTCGCATTTGCATGCCTGCTGTTGTCCTATGTGGAAAGCGTGTCCGCGGCGCGCGCCATTGCGCAGGCGCATGGCGATGACATCGATGCGCGGCAGGAGCTGCTTGCGCTCGGCGCGGCAAACCTCGGCGCGGCGCTGTTCCAGGGCTATCCCGTGGCAGGGGGCTTGTCCCAGTCGACCGTCAACGACCGCGCGGGCGCGCGTACTCCGCTGGCACTCATCTTCGCCTCCGTCACCATCGGGCTGTGCCTGCTGTTCCTGACCGGCCTGCTGGCCAACCTGCCGACCGTGGTGCTGGCAGCCATCGTGCTGGTGGCGGTCAAGGGGCTGGTCGATATCCGCGAGCTGCGTCATGTCTGGCACGTCAGCCGATACGAATTCCTGGTCTCGATGGTGGCCTTTGCCGCGGTGCTGCTGCTCGGCATCCTGAAAGGCGTGATCGTGGCCGTGCTGGTATCGATGCTGATGATCATCCGTCGTGCCGCGCATCCGCACGTAGCCGTGCTGGGCCGCATTCCCGGTACGCAGATCTACTCCGACCTCGAGCGCCACCCGGAGAACGAGGCCATACCGGGCGTGCTGATCGTGCGGCCGGAAGCGTCGCTGCTCTACTTCAATGTCGAGCATGTGCGCAATGCGGTGCGGCAGTGCATCGATACCGCAGCCGAGCCGCCGCGACTCGTCATATGCGATCTTTCGGCCTGCCCGGTGGTGGACCTTGCCGGGGCCGTCATGCTGGCGGCACTGTTCAAGGAACTGCAGGCCGCGAATATCGCGCTGCGCGTCGTGTCGGCACACGCGGGCGCGCGCGACATGCTGCGCGCGGAAGGCGTCGATGCGCATATCGGGGACTTTGGCCGGGGCACCACGGTCGCGGCGGCCGTCGACGCCTTTCTGGCCGACGCGGCCACGAACGCCGCACCGGACTGCAATGCGCCGGCACCAACCGGGACCACACCAAGCGGGACCACATCAGCCGGGACCACACCAGCGCGGACGACACCATAGGCCGGCATGCGATTTCGGGTGAGCATTCTGGCCGAACATACCGTCTGAACGGCGCGGAATGCCGCATTGTTTTACAAAGGCGAAAAGTGTGTTCCGCTCCGACGCTTTTTCAGCGCACGCGGGCTTGATATCGTGCTCCCTGAGGCCGGGGCTCTTCTCTCCTTCCGGCCTCGCGTCACCTCCGTGGCGGTTTTTTCTCATTAGTGTCGTCAGGCAGGGGTAGACTGTTCGTCCCGAATGCCGGTATGACACGGGGCGCGGCGCTTGCCGCGCCATCTCTTTTCTACCCCAGACGAGGAGGCCGCCATGCAAGGCAAGACCGTCAAGGTGCCTGGTCCCGATCATCCCATCGACATCAAGGCAGTCAACGGCCGCGTGGTCGTCACCGCGGGCGGACGCGTGATCGCGGACAGCCGCCGGGCACTTACACTGAAGGAAGCGACTTACCCCGCGGTGCATTACATCCCGCGCGAGGATGCTGACATGTCGCAGCTTTCGCGTACCATGCACACGACGTATTGTCCGTACAAGGGAGACTGCGCGTACTACAGCATTCCCCTGGGCGGCGCGCGTGGCAACAATGCGGTGTGGACCTACGAAGCCCCCTACGAAGCTGTCTCCGCCATCGCGGGACATCTGGCGTTCTATCCCGATCGGGTCGACAGCATCGAAGTCAGCACCTGATGCCACCCGCGGCCACCTGCGGCCACCCGACGCCCTGGGACGCGCGGCGTCCTGGCAACCATGTTCTAACAACTACAACGCGACACCATGGCATTGCAACACCAGAGCGTGCCCGCAGGGCACGCAAACCCGCTGCATGCGCGTTTTCTTGACGTCCGCCAGCGCACGCTTTCCCTCGTCGAACCGCTCAATCCCGAGGATATGGCCATCCAGTCGATGCCCGATGCCAGTCCCGCCAAATGGCACCTCGGCCATACGACGTGGTTTTTCGAAACTTTCATGCTGATGCCAAAACTGCGCGGCTACCAGCCATACGACGCGAGTTTCAGCTACCTCTTCAATTCGTACTACGAAGCGCTCGGCCCGCGCCAGCCCCGTCCGTTCCGCGGCCTGCTGAGCCGACCCACGGTCGACCAGGTCATGGCCTATCGCGCCCACGTCGATGCGCATATGCTCGCGCTGCTGGACAGCCATCCGGCGCAGGAACTTGCCGCCCTGATGGACCTGGGCCTGGCGCATGAAGAGCAGCACCAGGAATTGCTGCTGATGGACATTCTCCATCTGTTTGCGCAATCGCCGCTCAGGCCCGCCTACGACGCACGCTGGCCGCGCGACCGCGCTGCCGGGCGCGGGCGCTTCGTGCGCATGGAGGGGGGCCTGGTCGAGATCGGCAACGAGAGCGACAACAACGGGAGCCATCGCCACGGCGCATTCGCGTTCGACAACGAACTGCCGCGCCACCAGACCTATCTGGCGCCGTTCGAGATCAGCGACCGGCTCGTGACCAATGGCGAGTGGCTGCGCTTTATCAACGATGGCGGCTACCAGAAGCCCGAGCTGTGGCTGGCCGATGGCTGGGCACGCGTGAAGGCCGGCGAGCTCGCGGCTCCGCTGTACTGGGAGCACTCCGACAAAGGCTGGCAGGAAATGACGCTAGGCGGGTTGCGTTCGATCGACTGGGATGCGCCGGTCGTGCACGTGAGCTACTACGAAGCCAACGCGTACGCGCGCTGGGCGGGCATGCGCCTGCCGACGGAAGCCGAATGGGAAATCAGCGCGCATGCGGGCGTGCTGACGCAGGCCGATACCGTGGCCTGGCAGTGGACGCAGACCGCCTATGGCCCTTACCCCGGCTTCCGCGCCTCGATGGACGCGATTGGGGAATACAACGGCAAGTTCATGGTCAGCCAGCTGGTGCTGCGCGGCGGCGCCAGCGTGACGCCGCCCGGGCATTCGCGCCCGTCGTACCGCAACTTTTTCTATCCGCATATGCGCTGGATGTTCGCCGGCGTGCGGCTCGCGCGCGATCCCGGCTCCGTGGCCCCATTCCCCGCGGACGAGGACGCGGCCAGCAACGATGCGTTCAGGGAAGCCTTTGCCCGCGACGTCCGTATCGGCCTGGCGGGCCATGCCAAGTCGATGTCGCCGAAGTACTTCTACGACGCCGCCGGGTCCGCCCTGTTCGAGGCCATCTGCCGTACGCCCGAGTACTACCCGACGCGCACGGAATCCGCGCTGCTCGCGCGCATCGCCACGGATATCGTCGCGTCGTTTCCGGCCGGTACCGCGCTGATCGAGTTCGGCAGCGGCGCCAGCGAGAAGACCAACCTGCTGCTGGGCGCCAGCGACCGCATCGATACCTATGTGGCGATCGATATCAGCGGCGACGCGCTGGCCGGTGCGGCGGCACGCCTGACCGGGCGCTATCCGGCGCTGGCGGTGCATCCGCTCGAAGCCGACTTCACGCGACCGTTCGCGCTGCCGGCCGCGGCACGCCAGCGCCCGCGCGTCGGCTTCTTCCCGGGCTCGACCATCGGTAACTTCACGCACGACGATGCCGTCCGCTTCCTGCGCAATGCGCGCGAGATGCTCGGCGCCGATGCGCGCATGATCGTCGGCGCGGACATGGTCAAGGACCTGCCCACGCTGCTGCGTGCGTACGACGATGCGGAAGGCGTGACGGCACAGTTCAACAAGAACCTGCTGGCGCGCATCAACCGCGAGCTCGATGGCAGCTTCGATCCCGACACGTTCGACCACCTCGCGATCTGGAACGAGGCCCATCGCCGCATCGAGATGCATCTGGTCAGCCGGGTCGACCAGATCGTCCATGCGGCGGGGCAGTCGTTTACGTTCCGGCGCGGCGAGCGTCTGCATACCGAGAACTCGCACAAGTTCACGCCGGCATCGTTCTCCGAGCTCGCCGCCCGGGCCGGCTGGACGGTCGCGCGCCAGTGGGTCAGCGAGGCACCGGAGTTCGGCGTGTTCGAGCTGATCGGGCAGTAAGTCCGCTGCCGTCGTTCCCGACGGCAGACCCGCGAGCGGCCCCAGCCCCCCGGCTTGCTGCGCCGCAAAAAACAAAACCGGCCCGCCGCACACCATTGAGTGTGCGGCGGGCCGGTTTCACGTCAGGCATGCCGGGGATGGCCCCGGTGTGCCGTTATCGATTCGACAGATGCCGATCAGCCGTTGGCGTAGACCACCTTGGCCTTGCGCGCTTCGCTTTGCAGACGGGTGAAGATGCCTTGCACGGCGGCGATCACGCGCTTGACGTCGTTGGCAAAGCCCAGGCTTTGGGTCCCCAGCTCGCGCTCGATCAGATCGCGTTCGAGTTGGTCGGTCATCTTGATATCGGATTGGGTGTTCATGGCTTCCTTCCTTTCAGGGATAACCCTTATGGGGTTTTCCCGAATTGTAGCAAAAAGATTGTCGCAATGCAGCATTAGGTAATAGTGCGTAGTGTGGGCTGCGCAACATGTGGCGGCACAGCCACGTACGATCGCTCACATGGCGTCGTCATTCTTCTTGAAACAAGAACAATACCTTCGCGCCCACGCCATTTTTCGCCGGCTACGCTCGCTCTATGATGGTTTCCAGCACGACATTACGTGCGAAATCCACAACCAAAGGAAAAAGCCATCATGAAGCTCTATCACCATCCCCTGTCCGGCCACTCGCACCGCGCCCGCCTCTTCCTGTCGCTGATCGGGCAGCCGGTCGAACTGGTCGAGGTCGACCTGTCCAAGCGTGCGCACAAGGAACCCGCGTTTCTGAAGCTGAACCCGTTTGGCCAGTTGCCGGTGCTGGAGGATGGCGATCTGGCGGTGCCGGATTCGAACGCGATCCTGGTCTACCTGAGCAAGAAGTTCGGCAAAACCGACTGGCTGCCCGAGACGCCGGCCGAAGCCGCCGCGGTCCAGCGCTGGCTATCGGTCGCCGCCGGCGATCTGGCCGCGGGCCCGGCGGCCGCCCGCCTGATTACGGTCTTTGCCGCGCCGCTGGACCGCGACACGGTGGTCAGCCGCGCGCACGTGGTGCTCAAGCGCATCGACGACGCGCTCTCCGGCCGCACCTGGATTGCCGCCGATCACCCGACCGTGGCGGACGTGGCGCTGTACAGCTATACGGCGCGGGCACCGGAGGGCTTTGTCGACCTGAGCGACTACGCCAACGTCCGTCAGTGGCTGGCCCGCGTGGAAGCGCTGCCGGGGTTCGTGGAATTTCAGCGTACGCCGGTCGGCCTCGCCGCCTGACCACTGGCACGCCACTGAATCACGACCTCACCGTGGCCACGCCCCACGATCGCCACGCAACAGGAGCCATCATGCCCACCCTCCCCTGGCACGCCGGAGAACTCGCCCTGCAGTCGCGCACGGGCGTACTCGCCAAAATGGACGATGTCGGTCGCCGCTATATTCGCGACTACATGCCCGACCAGCATCGCGAGTTCTATGCGCAGCTGCCATTCGTCGTGCTGGGCACGGTGGCGCTCGACGGCCGGGTATGGGCCACGCTGCGCGCCGGTCGGCCGGGCTTCCTGGCGTCGCCCGACCCGCGCCGGCTCGACCTCGGAATTGCGCGGGAAGCCGCCGACCCGGCCGATGCCGGGCTGGAAGACGGCGCCGCGATCGGCATGCTCGGCATCGACCTCGCCACGCGGCGGCGCAATCGCGTCAATGGCGTGCTGCGTCATGCCGCCGGGGCGCTTTCCCATCTCGCCGTGGTGCACAGCTTTGGCAACTGTCCGCGTTACATCCAGCTGCGCGCGATCGAGTTCACCCGCGATCCCGCGGTACAGACCGACGTCGCGCCGCAGCGGCTCACGGCCCTCGACGCGCGCGCGCGTGCGCTGATTGCCGGTGCCGACACATTCTTCGTGGCGTCGTATGTCGATCGTGACGACGAAGGCCGGCAGGTCGACGTGTCGCACCGGGGCGGCAAGCCAGGCTTCGTGCGCCTCGATGCCGATGGCGGGCTGACGATTCCCGACTTTGCCGGCAACCTGTTCTTCAACACGCTCGGCAACCTGATGGCCAATCCCGTGGCCGGCGTGACGTTTGCCGATTTCAACACCGGTGAACTGCTGCAGATGAGCGGGCGCGCCGAGGTCTTGCTGGACTCGCCCGAAATCGCGGCCTTTCAGGGGGCCGAACGTCTCTGGCGCTTTATTCCCGAGATCATCGTGCGGCGCGAGCAGGCGTTGCCGATGCGCTGGGCGCAACGGCACGACGGCGCTTCGCCGAGTTCGCTGCTGACTGGCAACTGGAGCGAGGCGGCCGACCGCCTGCGGGCGGCCGCGCTGGCCAACCGCTGGCGGCCGTTCCGCGTGACGCGCATCGTGGAGGAAAGCAGCGTGGTGCGGTCTTTCCATCTGGAGCCGGCTGACGGTGCGGGCCAGATCGCCCACCGTGCCGGCCAGTTCCTGCCGATCCGCGTGGCGCTGCCGGGCGAGGACCAGCCGGTGACCCGCACCTACACGCTGTCGGTAGCGCCGTCCGATCCCGCCTATCGCATCAGCGTCAAGCGCGAGGGCCTGGTCTCGCGCCATCTGCACGACCACGTACAGGTCGGCGACATCATCGAGACGCGCGCGCCCGGCGGTGCATTCACGGTCGATCCCGCCGAGAAGCGTCCGGTGGTGCTGCTCGCGGCCGGTATCGGCGTGACGCCGATGCTCGCGATGCTGCGGCATATCGTGTACGAGGGCAAACGCAAGCAACGCGTGCGGCCGACCTATTTCTTCCACGCGGCGCGCACGCTCGCGGAGCGCGCGTTCTCGGCGGAACTGGCCACGCTGCAGGCGCACGGCAACGGGGCGATCGAGGTGGTACGCCTGCTCAGCGACCCGACCGGCGCACGCATCGGCGAGGACTACGACGAGTCCGGCCGCATCGATATCGACGTCCTGCGCGCGCATCTGCCCTTCGACGACTACGACTTCTACCTGTGCGGACCCACCGCGTTCATGCAGTCGATCTACGATGACCTGCGCGCGCTCAACGTGGCCGACGCGCGCATCCATGCGGAAGCCTTTGGCGCATCGTCGCTCACGCGCCACCGCGATACGCGCGCGGCGGACAAGGCCGCCGCCGCACCTGCCGCCGAACCGGTGCCGGTAGTATTCGTGCAATCCGCCAAGGAAGCCCGCTGGCATCCTGGCGCTGGCTCGCTGCTGGAGCTGGCGGAACAGCGCGGCCTTCAGCCCGAGTTCGGCTGCCGTGGTGGCAGTTGCGGCAGTTGCCGCACGCGCGTGGCGCAGGGCGCGGTGACCTATGCCACGCCGCCCGAATTCGACGTGCCGGAGGGCCAGGCATTGATCTGCTGCGCGGTGCCGGCGGCCGGCAGTGCGCCGCTGCATCTGGACCTGTAAGGCGATGCGCGCGCCGCGCGTATGTGGCGCGGCACGCAGGCGATCGTTGAGGTTTTCGCTGCGGCCGTCATCGCTGTGCGCCGCTGGCCTCCGCATGGCTGGCCAGATTGGCGCCGGCGGGTAGCGCGGCGTCGTGGTCCGCTTCCACCGCAAGCGGCGTGCCGCCCTCGACCAGCGCCTCGACGGGGGGCTGGTCCACCCACTGCCAGAACAGCTGATAGCCGACCGCAAGCGCGATCGGCCCGATAAACAGGCCGATCACGCCGCCGGAGACCATGCCGCCAAGCGCGCCGATCAGCACGACCGGCATCGGCACCTCGACGCCGCGTCCGAGCATCATCGGCTTGAGGACGTTGTCGGCCAGGCCGGCGATAAAGACATAGACGGCAAAGATCACGTTGCCGGCCGTCATGCCGTCGGTCGCAAACACATAGAGGATCACGGGCACCGTGATCAGCGTGGCCGGCAGTTGCATGATGCCGATCAGCAGGATCGCCAGCGCCAGCAGGCCCGCACCCGGTACGCCCCGGACCACGAAGGCAATGCCGATCAGCATCATCTGGATAAACGCGATGCCAACCACGCCCTGTGCCACCGCACGGATGGTGGCCGTGCACAGGGCCGTGATGCGCGCGCCGCGGCCCGGTCCCATGATGCGCGTCATGATCCGCACCGCAGCGCGCTCGCCGGACTCGGCGTAAGCCATGAAGATACCGGCGATGATCAACGCGCCCACGAAGATCAGCAGGCCGACCCCGACGCCGCCGGCAGCGCCGAGCACGGTCATGCTGGCGGCCTTGAGTTGCGGCGCCAGCTTCTGCACCATCGCCGTGCCGTCGGTGGCGGCCAGCATCCAGAGGTCGTGGAGCGGCTGGCCGATCAACGGCCAGCCGGCCACCGATTCGGGCGGCAGCGGCACCGCGAACTTGCCGTGCCGTGCAATCTCCATGGCATGTTCGACGGACTGGATCAGCGCCGTGCCCAGCAGATAGGTGGGCACCAGCAGAATGGCGACGACGAGGAAGATCAGCAGCGCGGCGGTGCGCCCCTCGCTGGCGAAGACCTTGCCGCGCAGGCGGCGCTGCAGCGGATAGAGCGTGATCGCCAGGATCAGCGACCACAACATCAGATTGAGGAAGGGGCGGAAGATCTGGAAGCAGAACACCGCCAGCAAAGCGATCAGCCCGAAGCGGATGAAGATGTCGATCATCGTCCGGGAGTACGTGGCAACCGAAAACGGGGCGTGTAGCATCGACAGCCTCCTTGCGGCACGTAATAACGCACTATCAAGGTAGGTCGCCGTATCGTCGATTGCAATCGGCGCTTGCAAACTTTACCGCGCGCGCGAGTGACCGATGCCGCGCGCGGCGGCGGTCCCAGGCAATATGTGCAAATGATTCGCATGCCAGCCCCGTTTCCCTCGCAGCGAGGCGAGGCGCGGGGCTGGCTTCATGCGGGGCCAGCCCCGCGTTCAGAAGCCGACGCGTGCCTGCACGTACACCATGCGCGGCGCGCCAACCAGGCGGCCGGCATTGCCGTCGGACGTACGCGTGTAATAGCGCTTGTCGAACAGGTTGTTGATGCCGACCGAGACATCCGTGCGCTTCATGCGCGGCACCTTGAACATGGCCTGGATGTTCCACACCCGATAGCCGGGGATCTTGCCGTTGCTGCCATCCGCCGATTCCTGCACGGTGTTGGCCAGATCGGCAAACTGCGAAGTCTGGTGCGTGGTGCTGACGTTGAACGTCCACTGGCGCCAGTCGTAACGCGCGCCCAGGGTGTCGGTATTGCGCGAGTAGAACGGCACGTCGTTGCCGGCGGTGGTACCCGACTTCTGGATTGCCCGCGTGTACGTATAGTTGGCGTACAGGTTCAGGCCGCCCAGCAGCGAGGCACGGTCGAACGTGTAGTCGATCGCCGTTTCCACACCGTCGTGATCGGTTGCGCCAATGTTCTGGAACACCGCCGGCGTGGTGCCCGGCACCTGCAGGATCTGGTTGTCGAACTTGAGCTTGAACGCGGTCAGCTCGGCCTTGATGCGGCTGTCGGTCCAGCGCGTCCCGACTTCGAACGTGCGCGCCACTTCCGGGCTGAGCGGGTTGTTGGGCGTCTGCGAGTTGAGCTGGATGTTCTGTACCGGGCCGAACGACGTGCTGTAGTCGGTGAACACCGTCCACGCGCTGTTGACCAGGTACGACAGGCTCACCGCCGGTAGCGCCTTGTTGTTGATGCTTTCGAACTGCGACGCGCTACCCGCCTGCTGGCGGCGCGTGTCGATATGCTCGAAGCGCAGGCCCGGCGTCAGCCGCCAGTTGCCCAGCGCGATGCGGTCGTCGATATAGACCGCGTGCGCATCGGTGGCGTTGTCGAACGAGGTGGTGGGCCCCACCGCGCCCGTGAGCGGGTTCTGGTTGTACGCGTTGTCGTCGCCGCGCTCGCGCACATAGCGATAGCCGACCGTGATGTCGTGCGTGGTCGGACCCAGCGCCAGGCGCTGGGTGTAGCGCGGCTCGATGCCGAACGTGTTGTAGTTGCGCGGCTGGTGCGAAAGCTGGGTGCCGCTGCTGTTGGTCAGCGTGCTCTGGCGATAGCTGTCGTTGAACCAGGTGCGGATCTCGAATTCCTGGTTGTCGGAGATCGTGTTGATATAGCCGAGGTCGAAGCCGTAGCGGTTGCCACTCCAGTAATCGTTCGGACGCGTGTTCTGGAACGGGTTCTGGTTGTACTGCGCGACCGTCAGGCCGCCCGGCACGCGCGAGCGCACATCGTAGTACGACACCTTGCCGAATACCTGCTGCGTCGGCGTGATGTCGTAGCTGAACTTCACGGCGGCGTCGTGGACGTCGTCGTCGCTGCCCTGGCGCCATTCGCGACCGGTCTGCCCCGAGTAAAGGAAGGCCAGGCCGAGGCCGCTATCGAGCGTGGTACCGACAAATGCGTCGTACTGCGTATTGGCGCCGCCGCCCTTGGTGAAGAAGTTGCCGCGCATCGATGCATCGCCGCTGATGCCGGGGCCGCCGGGAATCGGCTTGGTATTGAAGTTGATGATGCCGCCGACGTTCTGCGGGCCATAGCGGACCGAGCCGCCGCTGCGCACCACGTCGATCGATTCGATATTGCCGAGACTGACCGGCGCAAACGACAGCTGCGGCTGGCCGTACGGCGCCACCGCCATCGGAATGCCGTCGAGCAGCACGGTCGAGCGCGGGGTGTAGCGGCCGGTCAGGCCACGCACGCCGATGTTGAGCGAGATGGCGCTGCCCGCGGTCCCCGAGTTGTCGGTCGCCTGGACGCCGGGAACGCGGCGCAGCACGTCGCCGATGCTGGCCGCCCCACTCTGCTCGATCTGCGATTCGTTGACCACGGTACGTGCCCCGGGAAACGTCTTGACGCTGTTCTGCAGACCGCTGCCAAGCCAGTTGCCGGTAACCTGGACCGTATCGAGCGTGACCTCGGGCCTGGTGGCGGGAGCGGGAGTGGCAGCGGGAGCATCCTGCGACTGCTGCGCCAAGGCCTGTCCCGGCACCGTGCACAGCAGGGTTACAGCACTAGCCGTCGCACAAATGGCGAAACGGGGGGCGGCAGGCGGCATGCCGCGACGGCTCGGATACATTACTTCTTCTCCTGTTTCTTCTACGTAACAAAATGGCGACGATTTTAAATGATAATCGTTATCGCCTTTGTTCATTGAGACAGGAAAATGCGGTATCGCGCGCAGTCGTTGCAGGCGTGCCACAGTGGGCGGCACGCCCATGGCTCAATTCATGATGCCGGTATGCCAGGGCACCAACTCGTGGTCGCCGGCGCGCCCCAGGGCGGTTTTCAGCATATGCGCGTCCGGGTGGCTGGTCGCTACGTCGGAAACACCAGCCGGAAGCGCGTCATCCCATTGGCTTCCGACTCGACGTGGACGCTGCCATGGTGCAGATCCATGATGGTCTTGACGATGGCAAGGCCGATGCCGGAAGACTCGCCGGAGTTCGTGCGGGCCGGGTCGCCGCGGAAGAAGCGGTCGAACAGCCGTGGCACGTCTTCCGGCGGGATGCCGGGCCCCGGGTTGCTGACTTCGATCTGCGTCACGCCGGCAAACTGCGATGCCGTAAGAAAGATGCGATGCCCCTGCGGCGTGTGCCGGACCGCGTTCGAGATCAGATTGCCGACCGCCCGGCGCAGCAGCATCGCGTCGGCGCGGACCACGCCGCGCGCGTCGACGCCGAACGTGATCTGGCGCGCGTCGGCCAGCATTTCAAAGTAATCGGCCTGGCGGCTCAGTTCCGTCGACAGGTCGAGCTCCACCACATTGAGCGCCACGCGCGCGTTGTCGGCACGCGCGAGGAACAGCATGTTCTCGATCATGCGCGAGAGTCGCTCGTATTCCTCGACGTTCGAGGCCAGCAGCGCCTCGTATTCCTCCACCGTGCGCTCGCTCGACAGCGCCACCTGGGTCTGGCCGAGCAGGTTGCCGATCGGCGTGCGGAAGTCATGGGCAAGATCGGACGAGAAGCGCGAGAGCCGGTCGTAGCCCTCGTGCAGCCGCACGATCATCTGCTGCAGCGCGCGCGCAAGCTCCTCCAGTTCGCTCGGCAATTTCGACGGATCGATCGGCAACACCACGCTCGAGAAGGTCACGGCCTCGGTGCCGGCGGCCATGCGCCGCAACGGCGCCATGCCCGCGCGCAACACCGCGTAGCCGAGCGCGCCGACCGTCAGCACGCCCAGGCAGGCGGCGGCCAGCAGCTTCCAGCGGTATGCGCGCAGCAGTGCCACACGCATGCGCGCCACCTGGTACACGGTGATGCGGACCGGCGCACCGCCATCGGCCATCTGCGCGAGCAGCGCCACGCCGCGCACGGGATAGTCCTCGGCGGTTCGCCAGGTCTGGATTGCGCCGCGCGTGACCGGCGTGCCGAGCGGCACCGGCTGCATGGGCGGAAAAGGCGTCGGGTCCGGGTTGGCCTCGACCAGCAGCATGCCGCGCGCATTGCGCACATCGAGCCCGTATTCGCTGTCGGACATGATGCGGCTGATTTCCTGCCAGCGGTCGAAGTCCGATTCGTGCCGCAGCACGAGTTCGCCGCGCACGCGCGCGGCCTTGCGCACCAGTTCGGCGTCGTCGCGCTCGACGATCTGCGTGGCGAGCGCGCGATAGAGGTAGGCGCCCACGCAGGCGAAGGCAATGCCGCCAACGAGCGCGATGGCCACCGCCAGGCGGAGGGTCAGCGAATGCGTGGGCTTCACGAGCGGCGATTCTCCAGCACGTAGCCGATGCCGCGCACGCTATGGATCAGCTTGGGCGCGAAGGGGTCGTCCATCTTGGCGCGCAGGCGCCGGATCGCGACGTCCACCACATTGGTGTCGCTGTCGAAGTTCATGTCCCAGACATGGGAGGCGATCTGCGTGCGGCTCAGTACCTCGCCATGACGGCGCGCGAGGAAGTGGAGCAGCGCGAATTCGCGCGGGGTCAGGTCGATGCGCTGGCCGGCGCGCGAGACGCGATGGCGGATCAGGTCGATCTCGAGATTTTCGATCTCAATGCGTTCCGACTCGCGCACCGGGCCGCGGCGCAACAGGGTACGCACGCGCGCCAGCAGTTCGACGAAGGCAAACGGCTTGGCCAGATAGTCGTCGCCGCCGAGTTCCAGCCCACGTACGCGATCTTCCACCTCGTCGCGCGCGGTCAGGAACAGGACCGGCGTGTCCTTGCGGTCGCGCAGCTGGCGCAACACATCCCAGCCCGTCATTCCCGGCAGCATGACGTCGAGGATGACGAGGTCATAGTCGGTTTCCAGTGCCTGGTGGAGCCCGTCACCGCCGGTTACCGCCAGGTCCACCACGAAGGACGATTCGGTCAGGCCCTTGCGCAGGTACTCGCCTGTCTTCGGTTCGTCTTCGACTACCAGGATTCTCATTGTGACTCCGCAAAAATCCGCACATGGCCGTGCTGTCATCATGGATCGATGATAGGGCGGCCGGCTGCCGCGGTGCGTGACAGAACTGTAATCGTTTTGGTGCGCCACGGGGCCCCGCGCCCGGCCGGCACCCCACCCTTTCGTAACCTTATAAATTAATCTTGACAGGTTACTAAAATCCGCTAGACTTCGGATCCATGCAGCCACGCATGACAACCCCCTACCCGGAGTCCCCAATGTCCAATGTTGTCCAGCCCGACCAGTCAGTCCGTTATGGTTTCGCCGACGCCGATGGCGTCCGCGTGTTCTATCGTGAAGCCGGCGACCCGGCCGCGCCGGTGATGTTGCTGCTGCATGGATTCCCGACGTCCTCGCACCAGTTCCGCAACCTGATTCCGCAACTTGCACGTCATTTCCGCGTGATCGCGCCCGACCTGCCCGGCTTCGGCTTCACGGAAGTTCCCGAGGCACGCCAATACCGCTATACGTTCGACGCGCTGGCCAGGACCATCGGCGAGTTCGTCGACGTGCTGGGACTCAAGCGCTATGCCATGTTCGTGTTCGACTACGGCGCGCCCACCGGCCTGCGCCTGGCGCTGGCACATCCGGAGCGCGTGACGGGACTGGTTTCGCAGAACGGTAACGCCTACCTGGAAGGCCTGGGCGATGCCTGGGCGCCGATCCGCAAGTACTGGGCCGAGCCCACCGACCGGAATCGCCAGATCATTCGCGATGCGGTGCTGACGTTCGAGGGCACCAAGTGGCAGTACGTGCATGGCGTGCCAAATCCGGACAGCATCGCGCCGGAAAGCTATACGCTCGACGCGCTCCTGCTCGAACGCCCGGGCAACAAGGACATCCAGGCGGATCTGTTCCTCGACTACGCCAACAACCTCAAGCTGTATCCGGAGTTCCAGGCGTTCTTCCGCAACGCGCGCGTACCGACGCTGGTTATCTGGGGCAAGCACGATCCGTTCTTTATCCCTCCCGGTGCGGAAGCCTACCGTCGCGACAATCCCGATGCGGTGGTGGAGCTGCTCGACACCGGCCACTTCGCGCTGGAGACGCATGGCGAATACATCGGCCAGCGCATCATCGAGGTGCTGGGTCCGAAGTCCGCCTGAAACGTGGGCGGGACGATGTCACCGGCGCAAGGTTTTTGCGTTACATTCGACCGCTATGGATGTAAACCTGCTGGAGAACCGCTGATGTCCCCCGCCCTCACCTCGACCGATGCCCCTCGCCTGCTTGCGGACCATCCCGCGCTGGACGTCATGAATACCGTCGAGATGTCGGACGGCGGGCCGGTGGACAAGTGGCAGACCGATGACGACGTGTGGCATTGGCTCGAACGTGTGGCGTTGCTGCCCAACGGTCAGGCGCCGGCGCGCCGCCCGCGCGGCATGCTGGCCGCCGCCGTGGCGCTGCGCGAGGCGATCCGCGCCGCGGTGATGCAGCACAAGGCCGGCACCAGGATGGACCTGGCCCTGATCAACGAGTATCTGGCCGCCAATGGCGCCCATGCCACGCTGGACCAATCGCCCGACGGCAACATCCGGCTGGCGCGGGTCTATCCGACCGAGACGCCCATGCAATGCCTGGTACCGCTCGCCGAGGCGGCCGCGGAGTTGCTCTCACAGGGCGACTTTGCCCTGATCCGTAAATGCGAGAGCGACCAGTGCACCATGTGGTTCTATGACCGGACACGCGCGCATCGGCGCCGCTGGTGCAGCATGGCCCTCTGCGGCAATCGCCACAAGGTGGCCGCCTATCGCAAGCGCGAAGCCAGCGCGCAGGCCAATGCCGCCGCCGGTGCAGGCGCCAGGGACGCCGACGCGTCGGAGATCGACGCGGATCCGCAGGCGCGCGTGGCCTGATCAGAGGTTGGCCACTGCGTGGCGCTTGCGGTAGTCCGCCGGTGTCACACCGACGACACGCAGGAACGCCCGGCGCAGCGTATCGACGCTCGCAAAGCCACATTCGGCAGCCACCTGCTTGGGCGCGAGCGTGCCTTCTTCCAGCAGATTGCGTGCAGCAGTCACGCGCGCCGCTTCCACCCAGCTTGCCGGGGTGACGCCGACCTCGTCGCGAAACAGGCGCGTCAGATGGCGCGGGCTGACGCCGACCCGGGCGGCCAGGCTCGGCACGTCGTGCGGTTCGGCCGGATGCGCGGCCACCCAGCGCTGCAACTCCTGCAAGGCGGAACGGTTCTCCGCCGCGGGCGCCTGACGCCGGCTGAACTGCGCCTGGCCGCCGGGCCGCTTGAAATACATGACGAGCTGGCTCGCCACCTTCATCGCGATCTCGCGCCCGAGATCTTCCTCGACCAGCGCGAGCGCAAGATCGAGGCCGGCGGTCACGCCCGCCGCGGTGCGCAGCTTGCCATCGCGCACGTGTATCGCGTCCATGTCCACCGTCACCGCCGGAAAGCGCGCGGCCAGCTCGTCGGCCACGGCCCAGTGCGTGGTCACACGCCTGCCGTTGAGCAGGCCCGCGCCCGCAAGCAGAAAAGCGCCGCTGCACACGGACCCATGGCGGCGCGTATGCGGAACCACATGGCGGATCCAGTCGAGCAGCAAGGGGTCGGCCTGGATCTCGGTCACATGCGGCGAGCCCGCCACCAGCATGGTATGAAGGCGCGGCATCTTGATGCCATGCGGATCGTCCTCGATCACGAGATCGGGCAACAGGCGCACGCCCGACGAAGATTCGATGGCCCCGCGCCGAACGCCGACGACCTGCAGGCGATAGACCTCCTGGCCGGCCTGGAGGTTGGCCTCCGCGAAGACATCGAGCGGGCCGGACACGTCCAGCAACTGGACGCCCTGCATGGCGACAAGGGCGATGGTACGAGGTGACGGCATGATGGCTCCTGAAGCATTGGAATGGCTGTTTCCGCTCGCTTTCGACCGAAATTGACATATCGGTCCGTATCGATCGGCGATGTCTTAAATGATCGTATTGCGATTATTGCGGACATGATAGCCGCACTCCTACACTCCGGACAACCCCTCAACGACATCAGGAGTCAGCCATGGAGTTCTCCGTCAGCGGCATCGCCATTCCCGACAGCAAGCTCGCCCGCGAAATCACCGAAGTCGTACGCGACACCGAGTCCACCCTGCTGTTCAACCACTCGAGCCGCGTGTATTTCTGGGCCGCACTGACCGGCAAGCGGCTTGGCCTCAAGTTCGACGCCGAACTGCTGTACGCGGGCGCCATGTTCCACGACATGGGCCTGACCGATCGGCACAGCAGCGACGACAAGCGCTTTGAAGTGGATGGCGCCAACGCCGCGGCAGACTTCCTGCGCGCGCGCGGCATCGACGCGGCCGACGTCTACAACGTGTGGACCGCCATCGCACTGCATACCACGCCGGGCATTCCCGAGTTCATGCACCCCCAGGTGGCGCTGCTGACCAACGGCGTGGAAATGGACGTGCTCGGCATCAAGTACGAGCAGTTCAGCGATGCCGACCGCGAGGCCGTGGTCAAGCACTTCCCGCGCACCGAGCATTTCAAGGAAGACATCATCCAGGCGTTCTACGACGGCATCAAGAAGAAGCCCGATACCACGTTCGGCAACGTCAAGGCCGACGTGCTGGCCGACAAGGATCCGCATTTCCATCGCGGCAACTTCTGCAGCGTGATCCGCGGTTCCAGGTGGAAGGGTTGAGCCTCGGCTAGAGGTAACGATCGAGCAGCGACTTCAGGAGATCGCGCCCGATCGGCTTTTCCAGCAGCAGATCCACGCCGACCTGTTCGCAATGCGTGCGCAGCGTCGGCGTTATCGTTGCCGTGACGATGACGATCGCGGTACGGTGGCCCGAGGCCAGTTCAGTCGCGCGAATCGCGCGCGCCAGCGTGAGGCCGTCCATATCGGGCAGGTTCAGGTCGGTGATGACCAGCCGTGCCGGCTCGTATTGCCACGCGTGCCAGGCGCCGCGGCCGGATGCGCACATCTCGACATCGAACAGACCGAGTGTGGCGAGCTGGTCCTGCATCACCATGGAGCAGACCGGATGGTCTTCGGCCACGACAATGCGCGGCGGCGTGGTGGAGTAGTGGGCAGGCGGTCTGCCGGATGACGCGGAGGGCATGGTCGGATGGTGGAAGTGGTGGCATCCGACTATGCCCGTCATCGCGGCGTGCGGGTTGCGGAAATTTCCGCAGGCGCTGTAGGAAATTACGGATTCTGCATGTCGGCTTTTCCGCGGCTCGGCGGGGTCCGACGACAGGTCGGACGCCCGCTCCGGATCCGGCGCCCGCAACCCTCTACAGCGTCACGTTGACGCGATATCAGGCGACCACGTTGCGCATCGGCGTGCCGGCATGCCAGCAGCGCAGGTTGTCGAGAAAAATGTCCACCACGCGCGCCGCGTTGCCATCGGAGAAGCCGGCGCTATGCGGGGTGGCAATGACATTGGGCAGGCTCCAGAGCGGCGATGCCGCTGGCAGCGGCTCGTGCGCGAACACGTCGAGATACGCGCCGGCGAGCTTGCCGGCCTGCAGGGCCTCGATCAGCGCCGGCTCGTCGACGACTTCGCCACGCGCGACATTGACCAGGCGTGCCCCGGCCGGCAGCCGGTCGAGCGCCGCGGCATCGACCAGGCGGCGCGTATCGTCGGTCAGCGGACACGCGAGCACCAGCCAGTCGGTGCGCGGCAGCACGTCGCGGAAGTCGCCAAAGGTCACGGTCTCGCAGCCCGGGCCCGCCGGCGTGGCGCGCTGGCGCACCACGATCACCGACATGCCGAACAGTTGCAGAACCGCGCCGATCTGCTGACCGATCGGCCCCCAGCCGACGATGGTGGCGGTCTGCCCCTGCAGGTCGCGCGGCATGCCCGAATGGATCAGCGGTGCCCAGCGCCGTTCGCGCTGCGCGTCGTAGAGCATCGGCAGATGGCGCGCCAGCGCCAGCAGGCCGGCCAGCGCAGTCTGCGCCACCACACCGGCGTTGGCGCCGGACGAAGTGGTCACGGTCACACCGCGCTGGCGCAACTGGCCAAACACCGGGCGATCGGCGCCGGCCGAATGCACATGCGTCCAGCGCAGCGATGGCGCTTCCATCATCGCGGTGTAGAAGCGTTGCGTGGCGGGCTGGATCTCGTGCTTGGTCGACAGCCCGGTGACATCGCGCGAGACAAAGGCGATCTCGGCGTCGACGACGGTGCGGTCCTCCACCGCCGGCGGCATCACGGCCACCCACGGCCGCGCGCCAAGCACCGCATCGATCGATGCGCGAGACTGGCGATGCGCCGCCTCGGACAACAGAATCCGCAACGGTGCGGCACCGGAATCAGACATTCCCATGGCTCTCGACATTCCTCGCTCGATATTCCTGCTCAACACGCTTGCCTGACGGCCTTGCCTGGGAACGCCATCAGTCCACCGCGGCGCCCGACGCGCGCACCACGTCCTTCCACTTCAGGTATTCCTTGTGCGTGAACTTGCCAAACTGCTCGGGCGTGCCGCCGACCGGATCGGCGCCTTCGCGGATCATCTGTGCCTGCAGCGCCGGCAGCGCCTCGTTGACGCCCTGGTTGACCTTGGCGATCACCGCTGGCGGCGTGCCCTTGGGCGCGAAGATACCAAACCACGAGCCCGCCTCGAAACCGGGGAAGCCCTTCTCCGCCACCGTGGGCACATCGGGCATCGAGCGCGAGCGCCTGGCGCTGCTGACCGCCAGCGCACGCAGCTTGCCCGCCTGGATATGGGCGATGACCGACGGAATGGTCGCGAACATGAATTGCACGCGGCCCGTCAGCAGGTCGTTGAGCGCGTCCGCGCCCTTGTACGGAATATGGGTGGCCTGCGTGCCGATCTTCTCGGTCAGCATGAAACCCGACAGGTGCGACGAGGTACCGACGCCGGTGGAGCTGTAGTTGAGCTTGCCGGGATTGGCCTTGGCATAGGCCACGAACTCCTCGAAGTTCTTCACCGGCAGCGACGGATGCACCACCAGCACGTTGGGCACGTCCGCGATCTGCACCACCGGCACGAGGTCCTTGAGCGGATCGTAGTTCAGGCGCTTGTAGAGCGTCTGGTTGATCGCGATCGGGCCTACCGAGTCGACCAGCAGCGTATAGCCGTCGGCCGGGGCACGCACCACGAATTCGGTGCCGATATTGCCGCCGGCGCCCGGGCGATTTTCGACCACGAACGACTGCTTGAGTTTCTGCGACAGATGCTGGCTGACACTGCGCGCGAGCATGTCGGTGGTGCCGCCCGCGGTAAAGGCCACGACCATGCGGACGGGCCGGGCCGGATACGTGTCGGCGGCGTCGGCGGCATGCGCCGCGGGGGTGCACAGTGCGGCGGCCGTGGTGGCCGCCAGCACCGCGGATTTGAGCAGGCGGGGCGTCTGCAGGCGGGGCATCGGATTGTCTCCTGGTGATGTTGTTGTGGGGTGCTGCATGCGGAGCGCGGCGCTTGCCGCACTCCCGGTCAGAACCCGTAGAGCCGCGCCGGGTTGGTCACCAGCACGCGCTCGCGCAGCGCGGCATCGGGCATCCAGCGTGCCAGCAGGTTGAACAGCACGCCGTCATCCGGCATCAGCGCCGGATCGAAGTAGTTGATATGCGGCCAGTCCGATCCCCACACCACCTGGTCGGGATTGGCCTGCAGCAGCGCGGTGGCAAACGGGTCCACCGCCGCGTACGGCGCGCCACCTGGATTGGTGCGGTCGGCGCCCGAAATCTTGGTCCACGCCGAGCCGTCGGCCAGCAGCCGGCACAGCATCTGGAAACCCGGATCGTTGACGCCGCGCGCGGTCGACATGCGGCCCATATGATCGACCACCAGCGGAATGCCGAGCGCCTTCAGGCGTGGCGCCAGCTCGACCAGATCGGGCGCGTGGATCCAGATCTGCGCGTGCCAGCCGCGCTCGCGCATGCGCGGGGCGATGGCTTCCAGCACCTCGATGCCGGCGCCATTGCGATATACCGCATGGCCGTCCACCTGGTACAGGTTGAAGCGCGCGCCGCGCACGCCGGCGTCATGCCACGCATCGAGCTCGGCATCGGTGGTATCGGCGGCGGGCACGGCCACGCCGCGCAGGCGCGTCGGGTACTGGCGCAACGCGTCGATGACCACGGCATTGCCAACACCGGTCCCGCTGGCGCTGGCCGTCACCAGCACACCGCGCTCGAGGCCAAGCTGGTCCAGATGGGCGATAAACGCCGCGGCCGGATACTCGGCCGGGGTATAGCTGCGGTCTTCCGCCAGCGGAAAACGCGGGTAGGGGCCGAACACGTGGGCGTGGCTGTCGCACGCGCCCGCGGGCGCCTTGAACGCCGGCGGCGTGAGGGTTTCCAGTACCGGCAGGCAGGGACGGGTCATGGCAATGCTCGGGTCAAAGGTTATTCGGCAGCCTTGAGGCGGCCGGAGGCGGCCAGCGACTGGGCCCGGGTGTCTTCGCGCGTCAGCATGTCCTGCACTTCCTTGGCGCTGGACGAGCGGGCCTGACTGCCCACCGTCGCCAGGCGCTTCTTCACCGGCTCCTCGGCCAGGGCCTTGCGCAGGGCCGCGTTGATGGTCTCGACCACGGCCGCCGGCGTGCCCGCGGGGGCCAGCAGCGTGGTGGCGGTAGTGGCATCGAAGTTGGCCAGGCCCGATTCGCGCAGCGTCGGCACCTTCGGCAGCGCCGGATCACGGTCGCGCGACATCACCGCCAGCGCGCGCAGCGCGCCCGACTGGATATGCGGTGCCGAGCTGGTGAGCTGGTCGACCACCATGTCGATCTGGCCGCCCAGCAGGTCCACCAGCGCCGGGGCCGAGCCTTTGTACGGCACCTGGTTCAGCTTGATGCCGGCGGCGTCTTCGAGCTGGAGCATCGCCATATGGTTGGTGGTGCCGGGGCCGGCGTGGCCCGCGGCGACCTTGCCCGCATTCGCCTTGGCGAAGTCGAGCAGCGCATGTACGTCCTTGAAGCGCTTGTCGTCGCCCTTGACCACGATCACGAGCGCCGTGGTCGAGACCAGGCCGACCGGGGCAAAGCTGGCCAGCTTGTAGTTGGTGCGCGTCATGCGCGGCAGCACGACGATGGCGTTCGGCGTGGTCACCAGCAGCGTCGAACCGTCGGCCTCGGCGCGCGCCACCGCGCTCGCGCCGATCACGCCACCGGCACCGGGACGGTTGTCGACGATGACGTTGCGGCCGATCTGCTGCTCCAGCGCGGGGGCCACCGCGCGGGCCACCACATCGAGGTTGCCGCCCGGGGCGAACGGCACGATCAGCGTGATTGGCTTGTTGGGCAGCGCCTGCGCGCGTGCCGTGCTCATGATCATGGGGGCGGCGCCCAGTGCCAGCATCTGGGCCAGCATGCGTCTTCTGTTCATAGTGCTTTTCTCCGGAGTTGTCTCTCTAGTCTTTCTGGTGGTACTGCGGACGGCCGCGGTGGCTTGTCTACCCGTTCCGTGCGGCCGTCCCCTCGCAAGGGCTCGGATGCGCAGGCGTTCAGGTACGGTAGCTGGGGTCGATCCGGTCGAGCTTGCGCAGCAGGGCGGGCCACTCCATCACGCCGTACGGACGGCGCGTGCCCGGCTGGTAGTTGTTCCACGTCTCGTGCAGGATTTCCGGGGCAACCTTCTGCAGCGGCGTATTGCAGGCCATCGCGGCCAGTTGCGAGCGGCACGACAGTTCCAGGCGATGCATCCAGTTGAACGCCTCGCCGACGGTATTGCCGACGGTCAGCGCGCCATGGTTGCGCAGGATCAGCGCCTCGCCCTGACCGAGGTCGGCAATCAGCGATTCCTGTTCGGCGGTATCGAGCACCACGCCCTGGTAGTCGTGATAGCCGATCTTGAGAAAGCGCATGGCGGTCTGCGTGGCCGGCAGCAGGCCGCACGCCAGCGACGACACCGCCATCGAGGCCCAGCTATGGGTATGGATCACGCAGGCCACTTCCGGACGCGCATGGTGCACCGCGCTGTGGATCACGTAGCCGGCCTTGTTGATGCCATAGTTGAGGTCGCCAAAGTCCGGCCTGGCGAGAATCTTGCCGTCGTGGTCCACCTTGATCAGGCTGGAGGCGGTGATCTCTTCGTACATCATGCCGTACGCGTTGATCAGGAACGCGTTCTCCTCGCCCGGCACGCGCACCGAGATGTGGTTGGCCATCATATCGGCCATGCCGTACATCTCGACCAGCCGGTAGCAGGCGGCCAGGTCCACGCGTGCATTCCATTCCTCGTCGCTGCAGCGGTCGCGCATCGACGGGATGTTCAGTACGCCGGGTTTCGTCATGGTGGATCTCCTTTGGGGTGTCTGATTTGCCGCTCAGTCCGAGCCGAGCGCGAGGTCACTGGGGCGGCGTTTTTCGATATGCCACTTGAACAGCGCCGCGCTGCGATAGATGCCGTGGGCGAACTTGCCGTATGGCAGCGTCAGGAACAGTGCCATGACGATGCCGAGGTGGATGGCCAGCAGCGCTGCCATGGCCGGCGTGTCGCGCAAAGCCAGCAGGGCCAGGCCGCTCGCGCTGGTCAGCAGCAGCAGCGCGATAAAGCCCCGGTCCATCGGACGCTGGTCCGGATCGCCGGTGCGCGGATCGCGCCGCAAGTTCAGCCACAGCAGGCCGGCGGGCCCGATCAGCAGACCGATGCCGCCCGCCGTGCCCAGCAGCACCGGCACGCTCAGGAACGGATACGGCGCGTGCAGATCGAGCAGGTAGTGGTACAGCGTGGCTACCGTGGTGGCGGCAAAGCACAGCATGAAGCCGTAGAACGTGAAATGGTGGAAGCGGCGGCGGCGCAGCGTAAAGGCATCGTCCTCGTTGTTGCAGCCCTGGCCATGACCGCCATCGAGATACTTGAGCTTCAACGCGTCGTGGGCCGCGCCACCGACCGCCGCACCGCGCGAATCGTGGGGGCGGCTGCCCGGCGAGACCTGGCGCCAGAAGCGCGTCACACCGATGCCGAGCGCGCCCACCGCGAACAGGAACACCACGCCGAACATCGCGGCCAGCAGGTTGTGCGGGAAGATCGCGTAGAAATTGCCCGCGAGCGGCTCGTGCAGCAGCGTGCCGCGCATGCCGAGCACCATCAGCAGGAACAGCGCGAGACCAAACGCCAGTGCCAGCGCCGTGGTCAGGCCGGCACGGCGATAGAGACCGCCGAGCGCCCGCGGGAACGCATAGTCGCCGTAGGTCTGCACGCGCACCTTGGCCATGGCTTGCGGGATATTGACCGCGAACTCGTGCGGCGGCGCGTACTGGCACGCGTGGAAGCAGGCGCCGCAGTTGTGGCACAGATTGGCCAGGTAATGGATATCGGCCTTGGGGAATTCCAGGCGGCGCGTCATCGCGGGGAACACCGCGCAGAAGCCTTCGCAATAGCGGCAGGCGTTGCAGATCTGCAGTTGGCGGGCGACTTCGCCTTCGTCCTGGGTCAAGGGCAGCGCGCCTTGCGCCAGCGCCGCCGCTTCGCGCGTCAGCGCTTCAAGATGTTGCATGCTGTTTTTCCGGGGTTGCATTGCTGGCAGTCGTGTTGGCGGACATGGGTGCAGACAGGCGGCCAGACTTGTTGCCGCCCTGCTGCGCCGCGGCGGCCCTGGCCGCCTCCGTGCCGGCGATGCGGCCGAACGCGGTGCCGATCGACATGCCGACACCGGCCGTATAGCCCTTGCCCAGCACGTTGCCGGCCATCATCTCTCCCGCCACGAACAGGTTGTCGCTCGGCTTGCCGCCAAAGTGCACGGCGGCCTTGTCGTTGACCTTCAGGCCCAGGTACGTGAAGGTGATGCCCGGACGCAGCGCGTAGCCGTAGAAGGGGGCGGTATCGAGCGGCCGCGCCCAATGGGTCTTGGCGGGGGTCAGTCCTTCGGTGTGGCAGTCGTCAAGCACCGTATGGTCGAACTTGCCGACGCGGCAGGCGGCGTTGTACGCGTTGACGGTGCGCATGAAGGTCGCTTCATCCAGACCGAGCTTGCGCGCGAGTTCGGGCAGCGTGTTGGCGGTTACGCCCGGGAACACCGGCGGCATGAAGCGGCCCACAGCCTTGGCGTCGATGATCGAGAAGCCGATCTGGTTGGGCTGCTGGGCGACCAGGCGACCCCAGATCGCGTAACGCTTGGGCCAGAAGTCCTCGCCCTCGTCATAGAAGCGTTCCGCATTGGCGTTGAGCACCACGCCAAGCGAGACGCAGTCGATACGGGTGCAGATGCCGCCGTCGTACAACGGTGCGCGCGCGTCGATGGCCACGCAGTGCGACTGCGACGGGTCGCCGATCGAATCGGCGCCGGCCTCGATCATGTACTTGAGCAGCACGCCCTTGTTGAAGCGCGTGCCGCGAATCAGGAAATTGTCCGCCGGCCATTCGCCGCGTTCGTTCTGGCCCCACGCCTCGCGCAGCCATTCGCGGTTCGATTCAAAGCCGCCGGCGGCCAGCACGCAGGCGCGCGCCTCGATGCGCTCGTTGCCGATGCGCGCGGCCACGAAGCGATCGCCGTCGAGTTCGATGCTGTCGACCGGGGCGTTGTAGCGAATCTGCACGCCCAGGTTCTCGGCGCTGCGGTAGTAGGCATTGACCAGGGCCTTGCCGCCACCCATGAAAAACGCGTTGGTGCGCGCCACGTGCAGCGCGCCGGACAGCGGCGGCTGGAAGTGCACGCCGTGCTTGCGCATCCAGTCGCGGCAGCTGGACGAGGCGCGGATGACGAGGCGGGCCAGGTGTTCGTTGGTGATACCGCCGGTGACCTTCAGCAAGTCCTGCCAGTATTCCTCTTCCGGGTAGGCATCGACGAGCACGTCCTGCGGGGCGTCGTGCATGCAGCGCAGGTTGCGCGTGTGCTGGGAATTGCCGCCGCGCCACTCGCGCGGGGCGGACTCCAGCAGCATGACGCTGGCACCGGCCTCGCGCGCCATCAGGGCCGCGCACAATGCGGCGTTGCCGCCGCCAATGACGAGAACGTCGATCATGAGCGGACGTCCTCCAACGGGGTGGGGATCAACGGGGTGGGGATCAATGACACGATTGGATTCTGGTGGGATCGTGCCGCGACTGTACCGGGCCGGTTACGGCCTGCTAATCCCCTGCCCGGGATGGGGGTATCACGATTCGTGATACCGGATCGTCCGTCCCCACCGCGAAGGCTTCCCGCGTCGGAGATTCGCTGGTGGCGAGCGCCGCCTGCCCAGGCCCGGTGGCGGCCGCACACGAAACGGAATGGCGGGCAACTGGCTACCAAAACCGTGGCAAACCGCGGCAAATCCCGCTCCACCCGGCGCTAAGGGAATTGCGCGCGACTCGCGTGCAGGGTCGCCAAAGGCCTTACGATGTCATCGGATCGCCTGCCAAAGACTTCCCCCCATGCTTGCCACCCTGCCCCCTTCCGCCTTCGGCATCGTTCTTGGCCTGTCCGCGCTTGGTCGCGCGTGGCGCATCGCGGTAGAGACATGGCATGCGCCCATCTGGGTGGGCGAGACCCTGGTCACCGCTGCGGGCATCGTATGGGCCGCGCTGATCCTGCCGTATCTGCTGCAATGGCGTCACCACGACGAGGCATCGCTGCCCCGCACGCTGCAGGATGGCGGTCACGCGTTGCCACCCATCGCCACCATGCTCGTGGTCCCGGCCGTACTGCCGTACAGCCAGGTGGCAGCCTGGACGGTCGGCACGGTCGGCATCGCCTGGCAGCTCGCCTTCGCGCTCTGGCACACTGGCCGCCTCTGGCGCGGCGGCCATCCCGCGCACGACGCCACCCCGGCGCTCTACCTGCCGACCGTGGCCGGCAACTTCACCAGCGGTGCCACGCTGGGCATGCTCGGCCAGCCGGACTTCGGCTGGCTCTTCCTCGGCGCGGGCGTCTTCTCCTGGTTATCGCTCGAGTCGCTGGTGGTCCGGCGGCTGTGGGAGCCTGGCGGGTTGCCACCCGCGCAACGCGCGCAGCTTGGCATCCAGTTCGCCCCGCCCATGGTCTGCAGCGCCGCGTGCATCGCCCTGGCCCCGCACGGCGACCAGCCGTGGCTGCCGCTGCTGTGGGGCTACGGCCTGTTCCAGCTGCTACTGGGCTTGCGCATGGCCACGTGGCTCGGCGCCACGCGCTTCGACGCCCGCTTCGCGTGGGCGTACAGCTTCGGCATCGGCTGCGCCGCCATCTGCGCCGCGCGCCTTGCGCAAACCAGCAATGCAGCCGCCCATCTGCTGGCCCTACCGGTCTTTATCGCCGCCAACGTGGTCATCGGCTGGCTGGGCGTGCGAACGCTGCTCCAGTGGTCCAGACCCGCCGGCGCGGCAACAGGTTCGGTAGGGTCGATAAGGTCGGGAGGCGAACCTTGACCATTCGGCGCTGCTGGTACAGATGTCGGTGGCGGACGAGTAGGAGAATCTGATTAGCGACATCTTCTGTTCTCGAAATCCTGGCGATCCCGATGCGTGATGGTTGGCGGCAATGGTGCCGTGCGGAGAACGAAGAAGATATGAGAGGAGTCTGAAAATGGATGCCGGGGGCTAACTGTCGAGCAGGCGGGCGCCGCGCCAGCCGCCGGAGCGGACCAGGCCGCGCGCGGTGTCGGCCAGGACCACGCGCAGTGCCAGTGCGGCCGGAGAAAGTTCGTCGTCGGAGAGCGAGCAGAGCAGGTTCTGGCGTCCGACCTTGGGGTCGTCCACCTGCGCCAGATGGAAGCGCTTCTCGGCATCGGGATACCGCCCCACCGCGGCCCAGGGCTGCAGCGTCGCGCCGAAGCCCATGTCCACCGCATCCATCAGCATCGCCAGCGAATCGACCTCCTGCACCACGCGCGGCGCCACCTTGGCGCGCGTGAACGCGGCATCGAGCGTGCTGCGCAGCCCGTGCAGGCCGGTCGGCATGATCAGCGGAATCTCGGCCAGATCGACGATCGACAGATGCGTCGGCGGATCGGCCTTGCCCTGCGGCAACGCCGCGCGCGACTGGATCAGGAACAGGGTCTCCTCCAGCAGCGGCATGACGGTCCAGCGCCGGGCGGTGTTGGTATCGAACAGCACGGCGAGGTCGAGCTGGCGCGCGTTGAGCATGGCCGTGAGGTGGCCGGACAGGCTTTCCACCATATGCAGCCGCACGTCCGGATAGCGCTCGCGCATGGCGCGCATCAGCGGCACGCCGATCACCGAAGCGGTGGTCGGCGCCAGCCCGACGCTGACGGTCCCGGACAGGCGCGCCTGATGGGCGGCGCGCTTGGCCTGTTCGGCATGGCGCAAGGTCAGCTGCGCTTCGTGGAAAAAGGCCAGGCCCGCCTCGGTCGGCGTGACGCCATGCGGCGTACGCCGCAACAGGCGCGTCGACAGCTCGCTCTCGAGCCGGCTGATCTGCTGGCTGACGGCCGACTGGACCATGTCGAGCTCGAGTGCCGCCCGGCTCATGCTGCCGAGCTCGACGACGCGGACGAAATACAGAAGCTGGCGCAATTCCATCGGGCTCCCCAGGCGCCATCCCCGTCAGCGCCGGCGGGGATGGATTGCAGTGATGGGGATGCTTATACCAGATGTCGCGCGGCGCGATCAGGCTTCGTCGGCGCCGCTGTACCAGTCCACGGTCTGGTCGAGATACACCAGGCCCTTCTCCGCCAGCGGCGCGCGCATGTTGTACATGTCCACGCCGAGTACACCGGATGCCAGCTTCTCGCGCTTGCCCGCCTCCAGCGCCTCACGTTCGGCGGCCTTCCGTGCCACCTCGCCCGCGCGCGGACGCGCCACCACCACCACGCCGTCGTCGTCCGCGACGATCACATCGCCGGGGCGGACCTGCGCGCCCGCGCAAATCACCGGCACATTGACGGCGCCAACGGTTTCCTTCACCGCGCCCTGCGCCGAGATCGCGCGCGACCACACCGGAAAGCCCATGCGGTTCAGCGTGGTGACGTCGCGCACGCCACCATCGATGATCAGGCCGCGCGCGCCGCGCGCCTTCAGCGACGTGGCAAGCAGGTCGCCGAACAGGCCATCGGTGCAATCGCTGGTCATGGCGACCACCAGGACATCGCCGGGCTGGATCATCTCCACCGCGACGTGGATCATCCAGTTGTCGCCCGGATGCATCAGCGCGGTCACGGCGCTGCCGGCAATGGCCGCGTCCGACTGGATCGGCCGCAGGTACGGCTTCATCAGGCCGGTGCGGCGCTGGGCCTCATGCACGGTGGCCACGCCCAGCGTGCCGAGGGCATCGATGTCGCGCGCCTCGGCGCGCAGGATATTGCGGTACGCAATGGTCTTCATGCCAGTACCTCGCTCACTTGCGGAAACACCCGCGCATACCCTTCGCCATAGGTAATCTTGCGGTCGGAATTGCGCGTGGCCTGCGCGCCGCGCTGCAGGGCCACGCGCGTGTAGTACTCCCACAGGTGCTCCTGCGCGGCCATGGTGGTGAAGGCGCGCTGCTTCTTCTCCCATACCGGCGAGATATCGAGCAGCACATCGGGCTTCCAGTTGCACTGCTCGGGCTGATGCGGTTCGAACAGGAACACCGGCGGCGCGCCGATCACCGGCACCTCGGGCTTGTAGCCGTGCGCCTGCGCGATGACGCGCGCTTCCTGCGCGACATGCGTGGCGAGCGGGTGGTCGAAGTTGTAGATGTCCTCGCGCGAATGGCTCAGCACCACCTCCGGCCGCAGTTCCCGGTAGAGATCGGCCAGCCGCAGCAGCGCCTGGTCGGGTACCCGCAGCGGGTAGTCGCCAAGGTCGAAGCATTCAAGCGTGCCGCCGAGGATGTCGGCGGCACGCTCCGCTTCCTCGCGGCGCGCGGCCTTGACGCGATCCATCGTCATGCCCGGCTGGCGCCACATCTTGGCGGATTCGCCGCGTTCGCCAAACGACAGGCAGACGATGCGAACGTGGTAGCCGCGCTCGGCATACAGCGCGATGGCGCCGCCGGCGCGCCAGACAAAGTCGGCCGCATGGGCACTGACGACAAGGATGGAAGGCTTGGCTTGGATCTCGGACATGCTGGGTACGGAACAACGAAAAAGGTCGAAAGGGTGGCCGATGACGATCGACGCCCGTATCGGCGGGCGGTAAGGCTATGCCATCGGCGGCAATGCCATCAGTCGGCGGTAATGCCCGCCTTGCGGATCACGCCGTTCCAGGTTGTGGTTTCGCTGCGCACGAACTGGCCGAACGCCTCCGGCGTGCCGCTGACGATGGTCACGCCCAGCTGCTCGAGCTGCTTGCGCACTTCGGCGTCGGCGAGCGCGGCATTGGCGGCCGTGTTGAGTTGCTTGACGATCGGGGCCGGCGTCCTGGCCGGCGCCACCAGGCCCCACCAGACCGACGCGTTGAAGCTGGGCAGGCCCTCCTCGTGCGAGGTCGGCACGTTCGGCAACTGCGCCGCGCGCCGGGCGCTCGCTACCGCCAGCGGCCGCAGCGTACCGGCCTTGATATGCGTAATGACTTCGAGCGGGTTGATCGGCATGAACGTGATGCGTTCACCCAGCAGATCGGTGATTGCCGGCGCGCCACCCTTGTAAGGCACGTGCAGCACGTCGATGCCGGCCGCCTCCTTGAACTGCTCGCCGGCCAGATGACCGGAGCTGCCGTTGCCGGCCGACGCATAGCTGAGCTTGCCCGGCTGCGCCTTGGCCTGTGCGATCAGGTCCTTGAGCGACTTGATATTCGATTTTGCCGGCACCACCACCACGAGCGACGCCTCGCCAATGCGCGCCACCGGCGCAAAATCGGTGGCCGGATTGAACGGCAGCTTGCTGAACAGCGCGCTGTTGGTGGCCAGGCTGTTCGATGCCATCAGGATGGTATAGCCATCGGCGGGCGCCTTGGCAGCCATGTCCATGCCGATATTGGTGCTGGCACCGGGCCGGTTGTCGACGATGATCGGCTGCTTCAGCAGTTCGCTCATCTTGTGGCCGACCGAGCGGGCCACGATGTCTACCGCGCCGCCCGCCGCGTACGGCACGATCAGGCGGATCGGATGATTGGGATAGGCGTCGGCCGCCTGCGCACCAGCGCCGGCGAACGCCAGCGTGGCCGCTGCCAGGCTACCGATCAGGCTCGCCAGCAGGCGGGTCCGGGATTGGAAATGGAATGCGCGGATACGGCTGTACATGTTGTGAGTGCCCCGTTGTTGTGCTTGTTTGCACATTCTCGGCACGCACCGTGATAGTGTCTAATATGTTTTGAACCCCATGGTTATTTCGATTCGCTATAACCATCCCGCAAACCGGCCGCCAGACTGCCTGCCAGACCGCTCCCGTCATGGATTTCCGCCAACTGCGCTACTTCGTCGCCGTGGCTGAAGCATTGAGCTTCAGCGAGGCCGCCCGCAAGCTGCATGTCAGCCAGCCCCCGCTTTCCATCCAGATCAAGGCACTCGAGGACGAACTCGGCAGTCCGTTGCTCGAACGCACACGGCACAAGGTGGCGCTCACCCCGGCCGGCACCCTGTTCCTCGACAAGGCCCGCGCCGCGCTGGCCAACCTGGACCAGGCGCGCGAGGTGGTGAAGCAGGTCGCCAGCGGCGAGGCCGGCGAGATTCGCGTCGCCTTTACCGCATCGGTGCCGATGCACGACCCGTTCCCGCGCGCGTTCCAGCGTTTTCGCGAGACCCATCGCAACGCCATGCTGGAGCTCGTGCACATGTCCACCGGACAGCAGTTGCAACAGCTCGAGCACGGCGAGATCGATATCGGCTTTCTGCGCCCTTCACCGCAGTTCCGCCCGCCCGCGACGATCGCCGTGCGCGAGGTGCTGGCCGACCGGCTGGTGGTCGTGGTGCCGCGCTGGCATCCGCTGGCCACCGCAGGCGATGACGAACGGCCAGTGGAGATCGGCGAGTTGTCGGGCGAGCCGTTCCTGCTGTTTCCGCGCGGGCTCGGCTGCGGCCTGTTCGACCACGTGACCACGCTGTGCAATCGCGCGGGCTTCGCGCCCAGGACGGTGCAGGAGGCACGCGAGGCGACCACCATCATCGGCCTGGTGGCCAGTGGCGCGGGGGTGTCGGTGTTGCCGCAGATCTACGCGCGCACGGGCATTCCCGGTGTGGCGTACCTGCCGGTGGCAGGCCCCGATGCGGGAAGCCGCGTGCTGATGGCGCACCGCGCGGGCGCCATGTCGCCGATCATGGAACGGTTTGCCGGTTTCTTCTGAGCGGCGCGCTTATTTCGCCTTCTCACCCTTCTCGGGGCGCTGCGAGAACGTCCGCTCGAAGATCGACTCCGCGATGCGGTTCTTCAGGATCTCGATCGAGCCGCCCGCGATCATCCAGCCACGGCAGCGGCGCTGGCAATATTCGACCAGTTCCTCCTGGCTGTAGCCCATGCCACCCATGATCTGCAGCGCTTCATTGGCGATCTCGAAGCCCGCCTGGTTGCAGAACGCCTTGGCGATCGCGGTCTCCTCCGCCGACGGAATGCCGCCATCGGCATTGGCCGCGGCACGGTACAGCAGCAGCTGGCCGGCATCGAGCTTCATCTTCATATCGGCAAACTTCCACTGCAGCCCCTGGAATTCGCACAGCAGGCGCCCGAACTGCTTGCGCTGCAGCGCCCACTGGCGTGCCACCTCATACGCATAGCGGCCCAGCGCGAGGGAACGCGCGGTGTTGCCCATGCGTTCCACATTGAAGCCCGCAATCTGCTTCTTGAAGCCGCCCTCGCCCAGCAGCACATCCTCCGCCGCGACGTAGACATCCTCGAAGTAGATCTGCGCCCACTCCTCGCCCGACATGAAGCGGGAACGCTGGCCGATGCGCACGCCCGGCGCCTTGGTATCGATCAGCACCGAGCCGATGCCGCCCACACCCGGGCCAAAGCGCACATAGGCGAGAATCACGTCGGCGTGCGGACCATGGGTGGTAAAAATCTTGGTGCCGTTGATGCGAAAGCCGTCACCGTCCGGCGTGGCGCTGGTCTTCAGCTCCGTCACCGCGGATCCCGCTTCCGGCTCGGTCATGCCGACCGAGATCAGGGCCTCCCCCTTCAGCAAAGGAGTCAGCCACCGGGCCTTCTGCGCGGGCGAGCCATACTCGGCCAGCACGCGGATCGCGCCGAAATTGCCGGCCTGGATCACGTCGGCGCTGCGCGGGCACGCAGCCGCCACGGCCTGGATGGCGATGATGGCGTCCATCAGCGTGCCGCCCTGGCCGCCATCGGCCTCGGCGATGGTAATGCCCAGCAACCCCTGAGCGGCCATCTTCCTTGCCACGTCCCACGGATATTCGTCGATATGCGCGCGCTGCCGGGCGCCGGGCCGCAGCTCCTTCTCGGCAAAGCGGCTGACGGCGTCCTGGAATTCGCGTTGTTCCTGGGTAAGGTTGAAGTTCATCGAAGTCTCCGGGTCATTCATGAGTGGTCTGCCGTGGCCAGCCGGATCACGCAGTCGACACCGACCACGCCCTCGGCGCGCACGAACAGGGGATTCACTTCCGCATCGAGAATCTCCGCGCCCCGCACGGCCGAGAGATTCGAGAACGCGACGATGGTGCTGGCGAGCGCGTCGACATCGCCGCGCGGCAAGCCGCGAAAGCCGCGGATCAGCTGGGTGGAGCGCACCTCGCCGATCATGTCGCGCGCTTCCGCCAGCGTGACCGGGGCCGGCCGCAGGCTCACGTCGCGATGAAGCTCGGCGGTCACGCCGCCCGCGCTCAGCATCACGATCGGCCCTACCAGCGGATCGTTGCGGTAACCGAGCATCAGTTCCAGCAGGCAGCTTTCCATGCGCTGCACGAGAATGCCGTCGATGCGCGCGTCCGGCACCGCCACTTGTGCATTGGCCAGCAGCCGATCGGCCGCGCTTTCCAGCTCGGCGTTATCGCGCACGCCCACCTGCACGCCGCCGATCTCGGTCTTGTGCAGGATGTCGCGCGAGCACACCTTGGCCACCACCGGATACGGCACGGCGTGGGCCAGCGACGACGCACCCACCAGGGCCATTGGCGCAATCGGCACGCCCACGCGCGCAAAGACGCGGGCTGCCTCGAATTCCGACAGATTGCCGTGCACCGGCAGGTCGTCCGGCCACGTCACGGCGGCCGGCGTGGCAATCGCATCGTCGCGCGTGCGGGCCGCGCGGAACAGGCAAGCCAGGCCGTCGGCACAGCTTTCCGGGGTGCGGAACGCCGGCACGCCAGCCGCCTGCAGCAACGCCAGCGATTGCGTGGCCTCGGGAGCCAGGAATGCCAGCAGCGGCTTACCGCTGCGGCTGGAGACGGCCGCGGCTTCGACGATCGGGCGCACCGCCAGTTGCGGATGGAACTGCGCCGAAGAACCCGCCACGCACAGCACCGCATCGCACCAGTCGCTCTGCAGCATCTGTTCCACGAGGTCCTGATATTGCGCGCTGGTCGCGGCCAGCGTCAGGTCGATGATCGGGGTCTGGCGAATCTTGACGCCGCGGTCCGCCATATGCGCGACAAACGCATCGGGTGGCGCCACTGCATCGACATCGGCCAGGCCGAGCCGATCCACCACGGTGGCCGCGCCACCGCCGGTTGTCGTCACCACCGCGATGCGCGGATTGCGCTTGAGCGCGGGCACGGTCGCCGCATAGCGATGGGCGAGCGGCGCGGCTTCGAACAGCGTCTCCAGCAACTCCACGCGCATGGCCCCATGCTTGCGCAGGAACGCGTCCACCGCCGCATCGTTGCCGGCCAGCGCGCCGGTATGCGATTGCGCCAGCGCCTCGCCCTGCGCGGAGCGGCCCAGCTTGTAGGCCAGCACCGGCTTGCCGGCGGCACGGGCGCGGCGCAGCGCCGGGCCCAGCACGGCGGCGTCGCGAATGGTTTCCAGGAATAGCAGGATGACTTCGGTGGCGGCATCGTCGACGAGCAGGTCGACCAGCTCGCCCACGCCGACATCGCTTTCGTTGCCGACGGAGACCAGCTTGGCAAAGCCAAGGCCGCGCGCGGCGCCGCGCGACAGCAACGCGCCCAGCATCGAGCCGCTCTGCGAGACCACGCTGATGCCGCCCGCGCGCAGGTCGTCCATTTCGAGCACCGCATTGACCGACAGGATCGCGCCGCTATGGACATCCACCACGCCGATGCTGTTGGGCCCGAGCAGGCGCACGCCCAGTTCACGGGCTCGCGCGGCCAGCGCCTCCTGCGCGGCGATGCCGTCGCCACCGAGTTCGGCAAAGCCGTCGGAGAACACCGTCATCACGCGCGCGCCACGGGCCGCGCATTGTTCGAGTACCTCGCCCACCTGGCGACCGGGCACCATGACGAAGGCGTGATCGATGGTCGTGGGCAGGTCCGCCACGCGCGGATAGGCCTGCAGGCCCATCACTTCGGCGCGGCCAGCGTTGATGGGAAATACCTGGCCGGTATAGCCATGCTTGCGCATAAAGCGCAGTGGGCGGGCGGTGTTCTTCGATTCGTCGGCGGAGGCACCGACGAGCGCGACGCGCTCCGGCGTAAAAAGCGCCTTGGCAAGCGCGGCGCCGCGGGTGAGGGTAGTCATGGCGAAATCAGGAAACAGGGAAGAAGCTGCGCGCGGCAGTCGATATCGGATCGGGAGCAGTGGTCCGCGTCACGCCTTCAGCGCGTCCAGCCCGAGCGCGCGTACCGGGCGTTCGTCCAGTTGCCACAGCGCGTCGAGCAGGCGCGCGGCCGGGCCGGCACCGAGCACCGGCGCGCCCAGCTCCATGAACTTGTCGGCGAGCGTGGCGTCGTCGAGCGGCGACTCCGGATCGCCCTTGCGATACGGGGCGAAGTACGCGTGACGCGCGCCGTCCGTCATCTCGATCTCCACGCGCGCGGCGCGCTGGCGCGGGAATGCGGCGGTCAGCTCCGGGTCGGCGGTAAGCGAAACCTTGCTCATCAGCTGGCGAATCTCCTGGTCCGCCATGCGCTCCGGCAGGAAGGCATCGAGCCGCACCGCGCCGCGCAGAATGCCATGCGCCACCACATAGGGCAGGCTGAAGCGGGCTTCGAACGCGGTGGTCGGCTTGAAGTTGCCGGTGACATCGAGCGCTACCTGATACGTGGCCACACGCACGGCCGCGATGCGCGCGGGATCGAGCTGGTGATCGCGCACCAGTTGCTGGGCAGCGTCGATGGCCGCGAACGTATGGCCGCAGCAACCGTGATTTTTCTGCGTGATGCGCGTGATGTTGTAGTTCGTGCCAAGTCCGTCGGTCACACCGCTCCAGTCGGGCTTGCCGCACAGCGCGGCGCCAAACCCGGCATCGCCTTCCAGGATGTCATGCACGCCATTGACGCCGCTGGCGGCGGCCTGCGCGGCCTGCACTCCCACCTGCGCGGCGTGCCCGGCATGCAGCGCCTTGGTCATCGCGTCCGAGCGGAAGGCCTGCTGCAGGCCCGAGGCAAAGGTCGCGGCGGTGGCCAGCGCATCGGCGGCAACGCGCGCATCGCCGGGCGCCACCAGCAGCGCGCCCGCGGCGGCGGCGCCAAAGCAGCCGACCGTCCCGGTGGTATGGAAGAAGCGATAGTGTGCGGGCTGGATGGCGGCGCCGATCCGCGTGGACACCTCGTAGCCGGCGATCACCGCGCGCAGGAAATCGATGCCGCTGGCATCCACCTGTTCCGCCAGCGCCAGCGCGGCGGCAATGGTCGGGCAGCCGGGGTGATACACGGCATCGCGGAAGATATCGTCGAACTCGGCCGCATGCGAGGCGCTGCCGTTGATCCACGCCGCCATGCCCGGAAACGCATGCGTGGCATGGCCGATCACGGTGGACTTGCCCACCCCGAGTTCCGCGCGGTGCGCGGCCACGAGCTGCTGGCCCGGCGCCAGCGGGATGCCCGCGAGCAACGCGGAGAACCAGTCGATCACGGCACGGCGGGCATGATGCAGGGCTTCGTCCGGCAGGCGTGACGACGCTTCGCGGCCGACATAGGCGGCAAAATCTTCGACGATCATGAGTTGTGCTCCTCTGGAATGCGGGCGTCTTGGTATGAGCGAGCGCCCGTCGGCATGCGGGAATGGTTCCCATGGTAGGGAGCGCACGCCGCGCAGCTTTGACTTTTGGAGAAAGCTCCCGAAACTCCGCGGGGATTCCGCCAGGCTCGCCGGGAGGTGCATACTTCATGCCGTCCGCCACGTCTGTTGCCTGAAGCCACCCTGCCATGGATATTCCGTCGCTCTCGATCCTGATCGCCGCGGTCGAGGAGAAAAGCCTGTCGCGCGCCGCCGAGCGCGAGAACCTGGTGACCTCCGCCGCCAGCAAGCGCATTGCCGAACTCGAACGGCGCGCGGGCACCGCGCTGCTGCGCCGCCACGGCCGTGGCGTGGAGCCGACCCCGGCCGGCGCCATGCTCTACCAGCGCGCCAAGGCCATCGTGCGCAGCGTCCAACTGGCCCAGGATGCACTCGCCACCTATTCCACCGACGGCATCGCCAAGATCCGCCTGGCATCCAACCGCTCCACGGTGCTGCAGTTCCTGCCCACCGATATCAGCGGCTTCCTCAAGCAGGTGCCGGAGGCGCGTATCGACCTGATGGAAGCGTTCAGCTTCGATATCCCGCGCATGGTGTCCAACGGCGACGCCGATATCGGCATCTACCACGCGCGCAGCCAGAGCCCCGGCGTGTATTCACTGCCCTATCGCAAGGACCGCGTGGGCCTGGTGGTGCCGCGCGGACATCCGCTCGAAGCCAAGGGATCGCTGCGGCTGGAGGAAGCGCTCGACTACGACTTCCTCGGCTATTTTCCGCGCCACACCTTCGATGCGTTCCTGACGCTGGTCTCCGGCACGATCTCGCGGCCGCTCAATATCAAGACCCAGGTATCGAACTTCGAGGCGCGCTGCCGCATGGTGCGCGAAGGCCTGGGCATTGCGGTGGTGCCGGAGGGCATTGCCAAGAACTATCTGTCGATGATGGGCCTCTCGCTGCTGACGCTGACCGACGAATGGGCCGTGCGCGAATTCCACGTCTGCGTACGGGACAAGGAGTCGCTGCCGGCCGGGACCGCCCGGCTGCTCGACCACCTGAGCCGCTGCGCCGCCATGGAGAAGCATTTCCAGCAGCCGCGCTAGGGAATACCCGCATTTCCGCGTCCGCCACGGATGAAGGGTGCGTTTCTCTTTTTTCATAGCTGGGTCCGGCGAAGTTTCTAACATGGCCTTGACGCGTGTATCCATTTGCCGGGCATCGGCAGGCGGCACGACGAGATCAAGAACACCGGAGACAGTCATGAAACACATCCTTTGGCGCGCCGCCGCAGGCGCGCTGCTTTGCTGCGCCGCAACGAGCACCTTGGCGCAATCCTTCCCGACCAAACCGATCCGCATGGTGGTGGCATTCACGGCCGGCGGCACCACCGACATCCTCGCGCGTGAGGTGGCCGCCGAAATGTCGCAGACGCTGGGCCAGAGCGTGGTGGTCGAGAACCGCCCCGGCGCCGGCGGCAATATCGGCACCGAGATCGTCAGCCGCACCGAGCCCGATGGCTACACGCTGCTGGCCACTTCGGTCGGCCCGATCGCCATCAACCCGACCCTCTACAGCAAGCTCAAGGTCAATCCCCTGACGGAACTCACGCCGGTGGCGCCGCTGGCCGACGTGCCCAACGTGCTGGTGGTCAATCCGAACCTGCCGGTGAAGAACGTCAAGGACCTGATCGCCTATGCGAAGGCGCATCCGAACACGCTCAATTTCAGCTCCACCGGGGTCGGCACCGCCGCCCACCTGTCGGGCGTGCTGTTCAACGAGCGCGCGGGCGTGAAGACCACGCACGTGCCGTACAAGGGCGCCGACGCGCTCAACGACCTGCTCGCCGGCCGCGTGCAGTTCATGTTCGCCACGCTGCCGTCGGTGATCTCGCATATCCGCAGCGGCAACCTGCGCGCGCTCGCCGTGGCGGCTGACAAGCGCAACGAGACCCTGCCCGAGCTGCCCACCATGGCCGAGGCGGGTCTGCCCGGCGTGGTGACCGGCGCGTGGTTCGGCCTGTTTGCGCCGAAGGGTACGCCCAAGGACGTGGTTGCCCGACTCAACAAGGCCGTGGTCGACGCGCTGGCCAAGAAGGAAATCAGGAGCAAGCTCGCCCAGCAGGGTGCCGACGCGATGCGGCTGTCGCCGGAGGGCTTCGGCAAGTTCGTGATGAGCGAGAACCAGCGCTGGAAGCCCGTGGTAGTGAGCTCCGGCGCGCGCATCGACTGATGCATCGCGGCTGGCACCGCGCGCGGCGGTGCCGCCGATCCTGCCAATTGCGCGGTATGCCGTAATTTTCGCGCAGTGGGCCCGGCCTTTCGCGCCCCGCTCCCGCCTCGCTGGCGGAGCGGGGCGTTGTGATTTCCGGCGCGACTTCCGTCGCCTTTTGACTGCATTCCGACGCCGGCCCGTTCGGGCCGCGTATCATGACGGCTTTAGCCCTCGGGAAGCCGGCCTGCATGCCTGGGCGCACGCGGCCGCTCACCAGCGCGCGTCACCGGACCCGCCGCGCGCCTTCCCCGTGTTTCCACAAGGATGTACCGCCGATGTCGGCCTCGCTCGCCCTGCTGGTGATTACCGCAGCGCTCAGTGCCATGATGCTGGCCATCATCTGGTCATTGCGGCGCTGCGGGCTGCCGGGCGTGCGCGACTGGTGCCACGCCAACCTCATCGTCACGTTCGCGCTGGCGCTGTTCGCGCTGCGCGGCGTGGTGTCCGATGTGCTGTCGATCGTGGTCGCCAATACCGCGCTCGCCTGGGCACTCTGCGTGTTCTATGCGGGCACGGTGCGCTTCTGCGGAGGCACGCCCCCGTGGCGCCGGCTCGTGGCCGCGTGCGGGGCGTTGGGCGTGGGCATCGTGATCCTGCGCTATGGCGTGGATGCCTTCGATGCGCGCGTGATGCTGGTCTCGGTATTTCACGCGTTCCTGTGCGCGGGGGTGGGCATCACGCTGATCCGGCGCCGCCCGGTGGATCGTCCCGCCAGCCACTTCCTGACCACCGCCACCTTCGCGCTGGGCTTTGCCCTTGGCCACACCGTGCGCGGGATTGCGGCGGCGCTGGCGATGCTCGGCGACAGCCTGGCCTCGCCGGGTCTCAATATCGTGTTCCTGACGCTCGGTGCGCTGGTCATGCCGGCGCTCTCGATGGGGTCGGTGCTGATGATCCACGACCGCCTGGTGCGCCGGCTCGAGGCCATCGCCAATACCGATGCACTGACGGGCGTGGCGTCGCGCAAGGTGTACGAGGACGAGGCCGCGCGCGAACTCGCGCGCGCGGTGCGTGGCGGGCCGAGCCCGGCGCTGGTGATTGTCGATATCGACCGCTTCAAATCCGTCAACGATACCTGGGGCCACGCTGCCGGCGATGCGGTGCTGCGTGAATTCGCGCGCGTGGCGGCCGAGGAAATTCGCGCCACCGATCGCATTGCCCGGCTCGGCGGCGAGGAATTCGTCATCCTGCTGCCGGCCACGGGCGAAGGCGAGGCGCGCCATGTGGCGGAGCGCATTCGCGCACGGGCGGAAGCGAACGCGGTCGAGACCATGTTCGGCACCGTGCATTACACGATCAGCGGTGGCGTGGCCACCTGGCGCCGCGGCGAATCGCTCGCGCAACTGTCCGCGCGGGCCGATGCCGCGCTGTATCACGCCAAGCTGTCCGGCCGCAATCGCATGGTCGGCCAGAGCGACCTGCCGCACGACGCGCGCGGTCCCGCCAGCGCCGATCCCACGCGCCCGGCATCGCTGGTCTGAGTCCGCGCACGCGGCACAAGTGACGATCGTGGGCGCAACATGCGCCGGGATGCGCCGGATGCGCTGGCGCGCGTTACCCCGCGTAATGCCCCCGGGGTAACGGTTCACGTAACGGTTCACGTAACGGCCCGCGTAACGACCCGCCGTAACGATGTAACACCACGACCCTGGGCACGGCACCTGCGCACGGACGGTGTCGAACACCCGCTTCAAGCACGACCCGCTGCCCGCCAGGCCAGGCGCGGCGCGGCTTTCGCACCCGTGGCCAGCTCCGCCCGGCCGCCCTGCCCGCACGCACGACACCCACGCGCTGCCAGACCATCCACCGCGCGCCCCGCGGGCATGCCCGTTGCGTTGCAAGCCTTCGCACAGCACAACATCAACACTACTGGAGAGGTCATCGTGCGCAAATCACCATACTTGGTTGGGCTGGCCGTGGGTGGCCTGCTTCTGATGGGCGGCTGCTCCCACCACCATACCGGGCCGATGGGCCCCGAAGGCGCCGCCGGCCCCACGGGGACAACCGGCGCAACGGGCACGACCGGCGGCACTGGCGCGACGGGCGCAACCGGCTCAACAGGCGCGACCGGAACGGCGGGTGCTACCGGGCCGACCGGCGCAACGGGCGCAACCGGCCCCGCCGGAGCCGATGGCACTCCCGGGACACAGGGGCCTGCCGGCGCGGATGGTCCGACGGTACTCAAGCAGGTAGGGAGTGCGGTCAGCACCGTGGGCAGCACCGTCAGCACCCTGGGCAGCGGCCCGCTCGCGGGGGTGACCGCGCCGGTAGGCGCCGTGGTGAGCCAGACCGGCGACCTGGTCGGCGGCCTGACGCCGCAACTCGCCGCCGATCCCGTCAATCAGGTCCTGACCACCGCCAATACCGCCATCGTGCCGCTGACCGCCACGCTCGGCACCGCGACCCAGACCCTTGGCGGCGCCACCGGCACGGCACCGGTCATCGACAATCTGTTGACCACCGTCGGCGGCGTCGTCAACACGACCGGCGGCGCACTGACGCAGACCCAGGCGCCCGTGGTGTCGCCGCTGGGCGGCATCGTGCAGACGGCAGGTACCGCGGTGACCGCGCTCGGCGGTGCGGTGACGCCGGCAGGCAGCACGCCCGTCGGCAACCCGCTGGCCCCCGTCACCGGCCTGTTGAGTGGACTCGCCGGCGGCGCCACGCCGGGCGGCGGCACCAGTCCCCTGGCGCCGGCGACGAACGCCGTGGCCGGCCTGGCGGGTGGACTGACCGGTGGGCTGACCGGTGGACTGACCGGTGGCGGCAGCAACGGAGGAACGGGCAACGCCGCCGCCAGCTTGCTGGCACCGGTGACCAGTCTGCTGGGCGGACTCGGCGCGCCTTCGAGCGCCGCGGCGCGATAGCGTTCAGCGCGTGGCGCCGTGTCGTGGCACGGCGCCACGCGCGAGATGCCCCCTTCCCGCCTGGCGTCAATGCGGCCGGCGACAGGCGCAGGCGAAGGTCATACCGCGCACCTCAGGCCGCGGGCGGCGGCGCTGACGTCACCGCCGCCGCACCGATCAGGCCGTCGGCCCGAAACATCGACTTGATGCCGCGCACGGCCTGGCGGATGCGCGATTCGTTCTCGATCAGCGCAAAGCGTACGTACTCGTCGCCGTAATCGCCAAACCCGATGCCGGGGGATACCGAGACCTTGGCCTTGGCCAGCAACTGCTTGGCGAATTCCAGTGACCCCAGCGCCCGATACGGCTCCGGAATCCGCGCCCAGATATACATCGACGCCTTCGGAATATCCACGGGCCAACCCGCCTCGATCAACCCCCGCGCCAGCACATCGCGCCGCGACTGATACTGCGCGGCGATTTCCTTCACGCAGGACTGGTCGCCCTCCAGCGCGCTGATCGCGGCCACCTGCAGCGGCGTGAAGGTGCCGTAGTCGTGATAGCTCTTGATGCGCGTGAGCGCCGCCACCAGATCCGGATTGCCCACCATGAAGCCGATGCGCCAGCCCGCCATGTTGTAGCTCTTGGACAGCGTGAAGAATTCCACCGCAATATCCTTGGCCCCCGGTACCTGCATGATCGACGGCGCCTTCCAGCCATCGAACACGATGTCCGCATACGCGAGGTCGTGCACGACAAAGATATCGTGCTTGCGCGCCAGCGCGATCACGCGCTCGAAGAAATCGAGTTCCACGCAGGCCGCCGTCGGATTCGACGGAAAGCCAAGCACGATCATCTTGGGCTTGGGATAGCTGCCGCGGATCGCGCGCTCGAGCTCCGCGAAGAAATCGATGTCCGTGGTCAGCGGCACCGAACGGATATCGGCGCCGGCGATCACCGCCCCATAGATATGAATCGGATAGCTCGGGTCCGGCACCAGCACCGTATCGCCGCGATCGAGCGTGGCCAGCATCAGGTGCGCCAGACCTTCCTTGGACCCGATGGTCGCAATGGCTTCAGTATCCGGATCGATCTCCACGCCATAACGGTCGCGATACCAGTGCGAGATGGCCCGACGCAGCCGGGGAATGCCCTTCGACGCGGAGTACCCGTGCGTATCGGGCCGTTGCGCGGCGTCGATCAGCTTGGCAACGATATGCGGTGGCGTGGGGCCGTCCGGATTGCCCATGCTCATGTCGATGATGTCCTCGCCACGGCGGCGGGCGGCCATCTTGAGCTCGGCGGTGATATTGAAAACGTAGGGGGGAAGACGATCGATGCGCGCAAAGCGGCGCTTGCCGGAGGAAGCGGCAGTCATGGGAGGTCCTTTACGTAAGCGCCCGGAACCGTCCGAGCGACGTCGGTGGCCATTGTCCTGGCCACCGGGAACCGATATTACGCAGCGCGGCGCAATCGCACAACCCTATTTGGCATTCGCTCGCGCGAACGCATGCCCGCTCTCATAGCAGGCTGCCGGTGGGCCGGTACGGTCGGTCCGCGGGCAATTGCCGCACGATGCAGTCGAGCGCATCGGCATTGGTCTTGTCACCGCCCATCGCACCCGCGATGGATGCGCGGTACTCGGGCACGCTGATGCGCTGGTAGTACAGCCGCGAGGTCTGATCGAGCCAGTACACGTACTGGTCATCGCTGTCGTCGCTGCCCGTGCGCAGCCACTCGCCAACGTTGTGCGTGCCGAGCGTGGTGTCCGCACAGACGTTCTGAACCTTGTCGACGTAGTGATTGAAGCCCTTGGCCTCGAAGTTGCGCACCGAGTCGGGCGCGCAGCCGGCCAGTGGCACGGCCACCGCCAGCGCCATCGTGAATGGCGCCATGACGGGTGCCCTGATGAAGGGCGGCGCAACAAGGGCGCCCCTGACAGCGCCGGCCAGGGCCGAGGCGATAGTGGTGGCGGCGGTGGCGGCGGTGGCGAGGCTGGCGCAATCCGGACGCGGCTGCGGCATGGCGACTCCCGAGGATGATGGTGTACCCAGTGTAGTCGCACGCCCGCCGCGTTGCACCGAGACCTGGTGTGACAAACATCAATCGTCGAGCGTCTCGTGCACGGCGGCACTGCCCCGCTTCCAGTACGCCGACGCACGGATCCGGGTCTTGTCGATGCCGCGCTCCTGCACCAGGTACTGGCGGATCTCGCGCATGGCCGCGCCCTCGCCGGCGGCCCAGACATACCCGTCACCCGGTGGCAGGCTCAGCCAGCGCAGCGCCGGCAGCAGCATGGTGCCTGCGGCGCGATCCTCGCGATGCAGCCAATGCACCTCGCCGCGCGGCCCGGTGACGAGCGGCGCGCGCGCGCTGGCATCGGCGACTTCGAGCACCACCATGACGTGCGCATCGGGACCCAGCTCCTCGAGTCGGCGCCCGATGGCGGGCAGCGCGGTGTCATCGCCGATCAGCAGGTGCCAGTCGAATTCGCGCGGAATCACAAACGAGCCGCGCGGTCCGCCCACGCCGAGCATCTGGCCGACTTGCGCCTGCGCCGCCCACGTGGACGCGGGGCCGTCGCCATGCAGCACGAACTCGATGTCGAGCTCCTGGGCCACCGGGTCATATCGTCGCGGCGTATAGTCGCGCGCCTGCGGACGCGGCACCCCCTCCGGGAACACCACGCCGTCCGGGCCGACCTGCGGCAGCACCGGCCGGTCCTGCCCCGGGGCCGGGAAAAACACCTTGATATGGTCATCGAACGAGGCCGAGACAAAGTCGGCCAGGTCGGGACCGCCCAGCGTCACGCGCAGCAACTGCGACGCAATCTTGCGGACGCGCTTGACTTGCAGCAGCCGCATGCGCAGCGGATGCCGGACGCGTTGGACGGTCAGGTCACGCCTGGTTTGCATCAGGTTTCCTTCAACGATTCGGTTGCGCCATGGCGCCATGCTCGATGGCGCAATGACTCCATGGCCGGACGATCGGGCGCGCCCACGGCACCGCCGCGTGGCCACGCTTCGGCCACGCTTCGGCCACGCTGGGGCCACGCCCCGCCCACAATACGGCGGACGGCAGCGCGGCCAGCGCGTCAGCCCTTGTTCTCGATGGCTTCGGCGGCGCCGGCCAGAATCGCGGCAATGCGCCGCTGCTCGTCCGGCGCCGCGTCGGTCGCCAGCGTCAGCGCGCGCTTGAGCCGCATGCGCGCCTCGACAAACTCGGGCAGCCAGCCGCCGTCCTCCGGATCGCGCTGCGGCGCGCCACTCATGGCGCGCCGCATCCAGTCCATCTTGCGCGCGACATGGCGCAGCCGGCCGACCATCAGCGTCACCCGCTCGCGATTGGCTTCGAGGTATGCGCGGCCCGGGTCGGAGAGCTGGTACCGCTTCTTGTTGCCTTCGGCATCGACCGTGGCGTAGCCGAGGTCTTCCAGAAAGGTCAGCGCGGGATAGACCACGCCGGGGCTCGGCTTGTAGAAGCCGTTGGTGCGCGTCTCGAGCGCCTTGATCAGTTCATAGCCATGCGATGGCTTTTCTTCGAGCAACGAGAGCAGCAGCAGCTGCAAATCCTCGGCGCTGAACTTGCGGCCGCGCCGCCAGCCGTCATCGTCGCCGCCAAAGCCGTCGTGGTCCTGGCCACCACCCCAGTCGCCGCGACCGCCCTCGCCCCCGCCCCAGAAGCCGCCATGGCGGCCAAACAGGAAGCGAAACAGGGCCAGCCGGTGGGAGTGGCGATGATGCGGATGATGGAGGTGCGGATGGGCGTGGTGGCCGTGGGCGCCATGATTGGCGCCATGATTGGGGCCATGCGTGTGACCATGGTGGGGGTCGTGCGGATGCGCATGGGGATGCCCGTGCAAGGGATGTGTATGACGCATAAAGCCTCCAGATATATCGTAAGACGTGTCTTAAAACATATCTTACGATATACATCGTGGCGAACCAGGTCAAGGAAAACTTCTCGCGGGCAGAAAATGACAAGCCCCCTTTACCGCATGCGACAACAGCGCCTGCGGTAAAGGGGGCGGAAAAAAGAGGACCGGAGAGAGCCGGCGGAGAGAGGGCCGGCACACCGCGCGACCGGGCGGTCCCGCGGCAAGGGCATGACAGAAGGACCGCTCAGGCCGCCAGCTTGAACACCATGACCGCGTCGGACAACTGGTTCGCCTGCGACTCCAGCGAGCCCGCCGCCGCGGCCGCCTGTTCCACCAACGCGGCATTCTGCTGGTTGACCTGCTCCATCTGCGACACGGCCTCGCTGACCTGGCTGATACCGGACGATTGCTCGCCCGACGCCGCCGAGATCTCGTTGACCAGATCCGCCAGGCGGCGCACTTCGGACACGATCTCGCCAATGGTGCTGCCGGCCTGCTCCACCTGCACGCTGCCCGCATCGACCCGGCTCACGGACGAGTCGATCAGCGTCTTGATCTCCTTGGCCGCGCTGGCACTGCGCTGCGCCAGTGCGCGCACTTCGCCCGCCACCACGGCAAAGCCGCGCCCCTGCTCGCCCGCGCGCGCCGCTTCCACCGCGGCGTTGAGCGCCAGGATGTTGGTCTGGAAGGCAATGCCGTCGATCACGGCAATGATGTCGACGATCTTCTGCGAACTCGCGTTGATCTCGCTCATCGTATGCACCACGCCCCGCACCACTTCGCCACCGCGCGTGGCCAGTGCGGCCGCGCTGCTGGCGAGGTCGCTTGCGCGCGACGCGCTGTCCGCGTTGTTGCTGACGGTGGACGTCAACTGCTCCATGCTGGCGGCGGTCTGCTCCAGCGCCGACGACTGCTGTTCGGTGCGCGACGACAGGTCCGTATTGCCGGCCGCGATCTCGCGCGCGCCGATGGTCACGGCGTCGGAGCTCGCGCGCACCTTGCGCACGGTGTCGGTCAGGCCTTCCTGCATGCGTGCCAGCGCGTCGAGGACCTGCCCGATTTCATTGCTGCCCCCCTGCGGTACCGGCATGGTCAGATCGCCCTCGGCCACGCGCATGATCAGGTGCGAGGCTTCGGTCAGCGGCGCCACCACGAGCCTGCGCAAGGCCAGATGCACCGCCACGATCAGCAGGCCGGACATGGTCAGCCCGATCGCCACCAGCACGATCACGCGGTTGTAGCGCGAGCGGCCCCGCGCCAGTTCGTCGTCGTTCTGGCGCGCCGCCATCTGCTGGAAGCGCTCCACGCCCTGGGAATAGCGGGCGCCGGACGATGTCACGTCCTTGTCGTTGAGCGCCGCGTAGGCGGTGGGGTCGTTATTGCGCAGTGCCTCAAGCGCTTGCTGCACGGCCGCCATATGCGCCTGGCCAGCGGCAAGGATGTCCTCCCGCATGGCGCCATCCTGCCCCGCCGGCAGCGGCGCCTGCGCAAACGCCTCGAGCTCCTCCTTCGACTTGCCCATCGACTTCTGCGCACTGGCGATGGCATCGGCATTCACGCTGCCGCCTTCCTTGGCCGCGCTGTAGGCGCGCGTCAGCGCCGCGCGTGCGCGCGTCATGTCCTTGTAGGCATCGTTGAGCAGCAGCGCCCGGGACGCCACCACGTGAACGCGCTCCGCCGATGCGCTCGACTCACGTAACTCAAGGACGCCAAGCGCGGCGCCGAGGATCAGCATGAGAGCAAAAATTGCCAGGGTGGCAAGCAGGCCGTGCCGGATACTTATGTTTTGCATGGAATGACTGGTGTCGCATCGATCAATCGGTACCGGCTTAACGACGCATCGATACGAACCTTGAGGGTCCCGTGCACTTCATTTGCGTTACATCAAACTCTGTGCAGATCGGGTTGACAACGCGCGCCCGAGCAGGGTCTACATATACGCGATCAGACGGCCGGCACAGATCACCAGCACCCAGATCGTCAGTGACCCGAGCGCGCACGCGCGTGCCCCGGCCGGCGGCGCCCGCCCGGTCTCCCAGGCGCCTCCCGCCTGGCGCAACCGACGATACGGCCCCAGATGGAACCACGCGGCATTGGCCAGACCCAGTCCCACCAGCACCACCTTGGCCAGGAAGGCGCGATTGACGATCAGCTCGTCCGCATGGGCCATGAACAGCAGCACACCGCTGACCGCAATCGCGCCAAAGCCGATCAGCGAGAGCGGCAACGCATGGCGGAGCAGCACGGTGACCGGCAATTGCCGCCCCATTCCCGCCAGGCGCAGGTCGACCACCACGATCGAGCCGAACAGCAGGGCCATGCCGGCAAGGTGCACGATTTCGATGGCCGGGTAGGCCCACGCGGAAGCGCGCAACATGGCGGAGAACGGCAAACCCGCGATCTGCGCGCCTAGCTGCTCTCCACCCTGGATCAGCCGCTCCACGCCACCACCGTCAGCGCAGTTCGACCGTCTTGCCGTCGAGCGTAATGCGCTCGACCCGCATTTCGTCGGGCTTCTCCTTGCTGGCATAGCCGACCAGCGTCACCTGGCGGCCCACGGCAACCTTCTCGGCACTGGCGCCGCGCGCTTCCATGCGCGAGATCGGCGCGAGGATGGCAAGCCAGCGCTTGCCGTCGGCCTCCACGCGGATCGACGCGTGCGGATTCTCGTAACGGCTCTCCACCACCTTGCCCGTGACCGTGAGCGGACGGGTCTCGTCGTAGGTGGACCAGCCATGGTGGGCCATGACCGGTGCACCGGCAAAGGCCACCAGTAACGGCACGAATGACAGCAAACGGCGAGGTATCTGGCGCATGCATCGTCTCCCTGACGGTAAAAAACCGGTTACGCATCCCCTTGCACGCGTAGCGCGCGGGCGCGTCTCAACATCGTTTCCAGGCATGGATTCATCGGCTTGAGCGCGGCGCGCTCGGCCAGCAACGCATCGGCCAGATTGGCCCGGCCCGCCCGCAAGGCGGCCTCGATCAGCGTGAGCGTCAACACATCCCGTTGCGCATGGCTGCCGCCAAAGCGATGGGCAATCAGCCGCACGGGTAACAGCAGTTCGATGGTAGCGCCATAGTCGGCGCGCGAGAACGCGATCAGCGCGTCGGCGACCGGCAGACCGACCTCGCGGGTCATCGCGGCATTGCTGCCGTGTCCCGCGGTGGCGCCCTGCATGGCGGCGTGCAGCGCGGCCACATCGTCGATGCGCTCCGCCCCCAGGCAGGCCATGATCGCGTGCACATCGTTGAACGCGTAATATCCGGCGGCACCCCGCGCCTGCCAGTCCTCGGCCACGTCGATCCAGCGCGTGCCCACATCGACGCCACGCAGGTGAAGGCGCCACAGCAGGGCGGAGGCGTCGACGAGATCGAGCGCGATGGCGGGCGCCGGGCGCGCGACGTGATTGTCGTACAGCGCCAGCACGGCCTCGTACTGCTCCTGCTCCAGCAACAGCAAGGCCATGTGCCACCAGTTGTGCACGGCCAGCATGTTGTCCTCGGCCCAGTCGTCCTCGCGGCTGGCAAGCCAGTCGATGCCGCGCTCCAGGCGCCCCTGCATCTCCATCACGTGGGCCACCGCATGGATCGCCCATGGATCGCGCGGATTGCGCTCGACGGCCTCGCGCCCGCGCGCCTCGGCCTCTTCATAGCGTTGCATTTCCTCCAGGCCAAAGGCGTACATGCCAAGCAGGTAACTGTAGCCAGGCAGGCTGGCATTCCAGTGCGGCAGGACCTGTGCCAGGCGATCGCGCAGCATGCTCGACTGGCCCAGCAGGAAGTCGCCGATATGGGCCACCTGAATGGCGAGGATGTCGTGCGGATAGTCGATGACGATATCGCCGTAGCCGCGAACCGCGTCCGCAAAGCGGCCGTCGAGCCAGGCATGCGCGGCGGCAAAGTGGCGACGCTCGCGGTCGTTGGCCCGCGTGCCGAGCGCTTCGCCGGCTTCCACGCTCTGCCGCAGCATCGGCTCGGCGGTACCGTCGCCCGAGGTCACCATCAGTCCGGCGCGGAGCGCGTGGCCCATGGCGAAGTCCGGATCGTCGATCAGCACGCCATCGATCACGGACAGCGGGTCGCCGTAGTAACCGTGCAGCAGCGCCAGCGCCGCCTCGTACCGCTCCAGCGCGTGCGCGCTCGCGGGCGACACGCGCAGCCCCCTGAAATCGGTCTGTGCCATGGCGTCCCCTGTCTGTCGATATCCCCTCATCGTAGTCAACGCTCGCGCATGCGCAACCGGTAGCGGCACCAGTCGGCGTCCGCCACCGTGCAAAAGGGTGCCGTGCCCGCAACTCCGGCGCGCAACGTGCTACGCTTGCCGCACCTTCATGCGGTTGTCGGCGCACGCTGCGGGTCGCGCCGCGCTACGCCCGTCGGCCCACCATCGCCCCAACATCGCCCCACCATCGCCATGCCCTTCGTCCTGCCTCCCGCCGCACGCCCCGGTCAGTCCGCCGCCGAAATCGACACGCCCTCGCTGGTCCTGGACCTCGATGTCCTTGAAGCCAACCTCGACCGCATGCAGGCCGCGGCCAGCGCTGCCGGGGTGCACCTGCGCCCGCACGCCAAGGCCCACAAGTGTCCCGATATCGCGCTGGCGCAGATCGCGCGCGGCGCCGTGGGCGTGTGTTGCCAGAAGGTCAGCGAAGCGGTGCCGTTCGTCGCCGCCGGCGTGACCGACATCCATATCAGCAACGAGGTCGCAGGTCCCGCCAAGGCCGCCATGCTGGCGCAACTGGCCCGCTCGGCGCGGCTCAGCGTCTGCGTCGACGATGCCACGCAGGTAGCGGCGCTCGCGGCGGCCTGTGCGGAGGCGGACAGCCGCCTCGACGTCTTCGTCGAGATCGATGTCGGCCAGAACCGCTGTGGCGTGGCCGATGCACCGTCCGCGCTGCGCCTGGTGGAACAGATTGCCCGGTACGGCCGCCTGCGCTTTCGCGGCCTGCAGGCCTATCACGGAGGCATTCAGCACGTGCGCGACTGGCACGAGCGCCGCGCGTCGGCAGCACAGGCCGCCCGGCGTACCGCCGCCGTCGTCGCGCATCTGCGCGCCGCGGGCGTGACGTGCGAAGTGGTGACCGGAGGCGGCAGCGGCAGCGTCGAATTCGATCTGGCCAGCGGCGTCTATACGGAAATCCAGCCCGGCTCGTATGTGTTCATGGATGGCGACTACGGTGCCAACGCGTACACCGGCACGCTGCGCTTCGGCCATGGGCTGTTTATCGCTACCGCGGTCATGAGCGTGGCGGCGCGCGATCGCGTGGTGGTCGACGCGGGCCTCAAGTCGATGGCGGTGGATTCCGGCCTGCCGTGGGTATGGGACGAGGCCGCCGGCGCGCCCTCCCGCACGCTGGAATACGTGGCCGCCAACGACGAGCATGGCATCGTCAAGCCGACCGGCACCGCGCACGCGTTGCCGGTACTGGGTGCGCGCCTGCGGCTCGTGCCGGGCCATTGCGACCCGACCCTGAATCTTTACGACGAGATCGTCTGCATCCGCGGCGATACCGTGGCGGCCATCTGGCCCGTCGCCGCGCGTGGCCTCAGCCGCTGAGGCCCGTTACACGAGCTGCGCTGCCAGTTCGTAGAGATCGGCCGCGGCCCAGCCCCGGCCATTCCAGGCCTCGAAGACCAGTTCGTCGACCGGCACCGGGGACAGCGTCCCGATCCAGTCGGTGGGCGCTGCGCCGCAGCGCAGCCCGCTGGCAACCATTGCCATCGCGTCGGGCACATCGATGTCCGCCACGCGCGTGACCGTCGGCCACGGCAACAGCCGGCGGTCGTCGGCACGCAAGCCAAACCGGTAGAGGCCAAAGCGGGTATGCAATCCGCTGCGCGACAGCGTGCGCGCGTCGGTGCGCAGTCGTTCGTCCTTGGCGGCGGACGGATCCCATTTCTGATTGCGCGAGAACCAGAGAATTGCGCGGCTGGCATCGGCCGGCTGCCCGGTGCGAACGGGCTCGCTCCGGTCGGCGTCGTGCGCATTCCCCGGCCGCAGGCAGCCGGAGCGCGCGATGGCCGCGAGCGGCGCACCGACCGTGTAATGCCAGACGTAAGGTGAATCAGCATCCATTTCCATGCAGCTCCCTGCAAACTTCCTTCCATTGCCACTGTGGAGGCCGAAGGGCGCGTACGCAAGCCGGGTCAAAGCCCATTGCGGACGCGTGCGGACGCAACAAAACGCTGCGTCGCCACTGCGCGGCAGACCCCTTTTGGCCCTCAAAGCCAGCACTGGCGCGGCTTTCCGGAAATCCAACCGGGCCGGCCGCAGACCTCCGGACGAGGCGCGCTAGAGGGCGAAGTCTAAAAACCATAGCACAGCCAATGCTGCGTTGCAGCAGCTCATTGCAATCTGCTCCGGTTTTTCTTCCAAAGCCCGCCGCTGTACTGCACACGGCACATGTCTGGACAACCTTCCCAAAACGGCAAATACCGGCATCAGTTTTCTTGCGGGGAATGTCACTGCGTCGAAAACGCCATTTCTTACGCTGCGGTGCGCATCGACCGAACCCGATGACGCACGTCCGGCGCGGCGACGCCGGGCCCACCCCTCCGCAAGCGAGAACCGACCATGACTCACGCCCTTCTCACCCCTGCCCGCGCGCGCCCGCTCGCCGCGCTGGCGGCCCTGCTGCTCTGCGCAACGCTCACCGCCTGCGGCGGCGACTCCGACCCCGCGCCCGGCACCGGTGCCGGCACGCCGCCACCCGCCACCGGCGGCGGGGACACGCCTGAGCAGCCGGCCACCACCCCCCAGATGAAGTGCGCACCCTGAGCGCATCCTGAGCACGGTACGGGCACGACTCCAAGGCTGCCCCTTCCCAACCTGACCTATCCCCGGGCAAGAACCAACATGAACTCGAACAGCCGACGCAATTTCCTGAAGATGGCGGGCAGCGGTGTTGCCGCCACCGCCGCGCTGGCGGCCTTTCCGCCGGCCATCCGTCGCGCCCTGGCAATCCCCGCCAACAATGCGACGCAATCGATCCGCGACGTGGAATACGTGGTCATCCTGATGCAGGAGAACCGCTCCTTCGACAACTACTTCGGCACGCTGCAGGGCGTGCGCGGCTTCGGCGACCGCTTTCCGATTCCGCTGGCCGGCGGCCTCAACGCCTTCCAGCAGACCTATATCAACGGCGGCACCGGTGCCACGCGCACGCTCATGCCGTACCACCTCGACAGCACCAAGGGCAACGCGCAGCGCGTCAGCGGCACGCCGCACAGCTTTCCCGATGCGCAACTGGCGTGGGACCACGGGCGCATGAACCGCTGGCCCACCTTCAAGCAGCCCCAATCGATGGGCTACTACACCGAGGCCGAAGCCGGCTTCCAGTTCGCGCTGGCCAACGCCTTCACGATCTGCGATGCCTACCACTGCAGCTTCCACGGCGGCACCAACACCAACCGGCTGTTCCACTGGACCGGCACCAACGATCCGACCGGCGCGCACGGCGGCCCGGTGATCGACAACAGCGGCGACTCGCTCGACGCCACCGGCATCAACTACACGTGGACCACCTACCCCGAGCGCCTGCAGGCCGCCGGCGTGAGCTGGAAGGTCTACCAGAACCTGCCGGACAACTTCACCGACAATCCGCTGGCCGGCTTTCAGCAATACCGTGCCGCCAACGCGGCGCGCGGCAACCAGATCAACGGCGCACCGTATCCGGCCTATACCCCGGCCGACGAAGCGGTGAGCCCGCTCTACAAGGGTATCGGCAACACCATGCCCGACGGTGGCTTTCTGCAGGCGCTGCGCGACGATATCGCCGCGGGCCAGTTGCCGCAGGTCTCGTGGATTGTCGCGCCCGCGACCTACTCCGAGCATCCGGGGCCGTCGAGCCCGGTGCAGGGTGCCTGGTACACGCAGCAGGTGCTCGACGCGCTGACCGCGAATCCGGATATCTGGAGCCGTACCGCCCTGATCATCAACTTCGACGAGAACGACGGCTTCTTCGACCACATGCCGCCGCCGTGCGCACCGTCCCTCGACGCCAACGGCAATGTGCTGGGCGGCGCCACCATGGACACCGCCGGCGAATACCACACGACCAAGCTGCCCTACGGTCCGGGCCCGCGCGTGCCGATGTATGTGGTGTCGCCATGGAGCCGCGGCGGCTGGGTCAATTCGCAGGTGTTCGACCACACCTCGGTGCTGCGCTTCCTGGAGCAGCGCTTTGGCGTGATGGAAACCAATATCAGTCCGTACCGCCGCGCCGTGATGGGCGACCTGACCAGCGCGTTCGACTTCGTCAATCCCAACGTCAACGCGCTGCCCACGCTGCCTTCGCGCACCAAGGCGCAGGCCGATAGCGACCGCACCGCGCAGGAAGCGCTGCCGCAGGTACCGCAACCCGCCGAGAGCGCACAGGCGCTGCCGCTGCAGGCCGCGGGCACGCGTCCGTCGCGCAAGCTGCCGTACACGCTGCACGTCAGCGGCGCGGAAGAGCCGGTCAATCGCCTGATGCGCCTGAAGTTCCAGAACGATGGCACGCAGGCCGCCGTGTTCCATGTGTACGACCGCCTGCACCTGGCGGAGCCGCCGCGCCGCTATGCGGTGGACGCCGGCAAGGGCATCGAGGGCACGTGGGACGTGTTCACGCGCGACAACGGCAAGTACGACCTGTGGGTGGTCGGCCCCAACGGCTTCCATCGCGCCTTTGCCGGCGATGCCAGCACGCCGTCCACCGCTGGCGCCACCGCGCCGGAGATTCGCGTCTGCTACGACGTGGCCAATGGCGATGTCATGCTCACGCTGCTCAACCGCGGCGCCAATCCGTGCACGTTCTCGGTGAAGTCCAACGCCTATCGCACCGACGGCCCGTGGACCTTCGACGTGGCGGCCGGCAAGAGCGTCGATCATCTCTGGAAACTGGCCGACCAGAGCCACTGGTACGACTTTACGGTAACCACGCTGCAGGGCGGCTTTACGCGCCGCTTTGCCGGCCGCGTGGAAAATGGCAAGGACGGGGTCTCCGATCCGGCCATGGGCGCCTGATGACGAGGGGGGATTGAAGCGCGCCTGCTCCCTCCTGCCTCGCCGCCGCCCCACCTGCTGCCGTCATGCCTGGCGGAAGCGGGTGGGCGGCAGGCGCAGGCGCCGTGCGGCAATAAAACAAATCGCCGCAAAATCGTCACAATCACACGGTACGCTGGCTGGTCGTCCCGCTGATCAAACGGAAACCACCATGCTTGGCGACCTGCTGATGACCTTCTTCGAAGTGGCGCGCCAGGGCAGTATCACCACGGCCGCCCGACAGTTGCGGGTAAGCCAGCCCACCGTCACCGGCCGCATTCGCCAGCTCGAGGAAATCTACGGCGTCGAATTGTTTCATCGCCGTGCCAGCCGCGTCGACCTCAGCGAGGTAGGCATCGCGTTGATGCCGCTCGCCGAGCAGATGATGCAGCAGGAAGGCGATGCCGATTTTCTGCTGCGCAATGCCGGCAACCTTCGCTTTGGCACCTTGCGCATCGGCGCCACCGGCCCGTTCTACATCCTGCGTAGCGTGGCGGCATTTCGCCAGCGCTATCCCGCCATCGATGTCAGCATCGAGATCGGCAACTCGAAGACCGTGCTCGATGCGCTGCTCGAATATCGCATCGATGCCGCGGTGTCTTCGCATCCCGTCGACGACGAGCGTCTGGCGCGCGTCACGCTGGCCGCCGACCCGATGGTCGTCGTGGTACACCCGAGCCATGCGCTCGCGCGCCGGCCCGGCATCGCGATTGCGGAACTCGCGCGCCAGCACCTGATCGTGCGCGAGCGCGGCTCGATGACGCGTGTCGGCATGGAGACGGCGCTGGCGGAAGCCGGCCTCGAACTGCCCTCGCATACGGTAATCGGCAGCCGCGAGGCAATCTGCGAAGCCGTTCGCCACAACCTTGGCGTCAGCGTGATGCCCGTGGGCGAGGTACCGCGCGACGATCCGGCGCTGCGGGCCATCCCGTTTACCGAAGCCGCACCGGTCATCCACGAATACCTCTACTGCCTGCAGGCGCGGCGTCATACGCGCCTGATCGGCGCCCTGCTCGACTGCGTGGTACTGCCCGGCGGCGTGCATTGCGACACCACGCGCGCAACGCCTATATTGAATTAGCCCATGGCATCACCAATGGCCGATCCACGGAGCGCAGATCCGCCGCACCGCAATCCATGACCGCACCGGGCCGCCCGAGCTTTCCCGAGTATGACCAGTTGATGACACTGCTCGAGCTGGGCGCGCCGTATTTCGACAGGCGCGTCGCCTGCGAGGTGTCGGTGCATGACGGGCAGCGCTTCGGTGTGCATGTGGCCAGCCTGGGCACGACCTCGCTCGACGCGCCGGCCATCGGCATCTTCGGTGGCATTCATGGACTGGAGCGCATCGGCACCCAACTGGTGCTCGACTACATGCGGTCGCTGCTATGCCGGCTGCAATGGGACGAACTGCTGCACCGGGAACTGCAGGCGGTGCGGTTGGTATTCATGCCGATCGTCAATCCGGGCGGCATGTGGGCGGCCACGCGCGCCAACCCGAACGGTGTGGACCTGATGCGCAATGCCCCGCAGAATGCCGATGCGCACGTCCCTTTCCTGGCCGGTGGTCAGCGTATCGGCCCATGGCTGCCGTGGTTCCGCGGCCGTGCGGGTGCGCCGATGGAGCCGGAAAGCGCGGCATTGCTGGAAGTGGTGGAACGGGAGCTGTTGCCGCGGCCGCTCAGCTTTGCGGTCGACTGCCACTCGGGCTACGGCTGGCGCGACAGCATCTGGTTTCCGTATGCGCGCACCCACGCCTATATGCCGCATCTGGCCGAAATGTTTCTGCTCAAGACGATGTTCGAGCAGGCGCATCCGCATCATGGCTATGCATTCGAACCGCAGAGCCACCAGTACCTGCTGCATGGCGACCTGTGGGACTACGCCTATGACCGCACGCCCGCGCGCAGCCTGTTCTTGCCGATGACGCTCGAACTGGGGTCATGGCTGTGGATCAAGAAGAATCCGCGCCAGATCTTTTCCCGCGCGGGCATCTTCAATCCGATCAAGGCCCACCGCACTGCACGCGTATTGCGCCGGCATGTAAGCCTGTTCGATTTTCTCGGACGCATCGCGTTCTCGCCCGAACGCTGGCTACCCAGCGGCGAACGCCGGCAACTGCTGCTGGAACAGGCGCGCAGGCATTGGCAGGGATCGCCGGCATCATGAGCACCTGGATCTTCCTGCGCGGGTTGACGCGCGAGGCGCGTCACTGGAGCGACCTGCCCGCAATGTGGCAGCGCCGCGGACTGGGCCGGCCAGTTGCCATCGATCTGCCCGGCAACGGCACGCAGGTCCACGCGCCAGTTCCCGTCGATGTGCGCGGCATGCTGGCAGCGGTGCGCGCGCAGGTGCAACAGCCGGACCTGCCGGGCATCGGAACGGCTTGTCGTCCCCCCTATCGCATCCTCGCCATGTCGCTCGGCGCGATGGTCGCGACCGACTGGGCACAGACCTACCCGGATGAAGTGGCCGCGCTCGTGCTGATCAACACGAGCATGCGCCCATTCTGCAGCGTGGGGGAACGCCTGCGCCCCGACACCTGGGCTGCGTTGCTCGGCATGGCCAGGCACTGGCAGGACCGCGTGCGCTGCGAACGCACGATCCATCGCCTCACATGCGAGCGTCTCGACACGCGTGACGCCGACCTTGCCGCCTGGGTCGAAATCAGCCAGACCGCCCCGGTCTCACGCCAGGCCGCCTGGCGCCAACTGATGGCCGCCGCCTGCTTCCACGCGCACCGCCAACGCCCCGCCTGCCCCACACTGATCCTGTCCTCCCAGGCCGACCGGCTCGTCAACCCGATCTGCTCGGCGCACCTGGAAACAGCCTGGCAAGTGCCACATCGACGGCACCCCTGGGCCGGGCACGACCTTCCGCACGACGATCCCGGCTGGGTGTGCGAGGTGGTGCAAGCGGTGGTGCAAGCGGATAGTGCATGGCAGGCGAACGCGCCATAAAAAAACCGCCGTGCGACCTGAGGTCACACGGCGGTTTTCGTATCGTTTACAGCAATCGGTGCTGCGCTCAGTGGTGCGTCTTGTTATTGGTCAACGCTCCCAGCAACGTTTGCGCCGCCGATTCCACACGCTCCTGCGTGCCGAACAGCCGGGCCGAAATCAGGCCGCTTTGCAGCGCGCCGTACACCACCTGCGCAAGCATCGCCGGCGGCACCGGATATGGCGTTTCACGCTCCGCCTGGCCACGTTCGAGCAGCCGGGTCAGCCAGCTCTCGTTGATCGCGTAGAAATCCTTCAGCACAGCGTGCACCGACTCCGGCAGGCACAGCACTTCGGTCGACAACATGCCTGCCAGGCAGATCTGATCCGAACCGCAGGTAGCACGAATCGGTTCCAGGTATTGCCTGGCCTGTTCCAGCACCGGCAACTCGGGATCGATATTGCGGATCCGCTCCGTGATGCGCGCACTGTATTCCCTCACCGCTTCCAGGACCAGATCGTCCTTGGACGGAAAGTAATAGTGAATGCTGGAGGTCTTGACCCCCACCAACTCGGCCAGGTCGCGATAACTGAAGCCGTTGAAACCGCGACGGCGGATCAGCACCAGCGTGTGCTCGAGCAGTTGCTCACGGACGGGTTGCGTTTTCATAGCCCGAAGTTTATCTACACGAAGATAGACACTCAACCGGGATTATCCCGATGTCGCTTGTTACATTGCGGCGGGTAGCGCTTGCGCCACCAGCATGGCAGCGGATCCGCTGACTACGCTCAGCGCAACCCATCCGCCCAGGATCAGGGCACTGTTCTTGATGCTCATGATGAAACTCCTTTCTTCTAGTGCTTATAAGAGAAGCAGGAGCCCTCATGAGGCTCCTGCCGGATCGACTGACATATCTTGATGTACCTGTTGTCCGCGCCGGCTCCCGCCAGCGGGGGACTGCCCGGAGACGGCGCAGACAACCGGTACCTCGCACTACGTCAACCTTTCTGGCAGGAGTCCGGATACAACTCCTGCCTTATTGCTGGCGCTCAGGCATTCGCGCCGTCGGTGAACACGTCGAACTGGCGCGACGGCTGGGCCGAGACACCGGTCCGGTCCAGGCCAGCTACGATGCGGGCGCCGTCGGTGTACACGTCACGTTGACGGGCACCGTCGTAGAACGGGTTGCGGTCGCTACGCACATCGCGCGCGCCGTCCAGGTACGGGTCAACCTTGCGGCTCGGTTCGGCCGACACGCCGACGCGATCCAGGCCTGCCACGATGCGGGCACCGTCGGTGTACGGGTCGGTCTTGCCGACGCGAGCACCATCGGTGAACGGGTCGGTCTTGCCGACGCGGGCACCATCGGTGTAACCGTCGCGGTTGCTGATACGGGCACCGTCGCTGTAGACATCGAACGCCGCGGCGCGAGCGCCATCGGTGTACGGGTCACGGGTACCTTGAGCGGCTTGGGCGGCACCACCGATAAAGGCGGCGGCAAGGGCGGCGGCGGTAAGGATAGTCTTGGCGTTCATGATTCAGCTCCGTTTCGTTTGGGCCGTTCGTGGCCCGTTGTCTGTGTCGCGGTCTCGCTTTTGTCTCGAACTACATCTACTGGTAGGTAGAGAGCGAGGGCTAAAAAAAAGACCGACTCCCGGTACTCACTGACTGCTGTACTGCTGGGCCGCTGCGGGTTTCCGGTGTTTCCTTTGTTGCTGCCGGGTAGTGCAGCGCGTCCATGGACCGAAGAATATCTACTACTAGGTAGATAGGCAAGGGAATTTTGGCACTGCAACACACAATTGTTTTTATCGTGACAATAGGGAGTACCCTAAAAGAACCAAAAATTTTTCGCGACCACTGCTCCAATCGCCCGCAAACCCAATGCCGACAACGCCCTCTTCCGATCTGCCCACCCGCGCACGCGTCCCGAAAACCTGGCTTGCCGGCGCGTTTGCGGTCGCCGCAGCCGCAGCAATCGGGCGACATCTGCTTTACAAGGCCGCTGAACAGGGCGCATTCGTCACAAATCGGGACGGCGCCTCTGCCCCTCTAGATCTGGGGGTGAAGTCGCGAGCTATCAAGATTCCGAGCGGCGACCGTCTGCTGCAGGCTTCCCTGGTGCAAGCCGAGGCGCCCGAGGCGCCGGCGGTATGCGTTTTCCATGGCAATGCCGAAACCCTGACCGACTGGGCGCCGGTTCAGGCCCTGCTCCGCACGGCCGGGATCACGTCGCTGGTCTTTGACTACAGTGGCTACGGTGCCAGCACCGGCCGCCCCACCGTCCGCAATGTCCGACAGGACGCCCTGGCGGCCTATGCACATTTTCGCGCGGCTACCCCAGCGGCCGCGCGCCACTATGTCCTGGGTTATTCGCTGGGATCGGGCGTGCTGCTCGATGTATTGCGTCGCCTGCGCCCGGCGCCGGACGGCGTCATCATCGGCGCCGGATTCCGCTCGGCCCGCGCCGCTGCCGTGGTGACGGGCCGCGTTCCTCCGTGGGTGGCATGGATGCTGCCGGATCCCTGGAACAACGCGGCGCGGGTCTGCCGCCTGAAGCTGCCGCTGCTGCTGGTGCACAGCCGTCAGGACATGACCATCCCATTCAGCCACGCCGAGCATATGGCCCGGGTGGCAAGATGCCCGACCCGGTTCATCACGTTTGACGACCTGCCGCACAACGCGGCGATCAACCCGGACCACATGATCGCGTTCTGGGCGCCGGTGATCGAATGCCTGCGGACGGGCGAGCTGGCAACGTAGCACTCCGCAATTCGAAGTGCGGGAGTGGCTTCATTGCGCTTCATTGCGCTCATGTTCAATACTGGTAGATCAGCTGTACCGCGCTGGTCACACCAGCGGTATGAAAAGCCTTCGGTTTGTAGACGGGTACACCCACGGACAAGTCATACGACACACCGCCAAGCCGCGAACCGAGTCCCCCACGCATGCCCACTACCGCACCGGCGAGCTGCGCACCCGGTCGCCTGCCGACCAGCCTCGCCGCCGACAGGCGATGCACGCGGCCATAGTCCACGCCGGCGTAAAGGGTGTGCCCATCACGGAATGGCCCCCTGCCGCCGAACGGCACCTGGAGTTCATTGCGCCAGTAAAAGCCGCGTTGACCGGCAAGCTGGCTCTCTCCGTCGAAACCGCGCACCGTGTAACGGCTGCCGATGGTCAGGTCGTCGATATAGTAGAGACGATCATGGGTGAACTGCCCGCGAAACGCCGTGACGTAGCGGAATCGTTGACCCGCGATCCTGAACGGCACCGACAGGTTGGCGTCCAGCACGGCCATGCGAAAGCGCCAGGTCGGACCGTCTCCGGCAGCCACCGTGTCCGCCTGCGCGCCGAATGCGCCAATGCCCTGGCGGAAGCTCAGCGTCGCGTCGAACCGAGCTTCGCCAAAGTCATGCCGATCGGTCACGCCGAGTTCGATGATCGTGTTGTTCCGATGCTGCTGCGGAATCTCGGTATCTTCGATAAAGCTTCTGCCAAACCGACGCGTCAGCCTGACTTGCGCGCCGAACACGTCGTTCTGACTGCGACGCAGCACGCGATGCAGCTTGAGATCAACGTTCTGTGACTCACCACTGGAAACAAAGGTGGTATTGATCCCGGCGATCTGCTGGTAGTAATTGCTGCCATACGCGGAGAGCGTTGCGGTCCAGTACCCCCATGGCACCGAATACGACCCGTTCCAGCCACGGGTACCGTGCGCCTTGTTGCGGAAAGCGACATCCTGGTAGTACCCGACATGGAAAACATCGTTCAGCCCCAGCGGATTGTCGATACCGACACGCTACTGTTGTCTCTGAGCGCTACTGCTGTCTCTGAGCGTTACTGCTGTCTCTGAGCGCTACTGCTGTCTCTGCGCGATTCCTGTCGTGCAGGGCTTTGCGCAAAGAATAAAGCCGTGGAATTGGCTTGAGTTTGAGAAAGTTCTCAAAAATAAATGCGATTCAAAGAAAGATCTATTCCCGCCTAGGATTCCTGCCTAATCGCCTATACGCCCTGCATCGGCACCTGCAGGTCGAGCGCCTTGATCGCGGTCGTCACGGTCGTCGCGGCCGACGCCCGCGCGCTCAGCGTCGCATCCAGGCGATACCCGCCTCCATACACCGCCTTGAGCTTGAATCCGGCGTCTCCATCGAGACACAGCTTGCGGCGCACCTTATAGATATGTTGCTCAAGCGCGCGCGCGACCTGCTCGGGCGGCTGGCCCCAGATATCCATCGCAATGCGTGCCCGCGTCAGGAGCGTGCCCGGCAACGAAAACAGCAACCAAGCCAGGGAAAACTCGCGCGCGGTCAGGCCGACATTGACGCCGCGCAGCATCGCGGTCTGCGAGGGCCGGTCCAGCAGGTAGTCGCCAATCTCGATATGCGTAACCTGACGCGCGCGCTCGCGCAGACGCGCCACGCAGTGCACCGTACGCGCGTGCAGTTCCTCGACGTGAAACGGCCCGACCGCGATATCGTCGCCGCCCATGGCGAACGCACGCGCCATGGCATCGCGCTGCGGAAACTGCCCGATCACGAGGATCGCATAGTCGTCGCGCGCATGACAGGCGCGCCACGAGGCGATCCGGCTGACCGCGTCGAGATCGAAGTCCGCATCCACCACGACCACATCGATGGCATCTCGCGATGCCAGATGACGTAACAGGTCGCGCCTGTCGTGGAAGTACGATGGATTCCAGTCGGCTTCCATGGACGAGAAGGCCGCGATGGTCTGCCGCACGGCCTGATTTCTGGTGAGCAAGGCAAGTTTCACGGAGGATTACCCCTTCTAGTTGGACCTGACGCCGCCGCGCTCCCGCTATGAGCGCGCCGCTCCTGTCAACGGAACTGGCCATGGCGACATTTGTGGTGGTGAGATGCGATACCACTTAAAACAGACTTAAGTGCGAGGCCGATGATAAGTAACTTGCAGCACCCGTTCACCATCATCTATTTCAAAACTGTAAATCTGTGCCGCGGCGTGCATGCACCATGCCGCCCTTGCCCTGGTGCACGTGCCGTTAACTTGCGCAGATCCGCGCCTAACTTCGCGGACCCACGCTCCGCTTTCGCTCATGCCGCCTTTACGCGGCCGCACGTGGTTTAACAAATGCACGAGAAAAGGTCGAACGACCTGAAAATGCCAAAAAACACGCCCTTACATTTTGTTGCGAAAGATGTAGATCCCGATTGCATGGACACATTGCCTGTACATACGCGTCGTATGTCCGTCGGTCGAGATCGATCGTGACTGGCCCGCATGCCGCATGGCGCCGGAAACGAAGCCAGTCCGCCGCGGACGAAGCAAACCCTCGCTCTCGTGCCGGCACGCCAGCGCTGTCACATAACTCACATCGGGCATTCGTAGTCTCGGGCGCATTCTTGATTACCACTGGATACGCCCATGCCCACTTCCCTTTCTGTTCGCACCCCCGCGGCGACAGACAGCCACGCCCACACGGGTGACCTGCGGCAAGACGAACGCGCCACGCCGCGTTCGGGCCGGGCATCGACGCGGAGCGTCGATGCCCAACTGGCGGTGCTGCCCACGCGCACCGCGCGCCCCCCGGAAGTCACGCCGCCGGCGCAGTCGACCGGCAGGCGTCTGCTCAGGGCGTTCGGCCTGGGCGGCGGCAACCCGGCCGCGAGCGGGGAGATCACTGCAGCCTCCGCGTCGGCCGCCGACCTCGAAGCCGGCCTCGGCGCCACCGGCCCGCGCCCGACGCGCGCGACGCCTTCGGCGATGGGCTCGCGGTTGTCGTCGTACCCGACCGCCTCCACCGCGGATACCAACACCCTGCTCGGCGCGCTCGAACATGCGATTGGCGAATGCCGGAGCCGCCCGGTCGACCGGCAGGCCGCCGCGGAACTCGTCAATACGTTGCGCCTGCAACGGCGCGATGGCGCGGTCGGCAACCGCACGATGATGGCCAATGCCGCGCGGCACAGCGACGACTGGTACCGCGCCCAGGGCCTGAACGAAGCGGATATCCGTCAGGTCCATCACGCCGCTTTTGTATCGGGCACGATCTATCCCGGTGCCGGTCTGCTGGCCAACCTCGGGCAGTTTTTCGTCTCGCCGTTCCTGTCGGCTGGCACCGGCAAGCCGTGGGTCGGCACCGGTACCGGCATGGTCATCGCCGGTGCGCTACAGACACCGATGTACGCGGTACAACAGCCGGTGGTAGTCCAATTCGTCGAACACACCGCGGAGCGCAACGGCCCGGTCATCCAGGTGGACAAGAACCATATCCATCACAAGGAATGGCTACCGGGGATCGCCACGCGTGCCTCGGCGCAGGCCGCGCGGCTCGACGACAGCGCGCGCGCGTTCGCCGACGCGCTGGATACCGTGCTTGCGCGCATTCCCTCCGGTTCCCGCGACAACGCCGCGCAGCCCGCGGGCCACGACGAGGCCCGCCTGGCAGCATGGCTGGAGGCGAATCGCGGGGATGCGGATGCCGAGCGGCTGCAGGCCTCCGCCCGCGCATTTGCCGAGGCGCTGACCGCGCTGCGCGATCTGCACGAAGGGGTGCTGATGACAGAGGCTGGCCATACCCGGCAGCAGATCGGCAGCCGCTTCCAGTCCATCTCGCGCATCCTGCGCCCGGTATTCCAGGGCCTGGTGAGCCTCGCTTCCGGCGTGCCGAAGAGCGAAGCCGCCGCCGTCGCCGCGGGCCTCGCGCAGCGCGTGGCTCGGCTCGACTCCCGCACGATCGCCGTCATCCAGGCCTTCGGTGCCCTCGCGCTCACGGGCTTCCAGCATATTTCCGCCGGCTACGACGAGGTTGCCAAGGTGAACTACAAGAATGCGCTCAACCTGATCTACGGCGACTTCTTCACCGAGGACGGCAATCGGCGCATCGCTGCGGGCGAAACCGTCACCGCCGACGATATCGACGAGGACAAGCTGCGCGGGTTGATCGCTTCGCCGGCGCAATCGCTGGTCAAGCGGGTGACCAAGTCGCTCGACGCCGAGATCGCGCGCGTCGAGGCGCAGCGCGATGCGGCGCCGGCGTCCAGCGCGCAGCACGCGGCGCTCGACGCCGCCATCGCCACCATGAAGCGCGACCGCGCCAGGCTCAAGGACAACGATCTCGCCGGCTTGTCGGAGGGTGGGCATGCGCGCACGACCCTGGCGACAAATGCCGCCGCGCTGCTGCCGGGCGTTCGCCGCGACAGCTGGCGCAACCTGAACGCGGATGAACTCGGAACGCAGGTGGCGCAGCGGCTCGGCCAGACTTTCCACATGTTCGGCTTCGGCAGCTTTGCCGCGTCTTCGGTAGGCCGCATCGTGGCTGCGGCGGCGGACGGCTCCTCGCATCTGGCGTCCACCACGATCGGCGGCCTGGCGGTCGCCGGGACAGGACTCGGCGCGATTGCCGCCTACAGCCAGGGCACGACCACCACCATCAAGAACCATGGCAAGGAAGCCGAGCCCAGGATGTCGCTGGGGCGGCAAACGTTCTACGGTGTGTTCGCGCTGCCGTTCGATCTGCTCGGCAGTTCGCGGGCGTGGTCGGCCAACCGGCAGGCCGCCACGGCGATGCAGGCGGCGCAGCGGCAGATGGCCATGGCCAACGTTGTGCTCGGCCTGTCGGCGGCAATGGACGGCAACCATGCGGAGGGCGCCGGTGAGGCTCCGCCCACGGCGCCGCCGGATGCCTGACCTGCATGCCGGACCGCGTGCGCGAATGGCGTGCCGGCGCAACGTCGGCGCGCATGCCGCCACGCGGAATGCCGATTGGCACGATTGCGCGCGCATTCGCCGGCCCGCTACGTAACGCAACGTATCGCCCGCGCCCGGCGCCACCATCGGGGTGACAATTTCGATTACCGTTGCCATCGCTCCGGACCCGCGCGTTTGCCACCATCGGTGACAAGCGGCCCGAGCCTTGAGACCTGGCACGAATGAACAAGCCGCTGCTGACCCTGACCTACGATCAGCTCGACCACTGGATCGAGTCACTGCAACCCGCGCTGCGCGCCGAGCGCTTTTACGCCAGCATCGGCATCCTGCGCGGCGGTGCGCCGCTGGCGCTGATGGTTTCCCATGCCACCGGCGTGCCAGTGGCCTTCGTCAGCTACGATCGCCGCACGCGTGCGGTCGCGTGGCAGTCCGGCACTCCCCTGCCGCCGCCTGGCGCCAAGGTGCTGCTATGCGAGGACATCGCGGGCCGCGGCTTTACGCTGACCGATTGCAAGGACTTCCTGGAAGCGCATGGCCTGCTGGTGAAGACGCTGACCGGCGCGTTCGACGATATCAGCCGCATCCGGCCAGATTACGCGCACGACGCGCGAGGCTTCTTTACGATGTTCCCGTGGGAACGCCAGGCCTGCACGGCGCGCTATCGCGAAGACTGGCAACGGGCCCAGCCCGGCGGCAGCGCAACGATGGGCGCGGACCATGAGTACGCCTCGTATGGCATCGACCTCGATGGCATCCTCTTGCCCGACGTCCCGCTATCACGCTATGACGAGGATCTGGCAGCCGCCCTCCGGGAGCGTGATGACCTGCTTCCGTTCGAGATTGTTCCCACCGCATATCTCGACAACGTGAGCACGGTGATTACCGGACGACCGGAAGTGGACCGCGCGCGTACCGCGGCGTGGTTGCATCGTCATGGCTTTGGCCACCTGCGCCTGGTCATGCGGCCAGGCCACCCCGCTACCTCCGACGATGGGCCCGCCGCCACCGCCATCTACAAGGCCGCCGCGGCACGGCACTGCGGCGTGACGCACTTTATCGAGAGCGACCCGGTACAGGCGCTCATGATCGCGAAACAGGCGCCGCTGCTGCGCGTGATCTGGTGGGATGCAATGCAGCAAAGCGGCATGCTGATCCATGCGGCCACGTGGCATGCGCCCACCATGCGCGACGCGTCCGCAGCCGAGGTGGACGTCCGCGAAAGCCATGCCGGCAACGAATTCCGGCAATGGTCACCGTCCCGGTAGTGCCCTAAACATGGGCACATCGTTGCCCGCCGAAGCACTATCGCAGTGCATCATTTTTTCCATTGCTGCTTCGCTTTTCCGCGTATGGCTTCGGAACGCGCCCGCCCCGCGCCATGCGATTTGCGAATACTCGTGTCACGACGGACCCACGCCGTCGTCCACGGCGCCGGACCCGCCCGCGCCGCGCGCCATTTCGCACAAGGAGAGTCAAGCATGCCTGATCACACTGGAGCCGTATCGAGCAGCAGCACCGGCCCGATCCCGCCATTCGAGGAATTCGAACTCAAGTCGAAGCAAGGCGACAAGCGCGCGTCGAACGAGTCGACACGGCGCCGTGCCGAGTCTCCCGTGCCACTGGCGTCCCGTCCGGCGAGCGCCGCGGGCGACACGCGCGAAACGCGTACGCCGCGCCCGCTGCAGGCCAGCCTTCCCGCCAACGCCGACCACACCGCGCACAGCGAACTACCGGCCGCCGTGCTTACCAGGCAGCGCGAGGCCGAGCAAGCCCAGCGCGCATACGACAGCGATCCTTCGGAGGCGAGGCTCGAGGCGCGCGACGAAGCCATGATGGCGTACCTGACGGAAGTCACCACGCATCTGCGCCAGTTGTCGAAGGCACCGGCAAGCGCGGCCAATCCGTCCGCCCGGCAGTATCTGGGTAACGTCGCCGGTGCGCTGATGAACAATCTGGCAAGCTTCTTCCTTCCAACGCTGGCCAGCGTCTACGTGCCCGAGCGCTATCAGGCGCTGGTCTATGCGCTGGGCCTGGCTGTCATGGCCGCACCGGCGGCCGAAGCCGCCTCCTTCACGCAGCGGATCGCGGGCGGCGCAACCGCGCAGCTACGGCTCGCCGGGCGCGATTCGGCCAATGTCGGCACCTACAAGTCGATTGCCGGCGATTTGCTGGTGGCCATGTCGAACCTCGCGTTGTACGGGCTCGTCAGCGGGACGCTGAGCGTGCGTTCGACGATCGCGGACAGCCCAGGCGGTCAGATTGGCCGAAGCCTCGTGGCGGGCTCCATCATGAGTCTGGTCGGGCAAGCCGCCATCACGGGCGGGGCCAAGTTCACGCTGATGCGCAATGGCGTGGAAGACGCGAAGAATCTTCCCGAGACCGCGCACAACCGCACCCTGCCGAACGGCATCTACCTGCAGAAGGATTCGCCGCGTGCCGACCGTACCACCTGGGCCATCAAGGCCCAGGAAATCACCTCGCGGGTGATTGGCGGCGTCTTCGGCGCAGGGCTGTATGGACTCATCCGCGAGAGCGCTCACAAATCCGTCGACGGCGAGGCAAAGCAGAACGTGGCGGCGGTGCTGGGCGGCGTTGCCGCCTACCTGCTGATCGCGCATGCCGTGCGCGGGTTGTTCACCTTCATCATGGGCGATCCGGCCAAGCACGCCAACCGCTTCGGCATCGCCGCGAGCGATGTCTTGTCCCGACAGATCCGCGCCGCGGCCGTCAATGAATTCGACAATCTGCTCGACACGGTTGGCATGGACATCCACGAGGGGCTGACGGCGGCAGATGCACCGCATGCAAAGCGCGACTTCGACGACGCCTTTGGCGTCCTCAGCGGTGCCGCGTTGCGCGGCAAGGCAGAACACAACCCGGACGGCCTGGCGCAGGCGGATCGCATGATCGCGGGTCTGCGCACAGCCGCGGCGACGCTGCAAGGCAGCAAGCCCGAACTCAGCGGGACGGAAAGCCGGCTGATCACCAAGCTCAACGCGGCGGCGGCGTCGATCGAGACGGCGAAGAACAACTATGCCAGGAACGCGCCCATCCAGCCGGAATTGCAGGACATCGGCAACCGCATCCGTGATGTGGAGGCGCTGATGCTGGAAGCGATGTACCGCGCCAACCCGAGCGACGGGCGGCCTACGCCGAACGGCGACATCATGGCCATGGCAACGACGCTGATGCCCACCTTCGCCGCACTGCGCGAACTCGATCGCCGCGGCAATGCACACCGCTTCATCCACGACGTGCGTGAATTCACGCTCGGCAAGAAATCCGCGATCGACGTGGTAAAGAGCCTGGTTCCCGATGGTCATCAGCGCGTACTCGCACGCGACGTCGCGGCGATCATGAATACGCCCGTGAACAGTGAGGACAAGGCCCGGCTGCTGGAGGGCATCCAGGACATTCTGCAACGCACATTCCGCGACCAGGTGCCGGGCATTGCGCAGACCAAGGTCCTGATGCTTCGCAACCAGTTGAGCGATGCGCCCGCGGGCGAGCGCCGTACGCCCCAGGAGTTCCTCCAGCGTCTGGCGACCACGCACGACCCGCAGCAACTCCAGGCAATCGGCCGGGACATGACGGAGGCCTTTGCGCACGGCCATTTCACGCCGGCCGATTTTCTCGGAGCGGTCGACGACTTGCGCGCGCGGGCAAGCGATGCCGTGCCCGTCGCCGGCACCGCACCGGCAGCGGGCACGGCGGTGGACGCGGCGACCATCGATATCGAAGCCGATCCTGGCGTGCGGGAGCGGGTCACGCTGGAGCGCCTGGAAGCCGCTCTGCCCCAGCAGTTCGAAGCCACTGTCAGGCGCGAGTTTCCAGTCGAAAGTGGCAAGTCGCTGGCCAAGGCGGCGGACGATATGCTGACGGCGCTCGAACGCGACCAGGCACAGATGCCGGAAGTCCACCGCGGTCTGATGGCCAGCGCGCTCAGTCTGCCGAACGACGCCAATCTGGCCGATCTCGCTTTTCCGGAACAGAACGACGCGCACTTCCACCCCACCAGCTACTCGGGGCGGATCAACTCGCTCTCGCACCTGGTCGAGTACATGAAGCGGAATAACATCCGTATCACCAACCTGGCCGGCATTCCCTCTCAGGTGTACAACCCGACTGCCGAGCGCAAGTACTACGCGAACTCGGAGCATGACATCGACTACCGGGATCACGATTTTCCGCTCGCTGCGCAGTACGGGCATCTGCCGGACGAGCAGAAGGATCGGTTCGACCTCAGCATTACCGGCTTCGACGTGACCAATGGCCCCAACATCATGCAGGAGCTCAAGAATCGGCTGCGCGCGCATCCTCGCGTATTCAAGGCCGTCGGCGAAGTGACGCTGAAGAAGGAAATCATCAGCGCGAAGAACCCGCACAATCCCCAGATCGACAGCGACGCAACCCAGGCGCTGTTCGACGCGTGCGCCAACGCCGGGCTGCCGCTGATTCTGCATTGCGACCGTAGCGACGCGGGCAAGAAGGACCTCTATGCCCAACAGGTGTTCGACGCGATCGCCCAATGGGCGGGCCGCACCCAATGGCGCAGCAGCGACGTGATGGCGCTCGACGGCGCGGATGCGCCGCCACCCATGGTGCCGAAGATCGTCTGGGCCCACGGCGCGGGGATTTCGCGCTTTACCGCGGAGAGCAACACGCATACCCGCCAGCTCGACTCGCTGTTGAATGATCCCAGGCTCAATGTCAACGGCCAGCCGGTACTGTCGCTAGACCTGTCGTGGGATTTCATCGGGCATGACATCCTCGAGAACCTGTATGACCAGCTTACGCGCCGGAATGTCTCCCCGCCGATCCGGGAGGGCATCCAGAACCTGCTGCGTGCCTACAAGTCATTTACGGAACTGGGCAACCGCTCGGACAAGTCGGATGACTTGAACCGCAAGACCCTGGCCGCATTCGATCGCGTCGGCGCGGAGGAAATCGCCGAGATCTATTTCGAGGCCCTCGCCAACTTCAAGTCGGTCGTGTCGACGGAGATGAAGAAAGCCGACGTCCGGCAAGCGTTCATGGAGATGACCGGCGAGCATGGCGAGGACGGCAATAACTGGCTGTATATCTTCCGCCAGCACCAGGACCGCCTGCTGTTCGGCACCGATGCGCTGGCGGTGGGCATCAAGGCGCACGGCGATGCCGCTTACGCCATGAATACCCAGGTGCTGACGCCGATGTACCACATCTTCGACGCGCTGGGCGAGTACGACCCCGGGAGCAGGGACGTGTCCAGAAAGGTCGCCACGGACAACTACCTCGGTGTGTTCCGCGATCCCGCAGTGGCAGAACGCCGCGAGGCATTCGAGGCGATGCTGGCCAGCGAGGCACCCGCCGAGCACTCGACCAACGTTGCCCCGCAGGCGTTCGTGTCGCAAGGCGGCGTGCGCCGGCGCGTGGCGGCGGGGGCCGATGCCAGTGTCGAAGCCTGACGGCACGTGACGTCACGATGCGCGGCGATGTCACGCGCGTCGGGTTCTCTCTCCCTCGGGAGAGAGAACCTTTCCGTCCGCCACACCGGATGCGAGCAGGTTTCGCTTCCGCGTACACGGATTCGGATCGGCGACGCGCCCATGGCAACGGGTCGCATATTCTGGGGGCTCAACACAACCACATCAGGAGACCCAGATGCCATCCTCCGTCACACGCGCCGACTCCTCGTCCCGCACCGACATTCCGCTTCAGGACATGCCATCCACGTCCGCGCAAAGTCCTGCGCAGAGGGGCAGCGCTTCGAGCAACGCCGCGAACGTGCCGCAAGGGCTGACCGCGCGCAACAGCACTGCGTCCTCACAATCATCCACTATGCGACGTCGTCCCGTGCCCCAATTCACGCCCAGCGACGCCCCGGCTACACCGCCCGCGCAGGCAATGGCCACGACCGCCCCGCCGCAAGGCGGGCGCGCGGTGCTATCCCGCCGGGACGCGACGATTGCCGCCCTGTCGTCAGCCGCGCAGCAGGCAATCGTCAGCGGGGCGAGCTGGGGCGTAGCCCGCAAAACGTTTCAGGACCTGACACCGGCCGTTGCCGGACTCATCGGCGCGCACGCGGGCGGCGCATCCGGAGAGCGGTACGGAGAAATTGTAGGCGCGGTGATTGGCAACGTACTCGGGGGGGCGGCGCTCGGTGCCACCCATTATCTTGTGGAACACAACGCCAAGCGAGTGCGGCAGGCGGTCGGCGGCGCGGTTGCGATGGCGCCGACAGCAGCCGATAAGGAAGGATCCAAGCAGGCCATGTTCGTCGTCACCTTCGGCGTGTACATGGCAATGAAAGCGTTCGGGAGCAGCTTTCTTCCGCCGCAGAAAAACGCCATGTCGGATGCTGCCATTGCTTACGCGATCGATATCGCGGCATCGACGGTGGGCGGCTTCACGGCGGAGGCTCTCTCGAATCGCTATCTGGCCAAGGGCCACAGCCCGGTCACCGCCAAATGGGACGGGCAAGATCTCCGGGCTCGTGTGGGCGGTGGCGTGGCGGCAGGCGGGGCCAGCATGCTCGCCGACGGGTTGGCAAGCGTGACCCAGCCTAATCCCGACCTGTTTATGGCCAAGGAGGCGATGAGCTCGTTGCTCGCCGGGCTCGGCACCATGGGGGCACTTTTTACCTGGTTCGCCGCACGCAAGTCCATCAAGGAATTTCAGTCGAGCGAAGCCCCTCCTACCTTGTCGCCGGATCTGGAAGCGGGACTCGCAGGCTACCAGACAGCCGTAACCGACCCGGACCTGATCGAAATCGCCCAGCAGGCCCGCGTAGCATCCCGGCCGTCCTCGCCGCACAGCGCGCAGGCCGAGGTCTGAATCCGCCGGTACCAACGCCCGGCTCCGCCCCTTCCAGGACAACTGGTCCTGGAAGGGGCTTTTTGTTGGTTCACTGCCGTCGCGCAGGATGCAAAAACGGGAGCTCTCAAGGTGGGCGCCACGCCGGACAGGATCTCCCGACGATGCCGACAACCTTGTACGCCGCTAAAGGCTCAACTTCCCGTAAAGGTACAAGAGGCGCCGCGATGAACGGCGCGGTCTTATTACGAATAACGCTGGAATACCTTCGAAATGATTTTCCACTGACCATCGATCTTGAGAAGAGAAAGATAGTCATGGAAGCTCGCGCCTATCACATCATTCTCCATGTCGACGCGCACGACCGCAGCCGTGGGCGCGATAGCCAGGATATCGAGACGACTGCGAACGTTTGGGGAGGCCCCGAGCGAATCGAAAAAGCTCGCGAACACCGGCACTGCCGCACCTTGAAGCAGTTCCTCGCCGCTATAGCCCCACATGATCGAGTCTTGATGGAAAGCTCGCTCGATCTCTGACATGTCGCCTGCGCGGTAGCCGTCGATATAGGCCTGCGCGGCTGCTATCACGGCGTCGTACTCGCTAGTGGCAATCGGTTTGATGTGTGAAGTCATCGTCGGTCCAAGGTTTTCTCGGTGAGCAATAAAGAGTGATCGGGACGCCAAACCGAGTTGCGCGGCCACCTCAATCAACGCCACAAACATTCGCAGGGCCACGTCGAGACCGGCCGGACTGGGCAGTCGCCACGGGCCTCGCACGTTACAGCGGTCTCGCTGGGCGCCTGGCCCAACCATCACGGATCACATCCGCTGCGCAATGTTTGTATGCTCGAAGCATATATCACGGGACCTTGAATTGCATGCGCTGCGCATATAATATTTCGTCATGAAAGAATGCAAAATCGAAAACGTCGTGGGCGCGCTGGCGCTCGCGTTGGCTGACCACCTGCACGCCGATACGCAGGCACAAGCCCCAGAACCCGGACCGGCCGCGGCGGCGATCGCGTTAATCGGCCATGAACCGGGGCTCACTATTGAACAGCTACGCCGCGCTTTGCACCTTTCCCATCCCGGGACAGTTCGACTCGTGGACCGTCTCACTGGTGACGGTCATGTTGAGCGCCGCGCAAGTCTCGTGGACCGGCGGGCTGTGGCTCTGCACCTCACGCGTGCTGGCGAGGCGAGTTTCGCAGCCATACTGGCGGCGAGGCGAACCGGGATCGCGTGTGCGTTGATGTCGTTAAGTCGCGACGAGAAGGACACGCTTGGTCGCCTGGCGGAGAAAATGTTGGCGAGCCTGGTACGGGACGTCGATACGGCGTACCAGGTGTGCCGTTTGTGCGACCGGCAATCGTGCCACGCCTGCCCAGTGGAAGAAGCCCTGGAGGCTGACTGAAGCGAACCTGGCTTTTCTGGCGCCATCGCGCCGGCCTCATCCCATGCGAAGCCGCGACCTCGACAGCGAAGTCGATCTCGCTGGCGCGCGTGCGACGCCGCTATGCTGGCCGGGCGTCCAAGGCGTAGTGCGGCGGACGACCTGGCGCCGTCGGCGCCGCAACAGGGAGGCCGATCATGCCCAAGGTAATCGTCGTTACCCATCACCGCCCCGAGGACACCGTCGCGGAAGACTTTGCGCGGCAGGTCCCTCGTTTCCTGCGGAAGCCAGCAAGGTGGTATGCGAAACAGCAGGCGGCGCAGATGTTCCACAATGCCGGCCTGTCGCCCTACACCGTGGTGGAGGAATACCATTCGGCACCACAGCCGCAGCCGCAGCGCCGCCCGCGCAAGCCGCCGCCTGCGAGCGCCCCGGTTTTCCACCCGTATGCGCAGGGCTATGCCGCATATCAGCCGCGGATACCCGTGGCACCGACGCCGTTTCATCTCGGGCCTCGTCCGCACCATGATCCGATCGGCGCGGCGTTGCATGACCGGCTCAATCAGATTCAGGCGAACCTCGATGCGGCCGGCGTGACGCCGGGGCAGGATCCCCATCCCATGCCGCACCAGCCGCCACCTTACGAGCCACCCATGAGCGCGCGCGAGCGGGAAGTCCTCGATCGTGCGATCGAGCTGAGCCGGGAGGACGCGGCGACAGGCACACACGGCATCGACCCCGCACGGGTCCATAACGAGCAACAGGCGGTCGCGCAGACGCTCAAGCGGCTGCGTGACGTCGACTCGCTTCCTCCCACGATGACGCCGTTGGATGCACTGGAACCCTGGATCCAGGAAATCTATGCCGCCGACCCGCACGCGTACCACAAGGAGTTGTCGGCCGAGGCCACGCGTACGGACCGCATCGAGTTGGTGCTGAACGCCAACGGCCTAGCACTGGTCCCGAACACCGGCAAGACGCAACAGCGCGCCACGAACGCGCCCCTGCCGCGCGACGAGGCGTGGGCGGTCAACAACTGCCTGCTGATCTCGCTGATGCAGCATGCCACTGGCGATTACCACAGCGATCATGCCGCGCTCGTCAACCAGTTTCGCGAGATCATCGAGCAAGACCCGTCGCTGGGTATCAAGCCCGGCGAGAAGCTGCCCGCGTACGGCAAGGTTGCCGATGCCATCGTCGACCTGATCAACGGTAGCCTCGGCGTGGAGCCGCCCATGCGCATGGTCACGGTTTCCGATGCCGGGGGCGTGATCCATATCGAAAGCGCGGGTGCGAAGGTGCCCCATGGGCGCGACGTGATGGTCGTGGACATGGGCGGCCATTTCGAAGCGGCCGCGCCGCGGAACCTGATCGACGGACAGCGCCCACGCCACGACGTGCACCTTGACGATACGCTGGTCCCGCCCCCCTATCACGACCCGGCATCGCAGCATGCGCCGCCGGCCTACAGCGCAGCCCCAACCAACGGCGCCACGCCACCCGCCACACCACCCGCGTCCGACCTGCCGCCGGCTGCGCAGGGGATGCAAGCGGTCGCGCATTCACAGATGCAAAGCACGCTGATCCAGCAGGCACAACAGATTGCCAACACCGACACCCAGCGTGGCCAGAGCATGGTAGCCCTGACAGCCGATGCGACCCGCTAGCAGCCGTAACCACGGCGTGTCGTTCGCCATGCCGCGACCGCTTCGAGTGGGTGGCCACGGCCTGGCCACGGTGGCCACGCTAGGCGCGCTGCTGGCCTGCGGGCCCGCGCGCGCCGACTGCTTTGACGACGCCGCCGCGTACCATCATGTCAACCCGCATGTGCTGCGCGCCATCGCCTGGGTGGAATCGCGCAATCGTCCCGATGCCCGCAATGTCAACCAGAACGGCTCGATCGACTACGGCGTGATGCAGATCAACTCGATCCATCTGCGCCGACTGTCGGCGTATGGCGTCGACGCGTCGACCTTGATGGAGCCTTGCAAGAACGTCTACGTCGCGGCCTGGCATCTGCGCAAGCAGGTCGATCGCTACGGCAACACATGGGCCGCCGTGGGGGCTTATCATTCGGCGACGCCCGTGCTGCGCGACGGCTATGCGGCCAAGGTACAGGCCGTGCTGCGGCGCTGGGGCTACGACGTCGCCGCACGGTGACGAGCGCGCACCACCCCGGTGTGCGCGCCAGCCCCGATGTCACACAGGCCAGCAAAAAGCCGGGCAAAGCCCGGCTCTTTTTTGTTGCCAGCGCCAGCGCTCAGCCGTTGGCCGCCTTGTGATATGCCTTGTCGGCCTCGCCGTAGACCACGTCGGTGACCTGGTCCTTGGCCGTATCCTTGATGGCTTCGGGCAGCACCTCCTTGACCGTGCGCGTGGCGCCGGCTTCCACCGCGTCCTCGGCCACATTGACCGCGCCCTTCACAAATGCGCCGGCGCCCGGCACGCCAATGCCGCCGATCGCGGCACCGGCGAGGTCGAGGCCGGCCTCCTTTTCGGCCGCCCGGATTTCCTCCTTGCTGCCACCGCCAGCCGCCACCGATGCCACCTTGAGCTGGCCGGAGATAAAGCTCGATCCCACCGAAATCGCACCCGCGATCAGGTTGCCCACGCCCGGGATGATCTTGACCACCGCGCTGACCACCTGGCCGACGATCTCGACGATCTTCGAGAACACCTTGAGCACGCCCTGCAGGAACTTCATGAAGCCGCCCCCCTTGGACTTCTTGACCTCGGGCTGGTCTTGGGTGCCGGCACTCATCGCCGACGCCGCGGCCTGGGCTTCCGGCGTGGCGGGCTCGTGCGACGGCGGAACCTCAGGCGGCGGATCGTTCCTGGTCTTGAGCTTGTCGACAAACTTGTCGAGGTCATCGCCGCTGATCTTGCCGTCGTCGGCCGCGTGGAGCGGATCGCCGGAATGACCGCGCTTGCCGTTGTCGAGCATGCCGAACAGCAGCGGATCGTTGAGCAGCTGGTTGGCCGCCTTTTTCACCGCCTCGCTGGCATTCGGATCGTTGGCGATTTTCTGGAGCTTGTCGCGATTGAGCGTGCCGCCATCGAAGAACGTGCCGCGATTGTCCTGCAGCGTCTTGATGGTCTCGCGCTCGTCGGGATTCAGGTTGATATCCTGCGCAATGGCGTCGCACAGGTGACCGCGCGAGATCGACCCGCCCGGCGCGACCTGGCTCCAGGCATCGGGATGCTTGAGCATGTACTGCGCGGCGGCGATCACCTGCGGCGGCGCCTTGCCGACCCCACCAGTGCCATTGACGATGTCTTCGAGCGTCTCGTGCGAGATGTTCTTGGGCAGGTAATCCGAATAGCGATACAGCTCGCGCATCGCATCGTTCTGCGTCATCGGACGCGGCTTCGGATTCTCTTCGGTATCGTCGGACGGAATGTAATTGTCGACGAAGATCGCGGCCTGCTGCTGGTTGAACTCGCGAATCTCGCCGCGACGCTCCGTCAGCCTGGTGATGTCCTGTCCCGAGAACTTGCCGTCGACCTTGCCGTTCTTGCCGGCATCGATCATGGCCATCAGCGAGGGGTTCTTCTGCATCTGTTGCAGTGCCTGGCGCAGATCCTCCGGGGTCTTCGGATCGTCGATCTTGGCCTGGATGTCCTTCTCGTGCTTCGGCAGATCCTTCTGATGGCGGCCCAGTACCGCCACGGTCTGGATATCCGCGTCGCTCAGCGGCGTGCTGTCGTCGTTGGCGACGAACTTGGCGAAGTCGTTGCCGCTCGCAATATTATCCTTGCCGCCGAGGCGGTCCTTGAACTGGGCCCCGCCGTCGGCGGTCATCGCCTGCGCGGCCGCGCGCAGTTCGGGCGGCGCGCTCTCGTCGCCCGCCAGCGCCACCACGTCGTCGTAGCTCAGGTTCTTGCCCTGCATCGACGGATCGGTATCCATCCAGTTGTAGAGCGTGCGGGCGGCCTGGCCGAACGAGGGGGGCTGCGGCGGCGGGGGTGGCGACTCGGGCGGTTGTTCCGGCGGCGGCGCGTCCACGGGCGGCTGCTCGACCACCGTGTTCACCTGCGACGGCACCACCGGCCGCCCGGTATCCGGCGGAATGACAAACGCGCTGGCGAGATGGAGCGACGACGCGGGGAGGTCCGGAACAGCGGACAGATTGGCGATCTCGCGGCCGTCGGGGACGACGGTATTGCGCGCGATCACGGTGGCATTGGCAAGGTTCGGCAGCGGCTCGAATTCACGTTGCATCAGCGGCATCACGGTTCCACCGTGGATCGCGTTGCCAGCCAGCCCGACCGCGCCCAGCTGAACCGGCGCGGTGGCGACGTCGTGGAGCGCTCCCGACTGCGTCGGCAGCAGCACGCGCCCGGGCGCCTGTGGCGTGCGGAACATGGCGCCGACCTGCTCATCGATGGCAGTGGTGTCGGCAGGTGGTTCATCCACCGAGGTGGGCGGCAGGGTTGCGTCCGGGCGATCCGCCGTGGTGACTCGAATATCCATCGTTGCCTCTCGATAAGCTGACGTGAATGACGCCGGCACAGGCCGGGGCTCACCGAAAATTATGGGAGGCATGTCGATGCGGTGACGGGCCGGATGCGAAATGCAGCGGCCGCACGCGAATCGCTTCGCGCGACGCCATCATGGCTTCGCGGTGAGGCATGCATGACGGGGAACGGCTTTCTATTGTCGAAACTCCATCCACGCCATGCCATGACCACATCATGCCGAGTGTTTCCAGAGGCGGCTCTCATGCGCCGCCGCCACCGCCTTCGGGCAGCCACAATGCGGGAGGGCCGAACGGATCGAACGGGCCCAATGGTCCTAATGGATCGAACGGTCCTAATGGATCCAACGGTCCTAATGGTCCTAATGGTGCCAATGGCCCGAACGGTCCCAACGATCCGAACAACGCGGGTTCGGGTGGCAGTACCGACCCGTCCGTGCTCAACAGCGCCATGACCCAGCTTGTGCTGCAGGTGGGCCAGATGATCATCTCGCAGGCGCGCAAGAACAAACCGCCCGATCCCGACAGCGACGAGTAAGCATCGGCCATGGCCCGGCGCCAGGCGCCGGTCGGGCCGCGTGTCCGACCAGACGCCGGATGCGTGCCCGAGAAAGTTTCCAGAATGTGTCCAGGATGCGCCCGGCCCACGCCGGGCGCCTTGCCATCAGGGCCGGACCGCCAGCGCAGTGCCGTCGGGCGCTGGCGGCAAGCCAGCTTCCGCCAACTGCGGCGGCCGCGCCGGTAGCCGCGGCAGGGGTGCGCGCCGTGCCGCCACGGTACGGATGCCGGCCACGGCCGTCACCTCGCGCTCCACGGTCGGCACGGCGGGCACCGTCCCCACCACGTCGGCCGGATCGCCGCCGGGCTCGTTCAGATCGGCCGGGCTTGGCGCGCGCAGGATGCGCGGCGTGACCAGGAACAGCCGCTGGAATTTCTGTCCGGAGTGGTTGCGGTAGCGGAACAGTCCACCAATCAGCGGAATTTTGGACAATCCCGGCACGCCGGTTTCCTGGCGCTGGTCCTGCAGCGCGGTGTAGCCCGCGATCAGCAGGCTTTCGCCTTCCGAGATCAGTGCCTGCGTGTCGATCGTGCTGTTGGACACCACCGGCAGGTTGCTGACGGTCTGGGCGGTGAGCTGGCCATCCTCGATATGTACGTTGAGCCGGATCTGCGACGGCATGCCCGCATTGTCGGAGCCCGGCACGATCATGGGCAGCACACGCAGCGATACGCCCGCCGAAATGCCATACAGGTCCGCCGACTGGTAGCCGGAGACGGGCACGTAGAACGTCTGCTTGTTGTCCATCACGGCCTCGACATTGTCGAGCGTGGCCACCTTGGGGCTTGCGTTCAGCGTGGCCTGGTCGGTCTGTGCCAGCGCACTGATGCGCGACAGCAGGTACTTCCCGGCCCCGCCAAGCACCGCCGTGAACACGCCGCCCACCGGGGTGGTCGGCAGCAGCGTGTTGCCCTCTCGGTCGCGATCGTTCGGGTTGCCGTAGCCATTGGGATTCAGCGAGCCCGGATAGCCGGCCTGCGCGTTCTGTCCGTTGCCGATGGCAAAGTCGATATGGCCGGTATGCGCGCGCCAGTCGACGCCGAGCTGCTGCAGTGCGTTGTCGGTGATCTCGATGATATTGGCGTCGATTTCAAGCACGGCCGGCCGCACGTCGAGCGACTCGATCAGCGACTGGAACGAACCCATGCGATCCGGCCGGCCACGCACCAGGATCGAGTTGGTGCGCGGGTCCGCCTGGATGATCGGGCGGTCCTCGGGATAGACGTCGGTGGCGCGGCCATGGCGGCGCGCCGGCGGTGCGCCGCCCCCTTCCCCGCCCCTTTCCCCGCTTGCGCCGCCCGGCAGCGGTGGATTGGTGCCGGCCGCGCCGCCGCCCATCAGGCCCGGCAACCCGATGATCCAGCCACCTTGCGACTCCGCCTGCCGTGGCCGACTGCCCCCGCCTGGCGAGCCGGTGTCGGTCTCGGCGACATTGCGCAGCCGGCGCGCATCCGACTGCGGTGCGGTCTGCGAGCCGATGCGGCCGCCGTCCGGCTGATACAGGTCGCGCAGCATGTTGGCCACGCCGCGAATCGTGATCGACTGCCCATCGACGGTCACCGTATGGTCGGACGCCCACGCATAGCGCAGGGGAAACACGCGCACGGCCTGCCCGTGCTGCTGATCCACATGGTTCTGGTCGACCAGCCTGGCCACATCGTTGACGAGCTCCACATAGCGCGGCGGACCCGACACCACCGCGGTCCGCGCCTCGTCGTCGAAACGGATCGGAAAGCGCGGATCCTCGATCTGCAGCCGGGCCAGCGAACGGCGCAGCGCGGCGGTGGATGCCGCCGACAGACCAATGGTCGTAGATGCCACCTCGTCCGCGCTATAGATGCGCAGCACCGCGCCGTCGTAGTACCAGATAAAGCCGAACGTCGCCGCCATGCGCTCGAGCATCAACTGCGGCCGCGTATCGAACCTGCCGCTCACGGTGCCTTTCACCTTCGGCGAAATCTGCACGGCAACCCCGGCGCTCGCGCTGATATCGCGCAGCACCTCCTGGATATCCTTGCGATCCGCCACGTAGCTGATGCTTTTCGAGCGCCATGGAATCGGCGCGGCGAAGGCGGCCGGCGCGAAGGTCGCGGTCAGCGCCTGCAGGCCGATGACCACGCCGACGGCGGCTGCGCGCAACGGTCGGCGTGCGCGGCGGACATTGCTGCGGAAACGATTAGCCATGGATGGTCTCGTACGGGGCTTCGTTGAAGCGGCGGCGATAATTCTTCAGCAGCGACGAGCGGCTGTTGAAGCCCCACCGGCTGGCGGTGTCGAGCACATTGGCGTGCGTGCGGGTGTCGTCAAGCAGCTCGCCGCGCACCCCTTCCAGACGCAGCTGGCGGATAAGCTCGGTCGGCGACATGCCGAGCGAGCGCTTGAACTCCATCTGCAACGAGCGGTCGGTCACATCGATATGCGCGGCCACTTCGCGCGTGGTCAGCGTGCTGTGACCGATGTTCTCGACGATATACAGATATGCGCGGCGGTACTTGGGCGGCAGCCGTCCCGCGATATCGTCGGTGCGCGCGCGCACGCTGGCATCGGCGCGCGGATCCTGGGCGCGCATCGAAATCACCTCGGCGCGCAGGCGATGCAGTGCTTCCCGCGAGTAGACCGTCAGCAGGTCGAGCGCCTGCGCCACCTGCCCGCGCTGGGCGGCCACCTTGCCGCTGGCATAGAGCAGATCGAGATGACCGCGCAACGTGCCGGCGCCATCGCCCAGTCGTTCCACCGAGCTGTACAGACGGTCGGTAAGCAGCGAGAAACCGCCGCTCAATGCGGCCATCAGCGCATCGATGCGCATATGCGCGTGCACCACGGTGCGTTCCGGCAACCCGAGCGCGTCCATGCGGCTCGGCAACATGCGTGCGGCCGTGCCTTCGCCTGCCGCCGTGGCGGCCAGCTCCTGCAGGTACGCGGCGTGGCGCGCCATCAGCGTGAGCGACCACGGGCCGCTGGCGACGGCACGCAACCCAGCCGTCGTGGCGGTCTCCTGCGGCAGCGACGACGGCGCGGCGGCGCGCACCGACTGCCAGAATACGTGATCGGAGAGTGCCGGTGACCAGCGGATCGAGAGCTGGATGCCAATATCGAGCGCGAGCAGTTCCACCAGCTCGGCCCAGAGTGGCTCGCCGGTTCGCGCGGCGCTGCCGCGCGCCTGCGCGATGGCATATTCGGCCGCACCCTGGTGACCCAGCTGATGATCGATCAGCGCAAGGGCAATGGCCGCTTCCACATGCTCCGCGGCACTGGCGGCCTCGTCGTGCATGATGCGCGTAAAGCAGTTGCGGGCCAGGCTGGTGCGGTTACGCTTGAATGCCTGCCAACCCGTATTGCGGCACGAGACGAGCCGCAGTTGCTCGGCGTCGCGGCACAGGCGCTGCGCGCGCGCATAGCCCTGCTCCGCTTCCTCGTCGAAATCGCGCAGGGCACGCGCGTCGGACAGGGCCTGCAGGCGCATCACTGCGATCGTGCCCGGCTCTCGCTCCACACTGTCGGCGGCATCCGCCACCGATGCATAGGCCTGCTGCCAGTTGGCCTGGAACACGGCCTGCGCGTAGCGTGGCAGATGCGCACACGCGGCAATGCCGCTGGCCAGTGCGAAATAGATTCCGCTCACCATTTGATGAATCCCTCCTCGATAGGCGTCGTAGCCTGGAACAGGACGACTTGCGTGTCCTCGACGGCTGAGGAAACGATAACCAAGAAAGGCCCGCATCAAACTCAAGAAAGCACACGTAATCCTCAATTTTCCACACGCGAAATTTTCGCGCGATGTTCGTTCGCGCCCTGTTCACTCACGTGCGCGACGCATGGCGAGTCAGTGACGCAGCTTCTCGAGCAGGCCGGCGAAGCCGGTGAAGTGGATCGCGTCGCGAACCTGTACCGAGATCGCACCGATCATCGCCACCAGCAACAGCACGCCGATCAGGCCGCGCAGCGGTTGACTCAACGAGTTCGGTTCGAGCTTGCCTGCCGCGCGTCCGACGATGGAGAGGCCGACGTCGATCAGCACGAGCGCGAGCATGACCGGCGCGCAGATCTTGACCGCGGTGGTCAGCATGCCGTTGCCCTGCTCGATCGCCAGCGACGCCGCCGCGCTGCCAAGGTCCGGCGCGGCGGCGGTCAGCGGCCACCAGTGGTACGACTCGAACAGCACGCCGAGCAGGACGGTCATGCCACCGGAGATATGAAACAGCGTGATGGTGAGCTGCACCAGCAACGAGGCGACCGGCGTGCTCTGGTCGCCGTGCATCGGGTTGGTCATCTGTACGTTGTTGAAGCCGGTGAGATCGTCGATGAGCGTGCCCGCGGATTCCGCAATCCAGAAGATGATGGAGGCGAGGTAGCCGATCATCAGGCCGATAAAGACTTCCTTCATGGTCAGCAGCAGCATGTCGGGAATCGTCAGGTGCTCGAACGCGGCGGGCGACTGCCCGGCGGCGATAAACCACGTCATCAGGTAGCAGGCGCCGGCGCGCACCGCGCCAGGGACGGCCTGCGATGACATGGCCGGCAGCACCAGGAAAATGGCGGTGACGCGCATGCCGGACAGCGCAATGAGGAATAGCAGCGCGTGGGCCTGGGTGTTGAGCGCAAGCAGCGAGCCGATCGTATTGGCGTCCATCGCGGCGTCCGGTGAGGTTGTGGGGAATGCTGCGCGGCAAACATGGCTTGGCCATCAGCCCGGGCGGGCGGGCGCGCGGGCGCGCCGCGCATGCAGCCGGGCGGCGGCGGTTTCCGACGCCTCTTCGTCGAGCGCCGCTTCCGCGGCGCGTTGCGCGGCATCCAGCAGCGCCCGCAGGCGCTCCTGGCAGGTATCGCGCGAGGTTTCGGCACGGCCCAGCGCGCGCAGTGCGGCGTCCACCTTCTGTTGGGCCGAGACGCGATAGCGCTCGGCGACCTCGATGGCCTGGTCAGCGGCCTTCAGTTCCTCTTCGAGATAGCGCAGATACGCCGCGTGCATCAGATAGGACGCGGGCGCCATGTCGCGCGAGGTGAGCACACGGGCGAGCTCGCGACGGCCGGCGTCGAGCCGGTCCTGCGCCTGCGCGCGCGCCGCACGTGCCGCTGCCACCGCGGCCTCGCGTTCGCGCAGCTCCGCGCGGCGTGCCTGCACGGCCTGGTTGGCGCGTTCCACGGCGCGCACCTTGACCACCAGTACGGCACGCCAGGCCTTGACTGCTCGGCTCATCGGATGCGACTCAACCGTGCGCGTAGCCGCAGACGATGCTGGCGGTCTCGTACGCTTCCGCCAGCTCCTGCGTGCCCTGGCCGAGGAATGCCTCCAGTTCCTCGTGCCGCGCGATCGCCTCGTCGGCGAGCGGGTCGTTACCGCTCTGATACTCGCCCACCTGCAGCAGCGTCTCGACTTCGGCGTAGCGGGCCAGCAGCTTGCGCATGCGGCCCGCGCCGGCCATATGCTCGGCGCTTGCCACCAGCGGCATCACGCGGCTCAGGCTGTTGAGGATATCGATGGCGGGATAGCGGTTGCGCGCGGCGATATCGCGCGACAGGATCAGGTGGCCGTCGAGAATGCCGCGCACTTCCTCGGTGACCGGATCGCTGCCGCTTTCGTCTTCGGCCAGCACCGTGTAGAGCGCGGTGATCGAGCCGGTATCGCTGGTGCCGGCGCGTTCGAGCAGGCGCGGCAGTTCGGCAAAGATCGACGGTGGAAAGCCGCGCCGCGTGGGCGGCTCGCCGGCTGCCAGGCCGATCTCGCGCTGCGCGCGCGCAAAGCGTGTGAGCGAGTCCATCATCAGCAGCACGCGCATGCCCTGGTCGCGAAAATATTCGGCCACGGCCGTGCCCACGTACGCGGCCTTGGCGCGTTCGATCGACGAGCGGTCCGAGGTAGCGCACACCACCACGGTACGCCGCATGCCGGCCTCGCCAAGGATCAGCTCGATAAACTCGCGCACTTCGCGACCACGCTCGCCAATCAGGACGATCACGCTGATATCGCAGTCGGTGCCGCGTGCCAGCATGCCGAGCAAGGTACTCTTGCCGACGCCGGCGGGGGCGAAGATGCCCAGGCGCTGGCCTTCGCCGAGCGTCATCAGACCATCGATGGCGCGTACGCCGGTGGCGATGGCGGTGTCGATCAGCTTGCGGCGCATGGGGTCCGGGGCGTTGGCAAATACTGGCACATAGCCGGTGGCCTCGATCGGACCCAGCCCGTCGATGGGCTCGCCAAGGCCGTCGATGACGCGTCCCAGCAGTCCCTGGCCGACACCGATCGCCAAGGCGCGGCCGCTGCCGACCACTCGCGTCGCGCGCGACAGGCCGACGGTATTGCCGAACGGTGCCAGCAACAGCATGCGGCGGCTGAAGCCGACCACTTCGGCACGTTGCAGCAGCGCGCCCGATGGCGCGCGCAGTTCGCAGATCTCGCCGAGCGCCGCGTCCAGCCCGCCGACGTGCAGCAGGGTGCCGGTGACCTCGACGATCTTGCCATAGCGCGCGCCCCCCTCGGACGAGGCCAGGGCACGATCGATGCGGTCGGCGAAATCGAGGATGGTGCTCATGCGAGTTCCGTGTAGCGTGCTGGGGGGGATTCCGGCGCCTCCTGCGCAGGTGCCGGCCCGGCGCGCATTTCCCGTTCGAACAGGCGCCGCAGGGACGCGAGCTCCTCGTCCAGGCCCGTCACGAAGACGCCGTTGTCCCATTCGCAGCGACAGCTGCCGGCGGGCGCGGCGGCGTCGGACGCCACCTCGAAGGCGGCCTGGTGCCCCACCGTATCGCGCAGCAACGAGAGCGACTCGCGCGCGCGCGCCACGTCGTCGGGATGCACGGTCAGCGTGACGAACGACGCTTCGTCGATCAGCCGCTGCAGGCGCAGGGTCACGCGGGCAAACAGCGCATCGCGGTCGCTTTCGCAGACCACGCGCTCCACCGCAGCCATCACCAGATGGGCCAGGCGCGCCTGCGCGCTTGCCACGGCGGCGTGCGCGTCGAGAGACTCGCGCAGCATCAACGCGTTGGCGTCATCACGGGCACGGCGCAGGCCGTCTTCCCACAGCCCTCGGCCGCGGCGGCCTGCCAGCGTGCCTGGGCGGCCGCGTCGGTGGCCGCCGCCGCAGCCGCCGCGGCGGCGCGCATGGCGTCGGCCTGTGCCGTGGCGTCGCCCAGGATATCGCGGGCCTGCGCTTGGCGCGCGCCAGGGCGTCGTCGATCGACAATACGGCGGCATACTCGTCGGCACGGAGGACATCGGCATCGACACCGACGCTCGCACCCATGCTCGCACCTGCGCCGACGCTCGCGGCGGCAGGGGCGCCAGCCTCGGGGTTCACGGCGACGCTGCCCACCTCCGTTCCATCAGCGTCGGTGCGATCGCCTACGCCGGACGAGTAGCGTTGCGTGCGGTCAAGCCAGACGATCATGGCCGCTCCGGCATCCAGTGCGGCAGGCGCTGGAAAAAGCGGGCATTCTCTGCACGGTCCACCTCGGTGTGGTCCCCCTCGGTGCGGCCCACCTCCGCCTGGCCCACCGGCGCATCGGCAGCCGGCACGCCCGCATAGCCGGCCAGCGTGGCAAGCATCGCGGCGGCGGGCTCGCCCGCCATCAGCCGCAGCAGGCCGTCGCGCGCGAGGGTATCGGGGTCGAGCGCCAGCGGTAGCGGCAACCTGGTTTCGCCGTCCTCGGCGGCGGCACCGCGCAGCCGCGTCAGCACGGCGTTGCCGCCCACCGCGGCGGCCATCGCGGCGAGACTGGCGCGATCGATGCAGCGGCGCACCGCGGACCGGCGTGCAAATAGCGCGCGCAGGGCCAGCACCTGGCGGCGGAACGTCGGTTCGGCCACGCAGATGCGCGCGGCGGGGCGCAGGAATGCGTCCGCGCTCACCGCGTCATCGAGCAAGGCGGCGCGACACCAGCGCTGCGTTGCCCGACGGCGCGGTGCGGTACCCATGGCGCCCGTCAGCGGCGGACCCGCGCGTTCGCCGGCGTCGCCCAGACACGCCTCGTAGCGACGCAGCGCCGCCATGACCGGGCCGAGCGCCGCCGCCATGACCTTCGCGTGATCCATGCCCATGGCCTCCCTCAGGTCGCGTTGCCGGCTGCCGGCCGCGCGCGCCCACCGCGGCGCCGCTGCGCCACCATCTCGCCGATGCGCTCGCGCAGCAGAAAGCCGGCAACGCCGAGCGCCACCAGCAGCGCCACGCCCGCTCCGATCCAGATCAGCGGCTTCGATCGCTTGTGCCGCACCGCGCGTTGGACCTCGGCCGGGATAAACGTCACGCTGACGTTCTCGTAGGTCAGGCCCTCCACGCTATGCATCACCAGGTTCTTGATACTGGGCAGCAGCGACGCCACGTCGGTGTTGGGCCGGTACTTGATGAACACCGCCGCGGACGACGGCTTGACGACGTTGGAGAGCGGATCGTTGTTGGGCAGCACGATCTGTACATTCGCAAACGACACGCCGTCCACGCGCGACAGCACCGCGGACAGTTGCTGCGATACCCCGTAGATAAACCGTACGCGTTCTTCCGTCGGCGTCGAGATCAGCCCTTCCTTCTTGAACATGTCGCCAAGATTGGCGTACTTCTCGCGCGGCAGGCCGTGCGCACGCAGCGCTTTCATCGCATCCGGAAAATCGTCGCCGGGCACCGTGACCGTCCAGGTCTTGCCGCTGTCGGGCGTCTCCTTGTCCGGATGCAGGCCGGCGTCGAACAGCACGCTCATCATCTCGTCGACCTCGCTTTCCGTGAGCTGCGAGTAGAGCTGCTGGTTGCAGCCCGCCAGCAGCAGCACAAGGAGCAGGGAGACCAGCCAGCGCGGGCGCGGGATCGAGGCGGACATGGCCACTACTGGTTCTTCATCAGGTTCTGGACCGCGCTCTTGCCGCCCTGCGCAAATCCAACGCCGAGCTCGATGCGCGCCATCGAATCCGCCAGCTGGTACTGCAGTTGCACCATCTGTGCGGTGAACTCGCGCTGGTCGAGCGACGGTGCGGTTTCCTGGAACGCCTGCACGCGTTGCTGCAACTGGCTGAACATGTCGTCCTGCGCCCCCACCAGTTCGGTGATGGCGGACGGCCGCTGGGTCGGGCTGGCTTCCAGGCTGCGTGTCTGCAGGTCGGACGCGGCGCGGTCCAGCAACTGCCGGAAGCGCGCTTCCGACTCCGCCGAGGCTGGCGGCACCGCTGTCTTTGCCACGCTCCCCGGCTCGGCAACGCCTACCGGATAGGGCGGCAACGGTCCGGCCGGGCTCGCCGCCGCGCCCGGTGTGACACGCGCAGGGCCATCGATGGCGCTGACGGCCTGGATGGCACCGATGGAGGGGTCGATCAAGGACATGCTGGCTTCTCCTCAGACACGCAGGAAGTGAGTGGTGGAAAACGGCGAACGCTCGCCACGGTCCTGCGGACGCTCGGCGGCAGGCTCTTCACCGGCCAGGGCGCGCGCGCCGCCGGTATCGTCCTCCTTGCGCCCCATCAGCAGATTGACGAGCCGCACGGATTCGGGATCTTCCTCGCGCGACAGCACCTGGTTGGCAAACATCTGCCAGCCCGGATCGCGCAGCGAGAACAGGCACGTGGCCAGCAACGCCGCCACATAGGCATTGAACGGGGCCTGCAGCGTCTGCGACTCCAGGTCGCGCAGCGTGCGGGCGGCATCGTCGTAGCGCTTGCGGCCCATCATCAGCCAGACGTCGTAGATATGAAGCTCGCGGAAACGCGGCCGCATCACATGCAAGGCCGCGAGCAGCCGCTCCGCCTCGTGGCTGTACTGCTTGTTCACGCTCGTGACGAGCAGTTCGATCAGGGCGGATACGAGCGAATCCGGGCATTCGGTCATGTCGAGCATGGGATCTCCAGCGAGGCGAATCTGGGTCTGGAGTGTGGCCCCCAGCCGCCGCGCATGCGGCGCCCGGAGCGAAGACAGGACGCCCCCGCCGAAGTGCGGCCCGATTTGCCGCCACCACTTCGTCCGCCGCCGCGCGGCTTCGGTTCCGTGGGCGCACGCGCGCCCGGGCCGCCGCACCATCCCCTGCGTTGCCAGCCTGAGCGACCCGATCGCGCGCGCCATGTCCGACGAAAAGACCGAAGCCCCCACAGAGAAAAAGCTCGACGATGCCAGGCGCGACGGCAAGTCGCCCAAGAGCACCGACCTTGCCGCCGGCGCGCTGCTGATCGGCGCGGCCGCCGGCATGGCCGGGGCCGCCAGCTTCATGGGCGAGCATCTGCGCAATCTGGTCCATATCGCGCTCGACGTCGGCCGCAATGCGTCGCCCCGCTTCGACCTCGGCGCCTTCATGCTCGCGGTGAGCGTCGAGGCCGGCTGGGTACTGCTGCCGCTACTCGGCGTGGCGCTGCTGTTGCCGGCCGCGGCGCTGGTGGCGCAGACCGGCTTCAACATTTCGTTCAAGTCGGTGGAACTGAAGCTCGATGCGATCAACCCGGCGGCCGGCATCAAGAAGCTGTTCTCGCTGCGCTCGATGCTGGACCTGATCAAGATGGTGCTCAAGGCCGCGGTGCTGGTCGCCGTGCTGGTCAAGCTCACCATGCTGCTGTTGCCCACCACGGCCGCGCTTGCCTACCAGCCCATCGGCGATGTGGTCGCGGTGGTGTGGATCCTGCTGTGGCGCTTCATCGCGGCGGCCGGCGTGCTGTTTCTGATGATCGGCGCGGCCGACTACGGCCTGCAGTACTGGCTGTTTATCCGCGAGCACCGCATGTCGAAGGACGAAGTGAAGCGGGAGCACAAGGAGTCCGAGGGCAACCCGGAAATCAAGTCCAAGCGCAAGTCCATTGCGCGCGAGATGGCGATGGAAGGACCCGCTGCCAAGGTGGAGCAGGCGCAGGCGGTGGTGGTCAATCCCACCCACTACGCGGTGGCCATCCGCTACGTGGCGGAGGAACACGGCCTGCCGCGCGTCATCGCCAAGGGCGTCGACGCGGAAGCGCTGGCCATCCGCGAGCGCGCGGAAGCACACGGCATCCCCATCGTGCCGGCACCGCCGCTGGCGCGCGCGCTCTACACCGTACCGCTGGAGCAGGCGGTTCCCGAGCCGCTGTTCGAAGCCGTTGCCGAGGTACTCGCCTGGGTTGCCCAGCTCACGCCGGCGCCCGACACCCACGATCGACCCGAGGGCTACTGACATGTCATCCACCCCCCGCGCATCCCAGGGCGCCGCCGCCAACAGCGTGCTGCGCGACTACTCCGGCGAGTTCAGCATCGCCGCGCTGATCGTCGCCATCGTGGCGCTGATGATCCTGCCCTTGCCGACGATCGTGATCGACACGTTGCTGTCGGTCAACATCATGCTCAGCGTGATCCTGCTCACGGCCACGATGTACGTGCCCAACGCCACCTCGCTCTCGGCCTTTCCGTCGCTGCTACTGTTCACCACACTGTTCCGGCTGTCGCTGAACATCGCCTCGACCAAGTCGATCCTGCTCAAGGCCGATGCCGGCCACATCATCGAGAGCTTCGGGCAACTGGTGGTGGGTGGCAATCTCGTGGTCGGCCTGGTGGTATTCCTGATCATCACCACGGTGCAGTTCATCGTGATCGCCAAGGGCTCGGAGCGCGTGGCCGAAGTGGGTGCGCGGTTTACGCTCGATGCCATGCCCGGCAAGCAGATGAGCATCGACGCCGACGTGCGGGCAGGCAACATGACCGCCGAGGAAGCGCGCGAACGCCGCGAGATGCTGGCCATCGAGAGCCAGCTGCACGGCGGCATGGATGGCGCGATGAAGTTCGTCAAGGGCGACGCGATTGCCGGGCTCGTCATCACCATGGTCAATATCGTGGCCGGCATCGTCATTGGCACCAGCTACCACGGCATGACCGCGGCGGAGGCGGCCTCGCGCTTCTCGGTGCTGTCGATCGGCGATGCGATGGTGTCTCAGATTCCGTCGCTGCTGATCTCGGTGGCGGCGGGCATCATGATCACGCGCGTGTCGAAGGAGCATGAAAAGCCGCGCTCGCTGGGCATGGAAATTCTTGCGCAGTTGTCGACCAGTTCGCGCGCGTTGTCCACCGCCTCGGTCCTGCTGGCGGGCTTCGCGCTGGTGCCGGGCTTTCCGTCGACGATCTTCCTGCTGCTGGCGGGCGGGCTCTACGGTGGCGGCCATGCGGTGCGCCGCGCTGCGCGTCGACGCAACCACGACGCCGACGAAGCACTGTCCTCGCTGCAGCGCGAAGGCGCCAAGCAGGACACCGGCAGCATCCTGCGCAACGCGCCCGCCTTTGCCGCGCCGCTGGCGGTCAAGCTGTCGCGCGAGCTTGCCGAGAAACTGGACCTGACCAAGCTCGACCACGCCTTTGAAACCGGGCGGCGCATCGTCGCCGAGGAACTGGGCCTGCCCTTCCCGGGCATCGTATTCTGGGGCGACGAGCAGTTGGGTGGCCTGACCTATGACGTACTCGTCCACGACGTGCCGGTGGCCTCGGGCGACCTCGATGCGGCGGGCAACAAGACGCCCGAGGAAGAGCGAGAGGCGCGCATCGCCGAACACGCGGTGGATACGCTGCGCCGCGAGGCACGGCTGTTTATCGGCGTGCAGGAAGCCCAGTGGATTCTGGAACGCATCACGGCGACCTATCCCGGGCTGGTGTCGGAAGCGCAGAAGGCGCTGCCGGTGCAGAAGATTGCGGACGTCCTGCGGCGCCTGCTCGAGGAACAGGTGCCGATCCGCGATATCCGTTCGATCCTGGAAAGCCTGGTCGCGTGGGGCCCAAAGGAGAAGGACCTCGTCATGCTGACCGAGTACGTACGCAGCGACCTGGGACGCATGATCGCGCACCGGGCCACGCGCGGCTCGCGCCAGTTGCCGGCGATCGTACTGGACCAGGAACTCGAGCAGACCATCCGGCAGTCGATCAAGCCCACGCCTGCCGGCAACTTCCTCACGCTGGAACCGCGCGTGATCGAGATGATCCTGCAGCGGCTGGAGCGGCTGGTCAACGGGCCCGACAACGCCGGCCCGCCCGACCGTCTGGCGGTGGTCACGGCCGCGGATATCCGCCGCTATTTCCGCCGGCTGATCGAGCGACGCTTCCAGAAGCTCGACGTGTACTCGTTCCAGGAACTCAACGGCGAGATCGACCTGCAACTGGTCGGCAGCCTGTCGCTCTGATCCCACCATGACCCGCAACTCCATGCCCATGCCGCCGGTACGCATCGTGCCGGCACAGCGCGACCATGGCGCCGACCAGGCGGATGCCGGCGAACGCTTCCGCCGCATGCTCGACGCGCAGCGGCGCCGTGCGGCGGCCGGCGCGGTCGCATCGCCACCGCCGCAGTTGGGTACGGCACACGACGTACGCGACATACCCGACGTGCCCCGCCGCGACGCCGGCGAGCCCGCCGGTGAAGCCGCCAGGGCATCGAACTCGCGAGAGACGGCCGGCCTCACGGAGGTCGCCGCCCGCGGCGCTGCAGGGCATCGCCCGCATGCGGAACCGGTCGCGCCGGGCCACGCCGACCGTGACCGGGTTGGCAACCGAGCCGGCACGACGGCGCGGGTCGAAGCGGGCGACACGAACCCGGCGCCCCTGTCTGCCTCGCTGTCTGCCTCGCTGTCTGCCTCGCTGTCCGCGTCACCCTCCACGCTGGCGTCGACGCCGCCCGCGGGACATTCCGCCGAGCCAATGCGCGCTACCGTCAATGCCATCGCGCGCACCGGCTCGCATGCGCGCGAGCCCGGTCATGACGGCAACCCGCGCAAGCGCGGCGGCGCACGGCAAGACCGCGAGGCCGGCGACCGCGGCACCTCGACCTTTCCCACGCCCGCGGTGATGCCACCCACGACACCGCGCGCGACGCCATGGGCAACGTCATTCGTGACTCGACTCGAGCGCGATGTGGCGGACCTCTGCGCGTGGCAGGACGGCGCGCAAGGGAGCTCGACGGACGGTGCCACGCGCACCGTGACGCTCGTGCCGGACCCCGGCGTCCTGCCCGATACGCAGCTCACGATGACGATTTCGCCGGATGCCTTGTTGCTTCGGTTTCACTGCAAATCCGCGCCATCGCGTCAACTACTATGCCTCCACGGCGATACCTTGAAAGACCGGCTGGCGCGTCGTACCGCACGCACCATCGATCTCGAAGTGATCGCCGCCTGATTCACGGACCCCGGCACCCACGCGAGCATGATGTCCCACCACCTTCCCGTCGATCCGCTGCGCTCCAGGCTGCCGCGCTACGCGACCGCGTTGGCACACCTCTCGCGCGTGTTGCCCGCCATCGCGCGACAGGCAGGGGTCGAGGCGACGTTGCTGGTCTCGGCACGCGCGCCCGTGCTGATCGACCCGGCGCAGGTGACGATCGAGTCCGATGCGGGACGCGCGCGGTTGCGCTTCGACCTGTCTTGCTCGCCGGCACTGGAGAGCATCGTCGCGGATCGCAACGACGCCCGTCGTACCGCGCTTGCCAATCTGTACCTCGCGCCGTGGCTGGCCGCGTTGCAGCCGGCCGGCACGGGCGCGCTGGTCGTGCGCGAGATCGGACGCGACGGCGGGCCCGAGAGCGGTGACGGTACGAATGACGGTACGAATGACGATACGAATGACGATACGGAGGACGGCAGCGGTGCCCCCACCGGCGCGGTGCCGCGGCACGAGGAGCGCGGGCCGACGCACGGCGTCGCACTGACGATCGCCGCCGATGCGCCGTGCGTGGTCCATGACATCGATGCGACGTTGGTCGAGGCCCTGGCGCGCGGTCTCGCGAACGCCGCGCCCGACACCGCCACCGATGCCAACGCCCCCGGCGCGCGCGATGCCGCGCTCGCTTGCGCACCGGATCCTTGCCGGCGCCACCTCACCGCTCACCTTAGCGCCCACCTTAGCGCCCACCTCGTCGGCCACCTCGCCGGCCGCCTCCACCTTGCCACGCGCCCGCTGCGACTGGACGTGCTGAACACGCTGCGCGCAGGCGACGTCGTGCTCGGCTGGCCGTTGCCCGCGCCGTATCAACCGGGCGCGCCCCTGCGCGGCCTTGCCTTGCGCTGGGGCGCCGCCCACGGCATGCAGGCGCACGCCATGGTGTCGACCCGTGGCAACCAACTGATCCTCGAGACCCCTCTCACCATGATCCAGGACACGCAAGACGACGCGGCACTGGCCGCACCGGTCACCGACCGGCCTTGGCACGATCCGGCTGCCGCCGATGCCGCTGCACCGCTGCAGGCGCCGGCCGTGGCGCCGACCGCGCCTACTACCGTGGCCCCTGCCCTGGACCTCGGCCCGATGACCGTCCCCGTGCGCGTGGAACTGGTGACCCTGGCGCTCGCGCTCGACGCCATCGCCGCGCTGCAACCCGGCAGCGTCGTCGAATTACCCGCACCGCTCGACAGCGCCGTGGTCCAGCTGGTCTGCTGCGGCCATACCGTCGCGCACGGGCAACTGGTGGCGGTGGGCGACAACCTTGGCGTGCGTATCGTGCAAGCGACGCAGGTATCCTCGACGCAGTCGAACCCGATGCCATCGGCGGCGGCCCATGGGCGGTAATCTCAATATCGCGTCGCTGCTGATCACCCTGCTCGCGCTGGGCCTGTTGCCCTTCGTCGCGATGGTGGTCACGTCGTACACGAAGATCGTGATCGTGCTGGGCCTGCTGCGCAATGCGCTGGGCGCGCAGCAGGTGCCGCCGTCGATGGTCACCAACGGCATCGCGTTGATCGTGTCGTGCTTCGTGATGGCACCGGTGGGCCAGTCGGCCTACGATGCCGCGCAGTCGATGTCGCAGGGCAACCTGGTCGAGAACGGCAATGCGGCGGTGCTGTTCGATGCCGCACGCGAGCCGTTCCGGCAGTTCCTGTCCAAGCACACGTCCGAGCGCGACCGTGCCTTCTTCCTGAAGTCCGCCAAGGAAATCTGGCCGCCCGATATGGCCGCCAAGCTCAAGCCGGACGACCTGCTCGTGCTCGCGCCCGCCTTCACGGTCAGCGAACTGGCCGCCGCATTCCGCATCGGCTTCCTGCTGTACCTGGTGTTCATCGTGATCGACCTCGTGATCGCCAACATCCTGATGGCGCTCGGCCTGTCGCAGGTAACACCCACCAACGTGGCCATTCCGTTCAAGCTGCTGCTGTTCGTGGCAATGGACGGCTGGTCGGTGCTGATCCACGGTCTGATTTCCACCTACAAATGACATGGACTACGACAACATCGTTCATCTGACCACCAGTGCGCTGATGGTTTGCCTCATGGTGTCGCTGCCGGCCGTCGCCACCGCCGCCCTGTCCGGCCTGCTGATCTCGTTCCTGCAGGCCATCACGTCACTGCAGGACGCCAGCATCTCGCAGGTCGCCAAGCTGATCATCGTCACTGGCGTGCTGCTTGCCACCGCGCCGTGGGGTGGCTCGGCGGTGCTCGAATTTGCCAACGCCGTCATGCGCACGGTGTTCCCGTCATGAAGATCGTCAACGGCTATCTCGCGGCGATGGACCCCGCCGACCTTACCGGCACACCCGGCACACTGGGCGCCCGGACGTCCAGACGACGCGCCGGCGGGCCGCCCGTGCGTCCGGGCAACCTGCGCGCGGCACGCAGCGCGCGCGCCCGTGGCGGCGTGCAGCACGACCCGGAGGCCATCGAGTCCGGCCATACCGCGCACGAGGAAAGCGAACTCCACGATCTGCATCGCCTGGAGGGCCTTCACCCGCGTATGCGACGCAAGGCCGGCAAGCGCCGGGGCGCTGGCATTGCCACGCATGACGCGGATCATGACGGCGAGGACGAAGCCGACGCGCTGGAGGCGCATGAACCGGACCACCACGAGGACTGGCGCCAACGGCTGGTCATCCGCGCGGGCGACCACACCGGTGGCGAGCGCAACGACGAGGACGGCGAGGAGCGCCGTCATGATCAGCGGCATGAAGCCCGGCACGAGGCCCCCACCCACGCGCGGGACGATGAGGGCCAGGCGCCGCGTCAAGCCAACGCCGCGGCAGCGCGCGGTCCGATGCGTCGTCCGGTGGCGGGCTTCCATCGCGATGCGGATATCGAATGGGTGCAGGCGGTGCTGCTCGCACAGATCGCCGCCATCCAGCAGCCGGACGCATCCGTGGGCAGGATTGAGCGCCAGACACGCGACACCATGCTGCGTTACCTCGCCGAGCGCGCCCGCAGGGGACACGCCGCGGAGGCGACGGACACAAAGTTGCCTGCCAGACTCGACGCGGTCCGCGCGCTACTGGTGGCGGAGCGCGAACGGCTGCGCAGACAGGGCATCGAGCCGCGTCCGGCAGTGCTGCTGGATGAGGCACAACAACGGCAGTACCTGCTGCTGCCACTCAAGGTGCTGATGTTGTCCTCACCAGGACTGCGCCGGCATGGCAACCAGGCGATGGCGAGCATCCAGTCGCTGCTCGGGCTCGGCCGCCGCACGCGCGGGAGGACGTCATGACGCGACAGCTTCGCATTCTTACCGGCTACCACGCCGGCGCGCGGCTCGATCTGCCGCCGGGCCGTCACGTGATTGGCGCCGACGAGCACGCCGACGTGCATATCTCCGACTGGCAGGGCGCCGCGGTGGCCCTTGTCTTTGCGGAAGACGGCACGGTCACGCTGGCGAGCATGGCGGACCATGCCGGGCGCGACGCGGCAGGCGTCACGGACCCTGTGCCGCTGCACGACTTCATACCGGTCCGTCGCGGCGACATCGTGCTGTGCGTCGGCCCGGCCGATACGGCCTGGCCGGCCGAAGTCAGGTTGCTCGAAGCGATGTTCAGGCCGGCACCTGCTGCGCCGCCCGTGGCGGCAGCGGGCGTGGCACCGGCACCGGCAGCGCCAGCGGCAGCCCCGGCAGCGGCGGCGCCGGCAGCGAGTGCCCGGCGTCCGCGCGCGGGCCGCCGCTGGCTACGCATCGGCGTGTGCGCGCTGGCGGCGACCACCGCCATCGGCGCGGCCATGGCGATGGCGATGACGCGCGCGCCAAAGACGGTGTCCGCGGCAGGTTCCCCTGCGCGCGCGCCCGCACTGACGCCGGCCCAACGTCGGCTCGCGCAGGTCGAGCACACGCTGGGGTCGACGGGGCAGGCCGAGGTAAAGGCGGCCTTCGACCATGGCCCCGGCATCGAGCCAGGGGCGTCGAACCACCGGGGATCCGCCCTCGACGAGCAGACCATCGTGGTCAGCGGCATGGTGCCCACCGCGGCCGAGGCCACGGCCCTGCGGCGCGCGCTGGCACCGCTCGATGGCGGCCATCTCGTGATCCGCCTGTCCGTCGCGGCGAGCATCGTCGACGACTTGCGCGCCTCGCTGTCGGACCCTGGCGCCGAAGTCAGCTATGCCGGCGCGGGCGTGTTCCGGGTGGGGGGCACCGTGCGTGACCCGGCCCGGGCGCGCGCGCTGATCGAACGCATGCGCGGCGACTACGGCGCGGCCGTGCGGCGCATCGAGGTCGACCTGGCCGGCCCGTCGGCCGACAACACGCCACGCAATGTTCATGCAGCGCTGCATGTGGATGGGCTGCGCTACTACCAGTTGCCGGACGGCACCAAGAATTTTCCGGACGACGCGCTGACGGCTGGCGCCGAATCTCCGGAGGGACTGGCGTCGGATGCCGATGCGGTCGTGGCCACCGCCATCCCGGCCGGCCAGACCGCCGCCAGACCCACGCCCGTGGCGGCAGCGTTGCCGGCAGGCACCCTGCCGCTGCCCTCGGCCGCACCCAGGTCGGCCCGCTAGGCCGCAAACAGCAAACCCGTCGTTGAGGACACGAATATGTACGACAGCCTGACCCCGGACACGATCCGCTCGCTCGACCAGATGGTGCAGTTGATCGCGGCAAACCCGAAGGACCCGCGCGTGGCCAACGGCATCGCGCAACTGAAGGCAGCCGCCTCGGCCATCGTCGACGCCTCGCTGGGCGAGCCGGCCGCCCATGCGCGCAACGCGGCGCGTGTGGTGGCCGATGGTCTGATGGCGGCCGCCGCGGTATGCGAGCGATTGCGCGACGAGTAAGCCACCGCAAGGCAGGCGGCAATGCCCGGCCACGCCGGGCGCAACCAGACAGCGTGGCCACGCTCCCGGGCGAGGCTGCACTGGCAGTGCCGGACATCCGGGCGATGGCCGGTATCACACGACCGGCCCGCAACACGGGCCATTGGAAACGAGGAGTTTGTCATGCCGAGTAATGTCAGCAATGCAGGTACGGGGGCCAGCGTCGTCGGCGCAGGCGCCGATTATGTCGCGTCGAAGGGGGGCATGGACGCCAACACCGCCAGCGCCATCGCACAGATCCAGGCGGCGGCCGAGGCGATGAACGCGATCAACCTCGCCACCACGCTGGCGCAGCTCAAGGAGGCGGGCCCCAAGAACGCGAAGTCCCTGACACAGGGGTGACGGCGCGCAGGCACGGAGGCGGCAAGGCACGCGTGCCAGGTCGTCCCTGTTCCCGCCACTGTCCGCTTCCGTTCGTCTGTCTCTGCCTGTCTGTACCCAGCGGTCCCGGTCGCGCTTGCCGCCGGGACCGCTTCATGGATTCCCAACCTTCCGCCCTACGTGCGTCATGAGCCTGGAACGCCGAAACGAGCTGATCGTCGAGCTTTGCGAGGAACTCGACATTCCCGACGCCGATGGCATCGTCGAAGCCGGCCTGCTGAACGCGAGCGGATTCGATCTCGCCATCGACTTCTTCGAGGAAGATCCTCATGCGATCTACCTCAACTTCGAGTACGGCATCATCAGCAGCGGCCGCACCCTGCGCATTTTCCGCCTGCTGCTGGAAGCCAACCTGACGCTATACGCGCAGGACCAGGCCCAGCTGGGTCTCGATCCCGATACCGGCGGCATCGTGCTGCTGCTGCGCGTGCCCCTCAACGACGACGTGGATGGCGCCTACCTCGGTGAGCTGGTCACCCATTACGTCGAACATGGCCGGTACTGGCAGAACAATATCGTCGGCTCTTCCGACGAGATGTTCGAGAACCTCGCCAGCGGCGACTATATGTGGATTCGGGTGTGAAACTGCATGGACATGGCGGCGCCGGCGCCGCTGACGATTTACTGGACTGCGAGTTACGCGAGTTGCGCCACCAGGCGTTTCGCCTGCTCAGCGGCAGCGCGGAGGAAGCGCGTTATGCCAGCGGCGAGGGCATGCTGATGGTGGAGGGCGCGCTGGTCGAGGTGGCGCCCCGCACGCGGCCGCACGATACGGTGCCCTGCGCCGAGCCGGGCATGATGATCACCGCCGAGGCGGGGTACCGGCTGGAGTCCGCGCAGCTGGCCCGCATCAAGGGCTCCCTGACGCTCGCCGCCGAACTGCTGCTGCGCTTTGGCGCCTCCATCGGCTGCACGGCGCAAGGCGAGATCACGTTGAACCGATGGCTGTCGGCGCGCCACCTGACGGTCGATCGTCTGGCCGCGGAAATCACCGCGACGCGCCGGCTGCAGCAACTGATCGAGAATCCGCCCGAGGGGTCGGACGGCGCCACGCTGCGGTAACGCTGCGCGCGCAGGGCCGCCGCGTTGTGCTCAGGCGCGCGCGAGCTGGCGCGCGGGCGACGCCACCGGCTGGCGTGTCACCGGATGCGCGGGCTCGTCGTCGTCGAGCTTGAACTCGCCCACCACGCTCTGCAGTTGCTGGGCCTGCTCCGCCAGCGCGGCGGAGGCCGCAGCGGCCTGCTCGACCAGCGCGGCGTTCTGCTGCGTCACCGTGTCCATCTGCATCACGGCTTCATTGACCTGCGCAATGCCGGCGCTCTGGTGGTCGGAGGCCGTGGCGATCTCGCCGAGGATCTGCGTCACGCGACGTACGGCCTGCACGATCTCTTCCATGGTCTGCCCGGCCTGCCCGACCAGCGCCGAGCCGCTTTCGACCTGGCGCGCCGAATCGTTGATCAGCACGTTGATTTCCTTGGCCGCGGCGGCACTGCGCTGCGCCAGCGTGCGCACCTCGCCCGCCACCACCGCAAAGCCGCGGCCCTGCTCGCCGGCGCGCGCGGCTTCCACGGCAGCGTTCAGCGCCAGGATGTTGGTCTGGAACGCAATACCCTCGATCACCGCGATGATGTCCGTCACCTTGCGCGAGCTCGCGTTGATGGCGTCCATGGTTTCCACCACGCTGCCCACGATGGCGCCGCCGCGTTCGGCGATGCCCGATGCTTCGCCAGCAAGATGATTGGCGGAGCGCGCGCGGTCCGTGTTGAGTTTGACCATCGAGGTCAGCTCGCTCATGCTGGATGCGGTTTCTTCCAGCGTGGCGGCCTGCTCCTCGGTGCGTTGCGACAGATCGGTATTGCCGGCCGCGATCTGGTGCGATGCCACGGAAATCGCATCGGTGGCCGCCTTGATACGGGTCACCAGGTCGGTCAGCATGTCCTCCATCTCGCCCATGCCACCCAGCAAGCGGCCAAACTCGCCGCCGCGATCGGTCTCGAATTCCTTGCTGAGGTCGCCCGCCGCCACGGTTTCGGCAATATAGACCGCTTCCGCCAGCGGCACCTGCACACCGCGCACGATGCCGATGCCGGCCACCACGCTGACGATCAGGGCCAGGGCGCCCAGGCCGTAGACAACCGGGCGCGTGCTGTCATCCTCGGCCACTGCCTGGGTCGCCGCCGGCTTGCCCGCCCCGGCCAGCCGCGCCTCCAGATCGCTCACCCGGCCGAGGGCGACGGCCATCATGATGGCCATCAGGACCAACACCACGCCAAAGGCCATGCCAATGCGTGCCCGAATGCTCAAATTGTCCAGTGCCATGGTCGCTCCCGCTCCTCTATCACCCTCGATCATCGGGGTCTTCATCGTTTGATCGCTGTCCTAACGGCACTCGCGCGCCAGACTTTAGGGAAAATTTTGCTGCGATGCCGCATCCCGACGGCACCGCGATGGCGAGCGTGCGTGGTCCCACGCCGAACCCCCGATCGTCACGCGGCCGTGCCATCATTGCCGTTTTTGACCGGGACCATTGACATGAGCGACACGAGCGACACGAGCACCGCGATCCGCTACGACTTCCGCAGCGATACCGTTACGCGCCCGACGCCCGCCATGCGCGCGGCCATGGCCGACGCCGAGGTCGGCGACGACGTCTTCGGCGACGATCCCACCGTCCAGCGGCTCGAGTGCCGTGCGGCCGGCATGCTCGGCAAGGAAGCGGCGCTGTTCGTACCGACGGGTACGCAATCGAACCTGATTGCGCTGATGGCGCATTGCGAGCGCGGCGACGAATATATCGTCGGCCAGGGCGCACATTGCTATCGGTGGGAAGCCGGCGGCGCGGCCGTGCTCGGCAGCATCCAGCCCCAGCCGCTGACCAGCCAGCCCGATGGCACGTTGCTGCTGGCCGATATCGAGGCCGCCGTCAAGCCCGACGATCCCCACTTTGCGCGCACCCGCCTGCTGGCGCTCGAGAACACCACGGGCGGCAAGGTGCTGCCGCAGGGGTATGTGAGCGAGGCCACCGCGCTGGCGCGCCGGCATGGCCTGGCCTGCCACCTCGACGGTGCGCGACTGTTCAATGCCGCGGTCGCATCGGGCGTGACGGCGGAAGCGCTGGCGCGGCCGTTCGATACGGTCTCGGTATGCCTGTCCAAGGGGCTGGGCGCGCCGGTCGGCTCGGTGCTGGTGGGCCCGGCCGCGTTGATCGCCAAGGGTCGGCGCCTGCGCAAGATGCTTGGCGGCGGCATGCGCCAGGCGGGCATTCTGGCCGCGGCGGGCCTGCACGCCCTCGAACATCACGTGACGCGGCTGGCCGACGACCACGCCAATGCGCGGCGGCTCGCCGAAGGCTTTGCGGCAATCCCACAGTTGAAGGTGACCATGCCGGACACCAATATCGTGTTCGTCACGATCCCGGCGGAACGGGCGCGGCAACTGGCGCAGCATGTGGCGAGCCACGGCATTGGCGTGACCTCGGCCTATGGCGCCACGCAGCAGCGCTGGGTGACGCATCTCGATGTGGATCGAACCGCCGTGGAATTCGCGGTCGAGGTGGTGACGGGCTTTTTTCTGCAGCACGGCTGACCCACGGGTGACCCACGGCTGATTTCGCGCGCCACGGCCGGCCGCGCGCGTGCCGGCCCGCTCAGCGGACGTGGCCCCACGCGGCCGCATTCCAGTACTCGGCGCCCCACGCCTGCGCCAGCGCGCGGCATCGCGCGAGCGCAACCGCCTGCCGCTCCAGATCGACCACCACCACATGGTGCGCCCACTGCGGCCTGGGTGGCGACTCGCTGGTGCGGCCATCGGTCAGCACCCAGAGCCAGCGCTGCTGCAGCGGTGCCTTGCCTGCATGCCGCGCCAGCAGCCGATCCGCGCTTGCCATGCCGAGTGCGAGCGGCGTGCCGCCGCCACCGCGGATCGGCCGGAGCCACGCTTCGTTCCACGGCCGCGCCCGCGACGGCTGCAGTCGGACCTCGGCACGTGCCGCGGCAAAGCACAGCAGCGCCGCGTCGCCGCGCGCCTGATAGACGCGCGCCAGCAACTGCGCCAGTACACCTTTGGCCAGCGCGAGTTGCTGCCCGTGCAGCATCGAAGCGGAACAGTCCAGCGCAAAACAATGGAGCACGCCGCCGCCCGCGCTAGCGCGCCGCAAGCGCAGATGCCTCTCGTGCAGCGGGTCCCGCCGCTTGGCCGCGAGGGTCCTGGGCCAGTGCACACGCGTGCCGGGCAGGAGGCCGCGCGCGTCCGGGCTGCGAGGTGCCCGCCACCGGGGTCCGCCCTGCCGGGCAAGGCTGACCGCGCGGTGGCCTAGGCTTTTTTTGGCGAGGCGCTCCCGAAGGGCTTCAGCGACTTCAATGGCTTGAGCGGCTTGACCGCGGCGATGCCGGTGACGGTACCGTCGACGATGCCGCTGTCCGTAGGAGGCGGCAGCGCGCCCCAGCGGCTTCCGTGGTCCGGGGCGCCGGTGCCGGACACGCCCGAAGCAGGCGACGCAGGCGGGGCAGCCGAGATGCCCCACCCTCCCGCCATGTCCGGCGGGCCCGATATGTCGGCCGCGTCCGCCGCGCCGGAGGTGTGGGCTGGCTCGGCGCCGCCGGCCGCATCCGCCGGCTTGTCGGTCGACCCATGCGGTGGCGTCGGTGTCCCCCCCGCCTGCCGCCGATGTTGCAACACGAGTTCCGCCACGGCATCGACATGCGCCACGGTAACGGCCGGTGCCGCCTCCCATGCCGCCAGGGCGCGCGCCGCGCGCAGCATGACGAGGTCGGCCCGCACGCCATCCACGGCAGCGGCAAGGCACAGCTCACTCACACGCGCGTGTACGGCATCGTCGAAGCCCAGCGCCGCCACGGCAGCGCGAGCACGCGCCACCCGCGCGGCCAGCACGCGCTGCGCCTCCGCAAACCCGGCCCGGAACGCCACCGGGTCGGCATCGAACGCAAGGCGCGCCCGCACGATGGCCTGGCGCGCCGCCGGATCGGCGTAGTTGCCGATGGCCAGCGCCAGCCCGAAGCGATCGAGCAATTGCGGGCGGATCTCGCCCTCTTCCGGATTCATGGTGCCCACCAGCACAAAGCGCGCTTCGTGCTGGTGCGACACACCGTCACGCTCCACCACGTTGACGCCGCTTGCCGCCACATCGAGCAGCTGGTCGACGAGCGGGTCGGGCAGCAGATTGACCTCGTCGACATACAGCACTCCTTCATGCGCGCGCGCCAGCAGTCCCGGCGCAAAGCGCACCTGTCCCGCCTGCAACGCATGACCCAGATCGAGCGTGCCGGTCAGCTGTTCCTCGCTGGCGCCGAGCGGCAGCGTGACGAAGTGGCCGTGCGGCAACAGCTCCGCCAGCGCGCGCGCCGCGGTGGACTTTGCGGTGCCGCGTGGGCCGGTCACCAGCACGCCGCCGATGCCAGGGTCGACGGCCGCCAGCAGCAATGCCTGCTGCAATCGTTCCTGGCCCACCAGCGCGCAGAACGGAAACGGATGCCGAAACGCGGACCGCACAGGAGGTTGCATCGGTAACGTCGTCATGATTGTCCTTCGAGCCGCTGTTCGTTGGCGAGCAGATGGGCTTCGATCTGCGCGCGCTGCGCGCCGGGTTCCTGCCAGAGGCCGCGTTCCATCGCCTCCAGCAGTCGTTCGCAGATACCCTGCAGCGCGCGGGGATTGTGTTGCGCCAGAAAAGCGCGCGTGGCGTCGTCGTTGACGTACGCGTCGGCAACCATTGCGTACTGGTGATCGGCCACCACGCGCGCGGTGGCATCGTAGCCGAACAGGTAGTCGACCGTCGCCGCCATCTCGAACGCGCCCTTGTAACCATGCCGCTTGACGCCATCGATCCACTTGGGATTGACCACGCGCGTGCGGATCACGCGCGCGATCTCTTCGCCGAGCGTGCGCACGCGTGGCGCCGCGGGATTGGCATGGTCGCCGTGATAGATGGCTGGCTGCGCACCGCCGAGATGGCGCACGGCGGCGACCATGCCGCCCTGGAACTGGTAGTAGTCGTTGGCGTCGAGGAGATCGTGCTCGCGATTGTCCTGGTTTTGCACCACCGCATCGATATGCGCGAGGCGCATCGCAAAGGTGTCGCGCGCATCCACGCCATCGGCCCGCTGCCCATAGGCATACCCGCCCGCGTGCAGATAGGCATGCGCCAGATCGGCGTCGTCCTGCCAGCGGCGACCATCGATCAACGCCTGCAAGCCCGTACCGTAGTCTCCCGGACGTGCGCCAAAGACGCGCCAGCCGGCACGCGCGCGCGCGGAGGCCGCATCCACGCCCTGCGCCTCCATGCGCGCGCGCTCGGCAAGCATGCGGGCGCGCACCGGATTGACGTCGGCCGCCTCGTCGAGCTCGGCCACGGCACGCACGGCCGCGTCGAACAGCGCCACCAGATTGGCAAACGCATCACGGAAGAATCCCGATACGCGCAGCGTGACGTCGATGCGCGGCCGCTCGAGCGTGGTCACCGGCAGGATCTCGAAATCCACCACGCGATGGCTGCCGGGCGCCCAGCGGGGCCGCACGCCAAGCAGCGCCATCGCCTGCGCGATATCGTCGCCGCCCGTGCGCATGGTGGCGGTGCCCCATACCGATAGACCGACCGCGTTCGGATATTCGCCGTGCTCCTGCAGATGACGCTCGATCAGTTGCTGCGCGGCACGCAGGCCGAGCGTCCATGCGGTGCGGGTCGGCACGGCGCGCGTATCCACCGCGTAGAAATTGCGACCGGTCGGCAGCACATCGGGGCGGCCGCGCGACGGCGCACCGCTTGGACCCGGCGGCACAAAGCGGCCGGCCAGACCGCGCGCAAGCTGGCGCAACTCCTCGCCGCCGCACGCATCGAGCGCGGGCACGATCTGCTGCCGCAACCGGTCCAGCACCATCGCGGTCTGCGGGCCCACCGTCTGCGGGTCCACGGACGGCGCGCCGTCCGCGAGCAGCCCGTCGATCAGGTCCAGCGCCACATGCTCCAGGCGCTCGCGCGTATCTCCATGATGCCGCCAGGGACCGCAATCGGCCTGCGCCAGCAACGCCGGCCGGGGTCCGGTCCACGGCGCCGCCCAGTCGGCGTCGAGCGGGTCGAACCCGAGCTGCAGGTCCGCCGCCAGCGCGCCCGGCAGCCCCTGACGCCCCGCCATGCCGTCGCCGACGGGAAAACGCGCGAGCGCGGCAAGCGTGTCGCGCCGCTGCGTGCCTTGCGGCGACTGCCCGAAGACATGCAGCCCGTCCCGAATCTGCGACTCCTTGAGTTCGCATAGCCACGCATCGGTACGGTTCAGCAACGCGTCTTCCTCGGCGCTGCCGGCAGGCGCCTCGAGCCCGAGTTCGCGATGCAGCTGCTGCCCGACGATCGTGTCGAGAATGGTCTTGCGCAGAAGCCTGGCACGGCGCGGATCGATGGTCAGCGCCTCGTAGTATTCGTCGACCTGACGTTCGAGATCCTGCAGCGGCCCGTAATTCTCGGCACGCGTCAGCGGCGGCATCAGGTGATCGATGATCACGGCCTGCGCGCGACGCTTGGCCTGAGCCCCTTCACCGGGATCGTTGACGATAAACGGATAGAGATGCGGCAGCGGCCCGAGGATCGCGTCTGGCCAGCATGTCTCGGCCAGCGCCACGCTCTTGCCCGGCAGCCACTCGAGATTGCCGTGCTTGCCGGCGTGCACCACCGCGTCGATGGCAAACACGTGACGCAGCCAGAAATAGAACGCCAGATAGCCGTGCGGTGGCACCAGTTCGGCATCGTGATAGCTGGCATAGGCATCGAGGCCGGTCGCGCCGTCTGGGCCCGCCCCCGGGGGCCCGTCCGTGAGCCTGTCGGCATAAGCGCGCGCGGGCTGGATGCCGACGAACACGTGACCGGTCCGCACGCCCGCGATCATGAAGCGGCCGGCGCGCACCATCGGATCGCCTTCCGGCGCGCCCCAGCGCGCCATCACGGCCTGCTGGTTGGGCGCCGGCAACTGCCGGAACCACGCCAGGTAGTCGGCCATCGCCACGCTCTGGAAGGCCGGCCGCAGTGCATGCTGATCGACATCGTTGGTAATGCCGCGCGTCAGCCCCTGCATCAGCGCCGCGCCGTCCGCCGGCAGCCCATCCACGCTGTAGCCCTGCGCGGCCAGCATGGACAGGATGCCTACCACCGAGGCCGGCGTGTCGAGCCCGACGCCGTTGCCGATACGCCCTTCGCTGGCGGGATAGTTGGCCAGCACCAGGCCGATGCGCTTCTCCGCATTGGGCAGCGTACGCAGGCGGCACCAGCGGCGCGCGAGTTCCACCACAAAGCGCACGCGTTCCGCATCGGGCCGGTAACGGACCACATCCACTTCGGTATGCGGGCAGCGATAGGCCAGCCCCTTGAAACTGACGGCGCGCGTGACGATGCGGCCATCGACCTCGGGCAACGCAATCTGCATGGCCACGTCGCGCGTCCCCAGGCCCTGACTGTCGGCCAGCCAGTCCTCGCGGTTGCCGCCGGACAGGATGACCTGCAACACCGGCGCGTCGTTGGCGATGGCGGCCTGCGTGGCATCGTCGGGGGCGCCCACCGAAAACGCGGTGGTATTGAGCACGAGCGCCACGTCGTGCGCATCGCAAAGACGCTGCAGCACCTCGCGGCACATCGGCTCCTTGAGCGAGGTCAGCGCCAGCGGCAGCGGGCACAGGCCGGCCTCCGACAGCGCGGCGCAGAGCGCATCGAAGACTTCGGTATTGCCCGCCTGCAGGTGCGCGCGATAAAACAGCACGGCCACCACCGGGGCTCCGGCCAGGCCCCTGGCTTCCCAATCGCGCTGCCAGTCCGCGGCCGTGGCCACACCCCGCGTGGGATGGTAGAGCGCAGCCTGCGGCAAGACCTGCGGTGGCAGGGCTGGCTCGCCCCGGCCCAAGGCATGATGGCCAAGGCAGCGGAAGAACTGCTCCGCATTACCGGCGCCGCCTTCGCGCAGATAGCGCCAGAGCAGATGCGTCAGCGCCGCCGGCGCATTGCCGTGGCGCGCAAGATTCTCGTCCTCGGCCAGGTCGCCGGAACACATGACCAGCAGCTGCCCGCGCGCCCGTGCGAGTTCCGGCAGGCGTTGGAGGCCGTAGGCCCAATCGCTGGCGCCGCCCAGATGGTCCACCACCACCACGCGCGCGTGCTGCAGCACTTCGTCCACGTAGAGGTCCAGCGACGCGGGCTGACGCAGGTACATCTGGTTGGCCAGCCGCACCGCCGGATAGTCGGGACCGAGCCGCGGCACCACGCTGGCGAGCAGGGCCAGCGTGGTATCGGCCGCGCTGAGGATGACGATGTCACCCGGCGTCTGCGCGATGCGCAGGACCACGGCACCGTCTTCGACAAAACCGCCCGGCCGGGTGGATAACAGATGCATGGATCTCGCGAACGGTAGCGGATTACGACCGCGGGTAAGGACAGCAGGTCAGGACAGCAGGTCAGGACAGCAGGTCCGGACAGCAGGTAAAGGCAGCGCTGTAACGACGGCGCATGACGCACGCGCGCGATCGCGCAACGGCGCTTAGCATAAAGAGAACGGCGACACCTGTCCACGCCCGGCGCGGTGCGCAGGACGATGGCATAAGGAGACGGTAACGCGGGAACCGGGCGCCGGCGGGCGCATGCCTGCCGCGCCGGCACACCTCCGCCGGGCGAGGCTCGCGCCCCCCCGCCGCGCTTGGCGCGCCTAGCGCCCGGGTCGGTCCGGGCGCGCCAGCTCGGGACCGGAATCGTCCACGCGCAGCGAAGGCATCCAGCCGTCGGTCTTGGGCGCGCGCATGACGATCCCGCCAACGTGGATGCGCTGGCCCGCGAGCGGCCGCGCCACCAATGACGGCAAGCCGCCGAGCTCCCAGGCGCTGCCATCGTCCAGATGGAGCACCGGTACCGGGAACGGCTCGTTGCCGGTGATACGGAGCAGCCCGGTCAGCTCCAGTCGGGTCCCGACAATCGGCGCCGCGCCCCCGGCAATTCCCGCAAGCAAGGTAGTGGCGACACGGCTGTGGTTCATGGATTCTTCACGCATTGGCGTAGCCCATTTATTTATTGTTGCCGGCCCGTCCGCGATGCTCGGGCCGGATGTGCGCGCAATTTTAACGGGTGCGCTTCCGCTCGGCGAATCCTGGGTCGGGCAATGGCCGCGCTAGTCGTGAATCACCACGGACAGCCGCGTACCGGCCGGTACCTTCACCGTTTCCGCATAGTTGCCCCGTACCGCCTGGCGCACGACCGGCAGGCTGGCATACGCCTGCAGCGTGGCTGGCAGCACGGATGTCAGGGTGCGCCGTGCCTCGTACAACGCGGGATCGATTTCCTGCAGCACGAAGTTGCCGTCGCTCCAGACCGGATAGCCGTAGTCCGCCGGCGTGCCATTGGCCGGCATCAGCGCCGCCGAGGTGGCGCTCCACAGCGCAAACTGGTCGTGGAAGCCCGAGGCCGGACGCACCGCGCGGATCGCATTGTCGAGCACGGCGACCGAATCGGTACTGCTGAAGTTGCCGAGCAGGTTGGCGTAAAACCCCAGGCCAAGATGGCGGTCCAGAAAGCCGCCGAACGCACCCGAGACCGAATAGCTGTCGCACACGCCGCTGTCGAACGGCCGCCAGACGGTCAGGTTGCAGTTGTACGAGCCGGCACCATAGCTCACGTAGTCGCGAAAGCGTACGTCGCGAATGGCGTTGTAGGTGGGATCGACGGCATAGCTGGCAAAGTCCTCCATCATCATCGCGGTGGCTTCCTCGAGCCACGTATCGAACATGTAGAGGCTGCCTTTCTGCACGCCGCGACGATAGAAGTTCTGCATATGCAGGCCTTCGTGCGCCATGGTCATGCGCATCTGCTGCACGCCCGCCGCGCCGCCCAGATAGAGCGTTTCCGCATCGAGGTAGAGCGAGATCGATTCGTTGCTGAGCGGTTCGCTGCCCTTGCGGAAGTTGTTGCGCGCGTAAAAATAGCCGACCAGGTCGTAGGGCCTGCCGTTATGGTCGAAATTGAGGATCACGATATCGATCGGCTGGTTGTTGCCGTCGATCAGCGTGGCAAAAGACTGCGGCCCCCACATCGGGCCGCCGACCGCCTTGAGCATATCGTAGATGCCGCCCGGGCTGGCATAGGCCGCGGCCAGCCCATCGAGCATGGTGCTGTCGATCTTGCCCGCTCCTTCCTCGCCGTTCTCCACCCAGAAGTTGACGGTGACGTGGTCCGAGGTGGTGACCTGCTTGCGCAACGTAGCGGTGCGCGCGCTGTCATCCACGTGGTACCACGTGCGCGAACTGGTCTGCACGGAGAAAGCGGGCGCGGCACTCTGCACCGAAAATGCAAGCGGCTGCTTGCTGCCGGCCAGCAACGCCCAGCCATCGCGGTTGAAATCGGCGACGCGGCGTCTGGTCGTCTCGATGTCTGGCGCCGGCGTCTGCAGCTGCAGGCTGTCCATGGCCGCCGGGAAGCGCGAACCCGAACGCGACGCCGTCAGCGCAATGGCAGGCATGACCTGCGCGGTGCCGCTCTCGTTGGTGAAGACCAGCGACACATCCTGGCCGTTGAGACCGGCGATGCTGACCGGCACCTCCACGGCGGCACTGCCGCTATTGCTGACTTCCCAGATGCCCGTACCGCTGCCGGCATAGGTATGCGCATCCACCACGGCGCAGCCGCTGCATGCGGGAATCAGCGCCGGCACCGCCGGCAGCGGTGTGGCGGGCGTGGAGGGTGAGTTGGCGGAAGTGCCCGCCGTCCCGCTCGCGGCGCCACTGTCGCCACCGCCGCCGCAGCCGGCCAGCGGCGCCGCCACGACCGCGGCCACCAGGCACGCCAGTGCCAGCCGCATGCGGCCCGCTCCGCCGATCCCGTTACCGCTGCCGCCCTGGCCTGCGACCGCATGGCGGCTTGCTCCTGCGCGGCCGAGCTGCGTGCCGCCTGCTTCCTTGCGCGAGCGCATCCCCCTTCTCCCATTCCCTGTCGGACCCTGTCCGCATGCCTCGCCCTGTGAGGCTGTACGAGGGAATAACGGCAGTCCGCGCGCGCGCCTTTACCCTACTGGCGCCGGGGGGCCTGGCGCGTGCCGCGCCGCCATGCGGCCATTGCGCCCGCGAGGAATACAAGGAGAGTAAGGACTGCCATTGCCGCAGCGTGCGGTGTCAGCGCGGTGCTGACCGGCGCCGTTGCGGCATGCGGCTCCGGCCGCGCCTCAAGCCGGATCCCGCGTATCTCGTCTTCACGCCGCCTCGCGTCTGGCGGCAGGTGTTCCGGCGGCGTGGACCTTACCCGCGCAAGCGTAGCCGGCGCACGCGCGGGCCCCACCACCGCATCGGCATAGCGATGTCCCAGCGCGCGCAGCGTGGCGGCATCGATCGCCAGCGCTCGCGACGTCCGCGCGATATGCGCCATCAACGCGGCATTGCCACAGGTATTGGCGGTGCATGCCATCCCATCGCGCCGCACGGACTCGGCATAGCGCCGCAGCAGCTGCGCGCGTTCGCTGTCGCTGAAGCGATAGCTGCCCTGCCGGTCCACTTCGAGCAGGCGCGCCAGCACGCCCTGCATGGCATGCGGGTTGGCCTGGCGAAAGAACGCCTCCATGCCGAGGTGCAGGCTGTCCGCCACGTAGACGTCGTAGGTGCGTTGCCAGAAGGCACCCGGCATCTGTTCCGGCACCGTGGCCTGAAAGCCGTAGAGGTGTTCGATCTCGCGATACATCTCGCGCGCGCCGGCATAGCCCGAGCGCTGCATCGCCGCGATCCACTTCGGGTTCCACTGGCGCGCATTGAGCTCGGTGGCCAGCCAGGTGCGCGCGTCCACGGTACTTGTCTCGCCCGGGGCGCGCAGGTTATGCAGCCACACCGGCGGCGCCCGCCCCGAGAGCGCGCGCGTGGCCGCGGCCAGGCCGCCCGCGTACTGGTAGGTGTCGTCATTGTCGAGCGCGCCATAGAGCGTGCTCGTGCGCGAGAACAGCACGGCCTGGTTGCGCGTGAGATGGGCCGCCAGCGCGTCGGGTGCGCTCTCGCCCCACCCTTCCGCCGAATAGGCGAAGTTCATGCCGTGCAGGTACAGCCGCGCGAGCGCGTCGGGCGCACCCTGCCGGTCGCGGCTCTGTTCCACCATCTGCTGCACGCCGATCGCATAATTGCCCGGCTTTGCCGCAAAGACACGGGCACGCGCCAGGCGCGCGGCCAGCACCGCATCGGTCCCGCCGGCCACGAGCGCTGCCGCCACATTGCGGTCATGCCGGCTGATGGCGTTGTCGCCCGCCGCCGCGGCCAGCCGCGCGGCCTTGTCGAGCAGCGCGATCTTGTCCCCGAAGCCGTCGCGATAGATGCCCGAGGTGGTCAGCAGGACGTTGACACGTGGATGCGTCAGCGCGCTGTCCGCAATCAGCCTGACGTCCTCCACCCCGCCACGCGCGTTCCATACCGGCTCCACGCCCATCAGGTACAACGCCTCGGCTTCCATCGCGCCCTGATGGCGCTCGGTCTCGCCATACCAGAGCACCATCGATACCGATTCCGGCGCGCGGCCATGTTCGCGCCGATAGCGCGCGAGCGTCTGTTCGGCCATCCGCTTGCCGAGCTCCCACGCGGCAGGGGTCGGTATCAACGCCCCGTCGAACGCATGCAGGTTGCGCCCGGTCGGCAAACTTTCCGGCGTGCGCACCGGATCGCCGAGCGGTGCGCTCGGCAGATAGCTGCCGCCAAGTACGGTAACGACACCATCGAGCTCGCGCGCCGGCGAAGCGCGCAGATCCGCGAGCCATTGCCGGCCGCTTGCCAGCGCCGCTTGCGCGGGTGCCGCGAGGCGGGCCGGCAGACCGTCGGTCGCGGGTGCGCGCGCGGCCATCAGGTCCGCGGCCCATTGCCGCAGGCGCGCGGGTCCGATCGTGCTGGCATCGCCGGTCCGGAAGCGCCCGGCCAGCATGGTGGCCAGCGCATCTTCCTGCTCGCTGGCTGGCGCCATGGTACCGAGCGCATGGATGCCGAGCGGCATGGGCTCGGCTTCCACCCGATGCAGAAAGGCATGGATGGTGGGTTCGATCGACGCCCACGGCGCATCCGCATCGATGCCGAGCTGGCGGTCGAGCGCGAGCGCGCGGATCTGCGCCAGTGCCTGGCGCCGGTATTGCTGTGCGAGTTCCGGCGCGCTGTCGCGCGTGGCTTGCTCCTGCTCGATGGCCTGGTCGAGTTGCGCCAGCGCGGGCGGCATGTCCGCATTGGCGAGCAGCGGCGACAGGTGGCTCACGAGCACGGCGGCGCTGCGGCGCCTGGCCTGAATCGCCTCGCCGCCGCCGTCCTGGATATAGACGTAGGCGTTGGGCAGATCGCCGAGCAGTACCTCGGCGCTGTCGTCGCCGGCCAGCGCCACCTGTTTGCCCGGCAACCATTCCAGCGTGCCGTGGCGCCCCACATGCACCACCGCATCGGCGCCAAAGGCATGCCGGTACCAGAGGTAGGCGGCCAGGTAAGAATGCGGCGGCGGCGTGACGGTATCGTGCGTGGTGTCCTGCGCGCGGGCGAAGGTCGAGCGCAGCGGTTGCGGCCCGACAAAGACGTTGCCAAAGCGCAGGCCGGGAATCACGAAAGCCGGCTCGCCGTGCGCATCGCGCGCCAGCATCAGCGGATTGCGTGCGGGCGGTCCCCACGCGCGCGTCACCGCGGCGCGGAAATCCGCGGGCAGTGCATCGAACCAGCGGCGGTATTGCGCCATTGGCAGCAAGGTCACGTGTCCCGCGCGCACCATCTCGTCGAGCTCGCCGGGGGCCCAGGCTTCGACGTTGCGGCCATTGGCTTCGAGCAGCCGCGTCAGCGTGGCCGTGTCCGGCAAGCTGCTGCCGGTGCGATAGCCCGCCGCGCGCAACCGTTCCAGCAGGCTGGCCAGCGACGGCAGCGTGGCCAGGTAGCTCGCGCCGATATTGCCGCGGCCGGGCGGGTTGTTGTAGTAGAGGATGGCCACATGCTTGTCCTCATTCGGTTTGTGGCGCAATGCGAGCCAGCGCTGCACGCGCGCGACGATGGCGTCGACGCGCTCCGGTACTGCGGCGCTGGCCTTGGCGCCCGCCACGTCTTCCTGCGTGGCAAACAGGATCGGCTCGGTGGCGCCGCTACGCTCGGGTGCGGTCAGCAGCAGCGGCACGCGCGCGCCGGCCAGGCCGCGCACATCGGCACGCCACGCGGCCTGGCTGTCGCGCGTGGCGATCAGGTTGATGGCATGGAGGCCGTGGGCCGCGAGCCAGTCCTTGTCCGCTGCGCGCGGAATCGTCAGATTCAGCGTCAGCAGCAATTCGAGCGGCGTGGTGCCGTCGATGGCGAGCTGCGCGTCCAGCGCGGACAGCGGCCAGCCGAATACCGGTACCACGCCGATGCCGCGTTGCTCCAGCGCGTCGACCAGGGCGTCAACATGAGCGAGATCGCGCTGGCGATAGTGGGTGGCATAGAAGGTCAGTCCGACCAGTGGTCCGCGCCGGCGCGCCGGCCCGTCGTGGTCGCCACGCGCACCGTCGTACCAGGCAAGGTACTCGCGCAGGGTCGCGAACGGCCCCGGCGCGCGCGGATGGTAGATGCCGGCCGCCGGCGCGGGCCGCAGTGCCGGCACGGTCAGCGGTGTCTCGCCACGCGCACGCTGGACCTGCGCCACCGCATACGCAAGCGACGCCGCGAGATTGTCGGCGCCGCCGGCTTCCCAGTATTGCTGCGCGGTGGCATTGCGCGCGCCGTCGAGCGTGACACCCCACGCCGCTTCCGCGGTCTGCGCGGGGCTGGCCAGCAGCAAGGCGCCCCGCGCTTGCGCGGCGCGCACGCCGGGCGCCATTTCGCGCAGCATCGCGGCGGGGACGAACCATGCCTGGATGACATCCGCGCGCGCCATGCGGGCGGCGTCCGGGGCCGCCGCGACGAGATCGAATTGCGCGGCGTCGTTACCGTGGGCGGCGCGGAAAGCGGCCTCGGCCGCGGGCAACAGATGGGTATTCGGCGTGACGACGAGAATGCGCACCGGCGCCGCGCAGGCGAGGCCGGCGCATAGCAGCAGGCACACATGGGCAAGCACGCACAGCACATGCCGCACCGCGTCCACGCTGCGGAACGTGGGGGCGTGGTGCAGGGTAGCAAGAGGGAATACGGGGGCGGTCGGCACGGGCGGTACGGACGGATCGGGGCCCGACATCGGGCCGGCAAGCGCAGCATTCTACGCGTGGGCCCCGGTCGAACGCTGCGATGTCGGACGCCTGGGCCGGTGTGGTCCGGATCGACTGCGGCGCACATGCGGCTCAAACGCGCGTTGCAGAACGGTGCCGGCCCGTACCGCGCTGTTGTTTTTGCGCAGAAGCACGATGACATGACATCGGCGCCGCCACCCTCGCCGGGGAAGCGCAGATGGCAATTAAGTCATGGCGCGGCTGGTAAAAACGACAATGATGGCAAAACCTCATCACCGCTTCCGGGGTTTCACCGATGCCTGTGGAGCCGGGTCCACAAGCCGGGCCGGAAATCTACACCGCGCTCCATCTTCCCCGCAATCATTCTTGTGGGCGACCCCACATGGCGCATGGTGACCCATCGTGTACCTTTCCCTCGATCGACTATATTGACGTTATGGCAAAAGCATTTGCATCAACAGTCGTCGTCACCTGGAGGTAACTGCCATGCGTTCGCTTGCAAACTTGTTCAGTCCACCGACGCCAGAGAAGATCGCTGAAAAGGAATTGCAAGATATGAGGCTCACGCTTTTTCAGGCGGAGCGGCGTCTGCTGGAAGCGCAAATGCAGGTCGACTATTACCGCAACATGATCGCCTTTCTCGAAGAGGTGACCACGACCGGAGTCGAAGGCGTCGCCGACCGACGCCATGCCGCGGCCGCCGCGCCCGAGGAGCTGCCGCATGTGCCGCAGCCCACCCGCGCCTCGCCCGGGCTGATCACGGTACCCATCGTCCCGTCTGCGGCCTGATCCGTGTGCGGCTGGCGCAGCCGGCTATGCGATACTCGCGGCCGTGCGCGTTTGCGCGGCCCCACCTTGAGACATGCGGGCCGGCTCGCGTCCTGACGAACTGGAACCGGCCTCATGACTGTTGCGCTACTGCCCGCGATCGAATTCGAAACCGCACCCGATCCGACCCATGCCGTGATCTGGATGCATGGCCTGGGGGCCGACGGCAGCGATTTCGCGCCGGTCGTCCCTGAACTCGGCCTGGCCGGGGCACCGCCCATCCGCTTTATCTTTCCCCATGCGCCCGCCCTGCCCGTGACCGCCAACGGCGGCTACGTCATGCCCGCGTGGTACGACATCCTCTCGTTCGATGAAGTCGGCCGCCGCGCCGACGAAGCCGGTATCCGCGCCTCGCGCCAAGCCATCCGCGCGTTGATCGCGCGCGAGAATGCGCGCGGCGTGCCCAGTGCAAACATCGTGCTGGCCGGTTTTTCGCAAGGCGGCGCAATTGCCTATACGGCCGGGCTCACGCATCCCGAGCGCCTCGCCGGCATCGTCGCACTTTCCACCTATATCCCCTCGACCGAGCTGGTCGCGCGCGACGCCTCGACCGCCAACGCCGGCCTGCCGATCCTGGCCGCGCACGGCAGCGAGGACGAGGTGGTGCCGTTGGGGCTCGGCGAGCGTGCGCGCGACTTCGTGCAAGGACGTGGTCATCCGGTGGAGTGGCATACGTATCCGATGCCGCATTCGGTGTGCCTGGAGGAAATCGCCGCCATCGGCGCCTGGCTGCGCGCCCGCTTCGCATGATTCCGCAAACCCCTCCCCCGCGCATCGACTTCAATACGCGCAAGGCGCTGCTGTTTGCGCTCACGGCCGAACGGCTGGCCGCCTATTACGAACACCGCAAATGGATGACCGATGCCCAGGGCGCCACGCTGGCGGGCATGTGGCTGTCCCGCTCCAGACTGCAACTGGCATTGCAGGAGCGGCGGCTATTGTCGGAGCTCAGCGACCAGTTCGCCCGGCAACTGGCGGAAACGCTGTCGCGTGAAGCTGGCCTGTATGCCGCGCACGAGATGATGGAAGCGCTCGACCCGAACTACCAGTCCGCCTTCGCCCACGACATGCTGGACGAATGCGAACGGCTGCTCCGCGAGAATGGGGTGACGGAGTGACCGGCTGAGCGGTCAGCCCCGGGCCCAAGTTCGACCGACCGACCGACGGATCGACGGATCGATCGCTCCACCGCTGGTCCGCCCGGCCGCCCGCCGCTCAGCGCGGGGCGCCCTGCACCGCCCCCTGGCTGGCGCGGCGCGGCTGCGTCAGCTCGGCCACATCGAGGCGGCGGAATACCAGTGCCGACAGCATCGTGATGCACCCCACGCTGACAAAGGCCAGGCGGTAAGCTGGCGCTGCCACGCCCAGCTTGGCCGAGAACAGGCTGACCAGTCCGCCGCCGATCGTCACGCCAAGACCGATCGCCAGCATCTGCACCATCGAGAACAGGCTGTTGCCGCTGCCCGCGTCTTCGCGCGACAGGTTCTTCAGCGTGACGCTGTTCATCGCCGCGAACTGCATCGAGTTGGAGGCACCGAACGTGGCCAGTTGCAGGATCGAGATCGCCAGCGGCCAGCCCGGCGCCATGGCCGCGAACGAGGCGATGGACGCCCCGACGATCAGCGTGTTGACCATCAGGAAATTATCGTAGCCGTAGCGATTCACCAATGGCACGATCCAGCGCTTGGCGATGGCCCCGGCAATCGCCACCGGCAGCAGCATCAGGCCCGAATGGAATGGCGAGTAGCCGAGCTGAAGCTGCATCAGCAGCGGCAGCAGGAACGGCACCGCGCCCGAGCCGATGCGCGCCACCAGGTTGCCGATCAGGCCGACACTGAAATTGGGCTCGCGGAACAGCGCCAGGCTAAACAGCGGCGTGCGGTGCCGGCGCGCATGCGGAATGTAGAGCAGCGCGGCCATCACGCTGATCGCCGCCAGCAACAGGCCGAGTGTGGCGCCGCCGCTGCCGTGCGAGGCATCGAGTGCAAGCGAGAACGCCACCATGCACAGCGACAGCAGGCCGCAACCGACCCAGTCGAACGGCGGCGCCACCCCCGACTCCCCTGCTGGCAGATAGCGGCGCACGGCCGCCAGGCCAATCAGCCCGACCGGCACGTTGATGAGGAAAATCCAGTGCCACGAGGCGCTCTGCACCAGCCAGCCACCGAGCACCGGACCGAAGATCGGACCGACCTGGCCGGCCACCGAAACGAATGCCAGCGCGGCGATGTACTGCTCGCTCGGCACGTTGCGCAATACCGCGAGGCGTCCGATCGGCAGCAGCATGGAACCGCCGATGCCTTGCAGCACGCGGGCGATGGTCAGTTGCGTCAGCGTATGCGCGGTGGCGCAGAACACCGAGCCCAGCACGAAGATCAGGATCGCGGCGAAGTACACGCGGCGCGTGCCGAAGCGGTCCGCCAGCCAGCCCGAGGCCGGCGTCAGCATGGCCATGGTCAGCGTATAGGCGACGATGACGGGTTGCAGCGCGAGCGGTTTCTCGTTAAGGCTGCGCGCAATGGAAGGTAACGCGGTGTTGACGATGGTCGTGTCGAGGGTCTGCATGAAGAAACCCGCGAAGACGATCCAGAGCATGGCTTTCTGCGCATGCGCCTGGGAACCCGCAGAGGCGGAAGACGCGGCAGACGGAGAGGATGGGGCAGGGGCGGTCATCGATATGTTGGCGTTGCCGACGGCCTTTTGTCGTCGTGCGCCGATCGCGCGTTCAGGGGCCTTTGTCAGCAGATGCTGAAATGTTATCGATACCCGCAGCCATCGGGAACCCCTTTGGAGTTGTTGACTGCGATCGAAAATGCCGATGACAATGCCGCATGCTCAATCCCGTCTGGATCCAGACCTTCTCCACGGTCGCCACTGCGCGCAGCTTTACCGATGCCGGCCGCCAGCTGGGCCTGTCCCAGTCGTCGGTCAGCGACCATATCCGGCGGCTCGAACAGAGCGTCGGCCGACGCCTGTTCGTACGCGACACCCATTCGCTGTCGTTGACGCCCGATGGCGAGGCCCTGCTGGTGCATGCCCGGCTGATCCTCGAGTCGCTGGCACGCGCGGAACGCCAGTTCAGCGCCCCGCGCCTGCAGGGCCGTGTACGGCTGGGCACCTCGGACGACCTGGCGCAGGGGCCGCTGCCCAACGTGCTTGCGGCCTTTCGCGATACCCACCCCGACGTCGAACTGGAAATCACCATCGGCATGACCGGCCGGCTGTACGAGCTGGTCGACGATGGCGCGCTCGACCTGATGGTAGGCAAGCGGCGCGAAGGCGACCGGCGCGGCGTGCCGCTGTTCCGCGGTCAGCTCGAATGGCAGGCGCGCCCGGGGACGGTCATCGACATCCGCCAGCCGCTACCGCTGATCCTGGTGACGGAACCGAGCGTCACCCGCTCCGTGGTGCTCGATACCCTGGCCAAGGGCGGCTGGCGCTGGCGCGTGGTCTGCACCAGCAGCAGTCACTCGGGCTGCATCGCCGCCGCGCGCGGGGGGCTCGGCATTACCGTGCGCGCGCAGAACCTGTCGGGGCGCGGGCTGGTAACGCCAGTCAATAACGACGAATTGCCGGCGCTGCCCGAAGTCGAATTCATCTCGCTGTCGGCGCGCGGCCTGTCGAAGCCAGCGGAAACGCTGTTACAGCTGCTGCACAAGAGCGATCTGCGCCCATCGCGCGCCGATCTGCCCTGAATTCGTCAGCCGCAAGCCCTATGCGGCGGCCACGTCACGACGCACTCACGGCAGGGCCCGCAGCGCGTCGTACGCCGTGAGAAGGTGATATGGCGTGGTCGACGGCATTTCGGCGCGGCTCACGCTGCCGTCCGGGGCCAGCACCTCGTGCCAGCCCAGCGGGTGCAGGAAACGGACGCGAAACGCGCCGATCCAGCGCGCCAGATCGCGCAACGCGCTCTCATCTCCGCCGATCGTGCCGCGAATGCCCAAGGCACGCGCAAACTCGGTCTGGGCCCAGATGCGCTGGGCACCGTCCAGCAGATCGCCATCTGCGCGTAACGCGGCGGGCACCCCCATCGTGTCTTCGTCGCTGACGCCGAAGCGGCGCGCAAACGCATAGGCGCGCTCCAGCGCGGCCGGCAAGGGCGTGCCATCGAACAGCGCCGGCGACGTCTTCACCAGCGCATACCACTCGAACTGGTGCCCGGGTTCGATGCGGTTGCCAGCGGCGCCCTGCGGCAACTCCGCGATGCAGCCCGTGGCCGGGTCGACGAAGGTGTCATGCACGGCGCTCGCGAGCGCCCGTAGCCGGGTGGCAAACCCGCTGTCGCCAGTCGCCGCGAGCGCGGCCAGGTAGGCCTCGGTCAGATGCATGATCGGGTTCTGCAGCACGCCCGCGCCGCTGTCGCCGAAGTCCTCCGCCAGCGCGGCATGGTAGAGCCCATTGCCGTTGGCAAAACGCTGCTCGACCACGTCCACGGTGTGACGCAGCACCGTGAGCGCCTGCGGGTCCCCCGCCGCGCGAAAATAATGCGCGGCCGCGAAGATCACGAAGGCATGGGTATAGAGATCGCGGGTGACGTCGAGCGCGGCGCCGGCGGCGTCGACGCTGTAGATCCAGGCGCCGGCGCCATCGCCGAAGTAGCGCTGCAGCGACCCGAACAGCGTGCGCGCATGGTCGAGATTGCCGGCGCGCGCAAACACGAACAGCTGGCGTGCGCACGCCATGGCGCGGAAGCGTTGGTCGGGACGCGGCTGTCCGCTGGCGCCGTCGAGCGCCTCGTGCGCCAGCTGCCGCCCGGCATGCCAGCCCGGCCCGGTCCACGCCGGCAGCACGACGGTGTCGTAATGCGCGAACAGCGGGGCCAGCATCGGTGCGAGCGTCGATGCTGACCTCGATCCGTGCGAGGCAGCGGTCGAGGCGGTGGCGGTCGAGGCGGTGGCGGGAGGCGAAACAGGGCTGACGGGCATGGTGATCGGGTCCGGGTGGCGGGCGCCAAGCGGGCAAAGATACTGGAAATGCGCGGGCGACGAAAGCTGACATCCGCCGGCGGAAGCCGCCCGACGCTGCCCAAAGCTGCCCAAAGCTGCCCGGCGCGACCGCGTCTGGCGATGGCGCCCGGTCATGGCGCCCGGTCATGGCGTCCGGTCATGGCGGCGCGGCGGCGCGCGGCATCACCGTGCCACCGGGTCATTGGACCGCCATTCGGTCGGCCGCGCAATCCATCGTCTCGCAATGTGCGGCGCCGATGCTATGGTTAAAAGTCCAGCGGCCATCGGTCCGGCCGCACGGGAGCGCACCATGTCCACGCAACCTCTCACGCTCAGCGACAGCCGTCGCACGCTCGTCATGCACGTTCTGGAAGACCCGCCCGGGCGCTATAGCTGGCGCATCGTGGTGGAAGAACACTGCGGCGGCGCCGACTGCGACAGCACGATCGAATCGGCGCTCGACTATGCGTCTCAGGCGGAAGCCGAGGCGGCGTGCTGGGCCTGCGGCAACGGCATGCTCGATGCGCCGCGCAAGACCGGCGGAATGCCCGCCAAGCCGCTTCCACATTGAGATTCAAACGGGCGCAGGGTTTTGTCAGCGCGCCCGGATTGGCCTAGTCTGCTAGGGTGGCCACCCGCTGCGGGGCATGCCTTGCCCCGCGGAGGCACCTTTGCGCCGCGCTAACCCGTCATGCCACCGAGACGCCATCCCCGCCGATGCACCCAGGTGCCGGCGAGGCCAGGCGCACAAACCCAGGGAGAAGAGCGATGGACAAGCCCACCGTCAGTCCACGCCGCTTTGTCGAACTGATGAACGAGCGGCTGGTCATGCACCCGTTGTATCGCGAGGGCATGCACGTCTATGCGATTCCCGCCCATGCCGAGCATCCGCGCAGCCTGGTTTGCGTAGGGCCGCGCGGCACCGAGGGCATCTGCGCCACCATTGAAAACATCGTGCGCGGCGAGTGTGATGTGTTTCCCGAGATCGAGCAGGAATGGCACCGCCATTACCCCGCCAGCGTCCGGCCGGAAGCGCGCGCCGACGCGCGGCATGGGCTGCGCCCCGACCTGGCCGCCGCCCCGGGTTCCGAGCTCCGCCCCGCCCCTCACCCCGACCCTCACCCCGACCCTCACCCCGACCCTCACCCCGACCCTCACCCCGCCCCTCATCTCGCCCCGCCGCGCGGCCTTCGCGCCGACGGTCGTCCCGAAACGCGCACGCAAAGCCGGGCGCGCTGAGCCCCGCGGCCGCGGCCGCGTGCCGCGGCACCGTGCGATTTCGCCGGTTTCCCCCACTTTGAGGCAAAAATTGCATGGCTGCGCCATGCGCACGCCATCGTTACAATGGCACCCTCGCGCGCTACGTGGTTTCAGGGAAAGAGGGGTGAAGCAGCCGATGACGGAAAAATACGAACAAGACAGCGCGGTGGCCAGCCTGCCGGAATCGGATGCCGAGCGCCGCGCCACCGCCGTGGCCGCCACGATTGCGCGCGCGGCGGTCGATCAGGCCGACTATGCCATGCGCAACTGGACCGACCCCACCCCTGGTCCCATCCGTATTGGCTCTGCCGAACACCTGCGCATGTTCTGCAACATGCTGCTGCAGACCCACAACCCCTACAAGCCGGCCGTGATCGACTGGCCGAAACTCGCGCCGGACGCCCTCAGGCGCGTCACCACGCTGCCCATCTGGGATATCGCCGTCCAGACCGAAGGCCGCGCCTCGGTACGCGTGCATGCGTTTGCGAGCGGCGTGCGCGATCCGCTGCTGCGCAGCGCGCTGGAGATGGACGGCGACGAGGAGGCGCGCCACAAGGTGGTGCTGTCCAAGCTGGTCGAGGCCTATGGCATTGCGCTCGAGCCGGAACCCGAATACCCGGTACCGGCCGATCCCGAATGGGGCTGGCTGGCCACCGGCTATAGCGAATGCATCGACAGCTTTGCCGCGTTCGGCCTGTTTGCGGCGGCCAGGCAATCGGGCTTCTTCCCCGAGGAACTGGTGGAGACCTTCGAGCCCGTGATCCAGGAGGAAGGGCGCCATATCCTGTTCTTCGTCAACTGGGCCGCCTGGTACCGGCGCAGCCTGCCGTGGTGGCGCCGGCCGTTCTACACGCTCAAGGTATGGCGCGTGTGGATCCACCTGATCCGCGAGCGCATCGGCATCGCCAAGGGCATCGACACCGGCGACAGCGTGCAGGACGCCAATTTCCCGATGAATACCTCGGGCGCACTGACCGAGTCGATGACGCCGGGTGCACTGATCGACCTCTGTCTGGTGGAGAACGAACGTCGCATGGCGGGGTATGATGCGCGCCTGCTGCGCCCGAACTTCGTGCCGAAACTGGCCCGACTGGCGCGCCGCTTCGTCAAGTAGCGGCCATCCCCTCAAGACCACACAAGAAGACCCATGGCATTTGCGTTTGGACTGTCCCTGCTGACACTGGTGATCTGGTGCGTGCTGGTATTCGCCCGCGCGGGATTCTGGCGGGTCGCCAAACCCGCCCCCTCCCCTCGCCCCGCCTCGTGGCCCGCCGTGGTCGCGGTGATTCCCGCGCGTAACGAGGCCGATGTGATCGCACGCGCCGTGGGCGGCGTGCTGGGCCAGCGTTATGGCGGGCGGCTGCACCTCGTCGTGGTGGACGATCACAGTACCGACGGCACCGCCGATATCGCGCGCGCGGCCGCCGTGACGCTGGGCCGCGCCGAAGCGCTTACCGTGATCGGCGCGCGCGACCTGCCCGCCGGCTGGAGCGGCAAGGTCTGGGCGCAGTCCGAGGGCCTGGCCGCGGCCGACGCCGCCATGCCGGACGCGAGTTTCGTGTTCCTGACCGACGCCGACATCTGGCACGGCCCCAATGTGCTGAGCGAACTCGTCGCGCGCGCCATCGACGAACAGCGCGACCTGGTCTCGCTGATGGTGCGCCTGCGCTGCGAATCGGCGTGGGAACGCATGATCGTGCCGGCTTTTGTCTTCTACTTCGCCAAACTCTATCCGTTCCGCAAGGTCGCGGACCCGCGTAGCCGCGTGGCCGCCGCGGCCGGCGGCTGCATGCTCGCACGGCGCGCGGCACTGGCGCGGATCGGCGGCTTCGCGGCCATTCGCGGCGAGCTCATCGACGATTGCAGCCTGGCCGCGCAGATCAAGCAAGGCGGCTCGATCCGCCTCGACCTCGCCGACGACAGCCTGTCGCTGCGCCCGTACGACGACTGGTCCAGCCTCTGGAACATGATTGCGCGCAGCGCGTACACGCAGCTGCACTACTCTCCGCTCATGCTGGCGGGCGCCACGCTCGGCATGATCGTGACGTACCTGGCGCCGCCCGTGCTGGCACTGGCAGGCGGCCCGGCGCTGTGGCCGGCATGGCTGGCGTGGATCCTGATGGCGGCCAGCTACCGGCCGATGCTGCGCGAATACCGCCAGCCGGCCTGGCTGGCGCCACTGCTGCCGCTGACGGCGCTGTTCTACCTCGGCGCCACGCTCGATTCCGCGCGCCGCTACTGGCTCAAGCGCGGCGGGCAATGGAAGGGGCGCTCGCAGGCGCCCGTGAGGTCCTGAACGGATGGCGCGCCCCCAGCCATCCCCTGCCAGCCGGTCAGCGCTTGCCCAGGTAGCCCGCCTCGCGGAACCAGGCGAGCGCGTCGCGCAGGCCTTCCTGATACGGCCGCGGCGCGTAGCCGAGCTCGCGGCGGGCCTTGTCGGACGTAAAGAACATGCGGTAACGCGACATCTTGAGCGCGTCCACGGTCACGAACGGTTCCTTGCCGGTAAAGCGGGCAACGGTTTCGGCAACCCTGGCCACGGGGTACAGCGGCCAGCGCGGCAGCTCCACGGTCGGGGCGCGGCGGCCGACCATGTCGCAGATATCGCGCAGCATCTGCCGCAGCGGCACATCCTCGCCGCCAAGGATGTAGCGCTCGCCGATGCGGCCGCGCTCCAGGGCCAGGAAATGGCCGGTGGCGACGTCGTCCACGTGGACGAGGTTGAGACCCGTATCGACAAACGCCGGAATCTTGCCGGTGGCGGCTTCGACGATCACGCGGCCGGTCGGCGTCGGCTTGACGTCGCGCGGCCCGATCGGGGTGGACGGATTGACGATCACCGCGGGCAGGCCCGCGCCGATCATGCGCTCGACCTCGCGCTCGGCCACCACCTTGCTGCGCTTGTAGGCGCCGATGGACTCGGCCGCGCTCATCGGCGCGTTCTCGTCCACCGGGGCGGTGGCCCCTGCCACGCGCAGGGTCGCGACGCTGCTGGTGTAGACAATGCGCTCGACGCCTGCCGCCCTGGCCGCCTCCATGACGGTCAGCGTGCCGTTGCGGTTGTTGCGGACGATTTCCTCGGGATCGGGCGCCCACAGGCGGTAGTCGGCCGCCACGTGGAACAGGTAGCGCACGCCGTCCATGGCGCGCGCCATCGAGGCGGCGTCGTGCATGTCGCCCTCGACCAGCTCGACCGGCAGTCCGGCCACGTTGGTGCGGGGGCTCGAGGCGCGCACCAGCACGCGTACGCGGAAACCCCGCTCGAGTGCCTGCCGCATCACCGAGGAGCCGAGAAAACCGGATGCCCCGGTTACCAGTATGGAATCGCTAATTTTCAGTTCCCCTGTCATCAAAATGCCTTGGCTGGCCGTTGTTTGCGCCAGTCCCGGGCGGGAAATGTACTGCAAATGGCGACTGTAGGGCGACAGAAGGCGTGTTGGCCTATGCCAACGTCGCAGACAAGAAAATCGGCAGCGGTATATAGTAACCACCGTGAGCCGGAAAAGTGATGCCGGAATACCAAATAAATGATGAAAATTCGTATGAGGGTCGGGGGGCCGTCTCTATGCAGGTGATTCTTGCCCAGCCTCGGGGCTTCTGTGCTGGCGTCGTGCGCGCGATCGAAATCGTCGACCGCGCGCTCGTCAAGCACGGCGCCCCCGTTTACGTGCGCCACGAGATCGTCCACAACAAGCATGTGGTGGAAGGGCTCAAGAAGAAAGGCGCAAAATTCGTCGAGGAGCTGGATGAGGTGCCTGGCGGTGCCGTGACCATTTTCAGCGCCCACGGCGTGTCGCGCGCGATCGTCGCCGAGGCGCGCGAGCGCGAGCTGCACGCGATCGATGCCACCTGCCCGCTCGTGATCAAGGTGCATACCCAGGGCCGGCAATATGCCGCCGCCGGCCGCACCGTGATCCTGATCGGCCATGCCGGCCACCCCGAGGTGGAAGGCACCATGGGCCAGATCCCGGGCAAGGTCATTCTCGTGCAGAGCGAGGCCGAGGTCGGGCAACTGGACATCCCGGCCGACGCGCCGGTGGCCTACGTCACGCAGACCACATTGTCGGTCGACGACACCCGTAATATCATCGCCGCGCTGCACCGCCGCTTCACCGACCTGGTGGGCCCGGCTACGCGCGATATCTGCTATGCCACGCAGAACCGCCAGAGCGCGGTACGCGAAATGTCCACGCTGGTGGACGTGATCCTGGTGATTGGCGCCACCAACAGTTCCAATTCCAACCGTCTGCGTGAGATCGGCGCCGAAAGCGGCGTGCCGAGCTATCTGATCGCGGACGGCAGCGAACTCGATCCCGCCTGGGTGCGCGACGCCCGGGTGGTCGGGATTACCGCCGGGGCGTCCGCGCCCGAGGAAATGGTGGAAGACGTCATTGCGGCCCTGCGCCGCCTCGGCCCGGTCGAGGTATCGACCATGGAAGGGATCGAGGAACATGCCGAATTCCGCCTGCCGGCCGAACTGGCCGATCCGCAACTGGCCGCGAGGACGGCCAGGACGATCAAAGACAACAGTGAAGCGCAGCTCGCCGACCAGGCGTCGGCAAGCTGACGCAAGCCTGATATAGACAAGAAGGAAGCACCTTGGCCATTCCGTTTCTGCAGGTCGCCCGCGTGGGCGCCTACATCGCACGCAAGCATCTGTCCGGCCAGAAGCGTTACCCGCTCGCCCTGATGCTTGAACCGCTGTTCCGTTGCAACCTCGCCTGTTCCGGTTGCGGCAAGATCGACTATCCCGATCCCATCCTGAACCAGCGCCTGTCCGTCAAGGAATGCCTCGATGCGGTGGACGAATGCGGTGCGCCGGTGGTGTCCATCGCCGGTGGCGAGCCGCTGCTGCACAAGGACATGCCGGAGATAGTGCGTGGCATCATCGCCCGCAAGCGCTTCGTCTATCTCTGCACCAACGCGCTGCTGATGGAAAAGAAGATGGACGACTACCAGCCGAGCCCGTACTTCGTCTGGTCGGTCCACCTGGACGGCGACCGCGAGATGCACGACCACTCGGTGAACCAGGAAGGCGTGTACGACCGTTGCGTATCCGCCATCGCCGAGGCCAAGAAGCGTGGCTTCCGCGTCAACATCAACTGCACGCTGTTCAACGATGCCCAGCCGGAGCGCGTGGCGCGCTTCTTCGACACCGTCAAGGAGATGGGCGTCGACGGCATTACCGTCTCGCCGGGCTACGCCTATGAGCGCGCCCCCGACCAGCAGCACTTCCTGAACCGTGGCAAGACCCGCCAGCTGTTCCGCGACATCCTGTCACGCGGCAACGCCGGCAAGAACTGGGCCTTCAGCCAGTCGACCATGTTCCTGGACTTCCTGGCCGGCAACCAGACCTACCACTGCACGCCGTGGGGCAACCCGGCGCGTACCGTGTTCGGCTGGCAGCGTCCGTGCTACCTGGTAGGCGAAGGGTATGTGAAGACCTTCAAGGAACTGATGGAAGACACCGACTGGGACGCCTACGGTACCGGCAACTACGAGAAGTGCGCCGACTGCATGGTCCACAGCGGCTACGAAGCGACGGCCGTGGCCGACACCTTCGCCCATCCGCTCAAGGCCCTCGGCGTGAGCCTGCGCGGCGTGAAGACCAGCGGCCCGATGGCCCCGGACATTCCCCTCGACAAGCAACGCCCGGCCGACTACGTGTTCTCGCGCCACGTCGAGATCAAGCTGGCCGAGATCGGCGGCCTGCAAAAGAACGGCCGCGGCAAGACCGACAAGGCCACCGAGGAAACGGCCACGGTGCACTGAGCCTCGGCTTGATCCATCCGGCTTGATCCATCCGAAACGGCTGCGCGTTGCGCAGCCGTTTTGTTATTTTGTTATGGAGATCGTCGAGCCTGCCGGATGGAATGTCGCCAGACAGGCGGGATCAGGCCGCGCCGCGTGCGTTATGGTTGGTGAGGTATTTGATCAGGCCGTCGATGCCGTCACGCGACACGATATCGGCAAACTGCTTGCGGTAGACCTCGATCAGCCATGCGCCCATCATGTTGATGTCATAGATCTTCCAGCCGTCGCCAGTCCTGGTGAGGCGGTAGTCGATCAGCATCTCGTCGCCATTGTTGAGCACGCGCGTGGCTACCACCGAGTCGTTGGCATTGCTGCCGGCCTGTGGGGACTGGTAGCGGAACTTGGGATTCTGGTCGCGCAACTGCGACAGCGACACCGCGTAGCTGCGCACCAGCAGCTGGGTGAACTGGTCCTGCAGCGCCTTCTGCTGCGCGGGCGTGGCTTGCTTCCACGCGGCGCCGACGGCCAGCCGCGTGGTGCGGCCGAAGTCGGTGTACGGCAGGAACTGGCGGCGTACCACCGCGGTGATCTTGGTGAGATCGCCGCTACGGGTTTCGGGATCGGCCTGGATCTGCGCGATCACGCCCTCGACGGCGGAGCGCACCAGGCGGTCGGGCGCCGCCTTGGTATCGACGGCCTGCGCATGGGCGGCGGAAACCACCACCACGGCGGCAACGGGAATAAGAGCGACGGGATGGAAACCGGAGAGCTTCATGGGCAACTAACAGAGATCGGGCAATAACGGACCGGCGGGCCGGATGACGGTCCAGTATATAGCGGATCGGGCAGACGCTTGACGCGGTGGTCTCGACATCACCTCCCGGTGGCTTCGTCTCCACCTCCGGTGCCAGCCGCTATACTCCGGGCTGCCGCATGGTGCGCCAGTGGTCGGCCACAAGCGCCGCAAACCTATCCCCCAATGCTGAGATCGCTGCTCATTCGTACCGTCAAGTTCGCTACCCGTCACGCCTGGGGCGTGATCGCGGTCGCGTTGCTGCTCACCGCCGTGAGCGGTGTCTACGTGGCGCGCAATTTCGCCATCAACACCGATATCAGTCGCCTGCTTGAATCGAACGCACCGTGGGCGACCAACGACAAGGCGATCAGCGCCGCCTTTCCGCAACGCGACAACCTGATCCTCGCGGTGGTACAGGCTCCGGCCAAGGAACTGGCAGACGCCGCCGCCAACGAGCTGGCCGACGCCCTGCGCCAGCAGCCCAAGCGCTTCAACGCCATCGGCCAGCCCGGCGGCGGCGCCTTCTTCGAACACAACGGCCTGCTGTTCGCCGATACCGCCACGGTGCGGGACATGGGCGGCAAATTGACGCAGGCGCGGCCGCTCCTCAACAACCTCGCGCACGATCCCACCCTGCGCGGCCTGGCCGACCTGCTGACCACCACCCTCGCGCTGCCGCTGCAACTGGGGCAGGTCAAGCTGGCCGACATGGACAAGCTGCTCGGCGAGAGCGCCAGGACGGTGGACGGCGTGCTCGCGAAGAAGCCGGTGGCGCTGTCGTGGGCGGGCCTTGTCGACAGCGACCTCAAGCCCGATGCGCAAGGCCGCGCGTTCAGCTTCATCACGGTGTCGCCGGTGCTGGATTTCGGCGACCTCAAGGCCGGCTCCGGCGCCAGCGACGCGATCCGCGCCACCGCCGCGCAACTCAAGCTGGGTGAACGCTATGGCGCCGCAGTGCGCCTGACCGGGTCGCAGCCGCTGGCCGACGACGAATTCTCGTCGGTCAGCGAAGGCGCGGCGCTCAACGGCATCCTGACCGTGATCGTGGTAATCGGCATTCTCTGGATGGCACTGCGCTCGGCGCGCCTGATCGTGGCCGTACTGACCAGCCTGTTCGCGGGCCTGATCATGACCGCGGCGCTGGGCCTGGCGATGGTGGGCGCGCTCAATATGATCTCGGTGGCGTTTGCGGTGCTGTTCGTCGGCCTTGGCGTCGACTTCGGCATCCAGTACGGCGTGCGCTATCGCGCCGAGCGCCACGAGCATGGCGACCTGATGCTGTCGCTGGAGATGGCGGCACGCGACGTGGCCACGCCGCTCGCGCTGGCCGCCGCCGCCACGGCAGCGGCGTTCTTCTGCTTCCTGCCCACCGACTACCGCGGCGTGGCCGAGCTCGGCAAGATCGCCGGCGTGGGCATGATCGTGGCATTCGCCACCACCTTCACGGTCCTGCCTGCCCTGATCCGTGTGCTGCGCCCCGAGGGCGAAGCGGAAATGCCCGGCTTCGCCTGGCTGGCACCGGCCGATGCGTTCTTCGAGCGGCACCGCAAGTCGGTGCTGCTGGCGACCGGCGCAATCATCGTGGCGGGCATTCCGCTGCTGATGCACCTGCGCTTCGACTTCGACCCGCTACATCTGAAGGATCCGCACTCGGAGTCGATGTCCACGCTGCTGGCCCTCAAGGACGCGCCGCAGGCCGGCACCGACAACGTCAATATCCTGATGCCCTCGGTCAGCGCCGCGCAGACGCTGGCCGGCCGCCTGGCCGCACTGCCCGAGGTCGCGCGCGTGGTCACGCTCGATACGTTCCTGCCGACCGACCAGGCACCCAAGCTCGCCGCGATCGCCGATATGGCCAGGACGCTGATGCCGGTGCTCACGCAGCCGACCTCGGCGCCGGCCGACGACGCACGCCGCGTGGCTTCGTTGCGCAATGCGTCGCGCCAGCTCGCGCTGGCCGCCGAGGATCATCCCGGCCCGGGCGCCGCATCCGCCGCGCACCTGAGCCGCGCCCTGGGCCAGCTGGCCGCCGCCGACGCCGCCACGCGCGACCGCGCGGAAGCCGCCATCGCGTTGCCGCTGCGCCTGGCGCTGGCCCAGCTGCAGCGCGCGCTGACGCCCGCGCCGGTGTCGCGCGCATCGCTGCCGCCGGAACTCGTGCGCGACTGGCTGGCGCCGGACGGACAGGCACTGGTACAGGTCAGCCCCAAGCTGCCGCCGGCCGCCCGCACCGACGAGGACGTCCGCGATGCCACGCTCGACCGCTTTATCGCCGCCGTGCTGCAACTGGCCCCAGGGGCGACCGGTGGTCCGATCGCGATCCGCGGTTCGGCCGATACGATCATGACCGCGTTCGCGCATGCGGGCGTGTGGGCCGTGATCTCGATCGCGGTGCTGCTCTGGATCACGCTGCGCCGCATCAGCGACGTGGCGCGCACGCTGATTCCGCTGCTGGTCTCGGCGATCGTCACGCTCGAGCTGTGCGCGGCTTTCGGTATCGCACTGAATTTTGCCAATGTCATTGCGCTGCCGCTGCTGCTCGGCATCGGCGTGGCCTTCAAGATCTACTACGTGATTGCATGGCGCCATGGCAAGACCAAGCTGCTGCAGTCGAGCCTCACCCATGCCGTGCTCTACAGCGCCGCCACCACGGCCACCGCGTTCGGCAGCCTCTGGCTCTCGCACCACCCCGGTACCGCCAGCATGGGCAAGCTGCTCGCATTGGCACTGGTCTGCACGCTGGCCGGCGCGGTATTCTTCCAGCCGATCCTGATGGGTCGTCCGCGTCGACGCCTGTCGACCGATCCGCACGGACCATCGATGCCCCCTGTCATGGTCGCTACACAACTGGCAAAATCCGCCGATAGTCCGCAAAGGACCGACAAGGGCAATACCCGGCGGTAGATCGCATGCTTCCGCCCAAGCGTCCTCCCTTCGCATGAGGGGGGCGCGCTTGAATCTTGCCGGCCCTTCCCTCATAACAAGAACTTCGCCGATCGCACCGTTTTCCATGCCCGCCCTCTCCACGCTTCACCGCCAGTCGCCCCGGTCGCCCCAGTCGTCCCCCCTGTCGCCGCGCTACCGTCTGGCCGGCGCGCTGACTGCCGCCGCCCTGCTCGCCTCCGGTTGCGCCACCGGCCCGCAAGCCAATCCCGACGATCCGCTCGAGCCGATGAACCGCGTCGTGTTCAAGGCCAACGACACGCTCGACGAATACGTGGCGGTGCCGCTCGCCAAGGGCTACCAGAAGGTCACGCCCGAGCCCGCGCGCATCGCGGTGAGTAATTTCTTCTCGAACTTTGCCGACGTCGGTAATTTCGTCAATAACGTATTGCAGGGCAAGGGCGTCGAGGCGACCGAGACGCTGATGCGCGTCGCCATCAACACGGTGCTCGGGATTGGCGGCCTGATCGATATCGCCACGCCGGCCGGCCTGACCAAGCATTCGCAGGACTTCGGCCTGACGCTTGGCGTGTGGGGCGTGCCGGCGGGTCCGTACCTGGTGCTGCCGGTGTTCGGCCCGAGTTCGTTCCGCGACGGCGTGGGCGTCGGTGCCAGCATCTACCTGGACCCGGCCCATTATTTCGATCCGGCCTGGCGCAACAGCATGTTCGGCGTCAACGTGGTCAGCACGCGCGCCAACCTGCTGGGTGCCACCGACCTGCTGTCCCAGGCCGCGCTGGACAAGTACGCGTTCGTGCGCGATGCCTACCGGCAGCGCCGTCAGTACCTGATCAACAGCGGCAGCGGCAAGCTGCCTTCGTACGACGAGGACGAGGCCGACACCACCCCGGACAGCGCGCCCGCGACCGGGCCCGCCGCGGCTCCCGCGGCCAGCCCTGCCCCGCAAGGTGCCGGCACGCCGGCTCCGGTCAAGTCGGTCACCGAGCCGCAGGCACCCGCCGGCGAGGCCGCGCCCAAGCCGTAGCCCGACGCGCTTCCCTACCCGTCCCGAACCAAAAAGTCCCGGACAGCGCGACGGGAGAGCGCTGCCGGGACGTCAAGACCAGGGCGGTCCGGTGAACCCATCGGATCGCCCTGGCGTCCATTCTCTGGTGCCGCACCGGCGCCGCATTCCGTCTTTGTAAAACTTGAAACTGCGCACGGCGGCGGCCGGTGCGCGGCCGCGTACGCCTGCGCGCTTTTCTAAAGTTGTCGCAAGCGCAGCCGGCCCTCGCGGGGTCTCGCATAGGCTCGAACGCGGTTCGAAGTCGAATTCGTGCGAGGTCAATCCGTGCTGCCATTCCCGTTGCATTCCTGGCGCCACCAGTCCATGGTCGGCGTCGACATAGGCGTATCGAGTGTCAAGGTGGTGGAGGTCCACGCCGCGCGCGGGGACAAGCCCCCCATGCTGGGTCGCTGTGCCAGCGAACTGCTCGACCAGGGCGTCGTCGTCGACGGCAACCTGGTCCACATCGACGCCGTGGCCGCCACCATCGGCGCCGCGTTGCGCAAGGCACGCATCCGCGCGCGCACCGCCACGCTGGCACTGCCACCGGCGCTGGTGGAAACCGCCACGCTCTCGCTGCCGGACAACCTGGCGCAGGAGGAACTGGGCGTCGAGATCGAGAACGAGGCCTTGCGGCTCTATGCGCCGTCCGAGCACGTGAGCTACGACCACGCGGTGGTCGCGCACAACCAGGCTGCGCAAAGCCTCACGATCCATATCGTCGCCACCCGCCGGGACAGCGTGCAGGAACGTGTGCTCGCGCTGGAAATGGCGGGACTCAAGGCGCATGCCATGGAGGTCGAGGAAACCGCCATCCATCGCGTAATGGTGCGACGGGCGCGCAGCGCGCAGCCGCCGCGCGCCCCGCTTGCCATCGAGATGCTGGTCCACCTCGGGGCCAGTTACTCGATGGCCATTTTCTATCAGGACGGGGTCCCGGTTCATCGCGAACACCTCAACAGCACGGGCGACCAGTTGACCCAGAACTGCGCGCGCACGTTTCGCCAGGACCTGCGCAAGGTGGAGATCCAGAAGCGCAAGAATGCCTTGCCGCGCGAATGGCGCGTCCAGGTGGTCCAGCCATCGCTGGAGCTGCTGGCGATGGAAATCCAGGGCGCGATCAGCAGCTTTGCCATGCGCTCCACGCTCGGCAATGTCGAGCAGGTGCTGCTCAGCGGCGGCCATGCCATGCTGCACGGACTGCCGGAGGCCGTGCAGGCGCAGACGCGGGTGCCGACCGAGCGACTCGATCCCTTTGCCTGCATGGCCATCGGCACGCACATCAACCAGCGCTACTACCAGCGCGACCTGTGCGCGCTGATCGTCGGGGCGGGACTCGGCATGCGCGGCCTCGCGCTGTCATCATGACGCGCGCGCAGCCCTTGCCGCCGCAGGTAGCCTTCGACGTCAACCTGCTGCCGTATCGCGACGAGCACCGGCATGCCCGGCGCAGGCGCGCCCTGTCCAGCCTGGGCCTGGCCGCGGGCATCGCCGCCGTCGCCGTGGCCGGCACCGGCGCCATCATCGCGCGCGCCGACGACGAGCTGGGCCGCCTCAACGCGCTGCTGTCCGCGGAAGTGAATGCCATGGATGCCCGCCTCGGCGAAATTCATTCGCTCGAAGGCGAGGTCCGGGCGCTCAACGAGCGCCAGCAGGCCATTGCCGTGCTCCAGCTCGAGCGGGTCAGGGCGCCCCGGCTGCTCGAACAGCTGGGCCAGTTGGTGCCGTCCAACCTCTACCTCGCGACGTTGCACCAGGCCGAAGCCGTCGTCACGGTGACCGGCGTGGCAAGCTCCAACAGCGACATTTCGGCCTTGCTGCTGGCCATGAACCGGGCGCCATGGATCCGGGACGCTCAACTCGTGGAGTCGCGCACGCTCGCCGCGACGGAAGGCGTGACGGCGCGGCAGGCGCTGTTCGGCTTCTCGGTCACGTTCACCGATGGGGGTGCGCCGCTTGCCGCCGCGCCCGGCGGCGGCGCCGTCCCCGCGGCCGCCCTGGGCCCATCCACCCCATCCACCTCATCCGTGCCGCCCACCCCGCCCACCCCGCCCGCGCGCCTCAACGCCCGCACCACGCCGGAGTCGTCATGATCCCTATCGCTATCCGTCCCGACGCTATCCGTTTAGACGCGATCCGTGCCGAACACTGGCTCGCACAGTTCCGCGAGCTCGACCTGAAAGACCCCGCCAGCTGGCCCCCGGTCCCGCGCGTCGTGCTGTCGATGGCGACCGGCCTCGCCGTGTATGCGTGCGGCTGGCTGCTGTGGCTCGACGGCGAATTGCAGACGCTGCGCGCGCTGCGGGCCGAGAACGAGATGCTGCGCGCATCGTTCAGTACCAAGGCCGCACAGGCCGCCAACCTCGATCTGTTGCGCGCCCAGAAAGACGACGTGACCCGTCGCGTCGTCGCAGCCGAGCGCCAGCTGCCCGGCAAGACCGAGATGGAGGCGCTCCTGGCGGACATCAATCGCGCCGGTCTCACGCGCGGCCTGCACTTCGATCTCTTCAGGCCAGCCAGCGCACGCATCGCAACGGGCTTCGCGGAGATTCCCATCCAGCTCAAGGTCACGGGCCGCTATGAGAGCCTCGCGGCCTTCGCCGCGGACCTGGCCGCGATGGCGCGCATCGTCTCGCTGCGCAACCTGCAACTCAGCCTCGGCAAGGGCGACGTCATGGTGATGGAAGCCGAAGCAGTGGCCTACCGCGCGCTCGATGCGGCGGAGAAGACCGGGCGCGCCGGCCGCGAGGGCCTGACCGCCGCGTCGCCTGTGCCTGCAGGCGACGCGTCATGAGCCGGCCCGTCATTTCGCGGCGCCGGGCCACGAGCGCCGCCATGGCAGCCATGGTGGCCGCGCTGGCTGGCTGCGGCAGTCGCGACGAAAGCGAGTTGCGCGCCTGGATCGACGCCACGCGAGACGGCGCTCCGATGTCCTCGACGCCGCACGGCGCCCCCGCGTCGCAGCCACCGCCCGTGCCCGCCGCCGAAACGCTCGCGGCCGGCGTCAATCCCTTTGCCACCAGCCGCATTGACGGCCCGCCCGGCGCGGGCGCCGCGCCCGACGCCGGGCGCCGGCGGGAACCGCTGGAAGCGTTTCCGCTCGACCGCCTGCAGATGATCGGCATGCTGCGGCAGCAGCACGGCACCGACGTGGCGGTGGTGGGTGTGGTGGGTGTGGTGGGTGTGGTGGGTGACGAAGCTCAGGTCCACCACGTTCGCGTGGGGCAATACATCGGCCAACGCCATGGCCGGGTCGTGCGCATCACCGATCAGGAGATCGTGCTGCGCGAATGGATTCTGGATGGCGATTCTGACTGGAAAGAGGAAATGACGAGCCTGAAGCTGGAGACCTCCGCATGAAGACACGACGCTGGCGCAGCATGCTGGGCCCCGCCACCGCCCTTGCCCCGATGCTGGTGGCACCGTTGGCGGCATGGGCCCAGGGCAATTTCGTGAAGCAGCTCGATGTGAGTACCGCTGGCGAGCAGACCATCATGACCATCGACCTGCAGTCGGCACCCGCCGGCAAGCCGCTCGATTTCATGACCGAACAGCCGGCCCGCATCGCCATCGACTTCGATGCCACGACCTTTGCCGCCGGGCGCGCGCGCTACGACTATGGCGGCACCCTGCTCAAGGGCGCGGACGTGATACAGACCGGTGAACGGACCCGCGTCGTACTCGATCTGGCACGCGCGGTGTCGTATCGCACCGAGGTACGCGGCAACCAGTTCGTGATCGTTCTCGATCCCGCGCGCGGCCACGCCAGTATGGCCGCGCATGAGCCGGCGCTGCGCGCCAGCGGCCACGGCGGCGAGCGCCTGTCGCTCAATTTCCAGAACATTGGCGTGCGTGCGCTGCTGCAGGTGTTTGGCGACTTCACCAACCTCAACATCATCACCAGCGACGCCGTACAGGGCAACCTCACGCTGCGGTTGAAGGATGTCCCCTGGGACCAGGCGCTCGATATCGTGCTGGAGGCCAAGGGCCTGGCTTCGCGCCGTCAGGGCAACGTGATCTGGGTGGCGCCCCGTGCCGAGCTCGCCGAGAAGGAAAAGCTCGAGATGGAAGCGCGGCTCCAGGTCGGCGATATGGAACCGCTACGCAGTGCAGTCATCGCGCTCAACTACCAGCGGGCTGAAGAAGTCCGGGCGATGTTGCTCGGCAGCGGCGGGGCGGGCGCCGCCACGGGTGGCGCCGGTGCCAGCCCGCGCATGCTGTCCAGGCGAGGCTCGCTCACCGCCGACGTACGCACCAACCAGTTGTTCATCTCGGATGTGGCCGGCAAGATCGAGGAAATACGCAGCTTTATCGGCAGGATCGACGTCGCGGTCCGGCAGGTCCTGATCGAGGCGCGCATCGTGGAAGCGACCGATTCCTTCAGTCGCAGCCTCGGCGTCCGCCTCGGCTTTGCCTCGCGCACGCAGGGCGCCAACTATGGCAGCCAGTATGCAAACGTGGTGCCGGGCCGCGATGGCGGCGGCGTCATCGAGAACGTACCCGCGTTGAGCCTGCCGGCCGCAGCGCTCAATGGCGTCGCGCCGGCGTCGCTGGCCTTCAGCCTGTTCAATGCGAATGCCAGCCGCTTCCTGGCGCTGGAACTGTCCGCGCTGGAGGCCGACGGCAAGGGCAAGATCATCTCGAGCCCGCGCGTGGTGACAGCGGACAACATCCAGGCCTTGATCGAACAGGGGACGGAGCTGCCCTACCAGTCGGCCACGTCGAGCGGCGCCACCGCGGTGCAGTTCAAGAAGGCCAATCTCAAGCTCGAAGTCACGCCTCGCATCACGCCCGAGGGCAAGGTCATCCTCGACGTCGACGTCAACAAGGACAGCCGTGGCATTGCCACCGCCAGCGGCTTCGCCATCGATACCAAGCACGTCAGGACGCAGGTGCTCGTGGAGAACGGCGGCACGGTCATGATCGGCGGCATCTACACCGAGGAAGAGGCGACGCAGCAGAACAAGGTGCCACTGCTCGGCGACGTGCCGGTCCTGGGCGCGCTGTTCAGGGATACCACGCGCAACAAGGATCGCAAGGAGCTGCTGGTGTTCCTGACGCCGAAGGTGCATGCCGACAGCCTGGCGTCCGCCAGCGCGCCCGCGCGCTAGCCCGCGCCACCCTCCCTGGCCCCACCCGCCATGATGCCGGTGGGGCACGTGGGGCGGGCGGGCAGCTGCGCCGATCGTTACGACGATCGTTACGACAGCGGATCGTTACGACACGTACGTGCAGCCGGGCGGCACGAACGAGGCCTTCATCGCGGTGGCCGAGCCCTTCCGGATTTCGCAGGACCATGCGCCGGCCGCATTGCGCGGCAACCGGATGACCACGCCACGAATCGCCGTGCTGGCCTTGTCGCCCAGCGTCACTTCGAGCGCGCCCTCGTTGCTGGCCTGCTTGAACGTCCAGATCGGCGCGCCGGCGCCGGCCGCCCCGGCTGACGACACGCCGGCGCCGGGCGTCGGCCCCTGCGTCAGCGTCGATTTGACATACCCGATATCCTCGTTCCGGATCGTGTTGTTACCTTGCAGCAACTGGTCTTCGACACCCGTCTTGTAGGCGGACAACTCGCCCACCGCGCGCGTGATCTGCGTGCGCGACGAATAGTCCTGATACTGCGGCACCGCAATCGCGGCGAGAATGCCGATGATCGCCACCACGACCATCAGTTCGATCATGGTGAAGCCCTGTTGCCCTGGTGCCTTGCGGCGTGATTGATGCATGGTGTATCCCTCAGATGTGAGATGTTTGGGCCCGCCCGATGCGGGCCGCATCCATGTAATCACGCGTCAATTTGTCGCCGGCGGTACTGGGGAAATCTTGAGGAAGCGCCGCTTTTGCGCGCACTTTCGCCTACCAGCACGCGGCACTCGGCAGCGTGTTGCCGGTGTTCCGTTGCGTGCCGAGATGGTCGAGGCGATAGGTTCCGCAGGCATCGCCGCGCTGCGCACCCAGCGGCGCGGCAGCGGCCTCGAAGCCGCTGCCGCCCGGCTGGACCGAGACCCTGATGCGATACCACTCGCGGTCGAGCGGAAAGCCCCTGGCGCGCGCGGAAGCCGCATAGCCGAGCTCCTGCGCGCGCTCGCTGTAGCGCCCATGGAGCGCCATGAAGCGCGCCTGGCGCGCGGCGAGATCGAGCAAGGCGAACCTCGCATCGGCGCGGCGGGCACCGGACACGTATGACTGGTAGAGCGGCATCGCGATGGCGCCAATGATGGCGAGGATGACGAGCGTCATCATCAGTTCGATCAGCGTGAAACCGGGCGATGCGTGCCGGACCGTCCTGCGGCGGCGCGCCTGCCGGAGCGTAGGCACCGGCCTCATTGCAGCTTCATCCAGTTGATGCGGCTGCCCTTGCCGCCCTGGGCGAGCCGGATCTCGGTCAGCTTGCCGACCCCCTTGACGGTCTGTTGCGCGATAAAGGTGCGATCCTGCCAGGTCACCACCGTGGGCGCACCGGTGGCATCGAGGCCGACCCCGCTGATCACGTCGGGGCCGGCCACAGCGGTGCCGGCCAGATCGAAGAACGACCGCCTGGCCGCGCCGCCGGTGTCCAGACGGATGGCCATGGTGTAGCCGGTACTGTCGGGCGCGGCGCATGACAGCCTGCTGGCCTCCGTGGGCGGAATCGTGGTGTTGACCACCAGCATGTCGCCGATCAGGCCGGGATCGTGCACGATCTGTTCGCGCGGTGCCGGCAACGGCAGGCGCCATCCATACTGGACCGCGGCGCAGCGCGCCGAGCGCTGCCAGCAGACGTCGCGCGTGCTGACCTGACGCAGTGCCGGGCCGGTGCCGGTACCGGTACCCGTGACCAGCGTACGGGTGGTCTGCGGCAACAGGTCATCGGCTACCAGGGTGCGCGGCGCAGGCAGGGCGGCATAACGATGGGCTGCGCCAGCGCGGGCGTTCCACCCTTCGAAGGCGGCGTCCCACACGCCGTACAGCGCATGCTGGCCCGGGGCGTACGCGCCAGGCGCGGCGACCGTGCGGTCCATCTGCCGGCCGGTGCCGAAATGCAGCATCACGCGCGCGCCGCCCCCTTCCGCCGGCATGGCCGAAACCAGGATGCGGGTCGAGATGGGCGCGCCCTGCGTGGCATATACGGGCGCGGGAGACACGTGCCAGCGGGCCGGATCGGCGTCGGTGAGATCGAACCGCCAGACATTGCCGAACAGATCGCCGGCATAGACATAGTCGGTGATGTGGTCGCCGTCGAGATCGGCCGCGGTCACCTGCGCGATGCCGTTGCGGCGCTGCCGGCCGGCCGGGTCGTGCGCGGGCCCCACGCCGGTATCGAGTACATGGAACGTGGCACCGGCCGCGCCTTGCGCCGGATCGACGAGCATGACGAACAGCCCTGCCGTGCCATGCGCGCTGTTGTAGCCATTGCCGAACAGCACGGCCCATTTGCCGTTATGCAGGCGGCGGATCAGCGGCGTGCCGTAGACCATGCCGAGCCTGGCGCCGCATGGCGCCACATTGCACAGCGCCTCGCTGTCGAGGCGCGCGGACGACCATTCGCCCAGCACGACGCTGGCCGCATTGCGCGCCTCGAAGCGCGCCGGATCGGTCGCGTCGAGCACGTAGATCATGCCCGCCGCGGCATGCGTATCGTCCGCGCGCGGTCCGTCGGGACGCGCGCCGCCGCCGAGTCCGCCCACCACCCAGGTATGCCACGCGCCACCATGGAACAGGTCGCCGCTGCCGGCGGTGGCATCGACATACAGGTTGTGCACGTACTGCGGCGAGACCAGATCGTATGCGGGCGTGACGCCGCGAATGGCGGCGCCGACGGCGGATGGCATGTAGGCCAGGATCTCGCGGCCATCGTTGTAGGTATGCGCGCCGGCGCTGCCGGCATCGGCGCCGCCGGCGCGAAAGGCGTGCAGCAGTCCATCGTTGGCACCGATATAGACCACATGCTGGCGGCCGGCATGCTGCCGGGCGAACGCCGCGTAGCTGCCGTCGGGCTCGGGCCCGGGCAGCTTGCCATGCAGCGCGTCGCGCCACGGCGCGTCATACGGCGCCGTGGGCGCACCTACCCATGCCGGACTGGAGCGCACGATATCGCCGAGCATGCCTTTGCGCTTGCGCAGCGTGCCGCCCGCGCCGGCCCCGACTTCGTCGCCACGCTCGCCACGCAGGTACGCCACGATCCTGGCACCGCTGGATGCCGCGCCCGTGACCGTCCCTGTTACGGCACCGGTTGCCGCGCGCGTGGCCGCGCGCCGGCTTGCGCCAGACAGCGCCGCCTGCTGCGCGGGCGCCAGGGACTGCCACTGGAAAGGCACGCCGCGGACGCCGTTCCACGTGACCATCGCGCGTGCGGAGGGCGCCAAGGCCGGGCCGCCGGCGCCGGTCCCGGGACAGTCCCCGCCCGTCAGGCCGCATGCCGCGTCCCATCTCGGCCGCGCCTCGAGGTCGACGCTGCCGTTGGCGCGCCGCACCACGCCATGCGCGGTGACGCGGCCAGTCCAGAACCGTTCGTCGAAGAAGCTGAAATAGACCTGCGGACCGGTATCGACCCGGCTGGCCGGCGGCGGACCTGCCGTGGCGCTGCTCTGCGACTGCGTATCCGGCGTGGCCCGGAAGCACGTGATCTCATGCACGTTGCTGCCCAGGCCCGTGCTGGCCGCAAAGCCGAAGCGCAGCGTCGGCGGCAATGGACCGTTCTGCGCGACGATGTCGTAGTCGTCGAGGACCGGCACGGCATCGCCGCCGTTATAGCTGTAGCGCATGCTGAGGCGGCCGTCCTGCGTCAGCTTGATGGCGTAGGTGATGGGACGGGCTTCGCCCCGTGTCGGATGCGAGCGGCCCTGGGCCGTGGCAATCTGCTCCGGCACCCGTTGCGCGGTCAGGAACCGGTAGTTTTGCAGCGGGATGGCGGTGGCGTTGCCGCGCACGTACCGGCTGTGATCGTGCGCGAAGCCGGTCTCGCACGCACGCCTGACCGCCGCCTGGCGCTCACTGCCGCGCAGCCATGCCGGGTACAGACGGGGATAACGCCTGCTCAGCGAGTTCCAGCTGACGTCCCCGGCGCCGCGCACGACGATGTGGTTGGGATTGGGTACGAAGTACGGACCGGAACTGGTGACATCGTTGCGGTTGGAGAAGTTGCCGAATTCGTCGATGCCGATACCGAGGTAGGCGCCCGCAACGCCATCGGGCTCGGCCTTGTTGTTGGAGCAGCTGTAGCCCAGTGCGCCGCCCGTGGCGCCAACCGTGGGCGGCTCGGCACCATCCGCGAGGAAGAAGCTCATGCCGTCCGCGCCGGTACCGTTCATGCCGTCGCCACCGTAGGTGACACTCGTAAAGACGATATCGACACCTTCGACCGTCGGGAACACGAACTCCGACATCACGGCACCGCTCTGCATGTCGCCATTGTCGCCGTCGGCGCGTTCGTCGCCATTGGTCAGGCGCAGCGCGCCGGCGCCGGGCGGATCGGGCAGCCTGCCGCGCATCCCGCCCACCTGCACCTGCGCGCCGCGGCCATTCTTCTTGCTCCGGTAATACGGCAGACCGGCGCAGCCCGGAATGGGCAGTGCGACATTGCCGGCGGTCAGGCACGCACCGTTGATCGCGATCCAGCGATAGTGCGACGAGGCACCGGTAAGGTCGTCGTCGATGAACTGGACACTGCCGGCGTTGCCGTCGGCCCGCACGGGCGGCGTGCCCTGGGCATCGGCCGGTGCGGCAACGAGGAACATGCAGCCGGCAAGCCAGGTTGGGGAAGGCTTGAGTGACATCAGGGAGCTCCGAGATTGCGCGCGGCGGTGCCGAGGCGGTAGGTACTGCGCAGGATGGCGACCGCTTCGCCGCGCTCGCTGTAGCCGACGGCCGTCACCTGGTAGAGGCGCGCGTCGCCACCCGCGGACAGGCCGAGATCGTGAATATGGAGGGCGGCCCGCGGTGCGCGCGCGCCCTGGAACCCCGGCAACGGCTCGGTACGCTCGGGCCACGGCGGCGCCAGCGGCGCCGCCAGCGCGCGGTCGCACACCCGCATCGCGCCCTGCTGCGCACGGGCGGCGGACGCGCATGGGACGGCATTCGGCGCGCCGCCCTCCGCGAGCCAGGACTCGCCGAGGCGCAGCGCGTCCTGCGCCGCGCCCGTGGCCTCCAGCTTCTCGATCGCATTGGCCGCGATCCGCTCGCGCACGGGTACGTGCCGCAGGAGCGCGGCGCCGAGCGCGCCCAGTGCCGCCACCAGGCACAACGCGAGCATCAGCACAAAACCATCCTGGCGGGACCTGCGGGGGTCAGTCACGATGCATCATCCTCGCGGTGTGCGTCCATGCCTGCGCCAGGCGCGCGCTGCCGTCGTCATGGACCGCACCGTCATTGACCATTTCCACGGCGAAGCGCACCGTCAGCACGCGTCCCCATGCTGCCGATGCCGTCACATCGGCGGCTGGCAGATAGCGATCGACGCTGCCGTCGCCGTCGCCATCGACGCCATATCGCAGCGCAAACCGTGTCACGCCGTCGGCGATGGTGTAGGTGGCAAGCGTGGTGCCCGCGGCATCGGCCAGATCGCACACAAGCACGCCCTGCCGGACCGCAAAAGTCTGCATGAACGTCGAGGCCGCCTGCCCCGCCACGAGTCCGCCACCGCAATCGCGCAGGCCGTCCTCGCGCGCAGCCCGGAAGCGCACACTGAACGTATCGCCCGTGGCGGCCGGCGCATCGATCCCGCGCAGATCCTGCCCCTGCCGCCATGCGCCACCGGCGGCGAACTGCGGACGCCCCGGCCCCTGGTATTCGCTGGCCGGAAAGTAGCCGGCCATCTGCACCGCATGGTCGAGACGTGCCACCGCGCGCTGCTCGGCCGCCATGGCGCGCGCCAGCGCCATCTGGGTGCGAAACGACGTCTTCAGGCTGACGAAAATGGAGAACAGTGCGGCCGCCACCATCATGCCGATGACCAGCGCCACCAGCAGCGCGGCGAGCGAATGGCCGGCGGCGCGGCCGGTGCGGAACCCGCGCAGGCGGCCGCGGCTCATGGCAGGAACTGCCGCGACAGTTCGCGTCGCGTCGCCTGCGCCGCGGCCATGCGTTCCTGCCACGACAGCCGGACCACACACGACACCCGCCCCGCCGGCCCGGCGCATGCGACCTCGCCCCGCACTTCGCTCGCGCGCTGCCGCAGCGCATCGCGTACGCGCGCCACGTCGGCCAGAGCCATCTGCAGCGGCCGGCATGGGGCGTGCTCGCACAGGTCGGCGGGCGGCAGGCCGGCGGCATCGAGCGCGATCGCGCGCCGGATGATGGCGGCCTCCGTACCATGGTCCCCTGTGCCGGAGGGCGCGCCGTGGTCCCCTGCGCCGGAAGCCGCAACCTGGTCCCCTGCGCCGGCGGCCACCCAGTACGCACGATTGGCCTGCACCGCCACCACCAGCGCCTGCATCTGCGTCGCGACGAAGGCGCGGGTGCGCGCCTCGCCGGTCTGCAGGAAAGCGCCAGGCACCAGGCGCATCAGACCCAGCAACACGACCGCGGTGATCACGAACGCCACCAGGACCTCGATCAGCGATGATCCCGCTGCGCCCGCCGTGCCGCGCTGGCCCCGCTGCCGCTTCAACGGCATGATCCTTGCCCCGGCCGTTGCATCGCATACTCGGCGGTGAGGTTGCGCAAGCCGATGCAGCGCCTGGACGCGCTGCCGGCGGCGGTCAGTGTGAATACCATGCGTGCATGCCGCGGCAGACCCACGAACACGCCTTCCCCATCGATCGTCAGCGCGGCCATGCGCGGCTGCGCCGTCACGGCCACGCCGGTGCCGAAGCCGCTGCGCCGGCGCACCACGGTGTCGCCGTCGTCGCGCACGCCATTGCCGTTGAGATCGACAAAGACGATCCAGCCGGCTTGCCAGTTGCCCGCGCGCGCGCAGTCGCCGCGCGCGCCGCGCACGGGACAGAGCGTGACCGGCTGCCCGCGGCGCATGGCTTCGCTGAGCGCGAACTCGATGTCGTCGCCAGCCTCCGCCACCAGGGCATCGAGGCGGTTGGCGAGCACCAGCGGCGTCAGCCTCGGCATGGCGAAGGCCGCCATGGTCGCGGTAATGGCGACTACCGTCAGTAGCTCTACCAGGGTCATGCCGCTATCGCTTTGCATACGCGTTGTCCATGAGCGTGATCCATGGCCTGTCGGGACTGCCGATCACGCCCGCAGCTTAGTGGGCGCCGCCTCGGCGCCGGCAAGAATTGACAAACCTTGGCATTGACCGCGCATGACATGGCCGGCATCGCGACCGGTCGCACGGGCGCGCCCGCGGCGTCGGATCGGGGCGTCGGATCGGGGCGTCGGATTGCGGCGTCGGATTGCGGCGTGGGATTGCGGCGTGGGATGGCGGCGTGGGATGGCGGCCTCGGACCAGGGCCGCGGCCTACAGTAGCGGACTACAGTAGCGGACTACGGCAGCCGGCGATGGCAGCCGACCGCGGCGGCGGCGCGCCATCCGCAAAGGCTAAAGAAGTGTTCGGCGCCGGCGCGCGGCGCACGCGGTCGGGCACACTGGCCGCGCATCCTTCACCCCTTCCTCACTCTTGGCCGATACCCGCCGCCATGTCCACGCACATCCGTCCGACCGCAAGCCAGGCCGTGGCCTGGTCCGGCACCTATCCCGGCTCGCCGGGCCGCTTCCAGCTCCGCGTCCAGCGCCTGCCGCGCGACGCGGTTCCCGTCTACGACGACGACATCGATTGCGTCATCGGCTATCAGCGCATCTTCGGTCGCGTGGCTTACGCGTTCGACCTGCTCGGCCATACCGCCCGGCTGTGGTCGCTCCAGGACGACGATGCCGCCGTCTGTGCGGGCGAGGCACGACTCACCGTCGGCGAGCTGTGGCAGCCGGGCGTGCGCGCCATGACGCGTGCCGGCCAATGGGGTTGCGGCGCGCTGATCGGCAAGGATGCCCGCGCCACGCTCCGGCGCCGCTTCGCCGAACTGTCCAACGCCTCCTTGCTGCTGGCGCCGGCCGCATTGCAGCGCATGACCAGCGTGGAACAGTTCATCCCGATCCATATCCTGCGCCTGGCCATTCTCACCGGCCGGCGCGCGTGCGAGGACGCCGCACAGGAGTTCAGCGCCGTCGTGACGGTCGATGCCAGCGAGCCGCCGAAGGACGGCTTTCGCATGCTGACGGTCAGGACCGACCGGGCGGCCGCCGTCATCGAGGACTTCCAGGCACAGCCGGTCCCGGCGTGGATGGTCGGGCGCTAGCGTGACGGCAGGCGCTGGAGCGGACGGCGCCCGCGTGCCGTGCGCGTGAAGTCGATCGGCGTGCCGCCTGGCTCGCACTCGCGCAATACATCCTGCAAGGCGGCCCATACGCCGATGCTTTGCCAATAGCGCAGGCGGCGCCAGCAGCTCACGCCGGAACCCGCCCCGAGGTCGCGCGGCAAGGCGTTCCATCGAATGCCAGTACGCAGCACGAACAGGATGCCCACCATCGCGGCACGGTCCGACACCGGCTCCCGTCCGCCGCGCATGCTGCGCGACTTGCTGAACGGGGCCACGATAGGCGCGATACGCGCCCACAACACATCGTCAATGATCAATTCAGGCATGGCCTGGACTCCTCCGGAGATACATGCGGGACAGGCCGGCCGCTCGGCTCGTCACGGCCGCCCTCGTCACACTATGCATACCGTGGCGCACCCGGCGAACATTCTTGACGCACCTTGATTTTCCGCAGACGTGTGCGGCGCACTGTGATGATTTAATACATTCGATCCGTGGAGATGGCGCATGGGTTCTGGTACAAATGTGCTCGTCGCCGGCCGCATCGACGCACCGCATCGACGCACCGCATGGCACACCGTTGCGCACCATCTCCCACCCCTGTTGTGCGCATGCCCGCGGGCTGGCCGTCACTGGACCCATGACCGCCGGCCGCCGGCCGCCGGTTAGCCTGACCGCCTGTTCACCTTCCCGGTGGTGTTCCGATTTTTCACGCAGTACAGGAGCGCTTCGCGCTATCGATGCGCGAGGCCATTCGACAGTCTGGAAACAGTAACGAAACCTCAATGGAGGGGACATGCGAGGCCGCCTCAACATCGCGCTCTTGGAGGACGATGTCGTCCAATCAAACCTCATCACCCGATGGCTCAACAGCGCGAATCACGAGGTCGCGAGCTTCGGCACCGGACGCGATTTCATTCGCGCGCTGCAATCGGACAAGTTCGATGCGTTGATCCTCGACTGGATCCTGCCCGATCTGTCCGGGCTCGACGTGCTGGCCTGGGCCAGGCTACGCCATCATCGTTCCACCCCCGTGATATTCCTGACACAGAAAAATGAGGGGCGCGACGTGGCGACGGCGTTGCGTTGCGGCGCCGACGACTTCGTCCGCAAGCCGGTCGACCGCGACGAACTGCTGGCGCGCGTCGAATCGGCCACGCGCCGTCACGTCACGGATGCGCGCACCCGTATCACGATCGGCAAGTTCACCCTCGACCGCGGGGCGTGCCAGGCCCGCCGTGGCGACGACGAGATTCACCTGACCTCGACCGAATTCGCGCTGGCGTGGGAACTGTTCCAGAACGCGGGCCAGATCGTCTCCCGCGAACGCCTGCACGTCGCGGTATGGGGCCGGCACCACGGCGTGCAGTCGCGCACGCTGGACGCGCACATCAGCAACCTGCGCATGCGCTTCGGCTTGCGCGCGGAGAACGGCCTGCGCGTGGTCTCGCTCTACAACCACGGCTATCGACTCGATGCGCGGCAAGGCTGCGCCGCGACCGAGGACGCATGAAGCGCTCGCCGTCATGGGCCGGCTACTGGGCCGTCGGCGCGGCACTGGTCTGCCTTGCCAGCCTGCCCATTGCCTGGACCATGTACGCCGAAGGCCGCCATCATCTGCGCCTGCTGGCCTCGCGCGATGCGTTGGCCTTCTTTGCTGCCGCCCTGCGTGCCTATGAGGCCGTGTCGGCCGAGCGCGAGCCGACCAATGCCCTGTTTGCCAGCCTCGCGCCCGCAGAATTCGAGCGGCGCCTGGTGGAGATGCGGCGTGCGCGCGCGCGCACCGACACCGAGCTGGGCAATCTCGTGCACGCGTTGCGACGGGCCAACTGCGTGCGCTGTCCCAGCATGGTCAACGCATTGAACGTCGTGAGCACACGGCTCGCGGAAACGCGGCATGTCATGGATGCCTTGCGGAGCGACGACGAAAGCCGCACCGCGCGCGGCACCATCCTGCGCGCGGTCAATCGCATGATGTCCGCCACCGAGCCGTTTACCGCCATCCTCAACCAGTGCACGCTGCAGATCGCCGAACTCAATGCCGCGACCACCGAGGCCGTGCTGCTGGCCCGCAATATCGCCGACATGCGCGAGTACGCGGGGCGGCTGGGCGCACTGCTGCTCGAGCCGCTGGCCACCGCGCGGCGGCTTACGCAGGACGATCGCGAACGCCTCGCGATTACCGAGGGCCGCATCCTGCAACTGCGCGATCTCATCGCCATCCGCGTCGCCAGCGTACCCAACCGCGATGCACTGGTCGCCGAGATCGACAGCATGACCTCCGATTACTTCAACGACGCCTACATGCGCGCCACGCAACTGATCGTCTCGGGCGAGCAGTCTGCCCACGGGATCGCGCAACCGCCGGGCTTTATCGATGGGTACCGGCGTGGCATGCACGCGATCGTGCGCTTTCGCGACAGCGTGCTGCAGCCCGCCGCGGCAGACCTCGTCGCCGCCATCGAGGCACACGAGCGCAAGGTGGTTGCGGTGGGCGTGGTCAATGCGCTGGTCCTGGCGGCGCTGGTGTGTGCGCTGTTCGTGTTCCGCGGCCAGTACGTGTCACCGCTCGAGAAGCTCACCCGCGCGATGCTTTCGCTCGGTGGCGGCCATGGCTTTGGCCGCGACGCCGGACGCGAGGCGCTGATGACCAGCCTGTCGCACGATATGCGTTCGCCGCAGGCATCGATCCTTGCCTTGCTGGACATGGCCCGCACCACGGAAACCTACCGCGCCGCGCCGGACCTGTTTGCGCGCATCGAATCCAATGCGCGGCGCACGCTCGACATGGTCGACGACTTCGTCCGTCTCAGCGAGCTGCAGGTCCTGTCGTATCGCCCGGCCGAAGTCGATCTGTACGGGTTGATGCTCGACGCCTGCGACGACCTGACGGTCGCGGCGCAGGCGCGCCATATCCGGCTGGTGCCGAGCGAACCCGATGGCGCACCGTACCTCGTGCATGCGGAACCGGACAGCCTGTACCGCGCCATCGCCAACGTGCTGGACAACGCCATCAAGTACGGTCCCGCGCACGATGCCATCCATTGCACGCTGCAGCGCAACGGGCGCCATCTCGAACTGTCGATCCGGGATCGGGGGCCGGGCATCCGCCCGCAGGACATGCCCTACCTGTTCGAGCGCTTCCGCCGGTTTCCGACCGCCGATGCCGAACCGGTACCGGGCAACGGGCTTGGACTGGCATTCGCCAAGGCGGCGATCGGCAAGGCGCGCGGGCAGATCCGCTGCCGCTCGGTGCTTGGCGAAGGCAGCGAATTCATCATCACGCTGCCGGCGCGCGGCGCAAAAGGGCGTGCCCGCGCCAGGATTGCATAACGGGACTGGCGCGGGCACCAAAGCCACGGATGCGGTGTCCGTAGCGCCTGTGATCGTAGGCAATTTCGCTTGCGGCGATTGCCAACAATTGTGTCGGCCGCGACGTCGCGGCGCTCGCGATTCAGTGCCGGACCGGCAGCAGGATGGTGAAGACGGCGCCGCGACCCACATCGCTCTGCACCGTCACGCGGCCGCCGTGGCGCTCCGCCACGGTCTTGACGAACACGAGCCCGAGGCCGCTGCCGGCGGGAACGTCGGGCGACGCGTCGTGCAGGCGGCTGAACGGCTGGAACAGGCGCGCATGGTCGGCGCGCGCGATGCCTGGTCCTTCGTCGTTGACCTCGATGGCGACATACGCGCCCAGGCGCCGCAAGCGCACGCCAACCGGACGCTCGGGCGGACCAAACTTGATGGCGTTGCTGACCAGGTTGGCGATCGCGCGCACCACCAGCGCGGGCGCCACGCGCAGCATCGGCGTGTCCGGCTCCAGTTCGAGCCGCAGCTCGATGCCGCGGGCCTTGGCCAACGCCCACAACGCGTCGGTGGCATCGAGCACGAGGCCATGCAGGTCGGCCGGCGAGAACGCCAGGTTCTGCGATTCCGCCTGCGCGAGCCGGATGAAATCGTCGGCCAGCGCGAGCGTGCGCTGGGCCAGATCGCCGATCCGTGCCAGCAGCACGGCCTCGGGCAAGGCACGCCCCGGCCGGGCCTGCAGTTCGATCAGCGCGAGGATCGAGGCCTGCGGCGAACGCATGTCGTGCGACAGAAAGCGCATGGTCTGCTCGCGCTGGCGTTCGGCGCGGCGCACCGCGGTGATGTCGATCAGGCTGACAATCACGCCCGCGGGCCGTCCCGCCTCGCCATGCAGCGGCGCGCCATGGAGCAGGTAGCGCCGGTCGGTTTCGGTGGCCAGCTCGACCCCGTGCGAATCGGCCGAGGACACCACCGGCGCATCGTCCTCGAGCGTCGCGCATAGTGCGTCCCAGTAGGCGAGTCCCGGCCCCGGCACCGGAAACAGGATCTCGATGATATCGGGCAGGCCCGGCGGCGCCAGCGCGTCGTCCGGCCACGGGGCCATGGCGGCGCCGGACGGGCGCGGATCGCGCGCGGGGATGTCCGCCAGCACGGCCGGGGCCAGCGCCACCGCGCGCCGGTTGGCCAGGATGATGCTGCCGTCGAGATTGCAGATCACGGTGGCTTCGGGCAGGCTTTCGAGCCCGTCGGCTAGAAAGCGGCGCAGGTCGCGCAGGCTCGCCGTCATGTCGAACACGGCCTGCATGCGCCCGTCGAGCGAACGGTCCGGGCGTTGCGGGGGCGGCAACAAGCCTGGCTCGCGCGACAGCCGCTCGACTTCCGCCGTCAGAAAACGCAGGGCCGCCTCCTGGCGCCGCCAGCTCCAGAGCGGATAGAACAGCAGGCAGCCAAACAGGCCGGCGGCCGGCGGGAACCACACATGGGCCAGCGTGGCGCCGAGCAGGCTGGCGCTGATCAGCGCGGCCATCAGCAGCGTGGTGGCCACCAGCGCGCCGCGCGGGGTCAGGCGCAACGCGGCCAGCGCGGCCAGCCACACCGGCACCAGCGTACCGAGCCAGAACCAGAGCGGACCGACCATGATGAAGCCGCGCTCGTGCGGGTGTCCATGCGCGCGCGCGGCGATCGCGAAATCCATCAGCGCGAGGTCGGCACGTGCACTCCAGCGCCACTGCACCGCCATCACCATCGCCACCGTCACCACGGCCAGCAACAGACCCCATTCCAGCAGGGTACGGCGACGGAACCGCGCGGTCCCCGACGACCCGGCCGGGCGCCGGGATGCGGTGGCGGGCGTCATGCCGCGCACCGCCGCGCGCGCTCACGCATCGGCCGGCCCCGCTTCCTCGAAGCGGTATCCGTGCGAGTAGACCGAGGTCAGCCGCACGCCGTTATCGGGCCGCAGCGCCAGCTTGATGCGCAGGCGCGAGATATGCGTATCGAGCGTGCGCGAGCCCGCCTCCATGGCCCGGCCCCAGACGGCCTGCTCGACCACGTCGCGCGACAGCAGGCGACCGATATTGCGGAACAGGAACAGCGCGAGGTCGAATTCCCGCGGCGAGAGCTCGACCGGCGCACCGTCCAGGGTGACCGTACGCGCGCGCGCATCGAACTGGTAGGCGCCCTGGCGCACCAGTTGTTCCTGCGGGGCTTCGGGATAGGCGCGGCGCAGCAGCGCGCGTACGCGCGCGACCAGTTCGCCGCCGCGCACGGGCTTGATCATGTAGTCGTCCGCCCCGACCGCCAGGCCGGCGACGATATCGCTTTCCTCGGCGCGGCTGGTAAGAAAGAGAATGGGCGGCAGGCGGCCCGACTGCTGGCGGACCCAGCTCACCACCTCGTAACCACTGGTGTCGGGCAGGTGCCAGTCGACGATCAGCAGATCGAAGGCCTGGTCGCGCAGTGCCCGCAGGAAGGCCGATCCCGTACCGAAGCTCGCGCAGGAAAATCCCGCTTCGCCGAGCAGTTCACGAATCAGCTCGGCCTGGCTCTCGTCATCCTCGACGGAGGCAATTCTCATACACCCCTCTGCTCTTGACGCGCCCGCGTGCAGCTGGCTCTGACGGACGGTATCGCGCCATGTTACCTAAACGCGGCACCATGCGTCGAGCGTCGGGTGCAGGATGAGGGGAATCCGCCAATGTCTGTTGCATACCCGCAGCCCCGATTTGACGCCTGCCGCCGCAGGCGCTACGAGGATGGCGGGCACGCCACATTCATTGCAGCATGTACGTCTCGTATTCGAGGCGGTCGAGCTTGCGGTCGAGCAGGTACAGCGCCAGCGCCACCACCAGCAGCAGCGACACGGCAAAGCCGTAGCCGTACCAGGCCGGCCCGAGGCCGAGCGTCAGCCGTGTCAGCGCGAAGTTGAGCACCACGAAGGTACCGGTCAGCAGCAGCACCTCGCGGCGCCGGTCCAGATAGAAATAGATGTTAAGCACCCCGAGCAGCACCACCTGGAGACTCGCGCCGATCACGTCCACATACAGCAGCGGCAGGTAAAGCTCCGAGATGCCCAGCACGCCGAGCACCCAGCCGCCGATGACAAACAGCACCAGCGACGCGATCGCCTGCACCTTGACGATCTCGTACAGGCCCAGGCGGATGGTCTGCACCATGGTGTTGCGCATGTCCTCGATATGCTCCAGCGAGCTGCCGCCGCGCACCGCGTTGTAGAACGCGTCGTAGTACTCGACGAAATCGGTCTCGATGCGCACCAGGAACACGGCCATGCCCGGAATGATGGCGAGGTAGGCCAGGAACACGGGAATGTCGTAGATGATCGACGCGTGCAGCGGCCCGATGACCTGCTGGCCCGTGGACGGCGCGTACCAGAACATGAACTTGTCGAGCCAGATGCCCAGGTTGTAGAGCAGGCCGATGACCACCAGGCTGGGATACAGGCTACGCCGTTCGAACACCTCGAACGACATGAAGCGCTGGCTGGTGTAGTTGCGGTAGATCAGCGTGACCATGCCGACCAGCAGGCACAGCTGGCCGCCCACAAAACCGCCCAGCAGTCCTTCCAGGCCATGCGTGCGCAAGCCCAGCGCGGCCGCCACCGTGATGGTGTAACCGACCAGGAAGGTCCACACGATGGACTTGTACTGCTTCATGCCCGACAGGAAGATCGTGGCGATCCAGATATTGCTCATGATCACGAAGCCCGCGATCATCAGCAGGCGGTACAGCACCGACTGCTCCGGAAACAGGAACACCGCGCAGGCTACGCCGATGGCACCGGCCAGTACCGTGACCAGCAGCGCCACCGCATGGAAGTTCGACAGCACGAGGTGGTCGCGCCGCTCGAACAGGCGGTCGGAGGTGAAGCGCGTGAACGACAGCTGCATGGGTCCGGTCAGGATCAGGCTGAGCGCGATCAGGTATGTGACCGAGACCTGGAACTGCGTGATCAGCAGCCCCGGAATCACAAAGCCGATCGACAGCAGGCCGATCAGCAGGATGCCGACGATCGACAGGACCCACGGGCCCGAGCTGATCACGCCCGCGTAGGCATACGCGCTCAGCATGCCGGACAGGCTGTCCCGTCGCAGCATCTTGCGCAATTCAAAGCCAATGCCGGCCATGTCAGTGTCCTCCGTGCACCGGGCAGCGGGCGGGATTGCCGCTGCCTCGATTGCCGCCACCATCGCGCTCGTGGTGATCGGGCTTGGCCATCAGCGTGGTGTACAGCGAGCGATAGCTGCCCACCATCATGTCCTGCGTATAGAAACGCTCGACGCGCGCAAAGCCGGCCGCCTGCGCCGCGTGCCAGCGCGCCGGGTCGGTCATCAGCGCCAGCGCCGCTGCCGCCAGCGCCGCTGGATCGGCGATGCGCACCACGTCGCCGGACGCACCGAGCGCGGCATCCTCGCCCGGCAGGCCGAACACGAGTTCGCGGCACGAACCCACGTCGGTGGTCACGCAGGGCACGCCGGCCGCATAGCCTTCGAGCACCACCAGCGGCAGTGCCTCGCTGATCGAGCTCAGCACCAGCACGCCAACCTTCGGCAGCAGCTGTTCGATGCGCTGGAAGCCAAGGAACCTGACCTTGTCGCCAAGACCGAGACTCTCGGCCAGGCTGCGGCATTCGCGCGCGTATTCGGGATCCTCGTCCTCGGGCCCGGCAATCCAGCCTTCGGCGTCCGGATACTCGCGCACCACGGTCAGCATGGCACGGATGAAGGTCTTGATGTCCTTGATCGGCACCACGCGGCCGATCAGGCAGAGCACCGGCGGCACCCCGGGCGCGCGCTGCGCGCGCAGCGCAGCCAGCTTCGGCAGGTCGATGCCGTTGGGAATATTGCGCGTGCGCTCGGCGCGCGCGCCGTCCATGATCTGGCGGCGGCGGTTGCCCTCATAGAGCGCGACGATCTCGTCGCCGGCGTCGTAGCACACGCGGCCGAGCGTCTCGAAGAAGCGCACCCAGAGCTCGCGGAAATAGCTGATCTGGGAAATATCGCGCTCGAACACGTTGCGGTTGTCGCGGATCCACTGGCTCTGGAACAGGTCGATCTTGCGTTCCTTGGTGTAGATGCCGTGCTCCGACACCAGCAGCGGACGCGCATTGCGATAGCGCAGCATCGCCCCGAGAAAGCCGGCATAGCCCGTCGACACGGTGTGGTACACCTTGGCCGGAATCAGGTTGTCGGCAATCCGCACCAGCTGCCACAGCGGCTTGTGCATGATGCGGATGGTCCAGAAATAGTCGGTGAACGACGGGTCCGTGCAGAAGCGGCGATATTGCTCGGTGATGGTCTGCCACGCGCGCTTGCTGTAGAGGAATGCGTCCTCGGACAGCGCGCCGCCTTCGCGCAGCGCCGGCATCAGCTCGCGCATCAGTTCGCCGGCCCGCGCTTCCTGGCCCGGCTCGCGCAGCACCTCGTGCAGCTCGTCGGCGCGCGCGAAGGCCTCGGCATCGCCGGCGCTGCCGTGTACCAGCGGCGGCGGCGGAAAGTCGTAGAGGAAATGCGTTTCCAGATGGACCACGTTGTCCGGCAGCGGGTAGGCCATGTTGCCGTAATCCTCGCGCCGGCTGCCGATAAAGACGATACCGAAGCGGATTTCCGGGAACGCCCGGATCATCTGGTTGACCCAGCTCGAGACGCCGCCGCTCACATAGGGGAACGTGCCCTCGAGCAACAGCATGACGTCGGCGGAATCGCCCTTGACCAGAATCTCGCTCATGATTGCCAGTACCGCAGCAGGGGCCGCACCAGCGGGAGCGGCGAAGGACTGTCGAATGCCGTCATCAAGGCGCGGACGGCGGCGTAATCGCGTTCCAGGTAGGCAGCCTCGGCCAGCAGCGGCAATACGCGCTCGCGCGGAAAGCCGAGCGACTCGGCGCGCCGCAGCCATTCGCGTGCCTCGGCGGGCGCGTTGCGCACCAGCGCGAGACGGCCGCGCATGTACCACAGCGAGGCATTGTCGGGCTGGGTCTCCAGCGCGGCGCTTGCATAGCGTTCCACCTGGCTCGCGGTATAGCGGTAGACGTCGCCCTGCACCAGGTTCTGGTAGATCAGTTCCCAGTACAGGTCCGCCAGTCGCTTGTTGACTTCGCCGCGCGCATGCGGCGTGTCGGCGGACTCCAGACGCGGCAGTTCGGCCAGGATCTGCTGCGTCAGCTGTTTCTCGGCGCCGTCGAGCATGCCGTAGGCCAGCAGCCGGATGTCGTCGGTGCTGTCCGCCAGCAGCTCGCGCAGAACCGGGCTCGCCGTACGTGCCGGCATCGATTGCATGGCCACCAGCGCGGTCATGCGCTCGGGCAGCGGTGCGCGGGTATTGCCGAGCTGCGCCCGCAGGCGCGCCCCGCCGCCGTGCGTGACACGCGAGATCAGGTGCGTGACGAACTCGGGCAGTTCGATCGAGGCAATGCCGGTGGCGTCGTGCCGGCCCGGAAACAGTTTGGCGAACAGCAGGCTGCCCAGGCACACCAGCACGCCGCCGAGCGGCACGAAGAAGCAGAACAGCGCGAGATACGCGTAGGTCCAGCCGAACGGCACGCGGAAGCGGCGCGGCAACATGCGCCACAGCGCCAGCCCGAGCAGCGCGGCGGCGATGAGCTGCATGCCGAGAAACGCCAGCAGCAGGCCGGTGCCGGTCTGCAGGCCCGTCACGCCGCGGATCAGCAGCGCGAGAGCGGCGATCTGGGCGGCGATGCCGCCGAGCGCTAGCTTAAACATGGACTTGACCCGGTTCCACGCTGAGCGTGCCGCCCCCTGCCGCACTGCCGCCGCTATTGCCGGCGGTGGCGTCCGTGACGGTCGCGCCGTCGATCTGGCAGCGCTGCAGCAGGCGCACCAGCGCTTCCTCGGCGCCGTGGGCGGGCACCGACAGGCTATGCACGCCGATGTGCGCGCTGGCAAAGTCGACGCCGAACTGCGCGCGCAGCATGTCCTCGATACGCAGCAGATAGGCCGAGACCGCCTGGCCGTCGGAGAGCGGCATCAACGTCAGCATGGCCCGCTGGCGCGGGCTGCGCGCGGGCCAGGCCACGTCGAGCGCGCGCCGGCTGCGCACCACCTGTTCGAACAGCGCGTCGCGCGCTTCGTCCAGGTCGAACACCAGCGCCACCACCGAGCTCTCGATGCCGGTCTCGCGCCGCAGCCGCGCCAGGCGCGCATAGTCGAGCGCAAACGGGTACGGGCAGGCCGGTACCAGTTGCTGGATGCCGTGCGTGGCCGGGGCGTGCTCCACGCCGTCGGCGTAGTAGCCCAGCAGCACCATCAGCAGTTGCAGGTTCTCGTAGGTCAGCGACAGGAACGGCATGCGCTCGACCACCAGTACGCCGAGCAGCCGGTCCGAACCGGCCAGCACCGGCGCCACCGCCACGTAGCGCGTCTGCGCGTCCCGCTGCAGCCCGGTGGCGCGCAGATGCGCGAGCGTGCGCGTCTCGAGGCAGTGCCGCACCAGCGGATCGTCGACGTCCAGGGTGAAATCCGGACCGATGCGCGCCGATGCCAGCGTCGACACCGCGTCGCCATCGCACGGGAACAGCGCCGCGGCCTCGACCTGGCACGCTTGCGCCACCACCTGCAGCATGGACTGCCCACCCACGAGCGTGCCGCGCGTGCCGCCGGCGCGCGCGATGTCTTCCAGCGCCACCGTGCGCAGCTGCGAAAGCGTGTCGCGCAGCGTGGTCGGGCGGGCCAGCAGGTCGTTCTCGAGCCGCGCATGCGAAATGCGCAGCAGGTAGTGGTTCTTGGTCAGGGCCGCCAGGCGCTCGTCGAGATAGCGGTTGACGGCGCGGGCGCGCGCCAGGCGCGTACCCCAGATATCGCCGAACTGCCCCGCGATCAGCACCAGCAGCAGGCCACCCAGGAAGAACATGCGCGGGAACGGCGCGCTGGCGACGTGCAGGCTGTCGAAGAAGAACCAGCCACCGAGCAGCATCAGCACCGCGCCCACGCCGATCAGCGTGCCGTAGCGCAGCGCCAGGATGACGGGCAGCAGCCAGGCCCACGGGAAGCCCATGCCGAGCAGCAGCGGATTCTGCGGCAGCATTGCGTACGCGAGCGCCATCGCCACTACCATGGTGACGACGAGTTCCACCGCGGCGGCGCGACCGCTCACCGCGGGCGCGAGCACGCGCGCATAGCGCCCGCCGAGCCCGATGCCCTGCCCCTGCCGGGTCTTTTCCGTGGAATTGGCCACGATCTTCCCCTTGCGAATCAACCCTGCATCAACGGCGCCAGCAGGCGGCGCAGCAGCTTCTGCGCCGTGCCGGACAGCGATTCGCGGCTCCAGCCGCTGTCGCTGCCGGTGGCGGACCACACCACGTCGCCGCTCGCCACGTCGATCAGCTGCAGCGAAATGCCCACCGCCGGCTCGCCATCGACACCGACCTTGTAGCGCCATTCCTGCACGGCACCGGTCAGCGCGTAGCGCGCGCGTTCGCCGCGCGCCCATTCGAGCGCCTTGCCCACCGATTCACGCTCGGCCGGCTCGAACAGCGTTTCCGGGTTCAGATTGGCCGGGTAGCGCTTGACACCGGTCACGCCGCCGGTCTTGAGCAGCGATTCGGCAATCGCCTCGGCGCGCAGGCCGGCCTGCGGCGTCTCGGTGTAATTCACGATCGGCAGCATGGCCACCGTATCGCCGCGCGCCATCTGCGGCGCGCGGCCCACGTCCGTGACCGCGCAGCCGGCCAGCCACAGCGCCGCGCCGAGCGCGCCGCACCATGCCATCAGGCGTCCCATGCGAGTCGTCATCCGCTTGTCCATCTCGATCCCCCTGTTTCTGCTGAAAACCTTCATCGTCGTCAATACAGCCAGCGATAGCGCAGGCCAATCTCGGTCAGCGGCGTGCCGCCGTTGCGGGCCGCCGTTTCGTGCGACCAGTAAACCGCCAGATGGTCGTTGCCGAACACGCGTCCGGCAAGTCCCAGCCGCGCACGGAAGTTCTGTCCCGCGCGCGTATCGCGCAGCAGGCCTACTTCCGCGAACGGACGCCATTTGCGCGTGTAGTCGTCGAGCAGCTCGGTGCCGAAGTCGAATACCACACCGGCCTGCGTAAAGCCCTGCGGCATATAGAACGCCGAGGTCGTTTCGCCGTCGTCGGCCGGCACCAGCTGCTGCTGCCGCGACGACAGCGTGTTGCCGTTGCCGCTGTAGTTGGCATGCGTGCCGACCAGGCGCACCGTGTAATCAGGATAGGAGGTGCGGATGCGATAGCCAGCCTCGACGTCGTACACCATGCCGTGACCCAGCACCGAACGGTCCTGGCCATAAAAATGGTCGTACTGCACGCGGCCGCCGATGAACTCGCGCAGGCTCAGGCGCCATTGCGCGCCCACGCTGAACGTGTCCTTGGCCCCGCCCACGCGCAACGCGGCCGATTCGTCGGCCTGCTGGTTGTAGCCCGCCAGCGTGCTGAAGGTCACGCGGCCGTCCTGGTTCCAGTCGCCGGCAAAGCGCGCCGTGGTCATGTTATCAAGCCCGTCGCGGCGGCCCACGCCGATCAGCCAGCGCTGCTGCGAGTCGCGGTAGGTCAGCTGCAGTTCGGCACGCCGGTCCTGCGACGGCACGTTGGCGAGCTGGTTCGGGTCGGTCGAGCGCTGGTCGCGCCAGGTGCCGCGCAGATTGAGGGCATACGGCCCCCACAGCCGCGCACCGCCGGCAAGACCATATTCGTAGTATTCGAGCGGCTTCTGGTGCTGCAGCGTAAAGCGCGGCTCGATCGCCTGCGCATTGAACAGCAGCGCATCCTGCAACGCGTCCTGCAGCGCATCGTCGCTGCGCGCGCGCTCCTGGGTCTCGAACGCCTGCGTCTGCGCCGCGCCCAGGCGATCCAGCGCGCGGTTGGCCTCGATCTGGTTGGCCACCGGCACGCGGCCGGTCTGGCGCTCCAGAATGCGGTCGAGCGCGTTGAGGTCGTTGCTGTCCAGCGCGAGCGCGATCTCGGCATAGGCCGGCCGCTGCCACCGGTTGGCGTACTGGCGTGCCAGCCAGGCGCGCGCCAGTTCATTGGATTCGGACGAACTGGCCCAGGCCATCGCCACATCGCGGCTCTCGGCGGAAATCGCGTTCTGGCGGCGGCGCTCGCGTTCGGTCACGGCCGCCGGCGGTGCCACTTCGAGCGGTGGCAGGCCGGGCACGTTGCCGAGCTCCGAGGGCCCGCCGGGCGCGGCCGGATGCAGGTTGCGCCCGGCCACGGTAGCGCGGTCGCGCCGCAGCATTTCGATCACCAGGCTGCGCGAGACGTCGGCGGAGGCGAAGGTCTGGCCCAGCGCGACCATCTCGCGCCGCAGGTCGGCACGCGCGGGCGCGCCCTGCGCATTGTCTTCGTCCTCGGCCTCGTCGCTGGCGGCCTCGGATCCCCTGAGTCCGCCCGGTGCCCATGTGTGATGCAGGTCCACCCACGCCTGCCGGCGGATGCGCCAGGCCATGTCGGTCTGCCCGATCGCCTCGTAGGCATCGGCCGCAAGTCCCAGCCAGAGCGGATCGGCCGACTTGCCCACCGCCATCTTGCGCAGGTAGTGCAACGCGGTGCGGCCATCCTGGAAGCGCATCGCGCCCGCGGCATAGGCGCCCCAGAGGTCGGGGTTGTCCTCGGCCTCGACGCGCAGGCGCTGCATCACGGCGCGCACTTCGTCGTCCGTGCCCATGTCCACCAGCGCCCACAGCAGGGCGGCGAGGGTCTCGCTGTCGGCATCGGGCAGGCTGGCCGCATGGCGCAGGTCGGCCAGCGACAGCTCGCGCCGGCCAGTGGCACGGTAGTACTCGGCGCGGCGCATCATGAAGCGCGCCGACTGCTCGGCCTCGAGCTTCTGCTCGGGCGTCAGGCCGGCCAGCAGGCGCTCGATCCGGACCCAGGCGTGGGCGCGCGTGTAGTAATACACCGCGAGTTCGAGCTGCGACAGCTTGCCGTGCTTCTGCCAGCCGGCCTCGGCGATGCGGCCTGCGTCGATCGGGGTCTTGTCGTAGTACGCGATCAGCGTCGAAAAATCCGACTCCTCGGTGTCGCGCACTTCGGCCAGGCAGTCGTTGCGTGCGGCCCCGGCCGGCATCTCCATGCAGTGCTCGTCATGGGTCTGTGCCACCGCCACCATCATCTGGCGATAGGCATCGCGCAGCAGGTCGTCGCGCTGCGTCAGCCGCGCGAGCTCGGTGAAGGTGCGCCAGTACAGCACATCCTTCGGACCCGCCTTGGCGCGCGCCGGCAGCATGGTATCCATGGCCTGCGTCAGACGGCCCTTGACGTACAGCATGTTGGCGCGCTTGAGCGCGTACTCCGGTTGCGGACCGAAGCGGCGGTCGAGCTGCGTATAGAGTTCGAAGGCCCGGTCGTCGCGACCGGCGCGTTCGGCCAGCGCGGCATTGCGCTCCATGATCTGACGTGCGCGCGGACCGTTGCCGAGGCCGTCCAGGAAGGCCATGGCGGCCTCGGGCTCGCCCAGCCGCTCGTACGCCGCCACCACTTCGTCGACGGTCTTGAGATCGCCACCCTGCGCGCGATGGCGCAAGGCTGCCAGATAGGCACGATCGTCGGACAGGCCGGGCGCGAGCCGCATCACGTTGTTCCACGCGCGCTCGTCGTTGGTGGCCTGCGCGTAAGCGAGCCAGCTCTGCAGCGCGACGGCGGGCTGGCGGTTCCATTCGGCCACCTGCGCCAGGCGCTCGCGCCAGACCATCTCGCCCGGCAGCTTCTGCACGGCGGCCTGCGCCACGCGCTGGGCCTGGTCGAGCTTGCCCGATGCCAGGAATACGCGATAGGCGAGTTCATGATCCTCGGGATTGAACGCCTTGCCGGACGCGGTGGCCGCTTCGATCTCGGCGCGGGCCTGGGCCTGCGCCGCGGCCTGCGAGGGCGGTTGACCTGCCGCTTGTGTCGACGCTGGGGTCGACGCTGGGGTCGACGCTTGTGTCGACGCTGGGGTCGGTGCTTGCGCGGCGGCCGGCGCCGGTGCGGGCGCTACCGCCGACGCCGCCACTTTCTGGTCTGCCACCTTCTGGTCCGCCACCTTCTGGTCCGCCACCTTGCGCACGCCAAACGCAGCGCCGCCTTCGGCCAGCGCCGCACGCCGCTGCAGTCCGCGCGGACCGTCGAGGTAGACAAAGCCGCGCGCCAGCCACGGCTCGGTATCGGAGACCCGACGGATGCCAGTCGAGGCCGACAGCCGTGCCAGATCGAGCTGCGCCCTGCGCACGCTCTCGTCGCCACCGCGCTCGCGCGCGGGCACCACCACGCGCGCCGACAGCCGCAGCAGGCGTTCGACATATCTGGCCGCCACATCGGGCCGGTTGGCCGCCAGCGCGAGTCTGGTCAGATAGCGCAGGACTTCCGCGTCGTTCAGCAGCTTGCCGCCGTGGCGCTCGGCCTCGGCCAGCGCTTCGTCGAGCAGGTTGCCGGACTGCAGCGTCTGCAACGCCTGCAGGAACAGCGCGCGTTGTTCCTCCACGCGGGTCGCACGCGCCTGCGCCTCGAACAGCGCGTTGGCCGATGCACGATAGTCGCCGCCACCGAGCGCAATGCCCGCCAGCTGCTTGTTATAGAAGTCCGCATGCGCGGGATCGCGCGCCGCCAGCGCGCGATACAGCTTGCCGGCCGCATCGGGCGCGCTGGCCGCGCGTGCCTGCGTGGCCAGTGCCTGCAGTTCCGCCAGCGACCACTTCGACATCAGGCGCGCATCGGTGGCGGTATCGAGCAGCGCGCGCATATGTTCGAGGTGTTGCGCGCGCTCGGGCGTATCCGGCTGCGCGGCATAGGCGCGCTGCAGCGTGATATCGAGGCGCGTGCGCAGGATCGGGCCCGACAGGTCGGTACCCTGCACCGCCTGCATGCGTTCGAGCAGCTTTTCGGCATCGTCAAGGCGGCCGCTGCGCGCATACTGTTCGGCCAGCACGCCCATGAAGCTGACGTCGTCCGGCGCCACGCGTGACCAGGCCTCGAGATACGCCACGGTCAGCCCGTCGACGGTACGGCCCTGGCCGAGCAGGCGCTCGCGCAGCGTTTCGCGCGGGAACATGAGGCCAAGGCCGATCCCCACCATCGCGGTGAAGGTCAGCACCAGAGCCGGCGGCAGGAGCCGCTCTCGCTCAACCGGCGCAGCGGACTTCGACGGATTGCTGGACATTTATCGGATCGGTAACCGCGGGAAGATCGAAACGCACCGTGTTGCGATCGCGCTGGCCGGTCACCGGCTTGCCATCGATCGTCACGCTGCACTGGCTGGCATTCGCGAGCCGGAAGAAGGGCTTGTAGTAGCCGCCGAAGCGGAAGCGCGTGGTATCGCCGTCGCGCTGCCAGGCCCGCACGAGGCCGTTCGCCTCGGCGATTTCCGGCACCGCGCGGCTCGGCTTGTCGGCAAAGCTGAAGCGCGCATCGCCGCCCGAGAGCTGAACGTAGACGCCACCGCCCGGTGCCGGCGACGAGCCGGTCACGCCGCGCGCCGTGGCCACGTCGGGCACGCCGTCGCCGCTCCAGCGCAGGTTGCGCAGGTTGCCGTCGCCACGCACCACCCAGGCGCCGCTGGCGGGCGCGCCGTCGGTGCCGCCGCCAAGCTCGCGGGCGACCGCCATGCCCTGCCAGTCGATCACCTTGCGCACGTAGTCGGTCGAGTGGATCGGCATCAGCGGCTGCGTCAGCACGTAGTCGTACACCTTGCGCAGCGCGCGCAGCGACGCGGCCTTGGTGCCCGAGTAGCTGTGATAGTAGATGTTGACGGCCTTGAAGCGATACGGCCTGTCGGTCAGCTCGTAGGTCTCGATCACGCGCTCGAAGCCATAGAACGGGCCATGCCACAGGTTGGTGTAGATGTTCTCGTTCTGGTTGGTGGCAAACACCTGGAAGGTGTCGTCGGCCTTGTTGATGCCGAGCGGGGCCACCGCCGTCCACGACGGATTGCTGCGCGTGATGAGCGTGTCGCCGCCGTTCATGTTGAGCACGCCGGCGCGCTCGGTGAGCTTGAGCGCCTCGGGCGGCGCCTGGCAGTCGCCGGGCCACAGCAGCATCTTGACCGGCTTGCCGGGCGGCGCCAGCACGCGGTTGATGTAGTCGATCGAGCCACCGATCTCGCGCTCGAGGCTGAGCTTGTAACCCGGAATGGCGAGGTGGTAGTCGTCGTCGCCTTCCTGGAAGCGCGCGCTGCTTTCCTGCCTGGCCACCGTACGCGTCCACTCGAACGGATGCGAATAGGTATGGCTGGCAATCTCGACGTAAGGCTGCGCGAAGATCTTGCGCGCGATCGGCTCGAGCTCGGGCGACAGCTTCGGATACATGCCGCTCTTGCCGACTTCGCCCTCGATCACGGACATCGTCATCGGCAAGCGGTAGCGATCGAAGATCTCGCGGAACAGCACCTCGCCCGAGTAGCCGCCGCCCGGGATTTCGGCCTTCGAGGCAAAGCCGTCGCCGTCGATATGGATCGTCAGCAGGCGCCGTCCGCTCTCGGTGGTGGTGTCGGGTACCGGCATGCGCGGCAGGCGCAGCGCCTCGCGCAGGAACGTGAGCGGCTGCACCACCCAGCGGTCCTGGTTGGTCGAGGCGTTCTCGCGCACCGCGTACGGACCCATCACATAGCCACCCCACGGCATGATCGCCGCGGCGTCATAGGTCAGCGTGCCGGACTTCAGGCGCAGCAGCGAACGCGCATTGGGGCCGTCCGGCACCTGCACCGGCACCGCGTCGTTGCGGTCTGGCGCCACCGGCGTCTCGAAGCCCATCATGGCGTCCTGCGAGACGATCTGCACGGGACCGGCCACGCGGCCCTTGACGCTCCTGAGGCCGAGCGTGCGCGCCAGCGAGCCGCCCACCTGCGCGCCAAAATCGTTCATGAATACCACCGGCATGCCCTGCGCGATCTGCTTCTCGATCCACGCGTAGAAACGTCCCGGCTGGTTGGTCACGTTACCGTTGAGCCAGACCACCACACCGGCATAGCGATCCGGGCCGATCTCGGGCAGCGGGTCGCGCGTCTCGGCAAAGTCCACGCGGTAGCCGAGGTAGTTGAGCGGCATCGAGACAAAGCGCACCCCGGCGGTATCGTCGATCACCACATCGGACTGGCTCTCCTGCACCACCAGCACGCGGCGCGGCATCACCTCGACGCGGCCGATGCCGACCGTCTGCAAGGCCGGATCGGTGACGTACGGCGTGATGCCGAGCGCGGCGATGCGGCGCGCGGTGTCGCGCGCGCAGCGGCGGTCGAGCGGCGGGCAGTAGTCGATCGACACCACCGGCAGGCGATACTGCTCGCGCACGATGCGGGCCTGGCCGAGCAGCCACTCGCGGTCCTTGTCGCTCACCTCGACATAGCGCGACTTGCCCTGGTCCCAGCCGCGGAACAGCGATTCGAACACCACCGCATAGGCAAGATCGTGGACCTGCGGCAGGATCTCGAAGCCGCGATTGAATACCAGCTTCGCGTCGGGATAGCGCGCCTTGATCGCGCGGATGACCTTGACGAGACCGGCTTCCTGGCGCGCACGCTCGGCATCGGTCCGGGCAATCAGGTGATAGGAATCGAGCGTATCGAGAAAGAAGCCGCGATAGCCGCGTTCCCACAGCGGCGCGATGACCTTGTCGACATAGAACGCGGGCCAGTCCGGCGCGGCCTGATCCACCACGCGCGCCTGCCAGGCGTCATTGTTGCCCTTGAGCCATGCCGCGGGCATGTCCTTGAAGTAGGCGCGACCCGGCAGCACCTCGCCCACGCTTACATAGGCGAACCAGGCGGTATGCGGCGTGTCGGCCTGGCGCGGATCGAAGCCGCTGTCGGGCTCCACCACGGCGGCATCGAATGCCTGCAACGCGTCCACCGGCGGCTTGGCGCCATAGTGGAAGGCGATGTCGAGCGTGCCCTGCGCAGCCGCACCGGTTCCGAATGCGGACAGTGCGAAGGCAAGAGAAAAGCAGTAAGAGAGGCGCGACCACAGGCGTACCCAGGCCGATCTGTTGGTTGGCTTCACTGGCTGTTTCGCTTCTTCTGTTACGGCATCGCGCAACGCCGACGCTTGCCCCGTTGCATGCGTCTGGAACGCGGTGACCCCGCTGATGCCGGCTCGTCGACACGGTAACTGAAAAAACCCGTGGCGCAAGCAGCCAGCATCCTAGGCCATTCGTTTCAAACAGATTGTCAAAAATCGTGTCAACCGACGCGCTTAAGCGGGTCTGGGCGGACACGGAATGTCGGTAGCGGTGGACGGATGTCCGGTCAGGACGGCGGTGGGCAATATGCCCACCGGAGCAAGGTGGCATGCATGAGCGATCCCCGGTTCCATGAGATTGAAGGCATGCGCGAGCATGCCGTGCCGATCGAGTCGGCCGTGTGTGTCTTGTCGTGGGCGGATTGTCGGTGCGTTGGCGCACGCTGACCATAGTCCATACGGAGTAAGAAAGGATGAGTCGACGTGCCGCCCGGCATCGCATGCCGGCTCGGGAGCCGGTCCGCGCGGCACCGCCGGTCGGCGAATCCGGGGGGGCAGGCGCCGGGGTCAATCCCCGGGCTTCAATCCCCGGAGTTCAATCCCCGGCGTTCATTCCCGGGGCTCATTCCCGCGGGTTCAATCCCGTGGTTCATTTCGTATCCCGCAATTTGTCTGGACTAATATGTATTTTCTGTCATCACTTTTTAGTCGTGCATGAAGTTCTTACCGAGTTTAAATGATTCGGATGTCAGACAAAGCGCGATTCGAAGTCAATATTTCTAATATCTGTCCTTTGTACTCGTAAACGAGTTTCTGCCGGACTGAGGGGTTTGGTGGATTGACACGTTGAAAAAAACCGGCAGAATGATTCCCGCAACCGAGCCTGGCAACGGCGGAATCCTTTGGTGATGACAGTGAAACTGAAACACCGAAACACCGGAACACCATGAGCGAATCACCGCCGATCGTTCTTATCGTTCTTTTTGCGGCTCCTGCAAGTCGGGCAATCACGCTCATCTGAAATTCAAGGTTGGATAGAAATATGGAAACCGGTACCGTTAAGTGGTTCAACGACGCCAAGGGCTTCGGCTTCATCACCCCGGATGCGGGCGGCAACGACCTCTTCGCACACTTCTCTGCGATCGAGGGCACGGGCTTCAAGTCGCTCAAGGAAGGCCAGAAGGTCCGCTACGTGAAGGCGATGGGCCAGAAGGGTGAACAAGCGACGAAGATTCAGGCGATGTAATACCGGTCTGTCTACCGCGACAAGGCCCCGCGCATGCGGGGCCTTGTTATTTGTCGGCGCATCGCTGCGGTTGGCGAGGCCGACAGCCCCGCACGCGTTTCCGGAATGCACGGCCGGACGCGCGCGCCCGGGAAAAAGTGACCGAAAAGGCCACTACACCGCCAAGTCGCGACGTACCATATGTCAGATCCGTCGCTTCCGACCCGGGGCAGCTCCCGGTGATGTTGCTATAATCGCCCGACCCAAAAAACTGCGCCGTCCTGCGGCACGCCGCGGGCCCGCCAGAACGGGCTCAGGTCGCCATCCAGGACAGCAAGAAAGAGCGTGCCGAGGAAATCCGTGGCCGGTACAGACATCGCATCGACTGGCGGCCCGGTTGCCGGACCCGCCGCATCATCCGGCAGCTCGTTCCATACGGCGCTGCGCATCCTGCCGCCCTCGCAGCGGCAGGCCATGTTCGAGATCTACGCGTTCTGCCGCGCGGTCGACGACATTGCCGACGACGGCGACGCACCCGAGAACGAGCGCCTGGCCGCGCTTGCGCAATGGCGCGCCGATCTGGCCGCCTGCTATGCCGGCACGGCCCCGCCGCGCCTGAATGCGCTGGACACGCAGATCCGCGCGTTCGACCTTAGGCAGCAGGACTTTCTCGACGTCATCGACGGCATGACCATGGACGTGGTAGCCGACATCCAGGCGCCAGGTGCCGCCATGCTCGACACCTATTGCGACCGCGTGGCGAGCGCGGTCGGCCGGCTGGCGGTGCGCGTGTTCGGCCTGGCGGAGGCGCCCGGCATCGAACTGGCCTATCATCTCGGCCGCGCGCTTCAGCTGACCAATATCCTGCGCGACGTCGACGAGGATGCCGCCATCAACCGGCTCTACCTGCCCGCCGAAGGGCTGGCCGCGGCCGGCATTCCGCTCGGCACACCGCACGAGGTCATCGCCCACCCCAACCTCGACCAGGTTTGCGTGGCGCTCGCGCACGAAGCGCAGGCCCATTACGATGCCGCCGCCGCCGTGATGGCGCGCTGCCCGTCGAAACTGGTGCGCTCGCCGCGCATCATGTTCGACGTTTACCACGGCATCCTCACGCGCCTGCTCGCGCGTGGCTGGCGGGCACCGCGTCAACGCGTACGCGTGCCCAAGGCCAAGCTGGTGTGGATCCTCCTGCGACACACCCTCTTCTGACCCTGTTGATGCGATGGCCGCGGCCATCGTACTGCCCCATCGCACTGCCATTGTGAGTACCGCCCCAGAATTGATGAACCAGGTCGCACTGTCTTCTCCCCGCCTCTCGCCGACCGCCCTTCAGTCGGCCGCCCCGCAACCGGCCCTGCCCGATCCGCTCGACGCCGGCATCGCCCACGCGGTCGACGCCCTGCTCGCCCAGCAGCAGGCCGACGGCCACTGGGTCTACGAACTCGAAGCGGATGCGACGATCCCGGCCGAATACGTGCTGATGGTGCATTACCTGGGCGAAACCCCGGACCTCGAACTCGAACGCCGGATCGGCCGCTATCTGCGCCGCATCCAGAATCCCGCAGGCGGCTGGCCGCTGTTCCATGAGGGCGCCGCCGATGTCAGCGCGAGCGTGAAGGCTTATTTCGCGCTCAAGATGATCGGCGACGATCCCGCCGCCGAGCATATGGTGCGCGCGCGCCGCGCGATCCACGCGATGGGCGGCGCCGAGGCCAGCAACGTCTTCACACGTACCCTGCTCGCGCTGTTCGGCGTGATGCCGTGGCGCGCGGTGCCGATGATGCCGGTGGAGATCATGCTGCTGCCGGAGTGGTTCCCGTTCCATCTGTCCAAGGTTTCGTACTGGGCGCGCACCGTGATCGTGCCGCTGCTGGTGCTCAACAGCCTGCGGCCGGTGGCGCGCAACCCGCGCAAGATCGGCATCGACGAACTGTTTCTCAAGCCCGCCGCGTCCACACGGCTGCCGGGCAAGGCGGCGCACCAGAGCTGGTTCTGGTTTGGCGTGTTCCGCGCGCTCGACGCCGGCGTGCGCATGGCCGAGCCGCTGTTCCCGCGCGGTGCGCGCAAACGCGCCATCGCGCTGGCACGCAGCTTCACCGTCGAACGCCTCAACGGCGAGGACGGCCTCGGCGCGATCTTCCCGGCCATGGCCAACTCGGTGATGATGTTCGACGTGCTCGGCGTGCCGGCCAGCGACCCCGACCGCGCCATCGCGCGCAAGTCGGTCGACAAGCTGCTGACGTTCCACGACGATGCCGACGAGGCGTATTGCCAGCCGTGCCTGTCGCCGGTGTGGGATACCTCGCTGGCGGCCCATGCCTTGCTGGAAGTCGGCGAGCCGCGCGCGAGCGCCGCGGCGGCGCGCGGGCTGGACTGGCTGGTGCCGCTGCAGGAGCTCGAGGTCATCGGCGACTGGGCGGTGCGCCGTCCGCACGTGCGCCCGGGCGGCTGGGCCTTCCAGTACGCCAATCCGCACTACCCCGACGTGGACGACACCGCCGTGGTGGCCCTGGCGATGCATCGCGCCGACCAGGAAGAGCGCAAGCAACGCTATGACCAGGCGGTGGCGCGCGCGCGCGAATGGGTGGTCGGCATGCAGAGCAGCAACGGCGGCTGGGGCGCGTTCGAACCCGAGAACACGCACCTGTACCTGAACAATATTCCGTTCGCCGATCACGGCGCACTGCTCGACCCCCCCACCGCCGACGTGTCCGCGCGCTGCCTGGCCATGCTGTGCCAGATCGGCGAGATGCCCTCGGTCAGCGAGCCGGCCGCGCGCGCGCTGCGTTACCTGCTCGACGAACAGGAAGCCGACGGCAGCTGGTATGGCCGCTGGGGCACCAACTATATCTACGGTACCTGGAGCGCGCTGTGCGCGCTCAATGCCGCCGGCCTGGGCAGCGATGCGCCCGAGGTACAGCGCGCCGCCACCTGGCTGCTCGGCATCCAGAACGAGGACGGTGGCTGGGGCGAGGACGGCAACAGCTACAAGCTCGAGTACAACGGCCACGAGCCGGCGCCGAGCGTGGCCTCGCAAACGGCGTGGGCGCTGCTGGGGTTGATGGCGGCCGGCAAGGGCGATCATCCGGCCGTGGCACGTGGCGTCGACTATCTGCTGCGCACCCAGGCGGACCACGGTCTGTGGGACGAGCCGCGTTTTACCGCGGTGGGCTTCCCCCGCGTGTTCTATCTGCGCTATCACGGCTACGCGCGCTTCTTCCCGCTGTGGGCGCTGGCGCGCTTCCGCAACCTGCTGCGCGACGGCAACGGCGCGCTGACCTGGGGCATGTAATGGCGCCCGGCGAGCTGCGTCCCGGCCCCGTGCTGGCGGTCAGCGGGATGCAGTTCGAATCCCGCATCGTGGCGGCCGCCGGCGTGGAAACCCTGTACGGCTATCGCGATCGCGCGCTGGCCGCCGTGCTGGCGCAGCGGCTGGCGGCCGCGTCCTATGCCGGCGTGATCAGCATCGGCGTGGCGGGCGGACTCGATCCGCGCCTGCCGCCCGGCACCGTGATCGTGGCGACCGATGTCCATGCTGCCGGGTCAGGCCACGACGCTCCGCTGCTGCCGTGCGATCCCCGCTGGCATGCGGCGCTGATGTGCCTGTTGCCCACCGCCACCGCCGGCCGCATCGCCGGCAGCGATGCCGCGGTCACCGCCGTCGCCGACAAATCCGCATTGCATCGCGCGCGCGGCGCGTTGTCCGTCGATATGGAATCGCATCTCGCCGCGCGCGCGGCGCGCGACCATGGCGTGCCGTTCGCGGCGTTGCGGGTGGTGGTCGATCCGGCCGACCGGCCCGTGCCGCCGCTGGCGGTGGCCGGCATGGCGGCCGATGGCAGCACCGATATCGGCGCCATCCTGGCCGGATTGCTCAAGGCGCCTTGGCAACTGGGCAGCCTGCTCCGGCTGGGGCGCGATGCCGCGCAAGCCAAAGCGGCGCTGGTGCAGGCACGACGCCTGGCGGGCGCGACCTTCGGTGCCGCTTGCCTGGGTGCCGATGCCGGTGCTACCGCGGGCGCCGCATCCGCCGCCGTTGCCGACGGCCTCGCCCCTGCGGGCACCGCCCCCTCCCCGGACCGCCCGCGCGGCGCCGCCTGATCAGCCGAACTTGCGTGCCGCGTCGCGCGCGAGTCCGGCGCCGATGCCGCCGAACAGATCCCCTTCCACGCGCCGCGCCTGCGGCAGCAGGTGGGCCAGCCGCTCGCGCAGCAGCGGCACGCTGCTCGACCCACCGGTGAACAGGATCGTGTCGACCTGCGCGGGCGTCACGCCCGCATCGGCCAGCGTGCCGCGCACGGCGTTCTCGGTCTTGGTCACCAGTCTGGCGATGGCGCCGTCGAAGTCGTCGCGCGTGATCGTCAGCACCAGTCCCGGCGCAATGCGTTCGAGGTCGACCCCGGTCTCGTCGCTGTCGGACAGCGCGATCTTGGCCGCCTCCACCTGGATCGCGAGCCAGTGCCCGGCGCGCTCCTTGATCAGGCGAATCAGCCGGTCGAGCTTCTCCGTATCGGCCGCCTCGCGGTAGTTGTCCATCACCACCGACCATGCGCGGCGCGTGTAGACGTGGTTGATGGTGTGCCAGCTGGCCAGGTCGAAGTACTGGCTCGACGGCATTTCCTTGCCGTTGCGCAACGTGCTGCCCAGCCCCAGCAGCGGCATCGCGCTGGCCAGGCTGAGCGCGCGGTCGAAATCGGTCCCCCCGATATGCACGCCGCCGTTGGCGAGGATGTCCGCATGGCGGTCGAGCTTGCTGGCGCGCTCAGGCGAGAGCCGCACCAGCGAGAAATCCGAAGTACCGCCGCCGATATCGGCCACCAGCACCAGTTCCTCACGGGCAATGCCGGCTTCGTAGTCGAACGCGGCGGCAATCGGCTCGTACTGGAACGCGATCTCGCGGAAGCCCGCGGCCCGCGCGATCTCGCCGAGCGTGTCCTCCGCCAGCCTGTCGGCGGCGGGATCCTCGTCGACGAAGAACACCGGCCGGCCCAGCACGGCCTGCGTGAAGGTGGTCCCCGCGGCTTGCTCGCCGCGCCGCTTGAGCTCGCCGATAAAGTGCGCGAGCAGTTCGCGGAACGGCATGGCGCGGCCCATGACCTCGGTGCTGTCGTCCATCATCGACGTGCCCAGCAGGCTCTTGAGCGACCGCATGAGCCGGCCCTCGTATCCCGCCAGGTAGTCTGCGAGCGCGGCCCGGCCGTAGCTCACCAGCGGATCCTCGGCGTGGAAAAAGAGCACCGACGGCAACGTGGTCTTGTCGTCCTCGAGCGGCAGCAGTACCGGGTGTCCGGGCCGCAGCCAGCCCATGGTCGAGTTGGAGGTGCCGAAGTCGAGGCCGCATGCCTGGGACATATCTCAATCGCTTTCGAATGCTGGATGGCGCGCCATTGTAGTGGAGAGCGGGCCCGGCCAATCGACTTGACAGGCCAGGGCGTCCGCTTCTATCCTGCCAATGTTCTTTCTTTAGGATCGATGTTCTGTTGTATAGAACACCAGCAGTATAGAACCACGGCAGGACAGACCCCAACACCATAACGAGCCATCGGCGCCTCGAAGCCCGAGCGCCCTCCGGAGACTCCCCATGCGTATCGACCCCACCGCCCCCACCGCCCCCCACCACCCCCACCGCCCCCCACCGTTGCCATCACCAGCGCGCCCACCTCCGCACGCCGCGCCCTGCGCCGTCGCCTGACGCTACTGTGCCTCGCCGCCCCGGCGCTGCTGGGCGGCATGGCGCCCGCGCTCGCCGCCGGCGCCTATCCGGCGCAGGCCATCCGGCTGGTGGTGCCGTTCCCGCCCGCGGGCGGCACCGATGTGCTGTCGCGCCTCGTGTTCGACAAGGTCGGCGCGGCCGCGCACTGGACCGTGGTGGTGGAAAACCGCGCCGGCGCGGGTGGCAATATCGGCCTCGACGCCGTGGCCAAGGCCAGGCCGGACGGCTACACCATCGGCATGGGCCAGACCGCCAACCTCGCCATCAATCCCTCGCTCTATCCAAAGATGCCGTACGACGCGCTCAAGGATTTCGCGCCGGTGGCACTGGTGTCGGCGCAGCCGGTGGTGCTGATCGTGCGCCAGGACGCGCCCTACAGGACGCTGGCCGACCTCGTCGCGGCGGCCAAGAGCAAGCAACTGTCGATGGCTTCGGCCGGCACCGGCACGGTGGGCCACCTGACCGGCGAGATGTTCCAGCGCCGCGCCGGCATCAAGGCCCTGCACGTCCCCTACAAGGGCGCCTCGCCGGCGCTGACCGACCTGATGGGCGGCCAGACCGATTTCTATTTCGCCACGCCGCCGATCGCGCTGCCGATGCTGAAGGCCGGCCGGCTGCGCGCGCTCGCGGTAACGTCGGGCAAGCGCATGCCGCTGCTGCCCAACGTGCCGACCGTGGCCGAGCAGGGGTACGCAGGTTTCCAGGCCGAGGACTGGAAGGCGCTGGTGGCACCGGTCGGCACCCCGGCCGACGTGATCAAGCGCCTCAACGAGGAAGTCAACAAGGCCCTGCAGCAGCCCGATACCATCGCCCGCATGCGCGAGGAAGGCAGCGAGCCGCGCGGCGGCTCGGCGCAGGACCTCGGCGCGTTTATCAAGAGCGAGCATGCGCGCTGGGGCGGGATCGTGCACGAATCGGGCGCCAAGGTGGAGTAAGGAGGCCTCGCCATGCAACTGCCATTACGCAATATCCGCGTGCTCGACCTCACCAACGTGCTGGCGGGCCCGTTCTGCTGCCATCAGCTCGCGCATATGGGCGCCGAGGTCATCAAGGTGGAGACGCCGGGCACCGGCGATCTCGCGCGCCAGCTTGGCGCCGACGCGGAGCTCAACCGCAAGCTCATGGGCGTGTCGTTCCTGGCGCAGAACCCGGGCAAGCGCTCGATCACGGTCAACCTCAAGCATGCGCGTGGCAAGGACGTCTTCCGCCAGCTCGTGCGCAGCGCCGATGTGGTGGTGGAGAATTTCCGTCCCGGCGTGATGACGCGGCTCGGCCTCGGCTATGAGGAACTGCGCAAGGAGAATCCGCGCCTGATCTACTGCGCGATTTCGGGCTTCGGGCAGGACGGTCCGCTGTCGGACCTGCCCGCGTACGACCAGATCATCCAGGGCATGTCGGGCGTGATGAGCATTACCGGCGATCCCGAGACCGCGCCATATCGCGTCGGCTACCCGGTGTCGGACACCATCGGCGGCATCACCGCGGCATTCTCGATCGCGGCCGCGCTGGCCGATCACACGCGCACCGAAGGTTATTTCCTCGACGTGTCGATGCTGGAGGCCACGCTCGCCACCATGGGCTGGGTCGTCTCCAACCACCTGGTCGCGGGCAAGCAGCCCGCGCCGATGGGCAACGAGAACATGACCGCGAGCCCGTCCGGCACCTTCCGCACCGGCGAGGGCCTGCTCAATATCGCGGCCAACAAGCAGGAACAGTTCGAGGCCGTATGCCGCGTGATCGGCAAGCCCGAGCTTGCCGCCGATGCGCGCTTTGCCGAGCGGCAGGCGCGCCTGGCCAATCGCGCCGCGCTCACGCAGGCGCTCGAGGCCGAACTGGCCGGCAAGTCCGCCACCGAATGGTGGCAACTGCTCAACGAGGCCGGCGTGCCGGCGGGGCCGGTGATGCAGGTGCCCGATACGCTCGCGCATCCGCAGGTGCGCGACCGCGGCATGATCGGGCACTTTGCCGATGTGCCGGGCGTGGGCCGCGACATCCGCCTGCTGCGCACGGGCTTCAAGGTCAATCGCGAGGCGCCGAAGGTCGATACCCCGCCGCCGCGGCTTGGCGAGCATACCGACGAGATCCTCGCGCAGCTCGGCTACGATGCCGCCGCCATCGCATCGCTCAAGGAGGAGCGCGCCGTATGAACGAAAACACCAAGGACACCATGGATGCGGGACAGCAGATGTCCCAGGACTGGTGGCGCACGGAAATCATCGATATGCGCCCCGGCGAAATCCGCTATCGCGGCTATCCGATCGAACAGCTGATCGGCAATGTGTCGTTCGCGCAGATGATCTGGCTGATGCTGCGCGGCGAACTGCCCGCGCGGCGCGAAGGGGAATTGCTCGATGCCGCGCTGATGGCGGCGGTCGACCACGGCCCGCAGGCACCGAGCATTGCCATCGCACGCATGGCGGCGACCTGCGGCGTGGGGCTCAACAATGCCATGGCATCGGCCGTCAACGTGCTCGGCGACGTGCATGGCGGCGCCGGCGAGCAGGCGGTGGAGCTGTACCAGGACATCGCGCGGCGCATCGACGACGGTGCCACGCAGGACGATGCGGTGGCGGCCGCGCTGCAGGACTATCGCGATCGGCACGGCAAGTTCGTGTCGGGCTTCGGGCATCGCTTCCACCCGCTCGACCCGCGCGCGCCGCGCCTGCTGGCGCTGGTGGACCAGGCCGCTGCCGACGGCGTGGTATCGGGCCGCTACGCGACCATCGCGCGCGCGGTGGAAGCCGCGCTCGGCGCCGGCCGCAGCAAGCCCATCCCGATGAATATCGACGGCGCCACCGCGGTCATCTATGCGGAACTCGGCTTTCCGGCCCCGCTCGCACGCGGGCTGTTCTGCCTGTCGCGCTCGGTCGGCATTCTTGCGCACGCATGGGAGCAAACCCGGCAGGGTGGCCGCAACAAGGGACCGATTCCGCGGCAGTTCCTGTGGACCTACGACGGTCAGCCGCAACGCGACGTGCCAAGCGAGTCCCGAGCGGCGCGGTAAGGAGCGGCGCGCGGCGGCAACGCGCCACGGGATGACCGTTCCGTGGATGGCCGCTCCGTGGATGATCGCTCCGTGGATGATCGCTCCGTGGATGGCCGCTCCGTGGATGGCCGCTCCGTGGATGATCGCGCGCCGGATGGCCGCTCAGTGAATCTCCGGATATGCTGACACCGGCTCCAGCAGCACGCGATATGCCGCCACGTCGGGCACCACAAAGCGTTCCACCAGCACCGCATCGAGCAACGCCCGATAGCTGGCATCGAGGCCCGCGAGCTTGTCTGCCAGCGCGCGCCGCGCTGGCTCGGGCATGGTGTCCGAGGCCACCAGCAACGGATTGGGCGTCCACGGCGTGACCGCGATGGATTGCAGCCCGGCCAGTTCGTCCGGCGCATGGTGCCGCAGCAGATCCAGGTAGAAACCGTCGAGCGCCGTCACGTCGATCTGGCGCGTGCGCAAGGCGGCAAGCGTACGCGCGGGTGTATCGAGCGGACCGATCGACGCCGCGAACAACGACTGCCCGGCGGTCGCATGCGCTGCCAGCGCGCGCCGGGCGGCGTGGTAGCCCGATTGCGAATGCTCGGCCATCCAGCCGAAGCGATGGCCGAAGGTATCCGCGAGCGTCCGCCACCCGCACTCGGCCCGCACCAGAAATTCGGAGCGATAGCGCGCACGCGCGCCACTACGGTCGACATCGCCCGCCGCACCGCCGTTCGCACCCTCGTGCGCGCCGCGCGGCACGGGTGCGACCAGCGGCACCACCGGCGCCGCCCCGCGCACGAACGGCAGGCCGCACATGAATCCGCATACGAGGTCGCGCCGCTGCCAGAGCGCCGTCAGCGGCGCGGGCCACGCGTGCGGAATCACCTGCACCGGCCAGCCGAGTTCGGCAAAGACGCGTGCGAACAGTGCCTGCCACGCGGCGGCGACCGCCGGCGTGGCGTTGTACATGCGAAACGACGCAATGCCGGCGGTCATGGATGGACCCTTACGCAAAGCGCAGCGTCTGGCCGATCTGCCGCGCGCGCGCCTTGGTCAGCATCGCGTGGCCCAGCGCGATATCGGTGGTCGACAGCCCGCGGTGCCAGAACAGGATGGTCTCGTCATCGCGTTCGCGCCCCGGCTTGATTCCGGCCACGATCTGTCCCAGCTCCGCGTGGAGGTTCTCCTCGCTGAGCCGGCCGCTGTCCACGTGCTGGCGCAGCGCGCCAAACGGCAGGCCCTTGCGGCACTGGCCCCAGTCGTCGACCACCATCTTGCTCATGATGTCGGTCAGCGACAGTTCCACGGCGCTCATCGTGCCGTACGGAATCACCAGCGCGCCGGGCTTGATCCACTCGGTCAGCAGCATCGGACGCGGCTCGGGCAGGCGCGAGGCTTCCACCACGATGTCGGCATCGCGCACGCACGACTCCCAGTCCTCGGTCACCGTGACCGGCTTGCCAAGGTCGCGCGAGAGCCGTGCGGCGAATGCCTCGCGGCTTTCCGGCCGACGCGAATGCACGCGGATCTCGTCGAAGTGGAAGATCGAGTCGAGCAGACGCACGTTCCAGTACGAGGTACCGCGCGCACCCACATGGCCCAGGATCTTGCTGCCCTTGCGTGCCAGATGCCGCGCGCCGAGCGCCGTGACGGCACCGGTGCGCATGTCGGTGATCGCGGTGGCGTCGATCACCGCGAGCGGCACCCCATTGTCGGGGTCGAACAGGTTGAGTAGCGCCATCTCGGACGGCAGACCGTGCTTGTAATTGTCGACGTAGTCGGACACTACCTTGACGCCAGCCACATGCAGCGGCTGGATATAGCCGCGCAGCACATTGAAGTGGCCCTTGTCCGACGATTCCGGCACCAGGTGCACGCGCGGCTCGATCACGGTCTCGCGGCGGCCCTGGGCCGCCAGCGCGGCTTCCACGGCGGCGAGGATCTCGGCATCGGTCAAGGCCAGTTCGGCCACGTCGGGACCGTTGAGGTAGGTCAGGTAAAGCTCTTTCACGGTGTCTCCTTACTGCAGGGGCGGAATATTGGCGCGATGAACGATAGCGCGCCATTTGAGGGTTTCGCTCGCGATCTGGGTGCCGAAGGCCTGCGGGGTGTTGCCCACGGGTTCGAGCCCGAGGGCATCGAGCTTGTCGCGGACATCGGGCTGGCGCAGGATGGCGGCCACATCGGTCTGCCACTTGTGCACGATCGCATCGGGCGTGCCCTTGGGCGCCACCAGGCCGTACCACGAGGTCACGTCGAAGCCCGGATAGCCGGACTCGGCCACGGTGGGCACGTTGGGCAACTGCGGCAGGCGGTGCGGGCCGGCCACGGCGATCGGCACCAGCTTGCCGGTGCGGATGTGCTGCAGCACGGTGGAAATACCGCCGAACATCATCTGCACCTGCCCGCCGAGCACGTCGTTAAGCGCGGTGGCCATGCCGTTGTACGGCACGTGCACGGTCTTGATGCCGGCTTCGAGGTTGAGCAGCTCGCCGGCCAGGTGGGCGCCACTGCCATTGCCCGGCGAGGCAAAGTTGAGCTGGCCCGGATGGGTCCTGGCATAGCCGACCAGATCCTTGAGCGTGCGCGCCTGCACGGCGGGATTCACCACCAGCACATTGGGCGAGGCCGCCAGCATGGTTACCGGCACGAAATCGCGCACGTTGTACGCAAGCTTGGGAAACAGGATCGGATTGACGGTGAGGTTGCCGGCCGGCGCCAGGCCGAGCGTGTAGCCGTCGGGCGCGGCGCGGGCCACGTTCTCCATGCCGATATTGCCGGCCGCGCCGGGCTTGTTGTCGACCACGATGGACTTGCCCCACTGCTCCGACAGCTTCTGGCCCACCAGCCGCGGCAGCGCGTCGGCCACGCCGCCGGCGGCAAACGGCACCACGATGCGGACCGGCTTGGCCGGATAGGCGTCGCCCTGCGCATGCGCGGGCAACATCATGGCCATGACGGCCGCAGGCAGCAGTACGCTGGCCGCCAGTTTGCAGACAGATCGATTCACGCTGAACACTCCCCGTTGGGTCGATGTGGCCGCCGCTTGCGATAACCCGCGGCGATCGTTGTAGCGCGCATGTAGCGAGCTTGTCTAACACTGTATATACAGGTTGACGAATCGAAAAGCGATTTCTGCATGGGACGGAATCTGGCGCCTGGCGGCACCAGCACGGTGCCGCATTGCATCATTTATGCGCCGCGCAGGTGCGACGCGCCCGGCGCTAACGGGCGCGCACCAGCACGGCGCATGGCCGCGCCAGCCGTGCGCGCGGCGCGCGAGCCGAGGGGGAACCGGCGGAAAAAAAGCGCGGATCAGGCCGAAATACAGTCCGGCTGCCGCACTGCGTCATCGGTCGAAACCATGGCGGAAGCCAGTACATACTGGTCGCGTCCGCGCTCCTTGGCGACGTAAAGCGCACGGTCGGCCTCGGCGAACAGGGCGCGCCAGACCGCATCGCGTGCGCCGGTGTTCGTGCGCAGCTGGGCCACGCCGATGCTGACCGAGGCATGGCGATTCTCGCCAGGCAGCGTGATCGCGCGCACCTTGCGCAGGATGCGGTTGGCTAGCGCGGTAGCCTGCTGCTCGTCGGTGTGCGGGCACAGGATGCAGAACTCCTCGCCGCCGTAACGCGCGGCGATATCGGAGGCACGGCGCGAGTGGTCGAGCGCGGCGGCGATTTCGCACAGCACCCCGTCGCCGGCATGATGGCCGAACGTATCGTTGACCTGCTTGAAGTGATCGACGTCGATCACGAGGCACGACAGGGCCTCGCCACCGCGTTGCCAGCGGCTGATCAGCCCGACCGCGGCGTGATCGAGCGCGCCGCGGTTGAGCAGCCCGGTCAGCGCATCGAGCCGGGCCCCGCTCTCGTTGCGCGCGATGATCTGGTCCATCGCCATCAGGCAGAAGCCGAACAGGCCCAGCAGCACCGCCACCAGCGGCGCCAGCGACCAGGCGGAGCCGGACGCCGACATGAAAAACGGCGTCAACGTCAGCGGCTGGCGCGAAGCGGCGGTGGCAAAGGCCGAAGTCAGCGCCCATAGTTGCGCGCCCAGCAGGACCACATGCGACAGCAGCACCAGCGGGCCGCCGATGCCGGTGCGTCCGCGCACGCTGCGCAGCATGGTCACGATGGTGCCGAAGCAGATCATGGCCAGCACGCCATAGGCAAGCGCATGGATCAGCAGCCTGCCGTCGCGCAGGCCGGTGGCCAGCACCAGCAGCGTCAGCACGACAAAGCCGAACAGGCGGATTGGCAGTACGCGCTGCGGCAGACCGTAGTAGGCACGCACCCCGCGATAGATTGCCAGGCGCCCGAGAATATAGAAACCCGCGCCCAGCGCACTGAGTTGCAGCGAGCCGCTGCCGGTGGCGCTGGTGGCGAGCATGAGGCCGGCGGCCGAGGCGACGATATGTCCCTGCGCCCACAGCCGCCCCGCTTCATTGGTACGCAGCGCGAGCACCAGCCCCGCCGACATGATCAGCGAGCTGAGGAAAATCACCATCATGACGACGAGAATCGTCTGCTGGGCCAGGTGCACGGGATGCCTCGAAGGGTGGAGAGCCGCGAGCAGGCCATGAGCCCGGGATGGGCATATGACGGCGTAGGTGATGAGCGCGGCGCGCGAAAACGCGAATCATAACGACCATGTCTTAGGGCCGGCACCCCCAGCAAGTGGGCATTCGCACGCGCGCAACGCCGTCGGCGCGATCCGGCAAAATCAGTCTTCCGCGGCGGGCGTCACCGCGCTGGCGGTGGGCGGCGCAAAGTCCGGAAAATTACCGCCGAGGGCGTGCGTCAGCGCGCGCGCCGCATCGAGCACCTGGGCGCGGAATGCCAACGAAAAGCGCGGCGTCGGGCACGTCAGGGTGAGCGCGCCCTTGAGGTCGCCGGCGGGGCCGAACACCGGCGAGGAAACCCCGGCGATATCGGGACTACGGTCGCCAACCAGCGCGATCACGCCTTCTTCGCGGATCTTCTGGTAGAGCTCGCCGCGCGCGCCGGCAAATGCGCGCAGCACACGGCCGCCGGCGCCGCGGCTGCGCGGCAGCACGTCGCCGGCGCGGATATGGTCGCGCACGGGTTGCGGCGAATCGACGCGATACAGGCAGAGCCGATGCTCGCCCTGCTCGATATGGAAAGCGGCCGATTCACGCGTGACCTGCACCAGCTGGCGCAACGCCGGCATGACCACGGCCTCGAGCGAGAACGACGCCGCATAGACCGCGTAGAGGCGCGCCACCTCGGGCCCCAGGCCATAGCGGCCATCGGCCAGCCGCTGCACGAGGCGGGCATGCTCGAGCGAGGCCAGCAGCCGCAGCAGCGTGCTCTTGTACAGCCCGCTGCGCTGTGCCAGTTCCGCCAGACCCAGCGCGGTGTCGCCCTCGCGGAAGACCGACAGCACGAACAGGGCCCGGTCGACGGCAACCGCCCCGCCCTGGGCGGCGTTCTTGTCGGCTTCAGAGAGTTGTGCGGCTTTCCTGGGCATATTGGCTGGATACCTTGATCGCTGAGTGACTGGGTGACTAGGTGACTGAGTGGCTTGCCGATTTGACGACCTGGCGCTGCGACGACCTGAACCCGCGGCCCGATGTCAGCGCAGGCTTCGCCGCTACGGCAATCCACAGGCGGCTAGCCTGCATAACGGAACGATCATCCACCGTATAGAACGGTATCTGGCTTGTCAATCGCGGAAGGGGGGTGCCATGGCCCGGCTGCACCACCCCCGCGCCCCCCCCCCACCACCCTCGCACCACCCCCACACCACGTCGGCACCACTGACACTACCCCGGCAACGCCGCGGCATTCCGGGTATCATGGCGTCTTTACGGGTTTTCCCTTAGTTTTTGGCCGGACCCGTCCCTGTGCTGGCGTGCCGGAGTGTACCCAACCGCCGGCCGCACCCTCGCAACATCGGACCGTCTCCGCCCCGCACGCGCCGTGCCACACCCCCTTCCATGACCGCCCCAACGCTCTCGCCGGACTCGACCTCGCATGCCGAGCCCGGCACCCACGGCGTGATGCCGCGCATCCTGTCCGTCGTCTTTTTCAACTTCATCGCGTATCTGGCGGTGGGCCTGCCGCTTGCGGTGATCCCTGGCTTCGTGCACGGCGATCTCGGCTACAGCGCGGTGCTGGCCGGCCTGGCCGTCAGCATCCAGTACCTTGCCACGCTGCTGTCGCGCCCCTGGGCCGGCAACCTGTGCGACATGGAGGGACCCAAACGCTCGGTGCTGACCGGCCTGGCCCTGTGCGTCGGCAGCGGCGCGCTGACGCTGGTGGCGGCACTGCTGGCCCATACGCACTGGCTCGGCCTCGCCGTGCTGTTTGGCGCGCGGCTGGTGCTGGGTGCCGGCGAGAGCCTGGTGACCACCGGCACCATCGCCTGGGGCATCGGCAGCGCCGGCGCGCCGCATACCGGCAAGGTGATCTCATGGAACGGCATGACCACCTACGGCGCGCTCGCCATCGGAGCGCCCGTGGGCGTGCTGCTTGCCGGCCAGGGCGGCCTGGCGTCGATCGGCGCGGTCACCATGGTCATTACCGCGCTGGCCCTGCTGCTGGCGCGCCGCAAGTCGCCATCGCCCGTCATCAAGGGCGAGCGCCTGCCCTTCCGCCGCGTGTTTCGCGCGATGACGCCGTTCGGCCTGTGCCTCGCGCTCGGCTCGGTCGGCTTTGGGTCGATCACGGCCTTTATCACGCTCTACTACGCCAGCCGCGGCTGGGACCATGCCGCGCTGGCACTGACCTCGCTCGGCAGCTGCTTTATCCTCGCCCGCCTGCTGCTCGCCAGCAGCATCAATCGTTTTGGCGGCTTTCCGGTGGCCCTGGTCTCGTTCGCGGTGGAAGCTGCCGGCCTCGCGGTGCTGTGGCTGGCGCAGGCGCCCTGGCAGGCGCTGGTCGGCGCCGCGATCACGGGCTTCGGCTTCTCGCTGGTATTTCCCTCGCTTGGCATGGAAGCGGTCAAGCGCGTGCCGCAAACCAACCGCGGCTCCGCGCTGGGGGCGTACTCGCTGTTCCTCGACTTTGCGCTGGGGCTCACCGGCCCGCTCGCGGGCCTGGTGGTCAGGCAGGCCGGCTATGCGCCGGTCTACCTGTGTGCGGCGCTGGCCGCGCTGCTCGCGCTTGGCGCCAGCCGCGTGATCGCGACGCGTGCGCGTCAGGACAACCGTTCGCAGCAGTACGCTTCGGTGCGATAGGGAAACGACACCGTATCGTGTCCGGCCAGGGCCGGATCCTGCGCGATCACCTCGTGCAGGCGCGCACGCACGGCGTCCTGCCGGGCCGGTGGCAGCGAGGCGATAAAGCTGACCGACATCACGCGGTCGACAATGACCTGCTCGGGCGCGCCGGTGTGCGCATACGGCAGGCTGGTCAGCACCAGTTGCCCGAAGCCCTCGGCTGGAAACACCTTGCGCCAGTCGCCGCGATGGAAGCGCGGCGCGTCGCCCTCGAACGGCCTCATGATTTCCGTGAGCCGTGCCACCCAGCCCACCGACTCGTCGCGCACGTTCCAGACCAGGCCAAGCCGGCCGCCCGGACGCAGCACTCGGCGGATCTCGCGCATGGCCGCGGTATTGGCAAACCAGTGGAAGGCCTGCGCGCAGACGATCGCGTCGACGCTGGCATCGGGTAGCGGCAGCGCTTCCGCGGTGCCTTCCAGCGCCTGCACACCCGGCACTGCGCCGGCTAGCTGCGCCCGCATCTGCGCGACCGGTTCCACCGCGAGCACGGTGGCGCCGGTGGGCGCCAGCAGGCGCGTGAACTTGCCGGTGCCGGCACCAAGGTCAACCACGGTCTTGCCGGCGGACAGGCGTAGCGTGCCAGTCAGCCATGCGGCGATTTCGGCGGGATAGTCGGGACGCCCGCGGGCGTAAGTATCGGCCTGGCTCGAGAAGCCCTGGGCGGCGGCGTGGTGGATGGCGGTCATGGGGAAGTGGCGAACCTGGGGAGCGTGGGTAGCGTGGGGAGCGTGGGGAGAGCGACCTGCCGTCCGTCGGGGAGCAGGTCGCGGGGCGCCCCACACCTTACTCCCCAAGTGTGTCGCGAACAAGGCTCAGCCGTGCTGCATGCCCCAGCGCCGCACGGACAGCCGTTCCAGCGCGGCGAACACGATGCCCTCGACTGCCAGACCGATCAGGATGACCGTGGCCAGGCCCGCAAAGACACGGTCGGTATAGAGTTCGTTGCGGTTCTGAAAGATGTACCAGCCCAGCCCGCCCTTGCCCGACGACGCACCGAACACGAGTTCCGCCGCGATCAGCGTGCGCCACGCAAAGGCCCAGCCGATCTTGAGGCCCGACAGAATCGCCGGCAGCGCGGCCGGCACCAGGATCAGCACCACATAGCGCAGGCCGCGCAGGCCGTAGTTGCGGCCCGCCATGCGCAGCGTGGCGGGCACGCCGCGGAAGCCCGCGTACGTATTGAGCGCGAGCGGCCACAGCACCGAGTGGATCAGCACGAAGACCAGGCTGCCGCTGCCAAGGCCGAACCACAGCAGGGCCAGCGGCAGCAGCGCAATGGCCGGCAGCGGATTGAACATCGCCGTGAGCGTATCGAGCAGGTCGCGGCCCATGCGCGTGGAGACCGCAAGCGTGGTCAGCACGAACGCAAGCACGATACCGGCGGCGTATCCCTGCAGCAGCACCGACAGCGAGAGCGCCGCCTTGCCCGGCAGCTCGCCGCTGGCGATGCCGTGGGCAAAAGCGCGCGCGGTGGCGGCAAAGGTCGGCAACAGCAGGTCGTTGTCCTGCACGCGCGCGATGCCCTCCCACAGCAGGGCGAGCCCCGCCAGGATCAGCGCCTTGCGCAGCCACCGCTGCCGCGCCAGGCGCCGGTGCCATGGCAACGGGCGCGACACCGGTACGGCGGCATGGGGCGCGAGCGTGTGCTCGTATTCCGCGCGGATGGCGGGACGGATGGGGGAAGCGATGGGGGAACGGACGGTCAGCGTGTCTGGCATGGTGGCAACTTCGATGGCACCGCGCTCACGCGGTGGCGCGCTGGCCCGGCGCGGGGACGGGGTCTGCGTCGAACAGCAGGCGGTGGATGCGCTGGGCGGCGGCCTGGAACTCCGCGCTGCCCTGGCTGGCGAGCGAGAACTGGTGGCTGTTCAGTTCGGCGCGCACACGGCCCGGATGCGGCGACAGCAGCAGGATGCGGCTGCCGACCACCAGCGCCTCTTCGATCGAATGGGTGACAAACAGCAGGGTAAAGGCGGCGTCTTCCCACAGGCCGAGCAATTCCTCCTGCATGCGGCGCCGGGTCAGCGCGTCGAGCGCGGCAAACGGCTCGTCCATCAGCAGGACCTTGGGCCGCATGGCGAGGGCGCGCGCAATGGCCACGCGCTGCTTCATGCCGCCCGACAGCGTATGCGGATAGGCATCGGCAAACCCTGCCAGCCCGACCTTGTCGAGATAATGCAGCGCGCATTCGGCCGCTTCCGCGCGCGACATGCCGCGCGCCTGCCGCAGCGGAAACATGACGTTCTGCCGCACCGTCTGCCATGGCGGCAACTGGTCGAACTCCTGGAACACCACGATGCGGTCGGGGCCGGGTGCCCGTACCCGCTGGCCCTCCAGACGGATCTCTCCCGCCACGGGCGGCACGAAGCCGGCCACGGCCTTGAGCAACGTGGACTTGCCGCAGCCCGACGGCCCCAGCAGCACGAAGCGATCCGCCGCGTGCACGTCGAAGCTGACCTCGTGCGTGGCGCGCACCACGCGGTCCGGCGTACGGTACTCGAGCGAGACGCCGTCGACCTCGAGCAGGATGCCGGTCGCCGGTTGCGGGGGATGGTCCCGATGCTGCTGCCCGGGCACCACGTGCAGACGTTCGCGCCTTGCCATGTCAGCTCCCCTGCGCGGTGGCCGGATCCGCGAAGAAGTAGTCCTGCCAGGACTTCGGCGCGTTGCGGATGGCGCCCACGCGGTGCATGAAGCTGGCGAGCGCGAAGGTGTTCTGCGGCGCGATCTTGAACTGCACCTGCGGGTTCTTCAGGATTTTCACCAGCAACGCGCGTTCGATCCTGGCCTGGTTCACGCGGATATAGATATCCGCGGCGGCTTCCGGCTGCGTGGTGGCGAATTGCGCGGCTTCCGCCAGCGCGTCGACGAACGCGCGGTAGGCCTTCGGGTTCTCGTTGTGGAATCTCTCGGTGGCATAGAGCACCGTCGCGGAACTGGGGCCGCCGAGCACGTCGTAGGAGTCGAGCACGATATGCGCTTGCGGATTGCCGGCAAGCTCCTGCTCCTGGAACGGCGGATTGCCGAAATGCCCGGTGATTTCGGTACCGCCGGCGATGATGGCGGCTGCGGCGTCGGGGTGCGGCACCGCCACGGTCCATTGGTCGAGCCGATCGAAGGCCTTGTCGCCCCACTGCCGCGCCGCGGCCATCTGCAGCACGCGCGACTGCACCGATACCGTGACGGCCGGCAGTGCGATGCGGTCACGCTCGGTGAAGTCCGCGATCGACTTCACCTTGGGGTTATGGCTGACCAGGTAGTACGGAAAGTTGCCGAGCGAGGCCACGCCTTTGACCTGCTGCCCGTTCCGCCGGCCGTGCGTGCGGTCCCACAGCGTCAGCAACGGCCCCACCCCGGCGCCGGCGATATCGATCGCGCCCGACAGCAGCGCATCGTTGACGGCGGCGCCGCCGGACAGCCGCGTCCATTCCACCTTGAGGTCGATGCCCTGTTGCTTGCCGTGCTGCTCGATCAGTTGCCGGTCGCGCGCGATATTGAGCAGCAGATAGACCACGCCGAATTGTTCGGCGATCCGTAATCTGGCTTCCGGCAGGCGATTTTCGCCACGCACGGGACCGGCCAACGCCGCGCCGGCGGTGAGCAACGCGATCACGGCCAGGCGCAGCCAGCGCGGTCGGGAAGAGAACACGAGCATGCAAGAGGCTCCAGTCAGTGGGCGGGTCTGGCCGCGGGATTTCCGTGGCCAGACCCGCGAGTTGTGGCGACGCTTCAATACGGCAGATCGCCTTCGATGGTGGTGCGGTACATCACGCGGCGCTCGCTGTCGGGCGTGCCCGCGGCGAGGTGCATCAGCGAGCGGTTGTCCCAGAACACGAGATCGTGCGGCCGCCATTGGTGCCGGTACACGTTGCGCGGCTGCACGCTGTGCGCGAACAATTGCGCCAGCAGGTCGCGGCTTTCGTCGTCCGGCAGGCCGGCGATGCGCGTGGTGAAATGCTCGCTGACGAACAGGGCCTTGCGTCCCGTTTCCGGATGCGTGCGCACCACGGGCTGCAGCACCGGCTGCACCTGCGCGATCTGCGCGGGCGTCAGGTTGGGCCGCCATGGGCTGCGGCGCTGCAGTTCGGCATAGCGCGCGAGGTAGGTATGCTCGGCACGCAGCCCGTCGAGCTGGCGCTGCAGGTCGGGCGGCAAGGTATCCCAGGCCGCATGCATGTTGGCGAACAACGTGTCACCGCCCGTGCGCGGCAGTTCGCGCGCATGCAGCAGCGAGCCGAGGCTCGGCCGCTCCTTGTACGAGAGATCCGAATGCCAGAAGTGGCCGGCATCGCCGAGCCCGATGGGTTTGCCATCCTCGATCACGTTGGAGACGATCAGGATCTCGGGATGTCCGGCAAGCTGGAACTGGTCCAGCACATGGATCTGCAGCGGGCCAAAGCGGCGGCTGAACGCGATCTGCTGTGCCGGCGTGATGCGCTGGTCGCGAAACACCACGAGGTGGTGCTCCAGATGCGCGCGATGGATACGCGCGAAGTCCGCGTCGGCAAGCGGTTGCGACAGGTCGAGGCCGGTCACTTCGGCACCGAGCGCCGCGTCGAGCGGACGAATCTCGAAATCCTGCAGGGTGGCGGTAGTCATGTCTGGCGTTCCGTAGGGGCAAGCACGAGATGGCGACTGTAGCCATGCCGAAGCGCGCCGCCAACGAATCAAATCGCGCGGCCTTATGTGCTGGGCGCATATGCGTGCGTGGCGCATATCCACATGCGCGATGCTTCGTTCCGTGTGGCGGGCATCGGCACGAGACTGTGCGTCGTTCCCGCTCATCGCAGTCCGTCGCTCGTCCCCCGCGGGTCCGCGCCTGCCGCACGCCGCGCCAGCCCCGCTTGCCGCCTTGGGTCCGCCGCGCCCGGGTCCCCGCCCCACACATACCGGCCCCATCTCGCGCGCGGTTGCCTACACTGCAAGGACGGCCGGCATTCACGAGATGCTGCACCGCACGAGCACCGGCAACCTTCGGGGGACCGCCACATGGGCACTGTTGCGTGTTTTGATATCGGCTTTACCCGCTTTCTCGAACCGCAGGGCACCCCTGCCGGCCTGACCCTTCCAGAATTTGCCCGCGATCCGGACCAGCTCGTGCCGCTTTACCGCGCCATGGTGCTGACGCGTCAGTTCGACCTCAAGGCGATTGCCATGCAGCGCACCGGGCAGATCGGCACCTTTGCCTCGGCCCTCGGACAGGAAGCGATCGGCGTCGGTGTGGCCGCCGCGATGCGCCGCGAGGATGTCCTGGTGCCGTCCTACCGCGATCATGCCGCGCAGTTCATGCGCGGCGTGACCATGACCGAAAGCCTGCTCTACTGGGGCGGCGACGAGCGCGGCAGCGCGTTTGCCGCGGCGCCGCACGACTTTGGCAACTGCGTCCCGATCGGCACGCAGGTCGGCCATGCGGCCGGCGTGGGCTATGCGTTCAAGCTGCGTGGCGAAGCTCGCGTGGCGGTCTGCATCCTCGGCGACGGCGGCACCTCCAAGGGCGATTTCTACGAAGGCATGAACCTGGCGGGCGCGTGGCAGGTGCCGCTCGTCATCGTCATCAACAACAACCAGTGGGCCATTTCGATGCCGCGCGGCAAGCAGACCGCGGCGCAAACGCTGGCCCAGAAGGCGATTGCCGCCGGCATTCCCGGCGAGCAGATCGACGGCAACGATGTGGTGGCGGTGCGCGAGCGCGCGGGCCGCGCCATCGAGGCCGCGCGCGCCGGCGCGGGGCCCACGCTGATCGAGGCCGTGACCTACCGGCTGGGCGACCATACCACCGCCGACGATGCCTCGCGCTATCGCGACGAGGCCAGCGTCAAGGAACACTGGCGCCTGGAACCGATTGCGCGCCTGCGCGACTACCTGGCAGCGCTCGGCGCCTGGGATGCCGCGCGCGAGGAGCAACTGGTCCGCGCCTGCCAGCAGGACGTGGCGGCCGCGGTGGAGGCTTATCTCGCCTTGCCGCATCCCGCCGCGACGGCGATGTTCGACTGCCTCTACGCCACGCTGCCCGCGGCCATGGCCGACCAGCTCGACACCGCGCGGCGCGAGGCGGCAAATCGCGCGCATGACGCCGGCGCGACCGATGCCGCCACCCACGCGGGCAGCACAGCCAGCACGACCGGTACCACCAGTACGACCGACCCGGCATCGCAACCCGGAGCCCATCATGGCTGACATGAATCTCGTGGAGGCGGTCAATCTCGCATTGGCCCATGCGCTGGCCCATGACCCCGACGTGGTGTTGCTGGGCGAGGATATCGGCGTCAACGGTGGCGTGTTCCGCGCCACCGTCGGCCTGCAGGCGCGCTTTGGCGAAGCACGCGTCATCGACACACCGCTGGCCGAAGGCGGCATCGTCGGCGCGGCCATCGGCATGGCGGCAATGGGACTGAAGCCCGTGGCCGAAATCCAGTTCGCCGGCTTTATCTATCCCGCCATCGACAATATCCTCAATCACGCCGGCCATATGCGGCACCGCACGCGGGGGCGCCTGAACGCGCCGCTGGTGGTGCGCGCGCCGAGCGGTGCCGGCATTCATGCCCCCGAGCACCATTCGGAAAGTCCGGAAGCGCTGTTCGCGCATATCCCGGGCATCCGCGTGGTGATGCCGTCCTCGCCGGCGCGCGCCTATGGCCTGCTGCTTGCGGCCATCCGCGACCCGGATCCGGTCATCGTGTTCGAGCCCACCCGGCTCTACCGCCTGTTCCGCCAGGAAGTGGCGGACGACGGCGAGGCGCTGCCGCTCGATGCATGCTTCACGCTGCGTGACGGCGACGACCTCACGTTCGTGAGCTGGGGCGCGATGCTGCAGGAGACCCAGGCGGCCGCCGACCTGCTGGCCGACGAAGGCATCTCGGCTGGCGTGATCGACGTGGCCACCCTCAAGCCGCTCGACATGGAGACCATTCTGGAAGCGGTGGGCCGTACCGGCCGTTGCGTGATCGTGCACGAGGCCCCGCGCACCGCGGGACTTGGCGCGGAGATCGCCGCCAACCTCGCCGATGCCGGACTCTATTCGCTGGCAGCGCCGGTCCAGCGCGTGACCGGCTACGACACCGTGGTGCCGCTCGCCCGGCTCGAACACAGCTACGTGCCCGGCGTGGCCCGCATCGTCGATGCGGCGCGGCGCGCGCTGGCGGCCTGATTTTCCTTTGCGGAGCGCATGACGATGAAGATCTTCAAGCTGCCCGACCTCGGCGAAGGCCTGCAGGAAGCCGAAATCGTGGCGTGGCACGTCAGGGCTGGCGACACCGTGGCCGCCGACCAGCCGCTGCTGTCGGTGGAAACCGCCAAGGCCATCGTCGAGATTCCGTCGCCGTATGCGGGACAAATCTCCAGGCTGTTTGCGCAGGCCGGCGATATCGTGCACCTGGGCGCGCCGCTCGTCGGCTTTGACGGTGCCGGCAACGATGCCGACGCCGGTACCGTGGTGGGCGCGGTCAAGGTGGGCACGCAGGTGATGGCGGAAGCCGCGGCGCCGGTGGGCCGCGCCGGTGGCAACGGCGGCGGCATCCGCGCCACGCCGGCCGTGCGCGCGCTGGCGCGGCGGCTCGCCGTCGATCTGGCCATGGTGACGCCGTCGGGCACCGATGGCGTGATTACCGCGACCGATGTGCAACGCGTGGCCACCACGCTGGCCGAGCTCGGCCCGGCCGAAGTCATTCGCGGCGTGCGACGGGCCATGGCGCAGAACATGGCCCGCGCGCAGAGCGAGGTGGCGGCGGCGACCGTCATGGACGATGCCGACCTCCATGCGTGGCAGGCGGCGAGCGGTGCCAACGACATCACCATCCGGCTGGTGCGCGCGCTGGTGGCCGGCTGCCATGCCGAGCCGGGCCTCAATGCCTGGTACGAGGGCCAGACCGGGCGGCGCCATGTGCTGGAGCGCATCGATGTCGGCATCGCCGCCGACCTGCCCGAAGGTCTGTTCGTGCCGGTGCTACGCAATGTCGGCAAGCGCGATGCGGCCGATCTGCGCAGCGGGCTCGACCGCATGCGCGCCGACGTGCGCGCGCGCACCATCGCGCCCGAGGAAATGCGCGGCAATACCATTACGCTGTCGAACTTCGGCATGATCGCCGGGCGCTATGCGGCGCCCATCGTGGTACCGCCGACCGTGGCCATTCTCGGCGCCGGCCGTATCCGCGACGAAGTGGTCGCGGCCGGCGGGGTGCCCGCCGTGCATCGCGTGATGCCGCTGTCGCTGACGTTCGACCATCGGGTGGTAACCGGGGGCGAGGCGGCACGCTTTCTGCGGGCGGTGATCGACGATCTGGAGCGGCCCGAATAAGTGAGGTCGCATAAGCGAGCCGGCATGGGCGAGCCGGCATGGGCGCGCCGGCGCACGCGGTGCCGCCGCGTGCATTACGGGCATCATCGTTCCGCACCGGAAGTTTTTTGCCCGCACAGTTTCTATACTGGATTGCCCCGCTGCAACACCACCGGGCGGTAACCCTTCTCATGAACGTACCAGGAGCCTGACCATGGCGATTCGACTAGGCGAGACGGCACCCGATTTCACGGCCGACACCACCGAAGGCAAGATCCACTTCCATGAGTGGATTGGCGACAGCTGGGCCATCCTGTTCTCGCACCCCAAGGACTTCACGCCGGTCTGCACGACCGAACTCGGCTACATGGCCAAGCTGAAGCCCGAGTTCGACAAGCGCAATACCAAGATCATCGGCCTGTCGATCGACCCGGTGGAGGATCACGTACGCTGGGCCAGCGATATCGAGGAAACGCAGCACTGCAAGATCAACTATCCGATGATCGGTGACGCCGACCTGCATGTGGCCAAGCTGTACGACATGATCCATCCGGAAGCGAGCGGCGGCGGCCCGCGGACCGCCGTGGACAACGCCACCATTCGCGCGGTGTTCCTGATCGGGCCCGACAAGAAGGTCAAGGCGAGCTTTCTCTACCCGATGAGTTCGGGCCGCAACTTCGACGAGATCCTGCGCCTGCTCGATTCGCTGCAGCTCAATGCCAGGCATACGGTCGCGACGCCGGTCAACTGGAAACCCGGCGATGACGTGATCATCCCGACTTCGGTGTCCGACGAGGATGCAAGGAAGAAATATCCCCAGGGCTTCACCACACACAAGCCCTATCTGCGCACCGTGGCGCAACCGAAGTAGCGTGAAGGTAAGGCGGGGCCCGGGCGCCGATGCAAACGCGCGGCGCCGGGCGTGACGGCGGGCCTCCCGGAGGTGTCAGAACTATCCACAGGCTTGGTGGATATCCCCCCTCTTGACAACCCTGCAAGCCGCGCCAGCATTGGAAGGAGCTGGCGTGCCTAATTTACGTGCAACAACAGTGGGGCGCGGAATGCTTGCACGCCATGCGATTTTGTGCACGCGCGGCGCACGACCATCAGCGCAACGTTGTATGGCGGGAGTGACGTCCGCTTCGATACCGGTGTCACGCCCCGCCTGGTCATCAGGGATGCCGCGCCAGCACGCCGCGGATGGTATCGGCGAGATCCTTGGCCAGGAACTTCGACACATAGGCATCGGCCCCGACCTTGCGCACGTGCTCCTCGCTTGCCTCGCCCGACAGCGACGAGTGGATGACCACCGGCAGCGACTTCAGGCGCGCATCCGCCTTGATCTTGCGCGTGAGGGTAAAGCCGTCCATCTCCGGCATCTCGAGGTCGGTCAACACCAGCGCGATCTCGTCGCGGATGGTCTTGCCGCGGCCGGCCGCGCCTTCCGCGATGCTACCGAGCATGTCCCAGGCCTCCTGGCCGGTCTTGGTCATGACCACCTCGACCCCCATGGCCTTGAGACCGTTCTCGATCAGGCCGCGCGCGAGTGCCGAGTCATCGGCCGCGAGCACCTTGGTCCCCGGGCGCAGCGTCAGCTGCGGACCGACCGTGGCCGGGTCCACGTCGGGCTGACGCGTCGGCAGGACATCGCGCAGAATCTGCTCGACGTCGAGCACCTGCACCAGTCGCGGATTTTCGCCGCCGACGTCGAGCTTGGCGATGCTGGTGACCAGCCCGCCCTTGACGCTGGTCTCGGCCGAAACCACCTGGCTCCAGTCCAGGCGTACGATTTCCTCCACCGCCTCCACCGCAAACCCTTGCGTCGAGCGCGCGTACTCGGTCACCAGCATGATGTTGAGGCCGGTGCCTGGCTTGCAGGCCAGCAGGCGCGGCAGGTCGATCACGGGGATCACCTGGCCGCGGATATCCGCCATGCCGAGAATCGACGGCTCCGCGCCCACCACGGTGGTCACGGTCGGCATGACGAGAATTTCGCGCACCTTGAATACGTTGATACCGAACAGTTCCGACTGTCCGCTCGCGTCCGCGTCGCCCAGCCGGAACAGCAACAACTCGAACTGGTTGTTGTTGGTGAGGTTGGTGCGCTCGTCGATGTCCCTCATCGCGCTGGTCATGCTGTGCTCCGCTACCTGGCTGTTGATTGATATATGTACAAGGACTGCCATGCGTCTAACGGCGCCGGCGGTCAAAAATTTAGTCGCGCTCCAGCGGGACCGCGGCGGCGTTGCGCACTGTCCACGCGCATGCGCCCGCGGCCAGCAGCGCCACCGTGACGGCAACCAGCACGCCGTTGCGCATGGTGGTCTGCACACGGGCGTAGGTGGCCTCGGTACGCGCAAAGTCTTCCGACGCCTGGATCAGCGTGCGCGTGCGGGCGAGCTGGTGCGCGGCCTCGCCGGCGTCGATGGCGCGGTGCGCGCGCGCCAGGCTCTGTTCCGCCTCGCGCAGCGCGCGGGCGGCGGCCTCGCGGCTCACCTGCGTCGCCATCTGGACCTGGCTCGCATCGCGCAGGGCCACCAGCCCGGCCACGCCGGCGGCAAGCGACAGCACGCACAGCAGCGCGAGCATGGCGATCAGCCGGGCGGGCGTGGTCTGCATGGCGCAGGCGGAGTACACGGAACCGGCGGGGAGTTTGGGCAGTGTCGGCATAACGTCGGAGGGGCGCCGCATTGTCGGGCCCTGATCTGATATCGGTGTGACAGCGCGCGGATTGAGGACCGGCGTGGTACGCCGCCGACACATCGGGGGGCGACCAAGGGAAATCCCTGAGCACGCGGACCGCGCCCGGACCGCGGTTATTCCGGCGACGGCATACCCCGCATGTGGCCACGGTGATGAAGCGGACGCATGACTTCACTAGCCTTGAGCCTCGCCGGATCCTGCCCGTCAGAGGCCCTGGACCGGCAAGCCGGCAGCGCCGGCCACCGCCGAGGACAGACACGCCCCACCCTTGCCCCGATGCGCCGGGCGCATCGTCCTTGCACCAAGAACCGAGTGAGACAGAGCCGAGGCGAAGCCGCGCCCACCAGAGAAGCGGCTCCCGCGGCGCCCCTGCAAGGAGGCAGACATCATGATCGACCAGCCCTATCCGTCGCCGGTGGCGGACCTCGAGCGCGCGCGCCCGACACCGCCCAGCCGCATCGACCATTACTTCCAGATATCGGCGCGCGGCAGTACCCGGCGGCGCGAGGTGGTGGCCGGCATCACCACCTTCATGGCCATGGTCTACGCGGTCTTCGTCGTGCCGGGCATGCTCGGCAAGGCCGGCTTCGACACCAGCGCGGTCTTCGTCGCGGTCTGCCTGACCACGGCCTTCGGCTCGCTGCTGATGGGACTGTGGGCGCGCCTGCCGATTGCCATCGGCTGCGCCATCTCGCTGACCGCGTTCATGGCGTTCGGCCTGGTGCTGGGCCAGCACCTGACACCGGCCGTGGCGCTCGGTGCGGTGTTCCTGATGGGGATCGTCTTTACCGCCATCTCGGTCACGGGCGTGCGCGCCTGGATCCTGCGCAACCTGCCGGCGGGCGTCGCGCATGGCACGGGTATCGGCATCGGCCTGTTCCTGCTGCTGATCGCTTCGAACGAGGTCGGGCTGGTGGTACGCAATCCGGGCGCGGGGCTGCCGGTTACGCTCGGGCGTATCACCGCGTTTCCGGTCGTGATGTCGGTGCTCGGCCTGGCGGCCATCTTCGGGCTCGAACGGCGCCGCGTGCCGGGCGGCATCCTGCTGGTGATCGTCGCCATCTCGGCGCTGGGGCTGCTGTTCGATCCCGCCGTCAGATTCACCGGCGTGTTTGCGCTGCCGTCGCTGTCATCGCCGGGCCATGCCTCGCTGATCGGCGCGATGGACCTGCGCGGTGCGCTCTCGGCCGCCGTGCTGCCGAGCGTGCTGGCCCTCGTGATGACCGCCGTGTTCGATGCCACCGGGACGATTCGCGCGGTAGCCGGGCAGGCCGGCCAGCTCGACGAACAGGGCCGCATCCACAACGGCGGGCGCGCCCTTACCGCGGACTCGGTGAGCTCGATCTTCTCCGCCATCTTCGGGGGTGCGCCGGCTGCCGCGTATATCGAGTCGACGGTCGGGGTGGCCGCCGGCGCGCGCACCGGTCTGGCCGCCGTCACGGTGGGCCTGCTGTTCCTGGCGGTCATGTTCTTCTCGCCGCTGGCTGCGCTGGTGCCCCCCTACGCGACCGCGCCCGCGCTGATGTACGTTGGCCTGCTGATGCTGTCGAGTGTCAGCCGCCTGCATATGGACGACCTCGTCGACGCCATGGCCGGGCTGGTTTGCGCCGTCTTTATCGTCCTGACCTGCAATATCGTCACCGGCATCATGCTGGGCTTTTGCACGCTCGTCATCGGCCGCATTGTCTCGGGCGAATGGCGCCGTCTCAATGTCGGCACCGTGGCCATCGCCGTGGCACTGGCCGTGTTCTATGCCGGAGGCTGGGCCATCTGAATAAAGCTGGCACCCATGTATTGATGCAATCAGACCGGGCAGGACGATCGAAGTCCTGCCCTGGCATGTCTCCCTTCTTTACACTGCCCGGCCGGCTCTGACGCCTTTCTTGTTCCGTCGCTGGCCGCGCACCTCCCGCACCGGGACGGATTTCTCCAATCCGCAGTTAAGCCGCGCTTAATATTTTCGATACATGTGGCCGCGAGGATTTGACTGCGTGGTTGCGGCACATGGCTATTTTTTGGGCGGCATGCCATCCATGTGCACCAATTCCCAGATATGTCCATCCAGGTCCTGGAAGCCATGTCCATACATGAAGCCGAAGTCCTGCGGCTCCTTGTAAGTATTACCGCCGGCAGCGAGCGCGCCCTGGACCAGCGCATCCACTTTGGCGCGTGATTCGACCGACAGGCATATCAGCACCTCGGTAAAGCGGCGCGCATCGCAGATTTCATTGGGCGTAAAGGTGCGAAAACGGTCCTCTGCCAGCAACATGACAAAAATATCATCGCTGACAATCATGCAAGTTGCGCTGTCATCTGTGAATTGAGGATTGAAACGAAATCCGAGGTGCGTAAAGAAAGCGATCGACTTATCGAGATCGCGAACCGGGAGATTCACAAAAATCTGGGTAGTCATGCAGGCTCCTTTTCGATAGGATTCCGGACGGTGGCGTTGCAGGTCGAATGCCAGCCGTCCGCGTCCTGCCCGAAACAATGCAGAAATTTCGGGTGGACTGCGGAAATTGCGATGTGCGCGGCGATGTCTGCGGCGATGTCCGCGGATTAGCCGACAACGCGACAACAAGGCGACAACAAGGCGAAACAAGTCAGTCAACCAGCGCGCGTCGCAATGCGTTTAAATCGTGCATTTCCAGTATTTCTTTGTAAGATTATTCCATGCTGGCATGCATCGATTTCTTGTAACATGCAGTCAAACTCTGAACGGGGATCCAAAATGCCGACCTACAAGCAACTACTGGCCGAAAAAGAAGCACTGGAAGCCAAGCTCAGCGAAGTCCGCGCCAATGAAGTGGCCGGCGTAATCGACCAGATTCGCCAACTGATGGCGGACTACGATCTGACCATCGAGGATATCGCGCCCAAGCGCCGTCGTGGCCGCCCTGCGGGCACCGGTACCAGTGGCGCGCGCAAGACTTCGGCGCTGCCGGCCAAGTATCTGGACCCGAAAACCGGCAAGACCTGGTCGGGCCGTGGCCGTGCGCCGGCATGGCTGGGCAAGCGTCCCGAGCGATTCCTGATCGAGCAGCCGGCGTAAATGCATCGTCCGACTGCGCATCATTCGACTGCGCAGTCAAAGGCTTGCAAATAGCAGGCCTGCGCGCCGCCGCCGGCATTGCGCTTGCGGCCGGCGCACGATTTGATCTGGACTGGCCTATCTGACTGACGATCTCATTGTTCCGATTGGATTGGCGTGATCCAATTGGACTGGTCCGGTTCGCGTTCCGGTTCGAGTTCCGATCCCCCCAGCTTCCGATTCTCCAGCTTCCGATTCCCCGGCTTCCGATTTATCCGATTTGCCATTCCTATTGCGCGTCGCACACGTATTCGCGGCGCAAGGCACGGAATCCCTGCTGCGTCGGTTCCTGCACCAGGGTGGCACCCCCCGCTTCGCTGCCGCCTCTTTCTGCCCCCACCGCACGCGGCGCCGCCCGCAACACCTGGGCCGAACACTGGCTCGCGGTGTCGTCACGCACATACCGGATTTCATACTGACCGCCCGCCTGCGGCACGAAGGACACGCCGGCCGCACACCGGACTTCGGGCAATGGTGGCGCCGCGGTCGACGAAACCGCGACGTAGATGCGCCGCCCGGCCTCAATGCGGCGCTCGCGCGTGCGCGATGGCGGCTCCGGCGAGGCCCCGGCCATGCCGAGCCCCGGTTCACGCCCCATCGCCGCCAGCTGCTTGCCGGTGCCGGCCAGCACCGCCGGCCGGCGCGGCGTGGGGCAGCCGGCGCGGTCGGCGATGGTGAAAATGGTGTTGTCGTCGGTGGTGGTCAGCAGCCGCACGGTGGCGGCGGGCGCTCCGCTCGGTACCCGGTATTGCGGCAGGCAGCCCGCCAGCCCGCAGCACATCGCCAGGGCTGATAGCACCGTCATGGCCCGCCTGAGCGGTCGCCCGAGTGGTCGCCCGAGTGGTCGCCCGAGTGGTCGCCCGAGTGGTCGCCTGAGTCGTTGCCTGAGTCGTTGCCTGAGTGGCCTGGTAATTGCCTTCGTGCATAGCGTCGTCGCGGGCCGGATGGCGTGCTGGCGGAACATGGTCACGAAGCCCTCGGCGGACAGTGGCGGAAGCCCGAGCATACCCGCTCGCGCCCGCGCGCGGCAGTGCGGAAGGTGGTCCGGCCCACGTCGGCCGGCCTCGGGACAACCCTGTCACAGATATCCACAGGTTCTGTGGATATCCTCGCCCTGCCTCCCTTCCCGGGCCCATCTGTGCGTTACCGCACTGGACTGCTCAAGTTTTAAGCAATTTGCGATGACCAAGCCTCGCCGAGAGGCGATCGGCCAGCTCGCGGACGCGCGGTCCGACCCGGGCGGCGGTGGGGGCATCGATTTCGTGACTGAGATAGCTCACCGCAATGGCGCCCACCGCATGCGGCCCGCTGGCATCGAACACCGGGGCGCCGAAACAGGTCATGCCCTCGCGCATCTGGCCGTCGTCGGTGGAATAGCCCAGCGCGCGCACGGTGTCCAGTTCGATGCCGAGTGCCTCGGGGTTGGGCACGCTGTTGCGTGTGAGCGGGTCGGGCCAACGGTCCACCAGCAGCGCGCGCACGCTCTCCGGCGGCAAGGTGCTCAGCATTGCCTTGCCGGTGGCGGTATAGGGCGCGGGCAACCGCATGCCGATGCGGAAGGTCACGCCGAGCGGCCGGTCGCCGTTGTGGCAGGCCAGGTACACCACCTCGGTATCGTCGAGCATCGACAGCGTGACCGTGGCATCGTCGAACGCGTGCGTGGTGGCCCAGAGCGCGCGGAATTCCTCGGTGATCTGCGTCTGCGCCAGAAAGGCATTGGCCCAGACCATGACGTGCGGGCCCAGCGCCATGGCCCCGCCGGGCAGGCGCTTGACGAGGTGCAGATGCACGAGCGTCTCGCACAGGCCATGCAACGAGCTCTTGGGCGCGCCGGTGACGCGGGCCAGCTCGGCCAGCGAAAGCGGCGCGCTGGCGGCGGCAATGGCGTCGAGCACGTGCACGGCGCGAACCACCGCGGGGGCCGTCACCTTCGGGCCTGAGGGCGGCAGCGCCCCAGCGTTACCGGTGTCGGCGGGCGCCGGGGCTGGGCGGGACGGGCGGGAGTCCTGGGAGGCGGATCTTGGCATGGTGGGCGGGATTGTACGGGGGGCGACTCCCCACGCTGGTTCGTTTGTTATAAACTCGTCGACAGTTTGTTCAATACACAGAATAGCATTCAACCTATTGAACGCAACAAGAAATGACAAGGCAAGAAAGACAAAGAAAGCAACGACGCAACCAAGCAACCAACCAACCAAGCGACCAACCAACCAAGCAACCAAGCAACCAAGCAACCAAGCAACCAAGCAACCAAGCAACCAAGCAACCAAGCAACCAAGCAACCAAGCAACCAAGCAACCAAGCAACGTACAAAGTAATAACGCAACAAACAACGCCCCGCCGAATCCACCCCTGCCCGATTTTTTCCAAGGAATTGTCGCCATGCAACTCAAAGATGCCTCGCTCCTGAAACAGCAAGTCTTTATCGACGGCCAGTGGGTCGGCGCCGACTCCGGCGCGACCATCACGGTGACCGACCCCGCGACCGGCGAAGTCCTGGCCAAGGTGCCCGATGTGGGCGCGGCGGAAACCGGGCGCGCCATCGCCGCCGCGGAAAAGGCGCAGAAGGCCTGGGCGGCCCGCACGGGCAAGGAGCGCGCCGCCATTCTGCGTCGGTGGTTCGACCTGATGGTGGCCAACACCGACGACCTCGCCTACCTGATGACGCGCGAACAGGGCAAGCCGCTGGCCGAGGCACGCGGCGAGATTGCCTATGCCGCCAGCTTTATCGAATGGTTCGCCGAGGAAGCCAAGCGCGTCGACGGCGAGGTGCTGGCCTCGCCCGCCGCGGACAAGCGCATCGTCACGCTGCGCCAGCCGGTGGGCGTGTGCGCCGCTATCACGCCATGGAACTTCCCGGCCGCGATGATCACGCGCAAGGTCGCGCCGGCACTGGCCGCCGGTTGCGCGATCGTGATCAAGCCTTCCGAGCTGACGCCGCTGTCCGCCTTTGCCCTCGCCGAACTGGCAACGCGCGCGGGCATTCCCGCCGGCGTGCTGCAGGTGCTGACCGGCGATGCCAAGGCGATCGGCGGCGCGCTCACCGCCAGCCCCATCGTGCGCAAGCTGTCGTTCACGGGCTCGACGGAAGTCGGCCGTATCCTGATGGCCCAATCCGCGCCCACGCTCAAGCGCCTCTCGCTCGAACTCGGCGGCAATGCCCCCTTCATCGTGTTTGACGATGCCGATGTCGACGCGGCCGTCGAGGGCGCCATCGCGGCCAAGTACCGCAACGGCGGCCAGACCTGCGTGTGCGCCAACCGCTTCTATATCCAGGACGGCGTCTACGAGGCGTTTGCCGAAAAGTTTGCGGCCCGCGCGCAGGGTCTCCGCGTCGGCAACGGTCTGGAGGACGGCGTGGCGATCGGGCCGCTGATCGAGCCCAAGGCGCTCGACAAGGTCAGCACGCTGGTGGCGGATGCCAGGTCGAAGGGCGCACAGGTCGTGACCGGCGGTGCCGCGCATACGCTCGGCGGCACGTTCTATACGCCGACCGTGATCACCGGCGCGACCGCCGACATGCGCATGGCGCGTGAGGAAATCTTCGGGCCCGTGGCACCGCTGTTCCGCTTCCACGACGACGAGGAAGCGATTGCCGCGGCCAACGCCACCGAATACGGCCTGGCCGCTTACCTGTACACGCGCGATATCGCCCGCGCCTGGAAAACCTCCGAAGCGCTCGAATACGGCATGGTCGGCCTCAACACGGGCCTGATCTCGAACGAGGTGGCGCCGTTCGGCGGCATCAAGCAGTCGGGGTTCGGCCGCGAAGGCTCGCGCCACGGCATCGAGGAATACCTCGAGATCAAGTACCTGTGCCTGCAGATGTAAGGCAATGGGGCGCCGTGGTGCGCCATGGGGCGCGATGGGGTGCCAGGCGGCGCCACGGCGTGACATCGAGGCCATGAGGCGAAGGCTGAGCTGAAACCGACGCCAGGCGCGGCGGCGGTGCATACTGTGCAGCGTCGCCGCGCCGGCTTTGCTCACATGCCGCCGCGCCCCGCATCGAATCCCCCAAGGGGACGGCAAACAAATACATGACATCGGAGACAACATGAACGCGTTCCGCTTCCAGACGGTGCCGAGCCTCGTCGTCGAATTCGGCGCCGCGCGCCGGCTCGGTGCCCTGCTGCGCGAGTCGTGGCCCACGGCCCGTCGCCTCGTGGTGGTGACCGACGGCTTTCTCGCCGGCAGCGGCCTGCTGGCGCCGGCGCTCGAAGATCTTGCCCGGCATGGCTGGGACGTCACGGTGATCGACGACGTGGTGGCCGATCCGCCGGAGCACGTCGTACTGGAAGCCACCGAACGTGCGCGTGCGGCACGGGCCGAAGCCGTGCTCGGCCTGGGCGGCGGGTCCTCGATGGACGTCGCCAAGCTGATCGCGGTGCTGCTGCCGGCCACGCAGCCGCTCAAGGACATGTACGGCGTACGCAAGGTCACCGGCACGCGCCTGCCGCTGGCGCAGATGCCGACCACCGCCGGCACCGGCTCCGAAGTCACGGCGGTCTCGATCGTCACCACGGGCGAGACCACCAAGATGGGCGTGGTGGCCCCGCAGCTGTTTGCCGACCTCGCCATTCTCGATGCCGAGCTGACGCTTGGCCTGCCGCGCGCGGCCACGGCCGCCACCGGCATCGACGCCATGGTTCACGCGATCGAAGCCTATACCAGTGCACACCTGAAGAACCCGCTGGCGGACATGCTGGCCGTGCGCGCACTCGACCTGCTGTCGCGCAACTTGATGCTTGCCTGCGATAACGGCAACGATCGCGAGGCGCGCGAGAACATGCTGCTCGGCGCGATGCTGGCCGGCCAGGCGTTTGCCAACTCGCCGGTTGCCGCCGTGCATGCGCTGGCCTATCCGATCGGCGGCATCTTCCATGTGCCGCACGGCCTGTCGAACGCGCTGGTGCTGCCGCATGTGATGAAGTTCAACGCACCGGTGGCGCACCGGCTCTATGCCGAACTCGCGGATGTGGTGGTGCCTGGCACCACCGGCAGTTGCGAGACCAAGTGCGCGGCACTGATCCGCCATCTCGAGGGCCTGATCGCCGCCACCGGCATTCCGCGCACGCTGCGCGAGGTCGGCGTGGCGCAGGACGATCTGACACGGCTGGCCAGCGACGCCATGTTGCAGACGCGCCTGCTGGTCAACAATCCGCGCGAGGTCACCGAGCGCGACGCCTTCGAGATCTACAGCGCGGCATTCTGAACCCACCGGGGCCGCAGGCGCGGCCCCCGGCGGTTCGGAACGCCGCGCATGCGTCGTCCAATTCCTACAGCGATATCAGTCCGGCCCCGCCTCTGCCTGGCATTCCCCTGTTCTACCCTGAAAGTGCAATGGCGATGTCACGCCATCCACGAGAACAAAGGAGCAATTCATGGGAATCGGCACCATTCTTCTGATCATCCTGATTCTGCTGCTGATCGGCGCGCTACCGGCGTGGCCGTATAGCTCGGGTTGGGGTTACTGGCCGAGCGGCGGACTGGGACTCATCGTCGTGATCGTCGTGCTGCTGGTGGTACTGGGACGCATATAGCCAAGGAGATCCTCATGCCTGCAAAGTCGAAAGCCCAGCAGATGGCCGCCGGCGCGGCGCTGTCCGCCAAGCGTGGCGACAAGAAGGCCGGCGCACTCAAGGGCGCGTCGCGCTCGATGTACAAGTCCATGAGCGAGAAGGAACTGCACGACATGGCGCACACCACGCAGAAGGGCAAACCGCAGCACAAGTCCAAGCGTTGAGCGCCCTCCCGCACGGCACGGTGGTACGTCGTGCGGGTTGATGCCCCGTGGCCCCGTCGCCGCGTTGCGCACGCGGCTGCGCGGGGCGCTTTGCATGCCAGGGCCCGCCTGCAGGGGCCTACTGATGCGGCCACACCGGTGCAGCCCACCGGTGCAGCCCACTAAGCGGCCCCCACAACGGCCCCCATTAAAACAGCGCCCATTAAGCGGCCCTCATTAAGCGGCCCTCATTAAGCGCCCCTCATTAAGCGGCCCCTTCGCAAGGTCCGATATACCCCGGCAGCTTGCGCGCCTTGCGGCTGCGCGCGAGGCTGATCGATAGCGCCAGCGCGCGCGCGAATCCCGCCACGCTGTGCATATCCTCGGCCACGTGCCGGTGGAGGAAGCGGGTCCAGGTGAAATCGCCGTAGGCATTGCCGGGCTTGCGATAGGCCCCGGCGTCGCGCGTAAAGGCCGCGAGGCTGCGATAAGGGTCGTCGCGCATGCCCATCAGGGTCGGAGGCAACTGCGCGACATCGCCCTTCTTGCCGTGCTCGTCGTAGACGTTCACGTGCCCGAGCGCGGCCATGCGCTGCCAGAAGCTGTCAGGGTCGAGATCGCTCAGATCGGCGTCGACGCTGACCGGCGCACGGTGCCAGCCAAGCTCCAGCCAGGCGCGCGCCCAGTGATGGTGGTCGCTGATATAGAGCGCGCCTCCCGGACCGCGAATGGTGCGGATGCGATGTTCGCGCAGGAACTTGCGCAGCTCGCCGCGCGACCCGCCCGGCGATGCCGCGGACGGATCGGGGCCCGCCTCGTCGCGTCCGCCCTGGCGCGCGCCACCGAGCTTGCGCCGCGTGACATCCATCTTGTGCTGGACCTGGTAGAAGCCGAGCGTCAGCTGCGTGGGACGCAGCGTCGCCAGGTCCGCCATCCGATGGCGCGCCATCGCCGGCCTCAGCTGTGGCTTGCGACCTGGCGATCGACAAAATGCTCAAGCTCGCTGCCAGGGTCTTCGTTACCGGTGCTCTCCACCGCCACCGCCTCCTGCGCCACCGGCCCGGCATGGGGCGGGCGCTCGGCGCCCGCCGCATTGCCCTGCCCATGCTGCGACTCGGGATGCCCGGCGTGAGCGCCGCCAGATGCGGGCGCGGGCCAGCATTCCCCCGCCCGGCGCCTCCATCAGCGACGGCTTCGACCCCGCATCGAAATCGATCCACTGGCCGCCCTCCCATTTGCCGCTGGCGCTTTCCAGGTCGGCGGCGCCGCCCTCCTGCAGGACGTCCGCCGCTTCGTCGCGGCGATCGCCCTTGGCCCGCGCCGCAAGCAATACGCCGCTGCCGCGCGGGCCGTCGCCGGCCAGCGACATGATCGAGACGTCCCAGACCGAGAATCCACGCGCGTACAGCTTGCGCGCGACTTCCTCGGCGTCCGCGACGGATGCAAAGCGTCCAGCTACGATCGATGACATGATGGCTCCCTCGATGATGATGCAAGACAGGTGGTCGATCTGGCGCAGGCGAATGGGCGGCCGTCAGGCATTCACCACCTCCCCGCCGTTGATATGCAGGATCTGACCGGTGATATAGCTCGCCGCGTCCGAAGCCAGGAACACGTAGCCCGCGGCCACTTCATAAGGCTGTCCGGGCCGGCCCATCGGCGTCTTCTTGCCGAACGCCTCGACCTCTTCCGCCGAGAATGTCGACGGAATCAGCGGCGTCCAGATCGGTCCCGGCGCCACGCCGTTGACGCGGATACCGCGTTTGACGATCTGCAGCGCCAGCGAGCGTGTGAACGCGACAATGGCGCCCTTGGTGGCGGAATAGTCGAGCAGGTGTGCGCTGCCGCGATAGGCCGTGACCGAGGTCGTATTGAGAATCGAGCCACGGTCGCGCAAATGCGGCAAGGCCGCACGCGTGACATGGAACATCGCGAAGACGTTGGTGCGGAACGTCGCGTCGAGCTGCCCGGTGTCGATGTCCTCGAGCGATTCGCGTGGATGCTGCTCCGCCGCATTGTTGACGAGGATATCGAGTTCGCCAAAGCGTTCGAGCACCTGGCGCACCACGGCCTCCGCGTGGCCCACCTCGCCGAGGTCGCCGGCGATGGCCAGCGCCTGGCCCCCGGCCGCCTCGACCAGCCGCACGGTTTCCTGCGCGTCCTCGTGCTCGTCGAGATAGGCGATGGCGACGTCGGCGCCTTCGCGCGCAAAGGCCACCGCGATGGCGCGGCCAATGCCACTGTCGCCGCCGGTCACCAGCGCGCGCTTGCCGGCCAGCCGGCCGCTGCCGACATAGTCGTCGGCGCCGCTGTCAGGCCTGGGTGTCATCTCGCTTTCGCGCCCCGGTTGGCGTTCCTGGTGTTGCGGAGGGATTTTCTTGGGCGTTGCCATGTCGATCTCGCGCTGATTCATGTTCGGGATGTCATGGACCTTCGCGCAAATTCCATGCCGCACGGCACGCCCCACTACACCGTGCCCGCGGCGGCACGCCGAGGCGAATGCCTGAGTAACGGTTACAAGCCGCGTTACAAGCTGTGGCAACGATTGCACTTCGGCGACACGGAGGAGCGTGCGAAAGCTGCCATCGCCCGACACCGATCCCACCCCACCGCCGGGGCATGCTTTTTGCACGGGATGGGCGGTCATCTGCACGTTGTCCGGCTGGCCCGTGCCTGCCGGCGCCGTCATCGACGTGCGGGTGTCCCTGAGACAGGTCAAGGAGAAAGACATGCCCAACCATCGCCTCGGCAATCCCTACAGCGGCCGCGACACGATGCAGTACGGCGGCTACGATCCCACCGGCAATGCGGAAGACACGCCGGAAAACTGGCGCATGCGCATGGAGCGCGACCGCGCGCAGCGCGGCGGCCAGCCCAGCTACGGCGGCGGCTATTTCGGCGACAGCGGGCGCGGCGGGCAATCGTTCAACGGCGCGCAGCGGGTCTATCCCGGCGATCCCGGCTATCGCGCGCATCCCACGCGTCCGCAAGGGTATGCCGGCACGCGCGCCGGAAAGCCGCAGGGTCCGCGCAATTACCAGCGCGCCGATGACCGCGTGCTCGGTGACGTGTGCGAGCGCCTGGCCCTGAATCCGGATCTCGATGCCTCCGATCTCACGGTGCACATGGCGAACGGTGTCGTCACGCTGGGCGGCACCGTGACGGACCGCCGACAGAAACGTCTGGCGGAAGAGAGCGCCGCCGATGTCTACGGCGTCATGGACGTCGAGAACCGCATTCGCGTGGGCGCCGCCGGCAGCGATCCGTCCGAACGCACGCTCAATCTCAGCTGAGCGGCGCGGTACGTGTTACGTGCGGCGTATTACGTAAGGCGCCCCGACGTAAGGCGCCCCGACGTAAGGCGCCCCGACGTATGGCACTCCGACGTATGGCGCTCCGACGTATGGCGCTCCGACTGAAAGCGGGCGCGCGGCTGCGCGTACCGGTGGACCAGTTGCGGCCGACGCAAATCACCGTCGGGGCCTACCACGTCGCCCAGAAAATGCATGTCACGCGGCGCGTGCCACGCGAGCGGCTATGGGCCTTCCTGGACCGCCATCAGATCCACATCGTGCTGGGGCCCGGACATATTCCGTTCGTCGTGGATCATCATCACTGGGTGCGCGCGTGGCACGAGATGGGCATTGCCACGGTGCCCGCGCTCGTGCGCGCGGACCTGAGCCACCTGTCGTGGCGCGCGTTCTGGCTCGATATGGTCAAGCACCACCTGGTCCATCCGTACGACGAGCATGGCCGGCGCCAACCGCTGAAGGCGCTCCCCGACGATATCCATGGCATGCGCGACGATCCGTATCGCAGCCTGGAGGCATTCGTGCAACTGGCCGGCGGCTATCGCAAGGTCAAGACGGCCTATCCCGATTTCCGCTGGGCCGATTTCTTCCGCCGCGAAATCGACGGCCCGCTCGATTCTCATCATGCGTTTGCGGTGGCCCTGGCGCGTGGCGTGAAGCTGGCGCTGAGCCCGAAGGCGCGCCGGCTGCCCGGCTATATCGGCCCGCATCCGGCACGCGTGCGGCACCGGTAGGACCGTCGATGCACCGGACCGGCAGGTGCGCTTGCGCGCGCCCTTCACCGTAAGGCGGGCCGCTGCCGTAGCGTCCCTAGCGTCCCCCGCGTCCGGCCCGTGCCTCGTCGCGCGCGTGCGTCAGCACGCAGCACAGCAGCAGGTAGGCACGTTTGAGTTCACTGGCTGCCTCGCGCGCGCAGCCCGCATGCGCATGGACAAAGGCGGCGTCGAGCCGTGCCTCGATGCCGCTTTCGACATCGGGCCGCGTAAAGATTTCACGCGGACGGTTCTGCCACAGCGCCATGGTTGCGGTGCGCCGGCTCTCCAGCGTGAGTGCGCACCACGGCGCGCGCTGCGCGCTCAACTCCAGGCGCATCGAACAAAGCGCATGGAGCAGGACACGGGTCTGGCGCAAATCGGCGCCACGCAGCGCACGCACGCCGCGACTGCCCTGGTGTGGCAGAGTGGCGAGACGATGCAGGCGGGCGGGCTGAGCAGAGGCGGAAGCCTGCAACGCTTCCGGAGATTCCGTTGCCCGGCAGCTGCTTTCTGCCTGGGGGCAAGGGATAACGGCTGGTTCCACAATGGCCTCGTACTACGAATTGTTTTGATGTTTTGCCTGAATTGGTCACCGCGGGGCTGCAGCTACAGCATCCGCGCTACGAACCTGCCGCAGCACCACGCGATGTCCTCCGCCCTCATGGATGCAATTGCCATGCCGGATGCGTGAGGCCACACTGCGAAAGCAGATCTGCGCGGGCACGTACCCCCGCGCTGACTCCGCCATCGCCGCAAGCTCCGCCATTGCCGCAAGCTCCGCCATCGCCTCTCCGGGCCGGTGCTACGCTGCCTTGCGTGCGGTGAGTTGCGGTGCGGCGGTGGCCTCGAGCAGCGCCAGCAGGCGCGCTTCGTCGGCCCGCAGCCGCAAGCCTGTGCGCGCACCCGGCAGGGCCTGCAGCGTGTCGGCCATAAAGCCGGTCAGCACGTCCGGATGAACGTAGCATTTGCGGCAGACCGCGACGGTATTGCGCAGGCGCTGCGCCACCTCCTTGATTACCGCCGCCACCGCCTTCTTGCGGGCGGTCTCGCTATCGGCCACGGTCTTGCGCAACAATGCCAGCGCGTGGACGCTGCCGGCCCAGGTGCGAAAGTCCTTGGCCGTGAATTCGCCGCCGGTCACTTCCTGCAGGTACGCGTTGACATCGGCGGAGCCCACTTCGCGGTAGCCGCCCTCGGCATCCTTGTACTTGAAGAGCCGCTGTCCCGGCAGGTCGGCACAGTTGCGCACGATGCGCGCCAGACGCGCATCGTTGACCGACACATCGTGCGTAATGCCGCTCTTGCCGGTGAACTGGAAGCGCAGTCGGCTGCCGCGTATGGCCACGTGGCGGCGATGCAGCGTGGTGAGCCCATAGGTGCGGTTCTGCTTGGCGTAGCGCGGTGTTCCCACGCGTACCAGGGTGGCGTCGAGCAGCGTCACCACCGCCGCCAGGATCTTTTCGCGCGGCATGCCGTTACGGCGCAGATCGCGCGCCACGCGGCCACGCAGGCGCGGCAAGGCATGACCGAACGCCATCAGGCGCGCGTACTTGTCGGTGTCGCGCAGCGCGGTCCAGTCCTCGTGATAGCGGTATTGCTTGCGCCCCCGCGCGTCGCGCCCGGTCGCCTGCAGATGGCCGAGCGGATCCGCACAGATCCATACCGACTCGTAGGCCGGCGGGATGACCAGCGCTTCGATGCGCGCCAGCGTGGCCGCGTCTTCCACCCGCTTGCCGTCGGCATCGACATAGTAGAAGCCGGTGCCGGCCCGCTTGCGCAGGATGCCGGGCTCGGTGTCGTCGACATGACGCAGGCGGACGGGTGAGGAGGTGGCCATGCGGGCGCTCCATGCAGGTCTCGTGCCACGGCGTGAAACGCGGGGGACGATGCCGGCACGCCGGCTTCCTGTGCCATCGCACCGCTCGGGTCATCCGGCCGCGTCGGGGCCGGCAGTCTGCCTCGGGCCCCGCTGTTGCATGTTTTACGCGCGCCCGGTGCAGAAAAGGGGCCGCGCCCGGCGCGCGCGCATTTCGTACAAAGCGGCCGGGAATGCTTCTTGCGCCGGTCAGGGCGGGTTCCCGTCCTGTGTCGCCGCAAGGAGCATTCACCATGAAGCCGAACCAAAATGACATGTCACGGCAGACGGGATTGCACACGGGCCGCCGGCTGCCGGGCCTCGCGGCCGGCATTGCCCTGGCGTCCACGTTGGCGTCTGCGTTTGTCTCCGCCTTTGCCCAACCATCGGCGTTCGTTCCGGCCCAGGCCATCGCACCGGCGCCGGGCGAATCGCGCGTACCACCCAATCCCGCCCCGACCAAACCGCCCACCACGTCACTCTCCACCGACGACCTGCGCTTTGTCGACGAAGCGATCATGGCCAGCGAGATGGAAGTGGCCGCCAGCGAGCTGGCGCTGCAGGTGTCCAGCGATCCGAAGGTCACGGCGTTTGCGCGCCGCATGGTGAAGGACCACGGCGCGGCCGCCGAGGCATTGCGCAAGCTTGCGCGCGAACAAGGCGTGACGCCGCAGAAGCGTGTGCCCGAGGCGCCCGAACTCGCGCGGCTGCGCTCGCTCAAGCCGCCACAGTTCGAGGAAGCGTATATCCGTACCGTGGCCGTGGATGCGCACGAGCAGGCCGTGCTGCTGTTCCAGAACCAGGCCACCCGCGGCAAGGATCCCGCGCTGCGCGCCTATGCCGACCGGCTGTTGCCCATGCTGCGCGAGCACCTCAAGGCAGGGCACGAGATGGAACAGCGCGTCACGGCCAGCATCGTGGATGCCGTACGCTGAGACGGCGCGCGCGGCCACACCGCCATCATTCCGCCGCGCGCGGCGCCGAGGCCGCGATCACCTGCGGATCGTTCTCGTCGTCGTCGGACGCCGCTGGCGGTGCGGGCGCCTCGTCGGGTGCGAGACCGCCGTCCGCCGCGCCAGGCACGCCCACGATGCCGGACGACCCTGGCCTGGCCGTTGAGGCCGCCAGCGCCGACGCGCCGCTGGCGGACGTGCCGGCAGAAGTGTTGGACGGCTTGGATTGCCGGGCCGGCACCGGCGGACCGGTGCGCGCCTCGGTCACCATCTCGCGCAGCCACCCCACCAGCAGCCTGCCGTAGGCGCGCTGGTTATCCTCGGTCGACAGGCCGTGGTCGGCGCCCTTCAGTTCGCGATACGTGATGGACGACGCCTGCACGCACGCATCGACGTAACTCAGTACCGCGGTCTTGGGCACGATCACGTCATGCTCGGACGAAACCACCAGCACATCGCCCTTGAAGTTGGTGCATGCGCGCAGCGCGCGATTGGTGTCGGGCATGACCACCTTGCGGCGATAGGCCACGAGATCCTGGTCCTTGTGGAGCTGCCGCTTGGGTGAATCCCAGCCGCTGTCCATGTACAGCGCCGGCGCGCGCAACGCCATCCAGCGTACCGGACGCAATTCGCACAACACGGCCGCCAGGTAGCCGCCGTAGGAACTTCCCACCACCGCGATCGCGTTGCGATCGACCTCGGGATGCCGCACCAGCACGTCGTACGCCGCCAGCACGTCGGCCAGGTTGCGCATGCGGCTGACCGTCTCGTACTGCGCGGAGGTACCGGCGTGCCCGGTCAGGTCGAACGTCATGCAGACGCAGCCGAGACCCGCCACTTCGCGTGCGCGCGCCAGATACTGTTGCTGGCTGCCACCCCAGCCGTGCACGAACAGCACGCCGGGCAGCTTGGTGGCGGGCATGATCAGGGTGCCCGCGATGGCACCTTCATCGGTATGGATCTGTACGGATTCCTCATGTGTTGCCATCGGATCTCGACTCCAGAATTGCGTACTTGACCAGGGGGCCGACGTTTCTGTCCTCGCCAGAGAAATACACGTCGGCGCCCGCCGGGATCGGCACCTGGTTCCCATAGACCTCGCGCGTGCTCGCGGTAGCGCGATGACAGCGCGGATCGTCGCGGAAGGCGGCCAGTACCGCAAGCTCCGCGCCAGTGGCGCCACCCACGCGCCACGACTGCTCCAGCACGCCGAGCCGGCGCTGCCCCCCATCCGTGCCCATCGCCACATCGTAGTTGCAGCGCGACACCAGCATGCCGGGGAAGCAGGCGACCGCGGCCGCGTGATAATCGATGGCCGCGCGCACCGCATCGCGCAGGTGACTCTCCAGCGGATACGCCAGCAGGTCTTCCAGCGTACCGCGCACGGCGCGGAGCGTGGAGCCGCCGTACACCATCTCGCCCGCATGATTGCGCGTCAGCGACTGCGTGCCGCAGTAGCTCGCGCGCAGTTCGCCAATCTCGACCTGGCCAACACTGAAGGTGGTCACGTCGTCGAGGTTCCGCTCCAGGACGATGCCTTCTTCCGCGATCGCCCGCGGGTCGAGCGCGCCGATGGCGGCCACCAGTTCGGCTTCGCTGGCCACCACATGCTGGCCGAGTCCGCCGATGCCGCACGGCTCCTTGACGCGCACGACGCCGTCGCGCAGCATCGCCCGCCCCGCCGCCAGTGCATCGTCGGGGGTGAAGGCCGTATAGCCAGGCAACACGCAATGCCGCACGCGCCGGGCAAAGTCCTCGCTCCAGCCCTGCGGCGCCGTGGCATCGGGACGCACGAGACCGTGTGAGATGACCTTGGTACCCACGAATGCGTGGGGCACCACGCCACCAAACAGGTCGGCAAGACTGGCGATGCCGAGTTGCCGCGCGCAGTCGAGACCGACCAGTGTGTGGGCGGGCACGAAGTAAAAACGGCCCTCGCCCGCGCGGTGGACGGCCGCGTCGTAGAGCCCGGCAAAGGTATAGCCGCCGATGGCCGCCACGCGCCGCGCAACTTCCGCCAGCGTGGCGCCCTGGTGGCTGGCGGGATCGTCGCAGTCCGCGCGCCCATAGGCGACGACCTGGACGCCGCGTGCGTCGGGCTCGGGTGCGATGACTGCTACTGCGTCTGGTATTGCGGTGGTCGCCAAGGTGCGCTCCTGTCTCGAAGGCCTGCCAAGCACTGCATCGTTGCCGGTGTCGCGCGGTCGGCGCGAGACACCGGGATACCTCTACCGCGCTTTACCCCTCTTTTTACCCCCCTTCTTTGCCGCTCTTATCGGCTGTTTTCCTTTGCTCCCGCTGTTTGCCGCGCAGGTATTGCCACGAGAGAAATCACCGCGAAGAACATGCCAGCCGCCGCGCTCAGTGCCACGCTCAGTGCCGGGCCCGACCGCGCTCGTGCCGCGCCTGCGTCTTGATGGCGTGAATCTCGTCCGCCTCATCGAGCGAGTGGCTGACGGAGACGTCGCCCTCCTGGTCCGCGAGGTCGGCGAGGTGCCGGTAGAACTTGACCAGCTGGCGCAATTCCTCCTCGTCGAGATCCTCGATCGAGACCAGGTGATTGCTGGCCTCGCGATGCGATGCCAGCAACTCGTTGAGCTTGAGGTGTACGGCGACCGAATCCTTGTTCTGACTCTGCTGGATCAGGAACACCATCAGGAACGTCACGATGGTGGTGCCGGTATTGATCACCAGTTGCCACGTCTCCGAGTAATCGAACATGGGCCCGGTAAGCGCCCATGCCGCCACCACCAGCACGGCAAGCGTGAAGGCCACCGGTGACCCCGCATGCCGCGTGGCGCTGCCGGCAAACCGGTCGAACAGGTGCATGAGCCGATGGCGCGGGCGGCCGACGGAAGCGGATTCCACGCGCCGGGGCGCGGGGGGATGGGAATGGGATGGGGTGTGCATGACAGCGCTCCCTCGGGATGGCACTGATCGGATTCTACGAAGCGGCCTCGCCGAAAGTTAGCGGGCGGTGTCCTACATGGCCCAGGTCCTGCAGTGGCGCGCCGCAAGACTGGGCGGACGGCATGGTACGTGCTACGGTGAAGGCACACCCAACTCGACGAGAAACCACCATGCCAGATGACGAAGACGAAATGCTGCGCGAACGCGTGGGCACCTGTATCGCCGAAGTCTGCGGCGGCGACATGCCGGATACGGTCGCCGTACATGTGGCCGACCGCCGCGTCACCTTGACCGGACGAGTCGAGGACATCGACCTCTCGCAGCGGCTGGAGAAGGCCGCGGCGACGCCTCCCGGCGTGCTGGGCGTATCGAACCAGCTGACGACACGCGTGCCGCCACCCGATGAACCGCCGGGCCAGCCGCGCGCGAGCGGCATGCGCGCCGACCCGTCGGAAAAGCCGTCGGGCCAGATCAATCACAAGGTATGACGGGATGATGCGACGATGCGGCCGGGGGGCGTAAGGCCCGCCCGGCCGCACCGTCACCCGCGCGCGGGCCTCAGGCCCACGGATCGTAGCGATCCGATTCCCAGTACGGCGAGATGCCGTAGTACTCGTGGATGCTGGTGGCCCATTGCGAGTTGGCCATGGTCGGCCAATGCTCCTTGTCAAAGCCTGGCGCGGCCTTGAGGCGATCCTTCTCCACCCCGAGCACAAAGCATTTGCGGCGCGTGTCGAGCGTGAGTGCCGACCACGGCAGCGCATGGAGCTTCTCGCCGATGCCGAGGAAGCCACCCATCGCCAGCACCGCATAGGCAATGCGGCCGCCCAGCACGTCGAGCATGATGTGGTCGATGGTGCCGATCTCCTGCCCCGAGGGGTCGACCACCCGGTTGCCTTCCAGCGTGTCCGAAGCCATCACGAATGGGCCGCACCCCGACGGGTTCTGGTCCGCGCCGCCGATGATGGCCGCGCCGCGCGGCGGAGTGCCCGGGGGCGTTTGCGGTTCATTGGGATTGATCACGACTTTTCTCCTTGATACGACGTGAATGCAACGGTCATCGAACGGGTCAGGCACACCTCAACGCACATCGGCACGCTTCACCGACATCATCTGACTTCAGCGCACCGACTGCAACAAACGGCAGGCTCAGCGCGGCGCATCCGCGCGCGCCTGGGCAGGGCGCGGCGGCGCGAGCGGATCGAAGTCCTCCCAACGTCCATCGCGCCACTCGCCTTCCGCGCGCTCCACTTCCTCGGCACCGCCCTTGCGCAGCAGTTCCGCCGCCAGCTCGGTGGTGTCCGGCGTCACGTGCGCGGCCAGCAGCACGCCGGCGTTGCGAACGCGCGGCTCGCCCGTGCGCGGGTCGCGCGGCTCGGTACTGGTCCTGGCCAGCGCGCCGACCAGCGAACCGAGATAGGCGCCCAGGCCGGTGGCGATGGCGAGAATCAGCACCAGCAGCCAGGTCTGCACCGGCGCCGCCGTCCAGGCACGCAGTGCCGCGCACACGCAGACCCCGACGCCCGCCCCCACGGCGGCGCCCAGCATCAGGCCGCGACCGGCACCCTTGCCGGTCTGCCGCGCGGCGGGATCGGTCGCACGGTCGCCGCCGATCGGGTAGGCGCCGTGCTGGCCGGGCGGATTGACGTAGAACATGTTGAGGTCATCCTGCCGGAACCCCTGCGCCATCATGCGGTTGGCGGTGGTCTCGGCACGGTCGAAGGTTTGGAATCGTCCTGCGATGATCGTAGACATCTTTTCGCTCCGTATTCAAGGAGTCAAGGTTTCTTGCCGCTCTTGCCGCTCTTGCCGGCGCTACCGGCCTTATCGGTGGCGCCCTTGCCGGTAGTGCCCTTGCGTGCGGCGGCCGGCTTCTCGCCCGGGGGCTGGTGTTCGCTGCCGGGCTTGAGCGTCCAGTCGACGTCGTCGCGCCGCGTCTGGGTCTGCTTCTCGGCATGCGCGGCCGCCCCCGGCGAGATCGGATCGCTGGCCGGGAACGTCATGTCGAGCGATTCGTCGACGGCGGATTGATAGGTGTCGTCCTTCTTGTCGTGGCCGGCACCGGAAGACTTCGATCCCGAGGTCTTGTCACGGGACGTTGCCGAGGGCTGTTGCGATCCCTTGCCGGCCTGTGCGGAAGCGTGGGCTTTTTGCATGGCGTTCTCTCCTGCGGGTATATGTATCTGGTCTGGAGCCACCACGGCTCAACCGGTCGTCATGCAAACTGCGCGCCAGATTCGCACGGAAGCCGTGGCGCGCACGCGCGCGCCCTGCACACACGGGCGCTGTGCAGTTTGTGCCGGCGCCGGTAAGAAATGCCATGAACGCGGCGGCCAGGCATGCGGAGGGGGCATGCGGCGGGTGGGAGCGAGACGGCGGGGGGACAGGGAGGGCGAGGGAGGGGGCGAGGGAGACGGACAACGACCGGCCGCGGGGCACGCCGGGCAGCGCCCCGGTCGACCGCGGGCCGACCGGCACAACAGGGGGGAGATCAGACGTGCTGGCGGGGAAAGCGCACCGCGATGCAAACGGTCACACTGTCCGCATCGCAGTTGACGTTTTCCGCGGTCAATTCGGCGCCCTGCAGCTCGACGATGCGGCGCGTGAGCAGCAGCGCGGTACTCTGGCGTGGCGTGGGCGTGCCATCGGTCGGCACCCGCCTGCCGAAGAAGTCGGTGAGCGTGGCCAGGCGGCCCGCGCCGCGGGAGCGGTCCACCGGCTGGCTCTCGGAAATGCGCAGCTTGACGAAATTGGCTTCGGCGGTCAGGTGCACGGTGACCGTGCCGCCGGCCGGCGCGCGCCAGACGCAGTGGATCAGCAGATGCCGCAGCAACGGCGCCAGGCGCAGCGCATCGCCCTCGACGACGAAGTCGTCGCCGCCCGCGATCTCGCACGCCAGCGGCTGCAGCAGCACGCCGCGCGCCTCGGCGGCGGCACGCTTGTCGGTAATCGCGTTCTCCGCCGCCACGCGCAGGTCGGTGGTCTCCCAGCCCGAGGCGCTATCGTCGATGAGCAGGCGTACCGCCTCCTCCATTTCCTCGATCAGCGCGAGCTGCTGTTGCATGCCCGAACGCATGCCTTCGAGCGCGCGCTGGGCCGGCGCCGGCAGCGACTCGACCGAGCGGTCGAGCACATAGCTCCAGCTCTGGATGGCGTTGAGCGAGGAGCGCAGATCGTGCGCGGCCTGCTCGATCAGCGTGGAGATCTCCGCGGCGCTCTCGACGGGGGCCGGGGCGCTCCCCGCGGCAGCGCCGGACGAGATGTCCGGTCGGGATGGAATCGGTGCGTCGGCCATCATTTGTCCGTGCGTGTCAGCCCATTGAGTGATGCGGTTCCCGCGAGCGATGTCCGCCATGCAAGAACCGTGCGCCGTTCGGGCGTGCGGGGCCGGCTGCACCATCGAATTCTTCTCGTTGTCATGCCGCTGGCGGGCTGCTCTCGCCATTGCGGGATGCGCGCAGCCACTCCGGCAGCTCGCCCTTGGCGGCATAGTCTTCCAGACGGTTGTATAAGGTCTTCAAACTGATACCCAAAATTTCCGCCGCGTGCTTCTTGACCCCGGCGCACTGCTCCAGGGTGGCGAAGATGAGCTGGCGGTCCGCTTCGGCCAGCGACATGCCGACCGGCACCGACACCACGGCGGTGCCCGGCGACGGCGTGGCCGCAACCTGCAGCGGAATCTGTACTTCGGTGATCACATCCTGGTCGGCCAGGATGTATGCGCGCTGGACAAAGTTGCGCAGTTCGCGCACGTTGCCCGGCCACGAATGCATGCGCAGGCTTTCCAGTACCCCGGCCGAGAAGCGCCGCTGCGTACCCTGCTCGGCATTGAGCTGTTCGAGCATGGTGTTGGCGATCTGCACGACGTCGTCGCCACGCACGCGCAGCGGCGGCAACTCGATCGGGAAGACATTGAGGCGGTGGTACAGGTCGGCGCGCAGCTTGCCGTCGGCCACGGCTTCCTCGGGATTGCGGTTGGTGGCCGCCAGCACGCGCACGTCGGCGTGACACTCGCGGTTGGTCCCCACGCGCATGAAGGTACCGGTCTCCAGCACGCGCAGCAGCTTGACCTGCAGCTCGAGCGGCATCTCGGTAATCTCGTCGAGGAACAGCGTGCCGCCGTCGGCGCGCTCGAAGTAACCCTTGTGCTGGCGGTCGGCGCCGGTAAAGCTGCCTCGTTCGTGGCCGAACATTTCGGATTCGATCAGCGTCGGCGAAATCGCGCCGCAGTTGACGGCCAGGAACGGCTGGCGGCGCCGCGATGACAGCTCGTGCACGGTCTGCGCGGCCAGTTCCTTGCCCGTGCCGGATTCACCGATCAGCAGCACGGTGGCTTCGGTCGGGCCGACCTTGCTCAGCTGGTCGTAGACGGCCTGCATCGCCTCGGAACTGCCGAGCAGACGGCCAAAGCGGCCATAGCGACGCAGTTCGCCGCGCAACGAATGGATTTCGGCCTTGAGCTCGCCGGTAGTGGCGATCCGCTTGAGGACCGCCTGCAGCCGCGTGACGTTGATCGGCTTGACCAGATAGTCGGTCGCGCCCATGCGCAGCGCCTCGACGGCGCTTTCCACGCTGGCGTAGCCGGTGGTCAGGATGACCTCGACGCCGGCCGAACTGACCTCGCTAAACAGCTCCATGCCGCTGCCATCGGGCAGGCGCAGGTCGGCCAGCACGGCATCGGGCATGCGCCAGCCGATCTGCAGGCGCGCTTCGCGCAGATTGCCCGCGGTCGCCGAAGAAAAGCCCTCGATCGCGACAATCTCGGCCAGCGCTGCGCAAGCGTTCTCGTCGTCGTCAACGATCAGAATATGTGGCATGGTCTCCAGGGAGTGGGCGTTGGGGGCGGCGGGGGCGCACGGCGGAATGTAACAGGAAGTGTAACGGCGCCCTCCGGCATGAGATGCCGGTGTCCGTCTGACACGGCTGTCGGACCTTGCCGCGACCGCCGCCGCGGCGGTAGCCACTGGCTGTTCCAACAGATAGCATAAGAACCATCATCCACCAATGCCGATGCGATTGCGCCCACGTTCCGCACGCTTCCACACGCCACTGCCTGCCCTGCCGCGCCCGCGCCTTACGGCATGACGGGCGGCCTTGGCGCCTCTGTGGCGCCTCTGTGGCGCCTCTGTGGCGGCGACTGTGGCAGAAGACTGTGGCAGAGATGCGCGGCGCGCCGGTCCAGCCGACATTACGAGATCCGTGTCCACTACCGTCACCAGCCCTACGGCCCGCCCCGCCGCTCCCCCGCCCCGCGAAGCCCGCGCGACGGTTCGCCGCGCCGTGCCAGGCCAGGTCTCCCTGCTCTGGGAATCGACCTCGCCCGCCATGCAGCGCCTGCTCGGTCAGCTGAATCGCGTGGCGGGCACCGATGTGACCATGCTCGCCGTCGGCGAATCCGGCAGCGGCAAGGAGGTGGTCGCGCGCGCCGTCCATGACCGCAGCGCGCGGCGCGCCGGACCCTTCGTCGCGGTGAACTGCGGCGCGATCGCGCCGACCCTGATCGAATCGGAGCTGTTCGGTCACGAGAAAGGTGGCTTTACCGGTGCGCTGGACCAGAAGGCCGGCTATTTCGAGCAGGCCCAGGGTGGCACGCTGTTTCTCGACGAAGTGACTGAAATGCCGCTCGAGATGCAGATCAAGCTGCTGCGGGTCCTGGAAAGCCGGACTTTCCAGCGAGTGGGCGGCGACACCCTGCTGGTGAGCGATGTGCGCATCCTGGCAGCCACCAACCGCGATCCGATGGATGCGGTACGCAATGGCTACCTGCGCGAGGACCTGCTGTATCGTCTGGCGGTCTTTCCGTTGCACATCCCGCCACTGCGGGAGCGGCCCGAGGATATCGTGCCGCTGGCCCGGCACTTCCTCGCCGAGTTCAACGCGATGGAGCAGACCGACAAGACCTTTTCGGCCGGCACGCTCGAGCGGCTCACGCGCTACGACTGGCCCGGCAACGTGCGCGAGCTGAAGAACTCGGTCTACCGCGCGTATATCCTCGCCGACAAGGTGGTCGAGATCGGCAACCCCAACCTTGCCAACCAGCCGCCGCGACCGACCACGGTCGACGGGGTGGTCAACGTGCGCGTGGGCACCACGCTGGCCGATACCCAACGCGAGATCATCCTGGCCACGCTGGCCCGCTTCGATGGCGACAAGCGCCAGGCGGCCAAGGCGCTCGGCATCAGCCTCAAGACGCTCTACAACCGGCTCGACGTGTACCGCGCGAGCTGAGTCGCGCCACTCTCGCGGGCTGGCCCGCATGCACCGCCGCCGCTGCCTGCTCGCACGGCTTCCGTCCTGTCCGCACCCGCCGCGACGCGCACGTTCATCCCCATCGGCCAAAGCTGCCCTGACCACTGCGCTACCCGTGTAGAAATTACATCCGCGCAATTTGCCGGCGGCCCGGCGGCCCGGCGCCATTCCCTTGTGCCAGCGGGCCGCGCGCGCGTTTCCCGCACTGCACACATGTCTGGCACAGCCTTCGCATGCCCTCGCAAATCTCGAAGTCCCAAGGACAGTTCACGTGCGCATCTGCCAACTCAACATGAGCGACGCGCGGACGCTCGACGACGCCTCGCTGTCGCGCGCCGCATCACTGGGATTCGACCATGTGCTGCTGGCCGGCTGGTCGATCCCACACCCGCGCACCGATGCCCGCCTCGATACCCTCTCCGCCACCGCGGCCGCGTGCCGCCGCCAGGGTCTTGGCCTGCTGCTCGATCTCGCGCTGGACCGGTTTCCGCACGACGCCGCCGCCATGCACGACGGTTGGGTCGACCATGCACGCCCTGCCGGCAGCCCCGATGCCACCGACAGCCACCTCGCGGGCGTGCGGCTGCGCTGGCACGATCCGGCCGTCGCCGCGGCCCTGATCGCATGGTGGTCGGCGCAGATCCGCGCCGCGCTCGACAGCGGCGTGCACGGCTTCTGCTGCCGCGCGCCGACGCGCGTGTCCGGCGACGCCTGGGCCGAGCTGCTGGGCACGGTCAGGCGCAACGGCGCCGCCCCTGGCGTGTTTCTGGCCTGGACCGCCGGGGCCACGCCGCAGCAACTCGACGATCTCGGCCGCGCCCCGTTCGACGGCGCGTTCTCGTCGCTGCCGTGGTGGGATTACCGCAGTGCGTGGCTGACCGAGGAAATGGCTCGCCTGCGCCGCTTTGGCCGGGTGCTGGCGGCGCCGGCGCTGCGCCCCGACGGCGTCGACGTACTGGCCGCGCGCCGCGCACTGTGGACCGCGGCTGCCATCGGCGACGGTCTGCTGGTCCCGGCCGGCTATGAAACCGGCGGCCTGGCGAGCGGCCCGCATGGCGACCCGCATGGAGACGCTCGCGCAGGGCACCCGGCCGGCGATGCCATGGCGGACCGGACCGCCTCGCGCGAAGGCACCGCCACGATCCACGATGCCCCGTTCGACCTGACGCACGAGCTCATGGAAGTCAACGCATGGCTCGCGGCGCGTCCCGACACGCCGGCGGTGGCGGTGCGCCAGCTGAGCGGCCCCGATGCGCCGCTGACGGTACTCGCGCGCGTGCCGGCCCACCTGGCCAACGGTGCGCCGCCGGAGCCGGCCCTCACGATCGTGCTGAACCCGTGCGCGCTGCATCCGGCGTCGTTCGGGGCCGACCGCGTGCTGCAGGCATTGCCGCAACCCGCCGCCAGCCTGCGACCCAGCGCGGGCGGCCCGGGCAGCGCGCTGGAGCCGCAGGCCACGCTCGACCCGTGCTGCGCCATCACGCTCGCGCCTGCCGATATCCGCCTGTACCAGGCCGTGCCGGCACCGGTGGAAGCCAAGCCGCGCCGCAATGGCAGCACCGCCCGCCGCGCCGAGCGCGAGCTGGCCGCCGCGCTGCAGGCCCCGCGCGTGGCCATCGAAAACCTCACGCCGAGCTGCGACGCCGGCCGCTTTGCCGTGCGGCGCGTGGTGGGCGAGCGTGTCGAGGTGTGCGCCGACATCTGGATGGATGGCCACGACAAGCTGGCGGCGGCGGTACTGTGGCGCGCGCCGGGCGAGAACACCTGGCAGGCGTCGCCCATGGTCCATATCGTCAACGACCGCTGGCGCGGCAGCTTTCCGATGGTCGCCATGGGCCGCCACGAGTACACCGTGGAAGCGTGGAAGGACAGCTTCGGCAGCTGGCTCGACGAAGTCGGCAAGAAGCGCAAGGCGGGCGTCGATATCACGCTGGAGATCGAGGAAGGCGCGCGCCTGGTGGCGGCAACGCTTACCGGTCCGGACGGCGACAAGATCGAGGAGGCGGCCGCGCTGGTGGCCGATCTGGAAGCGGCGCGCGGCGACGATGCGTTGCGGCTGGAGATCCTGCTGTCGCCGCGTGCGGAACAGACCATGCGCGCCTCGATGCAATACCCGTCGGGTCGTCCGTTCGCCAGCCGCTTTCCCGCCACGCTGCCGGTCGAGGCCGATCGCCTGGCCGGGCGCTTCGCGAGCTGGTACGAACTGTTCCCGCGCTCCGAGAGCGGCGACGAGCGGCGCCATGGCACGTTTGCCGACGTCATCCGGCGCCTGCCCGAGATCCGCGCGATGGGCTTCGACGTGCTGTACTTTCCGCCGATCCACCCGATCGGCGTCAAGCACCGCAAGGGCAAGAACAACAGCCTCAAGGCGGAACCCGACGACGTCGGCAGCCCCTATGCCATCGGCGGCGAGGCCGGCGGCCACGATGCCATTCACCCGGAGCTTGGCACGCTGGAGGACTTCCAGCGCCTGCGGCGCGCGGCGGCCGGCATGGGCATCGAGCTCGCGCTCGATTTTGCCATCCAGTGCTCGCTCGATCATCCCTGGCTGCGCGAGCATCCCGAATGGTTCTCGCACCGCCCCGACGGCACGCTGCGCTACGCCGAGAATCCGCCCAAGAAGTACGAGGACATCGTCAACGTCGATTTCTACGCCACGCCGCCGGCTGGCGAACAGCTCTGGCAGGCGCTGCGGGACGTGGTGATGTTCTGGGCCGAACAGGGCGTACGTATTTTCCGCGTCGACAACCCGCACACCAAGCCGCTGCCGTTCTGGGAGTGGATGATCGCGGACGTGCGCGCACGCTACCCCGACACGCTGTTCCTGGCCGAGGCCTTCACGCGCCCGAAGATGATGGCGCGCCTCGCCAAGCTGGGCTTTGCGCAGTCCTATACCTACTTCACCTGGCGCAACACCAAGGCCGAGCTGATCGAGTACATGACGGAGCTCACACGCGGGCCGCAGCGCGAATACTATCGCCCGCATTTCTTCGTCAATACGCCCGATATCAATCCGTACTTCCTGCATGAGGGCGGCCGGCCCGCTTTCCTGATCCGCGCCGCGCTGGCGGCCCTGCTATCCGGCCTGTGGGGCATGTACAGCGGCTTCGAGGTCTGCGAGAGCGAGCCGCTCGTACTCAACGGCGTGACCCGCGAGGAGTATCTCGATTCCGAGAAGTACCAACTGCGCGTGCGGGACTGGCGCCAGCCCGGCAATATCGTCGCGGAGATCTCGCGCCTGAACCAGATCCGCGCCAATCACCCCGCATTGCAGAGCCATCTGGGTCTGCGCTTCTATCACGCCAGCGACGACGCGGTGCTTTATTTCGCGCGCTTCGTGCCGAGCGGCGCCGAGCACACCGGCGCCTTTGGCGACGACGTGCTGCTGGCCGCCATCAGCCTGGACCCGCGCCAGCCGCGCGAGGCCGACATCGAGCTGCCGCTATGGGAGTGGGGCCTGCCCGACCATGCATCGCTGCTGGTGGAAGACCAGATGTTCGGCCACCGCTTTACATGGCGCGGCAAACAACAGCATATCCGCCTGAATCCATACGAGCTGCCGTTCTCGCTCTGGCACGTCAGGCCCCAACCTTTGCCAGGAGACACGGCATGAAGCGTCTTACCGACCGCGCCAACGCCGCCCTGCTCAACGCCGACCCGCTCTGGTACAAGGATGCGGTCGTCTACCAACTGCATATCAAGTCCTTCTACGATGCCAACGGCGATGGCGTCGGCGATTTCGCCGGCCTGCTCGCCAAGCTCGACTACCTCGTCAACCTTGGCGTCGACACCATCTGGCTACTGCCGTTCTACCCGTCGCCGCGCCGCGACGATGGCTACGACATCGCCGACTATCGCAATGTGCATCCGGACTACGGTACGCTCGCCGAGGCGCGCCGCTTTATCACCGCCGCGCATGCGCGCGGCCTGCGCGTGATCACCGAACTCGTCATCAACCACACCTCGGACCAGCATCCGTGGTTCCAGCGTGCGCGCAAGGCCAAGCCGGGTTCCGCGGCGCGCAACTACTACGTGTGGTCGGACCACGACCAGGCCTATGCCGGCACCCGCATCATCTTCTGCGATACGGAAAAGTCCAACTGGAGCTGGGATGCCGAAGCCGGTGCGTATTTCTGGCACCGCTTCTATTCGCACCAGCCGGACCTGAATTTCGACAATCCGCAGGTGCTCAACGAAGTGCTGTCGGTCATGCGCTTCTGGCTCGATATCGGCGTGGACGGTCTGCGCCTGGACGCGGTGCCGTACCTCGTGGAGCGCGAGGGCACCAGCAACGAAAACCTGGCGGAGACGCATGCGGTCATCCGCCAGATCCGGCGCCATCTCGACGAGCACTACACGGGGCGTCTGCTGCTGGCCGAGGCCAATATGTGGCCCGAGGATGCGCAGCAGTACTTTGGCGGCATGAGCGGCGGCGCGACCGCCGACACCACCGGTGCCGCCAGTCCCGACGGCATTGCCGGCGACGAGTGCCACATGGCGTTCCACTTTCCGCTGATGCCGCGCATGTATATGGCGATCGCGCGCGAGGACCGCTTCCCGATCACGGACATCATGCGGCAGACGCCGGAGGTGCCGCCCAATTGCCAGTGGGCGATCTTCCTGCGCAACCATGACGAGCTGACGCTCGAGATGGTCACCAGCAGCGAACGCGACTACCTGTGGGAGGTCTATGCCTCGGACCGCCGCGCACGCATCAACCTTGGCATCCGCCGCCGCCTGGCGCCGCTGATGGAACGCGACCGCCGCCGCATCGAGCTGATGAACAGCCTGCTGTTCTCGATGCCGGGCACGCCGGTGATCTATTACGGCGACGAGATCGGCATGGGAGACAACATCCACCTGGGCGATCGCGACGGCGTGCGCACCCCGATGCAGTGGTCGCCCGACCGCAACGGCGGCTTCTCGCACGCCGATCCTGAGCGGCTGGTGCTGCCACCGCTGCAAGGTCCGCTTTACGGCTATGAAGCCGTCAACGTGGAAGCGCAGAACCGCGATCCGCACTCGCTGCTCAACTGGATGCGCCGCATGCTCGCGCTGCGGCGCCAGCATCGCGCGTTCGGCCGCGGCACGCTGCGCTTCCTGTTCCCGGGCAACCGCAAGATCCTGGCGTACCTGCGCGAATACGACAACGAGCACATCCTGTGCGTGGCCAACCTGTCGCGCGCGCCGCAGGCGGTGGAGCTCGACCTGTCCGCGTTTGCCGGCCGCGTGCCGGTGGAGATGCTGGGCGCCACGCCGTTCCCCGCCATCGGGCAGCTTACGTATCTGCTGACGCTGCCGCCATATGGCTTCTACTGGTTTGTGCTGAGCGAGGACGCGCAGCCGCCTTCGTGGCACGTCGACGCGCCCGAACAGATGACCGATCAGATCACCCTTGTCGTGCAGAACGTGGCCGGCCGTTCGGAGCTGACCGAATCGGCGCGCCGCGCGCTGACCAATGAAGTGCTGCCGCACTACATCGCGCGGCGCCGCTGGTTCGCCTCGAAGGGCGAGCGCATCGAGCGCGTGAACGTTGCGTATGCCTTGCCCTTCGTCAAGACCCTTGCCAACGAGGAGGTCTTCCACTGCGAGGTGGAAGTGACGCTGCCCGGCCGTGTCGAATGCTACCAGTTGCCCGTCGCACTGATGTGGGACCGCGAGAGCCAGGACGGCCTGTCGCAGCTGGCACATGGCCTGTCGATGGCGCGCGTGCGCCGGGGCGCGCGCGTCGGCATCGTGACGGATGGCTTTGTCATCGAACCGTTTGCGCGTCAGGTCGTGGCCGCGCTGCGCGCCTCGACCGAGGCCGAAACCACGCATGGCGTGATCCGCTTCCTGCCCGAGCCGGGCCTGTCGTCGGTGCCGCTCGAAGAGGAACCGGTGCAGTGGATGTCGGCCGAGCAGTCCAACAGTTCGCTCGCCTATGGCAATGCCGCCGTGCTCAAGATGGTCCGGCGCATCGCCGGCGGCATCCACCCGGAAGCCGAGATGACGCGCTACCTGACCAGCCATGGCTATGCGCATTCGGCCCCGCTGCTGGGCGAAGTGGTGCGTACCGGCACCAATGGCACGCCGCATACGCTGATGCTGCTGCAGGGCTATATCCTCAACCAGGGCGACGGCTGGGACTGGACGCTCGATTACCTCGGCCGGTCGATCGACGACGCGTTGCCGGCCGACGGCAGCCCCGAAGAATTCGACGAAGCGCTCAAGGGCTACGCCACCATGGTCGGCACGCTGGGCCGCCGCCTCGCCGAGCTGCACGCGGTGCTGGCGCAACCTTCCGGGGACGAGGCCTTCACCCCCACGCAGGCGGGCGAGGCCGAGGCCGAGGACTGGGCGAGCCGCGCGCTGGCCTCGCTCGAAGAGGCCATGACCCTGCTCGCGGCGCGGCGCGCCGACGCGCGCGGCGCCTTCGCCGAGGATATCGAAACGTTGCTCGCCGCGCGGGAGCAGTTGCCCCGGCTGGTGGCGCGGCTCGCCGCGGCCGCGCCGGGCAGCCTGCAGACACGTATCCATGGCGACTTCCACCTGGGCCAGGTGCTGATCGCGCAGAACGACACCTATATCGTCGACTTCGAGGGCGAGCCGCGCCAGCCGCTGGCGTTCCGTCGCCGCAAGACCTCGCCGCTGCGCGACGTGGCGGGCCTGCTGCGCTCGCTCGACTACGCCGCCGCCACGGTCGGCACGGACCGCCAGGAACGCACCCACGCGACCTTGCCGCCCACGCTGGCCGAACGCCGCAGTGCGCTGCTCGATCGCTTCCGCGAAGCGGCCGGCGGCGCCTTTCTCAATTGCTACCAGCAGACCATGCAGAACGCCGCGCGCACCTGGGTAGAGGCGGCACAGTTGCAGCCGCTGCTCGATCTCTTCCTGCTGGAGCGCGCCGCGTACGAGGTCGGCTATGAAGCCGCCAACCGCGTCGCGTGGATCGACCTGCCGGCGAGCGGGCTCGCGCGCCTCGTACGCAAACTGCTGGGTACCGGAGCCGCCGATGGCCAGCCCTGACACCGACACTTCCATTGCACCCGCGGCCAGGACCGCGCCGGTGACGCTGCCCGACCCGGTCATCCAGTCGTTGCTGGCCGGCCGCCTGGCCGATCCGTTCGGCGTGCTGGGACCGCATCGCGACGAGCATGGCGTGGTCGTACGGGCGCTGCTGCCCGGTGCCGAACACGTGCAACTGACCGACGCCGACGGCACCCCGGTCGCCGACATGACACGGCTGCACGCCGACGGGGTGTTCGCCGGCCGCCTGCCGGGCTTTGCCAACGGGCAGCCGGTTTCGCGCGATTACCGCCTGCGCGTCCGCTGGCCCGATGGCAGCGAGCAGGACAGTCCCGACCCCTATGCGTTCGGCCTGCTGCTCGGTGAACTCGACCTGCACCTGATCGGCGAGGGCCGCCATCTCGAACTGGGCAGCTGCCTGGGCGCGCAATGCATGACGGTCGAGGGCGAGGTCGGCGTGCGCTTTGCGGTATGGGCGCCGAATGCCCAGCGTGTCTCCGTCATCGCCGACTTCAATGGCTGGAACCCGGCCCGTCATCCGATGCGGCTACGCCATGGCTCCGGCATCTGGGAACTGTTTATCCCGGGCGCGCTGGGCGCAGGTGCCGGTGCGCGCTACAAGTTCGACCTGATTGGCGCCGACGGCATGGCGCTGCCCGACAAGGCCGATCCGCTCGCCCTCGCCACCGAGGCGCCCCCGGCCACGGCGTCGGTGGTGGCCTGCGCGGGTGGCGGGGCGCCGCCCTTTGCGTGGAACGATGCCGAATGGATGCGGCAGCGCGCCGCGGCCAATCCATATACCACGCCGATGTCGGTCTACGAGCTGCATGCCACTTCGTGGCAGCGCGCCGCCGACGACACCGAGCGCGGCTGGGAAATCCTGGCCGAACGGCTGGTGCCCTATCTCCGCGACCTCGGTTTTACGCATATCGAGCTGCTGCCCATCACCGAGCATCCGTTCGGCGGCTCCTGGGGCTATCAGCCGCTGTCGCTGTTTGCGCCCACCGCGCGACTCGGGCGGCCCGAACAGTTCGCCGCGTTCATCGACCGCTGCCATCAGGCCGGTATCGGCGTGATCCTCGACTGGGTGCCGGCCCACTTTCCGACCGATCCGCACGGGCTGGCCCGCTTCGACGGCACCGCGCTCTACGAGCACGAGGATCCGCGCGAGGGCTTCCACCAGGACTGGAATACGCTGATCTACAACCTCGGCCGCAACGAGGTACGCGGGTTCCTGCTGGCGGGCGCGCTGCACTGGCTCGAACACTTCCACGCGGATGCGCTGCGCGTGGACGCGGTGGCCTCGATGCTCTATCGCGATTACAGCCGCGAAGCGGGCCAGTGGGTGCCCAACCGCTATGGCGGGCGCGAGAACCTCGAAGCCGTGGCGTTCCTGCGCGAACTGAACACGCTCGTGCGCGAGCGTTGCCCCGGCGCGCTGACCATTGCCGAGGAGTCCACCGCATGGCCCGGCGTGACCGCAAGCGTGGAGGCGGGCGGGCTCGGCTTCAGCTTCAAATGGAATATGGGCTGGATGCACGACACGCTGCGGTACATGAGCCATGAGCCGGTCCACCGGCCCTGGCACCACTCGGACATGACCTTCGGCATGGTGTACGCATGGTCCGAAGCCTTCGTGCTGCCGCTCTCGCATGACGAGGTGGTGCATGGCAAGGGTTCGATGATCGGCAAGATGCCCGGCGACGACTGGCAGAGGCTGGCCAACCTGCGTGCGTACTACGGTTTCATGTGGACCCATCCCGGCAAGAAGCTGCTGTTCATGGGGGGCGAGTTCGCGCAATGGCGCGAGTGGAACCACGACGACGAGCTCGACTGGTCCCTGCTGGACCAGCCCGCGCACCGCGGCGTGCATTCTCTGGTACGCGACCTCAACCGGCTCTATCGCGAGCTGCCAGCCTTGCATGCGATGGACCATCGCCCCGATGGCTTCCAGTGGGTGGTGGGCGACGATCACCAGAACAGCGTCTTCGCATTCCTGCGCCGCGCGGCCCCGGGGGGACGCGAGGTGGCGCTGGTGGTGGTCAACATGACCCCGGTGCCGCGCGCAGGGTACCGCCTTGGCGTGCCATATGCCGGGGCATGGGAGGAATGCCTGAATACGGATGCCGCCTGCTATGGCGGCAGCAATGTCGGCAACGGCGGACGCGTGGAGGCCGGCGACACGCCGTCGCATGGCCATCCTGCCTCGCTGACGCTGACGCTGCCGCCACTCGCCACGCTGGTCCTCAGGTATCTCGGTTGATGCCGCTCCGGTTCATGCCTCTGCCTCACAACGCTGCATCGATATCGGCACCGTCGCGGCGCGTGCCGCGACGCGATCATAACCACAACACGACAGGAAGGAGCCTTCTACATGGCGAGCGCCCCCATTGACCGCTTGCAGCCCGGCAAGCCGTATCCCCTCGGCGCAAGCTGGGACGGACTGGGTGTCAACTTCGCGGTCTTCTCCGCCAATGCGAGCCGTATCGACCTGTGCCTGTTCTCCGCCAACGGACGCCGCGAAATCCAGCGCCTGCCGCTGCCGGAATGCACGGACGAGATCTGGCATGGCTACCTGCCGCATGCGCAGGTCGGCACGATGTACGGCTATCGTGCCTTCGGCCCTTACGAGCCGGCGCATGGCCATCGCTTCAACCCGCACAAGCTGCTGCTCGACCCTTACGCGCGCCAGCTCAGCGGCCCGGTGCGCTGGTCCGACGCGCTGTTCGGCTATCGTCTCAACAGCCCGCGCGCCGACCTCACGCCCGACCGTCGCGACAGTGCGCCCATGATGCCGAAGGGCGTGGTGATCGACGAGAGCTTCCACTGGGGCGACGATCGGCCGCCCGCGGTGCCATGGCCGCAGACCACCGTCTACGAGGCCCATGTGCGCGGCATCTCGATGCAGCGCGAGGACCTGCTGCCGCACGTGCGCGGCTCGTTCCAGGCGCTGGCGGATCCGCGCTTTGTCGATCACCTGGTCACGCTCGGCATTACGTCCATCGAGTTGCTGCCGGTCCATGCGTTCCTGCAGGATCGCTTCCTGATCGAGCGCGGCCTGCGCAACTACTGGGGCTACAACACGCTGGCGTTCTTTGCGCCCGAGCCGCAGTACCTGTCGTCGAACCAGCTCAACGAAGTGAAGGTCGCCGTGCGGCGCCTGCACGCGGCCGGCATAGAGGTCATCCTCGACGTGGTCTACAACCACACCTGCGAAGGCAACGAACTCGGGCCCACGCTCTCGTGGCGCGGCCTCGACAACGCCAGCTACTACCGCCTGATGCCCGGCGACGAGCGCCATTACATCAACGACACCGGCTGCGGCAATACGCTCAACCTGTCGCATCCGCGCGTGCTGCAGATGGTGCTCGATTCGCTGCGCTACTGGGTGCAGTGCTATCACATCGACGGCTTCCGCTTCGACCTCGGCAGCACGCTCGGGCGCGAGGCCACCGGCTTCGATCCCGGCTCGGGCTTCTTCGATGCGATCCTGCAGGACCCCGTGCTGTCGCGCGTGAAGCTGATCTCGGAACCGTGGGACCTCGGCCCCGGCGGCTACCAGGTGGGCAACCATCCGCCGGGCTTTGCCGAATGGAACGATAAGTTCCGCGACAACGTACGCCGCTTCTGGCGCGGCGATGCGGGCCAGCGCGGCGAGCTCGCGGCGCGCCTGACCGGCTCGGCGGACCTGTTCGACCGCCGCCATCGCAAGCCGTGGGCGAGCGTGAACTTCATCACCGCGCACGACGGCTTTACGCTGGCGGATCTGGTCAGCTACAGCCAGAAGCACAACGAGGCCAATGGCGAGGACAACCGCGACGGCAACGACGACAACGCCAGCGCCAACTGGAGCCCGGACGGCAGCGTCGAAGGGCCGACCGACGATCCGGCCATCCTGGCCACGCGCGGTCGCGTGGCACGCGCGCTGATGACCACGCTGCTGCTCTCGCAGGGCACGCCGATGATCACCGCCGGCGACGAGTGGGAGCGTAGCCAGCACGGCAACAACAATGCGTACTGCCAGGACGGTCCGATCTCGTGGCTCGACTGGAATGACGCCGCGGACCCGTCCAACGCACCGATGCTGGCGTGCGTGCGCCGCCTGCTGGCGTTGCGCCGCCGCTTGCCGGCGCTGACCGAGAACCGCTTCGTGCACGGGCGTTCGCGCCCCGCCCCGGGCGTGGCCGATATCGCGTGGTTCGGGCCCGACGGCAACGAGCTGACGCCCGAGCAATGGGCCAATCCGGAGGACCGCACGCTGGCCCTGCGGCGTGCAACCCATTGCGAGAAAGGCGGTGGCGTGCAGGTCATCCTGCTGTGCCTCAACGCGGGCAATGACGACGTGACCTTCCGCCTGCCCGAACCGGGCCAGCGCTGGCGCATGCTGTTCGACAGCACGCAGCCGGAGGCCGAGGAAAGCGCCGTGACAGCCACCGAAGAGGGCCGCCCGGTGCAACGCGTGGCGGCCCACGGCGCGGTGCTGCTGGCCGTTGAGCTTTCCAGAGACGAGGACGACGCATCATGACGACATCGGGCGCGCCGCTGGAGGCATTGGCTACCGATGCGGGGCTGCAGACCCAATGGGACGACGCCTGGGGGCAGCCCCAGGCGCTGTCGCCCGACGCCATTCGTACGGTGCTCGACGCGATGGGGCTGCCCTGCGCCACCGCGGACCAGTGCGAGGCATCGCGCGCATGGCTGGCGGCGGACGACGCCGCGCATGCGCTGCCGCCACTGATCACCGCCGACCAGGGCAAACCGGTACCGGTCCCGTGGCCGCATGCTCCCGCGCAACGGCCCTACCAGATCGAATACGAAGATGGCCGCGTGGCCGATGGCGTGGCGCAGCGGCGCGATGCCGGCATGCTGCTGCTCGCGCCGATCGATACCATCGGCTACCACCACGTGACGCTGGGTGACACGCGGACCACGATCGCGGTAGCGCCGCCGCGTTGCTACGGCGTGGCGGATGCGCTGGCCGAGGCGCCGCACTGGCGGGCCGGGAGCCCGACGGCCAGGCCATGGGGGCTGGCGGTCCAGCTCTACGGACTGCGGCGCGGCGCGTTGACCGGGCTCGGCGACCTGACCGCGCTCGCCGAGTTGTGCGAAGCGGCCGCGCGCGAACAGGCCGATGCGGTCGCGATCAATCCGCTGCATGCGGGCTTTGCCGCATTGCCGGAGCGCTACAGTCCGTATTCGCCGTCGAGCCGGCTGTTCCTGAACCCGCTCTATGCCGATCCCACTGCCGTGTTCGGCGCCGACGCCGTGGCCCAGGGCTGTGCCGCGCTACGCCTGACCGATGCCTTGCTCGCGGCGGAAGCGCGGCGCGAGATCGACTGGCCGACGGTGGCAGTGGCCCGCTATGCGTTGCTGCGCTGGCTGTGGGAGCGCCACACGGCGCTGCTGCCCGCCGCGGCGGTGCAGCAGTTTCAGGCGTTCCGCGCGCGCGGCGGCAATGCGCTGCACGCGCATGCGTGCTTCGAAGCGTTGCAGGCGGCACAGCTGGCAGGCCTGGCCGATGGCAACCAGGGCGGCGATGGCAGCAAAAAATGGGGTGACAACCGCGACAACGGCGCCGCGCCAGCGCGTGCCGCGGCCACCGACTGGCGCCGCTGGCCCGAGGCGTGGCGCGACCCGTCGAGTCCGGCGGTGGCGGCGGCCGCGCGGGCCCATGCGGCCGAAGTCAACTATCACACCTTCCTGCAATGGCTTGCGACGCAGGGAATGGCAGCCGCGCAGCAACGCGCGCGCGCGGCCGGCATGGCAATCGGCGTGATCGCGGATCTCGCGGTGGGTACGGACCCCGGCGGCAGCCATGCCTGGACGCGCCAGGCCGAGATCCTGCGCGGCTTTCATGCCGGGGCACCGCCCGATGTGTATAACCCGCTCGGGCAGGACTGGGGCGTGGCGGTCTTTTCGCCGCGCGGTCTGCGGCACCATGGCTATGCGGCGTTCATCGAGATGCTGCGCGCCAACCTCGCGCATGCGGGTGGGCTGCGCATCGACCATGTGCTCGGACTGGCGCGCATGTGGCTGGTGCCGGAAGGCGCATCGGCGCGTGAAGGCGCGTACCTGACCTATCCCCTCACCGATCTGCTGCGTCTGGTCGCGCTCGAGTCGTGGCGCCATCGCGCCATCGTCATCGGCGAGAACCTTGGCACGGTGCCGGCCTCGCTCAACGACGCGCTGGCCGCGCGTGGTGTGCTCGGTATCGACGTGCTGTGGTTCGAGCGGGCCGCCGCGGCGGATCGCAAAGCGGACCAGGAGGGCGACAGGATCGCCGACACGATGGCTGCCGGGGCCGAGACGGCTTCCGATACCGGCGCCGCCCACGGGGCAGCGCGTGCCGGTGCGCGGGCCAACGCGGACACTGGCGCGGAGGCCCGGCCCAACACGCCTGACACGCCTGACACGCCTGACACGCTTGACACGCTTGACACGCCCAGCACGCACGACACGCCCGACAAGCTGGACAAGCCGGAGACGGCGGCATTCCTGCCGGTCTCGCAATGGCCGCCGCACGCGGTCGCCACCACCACCACGCACGATCTGCCGACCATCGCCGGCTGGTGGCGCGGGCGCGATATCGCCTGGCGCGCGCGCCTCGAACAGCTTGGCGCCAACGAGACCGAGGCCGATGCCATGGCGGCGCGCGCCGCCGATCGTGCCGCGTTGTGGCATGCGCTCTGCGCCGCGGGCCTCGCCAGCGGTGCCGAACCCGATGCGGCGCCGATCGAGGCCATCCTCGCGTGGCTGGGACAGACCGGCACGCCCTTGCGGCTGGTGCCGATCGAAGACCTCGTTGGCAGCGAGGAGCAGCCGAACCTGCCGGGCACGGTAAGCGGCCATCCAAACTGGCAGCGGCGCATCGATGGCGATGTGCGCGAGCTGTTCGCAGCGGCGGCGGTCAGGGCGCGCGTGGCGGCATTGCGGACGGGGACCCCGTGAGCGCTAGCGCGCGCAGTGCCGCGTCCCGCTGGCCGGATCTGCCGCGGGGCTCGCGGTGCCCGCCGCCCCGTCGTTGGCGCCCAGCGCCGCACACAGTATCTCGACCGTGACGGGCTTTACCAGATGATCCTCGAATCCCGCATCGAGCGCGCGACGCCGGTCGTCCGCGGTACCCCTTCCCGTCAGCGCCAGCACGCGCGCGGTTATCCCCTGCGCGCGCATGCCCGCAAGCACCTCATAGCCACCGACCTCGGGCATTTCGAGATCGAGCAGCACCACGTCGGGCGGAAAATCGCGCACGATGGCCAGCGCCTGCGCACCGCCGTACGCAGCACGCGCCTCGTGGCCGAGCACGGCCAGCAGCTCGACCATGCTATCGGCCGAATCGGCATTGTCGTCAACGATCAGCACCCGACGTACGGGCAGCGCCTTCGTCGGGGCGCGTTCCACGGCTTCTCCATCCATCTCGACCTCCGGCAGGATCATGGTGAAGGTACTGCCTCGCCCCAGTCCGGGACTGGTAGCCTGAATGGCGCCGCCGTGAGCCTCTACCACCGCGCGCGCCAGGGCCAGGCCGATGCCCAGTCCGCCGCGCTGGCCATCGCCGTCGCCCTCCTGCGCAAACAGGTGGAAGATGCGGTCGAGCGCATCGGGGGCAATGCCCTCTCCGCTGTCGCTGACCATGGTGACGACGTTGCCGCCGTCGGTATTCACCGTAACGGTGATGGCGCCACCGCGCGGGGTGTATTTGGCGGCGTTGCTGAGCAGGTTGGACAGCACCTGCCCCAGCCGTCCTGCATCGGCGTTGACGAACACGGGGTCGGGCGGCAGCGTCACGGCGAGCCGTTGGCCGGCGGCTTCGAGCGTCGGGCGCATCGCCTCGATGCTGGCGCTCACGATCTCGTTGAACATGGTCGGCACCGGCTGTATCTTGAGCTTGCCGGTGGTCACACGCCCCACATCCATCAGGTCCGACACCAGCCGCGTCAGCAGTTGCGCCTGCCGTCCGACGATGTCGGCGCAATGGCGGATGCGGTCGTCGGCCGGCGCGCTGAGCCGGATCACATCGACCGCGTTGCGGATCGGCGCCAGCGGGTTGCGCAGCTCGTGCGCGAGGATGGCCAGGAATGCCTGCACGCGGCGCCCGGCACTTTCGAGCTCCTCGAGCCGGGCCGCCGCGCTACCGCTGCGAGCGGTCCACAGGATGCCGATCGGACATGCGGCCGCATCGCGGATCAATACCTGCTCGATATGGCAGCGCACCAGCCGGCCGTCCTTGCACTGCAGCCGTTCCTCGCCCCGCCACCGTCCGTGCGCGCGCACCTCGTCGAGCGCGGCCAGCACGGCCCGCTCGCCGCCACCGGCCTGCGGATGGGGGTAAAGCACCCACAGCGGCCGGCCGACGGCGTCGGCGGCGCTGAACCCGGTAAGCGCCTCGGCCCCGGCATTCCAGTCGCGGATCTGGCCATCCAGGCTCAGTTCGCAGATCGCGTGGTCGTGCAAGATATCGGCCATCAGGCGCTGGCGCACCTCCGCCTGCGCGGCACGCTCCTCGGCCGCATAACGGACCGTGATGTCGTGACACGCCACCGCCACACCGTCGCCATGCGCCACGGCGACCATATGGGCAAGGAACACGCTGCCGTCGCGCCGCACGCACCACCCCTTGATGTCGGCGCGGCCATCCTCGTGCGCCGCCCGCAGCCACTGTGCGGAGACGCCCTCCCCAACCGCGGCGGCGGTATGCAGGCAGGCGACATGGCGGCCGACGACTTCGCCGGCCTCGTACGACAGCGTCCGCCGCGCGGCCTCGGTCCAGGTCCGGATGCGGCCGCGGTGGTCCAGCTCGAACACCGCCACATCCTGGAGTGCGGCGAGCCATGCGTCGGCGACGGTTGCATCGCGGCCGCCCCCGCCGCTGGCCGGCCCGGCGGTTACCTCGCGCGCCGGCCCCTGAGCTGGCGTAGCCCGATCCCACATATGAAGTCCTTCTCCGATGGCAATGACGCGGCTGTTCCGGGATGCCATGAGCACGGCTGCCCGCGGCCCTGCCGTATCAGCATAGTCGGTCCGCGGTACCGCGCGTTGCAGAAATTACGCGTCCTGCGCAGCAGGGCGCAAGGTCCGTGAAAAAGCTACCCGAGGCACGCGCGGCAAGGGTCGCCATGGCGCGCGGAGGGCGGCACCGGATGCTTGTCGGGCTGGTCGCGCGCCGGCTGGTCGCCGCGCTCCTTGTTGTGGTCGGGGCTCTGGTCCGGGCGATGGTCCGGACGGCGGACAGGCTCATGCGGAATATGGGTCACCATGACGTGTCTCCGGCAGCGGTAGCAGTGGATAGCAGCGGATAGCGGTAGATAGCGGTGGACGTGCGCAATGCCTCTTTCGCACGTTTTATACCAATGACGGCGGCAGGTACGCGACACACCTGCCGCCACTTTTGCCTAGCATGAAAGGCCGATGTCTCTCGACCCGGAGTCTACAGATGAACGAACCCAGCAGGCTGCGGCCGGCATCGTCGACGCATGCCGACCATCCGGACGACACCCGTATCGACATGTCGAGCGCCACCATCCGGCGCGCCTTCCTCGACCATGTGTTCTATACGCAGGGCAAGCTGCCCGGGCACGCCAGCGGCAACGACCTCTACCAGGCGCTGGCCCACACCGTGCGCGACCGCCTGGTGCAGCGCTGGATCAGCACGGCAGAAGCCTACCAGAACCAGCCCTCGCGCACGGTCGCTTACCTCTCTGCGGAATTCCTGATGGGGCCTCACCTCGGCAATAACCTCGTCAACCTCGGCATCTTCGACGACGTACGCGCCGCCATGGCCACGCTCAACCTCGATCTGGACGACATCCTCGCGCAGGAAGTCGAGCCGGGCCTCGGCAATGGCGGTCTGGGCCGCCTGGCGGCATGCTTCATGGACTCCCTGGCCACGCTCGAGATTCCCGCGCTGGGCTATGGCATTCGCTACGAGTACGGCATCTTCCACCAGAACATCATCGACGGCATGCAGGTGGAGAGTACCGACACCTGGCTGCGCAACGGCAACCCGTGGGAGATCCAGCGCTCCGAGTGGGCGGTGCAGGTCCGCCTGGGCGGCCATACCGAGCACTATATGGACGACCGCGGCCACTACCGCGTGCGCTGGGTGCCGGCCAAGACCGTGGTGGGCGTGCCGTTCGACTCGCCCATCCTCGGCTACCGTGTCAATACCGTGAACACCCTGCGCCTGTGGCGCGCGGAGGCAACCGAGGCGTTCGACTTCCATACCTTCAACCGCGGCGACTATCTTGGCGCCGTCAACAAGAAGGTGACCTCGGAAAACCTCACCAAGGTGCTCTATCCCAACGACGAGACGCAGCAGGGCAAGGAGTTGCGGCTCGAGCAGCAGTACTTCTTCGTGGCCTGCTCGCTGCAGGACATGATGCGGCTGCTGGCCGCGCATGGCATCGCGGTGACACGCTTCCACGAGAAGTTCGCGGTCCAGCTCAACGACACCCATCCCGCCATCGGCATCGCCGAACTCATGCGGCTGCTGGTGGACGACCACGATATCGCGTGGGAGGAGGCCTGGCACATCACGCGGCACGCATTCGCGTACACCAACCATACGCTGCTGCCGGAAGCGCTCGAACAATGGCCGCTGGAGCTGTTCGGCCGCATCCTGCCGCGTCATCTGGAAATCATCTACGAGATCAACGCGCGCTTCCTCGACGAGGTGCGCATCCGCTTCTACGGCGACGAGTCGCGGCTGGCGCGGCTCTCACTGATCAACGAGCAGGGCGGCCGGCAGGTGCGCATGGCCCATCTGGCCTGTGTCGGCAGCCATACCATCAACGGCGTGGCGGAACTGCACTCGCGGCTCATGCGCGAGGACGTACTCAAGGACGTCCATGCCATGTGGCCCGAAAAATTCACCAACGTCACCAATGGCGTGACGCCGCGGCGCTGGATTGCATTGTCGAACCCGCGGCTGACGCATCTGGTGACGGAAGCCATCGGCGACGGGTGGATCGGCGACCTCGAACGCCTGCGCGCGCTGGAGCCGCTTGCCGGGGACAGCGGCTTTCGCGACCGCTGGCACGAGGTCCGGCGCCAGAACAAGCAGGACCTGGCGCGCCTGGTACGCGAACACACCGGTATCGTGGTGGACCCGGATTCGATGTTCGACGTCATGGTCAAGCGCATCCACGAATACAAGCGCCAGCACCTGGCGGTGCTCCACATCATCGCGCTCTATCACCGCATCAAGTCCGATCCAGCCGCGCAAATCGCCCCGCGTACCTTTCTCTTCGGCGGCAAGGCCGCGCCGGGCTACCACTACGCCAAGCTGATGATCCGCTTTATTACCTCGGTGGCCGACGTCGTCAACCGCGATCCGCAGGTGCGCGACCGGCTCAAGGTAGTGTTCCTGCCCAACTTCAATGTGACGTCGGGCCAGCGGATCTACCCGGCCGCGGACCTGTCGGAACAGATCTCGCTGGCCGGCAAGGAGGCCTCCGGCACCGGCAACATGAAGTTCGCGATGAACGGCGCCATCACTATCGGCACCATGGACGGCGCCAATATCGAGCTGCGCGACGCCATCGGCGCGGACAACTTCTTCCCGTTCGGCCTGAACGCGGCGGAGGTCTACGCGCTCAAGGCAGCCGGCTACCATCCGGCCACGTTCTACGACGGCGACGCGGAATTGCGCGCGGTCATCGACCTGATCCAGCACGGCTTCTTCTCCAAGGGCGATGCCGCGGTGTTCCGGCCGTTGTTCGAGGGCCTGCTTCAGCACGATCCGTACATGCTGCTGGCGGACTTTGCTTCCTACCTGCATTGCCAGCAGGACGTCTCGGCCGCGTACGGCGACCAGGCGCGCTGGCAGCGGATGTCGATCCTGTCGTGCGCGCGTTCCGGCCGGTTCTCCTCGGATCGCGCCATCCGCGAGTACGCAGGGCGAATCTGGCATGTGGAACCGGTGCCCGTCTGCCTGCTGCACCGGTCGAGCGGTCAGGTGCAGGGTGCGTCGCAGGCTGGAAGCGGGGGATTCAGCACGCGCTGCGGTGGATGAGGTTTTTTCCGCCACCGCGTCGCGCGCGGTAGTTTCTACAATGGCTACGGCAGCTTTGTACACGCGGGCGTCACCGGCAGCCGGGTGACGGCCTCCGGGCCTCGCAGCCATGCGGGGTGGAACGGGATGACGCCAGCGCCGCAAGCTGGCACGGAGTTCGCATTGGTGATCCGGCGCGTCGTCCCGGCGCCCCATGCCAAAACAAAGAACGAGCGCTCGTGCAACGGCTCCCCGCCGCACCTCACGTCCGCTCACGTTCGTCCTACCCGGAGCCTCACCTTGAACGCGAACATCCTGTTTGTCGCGGCGGAAGCACAGCCTCTTGCCAAGACCGGCGGTCTGGCAGATGTCATTGGCGGTCTGGCTGGCGCGCTACATCAGCGCGGCGCCAACGTGTCCATTCTCATGCCCGGCTACCCGCGGGCCATCGCCGCGGCACGCGACGTCCGCAGTCTTGGCGCGGTACGCCTGCCGATGTCGCTGCCGCCCGGGCACAGCCCGGCCCGGCTGCTCGAAGGCCGGATGCCGGACAGCGGCGCCCGCGTCGTCCTGCTGGATTGCCCTTCGCTGTACGACCGCCCGGGGTCGCTCTACGTGGATGCCACCGGCCGCGACTTCTGCGACAACGCCCAGCGCTTTGCCGCGCTGGCCCATGCGGCCGCGGCCATTGCCGCCGGCGAAACGCCGCTGCCGGTGCCGGGCCTCGTGCACGCACACGACTGGCATGCCGGCCTGACGCCGCTGCTGATGCGCCAGCGCGGCCTGCATGTCCCGACCGTCTGCACCATCCACAACCTGGCGTTCCAGGGCGTATTCCCGATGGAAGTCGCGCCTGTGCTGGGCCTGCACGACGACTGCCTCGGTCCGGACGGCATCGAGTTCTGGGGCAAGATCAACTTTCTCAAGGCAGGCATCCGGTACGCCGATCGCGTCACCACCGTCAGCCATACCTACGCGCGCGAAATCCGCACGCCGCATTTTGGTCACGGGCTGGACGGCCTGCTCAACCACCGTGCCAATGTGCTCGGCGCGATTCCCAACGGCGTCGATACGTCGGCATGGCACCCGGGCACCGACCGCCTGCTGCCGCAACGCTACGATCATCGCAGCCTGGCCGGCAAGCGCGCCTGCAAGGCCGCGCTGCAGTCGCGTTATGGCCTGCCGCAGCAGGGCCGCGGCGCCAGTGATCGCGCTCGGCAGCCGCCTGACCCACCAGAAGATGGCCGACGTGGCGCTCGCCGCCATCGAGCAATCGCTGGCGGCGCACGACGATGTGCAATTCGCCGTGCTCGGCTGCGGCGACCCCGCGCTGGAAGCTGCCTTCGTGGAACTGGCGGCCCGTCATCCGCAGCGGGTCGGCGTGTCGATCGGCTATCGCGAGGAAGACGCCCACCTGCTGCACGCGGGCGCGGACATACTGCTGCACGGCAGCCGCTTCGAGCCGTTCGGCCTCACCCCCGTCTATGCCATGCGCTACGGCACCGTGCCCATCGTCTCGCGCGTGGGTGGCCTTGCCGATACCGTGCGCGATGCCGGTGGCGACGAAGCGCCGGCCGCACGCGCCAACGGCTTCATCTTCGACGGCGAGACGCCGGAAGACATGGCCGCGGCGATTGCGCGTGCGCTCGGCTGGCTCGGCAAGGCACGCCACTGGCGCACCTTGCAGCGCGTCGGCATGCAGACCGACTTCAGCTGGGAGAGCCCGTCGCGGCAATACCTCGCGCTCTACGGTGCGCTGGCACCGGCCCTGGCGCTCGCTCCGCAACCGCTGGTCGAGCCGGAGGAACGTCCGGCGCGTGCCGCGCGCAACGTGCGCCAGGAACGCCCCGCGCGTCCGGCACGCGGGGCGCGTCCGCCCGCAGCCGTGACGGAGCCGCAAGGCGCCGCCGTGGACCCCGTGGCCGCGGCCACGCCGGCCTGATAGCAATGCCCGACCGCGAGACTGGTCATGATGTATTCGATCCCCGCGGCGCCCAAGGCGCCGCCCCGCATGCCGGCGCCGCCCGCCGGCGCCAACTGGGAAACCCTCGGTGCCGATGTGCGCGCACTCCCGTGCGACGAGGATGGCGAGGAGATCTATCGCTTCGGCCCGGCAATGCTGTCCGACGGCCGCGTCCGCTTCCGTCTGTGGGCGCCCGATGCGGCGGCACAGGGCCAGTCGGTGCGGCTCGAAATCGGTGGCGTGGGCCCGATCATGATGGTCCCCGACGCACATGGCTGGTTCGAGGCCATTACCGCCTGCTGCCATGGCGCGCGCTACTGGTTCCGCCTCGATGACGGCACCACCGTGCCCGACCCGGCCGCGCGCGCGCAGGCCGATGACGTGCACGGCGCCAGCGTGTTCTGGCATCCTCCACCCGAGGCCGCATATCGCTGGCAACACGAGGAATGGCGCGGACGGCCGTGGCACGAGGCCGTTATCTACGAGATGCACGTGGGCCTGCACGGCGGCTTTGCCGGCGCCCGCGCGCTGCTGCCGCGCCTGGCCGCCCTCGGCATTACCGCGGTGGAACTGATGCCGCTCGCGGAGTTTCCGGGCACGCGCAACTGGGGCTATGACGGCGTGCTGCCGTTTGCACCCGAGCATGGCTATGGCACGCCCGATGAACTGCGCGCGCTCGTCGACGCCGCCCATGGCCTCGGGATGATGGTGCTGCTCGATGTGGTGTACAACCACTTTGGTCCCGAAGGCAATTATCTGAACCGCTACGCGAGCGCCTTTTTTCGCCAGGACCGGCACACGCCGTGGGGCCCGGCTATCGATTTCCGCCGCCCCGAGGTGCGCCGTTTCTTTACCGAGAACGCACGCTACTGGCTGGAAGAATTCCGCTTCGACGGTCTGCGGCTCGATGCCGTGCACGCGATCGAGGACGAGGGCTGGTTGCCGCAACTGGCCGACCATCTGCGGCGCTGCGTGGCCAGTGGCGAAGGCGGCAAGGGAGCTGGTGCGGGGCCACGTCATGTGCACCTGGTCCTCGAGAACGATCATAACGACGTGGCGCTGCTGCGCAGCGGTTATGACGCGCAGTGGAACGACGACGCCCATCATGCGCTGCACGTGCTGCTGACCGGCGAGCACGATGGCTACTACGCCGAGTTCAATGGCGACCTGCCCGGGGCCGCGCCGGCGGGCGGCCCCGGCAGCGCGCCGCTGCGCCATCTGGCGCGCGTGCTGGCCGAAGGCTTTGCCTGGCAGGGCGAGATATCGCCACACCGCACCGGCGGCGGGGTGGGGGAAGGCACCGACGGCACCGGCGCCGCCGGCGATGGGCCGCTGCAGGGCCGGGAGGTACGCCGCGGCCAGCCCAGCGCGGAACTCGGCGCCACTTCCTTCGTGATGTTCCTGCAGAACCATGACCAGACCGGCAACCGCGCCTTTGGCGAACGGCTGACTACCCTGGCCGAGCCGGACGCGCTGCGCGCCGCCATCGCGCTGCAACTGCTCAGCCCGCAGATCCCGCTGATCTTCATGGGCGAGGAAGACGGTGCGCGCGAACCGTTTCTCTATTTCACCGATCATCCGCCCGAACTCGCACAGGCCGTACGCGACGGACGCCGGCGCGAGTTTGCCGCCGCCGATGCCTTTCGCGACGAAGACCGCGCGGCACGCATCGCCGATCCCAACGCACCGGCAACCTTTGAAGCTTCGCGTCCGCACTGCGATGACACCGACGGCTATTGCCGCGCGTGGCATCACTACTACGGCGAGCTGCTGTCGATACGCCGGCACGAATTGATGCCACGGCTGCATGGCGCGCGCAGCGCCGGCGTGGACATCCTCGGCGAGCGTGCCCTGGTGGCGCGCTGGCAACTCGGCGACGGTAGCCTCCTGTCGATCTGGCTGAACCTGGGCGATACCGCCGTAAACGCGCAGTGCGAGGCGACCACCATGCTCCATGCGAGCCTGCCCGGTGCCATCGCCATGCTCAAGGCCGGCACGCTGCCGCCGCGCTGTACCGTGACCTGCCTGCATCATTCATGAGCGATCTCGATCACGCCGGTGTGCCGCGTGCCACCGCCCGCCTGCAACTGCATGCGGGCTTTACCTTTGCCGACGCGGCAGCGCTGGTGCCGTACCACGCCGCGCTCGGCATCAGTCATCTCTATCTGTCGCCGATCACGTGCGCGCGGCCGGGCTCCACGCACGGCTACGACGTCACCGACTGCACCACCATTAATCCCGAACTGGGCGGCGAAGCGGGCTTTCTCGCGCTGTGCGAAGCCGCCCAGGCGGCGGGGCTCGGTATCGTGCTCGATATCGTGCCGAACCACATGGCCGCGAGCGCGACGCACAATGGCTGGTGGCACGACGTGCTGGCAAAGGGACCACAAAGCGCCTACGCGCGCCACTTCGATATCGAATGGCAATCGCGCGATCCCGCCCTGCGCGGCAAGGTACTGGTGCCGATCCTCGGGGAACGCTACTGGCAGACGCTGGCATCCGGCGCGCTGTCGTTACGGCGTGGCGAGGACGGCGTGGTCATGCTGCACTATGGCGATCATGTCCTGCCGCTGGCGGAGGCGCCCCTTATCGCCGACGACGGCAAGCGCGATGGCGACCTCGTCGAGCCCGACTGCGCAGCCGCATGGCACGCGTTGCTGGAGCGCCAGCATTATCGGCTGGCGTGGTGGCGGACCGCGGCGGCCGAGCTGAACTGGCGCCGTTTCTTCGAGATCAGCGAACTGGTGGGCCTGCGCCAGGAATCCGAAGCGGTGTTCGAAGACACGCACGCGCTCGTATTCCGGCTCTATCGCGAGGGCTGGATCGATGGCGTGCGCATCGACCATGTCGATGGCCTGGCCGACCCCGCAGGCTACTGCCGCAAGCTGCGCGAACGGCTCGACGCACTGCGGCCGGGCCGGCCCGGCGACAAGGCGCGCGCGCATCCATGGATCGTGGTGGAGAAGATCCTGGGAGAAGACGAGCCGTTGCCGGCCAACTGGCAGGTCGACGGGACCACCGGTTACGACTTCATGAACGACGTGGCCGCCGTGCTGCACGACGCGCAAGGCGCGGCGACGCTCGACGCGCTCTGGCAACACATGAGCGGCGACCCCCGCACCTATCCCGCGTATGTGGATGCCGCGCGGCAACGCATGCTCGAACGGCACCTGATGACCGAGTTCGGCGGTGCATGCGCCCGGCTCTACGCCCTGGTGCGCGCCAACCCGCAGGAACGCGACCTGACGCTGGCGGCATTGCGGCGCGCGTTGAAGATGCTGCTGGTGCAGGTACCGGTTTATCGGAGCTACTACCGTGGCATCGCCGACGACCGGCGCATCGACGGCACCGGTGCGCACGGAGAAGCGGACGGAAAAGCTGACGGAAAAGCGGACGCAAGCCTGGGCGCACAGGAGACGACGGTCGATCCCGGCGAGACCGCGTGGGACGACGCCATGATCGCCGCCGCCGCGGCGCGCGCGGCGGACAGTCTCGCACCGGAGGAAAAGGTCGCGCTCGACTATATCGTCACGCAACTGCGTGGCAAGGCGCCCGTCGGCACGCCAGCGGGCGACCTGCGCACGCGCCTGCAGCAGATCATGCCGGCCCTCGCCGCGAAGTCGACCGAGGACACCGTGTTCTATCGCTACGGACGGCTGCTCTCGCGCAACGAGGTCGGCAGCGTGCCGGCCACGCTGGCACTGGAGCCGGAGCAGTTCCATGCGCGCCTGCTGGCGCGGCCGCAGCATGCCATGCTGGCCACCGCCACCCATGACCACAAGCGCGGCGAGGATGCCCGCCTGCGCCTGGCCGTGCTGAGCGAAGTGGCCGACGAATGGAGCGAGGCAGTCCATGCATGGGAGACGCAGATCGCGCCGTTGCTGGCGGCATCGCCCAAGGGCCCCGACGGCGTGGACCGGCTGATGCTGTACCAGACGCTGATCGGCGCGTGGCCCGCCGATCCGCGCGCGCTGGAGGGCGAAGACGCGCAGCGCGCCTTTATCGAACGCATTCTCGCGTGGCAGACCAAGGCCCTGCGCGAAGCCAAGCGCCATACCAGCTGGACCGATCCCGACACCGGGTACGAGGCCGCCTGCGAAGCCTTCCTGCCCGCCCTGGCAGCGGGCGGCGCCGACAGCGTGCTGGAGCGCATCGGCCAGTTCGCGCAGCGCATCGGGCCTGCCGCCGCGCTGAACGGGCTGGCGCAGACGCTGATCCAGCTGACCGCGCCGGGCGTACCCGATCGCTATCAGGGCAACGAAGGCTGGGACTTCAGCCTGGTCGATCCCGACAACCGGCGCGCGCCGGACTACGCGCGCCTGCGTGCGCAATGCGAATGCACGGCAGGTTGGGCGCACTGGCTCAGCCATTGGCGCGACGGGCGCATCAAGCAGCAACTCATCCGGGCGGTACTGCAGTACCGGCGCGAGCATGCGGTGCTGTTCAACGAAGGCACGTGCCATGCGTTGCCGGCCAGCGGCACGCTGGCGCGCCAGGTGCTCGGCCTGGCCCGGCGCTGCGGCGAGCGCGAGGCGATGACTATCGTCACCCGCCTGGCCGCGCATCACGTCGATCCGGACGTCCCGCGCATTCCGCCGCCGTGCTGGGCCGACACGGCCATTCGCGCCAGCGGCGCCGGTCCGTGGGTGGATGTGCTGACGGGCCGCACGCTGTCGGTCCACGCAGGACACCTCCGGTTGAAGGACGTCCTGCAGGTATTGCCGGTTGCGCTGCTGGTGCGCCCGTAGGCTTTGCCGGCAGCCGGCTCAGCGCCGGCTGCGCAGCACGGCGGCCATCGCGGCCGAGGCGCCGAGCACGATGGCCATCGTGGCCAGCATCGGATGACGCGCGGAGGTGGTGTACGGACACGACTGCAGCGCGCGCCGCGTGCCGGTCCTTTCGATCAGGCTGTTGCCGCCGTCATAGAGCGCGTTGTCCTCGCGCGGGCCGGCCGGCATGCGGGTCTGCTGGGCCCGGCACATGAAGCGCCGCATGAAACGGTCGAACGCGTGCGGCGCATGGTAGGCCGCGGCGGAAAATGCCTTGGCGGCGCCGCCCACGAACAGGTCCCGGCGCGGATGCTCGGCCGCAAACAGAATGGCGTCCGCCGCCAGTGCCGGGTCGTAGAGCGGCGGCGGCTGTTGCGGCTGCACGTGCAGGAAGTTCTTGGCATGCGTGACCATCGGCGTTTCCAGCCCGGCCGGCTTGATCAGCGTCACCGAGATGGGCGCCTGCTCCTGTTCCAGCTCCAGGCGCAGCGTATCGGTAAAACCCTTGATGGCATGCTGCGATGCCGCATAGGCACTCTGCAACGGTAGCGGACCGTCGGCCGCTTCGCTCGCGATATTGATGATGGCGCCGCCGCTCTCGCGCACGCCGTTCTCACGCAGATGAGCGGCCGCCGCCAGCGACCCGTGGACCACGCCCCAATAGTTGGTGTCGAACAGGCGCCGCTGGTCTTCTAGCGGCACATCGCCATGGCGGCCGAAGATGGTCACGCCGGCGTTATTGATCCAGGTATCGAAACCGCCGAATCGCTCGATGGCCATCTGGGCCACATGGGCGACTTCCTCCTGCTTGCCGACGTCCGCCTTGACGATGATGACCTCGGTGCCATGCTCGCGCAGCTCCTCGGCCAGCTTCTGCAGCGACTCCTCGCTACGCGCCACCAGTACCAGTTTGGCGCCCAGCCTGGCCGCCTTGCGCGCCGTCACCAGACCGACACCACTGCTGGCGCCGGTCAGCACGATGACCTGCGATCCGATCTTCTTCAGGGCTTTCATTGGCTTCGCGTCCTTCTGCGTCCGTTCGCCCGGGCATACAGGCGGTGCTGGCCGGCACCCGGGTCACACTGCCGGCGACCGCATCGCCGTGACCTGTCGCAAATCCCGTTCCCGCCGCGCCGCCCGCCATCCGGCGTGCGCGGGACGCTCCGGCACGGTACGGAATTACAAAGCCGGCGATGTAGGACGGCCGCTTATTTCACGGGCGCCGCTTGCTGCATAAGCTGGTAATCACGCACACATGAGAGGCAGGCATCATGGCCAGAACCACATCCGCCGCAGGCTCGCCCCCCCGCGCGGCCACCGCGGCTACCGGAGCCCCCGGCAGCGCCCATCCCGCGCCCCTCGGCAAATACCGCCAGAAGCGCGACTTTGGCGCCACGCCGGAGCCGTCTGGCGAGACCGCCCGGCATACCGGGCGTGCGCGCCGCAAGCGCGTGCAGCCGCTCACGTTCGTCGTGCAGAAACACGCGGCGCGGCGGCTGCACTACGACTTCCGCCTCGAGCTCGACGGCACGCTCAAGAGCTGGGCGATACCCAAGGGGCCGAGCTACGACCCGGCCGACAAGCGCATGGCCGTGCATGTGGAAGACCACCCGCTCGATTACGCCAACTTCGAAGGCGTGATCCCGGCCGGCCACTACGGCGCGGGCACGGTCATCGTGTGGGACCGCGGCACCTGGATACCGGACGAGGACCCCGAGGCCGGCTATGCCGCCGGCAAGCTCAAGTTCGAGCTGCGTGGCGAAAAGCTGCAGGGGCACTGGACGCTGGTGCGGATGGGCGGCCGGCGCCAGCGCGACCAGGATGCCTGGCTGCTGATCAAGGAGCGCGACGACCTGGCGCGTGCGGCGGCGGATTTCGACGTGGTCGAGGCGATGCCCGACAGCGTGCTGGCGGGCACGGCGGTGGCGCAGCATCGCGCGAGCGGCGCGGTCGAGGGTGCGGTCAAGGGCGCGGATCAGAGCGCAAAAGCGGGCGCAAAACAGGGCGCAAAAAAGGGGGCAAAAAAAGGCGCCCAGGCGCACGAGGACCAGGACGACCACAAGAACGGGGACGGCGACGACGCGCCACCCAGGGCCACGCGCAAGAAAGGGGCCGCGGCGCGCCAGGCAAGCGCAAGCCGGGCCAGGGCCGCCAAGGCCAGCGGCGACACCGTTGCGCCACCCACGGGCGCCAGCAAAGCCGCCCTGCCACTCGCGCTCGCGCCACAACTGGCCACGCTGGTGGAGGCCCCGCCCACGGACGGCGAATGGCAATACGAAGTGAAGTTCGACGGCTATCGCCTGCTCGCGCGCGTGGATGGCGACGACGTGCGCCTGTTCACGCGCCAGGGCCACGACTGGACCAGCAAACTGCGGTCGCTCGCCGCCGAGGTGCGCGCGCTCGGCCTGCCTGACGGCTGGCTCGATGGCGAGATCGTGGTGGTGGACAAGCACGGTGTCACCGATTTCCAGGCGTTGCAGAACGCGTTCGAGACCGCGCATGTCGACACCATCCAGTACTACGTGTTCGACCTGCCCTACTACGCCGGCCACGACTTGCGCGCGGTGCCGCTCGACCAGCGACGCATGCTGCTGCGGCAGGTGCTGGCGGCCAAAGCCGCGCCGCGGGTGCGGTTCAGCGAGAGCTTCGAGGCGGACCCCGACGAGATGCTGAGCGCCGCTTGCCGCATGAAGCTCGAAGGGGTGATCGGCAAGCGGGTGGACTCCGCCTACGTCAGCGCGCGCGCGCGGACCTGGATCAAGCTCAAATGCACGCAGCGGCAGGAGTTCGTCATCGGCGGCTTTACCGACCCCAAGGGCAGCCGCAGCGGACTGGGCGCGTTGCTGCTCGGCGTGCACGATGCGCAGGGCAAGCTGCGCTATGTAGGGAATGTCGGCACCGGCTTCGATACCGCCACGCTCGATAGCCTGCGCAAGCAGCTCGATGCGCTGCCTGCCGATGCCACGCCATTCGCCGATCTGCCGCGCGGCGTGAAGGGACACTGGGTGCGGCCGAAGCTGGTGGCAGAGGTTTCGTTCGGCGCGTGGACGCAGGACGGCCGCATCCGGCATTCGGTCTTCCACGGCCTGCGCACGGACAAGCCCGCCGGCGCGGTATCGGTGGAGAAGCCGGTCAAGCCCGAGACGATGGCCGGGGAGACCGGCGCCAAGCGCGCCAAGACGGGCGCGGCCGGCGCCAAAGCCGGCACCCGGGCCACCGCCAGCACTGCGGCTAAGAGCGGGATAGCCAAGAGCGGGATAGCGAAGAGCGGGATAGCCAAGAGCAGGACAGCAAAGACCAGGACCAGCACTGCGGAGGCGAGCAACGTGACCAAGGCCACGACCGGAACGACATCCAGGACAGCCACCCGCACCGCGCGGGGCGCCAGGCAAACGCAGGCCACAAAGGAGACCCTGGTCGCCAGCGCCGGAAATGGCAACGCGGGCCGGATCGTGGTCAGCCATGCCGACCGCGTCATCGACGCTTCCACCGGACTTACCAAGGGCGACCTCGTGCGCTATTACGCGCGCGCCGCCGGTCTGCTGCTGCCGTTCCTCAAGGGCCGCCCGCTGGCCATGGTGCGTGCGCCGGCGGGCATCGACGGGCAGCAATTCTTCCAGCGCCATGGCGACACGCTCAACATCGACGGCATGAAGCAACTCGATCCCGAACTGTGGCCCGGGCACCCGCCCCTGATCGAGCTGACCTCGGAGGCCGCCATTGTCGCGGTGGCCCAGCTCAACGTCGTGGAATTCCATACCTGGAACGCCAGGGCCCGCACCATCGACAAGCCCGACCGCATCGTGTTCGATATCGACCCCGGCGAAGGCGTGGACTGGCCGCGCATCCAGGAAGCCGCCGGTCTCGTGCGCGCCATGCTGGACGCGCTCGGCCTGCAGGCGTACCTCAAGACCAGCGGCGGCAAGGGGTTGCACGTGGTGGTACCGATTGCCGCCCGCGCCGGCTGGGACGACGTGCGGGACTTCGCGCAGGACGTCGTCAGGCATATGGCGAAGACCATTCCCGACCGTTTCGTCGCCAAGAGCGGACCGCGCAACCGCGTGGGCAAGATTTTCATTGATTACCTGCGCAATGGTGTCGGCGCTACCACGGCGTCCGCCTATTCGGCGCGGGCCCGTCCGGGGCTCGGCGTCTCCATGCCGGTGAGTTGGGACGAGCTGGAAGACCTGACCTCGGCCGCGCACTGGACCATCGCCAACGTCGACGCCAGGCTCGACGAGATGACGCGCCATGACCCGTGGGCAGGCCATGACGCGCAGCGCCAGACGCTGACCCGCGCGCGCAAGCTGCTGGCCGACGCTTGAGCCGACGCACGGCGCCCAACCACTGTCGGCGTCCGTCCGTCAGCGGGTCTGCCATGCGCGGCACGCTTCTTGCCACCCTGGACGAAAACGCGAGCGTCTGGATACCTGACGGACATGCTACGAAGGGCAACCGAAGAGACACCACGCATGACACAGCAACTGCCGCCGCGCCGGGATGAGCCGCCGCGAACCCGCCGAAATCGGGCGCCATCGCGCGTCGCGGTCGGCACGGCAGCCCGGGGCGAGGCCTCCGGCAGCGCGGTCTCCATGGCATGAACGCAGCGCCGGATATTCATTTTCCATCGCACCAAAATTACAAGCAGTACGGCGAAGTGACGAGTAATTTTTACAAAACGGAACGATTCGAGTGGCGCGGAGGCGTCTCCCGCCCACACCGGATCAACAGAAATCGACCCTACGTGATGCTTCCGTATCAGAACGCGACTGACTTTTTTCCGATCATTGCCAATGCGGCGCGGTTTGCCGCCAGCCTGCCATGAACGACACGCCCGCCATTGCTTCCGCCCGTCGTCCGCTCATCCTGAACGTGGAGGACCGTGAGGGTCCACGTTACGTCAAGAGCCGAATCCTGCACCGGGCCGATTTCTCCGTGCTGGAGGCGTCCAACGGGCAGGCCGCGCTCTCGCTCGTGCGCCAGCACGCGCCGGAACTGGTGCTGCTCGGAACGCGGCTACCCGATATCGACGGGCTGGAGGTCTGCCGGCTGCTCAAGGCGGACCCGCGCACGGCACGTTCGCTCGTCCTGCTGACATCGCCGGGGGCGGCCGATTCCCATCGCCGTGCGCAGGCGCTCAATGCCGGCGCCGACAGTTTTCTGGTGGAACCGGTGGAGCCCGAGGAACTGGTGTCGAACATCAACGCGTTGCTGCGCATGCGCGGCGCGGAAGAGGCCTACAGCCGGACCTCGCAGGCGCTCCATGAAAACGAGGACCTGTTCCGGCAACTGGCGGAAGCGCTCGCCGATGTGGTCTGGATTCTCGATCCGTCGACGCAACGCTTCCTGTTTGTCAGCCCATCCTTCGAGGCGCTGTGGGGCCGTCCGGCGGCAGCCGTGCAGCAGGACCCGCGCCGCTGGATCCAGTGGCTGGTGCCCGAGGACCGTGCGCGCATGGAAACCGAGTGGCACAGCATGCTGCGCGATGGCCGGCTCGACACCGAGTTCCAGCTCGAACGTCCGACCGGCGAAATCCGGGAAGTCCATATGCGCGCGTTTCCGGTCCGCGGTGCGGACGGCCGCTGCCTGCGCGTGGCCGGCATCTGCCAGGACGTGACGCGTCACAACCGCGCCGAGCGCGCGCTGCATAACGAAGAGCGGCGCAAGGACGAGTTCCTCGCCATGCTCGCACACGAGCTGCGCAATCCGCTCGCACCGATGCGCAGCGCGGTTGACCTGCTTCAGCGCGGCGCGCCGTCGCGCGAAGACATGTTCCGCGCGCGCGATATCATTGGCCGCCAACTGCGCCATCTGACGCGCCTGGTCGACGATCTGCTCGATGTGTCGCGCTTCAACCAGGGCAAGATCACGCTGCGGCGCGACCTGGTCGAACTGCGCAGCGCGCTCAATACCGCGGTGGAAACCGTACGGCCGCTGCTCGAGACGCGCCATCACACGTTACGGCTGTCGCTGCCGGAGCAACCGCTACCGGTGTGCGGCGATATGGTTCGCCTCACGCAGATCTTCGCCAACCTGCTGCATAACGCAGCCAAGTACACGCCGGAAGGCGGTGCGCTTGCCGTGACCGCCACCGCCGCCGACGGCAAGGTTTGCGTGCGTGTCTCCGACAATGGCGCCGGCCTCTCGCCCGCATTGCAGCGCCAGCTGTTCGATCCGCTCGCACCCGAGGTGAGCGGCGCGCAGGACGGCGCGGTACGGGCGCCGCAGGCCGAGCACGACGACGAGTCGGTGGCCAGGATGCCGCAGAGCGCACACGGCGCCGGCGACCAGCCCATGCCTGACGCGCTTGCATCCGATGGCGACCCCGATCACCTGGCCGCACGCGAAGGCCCCGGCATCGGTCTCACGCTCGTGCAGAAGCTCGTGCTGCTGCATGGCGGCCGGGTCTCGGCGGAAAGCCCCGGGCCCGGCCAGGGCAGCACGTTTATCGTCGAGTTGCCGGTGGAGCCCTGGCAGCACTGGCATCCGTCCGCCGGCAAGCCGCGCGCGCCGGCCAGCACGGCCCACACCATCATGCTCATCGACGACAACGTCGACGCGCTCGAAGCCATGACCATGACGCTCGAGACGCTCGGCCATACCGTGGTGACCGCGTCCGATGGCAAGAGCGCCGTCGAACAGGCCGCCAGCGTGCGGCCGGACGTGGTGCTGCTCGACCTGGGCATGCCCGCCATGGACGGCTTTGAAACCGCGCGGCGGCTGCGCGAAATTCCCGAACTGCGCCACGCGCGACTGGTGGCGCTGACCGGCTTCGGCCAGCCCGACGACCGTCGCCGCACCCGTGCGGCCGGCTTCGATCTTCATCTCGTCAAACCCGCCGACCTCGACGCGATTACGCGTCTGCTGGAAGAACTCGATACCTGATCAGGAGAACAACGTGCATATCACGCCCGAACCCGACGTCGTGCCGCCGAAGCCCGAATCGCCGCCTCCCGAGCCGCCACCGGGTCCGCCGGAACCGGTCAACGATCCGCCGCCGGGCGATCTGCCGCCGCCGCCGCCACAACGCGCCTAGGACCGCCTATGTCGCGCATCATCTGGAAGGGCGCCATCAGCTTCGGGCTCGTCAATATTCCGGTGGTTCTCAAGCCGGCCTCGCGTTCGCATACGCTTGACCTGGACATGCTCGACAAGCGCGACATGGCGCCGATCGGCTACCAGCGCATCAACAAGCATACGGGCAAGCCGGTCGAGAGCGACGATATCGTCAAGGGGTACGCGTACGAGAAGGACGAGTACGTCGTGCTCAGCGACGAAGACTTCAAGCAGGCCAATGTCGAGGCCACGCAGACCGTCGATATCGTGAGCTTTGTCGACGCCGACAAGATCCCGCCCTACTACTTCGAGACGCCTTACTACCTGGAGCCGGACAAGCGCGGCGAACGCGGCTACGCGCTGCTGCATGAAACCATGCGCCGCACCGGCCGCGCGGCGCTCGCCATGGTGGTGTTGCGCAACCGCCAGCATCTGGCCGCGCTGCTCGTCTTCGGCAAGGCGCTGGTGCTCAACACCATGCGTTTTGCCGACGAGGTGTTACCAATCGAGGAGCTCAACCTGCCCAAGGGCAAGCAGGGTGCGACCGCGCGCGAGGTCGACATGGCCGAGAAACTCGTCGAGGACATGAGTGAGGACTGGGCTCCGGAGCAGTTCCGCGATACCTATCGCGACGACCTGATGGCGCTGATCGATGCCAAGATCAAAGCGGGCAAGACGCATCTGCTCACCCCGGCCAGCGAGGAAGGCGAAGCGCCGGCCAAGGGCGCCAAGGTCATCGACATGATGGCGTTGCTGCGCGAGAGCCTCGGCAAGCGCGGCAAGCGGGCGGAGCGGGCGACGGCAGAAGAGAAGACGGCCCGAGACGAGACCGCCGACGATGCGCCAGCCGGCAAAACGGCCAAGGCTGAGTCCAGGTCCAGGGCAGCCACCCGGGCAGCCGGAAAGAAGGCGCCCGCAAAGAGGGCCCCCGCAAGGAAGGCCGCGACAAAGAGGGCCACGACAAGAAAGACGGCCGCAGACAAGGTGACTGCGAAGAAGGTGGTTGCAAAGAAGGTGACTGCAAAGAAGGCGGCCGCAAAAAAGGCCGCTCCAGGACAGGCAGCGCCGCGCCGCAAGGCAGCCTGAAACCGGCGGTCACGCCGCCCGGTTTACCCGAGAGTCATGCGCTGCCGCCAGGAATAAAAAGACCGCGGCACTCGCGTGTCGCGGTCAGGCGCAATACGACTCTCGCCGCAGCGCATCAAGGAACCTGTTCCGGATTAATGCGACGACACCTTCAGTTCGTCGTTCACCGAGGCAACGCCATCGACCGAGCGAACGGTGGAGAGCGCCATTTCATGCTGGGACTTGGTCGGCACCGTGCCGGTCAGATTGACCACGCGATCCTTGGTCTTGACGTGAATGCCGGTTGCCTTGAGGTCCTTGGTGGTGAGCAGCTTGGCCTTGACCTTCGTGGTCAGCGCGCTGTCGGTGACGGCCTGCTTGGCATGATCGGCGTTCAGGTCGTTGGTGGCGGCAGGACGCTTTTCCTTGTCGCCCTCCGTGTGGCCCGGCATGCCCGGCGCGGAATTGGCGGGAGGCAAGTTCGAGTTATCGGACGTTGCCGCGACCTTCATGAACCCACCGCCGGCATGGGCGCCCATCTCAAGCGCGTGGGCGCCGCCAGCCGCGGCCAGTGCAGTCGCCACCAGGGCGATACGAAGGGTCTGTGCAGTCTTCTTCATGGCTCTCTCCTGTTGTATGGGTGAGTAGCCTACTCTCTGCAAATGGCGTACCAGGTGGTTACGCCCGGCGGTACCGCACGCGCACATGCCGCTGCCATGTAAAAACACCGCGCCGTTGTAAATCAGTGCGCCTATCAGGCAGCGCATGCGCTACCTGCAACAGCGGGAGATGAAAGCGGCCACACATTCGCGCCATGGCACAGCCATTGCACTGCTCTATGTGCGGCAGCCTCGCCGCGTGTCATGGAGACAGCAATGGGACAGCAGCAACAAGGGAATCCTTCCCAGTCGGGCCAGAAGCAGCAGGAGCAGATGCAGCCCGGCGAGCGTAACCAGCAAGGCAGCCAGGACCAACAGCGCCAGGGTGGCGGACAAATGGGCAACCAGGACCAACGCTCGGGCCAGTCGCAGCAACAAAGCGGCCAACAGGGCCAACAAGGTCAGCAAGGACAACAAGGCCAGCAGGGCCAACAGCAAAAGAACCGGCAGCAGTAAGGCACGGTTATCACGCACCATATCGCATGGAGGAGGTTGGACCTCTCTCCGGTTTCCATAGGTAGCGGGCCGGGGAGAACGGAGGGAAGCCGAGGTCAACGCGATGCGATCGCATCGGTCAGCCAACGCTTCCGCTCCCGCCCTCTCCCGCTGCAGCATCGCGGGAGAGGGATCATCGATTTCATGCGCGCGTTTGCTGGGTCCTTCGCGACATCTCCACGGTTGTCGCATCGTGCCAACGGTCTACGGCACGATCACTGACATAAGGACCCACAGCCGGGGCACCCTCTCAGGGTGCCCCGGCTTCTGTATTGAGTTTCTCGCGGTTGAGGGTTGCCAATGTTGGCATCCATTTCCGACGGGAGCGAAATCGTGAAGGACGACGCGACAGCGATTTGGCGCAGATGCGCAGGCCTGGCGATGGGCCCGGGGTCGCAGAACGACCCTTCTCAGTCATCAGCTTAGTCACTCCCGATGGCGGCTTATGGGAGGTGAGCGGTCACCGATCGCGAAGCGCAGTGGTCCGCATCAATTGGGGGCTCCAACTTATAGGAGATCCGATGCATTGAGTCGCAGGACAATTGCATGCCACCTACAGCGCCGGCATGCAATCGCGCGCACTACCGCCGCTTCATGTCTACGATGGCCGGCTCGCCATTGACCTTGTCGAACGTAACGGAAACCGCGTCCCCCTCCTTGAAGTTCCTCAGTGATGCGCGTTCCTTGACGGGAAACGCCATCACCATGGCAGGCATGCCAAGGTTGTCAATTGGGCCGTGCTTGAGCGTTACCTTCCCGGTTTGGACATCGATCTTCCTGACTTCCGCGGCGACAGGCTGCGAAGTTTTCGGCGAGGAAGCAGACGGCTTCATGTCCATGCCGTCCATGGATCCGGCGGCGAACGCCGCCGGGGCGACCATGAAGGAGACAACGAATGCGAGGGTGTTGACGTGTTTCATTGCATTTCCTCTTTAAGCGAGTGGTGGGTGGAACGGGAAACAGCTTTTGTCTGGCGTTTACGTATCAGCAGGTACACCGCCGGGACAACGAACAGGGAAAGCAAGGGCGCGGTCACCATGCCACCGACCATCGGGGCAGCAATGCGCTGCATGACCTCCGAGCCCGTGCCATGCGACCACATGATGGGAATGAGGCCAGCGAGAATGACCGCGACCGTCATGGCTTTGGGACGGACACGCTGCACCGCGCCTTGCTGAATGGCTTCCAGCAGCATGGGCAGGTTTGCTTCCGCGCTGGCTTCGCGCTCGCGCCAGGCATGTTTGAGGTAGAGCAGCATGATCACGCCGAACTCGGCCGCCACGCCGGCCAATGCGATGAAGCCGACCACGCCCGCAACCGACAAGTTGTAGCCAAGCCCGTAGAGCAGCCAGAAGCCGCCAATAAGCGCCAGCGGCAACGTGCCCATGATCAGCAGTGCTTCATCCAGACGGCCGAACACCAGATAGAGCAGAACGAAGATGATCAGCAGTGTGAACGGCACCACCACCTTCATCTTTGCGGTGGCCCGCTCCAGGTATTCGAACTGCCCCGACCAACTGAGAGAATAGCCCGCTGGCATTGGCACCGCCTTTGCCACGACTGCCTGCATGTCATGGATCGCCGAACGCAGATCGCGTCCGCGAATGTCGACGTAGATCCAGCCGGAGAGCCGGGCGTTTTCGCTGCGTAGCATCGGCGGGCCTTGCACCACCTCCAAGCGTGCCACGTCGGACAGGGTGATCTGCTGCCCTCGATCCGTGACGATGGGCAACGCGCGCAATTGGTCCACCGAATCGCGGTAATCGCGTGGATAACGGACATTGATTGGAAAGCGCGCCAATCCGTCGACCACTTCCCCGACGTTGTCGCCACCGACCGCCGAGGACACGATGCTCTGGACGTTGTCGATATTCAGGCCGTAGCGGCCCGCCGCCATCCGGTCGATATCGACGTCGATATAGCGCCCGCCAGACAGACGCTCGGCCAATGCGGAGGAAACACCCGGAACGGCTTTCACGGCTTCCTCGATGCGCGAGCCAAGCCGATCGATCTCCTTCAGGTCGGTTCCCGCCACCTTGATGCCCACGGGGCTCTTGATGCCGGTGGCCAGCATGTCGATCCGGTTGCGGATCGGTGGCACCCAGATGTTCGACAGGCCCGGCACCTTCACCACGCGATCGAGTTCTTCGACGAGCCTGTCCGGCGTCATGCCGGCGCGCCATTGATCCCGCGGCTTGAACTGGATCGTGGTTTCGAACATCTCCAACGGCGCGGGATCGGTCGCGGAGTCCGCGCGGCCCGCCTTGCCGAACACGGTGGCAACTTCCGGGAATGTCTTGATCAGCCTGTCCGTCTGCTGGAGCAGTTGCGCGGCCTTGCCCACGGAAAGGCCGGGTAGCGCGGAGGGCATGTACAGCAGGTCACCCTCGTCGAGAGGCGGCATGAACTCGCCGCCAACGCGCGAAATCGGCCACGCGGTCGCGGCCAGCAGAACCGCTGCAATGGCCACCGTGGTCTTCGGATAGGTCAGCACCTTGGCCAGCATTGGCTGGTAGGCGCGTATCAGCCACCGGTTGAGCGGATTGGATTGTTCGCTCGGAATCCTGCCCCGGATCATATAGCCCATCAGTACGGGCACCAGGGTCACCGACAACCCGGCGGCTGCGGCCATCGAGTATGTCTTGGTGAAGGCCAGCGGCGAGAACAGCCGTCCCTCCTGCGCTTCCAGCGTGAATACCGGCACAAAGGAGAGTGTGATGATCAGCAGCGAGAAGAACAGCGCAGGGCCCACCTCCGCCGCCGATTCGCCGATCACCTGCCAGCGCTCCTCCCCGGAGAGTGGCCTGCCGGGATGGTCCGCATGCCAGTGTTCGAGATGCTTGTGCGCATTCTCGATCATGACGACCGCGGCATCGACCATCGCGCCGATGGCAATGGCGATGCCCCCCAACGACATGATGTTTGCATTGACGCCCTGATAGCGCATGACCAGGAACGCGGCTAGCACTCCCAACGGTAGCGAAACGATGGCCACCAGTGCCGAGCGCAGGTGGAACAGGAAGATCAGACAGACCAGCGCGACGACGATGAACTCTTCGGCGAGCTTGTGCGTCAGATTGTCCACCGCGCGATTGATCAGGGACGAGCGGTCGTACGTGGCGACGATCTCGACGCCTGCCGGCAGGCTCTTCTGGAGCACGGCGAGCCTGGCCTTGACTGCCTCGATGGTTTCCAGCGCGTTCTTGCCCGAGCGCATCACGATGACACCGCCGGCGACCTCGCCTTCGCCATTGAGCTCGGCGATACCGCGCCGCAACTCGGGACCGAGCTGTACCGTGGCCACATCGCCGAGCCGTACAGGAATGCCGGCTTCGCGGGTCACAAGCGGAATCTGCCGGAAATCATCGAGGGTCTTCAGATACCCCGACGCTCTAACCGCATATTCGGCCTCGCCAAGTTCAAGCACCGAGCCGCCAGCCTCCTGGTTCGCGCCCTTCAAGGCCTCCAGGATCCTCGACTGGGGGATGTTGTAGGCGCGCAGCTTGTCCGGCTGCAATACGACCTGATACTGCTTCACCATGCCGCCGATGGGAGCCACCTCGGCGACATTGGGCAGTGACTTCAACTCGAAGCGCAGGAACCAGTCCTGCAGCGCGCGTAGTTGCGAGAGGTCGTGCCGCCCGGTCTTGTCCACCAGCGCGTACTCATAGATCCAGCCCACCCCGGTGGCATCCGGCCCTAGCGCCGGTTTGGCGGCCGCCGGCAAGCGTGACTGCACCTGATTCAGGTACTCCAGCACGCGCGAGCGCGCCCAGTACAGGTCGGTGCCGTCCTCGAACAGGACGTAGACGAACGAATCTCCGAAGAAAGAGTATCCGCGTACAGTCTTGGCCCCTGGCACGGACAGCATGGTCGTAGTCAGCGGATAGGTGACCTGGTTTTCGACCAGTTGCGGTGCCTGCCCGGGAAATGGCGTGCGGATGATCACCTGCACATCGGACAGGTCTGGCAACGCATCCAGCGGTGTACTGCGCACCGCCCACAGCCCCCACGCCGTGAGCATGACCGTGGCCAGCAGCACCAGGAAGCGATTGCGTATCGACGCCAGGATGATGCGCGCGATCATGGCTTGGCTCCTTCCGCACCGGCCGGCTGTACCGACGATAGCGTGGCGGTACCGTCCTGGCCTTGGCTAAAACGGAACCGGATGCGGTCGCCGGGCTTCAACCCCCTGAGCATCGCAGGATCATGCGCGGGGAAATCCATCGTCATCGCACCCCACTGCGCCGAAGGAATCGGTCCATGCGAAATCGTCAAGCCCGCGGCGTTCACGGCTTCGATGCGACCGATCCCCTCATGCTCCGACACAGTGGCGGCGGGCGCGGATGGATCGGCCGGCGATGCCAGCCGGCCCGAGGTGCCGCGCAGGCTGGCTTCGGAATCGATCAGGAACTGGCCCGATGTCACCACCTTTTGCCCGGCATTCAGTCCGGAGACGACTTCGGTCATGCCATCGGATTCTTGGCCGGTGCGGATTTCCGTGGCCACATAACCTTGCGGCCCCACATCGACCATGACGACGTTGCGCTGGCCCGTACGAATCACGGCATCGGATGGAATCTGCAGTACGTCCTGGCGATCGCCGCCGTCGAACCGCACGCTGGCGAACATGCCGGGCACCAGCCGGTGTTGCCTGTTGGGCAGGACGATACGTACCTTGAAGGTGCGCGTGGCGGAGTTGACGTCGGGCAGGATCGCATCCACCTTGCCGTTCACGGGTTCCGGGGCGGCGGCGGCCGATACCGTGACCGATTGTCCCGGTGCAATACGGCGCGCCTGTGCTTCCGGCACTTCGGCGATCACCCAGACCTGACCGAGATCCGCCAACCGGAAAAGTGTCATGCCTGGGGCGACCGTCATGCCTTCGCGCACGGCGATCTCGGTGACAACGCCGTCCAGCGGGCTGACGATGCCCTGCCCCGTCTGCAGTTTGCCCGAACGGGCGACGGCATCGGCTTGCCCCGGCGTCATGCCGGCCTGCCGCATGCGCGCTTTTGCCGCATCCGCGAGGTCCCCCTGCAACGCTGGGGGCATTCGGGCGACGGCCAGGTACTCCTCCTGCGCCGCCACCCAGTCGGGCGCATAGACCGTGATCAGCGTCTGCCCCTTTCGGACGGCATCGAGCGTGGCTCGCACGCCCACATGCTGCACAAAGCCGGTGGTGCGTGCCTGGATCACCTGGATGCTGCGCTCATCGATAACGACATTGCCGGGTGCCTCGAGCGTGGCTCCCATACGACCGGTCTTGACTTCAGCGGTGCGAATGCCCAGGTTCTGCGTCACGCGACTGTCGATGGAAACTCCACTGCCGCCGGCGTCGCCGCCGTCGGCATAGACCGGTACCAGTTGCATGTCCATGAAGGGCGATTTTCCAGGCTTGTCGAAGCGCTGGCCGGGCACCATCGGGTCGTGCCAATAGAGAACCCTTTTGCCCGTTTGCGGATCGGTATCGCCGGTTTTCGCCGTCGCGCCCGTCGCCGGCTTGCCGGGCATTGTGGACGTGCCCTGCGAAACGCCGAAGCGATAGCCGGCATATCCGGCCGCGCCGATCATGACCACGCACGCAGCCGCAAATTTCAGTCGCGGGTTCATTTGAAGTCCTTGGAGGCTGGTTCGGTTTGTGCGGTGGGCAGTGGCGTCAGGAATGTCAGTTCGGCCCAGAGCCTCGCCGTGCGTCGTTCCAGGGTTAGCCGTTCCAGTGCCGTATCGATGGCGCGATGATTGGCCTCAGCCACCGCCAGCAGCGAACCCGTGTTGTTGCGATAGGCTGTCAGGGCAGCTTCCGCCTGCGCATTGGCCAGCGGCAGCGTGGCGTCGTCATAGCGCTTGAGCCGTTCAAGGTTCCCGCGCAGTTCCGCGACGCGCGCGCCAACGACGGCGTTGGTATCGCGCTGCACAATCTCCGCTTTGGCGCGCGCCTCGGTGGCCTGCGCGAGTCGCGCGGACACTTCGCGATCCTGACGGTTTGCACGATCCCACGGTAGCGGGAAGCTTACGTTGATCGAAGCCAGGTTCGAGTAAGCCGAGCCGCGCTGGCTGTACATCAGCTCGACGCTGATATCGGGCTTGCGCGCTTCCGTCGCCAGGCGTACCTCGCTCTCTGCAAGTGTCACATCGCGCTGCGCCGCTGCAATTTCCGGCACGCCGTCATAGCGCGCACGGACGAGTTGCTCGACACGATCCGGGACGCCGAGGGCCGGGCGGTCGCCGAGCGGACGTGTGGCATCCGCGCCGATCCAGCGCGAGAGATTGACGGTGGCAGCATCGAGCACCGCCTGGTTTTCGCTTTCGCGGTCCTGCAACTTCTGCACTTCCAGTTGGGCGGCCAGTACGTCGGCGCGCGTGCCGCGGCCACTGCGATAGGCAGCGTTGGCGGCTTCGAGCGCGAGGTTCAGTGGGTGCGCGTGGTGGCCCAGCAGGGTTCGCTCCCGCTCCGCGTACCAGCGGTCGATCCAGGCGGCGACGGCGCTGCGCTGAACATTGGTCACGCCGACGATGCGCCGCGCATCGGCGGAATCGGCCTCGGCTTCGAACCGTGCAGTGCGTGCCCGTCGCTTGTCGGCGCGCGTGAATTCCTGCAGGACGCTGATCGACCGCGTGGTCATGGAATCTCGGCTCAGTGAGCCGGTGTCTGAACCGCTGACGGGGACATCGTTCAGCCCGACCTTCAGAATCGGATCGGGTAACTGGCCGGCGGCGACAGACTGTTGCAAGGCGGCTTCGATGGCGCCGTGCGAGTTCTCGGCATCTTGCGCACGCGCCGTGGCGAGCGCGGCGGCTTCTTCAATGGATAACGTGGGGGCGGCAAGCGGGGGCGCTGCAAGCGCTACCGACATGCCGAGGGCGGACGCACATAGGAGCGCCAGCTTCAGGCAAAGAGAGAAAGACATAAAGTCTCCGGAAACGACAACCACCGCTCCCTCGATACAGGGGGCGAGAAGAATGTGGCGTAGTTTCGGAGGCTAGGTGCGCAAACAGCAGTGGAGGATGGCGTGCGGAGGTGGTGAGGCACGCGGCTGGTGCTTCGCGCGAAGCGCAAAGAACGGCGCGGCGTCCCCCACGGTAGGTTCGACGATGATGCTGGCGAGAACGGGGATAAATGCGGGAATCTGCGGCGCAGCGTGGTCGGCGTGCTTCGTATCGGCCTGACAATGGCTCATACAAAGCGCCTTTTGACTGTCGCTCGGCGTGGCATCCTGTTCGGCCATGTCGGCGCAGGACACCATGGCTCCCATCGGCGCCTGTTCCGTTGGCTTGCTTTCACCCATATTGCAGGCGTAGGCGGCCGTTGCCAGTTGCACTGACAGAAACACCACCAGAAGGAATCCGGCAATCCATGAATGCCGGCGGGACAAGTCACGCACGATCGTCGAGGATATCAAAGCAGCGCAAAGCATAACTGCTTTTGGGTAGATTGCAACTGCGAACCTTCAGGCACGCCGGCAGCACGATCGGCAGCCGGCGCTCCCGAGGTACACCTGCGTTATGCAAGACGCCAGGCGGCGAACGGTGATCGTACCTCTCACGATTTCGAGTGGCGACATTAAAGCACTCGAAGCGTAGACGATTCCACTATGGGAACGTCAAGCGATTTATGCAGCCTCAGTCCGAGCCTTTAGTGCGCAGGTCATGGGCTCGTCGAGAGACCCAAACCAGAACCTAAGCGGCCAGTGGACTAAGGTTCAAGAGCGGCACAAAAAATGATGGCCGATGAGCGCCGGCCGGCACCGCCTCAGGTGGCAGCCTCCGACCCTACTGGGACATCGAGTGAGACGGCCACCACGTCCGCTTTCACCTTCGAAACAGCCTTCGGCAAGCCTCGGATGGTGTGGCATCGGAAACTCATAGGGCGGCGCGGAGTTAATTCTAATTCATATGGGATGTGAGATTTGCGATACATCCGAGCCTATTAGAACGAATACACTCGGCAGGCAGGATTTCATCGTTGCATCCCAAGAAGTGCACATGAAAGGGCCAACTCGATGCTCCGCCGCCGCATCCTTTCTCAATTTTTGTGTGGGCTGGTTCTATTATTGAACGCGCAGTACAGCCGTGCTTCTCCCCCGCTTTCCTTCTGGTACACGGACTACAACGGCAACTACGGACCATTACACACGAGTGTAGAGTCGGCATGCGCCAATTTTGATAACTGGGTATTCCCCGGTTACACCTTTAAGCCCGGCGCGAGAACAGCAACTTCGGTTACCTGTGACGTGTATATCAATGGCGTCCAACCCAGCGACGACTACATACGAAGGTTGTTGGCGAAGGCGGCTTGGATCAAGGAAATCTGTATTGATCCGGTGCGTAGGACCTATGATCCATACTGGAAGCGCGATCCCAACAAGAGTCTGGAAGATCAATGCCCTGACTTGCCCCGCGCGACGGAAAATGCTTGCTCAGTTGGCAATCCGGTTGCGCCGCTGACCGGGCAAAAGACGCAGCCGGAACCAGCGGATTTTCAATCGGTCGGGCCGCATCCCCTTGTCTTCCGCAGAACCTTCCGCTCCGAAGCGGGCCGCTATGGAGCGGGCGCCGGATCGATTGGAACTGGTTGGAGCCATAACTGGCAGCGTTCGCTAAGTCTTCTATTGATCACGGACGCCTCCCCTACCGTCACCGCATTTAGAGACGATGGAGGGCCTGTGCGCTTTGTTCGTAGCGGGCAGGATTGGGTGACAGCGGAAGGTCGTAGCAGGGATCGGATAGTCAGTGGCGCCGGAGACGCGGGCGTGGGGGCTTGGCAATACCTCGTGGCGGATACTGGCGCGATCGAATCCTACGACTCGGACGGACGTCTGCTTCGCGTCACCGAGCGTAACGGCTGGTCAATGGTGCTCACCTATACAAACGTTGCAAGTCCGGAAGCTCCAGGCGGCACAGCCAGCTTGCTGGCTAGCGTGCGCAATCAATTCGGCACGACGCTGCTTTTCACTTATGACGCCAAAAACCGTGTTCAAACACTTATCTCGCCGGATGGCAGGCAGATTCAATATGGGTACCAGTCGGACGGGTCGATTACCGTGACCTGGCCGGACCAAACCGTTCGCCGCTATCACTATGGTGAGGACCTGCCGGGCTTTCAGAGCTTTCTGCCTGGGCGCCTCACCGGAGTTACCGATGAACTTGGCAAACGCTTTGCGACGTACACCTACAAGTACGCAAGTGGCGGTCCTTTGGATGGCTTTGTACTGAGCGAGGAACATGCTGGCGGCGTCGACAAGCTGTCTTTCAGCTACGGCACGAATGCCACTCTGGTGACGGACAGCAACGCGCTGACGCGCAACTTCAATTACCAACTGGCCGGCAAGCTGCGGCAACCCACCGGTGCGTCAGGATCGAGCCCCATTGGCGATCCGTTCAACACGATCCAATACGACTCCGGCAACAACGTCAGCCGCACGGTCGATCGCAATGGCAACGATACGCGCTACAGCTACGACGCGCTCGGCCGCGAGACCCAGCGCATCGAGGGCTACGGCACTGCCGATGCGAAGACCACGACCACCGACTGGCATCCGACGTGGAATCTGCCGCTGAAAGTGGCTGCGCCAGGGCGGGTCGACTATTTCAGCTACGATGCGAAAGGACAGGTGCTGACTTATGGCTGGTATCCAACCAACGACGCCGGCGGCAGCCAGGGGCTCAACGCCCAGCCGTCCGGCGACGTGGCGAGCACGACTTGGACCTATGGCGCAAACGGCCTGGTTGCGACGGCCGTCGATAAGCTTGGAGACACGGTCACTGGCCAATGGACCTTAGCTTACGATGCCCAGGGCAACCTGGCTTCGGTGACGAACATGGCGGGGCAGACGGGTACAGCCGTGCAATATGATGCCGCGGGCAGGTTGCTTGAAGCTGTGGATGTCAGCGGATCTCGCATCAAGTACGCCTACGATGCGCGCGGTCGCATGACGGATATCGATATTGATGGCATCCATACACGGTACGAGTACGATGCGGTAGGTCAGCTTGTGGGCGTCGTCGGACCGTTCGATCTGGTCACCCGCTACACCTATGACGCCGCCCATCGGCTGATCCAGATCCTGGACAACATCACGATCCCGGAAGTCCCTGACGAATCGAGCCTAGTTAGCCCGTTTGCAAGGGATGGTGCCCCCTCTCCCTCGTCGCTGGCTTCCATTTCTAACCGACTGGCATCGAGATGGAATGCAGTATTGCGGTGGTTGAAGGGCTGGCTATCGGGTGTAATCAGCTCGGCGCATGCCCAACCGGCGCCGTCATTTCCGAACCAGTACACGCCCCCCATTCAGCCAGGACAAAGCATGCCGGCTTACCTGGGTTCGAGTGTCGCCTCTGATTTGGATCCGAGTCTCACTAGAGAGAAGGCGACCCCTGGCCTGTATGTCTTGAAGTTCCTCGTAAAAGTGCAGCAAGCATGCGGACAAGCTTTTTCGCAGGTTGTCGACAAGTTGTTCAGCAAGAGCGAGCCGCCCGGAGATTGCGACTGGAATAAGTACACGCAACTACGTGACGCCGTTGAGGCAGAGTGCAAGGATGTCGGAGCATTCAGTTGCCGCACCTCAGATGCTCGTGATTTGCTACAGTACAAGCGAGCACAGGCTCTGCGATGTGCGATGGCACGGACAAGAATCATGCGGACTTGCTTTAGGGGCGGCGACGAGGAACATGAGATACCCGAGAGAAACGCTTGGCGGGCGGTTGCCAGGTGCGATTCGTATTTGGCGCAACCGTAATTGGAGTTTTGAATGGACGCCAAAAAAATAGCCACCACAATCATCGAGGCTTTCGGCGAAATTGAGCCACCGCCATCGTGGTCCATCGTGAGCAGTAGGGAGGGCCATGAGCCCGCTTTGGTAGAAAAGACTTTCGCTGGGAAGCTGTGGAACGAGCTTACTGATGAAGAGCTCGATCGCGATCCTGCACTTGCCTTCTTTTCTGCAGAGGCGTTTCGATACTATCTACCTGCCTATTTGATTCGAGAGCTTGAAGGCCACGAATTTCAGCAGAACCATTTGGCTTTCATGCTCACGTATGGCTTGACGGACGGTGAGCGGAACAAGCTCGTCAATCCGCGAAGGTATGGAGAACTTACGGCTTGGGACAGTGCGACGCACAAGTTCGCACCGCTGACCAAGCGACAGGTGAAAGCAATCGTTGAATTTCTCAAGTTTCGGGCGGAAAAAGATCGAGAGGAGGCACCATTCGACTATCAGCTTGTCTCCGAAGCATTGAACAATTACTGGATTCCCCGAAGCCGAGGGTAGGCTACTGCTACTGGTGCAATTCCGCACCTCGCGACGTGCATCTAGGAGAAGGACTCGGTAAACGTCGTTGACCGTTGCCGCTGCATTGCGGACGCCCACCGCCCCATGGACAATGGCCGCTCATGGCCGAACCCGGTCCGATGCTCCCCCGCTCCTGCAGCAGCGCCGTCGACAATTCACGCCGGCCGCGGATTGGTGACCGGAATTTCGCGTGGGATAAGTTCGCGTACGCAGGCGTCGCGGGCCTGGGTGCCGGCGGCGATGACGTATGGCGTGATGGCGCGCATCAGGCGCACGAAGCCGTTGTCGCGCAGGAACGCGGCGACCTCCGGCGACTTGGCGAGGCGGTTCATCTCTTCGACTTCGTCATCGGTGAAGCTTGCGCGGTTGACGGTCTTGTTGGCAATGACGAGTTCTATCATCTTGGTGCCGACCGGCGATTCGAATACCACCGCCAGTTCGATCGGCAGGGTCGGATCGGTGAACGTCAGTGCGAAGGCCGGACGTACGACCTGTTCCAGCATCTCGGGCGTCAGCTTGGCGTGCGCGCACGCGGCCAGTTTTTCCTTGGGAATCGGGCCGATCTTGTCCGGCATGCGCGCGAACGCGCGATCCATGCCCACGATCATCAACCGCGTGACGTTCATCGAGCGGATCAGCCGTGTCAACGCCGTATTGAGATCGAGCGCCGCGGCGCCAGCGGGCAGTGGCGGCAGCACGAGGGCCTGGTCCGTGGACGACTGCGGCCGCGGCGACTGTGTCGGGGACAGTGATGGTGCTGGCAGCCGGGCCGCCGCGGGTGAGCTGGCGGGCATCTCGCTGGCGGGCGTTTCCGCTTTCTGCGCGCCGGGGGACACGCACGCTGTGGCAAACGCGATGGCAACCAGACCCGATACCGTACCGCGGACGATGCCCCACATGATAGACCCCGCTGTCTGCGTGACCATGACACGCGCCATGGCGTCACAGCGCCGATTGTAGTGAGGAAATTCTGCCTTGTCCGAAGCCCTTGTCCGGCGCGGCTTTCAGGCCAGCCGGCCCGACACGCGCTGCACCGCCTGACGCCAGACTTCGCGCTGGGCGGCCAGATAATCGACCGCCTGAGCACCGGTCAAGCCAAGCGGTTCGGCACCGTCCTGGCCGAGCCGCCGCCGCAGCGAGGCGTCGCGCAACAGCCGCTGCAGCCGGTGCGACAGTTGCGTGCACTGGGTAGCGGGCACGCTCGGCGCGGCCAGCACGCCATACCAGGCCTCCTGCCACATGCCGTCGATGCCGGCCTCCGCAAAGGTGGGCGTGGCGGGCGCGAGCGGGCTGCGCGCATGGCCGGTCACGGCCAGCGCGCGTACCTTGCCCTGGCGCATCAATGGCAGCGAGGCCTGCAGGGTACTGACGAGCAGCGCGACATGACCGCCTTGCAGGTCGATCAGCGCACGTGCGCTGCCAGGATAGGGAACGTGCGTCATCGATACACCTGCCTGGTGGCACATGAGCTCGCCCACCAGGTGCGCGCTCGAATGCACGCCGAGCGAGGCGTAGGCCAGCTCGCCCGGCCGCTGGCGGGCCCGTGCGAGGCAGGCCAGCAATTGGGTGCGGGCATCGCCGTGTGCGCCGTCGCCCGCCATCAGCAGCACATGAGGCGTGCTGGCGACCACCGCGATCGGCCGCAACGTGGCCGGGGCGGCCTCCTGCGCGGCCGGCGTCAGCAACGGCCCGATGCTCACCGAGCCGACCGTCCCCAGCAGCAACGTCTGGCGCTGGTTGCCGGCGCGCGCCACCTCGTGCATGGCCACCTGTCCAGCCGCGCCGGGGCGGTTCTCGACGATCGTGAGCGCACCGTCCGCGGTCATGCAGTCCGCCACCAGACGCGCGACATGGTCGGCGCCGCCGCCGGCGCCGTAACCGACCAGAAGGTGAAATACCGGCTGCGCGGCGTAAGCACGCGCCCAGCCACCTGAGAGCGGCAGAAGCGGCAACAGCGGCAGCGCTGGCGTCAGGCCAAGCGCGGCCAGCAGCCGGCGACGGACGGCGGAAGTCGGGGCATGGGCGGTGAGGCGAAGCTGCGGGCCGCGGCCGGCAAGGCGCGGCCCCGCGGTGACAGGCATGCTGCGGAACCGGGGCGACGGATGGGGGGAAAGGGATCGGCGCATGGTAGCACCGGCACCTTACCCCCGCCTTCCGGGCAAACCCGGTTGGCCAGCCTCGGCTTGTCAGGCCCCTACGGACCGCCCGCGCGGCGCGCTCAGAGCTGAGGCGCGCGGCAGGAGGCGCCTGTCTTGTTGCTGGCCGGGTCCATGCCGAACACCGCTTGCGCACCGCACTGCGAGCCGAACATGCGGGCCTGGTCATGGCCGACCCCCACCACCTCGAATGCGCGGTGGTCGATGGTCTGCCCCGGCTTGGCCAGGAAGCGTTCATAGCGCAGGTAGCCGCGCGCGCGCTGCAGGCGGGTGGGCCCTTCGGCCTCGGCACCGCACGCCTTGTCGAGCACGCGGTGGTTCGGGTCATTGTCCTCGGAGCCGGCCAGGTAGGTCACCTGACGCCGGATATAGCGCTCGTAGAGCGCCATGCCATCCGCGCCGCGCGCGTACGGCACCATGTCCCGCATGCCGTAGCGGTACTTGTCGTAGTCGGCGCAGACCTTGGTGTCATACGGCGCAAACCGCTTCAGATCGGGCGCCACCGGACGCACCGGGGTGAAATACAGGTACGAGGACGGATTGGCCACGACATAACGCAGGTCCACGCCCGCACCACGAATCCGCTCGTCCACGTTGTTGAGCACCGCGTAGCGATGCACGATCTGCGCCCCGCCCGAATGGCCCGCCACCACGACTTTCTTCACCGCCGGCAGGCGCGCGCGGTTGGTCACGAACGCGAGCAGGTCGTCCAGCACCTGCAGCGAGCTCAACGCGCCGCTGGCGCCGGACACGGCGTCTTCGCCGCCGATCCAGCCCTGCACGGTCCAGTGCGGCATGCCGGTGAAGCCCTTGGCGGCATCGGGTGTGCCCGGGAAGTTGGGCGCAATCAGCAGCACTTCGTCGGGGTTACGGCCGCTCGCCTTGAGCAAGGTCGCGCCGGCCGCGTAATAGTCGTCGCCATTGCGCTGCAGGCCATGCTGCACGAACACGACTTCGCGAATGCGGCTGAGATCGCCGTCGAGGCGGTGATTGGCGTAGACCGGGAAGTCGTAGCCGGCGCCCTGGCCAAGGTGCACGCGCTGCCACTGCGGCCTGGCGGCGTCGGCCGTGGGGGCCGAGGCCGACGCTGCGGCCGGCGGCGCAGACGAAGCTGGCGAGGAGGTGGTGGAAGAGGAGGAGGCACATCCGCCCAGCATGGACAGCGCCAGCAGCGCGGGTACCAGCGTGGGCACAAATACGGACAGTCGTGGGCGCGAGGCGGCACGGCGCATGGGTAGTCTCCTGGTTCTTATCAAGCCACGGGTGGCAAAACGCTGATACTAGGCTTGGCGATGACGCAAGTAAAATATATGCTTTCATCGTTCTCCATACACCAATCATATATCTGCCCGATGGAACTAAGACACCTGCGTTATTTCCTGGCCGTGGCGGAGTCCGGCTCCGTCACCCGCGCCGCGGAACATCTGGGCATTCAGCAACCGCCGCTCTCCCAGCAGTTGAAGGCCCTCGAGACCGAGCTCGGGGTCACCCTGTTCGAGCGCCAGCCGCGCGGCGTGGCCCTCACCCAGGCGGGCATGGCGCTGCACGCCGATGCGCAGGACGTGTTTGCGCGCATCGAACGGATCCGGGCCCGCATGCAAAGCATGGCGCGCGGCGACGAAGGTGCGCTGGCGATCGGCTTCACCAGTTCGGCCGCCGCGCACAAGCTCACACCGGAGGTGTTGCGGGCCTGCCGGCGCCAGTTTCCGCGTGTCACCCTGTCGCTGAGCGAACAGAACGCGGCGGAAGCGATCGAGCAGCTTGCCGAGGGCAAGCTCAGTGCGGCGCTGCTGCGCGCGCCGGTGCAGTATCCCGACGGCGTGCAGTTCGACCTGTTGCTGGAGGAAGAGCTCGTGATCGCCCTTCCGCTCGATCACCGGCTGCTGCGCCGGCGCGCCACCGCCGGCACGCCGGCCAATGCACCGGTTTCCCTGCGCGAACTGGCCGACGACGACTTTATCCTGGTACGCCGCCCGGGCGCGCCCGGCATGTATGGCGACCTGCTGCGCGAGTGCGAGACGCTCGGCTTCACGCCACGGATCGGCGCGGAAGTCGAGCGCATGCTGACCAACCTGAACCTCGTGGCGGCGGGTGCCGGCGTCAGCGTGGTGCCCGCCTCGATGGCCGGACTCAACCGGCACGGCGTGTCGTACTGCCGCATGGTCGAGGCCGACCGCCTGCGCGCACCGCTCACGCTGGCCTATCGCAGCACCAACCAGGACCCGGCCCTCGCCGGGCTGGTCGCGCTGACGCATCGCATTGCAGCCAGGCATCGCAAGCGCGGCAGCGAGGAAGCGTAGGCATTCGTCCGCCTCCTTTGGCGCGGTGCGGGTGCGCCACGAGGTGCGCCACGAGGTGCGTCACAAGATGCGCCACAAGCTGCGCCAGGCCGTGCGCCACTGCCGCGACCGCCAGCGGTCCTCGCCATCGCCGGCCATGGCTGGCACAATGGCCCGCAGCGGTGCCGCGGGGATGCCGCCCGGCGCCATTGGCAAGGAGGGTTGAGCATGACCGCCACCGATACCACGGTCCGCGACGCCGCGCACAGAATGGCCCGCGCCGCGCTGCCCTTGCCCGGCATCGACGACCCGGGATTCGCCAGCTGGATCGACCGCTTTGCCGATCGCCGCGTGGTCCTGCTGGGCGAAAGCACGCACGGCACCGCGGAGTTCTATCGCGCCCGCGCGCGCCTGACCGAACGCCTCGTCACGGCGCACGGCTTCAAGTTCGTCGCCGTGGAGGCCGACTGGCCCGACGCGGCCTCCATCGACTGCCATATCCGCGCGCGCCGCGCGCTCGCCCCCGCCGATGCGCCGCCGTTCAGCCGCTTCCCCACCTGGATGTGGCGCAATTCGGAGATCGTCGCGCTGGTGGAGTCGCTGCGTGCCATCAATGCAGAACGCCAGCCGCCGCAAAAAGTGGCGTTCTACGGCCTGGATATCTACAGCATGCGGACCTCGATGGCGGCGGTGCTGGCCTATCTCGACCGCGTCGATCCCGCTGCCGCCACGCAGGCACGTCAGCGTTATGCCTGCCTCGACCCATGGCGCCAGGCACCTTCCGCCTATGGGCGCGCCGTCATCTCCGGCACTCAGGATGCCTGCGAGCGTGGGGTCATCGCGCAACTGAAAGACCTGCTCGACAAGCGGCTCGCGTATGTCACCGCGGGGGAAGACCACGAAGCCTTCTTCGACGCCGCGCAAAACGCCCGCCTGGTAGCTTCGGCGGAACGCTATTACCGCATCATGTATCACGGCTCGGCGGCCAGCTGGAACCTGCGCGATACGCATATGTTCGAGACCCTGATGCAGCTGCTGGCGCGACATGGGCCCGATTCCAAAGCGGTGGTGTGGGCCCACAACTCCCATATCGGCGATGCCTCCGCCACCGCCATGGGCGCCGAACGAGGCGAAACCAATATCGGCCAGTTATGCCGCGACGCGCTCGGCGAGCAGGTTGCGCTGGTTGGCCTGGATACCTATTCCGGTACCGTCGCCGCCGCCTCGGACTGGGATTCGCCGATGCAGGTCAAGCAGGTGCGGCCCGCGCATCCGCACAGCTATGCGCATATCGCGCATGAGTCGGGACTGCCGCGCGCACTGCTCGACCTGCGTGAAGACGCCGAGGACAGCGGCGCCGCCGGTCGGGCGCTGCGCGACCTCCTGCTGACGCCCCGGCAGGAGCGCTTTATCGGCGTGGTCTACCGGCCGGACTCCGAGCTGCTCAGCCATTACATGCAGGCAATCCTGCCGCGCCAGTTCGACGCATGGCTATGGTTCGACCATACCCACGCGCTGCATGCCCTGCCCACCACGCCGCGCGAGGGTGTGCCGGACACGTGGCCGTTCGGCTTGTGAGCGGCGCGCCGGCGGCGCGCTTGCCCCGCCTGCCGACGGCCCTGCGCGTCCGCGTGGCAGGCTCGCGGGAAGCGCGTCAGGCCGCACCCGCCAGCGCCAGCGACGGCATATAGCTGCCGCGTCCGATCAGCCCTGCCTCGCCGTCGCGATCGAGAATGGCGAGATTGACGATCGGCGCCAACCCCGCCGCCCGCATCCGTGTCAGCGATACGATGCCGGTCGCGTCGTCCACCAGCTGCGCGCGGCGGTGCATCGCGTCCGCGGGTAACCACGCACGCCATTCCTCCAGCAGTTGCGGCGCATACGCCAGCGCCTGGCCGCCCAACCCGCAGAAATCGATCACGGCACTGTCGCCGATGGCGCCGAGCGGGTCCGCCGCCTCGCGCCCCGGCAGTCGTGTGCCAAGCGGCGGGGTGGCGGCCACGGCGTGCCACGCCTGCGCCCCGTGCAGGCGGACGCCGAACGATGCGCCATTGCCGCCGACCGCCGCGATGCCGTCTGCCTGTCGACGGAGATGCCAGCACGCCGTTGCCATCAGGATCGGCAGCACGAAGCCGGGGTTGCCCGCGACGTAACCAATGACGTCACCGTCGAGCGTCGCAGTACCTGCCGCACCCGCCGCGTCCGTGGCGCCAGCCGTGTTGGCGTTCGTTGCAACCGCCGCGCCGCCGCCCAGGCCGGCGGCAGCTGTGCCGTGGGGTGACGCCCCCAGCGCCGACACCAGCGCCGCGTTGGCGGCCCCGGTGCGGGCGTGGCACTCGTCGCCGCCACGCAATGCAGCCGCAATGACGGTGGCCATGTTCACCGGCCACGCGCGCAGATGGGCGTCGAGCTGCTCGAGCCCGAGCGCGCTGACCGTTGCCAGCCGGTCGCGGGCGTCCGGCGCCAAGGTGCCGAAACGCAGCGCGGGGGGCGGCCCTTCGATCAGCGGCGCGAACGCTACGCGATGCGCATCGCCGACCACGGCCAGCGGCATCGATGCCGACACCACCTGTGCCAGCGGCGTGGCCACGCCATGATCCTGCGCGGGCTCCAGCCGTACTGCGCCGGTGTCGAGCAAGGCCGCTGCGGCATCGAGCGTGTCGGCCATGCCTTCGAACAGAATCGCCTGCAGCGCGGCCCGGCGGATCGGCGCGGGGATAGGCGCGGGGATAGGCGCGGGGACCGTCGTGGCGGCGGCGCCGCTCTCGCCGCCAAGCGGCGGGCCCGCATGCAGCAGGATCTCGCGCGGCAGCAATGGCAGCGCATCCTGCCGCCGCATGACGCCGCGCCACGCCGCATCCGCGAACGGACTGGCCAGCACATCCGGAGACACGGTACCGCCGATGACATCGCTCATGTCGGGTCTCCGCCTAGGCCGCCTGCGCCACCGGCAGCAGCGGCGATTGCGCGTCGAAGCGGACGCCTGCGCGCAGGCAGAAGCGCGGCGCCAGCCAGCGGTCCGTCACCAGCTCCGTGCCCTCGTTGTCGCGCAACACCCAGCGGCCGCGCTCGTCGTCCAGCACGCTGATATCCGCCACGCCACCGACCTGCAGCGTGCCCAGTTCACCTTCCATGCCGATCATGCGCGCCGCATTGCGCGTCACCATCGCCACCACATGGTCGAACGGCAAGCCCAGCGCCAGCATGCTGGTCATGGCAGAGACCAGCCCGAAACGCGATTTGCCCTTGAACAGGTGATCCTCCTCGTCCGGATGCGAGTCCGGCGTGCCCGGCGGCGGCGGCACCGAGGTGTTGTAGCCATGCATGTCCGCCCCCAGCGTATCGGGAATGACGCCCGCGTCGAGCACGATGCGCGCCGTCTTGAAACTGAAGTGCGAGCCATGTCCCACATCGATCTTGAGCCCGCGTGCGATCGCCTCCGGTACCAGCGGATGAAGCTTGCCGTCGAGTTCGACAAAACCACCGGGGTGGCGGCTGAACGGATGTGCCAGGATGTCGCCCGGCTTCAGCATCTCCACCACCTGGTTGAAAATCGAGTCCGGATTCACGGCGAGGCCACCGCTGTCCGGCTTGGGCCAAAGCTGCCCGAAATGGATATACACCGGCAACTCGGCCTCGCGTCCGATACGCGTCGCCAGGCGCATGACATCGACACCCCAGCGTGCAAAGCCGCCAATTTCCGCATGCGCCTTGAGGCCGCGGACCAGATCGCGATGGCTGCGCGCGGATTTGACCGTGGCGTCCACGTCGAGGCACTCGGGCCGATACAGCTCGGGATAGTAGTGCCCCTCAAGGCCGCCGACCAGATACGCCGACAGGTAGGCCAGTACCCGCGTGCGCGAGGCCTCGGCCACATAGCGGCGGAAACCTGGCACAGTGATCGCGCTCGGCCCGCCCTGGTCCACCAGCGTGGTCACGCCGGAATACACGCCGCACATATCCGCGTTCAGGCCAAAGCGCCCGGTCACGCCCTCATAGACATGCGCGTGCGTGTCGATCAGGCCGGGCAGGACAAGCTTGCCGCGACAGTCGATCACCTCCGCCTGCGGCGCGCTGGCGGCGAGGTCGGTACCGATGGCCGCGATGCGATCATCCTGCACCAGCACATCGAAGATGCCGTCGCGTTGCGTGGTGGGGTCGACAACCCTGCCACCCTGGAGAAGTTGCTGTTTCATGGGGTTCCGGAGTCTGGGTGAGATACGGTTCATCAATACTTGGCATACCTTGATACGTGGCATACCTCGTTTTTAGCCCAAGGGGCACGGGCGATACGCCAGTCACGCGCTAGCCGCCCAGGTAGGCGCGGCGGATATTGGGGTCCGCCAGCATCTGCGCGGCGGTGCCCTGGTTGACGATGCGGCCGTTCTCCAGCAGATACGCGCGGTCGCACATTTCCAGCGCGGCATAGGCGTTCTGCTCGACCATCAGCACGGTGGTGCCTTCGCGCCTCACTTCCAGGATCAGCTCGAAGATCATCTCGACAAAGTTGGGCGCCAGGCCCAGCGAGGGCTCGTCGAACATCACCAGCCGCGGCCGCGCCATCAGTGCGCGCGCGATCGCCAGCATCTGCTGTTCGCCGCCCGACAACGTGCCGGCCGCCTGGCGCAGCCGCTCGCGCAGGCGCGGAAAGCGGTCGAGCATGCGTTCACGATCCTGCCGCACGCGATTGCGGTCGAGGCGGCGATACGCGCCCATCTCCAGGTTCTCCGCCACTGTCAGTTGCGGAAACACGCGGCGGCCTTCGGGGCAATGCGCCACGCCACGTTCGATCACGGCCGCGGCCGAGGTGCCGGAGATCGGATGGCCATCGAACGTGATGCTGCCGTTGACCAGCGGCTCGAGCCCGCTGATGGCACGCAGCGTGGTGGACTTGCCGGCGCCGTTGGCGCCGATCAGCGTTACCAGCTCGCCCTCGCGCACCTCGATCGAGACACGTTCCACGCCGACCGCGCTGCCATAGCGCACGGAAATCTGATCAACCTTGAGCACGTTTGAGCCCCGATCCGAGATAGGCCCGGATGACTTCCGGGTCCTGCTGAATGTCCTGCGGCGCGCCCGTGGCAATGCGGCGCCCGTGGTTGAGCACGACGATATGGTCGGAGATCGACATCACCATATGCATGTCGTGCTCCACCAGCAAGATCGTCACGCCGCTGTCGCGAATGCGCCGCACCATCGCCTTGAACGCATCGGTTTCTGACGGATTCAGCCCCGCCGCCGGCTCGTCCAGCAACAGCACGCGCGGTTGCGCCGCCAGCGCGATGGCCACGCCGAGCAACCGTTGCTCGCCATACGCGAGGCTCGATGCCAGTTCCTCGGCCCGCTGCTCCAGTCCGACAAACGCCAGCAATTCCGCTGCGTGGCCGCGCAGCGCCTGCTCCTCGCGCCGCATGCGCGCGCCGCGCACCAGCGCCTGCCACAACCCCGCGCTGCCTTGCAGGTGCAGCGCGGTCAGCACGTTGTCGAACACCGTGCAGCCCGGAAACACGTTGGTACGCTGGAAACTACGCACCAGTCCAAGCTGTGCGATCTGTTCCGGCGCCATGCCCACCACGTTGCGGCCAAATACACGGATCTCGCCCGCGGTGGGCCGCATATAACCCGAAATGGCATTGAACGTGGTGGTCTTGCCCGCGCCATTGGGGCCGATCAGGCTGACGATCTGCCCCGGCAATACCGAGAACGTGACCTGGTCCATCGCCTTGAGCCCGGCGATGTCCATGGTCACCCCGCCCAGTTCCAGCACCGCTTCGCTCATGCCTGGTCTCCGTTGGCCGGCACCGCCACCGGCAGCGTCGCGGGTGCGGCGCGGCGGCCGCGCCGCCGCCAGGCCTGCAATGCCGGCACGATGCCGCGCGGCAGCAGCACGAGAATCACGATCATGAGCGCGCCATAGAGCATCCATTGCAGCTCCGGCGCCAGCACGCCGCGCAACAGTTCGGGCAGCAGGCCAAAGATCAGGCCGCCCACCACGGGACCCGCGAGCGTGCCCTTGCCGCCCGCGATCACCATGATGACCATGGTGATGGTGAACATGAACATGAACACGTCCGGGTCGATGATCTGCACGGTATGCGCATACAAACCGCCAGCCGCGCCCGCGATACCAGCCGACACCAGCGTGGCGATACGCAGATAGCGCGTCACCGCGATGCCGATCGAACGCGCCAGCGTCTCGTTCTCGCGCAGCGCGATCATCGCGCGCCCCACCCGGCTGCGCACGATGGCCGCGACGATGCACCAGGCCACCACGGCGGCCGCCAGCACCAGCCAGTAGCGCGCGGCCTTGGATGCGATCTCCACCACGCCGGCATGCGGCAACCACATCGTCAGCGACGGAATATTGTTCAGCGCCATCGGGCCTTCGGTCAGGTCGACCCAGTTCAGCGCGACCATGCGCATGACCTGCGCAAAGCTGATGGTGACGATCACGAAATACGCGCCCCGCACACGGAACGCCAACTTGCCCACCAGCCACCCCGCCACGCTCGCCATGGCAATGCCCGCACAAAAGGCTACCCACACCGGCTTGGGCGCCACCACCAGCGGCTGGTCCATGCCGAACAGCGTGACGTCGAAGCCGAGCGACAGCAGCGCGGTGGTATAGGCACCGATACCGAAGAATGCCGCATGGCCCAGGCTCAGTTGTCCCGTATAGCCGAGCAGCAGGTTGAGGCTGATGGCCGCGACGATAAAGATGCCGCACGACGTCAGTACCGACAGTACATAAGGATCGGGCCAGCACAGCGGCAGCACGGCAAGTGCCAGCACGCAGCCGACCGGCGTCAGTCTGGACAGGTTCATCCCACGCGCTCCTTGGTCGAGAAGAGGCCCTGCGGCCGGACGATCATCACGATCAGGATGACCAGGAAGCCGATCGCATCGCGGTAGGCGGTGGAAACGTAGCCCGCGCCGAACTCCTCGACGAGGCCCAGCGTAAAGCCGCCGAGCGCCGCGCCGGGCAGGTTGCCCAGGCCGCCGAGGATGACGATGGCAAACGCCTTGAGACTGGCCAGGTCGCCCATGGTCGGCGTCACCACGAACACTGGCGCCAGCAACGCACCGGCCACGGCCGCCAGCGACGAGCCGAGCGCGAACGTCAGCGTGTACATGTAGGGCACTTTCACGCCCACGATCTCCGCCGCATCGCGATCCTGGAACGTGGCGCGCATCGCCAGCCCCAGCCGTGTGCGCTCGATCAGCAGATAGAACAGACCCAGCAGCGCGAGCGCCGTGCAGAGCACGAACAGCCGGATCGGCGAGACCGATACCAGGCCGAACACGAGCGGCTCCTGCGCAAACGGCGACGGCACCGCCTTGGCCACCCCGCCCCATAACAGCAGCTCGCCGTTCTGCAGGATGATCATCACCCCGATCATGATCAGCATGACCTCGTCGATAGCGCCTAGGTTGCGCCGCCGCAGCAGCACGTACTCGATCAGCGCGCCGGCCAGGAAGCCGCCCACCGCCGCCAGCACCAGCGAGCCGAAGAAGTTGAGACCCAGCACCGATACCACCGCATAGGCGATATAGGCGCCGAGCGCATAAAGCTCGCCGTGCGCGAAGTTGACCACCCGCATGATGCCGAAGATCAGCGTCAGGCCGATCCCCAGCAGCGCATAGGTCGCCCCCAGTACCAGCCCGTTGAGCGCGTGCTGCAGGAACGATTCCACGTAAATTCCCCCTGGCCGATGCGGCTTACTTGACCGCGACCGCGCCGTCCTTGAGTTCCACGACGTAGATGTTCGGCTCGGCCTGGCCGCTTTCCTTGCCGGCGGGGCCTTCCTTGATAAACGCGATATCGCCGTTCACGCCCTTGAGCCTGACCTTCCACAGCGCGTCGCGGATCGCCGCGGGCTCGGCCTTGCCAGCCAGGCGGATCGCCTCGGCAATGGTCAGGATGGCGTCATAGCCGCGAAAGCCTTCGGTCTGGCCGGCGAAGTCCAGCTTGCGCGCGTTCCAGCCATCGACGAACTCCCTGGCCACGTCCGGATACTTGGCGCGCTCCACCGACCACGGCGCAAAGAACAGCAGATGCTGGCTGGTGTAGCCTTTCGGCCCCGGCGTCTTCAGCAAGGGCTCGGGGAACGACCCGCCGGTGGTGATCACGCGTTGCGGCAGGCGCTGCTCGGCAGCCTGGCGGATGGCGAGCGTCAGCTGCTCGATGCCCGAGGTGACGATCAGCGTGTCGGCGCCAGTGCCCTTTAGCGCGGCGAGCTGCGCCGACAGGTCGGTGGCATCGGGCGCCATGGTCTCGGTACGGCCTACCGCGATGCCCTTGGCTTCGAGCGCCTTGCGGAACTCGGCGGCGGCACCCAGGCCCCAGTCGTTGTTGACCGAGAGGAAGTCGACCTTCCTGATGGCCGGCGAGAACGATGCGAGGTGCTTGCTGAATGCCGCGGCTTCCATCGCCGAGGTCGGGCTGGTGCGGAATACCCACGGATTGCCGGCCGTGGTGATCTTGGTGGAGGACGCGGTTTCCACCACCATCGGCACGCCGTACTCGACGAGCTTGGGCATGACCGCGAGCGTGAAGGTGGAACTCCACGCGCCCATCAGCACCGGCACCTTGTCCTTGAGGATGAGCTTCTCGGCCGAGTTCACCGCCTCACGCGGGTTGGACTTGTTGTCCTCGATCACGAGCTCGAGCTTCTTGCCCAGCACCCCACCCTTGCGATTGATCACGTCGGCCGCGATGCGGGCCCCGTTGGTGACATAGGTGCCCGACGCGGCGACGGCGCCGGTGAGCGGCTCGGACACGCCGATCTTGATGGTCTCCTGTGCCTGTGCACCGGCACTCGCGAGCGCGAGCAGGGCGGCAACCACGGACAGGCCGTTAGCGGGGCGAGACTTGCAGCGGATCCACATGACGGATCTCCTTTATGGGTATGAGGCAGGTCGGAAGGATGGGAACAACGGGATCGAGACAACAGCGACGGGTTTCAGGAAGTCTTGCGGCGGCTGGCCCACCAGTGGCGCAGCCAGGCCTTGAACACGCTCCACAGGTCGATCGCGGCAGCGGGCGGCGGATTGGCTGGCGTGCGTGCCGGCGGTGGCGACGCGGCGCTCATCGACGGCACGGCCACCGGCGCCACGGCGGCGACTGCCGCCACCGTGGCCGACGCGGCATCGCTGGCCCCGCTGGCTGCGCCCGGAGCGGCGGCCTTGGTGCCCTCGGCCACGGCGTGCGCGCCGTGCTCCTGCTGCGTGTGCGCCAGCGCGCCCTGCAGGTTGGCCGCGAATTCGCGCGTCAGTTGCTCCGCCAGCGCGCGCACGATGCCTTCGCGGCTGAATTGCGCGAGCGCGCCGGTGATCGTGTAGTCCACCGCAACGGTGACGCAGGTGCCGCCGGCCGCCGCATCCGGCGCCAGTGCAAAGCGCGCCACGCCTTTGACGCGGCTCTGGGTCTTGCCGTCCACCGCGCTGCCGCTGAAGGTGCCGGCCTGCGCGGCGGCGTCACGCTCCAGCGCGCCTTGTCCCTTGAACGCAGCGGCAATGGGGCCGAGCTTGACCTGGAACAGCAGCGGCACATCGTGCGGCGGCACGTCCGCATCGGGCGCTGCATGGATCGACGCGCCGGGCAGGCAGTTCACCAGCAAGCGGACATCCTCGAAGGCGCGCCAGACCTGCTGGGGCGGGGTGGCAAGCGTGAAGCGTTGTTCAATTTCCATGCGTGGTCTCCGTGGCCTGGCGGCGTTGTTTCAGCACGCGTTCCACCGCGCGCACGATGCCCAGGTAGCCCGTGCAACGGCACAGATTGCCGGCCAGTTCCTCGCGAATGCGGTCCGCGTCGGCCCCGGGCAGGCGCATCACGATGTCGCGCGCGGTCATCAGCATGCCGGGGGTGCAATAGCCGCACTGCAGCGCGTGTTCTTCCGTAAAGGCCTGGCGCAGTTGCGCCATGACCGGGTCGGTATCGAAGGCTTCGAGCGTGCGCACCGCCTTGTCGCGAAAGCGAACCGCGGATTGCAGGCAGGAGCGCTGCGGCGCGCCGTCCACCTCCACCGTGCAGGCACCGCATACGCCGTGCTCGCAGCCGATATGCGTGGCCGTCAGCCCGCAGTGATCGCGCAACGCATCGGCAAGGTGGGTACGGTCCTCGACCGTGATCTCGTACTGGCGGCCATTCACGTCGAGCGTGAGGCGTGCCTCCTGCACGACCGGGAACGGAAGTTGGGGGGCATTCATCGGGATTCCTCCATGTCGGCGACGACCAGGCGCAGCATTTCATTGAGCAGCGCCATGCGCGCACCATCGAGTGCGATGCCGTTGGCATCCAGCCAGGCTTGCCGCGCCACGTCCGTGCGCAGCGAGGCGAGCAACCCGGCGCCATCGAACACGCGCGGGGCACCGTCGAGCGCGCCCAGCACCACGCGCTCGATGCCCAGCACGGGATCGCGCAGTGCGCACGCGAGCGCCTGGGCAAACTCGCCCGTCTTGCGGCAGAACTTGCGATAGGACCAGCACGCACTTGCCGACAGTACCGGCACGCGGATGGCGGTCAGCAGCTCGCCGTCGTCCAGTTGCGTCTCGAACGCGCCGCGCATGAAGTCGCGCGCAGGCACCATGCGGCTGCGGTCCGGTCCATCGATGTGCAGCGACGCGCCGAGCAGCGGCATGGTGCTGACCCAGTCGGCCGCCGGATCGGCGTGACAGAGGCTGCCGCCTATCGTGCCGCGGTTGCGCACGGCACGATAGGCAATGCCACGCGCGACATGCGGCATCAGCCCACGGGTCGGATCGGGGACCTTGCCGTCCTCGACGCTCGCATGGGTGACCATCGCGCCAAAGGCGATGGCGTCCGGCTGCACCGCAACCTCGCGCAGCGTCGCAATACCATCCAGGTCGACCAGTTGCTCGGGCTGCGCCAGGCGCAGGTTCAGCATGGCGCCCAGCGACTGACCGCCCGCGATGGGCTTGCTGCCCCAGCCACCTGCACGCAAGGCCGTATTGGCCTGCGCCACCGTGGTGGCAGCCTGCAATCGATATGCCACGGCTTTCATGCGTGCGCTCCGTTGCGGGCCGCGGCGAGCGCGGCCAGTACGCGTTCCGGACTGGCCGGGCATGCGGTGAGCTCCGCGCCAAGCGCGTACAGCGCATCGTTGATCGCATTGACGATGGCCGCGGGCGGCGCGATGGCACCGCCCTCCCCGAGACCCTTCTGCCCGTACTTGCTGTGCGGACTCGGCGTTTCCATATGCAGCAGCGTGAGCGGCGGCATCTCGCCGGCGCCGGGTAGCAGATAGTCGGCCATGGTGGAAGCCAGCGGCTGGCCCTCGGCATCGAACGGCATCTCTTCGTAAAGCGCGGTGCCGATGCCCTGCGCCAGGCCGCCGATGATCTGGCCGTCGACGATCAGCGGATTCAGCAGTACACCGCCGTCCTCGCAGATCGCATAGTCGAGCAGCGTCACGCGGCCCGTCGCGGTGTCGACCTCGACCGCGCAGGCGTGACTCGCGTAGCTGAACGTTCCGGTGTCCGGTTGCGTCTTGTAGCCGGTGACGACCTCCAGGCCGGCGGGGTCGACTGTACCGACCGGAATTCTCTGCGGCGCGCGATACCACGCATGGGCAATCTCCGCTAGGGTCAGGCCCGCGAACGCGGCGTTACCCGTACGGGCCACCCGACCATTGGCGAGATGCAGCTCGCTTGCCGGCACCTCGAGCAGGGCCGCGCCGATGGCCAGCACGCGCTGCGCAAGCAGGTCGCATGCCGCCCCCACCGCGCCGCCGGCCATGACCGCGCAGCGCGAACCCCAGGTGCCGGTGGAATACGGCGATGCGCCTGTATCGCCGTGCAGCACGCGTACGCGGGCGAGATCGATGCCCAGCACCGAATGGGCCACCTGCGCCATCGAGGTTTCCATGCCCTGCCCGTGCGAATGCACGCCCAGGCGCAGTTCCAGCACACCGTCCGGCGTCAGGCGCGCCGCGCATTGCTCGAAGCCCGGCACCATCGGAATGCCCCAGCCGTGATAGACCGACGTGCCATGCGCGCCCTGCTCGCAATAGACCGACAGGCCCAGTCCGATACGGCGCGTGCCGCCCGCCGCGTGCCGCGTGCGCTGGCGCGCGCGCCAGGCGCTCCAGTCCAGCGCCGCCACCGCACGGTGCATGCTCTCGGCGTAGTCGCCCGAGTCGAACAGCTTGCCGGTGATATTGACGAACGGCATGGCGCTCGCCGGTACCAGGCTGCGCGCGCGCAGATCGTACGGTTCCATGCCGAGGTCGCGTGCCGCCGCATCCATCATCAGTTCGAGCGCAAAGCACACGCCGGTGCGGGCCACGCCGCGATACGGCAGGATGCCGGGCTTGTTGGTGGCGACCGAACGCGTATGGCACGCGTAGTAATCCATCGTGTACGGACCGGGCAGGATCGAGGCCACCTGCGCGCCCTCCAGGCAGGCGCTGAACGGATAAAGCGAATAGGCGCCCGAGTCGACCATCGCCTCGCACTCGATACCCACCAGACGGCCATCGGGCGCCACCTCGACGGCAATATCGTAGGCATGTTCGCGGCAGTTGGCGTTGGCGCTCATCTGCTCGCGTCGGTCTTCCAGCCAGCGCACCGGGCGATTCAGATGGCGCGCCAGCCAGGCGCAGCAGATCTCTTCCGGCAGCAGGATGCCCTTGTAGCCGAAGCCGCCGCCGACGTCGGGCGAGATCACGCGGATCTGGCCTTCGTCGAGCCCGAGGCATTCCGCCAGGCCGGTACGGTTGACGTGCGGCACCTGCGCGGCCGAATACATCACGAGCTGGTCGAGCCGATGGTCCCACCAGCACAGCACGGCGCGGCCTTCCATGGGCATCATGCACTGGCGCGCGGTGCGCAGGCGGCGCTGATAACGACGCGTTGCGCCGGCGGCGGGACGCGTGCCCTTCTCCACGCGCGTCTCGACATATACGTTGTCGCTCCAGTCGTCGTGCACGCGCGCAGGCTGCGCAAGCGCGCTCTCCATGCTGGCCAGCACCGGCAACTCGTCGTAGTCGACTTCCACCTGCGCCGCGATATCCTCGGCACGGGCCCGGGTCGGCGCGATGCAGGCCGCCACCACTTCTCCGACATGGCGCACCTTGTCGTGGGCCAGTGGGTACTGAAACGAACGCTTGAAGCCGGGCAGGCCCGAGGCCGCCAGGATCGGCTTGACGCCGACGAGGTCCTCCATCGTGAAGACCAGCGCGTCGAGTCCGTCGGGCTTGCGGATGCCGGCAATACGCGCATGGGCGACGGGGCTGCGCACGAACGCGACCTCCAGCGTGTCCGGCATGCGGATATCGCCGACAAACTGACCGCGACCCAGCAGCAGGCGCTGGTCTTCCTTGCGTGGCACCCGCTCGCCGATGCCCTGGGCATGGGCGGGCGCGAGCGATTCCCGGGTAGGCGGAGCGTTCATGAGGGGGCGACTGGTTATGATGGCTTCCCATAAAGCAACGCGCGTGCCACACCGACGCGGCCACCACTGAAAACATCACGCAAGCCTTTGATTGCGTGACAAAAATCATCCGTGAAAATTAAGGGCTATACCCCTTAATTGACAGAAGCGAGCCGTCCCCGCGCACCAGTGTGAAGACGCGGCATGCACCGTAAAGTGGAACCGGCCGGGCGTATCCTCAAAAATGGGGCATACCCCGTTATTAAGCGACGGCAGAAGCCGGCAATCCCGATATCGCGCGCCTGCAACGGGCCCGGTCGCATCGGATCAATACGTGGCATACTCCGCAAATCCACACGTACGCCTGCCGGTCAGGCCCGTTGTCATGATCCGTGAAGACAGCCTCCCCCTGCTGGAGGCCGAGCTCAATACCATCCAGAAACGGTCGGTGCTGTATGCGCGTCCGGGCTTCCTGATCCGCCGCCTGCACCAGATTCACAGTGGCCTGTTTCTCGAAGAGACCAGCGAATTCAATATCACGCCGGTGCAGTACAGCCTGCTGTCCGCCTTGCTCGAGCAGGGGGAACTGGATCAGATCTCGCTGGCGATGGAAATCGGCCTCGAACGCACCACCGTTGCGGAAGTGCTGCCGCGGCTGGAAGCACGCGGCCTGCTGGAGCGGCGGCAATCGCCGCTCGATGGCCGCGTGAAACTCGTGCGCATTGCGCGCAAGGGCCGGGCGCTGGTGCAGCGCATGCAGGACGCCGTCAAGCGCGCGCACGATCGCACCATCGAAGCGCTCGCCCCGGCCGAGCGCCAGTTGTTCATGCTGATGATGATCCGGCTGGTCGAGTCGAGCGACGTGCCCGGCGTGGCGCCCCTACGCCATCGGTAGGTCATCGGCACGCCATCGCCAGGCATCAGCCCGCCAACCCCAGCTTGCCCAACCGATACACGAACTGCCGCACCGTCAGCCCGAGCTGCTGCGCCGCGCGCGACTTGTTGCCGCCGCAGGCGGCCAGCGCCTGTTGCAACTGCTCGGCCGAATGCGAATGCGCGGGCGCATAAGGACGCACCAGGGTCGGGGCAAAGGCCGCTGGATCGGTGGGTAATGCCTGACGCGCCGGCTGGTTGCCGGGCGCCATCGGCGTCGTTGGCGCAGCCGCCGCCGGCAGCGGTGTGGCCGGCATGCCGTCCGCCCGCACCGGCCCATCCGCACGCGGCAGCATGCGCTCGACTTCCGCCTCGTCCACGATCGCATGGTCCGCCAGCAGCACCAGCCGCTCGATCAGGTTCGAGAGTTCGCGGATATTTCCCGGCCAGTCATGATTCTGCAGCCGGTTGATCGCAGCCTGCGTCAGGTTGACGTTGCGCTGATGGGTCTGGTTGATATGGTTGAGAAAGTGCAGCACCAGCGCCGGAATGTCCTCGCGGCGATCGGCCAGCGAGGGTAGCCGGATCGGAATCACGTTAAGGCGATAGTAGAGATCCTGCCGGAACGCACCGCGCGTCGCCTCGTGTTCGAGATCGCGATTGGTCGCCGCCACCAGCCGCACATCGATCGCGATCTCGCGTTTGCCGCCCAGTCGCGTGATGGTGCCCTCCTGCAACGTGCGCAGCAACTTGCTCTGCATCGATAGCGGCAACTCGCCGATCTCGTCCAGGAAGATCGTGCCGGTATTGGCCTGCTCGAACCAGCCCGCGCGCGCGGCGTTGGCGCCGGTGAACGCACCACGCTCGTAGCCGAACAGTTCGGACTCGAACAGCGTCTCGGGAATTGCCGCGCAGTTGATCTTGATGAACGGCCGCTCGCGACGTGGACTGGCCAGATGCAGCGCACGCGCAAACAGCTCCTTGCCAGTGCCCGATGCGCCCATCAGCAGCACGCTGGCGGTGGCGTCCGATACGCGCTCGAGCTCCGAGATGGCCTGCAGCACGGACGGTGCGGTGCCGACGATGCCATAGCGCGCGGCCTCGGTCTGCAGCGCGCGCGACAGCATCTCGTTACGCTGCTCCAGCACCTTGGTGCGCGCACGCAGGGTCGCCTGCAGCTGCAGAAGCTGACCGACCAGCGTGGCCAGGATGCGCAGGATCGTCAGGTCATCGCTGAGCGCGCGGTTGCGTATGCGGATGCGATGGCACGCCAGCACGCCCACGGTCTTCTGCCCGATCTTGATCGGCATCGCGATAAACGACACCATGCCCTCCGGCAGATGGCTGCGCTGCACCGCGCGAAACAGGAAGCGCGGCTCCTGGTCGATATCCTGCACGATCGTCAGTTGTCCCGCCGCCAGCACGCGCCCGGTGATGCCCTCGCCGACCTTGTACACGCCCATCGCCGCTTCCTTGCGCGTCAGCCCGTACGAAAAACGGATGCTGGCGGTATCGGTCTCCTCGTCGAGCAGCACCACGCGGCCACGGTTGAGGCCAAGCAGCTCGGACATCAGATGCAGCATCTCGCGCATCGGGACATCCGGCGCCAGGCTGCGCCCCACCAGGGCCATCACCTGCTCCAGCAACAGCATCTCCTGCTGGCGCCAATAGCCGTACCCGAGCTCTGGCTCGGCCTCGGTAGTCACTGGCTGTTCCTTCACCACCCGCTCCTTTTCGATCGACACGCCGAGTATCGCGTTCGCCCGACAATTTGTCGACATTGTCGACAAATTGTCTGAATGCATGGCGCCGACGGGGCCCCCGCAAAACGGCATAAATCCATTTCAAATCAATGATCTGCGAACTTTTTTTGCGCGTGGCACGGCGCTTGCGATATGAGCCACGTCGGTCAGCGTATTTGCCGACCGCACAGGCGAGTCGCCTGTCCTGAACCCTACATACCGGAGCACACCTTGACTACCGCAACCACCGAGACCGTCACCACCTACCTGCGCCCGATCGATCGCGAGGGCCTGCTCAAGTTCGCCGCCTCCGGCCGCGACAATCCCGAGCGCCGTGGCATCAACAAGGTCCATACCGTGATGAAGGGACAGTTCCGCTCGTGGAGCTTTACCGGCGACCACAACCCCGTGGTGGTCGACGAGCCGCTGCACCTGTTCGGCGAGAACACGGTGCCGGCGCCGGGCGAGATCGCGCTGTCGGCCCTCGGCGGCTGCCTGTGCGTCGGCATCACGGCGGTGGCGACGTATCGCGAGGTCCGCCTGTCGCGGCTGGAGGTCTTCCTCGAAGCCGATATCGGCAACAGCGCCGCCTGGGGTGCGGGCGGCGCGCCGCGCCAGCCGTCGGACATGGGCTTCCAGGCCATCCGCGTCAAGGTGCTGATCGAAGGCGACGCCACGCGCGAGCAGCTCGACGACATCGTCCAGCACGCCAACTACCACTCGCCCGTGGCCAACACCATGCGCAATCCGGTGGCGTTCTCGATCGGCCTGGCCGAGTAAGCACGTACGACCACGCGTCCGAACCCGGAGAACAGCCATGACTACCGTAGCAGCCAGCCCATCGACATTCGCGGCATCGTGGACCGATGCCATGGTGATGGAGCGGGTCACGTCGATCGCCGACGGCCCGCTCGCCGAGGCGGCCTATCGCATCGACCACGAGGGGCACTACCCGAAGGAGATCATGGCCGGACTCGGCGCCGCCGGCGCATTTGCCGCGCACCTGTCCGCGCATGGCGGCCGCTACGGCCTTGCGCTCGGCGCGATGCGCGCCATCAGCCGGCGTTGCGGGTCCACCGGCTTCCTCGCGTGGTGTCATGACGTATGCGGGCTCTACATGGAGGCGTCGGACAATCCCGCGCTGCAGCCGCTGCTGGCCACGCATGCGCTCGGGCAGACCCTGGGCGGCACCGCATTGTCCAATCCGATGAAGGCATTCGCCGGCATCGAGAAGATGCTGTTGCGCGCTACCCGCGTGGCGGGCGGCTATCGCGTCAGCGGCGCGCTGCCGTGGGTCAGCCACATCGGACCGGGCCAGTACTGCGGCGCCATCGCCACCGTGTATCGCGATGATGGCACGCCGTCGCACGACATCATGTTCATCCTCCATTGCACGGATGCCGTCACGCTGCGCCAGTGCCCGGAGTTCTCGGGCATGGAGGGCACCAGCACGTGGGGAGTGCGCGTGGACAACCTGTTTGTCGGCGAGGACCTGCTGATCGCCGACCCGGCGCAACCGTTTATCGCGCGCATCCGGGGCGCATTCATCCTGCTGCAGATCGGCATGTGCACCGGCATCGTGCAAGGCAGTATCGACGCGATGCACGAAGTCGAGCCGCTGCTCGGCCACGTCAATCGCTTCCTGAGCGACCGCCCCGACGAGATCCAGGGCGAACTCGACGAGCTCGAGCAGCGCGTGGCGCGTCTGGCGGCCGATCCGTTCGACGGCAGCAAGGACTATATGCTCGACGTGCTCGACGCCCGTGCGCAGGGCGCGGAGCTGGCGCTGCGGGCCACGCAGTCGGCGCTGCTGCACCAGGGCGCGCGCGGCTACCTGGTCACCTCCGGCGCGCAACGGCGCATTCGCGAGGCGCATTTCGCCGCGATCGTCACGCCGGCGATCAAGCACCTGCGCTGGGAGATGGCGCGCCTGTCGCGCGAGGAGGTGCCGGCATGAGCGCGCTATCCCGGCCGTGGCGGCAGTTCATCTGCCGCGCCTGCGGCTTGATCTACGACGAAGAGAAGGGCGACGCCGATAGCGGGCTCGCCCCGGGCACGCGCTTCGAGGACATTCCCGACGACTGGGTGTGTCCGCTGTGCGGCGTGGTCAAGGCCGACTTCGAACCCTATGTCGCGGTGATGGTGCCGGCCGCTGCGAGCCCGCAGCCGTCCGTGTCATCGCCCATGCCCGCCTCGCAGCGCTCCGGCATCGTCGTGGTGGGCGCGGGAATTGCGGGCTGGAGCGCGGTGGAGGCCATCCGGCGCCTCGACGCCGAGGTGCCCATCACGATGGTGACGTCGTGCGCCGGCGATCGCTATCACAAGCCGGAGCTGTCCATCGCACTCAGCCGCGGCACGTCGCCCGCCGCGCTGGTGCGCGAAGCGGCGGCCGATGCCGCGCGCCGGCTCGGCGTGCGGCTGCTCACCGATACCTTCGCGGTCGGCCTGTCGCCCGCGAGTCATCGGTTGCGCACCACGCGCGGCACGCTGCCCTACACGCGCCTCGTGATGGCGATGGGCGCGCGCCCGGCCATGCCGCCGGCGCTGCCGCGCGCGCTGTGCTGGCGCGTGAACGACCTGGCAGGATGGACCGGCCTGCAGGCGCGACTTGGCGGGGGAAGCCGCCGCGTCGCGATCGTCGGCGCAGGCATGATCGGCTGCGAACTCGCCGAAGACTTCGCCCGCGCCGGCCATACGGTCACCCTGCTCGACGTACAGCCGTTGCCGCTGGCCGGCCTGCTGCCGCAAGCGGCCGCGCTCCGCCTTGGTGCAGGCCTGGCCGCCAGCGGCGTGACCTTCGCCGGCGCGCGCGTGGTGGCCGGCGTAGCGCGCAATGCCGACGGCAGCAAGCGGCTGGCCATGGAAGACGGCTCGCTGCTCGATGTGGACGAGGTGGTGGTGGCCACGGGCCTCGTTACCGACGACCGCGTGGCACGTGGCGCGGGACTTGCTTTCGACAAGGGCATCGTGGTCGACCCGCATACGCTCGCAACCAGTGCGCGCGACGTGTATGCGCTCGGCGATTGCATCAGCCTGGCCGGCGCTCCCTGCCGCTTTATCGAACCGATTGCCCGCCAGGCCGCGGTCATCGCGCAGGCCGTCACTGGCTGCGGGGAGGACCGTGGAGAGGGTCGCGAGGAGAGCCGGTATGAGCATCGCCAGCCCGTGGTCCGGCTCAAGACGCGCACCGTGCCGATCGTCATGCATGGCACGCCGGTGCGCGATGGTGAGTGGCGCGTGATCGACGACACGGCCGAGTGGCTTCACATGGAGCAGTGGCGCGGCGGCAAGGCCGTGGCGACGCTGCAGGCGGGTACCGCCAGACAGGCCATCGCAGCCTGAGCATCCCGGCATTCCAGCGCCGACAGCACAACGCCCTCCCAAACGATACAAGGTGCCCGATATGAAGGATCAGACCCAGAACGCCGATCACAGCCTGTACCGCCCCTACGATGCCGACGCCTCGCTTACCGGCTGCCAGTGCGGCCAGCATGGTTCTCAGGCCGAGCACGACCGCGCGGCCGGTGCGGCCAGACTGGCGCGCGCCAGCGACGCGGAAGCGCTGTCCAACGATTTTGTGGAAGCCGCTGCGGTGCGCGCGCTGTTTCCCGAGGACGCCACGCGCCGGCGCCTGCTGCGCGCGGTCGGCGCGAGTGCCGTGATGGCGGCCGTCGGTTCGTTGCTGCCCATGGAAGACCTGCGCGCGGCGGCGCTCGAGAAAGGCGGCTCGCTCGAGAAGAAGTCGCTCAAGGTCGGCTTTATTCCCATCAACTGCGCCACGCCGCTGATCATGGCGTCGCCGATGGGAATGTACGAGGCGCAGGGCCTCGACGTGACGCTGGTCAAGACCGCGGGCTGGGCACTCGTGCGCGACCAGATGCTGAACCGCGAACTCGACGCCTCGCACTTTCTCGCGCCGATGCCGCTCGCGATCTCGATGGGCCTGGGCTCGTCCGCGCAGCCGATGCGCGTGGCCACGATTCAGAACATCAACGGCCAGGCGATCACGCTCGCGCTCAAGCATAAGGACAATCGCGACCCGCGCAACTGGAAGGGCTTCAAGTTCGCCATCCCGTTCGAATACTCGATGCACAACTTCCTGCTGCGCTATTACCTCGCGGAGCACGGGATCGATCCCGACCGCGATGTGCAGCTGCGCGTGACGCCGCCGGCCGAGATGATCGCCAACCTGCGCGCCGGCAATATCGACGGCTTTCTCGGGCCCGACCCGTTCAACCAGCGCGCCGTATACGACCAGATCGGCTTTATCCATATCCTGTCGAAGGACATCTGGAATGGCCACCCATGCTGCGCGTTCGGTACCTCGCAGGCCTTTATCGAGCAGAATCCCAATACGTTTGCCGCGCTCTATCGCGCGGTGCTCAACGCCGCCGCCATGGCACGCAAGCAGGAGAACCGCGCCGACATCGCCAAGGCGATCGCGCCGGCCAACTACCTGAACCAGCCGGAGACCGTGATCCTGCAGGCGCTGAGCGGCCGCTTTGCCGACGGTCTCGGCAAGGTCCGCAACGAGCCCGACCGCGCCGACTTCGACCCCATGCCGTGGTACTCGATGGCGACCTGGATGCTCACGCAGATGAAGCGCTGGGGCTATATCAAGGGCGACGTCAACTACCAGCAGATCGCGCAGCAGGTGTTCCTGCTGACCGATGCGCAGAAGCAGATGGCCGCACTCGGCATGACGGAGGGCACCAGTGCCGGCAAGAACGGCAACCGCCCGATCACGGTCATGGGCAAGGTGTACGACGCCAGCGCGCCGCAACGCTATGTCGACGGCTTTGCCATCAAGCGCGCCTGAGGCTGGGAGACGCTCATGACCACGCAAATGAAGCTCCGCGCCGCGCTGCTGTCGCTGCTGATGCTGTTGCTGCTGCTCGGCATCTGGCAGGTGTCCACGCAGCCGCGCGGGACCCCCGCCCAGGCCAACCAGGGCAGCGCCGATGCCGACGCGGCGGAGTATGCCGCGCTGATGGGACAACCCGCACCCGCCGCCGGTGGCAGTGGCGGCGCTGGCGAAAAGCGCGCCACCGGTTTTCCGAGTCCCGCGCAGTTTGCTTCGGTGGCGCTGGGACATCTCAAGAGCCCGTTCTACGATCGCGGCCCCAACGACAAGGGTGTCGGCATCCAGCTCGGGCACTCGCTCGTGCGGGTCGCGCTCGGCTACCTGCTGGCGATGGTGGTGGCGATTCCGCTCGGGTTCGTGATCGGCATGTCGCCGCTGCTCTATCGCGCGATCGATCCGTTCGTGCAGGTACTCAAGCCAATCTCGCCGCTCGCGTGGATGCCGATCGCGCTGTACACGATTCAGGATTCCACCGTGTCCGGCATCTTCGTGATCTTTATCTGCTCGATCTGGCCGATGCTGATCAACACCGCATTCGGTGTGGCGGGCGTGCGCAAGGACTGGCTCAACGTGGCGCGCACGCTGGAAGTGTCACCGCTGCGCAAGGCCTTTCGCGTGGTGTTGCCGGCGGCCGCGCCCACCATCATCACCGGCATGCGCATCTCGATGGGCATCGCCTGGCTGGTGATCGTGGCGGCGGAGATGCTGATCGGCGGCAGCGGCATCGGGTACTTCCTGTGGAACGAATGGAACAACCTGTCGCTGTCCAATGTGATCTTCGCGGTGCTGGTCATCGGCGTGGTGGGAATGGTGCTGGACATGCTGTTCGCCAGGCTTCAACTGAAGGTGAGTTATGCGGAATAAACGCGCGATGTCGATCTCCGAATCCCTGTCCGAACGGACTGCCGAGGGCACGGCGCGGCCGTTCCTGTCCGTACAGTCGCTGAGCAAGCGCTATCGCCCCGACCTGCCGCCGGTGTTCGAGAATGTCGGCTTCGAGATCGAGCGCGGTGAGTTTGTCTGCGTGATCGGGCATTCCGGCTGCGGCAAGAGCACGATCCTCAATGTGCTGGCGGGGCTGGAAGAGGCCAGCGGCGGCTACGTGATCATGGACGGACGCGAAGTGTCGGGCCCGAGCCTCGACCGCGGCGTGGTGTTCCAGGGGCACGCGTTGCTGCCGTGGCTCACGGTCGAGCAGAACATTGCCTTCGCGGTGCGCTCGCGGCATCCCGACTGGTCGCGCCGGCAGGTTGCCGAGCATGGTGCGCGCTTTATCGAGATGGTCGGCCTGAGTGCCGCCGCGACGAAAAAGCCGTCGGAACTGTCGGGCGGCATGAAGCAGCGCGTCGGCATCGCGCGCGCGTTCTCGGTGGAGCCCAAGATGCTGCTGATGGACGAGCCGTTCGGCGCGCTCGACGCGCTGACGCGTGGCGTGATCCAGGACGAGCTGCTGAAGATCTGCGCGGCCACCCATCAGACCGTGTTCATGATCACGCATGACGTGGACGAGGCCATCCTGCTCGCCGACAAGATCTTCCTGATGAGCAACGGACCCAAGGCGCGTATCGCCGAGGTGGTGGTCAACACGCTGCCACGCGCACGCACGCGCGAAACGATTCATCACGATCCGCAGTTCTACCGCATCCGCAACCATCTCGTCGATTTTCTCGTGCGACGTTCCAGGACCATCCAGCAACGCGTGGGCGATGTCGCCGAACTGCCGGTGACCCGCATCGTCCGGCCCGGGCTCGACGAGGAGACCGATGGCACGCCGCCAGCCGGCGCCAACGGCATCAGCGCCGTGGCCTAGCCGCGCCCCTCGCATCGCTGCACAGTTATTTATTGTTCTTGACCACAACCTGCCAGGAGGCAACATGATTTCCAGCCGTGAAGAAGTGACCCAGATGATCGTTTCCGCAAAGGTCCGCAAGGGCATCAAGTGGGCGGACGTGGCCGAGGCCGTCGGCATGTCGAAGGAATGGACGACCGCGGGCTGCCTCGGCCAGATGACGTTCGACAAGCAGCAGGCCGAAGCCGTCGGCAAGATCTTCGAACTGTCCGACGAGGCCGTGGCCTGGCTCCAGGTGGTGCCGTACAAGGGTTCGCTGCCCACCGCCGTGCCGACCGACCCGCTCATCTATCGCTGGTACGAACTGGTCAACGTGTACGGCACCACCATCAAGGAACTGATTCACGAAGAGTTCGGCGACGGCATCATGAGCGCGATCGACTTCTCGATGGATATCCAGCGCACGCACGACCCCAAGGGCGATCGGGTGAACGTGGTGCTGTCCGGCAAGTTCCTGCCATACAAGACGTATTAAGCGCTGCCGCCGAGATCGGGCCGGCGTCTGTCGCGCGCGGCGCGGTCCGGCGCCGTGCGCTGCGACGCGCGCCGGCGCATACTGAGGCATGTCACCCGCGAATGCCTTCGGCCGTGCCGGCCGGCGCCCGGTGAACGCCTTTGCATGAGAGAACGACAGAAATGCAGACCAAAGCTCACTGGGAGCATGTCTACGGCACCAGGTCCGCCGCGAGTGTCAGCTGGTTCCAGCCGCACGCGCACCGCTCGGTCGAGCTGATCCGGCTTACCGGCGCGGGGCAAGACGGCGCCATCATCGATGTCGGGGGCGGGGCCTCGACACTGGTGGACGATCTGCTGGCGGCCGGCCATACCGATCTGACGGTGCTCGACCTGTCCCGGGCGGCGCTGGACGTTGCGCGTGCACGCCTGGGGGCGCAAGCGGATCGCGTGACATGGCTGGCGGACGATATCACCACGGCGGCGTTGCCGCGCCATCGCTACGACGTCTGGCACGACCGCGCGGTGTTCCATTTCCTGACCAGCGACGAGGCGCGCGCCGCCTATGTGCGCGCGGTGCTGCGCGCCGTCAGGCCCGGCGGCAGCGTGATCGTCGCAACCTTTGCCGAGGACGGCCCGGAACAGTGCAGCGGCCTGCCGGTACGGCGCTACAGCGCGGATGCATTGCACGCGGAGTTCGGCACGCCTTTCACATTATTGCGACACGAGCGAGAGGCGCACGCCACACCGTTTGGCACCGTCCAGCAGTTTGTCTACTGCCTGTGCCGCAAGGACGCCGCGGACTGATCGCTGCGGACTGGTCAGCGCTACGCGGAGGCCGGCAGGGCAAGAAAGTGGTTCTACGCCGATTTGCGGGGGGATTGTGGGTCGCAGAACGACCCTTGTCAGTCATTTGTCCCATCAGGTCGCATCGACCGTAGAGGCGCCCGAAACAGACGTTCAGCGCCGGGTGTGGGTGGCGGACGTAAATTGCATGGTATTGGCGGACGAATTTTGCACGGTCGTGCAAGGTGGTGGCTTCACGAGAGAGTGTGGAGCTGGCCATGTACGGGAGGGAACAACGCGTGCTATTGCGTCACTACCTGGAGCAAGGCCTGCCCAAGGCTGAGATCGCCCGGCAACTGGGCGTGAGCCTTCGCACGCTTTACTACTGGATTGATTCAGGCCAACTACACCGAGGCCGGGACCAAGCGCCGGTGCGCTACGGTCCTCGGCCGGTGGTGCCGCGCAAGCTCGATCGGTTCAGCGGCATCATCACAGCGAGGCTGGCGGAGTATCCAAGGCTGAGTGCTACGCGCTTGTTCGAGGAGATCCGCGCGGCCGGGTATGAGGGCGGCTATACGCAGGTCAAGGAGTTCGTACGCAAGGCTCGCCCGGGCGCAGTGCCGGAGCCGGTCGTGCGCTTCGAGACTCCCGCGGGCCGCCAGGCTCAGGTCGACTTCGCCGAGTTTCGTTTGCCGTGGGGCAAGCGATACGCCTTGCTCGTAGTGTTGAGCTACTCGAGACGTCTTTGGCTGCAGTTCTATCCACGTCAGAGCATGGGGGTTCTGATGCGTGGCTTGGAGCAAGCATTCGCCTTTTTTGGCGGTGTGCCCGTCGAGTTGTTATTCGATCAGATGAAGGCCGTGGTGGTCGAAGACCAACGCCCCAAGGGCGGGAAGGTACTCGAGAACGCGGAGTTCGCGCGCTTCGCCGCACACTGGGGTTTCCGCATCCGGGCCTGTCGTCCGTACCGCGCTCAAACTAAGGGGAAGGTGGAACGACCGATTGGCTATGTTCGACAGAGCTTTTTTTACGGCCGATCCTTCCTCAATGATGCCGATCTGAACGCGCAAGCAATATCGTGGGTTACCCAGAAGGCCAATAGACGCATTCATCGGACCACAGGCGAGGCGCCGGACGTTCGATTCCTGCGAGGCGAGCTTGCCACGCTGCAGCCTTTGGCGCGAACAGCGTATCGCGGTGTTGTCACGACACCCGATACGAGGCAGACCAAGTTGCCGCTGTCTTTGCCGCAGGTAGAACGTCGCCCGCTGAGCGTCTATCGCAATCTGACGGGAGGCTTTCGATGAACAATGCACGCTCCCCTCGGGACTCGATTCGGAGCATGCTGGCAGACCTCAAGATGCCGGGAGCGCTGGAAGCGACGGATCAGATTCTCAGCGAAGTCGATGGTGCCAGCTCACCGCCTCCGAAGCTATCCAACGTCTGCTCGGCGCTCAGATCATGCTACGCAACAATCGCCGGCTTCAGGCGGCAATGCGTTCTTCCCGCCTGCCTGCAATAAAGACGCTGGAGGGCTTCGATTTCGCCTTCCAACCCTCTATTAAGCGCGAGCAGATTGAGAGCCTGCATGAGCTTGGTTTCGTAGAGCGCAAGGAGAACGTCATCCTCCTTGGTCCTCCAGGGGTGGGCAAAAGCCATCTCGCGATCAGCCTTGCCATCGCCGCCGCGCAGCGCGGTCGTCGCGTGTACTACGGCACGCTGATCGATCTGATCGGGTCTCTCGAAGAAGCTCAGGCCGGTGGTCAGCTAATGCGCCGACTCGCAGTGCTTTCTCACCCGGCGGTTCTGGTTGTCGACGAGATCGGCTACTTGCCTATCACTCACTCGGGTGCCATGCTCTTCTTCCAGCTCATGAATCGGCGTTACGAGCGAGCATCGACGATACTGACGTCAAACAAGGGATTTGAGGAATGGGGCTCTGTGTTCGGCGACGAAGTCATGGCAGCGGGTCTCATCGATCGAGTCCTCCATCACTGCCATCTGGTGAACATCCGCGGCAACAGTTATCGCATGCGTGAACATGCCGAGCATCTTCGCGCTTTGCGCGACGACCTGTTAGATCCACCAGATTCAAATCGGCGCTCCCGGCGAACGAGAGCTATCACGTGACAGACCCCGACCATGCAATTTTCGACCGCCGCATCCATGCAACATTCGATTGGCGTTGACACCGGGCGACTATATCGCTCCGAAGCGTGGCAATCGTCGTTCACCCTTGATCTTTCCATCGATCGTTTCGTTGACGTCCGGTGGCGAATGGCGCCGTTGATCGAATAGATGTCGCTATAAACAGGCTTAGGTAGTCGCGCTTACGGTCAATCAAACGGCCGCCGGGGATGGTGCCGGCTCTGTGCACTATGGCGCCCACTGCGGCGCGAAACAATCTTCCCGCGGTATACGACGCAGACGCAATTAGGTGGGTAATGCGTCATAATCGGGTTCCGCGAGGCCTCCAATAATCATGCGATTGCCTCCGGCAATGGCTCGATCTCTTGCCGCGGTCGTTGCCGTTACCGCGAGACGTGTTGGGGTTGGCTCAGCAAGGGCTTGCACCATGCGGTGTTCGTTATCAGCGAAAATAGCTTAAAACTCTCCTTTCTGGATCTCTTTCATGCAGACAGTGCCGCTTCGACGTGGATTCGTGGCTGTCCCGGAGGCCTACCAGCGGGATGACCATCCGCTGGACGAGGTGTGGCCAGGCGCCAATGGTGCGCACCGAAAATCTTGGGACGATCTACTAAATGAGTCGCGTGTTGTCATCCTGGCAGAGGCAGGGTCGGGAAAGACGTTCGAACTGGCGGCGACTGCGAAGCGGCTCGTTAATCAAGGTCGATACGCCTTCTTTATCCGGATTGAGGATATCACCGAGGCTTTTGCTGCGGCTTTCGAGATCGGCACCGCAGAGCGATTTCGGGAATGGCTCGATGGATCGGAACAGGCCTGGTTCTTTCTGGATTCCGTCGATGAAGTGAGGCTCGCCGAGCCTCGGGCTTTCGAGAACGCTATCCGTACGTTCGCCGGGCAAATTCGAGGCGCGCGTCAGCGCGCGCGTATCTACCTTTCGAGCCGCCCGTATGCTTGGAGGGCGGTGAGTGATCGGGCTTTGATCGAAGAGGTATTGCCCTCCTCGGTCGAGAAATGGGTGCTGGATGAGAGCGGGTCGCCGGACGACCTTGCGTCAGACGAAGTGGCTGCGGAGCGTGCGCTACGCGTCGTTCCGAATCTCGTTGTCGATGACGAACCCGTGCTTCATCTCTACATGCTCGCCCCGCTGAGCGACGCGGATATCAGCGTGTTTGCGGATCACAACGGCATTGACAATGCAAGCGAGTTCTTAGCGGCCGTGGAGCGTGGCCGTTTGTTCGGGATCGCGCGCTTGCCGTTTGACCTTTATGATCTGATTGCCGTATGGCGCGAGCATCGTTCATTCGGTTCCCGCCTAAATATTCTGCAGATGGGAATTGACCGCCGTTTGAATCAGGGTGTCGAGGCGGCCTCAGTCGAAAGTGCACGGGCCGGTGCCGAATTGCTGGCGATCGCCACGGTGCTGACGGGGCAGCCGAACATTTCTCTCGTAGCGGCTACTGGCTCGAACGCAATCGACGCACGGATGTTGTTGAAGGATTGGCCGGAGTCGAGAATTGCAGAGCTGCTGCGATGCGGGTTGTTTGCCGAGCCGATTTACGGGGTCGTCCGCTTTCGTCATCGGGAGGTGCGGGAGCTCTTGGCTGCGTGCTGGATTGCATCAAAGATGCGGCGAGAGGGGGCACGCGCTCACCTCGAGGGCTTGATGATTAGGCGGCAGTATGCTGAGGAAATTCTTCCACCTCGACTGCGTTCCGTTCTCTCTTGGATGGTTCTTTTCGATGAACCAATCTGTCGCAAAGTTCTCCGCACGTATCCCGAGGTCGCGTTGGAGGGTGGCGATGCGGCAAGCCTGCCGCTCAGCGAGCGACGGACGTTACTCGAGACCTTGATGCGGAATGTCGCTGATTCGGAGGGGTCACTCCGGGGTCTGGACAATGCCGAAGTTTCCAGGATTGCGCATGTCGATTTGTCCGATGTGGTCGCCACGCAAATAGAGTCATATTTTCACAACGATAATGCAATCTTTGTCCTGGCGCGAATCGTTTGGCAGGGACAGATGCATGCATGTGTAGCGCCTCTCGCTAGTATTGCGACAGATCCTTCCCGGGGCATCTACGCCCGGCTTGTCTCGATCCGTGCGGTGGGCAGTGTGGGTACGCCCGCACAATTCTTCGAGCTATGGCGGCAAATTAATGCTAGGCCTCCCGTCCCGCGCCGACATTTTGCGGAGATCGTCGACAACGCGCCGGCATGTGCGGACGCAGTGGACCTGGCACTGGCCTCGTTATCGAGACTCGAGGAGTACAACGAGAATGAAGTTACCGGATTAAGTCGGGCATTTGAGAGCTTTATCGACCGATTACCAATTCTGCCGGATCCGATGGCGCGGCAACCGCTCATGAGCCTCGTCGAAGGACTGCGACGACTTTGGACTGCAACGGCGGGCGCGGTCGGTGATGGGCGCCATATGCCAAAGGCGCATCGTTGGTTGGTTCGACTCGCGCTACTCAGTGTCGAGCGTCTTATCGAGGCACGATCGCCGACAGCACTGTCCGACGTATCGTTAGCGGTGCTCGCAGAAGCACCGACCGTGTCGTTCTGGGATCGCCAAGGCCATCGGGATCGCCAGATGAAAGTGCAGGAACTTGTTCCGCGTTGGATCGAACTCAATGATGCGCTTTACTGGTGGACAGTGACGGAGCGCCGTCGGGCATTCGCCCAGGAGGGCAAAAATCTAACCGACGATTGGCAATGTAGTTGGATGGGGCACTACTGGGCGTTCGATCTGACGGACTTTCCGCGACTCCTGGGGTGGGTTCGTACCCGGGCATTTTTAGAGGATCGGCAGGTCGCACTTTCGCGCGCGGTACGCACTTACAACGAAAACACTAGACCTAAGGCTTGGTTGGTTGAACTGCGCGCTGCGGTCGCAGGTGAAGCCCAATTGGAAGCGTCGTTGGCGACCTTACTTAACCCGACCGTGCCGGCTGATGTCGCTCGACATCAGAGAAGCACTCGTGATTTCGAGCGCAGGCAGAAACGCCGAACTGCTAAGGAAGCGGCGGATAGAGCAGCCTTCGTTGCCCAGCTTGTCTCCAACCCGGCGCTTGTCTTTCCCGTGGATGAACAGGAAAGAGAGTTCAACGGCGCCCAGTACCACCTGCTGCGCATACTGGAGGAAGGCAATACCGGTGACCGAGGACGCGGCAGAAGCGATTGGAAAAGGCTAATCCCTGAGTTCGGGACTGCAGTAGCCAGGGCCTACAGGAATGCAGCGATCCAATTCTGGCGCCAATACCGACCAAGCTTGAGATCGGAAGGCGCAGACCGCAGCAGTGTTCCGTATGCATTGTTGTTCGCGATGGCGGGTCTGGAGATCGAGCTCGGCGAACGGGGGGCAGAGGCCCTGACTGAAGCTGACGCCATGCTTGCGGTTCGCTACACGCCCTGGGAGCTGAACGGATTTCCTGCGTGGTTCGAACAGTTCTTTAAGGTTTGGCCATCGATCTCTAGGCTCAGTATTTGGAATGAGATGGCCTGGGAGCTTCAGAACAGTCAGCCGGGCGTGCCCATGCACTACATGTTGCACGACGTTGTCTACTACGCGCCGTGGCTGCATGCAGAGCTCAGCGCTTTGATGTATGAATGGCTGTGCCACAATCATCCGTCAAGTGATGAGTGTATGCGCTATTGCCGCGCCATTTTGATGGCCGGAGACATATCGTCGGAGCAAGTAGCGGCGCTAGCCGCGAGCAAGATCGCAGACGCTGAGACGCCAGAAAGCCAACTGCCCACTTGGTTTGCGATGCGGATTGATGCGGATCCTGCCCTCGCAATGGCGGAACTCCATCGATGCTACGAGGCTGGAAATATTGGGGACGCTGTCAAGTTCACATGCCTCCTGAGTGTTGCCCTGATGGGCGGCCGCAGGGAAGGGAGCCCAATGTTTGGAAAATTCAAGACTCCCACATATCTGAGTGCGCTTTACACGACGACGCATCGCTTCGTTCGGGTGGCCGAAGATATCGATCACGCCGGCAAGGGGGTCTATTCCCCGACGCTGCGAGATGACGCTCAGGACGCACGCGAGCAGATGTTTGCGTTGCTCATGGGAATTCCGGGTGAATTGGCGTGGCGAGCTATTGTCGAGCTTTCGACCACCCATCCCGTGCCGTCCTACAGAGCTCACATGCGCAAGCGTGCCTACGAAAAGGCGGTGCAAGATGGTGACGTTCCTGCTTGGCACGATGCGGACGTAGTTGTGCTTGCACGTCGCTTGGACAGGCTTCCGATTGTTGCCGGGACAACCAAAGGGGAGCAGGATGCAGCCAATTAGCCGCCCCAGTATGCCGCCTGACGTACTGCGATCGGAGGAGGCGCACCGGTCCCGGAAAATGATGCGAAATTACTGGGCGCATCAACCGGAACGCCGCGCCCAGACTAGTGTGCCATCCGTTGGAATAAGCTCCTCCAACGATCGTTTGCTCCAGGCTGTGGTGCAATTCAGTGGGCATCGGTGCGCGTTCTGTGAAGGCAAGGACGATTTGTTTGTCCATCGGTTCCGGCCCGCGGCAAATGCGCTGCCGTTGCCCCACGTGAGTGAGGCACATCTCTACTACGTCTGGCTCGCCGATGCGTGGCAGAATTTACTGCCCATCTGTGGCGGCTGTAAGCCGCACGAGGCGCAGTTTCCTGTCGACGGCACGCGGGCCGCGTTGCCTACCTTGGCTCAGGTCGAGGCTTATGTGTCGGAAGGTAACGGAATATGGCCAAACTATCCCCCGAAAGAAAGGCCACTCTTGCTGGATCCATGCGAGGAGCGCTACTTCGAAAGGCATTTCAGTCCCAGAGTAGATGGCGAGTTGCTGGGTACGTCTCGCAAAGGCCAGACCACCGTGATGGTGTTCAATCTGAATCGTGCATCGCTTCGTCATCGACGCTATCAAGCCTATCAGTCGCGCCTCGATGCCTTAACAGAATTGTTCGAAGTAAGGAGCCGAGACAGCGCAAGTTGGGAGGCGCTCTTTGACTTCACATCGTTGGAGTTCGGAGGCACCTGGTATCTGCTATTGCGGCGCATTGCACGGTGGATTAATCAGGCTGAAGGTCACAACCGGCAAGTATCGCGCGAGCAGATTCGAGCATTTTTCATGCGTCTGATGGAAAAGGACGATGCGGGAAACATGCTGGCATGGGCGCTCGGGGCGGCGTCAAGCTATGACAACGAGCCGCCCGTGCAGCGATGGAGTACGGCGGCCAACGGATTCAGAACGGCACAAGCGTCCGTGGCGGGGGTGAAGTTGACCAACTTCAAGTCGATTGAGCGCCTTGAATTGAAGTTACCAGAGCCTGCGTCATCGGCGAACGACAATCCACCACCAGTTCCCTCCCTCGTCATTCTCGGGGAGAACGCCACGGGGAAAAGTTCCATCCTGGAGGCCATCGCGCTTACCCTTGCACCAATCGCTGCGCGTCATGCGCTGCGTCTATCTTGGCCGAGCATGGTGCTCGATCCTTTGCAGCTTGGCTCTGATAATCCGTCGCGCGATCAACGGGAATGTACTGTGGAATTAACGTTGACAGATGGAAGCTCCGTGCGGCTGGCAATCGAGCGAGGGGTTGCGACGGTTGACAGCGCACTGGTGGATCAACGCTTGCCTGTGTTCAGCTATGGGGCATTTCGCAGATTCGCGAAAGGTGTCCATAGGGCGGGGCCTCACGTGCATGTTCGCAACCTGTTTGATGGCAGTACGCTCTCGAATCCAGAGCCGTGGCTGAGATCGCTTAGGCAAGAACACTTTGACATGGTCATCCGGACACTTCGCGACCTGCTGTCGATAGATGGGGAGTTTGACGTCATTCAACGGGATTCTGGTGACGGATCGTTGCGGATGATCACGTCGGTTGTCGAGCCAGACGGACAGACCCGTTACAGTCGCACGCCACTGGACGCGGTTTCATCTGGCTATCGATCCATGCTTGCCATGCTGTGCGACATCCTGAAGGGTCTGCTAGATCCACGCGTTTATGCCGATTTCGAGGGATTCCATCTGGCACGGGGCGTCATTCTCGTCGATGAGATCGAAGCCCACCTGCATCCTCGGTGGAAGCTGCAGGTCATGTCCAGCTTGCGCGCAGCCTTGCCTCGGATGACCTTTATCGTGACGACTCATGATCCGTTGTGTCTGCGCGGGATGGGTGACGGCGAGGTGGTCGTACTTCAACGGCTTTCAGCTATGGAGAGTGTGAGACGTAGCGAACTGCCGATCCTTGTTGAACGTCTTGATGGACTTCCACATGTGCAGGACCTACGTATCGAGCAGTTGCTGACTTCGGATTTCTTTCAGTTGCGCTCGACCGATGACGCGGTCACAGACCGACATTTGGCCAGGATCGCCGATCTGATAGCTGCAAAAGCCCGTGGGGAAATGATTTCTGCGGAGGAAGCAGCCGTTTTGGAGGCTTTTGAAGCCGACATTGTGAGCGCGCTACCTGTCGGTTCAACGGAGGTGCACAGGATTGTGCAAGAGGCGGTTGCCAAGTTCCTGCAGAGTCGTCGGGACGTCAGCCGCAGGACCTTGGAGCGGCTGCGCGACGAGGCGAAGGCCGAGATCCTAGCTGCGCTTGAGTCATTGTAATCATGCGCAAAGTTGATCGCAGCAAGGTGGCTGTACCGCAATCGCTGTGCCATGGCGCGGCAGGTGCCGAGGAGCTTCAGAAGGCGCGGGATCATCAAGTCTCGACCGATCCCGATAAAAAGGCCTTTGTCTACAAAGTATATAAGCGCGACGATGTTCGAGCGGCCCTTGAGAATCTGTTCCACGGGAAATGCGCGTACTGCGAAACGCTCTACGACGCATCAGGGCCGGTCGATATCGAACATTACCGTCCTAAGGGGGCGGTTGCAGAAGATAACGGGCACAGCGGCTATTGGTGGGTGGCAATGGAGTGGACCAACTTATTACCGAGTTGTTTGGATTGCAATAGGCGTAGAGGTCAGGTACTAGTGGAACCCTCCACGAGTCTTGCCCAGCTAGCGGCGCTGGCAAAGCCCCTGCTCACCCAGGCAGGGAAGAAGGACAGCTTTCCGCTCGCAGCTACGGGGGTTCGAGCCTTGGCGGAAGCTGTGGACTTTACAGCCGAGCATGCCTTGTTGCTGGACCCTTGCCGAGATGATCCAGACAGTTGCCTTACGTTTAGCTTCGACCAAACGCATGCAGCCGGCCTCGTACTGCCAGCCGGGGATGGCATGCAGCAAACTCGCGGGGCAGTTTCCATCCAGACTTATGGGTTGAACCGCCTGAAGCTGGTACAAGACCGAATACGTGTTCTTCGGCGCCTGGAGTTTCTGGGCGATCTTGTTATCGAACTCGCTGCTGCCATTGTGGATCTGGATCGACCTGATGTCCAAGACGTACTAGAAGGGACTTCAGGGGCAAAAGTGCAAGGAAGGCTGCGCCTGCTGCGGGACCGGATTCTCGCTGAGATGAAATCCCATACGAAAGATGATGCCCCGTATTCGGCGATGGCCAAAGCTTGGCTTAGGAGCTTCACAGAAAAACTACGCTGAATACCCCTTTGCAAAAGGGCACCTGCTACCGCGCTAGGTCGAGTGACCGCTTCTTGATGTGGATTCAACCGGTCAACGCAACGGTCTGATGGAATCGTTCAGCGGGTGTATTGAACCGCCCCGGGTTTAGTGGAGGCTCCATTCTTTGAGAGGATGGAGTCCATGAGGACGTCAGTCAAATTCTCCCGGAAGTCCGGGAGCGCGCCGTGCGCATGGTGATCGAGCATCGCGAGGAGCACGAATCGCAGTGGGCTACCGTGGCGACCGGACATTCGCCAGCGTCAGTGTCCTCGGTTGTACAGTGCATCACCGGCGTTATCCGTGCCATTCACTGCTGAGCATCGCGTACCGATGCTCGTCATGCCACACACCGTGTATGAGCACGCTTTCGCGCGTCGTCCCTTCGCGACGCATGCCCAAGCGCTCCAGCAAGCGGATGGATTCAGTATTTTGCGTGCTTGCGTTCGAGGTCAGGCGATGCAACCGACGCTCTCCGAATGCGTAGTCGATGAGCCATTTTGCCGCTTCGGTCGCATAACCTTGCCCCCAAAAAGCCCGATTCAGCGACCATCCGATATCACCAGTCTGCTTGCTGCCGGATTCGATATACATTCCGACCTCTCCGATCATGCCCCCGCTCTCTTTCAGTTCTATCGCGAACATGAGCCAGCAGTTGTCAGCATCAGAGGTGAGCCCGGCCTGTCTCGCCAGAAACGTCTGCGCCTCGGCGTGAGGCATACGCTCAATCGGCTGCAGTCGCATGTTCTCGTGAGCGTTCCGATAGGCTAAGAAAGCGTGCAGGTCGTCTGGGCTGGGCCGGCGAATGACAAGCCGATCTGTGTACGCAGGGATCATCTTTTCTTGATTCGATTGTGAACTGTATTCATGCGTAACCTGGATATCTGTCAACCTGGCACCGCCGCGGAGGATGACCCAACGCCGCCATCTGGCGCGACAGTGTACGTCGCTTCTGCTAGCGTGCCGCCGGTGCCGCACTCTACCAACATTGACGGTCATCAGGATACGGAATGTGGCAAGTCAGGTCCCGGTATTCTTCGATGAACCAGAAAAAAGGGGACCCGAGGGTCCCCTTAGTTCTGCACTTCCGCGACTTTTGCTTTAATTCAGCAGGCCGATCTCCAGCTTGCCGGCCGAGGTGCCGATCAACAGGCCGCCGGTATTGATATAGGTCGGCGTGACGCCGCCGCCGGACTGGAGAATGCCCAGCACCGGCAGGTTGTACGCCAGCGTGCCGGTGGTCCCGTCACGCGTGATGGCGGTGCCGGCCAGTTGGGCGGCGAACTGCGATCCGTCGGTCGACATCATGCGGAAATTGCCGTCGGCGGAGTTGGCCGCCACAGTGGTCTGCTTGGCATAGATCTTCATGCCGAACGACGTTGCCGTACGCGTCAGGATCAGCGGTACCGGGGTGCCGTTGACGAGACCGCCCACCACCGACCCGTTGGCCGTGCCGCCAGTCGTGCCGGTGGTGGCGCCTGTATCGAACGAATCGAAGGCGTTGCGCGCGGCATTCCAGGCGATATAGCCCTTGGTAGTCGTGGTACAGGCGGCGTCGTAGACGATGTAGCCGCCGTTGTTAACCGGGTCGGTGCAGGTCTGCCACGTCGCGGCGGACGAACGCATGCGTGCCGAGCCGTTGACCACCGAGACGGTGCCGTTGTTGTTGATGATGCCGTTGGCGTTGTAGATGTCGGCCACGGCCTTGAAGTCCGCCGTGGTGTTCTGGAACGCCACCAGCGGCAGGAAGCCGCCGCCGCTGGCGGGTGCCACGCCGCCGGCCAGCACGCCGCCGCCCGTGAGCGTGAACCTGGCGCCGTTCTCGTCGCTGGCATACGTACAGCCGCTTTGCAGCACGAGCTGGCCGCTGCGCACGGTGCCCGCGGCGCGCTGGTTGCTGGCGTCGACGGTCACCGTGTATTGCAGCGTGGCGGGGTCGATGCGCACAGACAGTTCCTCGCCGTTGGTATTGCCGCCCTTCCAGGTGGTCGGCACGGTCGGCATGTTCAGGCAGGCCTGTACCACACCCGATGCGCCTTCGCACGTGTAATTGATCGCGGCATCGGGGCTGCCGCCGCCCCTGTACTTGGGCCACGCCGGATACTGGCACAGCGGACGCGTACGGCCAAACGTCTGCGCATTGGTGTCCATGACCTGCATCGTGCCCGGAGCCACGCCCATCTCGACCCAGTTCTCGAGCGCGGTGAGCGAGTTCCAGGCCGGCAGGAAGCTGCCGGTGCCGTGGCCCATGCCCGGCACCGTATAAAAGCGGATGCCCTGGTCCACCGCGGTCTGGCCCACCGTCGACGTCACCGCCTTGAACCAGTTAATGGTGGAATTGGGACTGATCACTTCGTCGGCCAGACCGTGCAGCAGGATCAGGCGGCCCCCCTTGCCGAGGAACGGCGCGATATTGGGATTGGTGGCGTCCGTCAGTGCCGACACGGCCTGCACGCGCGCGGTCCACGAGCCCGGGCTGGCCGGGTCGAACGTCAGCGAGTCGAAGGTGGCGTCGCGCGTGACGAAGTACTTGGCCCACTGGTCGCCGGTCAGGTACATGTTGGCGTCGGCCGTGGTGGCCGGATTGCCCGGGACCGGACGCGTGCCGAGGTCGCGCGTGGTGAACGGTCCCGCGACCAGCGCGCCTTCGAGGATGTTGTAGCCGCCCGCGACCGTGACGCCGTTGGCGATCGGATAGGTCAGTTGCAACGGTTGCTCGATCACCTTGACGGTGTCGATCTGCGCGGTCGACAGGCAGGTGTCGCCGGTATCGGTGCCGCCGGGGCACTGCAGGTTCTGCAGCACCTGCATCGAACTCAGGCGGCAGCCCTCGACATTGCTGATGACCTTGTCGGCTACGCCGTCGAGCGTGTCGCAGGCCGACATCACCGCATTCTGCACCAGCAGCGTCTTGTTGAGGTTGAGCCAGCCGGCGCCGCCATTGAGGTACAGCGCGCGGCCCAGCGCCACGTTCGAGAGGCGCGTGCCGCTGTAGTTGAGCGCGGGCTCGTTGGCGATCACGCCGTCGTAGTCGGCCGGCCAGCGCTGCAGGTAGGTCAGCGCGTCGCGGCCACCGGTGGACGTGCCGAGGAAGTATGCGCGCGTCGGTGCCTTGCCATAGCGCTGCTGGATCAGCGCAAGGGCCACGTCGTGGGTTTTCTTGAGCGTGTCGCCACCGTAGTTCTGCAGTTGCTCGTCGTTGGCCGCGAAGCGGCCGTCGGTAATGCTCGAACTCTGGTGACCGGAGTCGTCGCCCCATGTTGCATAACCGCGCGACAGCGGCGCGGGATCGTCCGGCATGGCAAAGCGCACCGTCTCGGTCCCGTCGATCAGTGTGCCGTCGAATCCGCCACCGCCAAACTGGATGCCCTTGCCGTTCCAGTTGGTCGGCAGGTTTACCGCGAACGTGATGCTCTGCGAAGCCGCATCGAGCGGCGCGATCGCGCCACGCACCTGGCAGTATTCGCCGAGCGTATTGCCAGTGGCATCGGCAGCAATCAGCGTGGCGGACTTGACCGTGGCGCCATTGGACGGCAGCGCGATGCGCGACGCATCCAGGCTCACGCCCGCCAGCGCGGCACAGGCTTCCTGCGGGCTCAGCGCGGGCAGCCCCGGATTGCCGGGGTCATCAGTGCCGGTGGACGGCGGGGGCGTCGTGCCAGCGGTAGCAGGGGCGTCGTCACCGCCGCCGCAGGCGCCCAGCAACAGGGTGGCCGCCAATGCGGCCGCCAGCAACGCACGTTGCTGGCCAGGAAATCCGGATCTCATTCTTGTCTCCTCCATGCGCGTCCGGTCGACAGGCCGGATTGCTGGAGCGAGACGGTATCACTGGGATGCTACGGCGTAAAATATATGATTAAGACTTATGCCATACTTTCAGCATATATTTGTCCCATCCCTCAGCGCCCCCGGGCGTGACGCGCCTCACGCTGTCGTGAAACGTGAGCAGCCATGCCGCCATCACGCCCGATATCGTCATCCGGCTGGAGCAATGGGCTGCGAGCGACTGACAACCGGCTTGCATCCCGCCATGTTCGTGCTACCTTTCTGAGAAGCGCATCAAGCGTCGCTCGGGTGCGGCGGTCGAGCGCCTGCGCTGGACCACCGCATGGACCACCGCACGGACCACTACCGCTCGGAGGGTCGCTCGTAGGGCCGTTTGGACACCCGCTTGGACCACCGCTTGGACCACCGCTTGGACCACCGCTCGGAACATTGCCCGGACTACCGTTTGCACTGCGACAAGGACCAGGAAAACCTCTTCTTCATCGGTTTCATGGGGGCCGGCAAGACCACCATCGGGCGCGCCGTTGCCCGTCAACTGGGGCGGCAGTTCCTCGATACCGACCAGGAAATCGAGACACGCTGCGGCGTGCGCATTCCGACCATCTTCGAGGTGGAAGGCGAGGAAGGCTTCCGGCAGCGCGAGACGCGCATGCTCGACGAACTTACGCAACGCCAGGGCATCGTGCTGGCAACCGGCGGTGGCGCCGTGCTGCGGCCGGAGAACCGCGCCATGCTGCGGGCGCGGGGGCGTGTGATCTATCTCGAAGCGTCGCTCGCGGAAGTGTGGCGGCGCACCCGGCGCAACCGCAATCGTCCGCTGCTGCAGGCCGACAATCCACGCGCGCGGATCGAGGCGCTCTACCTCGCCCGCGAACCGATCTACCGCGAGCTCGCCCATATCATCATGCCCGCGCATGGCGGTAGTGTGGCGCAAGCCGCGGCGCTGGTGCTGGAGACGCTCGGCATCGATACCACCGGGCGCGGCGCCTGCGACCGCGACCCCGACAGGGACAGGGAGAAGGACCAGGACGGGGACCGCGACAAGGACCCGGACCGGGCCGACCCGTTTTGAACTTTGGCCCCGGGGCCTCACTCTCACAGGAATAAAATGCCCCAACGGAGGTCCCCATGCGCCTGCAAGGCAAGACCGCGCTGGTCACCGGCGGTTCCGCCGGCATCGGCCGCGCCATCGCGTTGAGACTCGCGCAGGAAGGCGCGAATATCGTCGTGGCAGCCCATCACCCCGGCGCCGACGCCGACGAAGTCGCCGCCAGTATCCGCGCCGCCGGTCGCGACGCGTTTGTCGTCACCGGCGACGTCGGCAATGTTGCGGCCGCACGCGCGCTGATCGAACAGGGCGCGCAGGCCGCGCGTGGCATCGACATCCTGGTCAACAACGCGGGCGTCGAGGTGCGCGCGGCCTTTACCGACGTCACCGAGGCCGATTACGACCGCGTTCTCGATACCAATCTCAAGGGCCCGTTCTTCCTCACGCAGAGCTTTGTGCAGCAACTGCGCACGGCCGGGCGTGGCGGCAAGATCATCAATATCAGCTCGGTCCACGAGGAACTGCCGTTCCCGCATTTCACCAGCTATTGCGCCAGCAAGGGTGGCCTGCGCATGATGATGCGCAACCTGGCGATCGAACTTGCGCCGCTCGGCATCACCGTCAATAACATCGCCCCGGGGGCCATCCAGACCCCCATCAATCGCCAGCTCATGGCGAATGCCAAACAGCTGGAGGCGCTGCTCGAGAACATTCCGCTCGATCGCCTCGGCCGGCCCGAGGATGTGGCGGGACTGGCGGCGTTCCTGGCGAGTGCGGACGCCGACTACATCACCGGCACCACCCTGTTCATCGATGGCGGCTTGCTGTGGAACTATGAAGAACAATAACCCTCCGACGTCCGATACCCCTCCACACCTTGTCGCCCATGCGCGCCCGGCCAAGGCCGATGCCACCGCGCGGCGTACCCCGCTGACCGGTGCCCGCCCGGTGCATTGCCACTCGCTGGCGCCCTCGGTCACCCACCTGCCCTGCCCGGACCCATGCCGCCTGCCAGGTTGCGCCGCGCCCGATGCCGTATCGCCGGCGGAGCGCTATGGCGAGCTCTTCGTCGATGTCCAGGCCAGCGGCATGTTCGCCGACAGCAAGACGTTTCCCGACTGCATCCCGCTGCAACCGCCGGACGTGATCCTGGCGCGCTACCGCGAGCAACGCGATAGCGCCGACTTCTCGCTCGAAACCTTCGTGCAGGCGCACTTCGCACGCGAAACCATCCCGGACGACCACTATCAATCCAATCCCGACAGCTCGCTGCGCGAGCATATCGATGGGCTCTGGCCCGTGCTGACGCGCACGCCGGGCGAGCATCCGCCGCTATGTTCGCTGCTGCCGCTGCCGCAGCCGTACGTGGTGCCTGGGGGGCGCTTCCGCGAGCTGTACTACTGGGACTCCTATTTCACGATGCTCGGCCTTGCCGTCAGCGAACGGCATGACCTGCTGCGTGCGATGGCCGACAACTTCGCCTATCTGATCGACACCTACGGCCTGATCCCCAACGGTACCCGCACCTACTACCTGAGCCGCTCGCAGCCGCCCGTGTTCTCGCTGATGACCGATCTGTTCGAGACGCACGGCGTGGGCGAAGCCCTTGCCTACCTGCCGCAGTTGCGCAAGGAATATGCGTTCTGGATGGACGGCGTGGACCACCTGCGCCCGGGTTGCGCGCACCGCAGGGTCGTCATGCTGCCGGACGGCCGCGTGCTCAACCGCTATTGGGACGACCGCGCGCATCCGCGCGAGGAAGCCTATCTCGAAGATATGGAAACCGCGCGCCGCAGCGGGCGCGCCGCGCACCTGGTGTTCCGCGACCTGCGCGCCGCGGCCGAGTCGGGCTGGGATTTCAGTTCGCGCTGGTGCGAGCCGCCGTCGATGCCGGCGGGGGGTGGCGCCTTGCCCACCACCGACCTCGCCACCATCCGCACCACCGCCATCCTGCCGGTCGACCTCAACGCGCTCCTCTGGCACGCCGAGCGCAACCTGGCCCGCCTGTCGGCCGCCGCCGGCGAACACGACGCCGCCGCGCGCTACGAGGCGGCCGCCCGACGGCGCGCGGAAGCCATCTGCGCGGTCCTGTGGGATGACGATGCGGGAGCCTTTCTCGATTTCGACTGGCATCTCGGCACCTTGCGGCCACACCTGTCGGCAGCCACGCTGATGCCGCTCTTCCTGCAACTGGCAACGCCGGAACAGGCCGGGCGGGTGGCCGACGCCGTGGCCAACCGGCTGCTCGAAGAAGGCGGATTGGCCACCACGGAACTGGACTCCGGCCAGCAATGGGACCGCCCCAACGGCTGGGCCCCGCTGCAGTGGATCGGCGTGCGCGGCCTGCGCCACTATGGCCACGACCGCCTCGCCGACGACATCGCGTGCCGCTGGCTTTCCACCGTGGCCAGTCTCTATACGCGCGAGTACAAGCTCGTGGAGAAATACCGGCTCCAGCGCGAGGGCGACGGTGCCGAAGGCGGCGGGGGTGGGGAATACCCGCTACAGGATGGATTTGGCTGGACCAACGGCGTGGTCAGCGCAATGCTGCTGCGCTATCCGGACCACCCCGCCCTCGCCAGCCGCGCCGGCCAACCGGACGCAAACGGCTAGCCAGACCAGCCTGCCGGCGGCGTTCGAAGAACATTGCATGGAATCGCGTTCTTTTGTTCGGAATGCTGCGAGGCAACGGCGATTTGCCGGCATTTCTTGGGCCGCGTCCGACCCGTCGCGCAATAACTCACCTGAGTTATTGGCGCCTTGGGTCTAAGGCGTCAAACTTCCGCGCAGGGTCATTCGACACGGCCCGAACGCACTTGGCAACTCTTGATACCCCGACGGCCCCCGCGCGTCGGGGTATTTCTTTGCGCCCACCCGATCGTGGTGTCACCGGCATCGCGTGCCGCACACCATGAGCGCACATCGTAGCCGCGCATCCGGCATGCGCGTGGTGCCCGTGGGTCATGCGCGCGCGTCGGCCGTCAGCGCCGGCACGAACCTGCGCTGACGCATCCATTTGGTCACGACCCATTTCTCGCCCGCGATCACGGGCGCGCCGGCATGGCGCGTGCGGCCGTCGAGCTGATGGCGCGCATCGCAATATTCGAAGTACACCGCATTGCCGCGCCGCGGCGTCACGCCAAAACCCACCTCGGGAAATACCGTCTCGCCTCCCTGTGGCACGTCATTGAGATAGATCACGAGGGTACTGACACGCTGCCCGCTGCGGGCAATCGAAGCCTGGTTCGCGGCATTGGTCGGCATCAGGAAATCGAAATGCGGCGCGCTGCGGGCGCCCTCGCTGTAACGCAGCACCTGCAGTCCTTCACCGTTCTCCACCGGTAGCCGCATCAGCGCTGAAATCCGCCGGTCGAGACGCGCGATCAGCGGGTTCTCCTCGAGCCGGAAGAACATGCCTTCGCTGGTGCGGTCGCCACTGACCATATCGAAGCCCGTGGTCGGATCCACCGTGGTCGAAGGCCGCAGGCGCGGCCTTGCCATGGTCATCAGCGCATCGCACTCCTGCGCGCTCAGCACGCTTTCGAGCACGGCGATCACCGGCTGCTCCATGCGCGACAGGACGCGTACCTCGCGATCGCCAGCCATGAGAACGGAGCCGGTACCAATGCGTGGAATACGTTGGACAGGTGGCTCCGTGGCGGCCGCCGCCGCGGGCAACGCCACCGTCAGAGAACCTTCCGGCAACGGGCCACCCGCGCGCTGCGCGCGGTCGATCGCCGCCACCAGCTGGCCAGCCACCACGGCATCGAAATGCTGCGCGGCCAGCGCTTCGACGATATGCGCGGGCGCGTGGCCGTTACCCAGGCTGCGCGCAATCCAGGCACCGAGTTCAGGAGAGAAATGAATGGTGGTCTGGGTGGCGGGTGACGCAGCCGTCGACGCGCGGGTTGACGCGGAAGTCGAGCCGGGAAGCGAGGACGCCGTGGACGTCGGCGGGGAAGCTGGCGCGAAGGACATACGGAAGTCAGCGTGGAGCGCGTTGCAAACGCAGGGCGCGATGCCGCGCAGTATGGCCGCGCGACCGCCGCCATGCAACGTCCATACATTCATACACGGTACCGACATGTAATTTCAAATGAAATTAAATTGTCACTTAAGGGAACTAGTATCCGCGCTGCCGAACACCACGGCCTCGACGGCAACGACCGTCGGCAACCCCCTTCCCAAAGTCCCACGCGAGCAGCACCCGCAGAGGTCCGTCATGCATAAGAACATTCAATATCGTCAGCTGGTCCCTTCCCCCAAGGTTCGCACCGCGCTTACCGCCCTCGCCGCCGCCGCCGTGCTGGCAGCCTGCGGCGGTGACGGTGGCGACGTCGCCAGCAGTGGTGGTGGCGGTGCCGCCCCCGCCTCGGTCACCGTCCAGGGCTCCGTCGTCAGCGCCGTCATGAAGAACCCGACCGGCGTCGCCAAGTCGGCATCCGATGGCACCGGCGGCAGCATCATCGACTACGCCAAATCGACCACCGGCGACGACGTCGACCAGAAGCCGACCGCAATCGCCTTCGGCAACGTCACCGTATGCGCCGACGCCAATGCCAACGGCCTGTGCGACAAGGGCGAGACCTCGACCGCGACGGCTGCCGATGGCAGCTTCAAACTGACCGTGCCGCAAAGCGCCACGGGCGTGAGCCTGGTGGCCGTGGTGGATACCAACAGCACGTTCAACGACCCGAACCAGGGCGGCGGCACCGCCAACGTCGGCAAGAAGATGATCCTGCGCAGCGCGCCGGCACAATCGCTGAATGGCGCCAGCGTCGTGATCAGCCCGCTCTCCACCGAAGTGGTGCGGACGATGGAAGCCGACCAGCTCGACTATGCGACCGCCACCGCCAATCTGGCCAGCCGCCTGAGCTTCGGCAACAATACGGTCAACGCCGCCGACGTGGTGGCCGATGCCGGTGGCGTCGCCGACACCAACGCGCGGAAGGCGCTGCTGACCGAAGCCAACGCGCTCGCCAACCGCTTTGCCCTGGCCACCACGATGCTCGATCGTGGCTACGCCTCCGATGCGAAGGCCGACCCGGTCACGACGCTGACCGCCGCGCAGGACGCCGCCTTCAATCCGGAAGGCATTCCGCGCTATGACCACCTGTTCGTGGTGATCTTCGAGAACCACAGCAACGAGACCATCGATCGTCCGGACTTCCCCAATATCTACGGATATCTGAATACGGAAGGCAACAAGGCGGCCAACTACTTCTCGACCGGCAATCCCAGCGAGCCAAACTACATCTCGCTCGCCAGCGGCGACGACTGGGGCGTCAGCGACGACAGCCCCTGGAACTGCATGCCGACCGGCAACACCACCGACACGCCCACCGACACCTTCGTGCCGCTTGGTGCCTGCAATAACGCCGCCATCCACAACCTGAAGAATCGTCGCAACATGTTCGCGGCGATGTACAAGGCCGGCATCCCCACCCGCGTCTACAGCGAGTCGATGGATCCGAACCAGGATCCGCGCGTCGACGGCAAGGGCAATGCCGCCATCATGGGCGTGAACGCGGTCAGCGGCGTCAGCGAACCGATGATCAGCAGCCTGTACAAGACCAAGCACCACCCGGCCGTCAACTTCGACGACGTGCGCAACCGTCCCGACTTCTTCAAGAACCTGAACCGCACCATCGGGGGCGGCCAGTGGGACACCGCGATCGAGGCCGCCGCGGCAGCCAAGGGCAAGACCTGGAACACACACCAGTTCGAGGATGACCTGCAAAGCGGCGACGTCGGCGCGCTCAACTTCATCGTGCCGGACCAGTGCGACGACATGCACAGCACGGGTTCGGCCGTGGCCAACTGCACGGGCGGTGCGGCCATCGTCAGCCGTGGCGATGCGTACGCCAAGTATGTGGTCGAAAAGATCAAGGCCTCGCCGGTGTGGACGAACCCGAACAAGCGATCGGCCATCGTGCTGATCTTCGACGAAGGCTCGAGCTTTTTCGGCAGCTCGTCGTGCTGCGGCTGGAACGTGGGCGGTGGCGTCAAGACGGCGGTGCCGCTCGGCGAGGACAACACCAACGCCGTGCCGACGTATGCCAAGTCGAACCGGGGCGACGGCCCGACCATCTTCGGTGTACTGACCAACCAGCCCAACGCGCCCAAGCGGATCGTGGACTCGGACTCGTACAGCCACTTCTCGTTCGTGCGCACGATGCAGGACATGTTCGGCCTGGCCGACCCCGGCATCAACACCACGTACATGAACCGCTCGAAGTACACCGAGCAGTACATCGCCGATAACCTCGCCACGCTGGCCGAGTACTCGGGCAGCGGCGACTCGCACTTCGATGCGGTTCGTCCGATGAACCACAAGTACGTGATGAAGCGTGGCGATCGCATCTCCGGCGGCGGCTCGGCCGGCTCCGGCGGCAGCGGCACCTTCAACAACGGCAACCTGGCGACCGGTCCGGACGCCACCCAGACCAGCCTCTGGGCGCTGCGCTGACGCGCGGCAACGGCCGGAGTTGCTGGATTGCCAGCGGCTCCGGCCGGTTGTCTTGCCCGTCCGCCACGCCATGCGGCAGGTCTGGCCATTGGCGGACAGCGCGGGCAGGACCTGCCATCAACGGCGAACCGTTACCGATCGCCCTGCACCCACGAATTTTCCGGCGCGCTGCCATCGCGCTGCTGTCATGCGTATATCCCTGATCGCACTTTGCCTTGCCGCGGCCATTGCCACGGCTGCCTGCAAGGAACGGCCGCAAGCCGATACCAGGCCCGCCGCCACCGCGGCGAGCCCGGCCGGCTCCGCGCCGGCCAACGCCAGCCCCGCCAGGGTGACCGCTCCGGCCCAGCCTGCCAGTCCACTGACGCCGTCCGCACAAGTGGGGCAACGGATGTTCTTCGACCCCGCGCTCTCCGGCTCCGGCCGCATGTCGTGTGCGACGTGCCACGATCCGGCTCACGCCTACGGCCCGCCCAACGACCTGTCCGTGCAGATCGGCGGTGCCGACATGAAGCAATCGGGCACGCGCGCGGTTCCGACATTGATGTACAAGGACTACACCGAGCCGTACTCGGACAAATTCCAGAACCCCGACATGATCAGCCCGCCCGCGCCCGGCGGCGGCATGACGTGGGACGGCCGCGCCAACACCATTGCCGAACAGGCCGCGATTCCGCTGCTCGCCGCGAACGAGATGGCCAACGCAAGCCCGGAAGCGGTGGTGGCCGCGATCCAGCGGGCGCCGTATGCGAACCTGTTCCGCCGGGCCTTTGGCGACGACATCTTCCAGGACACGCGGCGTGCCTTCCAGATGGCCGGTGCCGCGTTGCAGTCCTTCCAGACCGAGGACCACAGCTTTCACCCGTACTCGAGCAAGTTCGATCTCTTCCGCAACAACAAGATCGGCGGTACGCTGACCGAAGCGGAGATGCACGGCCTGCGCGTGTTCGTCGATCCGAACAAGGGCAACTGCGTGGCCTGCCATCTGATCGGCGGCGGCAACGGTGGCAGCCAGGACATCACCAGCGACTACTCGTTCGCCGCCATTGGCGTGCCGCGCAATCGCGCTATTCCGGCCAACGACGATCCCGCGTACTTCGACATGGGCCTGTGCGGCCCGCTGCGGACCGACCATCTGCCCAATGGGCAGAACAAGGGCAGCGGCTGCGGCATGTTCAAGACGCCGATCCTGCGCAATGTAGCCACCCGTCATGCGTTCATGCACAACGGCGTGTTCCACTCGCTCGACGAGGTGGTGCACTTCTACAACACGCGCGATACCGATCCGGCGCGCTGGTATCCGCGCGATGCGCACGGCAAGGTGCAGAAATTCAACGACCTGCCCGCACCGTATCGCGCCAACATCGACGACCAGATGCCGCTCGATGGCCGCCGCGCGGGCAGCAAGCCGCCCATGACCGAGGCAGAGCTGAAGGACCTCGTGGCCTTTCTGCAGACTTTCACCGACGGCTACGTGGTACCCGCCGACGCCCGGCCCACGCCCAAGACCAGCGTGGCTGCACCGGCCGCCCGGCACCCGAGGACCGCCTCCCAGGCTGCCTCCCCTACGACTGCCTCCCCTACGACCGCCCCCCATACGACCGTCCCCCATACGACCGTCCCTCATACGACCGTCCCTCATACGACCGCCGCACGATGAGCTTCCGACAGATCTTGATCCGCCCGCTGGTGCCGGGCCGCTCCCGCTTGTCCCCGCGCCCGCTCGCGCTCCTGCCGGCCCTGCTGGCGGTGGCCGCGTGCAAGCCCGCCGCCCCGACCGCCGATACCTTTGCCGCGGTCATGCGGCAGCATATCGACAGCCATGCCGAACTCTGTCTCGGTCGCCATGCCTGGCCGCTCGATGTACCGGACGTACCCGAGAAGGACACCTTGCGCGATTACGTCCAGATGGCCGCGCTCGAGCATGCTGGCATCGTCGCGCACGACACCGGATTCCAGACCGAGCGCCCCCTGCGTGCCGGCGGAACCGAAACCGTGCCCGCGTGGCGGTACCGGTTGACCGAGCAGGGCCGCAAGTATTTCAAGGCGCGCCCCGATACCGCCAATGCGCATGCCGAGGGTCAGCCCGATCTTTGCTACGGCACGGTCCACCTGCAGGACATCAAGCGCTGGACGCCCATCCAGATGGATACCGACAGCCGGCGCAATCTGACTACCGTGACCTACACGTACACCATCGATGCAGCGCCGTGGACGCACGACCCGGCGGTGCAGAAAGCGTTTCCGGTGGTGGCCCGCGTGGTCAATGGCGGCGGTAAGGACGAACTGCGCCAGGACATGGTGCAGACGGACAACGGCTGGAAGGTGCGCTGAGCGAACGCGCGCGGTCGGGGTGGGAGTCGGGGTGGGAGTCGGGGTGGGAGTCGGGGTGGGAGTCGGGGTCGGTTCGGGTCGGGTCGGGTCAGGGTCGGGTCAGGGTCGGATCAGGCGTCGGCATCGCAGCGCGCAATCCTTACCCCGCGTGTAGAAACTACCTGCCATTCCGCCACCTGCCGCACCTGGTACTCCCACCTCACCCATGGCACGGCTCTTGATCGGGTTGAGGCAGCCACCACCCGAGATGCCCGCGCATGCCATCGCCCGGCAAGAACCCGCCCCCCGACAAGCCGCACCTCGACGCCTGTCGCCGTTGCGAGCTCTGGCGCAACGCCACCCAGGGCGTGCCCGGCGACGGGCCGCGGCACGCGCGCGTGATGCTGGTGGGCGAGCAGCCGGGCGCCCAGGAAGACCAGCAGGGCGCACCGTTCGTCGGCCCCGCCGGCCATATGCTCGACGAAGCGCTGGCCCGCGCCGGTCTGGCGCGCGACAGCGTCTTCATGACCAACGCGGTCAAGCACTTCAAGTTCGAGCTGCGCGGCAAGCGCCGCCTCCACAAGACCCCGGCGCAACGGGAGGTCGACGCCTGCGGCTACTGGCTGGAAAAGGAAATCCGCGACGTCGATCCCGACATCATCGTCGCGCTCGGCGCAACGGCCGCCAGGGCGGTGCTTGGCGAAAAGCGCGTCACCCTCTCCACGCTGATGGACACCGCCGTGGTGCACGATGGCCGCGTCGTGATCGCGACCTACCACCCCTCGTTCGTCCTGCGGCAGCGCGACGAAGCTGGTCGCAAGGCCGCCTTCGATCGCATCGTCGCCAGCCTCCGGCACGCCGTGCGCACCGCGGCCAAACAGCAGCGCTGACCGCACGCACACAACGCTTGCGCGCGACCGAATCGCCGCAACGGTCGAGGCGGTTGGCGATCATGATTCCCTCTGGCCACAGGAAATGAAACGGTACTGGCGGAACTGGCCGTGGAAGCGCGGAGCGGAAAGCGCGCGAGCGACGCGATGGCGTGTTCCGGATCGCCATTGTCGCGATTGGGTTCGGAAGCGCGCTGACACGCGCCTAGACTCGGCGCATCCGTCCACAGGAGCCAGCCGTGTCATCCCTCGCCCGCAACCCCTCTCCCCGCGTCAGCTCATGCTGATCGCCGTCGCCGCGCTCACGGTCGGTGCCGCCCATGCCGACCCCGCGCCCGCCACCTGGCCGGCCAGGCCCATCACCATGGTGGTGCCGTTTCCCGCCGGTGGCGGGACCGACCTCGTGGTGCGCTCGCTCCAGCCCGCACTGCAACGCGAGCTCGGTCAGCCGATCGTGATCGACAATCGCGGCGGCGCCGGCGGCACCATCGGCTCCGGCTACGTCGCCCGCGCCGCGGCGGACGGGTACACGGCCGGAGTCGCCACCACGAGCACGCATGCGGTCAGCGTGGCGATCTATCCGAAGCTACCGTACGATCCCGCCAGGGACTTCGCCTACGCGGGCTTTATCGGCACATCGCCATACGTGCTCGCCGTCAACAACGCCCTGAAGGCGCCCGATACCCGGGCGCTGATCGCCAGGCTACAAGCCGACAAGTCCCAGCGCAGCTTTGGCTCGGTCGGCGTCGGCACGGTTTCGCACCTGATGGGCGAACAGTTCCAGAAGCTGACCGGCGTGCCGCTCGTGCATGTTCCCTATCGCGGCGCGGCGCCGGCGTACACCGACCTTATCGGTGGTCAGGTGCAGTTCATGTTCGACAACCCGGTGGGGCTCGCGCCGTATATCCGCGCGCACAAGCTCACCGCGCTCGCCACCACCGCACCCACGCCGCTGCTGGCCGATGTCCCGACCTTCGCCAGCCAGGGCGTGGCCGGCTTCGAACAGCAGTTGTGGTACGGCATTGCCTTTCCCAAGGGAACGCCGGTGGCGATCGTCGAACGCTTCAACGGCGCGCTGAACAAGGTGCTCGCGGACAAGGCCGTGGCGGACGACCTCGCCAGCAAGGGCGTGACGGCGCGTCCGGGCACGCCGGCCGCGTTGCAGGCCACCGTGCTGAAGGACATTCCCTATTGGGGCACGATCGCGAAGTCGGTGGGAGCGACCGGTGAATGAAGTCAGCCTGATCCGGGTGTTCGTGCGCGACAGCGTTGGCGGTGGCACGCACGCTGTCGATGCCGTCGGCGGCAATCCCGTCCCGCTCGTTGCCGATGCCCGTGGCATGAGCGCCCGGGCCATGCAGGACGTGGCGGCCGCCTACGGTCACGAGTCCGCATTCATCCTGCCTGGGGACCACGGCTGCGACTGGCGCCTGCGCTTCTTCGTGCCGCAACACGAGATGGAAATGTGCGGGCACGCGACCGTCGGGGCGCTCTGGGCGCTGCGCCAATGGGGGCGCTGGAACACCCCCACGGCTCGCATCCGGACCGAGAGCGGCGTGGTGGTGGTCCGATGGGATGCCGTGCGCGAACAGGTCTGGATCTCGCAGCCGGCCGTCCGCACCCGCTCGTTGTTGCCGTCGGCATGCGCCCGCGTGGCCGCCCAGCTGCGCCTGCCGGCGGGCTCCTACCCCACCGTCAATGCCGCCACCAGCCGCGTCAAGACGCTGGTGGCGCTTCCTTCGGTGGCCATGCTGCATGGCCTGCGGCCCGACTTCACCACCATGGAGGCCCTCTGCACCGCCATCGACTCGACCGGTCTCTACCCCTACGCCATGGGCGAACCGTTGGCCAACGGTACGGCTTTGGTACATGCACGGCAGTTCCCGCGCGCGTCGGGCTATCCCGAAGACGCCGCCACCGGCATTGCCGCCGCCGCGCTATGGGGATATCTCGCACATGCCGGTTTGCTGGCACGCACCGGCGGCAGTGTGGCTTCCATTGCGGTATGGCAAGGCGATACCATGGGCAGCCCTTCGGAAATCCTCGTGGCGCCGCGCTATTCCGAAGCTGGCGAGCCGGATGGATGCTGGCTCAGCGGCAATGTTGCCTGGAGCAATGCATGATGACCGACACCCCCGAAGCACGGCTCGCCGCAGCGGGATTCCACCTGCCCGCCGTGCCGACCCCGCGCGGTAACTACGCGCCGTTTTGCGCGATGCCGTATGCCACGCCCGATGCCATCCCGCCGGCGGACAGCGCGGCCTCGGGCCGCGCATCCGCGGGCAGCGTCGCATTGGCGAATCCAGTCAGGGGACGCGCGCAATGGATCTCGATCTCCGGCCAGGTGTGCCGGCAGGACGGCGTGGCCATGACCGGCCAGTGCCGCACCGAGGCAGATCTGGAGCCGGCACGCCGGGCGGCGGAAGTGTCCATGCTCAATGCGCTGGCGGCATTGCAGGTGGCGTGCGGTGGTGACCTGACGCGCGTGGTCCAGGTGGTGCGTCTGCGCGGCTTCGTGCGCGCGGCACCGGAGTTCTCGCGTCATCCGGCGGTGCTCGATGCCGCCTCGGCCATCCTCCGTATTGCGTTTCCCGAGCAACCGCTGCCGGCGCGCAGCGCGCTCGGCGTCTCGAGCCTGCCCGACCAGGCCTGGACCGAGATCGAAGTCGACGCGATCGTCGCGGCCGTCTGACCCAGCCCGGGGCTGGGCGCCGCGCCTCTGTCGCCCTCACCCCCTCAGTCAGCGCCCTCAGTCAGCGCACTCAGTCAGCGCACTCAGTCAGCCCCCTCGTCCACCTCGCGCAGGAGACGGTGCAGGTGGCCGCTGGTGGCAAACCCCAGTTGCACACTGACGCTGGCCGCGGTCTGCCCAGCCGCGATCAGTGCGCGCGCGTGCGCCGCCAGGACGCGCCGGCGCACCGTGACCGGACTCGCGCCAAACTCGCTGTGCGCGGCCCGTTGCAGCTGGCGCATGGAAACACCCAGATCGCTCGCCACCGTGTCGATCGACGGCAGCGGCAAGTCGCGTTCAAGCGCGGCCGCAAAGCGCCGCACCATGCGCAGCGCCACCGATGCCGGCGCCGGCGGCACGGCCAGTGCGCGCGCGCCGACGATCTGCTCGACGATGGCCCGCACGAGCCACGATGCGCTCGCCGGCGTGATCGTCGGTGCCAGCAGCGCTTCCAGCATCGCGATGGTCGCCGCATCGAGCTGGAGCGCGCCATACTGCCGGCATCCCTGCAGGCGCTCGGGCGGAAGATAGAGTTCACCGTGTTGCTGGCGCCCGGCCCCGGACGCCGTCAGGTGCGAGGTCGACGTCGGCAGCAATACGGCGCAGCCGCGCACCAGCGTGGCGGCATGCACGCCCTCGGGGCCCTCCGGTGCGCCGGCGGGATCGTCCCACACCGTACGCAGCCGGCCCATGCGTGGCCATAGCAGCATGCCGCAATCATGGGTATGCCATTCGCGACGAAACCCAGGCTGCCGGCTGTCTTGCAGCGCATAGCCATGCCGCGCCGTCAGATGAAGCTTGGGCGACAGGCGAGCGTGGGGTGAGGCGGGCAAGGCGGGCAAGACGGGCAAGACGGGCAATAGGGCCGATGAGGGCGACGAGGGCGATCCGGCCGCCAGGGGAGAGATTCGAGGCGCACGAGGGGCGCGCGGAGCATCAGGCATCGTCGAGCTGCCGGCAAGGGTCCAACGCAATGCCGGCCATCATACGCCCGACGGCGCGCCGCTGTCAGGCATCCGCCCACCGACGCAGCAGGTTGTGATACACCCCGGTCAGGCCGATCACCGCCGCGTTGTCCCCGCCCAGCGCGCCACTGACCTGCCGCAGATGGTTGTCGAGGTCGAACAGCAGCGCACGCTGGCCATCGTCGCGCACCATGCTCTGGATCCAGAAGAACGACGACACGCGCGCGCCGCGCGTGACCGGCGTGACATGGTGCACGCTGGTGGCCGGATAAAGCACCATATGACCCGCCGGCAGCTTGACGCGCTGCTGGCCGTAGGTGTCCTCGATCACCAGCTCGCCACCGTCGTAGTCCTCCGGATCGGTCAGGAACAGCGTGGCGGAGAGGTCGCTGCGAATGCGGAAGTCGGTACCGCGCAGATAGCGGATGGCATTGTCGACATGATTGCCGAAGGTATGACCGCCTTCATAGCGATTGAACAGCGGCGGAAACACCTTCAACGGCAGTGCCGCGGAGAAGAACAGCGCGCTGCCGGCCAGCGCATCCTGGATCAGATCCCCGACCTGGTGGGCCGCGGCCGAGCCCTCGGCCAGTTGCAGGTTGCGCTTGGCGAGGGCCGACTGGTACCCCGAGGTCTGGTTGCCATCGACCCAATCGCCCGCGTCCATCACGGCACGGCAGTGCGCAACTTGTTCTCGCGACAGCAGGTCCGGAATCTGAATCATCATGATGAGAAGCCCCGGTGCGACCCGGGGGCGAAAAACATCGTCAAGAACAGGCGCTAGAAGCGGAAGTTGGCGGTCAGCATACCAAATCGCCCTGCCCCCAGGGACGCATAGTGCGCCTGGAAAGCCTTGGTGTAGTACGTGCGGTTGAACAGGTTCTGCACGTTCAGCTGCAGCGTCAGGTTCTTGTTGACGCGATAGGCCGCCATCGCGTCGAAGCGCCAGTACGACGGCACGTAGAGCGAGTTGGCCGGATTGCCGAACACCTTGTCCACGTAATACGCACCGCCGCCGACCGTCAGGGCCGGCAACAGCTGGTACGTGCTCCACAGGCTGAAGGTGTTCTTCGGCGTATTGGGGAACTGGTTGCCATCGTTGGCCGCATTGACCGGGCCGGCGCTCTCCAGCTCGCTATGCAGGTAGGTATAGCCGCCGAACACGCCCCACTTGTCGGTCACGTTGCCGGCAAAGCCGAGCTCGAAGCCCTTGACCTTCTGCTTGCCCACGTTCTGCGTGGTATTGGCATCCACCGCCACGCGCGCGTTGTCCTTGTCGATCATGAATACCGCGCCGGTCAGCGACAGGCGACGATCGAGCAGGTCCCACTTGGTGCCAAGTTCCCACGCGCGGCTGCGCTCCGGGTCCAGGTTCTGAATCTGCGCCGACAGGTTGTCGGCGCCATCGCCATTGGTGGTACCCGGCGGCGACGACGCGGTCCCGTACGACACGTAGATGCTGCCGTAGTCCAACGGCTTGTAGACCACGCCCGCCTGGTAGTTGAAGAAGCTCGCGTTATTCGCCAGGCTGACCGCGGCCACGTTCTGGTTGGTGTTCGGATTGACGTACGCCGGCGTAAACGAGTGCGTGCGATAGCTGTCGTAGCGCACGCCGCCATTGACCAGCCACTGCTTCGTGATCTCGACCGTGTCGAACAGGTAGACCGAGCGTTCGTTGGTCGTTGTGTTGGTGGTGGCGGGCATCTTGCCGATGCGGCCGGTCCACGGATCGCCGGGGTTCGGGTTGTACAGGCTCGTGCAGTTGTAGCTGGCGAGCAGCGCGGCGTTGCAGGTGGTACCGGCTACGCTCGGCACCACGTTGTAAGGGGTATTGTTGGTGTCGTCGCGGCTGAACTCGAAGCCGAACAGCGCGGTGTGCTTGAGAAAGCCGGTATCGAACTTCGCCGTGAAGTCGGTCTGGTTGACCAGCGTCTCCGTGGCCGAGTCGCGGTTCTTGGTACTGCGATAGACCAGGCCGTTCGGCACATTGCCGCGGCTGTCGTCCGGATTGGTCACGATGTAGTCGTTGGTCGAGCGCCCCCATCGCGTCGTATTGCGGAACGTCAGGCGATCGCTGAACTGGTGCTCGACATAGGCGGTGGCGATATCGCTTTGCGTCTTGCGGAAGTCGCGATCGACCAGCCCATAGAAGTTGTTGCGGTTCACATCCGCCGGGCCCACCGGATTGGCCTTGGTCGCCTGCGCGGCCGGACGCGCATACGGAATGCTGTAATCCGGCATGTCCTGGCCCTGCAGGTGGTAGTACGACAGCGTGACCTTGGTCGGCCCGGTCAGGCCAAACGTCACCGACGGCGCAAAGCCCCACGAATGGCCACCCACCGCCTCGCGCCCGGGCGTGTTGGCGTCATAGGCCATCGCATTGAGCCGCAGCGCGGTGTTGTCGTTGAGCACGTAATTGCCATCGAGCGTGGCACGCTTGTAGGCGTCGGTGCCCACGCCGACCGAACCCTGGACGAAATTCTCCTTCTGCGGCAGCTTCGACACGATATTGATCATGCCGCCGACGGAGCCCTTGCCGCCGTAGGCCGAGCTCGGTCCCTTGATGACCTCGATGCTTTCGATATTGAACGTATCGCGCGTCTGCGAAGCGGCGTCGCGCACGCCGTCGACAAAGATGCTCGACATCGAGTCGAAGCCGCGGATGAACGGACGGTCGGCAATCGGGTTGCCGCCCTCGCCGGCACCGAACGTGATGCCCGGTGTGTTGCGCAGCGCATCCTGCAGCGTGATCGAACCCGATTGCTGGATCACTTCGGCCGGCACCACCGTGACCGACTTCGGCGTATCGAGCAGCGGCGCCGTGAACTTGGGCGACTGCGCGGTATCGACCTTGTAGTCGTCACGCTGGGCCTGCACGGTCACGCTCTTGAGTTGCGCCGGCCGGCTGGCCGGCGCGGCTTCCTGCGCGGCGGCACCCTGCATGGCCATGGCGGCCATGGGTCCGGCAATGGCGGTTACCAGCGCATTGGGTCGAAAGACCTCCGAATATCTGCTCATCTGTTGACTTCCCCGTGTGATGTCTTTTTGTTGGCTCGCGTGTGCAGCCAAACAGACATCCATCGGGCCCGCAGACTGCACATACGTCCGGACGGGAGTGTAATTTGTTGAAAACAAAAACACAAATACGAATCATTCGCATATGCATATGACAAAAAGCGCGCTTACCTGCGACATTTGGGCGCATCTTGCGCCGTTTTCTTCCTGTGCGCCCACTTGTTGCGAAATTTCTGACATCGCAGAAACTTCAGGACTTATTGCGTCCATCGTCATGGAGTACGCTTGCCGCACCCACAAAAGAACAGGAAAACAACATGTCCAGGCGCCGCTTCCTCCAGACCCTTCCCCTGCTGCTGACCGGCACCGCGGCCGGCATGGCGTGCCGGGCCGCATCGGCCGCCATGCTGGAGGAACAGGATCCCGCCGCGCGCAAGCTGGGGTACGTGGCCGATACGGCCACGGTCGACGCGTCGAAGTATCCGCAGCACCAGCCGACGCAACGGTGCGCCAACTGCCAGCTGTACCAGGGCGATAGCACGAGCGCCTCGGGCGGGTGCGTGCTGTTCGGTGCCAGGGACGTCGCAGCCAGGGGCTGGTGCAGCGCCTGGGCCCAGGGCTGACGGGCTGACGGGCCGCAGCCGCGCCGCGTGAATGGCATCTCAGAAGCGGAAGTTCGCCGTCAGCATGCCTGCGCGGCCGGGGCCCGGCAACGCATAGTGCGCGGCAAAGGCCTTGGCGTAGTACGTGCGGTTGAACACGTTCTGCACGTTCAGTTGCAACGTCAGGTGCTTGTTGACCCGGTAGGCCGCCATCGCGTCGAAGCGCCAGTACGACGGCACGTACAGCGAGTTGGCCGCGTTGCCGTAGACCTTGTCCATGTAGTACGCGCCGCCGCCCAGCGTGAACGCAGGGACCAGTTGGTACGTGGTCCACAGGCTGAAGCTGTTCTTTGGCGTGTTGGGGAACTGGTTGCCATCGTTGACCGCATTGACCGGACCGTTGCTCTCGAGCTCGCTATGCAGGTAGGTATAGCCGCCGAACACGCCCCACCTGTCGGTCACGTTGCCGGCAAAGCCGAGCTCGAAACCCTTGACCTTCTGCTTGCCCACGTTCTCCATGGTGTTGGCATCCACCGCCACGCGCGCATTGTCCTTGTTGCTCACGAACACCGCGCCGGTCAGCGACAGGCGGCGATCGAGCAGATCCCACTTGGTGCCCAACTCCCACGCGCTGGTGCGCTCCGGTGCAAGGTTCTGGTTGCGCGCCAACAGGATATCGGCACCGTCGCCGTTGGCCGTACCGGGCGGCGACGACGCGGTACCGTACGACACGTAGATGCTGCCGTAGTCGACCGGCTTGTAGACCACGCCTGCCTGGTAATTGAAGAAGTTTGCATCGTTGGAGAGATTCGTTGACGGCATCGACCTCCCGGTACCAGGATGGCGATATGCCGGTGTGGACGACTCCGTGTGATAGCTGTCGTAGCGGACGCCACCGTTGATGCGCCACCGCGGGGTGATCTCCACCGTATCGAACAGATAGACCGCGCGCTCCCGCGTCGATGTGCTGGTCGTGGCCGGGCGCTTGCCGACGCGGCCGCCCCACGTATCCCCGGGGTTCGGGTTGTACAGGCTCGTGCAGTCATGGCTGGCGACCAGCGCGGCGTTGCACGTCGTGCCGGGAACCTGCTGGATAACGGCATAGGGCGTGTTACGGGTGTCGTCGCCGCTGAACTCGAAGCCGAACAGCGCCGTGTGCCGGAGGAAACCGGTCTCGAACTTCGCCGCGAAGTCGGTCTGGTTGATCAGCGTCTGCGTGACCGAATCGCGACTGCGCGCACCGCGATGGACCATGCCCCTGGGGACATTTCCGCGGCTGCCGTCCGGAATGGTGACGACGTAGTCGTTGGCCACACGCCCCCAGCGCGTGGTGTTGCGGAAGGTCAGGCGCTCGCTGAAGCGGTGCTCGAAGATGGCGGTCGCGATATCGGTCTGGGCCTTGCGGAAGTCGCGGTCGTTCAGGCCGTAGAACGTGTTGCGGCTTACGTCGGCCGGCCCGGCCGGACTGGCCTTGCTCGCCTGCATAAAGGGACGGGCATACGGAATGCCGTAGTCCGGCATGCCGCTGCCTTCGAGATGGTAGTAGGACAGTGTGAGCCGGGTCGGCCCGCTGAGGCCGAACGTCACCGAAGGCGCAATCCCCCACGCCCTGCCGTCCACGGCCTCCCGGCCTGGCGCATTGCCGCCGTAGGCCATCGCATTCAGGCGTAGCGCGATGTTCTCGCCCAGCACGTAGTTGCCGTCGACAGTGGCACGCCGGTACGCCGCCGAGCCCAGGCCGATAGAACCCTCCACGAAGTTCTCCTGGCGCGGCTGCTTCGACACCGTGTTGATCATGCCGCCCGCCGATCCCTTGCCACCATAGGCTGAGCTCGGCCCCTTGATGACCTCGACGCTGTCGATATTGAACGTATCGCGCGTCTGCGACCCCGGGTCGCGCACGCCGTCGACGAACAGACTGGACATGGTGTCGTAGCCGCGGATGAACGGCCGGTCGCCAATCGGCGTGCCCCCCTCGGCGGCACCGAAGGTGATGCCCGGCGTGTTGCGCAGCGCCTCCTGCAGGGAATTGGACTCCGACTGCCGGATGACTTCTCCGGGAACGACCGTGACGGACTTCGGGGTGTCTAGCAGCGGCGCCGTAAATTTCGGGGACTGCGCGGAATCAACCATATAGGCGTCGCGCGCGCCCTTCACTGTCACATCCTGCAACCGCGGCAGCGCACTGCCGGGCGCCGTCGCCTCCTGCGCCACCGCCTGCATCGCCATGGCCGCAGCCGGGCCCGCGAGCGCCGTCGCCAGGATATTGGGGCGGAAAGCTGCTGAAAATCGTCGCATTTGCCAGGTTCCAAGTATCGCTTTGGGGAAGCGATCGTATGGCCGGCATCAGTGCAAATGAGAATTATTTTGATTTCTTGACAAAATCTGGAGGTTCTTACCCATGGCCGCTCCCTCCCCGTCCGCAGCGCCGACGCAGGGAGGGAACGCCTGGCGGATCAGGCCGCGAGCTTGCGGAATGCGTCGAGGACGGCCTCTCCCCTGAACGGTTTGACAATCCAGCCCTTGACGCCCGCCGCCTTGCCGCGGTCCTTCATGGCCTGACTGCTCTCCGTGGTAAGCATGACGATATTGACGCTCTTGTTGCCAAGCTCGCCACGAATCTTTTCCGCCATGGTGAGGCCGTCCATGTTGGGCATGTTGACGTCGCTGATGACCAGCTTCACGCCAGCATTGGCACGGACTTTGGCGAGCCCGTCCCTGCCATCGACGGCCGTGTCGACGTCCATGCCGTGCTTGCGCAGAAAGCCCGCCACTTCATCGCGCACGGTCGGGGAATCGTCCACTACAAGGATTTTTGCCACGCTTCTTCTCCTGCTTCAGAAAAACTCGAGCTCGCCGCCGCCTGAGTCGGTGGCGGGCTGCATCTCGGCCACGAAGTCGACCGGCGCATTGGCGCATACGCACAGCGTGGCCTGCAACGACACCGTGCCAGCGATCGTCACGGCATACATGGCCTGGTACGCGGGCGCCAGCGCATCGAGGTGAGCGGCGCAATGCGCGCTCAGCACGTATGGCGTGGACATGCCGAGATCGGGATAGTGGTCGAGCAGCGCCTGGTTGAGCGCGCCACAGCACAGGTTGCCGTACTCGACGAAGGTTTCGCGCAGCGTACGGTCGGCGTCGCCGACGTAGTAGTCGCGCGTGGCCGTGTCGTGCTGCACGCGCAGCACCAGCACGAGCCGGAACACCATCGACGAGATGGTCAGCACGACCAGATCGGCCGCGACCGCATCGTGGCCACGGCGCTCTTGCGGCCATGCCGGCAGCGGCTCGAGCCGCACCGCGTCGCCGGCGTTGCGCGCCAGGCGCGACTGCGCGGCATGCTGGAGTATGCGCTCCAGGCTGGCCCGCGCGCGCGGGGTGACAAGTTCGGTCTCGGCCACGCTAGTGCAGCGACTGCGGTTGGGGTTGGGACTGGGACTGGAACTGCCCGGCGAGCGCCTCGACGCTCGCCAGCGACGCCGTGATCATCTTGCCGCCGGCCTGGATGTCCTGGAACGTCGCGGTGGTAGTCAGGTCGTTGCGATGCAGGCTCTCGCTATAGCTGCGCGACAGTGCCTCGGAGCGCGCCGCCAGTGCGCGCACTTCGCCGGCCACCACGGCAAAGCCGCGGCCCGCCGCGCCCACGCGCGCCGCCTCGATCGAGGCGTTGAGCGAAACGATCACCACGTGCCGCACGATGGCCGACAGCTCCTCGTTGCGCGCATGCATGGCCTGGTTCTGCGTCATCAGCGAGATCATCTGCTCGTGCCAGCGCTCGAACGTGTGCGCCAGGCCGCGCAGGCGCGCGGTCTCGCCCGCGATCTGCCGCGACAGGCCGGCCCAGCGATCGCGCTCGGCACGCACCGCCGCCAGCGCCGCTTCCGCGTCGCGGCTGCTTTCCGCCTGCGCCGCCACCGTGGCCTGCGCGGTGGCGAGCTCGCTCTCGCATGCGTGCAGCGCGTCGGCGAGCGCGTCCGCCCGCGCTTGCAGATCGGCGTGCTGGCGCAACAGGTCCGCCACGCGCTGCCCGGCGGCATCATGCGCCGCGGCCAGCGTGGCCTGGCCGCGCTGCCGCGCGCATGCCCATGCGAGGGCAGCCCCAAGCGCAACGCCCGGCAGGGCGATCCATACATAGGCGAGCATCGACATCCTTCCTTCTTCGGGCGTGTGGCGTGTGGCGGGTGATGGGCGAGTGGCCGATGGTGGCGGGTGGTGTTCAGGCCAGCATGCCCACGCTGTCGACCGCCACGCGTTCCGGCAGGCTGATCACGGTCTGGAACTGGCGGAACGGCGCGCCCTTGCGGTCGTCGGTAAAATGGAGCGCGATGCTGCCGCCTTCGCGCGCGAGGAATTCGCGCACCGCGTCCATGCCGACCCCGCGCCCGGACACCGCGGTGACCGTCTCCGCGGTGGAGAAGCCCGGCCGGAAGATCCACTGCGCGATCTCCTCGTCGCTGGGCGAGGCATCCGCACCAAGCCAGCCGCGATCCATCGCGATGCCGCGGATGCGGTCGAGCGCGAGGCCTCGGCCATCGTCGCTCAGCGTGATCTGCAGCGTGCCGCGGTCCACGCCCACCTCGATATCGATGGTGCCAGCGGGAGCCTTGCCGCGCGCGCGGCGCACCTCGGCCGTCTCGATGCCGTGATCGAGCGCATTACGCAGCAGATGCGTGAAGACATCGCCCATCAGCGGCACCACATCCTCGGCCAGCCGGTAGCCGTTGTCGTCGATGCGCACCGATGGCACCTCCTTGCCGAGCTCGTGGGCCAGCGACGGCAGCGAGCCGATCACGCCGGCCAGCGCCTCGCCGACGCTCGCGCTGCCCAGCAGGCGCAAGGTCTGCCGCACCGATTCGCGCATCGACACCAGGTCCGGCAGGCTGGCCGGGTTGGCATGCTCGATCAGGCGCAGCGCTTCGCCGATACGCGCCTTGTCCACTACCACCAGCGCATTGCCGTCGGCCACCATGCCTGGCCCCTTGCGGCCGAGGCTGTGCTCGTTGATGGTGGCGTAGCGGTCGATGGCCTCGCGCACGCGCATCAGTTCGGCCATCAGGTCGTTCTGGTCCCACTGCCGGGCGCCGTCTTCCTGCCGCAGCGCGTCGTAGCGCTGTTCGGTCTCGTGCACGACGTTGGTCAGGTGGCGCAGGTTGTAGGTGCGCGCGTTGCCCTTGATCGTATGCATGTTGCGGAACAGCGCGGCAATCGCGGCCGAATCGGCCTGCGAGTATTGGCGGATGATGCGCTCGTTCTCGTGGATAAAGCCGGTTGCGCTGGCGATGAACTGCTGAAACTTCTCCTGGCTCACCGACAGGATCTCGCCGATGATCTCCAGGCTGCGGCGCTGCTCGCTCGCTTCCGCGGCCAGCTTGCGCAGCTGCGTCACATCGCGCACGCACAGCATCAGCCGCACGATCGTATCGTTGTCGTCGGTAATCGCGGACCACGACAGGTCCAGTGCCTTCTCGCGGCCGTCCGGCATGCGCCGGACTACCTCGCCCACCAGCAGATGCTGATTGAAGACGAAGTTGATGCCATCCTGGCCCAGGCAGGCACCCACCGCGGCTTCCACTTGCGCGCGGCCATCGGCATCGAGGTCGGTGTCGGCAAACACGAGGTCCATGAAGTCGCGCCCGGCGATCTCGCCGGTCTCGAAGATCTGCTCGAGATACACCGAATATTCGGGGTGCACGGTCGCATCCTCGACCACGGTCAGGATGCCCTGCTGCATGTTCTGCAGGATCGCCTGGATGTCGGCGTTCTTCTGGCGCAGCAGCAGCGAGTTCTCCTGGATCTTCTCGATCATCTGGTTGAACGCGACGATCGAATGGCCGATCTCGTCCATGCGCCCCACCGGCACGCGCCGCGTGAAGTCCTGGCTGGTCGCGATCTCGCTCATCATGCCCTGCATGCGCGTGAGCGGCTGGGTGATCTGCCGGTACAGCAGCATGCCAACCGCCACCAGCACGATCACCGCCACGCCGCTGACAGCGCCGATCGCCGTGGTAGTGGTGGCCAGGTTGCCATTGAGCGAATCGATGGCCTGGTCCTTCTCGCGATTCTTCTCCACGCGCAGGGTGGCCACGATCTTCTCGAGTTCGTCGCGATAGCGCGCCACGTTGGCAAACAGGAAGGCCTGGGCGATCTCGTCCTTGCCGGCGGCCTTCATGTCGGCGGTTTCCTGGATCGCCTGGAAATAATTGTCGACGCTCTCGTCCGCCTGGGTCAGCAGCCCTTTCTGGGCATGACTGTTGGCGCTTGCGGCCTGCTCGGCAAGCGCCGTCTTCAGCGCGGTCTCGCGCGCCTTCAGGTCTTCCTGTGCCTGCGCCACGAGATTGGCGTCGGGGGCGTAGACCAGTGTCATGGTGGCCAGTTGCACGTCCTTCACCAGCGACACCACGTCGGCCGAGGCCAGCGCGCTGGGCACCACGCCGGCGGTGACCTGCCTCACTTCGGCCGCGCTGCCGCGCGTCTGGAATACCGCGTAGCCACCGATGGCCGCCAGCGCGACCAACATCAGGACGATCAACAGCGTGATGCGATGACGAATACTCATGCGAAAGCCCTTGGTTACAGTCCGTAACATGTGCGCCGTGATTATCGTCATCAAAGTGTGACCGAGCGATGAAGGTCACCGCCTTGTCATGGCCGACGGTGCCCTACGTGCGAGGGGTCGGGAAAGCGGAAGGGGCAAGTGGGGAGTGCTTCGCGCGCAAGAAACGAGATCTGGTGGAAAGACGTGTCATATCGTGCTGGCACAATCGCGCGTGTCTGTTCGGACCATCACCTGCATGCATACCCGCACGATCATGGCGAAGCGCTGCGCCTTTCCGCCGCTCCCCGCTTGCGCGGCCTGGGCGGCCGCCCTCGCCTGCGTGGGCACTCTCGTATTGCCCTCGCCGGCAAACGCCCAAGGCGCCGATTGCGCCGATTGCACCGGGCGCGCCGGCCCCACCCTGCAGGCGCTGCGCCTGATTGGCGAGCAGCGCATACCGCCCGGCGCGACATTCCAGGACACCATCGCGGGCGGGCTGTCGGGCCTCGACTACGACGCCAGTACCAATACCTGGTACCTGGTCAGCGACGACCGCTCCGAGACATCGCCGGCGCGCTTTTATACGGCAAAGCTGACTCTCGACGCCAACGCGTTCAGCAGCTTCGTGCTGACCGGCGTCACCGTGTTTACGCAGGCCAACGGCAAGCCGTATCCCTCGCGGCTGCGGCAGGTGCTGGCGCGCGGCGAGATTCCCGACTTCGAGTCGATCCGCGTGGATCCGCGCGACCGCACGCTCTGGTACACGAGCGAGGGCGACTGCATTACCACGCATCGCGATCCGTCGATCACGCATGGCACGCGGGCGGGCGCCTATCTCGGTCGCATCGAGCCGCCGGCGATGTTCCGGCTGTGCGAGCCGATCGGCAGCGGCGCGCGCTTCAACCTGGGCTTCGAAGCGCTCACGTTCTCGGCCGATGGCGAGACCCTGTGGACGGCGATGGAAGGCCCCCTGCATGAGGATGGACCGGTGCCAACGGCGCAGGCGGGCGCGTGGTCGCGCGTCACGCAATTCGGTCGCGACGGCACCGTGCTGCGCCAGGTGGCATACCCGATCGATGCCGTGACGCCGGCCCCGGCCACGGGCCGGCGCGGCGAGAACGGGGTGTCCGAGATGCTGGCCATCGACGCGCATCGATTCCTGATGGTCGAACGCGCGGCCGCGCAGAACGCCGAGGGCCGTTACGTCAACGATATCCGCCTCTACGAGATGGACGTCCGCGACGCCACCGATACCCGCGCGGTGCCGTCGCTGGAGGTGCGCGCGGCCTTTCGCCCGGCGACCAAGCGTCTGGTGCTGAACCTCACCACACTGGGCCTGCCGCGGCTCGACAATATCGAAGGCATCGCGTGGGGCCCCCGGCTGCCGAATGGACACCGGACACTGGTGATGGTGTCCGACGATAACTTCGGCCCGCCGCAGGTCACGCAGTTGCTCGCCTTCGAAGTACTGCCCGCTGGCGAGCCGGCCGGCACGAGCACGAGCACGGCGGACGGGACGCGCTGACGCGGTAGACTGACGACTTCCGTTTCACGTTGCCTGCCATGTCTGCCCCCTCCGCCCCCTCCGCCCCCATCGCGCTCCCCCGCCCTGATCGATTTCCGCGCCGACCCGGTGCCGAGCCATGACCGTCCGCGCGCGGACCGGCTCGTGCAAGGCAATCCGGACCGCACCACGTGGACCCACTACAGCGCGACGCGCGGCGACTTCGACTGCGGCATCTGGGCGTGCGAGCCCGGCGCGTGGCGCATCGCGTTTCCGGCCGGCAAGGAAGAGTTCTTCCATGTGATCAGCGGCCGGCTGCGCATTACCGACCTCGCCGGCGTGGCGCGCGAGTTCGGCGCCGGCGATGCATGCGTGATTCCGGCCGGCTTCGAGGGCACCTTCGAGGTCATCGAGCCGGTACGCAAGTACTTCGTGGTGCTCGACCGCGACGCGGCCTGAGCACCGTTGACCGCCAGGCATCTGCAGGCTATCGCGTCGGCGCCGGCCTGGCATCGATCTTCACGCGAAACAGGCTGTATGGCTTGACCCGCATGTCCTTGCCCTGGAACAGCGCCTGCCGGTGCAACTGATTGGCGGTGAAGTAGAGATACCCGTCCGGCCCGATCGACAGGGTGTCCGGCCACAGCGCACGCCCATCGTGCACGATGGTCTGCCACGTGCCGTCGGACAGCCGCTTGCGAATGCTGTTGTGCTCGTAGTCGCCGGCATACACGGCGCCGGCGGCATCGCTCTCGAGCCCGTCGGAGGCGCCCTTCTCGCCGAGATCCTGCACCGCCGCCGCGAGCTGGGCCTCGCTCACCGAGGGGTCGCGCAGCAGGCGCGTCGGCACCGCATAGAGATGACGGCTCGACAGCGGGCAGAAGTACAGCGTCTCGCCATCGGCCGACAGGGCAATCCCGTCCGAGGCCACGCCGAACGGGCGGGTCTTGCCGTCGGGGTCGCGCATCGCCATCGGCTTGCCTTCCACCACCGGCACAAACGACTTGTCGACCGATGTCGAACGGTCGCCGCTGAGCCGCCGCATGGCGCGGCCGCTGGCGATATCGACCACGATAATGGCGCCCGGCCCCGACACCGACGAATCCGTGACATAGATCGTGCCGGCCTCACCGGTCCGATAGTCGAAGCGCATGTCGTTGACGTAGGTGCTCGGCAGGATCACGTCGGCCGGAAACGCCAGCGAACGCACCACCTTGTCGGTCGCGAGGTCCACCGCCACCAGCCGCGCGCGGCCCGGCACCGGCGCCGCGAATCCGGGCGCGGCGGTGTCCAGGATCCAGACCTTGCCCTGCCCGTCCGCCACCACGCTCTGCACGCTCAGGAAGCCCGCGGGGTTGGCCTGGCGATTGATGGCGGCGTCCGGATACGGCACCACCTGGTTGCCGCGGATCTCGCCGACGGTGAACGGCACGTCGTCGCCCCAGCGCGGAAAGTTGACGAAGATGCGGCCGGTCTCGGTCACGGTGACACCGGTCGGCATCGGGCCCCGGAACGCAAACACCTGCTCCAGCTTGCCGACAGGCTTCTCGGCAGGCAGCGCGGCCAGCGTGGCGGCGGACGCCAGCGGTGCGCTGGCGGCAAGGGTCAAGGCAATGGCAAAGCGCGAAAGGCGGGGAAACTGGTTCATGGCGGCACCCGGAAAGTGAGGAGAAATCGATGGTTACCATGATGTCCATCGCTAACTCATCCGGAAACAGGCAAAATTCGGAAGCACTTTCTCTGCGCCCGTGAAAATGATCCGATTCGACGACCTTGCCCTGTTCGTGCGCTCCGCCGCGCTCGGCAGCTTCTCCGCGGCGGCGCGCGAGGTGAACCTGCTGCCCGGCCAGGTCAGTGCCGCAATCCAGCGGCTCGAGCGCGACCTCAATATCCGCCTGTTCGCCCGCTCGACGCGCAGCCTGCGGCTGACCGCCGATGGCGAGCAGTACCTGCCCTATGCGCAGGGCGCGCTGGAAACGCTGCGCGAGGGGCACGAACGGATTCATACCGAGACCGCCACGGTCAAGGGCGTGCTGCAGATCGCCGCGCCGTCCGACCTGGGCCGCAATGTCCTGCTGCCGCTGCTGACCGAATTCCGCCGCGCGCATCCGCAACTGACCCTGCGCCTGTCGTTCTCCGACCAGGTCGCGGACGTGTTTCGCGATCCGGTCGACGTTGCCCTGCGCTACGGCAACATGGAGGATTCGAGCTACGTGGCGCTGCCGGTGGCGCCCGCCAACTGCCGCGTCCTGGTTGCCTCGCCCGACTACCTCGCGCGCCACCCGGCGCCGGACTCGCTCGACGCGTTGTCCGCGCATACGTGCCTGCGCTTCATGCTGCATGGCCGCGTCTACGACAAGTGGTCGTTCCAGGAAGACGGCAAGCGCCGCGTGGTGGCGGTATCGGGCCCGCTGATCAGCGACGATGCCGACATCGTGCGGCGCTGGGCCGTGGCCGGCGAAGGCATCGCCTACAAATCATGGCTCGATGTCGCCGCCGACCTGCACGCCGGCCGCCTGGTGACGCTGCTCGACCACATCTCCGGCGATGCCATCCCGCTGAACCTGGTATGCCCGCACCGCAAGCAATTCTCGCCCGCGATCCGGCTGCTGCACGCGTGGCTGCAGGAACGCGTAGGCCAGCCGCCGCGCAAGGCCAGCCCGGCGCAGCCGAGCTCACCACCCCCTGCGCGTCGTCGCGCCCGCGGCAAATAGGCGCGCGCCGCGGCGCTCAGAGCATCATCCCGCCCGAGGCCTCGACGCGCTGTGCGTTGACCCATTTGGTGCCGGGCGACAGCAGCGCCGCGACCACCGGCCCGATATCGTCGGGGCGGCCGGCGCGGCCGAGCGCGGTCACCGCGGCGACCGCCGCGTTGGCCTGGGCGTTGTCGCGGACCCCGCCGCCGGCGAAATCGGTCTCGATGGCGCCGGGAGCGATCGTGTTGACGCTGATGCCGCGTGCACCGAGCTCCCTGGCCAGATAGCGCGTGAGCACCTCGACCCCGCCTTTCATCATGCCGTACGCGGAATAGCCCGCAAATGCGAAGCGCGCGAGACCGGAGGACACGTTGAGGATGCGGCCGCCGTCCGCGATCAGCGGCAGCAACGCCTGCGTCAGGAAGTACGGCGCCTTCAGGTGCACGCGCATCAGTTCGTCGAACACGGCCTCGGTGGTATCGGCAAACGGCACGTGATAGCCGATGCCGGCGTTATTGACCAGAAAATCGAAATCCGTGCGCTGCCAGTCGGCCAGCACCTTCCGGACCTGGGCGGCGAACGACGCGAACGTGGCGCTCTGGCCGACATCGAGCGGCAGCGCGGCGGCGCGCCGGCCCAGCGCGCGGATTTCCGCGACGGCGGCGTCCGCCTCCGCGCGATTGCTGCGATAGGTGAGCAGGACGTCGGTGCCGTCCCGAGCCACGTGCAGGGCGGCGTTACGGCCAAGACCCCGGCTGCCGCCGGTGATCAACGCGATCGGTGCATGTTGCATGAAGTTCTCCGGAAAGGAAGCGGCGCCTCGCCGCGGTGACTCCACTGTATTGACCAATCCGCATTGGATAAATCAGTCGATGGCGATATCATCGTTCACGTCATGTGAACAGTCCCGACCATGGACTCCCTCGATACGCTCCGCATCTTCCTGCAGGTGGCAGACCTCGGTGGCTTTGCGCGCGCCGCTGCCAGCCTCGACCTGTCGAAAGCCGCGGTCTCGCTGGCCATTCAGCGGCTCGAGTCGCAGCTCGGCACCCAGTTGTTCCATCGCACCACGCGCAAAGTCCAGCTGACCCCCGATGGCCACGCGTTCCACGAGCGCGCGCGCGACCTGCTCGACGACATGGACGATCTGCACGGCATGTTCCGGCGCGAGGGCCACGCGCTCAAGGGACGGTTACGCGTCGACATGTCGGCCGGCATCGCCCAGCTTTTCGTCATCCCGCGCCTGCCCGACTTCCTGGCGCGCCATCCGGGCCTGTCGGTCGAAATCAGCGCCACCGATCGCCGGGTCGACGTGGTACGGGAGGGTTTCGATTGCGTGATCCGCATGGGTGCGCTCGAAGAGAGCGCCCTGGTGGCGCGGCCACTCGGCTTAATGCCGATGATCAACTGCGCCAGCCCGGCTTACGTGCAGGCACACGGCATGCCCACGCACGTCGCCGACCTGGCCGGCCATCGACTGGTGCATTTCGTCGGCACCTTTGGCCAGCGCTCGGTGGGATTCGAATATACGGGTGAGGCCGGCACGGTCGCCATACCGATGGCGGGCGAGGTGACCGTCAACAACAGTCACGCCTACACGGCGGCGGCCCTGGCCGGCCTTGGCATCGTGCAGGCGCCGCTGCATGCGATGCAGCCGGCGCTCGACGACGGCCGGCTGGTGGAGGTCCTGCCCGCGTACCGGCCGCCATCCATGCCGGTCACCCTGCTTTACCCGCACCGCCGCAACCTGCCGTCGCGGGTGCGGGTATTCATGGACTGGATCGCGGCGACCTTGACGCCGTTTCTGGCCGAGCTCAGCCCCGCAGCACCGCCAGCTGGTCCGACATGAACATGCTGGCGACGTCGAAGTTGTAGCTGACCAGGCTCAGTTGCTGGAATTGCGCGCGGTACGACGCCACGAGTTGCTGCACGCGGTCCGATTCGTTCTCGTGGCTCTGGTCCAGCAGCGCGAGCATGGCAAGCGCGTCGTCGGACGCGCCGGCGAGCGGGCTGCCCTTGCCGGTCAGCGCGCTCACCAGTGCCGTCGCGCGACCGGCCAGGCCGGCGTCGCCGTCGTCGCCGATAAAGAACTGGCGCACCCCACCCGGATTGCTCTGGATCGCGGCGCCGAGCTTGTCCTGGTCGAGCTGCAGCGTGCCATCGCTATCGAACGACAGGCCGTAGTCGGCCAGCGCGCCACCGGTGGTCTGGTTGAACACGTCGCGCAACTGGGTGCGCGCATCGGCCAGGGCCTTGTCGCCGAACAGCGCGCCTCCGGAGCCGGTGCTCTTGTCGTAGCCGCCGACACTGGCCATGACCTTCTGCGCGGCGTTGTACGCATCGACGAAGGACTTGACCGCCGACTTGATCTTGTCGGCATCCGGCCCGGCCTCGTCGCCGCCGGCACCGAACGCCTTGGCCAGTGCCGCCGCGGCGGACTTCCAGTCCGTCAGCGCGCCGGCCACCTTGCCATAGGCGGAAAGCCTGGACGTGTACGACTGTTCCTGCTGAGCAATACTGGCAAGGCGGCCGCCTTGCTTGCGCTGGATGTCGGCCAGCACGGCATCGAGATTGACGCCGGCGAGCGAACCGAGCGGGGAGGTCTTGGCCATCGTAAGAAGGGGCGAAGGTGGTGGACCTCCGGGATAACGGCGGGGCCGCGCGCACCTTGAGGCTCCTTGAGCATGGCATTGCGCGCATCGATGTCACCACCGCGTAGCCATGCCGGCAACAATCGTTGCGTTGGCCACACCATGCGTACCGGCCCCTAGCGCAGCGCCAGAAAATTGCTGACCGCGTCGGCAAAGGCCGCGGGCACTTCCCAGTTGGACAGATGGGCCGCATCGAGTGACAGAAAGTGTGCGCCCCCTATCGATTCAGCCACGGCACGGCCCTGCGCCGCGGTGGTGGCGAGGTCCCGCTCACCGGCAATCACCAGCACCTCCGCGTCGATGCCGGCCAGCAATGGCCGCAGGTCGGCATCGCGCACCGCCGCGCAGTTGGCGAGATAGCCGGCCGGGTCGGTCCGCGCCAGCATCTCGCGCACCGGTCCGATCCCGGCATCGGGCCTGGCGCGGTAGTCATCGGTGAACCAGCGTGCCAGCACGCCCTCGACAATGGCGTCCATGCCGCCGCGCCGCACCGTCTCGATGCGGGCATTCCAGACCGATTCCGGCCCGATCTGCGCGGCCGTATTGGCAAACACGAAGCGGTCGAAGCGATCCGCATGATGACGCGCCAGCACCATGCCGGTCATGCCGCCCATCGAGAGCCCGCAATAGTGCGCGCGTGCGATCCCGGCATGGTCGAGGATGGCAACGATATCGGCCGCGAGGTCGTCGAAGCCAAACCCCGACGCGGCGCCCGCCGCCGGCAGCGGCGAGCGGCCATGGCCGCGCGTGTCATGGCGCAGCACCCGATAGCGCGCGGTCCACGCGGCCATCTGCGGCTGCCACATCCCGAGCGTGGTGCCCAGCGAGTTGGCCAGCACGAGCACCGGCGCCTGCGCCGGCCCGGCGATCTCGTAGTGCAGCTGGCGCGTCGGTTCAATCGGCATGGATACCCCGCTCGCGGATCAGCGCGCCCCACTTGGTGGTCTCGCGAGCCAGGTGGTCCTTGAGCGCGGCCGGCGTGCTGCCGATCGGCTCGGCCCCGATAGCCGCCAGGCGCTTCTGCACGGCGGGCTTCTTCAGCGCCTCCAGCATCGCGCGGTTCAGGGTATCGATAGCCGCCTGCGGCGTGCGCGCCGGCACAAAGGCCGCGAACCACGGCGACAGTTCGTAGCCGGGCAGCCCCGACTCCGCCACCGTCGGCACATTGGGCAGCGCGGTCGAGCGCCGGCTCGTGGTCACGGCGATCGGGGTCAGCTTGCCCGCATCGATATGGGGCTTGGCCGAGGTAATGCTGTCGAACATGTAGTCGACCTGGCCGCCGAGCAGATCGGTCATGGCCGGGCCGCTGCCCTTGTACGGAATGTGGAGCATATCCACCTGCGCCATCGACGTGAACAGCTCGCCGGCCAGATGGATCGAGGTGCCGTTGCCGGCCGACGCGTAGGTGTACTTGCCCGGCTGTGCCTTGGCCCTGGCAATCACCTCGGCCACCTTGCTGGCGGGATTCTTCGCCTTGTTGGTCACCAGCACGTTGGGCACCACCGCGAGCAGCGACACCGGCGCGAAGTCCTTGACCGGGTCGTAGCCAAGCTTGCCGTAGAGCGCGGGATTCACCGCCATGCCGTTGGCGACGATGAGCAGCGTGTAGCCGTCGGCCGGCGCGCGCGCCACCAGTTCCGCGCCGATATTGCCACCGGCACCCGGGCGGTTCTCCACCACCACCGGCTGCCCGAGCGTCTGCGACATGTCCTCGCCCAGCGTGCGCGCGATATTGTCCATCGCCCCGCCCGCGGGGAACGGTACGATCCAGCGGATGGCATGGTCGGGATAGGCGGCCTGCGCGGCGCCGGACACGCCGCACAGCAGCGCGCATGCCGCGGCCAGGCTTGCCATGCCCGCGCGCACATGCGCGCGGCCTTCGTTGCCCGGCATGCGCACGGCGGCCGGTTTGCTTTGCTTCGACATCGTCTCCTCCACCTTGTGGTTCTGATTGCGCTTACCGGATCGAAGACGGATGCTTCGCCAGCGGCGTGACCTGGATCTTCATATAGGGGAACAGCGGCAGCGCCGCCAGCAACGTGTGCAGCTCGTCGTTCGACTCCACGTCGAACACGCTGTAGTTGGCGTATTCGCCCACCACGCGATACAGCTGCTGCCACTTGCCCTGCCGCTGCAGGTCCTGCGCGTAGGCCTTCTCGCGCGCCTTGATCTCGTCCGCCTGCGCGGCCGGCAGGTCGTGCGGCAGATGGACATCCATCCTCACCAGGTACAACATCGGTATCTCCTTGTCGTGGGTTGACTGCGGCGTCGCAGCGTGCCGGTTCGCGCCTTGCTCATGTCCGCAATTTGCGGCCCTCATTCGCGTCCGTCATGCGCGTCCGTCATTTGCGTCGGTAATGCGCGAGCTTGTCCTCATCTAGCGCAAGCCCGAGGCCCGGCCCTTGCGGCAGGTGCAGCGAGAAGTCACGATACACGGGGCGCTCGACCACGATATCGTCCTTCAGCAGCAGCGGCCCGAACAGCTCGGTGCCCCAGGCAAGCTGCGGCAGCGTGCAGAACCCATGCGCCGCGGCAATGGTGCCCACGCTGCCTTCCAGCATGGTGCCGCCATAGAGCGCGATGCCCGCCGCATCGCCCACCGCGGCCGTACGCAGCATGCCGAAGATGCCGCCCGCCTTGGCGATCTTCAGCGCAAACACATCGGCAGCGCCGATCCGGGCCAGTTCCATCGCATCTTCGGGGCCGCATACCGCCTCGTCGGCCATGATCGGCACCACGAAGCGCGCGGCCAGCCGCGCCAGCGCCATCTTCTGCTCGCGCGGCGTGGGCTGTTCGATCAGGTCGATGCCGGCCGCCTCCAGCATCGCAATGCCGGTGGCCGCCTCGGCCTCGTTCCACGCCTGGTTGACGTCGACCGTCACGCGCGCCCGTTCGCCCAGCGCGCGCTTGATGGCAGCCACATGCGCCACGTCGTCGCGCACGCCGCGACGGCCGATCTTGAGCTTGAAGGTGTTGTGCCGGCGTTCGGCCAGCAGACGCTCGGCCTCCTCGATATCGCGGCCGGTATCGCCACTGGCCAGGGTCCACAACGCCGGCAGCGTGTCGCGCACGCGGCCGCCGAGCAAGGTCGAGACCGGCACGCCGAGGCGCTTGCCCTGCGCGTCGAGCAACGCCGATTCCAGCGCCGACTTGGCAAAGCGGTTGCCGCGCGCCACCTTGTTGAGGCGCGCCATTGCCGCATGGATGTTGGTGGCGTCCTCGCCGACCAGGGCGGGCGCCAGATAGGTATCGATGGTCAGCTTGATGCCTTCCGGGCTTTCGTCGCCATAGGACAGGCCGCCGATGGTGGTGGCCTCGCCGATGCCCTCGATACCGTCGCTGCAACGCAGCCGCACGATCGCCAGCGTCTGCTGCTGCATGGTGGCCATGGCCAGCTGGTGGGCCCGGATGGTCGGCAGATCGACCAGGACCGCCTCCACTGCTTGAATCGTCGTTGCCATACTTTCCTGGTGCCTGATCTATCGGTGGCGCCAGTATGGTCCTTGACGCCGCACGCGTCCAAGACCGATGATGTCTTATTCGATACCTTTTGGGTATGCATTCCCGCATACCTTGCCGCCATGGAACTGCGCCATCTCCGCTATTTCCAGACTGTTGCCCAGGAGCTCAACGTCACGCGTGCCGCGGTGCGCCTGCATATGGCCCAGCCGCCGCTCTCGCGGCAGATCCGGCAGTTCGAGGAGGAAGTGGGCGTGCCGCTGTTCGACCGCGTCGGCCGTGGCCTGCAACTGACCGAAGCGGGACGCTTTCTGCTCGAGCAGTCGCTGCAGTTGACCCAGCGGCTGGAGGAAACGCTGGAAGGCACGCGCCGCATCGGCCGTAACGAGAAGCGCTGGTTCGGCATCGGCTTCGTGCCGTCGGTGCTCTACGGTGTGCTGCCCGAGCTGATTCGCGAACTGCGCGCGGACGACAGCGCGGTCGAGGTCGGCCTGACCGAGATGATCACCGTGCAGCAGATGGAAGCGCTCAAGTCCGGCCGCATCGATCTTGGCTTCGGTCGCCTCGCCTTCCACGATCCCGCCATCGCGCAGCAGGTGGTGATGGCCGAGCCGCTGGTGGCCGCGTATCCGGCCGACGCCGCCGGGGCCGCGCCGCCGGCACGGGCATTGACCGTGCATGCACTGGCGGCGCAGGCGCTGATCCTCTATCCCGCGCGCCCGCGTCCCAGCTACGCCGATCACGTGCTGTCGCTATTCCGCGCGCAGGGCCTGCAGCCGCGCGTGGTGCAGGAAGCCAACGAACTGCAGACCGCGCTCGGCCTCGTCGCGGCGGGACTCGGCATGACGCTGGTGCCGGCCTCGGTGCAGCGGCTGCATCGCGACGATGTGCGCTACGTCCCGATCGACGCGCCAAGCTTCGTCTCACCGGTCATCATGAGCTACCGGGCCGGCGATACCTCGCCCTACCTCGCGCGCGCGGTCGCATGGGTGATGCGGCAGGCTGGCTGAAGCACGGTCACCGGGCAGGACGGCGCACCCGGCACGGCTGCACGCATGGCACGGTCGTGACCGACCGATGACGGCGCGCGCCGCGATCGGTGCAAGCGGCAAGTTCAGTGCCGTGGCAATACGGGACGCTTTGACACCGGGGGGGTTCGGGCCATATTCTCCAGCCCGTCGGCAAGCCGCGGCAGAGGCTTGCAGGCAAGCCACGGAGCGTTCATGGACGAGTTGCCCACACGTGTTCTGACCCATGCGTACTGGCCTGCCGCCGGAGAGGCGCTGATCTTCGATCAGACCATCGGCGCGGCACTGCGCATGACGGCACGCGACCACGGCCTGCGTACCGCGCTCATCGACGGCACACCAGGCCCGCCGCGCCAGCGCTGGAGCTACGACGACCTGCTGACTGCATGCGAACAGGTGGCACGCGCACTGCTCGCCCGCTTTGCACCGGGCGAACATGTCGCGGTGTGGTCCGCCAATTGTCCCGAGTGGATCTTGCTCGAGCTCGGCGCCGCGCTGGCCGGCCTGGTACTGGTGCCGGTGCCGCCCGCCAGCACCGGCCCCGAGGTGTCTCATATCCTGCGCCATTCCTGCGCGCGCGGCGTGTTCGCGCAGCCGGTCCATCGCGGCCGCAACCTGCTGGCGACGCTCGCCGGCAACCGCGGTGCACTGCCGGCCTTGCGCGAGGTGATCTCGCTCGGCGACTGGGATCACTTCGTGTCGGACCTGTCGTTCACCGGCGCACTGCCCACGCCCGCGCCCGACGATATTGCGCAGATCCATTACACCTCGCGCCACCCGGGACCGCCGCGCGGCGCATGCCTGACGCATCGCAGCCTGGCCAACAACAGCCGGCTCTATGCACGGCGCCTGGGCGCGCGTTCGAGCGACGTGTGGATCAATCCGCTGCCGCTGTGCCAGACCATGAGCTGCGCGCCGGTCACGCTGGGTGCGCTGCAAACGGGCGGCACGCATGTGCTGCTGCCCACGTTCGATGCGCTGCTGGCGCTATCGCTGCTGGAGCGCAAGCGCGGCACCATCGTGCCATGCGACGCGGCCATGCTCGACCTGATGCTCGCGCATCCCGAGATGACAACCTTCGACCTGCAGGCATGGCGGCTGGTGTCCCTCGACACCGTGCCCGCCGCGGACCTCCTGCGGCGCGCGCGGCGTGCCTTCGGCGTGAAGGTGGCCATGGGATTCGGCCAGCCCGAGTCGTCGCTGTTTCTCGCCCACACGTTGCCGGACGAGCTTCACGCCACATGGCCCGACACCGTCGGCCGGCCAATGCCGGGGGCCGAGGTCAAGATCGTCGATACCGCCAGCGGGGAGATCGTGCCCGTGCATGCGCTCGGCGAGATCTGCGTGCGCGGGGCCGGCACCATGCGTGCGTATTTTGCCGATGATTCCACCGACGATGCCGCCGATGGCGATGACGAGGCCGACGGCTGGCGCCATACCGGCCAGCTCGGCGCGATGGACGCGCACGGCTATCTGCGCCTCCATCGCGCCTGATGCGTCCGGCGCCACCACCCTGCCGGCGGCGTTGCGCTCAGCCCGCGCCGTCGTCGCGCAGCCAGTCCCGTGGCGACAGCCCGACGCGTACCTGGAACGCGCGCGACAGTGCGGACGGATTGGCGTAGCCGAGCTCGTCCGCCAGTCGCTTGACCGGCACCCCCTCGCGCAGGCGTGCCTGCGCGAGGCTCACGCGCCAGTCCGCCAGGTAGTCGGCCGGGGTCTGTCCGACGTTGGCGTGAAATGCCGCCGCGAAAGCGCTGCGCGACATCCCGGCACGCTCGGCCATCCGCGCCAGCGTCCACGGCTCCCCCGGCCCTTCGTGCATCGCGATCAGCGCGCGCGCGAGACGCGCATCGGACAGGCCCGTGATCAGTCCCGGCTGCACGCCGGCCAGTTGCGGATGGTCGAGCAACCACCGCAATAACTGGATCAGCACCACCTCGAACAAGCGGTCCGCCAGCAGCCGCTGGCCGCAGCGCACGTGCTCCGTCTCCGCAAACAGCAGGCGCAACGCCGGCGACAAGCCCTGCACGCGCGCCAGCGGCAATACGATCAGCGGCGGCAACGCGCGCGCCACGGGGTTCATGTCTCCGCCGGCGAATTCCAGCGTGGCGCAGGTGAACTGCGAACCGTCGACCGGGGGATTGTGAAACCGGTGCACCACCTGGCGCGGATAGAACAGCAGCGTGGGCTCGTCCACGCGCAGGTGCCGGGGCAACCCGCGCGCGCTATGCGTGACCTCCATCCCGCCCTCGCGCAACACATGCAGAAAGCCGCGCCCTTTCACGTCGAACCGGGTCAGGCCGCACAGCGGTCCCACGTGAAACAGGTGCGCGCGCACGCGGAAGCGCTCAAGCAGCGCGGAGAGGCGGTCTTGCGGCGTGATGGCGGAGGCTGACATACGGACCTGGACGAAAAGATACGAAACATGGACGGATTGTATCCTCAAGTACAGACCGGCCGACCATACTGCCTTCCAGCAACGGCATCTGCCGCCTGCCATCGCAACGCATCGACCCACCGAAAGGATTTCTCATGCAAGCACTTGTTCCCCTGCTCGACCAGCAGACCGCACCGTCCGCCAGCGCCGACACTCTCGCGCAGATCCACGGCGCGTTCGGCGCCACGCCCAACATGTTCCGCGCGGTGGCGAACTCGCCCGCCGCGTTGAAGGCGATGTGGGGCGCGTTTGGCGCGCTGGGCAGCGGCACCATTCCGGCCCTGCTCGGCGAAAAAATCGCCGTGGCCATCGCCGACCGCAACCGTTGCGAGTACTGTCTGGCCGCGCACACCGCGCTGGGCCGCAAGGCCGGCGCCTCGGCCGCCGAGATGACCGCCGCCCAGGCCGGCCACGCCGAGGACCCGAAGACCGCCGCCGCGCTGGCATTCGCGCTGAAGGTCGTCGAGCAACGCGGCCAGCTCGCCGACAGCGAGGTCGCGCAACTGCGCGCCGCCGGTTATCGCGATGAAGAAGTCGTCGAGATCCTGGCACACGTGGCGCTCAACCTGTTCACCAACTACGTCAACGTCGCGTTCGCGGTGCCAGTGGACTTTCCCGCCGTGAAGCTGAATCCGCGCTAGGTTCGCGCCCGCTCCGCGCCTGATCCGCGCGCGCCCCTGCGCGCGCGGCGCCCGGCTTCTCCCTGCCTGCAGGGCCGAAGCCGATGCGTGTGGTACACGGTGTTTCCCAACAAACACCAGTGGTTTCGCCGGCGATGATCCATGATGGCTGCATGCGGAAGACCATGCTTCGTCAGGTCGGCTCCGCCCCTTTTCGAGGCCAGCCATCATGCGCCACCAGTCGCCAGTTCCCTTTCCCGAAGCCGCCCGGCACAGCCCGGCCATGGTCGCCGAACCGTCGATCGACGGCGAATCCGGCCAGGCCTATTCGCCGCTGACCCTGCGCGAGGACCAGATGCATCCCTGCTTCAGCGCAGCGGAGATTGCCCGCGTGCGCGCCTTCGGCGTGCTCCGGCGCTGGCGCACCGACGACTATGTCGTGCGCACCGGCGACGCGGCCGCCGGCATGGTAGTGATTCTCAAGGGCCGCGTGCGCGTGCTGCAACGCGACGGCTTCGACCGCACCACACTGATCGCCGAGCACGGCCCCGGCTATTTCATGGGCGACATCGGTCAGCTGGCCGGCCGCCCGCAACTCGTCGACGGCATCGCGCTGGAAGACGTGGAAGCGCTGGTGATCGCGCCCGAGCGCCTGCGCGCGGTGATGGTGGCCGAGGCCGAGCTGGGCGAGCGCATCATGCGGGCGCTGATCCTGCGCCGCACCGGCCTGATCGAGCGCGGCCGCGGGCCCACGCTGTTCGGGCACAGCGACGAACCGCGCGTGCTGCTGTTGCAGGCGTTCCTGCGCCGGAACAACCATCCGCATACGGTCATCGATATCGACAAGGACGCCGACGCACTGCATCTGCTGTCCAGGACCGCCTTTACGTCGAGCGACCTGCCGCTGGTGGTGTGCCCGGGCGGCACCGTCCTGCGCCGGCCCGATACCGGCCAGTTGGCGTCGTGCCTGGGACTGCTGCCGGAATTCCAGGCCAACCAGGTGTACGACGTGGCCGTGGTCGGCGCCGGCCCGGCCGGTCTGGCCACGGCCGTCTATGCGGCCTCGGAGGGCCTGTGCGTGACGGTGCTCGATTCGCTCTCGCCGGGCGGCCAGGCCGGGGCCAGTTCACGCATCGAGAACTACCTGGGCTTTCCCACCGGGGTCTCGGGGCAGTCGCTGGCCAGCCGCGCGTATGCGCAGGCGCAGAAGTTCGGCGCCCATATCGCGATACCGCTGGAAGTGACCGGCCTCGAATGCGGAGGCCAAGGCGGCGGGAATGGCGCCGGCAATGGCCGTGATCGTCACGGCGACGCCCCCCAAGGCATGGCCGGCGGCATCCATCGCATCATGCTCAAGGATGGCCGCAGCGTGAGCGCGAAAACCGTGGTGATCGCCAGCGGCGCGGCCTATCGCCGGCCACCGATTCCGCGCCTGGCCGACTTCGAGGGGCGAGGCGTCTACTACTGGGCCTCGCCGGTGGAAGCGCGCCTGTGTGCGCGGCAGGAGGTGGTGCTGGTGGGCGGCGGCAACTCCGCCGGTCAGGCCGCGGTCTACCTGGCCACGCATGCGGCGCACGTGCATGTGGTGATCCGGGGTCCGGGCCTCGAACAGAGCATGTCGCGCTACCTGATCGACCGCATTGCCTCGCAACCCAATATCACCGTCCATCCGCACCGCGAACTGACCGAGCTCCACGGCGACTGCCAGCTGCGCGAAGTCACGGTGCGCGACCGCACAACCGACACGCTGGCGCGCATGGCGGTGCGGCATGTCTTTCTGTTCACGGGCGCGGAGCCGAATACGGGCTGGCTGCAGTCCTGCCACATCGACCTCGATGCCAAGGGCTTCGTGCTGACCGGACGCGGCCTCGGCCAGCCTGGCAGTGCCGGCGCGGCGTCGATGGAGACCAGCGTGCCCGGTGTGTTCGCGGTGGGCGATGTCCGCTCCGGCTCGACCAAGCGCGTGGCTACCGCCGTGGGCGAAGGCGCGGCGGTAGTCTCGCAGATCCACGCCTACCTGACGGTGTGAATCATGCCGGCGCGCTGCCTCGGCTGCCCTCGTGGCCCTCGTGGCCATCGTGCAGGGGCAACTGCACGACAAAACGCGCGCCGCCGCCGCGTGGGCGCTCGGCCCAGATCCTGCCGCCGTGCGCGCTCACGATGGTCTGGCAGATCGAGAGGCCCACGCCGATGCCATCCGGCCGCGTGGTATGGAACGCCTGGAACAGCCGCAGCATTGCCGCATCCGCGATGCCTTCGCCGCTGTCCTGCACCGAGAAGACGGCATGGCTGTCGGCCCCGCTGCCGGTGCGAATCAGGTCGACGCACAGCAGGCGGCGGCCCGGTGCCGCCACCATCGCCTGAATCGCGTTCACCAGCAGGTTCATCACGACCTGCTGCAGCAGCACGCGCTCGCCCCACACGCAGCAATGGCCGGCGGACAGATGCACATTCAGTTCGACGCGGTGGCGCTGGAACTCGTGGTCGAGCCATTGCAGGCAATCGCGCAGCATCGTGTTGAATACCACCGGTTCCGGGGTACCGGCTCCCTTTGCAGCCATCTTGCGGAACTGGGTGACCACCGCGATCGCACGTTCGGCGTCGGCAATCAGCTTCTCGATGGCGGCGGTGGCCTCGGCCACGTCCGGGGTCGGACGCTGCAGCCAGCGCACCGCGGTGCGGCCGCGCACGATGCAGGCGGAAATCGGCTGCAGCACATCGTGGACTACGCTCGTGAACAATCCACCCATCATGGCGAGGCGCGTGCTGTGCATGCGCTCGCGCTCGGTCTCGCTCATCATGGGACGGTGGTTACCGCGCGCGCGCGACCGCGTCTCGAGCGGCACGGTCACGCCGAGCGCGCCGGCAGGGCGCCCTCGTTTCGATACGTCACCGCAACGCGGACTGGATAAGTCATGGGGGCGCTCCGACAGAGTGGGAAAAGTTGCGACGCGGCATGCTACGCGCGCGCATGCCGCGCGGCATAGGACATTGGTCCCGGTTTTTCCGCCATCGCCGTCTGACTCCCATTTTGGTGCTTTTGTACCGAATCATTGTTGCACGACAGGAAACTTCGCCGTCCACCTTTCAAGCTTGACGTGATATTTCACGGTACCTAGACTGCCACCGACCTGCCAGCGATCATCACCCGATGGTCCGCCGATGGTTACCCGCAGAGCCATGACATCGTCCGATCCGTACTGGAGCCGCCAGTGAGCCCCCCACCTGTGAGCCCCTCCCGTGTAGTGCCCTTCCGCGACCCCGCTCCCCCGGACGATGCCGTCGTCTACATCGTTGACGACGACCCCAGCATGAACGACGCGCTGGCGGACCTGCTCAAGTCGGTCGGCATGGCGTCGCGCAGCTTCCTGTCGGCCCAGGCCTTTCTCGCCGTCGAACGCGAAGACCGGCCCGCCTGCCTGGTGCTCGACGTGCGCCTGCGCGGCACCAACGGACTCGACCTGCAGGCCTACCTGCGCCAGCAGGGCATGGCACTGCCGGTGATCTTCATTACCGCCCATGGCGACGTGGAGATGAGCGTGCGCGCAATGAAGGCCGGTGCCCGCGATTTCCTCTGCAAGCCGTTCCGCGACCAGGACTTTCTCGACGCCGTGGCCGATGCCGTCGATGCCGACCGCGCGCGGCGCGCCGCGCTACGCGTCGACGACCGCCTGCGCGCGCGTTTCGCCTCCCTCAGCGAGCGCGAACGCGAGGTCATGCTGCTGGCGGCGGCCGGCCTGATGAACAAGCAGATCGCGGGGCGTATCGGCATCAGCGAGGTCACCATCAAGATCCATCGCAGCAACGCCATGCGCAAGATGCAGGCACGCACCTTTGCCGAACTGGTCAAAATGGCGCACGAGCTGAATGCGATTCCGGCGCAGGCCGCCGATACCGATCTGAACGCGGCGCCGAGGCTCCAGCGCAGTACCGCCGCAAGTCCCCAACCGCCCCTCTCTCATCCGCACGCCCGGTGCCGCCAGGCCGGCCATGCCGACCTCGGCGACACCTTGCTGCAATCGGCCTGATCCGCCGCGCTCACGCCCCGGCCCAACCCAGGCCAGGTCGGTCAGCGGCACGTTACCAGGCCGCTATGGCCGCTTCTCGCGATGGATATCGTGGGTCACGAACACCTGCTCGTGCGTTGGCATCCGCAGGCATTCCGGATGCATGAGCGTCTCGCGGATATCCTCCAGGCCGCTCGCCCAGTGTTCCCGCATCGTCAACGGTCCGAACTGGTAGTCCTTGGCATGGCCCTCGAACGGCTTGTCGCGATAGATCAGGTGAATGACATTGCGGCGCGCATCGCAGGCAAACTCGGCCGCGGTCCGGTAGGCATCATGATTGCGCCGGTTGGCCGGCACCAGCGACATCAGTTCCGACAGCATGTGCCGGAATTTCTGGTGCTCGCTCATGTAGTGCGTGATATGGCGGGTCCGGCTGGAATACTGCACGTCCTTCTGTCGCGTCGCCACGTCGAGCAGGTTGTCCGGCATGCGCCCGCGCGCGCTCCACAGGTCCACCTGGAAGATCAGCGAGTCGCGCCGCGGATAGGCCTGCAACACCTCCGACAGCGGCGTGTTGGAAACGAGGCCGCCGTCCCAGTAGTGTTCGCCATCGATCTCGACCGCGGGGAATCCCGGCGGCAAGGCGCCCGACGCCATGAAATGCTCGGCGCGCAACCGCATCTGCGTGTTGTCGAAATACGTGAGATTGCCGGTGCGGACATTGACCGCGCCGACCGAGACCCGCATCTCTTCATGACGGTTGAGCAGGTCGAAGTCGACAAAGCGCTCCAGCGTCGCCTTGAGCGGTGCCGTGTCGTAATAGCTCGCGCCGCTGCCGGGCGTGAACGGCAACGGCCACGGACGCGGGTGGAAGAAGCCGCGCTGCCCCTCCAGCAGCGCGCGGCTTGCCTCGATACTGTCAAACCAGACCCGCAGCGGGTCCGGCCAATGCACGGCGCCGTCGGCAATCAGCTCATAAGGCACGAGACTCGGCAGCCATGGCTGACTACAGATATGGTTCCAGAAACCACGCAGCTGCTCCACGCGGCGCTCCGGCGCATTGCCGGCGATGATCGCCGCATTCAGCGCGCCGATCGAAATGCCCGCCACCCAGTTCGGCTCGATGCCCGCGGCCGCGAGGCCTTCGTACACACCGGCCTGATAGGAACCCAGCGCCCCGCCTCCCTGCAGCACCAGCGCGCGAACGGGATACTCCATATGCACCATCTCGTGTCTCCTTGCCGTCCGGCCGCGCGTTATTGCATATACCAGCCGTGGCTGACCACGAACGACTGCCCCGTCAGCGCCGCCGACGGATACGCGCACAGAAACAGCGCGGTCTGCGCCACGTCGTCGACAGTGGTGAACACGCCGTCGACGGTGCCGCCCAGCATCACGCGGCGGACCACTTCCTCCTCGCTGATGCCGAGCTCCTTCGCCTGCTCCGGAATCTGCTTGTCGACCAGCGGCGTACGCACGAAGCCCGGACAGATCACGTGCGAGCGCACGTTGTGCTCGCCGCCCTCCTTGGCCAGCACGCGCGCCAGGCCCAGCAGCCCGTGCTTGGCCGACACGTAGGCGCACTTGAGCGGCGAAGCCTCATGCGAATGCACCGAGCCCATGTAGATCACGGTGCCGCCGCGCTTGCCGGGATACATATGGCGCAGCGCCGCGCGCGTGGTCAGGAAGGCGCCGTCGAGGTGGATCGCCTGCATCTTCTTCCAGTCGGCAAAGCTGTACTCGTGGATCGGATTCACGATCTGGATGCCGGCGTTCGAGATCAGGATATCGATGCCACCAAAGGCTTCCGCCACCGCATCGGTGGCGCGGTCCACCGCCTGCTCGTCGGTCACGTCCATCGCGACGGCCATGGCGCGGCCGCCGGCACGCTCGATCTCCTGCACGGTGCCCTGGGCCGCCTGCAGATTGAGGTCGGCGACGGCGACGGCGGCACCTTCGCGCGCGAGCAGTTCGGCAATGGCCTTGCCGATGCCGCTGGCGGCACCGGTCACGATGGCAGACTTGTTCTGGAGCTTCATGATGTGCGTCCTGTTTCGAGGTAGAGAGTGTGAGAGAGTGTGCGAGAGTGTGGGAGAGGTGCGACAGAGGCAGAAAGTGCCTGCGGCGCTCAGGCCAGGTAGTCGTGGACCACCTCGCCGAGACCCAGCGTGAGGTCGGCTACGTAATGCCTGGCACCCAGTACCTCGAGCACGGGCAGCGAGGCCACGGGCGCCAGCGCATGCGGGAACAGCGACAGCGCCGCCGGGCCCGACCACGCGCCCTTCACCTGCACGTCCTTGAGGAAATAGCAGACCAGCTCGCAGATGCGGGCCGTGCCATCGACGTGCGGGATGATCTTGAGCAGGTAATTGGGCGTAGTGGCCAAGGTCTGACCCACGGCATCGCCGTCGAGTTCAAGATGTTTGTAGCCCATGGTGCCGGTGGCCACGCGCACAGGACCGTAATCGAGCGAGCCGACCAGTGTGTCCTTGCTGACACAGACGCGCGGGCTCGCCAGCTTTTTCGGGAAGCCCCACAACTCACGGCCCGCGGCCAGCGGCGGGTGGTCGTCGAGGAACATCGCATGCGTATAGTTGCCGCGCCGCCCCTGAAAGCGCACCGGAATGACCTGGCCGGACTCGGTATAGTCACCGAATCCGGTCGAGTCCGGCATGCGGATGAATTCGTAGTGCACCACCGGCTCGTCGAATTCCAGGGGTTCCGGAATCGCGGCGCGCAGCAGGTCCGCATCGGTGCGATAGGTGATGACGAAATACTCGCGGTCGATAAATCGATAAGGGCCCATTGGGTAGGCTGGGCTGCAGAGCGGACTCGCAAAGGCGCGTGCGCGGATCGTCTCGATATCCATGGGTTACGATTCTCCGGTTGAGGTCGAGCGTCACGTCTCGCGCCGGGCGGATGGGCACCGACGCGATCCATGCATTCTGGTACACGATTCGTGCCACCGCTATGACACCCAGGGATCGCGGCGAAAAAAAACTGTGTTGCCGCGTGGGACATGGTCTCGCGCGCCGTAACAAGCGCGGTCGCGGGCGCATCGGCGCCGCCTGCTCATGCCCAGGCAGTAGGGGCTGCGGCCTGAGGATGAGTGACAGCCAGGGCGCTTGCCACTATGTTCACACTATCGCTTCGGCGGGCGCACGTCGCCGCGCCCCATCCACCGTTACTCACCATGTCGCTCCACGGCATCGCGTACCGCTCATGTCCTTTGCGCTGTCGTCGCTGTTGAACCCGCTCCCGGCAATTGCACAAAATCAGTGCCTTGCCGAGGCGCTGCGCATCTTCGATAACTACGAAGGTGCATGTGCGGTGGTCGTCCTTGCCGGCGAACTCCCCATCGGACTCATCCTGCGTCGCCTGATTGCCGATGTCATTGCCCTGCCCTGCTATCGTCAGACGCTCGGGCGCGAGAACTGCCTGTGCTTTGTCTCGGTCGCGCCGGTCGTGATCGCGCACGACGCCACGACATCCGCGCTGGTGCAGGTGCTGGCGAGCCAGCCGGTCAATGCGCCGCCCGATCCGTTCGTCGTGACCGCGCGCGGGCGCTATGCGGGTGTGGTCGCGCGCGATCGTCTTGCCGCCGCGCTGTGCGATGCCGATCCCACCGCGGCGATCTGGCATGCGGGCCATCACAACTGGCGCCGGTCCATGTGCCTGTAGCGTGGATGCCGCGTCGAAGCATGCGGCCTCGAAGTCTTGCCGTTACCGTTTATCCTGTTTGTCCCGTCGTTGCCGTCGTCCACCATGCAGTCGCCCCTCGCACACCCACCCGCCATTCCCTCCGCGCCGCCGCGCCGCGTCGTGTTCGTCACCTTCCCGCGGATGTGCCTGCTCGACATTACCGGTCCGCAGACCGTGTTCTGGCTCGCGTCGCGCATCGCGCAGGCGCGCGGCATGGGCGGTTATGACTGCCATACGGTCAGCCTCGATGGCGCACCGGTGCAGTGCATCGAGGGTGTGGTCATGCTGACCGCGCCCGCCCGCGCGCAGCATCCGCGCGATATCGATACGGTCGTGGTGCCCGGCACGCCCGAGTTTCCCGAACTGCTGGACAGCACGCTGCCCCTGGTCGAGTGGTTGCGCGACACCGCGCGCGGCGCGCGGCGCATAGCCTCGGTGTGCACCGGTGCCTTCCTGCTGGCGCGCGCGGGCCTGCTCGATGGCAAGCGCGCGGCCACGCACTGGGCCATGCACGACCAGTTCGCCGCGCTGTTTCCGGCGGTGGAGATCGACCGCGAATCGATCTTCGTCAAGCAGGGCAACACGTGGACCTCGGCCGGCGTCACGGCCGGTATCGACCTGGCGCTGGCCCTGGTACAGGAAGACTACGGGCACGAGGTCGCGCTCGACGTGGCGCGCGAGCTCGTGGTGTATCTCAAGCGGCCGGGGGGACAGCCGCAGCACAGCGAGATGCTGAAATCGCAAAGCCGTGACGTGCCCGTCTTCGATGCGCTGCATCTCTGGATAACCGAAAACATCTCCAGCCGGGACCTGACGGTCGACCGCATGGCGGCGCGCGTCAACATGAGCCCGCGCAACTTTGCGCGCGCCTACAAGCAGAAGACCGGCCGCACGCCCGCCAAGGCGCTCGAACACCTGCGCATGGAGGCCGCGTGCCGCCTGCTGCGGGCCACCGGCCGGCCCATCGACGACATCGCGCGCGCATGCGGCTTCGGCGATGAAGAGCGCATGCGCGTGACCTTCCATCGCCAACTCGGCATGACACCCTCCGACTATCGGCGCACGGGCGTCGGGTCCTGAGCGACGACTGCGACCGGACGCGGGAGATCAGCGCGCGCGGCGCGCCGTGGCGGATGACCGACATGGCGCGCGCGCGCACTGACAAATACTCCTGAATTTCTGCCAACGTGCGGGTCGGCTGGCGTGTTCTCATGGAAACAATGGAAAAATGGCCTCCACGATGCAATTTAACGGCGGCCGGTTCAATGACGGCGGCCCTGGTGTCGCGGCTTTGATGCCGCAGTTTTGATGTTTGCAGTTTCGAAGATCCGGGTCCGCCTCGGCGCGCACCCAGGAGTACGGACAAAGTCCAGCGATGAGCGCAGCAATACGGCAGCCAGTGCCGCCCCATGGACGCAACGGGAACGAGCCAGTGACCGGCCGCTCCCGCGAAGTCCTTCTCTTCGGCCCCTACCGTCTGTACTGTTTCGAGCGACGGCTCGAACGCCATGGGCAGCCGGTGCCGTTGAGTAGCCGCGCCCTCGATATCCTCATCGCACTGGTCGAACGCGCGGGCGAGGTCGTGGAGAAGCGCGATCTGATGGCGCGCGCATGGCCCAACATGGTGGTCGACGAAAGCAACCTGCGGGTCCATATCGCCAGCCTGCGCAAGCGGCTCGACGACCCCGAGACGGGCTTCAGCCCGGTTTCGAACGTGCCCGGGCGCGGTTACTGCTTTATCGGCAGGGTCGAGCGCGCTGCGGCGGCGGCGCTGTATCCGGCCAGCCCGCGGCCCCTGGCCACCGCATCCGCTGCCACCACTGCCACCACGCTGGACAGGTGGCCCGGGCTATCGGCGCTGCCCACCATCGGACGCGACGATGCCGTGCGCACCATCGCGGCGGCGCTGCCGGTGCATCGCTTCGTCTCGATCGTGGGGCCGGGCGGCATCGGCAAGACTACCGTCGCCATGGCCGTCGCCCAGGCCATGCGCGGCGAGTTCGGCGACGCCACCAGCCTGTTCGATCTCGGCCTGGTGGCCGACGCCCACGCCGCGATGGATGCGCTCGCCCAGATCGGCGCGTGCCGGCCGCAACGGCCGACGTTGATCGTGATGGACACCTGCGAGCATGTGCTCGGCGCGGTCGCGCCACTGGCCGAGCAGCTCGTGGCCGGGTCGCCCTATGTCCACCTCGTCGCCACCAGCCGCGAGGCCCTGCGCGCCAAGGGCGAACACGTCTTCCGCCTGCCGGGCCTGGCGGTGCCGCCGGGCGGCATGCGCCTGAGCCACGTCACCGCGCTGGCCTTCCCCGCCATGCAACTGTTCCGGCAAGCCGCGGCCGCGGGCGGCAACGATGCCTGCTGGAACGCGCAGGAAGTCGAGTACGTCGCGGATATCTGCCGGCGCCTCGACGGCCATCCGCTTGCCATCGAACTGGCGGCGGGTCGCGTGGCCACCTTTGGCATCGAAGGCACCGCGCGCTGGCTCGACAGCCCCTCCCTGCTCTACTGGCAAGGACGCCGCACCGCCATCCCGCGCCACCGCACGCTCGGGGCCGGCATCGACTGGAGCTATGGCCTGCTGTCGGAGACGGAATGCCGCGTACTCCGCGACGTATCGGCCTTTGCCGGCAAGTTCGACCTCGAAAGCGCCCTCGTCGTCCTGTGCCGGCATCCGTGCGAAGGGCCGCTGGTCGCGCAGGCGCTCGACAGTCTCGTGGCCAAATCCCTGCTGGCCGTGGTGCACGAGGCGGGTGGCACCATCCGCTACGCCATGAGCGAGCCGGTGCGCGTGTATGCGTGGCACAAGCGGCAGGAACAACTGGCCATGGCTGACGCGCAGGTGCGCGCATAGCCGAATGCGCAGGCAGGTGGGCCCGCCGCGGCAACGCCGGCCTGGCCCGCGCCACGGCGCTGCAACATAAAAAACGAGCCCGCGCGATGCGGGCTCAATGGCGATGGGGATCGCCAGCGGGAAAGACGCGGTTTCAGATCGCACCACTGCAGCAGATGGTGACAATCAGCAAGGCATTGAAGCCCATCACGGCGATCCAGACCGACAGTAACAGCAAGGGCGTGCGGTCGTGCATGATGGACTCCTCGAAGCTGCGCGCACCTGCCGGCGCGCCATGCATGGAATCCTAGTGACCGGGCTCGCCCGGCGGAAGATACCGCGCGAGCTTCATGCTGTTGCCACCGCCGCACCAATGTCCGCGCGCGCCGCTCAGGCCGATTCCGCCACCGCGGCGCCGCGCCGTGGCGTGCCGACCAGCAGGCCCAGCGCATTCAGGGCGCATGCCACGAAGATCGCCGGCCAGTTGGCATGGCGGTCCGCCTGGGTCAGCGCCAGGCACAGCATCGAGAGCGCGGGCGTGGCGTACGCCAGCGTGCCGATACGCGCGACCTGGCCGGTGCGCATGGCGCGATCCCACAGCACAAAGGCAAGGCCGAGCGGACCCAGGCCGATCGCGGCCATCGAGGCCCAACCCGCCAGCGTGGGCACGTGGCGCGGCTCGAACAGCAGATGGCCGCCCAGCGCCAGCACGCCTGCCCCCAGGCAGAACCCCCCCGCGGCCCACGACGAATATCCGTAACGCACGGACAGCCGTTGCGTGCCGAGCGAATACACCGCCCAGGTGAGCGCGGCCACGGCCGCGCACGCGTAGCCGATGCCATGGCTCCACTGCGGTGCGCCGCTTGCCGCCGACGGCGCGACCGCCACCACGCAGCCCAGGCAGGCGATCGCACAGCCGGCCCCGCCCTTGCGGTCGACGGCATCGTTTCCACGCCCGCGCATGCGTGCCGCCAGCACCACCATCAGCAGCGGCCACAGGTAGTTGATCATGTTGGCCGCGGCAATCGGCGCCAGGTGAAACGCGCCGATCAGGCACACGTGGTACACGAACAGACAGCCCGTGCCGAACACAAATACCCGCGCCGGCACGCGCCAGGCGCGCACACGGTGGATCGAGGCCAGGCTGCCGCAGCAGAGCGAGATGCCCGTCAGCAGCCACGGCGGCACATCGTGCGCGTGTCCCACCAGCGAGGCAAACGATGCCCACAGCGCCACCGCCCCGCCCGCATACAGCCAGCTGGCGGCGCTCATGGGCGTCCCCAGGTGGCGGGATACTGCGCGTCGTAGGCACTGAGACAATTCAGGTTGAGCGCGCGGATGCCTTCGGACATGAAGTCGATAAACACGCGAATGCGCGTGGGCAGGTGCTTCCGGCTCAGGTAGCAGATGTAGTGGCCGCGATCGTCGGGGGCATATTGCGGCAGCGCGATGGTCAGCTCGCCTCTGGCCAGCAGGTCCCACAGCTGGTAGCCGCACATCTGCGCGAGTCCGTGCCCGTCCTGCACGGCGCGCAGCACCAGATCCGCATCGTTGAAGCAGAGCCGGGCGTCTGGCAGCACCTTGCGCAACTGCCCGTCGACCTTGAATTCCCACTCGAAGATGCGCCCGTTGGCAAAGCGGAAGTTGACGCAGCGGTGGCGCGCCAGATCTTCCACCGTCTCGGGCAGGCCGTGCAGGCGCGCATAGTCGGTGGACGCGCACAGCGCCATCTGCATCGGAATGATGCGCTTGGCGATGATGCTGGAGTCCTCGATGCGGCCGTTGCGGAATGCCACATCGATGCGGTCGGAGGCAAAGTCGGTATGGCGGTCGTCGAGCAGCAGGTCGACCGTGATATCGGGATAGCGCCGGCGGAACTCGCCCAGCAGCGGGGCCACGATCTTGCGGCCGAAGCCGACCGTCGAGCTGATGCGCAACATGCCGTTGGGCGGGCCGTCGCGCATCTCGCGCAGTTCATTCATGGCCTCGACGATGCGCCCCACCCCGTGCGAGCAGTTCTCGAAGAACCGCTCGCCCTCGCGCGTCAGCTGCGTCGAGCGCGTGGTACGCAGAAACAGCCGGGTATGCAGCTGGTTCTCGAGCCGCTGCACATTGCGGCTGACGGCCGAGCGACCGATGCCAAGGCGTTCGCCCGCGCGGGCAAAGCTGCCTTCGTGCACCACGGCAATAAAGGCCATGACCCCCGCATAGCTTGTCGAGAAGGTCGCCGACAGTGCATCCGCATGGGTGTTGGACGAGGAGAGCGATTGCGCTCCGGATTCGGATTGACTCATTGATACCGGCACATCGTTGGGAGAACAAGGGCCTCCGTCCGTCAGGACGGAGACGTTGCTCCGATTGTGACCGGCCGCGCGTTATCCGAAACGCATGTTTAACGACTCTTCACAACGTTTAACGGCAGTGACGCGAATCCGCCTCACTGCACCGCCACCGTAATACCGGCAATGCCCTGCCGCGCCATCTTCGCGTACGGGCAGACCCGTTCCGCGTTGCGCACCAGTTCGTCCGCCAGTATCCGCTCGATATCGGGCAGGAACACCTGGACATCGGCGGTCAGCATATAGAGACCATCGACGGGATCGCGTCCGAAGGCAACCGTGACCTTGACCTTGGCGTTGGGGATGGCCACGCGCGCCTTGCTCGCCAGCAGATGCAGCACGCCATGGAAACAGGCGGCATACCCGGCCGCGAACAGCTGCTCGGGATTGGTGCCGTCGCCGGATCCGCCGAGCTCGCGCGGCAGCCGCAGGTCCACCGCGAGGTTGCCGTCTTCTGCGCGCGCAAAGCCGGATGCGCGCCCATGCCCGGTTTCGCCGCCGGTCACCGTGACCGACGTGACATAGAGCGGTTTGAATTCGTTCCCGTGGTACTTGTCGAGTAATGTGACCGAAGGGGGAAGCAGACTTGTCATATGGAGGTTGGGTAAGGACCCGGAGCAGATCCGGTGCCGGAGATCTCATAGTTGTCGGACCCTTTCTCCGGCAGCCTTCATCGTAGGCGTGCCCTTCGCGCGAGGCTAGCGTCGGCAAGGGACGCAATGTGTTGACATGCGGGCACCAATTCAGGCGATTGTCCACCTCCCCGCAACACCGGCCGCCGCCCGCCCCCCGCGCTCACACCACCGATGTGCGCTCCCCGCCATGCGCAATGTCTCCCGCCTGGGACGCGCTGTACTCCATGCGCATGCGCGGCAGGTACTGCGGATATTCCCGTTGCATAAAGTCGATCAGCCCTTCGCGCACCACGCAGCGCAGGTCCCACGCCAGCCCGGAGGAGGCCGCCGTGCACAGCACGCGCAACTGCATGGTGCGCTCGGTCGCGTCGGTGACCACCAGGTTGAAGAAACGTTGGTCCCACTGCGGCGCGGCACGGACGATACGCTCCACCTCCTTGCGCAACGGCGCCAGCGGCATGCCATAGTCCACGTAGAAGAACACCGAGCCGAGCAACTGCGAATTGTTGCGCGTCCAGTTCTGGAACGGCTTCTCGATGAAGTACTGCAACGGAATGATCAGGCGGCGATCGTCCCAGATGCGCAGTACGACATAGGTACTGCGAATCTCCTCCACGCGGCCCCATTCGCCCTCGACGATCAGCACGTCGTCGAGGCGGATGGGCTGGGTCAACGCGAGCTGCAGCCCCGCGATCATGTTGCTGAACACGGGCTTGGCCGCAAAGCCGGCAATCAGGCCGACCACCCCGGCGGAAGCCAGCAGGCTCGCACCCACCTGCCGCGCGCCCGGGAAGGTCATCAGCAGCATGGCGGCGCCCATCACGGTGACGAGCGTCATCGCAATGCGCGACAATACGCGCGTCTGCGTATGGATGCTGCGCGCGGCAATATTGTCGGCCACGTCGACCGGATGCCGGTCCAGCACGCCTTGCGCAAAGCCGGCGATCACGCGCACGATCAGCCAGGTGGTGGCGGCGATCATCAGGATGCCGTTGATATGCCGCACATTGTCGATCCAGCGCAGCTCGTCGGGCGCACCCTGCCACACGGTCTGCAGCGCCAGCAGCGGCATCACCACCTGCGCGGGCGCGCGCGCCTTGATCACGATGTTGTGCAGGACCGCGCTCGAGCGCGTGATGCGCAGCAGGATCAGCCCCCCCACGCGGTGCACGACCAGCGCGAGTATCACGGCGACCAGCGCCGCCGTCCAGGTCCCGAACCAGGGGTGATCCAGCAGGATATCGATGTCCATCCTTGTCTTTCCTTTGTCGTGGCATTCAAGTCCGTAACGACAGCGAGGAGGCGCAGAAGTTTCGTGCAGGTGCAACACAACGGCAAGGCGGCATGCCCATCGCCCGTCTCCGTCTGCGCAAAAACGGGTGCGTCTCCCTTGCACGGGCGACGCAAAATTTACCGTCCTCGCGCGCCACGCGCGGGGCGCGCTACCCCGCCGATGTGGGGTGCGCCGGCAGCGCGGCGGCCGGCACGCACATGGCACACGTTTTGTACATCAGGGCACGAGGCCCGCATGGGCAACCCGGTTATCTCGACCCGCATGACCATCTCCGCGCTGCAAAAACGCATGATCGAATTGCTCAATGCGGGCTACTCGCTCCGCATCGTCCGCTCGCCGCTGAACGGGTTGCCCGTCTACGCGGTGCTGTGCCGGCCCGAACCGCATACCGAAGTCGAGGCGGTGCCCTGGTGGCGCGTCGAGCGGTTGCTGCGCACGGGACGGGTGCGTCTCAATTGCGCGAGCCTCGAAGTGGCCACGCATATCGTGCCGCTATAGTTTTCCGCTTCCCGACGCGTTACACCAGCCCCGTCCGGAGACCACGCCGCCGGACAACGGTAGAATGCCGCACGCCCTCTTGCTGCATTTGCCTTACGCGTCACCCGCCGGCCCGGCCAGGCGCGGCGCGGAGTCCTCGTGTATGCCCGCGAAGCGACCCCGCCGACTCACCCGACTCACCCGACTCACCCGACTCACCCGACTCACCCGACTCGCCCGATTCACCCGATTCACCCGAGCCCCACCATCGCCCGCCCATGTCCAACCTGATCGTCCACGGTGGCACGCCCCTGCGCGGCCGCATCATTCCCTCGGCCAACAAGAACGCCGTGCTGCCGGTACTGTGCGCCACCCTGCTGACCGACCAGCCCCTGCGCCTGCACCGCGTGCCCGACATCACCGACGTGCGCAAGATCCTCGACATCTTCCGCACGCTCGGCAGCGACGTCCGCATCGACCATGCCACCGGCACCCTCGACCTGCATCATCGCGATACCCGCTTCGACGCCGCCACGCATCGCCTGCCCGAGGAAATGCGCTCGTCGATCATGCTGGTATCGCCGCTGCTGGCCCGCTTCGGGGTGGCGCGCCTGGAGGACAACGTCAAGGGATGCACGCTCGGGGTGCGCGAGATCGATCCGCACGTCGACATCTTCCGCTCCTTCGGCGGCGAAGTGGAACGCATCAGCGGGTCGCTGCTGATCCGCAGCAGCGGCGCGTTGCGGCCCACGCACCACTGGCTCGACTACGCCTCGGTGACCACCACGGAGAACTTCGTGCTGTGCGCGGCGGCCGCGCACGGCGAGTCGACGCTGACCAACGCCGCCTCCGAGCCCCATGTGCAGGAGTTCTGCCGCTTCATGACCATGATGGGCGCGGACGTCGACGGCATCGGCACCTCGCGTCTCACCGTGCGTGGCGGCGCCACGCTGCGCGGCGGCGAATTCACCTTCGAGGAAGATTTCCACGAGATCACCACGTTCCTCGCGCTCGGCGCCATCACCGGCGGCGACGTGGCGGTGCGCAACGGCACGCCAGCCAACTTCCCGCTGATCGACCGCACCTTCGCCAAGTTCGGCGTGCAGGTGGTGCACGAGGACGGCTGGTCGCGCGTACGCGAGGTCGGCCAGCTCAAGGTGCAGACGCCGTTTACGACCAACACGCTGACCAAGGTGGAAGCCGCGCCGTGGCCGTATTTCCCGGTCGACCTGCTGCCGATCTTCATCGCGCTGGGCGTGCGCGCGCAGGGCAATGCGATGTTCTGGAACAAGGTCTACGACGGCGCGCTCGGCTGGACCGGCGAGCTCTCGAAATTCGGCGCGCACGTGTTCTCGTCGGACCCGCACCGGCTGATTACCTTCGGCGGCAACCCGCTGACGCCCGCGGTTGTCGAGAGCCCGTACATCATCCGCGTCGCCATCGCGCTGTTCATGATCGCGGCCAGCATCGATGGTCGCTCGGAGATCCGCAATGCCACGCCGATCCGCCGCGCACACCCGCGCTTTGTCGAGAACCTGCGCGGCCTCGGCGTGCAGGTGGAGTGGACCAGCGAGGAGTGAGACGAAGCATGGCGTGGTGGGCGGGCCCACCCGCACGCGCCCGGTGTCCCGCTAGCCCGCCAGTCCGCTAGCCGGTGACCTTGCGAATCACCTGCTGCAGCCGGTCGCACGCATTGGGCAGTTGCCGCTCGATCGTCGGCGCCACGCCGAGCAGCAGGCCAGACCGCTGCGTGGCGGTGGAGCAATAGCCCGGCGACAGCGGCGCGGGCGCGATGCCGTAGGCATACGACTCGCGCGCGATGCGCCGGTCGTCGGCCCCGTCGGGCAGACGTACCACTACCGCCAGCCCGGCCGGATACGCCTGATAGCCGCGCGCCGTCATCGCCGCGAGCAGCGCGTCGCTGCGCGCGGCATAGATCCGCTTCATGCGGCGCAGGTGGCGCAGATAATGCCCTTCCCGCATGAATGCGGCCGTCGCCATCTGCACGGCCGGACCGGGCGCGCACGCCTGCGACGCCACCACCTCGTCGAAGCGGTCGACCAGCGCCGGCGGTGCCACGACAAAGCCGAGCCGCAGGGTCGGGCTGATGGTCTTGCTGAAGGTACCGATATGGATCACGCGTCCGCTGCGATCCTGCGAGGCCAGCGCCGGCGCCGCGCGCCGCCGCAACTGCAGCTCCCCCAGGTAGTCGTCCTCGATGATCCAGGCATCCGCGCGCCGCGCCCACGCCAGCAGTTGCAGGCGTCGCGCGAGCGACAGCGTCGGCCCCAACGGGGCCTGCTGGCCCGGCGTCACCATGGCGAGCGCGGCGTCGCCCGCATGGCGCTCGCCATAGCCGACGTCGATACCGTCTTCATCCACCGGCACGGGCACGGTTTCCATGCGCGCCGCGGCCAGCCCGCGCCGGGCCGGCAAAAAGCCAGGATTCTCGACCCATGCCTTGCGTCCTTCCACGCCCAGCGCGCGCAGCACCACCCCGAGCGCCCCGGTAAACGCGGCCGTGATGAAGATCTGCGATGGCTGGCAGTCGATGCCGCGCGCCAGCGCGAGATGCGCGGCAATCTCGCGCCGGAACGCATGCTCGCCGCGCGGATCGGGGTAGGACGCGGGCGCCTCCACCTCGTCGCGCGCGGCCCGCGCGCGTAGCCGCGCGAACAGGGGCACGGGAAAGCAGTCCGAGGCCGGCACCCCCATCTGGAAGACCGCGGGGCCGGGCAGGAAGTGCTGGTACAGGTCGGACCGCAGATCCGACGCCAGCGCGCGCGCCTGCTCCCTGACCGGATGCACCGCCGGCAACAGATCCGACACGCGCGTGCCGCCGGCCCGCGACGACACCACGAGCTGGGCATCGGCGAGCCGCTCGTACGCGCTCTTGACCGTGCCGCGCGCGACCCCGAGCTGGGCCGCAAGGTCGAGCCAGGACGGCAGCCTGGCGCCCGGCACCAGCACGCCGGTTTCGATGGCACCGGCGATGCCGGCCCGGATCTGTTCGGCAAGCGACTCGCGCGAGCCGCGGTCGAGTCGGAGGTCGGGTAGTGGATTCATGGAGAGATCGGGAGGCAAAGGCAATGCCCTGGTACAGCAAAAAATCGCATTCCTGGTTCTTTTTGATGAACCATCGTACGCGCATGATTCTATCCACCAAGGAGCCAATCATGAAACCACGCCATATCCTTCTATCCATCCTGGCCGCGATCGGCATGGCCGGCGCGAGCCTTGCCGCGGCACATGGTACCGATGCCCATACCGGTGCCCATACCAAGGGCGGCGATCATGTCACGCCGAATTTCGCGCATGCCATTCCCAATATTCCGGGCAAATCGCTCGTCGCCGTGGAAGTGTCCTATCCTCCCGGCGGCGCATCGCTGCCGCATACGCATGCCAGGTCGGCGTTCATCTACGCCTATGTGGTATCGGGCAGCATTGCCAGCAAAGTGAACGACGGCCCCGAGCGTGTCTACAAGGCCGGCGAGAGTTTCTCCGAATCCCCCGGCGACCGCCACCCGGTAAGCCGCAATGCCAGCAAGACCAGGCCGGCCAAGCTGCTCGCGGTATTCATCGTCGACACGGACGAGAAAGAACTGACCACTTTTCAAAAGCAGGAGCAATGACATGAGACTCGACTACACCAAGGCATCTCCGGGCGGCGTCAAGGCATACGGCGGCGTGTACGGATACATCATGCAATCGGGGCTCGACGAGACGCTGGTCGACCTGGTCTACCTGCGCGTCAGCCAGATCAATGGCTGCGCGTACTGCCTGGACATGCATACGCGCGACCTGATCAAGCGCGGCGTCACCCCGGCCAGACTGGCGCTGGTGCAGGCGTGGCACGAAGCCGGCGCCATGTTCAGCGAGCGCGAACGGGCAGCCCTCGCATGGGCGGAAACCGTTACCCTGGTGGCCCAGACCCACGTGCCGGACGAGGCTTTCCAGGCCGCCGCCGCGGTGTTCGGCGAAAAGGAACTGTCCGATCTGACCATGGCCATCGGCCTGATGAACGCCTACAACCGGCTCGCCATCAGCTTCCGCCGCGAGCCCGATTCAGTGGTGGCGTTGCAAGGATGACGCCGGACGCATGACGGCGCGGCGCCGACGGCACCACAACTTGCAAATTCTACAAGCGCCAGATCGGACCGTCGCGCCGCCTCAACGCCGGAACCACAGCAGCGACAGCGCGCCGCCCAGCACCAGCAGCACGGCCGCGCCCGCCGCCAGCAGCGCGCCGAGCTCGGTCTCCTTGCGCTCCAGCGCAAAGCGGGTACTGAGCTTGCGATACACCTGGCTCAGGTCCGCGGCCGTCCCCGCATGAAAATATTCCGCGGCGGTAATGGTAGCCACCGCGCGCAGCGACGGTTCGTCGAGCTGCATGAAATACGAGAACTCCCCCGCACCGCCGCCGCCCGGCGTGCCAAATCCCACCGTATAGACCCGCACGCCGCGCTGCGACGCCATGCGCGCGGCGTCGATCGGATCCGGCCCGGTTGTGCGCCGGCCATCGCTGAGCAGGATCACTGCACCATTCTGGTACGAACCGGGCTGCGCTGGCGGCCGCTGCTGCGCCCGTTTGCGCGCGGCGTCGGCCGCGGCGGCTTCGTCGAGCGGACGGCCCTGCGCCATCGCATAGGTGGAATCGCTACCGAACAGAATGGCTTCCAGATCGATGCCATCGTCGGGAAACAGCACGGCCAGCGCCTGGATCAGACCGCTGCCCGTGGCCGTGCCGCGCTGCAGCTGGAAGCGGTCGATGGCGTCGAGCATCTCCTGCCGGTTATTGGTCGGCGGCAGCACCACGGTCGCGGTGGCCGCGAACGAGACAATGCCAAGCCGCACACTCGCCGGCAACTCCACGATGAGATCGCGCGCGGCCTGCTGCGCCGCGGCCAGGCGGTTGGGCGCCACGTCGTTGGCTTCCATGCTGCGCGACACATCCATGGCGAGCACCAGCGTGAGCGAGTCGGAGGGCAGCGTAATGGTGGCGGTAGGGCGCGCGCAGGCGAGCAATGCGGCAATCAAGGCCAGCAGGAACAGCACCGGCGGGATGTGCCGCCGCAGCCGCTGCCCCGTCCCCAGCGCCGCGCGCGGCAGGGCAAGACTGGCGTACAGCAGGGCGGTTCTCTTGCGCCGTGCCATCAGATACAGATAAGCGGCTACCAGCATTGGGACCGCAAGTAGCAGCCAGAGCATTTGCGGCCAGAGAAACTGCATGCCCTGCTCCTTGGCGCGTTGTGTGAGAGGATGGTACTGTATTTTCCAAGGCGGGATGGGACCTCGGGGGCAGCGATGAAACGGGTGACGATCTACGGATGGATATCGGCAGCGGTCGCGCTGGCTGTCGCCGTGGGCGTGGGCACGGCGTGGCTGCTGCGGCCGCCCCCGCACAAGCTCACGCAGGCGGATATCGACGCCGCCGTCCTGCATACGCTGACCACCAGGACGCTGCCCTCGCGCACCGCGCGAGCGGCGGAAGCGGTACGCGAATCGGTGGTGGAGATCCGCAATTTCCAGCCAGCGGAAAAAAAGGAGGACGCCCCTCCCTCGCCGCATGCCAGGCGCGATCCGCCCGGCAAGAAGGGCGCGCAATCGTCGCCACCGTCGCCACCCGCAAAGCGCGATGAACTGGCCCGGAACAACGCGCCCGACAACAAGGAACAGCCCGCCCGCTCCGGCGAGAAGGCACCCGACAAGCCGCTCCCGGATAAATCGCCCCCGAGCAAACGGGCCAACAAGGGTGGCGACAAGGCCGGCGACAAGAACGCCGGTACCGGCGAAACGCTGGCCGAACAGCTCGAGCCGCACCAGATCGGTTCCGGCGTGGTGGTCACGGAAACCGGCATCGTTCTCACCAACTACCACGTGGTGGCCGGCGCCAGACGCATCGAGATCCGCTTCCATAACGGCTTTATCGCCGAAGGCGTGGTACGCCAGGCCATGCCCGAGAAGGATCTCGCCATCATCCAGGCGAGGACGATCCCCGATGACCTGCCGGCGGCCACGCTCGGCAATAGCCGCGAACTCGCGCCGGGGTCCGAAGTCGTCGCGGTGGGCTTTCCGTTCGGCATCGGCCCGTCCGTATCCGCCGGCGTGGTGTCCGGCCTCGATCGCGAATTCGTCTCGCCCGACAACAAGCATCACCTGGAAAAGCTCATCCAGTTCGATGCCGCCGCCAATCCCGGCAATTCCGGCGGCCCGCTGGTCAACATGAATGGCGAGGTGGTCGGCATCGTCACCGCCATCCTCAACCCCAACAACAGCGGCACCTTCCTCGGGATCGGCTTTGCCATCACGATCGAAAGCGCCGGCGGTTCCCTCGGACTTTCCCCCTTCTAGACGCGGAGGCCTATGAACGACCAAGCCCGGAGCGCTGCCGACAGCGCCAACCTGATGGAACGCCTGCTGTTCGAGGTGAAGCGCGTGGTGGTCGGCCAGGACCACTTCCTGGAGCGCGTGCTGGTCGCCATGCTGGCCGGCGGGCACCTGCTGGTGGAAGGCGTGCCCGGCCTCGCCAAGACGCTCACGGTCAATACGCTGGCCAAGACCATGAGCGGCACCTTCAAGCGCATCCAGTTCACACCCGACCTGCTGCCGGCCGATCTGGTCGGCACGCGCATGTACAACCAGGGCACCGGGGAATTCTCGACCGTGCGCGGCCCGGTCTTCGCCAATCTGCTGCTCGCCGACGAAATCAACCGCGCGCCGGCCAAGGTCCAGAGCGCGTTGCTGGAAGTGATGCAGGAACGGCAGGTGACCATCGCCGGCGAAACCCATCGCGTGCCGTCACCGTTCCTCGTCATGGCCACGCAAAACCCGATCGAGACCGAAGGCACCTACCCGCTGCCCGAGGCGCAGGTCGATCGTTTCATGATGAAGGTGCTGGTCGGCTATCCGAGCGAGGAGGAAGAGGTCGTGATCGTCAATCGCGTGACCGGCCCGCGCATCCACGTGGGGGCCATCGCCACGCCCGAGCATCTGGCCGCGCTGCAGGAAGAGTGCCGCCGGGTGTACGTCGATCCCGGCCTGATCCAGTACGCGGTGCGCGTGGTGGCGGCCACCCGCAAGCCGGGCGCCTATGGCCTGGCGGACCTCGATCGCTACGTCTCGTTCGGCGCCAGCCCGCGCGCGACCATTGCGCTGATCGAAGGCGCGCGGGCGCTGGCCTACCTGCGTGCGCGCCACTATGCATTGCCGGAAGACGTGATCGACCTCGTGCCCGATGTACTGCGCCATCGCCTGGCGCTGTCATACGAGGCGATGTCCGACGGCATGAGCGCCGACCAGCTGATCGCGCGCATCCTGAAGGCGCTGCCGGCGCCCGAACGTCCGCTGGAATCCCATGTTCAGGCGGCTGCGCGCTAGGCGCGAGGCGAGCCGCGCAGCGGCGCCGCCAGCCCTCCCGCCCGACGAGCGCGCGCAGGGCGCGGCGCCGGTCGGCGTGGGCACGCACCAGGCCGACGCATTGCTGCGGCGCCTCGAATGGACCGTGGTGCGCCGCCTCGACGGTCTGTTGCAGGGGGACTATCGCACCCTGTTCCGCGGCTTCGGCCTCGATCTGGCCGATCTGCGCGAATATCACCCGGGCGACGATGTGCGCCATATCGACTGGAACGTGACCGCGCGCCTGCAGGCGCCGCATGTGCGCGAGTACCAGGAGGATCGCGAGATATCGGCGTGGTTCCTGCTCGATCTCAGTGCTTCGGTCGATTTCGGTTCGGGCAAGGTGCGCAAGCGCGACGTGCTGAGCGAGTTCACCGCGGTCATGGCGCTGCTGCTCACGCGCTACGGCAACCGTGTCGGTGCCGTGATCTATGGGGGTGCGCCCGCTGCATCGACCGCGGTGATTCCCGCGCGCGCCGGCCGGCGCCAGCTGCTGCATCTGCTCGATCGCATCGAGACCACCCCTGCCGCGGCGGCCGGCGAGACGCGCCTGCGCGACCTGCTGGAGCGCGCGCGCGCGGTGGCCCGGCGGCGTTCGGTGCTGTTCGTGGTGTCGGACTTTATCAGCACGCCAGGCTGGCAAGCCTCGCTCGCCATGCTGGCGCGGCGCCACGAAGTGGTGGCCGTGCGCCTGGTCGATCCACTCGAGATGGCGTTGCCAGACCTCGGCCTCGTGGTGCTGCAGGATGCCGAAAGTGGCGAGCAGATGTTCGTCGATACCCATGACGCCGCCTTCCGCAAGCGCTTTGCCGCGGCGGCCGAGGCGCGCGAGGCGGAACTGCGCCTCGGCTTCACGCGCGCCGGCGTCGACTGCCTGACGCTCTCGACCTATGCGCGCCTGGACCTTGCGCTGCTCCACTTCATGCGCGAGCGGCGGCGGCAGCAGTCGGGGGGGCGGCCCGCCGCCGGCACTGCCACCGGAGGGGTGGTCGCATGATGGAAACCATCAACCGGCTGCCGCTGCTCAGCTTTCTGTGGCCGAGCATGCTATGGCTGCTGGCGCTGGTGCTGGCATGCGGCGCCGGCTACGTGTGGCTCGACCGGCGCCGGCGCCGCGTGGCGGTAAGCTTTCCCACGCTCAGGACGGTGGGCCCCGCGCCAACCGCCGTATCCGGCTGGCGCCGCCATCTGTCGCCGGTCCTGATCCTGCTCGCGCTTGCCGCGCTGACCCTTGCCGTGGCGCGGCCGCAGGCGGTGATGGTATTGCCGTCGCATATCGAAACCGTGGTGCTGGTCATGGACCTGTCGGGCAGCATGCGCGCGCAGGACGTCAAGCCCAGCCGCATCCGTGCCGCCCAGCAGGCCGCGCAGATTCTGCTCGACGAGAAGCCGGCGGCCGTCAGCGTGGCCGTGGTGGCGATGGCGGCAACCGCGGCGGTGTCGCAGGCGCCCAGCCGCAGCAAGGAAGACGTCATGACCGCCATCGAGAACCTCAAGCCCCAGGGCGGCACCGCGCTTGGCAACGGCCTGCTGGTGGCGCTTACGACGCTGCTGCCGCAATCGACGGCGGACGCCGAGCGCATGATGAACGAAGACCCGGTGCTGCCGCGGCGTCCGGGCGCCGACGACGCCGACGCTGTCGCGCCCGGCTCCTATGCGCAGGGCGCGATCGTGGTGTTTTCCGACGGCGAAAGCAATGCCGGGCCCGCCGCGGTCCAGGCCGCCGAACTCGCCGCCACGTATGGCGTGCGCATCTTTACCGTGGGCGTGGGCACGTCCGAAGGCACCGTGCTCAAGGTCGACGGCCTGTCGTCCCGGGTCAGGCTCGACGAAGCGGTGCTCAAGCAGGTGGCGGAGCGTACCAATGCCGAGTACTTCCGGCTGGAGGATGCGGCGGCGTTGAAGAAGGTGTATCGCGAGCTCAATGCCCGGCTCACCATGGGCAAGCGCGACCAGGTGGAAATCACCGCGTTCTTCGCCGCATTGGGCGCGCTGCTGGCGGCGCTTGGAGGGCTGGTGTCGCTCTGGTGGTTCGGGCGCGTGGCCTAGCGCCGGCGGCGGACAGACCGGCAACCAGCCGGGCTCATTTACAATGCCCGGCAGCCCGGCGGCCCGGCCATGGCGCGGTCGTGGCGGCCCCGGTCCTGAAGTTCGAGATGCGCGACATCCCCCTACGAGACAACACCGTCGATTACCGCTCGCTGTTCCTGCGCGACGTGCCCATGATGGACGCCCGCGCGCCGGTCGAATTCGGCAAAGGCGCCTTCCCCAGTGCGGTCAACCTGCCGCTGATGAACGACCGCGAACGCGAGCGGGTCGGCACCTGCTATACGCGCCATGGTCAGGACGCCGCCATCGCGCTCGGCCATCAGCTCGTCCATGGCGCCGTCAAGGCGGAACGGCTGGCCGCGTGGGTGGACTTTGCGCAAGCCCATCCCGACGGTTATCTGTATTGCTTCCGCGGCGGCCTGCGCTCGCAGATCGTGCAGACATGGCTGCGCGACGACGCCGGCATCGTCTATCCGCGCGTGATCGGCGGCTACAAGGCCATGCGCGGTTTCCTGATCGAGACCATCGACCATGCGGCAGCCGATTGCGAACTGGTGCTGCTCGGCGGCATGACCGGCACCGGCAAGACCGACCTGCTGGCGCAGCTGGACCACGGTCTCGATCTCGAAGGACATGCGCACCATCGTGGCTCCAGCTTCGGCAAGCATGTGACCGGCCAGCCGACCCAGATCGACTTCGAGAATCGCCTCGCCATCGATATCCTCAAGAAACGGCATGCGGGCCATCACCGCCTTGTGCTCGAAGACGAGAGCCAGGCCATCGGCAGCTGCAGTCTGCCGCCCGATCTGTACCGCGCCATGCAGCAGTGTCCGATGGTGTGGCTCGAGGACAGCCTCGAACATCGCGTCGAGCGCATCCTGCGCGACTACGTGGTGAACCTCTGCGCCGAGTTTGTCGCCGCCCATGGCGCGACGCAAGGGTTCGAGCGCTTTGCCGAGCGACTGCGCAAGAGTCTCGACAATATCCACAAGCGGCTCGGTGGCGTGCGGCATCAGCAGTTGCGCGGCATGCTCGACGCGGCGCTCGCCGCGCAGGCCAGCCGCGGCGACCTGACGCCGCATCGTGACTGGATCGCGGGCCTGCTGGCCGGGTATTACGATCCGATGTATGCGTACCAGCGCAAGCTCAAGGCAGACCGCATCGTATTTGCCGGCGGGCAGGGCGCGGTGCTTGCCTATCTGCGCGAGCATGCGCGCGTGGACGAGCGCGCGAGCGAGCGCGGCAGGAGCGCCGGCGGCGGCGGACCCGCCGCCTGACCTGGCGTGGCCCGCCTCACCGGCGGCGTCAGGCGTGGTGACCGAGCGTGTCGTCGAGGCAGGCAAGCATGCAGGCCCGGATCGGCAACGCATGCCGCCAGCCGCGACGCATGACTGGCCGCGCGCGTCAGCCATCGTTCATTGCGCTACCGCCAACTGCGCGAGCGGCGGCGCGCCTGCCTGCCGGAGTGTGCCCGGTACCCGCATAATTGCGGCTGGCCGTCACGCGCCCACGCCGGCGCGCGACGGCCAGCATCCCAATATCGGAGACAAATGTTGAGCCTCAAGACATATGCACCGCGCGCGGTGCAAGTTGCCGCCTGCCTGCTTGCCGGCCTTACCTTCGCTCATGCGGCCATGGCTGCCGACGCCTGGCCCGCCAAGCCGATCAAGGTCATCGTGCCATACACGCCCGGTGGCTCCACCGACACCGTCTCGCGCGTCGTGCTCGAAAAGGTTGCCCAGAGCCTGGGCCAGCCGATCGTGATCGAAAACAAGCCCGGCGCCAACAGCACGCTTGGCGTGGGCGTGGCGGCACGCTCGGCGCCGGACGGCTACACCTTCGTATCGGTGCTGGCCGCCTATAGCGCCAACATGTCGCTGTATTCGAGGCTGAGCTACAAGCCGAGCGACCTGGTACCGGTGGCGGAAATGGCGGAGTTGCCGCTGTTCCTGTTCTCCAGCAAGAAGCTGCCGGCCAGGACCGTGGGCGAACTGGTCGACTATGGCCGCAAACACCCCGACGCCCTCACCTTCGGGTCAAGCGGCGTCGGCAGTTCTGCCCATCTGACGGGCGAGCGCTTTGCAATGGAATCCAAGGTCAGGATGACCCACGTGCCGTACAACGGCAGCGCGCCGATCCTGCCGGCGCTGGTCTCGGGCGAGGTGTCGATCGCATTCGATCCGCTGCTGGTACCGATGCCGCACGTCAAGTCCGGCAAGATCAACGCGCTCGCGGTGGCATCCGCCAGGCGCTGGCCGGGCGAACCCAACATCCCGACCATGGAAGAGGCCGGCTTTCCGGGCTTCATCATGAGCTCGTGGACGGGCCTGCTCGCGCCGGCCGGCACGCCGCAGCCGATCGTCGACCGCATGGCGAAGGAAATCGCGGCGGCGACGGCCAGTCCCGAAGTCGCGAAGAAACTCACGGATCTCGGCTTCGTGCCGGTGGGCGGCACCTCGGAGGAATTCCGCAAGCTGATCGAGCGCGACATCACGCGCTACGCGCAGATCGTCAAGGCCGGCAAGATCACGCTCGACTGAGCGCGCGGGACGGGGGTCTGCCCGCAGGCAGCGCGGCAGATCCATTCATCAAATTATTTCAACGACATATTGAGACATCACTGACTTTACCCGTCAAACCATTCCCTACACTCGGTTCTACAGCTGCGCCAGCACGATGGATGTATCGCAGCGGCATTCAAATATTTGGAACATTGGAGAACCGACATGTACCCCACCCCCACTCGCATCGCGGTCGTCTACCACAGCGGCTATGGCCATACGGCCAAGCAGGCCCAGGCCGTGGCACGCGGCGTCGACACCGTGCCAGGCGCAACCAGCCTCCTGATCAGTGTCGAAGATATCGACCAGCACTGGGCCACGCTGGAACAGGTCGACGGCATCATCTTTGGCGCGCCGACGTACATGGGCAGCGCCTCGGGCCAGTTCAAGATGTTCATGGATGCCACCTCGCGCAACGTCTTTGCCAAGGGTGCCAAGTGGGCAGACAAGGTTGCCGCCGGTTTTACCAACGCGGCATCGCGCGCCGGCGACAAGCTCGCGACGCTACAACAGATCGCAATCTTCGCGGCCCAGCATCGCATGCACTGGGTCAACCTGGGCCTGCCAACCGGCCACAACAGTTCGCAGTCCAGCGAGGACACGCTGAACCGCCACGGTTTCTTCCTGGGCGCGGCCGCTCAGTCCAATGCCGATGAAAGCGCCGAAGTCGTGCCGCCGCCAGCGGACTTGCGCACCGCCGAGTTCCTCGGCGCGCGCGTGGCGGAGGTGGCCCGACAGCTCGCCGCGGGCCGCGCGGCCCTGGCGTCGCTGAAGCAGGCAGCCTGACTGGCCGCGCATGACCATGCGCGGGAAGCAGGCGGACGCCGCCACGCAAGTCGCGGAGTCAGTCGCGGAGCTAGTCGCCGATCATGGGTCGGGATCGCCATCGCGGGCACGACCCATGTTGCCCCTGCGGGATGCAGGCGTGCCGGTTGGGGGCTAACGGGATCGCCGCAGATGCGCGGCAAGCCAGACCAGCAGCACGGTGGGCACCAGCACGCTCCAGAACGACCAGTGTGCATAGGCGAGCGCGCCGGCGATGGCCCCCGCCGCAAAGCCCGCCACCGCGGGCACCATCTTGCGCAGCCGGCGCCGGATCGCCGCGCGCGCTTCCGGCGCGGCCGACGGCAGGTCGACCAGGTCGATCACGATCTGCGTGGTATTGCCGGTCATGATCGTCGTGGGACCGGCCTCGGCCAGCAGCGTGCGCGACGTGGCATTCTGGATGCCCATCGCCATCACGCCCAGCAGCCCGCACACGACGACCCGCGATGCAGCGGGATCGGTCAGCGGCACCGCCGCCAGGCCCGCCGCCATGAAGCCCACCAGCAACACACACTGCGCCAGCAGCAGGATCGTGGCCACCGGTGCCCCGCGCCGGGTCAGCGCCGTTTCCGCCCGGCGGGTGCACGCCACGGCCAGGACAAAGGTCGGCAAGGCGAGCAGCTTGGTCACCAGGCCTTCCGAAGCGCCGATCATCTGCACGCCGATCATGATGAAGTTACCGGTGACGTGCGCGGTAAACAGGCCGAACAAGGCCGCAAACCCCACGACATCGACATAGCCGGCCACGAACGACAGCAACCAGCCTGGCACCGTTGCCGCCGCCACCGCCGGCGCCGGGGACGCTTGCGCGGTGAGCGCCATCAGTGACTCCCGCCGGCGTTGTCACAGCCGGCGTCGCTCGGCGCCGGCGCCTTGGGCGGATTGCCGGAAATCCTGGGCACGCATTCATGACGGAACCATGCCGTCGTGACCGGCTCGCCGGCCATCATGCGCTTGACCGGCGGCAACACCTGCTCGCCGATCAGCATGCCAAGCAGCCCCACCAGCGCAATCGCCGGAGGGGCCGGCGAGCGCACGCCCAGCAGCGAATAAATGATGCCGACCAGTATCCCCGCCCCCAGCGAGATCAGATACACCTTCATGATTCCACTCCTGTCGTGGCGCGTTAGAAATAATGGCGCATGCCCAGCGCAAACGTCTGCGGATCGGCGCCGGCACTGACGCCAAGTTCGTTGATGGCGAAGTCGTAGACCGCATTCCTGCGGTTCTGGATGCGGCTGTAGAACGCAAACAACGCGGTGCGCTTGGACAGCGGATAGTCGTATCCCAGCGTCACCTGCATCGCACCGGTTTCCGCGCCGCTGCGGAAGAACCCGACCGTATCGACCGACGAGCCCGTGCCGTTGGCGGCAAAGGCCACACCCAGCTTGACGCTCCCCACCCCGACCTGCTGCACCAGCGACGCGTAGTAGCCGTTGCGCTGCAGGTCGCCGGTATCGGTCCGGTAGTGCAGATGCTCGTACACCGCCGCGATGCGCGTGCCAGGCAGGAGTTGATAGGCGAGCCCGAATTTCAGCGCATCGTCGTTGCGGCCCGCCGCCTGGTAGTGCTGATGCACTTCATAGGCGGCCGTGGCGTTGAGCTTGCCGCGTTCGAACACCAGTGCCGCCGAGTACAGCGCCGGATCGCGCGCCACCGAGGTCTTCTCCTCGGGCAGGCCCCAGCCGAGCCACACGCTTACGCCGGCGAACTGCGGCGAACGGTACTGCACGATATTCTTCTGCCGCCGGTCGAAGGAACTGGTGTCCTGCACGTTGTCCGAACTCGAGGTCGATCCGTTGCCCATCAGCGCCATATAGCCCGCCGTGGTCGGGTAGTACGGGTCGTAGCCCATGGTCGACTCGGTATAGGGTGTGTGCCAGTGCCCCATGAACAGCAGGCCATAGTCACCTTGCAAGCCGATGCGCGAGTTGCGACTCGCGATCTGGCCCTGGCCGGTATCGAGCGACAGGTTGCTCTCGATCTGCCATAGCGCCTTGAGCGAGCCGCCCAGACCCTCTTCGCCACGCAGCCCGAACACGGAGCGATAGTTGGTCATGCGCGCCACGCTGCCGAGGTGTGTGCCGTCCGTGGCGGTGGAAGCATGCGAGAACTCGATCGCGGTATTGAGGCGGCCGTAGACCGTCAACGTGCTCTGCGCGAACGCGGGCGCCTGGACCAGCGCGGCCGCGCCGCACAGGCTGGCGCCGAGGATGGCCTTGAGAGTGGCGTTGAGGGTGCCGTGGAGGGAGGCCCGGAAGGCAATGCGCGAGCGGACACGCAGGTTGAAACGCAGACCATGCCCCCTCATGCGCGACTCCCCTCCGACCGGTCCCGCCATGCCACGAGCACGAATCCGCCCACCAGCCCCAGATGCTCGAAGAACCCGTTTGCCATCATGAAACGTGCCTCCGGGGGCGCGTTCCAGAACGGCAGCGCCAGAAAGGTCGCCCCGAGCGTGAACAGGCCCAGCATCAGCGCGCCCAGCCAGCGCCACCAGCCGAGCAGGATCATCAGCGAGGCGCCCAGCTGGAGCACGATGACGGCGCCCGCCAGCGGCGCCGCGGGCGCCAGGCCGAAGTGCCGCATCTCGGCGACCGCGCCGGCAAAGTCGAATGCCTTGACGAGCCCGCCCTGCAGGTAGGCGGCGCAGAGCAGCAGCAGACCGATCCAGTAGAGCCAGCCTGGCAGCCGCCGCGACGGCCGGCCGGACAGCGAATGGGAGGAACCAGACATGGTGCGATTCTGGTCCATCGTCAGAACGCCCAGCACGAACAGCCCAACGCGCCCCAGAAGGTGCTCTCTTCCGAGGTCGGCACACTCGACGTCCATGCCTTGGCATGCGCGTGACCATGGACCCCGCACGCGCTCGCGCACGCACAGGCCGTCTGCACCGCGAGTGCCTGCGGGCGCGGCTGGTAGCCGCCCTGGTGGCGCACCGGCGACCAGTCCGGCATGGCGGGCGGGATCTCCGGCGCATGCTTGCCGAACTCCTGGTCGCCGTAGACGATCTTGCCGCCCAGTACCGTCATGACGGACGTGATGTCCTGGATATCGTCGCCCGGCACCGCAAAGTAGTCGGCCGACAGCACCGCCAGGTCGGCCAGTTGCCCGACCTTGATCAGCCCCTTCTTGCCCACCTCCGACGAGAACCACGTATTCGATTCCGTCCACAGGCGCAGCGCGGTCTCGCGGTCCAGCAGGCTGGCCTGCGGATACATCGACATGCCGCCCACGGTCTTGCCCGTCGTCAGCCAGTAGAGCGATACCCACGGGTTGTATGACGCCACACGCGTGGCATCGGTGCCCGCGCCCACCTTGACGCCGCGCTCCAGCATCCGCTTGACCGGAGGCGTCGCCTCGGCCGCCCTGGCGCCGTAACGCTCGACGAAGTATTCGCCCTGGTAGGCCATGCGGTGCTGCACCGCGATGCCGCCGCCGAGCGCGGCAATGCGGTCGATATTGCGGTCGGTGATGGTTTCCGCGTGGTCGAAGAACCAGTTGAGGCCGTCGAACGGAATATCGCGCGCCACCTTCTCGTACACGTCGAGCGCGCGCGAGATGGTCTCGTTATAGGTGGCATGCAGGCGCCACGGCCAGCGCTTTTCCGCGAGCAGGCGGATCACCGGCTCCAGGTCCCCCTCCATCGACGGCGGCATGTCCGGACGCTCGACGCGGAAGTCCTCGAAGTCGGCCGCGGAATACACCAGCATCTCGCCGGCACCGTTATGACGATAGAGATCGTCGCCCTGCCCGGGCTTGACGGTAGCCGTCCACGTCTTGAAATCGCTGAGTTCTTCCTTCGGCTTCTGCGTGAACAGGTTGTAGGCAAGCCGCACCGTCAGTTGCCCAGCCGCGTGCAGTTGCTCGATCACGGCGTAATCGTCGGGATAGTTCTGATAGCCGCCGCCGGCATCGATGACCCCGGTCACCCCGAGGCGATTGACCTCGCGCATGAAGTGCCGCGTGGAATTGAGCTGGTACTCGGCCGGCAGCTTCGGTCCCTTGGCCAGCGTGGCATAGAGAATGGTCGCGTTGGGCTTGGCCAGCAGCAGGCCGGTCGGATTGCCGGCGCCGTCGCGCACGATCTCGCCACCGGGCGGGTTCGGCGTGTCCCGCGTATAACCAACGGCGCGCAGGGCCGCGCCATTCAGCAGCGCGCGGTCGTAGAGGTGGAGGATGAACACCGGCGTGTCGGGCGCGGCCGCGTTGAGTTCCTCGATGGTGGGCAGGCGCCGCTCGACGAACTGATGCTCGGTAAAGCCGCCCACCACGCGCACCCACTGCGGCGCCGGAGTGCGCGCCACCTGCTCGCGCAACATGCGCATGGCATCCGCCAGGGAGCGCACGCCATCCCAGCGCAACTCCATGTTGTAATTCAGGCCACCGCGAATGATGTGCATGTGGCTGTCGATCAGGCCCGGAATCGCGCGGCGGCCGTTCAGATCGATCACCGGGGTCCGGGGGCGAGCCAGCTTCATGATTTCGTCGCGCGTGCCGACGGCGACAAAGCGGCCATCCTGGATCGCCACGGCGTCGGCCTGCGGATTGGCGCGGTCCAGCGTGCTGAACTTGCCGTTGACGAGAATGAGATCAGGGCTGGACGGATTCATGGCAAAGCCTCTGGTTGCGGTGGCCGTGCCGACCGCCACTGCGCCGGCGAGAAATTTGCGACGGCTGATGGGAGAGAAGGTCGGACTCCGCTCGCGGTCTTGGTGGTCTTCGGTCACGATAAAAAAGGGAAACGAAAAGGCAGGACACCGGCATGCATGCCGGTGGGTGAGAAAAAGACGTTGCCGCATGGTTGGGCGGCGCGGCGCGTGGCCATGCCGCCCTGCCCGATGCGGGCGTCAGCGTGCGGCTACGGCGGCGAGCGCCTCATGCGCCGTGGCGGTGCGCTGCGGGGCCTTGTGGACCATCGTGTAGGCATAGTCGACGCCCATGCCGTACGCGCCCGAGTGCTCGCGCACGATCGCCATCACGGCATCGTAGGAATCGCGGCGGGCCCAGTCACGCTGCCATTCGAGCAGCACCTGCTGCCACGTCACGGGCACCACCCCAGCCTGGATCATCCGCTGCATCGCGTAGTCGTGCGCCTCCTTCGAGGTACCGCCAGACGCATCGGCGACCATGTAGATCTCGTAGCCGCCCTCGGCCATCGCACACAGCGCAAAGGTGTTGTTGCACACCTCCGTCCACAGGCCCGACACCACTACCTTCCTGCGCTGGTTGGCGGCCAGCGCGTCGCGCACCTTCTGGTCGTCCCACGAATTCATCGAGGTCCGCTCCAGGAGCTTCTGGTCGGGGAACACGTCGAGCAGTTCGGGATAGGTATAGCCGGAGAAGCCCTCGGTCTCGACCGTGGTGATGGTGGTGGGAATATTGAAGACGCGGGCCGCCTTGGCCAGGCCGACCACATTGTTCTTGAGCGCCTGGCGATCCATCGACTGGACGCCGAATGCCATCTGAGGCTGCTGATCGATAAAGATGAGCTGGCAGTTCTGCGGGGTCAGCACTTCGAGTTTCGGATCGGTCATGGTGCATCCTTTCGAGGGTTGGCGACGCGTCAGGACAACGCTTTGCCGCGAAGTTCAAAATACAAGATGGTCGGCAATTTGCAAGCGCGATCGCCATGGGCGATGGTGCATCAAGCGCTGGCGTGATTACGCGATACGGCGGTGGAAGCGGCGCGCGCGAGGGCACGCGATCGCGAACGAAAGGTACCGCGCCGGCGTGACGCGGTATTGAACAAAACGGAGGTAAGCGGTAGAAAACCGCGCCAGCGGCGGTGCGCCCGAGCCGAGCCGGCCCGGTGGCCATCCGCCCCCTACCGGTCCCGCCACTGCGCCGGAGAGAAGCCGGTGATCTTGCGGAACACGCGGCTGAAGTGGCTCTGGTCGGAGAACCCGCAGCTGATGGCGACCGCCGCGATGTCGAAGCCATGGCGCAGCAACGCCTTGGCCAGATCGACCCGTGCGCGCAGCATCCATTGATGCGGCGTGAGGCCGGTCGACTGGAGAAACGCCTTGCTGAAATGGCCCGACGAGAGCCCGCAGGCGCGCGCGATATCCTCGACGGCGATGTTTTCGGTGACGTGCTCGCGCATGTATTCCAGCGCGATCCGTTCATGCCGCGGGCTCAATCCTGGTGCAGGCCTGCCACGGCGCAGACCATTGCCATAAACCGCGACCAGATGGGCCATCATCGCGCTGGTCACATGCCCGAGGAACAGCCGGTTGAGGGCGCCCTCCCCGTCGAGCGCCGTCGCGATCGAACTGGCAAGCAGATACATGGTGTGGTCGACCTTGCCGCCCGGATTGCGCAGCGCAAAGCCGCGCCCGGCCCCCGCTCTCGCCGCCAGTTCTTCCAGTTCGTGGTGAGCGACTTGCAGCCGCACGTTATCGAAGGCGGAGAGATGGTGGCATTTCCATTCCTCCTCGAGATTCGTCATCGACAGCGCGCCGGTATGGTGGCCGCCCTCATAGACCAGCCGCCGCGAGCGCCATATCTTGTGGCGGCGAAACGGCTGCAACTGCACGATAAAAGAGGTCTTGCCGACCACAGGCACGTCGATGGGGTCAAGCAGCGGCCCGCTGCAATGCGTCCGCTCGATGCGCAGCACGCCCACGTCGACCTGTTGGAGCGTGGGCCGATGCTGCCTGCGTTCCGTATCGATATTCATTCCGGGTACCCCGTCATGACCGCCGCGACCCGATGATGCCGGGCGCGTCGCGGATGGCGTGAAAAGCCAGAATGATAGCTCGCTACGGGGGACGTACGGGCGACCTGGCAGACCGGCGGGGGACCACTACGCGTGGCTACGATCGATTTTCGGTGGGCGGCGCGTCGGGATCGCGGCTACCCGGATCCAGCAGGTCGCGCTTGCCCACGCCCGGCGGGAATTCGCCCTTGCCCGGTTGCCGGCTCGGCCCACCCTCGTTCGTGCCGGAATCCTTGCGATGCGAGGCCGCATCCTTCCAGTCCGCCGCGGCGCGTTCGCGCGCGCGCTGGTTGTCGGCCGCGTTTTCGCGCAACTCGCGATCGTCCAGGCCCTGCCGCTTGTCGAGCGCAGGATTGCCCGAGGTATCGTGCTTGCTCTGTGTCATGGCGTCTTCTCCCGGTGATGGAAATGGCGATGCACTGGCATGCGGCGCAACTTCCGTTCCATCGCCGCATGCGGACGGCACTGCGCCTGCGCGAGCTGGCGCCATGTAAAAACCACAATCGATGGCAAGACCTTGCGACGCCGCTAGCGCGGCGCCTTCAGCCGCGGATACGGATTCATGGCGCCGCCGGCCGCATAGATGCCGTAATGGAGATGAGGCGGCGTGCCACGCGCGTTACCCGTATCGCCGACATAGCCGAGTATGGTGCCCACGTCGACGCGATCGCCGACGGCGATCGCGGCATGGCGTTCGAGATGCGCGTAATAGTGCATCTGCCGCCCCGGGCCCATGACCCACACCACATTGCCGCCAAGCGGATTGGTGCCCATGCGCGTGACGATGCCCTCGGTGGCGGACAGCACCTGCCGCCCGCGCGTGGCAAAGATGTCGATGCCTTCGTGCTTGCGGCCACCACTGCGCGCCGCCGCCCAGGTATCGCGCAACGCCAGCGGCGATACGCCCTGGACCGGCACCGGCAATGCGGTCGGCGCGGGCATGCCGGCCAATCGCGCCGCATAGACCATGCGGTCCAGCGCAGGCTTCACCCATGGCCACGATACCCACACGATGGCCGCGAGCGTCAGCGGCAGCAACCAGCGGAGGCCGGAGCGCCGCGGCGCGGGACGGGGAAGGTGCGCATCGGTCATGACGGTTGGAGGGCGCGAGCGCGGCAAGATTCCGCCCCGGCCATGACGGCGCATTGTCCCAACCCGGCATTTGACCTTAGCCGACCAGTCGTCTATGATTCGTCCATTCGCAATCCGACCCGCTCGACATGCCCCGTCCCGCCAATCCCGATATCCGCAATCGGCTGCTTCTGTCCGGCGGTCGCGTCATTCATGGCAGCGGCTTCCATGGCGCGGGGGTCCAGGACATCGTCGCGGCCGCAGCCGTCCCCAAGGGCTCGTTCTACAGCTACTTCGACAGCAAGGAGGCCTTTGCCGCCGAGGTGGTCGAGGCCTATTGGGCCGCCATCGAACAACGCCATGGCAGCGTTCTGTACGACGCGCGCATCAAGCCGCTGGCGCGCATCGAGCGGATGTTCGCCTTGCTGGTGGAGGACCAGCGCGCCGATCAGTTCCGGCTCGGCTGTCTGATCGGCAACCTGTCGCTGGAGCTGTCGAGCGCCAGCGGCGAAGTCCGCGACGCGCTCACGCGCATCCTGAAGCGCTGGGAAGCCATGCTTGGCGCCTGTCTCGACGAAGCGCGCGTGCGCCGCGAACTGCCGGCCGAGCGCGCCGTCGAGGAACTCGCCGCGCTGCTGATCGAAGCGTGGGAAGGCGCGGTCCTGCGCAGCAAGGTCGAGCGCAGCGATGCCGCGTGCCAGCGGTTTCTCGATGTCACGCTCAAGCGGCTGCTGTCCTGAAATTTTTTTGCCTGATTTATAGACGACCGGTCATTTATTATTTGCTGTTGTTTTCGACTGCTGTTTTCGACTGCTGTTTTTCCTTACGAGAGATACGCCCATGTGCAATCACCCCGCCTACGCCGATCCCGCCAACCCCGCCCTGCCGCGCGCCAATATCGAACTCGATCTTGCGCGCACGGCGCTGGTCGTCATCGACCCGCAAGTCGACTTCATGAGCCCCGCCGGCCGAAGCTGGGGCGTGGTGGGCGAGAGCGTCACGGAACAGAAACTGGTCCCCAACCTGGTGAAGCTGTTCGAGGCCGCCAAGCAGGCCGGCATCGCCGTCGCCATCTCGCCGCACTATTACTTTCCGCATGACCACACGTGGAAGGTGCAGGGCCCCGCCGAAATGTTCCAGCACGCGGTCGGCATGTTCGATCGCCCCGGCGCGTTGACGCTCGACGGTTTCCGCGACTCGGGCGCCGACTTCATGCCCGAGTTCAAGCCGTATATCGAGGACGGCAAGACCATCATCTGCTCGACGCACAAGCTGTATGGCCCGCAGGCCAACGACCTTGTGCTGCAGTTGCGCAAGCAACGCGTCGACCAGGTCATCCTCGCCGGCATGGCCGCCAACCTGTGCGTGGAGTCCCATCTGCGCGACCTGCTGGAACAAGGCTTCGAAGTCGCGGTGGTGCGCGACGCCGTGGCTGGCCCCAAGCTGCCCGAGGGCGACGGCTACCACGCGGCGCTGGTCAACTTCCGCTACATCGCCAACGCGCTGTGGGATACCGAGGAGACCGTGCAACGCCTGCGCGGCGACCAGCCAGGCGCATCGCGCGCCTGACGGAGACAGCGGCGGGGGCCGCGGCGTGACAGATGCCACGCCGCCCTGCCGCTCTCCGCGCTACTCCAGCGAGATATGCGCGGCCTTGCCGACCCGGCCCCACTTTGCGATATCGGCCTTCTGCATTTCCGCCAGGCGCTCCGGAGGGCCGCCCACGACCTTGATGCCGAGCCTGGCCAGTTGCGCCTTGACGTCGGCCTCCTGCAGCGCGCGATTGATCTCGGCATTGAGGCGTTGCACGACAGGCGCCGGGGTGCCCGCCGGCGCAAAGACACCTTGCCACTGCTCGGCCTTGAAATTCGGCACCCCTGCTTCGGCCATGGTCGGCACGTTGGGCAGCGTTGGGACCCGCGCCGCCGTCGCTACGGCGAGGGCGCGCAGCTTGCCTGCCTCGATATGTGGCAGGATCGGCGCTGTGGGCGCAAACATGAACTCCACATGGCCCGCCATGACGTCCTGGATGGCCGGCACGTCGCCCTTGTACGGCACGTGGGTCATGCGCACCGATTGCTGTTCCTTCAGCAGTTCCGCCGACATCTGCAGGATGGTCCCGCTGCCGCCCGACGCATAGCTGATGGCATCCGGCTTCTGCCGCGCCGCGGCCAGCAGCTGCGCGACGTTGCGATACGGGCTGTTCGGTCCGACGATCAGCACGCTCGGGATGGTGCCGACCAGCGCCACGGGCGTGAACGCCTTCACCGCGTCATAGGGAAGCCTGGGATTGAGCGCCGGATTGATCGCGTGCGAGGCCGTCGACGCGCCTAGCAAGGTATAGCCGTCCGGCGCGGCCCGCGCCACAAAGGCCGAGCCGATCGCGCCCGTAGCCCCGGGCCGGTTCTCCACGATCACGGTGGTATGCAGCGACTGCCCGAGCTTTTGCGCCAGCAGGCGCGCCAGGATATCGGTGGTGCCGCCGGCCGGATACGGCACCACATAGGTAATCACCTTGCCTGGCCACTCCGCCTGGGCATCGGCCGCGCTCGCGCCGAGCGAAGCAGCGGCCAGGAAGAGCGCCAGCGCCGCCTTGCGCGCGCATCTGGGCAGGGTTCGAGTCTGGAACATCGTTGTCTCCACGTCGTTTGTCTTGATAGGTATGCCGCAATGGCTGTCAGGTGGGGTTGGGGCCGGCGTCTGCATCGGTAAACCCATACAGCGCTGCGGGGTTGTCGACGAGCACACGCCGCGCCAGTACGGGCGAGCCGCACCATGCGAGCCATGTGCGCAGCAACGCGGCATCGTCGAGGTCCGTCACGCCTTTGGCCCGTTGCGTCGGATGCGGCCAGTCCGAGCCCCACACCACGCGCTCCGGCGCGAGCGACAGATAGCGCGTCGCCAGCGGCCGCATATCGGCAAAATCGGGGGGGCCGGTACGCGATTCGAGATAAGGTCCCGAGAGCTTGACCCAGGCCTTGCCCCCGCACAACAGTTCCGCAATCGCGCGGAACGACGGCTCGGCCTCCGGGTGGTCGAGCGGCAGATGACCATAGTGATCGAACACGATCGGCGCCCCCAGGCGCGCGAGCTGCCCGCGCATCTCCGGCAACCACGCCGACGGCAGGTTGAGTTGCACGTGCCAGCCCAACGCCCCCACGCGCGCCGCCAGCGCCGGCAGGTCGTCGCGGCCGACCGGCGCGGGCAGCGTCAGGTTGAAGCGAATCCCGCGGATACCGGCGCGATGCAGGCGCGCGAGCTCGGCGTCCGTGACGTGGCGGTCCACCACGGCCACGCCCCGCGCGTTGGCGCGGAGCTGGTCGAGCGCCGCGATCGTGCAGGCATTGCTGGCGCCATAGGTCGACGGCGTGACCACGATCGTGCGCGACGTTCCCAGCCTGCGCTGCACCTCGCGATAGTCTTCGACCGAGGCGTCGGCGGGCGTCAGGGTCGCCTGCGGCGCAAACGGATAGCGGCGGTCGTACACATGCATATGGCAATCGCAGGCATCGGCCATGCGCAGCACCGGCGTCGCGCTCATACGGCCCGCCCGCCATGAACGGGCGCCCCGCCGACTGCCATCTCCGCCTGCAGGATCGAGCCCGACACCGACTCGGTCATCAGTAACGTCCTGCCATCCACGCCGCCGCAACACAGGTTGGTCAGCGAGGCACCCACCGGGCTGCGAATGACCTCGACCGGCTCGGCACGATGGTTGAGCACCCACACGTGGCCGAGCCCGGGATTGGCCACCAGCAGATGGCCATCGGCGCGCAGGGCCAGGCCATCGGGTCCGCTCGGTCCGTACGAGGTAAAGAACTGGCCGACCTTGCTGACCGAGCCATCGGGCAGCAACGGCACGCGCCAGACGCAGTTGCCGCGCGTCATGGCGACAAACAGCACCGTCTCGTCGAGCGACAGCACCAGCCCATTGGGGCTCGGCGCGTTGTCGAGCAGGAGATCGAGCCTGCCATCGGGCGCCAGGCGATACACGCGCCCGGTGGGATCGTGCATGCCGGTCTGGCCCTGGTCGGTGAAGTAGAGGTTGCCGGCAGCGTCGAAGGTCAGGTCGTTCACGCCCCGAAAGCGCTCGGAGTTCCTGCGTTCGAGAAACGGTTCGACCTCCCCGCTGCCGATGTGCAGCCGCATCAGGCCATGACGATAGTCGGTAATCAGGAAATCGCCGTCGGCCATGCGCTTCATGCCATTGGGCTCGCCGTCGTACTCGGTGACGAGTTCCCAGTCGCCCTGCATCGAGACGCGGAAAATGCGCCCATAGGGAATATCGGTCACCCACAGGTGGCCCTCGACCCATACCGGTCCTTCCAGGAACGAATCGGTCGGCGCGCCGCCGCGATTGGCACGCGCCCACGCATTACGCGGGTCGGGCCGCCGGAACCGGTCCGGCAGCCGGGTCAGCACCGCGGCATCGCGTACGACGGGAGGTTGCAGCAGGTACATGTGCTCGCCTGTCGTCTATTGCTTCTCGAGATGCGCGTCGCGCGCCACCGTGGCCCATTGCGCGGTCTCACGCGCAATCAACTGCGCAAAGGCCGCACTGTCGAGATGGCCGGGCTGCGATCCCATCTGCGCCAGAAACGCCCTCATGTCGGGTGCCTGCATGGCCTTCTGCAGTTCCGCGTGCAGCTTCACGATGACGTCGTTCGGCGTGCCGCGTGGCGCCGCCAGTCCCGACCAGTTGAACAGGCTGAACCCGGGCACGCCCGCCTCCGCGAAGGTCGGCACATCGGGGAACGCCTCGGCGCGACGCTTGCCACTGATGCCCAGCAGACGCATCTGGTTTCCCTTCACCGGGCCCAGCACGCTCGGCGTCGACACCACTACCATGTCAACGCTGCCCGACAGCAGGCCGACCATGGCCTCGCCCGCGCCTTTGTACGGCACATGCATCAGCTTGATGCCGGCCGCCTGCTGGAAGGCCTCGGCGGCAAAATGCGGCGAACTGCCGGCGCCGCCGGTGCCGAAGGTGACCTGGCCCGGATGCGCGCGCGCATAGCTGACGAGCGCGGTCAGATCCTTGAAGCGCCCATCGGCCTTGACCGCGACCACCACCGGCGAAAACGCGAATGGGGCGATCGGCGTCAACGCCTTTTCGTGATCCCAGTTCAGCTTCCTGAAGACATACGGCAGCGTGGTGTACGAATTGTCATTGGCCAGCAGCGTGTAGCCATCCGCCGGGGCGTTCACCACCTGCATCGTGCCGATGGTCCCCGAAGCACCGGGCTTGTTTTCCACCACAAAGCTCTGCCCGGTCTGTTCGGTGAGTTTCTGCGCCACCTTGCGGGTGACCACGTCCACGGCGCCGCCCGGCGGATTGGGCACTACGATGCGGACCGGCTTGTCCGGGTAGGCCGCGCGAGCGGTGCCGAGGCCGAGCAGTGCGGCCGCCACGCACAGGCGGCCGATGGTGCGAAAGCGCATGGTTGTCTCCTGTTGTCCCGCCGTTGCCTCAGGCGCGTTCGCCCTGCAGCACGGCAAGTACGTTTTTCGCGGCACCCACGCCCATGTTGACGTAGGCCGCATCGCTGACGCCGCCGATATGCGGCGACAGGATCAGATTGGGAATCCCCTGGAACGGATGCGGCACCGGCATGGGCTCCACCGCAAAGCTGTCGAGCCCGGCCGCATACAGCTTGCCGCTCAGCAGCGCGTCCGCCAGCGCGGGCTCGTCGATCAGGCCGCCGCGCGCGGTATTGACCAGGATCGCGCCATCCTTGAACAGCGCCAGCGTGTCGCGGTTGAGCATGCCGCGATTGGTCTCGGTCAAGGGGCAGTGCAGCGACACCACGTCCGCCTCGCGATAAAGCCGCGGCAATTCGCTCACCGTTTCCACACCGTCGGGCACCGTCCTCGCATAGGGATCGAACGCGATCACGCGCATGCCGAGGGCCAGGCCCGTCACGGCGGTACGGCGGCCAATCTCGCCCAGGCCGACGATGCCCAGGGTGCGCCCATGCAGCTCGATGGTCTTGTGCGCCGCCTTGTCCCAATGGCCGGCGCGCATGCGGTCGTTCAGATGCGGCACGGCCTTGGCACAGGCCAGGATCAATGCCCAGGCATGCTCAGCAACCGCGGCCGCGTTGGCGCCCACCGCCGCCTTGACTGCGATGCCGCGTGCAGCCGCCGCCTGCTGGTCGATCACGTCGATGCCGCTGCCATGCTTGGAAATCACGCGCAGCGAAGGCGCTGCATCCATCACGGCCGCGCCAACCTTGCCATAGCGCACGATGATCGCTACCGGATCCTTCTCGCGGGCCAGCGCCGTCACAGCCTCTTCCGTACATGCCTTGCCGGCAAAACAGACCTCGAAGCCATCGAGCAGGCGTAGCGCCTGCGGGGCGAGGTCGCTGCCGGTGACCAGCACCGCGGGCTTGCGCGCTGCGCCAGCGGCGACGTTGGCGTCGAAGGTCACAGCGCTTCCCCCTCGGCCAGCACGCCCGCGGCACGCAGTTCGCGCTCGAGCCAGCCCGGACGCAATTCGCCGGCGCGGATCGCGGCCATGCGCTTGGCTTCGGCATCGACCTTCTGCTGCGCCAGGTCCAGAATCGCCGGCACCTCTTCGCGCGGAATCACCACCACCCCGTCCGCGTCGCCGACGATCAGGTCGCCGGGGCGGATTGCCACACCGGCCACGGACGCCGGCCAGTTCACCAGCCCGCCGATGGCCTTGGTCGGACCGCACGGATTGGTGCCTGCGGAGAAGACCGGAAAGCTGCCGCCAGCCAGCTCGTGCGAATCGCGCACGGCGGCGTCGATGACAAAGCCGGCCACACCCGACGCCTGCGCCTGCGTGGCCATGATTTCGCCGCACAGCGCGGCGGTCTGGTCGCCCTTGCCGTCGACCACGATCACATCGCCTGGCTGGGCGATGGCCAGGGCGACGTGGACCATCAGGTTGTCGCCGGGCCGGACCTCGACAGTCAGCGCGGGGCCAGCCACTTTCATCGACGGGGACAAGCCCTGCACGCGCGCATTCAGCGTGCCACGGCGGCCGACCACGTCGGCCAGGATGGCGGCCTGGAAGCCGGCGGCGCGCTTGACCAGTTCAGGCGACACACGCTCGAAGTCCCGGCGGATGGCGGGAGATGTCTTGGCTTGGGTACTCATGTACGACTCCGGAAAACAGAGGGGGAATGGGAAAGCGGGACGGCGGCGCGGAACCACCGCAACGGGTCTACTGCGCGGGCACCAGCTTCCACAGGCGCTCGAACTTGCCGCGCTGCGTGGCCATATGCGCGGTCCATGCGGGTCCGCTCAGGAAAGCGATGCCACGCGCTTCGTTGACGGCGCGGGCCAGAAACTCCGGGTCTTTGGTGGTCGCCTCGATGGCGTCCTGCAGGCGCCGCGCGATGGCGGGCGGCAGGCCACGCGGCGCGGCAAAGCCGCGCTCGGAAGAGATGGCAATATCGAGGTTCTGCTCCGCGGCGGTCGGTACGTCTTTCACTCCCGGACGACGCGTGGCGCCGAGCTGAACCAGCGGCTTGACATCGCGGGAGGCACGATCGGCGTCGGTGAACTCGGTGGTACTCATCACCATCACGTCGATGTGGTGGCCCAGCAGGCTGGTCTTGGACTGCGCAGTGCCGGCAAACGGCACGTGATTGACACGGACGCCCGTGACCTGCTGCAGCGCCAGCGCCGCCATATGGCCGTTGGTACCGATGCCATTGCTGCCCATCGACAGCCCCTCCGGATTGGCCTTGAGCTGCTGTACGAGATCGGCCATCGATTTCAGCTTGCTGTCGCCCGCCACCACGAACATGGCCGGATCGTCGATCACGCGTGCCAGCGGCACGATCGCGGCCGGGTCGTATTTGGGTCTGCGCTGGATGGGGATGGTCAGCAACGACGGCGTCGACACGATGCCGATGGTGTAGCCGTCCGCAGTTGCGCGCGACAGCGACACATACGCAATCTCCCCGGACGCGCCAGGCTTGTTCACCACCACCATGCGCGCCTTGCCGCCCAGGTGCTTCTGCAGGAAAGGCGCCATCGCACGCGCCAGCAGATCGGTACCGCCGCCGGCGGCAAACCCCACATACACCTCGATCGGCCGGTCGTCAGGCCACGCGGCGTGCGCGGACGCAGTCGCCGTCAGCCCAAGCAGGAATAGAAATCGGGTCGCCCACATCGGTTGTCTCCATCTTGTTTTGATCTTTGCGTATCGTTGTACTGTGTACAACGACGTTGTATATCCGTGAGACAAATATAATTCGCCGCCATCGGAGACAGCCAGATAGTGTTTACCCGTGTACGGTGCAAAACGATGTTGTACATCGTACAATTCAGAAAAATTGCACGAGAATGCCCAATGAGTAATCACGGAGTGGCGGCTGTCGAAAAAGCGCTGGGGTTGCTGGACTGTTTCCGGCTGGGTTCGGAGGTGCTGTCGCTCGCCCAGTTGTCGGCGGCTTCCGCCATGCACAAGACCACGGTGTTTCGCTTGCTGAACTCGCTCGAACGCATGAGCTATGTGGTGCGGACCGCCGATGGCCGCTACGCGCTCGGACCGCGCCTGCTCTACCTCGGCAAGCTATACGAGCAGTCGTTCCAGCTCGGCACGCTGATCGAACCGGTGCTGCAGGAGTTGGCGCTGGCCACGCGCGAGAGCGCCTCGTACTACGTACTGCACGGCGACGAGCAACGTATGTGTCTCTACCGCGCGGAGCCAAGCGAAGGCCTGCGCGAGACGCGCCTGCCGGGCACGATCCTGCCGCTCGACGACACCGCCATCGCGTCGGTGCTGCGTTATTGGGGCAAGGCAGAGGAATCGGCCCGCAAGGAAGAGCCGCTGCCATGGTTCACTTCCGGCGCGCGGGATGTCTACACGGCGGCATTCGCCACGCCGCTCTTCGGCGCGGGCGACAAGTTCATGGCGGCCTTGACCCTCTCGGGGCCGGCCTCTCGCCTCGAGGCCGCGAACCGCGCGGAAATTTCCCGGGTCCAGCTGCAGGCCGCGGCCCGGCTCTCAAGATTGCTCGGCGCCAGTCCTGCCTGGTGCGAGAAAATCTACGGCACCGGCCGGGCGGTCGACTGAAGACGAAATCGAGTCAAAAAAAACCATCCCCACACTGGGGATGGCCGAAAAAGCTCCCGCAAAGGAGCACCATCCTGGCCGGCGGCCCCGCCCGCTCGCGCGCGGGCGGCTTAGGTGGAGGCAGTCACCGCGATCGCATTGACTTCGAGTTCCGCGCCATAGTGGATCTGCGGGCATGGCACCACCGTCCTGGCCGGCGCCGGTGCGTTGCCAAGAATCCGCGCATACAGTTCGTTCACGCGCGGCCAGTTACCGATATCGGCGATAAAGATCTGCACGCTCACCAACTGCCGCAGCGAGCTGTCAGCCGCGTGCAGGACCGCCTTCAGGTTGTCGAACACCTGCATCACCTGCGCGTCGAGCCCCGGCGGGATGATCAGCTCGTCGCCGGGCACCAACGGTAGCTGGCCCGCCACGAACACAAAGCCATTGGCCTTCACGGCCTGCGAATAGTGGCCGCGCGGCAGCGGCGCGCTGGCGTGGTTGATGTATTCGATCATGGGGTCAGCCTCCGTGGTGAGCGTGCCAGAAGCGATCGAAGTTCGTCGCCCGCTTTTCGGTGAAGGCATCTAGCCCCTCTTGCCATTCGGCGCGCGGCACGTCAGTCACCGAAGCGATCACGCGTTGCCAGTCGTAGCCGGCGTGTCCATGCAGGTGGCGCTTGGCCGCGGCGAGCGCACCGGGGGGCGCGCCGGCCACGATGCTCCTGGCGAGTTCGAGCGCATGTTCGACCGCGTTGCCCGCCTCCACCACCGCATTGACCAGCCCACGCCGCGCCGCTTCCGCTGCCGGCAAGCGCTTGCCGGTCAGCACGAGCTGCAGTGCCTGCCGGGTGCCGACCAGATGCGGCAACAGCGCCAGCCCGGTGTTTGGGATGACGCCGCGCGATACCTCCGGCAACGCAAACCAGGCACCGTCTTCGGCGATCACCAGGTCGCACGCGAGCGTCAATTCGAAGCCGCCGCCGACGGCAGGCCCCTGCACCGCAGCCACCACGATGCGATCTTCCTGTACAAGCTGCTGGAACAGCAACGCCGGGTCGGTGTCGGGATCGGCGCGCTCCATCCAGCCGTCGCGCAGGTCATCGATATTGGCGCCAGCACAGAAGGTGGGCCCGTTCGCGGCGATGACCAGCGCGCGAGCGCGCCGCGTGCGGCTCTGCGCGAGGGCTTCGAACATCTCGCCGACCATCCGCCGCGACAACGCGTTGCGGCGTGGCACGTCGTTCAGCGTGATGACGGCGATGTCATCGCGGATATCAAAAGTGAGGGTATCGAAAGGTTTCATGGCGAAAGTTGGTCGCATGGAAGGACGGTATCGCAGGCAGGACAACTAGCGCGACAGGGCCGACGCGAGCCGCGCGCGGAATGCCCCGGGCAACGGCGTGGGCCTGCCCTCATGCGTTTGCATCAGGACGCAGATTGCCTGGGCACGCGCGCACAGCGTGCCCTTTGCATAGAGGCCCTGGTCCAGTTCGAACGACGTATTGCCCGTGGCAATGGGGACGGTGCGAACCTCGATCTCGCCGGGAAAGTAGATCTCGCTGAGGAAGTCGATGGCGAGATGCGCCACCACGACGTTCTTGTCCGTCATGCACGGCGCGAGATCCTCGTGCAGGAAGATCGCCATGCGGGCCTCCTCGAAACACGTCGCAATCGCAGCATTGTTGACATGCCGGAACTGGTCCGTATCGGCATTACGCAGTCGGAGCCGCGTCGAGAAACGAACGGCCTGCGGGTCGAAGTCGGGTCGTGCCGCCCGCGTCCGGCGCGGCGGCAAGGAATGTTGCGCGCCGTGCGGGTCCGCCGCAGGCAGCGCGTCGCGTTGGGGCCGATGTGATTCCGTCACACTGTCTCCTTTCCTGTTTTCCTGTCGACGTGCCGGAAACGTTCAAGCGTTCGGAGCGTTCCATGCGCCTGGAACGTTCCCAGCAATCGAAAACGTTTTCGTATCTCGGTGAGAAAGGTAGCACGTCAGCTTGCCAAGTACAAGCCGGACAGTCGGTCAGCGCGGCCGCGGCGGCCCGTCGGAAGAACGCAGGATCAGCTCGGGGGTCCAGATTTCCTGCAGCGTGCGCGGGTCCGCGCCCTCGAAGCGGGCCAGCAGCATTTCGACCATGCGCTTGCCGATACGGTTGGTCTCCGCCGAGAACGTCGTCAGCGGCGGCGCGATCAGCCGCCCCACGGGATGGTCGTCGCCACCGATCACCCCGATATCCTGGCCGACCTGCTTGCCTGCCTCCGCAATGGCCCGCATCACGCCGACCGCCACCATGTCGTGGCCGCACACGAATGCCGTGGGCGGATTGGGTAACGCCAGCAGACGCCGCGCCGCGCGCAGGCCGCCATCCTCGGTCATGGCTTCTTCCACGCAGAGGTCAGGATCGATCGCGATGCCAGCCGCGCGCAGCGCGTCTTCGTAGCCGAGGCGCTGGAAGTAGCTGAACATCAGGTACTCAGGCGAATGGACCAGCGCGATCCGCCGATGTCCCAGCGCGACAAAGCGCGCGCAGCCGTCACGGCCGACCACGGTGTAGTCGATGTCGACGAAGGAGAAGTCCGACGAGCTTTCGCTGCGGCCGAACGTCACGAACGGGATATCGCGCTCCAGCAAATACTCGATGCGCTCGTCATGACGTCGCGTCCGGCCGAACAGCAGACCGTCCACCCGCTGCTTTTCCACCAGGCGGCGAAACACGTCGATTTCCGATTCCACCGTGCGGCCGGAGGCGATGATGACCTGGAAGTTGGTCCCCTCCAGCGCTTCGTCGACGCCCGACAGCATGTTCAGGAAGAACGGATGGGCAAACTGCGTCTGCGGCGCGGAAATCACAAAGCCGATGGTGTCCGAAGACTGTCGCCGCAGGCGCCGGCCAGCCGGATCGGGACTGAAGCCGAGCTCCGCCGCAGCCTTCAGCACTCGCTCGCGGGTTTCGCGGCTGACGTCGGCGCGGCCGTTCATGGCTTTGGAAACCGTGCTGACGGAGAGCTTCAGATGCGCGGCAAATTCCTTGATGTCCAATTGGTGTCCCCGAAGGTGCATTGCGCGACATTATCGCTCAGCGGCGCGATTCCGCGGAAACCGCCGAAACCGTTTTCATAAGATTCTCACCGTAGTCTGCTTGACTTCGCCCGGCGCTGCCCCTAATCTTTTTCGAAAACGTTTTCGTTTATTTCCAAAAAGCGGCGTCCGGCACCCCAACCCGGACACCGTCCAACCACACCGGGAGGCGCCATGCATCACTCTGCCAACGACACAGAAATTTCCATGATCCGCGACACCGCGCGCCGCTTTGTGCGGCACCGACTGGTCCCGCTCGAGGAGCAGATCGAGCGCGACGACGACGTGGACCTCGCCCTGCTCGCGCAACTGCGTGCCGAAGTGGCGGCGCTCGGCCTCTATGGCTTCAACCTGCCTGAATCCATCGGCGGCCCGGGCCTGTCGGCCGAGGCCAAGGTCGCCATTCTCGAAGAACTGACCTATACCTCGGTGCCGCTGAGCGAAGTGTTCGGGCACTTGCCGCTGCAGCTCTCGCAAGCCAGCCCGGACCAGCAGGCGAGCTTCCTGCCCGACGTACTGGCGGGCAGGAAGACCATCACCTACGCGCTGACCGAGCCGAATGCGGGGTCGGATCTCGGCGGCATCAAGACGCGCGCGGTCAGGGTGCCGGGCGGTTGGCGCCTCGATGGGAGCAAGCATTTCATCTCCCACGCCGAAACCGCCGACTACATCATCGTGCTGGCCGTGACCGATCCGGCCGCCTCGCTGAAAGACCGCTTCGGCACCTTCATCGTGCGGCAGGGCAATCCCGGCGTAGTCGGCATGACGCGCTACCGGAAGATGGGCTGGCGTGGCTACCACCTCAACGGCTTCACACTGGAGGAGTGCTTTGTGCCCGATGCTGACGTGCTGGGCGCGCCCAACACCGGCTTCCTCGGCATGATGCAGTCCATCAATCAGGACCGTCTGCTGTCCGCCAGCCGCTCGCTCGGCATCGCCTCGCGCGCGCAGGCCATGGCCAGCGAATACGCCAACGAACGCAAGGCATTCGGCAGCCCGCTCGCGCAGCATCAAGGCCTGCAGTTCATGCTGGCCGACAACGATGTCGAGATCGAGGCCACGCGCCTGCTGATCGGCCGTGCCGCCGCCCTGATCGACAGTGGCGACCCGAGCGCCCGCATCGCGGCCTCGCGCGCCAAGCTATATGCGAGCGAGATGGGCTGCCGCGTGGCGGACCGCGTGCTGCAGATCTTTGGCGGCATGGGCTATATGTGCGAGCTGCCGGTGGAACGGTTCTATCGCGATGCGCGTGCGTTCCGCATCGGCGAGGGCACCTCGGAGATGCAGCGCCTGCAGATCGCCCGCGCCGTGCTGGCTCAGTAAGGGGCTGCATCCATGTATCAGCACATCCTCAATGCGCACGATCCCGGCCTGCCCGCGTTCTACCAGAACGGCAAAGCGGTGACGCGGGGCGAACTTGCCATGGCCGCCCAGCGCGGCGCCACCTATCTGGCCAGCATGGGTCTGCGCAAGGGCGACACGCTCGCAGTGTGGTTTCCCGATGGTGCGGTCTGGTTGCAACTGCTGTTTGCCGCCGCGCAACTGGGCGTCCTCGTGGTCCCGGTCAGCACGCGCCTGAAAACCGCCGAAGCGTTGCACGTCGTCAATACGGCTCAGGCGCGCATGCTGGTGGTCCCCACGCACTTTCTCGACTTCGACTACGCGGAAGCGGCGTCGGTCATCCAGCAGTCGGTGCCCTCACTGACGCACGTGGTGCAGGCACCGGTGAACGACGCCTTTCTGTGGGACAACTTCACGCCCATGGCCGATGCGTCCGGCGCCGCCACCGATCCATGGTGCACGTTCAGCACGTCCGGCACCACCGGCAAACCCAAGCTCGCAGTGCATACGCAAGCCGGCATCGTCACGCATGTGCAGCACGTCGCGCGTGCCACGGACCTCAAGCCCGGCGATGCCACGCTATGCGCCCTACCGCTGTACGGCGTGATGGGCTTCGTGGTGGCCATCTCCACGCTGGCGGCGGGCGCGGCCTGCGTGTTCCTGCCGGTCTTCAAGGCGCAGGCCGCGGCCGAAGCCATGTCCACACATCGCGTCACCCACTTCTATGGCTCCGATGCCATGCTCGATATGGTCCTCAGCGTGCCAGGCCAGGACCTGAGTCATTGGCGGCGCGGCGGCTTTGCCGAATTCGCCGGTCTGGGCAGCTGGCTGACCGAGCGGGCCTGGGTCGACTGGCAGGTGCCGCTGACCGCGGTGTACGGCATGTCCGAATGTTTCGCTCTCACCGCCATTCGCGACGTCACTGCCGATGCCGAGGAACGGCGCCTGGCCGGCGGCTACCCGGTGTCCCCGGACATCGCCTTTCGCATCGTCGACCCGGTCACGGGCGCAGTGCTGCCCGAGGGCGAACAGGGCGAACTGCAACTGCGCGGGTACAACGTCGCCACGGGCTATCTCAACAACCCGGCCGCCAGCGCGGAGGCGTTCACCGCCGATGGCTGGTTCCGTACGGGCGATCTCGCCCGTGCGCGCGGAGCGAGCTTCCAGTACCTGTCCCGCCTCAAGGACACGCTGCGCCTGCGCGGCTATCTGGTGGATCCGACCGAGGTCGAGGATTTTCTCGTCACGCACCCATCGGTGGCCGCGGCGCAGGTCGTGGGCGTGCACCAGGAGGGCGAAGGCGATGTCGCGGTGGCCTTTGTCCGCTGCGGCGACACCGCGGCGAGCGAACGCGACCTGCTGGAGTTCTGCAAATGCGGCATCGCGGGCTTCAAGGTACCGCGGCGAATCATTGCCCTGGAGAGCTTTCCGCAGGTCGACGGCCCCAACGGCGTGAAGATTCTCAAACATGTGCTGCGCGATATGGCCAGGGGCCATCTGCAGACCGATAACGTCGCAAAATCAATCTGAGGACGACACGATGAAACAGAAGGAAATCAAATCGGATATCGCCTGGGCCACGCCCAAGCGGGTGGTAATCCATGGCCTCGACCTGTGCGAGGAGATCGTCGGCAAGCTCGATTTCGGCCAGATGGCGTTTCTGCAGATCTTCGGCCGCCTGCCTGCCGACAAGGAACTGCGCATGTTCAACGCGATGATGGTGATCCTGGTCGAGCATGGCATCACGCCGTCGTCGCTGGCCACGCGCATGACCTACTGTGGCGCGCCGGAGTCGGTGCAGGCCGCGGTCGCCGCCGGCCTGCTGGGACTGGGATCGGTATTTGTCGGCTCGCTCGACAATGCGGCGCGTCTGCTGCAGGAGTCGCTGGGGCACGGCAACGACAGCGGCGGGGCGGATATCGACCAGCTGGCCGCCCGGATCGTGGGCGAATATCGTGGCCGCAAGGAAATCATCCCGGGCATCGGCCATCCGTTCCACAAGCCGATCGATCCACGCACGCCCGCGCTGTTCAAGGTTGCACGGGAGACCGGCTACGACGGCAAGTACATCCGGCTGATGACGGCCATTGGCGAACAGGCCACACAGCAGGCCGGGCGTCCGCTGCCAGTCAACGTGACCGGCGCCATGGCCGCGGTGGCATCCGAGATGGGCATCTCGTGGAAGATCTGCCGCGGCCTGGCAGTGGCCGCGCGTTCGGTGGGGCTGGTCGGCCATATCCTGGAAGAAATGCGGCAGCCGATCGCCGAAACGCTCTATCTGCGCGTCGAGCACGAGGCCAGCGCCCATCTGCGTCCCGCGGACGAGCACTGAGCCGCGAGGTCGACAGCGTGGCCAGCGCGACTCGCGTGCCCTCCAGCCACTCGCTGTCGACCAGCGAGCTGCTGCATCGTATCCGCGCCTGCGTGGACGACATCCACAGCCACGCGCGCGGACAGCACGACCATCAACACGCGGTGCGGCAGCGGCTCGACCATCTGCTGCGCAACGCCATGTGCGCGCAGTCTCCCTCGGAGATCGCCATCGCGCTCGGATGCGCGGCGGAACTGCAGGTCTTTCCCGACGAATCCGTCCTCGAATTCTGCACGGAAACCGTCCGCCGGTCCGGCGTGGGCGTCCTGCGCGCAGTCATCTGGACCGTGCGCCACCGCTACGCGCGGTACCGGCGGTATCACGCGCGGTAGCGCCGCGGCGCAGGCGTCGCCCGCTCGTCCAGGCTCACCGGCGGTATCGCGGTGAGCCTGCTTCTTTTCCGTCGTGCGATGGTGTCGGGCGGGCTCAGGGCTGGCTGGGGCGGTACAGCTCGAAGCGTTGGCCGCCGCGCATGTAGTCGGCGCGATAGCCGGCGCGCAATACCGGATCGGCGAGGAACGTGTCGAACAGGCCGTCGCGCAGGTATTTGCGGCGGATGTGTACCCCGACTACCTGGCCAAAAACGACCCAGTGCTGGGTGGGCTTGCCGTTCAGGTCTTTCAGGGCCAGCACATCGAGCAGCTTGCACTCCAGTACCGCGGGCGATGCCGCCACGTGCGGCGCGCCGATGACGCGGCCGTTGCCCCGCTCGATGCCCGCGAACCGGAACTCGTCGACCTCGGGACCAACGCGTGCCGAAGTGGCGTTCATCTGTTCCGCGAGTGCATGGCTGACGAAGTTCCAGGCGAACTCGCGCGTCGCCTCCACGTTCCGTATGCTGTCCTTGTATCCCTCGCTCGAGAAGGCAATGATGTCCGGCCCCGAACACATCGCGCCGCAGAAGCTGTACGGCGCCAGATTGGCACGGCCGTCGGCGCCGATCGTGGAAATCCAGCCGATGATGCGCGGCGCGACAATGGCCTTGAAGGGATCGTGAGGCAGGCCATGGCCGGACTCCGGGCGGTAGAAATGGACGTCGTCTTGCATGATGGAAACCGAGTGGGTGGGAACAGGCAATGCGGCATCGCCAGCAATGCCAACGATCGCGCCCCTCTCGCGGAACGGGAGAGGGGCGCTGCGAACAACAGGCGACGGAGGCGGATCCGTGCGGCGGTTAGCGGTATCGGGTCGGCAAAGGGCCGCGCGCGATCAGTCCAGTTGCGCGCCCGATGCCTTGACCTTCTCCGCCGCCAGCGCGCGATCCCTGACCAGCGCCTTGGCGAATTCCTGCGGCGAATCGAGGACCGGATCGAGTGCGTAGCGGTCGAGGTTCTCCTTGCGGAACTGCTCGGTCATGACGACCTTCTTGACGTCGAGATAGATCTTCTCGCGCAGCGGCTCGGGCGTGGTGCCCGGGGCCAGCAGGCTGAAAGGAAAGCTGGCATCGAGCTTGGGGAAGCCGGCCTCGGCGAAGGTCGGCACGTTAGGCAGGATCGCGGCGCGCCTGGCGCCGTTGATCGCGAGCGCCTTGACCCTGCCGCTCTCGGCGAATGGCCCCACCACCGACCCCGCGCCGACCGTCACCTGGATCGTTCCGCTCATGACGTCCTGCAGTGCCGGCGCCAGTCCCTTGTACGGCACGTGCACCATATCCAGCCCTGCCTCCTTGGCAAACCACGCCAGCGACAGATGGGTGCCATTACCGATACCGGACGAGCCGTAGCTGACCTGCCCCGGATGCGCCTTGACGTAGGCGACGAAGCTGCGCAGATCCGTCACGGGCAGCAAGTTGGAGACGGCGATGGCCATATTGGCCATCGCCACGCGGGTCACCGGCGCAAGCTCCTTGACCGGATCGTAGGGTAGCTTCTTGAACACATGGAGGTTCAGCGTCGCTGCGGCATCGGTCGCCAGCAGGAGCGTATAGCCATCGCCAGGCGCCTTGGCCACCGCCGCGGCACCGATCACCTCGTTGCCACCGGGCCGGTTATCCACCACGACGGGCTGGCCCCACACATTGGAGAGTTGCGCCGACAGCGCCCGCGCAAGGGTGTCCACCGGACCGCCGGCGGCATAAGGCACGACGAGCCGGACCGGCTTTTGCGGCCAGTGCGCGGTCTGGGCCTGGACCGCACCGAGACAGCACATCGCCACCATCGAAAGGAAAAGCTTCAGCTTCATGTTCACCCTCGCACTTACGCAATATGCCGGATTCGCCGTGCCGCCGGAACCCCGTGGCAGGCATGGCCGGCTCGTTTATGAATCGTTGCCAACGTCCCCGAGTGGCGCTGCGCCGCTTATTCGAAAACGTTTTCGTTAAATTAGGATGAAATCGTGCGGCAGTCAATATCATCACCGTCACTTCAGGGAAAATACCGAGGATAAAGACTCGATAACGTTTTCGATCCACATTAAGATGACGCCCTCCAGCGGCAGGTCTGCCGCGTGACTGCCCGAGCCGACCATGTCCATCGATTTCCATGTCATCGATCACGCGATCGCCCATATCGTCATCAATCATCCCGCGCGTCACAATGCGCTCGATGTCGCGCACGACCGCGCGCTGGCCGACGCCTGGCGGCGCTTCAACCAGACTCCCCACTTGCGCGTGGCCGTCCTGTCCGGCCACGGGGGCCGCGCCTTCTGCGCGGGTGCCGATATTCACGACTACCTCTCCTATCGGCGCGCGCACGCGGCCAGCGACGCGCCCACCGACATCGTGAGCTTCGGTGGACTGACCGCGGCTAACGAGGTGATGAAGCCGACCATCGCGGCGATCGGTGGCATCTGCGTGGCCGGTGGCCTCGAGCTCGCGCTCGCGTGCGATATCCGCATTGCAACCAGCGAATCGACGTTTGCATTGCCGGAGGTAAGGCTCGGCATCCTGCCGGGCGGCGGCGGTACGCAGCGACTGGCACGGATTGCGGGCCCCGCCGTGGCCATGCGGATGATCCTGACGGGAGAGACATTCGACGCCCGCTTTGCGCTCGACCATGGCCTGGTGACCGAACTGGTGGCACGCGACGCGTTGACGGAGACGGCGCTGGCTATCGCGCGCCGCATCGTCGGCAACGGGCCGCTTGCCGTCACGGCGGCACGCCAGGCCGTCGTCGAAGGCGGCGCGTTGACGCTCGAGGCAGGCCTGCTGCGCGAGGCCGCATTGCAGCGACAGTTGCTGCGCACGCACGATGCCCTGGAGGGCGTCGCGGCGTTCACCGAACGCCGCGTGCCTCGCTTTGAAGGGAATTGAAACTGGTGGAAGTGACCGCGACCTCAGGCCGGGCCGAGCGGAAAGCGTGTGGTGCCGGCCACCGGTGCCAGCCAGCGCGCCGCCCGCTCGGTATAGATCTCCACCTGCGGCGATGGCACATCCACCACGCTATCGAGCGTGCCCGCTTTCACCAGCACCGTGCCCGGCATGGTTGACACCCGCGTGAACAGCGGCGAACCACAGTTGCCGCAGAAATGGCGATAGGACGGATGGCCGCTATCACCGAAGTCCTCAAAGGCCTTGGTCTCGCCGCGCAACGCGAAGTCGGCTTCGTCGACAAACAGGTTGATGGAGAACAGACTACCGCTCTGCCGCTGACAATGCCGGCAATGGCAGATGGCCGCGCTACGCGGTACGCCCGTGAGCGTGTACCGGATTGCCCCGCACAGGCAGCCCCCGTTTTGTGCTTGCATGGATGTATTCCTGTCGATGGTTAGCGATCGGGCCTCAGCACGATCTTGAAGCGTGCCTCGCCGCGCAGCATGCGGTCGTAGGCTTCGGCAGCCCGCGCGAGCGGATATTCCTCGACCATCGGTCGCACGCCTGCCAGCGCACTGAACGCGAGCGTTTCCTGTGAGTGAGCCGCGGTGCCCGAGGGCCAGCCTTCCACCGCGTTGCGGCGCATGATGAGCTGCGTTGCGGACACCTCGATGGGCTGCTCGGTCCATCCCAGCACGACCATCCTGCCGTTCATGCCGAGTCCGCCCAGTGCCCCGCTCATCGCGCGCGCGTTGTTGGCCGTGGCCAGTACCACGCGCGCGCCGCCCAGTGCCAGCAGTGCTGCCGCAACGTCCTGGGCCGCGGCGTCGATGTAGTGATGGGCGCCAAGCTGCCGCGCCAGCGGACCGGTATCCGGTCCCAGCGCGATTGCCGCCGTGACAAACCCCATCTTTCGCGCGAATTGCACCGCGATATGACCGAGCCCGCCAATCCCGAGAATGGCCACCAGGTCGCCGGCACGCGCTCCGCTGTTGCGCAACGCGTTGAAAGTGGTCAGCCCCGCGCAGAGCAGCGGCGCGGCGTCGGCACCGGCCAGATCGTCGGGAATGCGCGCCAGCGCTTCCTGGGGCGCCACCATGTACTGCGCGTAGCCGCCGTCGTAGCTGATGCCGGGCACACGCAGGTTGGCGCAGCGCACGAAGTCGCCATGCCGGCAGTTGTCGCAATGGCCGCAGTGGCCACCATGCCAGCCAACGCCGACACGCTGACCGGTCTGCCATCCCACCACGCCGGCACCCAGCTGGTGGACGACGCCTGCGATCTCGTGGCCGGGCACACGCGGATACTCGATGCCAGGCCAGTCGCCGTCCCGGGTATGGGCATCGCTGTGGCAGATGCCGCAGGCCTGCACCCGGATCAGGACCTGTCCCGCGAGCGGCACCGGTATCTCGCGCTCGACGAGTTCCAGGGGACCGCCCGCCTTCGTTACCTGCACCGCCTGCATGGTTGGCATGGTCACTCCCGTCACGCCACGCGGATCAGCTTGCGGTTGATGAATTCACCGATGCCAAGCTCCGCCAGTTCGCGGCCAAAGCCCGAGTTCTTCACACCGCCGAACGGCAGCGCCGGCGAGTCGGCGAAGCAGGAGTTGATATAGACCATGCCGGCCTCGATGCGCGCCGCCACCGCCTTGGCGTGCTCGATATCGACGTCGAAGACGAACGCGCCAAGGCCATAGTTACTGTCGTTGGCCAGTTGAATCGCTTCCTCTTCGCTGTCCACCACATAGAACGACAGCACCGGGCCGAAGGCTTCCTGGTAGTAGAGCGGGTTGTCTTTCGTGATGCCGGTGATGATGGTCGGCTCCAGGTAGAAGCCCGGCCGGTTCACGCGCTGGCCGCCGCAGACGATCTGCGCGCCGGCCGCCTTGGCATCCGCAATCTGCTTGAGCAGGCCGTCGAGCGCTCGTTCGCTCGACAGCGGCCCAAGCAGGGTCGCCTCGTCCGTAGGATCGCCCACCGGGATGGCGGCAAACCGTTGCTTCAACGCCGCCAGCATCTGCTCGCCGCGCGCCTTGCCCACCACGATCACACGCTTGATATTGACGCAGCCCTGGCCCGAGTTGAAGGTACGTCCCATCACGGTTTGCTCGATCGCGTGCGCGAGGGAGGCGCCTTCGAGAATCAGTGCCGGATCGCTGCCGCCCAGCTCCAGGATGGCCTTCTTGAGATTGCGGCCGGCCCGCTCGCCGACTGACGTACCCGCGCGCTCGCTGCCGGTCAGCGCCACGCCGCGCACGCGGAAGTCGTCGATCAGCTTGCCGATCTGGTCGATGCTGCAGAACAGGTTGGTATAGACGCCCTCGGGCGCGCCGGCTTCCTCGAACAGGCGGGCAAACGCCAGCGCGCATTGCGGCACGCTTTCGGCATGCTTCATCAGCACCACGTTGCCAGCGATCAGTTGCGGTGCGGCCACGCGCGCCAGTTGGTAGTACGGAAAATTCCACGGCTCGATCGCGAGCAGGACGCCGATCGGCTCGGACACCAGCGTCGCACCGGGCTCGTCCGGCAGCGCCTGCGGCGCGAGGAATTTTTCACCGTTCCGCGCGTAGTACTCGAGGATATCGGCGACGAGATCGACTTCCATATGACCGAAGCGGGTCACCTTGCCCATTTCCTCGGTGGCGTACTTCACATACTCGTCGCGCTTCTGCCGCAGGATCTGCGCCGCGCGCGCGACGATCCGCGCCCGCTCGGCCACCGGACGGTGGCGCCAGTCATCGCGATAGCGTCGGTCAGCGGCGTCCAGCGCCGCGAACACTTCTGCATCCGACTGCAGGGGAAATTCCTTGACGACTTCGCCCGTCGCCGGGTTGATGGTACGAAAGCTCATGCTGTAGCTCCTTGGATTGACCAAAGGTGCGGCTCTACCGCGCCTCTGCGAGATATAACGAAAACGATTTTGTTTCAAAATAGTAGCACAAAGGAGGAATTTCAATGTCAGCGCTATCGTTTTTACGAAAACGGTATAAGTGTCGATTACTCCGCGCGCTCGACGTCGCGCGCGAGGCGTGTCCTTGCCTGCCTGCACCGTTCCGCCACGCCAAGGCTGTGGAACAATGGCCGCCATTGCCCCGCCCGACCCATGTCATGTCTCGCTTGCCGCCATCCGCCCTGCTCGACCACACGCTGAGCACCGTGCCGCGCCGCTATCGCCTGCCGGCGCTGCCTGCCATGGCCTGCCAACCCGCCCCGGCCACCTACGGATCCGCGCCGGCGCCGGCCACGATACTCGCCGCGCTCATCGAGCAGGTGCGCACTGCGCGTGAACAGGACCAGCGAGCCGGTGAGGATCTCAAGGCAAGGTTTATCGATACGCTGGCGCAGTTGGTCCGCGATGCGATGCGTCCGCACGGCGGCGACCCGGTGTTCCAGGCGATGGTGCTGCGTCATCGGGTTCCGCACGTGCGCGAGTACGCCGCGTTGTCGGCGCAGGCTGACCGGCATCGGCGCCCGGTGATGGCACTGGTCAATGCCATTGCGCACCCGCAACGCCAGCAGCGCGCGGCATCGGCGGCGCGGTGCGAGGCGATGGCACAGTTGCACGCCACCGCGGCCGCCGCTTCGTGGGCGGACTTGCGCGATGCCGCGCAACGTTTGTGGACGGTTGTCGACTCTCCCGACATCGTCGGCGCAGCGGATGCGGGGCAGACAGCGGACGCCGCGAACGTAGCCGGCGTCGCGAACGCCGACGACGACGCACTCACGCGTGAGCGGCTCCGGCAATTGCTGCAGAGTACGGACCTCGCGCAACTTCAGCGGCTGGAGGCGCTGCGCACGGACCCCCTCGTACGCCAGTACCGCTCGTTATGGGCGCAACAGGGTCCGCAGTCGGGCACCGCCGGCGCGACGGCCCGGGGCATGTCATCGAAAGCACGCGGCGCCGCCGCCGAAGCGCTCGCTGCCGCCGCCGTCAAGGCCCTGGCACAACGGCTCAATCATGCCGGCGCGAACGCCACCGCGCCCTATCGCGTGGTGACGTCGATGCGGGTACCCGCGTCGATTCCCGCCAGCCACGAACGTGCGAAGACGGAATGGGATGTGGTACTGCTGCGGCGCGTCAGCAGCGAGACGTCGAAAGCCGGGACAGGCGCGGCAGGCGAAGGCGCGGTCGAGCCCACCTGGGAGATCAGCCTGCTGGTCGAGGTCAAGGCCTCCGTCGATGCCGCCACCAACGACCTGCCGCGCTTGCTGCGCGGCCTGCATCTGCTGGGCCATGCCGAAGCGCGTACGGTCTACACCTTCGAGACGCAGCAAGGCCCGGTCCGTCTGAACGGCGACAGCCTGCGCGCCCTGCAGAGCTTGCCCGCGGACGATGCCGCGCTGGCGCGCCAGATACTTTACTGCTGCGATGCGCCGCCCGAACCCTCGGCCCGGGTGCTTGGCGCCGCAAGCCGCATGCAACTGCTGTCGGCACCTGGCACGCTCGCCTTCGCCACGCGCCTCGCGGAGGATCCCGCCGCCGCGCCGCACGAACTGGAGGCGGTCTGGCGGCAGTTGTCCACCGCGCCGCAATGGGGCGCCGTGCGCAACCAGTATCCGATGCTACGCCGCGTGCGCGAGTTGATGGTGCGGACCGACGACCTGCTGGCGCAGGTTCAGGCGGCGATGGGCTGAGCCGGCTCGAGCCGGTTGCCACCGAGCGACTTGGCGCGATACAACGCCTGGTCGGCAGCGGCAAGACCGTCGGCCAGCGGTGGTACCTCGTGCTCGAACAGCGCCAGCCCGATGCTGACCGTGGTCGGTATGCCGATAGTGGTGATCCGCTTGGGCACTGTCTGCGCAAACCGCCTGGCCACCGCTTCGCCCAGTATCCTGGCGCGCCGGGCCTCTTCACCGGTCAGCAATGCGGCAAACTCCTCGCCGCCGATGCGGGCCAGCATGACGTTGGGACCGACCACGCTTTGCGCGACTTCGGCGAAGGCCTTGAGTACCTCGTCGCCTGTCTCATGACCATACAGGTCATTGATGGCCTTGAAGTGGTCCAGATCGAAAGCGAGCACGCCTACCGGCCCGCGCCGGCCCCGGCTCTCGATCGCGCGCGCGCCCACTTCGAAGAACCAGCGGCGGTTACCCAGGCGTGTCAGGTAGTCGGTCTGCGATTCCCATAGCAGCTGGTCGTGGGTCTCTTCGCGCATCAGCTTGAGCAGCGCCATCGGCAGCAGCACGGAATAGAGCACGCCCTCGTACAGCGTGATCTTGCTGGCCATGGCCTGCAGGGACGGCCCGTATGCGCTCACCAGCCAGGGCAGCAGCAGGGCCCGGCCGACATAGAGCAAGGCATGGAAGCCTGTCACGGCGGCCACGATGCGGCACGCCTGCAGCGACTTCAGCGCGTGGCAGCGCCACATCTCCCACGCGGTAAGGCCGCTGACGATGGCGATGGGCATCGCGCTGACGTAGCTCCACATCGCGTCCGGCCAGCGGGGTCCGGCCGCTACCCATAGCAGCGCCATCGCCACGAGCAAGGCAATGGACCCGGCGCGGTAGCGTCGACCGCTCAGGCAGGCGGCCCCGTTCATGATGAGCAGGTAGCCGCCGAGCATGATCAGGTTGCTGAGGGCAGCCCCGGTCACACCCGGCAGGTTGCGACGAACCAGCACCGCGGCGCAGCCGGCCGCGAGCGTGGCGAAGCCTGCCGCGAAGATCCGCAAGGCCATGCTGCGCTTGGGATTGGAGCGGTGCTCCCAGAACATCATCCCTGCGCTGGCGAGGAGCGTCCCGATGGCAAGGAAGTAAAGAGTGAGAAGGTCGACGTACATCGTTGCGTGGCTGCCCTGGTACGCTCATTATGCACGTCAAATGCCACCCCTCCCCTCCGCATCGGGTACCCCGCTGGCGGGGGAGACGCATACCCGCAACACCTCCGCGCTCCCGGCTACATCGGCTCCGTACGGCCCACGCGATGCAGCAGGAAGTTGCGCCGGGTCTCGAAGCCGAGCCGCTCGTACAAGGCAATGGCGGCGTGGTTGTCGTCGCGCACGTGGAGGAAGGGCGTGTCGCCGCGCCGACGAATTTCGCGCCGCAGCACGTTCATGAGGCGAGCGCCGAGGCGTTTGCCTCGTTGCGACGCGTCGACGCAGACGGCGCTGATCTCCACATGGCCATCGAGCCGCATGCGTTCGCCCGCCATGGCAACCAGACGGCCGCCCGCGCGGATACCGAGGTAGTTGCCAGTCTCGATGGTGCGCGGCCCGAATGGGCCCGGCTGGGTGGCCTGGGCCAGCGCGAGCATGTCGGCGACGTCCGCACGCGTGAGCCGCAGTACCTCGCTGTCGTCCGACGCACCGGGTACGCCTGCGTCCACCATCTGCAAGACGGGGAACAGGCAGTCCGCGCGAATGCCGTCCATCGGTGGCAGCGGGCCAGGCGTCTGGAGCAGCACCGGCTGCCGCGGCGCCGACAGGCCCACGAGTTCCTGGAACGCCGGCGGCGAGGGTTCGCCCACGCCGGCAAACGGTGCCACGTCCGGGTGATAGCGAGCGGCGACGGCGGAGATGATGCCGAGATGCCGCTGTTGCGTCGTCAGAGCATGCCAGGCCGGGTTGTCGAGCAGTTCCATGGTGTCCTCCGGAGGGGCTGACGCGGGCTCATGCTGCCCGCACATCGTTCAGATAGTTGGTGGCCGACCACCTCGTCCGCCCCGCTCAGGCCCAAATATGATGATGACAATATTCATGGACGCGCGAGACCGGACATGTTGCGCGCCGCGCGCGGTGACTGGCCGATAAAGCGGTGCTCCCACCGGAGGCCGTATCGGCCCGAAGCGAGCACGATGGGGGCCGGCAGGGCGCAGCAGGTCGTGGCAGGGAGCGGTTATGCGGCTGGCGTCAGCCCTCGGGTTCGTAGCGAGCCAGCAGCTCGGCCCTGGTTGACGCGAGTACCGCGCGACCGGACCCGCCAGTTCCCATCGCTCGCGCGAGCTGGACCGCCCCTACCAGCGACGTGACGATCGCCCAGGCAGCGTCGGGCGAGACGTCCCGTGGCAAGGTCTGCTGCACGAACTTGTGCAGCTCATGGATGCTGCGACGTGTGGCGTCGCCCACTTCCTGGCTCTGGCGCGGCGCCTCGGCGCATAACGCCGGCACCGGACAGCCGTTCTCGCTGTCCCGGATATGGTCCTCGTAAAGGTACGTTTCGACGAGCGCACGGAACGGGGTGACGCCAGCCTGTACCATCCGTGCGACTTGCGCCCCGAGGCTGGCAATCATGTCCGTGCCGGCCCTGGCCACGGAGGCGGCCAGCAATTCGTCGCGCGACGCGAAATGCGCGTAGAAGCCGCCATGCGTGAGCCCGGCCTCCTTCATCACGTCGGCCACGCTGACGCCGCCAAAGCCGGCACGTCGCACCGCACGCGAGCCGGCGGTCACGATCCGGTCGTGCGAAAGGGCCTTGCGGCCGGTCAAACCCGTCATCACGATACCCCGCAAATATTGTAGTCATCATATTTCCGTTTATATCGATATGCAAGTAACGTGTGCGGAGAACGGACTGCGGTGAGCGGAGGTAACGAGATGCGAGGCCGGTGTTGCGAGGCCGGCCATGGGCCGGTACTGCTATAGTCGGCGGACTTTCCGCCAGCCACCGGCTTGCCTCATGCTCCCCGACAGCGACACCCTGCTTCTGCTCGTGACCCGAGAAATGCCGTTTGGCAAACACAAGGGCACGGTGATTGCCGACCTGCCTGGCAACTATCTGAACTGGTTCGCCCGCGAGGGCTTCCCGCCGGGGGAGATCGGCCGGTTGCTCGCGCTCATGCACGAACTCGATCACAACGGACTCAAGCATCTGCTCGCCCCGTTGCGCCAACGCCGCTAGCAATCGCGGCGGCCAGGCTCAGACAGGCTTGGCGATCATCAGATAGAAGATGGCGAGAAACGCGAACAGCGCCGGAAAGCCCAGCGCGAACCAGCTCCAGAACCAGCGCCAGAATGCCGGCGGAAACGCCTCGACGGGCGCCGGTGCAAGCAGATCGCGCAGCCGGATCTGGATCCAGACCACCGGCAACCAGCAAGCGATGGCGACCACATAGAGGATCACGGACCAGCGCAGCCACGCCATGCTCCAGTCGAATCCCGCCATGCGGACGAGCATATAGCCGGTCAGCGGCTGCAGGATGGCGGTAGTGGCCGTGAACAGCGTATCGGCGATCACCACCATGCGCGCGGTGGCGGCCACCGTCCGCACATTGCGCGTGAGCACCGCCCCCACCAGATAGAAGGCGCTGCCCACGCCGGTGCCGAACAGCAGCGTGCTCGATATCACATGCAGCCACTTCAGCGTGACGTAGTCCATCGCGCGCGCTCCACCCGGTCGAGAAACCACAGCAAGCCCAGCAACGGTAGGTTCTTGGTCAGTGGTCCATAGGGATGCAGCCAGAATTCTGGGAGCCGCAAGCTGATAATGACCGTGTATCCCACGATCAGCGCCATCTGGGCGCGCCACAGCCAGCGGGGCCGGTGCGGCCACAGGGTCAGTACGCCGAGCAGCAGATCCAGCAGCGCCGCACCGTATAGCGCCGGGGGCCGCATGACCTCGGGCACGCCGGCCCTGGCCAGCAACGCAAGGCTGTCGGCCACCGGATAAAGGCCGAACGACACCGCGGCCGTCACGATCCACAGCAATGCCACGCTTGCGCGCAGCAGCGGCGCCATCCAGCCGAGCACGGCGGCGGTGCGCAACATGTCGGCGTGCGCGGGCGCGACAAAGTCCGCCGGGGCCCGTGGTGGCCGGCGCAATAGCTTCGAGACGGCGTTGTCCGGCGCGGTATTGCCTTGTGCCAGCATGTCGAACGCATCCCGGCTGACAAGCGACCCGGGCAGACGTCCTGCCACACCGGCCATGATGCGCGCCAGCCGCGTTCCGAGCGGCAGCACGTACAGCCGCCCCGGCACCCGCATGCCCGCGCGCAATTGCGCAAGGTACGCACGTAGCGGCAGCGGTTCCGGCCCGGCCAGCACCAGCCGGCGTCCGCTGTAGCGGCCCGGGGGCGCCCTCAGCAACGCCGCGATGGCGGCCACGACGTCGTCGACATGAACCGGCTGGACCGCATCGACGCCGCCACGCGGCAGCGCCACGCATGGCATCGATGCCAGCACGCGGAACAGCGCCGAACTGGCACCGTCTTCGCCATAGACAAGCGACGGCTGCACGACCACGGCATCGAGCCGGCGTGCCAGCAAGGCCTCGTCCGCGGCCCGCTTGGTGCGCAGGAATGCCGTTGCCGCCTTGTCGTCGGCGCCCAGCGCGGACATCTGCACCACGCGTCGCACGCGGCCCGCCTCACAGGCCTCGGCCAGCGCCGCGGGCGCCGCGTGTTGCACCGCGTCGAAGGTGGCTGCGGCATTTTCGCGAAACATGCCGACCAGATTGACCACGGCATCGACGCCCGCCACCACCGGGCGCCACGCCGCGGCCTCGGTCATCCGCGCGAAATCGACGGCACGGTATTCGCTTATGCCAGCCATGTTGGCCCCCTCCGGCCGCCTCACCCCCGCGATCACATGGAATCCCCGCGCCACCAGCAAACCCACCAGATGCCGGCCGATAAACCCGCTTGCGCCGAGTACGAGCACGACGCCGCCGTGCGCGTCGACATGGTCCTGCGCCGCGCCGCGATCTCCGGCACCTGCGCCAGTCTCGTCTCCAGCGGTGTCATGGCGCTCGCCGGCGTGCGCGACTGCGCCAGCGCGGTGGCGCCCATCAACGCCGTCAGTCACTGGATCTGGGCCGAGCGTGCGTTCGGCCGCCACGACTTCTCGGTCGCGCATACCGTAACGGGGTACGTGATTCATCATGCGATGTCGGTCCTGTGGGCAACCGGCTACGAAGGCTATCTGGCATGGCGGCGCCCGGCGGCATCGACCGCGCACGCCGTGATGGTGGGAACCGCGGTCGCAGCCATCGCCGCGCTCGTGGACCTGCGCCTGACGCCCGAACGACTCACCCCCGGCTTCGAGCGCAAGCTGCGCCCAGGCGCGCTGTTCGCGCTGTATGCAGGCTTCGGTCTGGCGCTGTCGGCCGGACGGCTGCTGCAATATCTGCTGACCGCGCGCGAGCGTCATCGCCCGCCGACCCGGCATGCGCAGTGACGCCAGTCCGCTTTGTTGCAGGACCCGCGTGCGCGGGTTCACGAGGGATCCTTGAGCTGGACGGCCTTGCCGTGCTGCCACGCATCGGCGCCCGGATCGATCGGTGGCGCCGGGATCGACGCGCGCTCGCCACGCTTGCGGTTGGAGTCCACGCCCATGCGCTGGTCACGATCGGAAACCAGCGCCGGATCGATCTGCCCGTCCGCCGTGAAACCCATCATCAGTTGCGGCGGACCCAGCGGCAGCGCGTTGCCCTGGTCGGTGTGCCACGTATGCCAGGTCTTGCCGTAAGTCCCGACCAGTTGCTCCATCAGCTTGTGCTCGGCAAGGTCCGGAATGCCGGGCGCTACCAGCTGGCCCGACTTCACCTCATGGACATGGCTGTGCCATAGCGCCTTCTCCGCCGCGGGCAGGTCACGGAACAGGCGGGCGCTGATGATGTACTCCACCCCCATGATCTTTGCGCGCCTGGTATTACCGTCGAAAATGATGCACTGGAACACCTCTTCATTGAGCACCGCGCAATAGTGGTGTGCCTCCATCTGCGCATGCATGTTGCCACTGTAGAAATGGAAGCCATCGAGGTAGGTGTGCATCGCCTCCAATGGCGCCTTGTCCTGCAGCACGTCGGCGCCACCTTCGAGGACGCGCGTGCGCGTGGATTCGGCCTGCCCCGGCGCCTTTACCGGGGAGCCACTGTCCTTGCCCTGGCAACCCGCCAGCGCGGTGGCGGCGAGGACACCGACGCAGCCCATCAGCAATATGCGAGCACAGGACCATCGCGGCGGGGCGGCGGCAGTCGCCGCGCCGCGAAAACAGAGTGCAGCCGACAGTGGCGAGGACGACCGCACCGGGACCCGGGGCGCGGACAGCGTTGCGGACAGACGGCACATGGCGACACTCCTGGAATGGGGACGCGACTATCACGCAAGAACCATGTCCGCTGCAGAACCCCGTTCACTATGGTTCCATTTCGGAAGGTCCATGATGGCATCCGGGACGGTACGCTTCCGTTGCAGACGACATTCCACACGGAGAGCCACCATGATCTGCTTCGGCGAAGCAGGCGAGCGGGATATCGCCTCACGCATTGACCGCGACGACCGCGGCGACCGCAGCGACCGCGGCGAGCCGGTACGCGGCCCGGACGCTTTTGCAACCTTGGCGGCACCCACGGAGGTCGCGGCCGGGCGCTACGACCCTTTCACCAAGACCATAGCCTGCCCTCGCGCCCCGTACGTACGCGAGGTGTCCATCGCGGTCACGCTGTACCGTAGCGGCACGCGAGCGGTGCTCGTGCCGAAGGAGACGGCGTTCGAGCACGTGCCGGCCTATGTCCGGCATTGGCTGGGCCGTATCGACCAAACACAGGAAACGTCGATCAACGAGCACACGCCAATGATTGGCATCTCCGCCGCCGCAGTCATCTACGACCTGCTGACCCACGGCTTCTGCGTGATCGAACCCGCGGACCCCGCATGATGCCGCGCGCGGCGGCGGCCTATATCGTGCGCGGCCTTCGTGCGCGACCCTCGGCTGCCCCCGACACATCCGCGCCAGCGTGGCGGACTGCGCGCGCGCCATCGGCGCCGCCGGCACCGGCCGTGAAATCGGTGCTGGCAGGCGATGCAGGAAATACCGTCGCGGCCGCCTTCTATTGACGGTAGCGGGTGGCGAGCCAAGGCGGCAACCGGTGCCGGCCGACGCGCGGCCACGCTCGACACCGCTGGAACAGGGCCGGCACGCTTGTTGCGCGCATACACCCCGTTGCTTACGCACCGACCGGGGTACCGACATGGAAAAAGCGCAACGCAAGGAAGTGCCGGGTGTGGGCCGTTACGGCGGACCAGCCGGCGGTTGGGGCGCATTGCAGGCGGTAGCGCGCGCGGTGCGCGGCCAGATGGGCGCGGGCCGCAACGCCATCATGCTGCTGCGCGTGAACCAGCCCGACGGCTTCGACTGCCCCGGCTGCGCATGGCCGGACCCGCGTGCGTCTTCGTCCTTCGAGTTCTGCGAAAACGGCGCCAAGGCCGTGGCATGGGAGGCCACGTCACGACGCACGACGCCCGGCTTCTTTGCCGCCCACACCGTAGCGGAACTCTGGCGCATGAGCGACTACGACCTCGAAAACGAAGGACGGCTGACGCACCCGATGGTCTACGACGCCGCCACCGACCGTTATCTGCCGATCGAATGGGACGATGCCATGGCGCGCATCGGTGCCGCCCTGCGCGCCCTGCCTCACCCGGACGCGGCCGAGTTCTACACGTCGGGACGGGCCTCCAACGAAGCGGCATTCCTTTACCAGTTGTTTGCGCGCGCGTTCGGTACCAACAATTTCCCCGATTGCTCCAACATGTGCCACGAGGCGACCAGCGTGGGCATGCCCGAGTCCATCGGCGTCGCCAAGGGCACGGTCACGCTGGAGGACTTCGAATACTGCGATGCAATCTTCTGCTTTGGCCACAACCCTGGCACCAATCACCCGCGCATGCTATCGACGCTGCGCGGCGCCGCCCGGCGCGGTGCGCAGATCGTCGTCGTCAATCCCCTGCGCGAACGCGGCCTGGAACGGTTCACGTCGCCACAGAATGCGGCGGAGATGTCGCTGGGCATGTCCACGCCGATCGCCACGCGCTATGTCCAGCCGCGCATCGGGGGTGATGCGGCAGTCCTCAAAGGCATGATGAAGGCGCTGCTGGAAGCCGATCACGATGCGCGTGCCACGCTGCAGCGTCCGGTGATCGACCATGACTTCATTGCCGCCCACACCGCCGGCTATGCGGCGCTGGTGGAAGATCTCGACGCCACCGCATGGACGCACATCGAGGCCGCCGCGGGCGTGCCGGAGGACGAGATCCGCGAGATCGCGCGCATTTATGCAGCCTCGGAGGCCGCCATCTTCTGCTACGGCATGGGCATCACCCAGCATCGCCAGGGCACGGCCAATGTCCAGCAGTTATGCAACCTGCTGCTGATGCGCGGCAATATCGGCCGGCCCGGCGCGGGCATCTGCCCGCTGCGCGGCCATTCGAATGTGCAGGGCGACCGCACCGTCGGCATTACCGAGATTCCCTCCGACGCGCTGCTCGACCGCCTCGAAGCAACCTTCGATATGCCGATGCCGCGCCGCCATGGGCACAACGCCGTGGAGACCATGCGCGCCATGCTCGCCGGCGAATCGCGCGCGCTCGTCTGCCTGGGCGGCAATCTGCCGGTAGCGATGCCCGACCCGGAGCAATGCTACGCGGCCATGCGCAAGCTCGACCTCGCCGTGCATATCGCCACCAAGCTGAACCGCTCGCACCTGCTCCTCGCCAGGCAGAGCCTGATCCTGCCATGCCTGGGACGTACCGAGGTCGACCTGCAGGCCAGCGGTCCGCAGTCGAGCACGGTCGAGGATTCGATGTCGATGGTCCATGCCACCCGCGGCACGCTGGAGCCGGCCTCGCCGATGCTGCGCTCCGAGCCTTGGATCGTCGCCGCCATGGCCAAGGCCACGCTGCGCGGCACGCGCGTCGACTGGGATGGCATGGTGGCCGACTACAGCCGCATTCGCGACGCCATCGAGGCGGTGTTTCCCGACTTCCACGACTACAACGCACGCGTCAGCCAGCCCTTGGGCTTCCGGCTGCCGAATGCCGCCGCGGCGCGCAAGTGGCACACGCCGGGCGGCCGCGCGAATTTCATTACCATGGCCGGCCTCGACGAAACGCCGGCGCGCAATCATTCCGGCGCGCTGATGCTGGCCACGATCCGCAGCCACGACCAGTACAACACCACGCTGTACGGGTACAACGACCGCTACCGTGGCATCACGGGCCGGCGCGACGTGGTCTTCGTCAACGAGGCGGACCTTGCCGAACGCGGTCTCGCGCACGGGGACAAGGTCGATATCGAGGCGGTCTCGGCGCATGTCGGCGTCCCCGGTGCGCGCGTGCTGCGCAATATGGTGGCGGTGGCCTACGACATCGCGCGCGGCTCGGTCGCCGCCTATTACCCGGAAGCCAATGGACTGGTGGCGCTGGAACACTTCGATCCGCGCAGCGGCACGCCGTCCTACAAATCGGTGCCGGTGTTCCTGCGGCCGTGCGCCGCATCTTCACTGCCGTCGGCAGCGCGGGCGGCCGGGCAGGTATAGCCTGGCGCGCGTGCGGCGGGGTGCCGGCGCGGCAACCGGCGTAACGCTTCAGGCATGGATCGCCAGGGCGGTGCGGACCGCCGTGCGACGCACCGCGGTACGCACCGAGTCGGCAAGCTGCTGACGCTCCCGGGCCGGGACAAAGCGGCCCAGCTCGACCAGTTGCCCCGCATAGCTCAACAGGACCAGGCCGGAGACGGAGGGATAGACCACGTTGACCAACGGGGCAAACAGCACGTGCGTGGTGTGGTCGCCCTGCAGATCGAGTTCGACCTTTAGCGTCTCCTCGTCGATGACCACACGCTCCCTGTCCGTGGCGGAGGCCGCGTAGCGCAGCGCGAGCATGCCCAGCAGAAAGCCTTCCACGGTCACGAAGGCGGCCATTGGCCAGTATCCATACCATGCCGCCGTCATGCCGAGCATGCACGGGGCAAGACAGGCCAGACCGTAACGTATCAGCGTCTGGCGGCGTGTCAGCGGGCATATCCTGCGCATTCTCCATTGCATGGCGCACTCCGGTCGGGCTCCTCGGGGAGCACGCCTTGATGCATACGGCATGCCTGCCGGCAGCCCGCGTTCTCCCGCCGGCACGGCGCTCGGGGTGCCGCCGCCTTTACAACGTCTCCCGCCGGGAATTGCAACGCGGCACGGTCCTGCCGCGCAGGGAGCCGCGAGATGCGCGGCCGCCAGCGCTGGCTTGTAGGCGTCACGCCGATAGCCAGGCGCGCTCGCTGCGGCAAGACTGATGACACTCAACCATGGGAGCAGATCATGGCAGCGATTCATGTGGTACCCGCAGGCAACGAATGGGCCGTGGAGGAAGCCGGTGGTGGCGACCGCACGATGTTCTTTACGCAGGAAGAGGCCATCGCCGCCGGCACGGAGCGCGCCAGGCGCGCCAGGGTGGAGCTGTTGATCCATGGCCGCGATGGCCAGATCCGGCAGCGCAATTCCTTTGGCCATGATCCGCGCGACATCAAGGGATAGCGCGGACGGCGAGTCCCCTGGAAGGGCGAAGATACTCCGGTAGAAACCTGCGCACGCTGTCGTCCGGAAAGCGCACCTCGACCCATTCGGTCGTGACGGATACCACGGTGCCGGGGCCGAAGCGGCGCGCCCGCACCGCGTCGCCTTCGGCAAAGCGCGCAGCACCACGCCCGGCGCCAGCTTCGGCGGCGCCGGGCGTGACCGTGCCGGCCGCACCCTTCGCTGTCACACCTTTGGCTGTCACCAGCTTCCCGGTCACCCCTCGCGCGGCATCGATCACGGCACCGGCGGCTGCCTTCGTCACGCATGCGGCGATGGCATCGGTAACGCCCCTGCCGGCGTCATCCGGGCTCCCCTCGCCGGCGCGATCCGCGACGGCCCGCGCTGCCCCCTGCGCGGTGGCCTGTGCCGTCACCGCCGCCACGCCGCGGCAGCTGTCGCAGGTGCCGCAGCGCTCCAGCCCTTCACCCTCGCCGTAGTACGCCAGCAGCAGCGTCCACCGGCAGCGCCCGCTGCGCGCGTAGCCGAGCATCGCCTGCAACGTTTCGCGATCCTCGCGGCTGCGCGCTTCATAGCGTGCCGCAATCGCTTCCACGTCGCCGGCACCGCCATCGCGCAAGGCAAAGCGGCCGCGCCGGTCACGCCGCACAATGCCGAAGTCTGCCAGCATGCGCATGCCAGCCTGTATCCGCCGCATGCCGATGTGGGGCAGCACCTGCTGCAACGCGGCGATGGCGCGTGGCGCAACGCGGACCGCATCGGCCATGTGCCGCAAGTCCATGAGGGCGGGATAGCGGTTGGCCAGAAAGAACTGATGGATGCGCCGGTCCTTCTCGTCAAAGACGAGCGTGCAATGCGCGGTCTCGCCATCGCGGCCGGCACGACCCGACTCCTGGTAGTACGCGTCGAGGCTGCCCGGGCACTGCGCATGCACGATAAAGCGCACGTCGGGCTTGTCGATACCCATGCCGAAGGCGTTGGTTGCCACCATCACGTCGGCCTGCCCGTTCATGAACGCTTCCTGCGCTTCGCGCCGCTGGCTCGCGGTGCGACGGCCGTGGTAGAGCGCCACGCGTCTGCCGGCCTCGCGCAAGGCGGCCTGCAGGCGGGCGGCGAGCTGCTCGGCCATCGCCACCGTCGCGGTGTAGACGATGCCCGCGCCCGCCCGTGCCGACACCAGGCGCATGACCGCGTCGAGTCGTGCCGCTTCGCCGGACACATGCTCGACGGCATAAACGAGATTGGGCCGATACAACGGCGTGCGGATCACGCACGGACGCCGCATGCCAAGCTGCGTCGCGATGTCCTTGACCACCGCCTCGGTGGCCGTCGCGGTGAGCGCCAGTACCGGCGGCCGCGACAACGCCGCGAGGGCATCGCGCAGACCAAGGTATGCCGGCCGGAAATCATGTCCCCATTGCGAGATGCAATGGGCCTCGTCCACCACGAACAGGGCAACGCGGTTGCGGCGCAATGCCGCCATCACGGCTTCGTCCTCGAGTTGTTCCGGCGTCGTCAGCAGGATGCGCTCGCCGCCGCGCGCGAGGCTAGCGAGCGCGCCATCGCCGACCGCGCTGTTGACCACGGCGGGAGGCAGATCGATATTGCCCAGCTTGTCGGCCTGGTCGTGCATCAACGCGATCAGTGGCGACACCACCACGGTCAGCCCGTCCTGCAGCAATGCCGGCAACTGAAAGCACAGCGACTTGCCGCTGCCGGTCGGCATCACGGCCACGGTGTCATCGCCGCGCAGCACGCTCGCCAGCACGTCGGCCTGGCCAGGGCGCAGTTCGCGCACGCCAAATCGTTCGCGCAGGATGCGCATCAGGTCGGGGGACAGTCGATGGGACATGGAGCACCAGCGTCGGGGGATCTCGCCAACGCAGCAATAAGCATGCCGCGCCACCGATGCCCGCGGCACGCGCCGCCAGGCCGCCGACGCGGTTCGCCTCGCGCAACGATCCGCTCCGCACCATATCCACCCGACACCCCACGGCCCCGTGCCGTACCCGCGCCGCGTCTGGCCGCACCCCTCCTGCCCCGCACCCCACCCTGAGACGATCGAGCGTGTTTTTGAGCCAGATCGTCGTTCCCCGCATCAGCCGCCATCCCTACACTGGCTTACATCAGGACGGCAACTCGATCACCGCCTGATTTTGCAGACAGACCGAAGTCAATCACCAGGAGATCCATCATGAACGTCAAGACCATTGTTTCCGCCCTCGCCCTTGCTTCCGTGTTTGTTGCCGGAGCTGCCGAAGCGCGTATCAGCAACCGGGACGGCTATACCGAAGACGCGCCCGTATCGCGCACGGCGGACCCGTACCTCGACGGCGCGCGCTACGGCGTCAACGGACCGCGCGATGTGTACACCGACGGCGCCCGCACCGTCGCCGGACTGGATCATGTGGGCGTATCGGCGCCGCCGGGGCGCTCGCGCGACCCGTACCTCGACGGCGCGCGCTACGGCGTCAACGGACCGCGCGACGTGTACACCGACGGTGCCCGCACCGTTGCCGGACTGGATCATGTGGGCGTATCGGCGCCGCCGGCCCGCTCGCGCAACCCCTATCTGGACGGTGCGCGTTATGACGCCAATGGTCCGCGCGACGTGTACACCGACGGTGCCAATGTGTAAGACGGCGTGCCTGTTGGCAAAAATTGCCGGCAGGCATCGCGCCGTTCTCGCAGACCTGCCTCGTGGCGTCACGGGGCGGGTACTGGATCATTCAGACCCGTGTGCCATCGGCGTAAAGCGCGAGCACGTCGGCAATGGCGCGATTGCACGGCGTCGGCACACCGGTTTCCACGCCGTAGCTGGCCACGCCGCCGCTGAGCCAGGGCAGTTCGAGCCGGTTGCCGCGCTGCAGGTCATGATGCATCGACGAGGTCATGTCAGGCGGCAGCGTATCGGCAAAGGCGAGGCGCTCGTCGGCAAAGTCCGCGGGCAACGCCACACCCTTGGCGCGGCCCACTGCCACCACTTCGCGCATCACGTCATGCAGAAAGGCGCGCGTGGCCGGATGCGAGCGAATCGGGCCAATCGGCTGGCGAATGCTCGCGGTCGTGCCTGACAGTCCCACCAGGAAGACAAACTTCTCCCAGATCGTGCGGGCAATGTCGGCACTGATCTCGGCATCGATACCGGCTTGCCGGCATGCGGCGAGAAACGCTTCCACCCGCGGCGTGCGCCGGCCATCGAACTCGCCGAATACCAGCCGCTGCAACTGACCCTTGTGTTCGATCACACCCGGTTCGGCGATCACCGAGGCGATATAGCCCACGCCGCCGAACAGCGCGCCAGCGGGAAGATGCCTGCGCAGCATGTCGTCCTTGTGGGTGCCGTTCTGAAACGACACCACTGCGGCCCCGTCGTCGACAAGACGCTTGAGCTTTGGCGCCAGTGCTTCCGTATCCCATAGCTTGACGGCGACGATGACGAGATCGGCCGCTTCGACGGCGGCCACGTCTTCCACCGCGTTGACCGGCTGCAGATGCAGATCGCCCCCGGGACTGCGGATGCGCAGGCCGTCCGCGCGCACCGCCCGCAGATGCGCGCCGCGCGCGACAAAGGTCACGTCGCAGCCCGATGCCGCCAGCTTTGCACCGAAATATCCGCCGACGCCACCGGCGCCGATTACGACGATCTTCATATTCATCTCCGTCCGTAGGGGTATCGTGCACCCGGTTTCATCGACGCGGGTCTCATCGACGCTGGGCGGGCAGATTACGAAGCGGTGCATAACTTGTCAACGCATACAACGATGGTTATTATTTTTGCCATCGCACCCGTCATTCCGCCTGTCCGGCCAGCTTCAACGATACTGCAGGCGCATCGCGCAAGGAGACTATCGTGGGCAAACTGCTGTCGGTCAATGTGGGACGTCCACGCGAGGTCGCCTGGCGTGGCAAGACGATTCGCACGGCGATCTGGAAAACGCCGGTGGCGGGACGTGTATTCGCCGGCCGCACCAACCTGGCCGGCGACGAGCAGGCCGACCTGCAAGGCCACGGTGGGGAGCAGCGCGCGGTACTTGTGTACCAGCTGTCCGCATACCGCTACTGGAGCGAGCAGCTCGGCCGCGGTGACTTCTCCTACGGCCAGTTCGGCGAGAACCTCACCGTGGACGGCCTGGAAGACGCCGAAGTCTGTATCGGCGACCGTTACCGGATCGGCGGCATCGGGGGGGCCCTCTTCGAAGTGACCCAGCCTCGCGTGACGTGCTACCGGCTCGGCATTCGCATGCAGCATCCGGAGTTGCCCGCCCTGCTCGTATCGCACCGCCGCCCAGGCTTCTACATGCGCGTGATCGAGACCGGCGAGATTGGTGCCGGCGACGACATCGTCAAGGTGAGCGATGGGCCCCAACGCATGTCGGTGGCCGACATCGACCAGTTGCTCTACGGCGGCCATCATCCCGAGGCGGACTTGCAGCGGGCACTGCGCATCCATGCGCTCAGTCCCGGGTGGCAGCAATCGTTTGCCGCCCTCCTCGCAGATCAGGCCGACCGGGCCGATCGTGGCAACGGCGGCGGCAATGCCGCGCTCGACCCGCTGGCATCGGCCGCCGACGCGTGGCCAGGCTTTCGCCGCATGCGTGTGACGCAGGTCGAGCGCGAGAGCGCCGAGGTCTCCTCGTTCTGGCTCGAACCGCTCGATGGCGCGCCACTCCCGGCCGCGTTGTCCGGCCAGCACGTGGTGGTGCGTGGCCATCCCGACGCGCGGCAACCGGTCATCACGCGCATGTATTCGCTATCGGGCCCGAGCGGCGGTGGCAGGTATCGCATCAGCGTCAAGCGCGAGCCGCTGGGGGCATTCAGCCGCTACCTGCATGGCGAGGTGCGGGCCGGAAGCACGCTGGAGCTGGCCGCGCCGCGCGGCGCCTTTCATCTGCGCCCGGGCAACCAGCCGGTCGTGCTGCTCAGCGCCGGCGTGGGGGTCACGCCGCTGCTGTCGATGCTGCACGAACTCCGTCGCGACGCGGCCAACGGCCGGCCAGTGTGGTGGTTTCATAGCGCCAGGAACGGCACGCATCACGCGTTCCGCGGCGAGGCACGGCAGTTGCTCGATGAGCTGCCGTGCGCCGTATCGTGTATTGCCTATAGCCAGCCGGACCCCGCCGATCGCCCCGGCGAGGATTTCAACGTTACCGGCCGCCTGACGCTGGCCGATCTGGAGCGCAGCCAGGTACCGGTGCACGCCGATTTCTATTTATGCGGCCCCGCCGGATTTATCGATGCATTCACGCGCCAATTACCGGACCTGGGTGTGGCCCGCGAGCGCATCCACAGCGAGATCTTTGGCGCGCCGGTGGCCGATATCCACGCACCTGCGCCCCATGCGCCGACCGGTGAACCCGGCCATGGTCATTCGGTTCACTTTGTCCGCAGCGGCCTGTCGGTACGCTGGAGCGAACGTTACCAGAGCCTGCTGGAAATGGCGGAAGCCTGCGACGTTCCGACGCGCTGGTCGTGCCGCACCGGCGTCTGCCACAACTGCCAGGCCGCGCTGATCGAGGGCGAGGTCGACTACCGGCCTGCTCCGCTCGCGCCGCCCGCGCGCGGCACCATCCTGCTGTGCTGCGCAACGCCGGCCTCCGATCTCGAGCTCGACCTCTAGATCGTGCGATGCTCCCCGCAAACGGGCTGGCCGTCGCGCCCGTTGTTTCCTATTCTCTTTAATCGAACGGTTTTTTAATAACCGCTTTTCAATTAGGAAGAAAGTTACTAATCAGTTGCGGTAAGATGGTTACCAATCAGTAACTAATCCGCGCTTATCAGATGAAACGGCAATCGGCGAATGAAGTCGCAGAAAGACAGGACATGTCCGACGAACTTCCCGCACCCATGTTCCTGGCCGACTCGCCCGGCCTGGATTTCCTGAACTCGATCGCGGTACCGGTGGACACGCAGGTCGAGTGGCTCGCGGATGGCGCCGGCTTGCTTAACTGGCTCGATCAGGCCAAGCTGGTTCACACCGATATCCTGCGGGAGATCGCCAGCAACGCCGGCCCCGGCGAACTGGACGCCGTGGCGGGGCAGGCGCGTGCCTTGCGCGAGTGGTTCCGCGGCTTCGTGCTCCAACACAAGGGCAGCCGCCTCACGCGCGCGGCCATCGACGAGCTGGAACCGCTCAATCGCGTGCTCGCGCGCGACGAGGTCTATGGTCAGATTGTGCTGCGCGACCCGACCCATCTGGGCCCGGACGCGCCGTCGCCGCTGGAATTCATGGCGCGGCGTCGCTGGCGCAGTCCCGAGGCCCTGCTGTTGCCCATCGCCAAGACACTGGCGGACCTCGTTGCCACCGCGAACTTCGCGCATATCAAGCACTGCGAGGGCTCGGCCTGCACCATTCTGTTCCTCGACACCAGCCGTGGCCATATCCGCCGCTGGTGCAGCATGGCCATCTGCGGCAATCGCGCCAAGCAGGCGCTCCATCGCGCGCGCCGTCGCACGGTGAAGGAAGGGGACCCGGCCAGCCGCTGAAAGCGGGCTTGGGAAGCCGCAGGCGAAGCGCGTACCGAGCCGTTCCACTGCCGCTCGGTGCCAGGCCGCTACCGGCCTCGCTACCAAGCCACTATCGACCCACTATCGACCCGCGGTCGCCCCACTACCAGGCTTGCGAGCGCGCGCCCAGACCCTGTGCGCGCGCGTCGGCCACGCGGGTATCGTCACCACACAGCGGTGCCCCGCACCAGCGCCGGCTGCGGCCCTGCGTGCGGTCCTCGAACACGAGCGTGCAGCCAGGCCCTTCGCAACACTTGACGCGCATCATCGCATCGGCACAGACGAACCGCGCCAGGGTCTCGGCGATCGTCATCAGCAGTCCGATGCTGGCCGCATGTCGCCTGACCGTCTCCAGCCGATAGGGATAGCCCGGCGTGTGGCTGCTCGGTACCAGCCGGGTAAAGGTGTCGTCCATCCTGAGCATGTCGTTGAGCCTCGCCAGCGCCGGCAGATCCGCCGCGACGATCTTGCGGCCCTTGCGCGCCGTGACAAACGCCCGAAACCACTCGCGTAACTCACGCGCCTGCGCGGCGATGCTGTCGAGTTCCTCGGACGTGCTCGATAGCCGCATGTCGCCGGCGAACGATGGCTCGATCAGCCGCGCCTCGGTCATCCAGGCGAGCAGGCCCTCGCCATCCGCCATGAAATCGATCGTCCCCTGCGGAAAGCTGACCACGGAGTTCAGGAAATCCAGTGCCACGGCATCGGCGATGAGTAGGGGGGGCTGTCTCAATATCATCTCTTTCCAGTCAACGCCGCCTATGACGGTTATCTGCAACTATACAAAACGCTCACGCGGATGGCCAAATCGCGCACGCCGCATGTTCACGATGTGCAGTTCCTGTCCCGACACATCATTGCCAGCGCATATGTAACATAACCCACTAATACCGCAATAGAAAGTTATCCAATCTGCAACGAACGCTTGAAAAGCGGCGACGCGGGCGCTACGATCCATCCAGAAGTTCGACTCACTCTTCGCAACCAACCCCACATTGCGGCACCTGCCCGGCCGCTGTGATCGAGACAGGAGCAGGCATGCCGTCGCTGGAAGTGATCTCACTCGCCGTCGCGGATGTGGATCGCGCAATCGCCTTCTACCGGGACCGCGCCGGCTTCCACCTCGATGTCGACTATCACCCGACCCCGTCGTTTCGCGTGGTGCAACTGACGCCGGCTGGTTCGGCATGCTCGATCCACCTGGTTGCCAGCGAGACGCCCGCGCCCGTGCGCAACCTGTACCTCGTCACCGATGACATTGCGGCCGAGCGCGCGCAACTGCTCGCGCGCGGCGTGGCCGTGGGCGAATGCCGGCACAAGCACCCACTGGCGACATGGAGCGGCGACTGGGCCGCGGGCCTCGACCCCGAGCGGCGCGACTACGCGACGTTCGCGGATTTCACGGACCCCGATGGCAATCGCTGGACGCTGCAGGAACGCGGCTTCCGTCAGCCCTGAGCCATCGTCGGCCAGCACACCTCGCGCCGCCAGCGGCAACGCGGACAGCGACGCGGGGCAACCACGTAACAGGTGAAACATGGGACTCTCATGGCAGCAAGGCCCGCTTGGCGGCGGGTCGACGGGCCGTTTTCTGACACCCGAGCCATTGCCGGAACGTCTGCTGTTTGCGGAGCCGCTGCGGCGCCGCATGCGCGTGAAGTTCGCTGGAGAGTGGATTGCCGATAGCGAGAACGTGCTGCTGCTGCACGAACCGGCGCGCTATCCGGTGGCCTACTTTCCGCTGGCCGACATTCGCGCCGACGTGCTGTCCAGGGAGGAGCGCGCAACCACGCATCGCGACTTTGGCGAGACCGACTGGTTCACCGTCGCGGTGGGTGCCAACCGCGCGGCGCGCGGCGCGTGGCGGCATGGCGCGGCACCCGCGCATGCGGCGGAATTGCGCGAGCGCGTCGCGTTTGCGTGGCGGGCCATGGATGCGTTTTACGAAGAGGACGAACGCATCGTCGGCCACGCCGCGGATCCATATCACCGTATCGATATCCGCGCGAGCTCGCGCCACCTCGTGGTCAAGGCCGGCGACCGCGTGATTGCCGATACGCGGCGCCCGGTGGTGCTGTTCGAATCGGGCTTTGCGCCGCGCTGGTATGTCGAGCGCGACGATCTCGACGCCACCGCGCTGACGCCCGTGGACGGCCAGACCTTCTGCCCCTACAAGGGGCTGGCGAGCTATTACGACATCGCAGGCGCCCGCAAGGCAGCGTGGTGCTATCCGCAAGCCTGGCCGGAGGTGCACCGCATCTCCAACCTTGTCTCGTTCGAACCGGACAAGGTCGACGTCTTTCTCGACAACCGGAAACTGCTGATGGAGCCCGGGCAGAACGTCACCCCGCATGGCATCGACCGTGCGCTGGACCCGGACGAAATCCTGCAACGCGACGGCATGCGGCGACGCGACTGACGCCGGCTTGCCCGTAGTACTCACAACGGTGTAGCGACTTTGCTACACCGTTTTTTTTGTTTCCATTTCACGCACCCGATACCGCGCTCATACGGAATTTCTCGCCGAACAAGACAGCATGGACGGTACGGAAAGTGTCCGCTCGCTACGGGCAAAATCCCGCGCAATTTGCCGAATATGGCACCGTGGCACGGTTTACCAGAATGCGTGTTTTGCGTAGTTTTCGACAGCGGTACGCCATCTCCGGCCGTGCCCGAAAAATACAAGGAGAACGACTTTGTCGAGCAACGCGAATGGAAGCGGGGGTCAGGTGCAAACGCAACAGCGAGTGACACAACGGCGGGCACGGGTACTTGCAGACGTCGGCGCCCGCATCCGCAGACTGCCTGGACCGGGACTCATGCTGTTTGCATGCGCGGCACTGATCGCCGCGTGCGGCGGTGGCCAGTCCGATGCACCGGGCCGCCCCACGGCTGCCTCCACCGCGGCCGGCTCGGCCGGCGCATCGAATCCTCCCGGTGGCACCGCGCCCGATGGCACGCTGCAACTGCCGCTGGAAGTGCTCGGCGACGGCCGCCCCTCCGCCCCCGTCATTGCCCAGGCCGAACTGACCGTCGACCCGGAGCGGCTGGGCACCGCCAGTCAGCTCTGGTTTGTCTGTCATCGCTGCGGCTTCTTTGGCGCGCCGGAGTTCGAAGCCACTACAGAGCCGGTGACCCGGGTGAAGGCCAGCGTACGCGTGCTTGGCGGCGCCGATACGGAGACGGCCGCGACCGTGCCGTGGGTGGACGTCACCGACGCCAATATGAAGCTTGCCGACCTCGAACGCCTCCAGGGTGGACTCGATCGCGGTGGCTTCTATACGGTGCGCCTCGCGCTGCCGCTCGACGACGCCACACGGGCCAGGCTGGTCGCGGCGCCGCGCCGGAACGTGGTCCAGTTCCGCTTCAACGGCACCGATGGCGAGAGCAACGGCTTCCGCGTCCTGGCGTTGGCGCTGCGCGACGCACAGGGCAATAACCTCGTCACCAACCCGGTGACGTTTGCCGATATCGGACAGGAGAAGGCCGCCGGCCGCATCTGGAGCCCCGACGTGGCGGCCGGGGCCGCACTGTGGAACGCCCAGGACACGATCGCCAAGTCGTCGATCGTGACGCGCAAGATTCACGCGGCCTGTGCGTCATGCCATAGCCCGAGCGGCCGCGACCTGCAGTACTTCAACTACTCCAACTACGCGATTGTCCAGCGCAGCAGGTTCCACGGGCTCAGCGAGGGCGAGGGCCGCCAGATCGCCGCGTACCTGCGGTACTCCCAGCAGCAGGTGCCCCATGTCGCGCAGGCGGCGCCATGGAATCCGCCGTACCAGCCCGGTGCCGGCCTGGACGCCAGGCCGGTGGCCGAATGGGCCGCGGGCGCGGGCCTTGGCGCGGTGCTGGAAACGCCGGCACAGGCCGTCAACGCGATTTTCGGCAAACCGGCCAACGATGTGGCGCCAGCGCTCACGCAAGCCGAGATCGACGCGGTGATGGACCCCAACGCCACGCTGAACACGCGTGAAGTGGCCATGCCGCTGCAGTATCCCGACTGGAATGCGTGGCTGCCGGCCATCCACCCGCTCGATGTATGGCCCGACGGTGCCGACGCCTCCGGTTCGTTCGCCGCTGGCGCGCGCTTCTCGGCGAGCAGCTTCCAGGACCCGAACGGCGCCGCCGCACGTATCGAGGCATGGCTCAAGGCCAATCAGAATCCCAACGGCACGCGCGGGGACTGGAGCCACCTGACGCCCGCCAGGCGCAAGGAAATTGGCGATATGTTCCGCGCGTTCGGCTGGGTCTCGTACAGCTTCCTCGGCGGCGGCAGAGGCAATCATGTCGCGGCCTCCGGCGAATTCGGCGCACAGGTCGGCGCGCGCAACCTCGCACGCCTGGCATCCAGCCAGACCGTGGCCGGCGATCCGCAGGCCGCCACCACCAATGCCTTTATCGAGCGGTCGATGATGAGCCTGCTCCATTGGAACCTGATCCGGCAATGGGACTGGGCCCAGGCCTATGGGCTCGAAGAAAACCAGCCGTGGTTTATCGGCGACTACGACGCCGGCACCAATACGTGGAAAGGCCGGGGCGAAAAGCGTGGCTGGCCGTTCAATACCGTCAGCGCGTTCTATCTGGCCCCGCATATGCTGTACCAGGCCGATGCCGACAGCTCGGGGCGCGTCACGCGGGAGTGGTACATGGCGTGGGAAGCCAACAACAAGGTCGGCTCCTACTACCGCACCAATATCTGGTACCAGCTGCAGCTCTCGCTCAACCCGGGGGCGCAAAGCGACTGGGTCAACTTCCCGATGGACTGGCCGTACCTCACCGGCTTCGACGAGGTGCTCGCCAATGCCATCGGCACGGCCGGGCCCGCGGAGAAGAATGCCTCGATGCTGAGTACGGCACGCCTGCTGCAGGCGCATATCAAGGCGGCGCAGTACGTCAACAATGCCATTCCGCTCTACGTGTCCACCGACACCGGCAGCCTGATCAACAACCGGGGCCGCTATGGGCGGGCGCAGACCCTCAAGCACCTGACGCCGACGCAGATGATGGACAAGGCCACCGTCAACTTCGGCACCGCCATCACGCGCTTCTCCGGCCTCGATGAACTGGCCCCGGGGCTGTACCTGAAGGTGCTCAATGGCGAGATCAGGCAATTCAACACGCTCTACACCGATACCGATCCCGCCGCATGGCGTCGATGCGATCCGGCCAACACGGACCTGGGCGAGAGCGAGCCGACGGCGGGCTTTGCCTTCTGCGTGGACCGCAGCCAGCAGCCGCTGGCAGTCTCGCCACGCGGCGGCTATGCGATGAACACGGATATGTATGCCCGTCCGCCGCAGGAACAACTGCAGCAATACGGTATCTGGAAGGCGACGCAGCTGGGCGCGGATCCGGCCCGGGTCCAGAAGTGGAGTGACTGGACCCGGCGCATCTGGCCGTAACACCGCGCGGGCATGGGACGACGCCGGATCCATGCCTGCCACCGTCGGCCGCCCCGGTGGTTACCGGTCGGCCGATGGTCGCACCACGGCCGTCAATGACGCTCAGGGTTGGTACAGCTTTGCCTCGCGCGATGACGCCACCAGGGCGAGGAAGTCCTGCGGCGTGAACGGCATGCTGGCGGCCAGTTCCTGGCGGGAGACCTTGCCATCGTGGTCCATGTCCATCGCCCGGTAGGTCTCGGCGAGGTTGGCCTGGTCCTTGCCGCCGTCCGCCATGACCGCCGCGAGTTCGTCGGGCGAGATCGCGCCATCGCCATTCCGGTCGATCGACTGCGCCACGTGGTTCTTGTGCGCCCCCACCATGTCGATCGAAAACATCCTGATGCCCTTGGCCTCGAGGTCCGACGCCGCCGCCGACTGGGCGTTACGTCGGTCCGTGTCCGCGAGCTCCGCGGCGCGCGCGGCAGACTGTCCTTGCGCGGCATAAACGGCGCCCGCACCCGTGATACGCAATTCCATGACGACCTCCATTGAAAAGAAGAAAGGCCATCGTAGTACCGGCACCCCAGTGCCATCGCAGAAGCAGGCGGCATAAGTGGCCCGAAATCGGGCCGATGACGCATGGGTAAGCGCGCCTTGCCTGGCCTGTGTCGCTTACCATCGGCCGCTACCGCCGGTCGCTTGTGGCCTGGCCGCTCGCCGCGCTCGTCACGCCGCTTCCTGTACCGCGGGGCTGGCCATCCTGCGCCATTCCGCCGGCGTCAGTCCGACGTGGTCCTTGAATGCGCGGCGGAACGCGGCAACGGATTGATAGCCCACCAGCTCCGCCACGGCATCGGTGGAGAGCGATGGCTTGCGCAAGGCGCCGGTGGCCATCGTCATACGGATATCGGTCAGCAGTTCGCTGGCCGAGCGTCCCACCTTCTCCTGGAAATGCCGCGCCAGCGTGGCGCGCGACATATTGCAGCGTTGCGCCAGTTCGGGCAGCGTCCACGGATGCGCGGGCTGCTCGAACATCGCCATCAATGCCGGCGCCAGGCGTGGATGCCCGGCTAGCGCCAGCAGCCCCACCGGGGCTTCCTCGGCTTCGCTCGCCAGACGCAGCGCCAGCGCAAACAGCGCTGCCGACAGTGCATTGAGCATGGCCAGGCCGCCCAGGCCATCGGCGGACGACTCGCGGCGCATCAGGCTGACCAGGTTGATCACATTGGCCGCCGATTCGGAACGCCGGTCTCCGGGCGCGTCGTTGCTGGCGCGCACCACCAGCGACGAGGGCAGATAGCCACGCACCAGGCGCTCATGCTGCGGTCCCACCACAAAGCGCCCGCACAGCATTTCCAGCTGCTCACCCTGGCCACGGTTCTCGCTGACGACGACGTTCGCGGTACCGCGCTCGCGCGAGGTCAGCGGCCGGTGACCGCTGCCGTCGTGCAGCACATGCGCGGTGCCGTGCGACAGCATGACGATATCGCCGGCGTAAAGGGGGTGACGATGAGGACCGTCCTCAAGTACGGCCGAGCCTGCCACGATCACGTGATACGGCATTTCGCCCGGTCCGGACTGCTCGTAGTTGACGCGCCATGGCGCCCCATAAAGACAACGCACTTCAAGGCGCCCGCTCACGGGCATGATGTCCAGCAGTTGACTAAGCCAATCCATTTACTGCCCTCGCCGTTGAATTATTTTCCATACATCGATCCGTCATCGTATACCCCGACAAATAACTTGGCAAAAGCATTTAGCGAGGTTACTCTAAAGTTGCGTTGCCGGGGTCATTGATGTCGCTAACGTGCGCCATCAGTCGGTAACAGCAGCGTGAGCGCGATAGGGTTTATCCGTAGTGGCACTTCCCTTCCTGCCGGAAACGGGTTATCTCAACTATCGACAAAAGCCAACGTGGAAGGGCATCAAGAACGGGAGAATGCAGGATGTCTTCGTCAAGTGCAGTCATTATCACCGGTGCAACGCAGGGCATCGGGGCGGAACTGGTCAAGGCATATCGCGCACAGGACGATGGCGTCGTGACCATCTGCGAGGAGAGGCAATAGATGGAGCAGTTCGGACTTATCGGTGTCTTCGTGAAGACTGTCGAACTGAGCAGTTTCACCCGAAGTGCATCGGCACTCGGCATATCCACCTCATCCGTCAGCAAGTCGATCGCCAGGCTGGAGAGCGATCTTGGCGTCAAGCTACTGGAGCGCACCACGCGCAATGTGGGCACGACGCCGGACGGCATGACCTTCTACCGGCGCTGCAAGCTGATCCTGCGCGAGCTGGAGGATGCCCGCAACGAGCTCGCCGCGACCCATGCCACCCAGAGCGGACGGCTGCGTGTCACCCTGCCGGTCAGCTACGGAAAATTCTGGATCATGCCGATCCTGAACGGCATCGCCAAGCAGTTCCCCGACCTGATCATCAGCACGCGGCTCTCGGACCGCAATGCCGACGAGAACGACGAAGGCTTCGACGTGGCCATCGTGATCGGCGAGCCGCCCGACACGCGGCTGGTCACGCGCAAGCTGCATGAATCCCGCATCGTCACGGCGGCCGGTCCGGGCTATCTCGACGAATGGGGCACGCCGGCATCGCCGGAGGATCTGGTCTCCCATAACTGCCTGACCCTGCTGCGGCAGGGACGGCGGGCCCGCCCGACCTGGTCGTTCCAGCGCGGCGACGAAGTATCGGATCACAGCTTCGTCAAAGGCAACCTGTTTATCGACAACACCGAGGCGTTGCTCGATGCCGCGGCGCAAGGCGTCGGCATCGTGCAGGTGCCGGACTATGTGGCCCTGCCCTACCTCAAGAAGGGGGCGCTGGTCGAGATCCTGGCCGACTTCCGCGCGCCGGGCCCGCCGGTATGGGTCCTGTATGCCTCGCACCGCCATCATGCGAGCCGCGTCAGCATGTTTATCGACACGCTGTTTGCCAGCGTGGACAGTCTGCCCGGCGAGGCGGAGATGGCGCGCGCCGCGTCGCGTGCGTCACGCCAGCTCGGGATGGAAATGTCGGAGGTGCGCACGGAAGTGCGTCATGGCGATCGCCCGGACGGCCGCAACGAAGCGCGCGGCAATACTGGCAGGTCCAGAGCGGCTGCTACCAGCCCGTGGCGTGAGGCAAGCCTCTGATCGATGCGGTGGAAAAAGAGCAGACGCGCCGGAGCCGTTCACGACGCGTCTGCTTGAAGTTCGGCAATCGTCAGAAGCGATGGCGAATGCCGATGACCGCGGAGAGCTGGCTCTGGCCGCCGACCACCTGCTCGGAACTCGTGGTCAGCGTATTGGGAGAACGCGTCAGCGACGGACCGAAGCCCCCGAGGCCCAGGCTCGAACCATGGCGGTTCCAGGCGTAGCCCACCACGGTGTACAGGTCGGTGCGCTTGGTGAACGCATACGAGGTTTTCCAGACGAAGCTGAACGGATCGGCGGCACTGTTGCGCACATCCGTGTAATACGCTGCGCCGGTCGTCGATAGCTGTGGCGTGATCTGGTATTGCAGGCCCAGCCAGTAGAGGTTGGTGCGCAGCTCGCTGGCCTGGTAGTTGCCGTAGTACCAGCGATAGCCCGCGTAGATCTTGGCGGCGCCAAGCGAGTAGATACCGGCAATCGCGGCGCGCCGCTCGGTGTTGCGGTCGGTGATCAGCGTGCTGCCGCGCAGTTCGTCATACACCACGCGGGTCGTGAACGGCCCGGAGGTATAACCCAGCGCGCCACTCAGCTCGCGCCCCGCCTTCGAGGCACCAGGAATCTCGCCGCCGGCCGAGCTGTCGTAGCCAGTGCTGTAGAGCAGGCCATAGTAGATAGCGCCGGTCTGGCCCGAGAACTTGACGGAGTTATCCGAGCGGCTCGACATCCAGCGATCGTGCGTCAGCAGCGAATATCGCGTGGACACCGACAACGGATCGAACGGCGTGGAAAAATCATAGACCAGATTCTGGTGCCGGCCGATACTGAACATGCCGTAGCGGTTGGCCAGACCCACATAGGCCTGCCGTCCGAACAGACGGCCGCCCTGGTTGGCCACACCCGTATCGGCATCGAAGCCGTTCTCGATCTGGAACACCGCTTTGAGGCCGCCGCCGAGATCCTCGGTACCGCGCAGACCCCAACGCGAAGTCGACTGGTTGCCGGCCGCCACACGCAGCACGGAGCCACTGGCGCCACCTGCCCTGGGCAGATGATTGATGTACTCGATACCGTCGTCCACCACCCCATAGAGTGTCACACTGCTCTGACCGAAAGAGGCCATGGGCAGCAGCGACATGGCCGCCGCAATTGCTAGCCGATTCTTCATTCCTTGATGATCCCTGTTATTTTTCGCGTGAAATCGCCTCGGCGTTTGCGGCATGCCGGATGTGAAGACATCCCTCGCAAAGGGTTCCGACTATCGGGGCCGACGACCGGGCGGAACGAATTTTTGCATTCGGGCACGGCCACCGACAATGCGTGTGCCATGGAATGCAGATTTCCAGTTTCTGGAAATTCCCCCCCGTGAAAGACGGGCTGGACGATCCGCGCGCGCATGCGCACGGCGAAAAAATGCCGTGAGACGCGCGGGCATGAATTTGAGTCGATCGAGTCTCGCCGGCATGATGCCTCGCCCCTATCATGTCGCACTCGATCAGCGACCCGCCATGGGCGGGCGATTGCGCAAAAGATGGACAGACTAGATGCGATGAAGGTCTTTGTCGCGGTGGTCGAGGCAGGCGGCTTTGCCGCCGCCAGCCGCCGGCTCGACATTCCGATCGCCACGATCAGCCGCAACGTCTCTCAATTGGAAGGGCATCTGGAAGCGAGCCTGCTGGTGCGATCGACGCGGGCCCTCCGGCTCACCGACGTCGGCTCCGGCTACTACGCGTCGTGCAAGTCGATCCTGCGCCAGATCGGCGATGCCGAGCGCCTGGTCGCCGAGGGTCATCACTTCGTGCGCGGGGACGTCGTCGTCACCGCCCCGCTGCTGTTCGGACGTCTGCATGTGCTGCCGGTGGTCCGTGACTTTACGGCGACGTTTCCCGATATCCACGTGCGCCTCAATCTCTCCGACAAGGTACTGAACCTGGTGGACGAGCACATCGACGTGGCGGTGCGGGTCGGCAACCTCCCCGACAGCAGCATGATCGCCACGGGGGTCGGCGGTGTGATGCGGGTGGTATGCGGCAGCCCGTCCTACCTCGATGCGCGTGGGCGCCCGGCAACGCCGGCGGATCTCGGACGGCACGACTGCATCGAGATCGACACGCTACCGTCGGGGCCGACGTGGAGCTTTGCGGGATCGGCACGCGCCCGGGCCGACCGCATCCGCATCCGGCCGCGCATCTCCGTCAATACCGCAGAGGCCGCAGTGGATGCCGCCATCAGCGGCATGGGCCTGGCCCACGTGCTGTCGCACCAGGTGGCGCAGGGCGTGGCCAGAGGCGAACTGGAACTGGTGTTGCGCCAGTATGAGCCGCCCGCGATTCCGGTGAATCTGATGTATGCGTCCCAAGGCAGCCTGGCGGCGCGCACGCGCGCGTTCATCGATTACGCGGTGGCACAGCTGCGGGCGCGGCTGGAGCGCGACGAGGCGCGCCTGCAGGCAGCGGGCTAGCGAGCGGCTGCGGCCAGCTAGCCGTCGGCACTGTGACGGGCGCGATGCGATGCTACGCCCGCACCGCGTCCAGCAGCCCTGCGAGCGACGCGATCTCGCGGTCGGGACGCACGCCCAGTTCGTCGAATGCCGTGCCCGTGCGGTTGACCCACGCGACCTGGTAGCCAAAGTGCCTGGCGCCGCTGGCATCCCACGGGTTGGAGGAGACGAACAGCAGCTCGTGGCGCGCTGCGCCCAGGTACTGCTCGCCCAGTTCATACGCGCGCGTATGGGGCTTGTACAACCGCACTTGCTCGATGCTGATCAGGTGCGCGAAGTGTTGTTCCAGCCCCGAATGCTGCACGACGCTGGCGATCGAGCGGCTCGATCCGTTCGACAGGATTGCCAGCGGCACGCCCAGCGCCTGCAGCGCCCCCAACGTCGACGCGGTTTCGGGGAATGGCTGCAGCTTCAGATAGGCATCGCACAGCATGGCGCGCTGCGCATCGCTCAGCGGCAGCGCCAGGCGGTGGCATACGTAGACCAGCGCGTCCTCGGTGATGTCCTCGAACGGCCGGTACTGGTTCATCAGGCTGCGCAGCCACGCATATTCGAGCTGTTTCAGCCGCCAGAGCTGGCTGACCTCAGCGCCGCGACCGGGAAAACACGCGTCGCATGCCTGCGCGACCGAATACACGTCGTAGAGCGTGCCATACAGATCGAACACCACACCTTTGATCTTGCTCATGCCATCCTCCTTGGGTCAATGCCCCCGCCGCGCCAGCCGCGCGAGCCGCGCTACGCCGCGCACGCGGCGTGCCAGGATCAAACCGCCTTCACCTCGCCACCATCGATGCGCAGCACCGTACCCGTCATCCAGCGTGCCGCCGGCGAGACCGCAAACGCCATCACCTCTGCAATGTCCTCGGGCTCGCCGAAGCGTCGGATGCCGGCCTGCCGCAGGAACCCCGCCTTGACCTCGTCGATGCTCACGCCCTTGGCCGCTGCCGCCTTCTCCAGCATGCCCATACGGCGACCGGTCATGACCGCTCCGGGCGAGACGCTGTTGACCTGTACGCCATCCTCGATACCACGCTCGGCAAATGCCTTGGCCAACGCTTCGATGCCAGCATTGATCGCGCCCACCGCGGCCGCGCCCGGCTTCGGGATTTCCGCCGCCGTGCCCGAGGTAAAGACCACCGCGCCCTGGCTGGCCTTGAGTGCATCCCAGGCCGCTGCCGTCAGCCGGCGCGCACCGTGGAACTTGAGCTCCATGCCGGTGTGCCACTGTTCGTCGGTCATCTGGAAGACATCGAGGCCAGGCACCGCACCCGCGATATTGAGCAGCGCATCGATGCGTCCGCATCGCGCGAGCGCCGTCTTGACGACGATGTCGGCCGCATCGGCCGCCATCAGGTCGAGCTCGATCGTTTCCGGCACGCTGCCCGCCGCACGGATGCCCCGTGCGACTTCCGCAAGCTGCTCGCCGGCACGCGCCACGATCACGACATGACTGAAATCGCGCGCAAGGCGCAGCGCCGTGGCCCGTCCGATGCCCGAGCTTGCACCCGTGACGATTGCAACCGAATCCGACATGATCTTCCTCAAATGTATGCGACGCAAATCACCGGGCTCCCCATGAGCCGCGCAATGGGTGTCGCGACGGGCAATGTGCCGCCGGCATAATAACCTATATTATTTATTAAAGCAGGTTACTACAAGCCTGCGTACAAACCTGTGCGCCGCTCACGGGGCGCGACCAGTCGGACAAGCCGCATATAGGGGGCCAGGCAAGCGGCAAGCAAGGGGGTAAGAAGGGCGTAAGAAGGGCGTAAGCGCCCCGCAGATGTTGCCGACGCGATTGACAAGGCAGGTCGACGCTCGGGGCGTCGACCTTTCATTGCGGAGTGGCGGCGCTCAGGCGGCCGGCGGCGCGCACGAGCCGCGCAGTACCAGTTCCGTGGGGATCTGGATGCGCAGCCTGTCGGGCGGCACTTCGCCCTTGAGTTGGCGCAGCAGCATGCGCGCGGCCTCGTTGCCGAGCGCGTGCGCGTCATAGCGAATGACCGAGATCGGGGGCGTGGCCAGTTGCGCCAGTTCGCTGTCGTTCGAGGCGATCAGCGAAATATCCTCGGGGATGCGCCGGCCGCCGATACGGATGGCGGGAAGCACGCCCGCCAGCAGCGGCATGCCCAGCACGATGGCGGCGGTGGGCGGCTCGGGCAGGCTCAGCAGCATCTGCATCTCGCGATACGCGTACTCGGTGGAGAAGCTTTCGAGCCGCAGCAACTGCCGGTCGACCGTCAACCCTGCCTGGGCGTGCGCCTGGCGCAGGCCCTCCAGCCGGTCGCGCGCCACACGGGTGCCATTGCCCCCGGTGATCATGGCAATGCGGCGATGGCCGAGGCTGATCAGGTATTCCGCCGCGCGCCGCGTGCCGCCGAGGTGATCGGCCCCCACCGCGTTGACCGGTGCATCGAGTTCGCGCTCCAGCAGCACGACCGGAAGATTGCCCGAGCGGATACTGGCCAGCACCTTCGGATCCGATTCGTCCTGCACCGCGAAGATGACGCCGTCCGCGCCGCGCTGGCGAAACAGGTCGAGCAAGGCCAGCTCGCGTTCGCTGCTGCCATCGCTGCTCGCCACCATGATCATGTAGCCGTGCTCGCTGAGGATGCCCTCGGCACCCTTGACCATGGCCGAATAGATCGGATTGCGGATATCGGAGAAGATAAAGCCGATCATGCGCGCGGACATGCCGCGCATGCTTTGCGCCGCCACGCTAGGCTTCCAGCCAAGTTCGTCGATGGCGGCCTGGACGCGCGCGCGCACGTCCTCGGCGACGGTAGGCACGCCATTTGCCACGCGCGAAACAGTCGCGATAGCGACGCCCGCCGCGCGGGCGACATCATGGACAGTCACGCGCTTGGTCAAATCGGTTTCCGGTCAGAAGGCTTCCTGGAACAGGTTCCGGAAATCGGCCAGGGTCGTCTTCCGGGGATTCCAGCGATTATAGTTGGCCTGCACGCACAGCTCCGCCATCCCCTCCAGCTTGTCCTCGGTCACGCCCGCGTCGCGCAGGCGGCGCGGAATGCCGAGGTCCGCGCACAGCGTGTCGATCGCCTCCACCGCCATGCGGGCGGCATCGAGCATCGGCAAGCCCTGCACGGGCCGTCCCATCGCCGCGGCCACCTTGGCATACTTGGCCGGATTGGCCAGCAGGTTGAAGCGCGCCACCGCCGGCAGGCACAACGCGTTGGACAGGCCGTGCGAGAGATGGAATTCCGCACCGACGAAGCGCGCCATGCAATGCACGTTGCCCAGTCCGGTCTGCCCGAACGTGATCCCCGCCAGTGCCGAACCGCACAGCATGTTGGTCGCGGCTTCCAGGTTCTCGCGATCGGCCACGAACTGGCGGATATTCGCCGCCAGCAGCTCGATGGCCTGCAGGTTGATGGCGTCCGTGATCAGGTTGGACTGGCGCGACACATACGACTCGAACGCGTGGACGAACGCGTCGATGCCCGAGTGCGCCGCCACATGGCCCGGTACGGTCCGCAGCGCGAGCGGATCGAGGATGGCGAATGCCGCGGGATTGAGCGCGGCATGCCGAATCGACATCTTGAGCTGCTTGTCCGTATCGGTAATCACGCAGGAGCCCGACACCTCCGACCCCGTGCCCGCGGTGGTCGGGATCGCGATCAGCGGCGGCGGCGCGATCGCGAATTTCTCGATGCCTTCGTAGTCGTGGATGCGGCCGCCGTTGGCCAGCACGATGCCGACCGCCTTGGCCACGTCGATGGTGCTGCCTCCGCCAATGGCGAGGATGACGGTGGCCTCATGGGCCCGGCATACCTCCAGCGCGCGCGCCACCGTATGCGCGCTCGGGTCCGGCTCGATGTCCGAATAGGTGGCGATGGCCACGCCCTCGCGCTCCAGTAACGCGGTCACGCGGCCGTAGAAATCGCTGCCGAGCAGCGCGGCGTCCACGGCAATGAAGACGCGCTTGCAGCCACGCTCGCGCACGATGCCGGAGATCTTCGCGTGAGATCCCGCGCCCATGTAGATGCGGGTGGGACAGAAGAAGGTGGAGATATCGGTAATGGACATGCAAGTGGTCGGGATTGGTCGGATCGACGGCATCAGTCTGCCGCGGCGAAGCTCGCGGCGATGTTGGTCCAGCGCCCGGTTTCCGCGTGCACGAACGTGGTCAGCGCGGCGGGCGCCATGCCGCCCGGCTCGGCCGCCATGCCTTGCAGGGTGGTCTGCATGGCGGGGTCCTTCATGCTGGCGAGCACCGCCTGGTAGATGCGGTCGCGGATTGGCGCGGGCAGGTTGCGCGGTGCGGTGAGGCTGTACCACGTGCTCATCTGGTAGCCCGGCACGCCCGCTTCGCTCAGCGTGGGCACATCGGGCAGAAAGCGGGTGCGCTGTGCGGTGGTGACCGCAAGCGCCTTGATATTGCCGCCGGCGAGCTGCGCGTTGGCCGAGGCGGCGGAATCGAGCGCGAAGGTCACGCGGCCGCCGATGATGTCCGTCATCATCGGCGAGGCGCCCTTGTACGGCACATGCACGGCTTCGAAGCCTGCCTGCTTCTTCAGCAGCTCGGCCGACAGATGCTGGGTGGTGCCAACGCCGGCGGAACCGTAGGTAGCCTCGGGCTTGTTCGCCTTGACGTAGGCGATCAGTTCCTTGACGTTGTTGACGGGCAAGGACTTGCGCACGATCAGGACGTTCGGCACCACGGCAACGGTGGTGATGTGGGTCATGTCCTTTTCGAAGTCGTACGTCAGGTTCTTGTAGAGCGCCGGTGCCGCGGCGTGGCCCACGTTGGCCAGCAGCAGCGTATAGCCGTCCGGCTGCGCGCGTGCCACCATCGCGGCGCCGAGCGTGCCGCCCGCGCCGGGGCGGTTGTCGACCACCACCGACTGGCCGAGCTCGCGCTGCAACTGGGCGGCAATCGCGCGCGCGACGATGTCGGTGGTGCCGCCGGGCGTGAACGGCGCCACGATGGTGACGGGCCTGGTCGGCCAGTCGGCCGCGCGCGCGGGCGTGGCGGCAACCGCCAGCGCGGCCGACACGCCGAGGGACGCGCCAAATACGCGGGCAAGCTGCTTAAGGGAAGTTTTCATGATGGGTCTCCAGTGTTTCTTATGGGCCGGCACGCGGCCAGCCGGGATTGGAACGGTTCGACGCGGCGCCGGGCCATGCGATATCGATGGCCCGCCCGGTCACGGATTGAAGACGACCAGCCGCTCTTCGGTCATCTCGCGCATGGCGTAGTGCGGACCTTCCTTGCCGAAGCCGCTGTCCTTGACGCCGCCAAACGGCATCACGTCCGAGCGCGCGCTCGAGGTCTCGTTGATCTGCACGGTGCCAAAGCGCAGCGTGCCCGCCGCCTTCAGCGCACGGTCGATATCCTGGGTAAAGATGCCGGCGGCCAGGCCAAACGGCGTGCTGTTGGCGCTGGCCAGCGCGGCGTCGAAGTCGTCGAACGGCCGCAGCGCGAGCAGCGGCGCAAACGCTTCCTGGCACCACACACGCCCGTCTTCGGGCACATCCGTCATGATCACCGGGTCGATCACCGACCGCCGGCGCGTGCCGCCGCACAGCACGCGAGCCCCGGCGGCAGTGGCTTCACCGATCCACGCCTCCGCGCGCAGCGCGGCCTGTTCGCTGATCAGCGGCCCGACACGCGTGGCCGGATCGCGCGGATCGCCGGCTACCAGCGTGCCGGCATACGCCACCAGGCGCTGCGCCACTTCGTCGGCGATGCGGCGATCGACATAAAGACGCTGTACCGAGGTACAGACCTGCCCGGCCTTGCGCAGACCGGCGTTGGCGATCTTGGGGATGGCGCGCTCAAGGTCGGCATCGGCCGCAACGAAGGTACTGGCGATGCTGCCAAGCTCCATCTGCGTCCGGCGCAGGCCCGCGGCGCGCTGGATGATCCGGCCGACGCGCGTGCTGCCGGTGAACGTGTAGAACGCCACGTCCTGTTCTTCCAGCAGCCACGCGCCGACGGTCTCGCCCTCGCCCTGCAGGATGGAGAGGAACGGGGCCGGCATGCCCGCCTCCAGCAGCACCTGGCCGAGCAGCGCGCTGGTCAGCGGCGTCAAGGCGGACGGCTTGAGCACCACCGCGTTGCCTGCGCCGTACGCGGGCCCCACCTTGTGCAGCACCGTATTGAGCGGGGAATTGAACGGCGTGATCGCGCACACCACGCCGACCGGAAAGCGCTGCGTAAAGCCGATGCGGCGATGCGCGCCGGGACTTGCCGCAAAGGGCACCACCTCGCCGGTCAGCTGCGTGGCTTCATTGGCGCACAGCGTCAGCGTGACCTTGGCGCGGTCGACCTCATTGTTGGCATCGGCCAGCGTAAAGCCGGCTTCGGTGCTCATCGCATCGACAAAGCGGCCGCGCCATGCCTCGAGCAGGTCGGCCGCGCGCCGCAGCACCACGGCGCGGTCATGCGGCGGTTGCGGGCCGGCATTGACGGCGTCGCTGGCGATGCGTACCGCCTGCGCTACCTGCGCCCGCGTGGCGGAGGTGAGCGTGGCGATGACCTCGCCGGTGAACTTGTCGTCCACGTCGAAACGGTGGTCGGAATCGACCCATTGGCCATTGATCAGATTGCCGGCGGGAGGCAGGTACTCGGCAGGAAAACGGCAGTTGCGCATGGGGAGTCAGGACGGTTTGAGAAAACGTTTTCTCATATTCACCGAGACCGCCCGGAATGTCAAACTGCGTCGCGATGGGGAATACCCTATGTTTTCGTCGCGTTCCGCGCGCGAAATTGGAATAACCGCATCCGCACAACCGCGTCTGATAGCGCCGCTCCCCGCATCTTGCAAGGGCTTACGGGAAAACGTTTACCGAAAGCAAGCGTGGACCCGCCAACCCGCATCGCACCCTTTCGCGCGATTGCCATGACCCGACCACCGGAAACTTCGATGTTCGGCGGCAAGGTCGTCTAGAATTCGCGGGATTCGAAGCGCGTATGCAATGGATGCCGGCCCCCATCTGTCGCGTGCGACGCCACCTGACCTTATCGATGCAACCATGACAAAAGAGCTCGTTCGCGTACAAAGCGGTGTTCCAGGCCTGGACGCCATTCTCTGCGGGGGCTTGGTACAAGGGGCGGCCTACATCGTCCAGGGCAGCCCCGGGGCCGGCAAGACCATCCTTGCCAACCAGATCGCCTTCAACCAGGTCGGCGCGGGCGGACGCGTGCTGTACGTGACGCTGCTGGCCGAGTCGCACGACCGGCTGTTCCAGGCCCTGTCGACGTTCGATTTCTACGATGCCGCCGCGGTCGGGCGCGATGTCTTCTATATCAGCCTGTTCAAGGTGCTCCAGGAAGAAGGGCTTCCCGCGCTCGTCACCGCGCTGCGCAGCGAGCTGGCACGGCATCACTGCACCACGCTGGTCCTGGATGGCCTGCTGATCGCCAAGGACAAGGCCGAGTCGGCGCTCGACGTCAAGACGTTCGTGGCGGAGCTGCAGAGCCATGCCGCCTTCAACAGCTGTACGGTGCTGTTTCTGACCAGCGCGCGCATCGACGATGTCAGCCCCGAGCACACCATGGTCGACGGGGTGATCCAGTTGAAGGAGGAACTGGTCGGCATTCGTACCGTGCGCCAGCTGCGGGTGTCCAAATCGCGCGGTAGCGCGGCGCTCGGCGGACTGCATCAGTACCGGATTTCCGGGCGCGGCATCGATGTGTATCCGCGCCTGGAAGCCTTGCTCGACGCGCCCGTGCGCGAGGAACCGCTGGAACAGGAGCGCGTCGCCACCGGCGTGTCGGGCCTGGAGTCGCTGATCGGTGGCGGCCTGTCGCCGGCGGCGGTCACGCTGCTGATGGGGCCGGCGGGCAGCGGCAAGACCACCTTTGGCCTCAATTTCCTGAGCCTGGCCACGCCCGAGCGGCCGGGGCTCTACTTCGGCTTCTACGAGTCGCCGCAGCGCCTGCGCATCAAGGCGCGCGCGCTCGGCATGGACATCGACGCGCTCGAGCGTTCCGGGGCGTTGATCATGTTGTGGAATCCGATGACCGAAAACCTGGTCGACCAGCTTGGCCATCAACTGCTCGATGCCGTGCGGCAACGGGGCGTGCACCGCCTCTTTATCGACGGCATTACCGGCTTCCAGCGCGCCGCGGTCTATCCGGCCCGGCTCATCGAGTTCTATAGCGCGCTCGCCAACACGTTGCGCACCCTCGGCGTATCGACCATCGCGACGCTGGAGATGCGCGACCTCAACGGCTTCGCCGGCACCGACCCGCTGCCGGAGTACAGCAGCCTCATGGACAACCTCGTGCTGCTGCGTCAGGCAGGACTGCGAGGCGAACTCAGGAGATTTATCGGCGTCGTCAAGATGCGCGACAGCGCATTCGACACCGCCTTCCACGACATCGTCATCGGGCAGGGCGGGTTGCATGTTGCCAATCGTTTGATCGTGCCAGGAGACACGGTTGAGAGAGACGCCGGTGTCGGTGCGGCTGGCGCTCAAACGACCATCGGGACCTGAGCCATGGCAACAGTAGTGGTCATCGACGACGAGACCATGAACGCCGATGCCCTGGCGTTCATGCTCGCGGCCGAAGGGCTCACCGTCAGAACGGCGGCCGACGGCGCGGCCGGCCTGAGCCTGATCGGAGAGGTTATGCCGGATGTCGTCATCACCGATTTCATGATGCCCGTCATGACCGGGCTGGAACTCGCGCGCGCGCTGCGGGCCGACCCCGCGCTGGCGCATATTCCGCTGATCCTGCTGACGGCGGCGCAAGCCGAGATCGGGCGCCGCCATCCCGATCTGTTCGATGTGGTCTTTGAAAAGCCGTGCTGGCCAAAGGAGATCGTCGCGGCCGTGCGGCGGCTGATCGAGCGGCAGAAAGGTGCCTGACCGCGTGCGTACCGCCCTTTAGGGGCGCTCTGTGGCCCTCTGTGGCCCTTGCCCTTTAGCGGCCCGTCAGCCGTCTTTAGCTGTCCTGCAGACAGGCCACCAGCAGCTTGCCGGTCCCCTCGATATGGCTGCGCAGGAGCCGGCATGCGGCCTCGACCTCGTGCCGGCGGCAGAGCGCCAGCAATTCCCAGTGTTCCTGCTGCGATCGACCCATATGGGAGGTCGCTTCCCACGTATAGCGCAGATACCGCTCGAAGCTGAGCCGCAACGTCTCCACCAGCGCGATGGTGCGGGCGCGGCCGGAGGCCGCATACAGCGAGCGATGAAAACGCGCGTTGAGCTGGATCAGTTGACCCACTTCGGTGGCCTTGTCCAGCTCGTTCAGCCACGCCTCGGCCTGCGCGAGGTGCTGCGCCGACATCTGCGGAATGGCCCAGGCGAGCGCCTGCCCTTCCACCAGCACGCGCAGCGCCGTGATCTCTTCCGCCTCCTGCGCCGACATCTGCGCCACGCTGACACCGCGTCGGGGCTCGGAGATCAGGAAGCATTCGCTGATCAGGTCCTTGAAGGCCTCGCGCGCAACCGTCTGACTGACCCCGAAGCGCGTGGCCACGGCATCCTGCTTGAGCCGTTCGCCGGGCTTGAGCTGCCCCTGGATGATTTCGTCGCGCAAGGCATCGGCCAGTACGCCTGCGGCCGAGCGGTCCGGCATCTCCAGCGTCATGCCCGCATTGCGATGTGCTGCCTGATTCATTTTTTCTCCTGACTGACGAGCAGTGTAGCGCAAAATCTCTTCTTTACCGATTATCGATAATCGATTATCGTTAGTCGCATGTCCAACCCGCCCACGAGGCAACCAGCATGACCCTCCGACTTTCCGACTTCGACGCCATCACCTTTGACGTCTACGGCACCTTGATCGACTGGGAGCCGTCCATCGCCGACTTTCTGCGCCGCTGGGCGGCCTCGCACGGTATCGGGGCGGATGCCGAAACCCTGGTGATGGCCTTCGACGGAGCCCGCGCGCGTATCCAGAAGGAACGCCCCGCCCACCTCTATCCCGATGTGCTGAACAAATGCTTCGATGCCATCTGCGCGGACTTCGGCGTGCCCGTGGATCCGGACCTGCGCCGCCAGTTCTCGGCCAGCCCTCATACGTGGCCGGCCTTTGCCGACAGCCACGATGGCCTGGTGCGTCTGCAGCAGTCGGCACGCATCGGTGCGCTCAGCAATATCGACGTGGCCTCGCTCAATACCTCGTGCCGCATCCTCGATTTCCGGTTCGACGTAGTGGTGACCGCCCAGCGCGTCGGCGCGTACAAGCCGGACTGGCCGCACTTCGATACCGGCATTGGCGAACTCTCGCGCCTGGGGGTGCCGCGCGAACGCATCCTGCACGTCGGTCAGAGCCTGCGCGCGGATATCACACCGGCCAACAAGCTCGGGCTGCGCTGCGCCTGGATCAACCGGCCGGGCCGCCTGCTCGGCCTGTCCGGCGAAGGTGCCGCGGAAGCGCGCCCCGACCTCACGGTGTCGAGCCTTGCCGAACTCGTCGCGGTACTGACGGGCCAGGCCGAAGTCGCCACCACCCACTAAGCCCCGTCACAGGAGTCCACTGCCATGAAGACGCTCCGCCTGTTCGCGCGCACCCTGCCCAGTTGCGCGCTGGTCTCCCTCGCCCTGCTCGCCGGCTTGCATGTGCGCGCCGCCAGCGCGCAAAGCTCCGACACGGTGCTCGATCGCATCAAGTCCAGGGGCTCGATCACGCTCGGCTATCGCGAGACTTCAATCCCGTTCTCGTACCTGAACGACGACAAGAAGCCGGTCGGCTACGCCATCGACCTGTGCATGAAGGTGGTCGCCGACGTAAGGCAACGGCTCAGGCAGCCGGGGCTCAAAGTCGACTTCATCGCGGTGAATCCGCAAAACCGCATTGCGCTGGTGGCCAACGGCACGGTCGATATCGAATGCGGCTCGACCGTCAACACCCTGGGCCGGCAGGCACAGGTGGATTTCAGCGCGCCGCATTTCATCTCCACCACGCGCCTGCTGGTGCGCAAGAACGCCGGCATCCGGGAAGTGGAGGACCTCAACGGCAAGGTGGTGGCATTGCCCATCAACACCACGCCCGAGCGGCTGGTCAAGGGGCTGATCGAGGCGAAGAAGCTGCAGGTGCGCGTGGTGCCGGTGCGCGACAACGCCGAAGGCTTTCTCGCGCTGTCCACGGGACGTGCCGATGCCTTTTCCACCGACGACATCCTGCTCTACGGCCTGCGCAAGAGCGCGCCCAATCCGGCCGACTTCGAGGTGGTGGGCCGCCCGCTCTCGTTCGATCCGTATGGGCTCATGATCCAGAAGAACAGCACGGTCTTCCTGAGCCTGGTCAACGCGACCATCGCGCGCGCGGTGCGCGATGGCGAGCTGAAGGCCTCCTACGACAAGTGGTTCACGCCGCTGCAGGTGCCGATGTCCACCGACCTCGCGGCGGCGTTCAAGCTGGCCGGGTTGCCGGACTGAGCCGCGCGGAGGCCCCATCATGAACTACGCGTGGAACTGGTCCGTGCTGGTCGCGGATCCCTATCTGGAATGGCTGCTCGGCGGCCTGCGCACGACGCTCGTCATTTCGCTGGCGGCGTGGGGCATCGCCCTGGGACTGGGCACCTTGATCGGCGTCGCGGGCTCGCTGCCCGGACGCATCCGGCTCCTGATGCCGATCTATGTGGCGGGCTTCCGCAACGTCCCATTGCTGCTGCAGCTGTTTCTGTGGTTCTTTGTCCTGCCGGAAATGCTGCCCGCCGCCGCCGGGCACTGGCTCAAGCGCGATCTGCCCAATCCGGAGTTGTGGACCGCGATCGTGGCGCTGGGCCTGTTCACGGCGGCGCGGGTCGCGGTACAGGTGCGCGCCGGCATTCGCGCCATCGCGCGCGGCCAGCGCATGGCGGCACTGGCCGCGGGCATGACGCTGGCGCAGGCCTACCGGCATGTATTGCTGCCACAGGCCATCCGCACGGTGCTGCCGCCGCTTACCTCGGAATTCCTCACCGTGTTCAAGAACTCGGCGCTGGCGTTGACCATCGGCGTGTATGAACTCACGGCGCAGAGCCGGCAGATCGAGAGCTTCACCTTCAACGGCTTCGAGGCCTTTACCGCGGCCACCGTCGTGTACCTGCTGATGGCACTGGCCGTGACCGCCGGCATGCGCACGCTGGAGCGGCGCCTCGTGATACCCGGCATGCGGAGCGCCTGACCATGAGCAATGCTTTCGACGTCTCCGTGATCGCACGTACGTGGCCGTTTCTGCTCGACGGTATCGGCATCAGCCTGCTGCTCACGCTGGTAGCCATGGTCGCCGGGCTGGTGCTGGGGTTGCTGCTGGCGCTCGCGCGGCTCTCCGGCACGCCCTGGCTGGCGCGTCCCGCGGCGTTCTACGTCAACGGCTTTCGCGCGGTGCCGCTGATCCTGGTCATCTTCTGGTTCTACTTCCTGGTGCCGCTGGTGGTGGGGCGTCCGGTCGGGGCCATGCCGTCCGCACTGATCGCGCTCTCGCTGTTCGAGGCCGCGTACTACGCGGAGATCCTGCGTGCCGGGCTGCAAAGCGTACGGCCCGGCCAGTGGCAGGCGGCAGCGGCGTCCGGCCTGCGGCCCGCGCAGACGCTGCGCTTCGTGGTGCTGCCGCAGGCATTGCGCAACATGCTGCCACTGCTGATTACGCAGGCCGTCGTCCTGTTCCAGGACACCTCGCTGGTCTACGTGATTTCGCTGCGCGACTTCATGACCTCGGCCGGCATCGTCGCCACCCGCGAGAACCGGCTGGTCGAGATGTACGTGTTTGCCGCTCTCGTCTACTTCACGCTTTGCCTGTCATTTTCCGCGCTCGCGCATCTTGCCGAACGCCGCTGGAGTCATGCATGAACATGGAACACGCCGCCGGCTTGCGGCCTGCGCCGCCTGCCGGCATTGCCGCGCCGCCCTCCCCCACCGACCACTCCATGATCGAGGTGCGCCAGCTACGCAAGGCCTTTGGCGACACGCCCATACTCAAGGGTTGTTGCCTCACCATCGAGCGCGGCGAGGTTGCGGTGATATGCGGGCCGTCGGGCTCGGGCAAGAGCACGCTGATCAAATGCTTCAACGGACTCGAGCCGTTCCAGGGCGGCACCATCCGCGTGGATGGCGTCGACCTTGGCCACCCGCGCGCCGACCTGCACCGGCTGCGGGCGCGCGTCGGCATGGTGTTCCAGCATTTCGAGCTGTATCCCCACCTGAGCGTGCTCGAGAACCTGTGCCTGGCGCCGATGCGCGTGCTCGGCCGGCCTCGCGCCGAAGCCGAGGTCCGTGCCCGTGCCCTGCTCGACCGGGTGGGCTTGCCGACCAAGCTCGATGCGTATCCCGGGCAGTTGTCCGGTGGCCAGCAGCAGCGCATTGCGATCGCGCGTGCGCTGGCGATGGACCCTGCCGTCATGCTGTTCGACGAACCCACGTCCGCGCTCGACCCCGAGATGATCGGAGAAGTGCTTGCCGTCATGCTGGAGCTCGCACAGGACGGCATGACCATGGCGGTGGTCACGCACGAGATGGGTTTTGCACGCCGCGCGGCCAGCCACATGATCTTCATGGACCACGGCGAGGTGATCGAGGACACCTCCACCGAGGCATTCTTCTCCGCGCCCGCCACGGCCCGCGCACGCGACTTCCTTTCCCGACTGATGGCCCACTGAGTCCCATGCGTATCGCTTCCACCCACTCCGTCATGCATCACGCCACACTCGGTCCGATGCGCGTGCCCGGCTACGCCGATGTCCGTCATGCCGCGGCCGCCATTGCGCCCCACCTCGTGCGCACGCCGCTGCTGCGCTCCGCCACGCTGGACGGGATAGCGCGCGCGCGGGTATGGCTCAAGGCCGAATGCCTGCAGGTTACGGGATCGTTCAAGGCGCGCGGTGCGCTCAATGCCTTGCTGGCCATGGATGCCGCCCAGCGCAAGCGCGGCGTGGTGGCCTATTCCACCGGCAATCACGGCCAGGCCATTGCATGGGCCGCACGGCAACTGGGCATGCCGGCCACCATCGTGATGCCGGCCGATGCGCCGCGTAACAAGGTGGCGCGCGCACAGGCGCACGGCGCGCGCGTGGTGCATTACGACCGCCACACCGAGAGTCGCGAGGCCATCGGCATGCGTCTGCTGGAGGAGACCGGCGGCACGTTGGTGCCTCCGGGGGACCATCCGGACGTGATTGCCGCGCAAGGCACGGTCGCGCTCGAAGCGCTCGACGATCTGCCCGCCGATGCGCGGCGCCAGCTTGGCACCTTCGCCGCGCCGTGCGGCGGTGGCGGATTGCTGGCGGGCTGCGCGCTGGTGCTCGACGGCCTCCGGCTCGACACGCATCTGGTGGCGGCCGAGCCGCGCGGCTTCGACGATACCGCCCGCTCCCTGCGCAGCGGCCGGCGCGAATGCAACGCGCCGGGCGCGTCATCGCTATGCGATGCGCTGCTGGCCGTCACGCCGGCCGAGCTGCCGTATGCGATCAACCGCGAACGGCTCGACGCCGCCGCGGTGGTATCCGACGCGGACGTCGCCAGCGCCGTGCGCTTCGCCCTCGAGGAACTGCGGGTGCTGGTCGAACCGGGCGGCGCCGTGGCACTGGCGGCGCTGCTGGCAGGGCGGCTGCAGCTTGGCGGGCGCGATGCCGTGATCGTGCTGTCCGGCGGCAATGTCGATCTGCCCCTGCTCTCCACCCTGCTCCCACCCTCATCCTCGACACCACTATGAACTCGATCTTCCATCTGGCTTTCAACGTCACCGACCTGAATCGCGCGCGTCATTTCTACGGCACCGTGCTCGGCTGCAAGGAGGGCCGCAGCACCGACAGCTGGGTCGACTTCGACTTCTTCGGCCACCAGATCTCGCTGCATCTGGGCACGCCCTTCGCCACCGCGGCCACCGGCCACGTCGGTAACCAGCTGGTCCCGATGCCGCATTTCGGCGTGATCCTCCAGCTCGACGCATGGCGCGCCATGGCCGCGCGCCTGCGCGAGGCGGGCACCGGCTTCGTGCTGGCGCCGCAGGTGCGCTTCGAGGGCGAGCCCGGCGAGCAGTGGACGATGTTCTTCCTCGACCCGTTCGGCAACCCCATCGAGGTAAAGGGCTTCCGCGATTTGCACGCGGTCTATGCGGTGTGACCGCAACGAAATGGTTCAGGCTGCTGTGCGGCGTATCCCGAGAGGAGAAGATCCCCCTGTGTTATAGTGGCAACCTTCCCGCATCGGGAACGATGGCGAAGCGAAAGAATTCATAGAGAAAAATCGCTTTGCCGTCACGGCAACGACGCGTCTGCCGCACTTTGTTTGCAGCGCTTGGTTTGCGGCGCTTGGTTTGCGGCGCTTGGTTTGCGGCGCTTGGTTTGCGGCACCTTTGCTTGCCGCACCGTCGGTTGCCCCCTTTTCCGCCGATGTAACCCATCGATGTGTTCATCGATATCTGGCGGCTCCTTCCCAATCCCGGCTTGAACAGCGCATGTGGTCCTGGCTACCCCATGTACGCGACACGCGTTCGCCCTGCTCGTTCGCCGATGACATCCATCGAGACACTATGCACACACTCACCCAGAAACTGCCCCGTTCCCCGTACACCGTTGCGGTCTATCCGATCCAGCAGGAGCCCGGCGTCTGGTTCCCGACCTATCTGATCCGCCGCTACGTTGCCGGCATGGAGCGGGTCGTCGCCAACGTCACCATGCGGGCCGCCACGTTCGCGACCGAACGCGAGGCGATCCGCGCCGGCAGGGCAGCCGGCTCGGATGCGATCGAACAACTGGCGGCGGCTTGCTGACCGGTTTTCCCGCACGCACCGCGAGACCTCAGCGTGCGTCTTTGGGCCGGTCCCCCTTTGGCCAGTCCTTTGCCCGCGCCGCAAACTCCGGTCTCGGTTGCTGCGTAAAGTACGCCGCAACGTTGACGGCATCCTGCGCCGAGAGCGTACCGCCCTGCCCCAGCGGCATGTTGTGCTTGACGAAGGCGGCGGCCGTGTACAGGCGTGCCATGCCGGCGCCAACGTTGAACGAATCCTTGCCCCACACGGGCGGGAATACATAGCCGCCTTGCGGATTGCGCGTGCCCTGGCCCTCGGCGCCATGGCAGGACGCGCATTGCGCCGCATAGACAGCCTTGCCGCGGACAGGGTCCGGCGTGAGCGAGGTGTCGATCTTCTCGAACCCTCGGCCGACCACATTGGTGCCCACCGGAACGCCGGTGGACAGCCACTTCATGTAGGCCATGATGGCATTCATCTCCGCCGAGTCGAATGCCAGCGGCTTGCCGTTCATCGAGCGCTGGAAGCAGTCGTTGACGCGCTCCTGCAGCGAAATGATCTTGCCGCTGCGCGACCGGTATTCCGGAAAGGCACCGGCCAGGCCGATCCATGGCGACGCATAGGCCGCGGTGCCGGCATTCAGGTGGCAGCTCGTGCAGTTGAGACCGTTGCCGACATTGGCGGGCAACTGCTTGTGGGTATCGGTGAGCAGCACCTTGCCGCGGCGGATCGCATCCCCCAGCGGCCCTTTGGGCACCGACGCCTCGTCGGGCACCGGCATCGGCACGGACTGTGGCTGCGACCACGCCGGTGCGGTCACGATGGCAAGCGTGCCGAGCATGGCTGACAGGCCAGCCTTCTGGCCATGACGTCTGAAGGCATTCACGGGGCGTCTCCTCCTGGAGGTTCGTCGGATTGTTGTGAAAGGTGCCAGGGTGCGCGTGCCTGTCTCAGGCCGCCATCGCCACCTTGGCCAGCATGCCGATGGCGATCAGCCCGGCGACCACGGCAAAACCCTGCTGCAGCCTGGCGCCGCTCAACCGGCTCGCGACCAGCCGGCCGCCCAGCATGGCCAGCATGGCGCCTGCGGCGAATGGCACGCCGACCTGCCAGTTCATGCGTCCGGCCATCGCGGTCGAGACGACACCCGACGCCGACACCAGCGTAATGACCGCCAGCGATGTCGCCACGATCGTGTGCAGCGGTGCGTTGGTCGCGCGCTTCAGCGCAGGGACGATGACAAAGCCGCCGCCGACGCCAAGCAGGCCGGACAGAAAGCCGGCACCCACGCCGGACAGCGCCAGTGCACGCGTGCACGAGGCAGTCCAGACAAAGCGTCCCGAACGATTGTCGAGCTGGCAGGGTTGGGCGGCCAGGCCGGCGGCGGCGGGCGGGGTTGCCGCGGGTTGTTGCGGCTGGTTGGCAGCTGCCTGCGTGAACATGCGCCATGCCACGAAGGCCAGCACGGCGGCAAACAGCAGCGTCAGCGGTCCGTTCGGCAGACGATGCGCGAACCACAGGCCGATCGGCGAGAACACCGTGCCCGACACCGCCATCAGCAGCGCGGCGCGGTAGCGCACGATGCCGGCGCGCAGCCCGAGCAAGGCGCCCACCGCGGCGGACAAACCCACCGCCAGCAAGGCAATCGGCGCAGCGGCCGCCACGCTCAGGTGCAGCACAAAGAGCAGCAGCGGCACGGCGAGAATGGCCCCACCTGCGCCGGTCAGCGCGAGGATCAAGCCCACTACGGCACCCAGTGCCGCGCTGATCGCAACTATGTTTTCCATCGATTCAAGGTGAAGGCCGGTCCGGGTCAGGCGTCAAGGCGCCATGCGTGGCGCATGGCGAACCAGGCCGACGGCGCCCCCGGCACGTGTCGTTCGGCATGGTTCATCGCAATGCCGGAACAAGTTCCGTGCCAATCCCTTCGCAAAATGGAAAGCCGAGATGGATCAATGACTTGCGTCGCGGCCGACGGCTGAAGCGCAAACTGCGACGACTGCCAGACAGGTGTCACGCTGCCCGGCCTGGCAGTCAGTGGCAGAGGATGGCAGCGCTCTGGCGGCGCCGGCCGCGCGGGGCATCGGAGGCGTTGCGGGATGCGTTGCGGCGAACGTCGCGGCACGCGCGCGCCCCTCCGACGCCTCTCCAGCGCCCCACCCGCGCGCGCGGATCAGCCGAGGCCCAGCTCCTTGAGCCGGCGGTACAACGTGCGCTCACTCATGCCGAGCGATTGCGCCAACTCGCGCCGCGTGCCCCGGAACGCGAGCACGCGTTCGCGCAGCGCCGCGTCGTCGGTCTCGCGAACGGCCGGCACCAGTCGCGGCGCAATGGGCACCGGCGCCGTCTCGCCCAGGCCGCGCGGCAGGTCCTTCGCGCGAATGACCCCGTCATCGGCATACAGACGCGCACGGTCCAGCACGTTGCGCAGTTCGCGGATATTGCCGGGCCAGCGGTAAGCCCGCATGCGCGCCAGCGCCTCCGCGCTGAGGTGGAGCTGGTCGGACGGGCCACCACCGCCGCGTTGCAGAATCGATTCGGCCAGCAGCGGCAGGTCGTCGAGGCGTTCGCGCAGTGCCGGCAGATGGATCGGAAAGGCCGCAATGCGGAAATACAGGTCTTGCCGGAACAGTCCCTGCGCCACCATCTGCTCGAGGGGCTTGTGCGTGGCTGCCACCAGCCGGAAGTCGGCGCGCCGCGTCTCCACGCTGCCCACGCGCCGGTAGGTGCCCGACTCGATCAGCCGCAACAGCTTGACCTGCATCGACAGTGGCACATCGCCCATCTCGTCGAGAAACAGCGTGCCGCCGTCGGCGGTTTCCACGAGGCCCGGCTTGCGTGTGTTCGCCCCCGTGAAGGCGCCCTTCTCGTAGCCGAACAGCTCGCTTTCGAACAGCGACTCGGTCAGGCCCGAGCAGTCCACCACCACGAACGGTCCGCTCGCGCGCGCGCTGGCCTCGTGCACCGCGCGCGCAAACATCTCCTTGCCCGTTCCGGATTCGCCCAGCAGCAGCACCGGCAGCGACGATGGTGCCACGCGCTGCACGGCCTCCAGCGCCGTATTGAACGCCTCGGACCGGCCGACCAGCCCTTCCGCGCTGGCCCGCGCCGAGGCACTGCGCACGGTACTGAGCCGCTCGACATACGCCACCACCTGCTGGGCCTCGTCCAGGATGGGGCGCAGTTCCACGTTCACATGTTCGGGCCCGCGCGGCGTGTGATGGATATGCAGGACGCGGTCCGGACCGCGCGTCTCGAACGCCTTGCGCATCGGGCAGTGCTCGCCGGCCTGGTCGCACGGCACCTCGTAGCCATGGGATATGCGATAGCAATGCTGGCCGATATAAGGCCGCTGCGCCGTACCGAACTGCCGCTGGTACGCGGTATTGGCGGCCAGGATGCGGTAGTCGGTATCGAGCACGATCATCGGCTGGCTTTCCTGCTCCAGATACGAGAGCAGCGCCTGGAGGGTGGCTTGGCGGTTCATGGCGGTGCGGGGGGGCGAGCGGAGCAGTGAGGGGCGAGGGGCGAGGGGCGAGGGGCGAGGGGCGAGGGGCGAAGGGCGACGGACGAGGGGCGGAAAGGTGGGGCGGCGCCGGGCGGCAGGTCATTCTGCCAAATTCTGCCAACACTGCCAAGTGGCAGCGACTGACGGCACCCGGCCACGGGCGCAAGTCCATGACGATCAGAAAATCGTTGCAAAATCAACGCGTTACAAGGCCCGCCAGGCTGGCACGAGTCTTGAGTCACGAACGCCGACATGGGCCTGTCAGATTTTTAGTGTGCCGAGGCCATGAGACGATAACGGAAATAACGTCCTATGACCGATGCAACCGTGACCAAGAAGAGCAAGAACCCGAAGGCGCCGAAGCTGTTCCCCGATGAGCTGATCGATCAACTGCTTGCCCAGGTGCAGAGCAAGGATGCCGAGTCGATCCTGGGCGAATCGGGCTTGGCCGGCCAGCTCAAGAAGCAACTGGCCGAGCGCATGCTCGCGGCCGAGTTGAGCCACCATCTGGAAACCGAGGCCGAGCAAGGCAAGGCGGGCAACCACCGCAACGGCACAAGCCGCAAGACGGTCCTCACGCCCAACGGCGAACTGACGCTGGATATTCCACGCGATCGGCAGGCGACGTTCGAGCCGCAGTTGGTCGGCAAGTATCAACGCCGGCTGCCGGGCTTCGACGACCACGTCATCAGCATGTATGCGCGCGGCATGAGCGTGCGCGAGATTCAGGGCCATCTGCTGGAACTGTACGGGCTGCAGGTGTCGCCCGATCTGATTTCCACGGTCACCGACGAGGTGCTGGCCGACGTCGAGCAATGGCAGCAACGCCCGCTCGAGGCCATGTATCCGATCGTGTACTTTGACGCGCTGCGGCTGAAGATCCGCGACGAAGGCACGGTCAAGAACAAGGCGGTCTATCTGGCGTTGGGCATCCGCGCCGACGGCCGCAAGGAAGTGCTGGGTTTGTGGATCGAGCAAACGGAAGGCGCCAAGTTCTGGCTGAAGGTCTTCAACGAGTTGAAGAACCGCGGCTTGCACGACATCCTGATCGCGGTGGTCGATGGTTTGCGCGGCTTCCCCGAAGCGATCGAGGCGGTCTATCCGGCCGCCCAAATCCAGACCTGCATCGTGCATCTGATCCGCAATTCGCTGAATCTGGCGAGCTGGAAGGACCGCAAGTCGCTGGCTGCCGCGATCAAGCCGATCTATCAGGCCGCCACGGCCGAGGCGGCGGCAGCGGCGCTCGACGCCTTTGCGCAGAGCGAGTGGGGGCGCAAATTCCCTACCGTCGCGGCCATGTGGCAGCGCCAATGGGAACAGGTGATCCCCTTCTTCGCCTATCCGCCCGAGGTGCGTCGAATCGTATATACGACGAACGCCATCGAGAGCATGCACATGCAGTTGCGCAAGATCGTCAAGAACCGCGGCCACTTCCCGAGCGACGAAGCCGCCAGCAAACTGCTGTTTCTGGCCTTGCGCAACATCGAAAAGGATTGGAAGATGCCGCCTATCACCTGGCGGCAAGCAGTCAATCAGTTCGCCATTCTGTTCGGCGAGCGATTCACCGCCGCCATCAGCTGAGATCTTTTAACCGACCTCAGCACACGAAATTCCTGACACGTCCGCCGACATCGATTTCCAGCTCACTGACATTCATGACCCCCGCCCAGCCCGCCCCCTCCCAAATGGAGATCGAAGCGTTCTTCGATCCCGACACCTCCACGCTCAGCTACCTCGTGCTGGACCGCGCCAGCCTGCGCTGCGCGCTGATCGACAGCGTGCTCGACTACGATCCCAAGTCCGGCCGCACACGCACCACCAGCGCGGACCGCCTCATCGCGCGCGTGCGCGAGCTCGACGCGACCGTGCAATGGATTCTCGAGACCCACGTGCATGCCGACCATCTGTCGGCCGCGCCGTACCTCAAGCGCGCGCTCGGCGGGCAGACCGCCATCGGTAGTCACATCACCACGGTGCAGAAGGTGTTCGGCCAACTGTTCAACAGCGATAGCGACTTTGCGCGCGACGGTCGCCAGTTTGACCGCCTGCTGCATGACGGCGATACCTTCCGCATCGGCACGCTGCATGCCCGCGCGATGCACACGCCGGGCCACACGCCGGCCTGCATGACCTATGTGGTTGGCGAACGCGAGGAAAGCGGGGCACACGCGGGCGGTGAGCATGGCGAACACACGGCCGCCTTTGTCGGCGACACGCTGTTCATGCCCGACTACGGCACCGCCCGCTGCGACTTTCCCGGCGGCGACGCGCGTACGCTCTACCGCTCCATCAACAAGGTGCTGAGCCTGCCGCCGGCCACGCGCCTGTACATGTGCCACGACTACCAGCCGGGTGGGCGCGAGCTGCAATACATGACGACCGTCGCCGACGAGCGCGAACGGAATATCCACGTGCGCGACGGCATCAGCGAGGAAGCGTTCGTCACCATGCGCCAGGCGCGCGATGCCACGCTGTCGATGCCCACGCTGATCCTGCCCTCGGTGCAGGTCAACATGCGCGCGGGCGAACTGCCGCCACCGGAAGACAACGGTACGCGCTACCTCAAGATCCCTCTCAACATGCTCTGAGCCACGCGCCCAGAAGGAACACGCCATGCAGCCCCGCGCCCTCACCCATGAACTCTCGGTCAGCCCGCAGATTCTTGCCGACGACGTGCAAACCCTGGCGGACAGCGGCTTTCGCTCGTTGATCTGCAACCGCCCCGATGGCGAAGGTCCCGACCAGCCCGGCTTCCAGGAAATCGAAAGCCGCGCGGCCGCACTCGGCATGCAGGCGCATTACCTGCCGGTGGCATCGGGCAAGGTCGGCGACGACGAAGCACAAGCCTTTGGCCGGTTGCTGGATAGCCTGCCCAAACCGGTACTGGCCTACTGCCGCACCGGAACGCGCTCGGCCACGCTATGGGCGCTGTCGCAAGCCGCGCGCCGGCCGTTGCCGGACATCATCGAGCGGGCATCGACCGCGGGCTACGAACTGGCGGGCGTGGTCCGGCGCATTGCCAATGGCGGACGTACGCCCGTGGACGTGGCCGACGCCAGGCATGCCGTGGTCGTGATCGGTGGCGGCGCAGCGGGTATCGCGGTGGCATCGAGTCTGCTGGCGCGCAAGCCCGGCCTCGACATCGCCATCATCGACCCCGCCGATGTCCACTATTACCAGCCCGGCTGGACCCTGGTGGGCGGCGGGGTATTCGAGCCGGCCCACACGGCGCGCACCATGGCGTCGGTACTGCCGCACGGCGTGGCGTGGATCAAGGCCGCGGTAGCCGCCTTCGAGCCCGAGCACAACGCCGTGATTCTGGACGGCTGCCGCGTGGTGAAGTACGAACAGCTCGTGGTGTGTCCGGGCCTCAAGCTCGACTGGGATGCCATCGAAGGGCTGCCCGAAGCGCTCGGCCGCAACGGCGTCACCTCCAACTATCGCTACGACCTCGCGCCCTACACCTGGCACCTCGTCGAGCAAATGACGCGTAAGGGCGGCGGCAAGGCGCTATTTACGCAGCCGCCCATGCCCATCAAGTGCGCGGGTGCGCCGCAGAAGGCGATGTACCTGTCCGCCGACGCCTGGCGCCGCGCCGGCATGCTCGACGGTGTCGATATCGGCTTCTGCAATGCCGGCAATGTGCTGTTTGGCGTGGCGGACTATGTGCCCGCGCTGATGCAATACGTCGAGCGCTACGGCATCGCGCTGAACTTCGGCGAAACGCTGGTCAAGGTGGACGGTGCCACGCGCACGGCCACTTTCCGCCGCGCCGTCGCGGGCGGCGAGCCACAACTGGTCGAGCGTGAATTCGACATGCTGCACGCCGTGCCGCCGCAGAAGGCACCGGATTTCATTCGTGTGAGCCCGCTTGCCGATGCCGCCGGCTGGATCGATGTCGATCCCGCCACGCTGCGCCACAAGCGCTTCGACAATATCTTCGGGCTCGGCGATGCGGGCAATATGCCCAATGCCAAGACCGCCGCGGCCGCACGCAAGCAGGCGCCGGTGGTTGCGCATAACGTGCTGGCCGCGCGCGGCGAGACCCGTGGCGAAGCGCACTACGATGGCTATGGCTCGTGCCCGCTGACGGTCGAACGCGGCAAGATCGTGCTGGCCGAGTTCACCTACGGCGGCAAGGTCGCGCCGAGCTTTCCGGGCTGGCTGATCGATGGCACCCGGCCCTCCCGGCTGGCCTGGTGGCTCAAGGAGCGTATCCTGCCGCCGCTCTACTGGCAGGGCATGCTCAAGGGGCGCGAATGGCTCGCAACCCCTGAACTGCAGGCGTAGCGCCGGATGCGGCGCGGCATCACGCGCGCGCCGCCGGTGCTACGCATCGTCGTGCACCACGACCATCTTGCCGTTGGCTTCGTTGGCCTCCATCAGGCGATGCGCCTCGCGTACCTCGTCGAAGCGAAACACGCGCGACGGCCTGGCCTGATAGCGTCCCGCCGCAATATCCGCGGCAATCGACTGCAACGGCACGTCCGACACCGGGAACTGCGGCGAGCCAAATACAAAGCTGCCGAAGAAGGTCAGGTAGACGCCGCTGGCCATCTGCAACAACGGATTGAAATCGGCGATCGGGTCGAGGCCGCCAAGCCAGCCGGCCAGGCACACCTTGCCGCCACGACGGACGATGCGCAACGAGTCGAGCACCACGCTGTTGCCCACGAGGTCCAGTACGGCATCGATCTGCCCCGTCTCGGCCAGATGCTCGGATAGCCCGGGCCGGTCCACTTCGCATCGCATCACGCCCAGCGCCTGCAACTTCTCGAACTGCGCTTCCTTCTGCGTGGTGGCAATCACCTTGGCACCCGCATTGACCGCCATATTCACGGCGGCCAGGCCGAACGACGAGCTCGCGCCGCGAATGACAATCGTCTGTCCCTTCTGGAGATCGAGATTGCGGAACAGGCAGGTCCACGCCGTGGCATAGGTAATGGGAATCGCGGCCAGTTCGGCCCACGGCAGGTCGGACTCGATGGCCGCGACGTTGTTGACCGAGGCCAGCGTGTATTCCGCGTAGCTGCCATTGATGGTCCGGCCCAGTCCGCCCATGAACGCGGCAACCTTGGTACCGACCGCGAATTCGCCGCCGGGACACGCTTCGACAATGCCGACGCATTCGATACCGCTGACCGGCGCCGCTTCCGCCCACTCGCCGCGGCGCATGTGCATCTCGGCGTGGTTGATGCCGAAAGCCTTGATCTTGATGAGCACCGTGCCGGCAACGGCTTGCGGCTTGGGGATGTCCCGGTACTCGAGAACGTCGAGCCCGCCGAATCCATTGAGAACGATTGCTTTCATACCGCCTCCTGAGCGACTGTGTCTTGGAGGCTCCATCCTAGTTTTTCTGCGTAACTTGTCAATCTTGCTTTTGACGGTTACTCAATCGCGCCGAGCGCGATCGCGACGGCGACGCTGGAAAGCGCAGCGGTTTTGCTGTATGGCCGCCCGCGCCATGCCAAGAATCCTTCCGGCGGGGCGCAAACCGTTATCCCACCTGACCTGGCGGGCCGCGTACCGGTACCGGCGCGCGGCCGGTCGAGGCGCTGCCTGGGGCTTAGAAGCGTGCGGAAGGGCCTTGGCAGACCTCGCTCGCGTCGCTTTGATGCCGGTTATTGTTGTGCGGATTGAATCAGTGATCTACGGACGGCCGCAACAGCGTGCCGCCATCCGTGGCGTTTCGGGCAGCCGGGCCGGCTACCGGTGCGCGAGCATCAGGTCGAGATTCTGGACCGCGGCACCCGAGGCGCCCTTGCCCAGGTTGTCGAAGACCGCGGCCAGCAGCACCTGGCCATGCTCCGGATTGGCAAACACGCTCAGTTGCATGTCGTTCGTCCCGGTCAACACCTCGGGGTCCAGCAACTTCGCCCCATCCGATGCCGGCCACGGCGAGACCTGTACGTGCGCGGCCCCGGCATAGTGACTGGCCAGGCAAGCGTGGATACGTGCCGCATCCACGCCAGGAGCCAGTGCCCGCAACTGCAAGGGCACTGTCAGCACGATGCCCTGGCGGAACGCGCCGTAGGCGGGCACGAAGAGCGGGCGCTGTCCCAGGCCGGCGTGCTGCTGTATTTCAGGTGTGTGCTTGTGAGCAAGCTCCAGCCCATAGATCTGGAAGGCCGGCGCCTTGACGGCACCTTCCGCCTCGTATTGTTCGACACCCGCGCGTCCGCGTCCGGAATAGCCCGACACCGCATGAATGCTGAGGGGATAGTCATCGGGCAGCAGACCGGCCTGACGCAGGGGGCGCAACAAGCCGATGGCGCCAGTCGGATAGCAGCCGGGATTGGTGACGCGCGGTGCGGCCGCGATCCGCTCGGCCTGTCCCCCGGTCATTTCCGGAAAGCCATACGTCCACCCTGGTTGCGTGCGGTGTGCGGAGCTGGCGTCGATCACGCGGACGGCAGGATTGACGATGGCGGACACGGCTTCGCGCGCAGCGGCGTCGGGCAGGCACAGGATGGCAATATCGCAGGCGTTGATCGCTTCGGCGCGGCGCTGCGGGTCCTTGCGCTCCGCGCCCGCGAGCGTCAGCACGCGCAGGTCGGTCCGGTGCCGCAGGCGCTCGTGGATTTGCAGGCCGGTGGTGCCTTGGTCGCCGTCGATAAAAACGATGGGTGCGCTCATGGGTGGATGACTCCGGGGACGATGGGGGTAACGGGCCGGTCGGCAACGGTCGGCAACGGTCGGCAACGACTGGGCGAACCCCTATCTTCCACACGAAGCTAGAATAGGGAAAGTTGAATTTCCCAACGTTGATGTTCAGATTTCCTGAATCCGGACATCGCCATATCAGGACACCGCCATGCGAGAGATCAGCCTGGACCGCCTGCGTACGCTGGTCGCGATTGCCGACCGTGGCTCGTTTGCCGAGGCCGCACGTGCCCTGCATCTGGCGCCGCCCACCGTGAGCCTGCACATCGCCGATCTCGAAGCGCGCATCGGCGCGCCCCTGCTGTCGCGCAAGCGCGGGCAGGTCCGGCCATCGGCCATCGGTGAAGTGCTGGTAGAGCGTGCGCGTCGCCTGCTGGCCGATGCGGAACAGGCGCTCGACGATATACAACGTCAGGTGCAGGGACTGGAAGGGCGTGCCCGCGTGGGCGCATCGACGGGCGTGATTGCGCACCTGCTGCCGCAAGCGCTGGAATTGCTGCGCCAGCAGCATCCGGCCATCGATGTCCAGGTCGCCATCCTCACCTCGCAGGAAACCCTGTCCCGCCTCGCCGATGGCACGCTCGACGTGGGTCTGATCGCGCTGCCGCAGCCACCCGTTGCCGGACTCGTGATCAAGCCCTGGCGCCGCGACCCGGTGATGGCCTTCGTCCCGGCGCACTGGCGCTGTCCCGCCCGCGTCACGCCCGACTGGCTTGCGGCGCAGCCGCTGATTCTCAACGACACCACCACGCGCCTGTCGCGCGTGACCACCGAGTGGTTCGCGGCGGCCGGCCACCATCCCACGCCCCGCATCCAGCTCAATTACAACGATGCGATCAAGAGCCTGGTGGCGGCGGGTTATGGCGCGGCGCTGCTGCCGCACGAGGCCACCACGCCGCAGCCCGACCACCGCATCGTCATGCGACCGCTACGCCCGGCGCTGTGGCGCCGCCTCGGCATTGCCCATCGCGCTGGATACATGGAGCGCTCCACGCAGCATGTGCTCGACGTGCTGCGGGATTTGCGCTGAAGGCGCACTGGGACGCCCTGTGGCGACCTGTGGCGCCCCGCGCTACCAGATCCGCCGCATGACGTCGTCCCTGACGACAAACTGGTGCCAGAGTGCCCCCACGGCATGCAGGCCGACGAAGATATACACGAAGGTCGCCCCCGATTCGTGGATCTCGCGCGCAAGGTGCGCCAGCGAGCGCGATGGCGTCAACGGCAACGATAACGTCATGCCGAACGCATCGACAGGCTCGCCCGACCACGCCACCGCCAGCACGCCGAGCACCGGCATGGCCAGCATCAGCAGATAGAGCACCGCATGGGTCAACGTGGCAAGCTGTGCGATCCGGCGCGGTCCGGGCAACGAGGCCGGCACCGGCGTCGCCAGCCGGACCAGCAAGCGCAACGACATCAGCGCGAACACGGCAAGACCCGCCGACTGATGAATCCGGAACAGCACGCTCGGCCCCCCGTCGTGCGAGTCATCGAGCTCGATGGCCACCACTGCGATCAATGCGGCCAGGAACACCAGCCAGTGCAAGACGCGCACCGCAACGTTGTATCTGATCTCGTCTTTCATATTGGTTGTCCCTACGGTCAATATTGGTCACAGGTGCGCGGCGCTGCGGCACCGCCACGCGCCAGGTCAGTCATCGAAATCCCACAGGCGGTGAAGGTCCAGACGCAGGCGGCTGTCGGCCTCCAGTGCCTCGACGCGCGCCAGTTGCTCGGCGAGCAGCGCTTCAGCCAGGCCGCGGCGTACCGCGAGCAGTTCGGCCAGACCCGACTCGCCCGCACGATAGGCACGCGTGGCGCGTGCCGACGCGGTCCGCTGCAGGCGCGCTGCTTCGGCCTGCGCCTGCGCCGAGGCACGCCTGCCAATCAGGTTGCGGTATTGCATGTCGAACTCAGCGCCGAGTTTGCGCTCGACCGCCATGCGGGTACGCGCCGCCGCCTCGGCATCGGCCGCCGCAGCCGTCGCGGCCGCGGCGCGATGCGTGCCGCCCAACGGCATCGCAACACTCACGCCGAGGATGCGTTCCGCCCCACCCCGTTCGATGGTGACGAACATGCCGACGGTCGGGTCCGGCTTCCGCTCGAGATCCACGCGCGTCGCCTGCCGCAGCGACTGTGCTTCCTGCGCGAGGGCAAGCCGATACTCGTGACTGTCCTCGATATAGAGGCGGCGCAGCGTCTCGGGCGGATCCGCCAGCGGCGACGGTGGCGCGGCCTCCGCGAGCGAGTCCGGTTCGCCCAGCATCGGATAGCGTCCACGCAGTTCCGCCACGGCGGCCTGCTCGGCGGCGCCGGCGGTCGCCACCGCGGCCCGCGCGCGCGCATGGTCGGCCGCCGCGAGCTCGCCGTCGAGCCGCGCCGCGTCGCCCATCTGAATGCGGCGCGTGGTCATCGCGACAAGTTCGCTGGCGGCGGCGGCGTTCTCTTCCGCGGCGATACGGGCTTGCCGGGTGCGCATCACGGTGAACCACAGCGTCAGGATCTGACGCGTCGATTCGTGCCTGGCGTCCATGACCATCAGCCGACCGGCTTCGGCGGTGGCATCGGCCAGGCGCGCGTCGGCGTCCGCCTTGCCCCATAGCCGCAACGGCCGTTCCACCGCGATCTGCCCTTCCGCATAACGCTCGGATGGCTCGCGCACGCTGCGCCCCTGGCTGACCGCACGTACCACCGTTTCGGCCGTGCCCGCGCGAATGCCGACCGCGCGCGCAAGCGTGGCATCGCGTCTGGCCTCGGCCGCCATCACGTCGGGCGCGCCCGTCACCGCTTGCCGCACCGCCGCATCGTCGGGCAGATACCCACTGGTTGCCGCCGCATGCACGGCAGCGCTCCAGAATGCCAGCGCACCGAAGGCGGCGGCACCGTTCCTGTACAGATTGCGCATCATTGCTGTGCTCCCGTCCGGACCGCGGGCTGCGCCCGCGACACACCAAAGCGCTCGAACAGCAGTGGCAGCAGGAGCAGCGTGAGCGCCGTCGATGAGACCAGGCCACCCGACACCACGATGGCCAGCGGCCGCTGGATCTCCGATCCCGGTCCGCTCGCCAGCAACAACGGGATCATGCCGAGCGCCGTGATGCAGGCGGTCATCAGCACGGGGCGCAACCGGTCGCGCACCCCCGTGCGGACGGCTTGCGCAAGCTCGAGCCCCGACTCCAGCAAGGTGTTGAAGTGGGACACCAGCACCACGCCGTTGAGTACCGCGATGCCGAGCAACGCGATAAACCCCACCGATGCCGGCACCGAGAGATATTCGCCCGACAGCCGCAAGGCGACGATGCCGCCCACCAGCGCGAACGGTATATTGGCGATCACCAGAGCCGCCTGGCGCAATGAGCGAAACGTCAACATCAGCAGGAAGAAGATGGCCGCCAGCGCCATCGGCACCACCAGCGCCAGACGTGCGGCGGCGCGCCGCTGGTTCTCGAACTGCCCGCCCCAGACGATACGGAGGCCCTTGGGCAACGTCTTGAGGTTGGCAACCGCCGCCTGTGCCTCCTGTACGAAGCCGGCAAGATCGCGGCCTTCCACGTTGGCCTGGATCACCGCGAAGCGTGCGCCGTTCTCGTGCTGGATGCGCACCGGACCATCCACGCGCTCCAGACGGGCCAAGGACGTCAGCGGCCATGCCCGGCCATCCGGCGCGGTCACCAGCAGGCCCGCAAAGGTCTCGGGCGCCGCGCGCAGGGCCGCGCCGCCGCGCAGGATCAGCGGGGTCCGCACGATTCCCTCCGGCACCACGCCGATGCGATCCCCCTCGACCAGCGCGCGCAACTGCGCCTGCAGGGCATCCCCGCTGAAGCCGGCCTGTCCCGCGGCGGCGCGATCGATCGACACCTTCAGGTATTGCACGCCGCTATTGGCCGGTGCGATGACGTCGGCAGCGCCGTCGATGCCGCGCACGGTCGAGGCGATCATCTGCGCGGCCGCATCGATGGCGGCAAGATCGCTGCCGAACAGCTTGATGGCAACATCGCCACGCGTGCCGGTCAGCATCTCCGACACCCGCATCTCGATCGGTTGCGTAAAGCCGTAGATCACGCCCGGAAAGCGCCCCATCACCTGGCGGATCGCTTCGGCGATATCAGCCTTGCTGCCGCGCCACTGGTCCTTCGGCTTGAGCACCAGGAAAGTGTCGGTTTCGTTGAGCCCCATCGGATCGAGGCCGAGGTCGTCGGAGCCCGAGCGGGCCACGACGGAACGGATCTCCGGCACCTGCCGGAGCAGCGCCTGCTGAACCCGCTGGTCCAGATCGAGCGAGGCCGCGAGCGATACCGAGGGGGCTTTCTGGAGCTGCACGATCAGGTCGCCTTCGTCCATCGTCGGCATGAAGGTCTTGCCCACGGACAGGTACAGCAAGACGGCACCGGCCAGTGCCGCGATGGCGCCGCCAAACATGGCGCGCGGGTGCGCCGTGCTCCAGCCTTGCACCCGCGCGAACCCTGCCGACACCCGGCGCATCAGCCAGGGCGCCTCGTGCGCATGCGCGCGCAGCAGCAGCGAGGCCAGCGCCGGTACCACCGTAAAGGCAATCACGACGGACGATGCGAGGGCCAGCACGATGGTGAGCGCCACCGGCGCAAACAGCTTGCCCTCGAGTCCTTCGAGTGTGAGCAGCGGCAGGAAGACGATGGCAATGATGGACACGCCGGCCACGATCGGCACGGCCACGCTGGCCACCGCATGCCGGATGGCCGCGCCGCGTAGTGCCGCGTCGGCCTCGCGCGCGGGGGCGGTGGCAAGCGCGGTCTCGATATTCTCGACCACCACCACCGCCGCATCGACGAGCATGCCGAGCGCAATCGCCAGGCCGCCCAGGCTCATCAGGTTGGCCGTGAGTCCCGCATAGCGCATCAACAGGAAGGTCGACAGCATCGACAGCGGCAAGGTGGCGGCCACCACCACCGCGGCGCGCACGCCACCGAGAAACAGGTACAGCGTGATCACCACGAGCACGCTCGCCTCCGCCAGCGCGCGTATCACGGTGTTGGCCGCGCGCGTCACCAGCTCGCCGCGGTTGTAGAAGACCCTGGTGGTCATGCCCGCCGGCAGGGTCGGCGCCAGTTCCGCCAGCCGCGCCTGTACCGCGAGCACCAGCTTGCGCGCATCGGCACCGCGCAGGCCTAGCACCAGGCCCTGTACCGTCTCGCCCTGTCCGTCGTGACTGACGGCGCCGTTGCGCGTCGCTTCGCCGAGCCGTACGGTCGCCACATCGCCCACCGTGACGGCGGGCGTGCCGGCAGGGTCGCGCGCGGCGTCGACGACGATCGCGCGCAGGTCGTCAAGGCCGCGAATACCGCCTTCCACACGCACGACCCAGTGCTCGTCACCGCGATCGATACGGCCCGCGCCATCGTTGCGGTTGTTCGTATCCAGCGCCTGGCGCAACCGGTCCAGCGTCACGCCACGCGCGCGCAGGCGTGCCGGATCGGGGATCACCTCGTAGCTGCGCACCTCGCCGCCGAGCGCATTGACATCGGCAACGCCCGGCACGGTACGCAGCGCGGGCCGGATCACCCAGTCCAGCACGCGGCGCCGCTCGGCCAGCGCATAGCCGTCGCCCTCGATGGTGAACATGAACATTTCGCCGAGCGGCGTGGTGATCGGGGCCAGTCCCCCTTCGGCGGTGGCGGGCAGATCGCGCGCCAGGCCGGCCAGTCGCTCCGACACCTGCTGTCGCGCCCAATACACATCGACGCCATCCTCGAAGTCCACGGTGACGTCGCTGATGCCGTACTTGGAGACCGAACGCACGATGGTCTTGTGCGGTATGCCGAGCAACTCCTGCTCGATCGGCGTGGACACCCGCTGCTCCACTTCCTCCGGCGTCATGCCCGGGACCTTGAACACGAGTTTGACCTGGCTCGGCGAAATATCGGGAAAGGCATCGATCGGCAGGTTGGTGTAGGCCCACAGACCCGCGGCCGCCAGCGCCCCCGCGGCAATCAGCACCAGCATGCGCTGGCGCAGCGAAACATCGATCAGGGAGGACAGCATCACTGATCTCCCGCCAGCAGGCCCTTGAGCGCGCCGATGCCGGCGACGGCCACGCGTGTGCCGGCCGGCAGGTTGGCGCGGATTACCGCGTTGGCCTCGTCCGCGCCCTCCAGCGTCACGGACTGGAAGCGAAAGCCCTTGTCGGTGGCGATGAATACGCCTGGCACGCCGCGCCAGTAGGCCACCGCGGCCGCCGGCACCCGCACCCGTGCGGGCGCGCCCGGCCGCTCGCGGCTGCGCAGCTTCAGCGTGACGCTGACGCTCTCGCCCACGCGCAGGTCACCGCGTCGATCCAGCGACGCCCGCACGCGCGTGCCGGTGGCGCCATCGCCAGCCGGGGCCACGCCCACCACGGTGCCGCTCGCGCCGCGCTGGCCGATATCCACGCGCTCGCCGGCAGACGGTACCGGCAGATCGCGGCCCAGCAGCAGATCCAGTTCGAGTGCGTCGGGGTCGACGATACGGAACAAGGGCGACGCGCCTTCCACGCGCGCGCCCGGCACGGCGTTGACCTCCGAGATCAGGCCGCGATGGCTGGCTACGAGTTGCGCCTCCTCGCCCCCAGCGGAGAAGACCACACCTGCAGACGACATTTCCGCGCGGCGCGCGCGTGCCATGGCCGCGGCTTCCGCGGCGCGTGCCTGTGTGGCCTGCCAGCGGCTGGCGGCGATGATGCCGTCCTCGTAAAGCGACCGGTCGCGTGCGAGCGCCTGCTGCGCAAGCCGGGACTGCGAGTCGGCTTCCGCCAGCGCGCGTCTCGCATCGAACAGTTGCGGACTCAGGAACGTCGCGAGCGGTTGGCCCGGGCGCACGGTCTCGCCGACCGCCACAAGCACCCGTGGCACCATGCCCGCGTAAGGCGCGGCCACCACAGACTGGGCACCTGGCTTGAACACGACGCGCGCGTGCGCGCCCACGTCGACGGTCTCGGCACTGGCGACCACGCTCGTGCGTACGCCCAGCGCGCGCGCCTGTTCGGCGGATAACGCGACCGCACCTGCGCTGGCTTGCGCCACCGCGGGTGCGGCAAAGACAAATGAAAACGGCAGGCAGGTCAGTGCGACCAGCGCACGGACCTTGCAAAGATGTCGGAACGACATGCTGACTCCTACATGCAGGACGGAACACGCGATGCGCGAACGAACGCGTGCGCAGACCCCGGCATCGCGCCGGGGATGGCATCAGCAGAGGGGGGGAGGCGCCTGCGCCGGGGGCGGGTGGCTAAAGCAGAATCGTCGTCGGGGGACAGGCGGGAAATAACGCGGCGCGCGTCGCACCGTGCCGGTCGCCAGCGCGGCCAGTAGCAGCAGCGTGAGGATCCACAGGCCTGGCAGCAGCATCGGAGGCATCAGCATAGCCATGCCCAGGGGGCCAAGCCCCGCTTCGACATCCACTTCAAACGCGTCCCCGCTAGCGGCGGACCCGTCCGGGTGAGCACGGCTGGCTGAGGGAATGAACTGGGAATGCGAATCAGTTTCGGCAGGGAGGCCGGCGTGCACGTGCAGGCCAGTTTGTATCGGAGTCCCGAAATGGCCGTGCAGAAGCGGAGTCAGCAGTTGCGTCAGTACCAGGAGTACCAACACCGCGCCCCGGAGCAGAACACTCGACATTGCACGCGACATGTGCGCATTGTAGCAATAACGTCGGGCGATGTTATGCGGAACCCGCGCACCTTCCGGATGGACGCCTGAGCAGGTAACGCGGCCCGCTCAGGCGTCCCGACTGTCAGTCGAGGTAGGCCGGCGGCCTCGGCAGCTTCTGGTTGTCGACGGGCTCGTGCTGAATGACCAGCGTGGCGCCGGTCTGGCGGATGACCGCTTCCAGTTTCTTCGACGAGGCAATGGTCTCGTCGTGCGAGTAATTCCAGATCGGCACCTGATTGCGCACGCGGTTTTCCGTGAAGTGCCATTGGTCACCCGACAGGATGTATGGCCCCGCGTTCTTGAGCTGGACCAGCAGCGCCATGCTGCCTGGCGTGTGACCCGGTGTCTGGATGGTCTTGAGGGTACCGTCGCCGAACAGGTCGACGTCGCCATCGACAAGCTTCACCCGCTTCAGCGTCGTGCCGTCGATATGCGTCTTGAACAGGTCCGCCTGGATGTAATGCTCCGCCGCCACCCTGGTATCGGCGATGGCCGCAAGCTCGGCACGCTGCAGGATCAGCGTCGCATTGGGAAAATCGTTCACCTGGCCGGCGTGATCGAAATGCGCGTGCGAGACCGCCACGTAGGTAATGTCACCGGGGCTCAGCTTGAGCTCGCGCAACTGTTCCACCACGGTCTTGCGGAGGCTGGTGGTGAACGTCCCCTCGGTGAGCGGTCCCTTGAGGTACTGTTTCGGCAGCCCCGCGTCCCAAAGGATCCAGTCGGCGCCGTGCCTGATCAGATAGCACGACATCACGATATCGTAGTGCTCGCCTTTGTAGAGGCCCCGGTCGGACATCATGGACTTGTCGCCCAGGCGCATCTGGCCGCAGTCGAGCCGGTACATGCGCACGTCCGGGGCGGCGGATGCCGTTTGAGAAAAGATGGCGGACGCGACGGCCAGCGTCAGGGTCGACAGAAATCGGTGCATCACTACTCTCCAGGGGGATGGGTCTTGGCATGCCTGCCGGCTGACAGGTGGCTATCCCAAGCATATGGAGAGCAGCCGCGACGTGTGTGACGTTGTCGCGGGATTTCCGGACACGCGCGGCGAGTGCTCGGCGGCCAGTGGCTTACTTCGGCAACAATCCGCTCGCGCGATAAGTCTCGATCAGCGTATCGAACAGCGCGATATCGCCGCGGCCGCGCGCCATCAGCTGGGCGCCGGAAACCGCCGCGAAGATGGCGCAGGCGCGTCGCTCGGCCTCCTTGGGCCCTCGCACGCCTGCCGCCGCGAGGGTCTTGCGCAGCCAGGCGACGTTGACGTCCGCAAAGGCCTGGACCTCGGTCTTCACGACCTCGGGCAGATCGTCGTACTCGGCCGCCATAAAGCTGGCCATACACATGCGGTTGTCGTTCTCCAGCGAGCGCCGGAAGGTAGCGGGATACCTGCGCAGGCACTCCAGCGGATCCTCGATTTCCTCGGTGATCACTTCAAGCGCCGCGGCAGCGTCCTCCCAATAGCGTTTGGCCACCGCTGCCGCAAGATCCGCCTTGCTCGGGAAATGGTGGTAGAGGCTGGCCGCCTTGATCCCGACTTCCTCCGCCAGCGTACGGACATTGAGGCCACCGTAGCCATGCGCCTGGGCAATCCGGGTGGCGGCGACCAGGATCTTGTCGCCGGAGTTTGCGCCTGCTGTTTTTTTCACTGCACCGATCCCGCTCGAAAGATGTTGACGACGCCGATTATAGTGCCTACCATTCGCCTAACAAACGTTAGGTAGATAAACGCGCTGCGCGGATCACGCGAATGACGCGAATGACTTGCCTGGCTTTGTCCACCCGTCCAATGTCTTTCCACATCGACCCATGCATTCCGAACTTTTCTATCAAGACGCCACCGCCCTCGCCCAACTGATCCGCACCAAAGAGGTATCGCCGGTGGAGGTGGTACAGGCCCACCTCGATCGCATTGCCGCGGTGGATCCGGCGATCAATGCGATCGTCACCACCGCCGAGCACGCCCTTGCCGCCGCGAAACTCGCGGAAACCGCCGTGCTCGCGGGAAGCAAGCTAGGCCCGCTGCATGGCGTGCCGTTCTCGGTCAAGGACTCGATCGATACCGCCGGCGTGAAGACGCAGCGCGGCTCGCCGATTTTCGCGGGTCGCATTCCAGACACCGATGCGACCACCGTCACGCGCATGAAGCAGGCGGGTGGCATCCTGCTCGCCAAGACCAACCTGCCCGAGTTCTCCTACTGGATCGAGTCCGACAACCTGCTGTCGGGACGCACGCTGAACCCGTGGAACCTGGAGCGCACGCCAGGCGGATCGAGCGGTGGCGAGTCCGCCGCCATCGCCGCCGGGATGTCGCCGATCGGTCTTGCCACCGATGTCGCCATCTCCGTTCGCGGTCCGGCCGCGTTGACCGGCATCCTCGGCTTCAAGGCGACGCACGGCCGCATTCCGATGACCGGCATCTGGCCGCGCGAGCCCCGCCGCTTCTGGCATGTCGGCCCGATGGCACGTTCGGTGCGCGACATTGCCCTGGCCTACTCCCTGCTCGCCGGCCCGGACGGCGCCGACGGCTTTTCGGTCAGCCCCCTCTCGCTCGACGCCGGCGTCGGCGCCAATCCCGCTCGCCCGCTGCGCGTAGGCTGGCTGGTCGAGCCGGGCTTTGGTCTGGTGGACGCCGATGTGGCCGCCACCGTGGAGGCGGCAGCCGAGGCGCTCCAGGATGCGGGCGTGCTGGTGGAGCCCGTGCGCGTTCCCGTACTGGAGCAGATCAACGCGCTCGACGTCCTGTGGAAACTGCAGGCGATGGAAACCAAACCGGTCTTTCGCCAGGCCACCGCGGGCCATGAGGACAAGATCTACAAACACGCCCAGGCCGTCTTCGATACACCGGACACTTCCATCGAGGACTTTGTCGAAGCCGAGCAACAGGCCGAGCGGCTGCGCGACGGCTTCAGCCAGTACTTCCAGCGCTACGATGCCTTGCTGTGCCCGGTGACGCCGGTGCCCGCACATGCGCACGACGCCGTGACCTTCGTCATCCACGGCGAGGCGGTGTCTTCCCTGCATGTCATGGACGCGACGGCTCCGCTGAGCGTGACCGGGCTGCCGGGCCTGACCATGCGGTTCGGTACCAGCCGCGATGGCCTGCCCGTCGGCGTACAGCTGGTAGCGCCGTGGCTTGCGGAGTCCACGGCGCTGTACCTCGCCGCGCTGCTGGAACGCGTCAGCCCGGTCCGAGGACTGCATCCCGACCTGTCCACACTGGCCAACGTTGCCGCCGCATGAGCGCTGCCGCGCATCCCCTCGAACCATCTCGAACCATCGCTTCGACATGTCGAACCTGATCAATCCCCACCGCCGCTGGCTGCTGAGCGGTACCTCGGTACTGGCCGGCCTTCTGCTATTCGACTGGGCGGACCCCGCGCGCGCCGACCAGCCGCTTCCGCCAGCTTCGTCGCCACCCCTGGCCACGCCGCTCATGTCGCCCTCGTCAGCCCCCGCGGCATCGGCGGGGCCCTTGCAACCATCGTTCGGGACGTTGCGCCAGATCGAAGCGGGCACGCTGAACATCGGCTATATCGAATGCGGCCCCGCTGGCGGACCGGTGGTCATCCTGCTGCATGGCTGGCCGCACGATGTCCACAGCTTCGCCGAAGTTGCGCCCATGCTCGCCGCTGCCGGCTACCGTGTCATCGTGCCGTACCTGCGCGGCTATGGCTCTACGCGTTTTCTTTCCGCCGACACCCCACGCAATGGCCAGCAGTCGATCTTTGCGATAGATCTGATCGCCCTGATGGACGCCCTCAAGATCGACAGGGCGGTCCTCGCCGGCTTCGACTGGGGCGGACGGGCGGCCGAGATCGTGGCGGCAATCTGGCCCCAGCGCTGCCGCGCGCTGGTCTGCGCGAGCGGATACCTGATTGGCAGCCAGGCTGCCGGCCGCGTGCCACTCGCGCCCGAGACGGAGCTACAGGCGTGGTTCCAGTACTACTTCGCCACCGAACGCGGCGCTCGCGGCTATGCCGAGCATCGCGACGCGTTCAACAGAATGGTCTGGCAGCACGCATCGCCACGGTTTCAGTTCGACGACGCCACCTTCCTCAGAACGGCCCGGGCCTTCGACAATCCCGATCATGTGGCCATCGTCGTTCACAACTACCGCTGGCGCCTGGGCCTCGCCCAGGGCGAGGCGCGGTACGACGATCTGGAACAACGGCTCGCGCAGGCGCCCGGCATCGCCGTGCCGACCATCACCCTCGAAGGCGACGCCAACGGAGCACCGCACCAGCCTCCCGCTGCCTATGCAAAGCGGTTCACCGGCAAGTACCGGCATCGGGATATCACGGGCGGGGTGGGTCATAACTTGCCGCAGGAAGCGCCCACGGCGTTTGCGCAGGCCGTGCTCGACGTGGTGAGGCTGTAGCCGGGCGATAGCAGGATTGGGCGACCTCGCAAGCAGGCGGCCAGCCATCCGGCCGCCTGCCACATGCGAGCCACACACGGGCGAGCCACACGGGAAGCCGCACGCGACCCGCACGGGGCAACGTCTCAGCTCGCGCCGGCTGGCGACCATCCGCCGCCGAGCGCGCGGAACAGCGCCACGCTGGCCGCCAGTTGCCGCCGGTGCACGGCTTCCAGCGCGCGCGCGTTGGCGAGCGTGGTCGCTTCCACCACGTTGACATCGAGGTAGGCCGACGCGCCCTTGCGGTAGCGCTCGGTCGCCTGTTGCAGCGCGCGGCGCGACGCGTCGACCGCGGCCTGCTGGTGGGCCGCTTCCTCCGTGAGCAAATGGCACGCGGCGTAGTTGTCCTCCACGTCCTGGATCGCGCTGAGGACGGTCTCGCGGTAGTCGGCCGCGCTCGCATCGAAGCGGGCGCGCGCGCTGTCCACACCGGCTTGACGCTTGCCGCCATCGAAGATGGTGGCCGCCAACGCCGGACCGAGCGCCCAGAAGCGGCTCGGCGCGGTCAACCAGCCGGCCAGGCCCGAACTCTCCAGCCCGCCGCTGAAGTTCAGCATCAGCGTAGGAAAGAACGCGGCGCGCGCAACGCCGATCTGCGCATTGGCGGCGGCCACGCGCCGTTCGGCCGCGGCGATATCAGGGCGCCGTTGCAGCAGCGTGGCGGGCACGGCGGCGGGTACGGCGGGCAGATGGATGGTGTCGCCGGAGGCGTCGTCGTGCGCTGCCATCGGGAGCGTGAAGCTGCTGGCCGGCTCGCCGATCAGCGTGGCGAGTGCGTGCAGCAATTGCCGGCGTGCCAGTTGCAGGTCGGCCAGTTGCGCGCGCGTGCTGTCGAGCTGCGCCTGGGCCTGCGCGACATCGCCTGCCGCGGCAATGCCACCGTTGTACCGGTTGGTCACCAGTTGCAGGACCGAGGTGTAGGCCGTAACCGTCTGCGCCAGCAGCGCAGCCTCGCGATCGAGCGAGCGAATGCCGAAGTAGTCGATCGCCGCCTCGGCCTGCAGGCTCAGCCGTACCGCTGCCACATCGTCGGCGCTCGCCTGCGCACGCGCGCCGGCCGCGTCGACATTGTTGCCCACGCGCCCGAACAGGTCGGGTTCCCAGCTGGCGGCGACGCCGATCAGGTGATCCGGCGTAGTCTTGCCCGCGCGCGAATGTCCGAGCACGTTGCCGGACAGGTGTGTACTGCCAACGCTCGCCCCGACACCGATGGTGGGGAAATAGTCGGCCCGCGCCGCGGCGACCTGGGCGCGCGCATCGCGCAACAGCGCGGCCGACTTCAGCAGCGTCTGGTTCGAGACATCGATGCGCGCCAGCAGCTCGTCGAGCGTGGGGTCCCCGTAGGCGCGCCACCAGTCGGCCGCGACATGGTCGGGTTGAGGTGCATTGGCGGCATCGGGCGCCGTCCCGGGAGTCACGTCCTGCGCTTCCCGATACGCGCCCGGCAGCGCCATGGCGGGCCGTTCATACGGCACGGCGGCGCACCCGGCCAGCCAGGCACAGGCCACGGCGAGCGCCGCATGCTTGAGGAGCGCCGTCATGAGCGCGCTCCACCGGTCGGCGGGCTGACACGCACCGGCGTGCCGGCGACCAGGCCATCGCCCGGATTGACCACGACACGTTCATTGCCGGTCAAGCCGCCAAGCACCTCGACATGCGAGCCGAAATCGCGCCCGAGCGTGACCTGGCGGAGCGCCAGCCGGCCGTCGGCCCCGACCACGGCCACGGTCGGCCCGCCCGCGGGAAACATCAGCGTATTGGCAGGCACGTCCAGCCCCGCGCGCCCGCTGCCGACGTCCAGATGCACTTCGGCGTACGCGCCGGGCAGGATGCGGCCCCCCTGGCTATCGACATCGAGCTCGACGCGCAGGCTGCGGGTCACCGGATCGATCGCGCCGGCGGTGCGCGTCACCGTGGCGGGGTAGCGCTGTGCCGGTGCCTGCGGCAGCGTCAGCCACGCATGGGTGCCGGGCCCGATGGAAGCACTGACGTCCTGCGGTACCTGGGCATAGACGCGCAGGCGTGTTCCGGCCGAAATATGGAACAGCTCGCGGCCCTGGTTCGGTGCGCTGCCGGCGTCGATCAATGCGCCGGTGTCGACATTGCGCGCGGTGATCACGCCATCGAAGGGCGCGCGGATCGCGGTATAGGAGGAGAGCTGTGCCAGGCGCGACGTATTCGAGCGGGCAGCCGCCAGCAGCGCGGACTTGGCGTTCATGTCGGCCACCTTCTGGTCGGTCTCCTGCTGCGCCACCGAGTTCGACGCCTGCAGGTCCTGCCAGCGTTGCGCCGTGGTCTTTGCCAGCGCGTAGTTGGCGGCGGCGGTGGCTTCATCGGCGCGCGCCTGGCGCAACTGGTCGGACACCTCGGGCGCGTCGATCTCGGCGAGCAACTGGCCGGCCTTGACCGGCGTGCCGATATCCACGTACCAGCGGCGCAGATAGCCGCTGACGCGCGCATGGATCGCGGCATCCTCGTAGGCACGTACGTCGGCCGGCAACGCGATGTCCTGCACGGCCGCCGCGGGGCGTGGCTGCACCACGCTGACCAGCGGTGTCTGCGCGGCCTGGGCGCGCTGCTGCAGGACCGCGTGGCTCTGCAGGCGCGGCACGATGCCGGCCGTCAGTGCGACGGCCGCCAGCGCGGCGGGAATCGCAAACCGGATCACCAGGTGGGAGCGCGCGGGGCGCGATGCCTCGGCATCGCGAGCGGGAGCGGGAGGTTTCATGCCAGGCCTTGCTGGAGAGTCGGAGAGTGGTCGGGGCGCGCCCGGCGCGCCAGCCAGGTATGCAGGACAGCAAAGAACACCGGTACCAGCACCAGCGTGGCCATCGTGCCAAACGCGAGGCCGCCGATCACCGTCCGGCCCAGGGGCGCGTTCTGGGCGCCCGCGCCGGCCGTTCCCAGCGCCATCGGCACCATGCCGAACAGCATCGCCAGCGCCGTCATGGCCACGGGGCGGAAGCGGCCAAAGCCTGCTTCATGTGCGGCATCGCGCGGCGACTTGCCTTCCGCCAGCACTTCGCGGGCGCGACTGACGACCAGGATGCTGTTGGCCGTGGCAATGCCCACGCACATGATGGCTCCGGTGAGGGCCGGTACGCTGATGGTGGTATCGGTCGCGAACAGCATCCACGCCATGCCGGACAGCGCGACGGGCAGCGCACCGACGATCGCGAGCGGATCGAGCCACGACTGGAAGTTCACGACCATCAGCAGGTAGACCAGCACGATCGCGGCGACCAGGCCGCTCATCAGCCCCGCGAACGACGCATGCATGGTCTGCACCTGACCGCGCACGACGATATCCGAGCCCGCGGGCAGCGATGCACGCACACCGTCGACAATCCGCTGCACATCCGCGGCCACCGAACCGAGCGCGCGCCCGCGCACCGAACCGAAGAGATCGAGAACCGGCTGCACGTTGTAATGCGACACCACGCCTTCCTGGCTGCCGCGCACGATCGTGCCAAACTGCCCGAGCTGGCCCGCCCCACCCTGCCTTGCCGTATCGAGACCGAGGCCGAGCGGAATGTTGGAGACGGTCTGCAGCGAATCCATCGCATACTGCGGCACCGAGACCGTCAAAGGATAGCTGACGCCATTCTTCGGATTGAGCCAGAAGTTGGGTGCGGTCTGGCCGCTGCCCGACAGCGAGATCAGCAGGTTCTGCGCGACCTCGCGTTGCGACAGGCCCGCCTGCAGGGCACGCGTGCGATCCACCTTGACCGTCAGCGCCGGCTGGTCCGCGGGCTGCTGCAGGTGCAGGTCGGCCAGACCCGGAATGCCGGCCAGCTTGCGCAACAGCTGGTCGGCGACACGACGGTTGCCTTGCAGGTCCTTGCCGACGATCTGGATATCGATCGGCGCCGGCAGGCCCAGGTTGAGAATCTGGCTCACCATATCGGCCGGCAGGAACGAGAAGCTCACGCCCGGAAAGGCCTGTTGCAGGGCCGTATCGAGTTGGTCGATCAGCATGCCGGAGCGCCCGGCATCGGGCCGCAGCGATACCAGGATCTCGGCATCGCCGGTACCGATCGGCAACGACGAATCATAGGTCAGGTTGATGCCGCTGACCGGCAGGCCGATGTTGTCGACGATGCCGGCCACATGGTCGGCACCCACCACGCGGCGAATCTCCTGTTCCACCTGATCGGCAATGCGCGCCGTCTCCTCGATACGCGTACCGGTACGCACGCGCATATGCAGGCGAATTTCGCTGCCGTCGACGGCCGGGAAGAAGTCCTGACCGAGAAATGGCACCAGTCCCATCGAGAGGGCGCAGCCCAGCGCGAAGATCAGCACGGTGCGGCGCGGCATGGCCAGCGCGTCGGTCAGCAGTCGACCGTATCCGGCCCGCACCCGCTCGAAGGCGGTCTCGAAGCGTGCATGCGCGGCGCCGAACCAGCGTGCCGCATGTCCCCGCGCGACTGGGTAACCGCCCGCCGCGCCGCGCTCGCCGCGCTCGCCGCGCAACAGGTAGTGGGCCAGCGTGGGAATCAGCGTACGCGACAGGAAGTAAGAGGCCATCATCGCAAACACCACCGCCTCCGCGAGCGGCACGAACAGATAGCGCGCCACGCCGCTCAGCAGGAACATCGGCAGGAACACGATGCAGATGCACATGGTGGAGACCAGCGTGGGCAGCGCAATCTGGGCCGAGCCGTCGAGGATGGCATCCTCCAGCGACTTGCCCATCTCGCGATGATGGGCGATGTTCTCGATCGCCACGGTGGCATCGTCCACGAGCACGCCGACCGCCAGCGCGAGGCCGCCCAGCGTCATGATGTTCAGCGTTTCGCCGAGGGCCGCGAGGGCGATCAGGGCCGCCAGCACCGACAGCGGAATCGTGATCGCGATGATCAACGTGGCCCGCCAGCTGCCCAGAAACAGCAGGATCATGGTGGCGGTGAGGCATGCCGCCACCAGCGCCTCATGCAGGACACCCTCGATGGCGGAGGTAACGAACACCGACTGGTCGGACAGCGGCTGCACCTGGAGCGACTTGGGCAGACCGGCGGTGACTTGCGGCAGCAAGGCCCGGATGTGCGACACCACCGCCAGGGTCGACGCACTGCCCGTCTTTTCGATTTCAAGCAGGGCGGCCCGTTTGCCATCGTGCCGCACCACGTTGGTCTGCGGGGCATAGCCGTCGCGCACCTGCGCCACATCGCGCACGTAGACGGTACCGCCCGGACCGCTGCGCACGGGCAGGTCGTTGAGCGCGCCGACGGTCTCGGTGCTGCCGTTGAGGTCCACGCGATATTCGAGCGCGCCGATCTTGGCCGTGCCGCCGGGCAGCACGAGGTTCTGCGCATTGATGGCATTAACCACATCGAGCGGCGCCAGGCCGCGCGCCTGCAGCGCGGGGACGTTGAGGTCCACCGACACCTGGCGCACCTTGCCGCCGTAGGGCAGCGGGACCGAGGCGCCCTGCACCGTGGCCAGCTGCGTGCGGATAAAGCTGTTGCCGAGGTCGTACAGCTCCTGCTCCGGCAGCTTGTCGCTGCCCAGTGCGAGGCGCAGGATCGGCACGGTCGAGGCGTTGTAGCTCAGCACCAGCGGCGGCGTGGCACCGGGTGGCATCGACTTGAGCAGCGACTGCGCGCCGGCCGTGGCCTGGGCGATCGCGCGATTGATATCGGCGCCGGGGTGGAAAAACACCTTGATGACCGCGACGCCGGCCAATGACTGCGATTCGATGTGCTCGATATTGTCGACGTTGGTCGTCAGCGAACGCTCATAGCCGGTGACGATCCGCTGCGCCATGTCCTGCGCGGACAGGCCGTTGTAGGTCCACACCACGCTGACGACCGGAATGTCGATCTTCGGAAAGATATCGGTGGGCATGCGCAGGATGGCCACCGGCCCACCGAGCAACAGCAGGATGGCAAGGACGACGAAGGTATAAGGGCGCCGCAGGGCGAGCCTGACAATCCACATGCATGGCTCCGCGCGTCCGGGGGACGCATCGACAGGAATGCAGCGGATTCTAGGGACCACCCCCCGTGCCCATCGCGGTCAAAACGATTACAGAGTTGTCATGGTTGGCGCGGACAAAGGAAGCGCGGCCCCGACCGCCTCACGCATCGTCTCGCGTAGCGATAATCGTTATCGCTACGCGTCGCCGCTTGCCGCCTGGCTAGGAGGCTGGGGGCACGCCACCGAGATGCGTCAGCAGGCTTTGCATCGGCGCCGACAGCGTGTGCCAATGCTGGAAACACAGGCATAGCTGCCGGCGCGCCCAGTCATCGCCGAGCGCGAGCGTCCGGAACGGGTACCGGCTCCTGAAGCGCCGTGCCGCGGCCTGCGGGATGATGGCCGCGCCCACGCCTTCGGACACCATCTGGCAGCACCCCTCGAAACTCTTCATGCGGATGCGGAATGCCAGGGCACGGCGTAGATCGCGCGCGTGTTGGTCGATATGGTCCTGCAGCGCGCTGCCGGCTTCCAGCCCGACGAACGGCTCGCCGGTCACGTCGGCAAAGCGAACCGTCCTCGCATCGGCAAGCCGGTGCGCAACCGGCACGATCAGGACGAGGTGGTCGCTCGTCACGGGCTGGATGACGAGGCCAGCGGGGTCGATCGCGTCCGAAACCACACCGGCCTCGGCCAGCCCTGCGCCGATCATCTTCACGATCTCCGTGCTCGTGCGCTCTCGCAGGTCGAGGTTGACGCGTGGGCGTTGCGCCAGCCACGGTGCGAGCCGCTGTGGCAGAAAGCCGGTCAATGCCGCGGTGTTCGCATACAGCTGCAGCGTGCCGCGCGCGCCGGCACCGAAGTCGCGCAGCTCGCCCTGCAGCAGGCTGTGCTGCCTGAGGATAACCCGCGCATGGTGCGCGAGGGCCTCGCCGGCCTCGGTAGTCACCACGCCCCGGCGGCTCCGTTCGAGTAGCGCGACCCCTGCATCCGCTTCGAGGTTGGCGATGCGCTCGCTCGCCGATGCCAGGGCGAGACTGGCCTGCCTGGCGCCGGCCGTAATGCTGCCCGCATCGACCACACAAAGAAACAGGCGCAAATCTGCGAGATCGAATCTCATGCAATCAACACGGTGAAGTATCCTTCGGTTCAGCCGAAGGATAGATCGGAAATTCCGCATTGTGCAAGTCGGCGACTGCAGGCGTAATACGCGCCATGAACCCGTCAACTATCGAACTGATCTCCCTGCTCCTTGCCACCTTTCTTGGAGCCGGTCTTGTCAAAGGGGTAACCGGAATGGGCCTGCCCACGGTTGCCATGGGCGTGCTCGGCACGGTCATGTCGCCGGTAGCGGCGGCAGCGATCCTGATCGTCCCCTCGGCCGTGACAAATGTCTGGCAATTGCTGGCCGGTCCGCACAAGCTTCGCCTCATGCGCAGGCTATGGGCCATGATGCTCGGCATCGTGATCGGCACGCTGCTCGGAACCAGACTGCTGGTGATGGTGGACCCGGTCTGGTCGGGACGTACGCTGGGTCTTGCTCTGATTGCCTATGCGGTCTACGCGCTGGTCGCGCCGACATTCTCGGTGCCGCAACGGCTCGAAGCGTGGCTTTCGCCTGTCGTCGGCACGGCGACCGGATTGATAACCGGCGTCACCGGCGTCTTTACGCTGCCTGCCGTGCCGTATGTGCAATCGCTGGGCCTGCAGAAGGACGAACTCGTACAGGCCCTTGGCCTTTCATTCACGGTTTCCACTTTCGCACTCGCCGGCGGTCTCGTCAGCCACGGCGCATACCGGCTCGACCAGCTCGGCCTGTCGCTGGTGGCCGTGCTGCCCGCGCTCGCGGGGATGTGGCTGGGCTCGATCGTGCGCCACAGAATCAGCCCGGTCACGTTCCGCCGCTGCTTTCTCATCCTGCTGGTTCTGCTTGGCCTGGAGATGACGTTCCGTCCGTTTGCGTGACGCCATGTCAACCGGCAAGCAAAGTCGGCCACACCGCCCATCCTGGAGCCCACGATCTTCGCCGTACATTTCCGGGAGACGTCTGCCGGCATCTCACACGCGCCGGCGACGGCGATCACTGGACCTACGCGCCTTCCTTGCCGGCCAGACGTCCAAGGCCCATCTTCTCCAGCGTCAGCGTCTCGTCGGCGCGCCCCCAACCGCCATCCGCGACTTCCTCGACAAGCACCATCGAATAAGGGCGGACGCCCTCGCCGAAGTATTCGACGAACATCGCCGTGGTGCGGTGGATGATTTCCTCCTTACGGGCATGGTCGAGGATCCCTTCCGGGAATTTGAAGTTGGCAAATGGCATAGCAATGCTCCTGTCTGGCTGCAACGTTGTTGGCAGGAGTATTGATGAAGCCATGCGCGCGATAAATCCCGTACGCTGGTAACAGCATTCGAAATCCGCCAACAATCGGCGGGAGATGTCCTATCTCAAAGTCTGGGAAGGTTGACCTTGACAGTCGAGGCGTTGCCGAGCGCCGTCGCAACTATCTGTGCCGGAATCTCACAGTTGGCTGGGTGAAAGGCGCCGCCCGTCTCCCAGTGTGTGGGTACAAAGAATGGCTAGCGGAGGGCGGGCCGGATGTCAGCTCCAGCTGCGGACGTGGTTTGGGCTTATCGTCGAAGTCGAACGCCAGGTTCCGATTGGAAGCCCCCGGGCGGCGCGGGGCGGTGAATCGAAGGGCTCTTCTCGGCCATTTGCAGCCATTGATACCTTCGCCTCCAACGGGCTGAAGACCATCTTAAAGCGGTCACTGCGAGAGGTAGCAGTGGGCGTGTCGATGGTGCACGTCTGGGTAATGAGGATGCTTGTGCATGAGGACGTCGTGATGGTGCCAATGTCTATGTGGTTCACGGCCATCCCACGGGAAATCGTGAGCGTGCTGATGGTGCTCGTCATGCCGGTGTGTATGGCTATGATCCAGCGGGTCGTGCGTATGCGCATGTTCGTGGCGCTCTCGCAAATGCAGCCAGACGCCAAGAGCCATCAGTGCCGCGGCTAACCAGAACGCCACGCCAGGGATCTCCGGCCAGATTGCAAACGAGATCAGCACGCCAAATAGCGGCGCCACGGAGAAATACGCGCCCGTGCGAGCAGTGCCTAGCGTACGCAGCGCTACGACAAACAGCGCAAGGCTAACGCCGTAGCCCGCGAAGCCAACCAACATCGCGCCGCCAGCGACCGACGGTGGTGGCATGGCGATGCCCTGCCCCAACGCGAGCGTCGTGTTGCACACGCCTGCGACAACGCCTTTGAGACAGGCCACGAGGAGCGCGTCGTTACTCGAGACCTTGCGCGTGAGGTTGTTGTCGATCGCCCAGCAGAGACATGCGCCGACGATCAACACGCCCCCGGCGGACATCTGCAGACTGCCAGGCTGCCACGCCAGCAGCAATCCGCCAGCCACAATGGCAACCATGCCGAGCACGATCTGATGGTCGGCATTCTCCTTGAACACGATCCATGCGATCAGTGCCGTGAACACGGCTTCCACGTTCAGCAGCAGCGATGCCGAGGCGGCATTCGTCGATACCAGGCCAGTCATCAGCAATGCGGGGCCCGCCACACCGCCGGCCAGGATCGCGCCCAGCAGCCATGGCCATTCGGCCCTCGGTATGCTGGATGCGTCGCGCGATGTCGCCTCGGTCCGCATGAATCTTCGCAATACGAGCACCAGCGCCAGTCCCAGTCCGCTGCCGAGGTACAGGAGACCGGCGAGAAGCAGCGGCGACACGGCACCGGTCAATTGCTTAGCGAGCGGCGTGCTGGCGCCAAATAGCAGGGCCGCGAACAATGCGGGAGATGCGGTGCGAAGCGACATGGCGAGATGAGACCGAGTGCTGATGCCGCCATTGTGTACCCCGATGACAGTCTTGTCATGAACCTGTCGAGCGTCGCGTCACTCATGTAGAATTCGCCCCATGTCGCGAATCGTTGCCATTCTCATGCTACTGATTCTCCCGCTGCAGGCCTTTGCCGCAGCGGAGCGGCAGCTCGCCCATTTGTCGGGCGACGAGATGGACCATGTGGTCGCGCATGCGGAGCATGTGCCGCACCACCATGATGATGATGGCGCGATGGAGGAAGACGATTCGCTTGCCTCCGCGACGCACCAGCTCGACTTCGACCTGATGTCGAATCTTCCCGGCACGCTGACGTCGGTGGCAGTCCCCCTGCTGCTGAATACCAGCCAGGTTGCGCCTTCCTTCGCAGGCAGTACGATGCCCACGCCTGCCTGCACTCCCCCTTTACGACCTCCTCACGTGCCCGCCTGACGGCGGGGCGTTGTCCTTTTCTGCTCGCCGTGTTCATTCATGACACGGTGCCCCGTCGCGACGCTTGATCGAGCTTTTTTGCGTTTGGGGATTTCATGCAGAAGTCACTGCTATGCATGGCAGCATCGTTTGCGATGCTGGCCAGCGTCTGCGCGCAAACACCGCCTACCGAGCTGCGTGCACTGTTCGATGCCGCCTGGGACCGCTCGGTCGCGCTGCAGGCAACGAACGGGCGACGGCAGGAGGCGGCCGCGAGTCGCGTCCAGGCCGATTCATTGATTGCGGGCCCGCCCTCGCTCGATCTGCGGCATCGTGGTGATCAGTTGACGCAGCGCCGCGGCGTGCGGGAGAGCGAAATTGCCGTCGGCGTCCCGATCTGGATGCCCGGCCAGCGCAGCGCGCGTGGCGCACTGGCCGATGCGCAGGCCGCCGAGGCGGAGTCCGCGGTCACGCTGGGCCAGCTTGCGGTGGCGGCCGAGGTACGCGAGCGCGTGTGGCAGCTTGCCGCCGCCACATCGGAACGCGAGGTCCTGCAGCGCCGCGTGGGCGTTGCGCAGTCGCTGCGCGATGACGTCAGGCGGCGTCTTGCGGCTGGCGACCTCGCGCGAACAGATTTGCTGTTCGCGGAGCAGGACCTGCTCGCCAGCCAGACGCTGCTGGCGGAAAGCGATGCGCGGCTGGTCGAGGCACGTGCCCGCCTCCTGCAGACAACAGGCTCCGATGCCCTGCCCGCGCGCTATGAGGAAGTGCCGGTCTCCGGCAACACCGGCACCCCGCATCCGCAGCTCGATGCCGCGCAGCGCGCCGTGGAACGTAACGAGCGGCAGGTCGGCTACCTGCAGGCTTCGAGGCGCGACCCGCCCGAGGTGGGCGTCACCTACCGACGCGATGCCGCTGGGGGTGGCTTTCAGAGCGACCAGACGATCGGCGTCTTCATACGCATCCCATTCGCCACCGATGCACGCAACCTACCGCGCGAGACCGCAGCACAGACCGAGTTGATGACGGCACGCGCGCAACGGGATCGGACCGAGCGCGTGGTGCAGTCCGACATCGACGCCGCACGGCAGTCGCTTGGGCTCGCCGAACAGCAGCTCGCGCTCGTTGGCCAGCGCAGCCAAACGCTTGCGGAGCGCGCGGCGTTACTGCGCAAGACCTTCAACGCGGGAGAGATCGGCTTGCCAGAAGTGCTACGCGCCCAAAACCAGGCATTGGAGGCCGAGACGGACCTCGCGCGCGTGCGCGCGCGCCGCGGCCTTGCCATTGCAAACCTGAACCAGGCCATGGGAGTCCTGCCATGATCCGAGAACTCTCGACGGCGCTGCTGCTATGCGCGGCGCTGACTGTACATGCCGCACCGGGGGCACACGGCCCCAGCGGTGAACACCTCGATGCGCCCGCCAGCGATGCCGGCCGCGCTGCCACGCGCCCCACGATCGAGGCCAATACCGAGGGCTTCGAACTTGTCGGTACGCTGCACGATGACGAGTTGTCGGTGCTGGTGGACCGCTACGACACCAACGCGCCTGTCACCACAGGCACGCTCGAGGCCGAGCTGGGTGCCATCAAGGCGCAATCCACACTCCATCAGGACATCGGGGACTTCTCGTTCACCGACGCAAAGCTGCTTGCCGCGTTGCGCCAGCCGGGCGATCACGCGCTTGTCTTCACGCTGATAACGGGTAACGACGCCGATCTGATCGAGGGCAAGCTCACGATCCCTTCCGGCGCCCAAGGTCAGGGACACTGGCACCTGCCCCGTGCAGCATGGATCGGCGCGGGCGTGCTCGCATCGATGCTGCTGGCTGTCATCACATGGCGTATTCGCCGTCGCCGCTCCCTACGCTGAAAGCCTCGATGCCATGAAAACCATTACGATCGCGATTACCGTCTCCGTGCTGATTGCAGGCCACACCATGCACGCGGCTGCCGCACCCGGCGCGCACGGCCCCGGCGGAGAACACCTCGACACCTCCACTGCGAGTACAGGCAGTGGCCTTGCACGGCTGCCAGATGGCAGCGTGCAGGTGCCCAAGCTTGCGCAGCGGCGCATGGGCATCCGTACGCTGATGCCGACGACTGGTGAGCATCCACAGTCCGTGCCCCTCAACGCAACGGTGGTGATGGATCCCAATGCCGGCGGGCGCGTGCAGTCTGGCCACCCCGGCTGGCTCGAAGCCCCCGGCACTGGCTTTCCGGTGCTGGGGCAACGCGTGACCAAGGGGCAAGTCCTCGCTGTACTTCGTCACAAGAACGAGCCGTTCGATATCGGTAATCAGCAGGCCCAGCTGGCAACACTGACCGCCAACCTCAAACTCGCCCGACAGCGGCTCGAGCGGCTGGAGTCGCTGCAGGACAGCATCCCGCGCAAGGATATCGAGGCCGCTCGTGCCGAAGTCGCGAGCCTGAGCGGACAACGCGAGGCGGTGGCTACCAGCCTTCATCCGACGGACCTGCTACGCGCCCCCGCCAGCGGTCTGGTGGCGTCCGCCAACGCGATCGCAGGTCAGGTCGTCGCGCCGCAGGACGTACTGTTCGAGATCGTCGACCCGCAGCGACTCATGATCGAAGCGCAAACCGCCGACACAACGCTGGTCGCCCGCATCCGCGATGGTGTACTGGTCGACCACGGCAAGTCCAGCAACAAGCTGCAGTTCGTCGGAGCGGGCAGAAGCCTCAAGAACGGTGCGGTACCGCTGACGTTCCGCGTGACCGACCATGCCACGCCGCTGGCGGTCGGTCAACCGTTGACCGTGCTGGCCCGGCTTTCCGACACGACCCAAGGGATTGCCTTGCCAAGCGAGGCTGTAGTGCGCAATCCCAACAACGAGCCCATCGTCTGGATCAAGTCCGGCACGCAGCGCTTTATCGCACTACCTGTGGAAGTCAGCACGCTCGATGCACACACCGTGATTGTCACCAAGGGGCTGTCACCGGAGAACCGCGTGGTCGTCGCGGGGGCGGCCTTGATCAACCAGATTCGATAGAGGCGCGCCATGTTCAACTGGATTGTTCGCGCGAGCCTGGGCAACCGGCTGCTGGTGCTGGCCGTGGCCGCCGTCCTGATGGTCTGTGGTGCCTATACGGCGTGGCGTACACCCATCGATGTGTTCCCGGATCTCAACAAGCCGTTGGTCACGGTGATCACGGAAGCCGGCGGCATGGCACCGCAGGAGGTGGAACTGCTGGTCTCGTTCCCCATCGAGACCTCGCTCAATGGCATGCCAGGCGTGACACGCGTGCGCTCGGTGTCCGGCGTCGGCCTGTCGATCGTTTATGCGGAGTTCGACTGGGGCAGCGATATCTATCGCAATCGCCAACTGGTCTCGGAGCGGCTGGCGCTGGTCAAGGAGCAGTTGCCTGGCGGATTGACGCCCATCCTCGGCCCCGTGTCGTCGATCATGGGCGAAATCATGCTGGTGGCGTTGCCGATCGACCCCGCCAGAGTCAGTCCCATGATTGCCCGCGAGTATGCGGACTTCGTCCTTCGGCCCCGGCTGTTGTCGGTACCCGGCGTGTCGCAGGTCATCCCGATTGGCGGCGAAGTACGGCAATTGCGGGTGGAACCCGACACCGCCCGCATGGCGCAGTTCGGCGTCACGCTGGCAAACGTCACCGATGCGCTGCGCGACTTTGCCGCCAACACGAGCGGCGGCTTCATCGACTTGAATGGGCGCGAATACCTGATCCGCAACCTCGGCCGTACTCGCCAGCTGGAGGACCTGCGTGGCCTGGCGGTCGCTTATCGCGACAACGCGCCGGTGCTGCTCGAACAGGTGGCTGCCGTGCGCTATGCGCCAGCCGTGAAACGCGGTGACGCTGGCTTCAATGGCCAGCCGGCGGTGATCGTCAGCGTGCAGAAGCAACCCGATGCCGATACGGTGAAGCTGACGCGCGACCTCGAACAGGCGTTAGGCGAACTCAAGCGGGGCCTGCCGACCGGCCTGGCTGCACCGCAGATCCTGTTCCGGCAGGCGGACTTTATCGAGGCATCCATCGGCAACGTCAGCGAGGCACTGCGAGACGGCGCCATCATGGTGACGATCATTCTGTTCGCCTTTCTGCTGAGCGCGCGCACCACGGCGATTTCGCTGATCGCGATTCCGCTCTCGCTGGCTGTCACCGCGCTGGCCTTTCATCTGCTCGGCCAGTCCATCAACGTCATGACGCTGGGAGGACTGGCGATCGCCATCGGAGAGCTGGTCGACGACGCGGTCGTGGACGTCGAGAATATCCTTCGCCGACTCAAGCAGCGGCAAGGTATGGCCGACCCGCCATCGGTGCTCGAGGTCATCTGGCGCGCGTCCGTCGAAGTGCGCTCCGGAATCGTCTATGCCACGTTGATCGTGGTGCTGGTCTTCGTGCCGTTGTTCGCATTGCCGGGTATCGAAGGGCGGTTGTTCGCGCCATTGGGCATTGCATACATCGTATCGATCCTTGCCTCGATGCTGGTCTCGATGACGGTGACGCCAGCGCTGTCGTATTACCTGCTACCGGGAATGAAGCGTCTCGATCATCCGGACAGCCCGCTAGTCACATGGCTCAAGCGGATGGAAACGCGGGTACTCGACTGGGCCTTCCCGCGCGCGCGCCACGTGCTGACCGGCGCCGTGGCGCTGGTGGTGCTCGCTGCCGCCACCGTGCCGTTCCTGCCGCGCGCGTTTCTGCCCGCGTTCAACGAAGGCTCGCTGGTCATGTCGCTGTTGTTCAATCCGGGCACCTCGCTTGCGGAAGCCAATCGAATGGGGGCATTGGCCGAGACCCTCATCCGGCAAGTGCCCGAAGTCGTTCAGGTGGGGCGCCGTACCGGTCGCGCCGAGCTGGACGAGCATGCGGAAGGCGTGCATTCCTCCGAGATCGACGTCGATCTGCGCCGTGACGGGCGTAGCCGGGAAGCGATCATGGCCGCCATCCGCGCGCAGCTTGCCACGCTGCCGGCCTCCGTGGCGATCGGGCAGCCGGTCTCGCACCGCCTCGATCACCTGCTGTCTGGCGTGCGCGCGCAAATCGCACTCAAGATCTATGGCGACGATCTCGATACGCTGCGCGGGCTGGCGGAAGGTCTGCGCGGCAGACTGTCCGCCGTGCCGGGTCTCGTCGATATCTCGGTGGAGAAGCAGGTGTTGATCCCGCAGGTCAACGTCAGGCTCGATTATCGGAAGGCCGCGCAATACGGCATCACGCCCGGCGATGCGTTGTCCGCATTGCAAACGCTGTCCGAAGGCTCACGTGTCTCGCAGATTATCGATGGCGTGAAGCGATTCGATCTGCTCGTACGGCTTCCGGATGCGAACCGTACGCCACAGGGTCTGGCGCGCATCATGGTTCAGTCGCCACGGGGACCGGTTCCGCTATCGGCAATCGCCACGGTGGAGGAGGCGGACGGCCCTAACCAGGTCGGCCGCGAAAACAGCCGGCGCCGGATTGTGGTCTACGCGAATACCGATGGCTCGGACATGTCGCGCATCATTGCCGGGGTACGCGACGCCATCGCTCGTACCGGATTGCCGGGCGGCTACTTTGCCAGTATCGAAGGCCAATTCCAGGCGCAGGAGCAGGCGACCCAACTGATCTCGCTGCTGGCACTGGGATCGCTCGCCATGATCTATCTGGTGCTGTTCTCGCGGTATCGCTCGCACCGGCTCACGCTTGCCATCATGGCAAATATTCCTTTCGCCCTGATTGGCAGCGTCATTGCCATGTGGACCGGCGGCCTGACGTTGTCGGTCGCGTCGATGGTGGGGTTCATCACGCTGACGGGCATCGCCACGCGCAACGGCATTCTCAAGGTCAGCCACTACATCAATCTGTGCCGGCTGGAAGGCGAGCCGTTCGGCATCCCGATGCTGGTACGCGGGTCGCTGGAGCGTTTGACACCGGTACTGATGACCGCGTTGGTCGCGGCGTTCGCACTGGTACCGTTGCTGATCGCCGCCGACGCGCCGGGCAAGGAGATCCTCCATCCCGTCGCCGTGGTGATCTTCGGCGGGCTGCTCAGTTCCACGCTGCTCGATGCGGTGCTGACGCCAGTTGTGGTCTGGCTGTTCGGGCGCGAACCCATTGAACGCATGGTGCGGGAGACCGGGCGCGAAGCGTATTGATCAACGGGCATTCTGGCGACGCCCTTCAAGTCGCCCCTGCAACGCTTTCTGAGGAGAAACACATGAAGACACTGCTAGCCATTGCCCTGACGGCAATCAGCCTCGGCACCGCCGGCCTTGCCCATGCGCACGGCGTCAAGCCGGCACAGTACGGTGGCGTGGTGCAGACGGCCAGCGACCTGCAATTCGAACTGGTCAGCAAGGACGGCAAGCCGAACCTCTACATCGACGACCATGACTCGAAAAAGTCCGTCGCAGGGGCCCAGGGCAAGCTCACCGTACTTTCCGGCTCGGACAAGAAGGAGACCGACCTGACGCCCGGCGCAGGAAATGTGCTGGTAGCCACGGACAGTCTAGCGCTCCCCGCCGGTGCAAAGGCGGTCGCCACCGTCAAATTTGCCGACGGCAAGACCGTCACGGTGCGATTCGCCATCAAATGACGATGTAGAGATCGCTACAAGATTGAAGCGAAGCCTACGACCAACTATGCTGGGCGCATGACTTCTCTTCAATCTTCGGCATGGGTGCTGGTGGTTGTCAGCTTGCCCACCTCGGCCGCCACGGCCCGCATGCGATTCTGGCGCGGCATCAAGGCGCTCGGTGCGACCGCACTGCGCGACGGGGTCTATTTGCTGCCAGATCTGAGCACCTTGCGCGAGCCATTACAGGCGCTCGTCGCAGATGCCATAGATGAGGATGGCAAGGTCTGGACGCTGTCCGTCCAGGCCGCCGATGCACGGCAGGATGGCGAATATCGCGCGTTGTTCGATCGGACCTCCGAGTATGCGGAGTGGCTGGCGGACATCTCCAGCGCGCGTGCAACGTTGGCCAATTCGGACGAAGCAGAACTACTGCGCATGGCGCGCCGGTACGGCCGCGGATACGAGACGATCCGCAAGATCGATTTCTTCCCCAACGAGGCCTCGTCCCGCGCGGAAGCACAGTGGCGCGACTTCAACGCGGCTATCGACATAATGCTGTCGCCCGACGAGCCGCAAGGCATGGCGGGAAGCATTCCGCGGCGAGACCCGACGCAGTACCAGGGGCGACACTGGGCAACACGACGCCACCTTTGGGTGGACCGCGTTGCCTGCGCCTGGTTGATCCGGCGCTTCATCGATCCCCACGCCACCTTCCTCTGGCTGGAAGACATACGTCAGTGCCCGGACGACGCGCTGGGCTTCGACTTCGATGGTGCAACGTTCACGCATATCGGTGACCGGGTTTCCTTCGAGGTGTTGCTCGCCAGCTTCGGGCTGGACGAAAACAAGGGACTGACTCGCCTGGGCCAGATGATTCACGTACTGGACGTCGGCGGCGCGCCGGTCTCCGAAGCTAGTGGCTTCGAAGCGGTACTGGCGGGCGCACGCGAGCGCCTCCCCGACGATGACGCACTACTCGGCGAGGTCGGGCATGTGCTTGACTCGCTCTACACGCACTTCTCCAACTCCCGCAAGCGCTAGGTCGCCGGTGGTTTCGAGCATGCCGGCCTTCGCCCCACTCAAGACAAGATGAACGCGCCCCAGCCACCCGCTCTCAGCGCCCCGACGCATCAACCGCCCAGCTATACGTTGCGGCAACTGGTGATGTACTTCCTGCATCTTGGAACGCTGGGTTTCGGCGGACCCGTTGCGCTCGCCGGCTATATGCACCGGGATCTGGTCGATGCGCGGCAATGGATCACCGATGCCGATTACAAGGAAGGGCTCGCGCTCGCACAGCTCGCGCCGGGTCCGCTTGCCGCGCAACTTGCGATCTACCTCGGTTACGTGCATTACCGCATCCTCGGTGCAACGCTCGTTGGCATCGCGTTCGTGCTGCCGTCGTTCCTGATGGTGCTGGCACTCGGCTGGGCCTACGTGCGTTTCGGAGGATTGACCTGGATGCAGTCGGTGTTTTACGGCGTGGGCGCGGCGGTGATTGGGATCATCACGATCAGCGCCTACAAGCTGACCAGGAAGAGTGTCGGCAAGGATAGGCTGCTGTGGTTTATCTATCTGGTGCTTGTCGCGGTCACCGTGATCACCGAATCGGAGGTGGCCTGGCTGTTCCTTGCGTCCGGTGTGCTGGTCTGGTTCTGGCGTGCACCGCCCAAATGGTTTCGGCAAGGCAAGCTGAACGCCATTGCAGCGGCTCCGTTGCCGGCGGCGAGTGGCATGCTGAGTACCTTGGACTGGCCACTGCTTTCGCAAATCGGTGTGTTCTTTGCGAAGGCGGGGGCCTTTGTCTTCGGCTCCGGGCTGGCCATCGTGCCGTTCCTGTACGGCGGGGTAGTGACCGAACACCACTGGCTGAACGACAAGCAGTTTGTCGATGCCGTGGCGGTCGCCATGATTACGCCCGGCCCGGTCGTCATCACCGTCGGCTTCATTGGCTATCTTGTGGCGGGGCTGCCCGGCGCCTGTGTGGCCGCAGCCGCGACATTCCTGCCCTGTTACCTGTTTACCGTCCTGCCGGCGCCGTACTTCAAGAAGTACGGCAAGCTGCCCGCCATCCTCGCGTTCGTCGATGGCGTCACCGCGGCCGCCATCGGCGCCATCACCGGGGCGGTGATCGTTTTGGCCAAGCGTTCGATCGTCGATGTTCCGACCGCGCTGCTGGCACTCGTCACCGTAGTGCTGCTCCTGAAGTTCAAGAAGCTGTCCGAACCGATGATCGTCGCGGGCGCGGCCCTGATCGGCCTCGCGGCCTACCCATTGCTGCATCAGTGATGCCACAGGAGATCGTCATGATCTACCAAATGAGACCCCTTGCTTGCGACCCTGCGCGCTTGCCGGGTTTTTCGGAGGCGCTAATCGTTAGCCACTACGAGAACAACTATGGCGGCGCGGTCAAACGCCTCAACGCTATTGCCGCCGAGCTCGCCACATTGGACGTGGAGAGCGCCCCCGTGTTTGTACTCAATGGGCTGAAGCGCGAGGAATTGATTGCAACGAACTCCATGAGTCTGCACGAAGTTTACTTCGATAGCCTCGGCTATAGTGGGCCGCCCGACGAGAGTATCAAGACCGCCATCGAGCGCGATTTCGGCTCAGTTGCGCGTTGGCAGGCAGAGTTCCGTGCGATGGGGAAAGCGCTCGGTGGAGGGTCCGGTTGGGTATTACTCTCCTATTCGGCGCGTGATCAGCGACTGATCAATCAATGGGCGCCTGATCACGCGCACACGCTCGCATGCGGCACTCCCATACTTGCGCTCGATATGTACGAGCATTCGTACCACATGGACTTCGGCGCCAAAGCTGCCGCATATGTCGACGCATTCATGCAGAATATCCGTTGGCAACAGGTGGCGGCCCGTTTTGAGGCCTCGGCTAGCAAGCCCGCGGCCGTGATGCGCCTCAACCAGTAATCCGCCCAATGCTTGCCGGCATCATGCTGCCGTCCGGCATCGAAGCCAGCGCGATGACGCTGCTCGCCGGGCGGGCACTGCGGGGCTTCTGCGATGGATTCGTGGCTGTACTTTTGCCCGCGTACCTGCTGGCACTCGGCTTCGACCAGCTCGCCGTGGGACTGATCAGCAGCCTCACGCTGATCGGCACCGCAGTTGCAACCATTCTGGTCGGACTTGTCGGGAGCCGCTTTCCCCAACGTCGCCTGCTGATGTTGGCGGCGGCCCTGATGTGCGCGACCGGAGTAGCCTTTGCGGGTCTATCATCGCTTTGGCCGCTGTTGATCGTTGCCTTTGTCGGCACGCTAAACCCGAGCTCGGGAGATGTCAGCGTATTCCTGCCGCTGGAGCAGGCACGACTTGCCGAGGCCGCGACACCCAACGCGCGCACGGCTTTATTCGCACGCTACGGAATAGCGGGCTCGCTATCTGCGGCATTTGGGGCGCTGGCCGCAGCAGTACCGGCTTCGCTTGCCAAGCATACGGGCTTGCCCTTTCTCGATGCCGTGCGCTTGATGTTCGTCGTCTACGCATTGACGGGCATTGCCCTCTGGGCGCTCTACGCAAGGTTGCCCGAACCACATCCGCAGTCGACATCGACGGCCGCGCCGCTGGGCCCATCACGCCGAATCGTGATTCGCCTCGCGATGCTCTTCAGTGTGGATGCGTTTGCCGGCGGGCTGGTCGTCAATGCCTTGCTGTCGCTCTGGCTAATGCAGCGTTTCGGGATGTCTCCGGGCACGGCGGGCCAATTCTTTTTCTGGGCCGGACTACTCACTACGGCGTCCCAGTTTGCCGCCGTTCCGCTGGCCCGGAAGATCGGGCTAGTGAACACAATGGTGTTCACGCACATCCCATCCAGCGTGTTCCTGATTGCCGCTGCATTTTCGCCGTCGTTGACGCTGACGTTGCTTTTGCTGCTGGCGCGGAGTGCTCTGTCCCAAATGGACGTGCCAACGCGGACGGCATTCGTGATGGCGGTGGTCACCCCCGCCGAACGAACTGCCGCGGCAGGGCTGACTGCCGTGCCACGTAGTCTCGCCGCCGCCATCAGTCCGGTGCTTGCCGGCGGGCTGATGGCATCGGGTTGGGCTGGAGCCCCATTAGTGGCCTGCGGTGTACTGAAGATCGGCTATGACTTGACCATCCTGGCGGCTTTCAGGCGCGTAAGGCTGTTGAACTAATCGGACACTGGGGGTGAATTTCGCAGCGAGCGCAGCGCCTGACGGAGTGGCACGTCGTTCATCGCGGAACGCTGATTTCCCTCTCGATGGGTGTTTGGCATGACCAGTGGTAGTTGTTGCGATTCCGAATGACTGTTCTGCGGCCAATAGCGGTCGTCAGCAATGCAACGCCGAGCGGCCGTGAAGGGTCGTTCCGAGACTGTCACCTCCCAAACTCCGACCCTGCGTATGCCACCGCACCTCTGGTGAGCCAGGGTTTACTTCGCGCGACGCCCCGCTCGATCTAGATCCCGAAGCTGGTTGGACTCACCCTACCCATGAGATTGCTTTCGCCAGCGTCGCGTAGGGCGCAACCCTGGTTCAGCGGAGACCTCGACGCCCAACCCGACCCGTAGTAGCCCCTCTATGCGCGTGTCGCTACGTCACCAAGGAGTGCGCGCCGGACGTCGCTCCTGTTATTTTTCTCCATTAGCTTTGAGAATCCGGCCCACTGACTGTGAGACGGAAGCCAAGAACTATGTAGGAGACGTGACAACATAGCGGCCGCGACACAGCGCCGCACCCGTAAAAACCCTACCCGCGCCCTGCCGTTTCGTACTAAACTTTCAGAAATTACTGAAAATTGAGAACGGAACGCCCCCATGCAGCTGTCGCCCCTGGTCCAACGGTTTGTCCTTCATTTCGGCGAGATGGGTAGCCGGTGGGGCATCAACCGTACCGTCGGACAGATCTACGCCCTCCTCTTTACCGCCTCGCGGCCGCTCAATGCGGATGAGATTGCCGAGGCACTTTCCTTTTCACGCTCCAACGTCAGCATCGGACTGAAAGAGCTCGAGTCATGGAACCTCGTGCGTTTGTCGCACCAGCCAGGCGACCGCCGGGAGTACTACTCGGCGCCCGACGACGTGTGGGCAATTTTTCGCACGCTGGCGGAAGAGCGGCGGCGGCGCGAAATTGATCCTACGCTGTCCATGTTGCGCGAGGTGCAGCTGGAAACGCCGTCGTCTCCCGAAGACCGGCATGCGCAGGCGCGCATGAAGGAAATGTACGGCCTGATCGTGCTGGTCACCACGTGGTTCGGTGACATGCAGAAGCTCGACGTGGCCACCCTGGAAAAGCTGATGCGGCTTGGTTCGCGCGTGACCAAGCTGCTCGAGGTGAAGGACCGCCTCGCTTCCGCCATTGGCGGCGGCGACAAGACCGCCAAGGCCGAAGCGAAGAAGGCCTCCCCCAAGTCCACGCGTACCAAGAAGGAATGATGGCCATGTTTGCCGACCTCGATCCCGTGGTGCTGGCGCGCATCCAGTTTGCCGCCAATATCACGTTCCACATCCTGTTTCCCACCATCAGCATCTCGCTGGGCTGGGTGCTGCTGTTCTTCAAGCTGCGCTACGGCAAGACCGGCGACGAAAGCTGGATGGACGCCTATCGCCTGTGGGTAAAGGTGTTTGCGCTGACCTTTGCCCTGGGCGTGGTCAGCGGCATCACCATGAGCTTCCAGTTCGGCACCAACTGGCCTGGCTATATGGAGACCGTCGGCAACATCGCCGGTCCGCTGCTGGCGTACGAGGTGCTGACGGCATTCTTCCTGGAGGCCACCTTCCTAGGCGTGATGCTGTTCGGCATGCGCCGCGTCAGCAATCGCATGCACACCATCGCCACCCTGCTGGTGGCGGGCGGCACCACGTTGTCGGCGTTCTGGATTCTCGCGCTGAACTCGTGGATGCAAACCCCGGCCGGCTTCGTCATGATCGATGGCAAGGCGCACGCGACCAGCTGGTTCGAGATCATCTTCAATCCATCGTTCCCCTATCGCCTGGTGCATATGCTGCTGGCCTCGGGCCTGACGGTGGCATTCCTGCTGGCCGGGCTCTCGGCCTATCGGTGGCTGCGTGGCGATCGTGGCCGCGACACGCTGGCGGCGCTGCGGACCGGCGTGGTACTGGCGGCCATCCTGATCCCGCTGCAGATCGTCGCGGGCGACCTGCATGGCCTCAACACGCTGCATCATCAGCCGGCCAAGATCGCGGCAATGGAAGGCATCTGGAAGACCGAAAAGGGCGCGCCTGCCGTGTTGTTCGGTCTGCCCAATGCCACCACGCGCACCAATGACTTCGAGATTGCGATTCCCAAGCTGGCTTCGGTCTACCTGACTCACAAGGTCGACGGCGAGATCAAGGGCATCGATGCCTTCGGCGACAAGCACCCCCCCGTGGCGCCGCTGTTCTTCGCCTTCCGCATCATGGTCGGCATCGGCCTGCTGATGCTGGCGGTGTCGTGGCTCGCGACGTGGCAATTGCGCAGGCGTGGCGCGCCCGCGCCCTGGATGGCGCGGGTCCTGGTGGCGATGACGTTCTCCGGCTGGATCGCACTGGTATCCGGCTGGTATGTGACCGAGATTGGCCGCCAGCCGTACCTGGTCTACGGCGTGCTGACCACCGCGGAGGCAGCCTCCAAGGTGCCCGCGCCGATGATCGGCACCACTCTCGCGATGTACCTGAGCCTCTACGTGGTCCTGCTGGCCGCCTATATCTCGGTGGTATTCCACCTCGCCCGCAAGGCCGGTGGCGGCACCACCGAACCCGATATTGAAACACCGCAACCCGTGCTGACGTCTTCCGCCAGGAGCGCGCAATGACCCCCGCCACCCCCGATCTGACCCAGCCCGCCGGCTGGATGCCGCTGGTTTTCCTGGCCCTGATGGGGCTCTCGATGCTGATCTACGTGATTCTCGACGGTTACGACCTTGGCGTCGGCGTGCTGCTGCGTCGCGCCGACGAGGCCGACAAGGACACCATGATCGCCTCCATCGGTCCGTTCTGGGATGCCAACGAGACCTGGCTCGTACTCGGCGTGGGCCTGCTGCTGACGGCCTTTCCAATTGCCCACGGCGCGATCCTGACGCACCTGTACCTGCCGGTGGCGTTGATGCTGGCGGGACTGATCCTGCGTGGCGTGGCCTTCGACTTCCGTGTGAAGGCGCGCGATCCGCACAAGCCGTGGTGGAACCGCGCCTTTTATGCGGGTTCGCTCCTGGCCGGGTTCTCGCAGGGGTTGATGCTGGGGCTCTATATCACGGGTTTCCGCTACGACTGGGCGCACCTGCTGTTCGCGGTGGTGGTCGGGCTCTGCCTGGTGGCCGGCTATTGCTCGCTGGGCGCCGGCTGGCTGATCATGAAGACCACCGGCAACCTGCAGGCGCGGGCCATCTACTGGGCGCGACGCAGCCTGTGGCTGACGGGGCTGGGCGTGACCGCGATCTCGGTGGTGACGCCGCTGGTCAGCACGCGTATCTTCGACAAGTGGTTCTCGCTGCCGAACATCATCCTGCTCGCGCCGATTCCCCTGGCGACGGTAGCGGTATTCATCATCCTCGACCGCGTGCTGCGTCGCCTGGCCAAGTCGCAGGCGGCAGGCAGCGATCGCTGGTGCTGGGTGCCGTTCGCGGGGACCGCGGTGATCTTCCTGATGGCGTTCAACGGTCTTGCCTACAGCCTGTTTCCGTATCTCGTGGTGGACCAGATCGATATCTGGCAGGCCGCGAGCGCGCCGGAATCGCTGCTGGTAATCCTGATCGGGGCGGTCATCGTGCTGCCCACCATCCTCGGCTATACGCTGTATGCTTACCGCGTTTTCTGGGGCAAGGCGACCGATCTCCACTACTACTAGCGATGCGCAATCTCGACGAACACACCATCACCGAAGCCGTACTGGCGCGCCATGCCGGCATGACGGACGAGCGGCTCAAGACCATCATGACGAGCCTGGTCCGGCATCTGCACGATTTCGCGCGCGAAGTGCGGCTGACCGAAGATGAGTGGGCCGCCGGGATTTCGTTTTTGACCGAGGTTGGCCAGCAATGCACGACCACGCGACAGGAGTTCATTCTGCTGTCGGACACGCTGGGACTGTCGACGCTGGTCACCGCGCAGAACCATCGCAAGCCCGACGGCTGTACCGAAGCGACCGTATTCGGGCCGTTCTATGTGGATGACGCGCCCGGGTATGCGCTGGGCGATGACGTCGCCAACGGCATGGCCGGTGAGCCTTGCTATGTGAGCGGCACGGTACGCGGCCTCGGCGGCGAGGTCGTGCCGAATGCGAAGATCGAAGTGTGGCAAGCCGATGCCAACGGCCTGTACGACGTGCAGGATGCCGACCGCACCGAAGCGCGCGGCCGCGGCACCCTGCATGCCGACGCGCAAGGACACTACCGGTTCCGCTCGATCCTCGCCGATTGCTATCCGATTCCGCACGACGGACCGGTGGGTCGCATGCTCGCCGCGATCGACCGGCATCCATGGCGCCCCGCTCACCTGCATTTCATGATCACGGCGCCGGGATACGAAACGCTGATCACCCACGTGTTTCGCAACGGCGATCCCTATCTGGACTCCGACGCCGTCTTCGGCGTGCGCAGCTCGCTGGTGGCCGACTGGATCCGCCACGAAGCCGGCCCCACACCGGATGGCGGCACGTCCGCAAAGCCGTTCCATACGCTCGCGTTCGATTTCGTGCTGAACTCGGCCAAGACGGATCGACAACGATAGCGCTGGTACTGGCGAGGTCGCTCAGAGGTCACTCAGGGTGCCTCAGGGTCGCTTCCGGTCGCTTTGGGTGGCTCAGGGGTCAGCTTTCGGCCGGAAAGTGCCGCTATCGCGTTGTCACGAATTTTCCTTGTAATTTCCTGATCTGTCAGCTAATGTTGTGTCAGAAACTTGGAGGGCGACCATGGGTCACTACACCAAAAGCAATTTCTCACTGACACGTAGCATCGGATTTCAGTTGAACCGCGCGCGCAATGCATTGATCCTCCAGATCGATGTCGCGCTGCAGGAGCTGGACGTCACCGCACAGCAGATCGGCATCCTCACGGCGCTGCACCAGGGCATCGCCAGTACGCCGTTCGAGCTGTGCAAGCTGCTGGCGATGGATACCGGCCTGATGACGCGCATGCTCGACAAACTCGAGACGCGCGGCCTGCTTGAACGCAGCCGCAGTGTGGAAGACCGCCGCGTGGTCAATCTTGCCATCACGGCCAAGGGCCACGAAGTGGCCGAGCGGATTCCGGACCTCGTGCTGCCGGTGCTGAACCACAAGCTGCGCGACTTTACCGATGCGGAATTCCACGAGTTCCTGCGGCTGCTTTCCAAATTCAACGACGCCTGAGGGCGCGTTTTTTTGCCCATTTAACTGACAGATCAGCAAATGATGAATCAGTCGATATTCCGAACCAGACGGCTCGCGGCCCCCGCGCTCTCCCTGCTCGCTGCGGCCGTGCTCGCCGGTTGCGTCAATTACGCCGGCATCCGTAGCGACAAGCAAATCGCCGATCCGGCGCAGTACAGCGCCACGCAGAGCCTGCCCGCCCAGCACGGGCGCTGGCCCGCCGCGGACTGGGCCGACCAGTTCGGCGATGCCCAATTGAAGGCCTTGCTCGATGAAGCCATGCACGACAGCCCGACGCTCGACATGGCACGGGCACGCGTGGCCGCGGCACGCGCCCTCAGCGAGAGCGCCAATGCGAACACGCTGCCGCGCATCGGCGCCAATTACGCCTGGACCCGCCAGCGGCTGCCCGAAAACACATTTGTGCCGCCGCCCTATGCGGGCTCGTGGCAATCCGAGAACAAGGCCGTCCTCGATGCTTCCTACGAGCTCGACCTCTGGGGCAAGAACCGCGAGGCGTTGAAATCCGCCGTGTCCGCGGTGCATGCAAGCGAGGCCGATGCCGAGCAGGTCCGGCTCACGCTGAGTACGGCCATCGCGCGCGCCTATAACGAACTCGCACGGCTGTACGCGCTGCGCGATATCGCCGCAGACGAAGTGGTGCAACGCCGCGAGGTGCTGCGCGTGACCAACGGCCGCGTGACGATCGGCCTTGATACCGAAGTGGAACAACGCACGGCCGAAGCCAATCTGGCCAGCAGCGAGGCCGCCGTCAGCGCGCTCGACGGCTCGATCCAGCGCACGCGCTTCCAGCTCGGCGCGCTGCTCGGCAAAGGCCCGGACCGTGGCCTTGCCCTTGCCAAACCCGCGCTGGGCGCCGGCGCGACCGTGGCACTGCCAGACAACCTCCCCGTCGACCTGGTCTCGCGCCGCCCCGATATCGTCGCCGCGCGCTGGCGTGTCGACGCTACGCTGCACGACATCAAGGTGGCCAAGGCCGAGTTCTATCCGGATATCAACCTGTCCGCGGCGATCGGCCTCGATGCTTTCGGCTGGGGCCGCTTCCTGCGCGCCGCCAGCCGGACCGCGTCCGTCGGTCCCGCCATCCATTTGCCGATCTTCGATGGCGGCGCGCTGCGCGCACAGCTCAAGGGCCGCTACGCGGACTTCGATTTCGCCGTGGCCAACTACAACGACACGCTCGTCAACGCCTTGACCGATGCGGCGACCCAGCTCTCGGATATCCGTGCGATCGACGACCAGATCGTCAATGCCGAGCGCAGCGACAGCGCCGCCCAGCGCGCATTGACCCTTGCACTCGCGCAGTACAAGGCCGGCCTGACCACACAACTGACGGTGCTCAACGCGCAGACCAACGCGCTGGCCAGCAGCCAGAACGTGGCGAATCTGCGCATGACGCGCCGTGACCGGCAGATCGCGCTGGCCTCCGCGCTTGGCGGCGGCTTTGTCGACCACTCCGATTCCACGCAACAGGCGGCTCTGGTCCGCTGATCCGCAATAACGACGATACGCACAGGTGCCCTCATGACTGCAACCACCACCGACGAACGCAACGCGGTAACGACCCCACCCAACCCCGCCGCCGGCAAACGCAAGCGATGGCTCGCACTGCTGGGCCTGGCCGCCGCCCTCGGCGCCATCGGCTATGGCACGTATTACTACACGGTGGCGCGCTTCCACGAAGAAACCGACGACGCCTATGTCAATGGCAACCTGGTCCAGCTCACGCCGCAGGTCGCCGGCACGGTGGTCGCCGTGAATGCCGACGACACCCAGATCGTCAAGGCGGGGGAGCCGCTGGTCACGCTCGATACCGCCGACGCCAGGATCGCGCTGGCCAACGCCGAGGCCGAGCTCGGCCAGACCGTGCGCAAGGTCGGCGCGCTCTACGTCAACAACGACGTTCTCGCCGCCACGGTGCGGCAACGCGAGGCCGACCTCGCACGCGCCCAATCGGACCTGCAGCGCCGCACCGGCGTCACGGAGACCGGCGCGGTTTCCGCCGAGGATGTGGCGCATGCCCGCGATGCGGTGCGCATTGCCGCCGCCGCGCTCGATACCGCGCGTCAGCAGCTCGCCGCCAACCATGTGCAGACCGATGGCAGCACCGTGGCCGACCATCCGACCGTGCAGGCCGCCGCGGCCAAGGTGCGCGACGCCTGGCTGGCCAGTGCGCGCAACACGGTACCGGCGCCGGTCACTGGCTACGTTGCGCGCCGCGCGGTGCAGGTCGGTCAGCGCGTTGCGCCAGGCAACCCGCTGATGGCCGTGGTACCGCTCGACGGCGTCTGGGTCGATGCCAACTTCAAGGAGATGCAGGTACGGCATCTGCGCATCGGCCAGCCGGTGACGCTGCACGCCGACCTGTATGGCGGCAAGGTGACCTATCACGGCAAGGTGGTGGGCTTTGCCGCCGGTACCGGCAGCGCGTTCTCGGCATTGCCCGCGCAGAACGCCACCGGTAACTGGATCAAGGTGGTGCAGCGTCTGCCGGTGCGCATCCAGCTCGATCCCGCGGAACTGCGCGCGCATCCGCTGCAGATCGGGCTGTCGATGGTGGTCGACGTCGATACCAAGGGAACCGGGGCCGAACTGGGTACGGCCGACGCCGCGGCATTCCGTACGCGTTACGAGACCACCGTGTTCGAGCGCCAGGGCGCGGAGGCCGATCGCGAGATCGCCCGCATCATCGCCCGGAACCTGAACGGCAAGCCTGGCAAGGGCGCCTGAATTTCTACCGGAGTCCAGCATGCGACCGCAGGCACCTAATCCGCAGGCACCACGTCCGCAGGCGCCTATTGCGCCGGCACCGATGAGTCCGCCTCCGCTGACCGGCGCCAGACTGGCGTTGGGCAGCTTTGCCGTGGCCCTCGCCACATTCATGAACGTGCTCGATTCGTCGATCGCCAACGTCGCGATTCCCACCATCGCGGGCAATCTTGGCGTGTCGGTGGACGAAGGCACGTGGGTCATCACGCTGTTCGCCGCGGCCAACGCCGTTTCGATTCCGCTCACCGGCTGGCTCACCCAGCGCATCGGCCAGGTGCGGCTGTTCGTCGGTGCGCTGTTGATGTTCGTGCTGGCGTCGTGGCTGTGCGGCATTGCGCCGAACCTGACCACGCTGCTGGCCGCGCGCATCCTGCAGGGTGCGGTCTCCGGACCGTTGATCCCGCTCTCGCAGGCGCTGCTGCTCGGGTCCTTTCCCAAGGACAAGAGTTCCTCCGCACTCGCGATCTGGGCCATGACCGCCACGGTGGGGCCGATCGCCGGGCCCGCACTCGGCGGCTGGATGACCGACAGCTATTCGTGGTCATGGATCTTCTACGTCAACGTGCCGGTCGGGATCTTCGCGGCGGCGGTGACATGGACCATCTATCGCGACCGCGAGTCGCCCACACGCAAGCTGCCGATCGACCTGGTCGGGCTGGCATCGCTGGTCACGTGGGTGGCGGCGTTGCAGATCATGCTCGACAAGGGCAAGGATCTCGACTGGTTCGGCTCGCCTGTCATCATCACGCTGGCGATCGTCGCGGTGCTCGGCTTTGTGTTCTTCCTGATTTGGGAACTGACCGAACCGAATCCCATCGTCGAGCTGCGCCTGTTCCGGCATCGCAACTTCCTCGCCGGCACGATCGCCATCTCGGTCGCGTTCGCCGTGTTCTTCGCCAACCTCGTCGTGCTGCCACAATGGATGCAGCAGTACCTGGCCTACCCCGCCGTCAACGCCGGACTCGTCACCGCGCCGCTCGGCATCTTTGCGGTGCTGCTGTCGCCGGTGGTTGGCAAGTTCCTGCCCAGGGTGGAGTTGCGCGTGCTGGCGACGCTGTCTTTCCTGGGCTTTGCCGGCGTATTCCTGATGCGCTCGCACTACACCACCGGCGTCGACACCTGGACCCTGGTGATACCCACGCTGCTGCAGGGCATTCCGATGGCACTGTTCTTCGTGCCACTGACCGCGATCATCCTGTCCGGCCAGCCGCCGGAGAAAATTCCTGCCGCGGCCGGCCTGTCCAACTTCGTGCGCCTGTTCTGCGGGGCGGTGGGCACGTCGCTGGCCACCACCACCTGGAACAACCGCGCCATCCTGCACCACGCGCAGCTGGCCGAGCATGCGAGCCCCAACGATCCGGCCTACCAGGCCGCGCTGCGATCGATCCAGGACACCCTGCACTTCTCACCGCAGCAGGCGCTGGCGTATTTCGAACGCTCGCTGAACATCCAGGCAAACATGCTCGGACTGAACGATATCTTCTGGATCTCGGCCGTGATCTTCGTGGCCATCGTCCCGCTGGTCTGGTTCACGCGGCCGGTCCGGGGCGGCTCCGCGGATAGCGCGGCCGCCGCGCATTGAGACATGGCGCTGGCGCACGTAGTATCCTGCGATGCTGTTCGTGGATTTTCTGCAGTACCGTTCGAATTCCACGCCACGGACATTGCGTTCGCCATGCCATCTGGACCGTCGGATCCCACCCCCGCCGCCCCTGCTACTACCCCCGCCAGCAAGCTGCTGGCGCGCCTGCGCAGCCACGCCGGCGCCCAGGTGCGCGCCATCACGCGCAGCAATTCCGGGCTCACGCTCGACTATGACAATCCGCCGGGCGATCCCGGTCTGTTCGGCCCCGACGCGGTCTGCTGGCGCGTGCATGCCGACTTCCCGGCGATGCTGGCCGGCGGCGTCAGCGCGCTGCTGCTGCAGGCGCTCCATCCGCTCGCGCTGGCGGGCGTCTGGGACCACTCCACGTTCCGCACCGACATGCAGGGCCGCCTGGGCCGTACCGCGCAATTCATTGCCGGCACCACCTACGGCAGCCGTGCCGATGCGATGCAGCTGATCGAGCGCGTGCGGCGCATTCATGCCCATATCCGCGGCACCGCGCCCGACGGCCGCCCCTACGCCGCCGACGACCCGGCGCTGCTGACCTGGGTACATGTCGCCGAGGTCTCCAGCTTTCTGGCCGGCTACCTGCGTTATGTGGGTCCGTTGTCCGCCGCCGACCAGGACCGGTACTTCGCCGAGGAAGCGCACATCGCGGCGCTGCTGGGCGCGCCCGACGTGCCGGACTCGCACGCCGCCATCGCCGCTTATCTCGACGCACAGCGTCCCGGCCTGGTCGCCAGCGATCGCACCTTCGAGGTGGTACGGCTGGTGATGTCGATGCCGGTGGCCAGGCCGCAACTGCTGCCTGCCGTGCGCGTGATGACCGATGCCGGCGTGGCGCTGCTGCCGGCATGGGCGCGGCAGATGCTCGGGCTCGACGCGCCCTCGCTGCGGCGGCAGTTCTCGCGCGCCGGCATGCGCATGCTGGCGCCGACCCTGCGCTGGACGCTTGGCCCGGGGTTGGCGGCACGTGCCCGGCGCCGCGCGACTTGTGGGCCGGCGTAATCGCGACTAGGCTCCATGACAGAGGCCGCGGCATGCCATGCCGCGGGCTGGAGCCACCTTGCAGACAACCACAAGTACGCTGCTGCGGTCGCTGCTCGCCATCGCCTACACGCTTCCCCTCGTGCGTCCGGCCACCAGCGTGGCCGCGTGCGACAGCAGTACGCCTGGCAGCGGCACCACCGTCCAATGCACTGGCAACCTCTCCGCGCCGGTTCTGGCCCCCGCTGGCAGTCATGACGTCACGATCAATATCGACACCGGCGCTGATGGCGCATTCAGCAACAACACAGTTCCTGTCCCGGTCCGCGTCGACACCGACAGCCAGGTGCACCACCGGGGCACGCTGACCCTGGGCGGCGGTGCCGCCAGCGGCAGCGCGCGTGGCGCGGCGTTGCTCGGCGTCAACCACGGCAACGCAATCGTCAATCATGCCGAGGGGCGCATCACCACCACCGGTGCATTCAATGACGGCATGGCGGCCAATGGCAGCGGCAATATGCTGGTCAACGACGGCAGTGTCCGCACCTCGGGTCCCAACGCCTATGGCATGACGGCGGCCTGGGGACAGACCAATGCCGGTCAGTCGGGCAACGCGCTGGTCAACACCGGCAGCATCGTCACCGTGGGCAGCAACGCGAGGGCCATGTCGATTCTCGGCGGCACGGGCAGCATTGCCAACCACGGTAGCCTGCTGACCACCGGCACCGCCAGCTTTGCAGTGTATATGCAGGGAAACGGCGACAGCCACGTGAATACTGGCACCATCGAGACGCGCGGCAGCGGCGCCGATGCCGTGTTCTCCAATACGGCGAGTTCCGGTTTTACCGCCACCATCGAGAATGGACCCGGTGGCCAGATCATCAGTCGTCTGGCGTCAGCGGTGCGTACGCTCAACGGCGCGAGCACCGTCATCAATGCCGGGCTGCTGCAGAGCGATGCCGGCACGGCGGTGTCGATGGGCGGCGGCGCCAATACGCTGGTGCTGCTGACGGGCTCGGTGATTCGCGGCAGTGCCGATGGCGGCGGCAATGCCGCTACGCGGCTGGTGCTGCAAGGCTCGGGGACCGCCGATAACGTGTTCTCCCGCTTTGCCGCGTTGCAGATGCAGGGCGACGCGTGGACGTGGCGCGGTGCGGGCAGCTTCCAGGCGGTGGAGGTCCAGCGCGGTGTCTTGCACCTGGACGGCACGCTGGGCGGCGCCACCACCGTGCGCGCCGGCAGCACGCTGGCCGGCACCGGCATGCTGGCTGGCAATCTCGTCAACGCGGGCGTGCTCCATCCCGGCAACGGCAATGCAAGCGGCCAGCTGACCATCGTCGGCGGCTACACCGGCGACCATGGCACGCTGCGCAGCGAGAGCGTGCTCGGCACCGATACCGCGCCGGCGGCGCGCCTGGTGGTGTCGGGCGGCGCCATCGCCGGCACCACCACCATTGCGCTCGCCAACCTCGGCGGCCATGGCGGGCTGACCACCGGCGACGGTATTGCGCTGGTGCAGGCGGTCGATGGCGCAACCTCGCGCGCGGATGCGTTTGCGCTGGCGGGCGGCTCGATCAGCGCGGGCGCGTATGCGTATTACCTGTTTCGCGGCGGCGCCAGCGCGGGATCGGCGCATAGCTGGTATCTGCGCTCGACCCTGCCGCCCGCACCGCCACCTCCGCCACCGCCGCCACCCTCGCCACCTTCGCCAGAAGCGCCGCCACCGGTGCCCCCACCCGCGCCGGCACCGGTACCCGAACCCGCGCCAGGCACACCGACGCTACCGGCCGCGGTCCCGGGCGCCGCACCCGTGCCTCTCTACCGGCCCGAGGTGCCGATCTATGCGGAAATGCCCGCAGTCGCACGCGCGCTCGGATTCCAGCAGATCGGCACCTTTCACGACCGGCACGGACAACAAGGGCTGCTGGCGGGGCGCGGCACGCTGCCGTCGAGCTGGACCCGCGCGTGGGGCGGACGTGTCCAGCAGGGGCAGCAAGGCGATACCGACCCCGCGTTCGACGGCAGCATGGTCGGACTGCAGCTCGGCCAGGACCTGTACGCCGACAGTACCCACGCGGGCCATCGCAATCACTATGGCGTGACGGCGGGACTGGCGCGGGCCCGCGGCGACGTGAGCGGACTGGCGCTCGGCTTTCCGCAAGCCACGGTCGGCACGCTGGATGTCGACGCCGCCAGCCTCGGGCTCTACTGGGCCCATATCGGTCCGGGCGAGTGGTATGGCGAGGCGATCGTGCAAGGCAGCACGCTGACGATGACGCCCCGATCGTCGCGCGGACTCGGCGCCTCCACGCATGGCCACGCACTGGCGGCTTCGCTGGAGGCCGGGGTACCGCTGCGCGTGGGCACCGGCGTGATCGTGGAACCGCAGCTACAGTGGATCTGGCAGCGCGTGACCATCGACGATATCGACGATGGCATCTCAACCGTGGCCTTCCACAATGCCAACGGCTGGCTCGGCCGCGCGGGGGTGCGCGTGGAGCACCCGGTCGAACAACGGGGCATCGTCTGGATGCCGTATGTGCGCGCCAATGTGCTGAGGCGATCCGGCGGCACCGACAGCGTGGTGTTCGCCGGCACCGATGCCATCGCCACCCGCCTTGCCGCCACCTCGGTGCAATTCGACGCGGGTGTGGCCGCCCGCCTGGGCCAGCGCGGCAGTGCGTACGTCACCATCGGCTATGCGACAAATCTCGATGGCTCGCGCGAGAACAGCTTCCGCGGCAACCTGGGGGTGCGCTGGCGCTGGTAGTCGCACGCGCTTGCCATTTGGCGGGTGCGCACAGGCCCTGGCAAGCCCGCACTTGCGCTTCGGCCAGGACTTGTATAGCCTTGCTACTAAGATTCAATCTGTCCGAGTTTAACCATGTCCTATATCAGCACGGGCGTCGAATATGCGCTGCATTGCATGCTGCACCTGATGCGCAGCGAAAATGCGGCCATGGAGGAAGCCAGCGTGCGCGACCTGGCGGAACTGCAGGGCATCCCGGCCGAATATCTGGCCAAGGTATTCACCAAGCTGGCGCGGGCCAATATCGTCAGCGCCACCGAAGGCATCAAGGGCGGGTTCCGGCTCGCGCGGCCGAGCAACCGGATCACCGTGCACGATGTGGTGGTGGCGATCGACGGGGACAAACCGCTGTTCGACTGCCGCGAGATTCGCAGCCGTTGCGCGGTCTTCGACGACAAGGCGCCGGCATGGGCCACACGTGGCGTGTGTGGCATCCATGCCATCATGCAGTCGGCGGAGAAGGCCATGCGGGCCGAGCTGAAGCAACACACGCTGGCCGATCTGGCGGAGCGCACGGACGGCAAGGCCCCTGCCTCCTATGGTCCCCAGGTGGTGCAATGGCTGACCGACCGCGCCGCCAATCGCCGCAGCGATCGATCGGACCACGGCGGCTGATCCCCTGCCAGCAACCCGAGGGCGGCGAGCCCCCCCGTCGAGCCTCGGCACCGCCAGGGCCGCGCCCACCCTGCCTAGTCGATAAATGCGTCCGCCTGTCGGATGATCGCGGTCCACCGGGCGATTTCACTGCGCAACTGCGACGACAACGCAGCCGGCGTGGCGCGCTCCGCAGGCACCGGAATCGCCCCGAGCTTCTGCATACTCTCGCGAAACGCCGGGTCGCTCACCGCGTCCTGCAGCGCCTTCGCCAGTCGCGCCACCACCGGCTGCGGCGTGCCCTTCGGTGCATAGATGCCGTGCCAGACCGTGACCTCGAAATCGCCAAGGCCTTGTTCCCGCAATGTCGGCAGGTTCGGCAAACTGGGGAGCCGCGCTGCAGTCGTGCTGCCATAGGCCTTGACCCTGCCGGTATGGATGGGCTGCAGCGTCGTCGTGATCTGGTCGCACAGCAGGTCGACCTGGCCACCCTGAATGTCGACCATCGCCGGCGCAGCACCTTTGTACGCGACGCTCGTCATCGGCACATGCAACTGACTCATCAGCATGAGCCCGCACAGATGCGAGGCCGTACCGACGCCCGCGTTGGCAAGATTGATCTTCTTCTGGTTGGCCGATATATACCGTCGCAACTCCGCGAAGCCGTTCGGCGCCAGCTGGGCGCGTGCAACCAGCGTCATGGGCACGTCCGCGACCAGGCCGATGTACTCGAAGTCCCGGGTCGGGTCGAAGCGTAGCGATCTGGTCAGCGCCGGCAACGTCGCCATGCCGATGTTATGGATCAACAGCGTGTAGCCGTTCGGCTCCGCCCGCACCACGGCTTCCGACCCGACGATGCCGCCCGTGCTGGCGCGGTTTTCCACGACCACGCTCTGGCCGAGCGTGCGGCCCATGGCAACGCCCAGATGACGCGCCACGACGTCCGTCGGTCCGCCGGCAGAAAACGGCACTACCAGCGTCAGCGGCCGGGACGGGAACGTCTCCCCGAATGAGGATCCGCATGCCAACCAGCCAGCCAGGCATGCGACAGCGTACTTCACGGTGTGATACTTCATGGCCTGTCTCCTTCGTAGTTGTTATGCACGCCCGCGCAATTGCTCAACGCGCGCCGCCTATTCGCGCCGGCGCATGGTGACGAACTCCTCCGCAACGCTCGGATGCAGCGCGACCGTCTGGTCCAGCGCGCGCTTGGTCACACCATGCTGAAGCGAGACCGCTCCCATCTGGATGATCTCCGCCGCATCCCGTCCGACCATATGCATGCCCAGCACGCGATCGCTTTGCGCGTCGACCACGAGCTTCATCAGCACCCGTTCCGCGCTGCCGGCGACGGCTGCGCGCAAGGGCCGGAAGTGGGATCGATATACCGCGACATCGGCAAACGTGGCGCGCGCCATCTGTTCGGTCAGGCCGACGGCTGCAATCTCCGGCGTCGAGAACACGGCGGTGGGGGTAAAGGTGAAATCGGGCGCGCGCTCCTGTGTGCCCTCCTGCACGCCCTCCCGCGTCCTATCCTGCGCACCATTTGCCGTATGGCCGAACAGGAACTCCGCCAGCCATTGGCCCTGGCGTATGGCGACCGGCGTCAGGTTCAACTGTCCGATGGCGTCGCCGATCGCATGCACGCCCGCCAGCGAGGTGGCATAGCGCGCGTCCACCGCGATCGCGCCGGCGGCGGTCCGCGCGAGGGCGTCGCCCGCTGCCGAGATGTCCGGCACGCGGCCGGTCGCATTGAGTACCGCATCGCACTCGACCACCCGCCCCGTGCTGTCCGTGACGCGATAGCCGGCCGCGCACGGCGCGATGCTGCGCACCTCGGCACGGAGGCGAATCTCGATGCCCTGCTCGCGGTATGCCGAGGCAACGCCCTGCTGGAGGTCCGCATCGAAGCCGCGCAAAAGCGCGGCACCGCGGTGGACGATCGAGACCTCCGCGCCCAGGCCGTTGAAAATGCCGGCGAACTCGAGCGCGATATATCCGCCGCCAATGATGACGATGCGCGCGGGCAATGCCGGCAAGGTGAAGACATCGTCGGATGTGAGGCAATGCTCCGCGCCCGCAAATGTCAGCGGCGCCGGCACCGCTCCCGTGGCCATCACGATGTGCCTGGCCGCCACCATGTCGCCCGACGCCAGCCGGACCCGGCCGGGGCCCGCCAGGGTCGCACGCGCGTTGATGAGGGCGACGCCGCTGCTATCGAGCCCCCTCCGATACAGCTGTTCGAGCCGGCTCACTTCCGCGGCAACGCGGTCGCGCAGGGCAACCCAGTCGTGGCCGGAGCTTGCCAGCCGCCACCCGAAGCCGGTGGCATCGGCCGTTTCCGCGCGGAAGCGGCTCGCCGTCACCAGCAGCTTCTTGGGGACACAACCGCGTATGACACAGGTGCCACCCACCCGCGCCTGCTCGGCAATGGCGACCCGCGCGCCAAGTGCGGCGGCGGTACGGGCCGCTCTTACGCCGCCCGAGCCGGCACCGATCACGAACAGGTCGAACGGTTCCACGTCGCGCGTCATCGCATCACCGCGGGCCCGCCGCGCCGGCAGGCTCGTCCTGTGACGCCCGCGCGGCACAGTGCGACGCGTCGGCGCCGGTCTCGAGCAGACGATCGCGTACGAGCACACCTTCCGCATACAGCGCGTCGATCTCGGCGTCGCTCAGGCCAGCCATGTCCCGCAGGATCTGTTCATTGTGTTCCCCCAGCAGATCGGCCTTGAGCGAGCCGGCGTACTCCCACGCGGAGAACCGCGCCGGCGGCCCCGGGATCTGAAATTCGCCGAGATACCGATCGCGCACGGTACGCACCACGCCACGGTCGCGCAGATGCGGATGCGCCATGGCTTCCGGCAGGGTCAGAACCGGCGCGCAGGGAATGCGTTTGGCTTCGAGCGCCGCGATGGCGGCGTCCCGTGACGAAAATCCGGCCAGCCATGCTTCCAGGATTTCCTTGAGCGCGGCATTGTTGTCACGACGCAGGGCGGCTGTCGCGAAGCGGGGATCGGTCAGCAGATCGTCGCGCCCCAGTGCCGCGGCGAATGACTCCCACTGGTGCGGCAGCGTGGCCAGCGTCAGGTAGGTGCCGTCACCGCAGCGGAAGATCCCCGTGGGGCCGCCGTCGGGATGCTGGCTGCCGGTGCGTACCGGTTGATAGCCCTTGCGCAGGCTCACGCGCGGCAGCGCGACTTCGTGCATGTTGAAGTAGGTGTCGAGCAAGGACGTCTCGATATACTGCCCTTCCCCGGTCCGCTCGCGATGCAGCAGCGCAAAGCCCACGGCCATGGCCGCCGCCACGCCGGTCGAGGCATCGCCAATTGCCATCGTGATCAGCGCGGGACTGCCGTCGGCCTCGCCGATCAGGTCGGTTACGCCGGCGTACGCCTGCGCGACATAGTCGTAGCCGGGCTTGTTCGCCAGTGCGCCGTTCTGCCCAGCCAGCGAGATGGAACACATGACGAGGCGTGGATTGATTGTCTTGAGCACGTCGTAACCGAGGCCAAAGCGCTCGATCACCCCCGGCGAGAAATTCTCGACCAGCACGTCGAACTGCGGAATCATCCTGAGGATGAGCTCTCGCGCACGGTCGTGCTTGAGGTTCAGCGCCAGGCTCTTCTTCGAATGGTTGTGCTGTACGAAGTAGGTGCTCTGCGAACACCGCTTGTATTCGGGGCGCTGACTGCGCAGTCCGCCGACGCGGGTGCGATCGCCGAACGGCGCCAGCTCGAGCTTGACGACTTCCGCGCCCATCTCGGCCAGGATGCGGGTGCAGGTAGGGCCGGCGACGATCTGCGTAATGTCGAGTACGCGAAAGCCCGTGAGCATCGGGGCGTTGGCATGCGGCACTGTAAGTCTCCTAGCGCGTGGCGAACTGATTCTTGCCGAACAGGTTGTCCCAGCGCTCTCCGCTGGGCGGGGCGCCCGACCTGTCGATTTTCCCGGCCAGCACCGCAACGCCCCGTTGCACCGCCGGGCGCGCCCGTATCGCCGCGTACCAGCGTTGCAGATGGGGGTAGTCGGCGAGGTCCTGCCCCTGCCACTTGTGGGCGCGCAGCCACGGATAGGTGGCCATATCCGCGATGGAATAGTCGCCGGCGAGATATTCCACATCGGCCAGGCGGCGGTCGATCACGCTGTAGAGGCGGCGTGCTTCGTTGGTGTAGCGCTCGATGGCGTAGGCGATCGGCTCCGGCGCGTACTTGCGAAAATGGTGGGCCTGGCCCAGCATGGGGCCGACCCCGCCCATCTGGAACATCAGCCATTGCACCACCGCATGGCGACCGCGGGCATCTTGCGGCAGAAAGCGAAAGCCGCTCTTCTCGGCCAGGTACAGCATGATGGCGCCGGACTCGAACATCGCCATGGGCTGCCCATCCGGGCCGTCATGATCGACCATGGCAGGGATCTTGTTGTTGGGGCTGATGGCCAGGAACTCGGGCGCGAATTGTTGCCCCTTGCCGATATGGACCGGGATGACGCGGTAAGGCAATTCGAGTTCCTCAAGCAGGATGGAGACCTTGTAGCCGTTCGGGGTACTCCAGAAATAGAGATCGATCATCTCGTCGGGGGGTGCGTTGCTGGTGGAGCCATCTTAGAAATGTCATGAACGATGCGCCAATACTGTGTCCCGCTTGGGGCATGTCGAAAACTTATGGCTGGCGGCCTTGCGGCTTCGCGCCATACAATTCGCCATGGAATTCCGACAGCTGAAGTACTTCGTGCGAATCGTCGAGCTGGGCAGCGTGTCCCGCGCCGCGGCCGACCTGTACACCGCGCAGCCCGCGTTGAGCCAGCAGATTGCCAAGCTGGAGGACGAACTCAAGGTGAAGCTGCTGACGCGAAGCGCGCGCGGCGTGGTGGCGACGGAAGCAGGCGAGGTCTTCTATCGCCACGCGCGCGCGATGCTGCGCCAGGCGGAACTGATGAAGACCGAAGTCCAGCATGCCGGAGAACATCCGCAAGGCACCGTATCCATCGGCCTGCCGACCAGCGCGGCAACCACGCTGGCGCCGCGGCTTCTGACGGAAGCGGCACGGCAGTATCCCGATATCCAGCTGCAGATCACCGAGAGCCTCAGCGGCCATCTGCAGGAACTGGTGGTCAACGGTCGTATCGAGATGAGCCTGCTGTTCGAGCGGATCGACGGCTCGGGCGTGGTGCAGGGAACCCGGCTGGCCGCGCACCTCGACGTGATGCCGCTGCTGACGGAGCATCTGATGCTGCTGTCGTGTCGGCGGCCGGGCGCCACACCCGCGGCGGAAATCAGCATGGCGGAAGCCGCCGCCCATCCGCTGGTGCTACCCGGCAAGGCCAATATCACGCGGCAGATCATCGATGAAGCGTTCGACGCCGCCGGCCACAGGCCCGTGGTGCTGGCCGAACTCGATTCGCTGGCGACCATCCGCGCGGTGGTCGCCAGCGGCGTGGGCGCGACGATTCTCTCGGCCTCGATTCCCGGGGGCACCGACGGGCTCGTGGTACAGCGCATCGCCGGTGCCGCGCTGCAGCGCCGGCTTTCTCTTTGCACTTTCGACCTCATGCCGTTGAGCGCCGCCGCACGGCGCATCATGGAGCTTGTGCGCGAGACCGCGCAAGCACTGGCGGACGAAGGCGCATGGCCGGGCGCGACGCGCATCGACTAGCCATACCGAATCGCAATACCACCACCGCAAAGTCCTATTGGCCAGTTTGCCGATGGCATGCCTAGACTTGCCACGAGTCTAATCAGGCAGATGACCCCTTATGACCAACAGGATTCTCGCGGGTATCAAGGTACTCGACCTCACGCGGTTTTTCTCCGGACCGCAATGCACGCTGTTTCTGGCCGGTCTCGGTGCCGAGGTCATCAAGATCGACGATCCGGCGGGCGGCGACCCCACCGCCTTCTCGCCGCCGTTCGCGGGCCCGGGGGGCGTGTCCTTCGAGAGGCGTTCGGAGCAGGATATGGGCATCGCATATCTGAAACGTGCGCGCGCGAAGAAGTCGGCGACGCTGAATCTCAAGAGCGCCGAGGGCAGACAGCTGTTCCTGCGCATGGTCGCGCAGGCGGACGTGGTGGTGGAGAACTTCAGCGCCGGGGTAGCCGACCGCCTTGGCATCGGCCATGGCGTGCTGCGGGAGGTCAACCCATCGTTGGTCTATTGCTCGCTGACCGGCTACGGCGCGACCGGTCCGGCACGACATCTCAAGGCCTATGACCTGATGGTCCAGGCCGCGGTCGGCCTGATGAGCATCACCGGCCAGCCCGAGGCCGGGCCCACCAAGGCCGGCTCGCCGTTATCCGATGCGATTGCCGGCCTCTTCGCCGCCTTCGGCATCGTGGCGGCGTTGAACTATCGCCAACGGACCGGGCAAGGCCAGTCGGTGGATGTATCCATGGCCGACTGCCTGTTCTCCCTGATTCTCGATGAGCCGCTAGATTGCTACCGCGAGCTCGGACTCTCGTTCCAGCAGGGCAATCGGATCATGCGCTTCTCGCCCTTCAACGCCTACCAGAGTGCCGACGGCTGGGTGACGCTCGGCGCAGCGAGCAATGAAGACTGGAGCACGCTGCTCGACGTGATGGGACGCACGGACCTCAAGGACGATCCGGACATGATGTCGGTCTCCTGGCGTCTGGCGAACAACGCCACGGTCGATGCCATCGTTTCGGCGTGGACGGCAACGCTGACGACGGAGGAGATCGAGCAGCGGATGCGCGCGGTCAAGATCCCTTGCAGTCCGGTGCGATCGATCGACGAGGTGCTGGCATGGGAGCAGATGATCGCGCGCGACATGGCGGTATCGCTATGGAACCCCCTCGCCGATGCGGCCATGAGCGTGAAGGCGGCGGCCTTTCCGTTACGGTTCGGCGATGCCGAAGTCGGCTATCACGCCCCGGCACCGGTGCCGGGAGCGCATACCGAGGAGGTGTTGCGTGAGATGGCGGGCATCGACGTGACGACCTGCGGCCTGCTGCGCGCGCAAGGCATCATCTGAACAAAAATGCCGCCCTGCGTAAGTCTGTCCGGCAGGGCGGCGAGTCCATCGGTGCAGCATGCGCGCGCGCACGACAGGCGTATCGCATGGCGAGCTGCCGGCTTGCCTAGGTAACCCGTGCCAGTTCGTCCTCCATGAAGTCCAGGCGGTCCTTACCCCAGAACATCTCGTCGCCGACCATCATGGTCGGTACGCCAAACACGCCCCGCTCCAGCGCGGCGTCGGTACTTTGCGCGAGCTCCGCGCCGATTTCGTCGCTGGCGGCGACCGCTTCGAACCACGCAAAGTCGACACCCAGCGCCTCGACGATGGGGCGCATGCCGGCATAGTCCACGATCGTCGCGTCGCCGCGCTCCCAGTAGGCTTCCATGACGCGTTCCACAAATTCCAGTTCGAGACCCTTGCGCCGCATGGCGAGGGAGCCACGCAGTACCCGGCTGGACTTGATGGGGAACTGGCGCGGAATCTGGAATGGCAGGTTGTATTTCTCGGCCCAGCGCATCAGGTCGCGCTTGCGGTAACGCAGCTTCGACTTGGGCTCTTTCATCAACTCGTATTCGTTGTTGCGAAATACGTAGCCCAGGTTGTACGGATGCAGGACCAACGTCGCGCCGTGGCGTTTCAGGATCGGCCTGATCAGCTTCAAGGCGAAATAAGTGTTGGTACTGCCTACATCCCAATAGAGGTCAACCCGCTTCTTGTCCATCTCCACTCCTGTTGATTGGAACAGGATCGAGTCTATGGTCGGGGCCATCGCCTGGCTAATACGGAATGACGATTGCCGTATATCGGAAAATTATCGGCTGCCGCGCTGCCCCGTCGGGTGGACGACAAATAACTCCGACCCACTAAATCCATGTTTTTTGCAGGATCACCTTGCACTTCCTAACTCCGACTCATAGAATCGTCGTTAACGACAGACATGAGGTCTGCCAGGACACCGAGGCTTGAAGGAGAACATCAGCATGTCCCAACGTATTCTCGTCATTGGCGCCGGCTTTGCCGGCATGTGGAGCGCGCTGGCTTCGGCCCGGCTGCTCGATCAGGTCGGGCGCACCGACGTGGAAATCGTGGTGGTGGCCCCGAAGCCCGAACTGCATGTGCGGCCCCGGCTCTACGAGCACAATCCGGGCGCGATGACGGCGCCGCTGCAATACATCTTCCGGGCTGTCGGCGTGCGCTTTGTGCAAGGCGCCGTCCAGCACATCGACGTGGCCGCGCGGGAAGTCGAGTTGACCGGCACCGGCGCAGACGCGGCGTCCGTGCGGCTCGGCTACGATCGTCTCGTGCTGGCGGCCGGCAGCCGGCTGTTCCGGCCGGAGATTCCGGGTCTGGACAGTCATGCATTCAATGTCGATCAGGTCGCCGACGCGGACAGGCTCGAGGCGCATCTGCGCGCACTGGCGGCGCGGCCGGCCAGCGTCGCCCGCAATACGGTCGTGGTAGCTGGCGCCGGCTTTACCGGCATCGAGACCGCCGCCGAACTGCCAGCCCGCCTGCGCGAGATTCTCGGACAGGAGGCGGAGGTCAACGTCATCATGGTGGAACGCAATACGGAGATCGGCCCGGACCTCGGCCCGGGTCCGCGCCCCGTCATCACGCAGGCGCTCGGCGAGCTGGGTGTGACCTGGAAGCTCGGCTCCGGTGTCGGCGCAATCGATGCCCACGGGGTGACGCTGGAAAACGGCGAGCGTATCGAAGCGGCCACCGTGATCTGGACGGCGGGCGCCCGCGCCAGCCACCTGACCGCACAGATCCCCGCCGAGCGCGATCGCCTTGGGCGACTGCATGTCGATCGCAATCTGAGGGTCGAGGGCGTCGATGCGGTCTACGCGACCGGCGATTGCGCCTATGCGGCGACCGACGAGGACGGCAATCATGCCGCCATGTCGTGCCAGCACGCCATGAATCTGGGCCGCTCGGCCGGCCACAATGCCGCCGCCGACCTGCTCGGGGAAGCCCCCATTCCGTACAGCCAGCCCAAGTACGTCACGTGCCTCGACCTGGGCCCCTGGGGTGCGGTCTATACCGAAGGTTGGGATCGCCAGGTCAAGCTGTCCGGCAATCTGGCCAAGCGCCTGAAGACGCAGATCAATACCGAGTGGATCTATCCGCCGCGCGCGGACCGTGCCGAAGCACTGGCATTGGCCGATCCGCGCCGGATCGTGGTGGCATGATGCGGCATACGGGCGTCCCCGTCGGCGATCCCGTCGGCGATCCCACTACGCCTCCCACAACCCATCTCGCAAGCACGCCCGCGTGAGCGGACGGCAAGAAAAAGGCGACCCGCAGGTCGCCTTTTTCTCCGCTGTCGATCCGGCGCTTTCGCCACCGCACCGCCGGCGGTACTACTCCGCCGCCGCGGATGCGGTCGTGGTCGAGCTGCCACGCAAAGTCACTTCCTTGAGCCGCATCACCAGGAACGGTGAAATCGCCGAGGCGCAGGCGCTCAACAGGAACAGCGTCCGGAACGCCTGATCCGCGGCCGCGCGCACGGCCACCGCATCGGCCTGGTCGCCCGCGCTCATGGCGCGGCGGAACATGCTCATCAACACATCCTCGCCACCGTGCACCGCGGTCACCGCCACGCCGCTATGGCGCAGCAACCCGATCAGCACCGTAGTCAGCACCGCCACGCCGACCGCGCCGCCGAGCAGACGCGAAAATGCGGTCAACGCGGTGGCAATGCCCATCTGCTGCTGTGGCACCGCGTTCTGCGTTGCCACCAGGCCGCTGGGAAACTGCAGGCCGAGCGACAGGCCAAGCACCACCATCACCAGCACGCTGAGCGCCACGCCATGGGGCGGCACGAAGGCAAGCGCGACAATCGCCACCGGGGCCACCAGCGAGCCCGTCAACTGCAGCGGCTTGTAGCGACCCGTATGCGACATCAGGCGTCCGGCAATAAACGCGCCGCAGGGGATCGACAGCGTCAGCGGCACCAGGCGCAACGCGGCGATATCGGCGGGTGCCCCACCGACCACCTGGAAGCGCAGCGGCAACAGCACCGACATGGCAATCAGCTGGAAGAAACAGAGGAACAGCGTGATGCAGCAGATCGCGACCGTCGGCACCGCGAGCAGGTCGAGCGGAATCACCGGATCGCTCGCGCGCCGCTCCTGCCAGACGAAGATGACCATGCCAAGCAGGCCCGCCAGCAACAGGCCGATCGATTCCGCTTCAAGCGGGGAATGTCCCTGTCCCAGCCGCGTGAGGAACACCAGCACGCCGGTCAGGCCACCGCCGAACAGCAGCGCGCCGACATAATCGATGCGATGCTTGCGCCCGCTCACCGGCAGGTGGCGCAACGCACGACGCACCGTTACCAGCGCCAGCAGTGCAAGCGGGATATTGATCCAGAAGATCCAGCGCCACGACAACCAGTGCGCCAGATAGCCGCCGACCACCGGCCCCGCCATGCTCGAGACCGCCCACACGCCGCTGACGTAGCCCTGGTAGCGGCCGCGCTCGCGCAGCGGTACCACATCGCCGATGGTCGCCTGCGACACCGAGATCAACCCGCCACCGCCAAGGCCCTGCAGGATGCGCATGGCAATCAGCATCGGCATCGTGGTGGCCATCGCGCACGCGATGGAGGCCAGCATGAACAGAATGATCGAGAACGTCAGGACCGCGCGGCGTCCGAGCACGTCGGACAGCTTGCCGTAGATCGGCGTGACGACCGTCGACGCCACCAGATAGGCCGAGATGACCCATGCCATGTTGTCGAAGCCGTTGAGCTGGAGCGCGATATCGGGCAGCACCACCGCGACGATGGACTGTTCGAGCGCGCCGAGCAGGATCGCCAGCATCAGGCCAAACAGCACCTGCCTGACGGGCACGGCGGGAGGCGTGGCAGCGGCGGACGACGAAGCAGCGGCGGCAACGCGTGACGACTTGCCGCGCGTGGCAGCCGGATCGGGAGCGGAGGACATGTCGGACGGCAGACGGCGGCCTGGGAAGCCGGAGCGGGTGCGCCACCATCCTCACCATTGGATGGAACGGTCGTGCCTGGACCGGTAGTCCCCGGCGTGCGTTACCGGGGGTTCGTCGCCAGGCGCGGGCCCGGGTCGGCCTTGTCTGCTCTTCTGTTCAAGGAGAACCGCCATTGTAGGCGAGTTCCCCGCCGGCCCGCTTGTCTCAAATCTTTCAGAAAGTTTCCCAGCTACCGGCTTCGGTCGCGTGCGCCGGGCTTGACGCCACGCCCGCCGCCGCCCGCCGCGCGGGCGTGCGCAGCACCGGGTCGTGGCGTTGCCGCTCGACCGGCGGCCGCGCCTTGGCGGGCTTGGCCGCGGCGCGGGCCGGCAACACCGAGGCCGGCGCCTTGCGCACCACCGGCGGACGGGCCGCCGCGGGCACGGCCGGCTCGCGAGCCACACGCGTGGCCTGCGGCACCGGCGCGGCCGACGGCAAGGCCGGCGCGGCCGGGCGCGAAATGGCGCGCACACGCGTCGGCGCGGCGACGGCCGGGGCCGCCTTGGCGTGTTCGATGCGCGGTACCGCCGGCGCTACCGGGAGTGCCCGGGTCTGGGATGCCGGGACCATGGCCCGGGTCACTGCGCGCGTCTCGCCAAGGTCGAACCGCGACACCTCGCTCACCAGACCCTGCGCCTGCTGCAGCAGGCTTTCCGCCGCAGCGGCCGCCTCTTCGACCAGTGCGGCATTCTGCTGCGTCACGCTTTCCATCTGCGTGATGGCATGGCTGACCTGCTCGATGCCGGCCGTCTGTTCCTCGCTGGCGGCGGTGATCTCGCCCATGATGTCCGTCACCCGGCGTACCGCCCCGACGATATCGTCCATGGTCTTGCCGGCCACCTCCACCTGCTTTGCGCCGTCCTTCACCTGCTTGACCGAGCCGTTGATCAGTTCGCCGATCTCCTTGGCCGCGGCCGACGAACGCTGCGCGAGATTGCGCACCTCCGCCGCCACCACCGAGAAGCCACGTCCCTGCTCGCCGGCGCGCGCCGCTTCCACGGCCGCGTTCAGCGCCAGGATGTTGGTCTGGAACGCGATACCTTCGATCACACCGATGATCTCGCCCACGCGCGCGGACGATTTGGAAATACCGTCCATCGTCTCCACCACGCCACGCACCGCGCGGCCGCCTTCGCTGGCCACATCCGACGCACTCACCGCAAGCTGGTTGGCCTGCCGCGCGTTTTCCGCGTTCTGGCGTACGGTAGAGGTCAGTTGCTCCATCGAAGCCGCGGTCTGCTCCAGCGAGGCTGCCTGCTCCTCGGTGCGTTGCGACAGATCCGTATTGCCGCGGCTGATTTCGCGCGCGGCCGTGTCGATCGAGCCGGCAGCCTGCTGGATGCCACGGACCAACCCGTTCAATTGGCCGAAGGCGCGGCCGAGCGCGGCCAGCATGCGACCCATTTCGTCCTGGCTGCGCACGTCGATGGCATGCGCCAGGCGGCCGGCCGAGAGCGCTTCGGCGGCGTCCAGGGCATGTCCGGCCGGGCGCGTGATGGAGCGCGTGATGCCGATGCCGAGCAGCGCGGCCAGTACCGCGGCGCCGAGCGCCAGGCCGATCAGCAGATTACGCGTGAATTCATATTGGGTCCCGGCGTCGGCCACGGCGGCCATCGCCATCTTGCGCCCCAACGTCGCCAGCTCGTCGAGCTTGGTGAAATAGGCGTCCTGCGCCGCCGGCAACGTGCTGGCGAGCGCGGCGCGCGCACCGTCGAATTCTCCGCCGCGCAACTGCTGCAGCACGAGATCGAGCTGGGCGTTATAGGCGGTGCGGGCGTTGGTCAGCGGCGCCACCAGCGCCATCAGTTCGGGCTGTCCGGTGTCGTGCAGGAACTGCGTGTACTTGCCCAGGGTGCCATTCACTTCCGTGCGCACCGCGAGAATGCGCTCCACATTGCGCGTCACCAGGACCGGATCCTGCGACAGCGCGGCATCGCGCACGAGAATGCCGATTTCCTGCGCACGGCCCTTGACGCCATTGAGACTGAGCACCCGCAAGAGCCTCTGCTCCACCGCGGAATGCATGGCGTCGTTCATGCCATGCAACGACGACACTCCCAGACCGGCCACGGCCGCCAGCAGCAATACCACTGTCAGGAAGGCGAGGGACAAGCGCGTCCCGATCCCCATGTTTCGCAAGCGCTTCACCGTATTCCCCTTCTCTCGATGTCATTTTGGTATGGCAGGAGCGGCGTTTCTCCCCGTGCGGCATACCGCACAGAACCGCTATCGGCGGTCCGGATTCAAGACTTGAGGCGGAAATTGAAATGACGGGTAAAACACCGGCAGTTCGGTGAATTGAGGCGGGGCGCGATACCGTCTAATGACACCCGTGCACTCAGTGGTATGCCGGCAACGGTCTCGCGACAAAGAGCGCGGTGCGATGCGACGCGGGCTCATAAAAAAGAAGCCCACGCGCGGGGTGCTCGTAGGCTTTCAGGACTACTGTGTAAAGAACCGGAAATTTGGCTCAGATAACGAATATAAACCCGCTTACATGAGGTGTAAATCGGCCTTCTATCAGGGAAAGCCCCGATGGCGGGTGTAGCGGTCGAGCCAAGGATGTGACAAAAGTACCTCGGCCAATCACTTTTTGCCTTGTCGATACATTACGGTCACGGCCCGGGAAAGCTTTAGGGTTGCCGGTCGCAATGCAAAAGCAGTTTTGGCAAAAGTGATGACTCGCAGACTCAACTAGCGCAAACTCCCCATTCAGGCAATTGGATAAATAGAGCGATTGCTCTAGATGTCGGCGGGCTGCGCTTTCGTCAACATTTGTAAAATTTTGTTACCCTTCGGCCTGAAGTATTCCCCTCCTCTCCTGGCAATGCCGCTATATCCAGGCAATTGTGGAGCTTGTCGCACTTTTTGGAGGCGACAACCCGCCAACGCCAGGGGCGCAGGATTCCGCGCCGGTACCGAGAGCGAATGTTTCATCCCTCGCCAAGATCAGGCCGCGCCGCCCTTCCATATCTATATAGAAGGGACGACGCCGATCTGCGCGCCTGGTCATCGTACCGTCGTCAGCCGCCAGAACCCTCGCGGGCTCTTCCGGAGAAGTTGTGAAGCAGGAAAAAAAGGCCCCTCGACCCAGCCGAAAACTGCAGCATCTGCAATTCGCGGCGCACAGCGCCAGCCGCAGCGCGGTCGTGGTGCATCTGTCCAATGGCACCCGTCTGACCGGCGTGGTGATTGCATCGGACAATTACATGCTGTTGCTCGGACGGGATCTCGACGACCCGACTCCGACGCTGGTCTACAAGCGCTCCATTACCGTGGTCACGCCGGCCGTGCCGGAAGCCGAAGCCATCGTGCCGGCCGCCGAGACGTCGCCGGACTTCGTGCGGCTGTTCATTCCCCGTACCCGCAAGCGCCGCTGAGCCGGCGGGCGGCCGCGCGCGCCGGCGTCACGCCGGCCGCGCCATCAACTCTCGCAAAAGTCACTCTAAAGCTTCCCACTCGCTGGTCGATAACCCTTGCAACGGAGGCACTCTACCCCTGCTCCTGCAGGCAGCCAACGTTACGGCACCCGCCGGAATGCGTAAAACATTGCAAATAGGAGTCGTACCATGGCGCAAGTCATCAACACCAACATTCTGTCTCTGCAAACGCAGAGCAACCTGAACATGTCGCAGGCTTCGCTGAACAGCGCAATCCAGCGTCTGTCGTCGGGTCTGCGTATCAACAGCGCAAAGGACGATGCAGCCGGCCAGGCCATCGCCAACCGCTTCACCGCCAACATCCGTGGCCTGACGCAAGCTTCGCGTAACGCCAACGACGGTATCTCGATCGCTCAGACGACCGAAGGCGCGCTGACCGAAGTCAACAACAACCTGCAACGTATCCGTGAACTGTCGGTGCAGGCTGCCAACGGCACGAACTCGGGTTCGGACCTGAAGTCGATCCAGGACGAAATCAAGCAGCGTCTGGCTGAAATCGACCGCGTGTCGGCCCAGACCCAGTTCAACGGCGTGAAGGTTCTGGCCAAGAACCAGAACATGACGATCCAGGTTGGCGCGAACGACGCGGAAACCATCACGATCGGTCTGCAACAGATCACCTCGAAGACCCTGGGCATTTCGGGCTTCAGCGTTGCTGGTCCGCAAGGCACCACCGGCACCATCGCCAACGGTTCGGCCACGACCGCGATCTTCGGCAACGGCGCCACCGGCACCAGCGCCACCGGCGTGTCGGCCGCTGACATCCAGCGCGCCCTGGGCCTGAACGCTTCGGCTGCCATCGCTTCGCAAGATCTGGTGCAAGATTCCAACGGCAACCTGTTCGTGCGCGTGAGCATGACCGGCCTGACCGCCGCCGACGACGCAGCACTGTCGGCCAAGGGCTTCGCTGGCAACGGCACCTCGACCTCGACGACGATGTACATCGCTGTCAAGGCAAGCGACGCCGTGAACAACGGTACGACCGCCGGCTTCACGATCAACGGTGGTGGCCTGACGTCCTCGGACTTCCAGCAGACCGCTACGGTGAACCCGCTGGCCACGATGGACACGGCCCTGTCCAAGGTGGACAACCTGCGTTCGGCCCTCGGTGCCGTGCAGAACCGGTTCGAGTCGACGATCAACAACCTGAGCACGACGGTGAACAACCTGTCGGCTTCGCGTTCGCGCATCGAAGACGCTGACTACGCAACGGAAGTGTCGAACATGACCCGCGCGCAGATCCTGCAACAAGCTGGTACCTCGGTTCTGTCGCAAGCGAACCAGACCACGCAAAACGTGCTGTCGCTGCTGCGTTAATCACGCCGCGGATAAGGCCGGGCCGCAAGGCCCGGCTTTTTTGCCGGAATGTTTTGCAGGCAGACCACTGCCTGCAAAGCGTTTCAACAGGACACTGACCCGGGCCTTACCGGACGGAGAAAGACCATGGCACATCCCACTACCGCTTCGACGCCGGCAACGCACGCTGCCGCCCAGTCCACCGCCACCGGCCAGGCGCCGGCCGCGGTCGCTGCGGCAAAGGCATTCGGCAAGGCGCAACGCACGGTGGATGCGGTCACGCAGTCGTCCGCCACCCCGGAAGCGTCCTCCACCGACACATCCGAAGCGATGCGGGAGCTCGTCGACGTGCTCAAAACCACGTCGATCGGCCTGCGCTTCGAGATCGACGACAAGACCCATCGCGTCATCACCAAGGTGATCGACAAGGATACCGGCGAAGTCATCCGGCAGATGCCCAACGAGGAAGTCCTGCGCGTTGCGCGCGCCATCGACAAGCTGCAAGGTTTGTTTGTCAGCCACGCCGTGTGACGACGGCATCCAGTTGAAGAAAAAGACGAGGTAAATAACATGGCAGGAATTTCGAATATCGGCGTCGGCTCGGGTCTGGATCTGCAGTCGCTGCTGCAGTCGCTGCAGGACAACGAGAACCTGGCGCTCAAGCCGATCTCGGACCAGGCTACCAGCTACCAGTCCAAGCTGTCCGCCTACGGCAAGATCAAGGCCGCGCTCGATGCCTACCAGGCTGCCGCCAAGAACCTGTCGAACCCCAAGACCTTCAGCGTCGTCAAGGCCGCCGTCAGCAACGGCATCCTGAGCGCCGCCACCAGCGCCGACTCGGTGCCGGGAAGCTACGCCATCAAGGTCAACAACCTCGCCACGGCCCAGACGCTGGCGTCCGCCGGCCTGGCTGACCAGAAGGCTGCCATTGGCGGCGGCACCATTACCTTCGACTTCGGCAAGGACCTTGCCACCGGCGGCGCGCCGACCAGCACCAAGACGGTCACCATCGGTTCCGATACCTCGCTGCAAGGCATTCGCGACTCGATCAACAAGGCCGACATCGGCGTCAAGGCGAGCATCGTCAACGATGGCTCGGGCACGCCGTATCGCCTGGTGCTGACGTCCGCCAAGACCGGCGAAGACATGTCGATGCGCGTGAGCGCAAGCGACGCCGCCGTTGCCAATGTGGTCGCGTTCGACCCGACGCTCGCGGTCCAGCCGAACGGCGTGCAGGAAAAGGTCAAGGCAGCCAACGCCTCGCTCACGGTCAACAACATCGACATCGTCAGCCAGTCCAATACCGTCACGGACGCCGTGCCGGGTACCACGCTGACGCTCACCGCCACCGGCGACACCACGCTGACGTCGACGCAGGACGACGACTCGATCAAGACGGCGGTGACCGCCTTCGTCAGCGCATACAACGCGCTGCTGACCGAAGCCGCCAACCAGACCGCGTTCGACACCAGCAACAACGCGCTCGGCGACCCGTCCAGCTCCTCGCCGCTGACTGGCGACGGCACGCTGCGCAATATCCAGACGAGCCTGCGCACGATGCTCAATGCCGGCCTGCCCGACGGCAAGGGCGGTACCCTGTCGCTGTCGCAGATGGGCATTTCGTTCGACCTCGACCCGACTAGTGGCGGCCAGAACTACGGCAAGCTGAAGATCGACGACGACAAGCTCGATGCCGCCATCTCGCAGAACGCGCAGGGCATGTCGGCCTTCTTCGGCGGGGTGAACGGTGCCAAGGGTCTCGGCAACACGGTCTCGGACTACATCGATGGCCTGAACGCCGACGGTGGCGCGCTGAGCTCGGTAACGGAAGGTCTGACCGACTCGCTCAAGGCGCTCAACGACAAGTACACCCAGACCCAGGACCGTATCGCGACCACCATGGACCGCTACAAGGCCCAGTTCACGCAACTGGACATCCTGGTATCGCAGCTGAACCAGACCAAGTCGTACCTGACGCAGCAGTTCGCATCGCTGCAGAACAGCAACAAGTAAGCCGGGAGGCAAATCATGTTCGCGCGCCAAGCCATCAACGCCTATGCCCAGGTCGGCGTCCAGACCGGGGTCATGAGCGCCAGCCCGCACAAGCTGATCGTCATGCTGTACGACGGTGCGCGCTCGGCCATCGCCAGGGCGAAGTTCCACCTCGAGAATGGCGAGGTGGAGGCGCGCGGCAACGCCATCTCCAAGGCCATCAATATCATCGACAATGGTCTGCGCGCGGTGCTCGACCATGAGGCTGGCGGAGAGATCTCTGCCAACCTCGAATCGCTGTACGAGTACATGACCCGCCGACTGTTGCTGGCCAATCTGCGCAACGATGAAGCGCTGCTGACGGAAGTCGACGGCCTGCTCGAGAACCTGGCTTCCGCGTGGGCAGCCATCGGCGATCCCGCGGTAGCCGCCGAAGCCCAGTCCCAGCCTGCCCCCCAGTCCGCACTCCAAGATTCTTGAAATGCTGTCCATGTCCCCTATCGTCCGTAGCTACGAAGAGCTGCTGGTGCTCTCTGAGCAGATGCTCGAGGCCGCGCGCGCCTCAAACTGGGATGCCCTGACGGAACTGCAACAGGTCTACATGGCCGAAGTCGAGCGACTGCGCCAGCTGGACCATAGCAAGCCGTTCTCCGACAACGAGCGCCTGCGCCGCTTCCAGCTGCTGGAGCGCATCCTGTCGTTCGATGCCCGTATCCGCGACCTGACCATGCCACGCCTGGCGCATCTCGGCGCCATGCTGAACAATTCGCGCACGCAGCTCAGTCTGCACCAGACCTACCGCGCGGCGGTCTAGAGGTCCCGCCCCCGCCGCCACGCGGGGGCATACTGTCGCGTATCACGCCACCGAACCACCGCTGACTGACACGCGCCAATGACTGGCATCCACCTGCCTGCCGGCCTGATGCCCGGCCATACGCCCGACCCCCAACTGGTCCGGCCCGCCCTGACGATCGACAAGCTCGCGGCACTGATGCCCGTGCCCGAAGTCACGCAGGGCGACGTTCAGTCTTCCACCGGCGAGACGCTCCAGGCACGCCAGCCCAACACGGTCGGCACCGGGCCCGGCACCGGCCCCAACGGCGCGCAGACCACCTCCACGCGCGAAACCCTGAGCTTTGCCGCGCGCGCCATTCTCGACGTAATGGAACGTGGCGACGCCCAGCCCTTGCGCGCCAATGGCCCGCTGTTGACAGCGCCGCCAACGGCCGGGGCGGCTGCCGCCACCCAAACACTTTCCGCCGCGCTTGCCACGCTGGTCGGCCAGAGCGGCATGTTCTACGAATCGCACCTGGCGCAGTGGATCAACGGCCAGCTGCCGTTGGCGAGCCTGCTGCAGGAACCGCAGAGTGCCGTGCGGCCGCAGGTGCCCGCGCAGAACGCGCCGCTGCCCGGCCAACCGGCACCGGCCAACCCGCCGCCCGTGGCCCTGCTGCCGTATGGCGGCCCGGCCGCGGTACCCGCGCCGCCGAACGCCGCGGTACTGGCCGAACTGACCCGTCCCACGGTATTCCCGCCGAACGACGCCCGCCTCGTTCCCGGTGCACCCGCCGCGCCCGCGCAGTCGGGCCAGGCCGGCGCACCCGGACCGGCGCAGGCGGGGCATTCCGGCCAACTGGCGCAGGCCGCCTCGCAGCTGCCACCGGCCGAGCAGCGCCGCGCCGCGCAGGCCACCGCGGCCGCGCAGGCGTACCGTACTACCGCGGATGCCGCGCAGGAGGGCCACCACGTGGCCAACGCGCAGCGTGCCGCCGCCATCGCCAGCTGGAACGCACCGGCACCAAGCCACACTCCGGCCGATACCGGCCCGCCCGTGCATCCCGCCACCGAAGGCGTGGTCCGCCAGCAGCTGGAACTGCTCGCAACCCAGCAGTTCCGCTTTGCGGTGGAGGCGTGGCCGGGCATGCCCGTCGACTGGGAGGTCACACGGCATGAGGGCGGGCAACAGGGCCAGGCCAGCGAGGGGACCGATCAATGGAGCACGCGCCTGCGCCTGGCGCTACCGCAACTCGGAAACGTCGAGGCCGTGCTGACGCTTGGCGCGCGCGGGCTGGAAGCGCGCCTCGTCACGCACGATGCGGATGCGGCCACGCGCCTCACGCGCGCGCGCGCGGACTTCCGCGCGCAACTCGATGCACGCGGCATCGCGCTGCTCAACCTGACCGTCAATACCGCGGACGCAGTGGAAGACACGCTGGCCCCGGCCGCCGCTAACGTCGCTGACGCCGGCAGCACTGCGGGAGCCTCGACGTGAGCGCCCACGAACCGGATCGCAGCGCCGCGGTGGCGCTCGCCTATGAGGCCAAGGACAACGCGCCACGCGTGGTGGCCAAGGGTTATGGCCTGTCCGCCGAAGCCATCATTGCCCGCGCGCGCGAGGCCGGCGTCTACGTGCACGGCTCGCCCGCGCTGGTCAATCTGCTGATGCAGGTGGACATGGACAGCCAGATCCCGCCGCAGCTGTATGTGGCGGTGGCCGAACTGCTGGCCTGGCTCCACCACGTCGAAACCGCCGCCGGCACCCCCACGCCGGCCTGACCGGCCGCCCCCGTTGCCCGGAGATCGTTGCCCCGCGCGCGTTGCGCGGCAGGCGGCGCACTCGGCACGTGGGGCGAAATAGCGCCAATTTTGTCCCGTGTTCCGGCCGATGGCGCGCATTCCGCTTTGTTAATGTTTTAGCGTCGGCCAGCCCGTGAAGTTCCGGGATGGCACCGTGCCTATACAAAGCGAAAGCCATGAACAGAAACGTCTCGATGGGTCCCGCCCAGCGTCTTATCCAGCAGGCCTGGACGGCCTATCACGCAGGCAGGTACACGGAGACCATCAAGCTCGCGGCCACCGCCAGGCGCAGTGGCGCCAACCTCGCGGACGCCAGCTACATCGAAGCGCGCGCCGCCTCGGCGCTGGGCCGTATCACCGAAGCCAAGGCGCTGGGCGAAGCGGGCATGAAGCGCTTTCCCAACCATGCCGGCTTTATCGGCCTGGTGGGTGCGCTCGAAGTCCAGCTCGAGAACTTCGAGACCGGTGCCAGGCTGATCAAGAAAAGCCTGGACCTTCAGCCAGACGCGCCGCACCTGTGGCAGACCTACGGCGCCGCGATGTTCGCGCTCGGCGACTACAACGAGGCGCGCGCCGCCGGCGCAAAAGCTTCCGCGATGCTGCCCAACGATCCCGCCGCCGTCGGCAACTACGCGAGCGCGATGCGCGAGTCCGGCAACACCATGGAAGCGATTCCGCTGATGCGCCAGGCCTGCGCGCTCGATCCGCTGCAGCGCATCAACCGCGCCAACCTGCTGTTCACGATTCTGTACGACGAGTCCATCGGTGCCGAGCAACTGCGTCGCGAAGCCACCGACTGGGCCGAAACCCTGGCGCGCACGCCGATCGATCCCAAGGTGCTGCCCCCCAGCGACGGCGACAAGATCCGCATCGGCATTCTCTCGAACGACCTGCGCCGCCACGCCGTCGCATACTTCCTGATTCCGCTGATCGCCAACATCGACCGCAACTACTTCGAGGTCCATCTGTTCTCACTGACCAGCGTGGTCGACAACGTGACCCAGAAGATCCAGCAGTACGCGGAGAGCTTCCAGGACGTGTCCAAGCTGTCCGAAGCGGAAGTAGTGCGCCGCATCCGCGAGGTGCGCTGCGACGTCATGGTCGACCTCGGCGGCTACACGGGCGCATCGCCGCTGCAATACATGGTGCATCGCCTGGCGCCCAAACAGCTGACCTGGCTGGGCTATCCCGGCACCACGGGCATGAAGGAAATCGAGTATCGCGTGACCGACTGGACCGCCGACCCGGCAGGCTACGAGCACAACTACTCGGAAAAGCTGCTGCGCGCGCCGATCTTCAGCGCGTTCCACCCGATCGTGACCAGCCCGCTGTCGATCTACGAGCCCAAGTACCGCGTGCAGCCGACACCCGCGCTCGCCAACGGCTATATCACCTTCGGTTCGTGCAACCACATCGCCAAGCTCGGCCCCAAGACCATGCGGCTCTGGAGCGCGGTGCTGTCGCGCTGCCCCAACTCGCGGCTGCTGGTGGAAGCCATGGGTTGCGAGCGCGAGAGCGTGCGCGAGATGTTGCGCGAGCGCATGGAACGGCACGGTATCGACACCAGCCGCGTGGACATGATCGCGCGCGAGGGCGTCAACCAGTACGTGACCTATCACCGCATCGACATCGCGCTCGATACCGCGCCGGTCACGGGCGGCACCACGACTTGCGATGCCATCTGGATGGGCGTGCCGGTGGTGTCGTTCGCGGGCGATACGTTCCACCAGCGCGTCTCGGCGCCGTTCCTGCATGCCGCCGGCCTGGACGAACTGATCTGCGAGACGGAAGAGCGCTACGTCGAAGTGGCATGCGCCCTGGCGTCGGATATCGGCCAGTTGAACGAGATCCGGCAGTCGCTGCGTCCGCGCGCCGAGCAGAGCGAAATGTTCGACGCGCCGCGCTTTGCCGCGTGGTTCGAGGACCAGGTGGTGGAGATGGTCAAGGACATCAAGCCGCTGCCGCAGCCACGTGCCGCGCGCAAGGAGGGGGTCTACTTCGGTGGCACCTGGTATCCCGTCGAGGACCTCGTGCTCTCGGTCGCCGCCCATATGCACATGCGCGAGTACGCCCCGCTGCGCAACGTGCTCGAGAACCTGACGTCGACCTGGTACCGCCACTGGATGGTGGCGTACGGGCTGGCCGAAATCAAATACGCCGAAGGCCGTCATGCCGAGGCGATCGACCTGCTGGTGGAGGCGATCGGCATGCGCCCGTACTCGCTGCCGCTGTATCGCAAGCTCGGCATCTGGATGGACGAGCAGAGCCTGGACAAGTCGGCGCTGGCGCAACTGCTGGACGACCAGTTCGGCCTCGCGCTGGAAACCCTGGAGGCATCGCCGCCGCCGACCGTATTCGAGATCCTCGGCATCACCGTCGAGCACGAGGACAATCCCGCCGCGGAGGAAGCCACAGCATGAAAGCCGTCATCCTGGCCGGTGGCCTCGGCACCCGCATTTCCGAGGAATCGCACCTGCGTCCCAAGCCGATGATTGAAATCGGCGGCAAGCCGATCCTGTGGCACATCATGAAGATGTACTCGGCGCATGGCGTCAACGAGTTCATCATCTGCCTCGGCTACAAGGGCTATGTCATCAAGGAATACTTCGCCAACTACTTCCTGCACATGTCCGACGTGACCTTCGACATGCGCGAGAACCGCATGTCGGTGCACCACCGCAAGGCGGAGCCGTGGAGCGTCACGCTGGTTGACACCGGCGAGGATTCGATGACCGGCGGCCGCCTGCGCCGCGTGCGCGAATACCTGACGCCGGGCGAATCGTTCTGCTTTACCTACGGTGACGGCGTGTCGGATATCGACATCACCGCCGAGATCGCCTTCCATCGTGCGCACGGCCGGCGCGCCACCGTGGCGGCGGTGCAGCCGCCCGGCCGCTATGGCGCGCTGGAGCGCGACAACGACAAGGTCTGCGGCTTTACCGAGAAGCCGCGCGGCGACGGTGCGTGGATCAATGGCGGCTTCTTCGTCCTGCAACCCGAAGTGATCGACCTGATCCCGGACGACGGTACCTCGTGGGAAGAAGCGCCGATGCGCCAGCTTGCCTCCAGCGGCCAGATGGCCGCGTTCGAGCACACCGGCTTCTGGCAGCCCATGGATACGCTGCGCGAGAAGAACCTGCTGGAAGACCTCTGGCAATCGGGCAAGGCGCCGTGGAAGAACTGGTAATGACCGAGGCGGCTTCCGCCCGCGCGCTGCCGGCCACATACGCCGGCCGGCGGGTATTCCTGACCGGCCATACCGGCTTCAAGGGCGCATGGCTCGCGCTGTTGCTCGCGCGCTTTGGCGCGCGCGTGCACGGCTACGCGCTGGCGCCGCAGACGGAGCCGAGCCTGTTCCAGGCCGCGCAGGTAGCAGGCGCGCTGGCCGGCCACGTCATCGACGACATCCGCGATGCCGGCGCGCTCGCGCAGGCCATGCGCGCGGCCGAACCGGAAATCGTGTTTCACCTGGCCGCCCAGCCGCTGGTGCGCGCCAGCTATCGCGATCCGGCGCAGACGTGGTCGACCAACGTGATGGGTACCGTCAACCTGCTCGAGGCGGTGCGTGCCTGCCCGTCCGTGCGTGCGGTCATCGTCGTCACCACCGACAAGTGCTATGAGAATCGCGAGTGGCTGTGGGGCTATCGCGAAACCGATCCGCTCGGCGGCCACGATCCGTACAGCGCGAGCAAGGCCGGCACCGAACTGGTGGCCGCCAGCTATCGTGCATCGTTCCTGGCCGAGCGCGGCGTGCTGCTGGCCACGGCGCGCGCCGGCAACGTGATCGGCGGCGGCGACTGGTCCGAGGATCGGCTGATTCCCGACGCCGCGCGGGCCGCGGCCGCGCACCGCACGCTCGAGATCCGCAATCCGGCCGCCACGCGGCCGTGGCAACACGTGCTGGAGGCGCTGCACGGCTATCTGCAACTGGGCGCGCGCCTGCTGGCCGGCGATGCCGGGATGGCCACGGCCTTCAACTTCGGCCCGGAAGCACGCGACAACGTCGCGGTCGCCACGGTCCTCGCAGGCTTGCAGCAGCACTGGCCCGAACTCGACTGGGCGCATTGCCCGCCGCCGGGCAGCGCACCGCACGAGGCCGGCCACCTGTACCTCGATTCGGCCCGTGCCCACACCCTGCTGCGCTGGCAGCCGCGCTGGACGCTGGCACAGGCGCTGGCCGCGACCGCACACTGGTACCGCGCGGTTCAGCGCGACCCGGCCACCGCGCGCGCCATGACCGAACAACAAATCGAGCAATTCCAAGCATGAACGCCTTCGCCCACGCCTCGCCCGCGCCCTGCCGTGGCTGCGGTACGCCGATGACCCAGACCGTGGTCGATCTCGGCCTGTCGCCGGTTTCCAATGCCTTTATCAAGCCTGCGCAGATGCATCTCGGCGAGATGTTCTACCCGCTCCACGCGATGGTGTGCCACGCGTGCTGGCTGGTGCAGCTGCGCGATGCCACGCCGGCCGAGACCCATTTCCACGACGATTACGTCTACTTCTCGTCGTATTCGACGTCGTGGCTCGACCACGCGCGTCGCTATGTGGAAGCCATGACGGCGCGCTTTGACCTGTCGCCCACGAGCCGGGTCATGGAGATCGCCAGCAACGACGGCTATCTGCTGCAGTACTTCCACCAGAACGGCGTGCCGTGCCTGGGCGTGGAACCGACCGCCAATACCGGCGCCGCGGCGCGTGCCAGGGGCATCGACAGCCGCGAGCTGTTCTTCGGCAGGCAGACCGCGCGCGCGCTGTGCGAGGAAGGCTGGCAGGTGGATCTGCTGCTCGGCAATAACGTGCTGGCCCACGTGCCCGATATCAACGACTTCGTGGGCGGCATGCCGATCGTGCTGAAGCCGGAAGGCGTCGTGACGCTCGAGTTTCCGCACCTGCTGCACCTGCTCGACGAGAACCAGTTCGATACGCTGTACCACGAGCATTATTCTTACCTGTCGCTGACCGCGTTGCTGCCGATCCTGGCGCGTGCCGGACTGCGCGTGTTCGACATCGAACACCTGCCGACCCATGGCGGCAGCCTGCGCCTGTTTGCGTGCCACGCGCGCGCGGCGCACGCGGCCACGCCGGCGGTACAGGCTTGCCTCGACGCCGAGGCACACGGTGGACTCGCCACGCCGGAACGCTATGCGCGCTTTGCCGATCAGGTCCATCATGCGCGCCGCGAACTCCTGGCGTTCCTGATCGAGGCGCGCCGCGCCGGCAAGCGCGTGGCCGCGTACGGTGCCGCCGCCAAGGGCAACACGCTGCTGAACTACTGCGGCGTGGATGCCGAGATGATCGAATACGTGGTGGACCGCAATCCGGCCAAGCAAGGCAAGCTGCTGCCGGGCTCACGCATCCCGGTGCTCGGGCCCGAGGCCGTGTTCGAACGGCGCCCCGACTACCTGCTGATCCTGCCCTGGAACATCAAGGACGAGGTCATGACGCAGATGGACGGCATTCGCGCGTGGGGCGGCCGCTTCGTGGTGGCGATTCCCGAAACCCTGGTCCTGCCGTGATCTTTACGCCTGCCCGTATCGCCGGCGCCTGGCTGGTCGATCCCGAACCCCTGCCCGATGCGCGCGGTTTCTTCGCGCGCACCGTGTGCGTGGACGCCTTTGCCGCGCATGGTATCGATGCGCGCTTTGTCCAGCAGAGCGTGTCGCGCAATACGCGCGCGGGCATCGTGCGCGGCATGCATTTCCAGCGCGGCGCGCAGGCCGAGGACAAGCTCGTGCGCGTGACCACCGGTGCGGTGCACGACGTGATCCTCGACCTGCGGCCGGGGTCCGCCACCTATCTCCAGTGGCAGGCGGTGACACTCAGTGCCGACAGCCAGCGTGCGATCTATATCCCCAAGGGGGTCGCGCATGGCTTCCAGACGCTGACCGACCTGTCCGAAGTGTTTTATCAGATGACGGTGCCGTTCTCGCCCGGCGACAGCGCCGGCGTGCTCTGGAACGATCCGGACATCGGCATTGCCTGGCCCGATTGCGCGGAGCGGCTGATCTCCGCGAAAGATCTGGCCTTACCGCGGCTCGCGGATCTCGCACGCGCGCCTTGACTGACGCATTCCTCCCGAACCTGACAACCCCAAAGCGGAGCCATTGATGAGTACCGAACATTTGCAGAAGCTGTCCGAAGCCTTGCGCACGGTAGGCGGCTGTGCTGCCGCCCGCGACAAGGTCATTGCCGTGTGCAAGACCATCGAGCAGGACCTCGCCGACTACACCGGCAGCGTGCGCGACGACATTACCGGGCCGATCGTGGACGCCATGTACGACGAACAGTCGCGCCTGCGCAAGACGCTGGCCGACGGCACCGTCTTCGAATTCCTCTATCGCACCAAGATCGCGCGCGACTTCCTCATGAGCACGCCGGCGCAACCGGACCACGTGTGGGAGCCCCAGACCACCAAGCTGCTGCTGCGCCTGTGCGAGCGCGGCGGTAACGCGGTGGTCGGCGGCGCGTACTTCGGCGACCAGGTCATCCTGATGGCGCGCCGCCTGGCGCAGGCCGGCGGCACGTGCCACGCCTTCGAGCCCAACGCCGACCAGCTCGGCATGCTGCGCAACAACGCCGAGCTCAACCACGTGGAGAATATCCGCAGCTGGCGCCTTGGCCTCTGGTCGGACAGCACCACGCAACTGCGTCTGGTCGGCAACGATTCGTTCGCGCATGCGGAACAGACCACCGCCGCCGCCGGCGACGACAGCTTTGCCACGGTCACCATCGACGACTATTGCGCGCAGCAGAAGCTCGACAAGCTCAGCCTGATCATGCTCGACATCGAAGGCGCCGAGATCAACGTGTTCAAGGGGGCGGCGCGCCAGCTCGCGCGCCCGGCCGGCGAAGCGCCCAACCTGGTGTTCGAGGTCCATCGCCACTATGTGGACTGGAGCGCGGGCCTGGAGAACGCGGAGATCGTCAAGCTGCTCAAGGGCTACGGCTACCACGTCTATGCCGTGCGCGACTTCAACTCGAACGTCGACATGGCTGGCCGCCCGGTGGAACTGGTACCGGTGGACAGCGTGTACCTCGAGGGCCCGGCGCATGGCTTCAACATGGTGGCGGTAAAGGATCCCTCGGTATTGCAGGGCGAGGATTTCGCCGTGGTGCCGGGCGTGAGCCCCAAGCTGCTGTGGCATCGCGATCCCGCGCTGCATCACCCGGTGAACTGAGGCTCGGCACATGCGTTGTACGGTAATCGGCGGCGCCGGCTTTGTCGGCAGCCGCCTGGCCGATACGCTGCGGCGTGCCGGCCATGAGGTATGGGTGCCCGCACGCGGCGATCGCGCGCTGTTCACGCGCGATCTTGGCCACGTGTACTACTGCGCGGGACTGACCGCCGACTACGCGGCGCGCCCGTACGATACCGTGGCCGCGCATGTGACGCTGCTCGCGGACGTGCTGCGTGCCGACCGCTACGAGCATCTGGTCTACCTGTCGTCCACGCGGCTCTACGACACGTCGGTCCTCGATATCGGCATCGAGAGTGCCGCGCTGACCCTGCAGCCGGCCAATCCGCGCGCGCTCTACGACTTCTCGAAGGGCCTTGGCGAGAACCTGTGCCTGACCGTGGCGGCCGGGCGTACCGCGGTGGCACGGCTGTCGTGCGTATTCGACTGGACGCCGGGCGCGCCGGGCTTTCTCTCGGAATGGCTGGTGCGCGCGGCGAGCGAACGCGCGTTCCGGCTGGAGTCCGACAGCGGCTATGTGCGCGACTACATTCACCTGGACGATGTCGTACGCGCGCTGATGACGATCTCGACGCGCCGCGCCGGCGGCATTTTCAATGTCGCCAGCGGCGAGAACGTGTCGAACGGCGAGCTGGTCGAAGTCTTCGCGCAGGCCGGCTGGGATATCACGCTCACCCGCAAGTCGCCGGTCCAGCGCGCGGCAATCTGCAGCACCGACGCGCTGCGTGCGCTCGATGTCGTCCCGCGGCCAGTGCGCGACGCGGTAGCCAGTCATCTGGAGGGGATCCGAACATGGAACTGATCGGCCAGACGCGCGAGTCGCTCGTCGCCTATACGTGTGCCCAGGTGGCAAACCTCGTGCCCGACGGCCGTGCCGACATGCTGGCGCCGGTGCTGGCGCGGCATATCGACGAGGCCCTGGCCCGCACCGGCCGCTGCATCGATGCGGTACGGATGTGGCGGCCGGGCCAGTTCAACTACCTGCATTCGTCCCAGTACTGCCAGTACCTCTATTACCTCTCCAACACCATCTGGCGCAACGAACGCGCCGGCGAGGTCTGCACCAGGCTGTTCCTGCTGAACAAGGCGCTCAACGCCATCGATCTGTTCTACGAGATCGACATGCCGGAGGTCTTCTTTATCGGCCACTCGGTGGGCATCGTGCTGGCCAAGGCCACCTATGGCAACTACCTCGTGCTCTACCAGAACTCCACGGTCGGCAAGAACCATGGCGTGGCCCCCGTGATCGGCGACGGCGTGGTGATGTACCCCAACACGGCGATCATCGGCCGCAGCCACGTACGCGACGGCTCCGTGCTCGCCCAGGGCGTCAGCGTGCTGAACCGCGACACCCCGGGCGACTGCCTGGTGTACGCCGGTCAGGCCGGCGACCTGGTCTGCAAGCCCGCCCGCGAACGTGCCATCGAGGAATATTTCCGCGTCTGAAGCCCCGATCGGCGCGCGCCGGCCGTACATAAGCAAAGAGCCCGCACCAGGTGCGGGCCCTTTGCCGTTGCGCCGGCAGATTACACCGGCATGTTCATCATTTCCTGATACGCGGCGGCCAGGCGGTTGCGCACCTGGACGGCGGTCTGGAACGAGACGTTGGCCTTCTGCAGGTCGATCATCACGTCGTTCAGCGCGACACCGGGCTTGCCCAGTTCAAACGCTTCGGCCTGGCTGTTGGCGTGCTCCTGCGCGGCGTTGACGCGCGCCAGCGAGCGTTGCAGTTCCGTGGAAAAGCTGCCGGATGTAGCGGTCTGCGCCGATTCGGCGGCGCCGCCCGCGGCGGTCTGGGCCAGGCCGCGCAGCTGCTGGAGCATGCTTTCGATGGAGGAAATCGTGGTCATGTCGGTCGGCAAAGGTTGGAAATGGTCGGGAGGCCATTGCAATATGCCTTTTACGGCACATAACACGTTCACCTCACCTGTTTCGGCCCTCGCACTGTAGACCTTGCCTCCATCCACCCAAAGGCTGAAATCACGCGGAAAACCTCGCCTATTCAGTCGATTGTGCATCGACCATCTGACCGATGATCGCTACCGTGCCGAATCTGGCGTGCGGTCGTGCTTGGGCTGCCGTCATGGCGATCATCATCAACCATCGCGGGGAGTGCGCGTGTTTTTTCAGCAGCGTAGTGAGAGCCGTGCCGATATGAATAACGGCAAGACTGGCCAGAGTGGCAAGGGCGGGGTTTCCCTTGCCAACCCGGAGACGCGTGCATGAACGCCACCGCAGCCCTGCCGGGCGGCACCGCGCTGCTCGACAAGATCAAGAGCAATCCGCGCCTGCCGCTGATGCTTGGCGGCGCCGCGCTCGTCGCCGCCATCGCTGTGGGCGTGATGTGGTCGCGCGCCCCGGACTACAAGGTGCTGTACAGCAACCTGTCCGAACGCGACGGCGGCGCCGTGATCGCCTCGCTCCAGCAGATGAACGTGCCGTACAAGTTCGCCGAAGGCGGCGGTGCGGTGATGGTGCCCTCCGACAAGGTCCACGAGACGCGCCTGCGCCTGGCGTCCCAGGGCCTGCCCAAGAGCGGTACCGCGGGCATGGAGCTGATGGACAACCAGAAATTCGGCATCAGCCAGTTTGCCGAACAGGTCAACTATCAGCGTGGCCTCGAAGGCGAACTCGCGCGCTCGATCGAGTCGATCGGAGCCGTGCAGTCCGCCCGCGTGCACCTCGCGCTGCCCAAGCCGACGCTGTTCGTGCGCGAGCGCCAGAAGCCCACCGCCTCGATCGTGCTGCAGCTCTACCCGGGCCGCGCCATCGATGAAGGCCAGGTCGCGGCGATCAGCCACCTGGTGTCGTCGAGCGTGCCCGAGCTCACGCCCAAGTCGATCTCGATCGTCGACCAGCACGGCAACCTGCTGTCCGGCAATGGCGACCGCTCGCTCGATGCCACGCAGCTCAAGTTCGTGCAGCAGGTCGAGCAGAATTATGTGAAGCGCGTGGAAGCCATCCTCGCGCCGATCGTCGGCAAGGACAACGTCCATGCGCAGGTGACCGCCGACGTGGACTTCTCCACCGTCGAGCACACCGACGAAAGCTACAAGCCCAACCAGGATCCGACCCGCGCGGCCATCCGCAGCCAGCAGACCAGCGAGTCGAGCCAGGAAGGCGCGGCACCGGTCGGCGGCGTGCCGGGCGCGCTGTCGAACCAGCCGCCGGCCGCGGCCCAGGCACCGGTCACGCAACCCCAGCCGCCGCGCCAGCCGGGCCAGCCGAATCCGCAGGTCCAGCCCAACCAGGCCCAGCAGCAGACCCAGACCGCCGAGAAGACCGGTCCGAAGAGCAGCCGTCGCGATTCCACCACCAACTACGAGCTCGATCGCACCGTACGCCACGTGCAACAGGCGCCGGGCGGCGTCAAGCGCCTGTCCGTGGCCGTGGTGGTGAACTATCGCCAGAAGACCGATGCCAAGGGCAAGGTCACCGCGGAGGCCCTGCCGGCGCCGATGCTCGCGCAGATCGAGAACCTGACCAAGGAAGCGATGGGCTACTCGGCCGAGCGCGGCGACTCGCTCAACGTGGTCAACAGTCCGTTCACCGACGACCGCGTGGTCGAGCCGGAATTGCCGCTGTGGAAGCAGCCGCAGATGATCGACCTGGCCAAGACCGGCGTCGGCTACCTGCTGCTCGCACTGCTGGCCATATTCCTCTGGTTCAAGGTGGCGCGCCCCGTGCTGCGCAAGTACACCGCGCCGCCGCTGCCCGCCCCGACCGAGGCCGATGCCGCCGCCGAAGCCGTGCTGCTGCCGCCGGAAGAAACCGTCAATCCGGAAGTGCTGCGCCTCGCGGCCAAGTACGAAAGCGATCTCGCCCTGGTGCGTGACGCCGCGCAACGCGACCCGCGTCTGGTCGCCAGCGTAATCAAGAACTGGATGGCCAATGACGAACGCTAAACCCGCAACGACCGACAAAGGGTTGCAAAAGAGCGCCATCCTGATGATGGCGATCGGCGAGGATGCCGCCGCCGAGGTGTTCAAGCACCTGTCGCCGCGCGAAGTGCAGGGACTGGGCTCGGCCATGGCCAGCCTGTCCTCGGTGACGCGCGAAGAGATGGCGGAAGTGCTGGCCGAATTCCGTGGCGAGACCGAGCAGTACCTGGCGCTCAACGTCGATTCGAGCTCGTTCATCAAGAGCGTCCTGAACAAGGCGCTCGGCGAAGAGCGTGCGTTGTCGGTGATCGAGGACATCCTCGAGTCGCGCGATCCGGGTGGCGGCATCGATTCGCTGAACTGGATGGACTCGACCTCGGTGGCCGAACTGATCAAGGACGAGCATCCGCAGATCATCGCCACCATCCTGATCCACCTGGACCGCCAGAAGTCGTCCGAGGTGCTGGCGATGTTCACCGACCGCCTGCGCAACGACGTGATCCTGCGTATCGCCACGTTCGGCGGCGTACAGCCGGGCGCGCTGCAGGAACTGACCGACGTGCTGACCAAGCTGCTGGCGGGCCAGAGCCTCAAGCGGAGCCGCATGGGCGGCGTCCGCACCGCGGCCGAGATCATCAACCTGATGAGCACGGCCCACGAGGAAGCGGTCATCGACGGCGTGCGTACGCACGACGCGGACCTCGCGCAGAAGATCATCGACGAGATGTTCCTGTTCGAGAACCTGCTGGAAGTGGACGACCGCGGCATCCAGCGCGTACTCAAGGAAATCGCCACCGAGTCGCTTATCGTCGCGCTCAAGGGCGCGCCGCAGGAACTGCGCGACAAGTTCATCCGCAACATGTCGACCCGTGCGGGCGAAATGCTGCGCGAGGACCTCGATGCGCTGGGCCCGGTGCGTGTGTCGCAGGTGGAGGCCGAGCAGAAGGCCATCCTGCAGGTGGTGAGACGCCTGGCGGAAGCCGGCGAGATCCAGATCGGCGGAGGCGACGATGCCTATGTCTGAGCGTGCGCATGCGGGCAGCCGCGGCTTCCCTGGCGGGAACGCCGGCGGCAACCCCGGTGGAAACTTCGGCGGCAATGCCGGTGGCCGCGGTGCCAGTGGCGCCGGCTCCGGCGACGGCTTCCAGTCCTTCGACCCGCCGCGTGGCGGCGGTCGCCGTGGCGACAGCTGGCAACGCTGGCAAATGGTCTCGCTCGATCCGCGCGATCATCTCAAGGCGCTCGAAGCCAAGCTGCCGGTGGAACCCCCGCCGCCCCCGCCCATCGACTTCGAAGCCCTCGATGCGATGCGCGAGGGCGCGCGCAAGGAAGGCTACGCCCAAGGCTACAGCCAGGGCCAGACCCAGGGCTATGGCGATGGCCATCGCGAAGGCTATGCCCGCGGCCTGGAGTCTGCCCGTGCCGAAGCCGCACGCCTGCAGGAGCTGGCCGGCAATTTCCGCGATGCGCTCCAACGCGTCGATGCCGAGATCTCCGACGCACTGATTTCCCTCGCGCTCGACGTGGCGCGCCAGCTGGTCCGCAAGACCATGGAACTGGACCCGGCCGCACTGCTGCCGGCCGCGCGCGAACTGCTCGCGGCCGAGCCGCCGCTCTCGGGCGCCCCCGCCCTGCTGCTGAATCCCGACGACGTCGCACTGGTGGAAACCCATCTGCGGGGCGAGCTGGAAGCCGCCGGCTGGACCGTGCGCGCGGACCCGTCCGTGGCGCGGGGTGGCTGCATCGCCAGCGCCGCCAGCGGCGAACTCGATGCCAGCCTGGCCACGCGCTGGAGCCGCGTGGTCAAGGCGCTCGGCCGCAACGATCCGTGGGAGCCGCCGCATGCATGAGCCGCAGGCCCAGGCGCACGCGCCCGCCGCATCGATTCCGCATACGCGTCATTGGCGTGATGCGCTGACCTCGGCGTCGGCCGGTCTGGCCGATCTCGACAGCAAGCGCACCTGCGGCCGCCTGACGCGTGCCGCCGGCCTGGTACTGGAAGCCGTGGGCCTGCGCCTGCCGGTCGGCAGCGACTGCCTGATCGAACTGCCCGCCGGCCAGCATGGCCATGGCGGTCCGCGCACGGCCGAGGCCGAAGTGGTCGGCTTTGGCGCCGATCGCCTCTACCTGATGCCGCAATCCGACGTGGTGGGCCTGGTGCCCGGCGCCCGCGTCTATCCGCTCGAGCCGTCGCCGCTGCCGGCCGGGGTGTCCGCGCCGCGCGAACCCGGTTCCAAGCGCCTGCCGGTGGGCGAGGGTCTGCTCGGCCGCGTGCTCGATGCCGCCGGCCGTCCGCTCGACGGCCTCGGGCCGATCACCGCCGCCAGCGAGGTGCCGCTCTCGGGAGCGCAGATCAACCCGCTGATGCGCGCGCCGATCGAAACCGTGCTGGACACGGGCGTGCGCGCGATCAACGCGATGCTGACGGTCGGCCGCGGCCAGCGCATGGGCCTGTTTGCAGGCTCCGGCGTGGGCAAGAGCGTGCTGCTTGGCATGATGGCCCGCTACACCAGCGCCGAGGTCATCGTGGTCGGCCTGATCGGCGAACGCGGCCGCGAAGTGAAGGACTTCATCGAGAACATTCTGGGCGAGGAAGGCCGCAAGCGCTCGGTCGTGGTGGCCGCGCCGGCCGATACCTCGCCGCTGCTGCGCATGCAGGGCGCCGCCTACGCGACGCGCCTGGCCGAATATTTCCGCGACCAGGGCCGGCACGTGCTGCTGATCATGGACTCGCTCACGCGTTACGCGATGGCCCAGCGCGAGATTGCGCTGGCGATTGGCGAGCCGCCGGCCACCAAGGGCTATCCGCCCTCGGTCTTCGCCAAGCTGCCCACGCTGGTCGAACGTACCGGTAACGGTCCCGAAGGCGGTGGCTCGATTACCGCGTTCTACACGGTGCTGACCGAAGGCGACGACCAGCAGGATCCGATCGCCGACTCGGCCCGCGCCATTCTCGACGGCCATATCGTGCTGTCGCGCAGTCTCGCCGAGGCCGGCCACTATCCGGCCATCGACGTGGAAGCATCCATCAGCCGCGCCATGACGGCGCTGATCGATGCGCCGCAGTTCGCCTCCGTGCGGCGCTTCAAGCAGCTGATGTCGCGCTACCAGCGCAACCGCGATCTCATCAGCGTGGGTGCGTACGTGCCCGGCAGCGATCCGGAGGTGGATCTCGCCATCCGCCTGCATTCGCGCATGGAGACGTTCCTGCAGCAGGACATCCCCGAACGCGCCGACTACGCGAGCTCGGTTGCCTACCTGCATCAGCTATTCGAGAGGATGGAACATGTCTAAGCCCTCAGCACTGAATACGCTGGCCGAACTGGCCCAGGACAGCGCCGACAAGGCCGCGCGCGAACTCGGGCGGCTGCAGGGACTGCGCACGCAAGCCGAGCAGCAGCTCAACGCGCTGACGCAATACCGCCAGGAATACCGCACGCGCATGCAGGCAATCGCCGCCGAGGGCATGACCTCGAGCCGCTGGCAGGATTTCTCGCGCTTTCTCGATTCGCTCGACCAGGCCATCCGCCACCAGACCTCGGCACTGGCCAAGGCCGAGGCCGACCTGCTGGCCGGCCGTGCCAACTGGCAGCAGCAGAAGCGCCGCCAGAATTCGTTCGACACCTTGATCACCCGCGCGGAGACGCGCGAGCAGCAGATCGTGGCGCGCCGCGAACAGCGGGCCAACGATGAATACGCGGCAAGAATCGCGCGCCAGCCGGCGACCGGCCAGAACTAATACACCAGACACCTGCCAACCATGATCGATATCAGCCAGATCCTCGGCGGCCATGCCGCCAAGGCGGCCAAGGCGGCGACTTCGCCCGCGGCCGGTACGAGCGGCGCCGATGCGGCGTTCCAGGCCGCCCTCGCGCGTGCCCGCGACCAGCACGCGGCCCAGGCCGCCAAGCCCGCCGCCAAACCAGCCGGCAAGCCCGCCGAGCAGGCGTCCACCGACGCCGAGGCCAAGGGCTCGTCGAACCAGCCTGCACGGGCCGACGCCGCCAAGGGCGAGCCAGCCCCTGGCACGAGCACCGCCAATAGCGGCAAGACGGAAAGCAAGGACACCGCCGGCGCCAAGGACGGCGACGATACCGATCCGACCAAGGTCGCCGAGGATGCCGCGGCCGCGGCCGCCGCACTCGCGCTGGCAATGCTCGGCCAGGCGCCGGCCAATCCGGCCCCGACGCCAGCCGGCACGGCTGCCGCCGACGCCAACGCCGCGCTGACCGGTGTGAACGGCGCCGCGCAGACGCCGAACCTGCCCGCTGCCGCGCCGGCACAGAATGCCGCCGCCGCGGCAGCGGCTGCCGCCAGCCAGGCCGAGGCCGCGCTGGCAAAGGCCGAGGCCGCAGCCCCGGCGCCGACCGCCGCCGCGGTGTCCGTTACCGAATCCTCCGCGCCGAGTCCGGCCGATACGCTTGCCACGATCGCGCAGCAACGTGCCGCCGCACAGGGCACGACCACGGCCGCCACCGACAAGCCGGTGCAGCCGTCGTTGACGCCCGCGCCACTGGCCGGTCAGGACACGCATGGCCAGTCGTCCGGGCAGCAGGCCCACGCCAACCTCGGCCAGTCGAGCCAGCAGGCCCAGCCGCAGGCAGCGCAGAACACCAGCGCGCCGGCCCCGAGCTCCTATGCCGCGGCCCAGACCAGCGCACGCACGGGCGGCTCGGCCGACACCGGCGCCACCGATTCCAGCAGCGCCGCCACGCTGGCGTCCGCCATTGCCGCCCAGGCGCCATCGCACGCCAATGCCGCGCAGGCCGCCAGCGCGGCCGCGCGCCCGCTGGTGGCGCCACAGGTCGGCGACAGCCAGTGGGCACAGGCGCTTGGCCAGCAGATGGTGCGTCTGTCCACGCAGGGCAACCAGACCGCCGAACTCGACCTCAACCCGCCCAACCTCGGCCCGCTCAAGGTCGTGCTCAACGTGGTCAACGATCAGGCCCAGGCCCAGTTCGTCTCGCCGCACCAGGCCGTACGCGCCGCGGTGGAGGCCGCGCTGCCGCACCTGCGCACCTCGCTTGCCGACAACGGCATCCAGCTCGGCCACACTTCGGTGGGCGCCGACGGCTTTGCCGGCCAGGCCGGCAATGGCCAGCAACAACAGTCGCGCCAGTCGTTTGCGAGCGGCCAGGGCAGCTTCGGCCAGACCGGCGCCGGCAACGAACCGGCCGCCGCACCCGCCCCGCGTCCGCAGCGCGTGCTGGCAAAGGGCGAGGTCGATACCTTCGCCTGACACGCATCCTCACGGATCCTGCACCAGGCAAAAAAGCGAGCCCATGGCTCGCTTTTTTGTCTTCGTCCGCTACAGAGAGCAGCCGGCCGGTCCGTCAAGCCGCCTTTCGATGCGCGTGCTTGCGCTCGGGCTTGCATTCGTACTTCAGTTCGCGGCGGCCGTCTTCGTAGGCGACTTCCAGGCGTACCGTGAAGCCCCATAGCCGGGTCACGTGGCGGATCACCTCGTCGAAGTTCTGCGCGAGCGGCCGTCGTTCGTTCTGCAGGTGGCGCAGCGTCAGCGAGCGGTCGCCGCCGACGTCCACGTTGGTCACCTGGATATTCGGCTCCATATTGGACAGGTCGTACTGGTTGGCCAGCAGCTGGCGGATCATGCGATAGCCTTCGTCGTCGTGAATCGCCGTCACGCGCAGCTTGCCTTCGCGGTCGTCGTCGAGCACGGAGAATAGCTTGAGCTCGCGGATCACGCGCGGCGACAGGAACTGCAGCAGGAAGCTTTCGTCCTTGAAGTTGCGCATCGCAAAGTCAAGCGTCTCGCGCCAGTTGCTGCCCGCGATCTCGGGGGCCCAGCGACGGTCCTCGTCGTCCGGGTTCTCGCACATGCGACGCAGGTCCTGGAAGATCAGGAAGCCGAGCGTGTACGGGTTGAGGCCGCTGTAGTACGGGCTGTGATACGGCGGCTGGTAGATGACGTTGGTATGCGCCTGCAGCAACTCCAGCATGAACGCATCGTTGACCAGCTTTTCCTCGTACAGCTGGTGCAGGATGGTGTAGTGCCAGAACGTGGCCCAGCCCTCGTTCATCACCTTGGTCTGGCGCTGCGGATAGAAGTACTGCGCGATCTTGCGCACGATGCGCACGATCTCCCGCTGCCACGGCTGCAGCTTGGGCGCGTTCTTCTCGATGAAGTAGAGCAGGTTCTCCTGCGGCTCCGGCGGGAACGTGACTTCCGGCTCCATGCTCTCCTCTTCCTCCTGCCGCAGATGCGGATGGCGATGCTTGGGCAGCGTGCGCCAGAGGTCGTTTACCTGCATCTGGAGGTAGTTCTCGCGCTCGGTCTGGCGCGCCTTTTCCTCGGTGATGGACAGCTTCTTGGGCCGCTTGTAGCGGTCCACGCCATAGTTCTGCAAGGCGTGGCACGAGTCGAGCAGCAGCTCGACCTCCTGCTCGCCATAGCGCTGCTCGCATTCGGCCACATAATTCTTGGCAAACAGCAGGTAGTCGATGATGGCGTCGGCGTTGGTCCAGGTGCGGAACAGGTAGTTGCCCTTGAAGAACGAGTTGTGGCCGTAGCAGGCGTGCGCGATGGTCAGCGCCTGCATCGGCATCGTGTTCTCCTCCATCAGGTACGCGATGCACGGATTCGAGTTGATCACGATCTCGTACGCGAGGCCCATGTAGCCACGCTGGTAGCTACGCTCCGACGCCAGAAAGTGCTTGCCGTACGACCAGTGATTGTAGCCCACCGGCAACCCCGACGAGGCATAGGCATCGAGCATCTGCTCGGCGGTGATGATCTCGATCTGGTTCGGATACGTGTCGAGACCGAACTCCCCCGCGATGCGGGCGATTTCGCGGTCATAGCGCTGGACCAGCTCGAAGGTCCATTCGGAGCCCGTGGAGAGATAGGCCATATGCGTCCCCAATAAGCCGGCGACATCGGCGTGCCGGCGGTTACAGCAAACCCGTGGCTACCTGTGCGGCCACGCCGCGCGCTTCTGGAAGAGATCGTGCAGCACCGGATAGATCTCGTCGGCACCGATGATCCGCTGCATCGCGAAGTGTTCGAACTGGCTCTTCACGGTGAGATACTCTTCCCAGAGATTCTGCGGTTCTTCCGACGCCACTTCCACATACGCGTAGTACTGCACCAGCGGCAGGATCGACTCGCGCAGCAGACGCCCGCACAGCTCGGAATCGCCCGCCCAGTTGTCGCCGTCCGACGCCTGCGCGCAGTAGATATTCCACTGGCCCGGCGGATAGCGGTCGTGGATAACCTCGACCATCAGCTTGAGCGCGCTCGATACCACCGTGCCGCCCGACTCGCGCGAGTGGAAGAAATCTTCCTCGTCCACCTCCTTGGCCACGGTGTGATGGCGGATGAATACCACGTCGATGCGCTCGTAGTTCCGCTTGAGAAACAGGTACAGCAGCATGAAAAAGCGCTTGGCGAGGTCCTTTCGGCTCTCGTCCATCGACCCCGACACGTCCATCAGGCAGAACATCACGGCCTGCGCCTGCGGCCGCTTCTTCAGCACGCGGTTGTTGTAGCGCAGGTCGAGCTTCTCGATAAACGGCACGCGATCGACGCAGGCCCGCAGGTGCCGCATCTTCTCCTGCAACGCCTGGGCATGCTCGGAAAACGGATCGCCGTGCTCCAGCAGATCGTTGTACTCGAGCTCGAGCTCGCGCAACCGCTTCTGATAAGGGCTCGACAGCGCGATCCGCCGTCCCAGCGAGCTGCGCATGGTGCGCAGGATCGACAGGTTGGAGGGCGTGCCGTCGATGGAATAGCCGGCGCGCACCTTGCGCACGTCGGTAATCTTGGCGAGGTGGCGCTTGGCCAGATCCGGCAGCGCCATGTCCTCGAAGAAGAAATTGAGAAAGTCCTCGCGCGACAGCGTGAAGACGAAATCGTCCTCGCCTTCGCCGCTGTCGCTCGCCCGCGATCCACCGCCCCCACTGCCCTGCTGCTGACGGTCGAAGCTGTCACCGCGCACAAACTTCTTGTTGCCCGGATGAATCCACTCGCGCCGGCCGCCCTGGCCGTGGTGAAAGATCGGCTCGGAGATGTCCTTGACCGGAATGGACACCTGCCCGCTCTGCTCGATGTCCATGATCTTCCGGCCGGACACCGCCTTTGCCACCGCTTGCCGGATCTGCTCGCGGTAACGTTTGATGAAGCGCTGCTGGTTGACGGCACTCTTGTTGCCGCCGTTTTCCCGCCGATCGATGACCGTAGCCATAAGCCGCCTTATAGAGCCCGTGGATCGAGCACAACGCGCCCGGTTGCGTTACGACGACTTCCTGACGCGCAGATACCACTCCACGAGGAGTCGAACCTGCTTGGGGGTATAGCCCTTTTCCACCATGCGGTTGACGAAGTTTTCGTGCTTGTCCTGGTCCTCCCGCGACGACTTCGCGTTGAACGAGATCACCGGCAGCAGATCCTCCGTGGTGGAGAACATGCGCTTCTCGATCACCATCCGCAGCTTCTCGTAGCTGGTCCAGACCGGGTTCTTGCCGCCGTTGTTGGCCCGCGCCCGCAGCACGAAGTTGACGATCTCGTTGCGGAAGTCCTTGGGATTGGATATCCCCGCGGGCTTCTCCACCTTCTCGAGCTCGTCGTTCAACGCGTTGCGGTCGAGGATCTCGCCGGTATTCGGATCGCGGTACTCCTGGTCCTGGATCCAGAGATCGGCAAAGACCACATAGCGGTCGAAGATATTCTGGCCATACTCCGAGTACGACTCCAGGTAGGCCGTCTGGATCTCCTTGCCGATGAACTCCACGAACGGCGTGGTCAGGTACTCCTTGATATACGACAGCAGCTTGGCTTCCTGCTCCGGCGGGAACTGCTCGCGCTCGATCTGCTGCTCGAGTACATAGAGCAGGTGCACCGGATTGGCCGCGACCTCGGTGTTGTCGAAGTTGAAGACCTTCGACAGCACCTTGAACGCAAAGCGCGTGGACAGCCCGTTCATGCCCTCGTCGATGCCGGCGTAATCGCGATACTCCTGGTACGACTTCGCCTTGGGGTCCACGTCCTTGAGACTTTCGCCGTCGTAGACGCGCATCTTCGAGAAGACGTTGGAATTCTCGGGCTCCTTGATACGCGTGAGCACCGCGAACTGCGCCATCATCTTGAGCGTATTGGGCGCGCATGGCGCCGCCGACAGCGAACTGCTGCGCAGCAGCTTGTCGTAGATCTTGACCTCGTCCGACACGCGCAGGCAGTACGGCACCTTCACGATATAAATCCGGTCGAGGAATGCCTCGTTGTTCTTGTCGGCCTTGAACGTCTGCCATTCGGCCTCGTTCGAGTGCGCCAGGATGACGCCATCGAACGGGATCGCACCAAAGCCTTCCGTGCCCTTGTAGTTGCCTTCCTGCGTGGCGGTCAGCAGCGGGTGCAGGACCTTGATGGGCGCCTTGAACATTTCCACGAACTCGAGCAGACCACGGTTGGCCAGGCAAAGTCCGCCGGAATACGAATAGGCGTCCGGATCGTCCTGCGGGAAGTCCTCCAGCTTGCGAATGTCAACCTTGCCGACCAGCGAGGAGATATCCTGGTTGTTTTCATCGCCAGGCTCCGTTTTCGCGATCGCGATCTGCGACAGCACCGAAGGGCGCAACTTGACCACACGGAACTTCGTGATGTCGCCGTTGAACTCGTGCAGGCGCTTGACCGCCCACGGCGAGGGAATGGTATTCAGGTAGCGCACCGGAATACCGTAGTCCTCCTCCATGATCTTGCCGTCCTCTTCGGCCGAGAACAGGCCGAGCGGCGACTCATGGATGGGCGAGCCCTTGAGCGCGTAGATGGGAATCTCCTCCATCAACGCCTTCAGCTTCTCGGCGAGCGACGACTTGCCGCCGCCGGGAGGCCCGAGCAGATAGAGGATCTGCTTGCGCTCTTCCAGGCCTTGTGCCGCGTGCTTGAAGAAGGAGACGATCTGCTCGATCGTATCCTCCATCCCGTAGAAATCGCGGAATGCGGGATAGACCCGGATCACCTTGTTGAAGAACAGCCTGGACAGTCGAGGGTCGTGGTGTGTGTCCACGAGCTCGGGTTGTCCAATCGCGGCAAGCATGCGTTCGGCAGCGGTCGCATAGGCACTGGGATCCTTCTTGCAGATCTCCAGATACTCCTGGATGGTGTATTCCTCTTCCTTGCGTGCTTCAAAACGCGTGGCGTAGTGGCCAAATATGTCCATACCTCACTCCCGTCAGAGTCCCACGTCCGAGGCGATGGTAGTTCTGCATCCCAGGAGACCTCGCGGCAATCTTGCACTCCATCACCCCGGCTTGACGGACTTTGCCATGTTGCGAAGTCTTTACTTCATCATAGTCAAATAACGGCAGAGTTGAGATCGAAGTTGACTGCGTTCTGCAGTCCGTGCGGTCCGGCGTGAACTGAGAGCATGACGATGTCGATCACGTTGATCTCGTAGACCTGACAGATCTCGTGGATCTCGTGGATCTCGTGGACCTCGTTGATCTCGTTGATCTCGTCTTCACATAGCGCCGACACATATCACCAACGCACCAACATCACCAACGTACCAACGTGCCAACGTGCCTGCGCCACCGACATACCTCTCGAACCTGCACACTCGCGATCCCGGCTCGCACGCGACGGGCCATTGACCATGCTTGTGACACACCTTACACCTTTCCGGTACATCATGCATATCGAAGAAGGCTATCCGTTTGTAACGCGCATACAGAAAACGTTCCCGACTGACAGCGCTGTCAGTCAAACGCCGACATGCGGCCGACATGCCGTCGTCGCGCGGGCCACCGACAGGACCACCATTCGGTGCAGACAACTCGCACATACGGACGAGAGCAACCTGCCCCCACCGCACGAGACGTGCACGACCGCACGACCGTTTGATGCCAGCGCAACGCGCGTATCGATATGCGGTCTCGCATCAGAGATTGTCCAGACCGAACCTGCGCCCATGGCCGCCCGGCGCCACCCACAGTTGACGATCGGTTTGACGATCAGTTGACCATCCGCTGACCATCGCTGACCATCGACTGGCAGGGATGATCATCGGCAGGCCAGTCGGCGTCGGGCGCCACCGGTTCCAGTTTCGCACGACATGCGTGCCGAAACCTCGGCATCGCCCGGGTGCGTGACAGCTGCGTTGCACCGTTTGGGTATCGCCGCCGACCGCTTCATGACATCACGCACCTTGAGAGTGCGCGCCGCCCTGCGGCAGAATTCGTTTTGCGTCACAGCAGATTGCGTGCCACGTGGCGCCTGTTCCCAGGCGCTGCATCGCAGCATCGGTCGTACGCCCGTTTGCCGCGTTGCAACACCAGACTACCGCGGCGCCTGTCGAGAACCCCCCCCGGTCGACCCATCGGCCGTGCGCCTTTCGTGCCCATCCTGCCATGCATTACGACCTGACCGACCTGCGACTGTTCCTCAACGTCGGCGAAACCGAGAACCTCACGCGCGCGGCCGAGCGCAGCTTCCTGTCGTTGCCGGCCGCCAGCACGCGCATCAAGCAACTCGAGGAAGCGTTCCAGACCCAGTTGCTGATCCGCCAGGTCAAGGGCGTGCGGCTGACGCCGGCCGGCGAAGCACTGCTGCGCCACGCGCGCGACGTGTTTCGCCAGCTCGAATGCCTGCATGCCGACCTGCGCCCCTATGCCAAGGGCGTCAAGGGCCGCGTGCGGCTGCTGGCCAACACCACGGCGACCAACTCGTTTCTGGCCACGGCGCTATCGCGCTTTCTTTCGGAAAACCCTGATGTAGACGTCGAACTCGAGGAGCATCTGTCCGCCGAGATCGTCTCCGCGGTAGGCGCCGGCGCGGCGGACCTCGGCATCGTCGCGGGCGAGGTGGCGACGGCCGATCTCGATGTGATGCAATTGTGCAGCGACGAGCTGATCGTGATCGCGCCGGTCAATCATCCGCTGCCCGCGTTCAAGCGGCTGCACTTTGCCGACCTGCTCGATACCTGCCGCTTTGTCGGTCTCAACCAGTTCTCGGCGATCCAGTCGTTTCTGGATCGCATCGCCAACGGCATGGGCAAGCGCATCAGCCTGCGCATCCAGGTCGGCAGCTTCGACGCGGTGTGCCGCATGGTCGAGGCCGGTGCCGGCATCGCGATCGTGCCCAACAGCTGCGCGCGCCGCTATGCGAGCCGCAAGGTGCTGCGGTTTATCCAGCTGGAGGACGACTGGGCACGGCGCGAGCTGCGCCTGTGCCGGCGCCCCGGGCGCGAGCTGCCGCAGTTTGCGGAGACGCTGGTCAGATATCTGGTGGAAGCGGCGCGAGAGCCGGTCTGAGCGGGGCCTGCCCAAACGAGGCGCATCGCGCGCGCATCAGTCATGCGTCAATCGGCCTTCACCCCCGCTGCCTTGATGATCGGCGACCATTTGTCGATTTCCGACTGCAGCCACGTGCGCAGCGCCTCGGGCGTCTGCTTGCTCTCCGGCACGATCACCGCGCCGAGCTCCTGCATGCGCGTGACCACCGCCGGGTCCTTCAACGCGGCCCTGAGCGCGCCGTTCAGCTTGTCGATCACGGCCGGCGGCGTGCCCTTGGGCGCGTAGATACCGTGCCATACCTTGACCTCGAAGTCCTTCAGCCCGCCCTCGCGCAGCGTCGGCGTATTGGGCAGCGCCGGAATCCGCTCGGCCGTGGTCACGCCATACAGCTTGACCTTGTCCGCCTTGATATGCGGCAGCGTCTGCGTGGTCTGGTCGCACAGCACATCGACCTGTCCGCCGAGCAGCGCCGTCAGCGCCGGCGCCGTACCCTGGTACGGAATGGTCTGCAGCTCCACGCCGATCGCCTTCTGGAACAGCATGCCGCATAGTTGCGACACCGCGCCCAGGCCGGCATTGGCGAGATTCACCTTGCTCTGGTTCTTCTGGATATAGCTCACCAGCTCCGGCAGCGTATTGGCGGGCAGGTCATGGCGGCCCAGCAGCGTCATCGGCACATCGGCGACCTGGCCGACAAACGTGAAATCGGTGAGCGGCTTGTACGGCAGCTTCGAATAGAGCGAAGGCGCGGTGGCCATGCCGTTGTGGTGGATCAGGATGGTGTAGCCATCGGGATTCGACTTGGCGACATAGGCCGCCGACACCGTGCCGCCCGCGCCCAGGCGGTTTTCCACCACCACGCTCTGGCCAAGTGACTTGGACATGGCCGCCGCCACCGAGCGCGCCACCACATCGGTGGGCCCACCGGCGGCGAACGGCACCACCATCGTGACCGGTCGCGACGGATACGGATCGGACGCGTGCGCCGCGCGCGGCGCCAGCATGGCTGCTGCCGTCGCCACCACGGCCAGGGCCGGGAGCGCCCAGGCGCGGCCCTCGTGGCGGCAGGTGAATCGCTTGCTGGGATGGGCATCCGCCATCGGCCGGATCGTGGTCATGCTGAGGTCTCCTGTTGGTGTTGTAAGGGCTCGATGCCGCAGCGTGAAAGCAAACGCCAGGGCGCACAATTCCGATTTGCCGAAGGCGGCGCACGTGCGCCGTAAACACCTAGGGTTGTCCCCGACGGCATTACCCTACCGGGGATGCCCTAAGCGTTTCGCTAAGCCGTGCTTCGGCAAATCCGAATGTCCGTGCCCCAGCCGCTCGGGAATAATGGCCGCACTCGACACTCGCTGACATTGCCATGCTCGCTGAACAGGACCAAGACCTGATTTACCCGGAAATCCGCGAGGCCGTGCGCGACCTCTGCAGCGGATTCGACTCGGCCTACTGGCAACGCGTGGAGGAACAGAACGCGTTTCCCGAGGAATTCGTCCAGGCGCTGACCCAGGCGGGCTGGCTCTCGGCGCTCATTCCGGAAGCCTATGGCGGCTCCGGCCTGCCCCTGACCGCGGCCTCCGTGATCATGGAGGAGATCAATCGCAGCGGCGGCAACTCAGGCGCCTGCCATGGCCAGATGTACGTGATGGGCTGCCTGCTGCGGCACGGTTCGGATGCGCAGAAACAACGCTGGCTGCCTGGCATCGCCTCCGGCGAACTGCGCATGCAGTCGATGGCGGTGACCGAGCCGACCACCGGCACCGACACCACCAGGCTCAAGACCACCGCGGTGCGCCAGGGCGACCGCTATCTCGTCAACGGCCAGAAGGTATGGATTTCGCGGGTGCAGCATTCCGACCTCATGCTGCTGCTGGCGCGCACCACGCCGCTCGATCAGGTCAAGCGCAAGTCGGAAGGGCTGTCCGTGTTCGTGGTGGACCTGCGCGACGCCATCGGCAAGGGGTTGACGGTGCAGCCGATCCGCAACATGGTCAACCACGAGACCAACGAGCTGTTCTTCGACAACCTGGAGATTCCGGCCGAGAACCTGATCGGCGAGGAAGGGCGCGGCCTCAAGTACATCCTCGACGGCCTCAACGCCGAGCGCATCCTGATCGCGGCCGAGTGCATCGGGGACGGCTACTGGTTCGTCGAGCGCGCCAGCGGCTATGCGCGCGAACGCATCGTGTTCGACCGCCCGATCGGCCAGAACCAGGGCGTGCAGTTTCCCATCGCGCGCTCGTTCGTCAACGTGGAGGCCGCCAGCCTGATGCGCTATAAGGCCGCGCAGCTGTTCGACGCCGGCAAGCCCTGCGGCAAGGAAGCCAACATGGCCAAGCTGCTCGCCGCCGATGCCTCGTGGGAGGCGGCCAACGTCTGCCTGCAGACGCATGGCGGTTTTGGCTTTGCCGCCGAATACGACATCGAGCGCAAGTTCCGCGAGACCCGCCTGTACCAGGTGGCGCCGATCTCCACCAACCTGATCCTGTCGTACGTGGCCGAGCACGTGCTCGACCTGCCGCGATCGTTCTGAGGGACAGCCATGACTTCGTCCAGCGAAACCCGTTACCCCACGCGCGAGCTCTGCGAGTTTCTCGCCACGCTCACGCTTGCCGAGATACCGGCGTCGGTCGTCGAACGTACCAAGGACCTTTACCTCGACTGGATCGCCTCGGCGATTGCCGGCAAGGACGCGCCCGCCGTGCGCAGATTGCAGGAGTTTGCGGGCGCGATGGGCCCGTCCGATGGCGAGGCCGAGGTGCTGGTCGACCGGCGTCGCACGTCGCCCTACTTCGCCGCGCTGATCAACGGGGCCTCGTCGCATGTGGTGGAGCAGGACGACGTACATAACGGTTCCGTGCTGCATCCGGCCGCCGTGGTGTTTCCCGCCGTGCTGGCCGCGGCGCAGGCCGAGGGCAAGCGCGGCGCGGATCTGCTGCTGGCGTCCATCGCCGGTTACGAGGCCGGCATCCGCATCGGCGAGTTCATGGGGCGTTCGCACTATCGCGTGTTCCATACCACCGGCACGGTCGGCACGCTGGCCGCCGCGGCCGCCGTGGCCAAGCTGTTCGGCATGGATGCCGAGGGCATCAACCAGGCGCTCGGTTCGGCTGGCACCCAGGCCGCCGGCCTATGGGAGTTCCTGCGCGACGCCGCCGACTCCAAGCAGTTGCACACCGCCAAGGCGGCCGCCGACGGGTTGCAGTCGGCCTGGCTGGCGCGCGCCGGCTTTACCGGTGCGCGGCGCATTCTGGAAGGTCCGCAGGGCATGGCCGCCGGCATGTCGAGCGATGCCGATCCGGCCGCGCTGACCGATCGCCTCGGCACGCGCTGGGCCACCGCGGAGACCTCGTTCAAGTACTTCGCCTCGTGCCGCCATACGCATCCGGCCGCCGATGCGCTGGCCGCGCTGATGCGCCGCGAGGGCGTGCGTGCCGAGCAGATCGCGCACGTCACCACGCACGTGCATCAGGGCGCCATCGATGTGCTCGGCCCGGTGGTCAATCCCACCACCATCCATCAGGCCAAGTTCTCGATGGGCACCGTGCTCGGCCTGGTGGCGGTGCACGCGCATGCCGGTCTTGGCGAATTCGAGACCCATGCGCTGCACGACGCGCGCGTGGCCGCATTCCGCGACAAGGTGGAGATGGTGCTCGACGAAGAGATCAATGCCGCCTATCCGCGCCAGTGGATCGGCCGGGTCACCGTCCGCACCCTCGATGGCCGCACGCTGGAGGCGCGCATCGACGTGCCCAAGGGCGATCCCGACAATACGCTGTCGCGGCCCGAACTCGAGGCCAAGGCGATCCAGCTTGGCGCCTTCCGCCACGGCGCGAGCGAAGCCGAGATGCGCACCATCATCGCCCGAACCTGGCGCCTCGAGCAGGAGGCGGATGTCAGCAACTGGCTGCCGTCGGCACGTTAAAGCCAACCATCATGACCCCGGAACAAACCCTGACCCACCTGCGTGAATGGATCGGCCGCAGCGAGGCCCGCACCGAGACCCTTGCCGCGGAGCCGGTCCACGGCCTCGCCGCCACGTTCGACCTCGATGCCGAATCGGTGGCCGCCGGCGCACTGCCGCCCCTGTGGCACTGGCTGTATTTCCTGCCGCGCGCGCCGCAGCACACGCTGGGCGAGGACGGCCATCCGAAGCTCGGCGGCTTTCTGCCGCCGGTACCGCTGCCGCGCCGCATGTGGGCCGGCAGCGAGATCGCGTTCCGGCGGCCGCTGCATGTCGGCGATACCGTGACGCGCACCTCGACCATTCGCGACGTGCAATACAAGACCGGCCGCACGGGCGAGCTGTGGTTCGTCACGGTGGACCATGTCTACGTAGTCGATGGCGAGACGGCCATCGAGGAGCGCCACGATATCGTCTATCGCGCGATGCCAGCCGCGGGCCAGCCCACGCCGCCGCGCCCGCGCCTGCCGCACACCGCGCAATGGCAACGCACGCTGCGCGCCGATCCGGTGCTGCTGTTCCGCTATTCGGCGCTCACGTTCAACGGTCATCGCATCCATTACGACCTCGACTACGTGCGCGACGTCGAGGGCTATCCGGGCCTGATCGTACATGGACCGCTGCAGGCGCAGCTGATGATCGAGCTGCTGCGCCGGGAAAAGCCCGACGCGCGCATCACGGCGTTCGGCTTTCGCGGACTGGCGCCGCTATTTCATGTCGACACCGTCACGGTCGGCGCCGCGCCCGACGCGGAAACGCCGGGACGCTTTGTCCTCTGGACCGGCGACGATGCCGGCGGCCAGGCCATGCAGGGATGGGCCACGCTGGCGTAGCCGGGCGCGCGCGCCCTATGCCGTAGCTGCCGGCGCGGGCGCTGCCTGGCCGCATCCCTCCGGCTTGAACACGCGCTCCGTCGACGCGGGAAACCGCGCCAGCTTCTCCGCCGGGCGGCGCGGCCGCGCCACCAGTTCGCCGCCGCAGTTCGGGCAGCGTCCGCGCAGCACCTGCGTCGCGCAGGCGCTGCAGAACGTGCATTCGAACGAACAGATGCGCGCGTCCGCGCTATCGGGTGGCAGGTCCCTGTTGCAGCATTCGCAGCCAGGTCGAAGTTGCAGCATCGCGGTCTCCCCCGGTGCGCATCGCACCGTCAACGTCGATGATCAGATCACCAGTTCGATCAGGAACGGCCCCTTGCGCCGGTTGGCCATGGCGAACAGTTCGTTAAACGTCTCCATGTCCGCGGCGCGCGCCGCCTCGACGCCCATGCCATTGGCCAGCTTGACCCAGTCGAGGTCCGGATTGCCGAGATCGAGCATGTCGAGCGCGGTCTTGCCCGGATTCGCACCCACGCCGGCGAGCTCACCGAGCAGGATGGCGTATTTGCGATTGGCCAGCAGCACGATGGTCACGTCGAGCCTCTCGCGCGCCATGGTCCATAGCGACTGCACCGTGTACATGCCCGAGCCATCGGCCTGCAGTGCCACCACGCGCCGGTCCGGCGCCGCGATGGCGGCACCCGTCGCCAGCGGCAGGCCGGCGCCGATCGCGCCGCCGGTCAGTTGCAGCCAGTCGTGCGGCGCGGCGTGAACCGTGCCGGGATAGAACGCGCGGCCAAAGCTCACGCTCTCCTCGATCACGACGGCCTGTTCGGGCAGCAGCGCCGATAGCGACTGCGCCACCGCTTCGGACGTCACCGCGCCCTTGGCCGCCTCCTGCCGCATGGCCGCGGTGGCTGGCAACGCTGCAGCGCGCGCGCCAACCTCGTCGGCCAGCCGGGCCAGCGCATCGCCGAGGTCCTGCTCGGGACGGGCCAGCACATGCACGGTGGCATCCTCGGGATAAGGCCGCGGTGATTTGCCGGGATAGGCGAAGAACGTTACCGGGTCCGTCGCGCCGACCAGGATCACATGGCGGATGCCGGCCAGTCTGGCGCGCGCCGCATCGCCGGAGTACGGAATGCGATCGATCGCGAGCCGGCCACGTCCGCGCGTGACCCGCGCGTTGGACATCGGCGTGATCAGCCGCGCATCGGTCGCCGCGGCAATACGGTGCGCGCTTTCCAGCGCGCCTTCCAGCAGCGCATTGCCGGCCAGCACCAGCAGCGTGGGCGCCCCGCTGCGCAGGACGCGCGCGGCATGCTGGATCATGTCCGGCGCGACCTGCGGCACCGGCAGCGGCGGCAACGGGGCTGCTACCTGGCCGCCCGCATCCCAGCACACGTCCGACGGCAGGATCAGGCTGGCGATACCGCCCGGCGCTCCCATCGCGGCCTGCACCGCGGCAGCGGCATCGCTGCCGACCGAGGCGGCGGTGGTGGCGGTCCGCGTCCACACCGACACGGGACGGGCCCAGCCTTCGGTATCCGCGGTCAAGGGCGCATCGAGGGGGCGATGGTAGGTGGCCTGGTCGCCAATGATATTGACGACCGGTGTCTGCGCGCGGCGCGCATTATGGAGATTGGCCAGGCCGTTGGCCAGGCCCGGGCCGCAGTGCAGCAGCGTGGCGGCGGGCTTGCCCGCCATGCGCGCATAACCATCGGCGGCGCCGGTCACCACGCCTTCAAACAGGCCCAGCACGCAGCGCATGCCGGGAATGCGGTCCAACGCCGCCACGAAGTGCATCTCGCTGGTGCCGGGGTTGGCGAAGCAGGTGTCCACGCCGCATGCCAGCAGCGTCTTGACGAGGCTTTCGGCGCCGTTCATTGAATCTGTCGTCTCCATGGCGGAATTTCCGGTTTTTATTGGGGGAGACGCGTAGTGTAACGGGCTTATGCGGATGCTTAATACTGCTGGTTAGGCGGCGACGGCGACGACGGGCCGGAGCGCCGCGCCGAGGGAGGCGTTGGGGCACACGCCAGGGGGCACGTCAGGGGGCACGTCGGGGGACGCGCCGGGGGACGCGCCGGGGGCCGGCGGCACGGCTGCGCTGGCGGCAGGATGGGGCACCGGGTGGGCAAGCGGCGGCGTGCCGGCGGCGCCGAACCCTGCGACCGCCACCCCGGGCGTGTCCAGGTCCTGGCAGACGCGCGTGCGGATGGCCTCGGCCAGCGCCTGCTTGCGGCGCCAGGCGGCCCGCTTCTTCGACGGAATCTCATGGATATCGCGCACCGGTTGCCGGACCGGAATCTCGATATTGCCGTTGGCGAGAACCACGCCATGCGCCTCCTGCCAGAAGCTTTCGTAGTCGGCCTGGATGTCGCGCGGCGTATGGCGCTGGCGGCCAACATGATTGGCGCGCGACACCGCCTCGATACGCCTGGCGCCGATATGACAGGCCAGGCCGAGCAGCGCCTCCATCACGGCGTCCTTGGGACGCAGCCCTTCGCAGGCCTTGGTCGAGGCGCGGATCAGCTCCCGGCTGGCCTCGCCCTTGGGGCCCTGCAGACCGCCGACGAACAGCGCGCGGCCATCGTAGCCATGGGTGAAGTAGAAACTCAACTGCGTGAGGCAGGCACCGGCTGCGGTGTCGATCCAGTAGAACGCGAGTTCGCCTTCCTTGGGATTCGGGCCGGAGTCCGCGAGGCGCAGCACATAGCGGCCATCGGCAAACGACCATTCGAAGCCGCCGCCGAGGTAGATACGCTCGCACACCGCGGCCGGCAGGGCCGCATGCATGACGCCGTAATGGTCGAGAACGATGCGCGCCCGTTCGTGAAAGGTCATGCCCTGCTCGCAGAGCGGCCGGTAAGGGCGCTCGAGCATCAGCGGCCGCGCGGCCGCCACGCGTCGCAGCAAGGCACATGAGCCGGCCGCGCGCAGCCAGGGGCGCACCGCACCGGCGCGCAGGGCGGACATCGCCACCATCTTGATCCGCCGGCTCCAGCATTTGCGCGTGCCCGCCGGATAGCAATGCGCCGATAGCGTCAGCACTGCGCGCAAATACCGGAGATATCGCCACGGCCCGGCTCCCCCCAGGCCATTGGCAGCGCCCGTCTTGAGCCCCTGCCAGAACGAAACGTATTCCTGCACGACCACTGCTCCCCAGTGTTGCTTCCGGACCGTCGACGCGGTGCGACATGTCCGGCTTGTTACACACACATCCGCTTCGCGCGCGGTTCTCGGCCGACCTGTCTCCTTCTTGTGGTCTGCGTGGGGACAGCGCAGGCCTGGCTCGTAATGATCCGTAACGGATTGAAATATTGCCGCGTTGACAGGGCTTTTAAGAAAATAACGATTCGTTTAAAAATGTCTTATACGCCGCTTTTTGGGCACGGCGCGGCCCCTCCGAACGCCATTTGTGACACTGCCGATACACCCCTCGCTGGCAGGGAAGTGGCATCAATGCCACTCCTCTATGCTGGCGCCCGGGTATTCAGTACCTGCCTGAAAACACAACGACACCACAAGAAAAAGGAAGGAATCCGTTTCATGGGAAAGCATCGAATGAGCCGAGCTGCCTGGGGTCCCGCGCTGGCGGTCATGACGGCTGCCGTACTGGCGGCATGTGGCGGCGGCGGCGATAGCGGCGGCAGCGCCCCGGCCACCCCGGCCTCGGTGGCGATCGTGCAGGGCACCGCCGCCTCGGGCGCGTTCATGCCGGGCGCGAGCGTCTCGATGGTCGACGCCACGGGCGCCACCGTCGGCAGCCAGGTTGCGGACGGCAATGGTCATTACGCGTTCGACGTCAGCAATTTCCAGGCACCGTTCGCCATCGTCGCGACCGGCACGGCCAACGGGGCGGTGGTGAACTACGTCGCCGTGGTCGCCGAGAAGCCGGCACCGAACAGCGCCGTCACGGTCAACGTCACGCCGCTGACGACGGCGGTCGTGGCCTTGCTGGCCGCGAGCGGCGGGCCGGTTAATCTGAACGATATCAACGCGATCCGTGCGCTCGCCACGCCTGCGCAGGTGCAGAAGATGGTGGCGCTGCTGCGGACGGTGCTGAGCAACATCATTACCGAAGCGGGACTGGATGCGAGCACCTTCGACCCGATGGCGACCCCGCTCACGGTGCAGGGCCAGGGCGCCGACAAGGTGCTCGACCGCCTGCTCGTCACGCTGATCACCGGCGGCGTCAAACTGACTTCGCTCGGCGCCGACCTCTCCGGCCACGCCACCGACGGCCCGTCGGTCACGCTCACGGCCGGTTCGCCGGACAACCCGCCGCGCGCCCTGCCGACACCCGTGGTGAACGTCGATGCGGCCACCTTCGACAGCATCCGCCAGGCGCTGCAGGCGTGCTACGCGCTGCCCAGGACCAGCCGCGTCCAGGGCGGCGTGGCACTCAACGCGTGCGCACAGGCGTTCTCGAGCGATTACCTTCACAACAGCTATTCGGTGGGCGACGATTCGTCGCTGGCGTTGACGTCCGACGACAATTCGAGCGCGACGTTCAGCGCCCCGGTGGTGGTCTATTCCTCGACCAACGAACTGGGCGAGCAGACCGTGCTGGTCCGCTTCCCGCTGGTGCGTCCCGACGGCACCACCGGTGTCATCACCAGGCTCGTGACCAATCGCAACGGCGTCTGGACGCTGACCGGCAACCAGCGCAGCTTCGAGGCCGCCGTCACGCGCCGCATCAGCCGGGTCATCGAACAGAACCCGGTGGCGGGCTCGGTAGTGTCGCGCTATGAAACCGCGCTGCGCCTGCTGGTCAATCCGATGCGCGGCACGATGCTCGGCGCCCAGGTCGTGCGCGTCACCGGCCCGGGCCTGCCAGCTGCCGGCGTGGTGCTGACCCGCTCGACCGCGTGCGGCACGTTCAGCGAGATGGTCATCCAGAATACCAACGGCTCGCTGGTGTACGCGGCGGACGACCCCGTCTACCCGAACGCGACCATCTTCGCCTCGAACCAGGCGGCGAGCACGCTGGCACTGGCGGCCACGCCGGTGAACAGCGCCGATACGCTCACGTGGAGCGCACTGACCGGCGGCGCGGTCCGCTATGCGCCGACGCCGCTCCCGGACAGCGAGATCGAGGCACTGCCGACCTTTGGCGAGTACACCTTCGCGGTGTGGAACCGCAACTTCGATGGCAGCAACAAGACGGCGTTGAACGCCACGCCTGACCTCACCTTCACGCTGCGCACCAGCGGCCCGGTACGGACGCCCGCCTCACTGGCATCCGAAGCGTGGAATACGGTCAATGCCTCGACGCTGACGTCGTACCTGACGCCTGGCAGCGGCGCCACCGCCAGCGTGAACGTGCAATGGACGGTGAACGCGGAAGTGGTCGACCGCGCCGTCGTCTATGCGTACCAGGCCGCGCAGCCCCTGCCGGTACGCTTTGCCCTGCAGGCCTCGCCGGCCTCGCACAGCGCGACCGCAGCCACGGTGACCGCCAACCAGGCCAGTTCCAACCTCAACGGCGCGTGTCAGGTGGCGGCCTTGCCGGCGATGGCGGGAGGCGACTTCCGTACGGTGGAGCTCCGCTCGACGACGGCGGACGACACGCAGAAGTTCACGCGCGTGGTCGGTCGCACGGTGTTCCAGTAAGTCAGGCCGCGAGGGCCGCGCGCCCTCGCCGGCCGTGCCCTCTGCCTCCGGGCCGTTACCTCACTGGGGTTGTGCCCTCTCTCTGTCGCGTCGCGCGCGTCCGGGAGAGGGGTAGCGGCCCCTTGCCCGGAAACATCTTGAAACGTGCTTCGGCACGATCGGCTGATAAGCTCTCGCTGTCACGATCGTTCTCCAGGAGCGCGCCATGCCCGGCTTGTCCCGATCCCATGCCGTATCGCTGGTCATCGTCGGCGGCTGCCTGTCGGCGTTGACCTCACCGGCGATCGCGGACGCGCGCGCCCAGGCCAGTGCGGAATGCCGCAAGGCAGTCGTGCGCCAGGGTCATGAGAAGGCCCGCTTCGACAGCATCAACGCGATGGAAGGCCGCAACGGCACCGCCGTGATCGGTGAGATCACCGACGGCGACGGGCGCTACGCCTTCCGCTGCAATTTCGACCGGGCGCGCAAGCTGGTCGACGCGCCCGTCACGCCGATTGCCCCCGCTTCCGCCCATCCTGCCGGCGCCACTGCCGGCCCCGCTACCAGCGCCACCCCAGGCGCCGCCGCCCCTGGCAAGGCCTCCGTCTCCCCGACCGGCAGCACTGCCGGCAAGTGACACTGCCCGCCATTGCGGGGAATTCCCTGATTTCGCCGATTTCCCGGCGCCCCCCACCTTCGCCTACGCCACCGGCGCAGGACATCACGCCAGAATGCATCATGCCCCGACCTTCCCCGGGGCCTGCGCCGGCTGCCGCAATGCAGCCATTGACGGGAGTTTTTCCATGTTGATGCGAGACGTGATTCCTCAAGTTCTTAACCGCGGCACCGCCTTGCTCGGGCAGGAGGTCCTGGACACTTCCCCGCAAAAAACCTTTCACCATGCCATCGATATCTATCTCAAGGACTCCAATGCTTTCATGAATACCTACTTCGCGAGGTATTTCGAGTGGCAGGGTATCTGCCGCGAGCGCTGGTTCCATGAATGCATCCATGGCAACCTGCTGGCGGCGGGCGGCGTGTTCGTGACCAAGCGCGCGCACCAGGAATACGTAGAGGAAACCTTCCCGTTCCAGCGGGTCGACTGCTACCTCAACACGTTCCAGGTGCGGCAATGCTCGGCTTACCTGCTGTTCCGCTTCAGCGTGGAAGGTCGCCCTGTGTCCCTGGGCTACCAGCAGATCGTCTTTGCGGGCAAGGACAAGCGGATTACCCGCTTTCCGCGCGAGATCATCGAGCGGGTCAAGGAATACGAGCTGATCCTGCCGCCGTTTGCCAACTGAGCTGACGCGGGCCACGTGACCGCATTGGCATCGCCCGCGATGCCATCGTAGCCGTTGCCGCCGGCTGTCTCAGCCGGCGGCGCGGGTGCGGAAGCGCTCGTCCGGATGATCGCCCAGCGGCCGGAAGCGCGGCAGGCGGAGCGTGAAAGTGGTATGCACGCCGACGCGCGATTCGCATTCGATGCGCCCGCCGAACGCCTCCACCACGCGCCGGCAGAACGCCAGGCCCAGGCCGTTGCCGCGCCCATGCGCCTTGGTCGAGAAAAACGGCTCGAAAATGCGCGGCAGCACGTTGGCCGGAATGCCCGGCCCGGTATCGCGAAAGCGCAGCAGGTAATAGCTGCCTTCCATGCCGCCCTCGATCTCGATTTCGCCCGAGCCATGCTGGCGAATCGCATAGAGGCCATTCTTCAGCAGGTTGAACAGCACGTACACCAGCAACGTATCGGAGCCGACGAAGCGCCAGCCCGGGTCGACGCCCTGCACGCGCACGCGTTCACGCTCCTCGGGCTGGAACGGATAGCGTTCGAGCGCCGCCTCGATGCAGCTGGCCAGCCCGTACGGGGCGAAGGTACTGCGGTCCAGCCGCTCCAGCGTGACCGACGCCAGCGCCATGTCGATCACCGTACTGGTGCCATCGACCTCGCGCGTAATCCCGCTCATCACATGGCACATGCGCTCGATCTGCTCCGGCCGCAGGCGGTCCTCCACCAGCCCATGCTCGACGGCGAGCCGGTAGCCCTGCAGCACCTGCGGCCACATGCGCGCCATCTCCTGCACCTGCATGCGGATGGTCGCCAGCGGCGTACGCACCTCATGCGCCACCGTGGCCGCCAGCGAATAGGGATGCATGAGGTCGTAGCGCACCACGCTGAGCGCAAGAATGCCCAGGCTCAGCGCAATGAAGATGGCGCCCGGGGGATAGAAGGCCAGGCCATAGTTGACGCCGTAGTCGACCGCCGCCAGCGAGTACAGGCCCAGCGCGACCAGGCACAGGTTGAAGCGGCGCCGGCGCTCGGCGGTGGCATTCCTGCGCGCCTTGACCAGCAGCCATGCACAGCGCAGCGCGAGCACCATGGTCTGCGCCACGTGGAGCGGATGCAGCGGCCCGGCCTTGGGATAATCGCCGAAGAACAGCGTGTAGTAGCCCGATACCACCTGATGCGTGGTCAGCAGCACCACGGCGAGAATCAGGCTCAGCCCGTACGAGGCCAGCAGGGTCGGCCGCTCGCTACGGCATTCGGTCGCCTCGCAGATGAAGTGATAGAACGTGGTGGGCAGGAAGATGATGAACAGGTAGCCCACCTTGGCCAGCAGCATGGCGACGTCGGGATGCTCGACCTGGAACAGGAAGGCCCAGGTCCCCTGCCAGGCAAACGTGGTGGCGCATAGCAGGAAGAACGACGTGGAGACGCGCGTGACGCCCTGGGTCACCAGCACATAGAGGCCGTAACCGAGAAAGATCGACGAAACGAAGGCGGGCAGGATCGCGTACATGCCAGCCGCGCACCTGCTGGATGCGCGACGGAGTCGAGGAGCCGCCATGGTACGACCCCGGTGTTGTCGCCCGTACTAAATTCGACTGTAGTCAGGTCTAATTAATGCTTAATTCGTCACGCACAGGCGTGAATTTGCGCCGTGGCATGCACAAACCGGGTGCCAATGGGGCAGGACGCCGCCGCCGGCGCGCCCGCCTCCCTACTACAGACGGGTGCCGGGACGGCGCAAGAATGCAACGACGGGGCCGTAAGCCCCGTCGTTGGCCGATGCGTTCGTCCGCGCATCGTAAGTTGGCACCATAAGTTGGCGCCGCGCGCTTCCCTTACCAGCGCGTGTCGCGTTCCCAGGCCTGCATTTCTTCCTCGACGCGCTCCTTGGTGTAGCCGTAGCGCTCCTGGATGCGGCCCGCCAGCTGGTCGCGCTTGCCGTTGATGACGGTCATGTCGTCGTCAGTCAGCTTGCCCCATTTTTCCTTGATCTTGCCCTTGGCCTGATCCCACTTGCCTTCCATCTGGTCCCAATTCATGTTCAGCTCCTTGCTGTCGTGCTATAGGGTGGTTGACGCAATCGTCGTGAATCGCGCCCGGGTTAGCGCGCGTACTTGGCCTTCACATTGGCCTGGCACTTGTCCTTGGCATCGCCCGACATCGCGTCGCACTTTTCCTTGTCGGCCTTGTAGGCGGCGTCGCTGGTGTCCTTGCGCGCGTCGGCGCGAGCCTCGGCTACGTCGGTGCTGGTACCGGTGGCGGCGGCCTTGTCGACCTTGGCGGCGCCCAGGGCCTGCTCATGCGCGGCCTTGGCCTGCTTTACGCAGACGTCCTTGTCGTTACCCTTCTTGTCGTCGCACATTTCCTTGGCGACGTCGTAGTCGCGGTCGGCCTTGGTCTTCAGGGCCTTGGCGTGCGCCTTTTCGGTGCCGTCGCGGCGCGCTTCGGCGTTGGCCTTGGCCACGTCGCGGTCACGCTTGGCTTCCGCCTGGCAGACGTCCTTGGCGTTGTCCTTCATGGCATCGCACTTGGTGCGCGCGGTCTTGTAGTCGGCGTCGGCCTGCTTGGTCGCAGCGTCGTAGTCGGCTTTGGAGCCTGCCTGTGCGTACGCCACGCCGACCGGGGCCGCCACCATCATCGAACATACTGCTGCCGTGAGCCACTTCTTCATCATGTCGTGCTCCTTCTCTAGTGTGGATATTGTCGGGGTCGCGACGCGGCGTTTCGGGCGCCCTGCTGCCGTGACCACACCGTACCTGAAGGTTATGTTTTGGCCGGTTGACGAAGCAGAAGCCCCCTTCCGAAATACACGTAAGACAATTCCCACACCTATGGGGGGACACTTCGGGGCGACACTTCGGGGGAACGTGGGGCGTACTTCGTGGGGCCCACGGAGCGCCGCGCCACCCCGCCGTTCCCGACGCTTGTGATGGCGGCGGCGCTCCGGCAAAATTTTCTACGGCCCGCGGGAATAAGCCGGCGCGCCGTTCGTCTTCCATGCAGTAGACCGACCTGCGAGCGATGGTGAGCCGATATGAGCAAGGAATTTACCGATGACGACCTGCGTGAGGTCATCCCGCGACTGCGCCGCTTTGCGCTGTCCCTCACGCGCAACGAGTCCAGCGCCGACGACCTCGTGCAGACCTGCCTCGAGCGCGCGCTGTCGCGGCGCGAGACGCGCTGGGACGGCGGCGACCTGCGCGCATGGCTGTTCTCCATCCTCTATCGCGTTTTCCTCGACGGCCAGCGCCGCGCCAAGCGCTATGCCGGCCTGCTCTCGCTGTTTGGCGTGGGCGACGACGAGGACATGGCGCCATCGACCGAAGATGTCGTGATGGCCCGCTCCGCGCTCGACGGCTTCAACCGCCTGCCGGTCGAGCAACGCGCGCTGCTGCTGCTGATTTCCGTGGAAGGACTCAGCTACCAGGAAGCCGCCGATACCCTCGCGGTGCCCATTGGCACCGTGATGTCGCGGGTATCGCGCGCCCGCAAGGCCCTCCGCGATCTGACCGAAGGCCAGGTCGTCCAACCCTCCCTGCAGGTTCTGAAATGAACGCCCTGATGCCCACCGAACCCGAACTGCACGCCTATGTGGATGGCGAGCTCGACGAGACGCGGCGCAGCCAGATCGAGTCACTGCTCGCCGGCCACCCGGATCTTGCCCGCCAGGTGGAGCAGATCCGGCACGAATCGCAACGCCTGCGCGCCAGCCTGGAGCCGCCGCCGGCCGACACGCCGGCTCGGCTCGACCCCTTCCGCATTCGTCGCAACCTGCGCGATCGCTCGCGCCAGCACATGGCGATGGCCGCGTCCGTGATGATGGCGCTGGTGATCGGCGGCCTTGGCGGCTGGCAGTCGCGCGAATACGCGATGCGCCAGTCGTACCTGCCGATGGCGGACGCGGTGCAGGCCTATCGCCTGTTCGCGGTCAGCGACACCACACCCGTAGTCGATGTCAAAGCCAATGACCCGCGCGATATCCAGGCCTGGCTCAACCGGCATTTCGTGCAGCCCGCCCCGCTGCCCGACTTCACCGAGTACGGCTTCAAACCCGTGAGCGGGCGGCTGATGTCGTCCGAGCAGGGCACCGCCGCGATGGTCCTGTACCAGAATGCACAGGGCCAGGCGATCGTGTACTACGTGCGTCCGCCCGGCGACCTGCTCCACTTCGACAACGGCAATCGCAAGGAAGGCAATCTGCTGACGCAATACTGGCGGCAGGGGCGCTACTTCTACGCCGTGGTCAGCCCCACCGATACGCCGACCACCGCGCCATTGCAGCGGGCGATCGAACCCACGCGCAGCTAAGCCTGCGCGGCGCGCGCCCTCCCGCACGGGAGGGCGCGCCGCACGGCTACATGCTCGCCGTCGCGTCGTACACCACGTTGACGGGCGACGGGCCGAACGAGCCGTTCGGCACCACCCCCGCCTGATTGACGCCCGGCTTGCTCCAGTCGCAGACCCCGTTGGGGAAGATCTGCTGCAGCCGCGTCATTTCCGCACCGGTGAACATGACCGTGTAGTCGGTGGCGGCAATCGGCTTGAGCGTGCACTTGATGATGTTGGCCGCCACCGGCCCGCCGGCCGCGATGCGCGGTGCGGTCCAGGACGGGAACAGGCCGTTGCAGGTGGTATTGGCGATCGGGCTCAGCGTCTGCGTCTCGTTGATGAACGTGGATGCGTCGCTCCAGCAGCCATCGACGGCATTGGCCGGCTTGTACGTGACCACCTTGTCCTTCTGCGCCGTGGTGGTCTTGTCCGCCTTGTATGCGGCCACCCAGGTGATGAAGGTGTTCCAGGCCGTGTCCGCGGGCACCGGATTGCCGCGCCACATCACGTGGTTGCGGCTATCGCCGTTGGCCTGCACCATGCGTTCGCGCACCGCGAAGTGGAACCACTGGTAGTGGTACCCCGAGTCATCGTTGTAGATGCCCGTGACGTCGAACACCGGAATGCTGGCCAGCCCGCCATTGGTGCCGAGCTGCAGTCCGCTCTGCTGCGCGCGCAGGATGGCACCGGGGTCGCCCACGCTACGTGTGGGTACGTAGTTGGCGTCCTGGTCGTAGCCGCCGATCTGCGCGTTGAGGTCGAGGAACTGCGTGGTCGAGATCGCGCCCGCGTTGAGCGCCGCCAGCCCGTACTGCACGCCGGTGTTGTCGAACGGCCGCAGTGCAAATCCGGTGGCCGGATCCGCACCGTAGACGTTCTTCGCCGCATCGTAGACCGTGCCACGGATGCCACGCGGGTTGTTGACGGGGTCGTAGCGCAGCGACACCGGCACGATCGCATTGAACGGAGCCGACACATAGCCGGCATAGTCGACGCGATTCGGCACCGGGTCGGTGCGGCCGGCCTGGTTGGCGGCATCCTCGAACGCCTTGCGGCTCTTGTAGCCGGTCACTGCGGCAATCTGCGCATCGCTCAACGCCCCTGGATTGAGCGTGATGTAGTGCGTGATCAGATGCCCGTCCGAGCCCGAGAAGGCAATCGAGAGCGGATCGGGGAATGTGCACAGCAGCATCACGCCATCGAACAGGCCAGGCATGCGGTCGGCTGGCTGGGCACTGCCGTAGGAGCCGCCCGAGCAGCCCGCGCTCACGGTGAAGTCGGGCACGCCAAAGCGCTCGATGGTGGCTTCCTTCGACATCATCGCCGCCTCGCTCGCCAGCACTGCGTTGCAGTTGTTGGACGCATGCTGCAACGTATTGGCGAACATCGCATAACCTTCGCCGAGGCGCTGCAGGTTGAGCAGACTGAAGTCGAAGCCCGCGCTCTGCAGATTGCCCTGCGCGCCGCCCTGGACATACCAGCCGCCAGGGCAGCCAAAGCCTTCGATGGCGATCATGCGCCGGTTCCAGGCCTTGGGTGGCTTCATCGGCGTGGGCGCGCTCTCGGTGGTGGGATCGTGCAGCACCGCGTTCTGGTAGATGCCGCGGTCGACGGTCCCCGTCTCCACGCGCACGATGAACGGCACCTGCGTCCCGGCCAGCGTGGTGGCCGTGGCGACATCCGCGGGACGCGTGGTGAGGTCGGTCATCGGTTTGAGTTGGCCGTCGGTGGTCGACTGGTAGAGATAGTTGACACGCGTCGCCGCCGAACAGTTTTCATCGAGCGGCGCGCCGAGCGTGGAGCCGTCCGGCAGCACGAATGTGCTGGTCTGGCAGATGAACGGCGTTTGCCACGGGCCCGAGATGACCGGGCCCGTGATCGGATAGTTGGTCATGGTGATGGTGGACGAGGCCTTGCCCACGCGCGCGACCACGCTGTTGACGCCGTTGGTCAGGCCCGTCAGCACCGCCTGGCGATGCGAGCTGTCGGTGGCACTGGGCTGGAATTGCGCGGTCACGTCATTGCCATTGAGCGTGATCTGCAGCGGCCGCTTGTCGGTGACGCCTACCGGCACACTCACATCGACGAGCGCGGTGCCGCCGGTCACATAGTCGGGTTGCGACGAAAGCAGCTGGACCGTGGGCGCTACGCCCGGATCGTCATCGCCACCTCCGCCGCAGGACGCAAGGCCGATGACCAGGGTGCCGGCGAGCAACGCGCCGAACCATTGCCGTAACGATTTCATGGGAGTCTCCGTGTGTCGTTGTTGGTCTAAGGCAGTCGCGTTGAGCGACTGCAAGGCCAGCTTAGATGGCGGAGAAGCGCTTTACCAAAAGGTTGAAATAAGCGCCATGACGCGTGACGTCGACGCGTTGGCATACATTTGCGCGCGTGTAAGAAGCGCAAGATCCGCGGCACGGGACCATGTAGTTGCGGGTATCACGTGCAAGAACGCGCTGCGCGATTTACAAGCGCGGGAAGACCTGCAGCGCGTCAGTCGGCGAGCGCGGCGTCGACCATGGCACCCGCGAGGCCCACCACGAGTGCGAGGGCCGACGCGATAAACCACTGGACCGTCTTGCGGTATTCCTCGACGGCATCGTCCTCGATACGCAACGCGCGAAACAGCGAGACGATCTCCAGTACCACGGCCACCAGCAGGCACACGCCAGCGAACATCGCGCGCGCATTCCATCGTCCCGACGCCTCCAGGCCCCAGAACTGCCAGAACGCCAGCGAGAACCCCAGCAGTACCGTGATGGCGGTGATGAGACCCTGGCGAAAGCCGGCCGGCACGCTTTGGCATGTCGGCAGCGATGACGCGGGGGGCGCGGGGGGCGCGGAGGACGACGAGGATGAAGACGGTGAGGACTGAGGGGCGGCGGGCTCGGTCATGATGTCGTCTCGGGCAGGAGGGCGGCGCGTCGAGTATAGGATGTCTCGAAGGTATCGGATGTACCTCCCCCGGATGTACCTCCCCCGAACTAGCCCGTGGCCGCTCGCACGCAGGCAATCGCGTGTGTCCAGGCGGGATGTCCCGACCCCAGGGCCGCTTCCACGCAAGTCCGGCTAGCGTCCGTCGAAGCGGCGGTCGAGCCCGCGGGTGCGGAATGCCTCCACGATAAAGTCGACAAACACGCGTGTGCGGGCGGGCAGCAGCGTCTTGTTGGGAAAGTAGAGGACCACGGGCGGATTGTCGGCAAACCAGCCGGGCAACAGCCGTTGCAGCGCGCCGCTTTCGAGCCAGCGCACCGCATGCGGCATCGGCAGCAGCGCCACGCCCAGCCCTTGCATGGCGGCATAGGCCATGGCCTCGGGGTCATCGAGTATCACGCGTGCGCGCTGTTCGACGAAGACTTCCTCGCCGGTCTGGTTGCGCAGTGTCCAGGCGCGCACGCGGCCGGTGGACGCCGAGCGCCGCACGATGCCATCGCATGCCGCCAGCTCCGACGGGTGACGCGGCACGCGCCGTCCCTTCAGATAGTCGGGCGCGGCCACCGCCACCACGTGCGTATGCGCAAGCTCGCGCGCGACGATACCTTCGGTCAGTTCGATGCCGCCACCGATGGCCGCATCGAAGCCTTCCGCGATCAGGTCGACGGCACGGTTCTGGAACTGCCAGTCCGGCACGATGGCCGGATAGCGCGCCAGAAAGTCGCCGAGCAACGGCAGCAGGTATTCGCGCCCGAACGCGAGCGCCATGCCGACCTTGAGCACGCCGGCGGGACTGCCCGCCTCCTGCGCCGCGCCGGCAAACGCGTCGCGCAGCGTGGCATAGGGGTCCGAGACCTGGCGGAAGAATCGTTCGCCGCCCTGGGTCAGGGTCAACCGGCGCGTGCTGCGCTGGAACAGCCGCAGGCCGAGGTGCGACTCCAGCCGCGCCACATTCTTGCTGACCGCGGCCGGGGTAATGCCCAGGCGGCGCGCAGCGGCGGAAAAACTGCCGGTATCGACACTCTGGACGAACGATTCGAGCAGATTGAGGGCTTCCATGCCCGTAGCTTATACCAGCGGTTGAAGAAGTTGATCGCAACTCATGCCTACCGGTAGGGGAATCAGTCGTCCATACTGGGTTCACTTTCAACGATTTGCACGGGAGTTATCCAAATGAACACCTCTTTGTCCGGCAAGGTTGCCTTCGTTACCGGTGGTTCGCGCGGCATTGGCGCGGCCGTGGTCCGCCGCCTGGCGCAAGCCGGCGCCACCGTCGCCTTTACCTACCAGCAATCGGCGGCCGGCGCCCAGGCGCTGGTCGACGCCATCCAGGCCGAGGGCGGCCGCGTGCAAGCCTTCCAGGCCGACGCCGCCGATGCGGCTGCGGTGACGCGAGCCATCGACGACGCCGCGCACACCTTCGGCAAGATCGACATCCTCGTCAACAACGCCGGCGTGCTGCTGCTCGGCCCGGTGGCCGAATTCTCGCTGGACGACTTCGACAAGACGCTCGCGGTCAACGTGCGCGCGGTGTTCGTGGCCGCCAAGGCAGCGTTGCCTTACATGGGCGAGGGCGGGCGCATCATCAATATCGGCAGCACCAACGCGGACCGCATGCCGTTTGCCGGTGGCAGCGCCTATGCCATGAGCAAGTCCGCGCTCAAGGGGCTGGTGCAGGGCATGTCGCGCGACCTCGGCCCGCGCGGCATCACGGTCAACAACGTGCAGCCCGGTCCGGTCGATACCGACATGAACCCGCAGGGCAGCGACTTTGCCACCTCGCTGCATGGCCTGATGGCGCTGCCGCGTCATGGCCGCCCCGAGGAAATCGCGGGCATGGTGGCGTACCTCGCCAGCCCGGAAGCCGGTTTCGTGACCGGCGCCAGCCTCAATATCGACGGTGGCTTTGCCGCCTGAGAGAGAGAGAAGGACGCGCGTCGCACGGCGCGCGTCTACGATCGCTACGATCTGTCCACGGCCCTCATCAGACGCGCGAAATCCTCGGGACACTCGGTCCGCAAGAGCTCGATGGCTGCTTTCAATTCATCGTATCGATGTGCCCGAGCCGTCTTCTTGATCTGGTTGATCTCGCCGGCCAACTGGAGAAACGAGGTCAGGGCAGCGTTGTTGTCGCGCACTTCCGGCGGCTGCGCACCAACCAGAAATACCAGCGCATCCATGATGCGTCCGAGCTGACGGCCGTAGCTGTTTTGCGCCAGGATACGGCGCTCCATGGCCGGATCGCGCGAATTGTCTTCCGAGACAAAATAGGTATTGCCGACGTTCCAGCCTGGCAGGATGGGTTGTGTGAGCCGTTCCGGAACAAAGAACCGCGCATAGCCGTTCATCATGTCCCGCGCGGAAGTCGACCACGCGTTGAACAGGCCGGCCAGAGGATCTTCGTGGGAGTTCGGCATGGTGCGCTCCTGAGCGTGTGGATCACAATATAGGACAGGTTCGCGTACGGCAGGAAAACGGGCGGGGTGGGGCCTTGCATGCGGCACTTCGACGTTGTTTTTGCCGCGTCAGAAAAAAACCCCGCGCGTATCGCTACGCGCGGGGTTTTCAGTACTGCTGGTGCGGCGAAGAACTTACGCCGTCACCGTGTCCGCCACTTCCTTGAAGTCCTCGATCTTGTCGAAGTTCATGTACTGGTAGATCTTGTCGCCATTGGCGTTGATCACGCCGATGTCGGACATGTACTCTTCCTTGGTCGGGATACGGCCAAGGCGCGAGCAGATCGCGGCCAGCTCGGCGGAGCCGAGGTACACATTGGTGTTCTTGCCCAGACGGTTCGGGAAGTTACGCGTGCTGGTCGACATTACCGTCGCGCCTTCGCGCACCTGTGCCTGGTTACCCATGCACAGCGAGCAGCCCGGCGATTCGGTACGCGCGCCGGCAGAACCGAACACGCCATAGTGGCCTTCCTCGGTCAGCTGCTTCTGATCCATCTTGGTCGGCGGTGCCACCCACAGCTTGACCGGAATGTCGCGCTTGCCCTCGAGCAGCTTCGACGCGGCACGGAAGTGGCCGATGTTCGTCATGCAGCTGCCGATAAACACTTCGTCGATCTTGGCGCCAGCCACGTCGGACAACGTCTTCACGTCGTCCGGGTCGTTCGGGCAGGCCACGATGGGCTCATGGATCTCGGCCAGGTCGATATCGATCACCGCGGCGTACTCGGCGTCGGCATCCGGCGCCAGCAGTTGCGGATCGGCCAGCCATGCTTCCATGGCATGGATACGGCGCTGCAGGCTGCGCGCATCCTGGTAGCCCTGGGCGATCATCCACTTCAGCAGCGTGATGTTGCTGTTGATGTATTCGATGATCGGTTCCTTGTTCAGGCGCACCGTGCAGCCGGCGGCGGAGCGCTCGGCGGAGGCGTCGGACAGCTCGAACGCCTGCTCCACCTTCAGTTCGGGCAGACCTTCGATTTCGAGAATGCGGCCCGAGAAGATGTTCTTCTTGCCCTGCTTGGCCACCGTCAGCATGCCCTGCTTGATGGCGTAGAGCGGAATCGCATTGACCAGGTCACGCAGCGTGACGCCCGGCTGCATCTTGCCCTTGAAGCGCACCAGCACCGATTCCGGCATGTCCAGCGGCATCACACCGGTGGCGGCGGCAAACGCCACCAGGCCAGAGCCGGCCGGGAAGCTGATGCCGATCGGGAAGCGGGTGTGCGAGTCGCCGCCGGTGCCGACGGTGTCGGGCAGCAGCATGCGGTTCAGCCAGGAGTGGATCACGCCGTCGCCGGGACGCAGCGAGATGCCGCCGCGGTTGCTCATGAACGCGGGCAGCGTCTGGTGCGTCTTCACGTCCACGGGCTTCGGATAGGCCGAGGTGTGGCAGAACGACTGCATCACGAGGTCCGCCGAGAAGCCCAGGCAGGCCAGGTCCTTCAGCTCGTCGCGCGTCATCGGACCGGTGGTGTCCTGCGAACCCACCGAAGTCATCTTCGGCTCGCAGTAGGTGCCCGGACGCACACCCTTGCCCTCGGGCAGGCCGACCGCGCGACCCACCATCTTCTGCGCCAGCGTGAAGCCCTTGCCGGTATCCACCGGGTTCTGCGGCAGGCGGAACAGCGTCGACGGAGGCAGGCCCAGGGCTTCGCGCGCCTTGCCGGTCAGGCCGCGGCCGATGATCAGCGGAATGCGGCCGCCGGCGCGCACTTCGTCGAACAGCACGTCGGACTTGACCTTGAACTCGGCGATCACTTCACCGTTCTTCAGCGCCTTGCCTTCGTACGGGCGCAGCTCGATCACGTCGCCCATGTCCATCTTCGACACGTCGAGTTCGATCGGCAGCGCGCCGGCATCTTCCATCGTGTTGTAGAAGATCGGGGCGATCTTGCTGCCCAGGCACACGCCGCCAAAGCGCTTGTTCGGCACGAACGGAATGTCTTCGCCGGTGAACCACAGCACCGAGTTGGTGGCCGACTTGCGGCTGGAACCGGTACCGACCACGTCGCCGACGTAGGCCACCAGGTTGCCCTTGCGCTTCAGGTCCTCGATGAACTTGACCGGGCCGCGCTTGCCGTCCTCTTCGGGCGTGATGCCGGGGCGCGCGTTCTTGAGCATGGCCAGCGCATGCAGCGGAATGTCGGGGCGCGAGAACGCGTCCGGTGCCGGCGACAGGTCGTCGGTGTTGGTTTCGCCGGTCACCTTGAACACGGTGATGGTCAGGCTTTGCGGCACTTCCGGACGGCTCGTGAACCACTCGCCCTCGGCCCAGCTCTTCATCACGGCGATGGCATTGGCGTTGCCCTTGTCGGCCTTCTCCTTGACGTCGTGGAAGGCATCGAACATCAGCAGCGTGGTCTTGAGGCCGTTGGCGGCCACGGTGCCCACTTCGGCGTCGTCGAGCAGGTCGATCAGCGGCGAGATGTTGTAGCCGCCGAGCATCGTGCCCAGCAGTTCGGTGGCGCGCGCACGCGAGATCAGCGGCGTCTTCTCGTTGCCGAGGGCCACGGCGGCCAGGTACGAGGCCTTGACCTTGGCGGCGTCGTCCACGCCGGCGGGCACGCGGTAGGTGATCAGGTCCAGCAGGGTCTGCGCTTCGCCAGCCGGCGGATTCTTGATCAGTTCGATCAGGTCGGCGGTCTGCTTCGCGGTCAGCGGAAGCGGAGGAATGCCAAGCGCGGCGCGTTCGGCAACATGGGCGCGATAGGTATCAAGCATGGGAACCTGCTGGTAATAGGGTTTCGGTTACTTCTGGTTGTGGTGCACGGCGCTCGGTCTCTGCGAGGCCGCCGACAGGCCGTCAACAAATAGGCCGGCCGTGGCGACGTGATTGTAATCCGAAGTCGGTCCGAGATCAAATGTCTTATATCTTATATAAGAGTAAAGACCGCTAGCCCTTGTCCTGCCTCAGGTAAAGTGCGCAATACACATGGATATGGTCGCTCGCCACTCCCAGGCGCAGCACCGTGCCGGCCGGCCAGCGCGGATGCCAGTGGCGTGTCAGCACGAGTTCGAGCCAGCCCTGGCCACACGCGTGCAGGCGTGCCGCATCGAAACCGAAGTAATGACGTACTTCCGGATAGAGCGCTTTGTAGAGCGCCTCCTTTGCCGAGAACAGCAAGGTCAGCGCGGCCGCCGGCGTGAGCGCGGCAACTGCCGCCACCCGCGCCACGTCTTCCGGCAACGCAATGGCATCGGCGAGGCGGGCCGCGCGCGCGGGCTCGATCCATGGCTCGACGTCGATACCGAGCGCCGCGCACAGCGTGGTGGGGGCCACCACGGCGACGGCCATGCCGTCGGTATGGCTGATGCTGCCGGTCCATCCGGCCGGCCATGCGGGCAGGTCGTCCTCGCCGGTACCGACGATCACCTCCGGGGTCGCCACGCCCGCGGCTGCGGCACCTGCCGCCAGCGCCTGACTGGCGCAATGCCGCCCGGCCAGGAACTGCGTGCGCCGGCGCGGCGCGGCGCTGGCCAGATGCGCGGGCAAGGGGCCGCCGCGCAGCACGCGGGCGGCCTCTTCGGGACTGGCCGGCGGCACGCAGCGACTGAGCGCGGCACCGGACGGCAAGCCGAGTGCCACGGCAAGCGTATGATTGCTTTGGATCACTTTTTGCGCCACGAATGGGAACGGAGGTCCACCTGAAGTCGTCTCTTTGTTGTATTCACGATACGTGCATCTTAAGTTCCGCGCCGCCAATTCGTTAACCAGCATGCAGGCGCACTCGGTATGCACAAGCCAGCGGCCCTGCCATGCCCGTCCAGCTCAAACGGCCAAGCTGAGCGGGTTTCCCCCTTTTTATCGGCCCTTTGCTTGCCTGCGATTCCGGAAGAATGGCAGGCATTCCGACACAGGCTTCTCATGGCGAACACGCTTTCCCCCTCCCAGACTGGCGGCAATTCCGGCAAGCGCGGCCGGCTGCTGCTGATTGGCGGCGGCGTGCTGGTGGCAGCTCTGGGCGTTGGCGGCTTCGTGCTTGGCAGCGTCTTCGGCGGCAATCATGCACCGGCGGCTCCGGCCGCACCGGTGGTTCCTCCGCCGATCTTCGTGCCGCTGGATGCGTTTACCGTCAACCTCAAGAGCGAGGATGGCGACCGCTTCCTGCACACCGGTCTGTCGCTGAAGGTGGCGGACAGCGATACGCAGGCGCGTCTGGCCCAGTACCAGCCGGAGGCGCGCAGCCGCATCCTGCTGATCCTGTCGGCACGGCAGCCGGGCGACCTCGCGACCGTGGAAGGCAAGCGCAAGCTCGCGCAGGACATCCAGCAGGCCGTGAGCCAGCCGTTTGCCACCGGGCTGCCGCCGCAGAAGATCCTGGATGTCTTGTTTACATCGTTCGTGGTGCAGTAAGCCGCAGCACCGCCCCACGAACCAGAGCAATCCGATATGAAACTGTCCGACTTCCGTTCCTGCCGCCGCCGCTCCTGCCGCGCCGGCTGATCCGGGAACCGGACAACTTCATCCACATAGCCGTTCATGGGGCAGGACACTAGATGGCCTACGACAAGTTCCTCTCGCAGGACGAGGTAGACGAACTACTGAAAGGCGTATCGGGCGACTCCGATGCGCCCGAAGCGAGCGCACCCGTTGCCGACGAGACCGGGATACGTCCCTACAACCTCGCGACGCAGGAACGCATCGTTCGCGGCCGGCTGCATACGCTCGAGATCATCAACGAGCGTTTTGCGCGCGCGCTGCGCACCGCGCTGTTCAACTTCATCCGCCGCGGCGCCGACATCTCGGTCGGCTCCGTGCGCATCGAGAAGTACGGCGACTTCGTGCGCAACCTGCCGGTGCCGACCAACCTGAACCTGGTCCACATGAAGCCGCTGCGGGGTACCGCGCTGTTCGTGTACGACCCGAACCTGGTCTTCCTGGTCGTCGACAACCTGTTCGGCGGCGACGGCCGCTTCCACACCCGCGTGGAAGGCCGCGACTTTACCCAGACCGAGCAACGCATCATCCGCCGCATGCTCGACCTCACGCTCAACAGCTACGGTCAGGCCTGGCGCACGGTGCATCCGATCGACCTCGAGTTCGTCCGGTCGGAAATGCATACCAAGTTCGCCAACATCGCGATCCCCACCGAGATCGTGGTGACCACCGCGTTCCATATCGAACTGGGCGCCGTCGGCGGTCAGCTGCATGTGTGCTTCCCGTACTCGATGATCGAGCCGGTGCGCGATCTGCTGACCAACCCGCTACAGGACGAGGTGGAAGTGGACAAGCGCTGGCTGGGCCAGCTCTCCGACCAGCTGCGTGCCGCCGAGGTCGAGCTGGTCGCCGAATTCGCGCATCTGCAGAGCACCGTGGGCGATGTCCTTGCCTTGCGTGCCGGCGATGTGCTGCCGATCGAACTGCCGGAACACGTCTTCGGCAAGGTCGACGGCGTTCCGGTCATGCAATGCAACTTTGGCACGATGAACGGCCAGTATGCGTTGCGCGTAGAACGGATGATCAATTACCAAGACACCGATTCCAACAAGGAAACCGATCATGACTGACGGCAAAGAGGACAAGCCGGTCGATCCGATGGACGATTGGGCCAGCGCCCTCGCGGAGCAGACCAGTGCCGAGGCAGCGCCTGCCGCCACGCCAGCACCCGCCGCGGCAGCGCCCGTGGCTACGCCTGCGGCCGCCGCGGTGTTCCCGCCGCTGGCACAGGACGCTCCGACCGGCTTCCACAACGATATCGGGATGATTCTCGATATTCCGGTGCAACTCACGGTCGAGCTCGGCCGCACCAAGGTGCCCATCAAGAACCTGCTGCAACTCGCGCAGGGTTCCGTGGTGGAGCTCGACGGCCTGGCCGGCGAGCCGATGGACGTGCTCGTCAACGGCTACCTGATTGCGCAGGGCGAAGTGGTCGTGGTGAACGACAAGTTCGGCATCCGCCTGACCGACATCATCACGCCGTCCGAACGTATCCGGAAGCTCAACAAATGACAGCCGCCTCGCGCTGGCGGCTTGCGCGGAAGCTTTGCGCGGGCGCGGCCGGCCTGGTCTGTGCCAGCGCGCGGGCCGCTGACAGTCTCGTGCTGAGCACGTCGGGCGCCGCCAGTGGCGCGGCCGGCAATACCGCCGCCACCCACACCGCGGCACCCGTGATCAGCAACGGCGCCAGCCTGGCGCAAGCCGGCCTTGGCCTGTTTGCCGTGATCGCGCTGATCCTGGCCATGGCCTGGGTCGCGCGCCGTGCCGGCCTGATGCGCCAGGGCGCCGGTGGTGCCATGAAGGTGGTCGGCAGCCTGATGCTCGGCGCGCGCCAGCGCCTGGTGATGATCGAAGTGGGCGACACCTGGATCGTACTCGGCGTGTCCGCCGGCGAGATCCGTCCGCTCCATACCATGCCCGCGCCGGCCGACCGCCCCCAGGATGGCCAGGCCACGGCCGGCCTCGGCCCGCAAGCGCCGCACACCATGTCCGGCAGCTTTGCCGAGCGGCTGCTGCGCTCGATGCAGGAAAACCTGAAGAAATGAACACCGTGCGTGCCGCCCTTGCGCGGCGCCTGCCGTCCGCGGCGTCCGGCGCCCGCGCAGCGCTCCCCCTGCTTGCCCTGGTTGCCGTGGTCGCCACCGCCCTGCTGCTGCCAGTGGCCGCCCATGCCCAGGCATTGCCGGGCGTGACCAGCAAGCCCGCGCCTGGTGGCGGCCAGATCTGGTCGCTGTCGATCCAGACGCTGGTGCTGATGACGTCGCTGTCGTTCCTGCCGGCGGCCATGCTGATGATGACCGGCTTCACGCGCATCATCATCGTGCTGGGCCTGCTGCGCAACGCGCTCGGCACCGCGTCGTCGCCGCCCAACCAGGTGCTGGTGGGCCTGTCGCTGTTCCTGACGTTCTTCGTCATGTCGCCGGTGTTCGACAAGGTCTACACCGACGCCTACAAGCCGCTCTCGGAAAACCGCATCAGCCTCGAGGAAGCCGCCACCCGGGCCGCCGCGCCGCTGCGCGCGTTCATGCTGCGCCAGACCCGCGAGAAGGACCTCGCCATGTTTGCGCAGATGGCCAAGGCGCCCGAGATGCAGGGTCCCGAGGACGTGCCGATGTCGATCCTGGTGCCGTCCTTCGTGACCAGCGAACTCAAGACCGCGTTCCAGATCGGCTTTACGATCTTTATCCCGTTCCTGATCATCGACCTCGTCGTGGCGAGCGTGCTGATGGCCATGGGCATGATGATGGTGCCGCCGGCGACCATCTCGCTACCGTTCAAGCTGATGCTGTTCGTGCTGGTCGATGGCTGGCAACTGCTGCTCGGCTCGCTCGCGCAGAGCTTCATGAACTGACCCGGAGCCCGCCATGACACCGGAAATGGTAATGACCATCGCCACCCAGGCGATGAAGATGACCCTGATGCTGGCGGCCCCGCTGCTGCTGGTGGCGCTGGCCGCGGGCCTGGTGGTGAGCCTGTTCCAGGCCGCCACCCAGATCAACGAAATGACGCTGACCTTCATCCCGAAGCTGCTCGCGTTGTTCGTCACCATGGTGCTGGTCGGCCCTTGGATGATCAACACCTACGTCGACTACATGCGCGAGGTGTTCCAGAGCATTCCCTCGCTCGCGCGCTGAGCGCACCGCCGTGCTAGACGTCACCACCGACCAGCTCTACGGCTGGATCGCCGCGTTCCTGTGGCCGATGTTCCGGCTGCTGGGCCTGCTCGGCACCGCGCCCCTGTTCAGCGAGTCGAGCATTCCGCGACGCGCCAAGATCGGGCTCGCGGCGGCGCTGGCGGCGGTGGTATCGCCCACCATCCAGAGCCTGCCGACCGCGCCGGTCTATTCGTATGCGGGACTGCTGGTCGTGCTCAACGAAGTCGGCATCGGCATCGCCATGGGCTTTACCATGCGGCTGGTGTTCGCCGCCGTGCAAACCGCCGGCGAAGTCATCGGCCTGCAGATGGGCCTGTCGTTCGCCGCGTTCTACGATCGCAATGCCGGCGGCCAGACCATGGTGCTGTCGCGCTTTCTGAACCTCGTGGCGATGCTGATGTTCCTCGCCATGGACGGCCACCTCACCATGCTCGCCACGCTGGTCGACAGCTTCAACGCGCTGCCGATCGCCACCACGCCGCTGTCCGGACATGGCTGGGGCGCGGTCGCGCGGGCCGGTGCGATGGTGTTCTGGGCAGGCACGCTGCTGTCGTTGCCGATGATCGCCACACTGCTGACCCTGAACCTGTCGATGGGTATTCTCAACCGCGCCTCGCCCCAGTTGTCGATCTTCGCGGTGGGCTTTCCGGTCACGCTGGGCGGCGGCATGCTGGTGATGATGCTGGTCATGCCGCAGATGGGCGCCTATATGCAGCACCTGGTCGAGGCCGGCCTGCAGGCCATGGTGAACGTCACGGGACAGTTCGCCAACTAGCGGCGCCAGCAGGGACACCGCAAGCGGCACCACGCGCGGCACCACTAACGCGCTACCCACGACACCACAGGCGACCCCTCGGCGACCCCTTGGCGACACCCCGGCGACACCCCGGCGACACCACCGGCGGCGCCGGCAACGGTGTCACCCAGGATTGACCGGCAGCGTTACTGCGCCGGCCACCGCGCCGGCAGCGCCCCGGCCTGCCGGAGCCCTTCCTGGGCAATCTCCATGCGCGCGGGGGACAGTTCCGGCCGCGTCATGTCGAGGTTCAGCGCGAACAGCCAGGTATTGCCGCCGCGCGTCACCCAGCCGACCCACCAGCCCACGTCCACCTTGGCGGACGTGGCCCAGCCCGTCTTCGCGCGCAGCGTATATTCCGGCGTCTTCTCGATGGTCAGGATGTCGTCGAGCGCATCGTAGGTGCGCGCCGACAGCGGCAGCTTGCGCTCGACCACCTCGCGCAGAAAGGCCACCTGCTGGCGCGCGGTAATCTGCAGATGCCCGTTCAGCCAGAAGCGGTCCACCGGTCCGCCGACGTCCGCGTTGCCATAGTGCGCCTGCGCCAGGTAGCGGGCATAGGTGGGCGCGCCCACGCGGCGCGCCAGCGCCTGATAGGCCGGCACGCACGAATTGCGCAATGCCACCCGGAGCGTGACCGCGCCGTTGCAGACCGCCGGCAGGATCGGCTTGCCATGATGCATCCACACCTTGCCGTCCCACGGCAGCGGGTCGGTGTCGACGTCCTTGACCGCGCCGGTTTCAAGGCCGATCAGCGAGTTGAAGATCTTGAAGGTGGACGCCGGCGAATACGCGGTATCGGCGCGCGCCGCGTTGTAGACCAGCGTGCGCCGTGCGCCCAGGTCGTAGATGACCATGGTGCCGTGCGTATGGACGGCGTCGAAGCGTGCCTGCAGATCGAGGGGCTGATCGGCCGGCACCGCGGTGCTGGCCGCAGGCGTTGCGAACGAGATCAGGGGGATGGCCGCGGTGATAACCGTCAGCAGCAAGCGTCGGGCGATGCTTTGTCGCATGAAAGGGCTCTCTTGTCGGTATTGTTGGTGTCGATTCGCAATCCAGGCCCGGATCGTGGTGCGGAGCATAGGAGATGGCGCGCGGGATGCCAACGGATCGCAACGTAACACGCGTAACATGCGCAATATCTGGCACCCTTTCGCCTTGTCACGACGCAGCCAGCCACGCAACCTCGCTACCCGCAGCCCGCATGCCGCGTACTCCGCTCATTCCCGTCGAACTCGACCCGCCGTACCGCGTCGGTACCGAGCCGGCACGCTATCAATCGGTCTGGCTGCTCGCACGCCTGTGGCTTGCGCATCGTCGCGACGGCGCCGCGCTACCGGCCGCGGCCATTCGTGCGCGCTTTGCCGACGCCGCCGATGTCCGCATGATGGTGTCGCGCGCGTTTGCCGACTTCGCCCGCTGGGGGGTGACGGCGGGCTGGGGACACGACCCTGACGCCGACCCCGCCACGCTCAGCCGTGCACGCCGCAGCCGCGGGCCGTTCTGGCTCCCCGAGGCCTGTGCGCGCCGCCTGCGCTTTCGTGTCGGTGGACGCGGCACCGACCTTGCCGGCGTGGCGCGCTGGCTCGGCGAGCACGCCAGCGTGGCGCATCTCGGCGCACCGGCCCTGGCAACGGACGGCGGTCTCGCGCATGCGATGCGCGACATGGCGTTCTGGCGCCAGATGACGCAGGCCATGCGGCTGGCCCAGGACGGCTTCGCCGGCAGCGGCGATAGCAGCGTGGCCGAATCGTTCCGCGCCGCGCAACGCCATGCCGGCGACGACTTCCAGCACGCGTTGTCGCTGCTCAAGGAGAGCCTGGCCTGGCGCCGGAGCGACCGCCTCGACCGTTGCCGGGCGGCACTGCGCCGCTTCGACCGGATTGCCAGCGGCATGCGCGACACGCTGCCCACATTTGCCGCCATGGCCTGCATCGTGCGTGCATGGGAACGCTATGCGCGCGGTGAGACCGAGGCCGCGCTGGCCATGCTCGGCCAGCTCGACGCCGAGGCCGACCTGCGCCCGGTGGTGCGCTTCAATCCGCGCGTCCGCTTCGAGGCGTTGAACCTCGAAGCGCTGCTACGCAAAAGCGAGGCCCTGCGCCCCGGCACGACGATGCACGGGCCGGCGAGCAGCCCGGCGACCACGACCACGGCCGCGGCCACGGCTGCCGGCGACGCGCGCGCGCAGGCCGCGGGGCGTGCGCTGACCGCCTTTGCCGGCGCCCTGCAATCGGCATACGAGGCCGACTCGGTCGATGCCGTGCAGCATGCCGCGGCCAATATCGGCTGGTCGCTCTGGCTGTTCTGGCAGCATCGTCTGGTGGACAGCGCGCGGACCCTCGCTGCCGGCGACATCCAGCGCCAGGCCATGCGCTGGCTCGGCCTGTCGGAATGGATCTGCGACCGCTTCGGCGTGGGCGGGGGTTCGGCGTGGAACACCATCTTCCTGCTGCGCATCGCGCGCGGCGAATGCGCGAGCGCACCGCAAGTCAGCCTGGCCGCGTTCCGCGCCCAGCGTCCGCTCACGGTGGCCGCCGCGATCGATGCGCTGCGCCCCTTCCATGCGCCGTTCGCACCGGCCAAGGGCTTTACGCGCTGGTCCTCGGTGGCGGCGTTCGCGCTCGAGGAACATGACGCCGGCCACGTCCGCTACAACGCGCTGCAGCTGGCCAACCTGCTGCTCGAGTCGGTCTGGTACCTCGCCCACGAGCAGGGCGCCTCGCCAGCCGCCGGTCACGCCATGGCACGTCTGACCGCACAATTGCCGAAGCTGCGTACCGACGAGCGCGGCTTCTTTCTCGCCAATATCGCCACCCTCCCGGCCGAGCTCGCAGGCAGAGTCTGACGCCCTCCACCACTGACGCCCGGCGGCGACGCAAAGAGATAGCATTCCTCCTAGTTTGTTGGAGTCCGCGCGGCGATTTCTCAGGGTTTCAAGAATTGGCGGTGGCGCTTGCATGCATTTAAGTCTTGCCCTAGCCCACTGAACTAAGAGAAATCCTAAGATTGGCACCGCTCTCCACAACACCAGTCGCCTGGCTGTATCCAGGCAAGCCACACCAAGCATGTAAGGAAGAGGCCGGAGGCCATGATCAAGGTTCTCGTCGCAGACGACCATCCCGTCGTATTGGATGGAATCTGTCGCGGGTTAGCCCACGGCGACGGATTTACGGTGGTCGGACAGGCCGCCAACTCGACCGAGCTGATCCAGTTACTCGAGCGCACGCCATGCGACGTCATCGTGACCGACTATGCGATGCCCGGCGGCCAGATCGGCGACGGACTTCCCATGCTGCAAGTGCTGCGGCGCCGTTATCCCACCACCCGCATCGTCGTCATGACGATGCTCGACAATCCCGCGTTGATCCGCAATATCTGGAAGGTCGGCGTATCGTCGATCGTGAACAAGGCCGACCACGTCGAGCAGTTGTTCCCGGCGATCCGTGCGGCCTTTCGCGGCCAGCACTACATCACGCCCTCGGTGCAGGCCATGCTGTCGACGGCCCATGCCGACAGACCCGAGGCTCTGCCACGCCTGAGCCGGCGCGAACTCGAAGTGCTGCGGCGCTGCGCGCAAGGCGTACCCCTGGTCGAGATCGCGCGCGAATCCAATCGCAGCGCCAAGACCATCAGCGCGCAGAAGAGCGTGGCGATGAAGAAGCTCGGCCTTTCCAATGACTACGAGCTGTACGAGTATGCGAAGGCCAATGGCCTGCTCGGCGACGCCGACTGATCAGAGCTCGTCCTCGACTGGCAGCAGACGCAGCACGCCGATGCCGAGATGCTGGAAGAATCCCATGCCCGGCTCCTTGTCGTACGTGATCGTCTTGCCGTCCTCGCGCGTGGTCCACGTCATGGTCTCGCCGCCGCCCGCATCCTTGCGCAGTTCCACCTTGTAGGCCACATCGGGCAGCGTCTTGTCCATGTTGTCGGCCATGCGCTGGCTCAGCACCGGGCTGTCGAGCACCACCCCCATTTCGGTATTGAGCTTGATCGAGCGCGGGTCCAGGTTGAGCGAGCCGATAAACAACTGATGGCGATCGACCATATATGCCTTGGCATGCAGGCTCGCGCGCGACGACGCAAACATGCGCGGCTTCTTGGTGGTGCGCGCCAGGTCGGCAAACGCGGTCGGCTTCAGCTCGTAGAGCTCGACGCCCGCCTTCAGCAGCGCCTTGCGGCGCGGCGCATAGCCGGCATGCACGGCGGCGACATCGTTGGCGGCAAACGAATTCGTCAGCACGCGGATCCTGACGCCGCGCTGCACCATGCCGGCCAGCCACTTGACGCCACCGTCGCCGGGCACGAAATACGGCGATACCAGCACGAGTTCGCTGCGCGCCTGCTCCAGCAGCTTGCGCAGCTTGGGAATGGCGTGGGTGGAGGGATCGTCGGGATCCTGCTCCACCTTGTCGGCCTTGTCCGCGATGACCTCCGCGCCCCCCACGTAGCCCGGCAGGTGGCCGGCCTCGATACCCTTGGCGAGCCCGGAGTCGAGCAGTTCCTGCACATAGGGGCTGGCGCGCGCGGCCTCGCCCTGCGCGGCGATGCGCTGGCGCAGGGCGCGCATTTCGGCCGGCGATTCCTTGGTCTCTGGCACCAGCTTGCCGACGGGATAGGCATTCTCGCTGTTCCAGTACTCGTCGAATACGGCCGACACCGACGGCACGACGGGGCCGGCCACCATCACATCGAGATCGGAGAAGTCGACATCGGGACGCGCCGAGAAATACGCGTCGCCAAGATTGCGTCCGCCGACGATGGTGACCAGGTTATCGATGGTCATCTGCTTGTTGTGCATGCGCCGGTCGAGCCGGCTGAAGTTGGTCAGCAACTCCAGCCAGCGCGCGTCGCGGTTGGCAAACGGATTGAACAGGCGGACCTCGATATTGGGGTGCGAATCGAGCGCGGCCCAGACATGATCGGTGCGGTCGGTATGGAGGTCGTCGAGCAGGATGCGCACGCGCACGCCGCGATCGGCGGCGTCGATCATCTCGCCGATCAATGCGCTCCCGGTCTGGTCGGCATCGAAGATGTAGTACTGCAGGTCGAGCGACCTGCTCGCGGCCCGCGCCAGCGCCATGCGCGCGGCGAGCGCGTCGGGGCCGCTACTCAGAGGGTAGAAGATGGACTTTCCGGGCGTTTTTGCCAGGCGCGGGGCCAGCACCTGGCCCAGTTGGGTATCGGCCGTGTTGGTGACGGCCTTCGACACCGTGCGCCCGTCGTTGGGCGGCAGGGCGCTGCAGCCCGCCTGCAGCAGGAGCACCAGCACGATTGTCACAGGCCAGCCCGGCATGGGCCCTCGGGCGGCCCTGCAGGCGGATACCAGCGATTGCCACCACCCCATGGTGCGCTCCGCCATGGTGCTATCTCCTCGACGTCCCCGTTTCGACGGTTGGCGCTTCAGCGTCGCCATCCAACAGCCGCGACATTACACCGATGCCTGACTTTCGGAAATCATCTCAAGGGATGACCGCCGGCGCCACGGTCGCCTCGGCCTGAAGCCGGTAATACGCGCGTACGATTTTCTGCGCGATCGGCAGGCGCGAGCTGATCGGTACCGGAAACCGCACCACGGCATCGAAGCGCGTGGCATCGATCGGGTCGAAGATCACGCGCGGCTCGAACTGGGACAGGTCGACGAAGCGCATGTCCCCGTAGCGCCGCAGCTCGCGGCCGGCCTCGTCCATGAACGGCGCGCACGCCTCGCGCGCGGCCTGGAGCAGATGCGCCTCGACCTGGTCGGGATGCGCGCCCAGGGCAAGCGGAATGCGGACCATGTCGAGCGCGTAGGCGCCGGCCTGCGAATGATTGCGCACCGCCGTGGTCAGCAGCATGCTGTTGGGCACCTGCACGGTAAAGCCCGTGTACTGGCGCGCGGGCGCCACTTCCACCAGCGTGGTCGACAGCACGTCCATATCGATGACCTCCCCGCCGAACGGCCCAATCTCGACCAGGTCGCCCAACTGGAACGGGCGCGAGATCATGCGCATGAACGCCCCCAGGAAGCACATCACGAGTTCCTTGCCGACCAGCAGCATGGCCGCCGCGAATGCCGCCAGCGAGATCGCCACGCTGCGCAGCTCCGACACCCAGATGCCGAGCAGCAGCATGAACACCACCGCCGCGATGAGGTTGCGGATGGCGACGGTCCAGGCACGGTAACTGCCACGGTTGTCAGCCTGCAGACGGGCCTGGAAGAAGCGGTTGATCAGCTTGACGAGCAGCGTGCCCAGCAGGACGATGATCGCGCTGGTGACGATATTGACGAGAATGCTGTCGTTGACGTTGAATTGCATGGGGCGCGGAATTCGGATCGGCCAGCCCGCAGTCTACGCCAATGCGTCAGCTGGCCGGCGTCCAGCCCAGGCCGAGCGCCTTCTGCAGCGACACATAGTCGCGCAGCAGCGTGGCATCGCCCGAAATGCGGTCCTGCTGCGCCACCACGCGCGTGCGTTCCACGTCGAGCCATTCGAGCATGCTGGCGGTGCCGGCGCGATAGCGTTGCTGCTGCAGCGTGGCGGCGCGTTCGGCGGATGCTTCCACGCGGCGCAGCACGGCCACGTTTTCGCGCTGGTGGCCGTAGCGCGACAGCGCCACATCGGCATCGCGCAGTGCCTTCAGCACCGTGCTTTCGTAATTGGCCAGCGCCTCGTCGCGACCTGCCTCGGCGCTATCGACATTGGCCGCAACCCGGCCAAAATCGAGCGCGTTCCATTGCAGCCGCGGCAAGGTCAGCCAGGTCGCATTGTCCTTGCGCAGCAGATGCCCGGGCACCGCCGCCGAGTAACCGAGCGAGCCCAGCAGCGACACCTTCGGGAACCAGTCGGCCTTGGCGGCGCCGATCTGCGCGGTGCGGGAGGCCAGCCGGCGTTCGGCGGCGCGGATATCGGGACGGGACTTGAGCAGCGCAGCGGGATCGCCCACCGCGACCGTCTCCGGCAACGAGGGCAGCGGGCGCGCGGCGGTCAGTTCCGCATCGAGCGCTCCCGGCGCGCGGCCCGTGAGCTGCGCCAGCTGGTCGCTGGCTTCGACGATTGCCGCCTCCACCGGGGCGATCCGTGCGCGCGTGTTCTCGAGCTGCGTCAGCAGCCGCTCGACTTCCAGCTGCGAGGCCACGCCACGCGCGCGGCGCTGCTCGGCGAGATCGAGGATATCGGCCTCGAGCTGCGCCGACGCGCGCAGATGGGCCAGACTGGCCTGCTGCTCGCGCAGGTTGACGTAGGCCTGCGCCACATCGGCCGCGAGTTGCACATGGGCATCGGCCAGCTCCGCCGCGGACGCTTCGGCGTCGGCGGCGGCCGCCTGCACGGAGCGCCGCGTGCCGCCAAACAGGTCGAGCTCCCAGCTGGCGTCGAAGCCCGCGATATAGAGCGACAGCGGACCCCGCCCACCCGATGCGCTGCCGCCATCGCCATTGCCGTTGCCACCGAGCGCGGACAGGTCGGGCGAGCGCGTGCGCAGCATTGCCGCGTCCACACTGGCCGTGGGCATCAGGTTGGCTTTTCGACCCCGCAGGCCGGCGCGCGCCTGCCGCACCCGCGCCTGTGCCGCGCGCAGGTCGGGACTGTTGGCCAGCGCGCTGTCGATCAGCCCGTCGAGCTGGGGATCGCCCATCGCGTGCCACCAGTCGGCCACCCCCGGTGCGGCGGTGGCGGGCGCGGGCGCGTGCGGGAAAGGCTGGCCGGCCAGCGCGTTGGCCGCGACCTCCGGTGCGCCGCGATAGTCGGGCCCGACCATGCAGCCGGCGGTCACCAGCGCGCTCGCGAGTATTGCCAGGCGCGGAACCAGATATGGGACCGCGCGCGAAACCAGGCGCGCCGCCCCGGCAGGGACCGGCGACGGCAACGCGCGCACAACGAAAGGCTTGGAAGTCATGATCAGTGGCCGCTCGACAGGGGCGCCCCGGCGCGCGGCGATTTGAGCATCAGCGCCAGCGGCACGCACAACAGCAGGGCCACGCCAAGCGCATAGAAGGTTTCGGAAAAGGTCATCACCGCAGCCTGCCGTGCGATCTCGCCCGACAATTGCGCGATCGCCTGCAGCTTGGCCTGCGCGAGGTCGCCATGCCGTGCCACGAAGCTCGCGATGCTTTGCGTCATATGGTCCTGGCCGATGGTGCTGTTGGCCGTGACGGACTCACGGATCACCGCATCGTGATAGGCATTGCGGCGGTCGATCAGCGTGCCGAGCAGCGCCAGCCCGATCGACCCGCCGAGGTTGCGCGCCATGTTGTAAAGCCCGGCGGCGTCGCCGGCGTCCTCGGCGGCCACCGCGGCCATCGAGGCCTGGTTGAGCGGCATCATCGCCAGGATCTGGCCAAACCCGCGCAGGATCTGCGAGAGCGTGAAGTCGTGCCCCACGCTGTCGGTGGTCAGCGAGATGTCGAGCATGCAGCTGGCAAAGTAGAGCACCAGGCCGCTGATGACGAGCCAGCGGCTATCCACCTTGCCGAGCAGCCGCGGCAGGATCGGCATCATCAGGAATGCCGGCAGGCCGGACAGCAGCATGATGCCGCCCGCCTGCTCGGCGTTGTAGCCGGCGATATTGGCGAGGAACTGCGGCAGCAGGTACGCCACCCCATAGAAGCCCGCGCCGACCGTCGAGACGATCAGGATCACGCTTGCATAGTTGCGGTTGAGCAGCAGGCGCAGGCGCACGATGGGCTTCTTCGCGGTGACTTGCCCCACCAGCATCATGCCGATGCCAAGCGCGGAGATGATCGATAGCCAGACGATCAGGTGCGATTCGAACCATTGCTCGCGCTGGCCTTCCTCCAGTACCACGGTGAGCGAGCTCAGCCCGATCGAGAGCCCTACGATGCCGAGCCAGTCGGCATTGACGAACTGGTGATAGTCGGGACGCTCGGCCTTGAGGCCGAAGTACAGCAGCGGCACCAGGAACGCCGTGATCGGCAGGTTCAGGAAGAAACACCAGCGCCAGCTGGCGTTCTCGGTGAGCCAGCCGCCCACCACGGGCCCGAGCAACGGTCCCAGCAGCACGATCAGGCCGAACATCGACATGCCGATGGGCATCTGGTGGCGCGGCAAGCGGGTGCGCACGATGGTCTGCGCGGTGGGTATCATCGCGCCGCCGGCAAAGCCCTGGCCGATACGGCCGATCACCATTTCGGGCAGGCTATGTGCCATGCCGCACATGATCGAGAACGCCGTGAACAGCAATGCGTTCCACATCAGAAACCGGCGCAGGCCGAACACGCGCGTAAGCCATGCGGTCAGCGGAATGATCACGATCTCGGCCATCAGGTAGCCGGTGGACACCCAGGTGCCCTCGGTACCGGCCGCGCCGATCTGCCCCTGGATCTGCGGCAGCGCGGAGTTGGTGATCGAGATATCGAGCGTGGCGAGCAGCGCGCCGAGCGAGCCCGCGCCGACGGCGATCCAGTCCGCGGCCGTGGCGTTGGGCTGCTGCTGGCCGGCCGGCCGGCTGTCAGCCATGCGTGGCTCCAGCGCGGGTATCGACGTCGACTACCACCGACAGGCCCGGCACCAGCACCGGCCGCGCGTTGCCGGGCACGTCGACATGGATGCGCACTGGCACGCGCTGGACGATCTTGGTGAAGTTGCCGGTCGCGTTCTGCGCGGGCAGCAGCGCGAACTGCGAGCCGGTTCCCGGCGACAGGCTATCGACGGTACCGTGGAGGTCCTCGCCAGGCAGCGCATCCACGTGGATCGTCACGGCCTGGCCGGCGCGCATGCGCCCGACCTGGGTTTCCTTGAAGTTGGCGGTCAGATAGATGTCCTGCACCGGCACCACCGTCAGCAGGCGCGTGCCCGGCTGCACGAACTGGCCCACGCGCACGCCGCGGTCGCCCACGCGGCCGGCCTGGGTGGCGCGCACCACGGTGTCGTCGAGGTCGAGGCGGGCCTGGCGCGCGCTCGCCTCGGCCACCTCCAGTTGCGCGCGCGCCTGCTGCAGGCGGGCCTGCAGCGTGCTGATCTGGGTCTGCTCGACATGGAGCGCGGCTTCGTTGGCGGACAGCGTGGTCGATGCGCGCGTCTGCGCATTGCGCAGTTCGGCACTGCGTTCTTCCGTCTCGGCGCCGGACTTGACCAGCGGTGCATAGCGCTCCACCTGCGACGCCGCATAGCGGGCGTCGGCGCGGGCGCCCGCGACCTGGGCGGCGGCCTGCGCGATGCGGGCCTTTTGCTGGACGAGGTCGGCCTCGGCACGCGCCACGTCTGCCTGGCGCGAATTGACGTTGGCCTGGGCTTCGTCGAACGCCGCCTGGTACTGCCGGTTATCGAGTCGCACGAGCGCCTGGCCGGCGCTGACCTGCTGGTTGTCGCGCACGAAGACCTCGGCGACGTAACCGCTGACTTTCGGTGCAACGGCAATGCTGTCGGCCTGCAGATACGCGTCGTCGGTACTTTCTATATAGCGGCCGTAGACCCACCAGTGCACGCCGTAGGCCGCGGCCGCGATCAGCGCCAGCGCGCCAACGATCATCAACAAGGAACGCCGGCGCAGGCCGCGCGCGGGACGCCCGGCGCCGGTCTGCGCCGGCGTTCCCGCCGCTGGATTGGGAGTGGGATGGACGGAGGAGGAAGCAGACATGGGGACGCGTCGTGCATTGGCGAAATCAGCGCACAATTATTCCACTTGGAAAAAATGTGTCAACTGTTATATTTCGGCTATGCGAAATTCGGAAGGACATTGAGACATGGCGCGACACCGGCCCGCGGCGGAAGGCGGCTACCAGCGTGGCGAGGAAACCCGTGCGCGCATCATCGAAGCGGCGCTCGGGCTGTTCGGCACGCATGGCTTCGATGGCGCGTCGACGCGCGATATCGCGCGCGCGGCCGGCGTCAACGCGCCGGCGCTGCAGTACTACTTCGATAACAAGGAAGGCGTCTATCTGGCCTGCATCCAGTACATCGTCGATCTCTGCTGGGTGCGACTCGACCACAACGTGTCGGCGGCGGAAGCATTGCTCGCGCAACCCGACGCCAGCGACGACGCGCTGATCGAGGCCTACCTGGCGATCCAGGCGCAGTTCATCGGCTTTGCCACGGACAACGCGGGTACCGACCCCTGGCGCCAGTTTCTCGCCCGCGAGCGTGCCGGACTGGGGCCACCGGCCGCGGCGGCGGTTTTCGAGCGGGGACTCAACCGCCGGCTCTTCGGCGTGACCAGCGCGTTGATCGGGCGCCTGACGGGGCGGCCGGCCGATGACGAGATCACGCGCATTCGCACCATCGCCATCGACGGGCAGGGCGCGGCGTTCCCGATGAAGAAGCGCAACGTGATGCGCGCACTGGGGTGGGAGGCGCTCGGGCCAGAGGAAACCGCACGCATCCAGCGTGTCATTCGCGAGCAGACCCGGCTGCTGCTGCGCGCACTGGTCGCGGCGCGCGTCTAGCGTGATTAGAGCGATTGCTCTAATCACGCGGGGCCGTCCCCTTGTTTTAATAGAATTCCCATAAAAATCAATGCATTAGATAGAAAAATCGGACGCCGGCGCGGCCCTTCTTTGCGAAAAATCGGCGGCCCCGGCGTCATCCCGCCGAAATTCCCCTTGCTTATCTATCTACTAGTAGATAATATTCGAGCCATGGACAGCGCTGCACAACAAACCCCGCGGCACCGACCAGCAGCACAGCAGTGAACGAGTACCGGTAGGCGGTTCTTTTTTTGGCCCCAGACCTCTATCTAGCAGTAGATAAAGGCACCGACCAGAACCTCCTGAATCCAGATATCGGGCCCCGACCCTGGCCCAGAACGAACGGAGTTGAAATCATGAATGCCAAGACCATCCTCACCGCCGCCGCCCTCGCCGCCGCCTTTATCGGTGGTACCGCGCAAGCCGCACAAGGCACCCGCGACCCGTACACCGATGGTGCCCGTATCGCTGCCCGTGACGTCTTCACCGACGGCGCCCGCATCAGCAACCGCGATGGCTTCACCGACGGTGCCCGCTCCGCCGACCCGTTCACGGACGGCGCCCGCAACGGTCAGCGCGATGTCTTTACCGACGGTGCCCGCATCGTTGCCGGCCTGGACCGCGTCGGTGTCTCGGCCCAGCCGGGCCGTACTGCCGACCCGTACCTGGACGGCGCCCGTGACGTCCGCGGCGAACGCAACCCGTTCGTCGACGGTGCCCGCAACGGCCAGCGCGATGTCTTTACCGACGGTGCCCGTATCGTCGCCGGCCTGGACCGCGTCGGTGTCTCGGCCCAGCCGGGCCGCACCGCCGACCCGTACCTGGACGGCGCCCGTGACGTCCGCGGCGAACGCAACCCGTTCGTCGACGGTGCCCGCAACGGTCAGCGCGATGTCTTTACCGACGGTGCCCGCACCGTGGCCGGCCTGGACCGCGTCGGTGTCTCGGCCCAACCGTCGCGCACCTTCGACGTGTTCACCGACGGCGCCAACGCCTGAGTCGACACGGGCGGCGCCAGCTGTCCGGCCGGTGTCATCCCATCAGCGCCCGCTCTCCTGCCCGGAAGCGGGCGTTGTTGCGACCACCGTCTGCAACGCATCGACAAAGGCTTGCAACGCGTACGGCTTGCGCAGCGCCATCGCCTGGGGCAGCGCATCGCGCTGGGCGGGCGTCAACGCAAATTCATAGCCGCTGACGAACAGCACCTTGAGCGCCGGCCACGTACGGGTCGCCTCGATCGCGAGGTCCACGCCCGAGGCCGCGCCCAGGCCAACGTCGGTCAGCAGCACGTCGAAGTTGTCGCGCCGCAGGATCTCCATGGCCTCGACCTCGCTGGCGGCCTCGGCAACGTCGATACCCAGCGAGCGCAGCAGCTCGGCCGTGCCGGCACGCACCAGATCGTCGTCGTCGACGAAGAGCAGGCGCAGGCCGGCAAATTGCGGTCCAAGTGGCCCCGGCGCGCGCGTCAACTGCTGCGCCGTGGCGACCGGGACGCTGTCGAACACCGCGCCGCCCTTGGTCAGCACATGCCGCACCTTGCGCGCGAGCGCTTCCTGCGAGTACGGTTTGGACAACAGCTCGATGCCCTCGTCGAGCCGGCCGGCATGGACAATGGCGTTGTCGGTGTAGCCGGAAGTGAACAGTACCGCGATGCCCGGCAGGCGCTGGCGCACCTTGCGCGCCATCTCGATGCTGCGCAACGGCCCCGGCATCACCACATCGCTGAACAGCACATCGACCGGCATGCCGCTCTCCACGATGGCCAGCGCGCTCAGCGCATCGCGCGCCTTGAGCACGCGGTAGCCAAGGCTTGCCAGCATCTCCACCACGGTGGCGCGCACATCCTCGTCGTCCTCCACCACGAGCACGGTCTCGGTGCCGCCGCTGGCTGGACCGGCGTCCACATCGGTCTCGATATCTTCCTGCTGGCGCACGCGCGGCAGGTACAGGCGCACGGTGGTGCCTTGTCCCGGCTCGCTATAGATCTTGACGTGCCCACCAGACTGCTTGACGAAGCCGTACACCATCGACAAGCCGAGGCCGGTGCCCTGCCCTTCTGGCTTGGTGGTGAAAAACGGCTCGAATACCTGTTCCTGGATCTCCGGCGTCATGCCGCTGCCGGTATCGGTTACCGCGACCATCACATAGTGGCCGGGCATGACGTCGGCATTGCGGCGCGCGTAGGCTTCGTCGAGCGAGGCATTGCCGGCCTCGATGGTGAGCTTGCCGTGTCCCGCCATGGCGTCGCGCGCGTTGATGGCGAGATTAAGCAGCGCGTTCTCCACCTGGAACGGGTCGACCAGCGTGTTCCACAGCCCGCCCGCGACCACGGTCTCGACCTCGACCCCATCGCCGAGCGCGCGGCGCAGCATATCGTCGAGCCCGCGAATAAAGCGCCCAAGGTTCACCACCTTGGGCGCGAGCGGCTGGCGCCGGCCAAAGGCCAGCAACTGCGAGGCGAGCTTGGCACCGCGCGCCACGCCTGCCAGCGCATTGCGCACGCGCGCGGCTGACCGTTCATCGCCCGCCACATCGTTCGCCAGCAGTTGCAGATTGCCGCCAACCACCTGCAACAGGTTGTTGAAGTCATGCGCAACGCCGCCGGTCAACTTGCCGATGGCCTCCATCTTCTGCGCCATGCGCAGCGCTTCGTCGGCATGCCGCAGCGCCTCCGCGGCCTCGCGGTCGCCGGTTACATCGCGGCCCACGCCATGGATACGCCCCGAGGCGGGATCGAGCGTCAGCGTCCATGCAATCCATCGCCACCGGCCTTGCTGGCCACCGAGCCGGCATTCGTAGCGCACCGCATGGCCATCGCCGCGCAGTGCGATCAGCTGCTCCGTGACGCCGACGAGGTCCTCGGGATGCACCAGCGCCTGGCACGCGCGACCCAGTAGCTGCTCGGGCGCGAGGTCCAGGGTGCGCTGCCACGATGGGCTCACGCGTTCGAGCGTGCCGTCGGCGGCCGCCACCATCAGCAGGTCCTCGCTCAATTCCCACAAGCGGTCGCGATCGGCCACGGCTTCCGCCACGCGCCGCTCCAGGGTCGCATTGAGTTCATGCAGCGCTTCCTGCGCCCGTGTGCGCTTGGCAATCTCCGCCTGCGCCGCCTGGTAGAGACGGGCGTTGTCGATCGCCACCGCTGCCTGCGCGGCAATCCCCACCAGCACCCGCTCGGCCCGCTCGGTAAATATGCCCGGCTGCGGATGGCCGAAGAATAGCCCGCCGATCACTTCGCCGGTACGCGATACCACCGGCGCCGCCAGATAGCTGCATACCGCGAGATGGCCCTTGGGCATGCCGTGATACGGCGAATTGCGCCCGAAGCGGGGGTCCTTCGTGATGTCGTCCGAGCGCACGATGCCGGTGCCCATGAACGTGGGGGCGAACACTTCGGTGTTACGCGGCATCGCGAACTTTGCGAACGCCTCCAGCGGCGCGCCCGAGAGCGTATAGAGCATGTACGACCCGCCCTCTTCGTCGAGCACGTTGTAGAAGAACGCGCCGAACGCCGCGCCGGTCAGTTCGGTGGCCGCATCGGTAACCACTTGCACCGCGCGTTCGAGGTCGAGCTCGGCGGCGACCGCCGTGCCGACCTTGTTGAGCACTTCGAGCACGCGCGATTCGTCGCGCAGACGGCGCTCGGTCTGGCGCCGCAGTTGCGACAGCTGGAGGTTGCTGGCCACGCGGGCGATCAGTTCGCGCGCTGAGAACGGCTTGATCAGGTAATCGTCGGCACCGCTGGCCAGGCCGCCGACGCGCGCTTCCTCGCCGGCACGCGCGGACAGCAGCAGCACCGGGATATCGCGTAACGCTTCGTCTTCGCGCAGGGCTCGGACCAGGCCGACGCCGTCGAGGCCCGGCATCATTACGTCGGAGACGATCAGCTCGGGAGCCGCGCGGCGCACCAGCGCGAGCGCCTCGTTGCCATCGCCGGCGCTCTCCACCGCATAGCCGGCGCCGGTGAGCAGCCGGCGCATGTAGTCACGCAGGTCGGCATTGTCGTCGACCACCAGCACGCGCGCGCTGGCGGCATCGGCGGCGGCGATACCCGCGGCGGCATCACCGTGGCCGGCGGGCGCGGCAAGCGGCTCGGACACGTCCTCGTGGAACGTCGGTGACGCACCCCAGCGCATCGCCGCATCGGCAAAGGCGCGCGCCTGGGTGCTGGTCTGCGCGGGCGCCGGTGCGGGCTCGGACGGGCGCGCACCGGACGCACCGGACGCACCGGACGCACCGGACGCACGCGGCAGCGTGACCACAAAACTCGTGCCTTCGCCCAGCCGGCTTTCCACGCCGATGGTGCCGCCATGCAGGCGCACGAGTTCCTGCACCAGCGCGAGTCCGATGCCGCTGCCTTCGATCGAGCGCCCCACCGCGCCGGCCACGCGGTGAAAGCGTTCGAACAGCCTCGGCAGTTCCGCCTCGGGCACCCCGATACCCGTATCGCGCACGCTGAACAGCACGTCGCCACCGTGGCCGGCCCGCACCGCGACCTCGATGGTGCCGGCATAGGTGAACTTGTAGGCGTTGGAAAGCAGGTTGAGCACGATGGTCTCCCACATCGTGCGATCGACGGACACCGGTTCCGGCAGCGGCGCGCAGTCGACCACGAGGCGCATGCCGGCAGCCTCGATGGCCGAGCGGAACAGCGAGGCGAGTTCCGCCGTAAACCCCGGCAAGTCGGTCGGTTGCGGCTGCATCTGCACGCGACCGGCCTCGATGCGGGAGAAGTCGAGCAAGGCATTGACCAGCTTGAGCAGCCGCATGCCATTGCGATGCGTAATGGTCAGCAGCTCGCGGTCTCCGTCGCCCGCCCCCCCGCCCTCGGCGGGGCGCCCCAGCAATTCCTCGAGGGGGCCGAGCATCAGCGTCAGCGGCGTGCGGAACTCATGGCTGATATTGGAGAAGAAGGTGGTCTTGGCACGGTCGATCTCAGCCAGCGCCTCGGCGCGGCGGCGCTCTTCCTCGTACGCGTGGACATAGCCGATGGCGCCGCTGATCTGGCCCGCGACCAGGCTCAGGAAGCTGCGGTAGCCGTCGTCCAGCAGGCGGTAGGGATTGAGCCCGACGATCAGCACACCGTGCCGCGAGGTTTCTCCGGACGGTAGCACCGGCAGGATCGCGGCCCGCGTGGGCGCCACGCTCCAGGCGCCGCCCGGCAGCGGCTGACCGCCGGTGCGCGTGGCAAGCTCGTCCAGCGCGGTCAGCGCACCCTCGTGCAAGGCGGCAGCGACCGGCCAGGGGCGGTCCGCGCCGATGCGCAGCGACGGCGGCGCGGCCGGATGATCCGCGGCGATGCCCGTGCTGCCAGCCAGCGCCAGCACGTCGCTGTCGCGCTCGCCGAGATAGAGCAGCGCAAACGGCAGGTCGCGCGGATTGCCCTCCATCGACTGCATGGCCATGCGACACACGTCGTCGAGCGTGCGCGCCTCGGCGGTGGACGCGGCCAGTTCGCGCAACAGGCTCAGTTGCCGACCGGCGAGCACGCGCTCGGTATCGTCGCTGTTGGCGCAGATGATGCCGCCTGTGCCGCCATGGTCGTCCGGCACCGGGCTGTACGAGAACGTGTAGTAGGTCTCCTCGGGGTAGCCATTGCGCTCCATGATCAGGAGCTTCTGCTCGACAAAGGTGCCCTCGGTACCGGTCATCGCGGTGGCAAGCAGGGGACTGATGTCGGACCAGATTTCGCGCCAGACCCGCGCGGTCGGCTGGCCCAGCGCAAGCGGATGGCGGCCGCCGATGATGGCCTTGTAGGGATCGTTGTAGAAGATGAGCAGGTCTTCGCCCCAGCCGATCCAGATGGGCTGGCGCGAGGTCAGCATGATGCGGATGGCGGTCTTGAGGCTTTGCGGCCATTGCGCGGGTTCGCCCAGCGCGGACTGCGTCCAGTCGAAGGCGCGGATCAGCGCGCCCATCTCGCCGCCGCCGGCAAGAAAGCTCGGCCCGCACGCGTCGGTTGGCGGCGGCATCCCGTCCGGTGTCGTCATTCCCCTCTCCCGCCTGCCTGGCAGCCGTCGCGCGATTCTCCCACCGTTCACGCACGCCCGCATCCTGCACGGATATCGTGCCCGCTGCGCCGGCGTGGCGACCCGTGCCGCAACCGGTACAAACGCGGCACCCGATGGCATCGCGACGGGCGTATAGTGCTCAATACCACGTCCCCGCTCACCTGCCGGATCACCGATGCCAGAGACCGCGGCCCATTACCTGATCGCGATTCTCCTCACCACGACGCTCACGGTCATCACCGTGGCGCTCCACTACGAGGCGCTGCGCCTGATCTCGAATGTCCATCCGCGCCACTGGAGCGGCAAGGTGAACATCGGTGCGATGCTGGTGCTCATCATCATTGCACACTGCGTCGAGGCGCTGGTGTTCGCGCTTGGCTACTGGTTCGGCACCAGCGTCCTCCAGATCGGCACCCTCAAGGGCATGCCAGACCACGGCATTGCCGCCTTCGTCTATTTCTCGCTCGAGACCTTCACCACCCAGAGCATCGGCGATATCTTTCCCGTAGGGCCGCTGCGGCTGGTTGCCGCGGTGCAGCCGCTGGTCGGCCTGATGCTGATCGGCTGGTCGACCTCGTTCACGTTCCTGCTGATGCGACGCGACTGGCGCGCCGACGAGCTCGACGAACGAGACTAGGCCGGGCCACGACCAGGCTAGCCAGCGAGATCGGCGCGGACTATCAAGCCTGGCAACAAGACGGGCAACCACGCACGTCCGAGGCAAATGGTACGAACGGGGCCGCGCCGGCGAAATCGGGGTCCCTCCTACACGGATGTGAGATTCGATGAAGTTGTGGCAACCGGGCGTTCGGTGAAAAGATAAGTTGCCGTCATGCCACGGCAGTCTGACAACGGAGAAATCGTGCCGATCACCAACAAGAATCCATCCGCGCTCCCTCCCGCCCGCTCGCGCTCGCCGATGCCGCTCGCGCTGGCACGCCGCGCGCGCGGCGCGCGGCCGGCCAGCCCGACGCGTCGACTCACGCGCCTTCGCCTTGCCGGCCTGATGGGGCTGGCCGGCCTTGCCGGACTGGCCAGTGTGCCGGCCCAGGCCCAGACGCCCTCGCCGTTGCCGGAATGGCAGTACTCGGTGGGCGTACCGCTGCGCAAACTGTATGCGCCCGATATTCCCGAGTGGGAAGTCCGCATCGGCATGGCCGCGCGGATCGCACCGCGCTACGAGGGCGCGAGCGACTACTACGCGCTCGGCGGGCCCAGCATCGATATCCGCTATCGCGATCTCGCCTTTGCCTCCACCGGCGAGGGGATCGGCTTCAATGCGTTCCATACCAGGCAGTTCCGCGCGGGGCTGGCCATGACCTACGACATGGGACGGCGCGAGAAAAAGGACCACGACCACCTGCGCGGCATGGGGAATATCGGCATCGTGCCGGAGGCCAAGATCTTTGCCGAATATGTGGTGTCGAAAGACTTCCCGCTGGTGATCCGCGCCAATATCCGCCGCCAGCTCGGCGGCTCGGACGGCTGGGTGGGCGACCTCGGCGCCTATATGCCAATGCCCGGCAGCAACAAGAAGTTCTTCTGGTTCCTCGGCCCGACCATGACCTTTGCCGATTCGAACTACATGCAGACCTGGTTCGGTGTCAGCGCCGAACAGTCGGCGCGCTCCGGCTACCCGGAGCATCATCCGGGCGCGGGCATCAAGTCCTATGGCGGCGGCGTGTCGGCGATCTGGCTGTTCAACAAGCACTGGTTCGCCACCGCGGACTTTGGCGTATCGCAGCTGGTAGGCGGCGCCAAGAGCAGCCCGATCGTGCAACGCTCGACCAACCTGACCGGCGATATCTCGCTCAACTATCAGTTCTGAAGCTGCGCGCCGGCCGCGCTCGCGGCCGGTCGGCGCAAGAACCCTTCCACCACGGTGCGCAGTGCCGGCAGCTTGCCGGTGAAGAAATGCCCCGCGCCGGGAATCACGACCACCGGCAATTCCTGCGGCCGCGCCCACGCGAACACATTGGCGAGCGGCACGCGCTCGTCGCGCTCGCCATGCACGATCAGCGGCTCCGGCACGATGGCACCGATCGCGGGCGTGTCGTAGGCGAGCGTCGCCGACAGCGTACCGGCGGGCATGCCGCTCAGGATCAGATGCGCAATGGTCTCGCCGGCGGCCTGCAACGGGCCCGCCGCCAGCGTCATGACGTAGGCACCAAAGGAGAATCCCGCAAGCGCGAGTGGCACACCCGGGTACTGCGCCCGCAGGTGCCCGAGCACGGCCCGCACGTCCTCGGCCTCGCCGGGACCACCGTCGTACCGGCCTTCGCTGGCGCCCACGCCCCGGTAATTGGGGCGAGCGGTGGCAAACCCATATGCCTGCAGCGCGCGCGCCAGCACCTGGGGAATTTTGTGCTCAGCGGTACCGCCCTGGCTCGGGTGCGGATGGGCCACCACCGCGATGCCGGTGGGCGCGCCCACGGGAAGGTCGAACAGGACTTCAAGCGCGCCGGCCGGGCCAGGCACCGTCAGGCGCCGGGTCGGCGGCAAGGTTGCGACGGAAACGGCAGCAGGGGGTGCAGCAGGGGTTGCAGCGGGCATGAGGGGAGGCGTCCGGCAGCGGAGCATGTTGACGATGTGCAGTCGCAGCATACCCGCAGCCGGGTCGCGGCGGCAACGCCGCCGGCTCCGGTTCTAGCGAAAACCGCGTTCAGTGATGGTGATCGGCGCGGATCACCGCCGCGATTTCGGCACGGCGGACACTCACGACGTCGTCGAGCTCGAGGCCTTCCGCCACCACCAGCATCTCGGCGCCGCGTGTGATGGCACAGATGACGCCGTACCACAGGTCAGGTCCCGCCACGGCGTTCAGGCGGACGCTGAATTCGGTTTCCTGGTCGCGGCTACGGACGGTCACCAGGTCGCCGACCTCGGGCATGGCGGCCTCCTCCGCCAGCAGATATTCCCGGGCCGCCACCGTCAGGGGCGTCTGCGCAATGCCGCGCGCGAACCTCGCTTGCATGGTCATCTCCTCCACGTCGTCTTTTCCAAGCATAGAAGCGCCCCGGCAAAACTCACGAAATCGCGCGCGGCTCCCGGTGGCAAGCGCGTCGCCGCGCACTTGCCGGGCGCCCGATGTGTGGTGGCCGTCGCGCGTGTCAGACGGCGCCGGATGGTCGCGCGCCGCCCAGTGCCCATAATGAAAGCATCACGCTCAAGGAGATGAACATGCAAGCGAACCTTCATGTGGTGCCGCACGGCACCGGTTGGGACGTCATACACGAGGGGTCGCGCTATGCCGAGTCCCACCACGAGAACCAGGACGAAGCGATTGCCGCAGGCACCGAGCGGGCACGCCGCGAACAGGTGGAACTGCTGATTCACGGCCGCGACGGGCAGATCCGCTCGCGCAACAGCTACGGGCACGATCCGCGGCACGTGATGGGGTAAACGGCACTGGATGGGGTCAGCGCCACGCGATGGGCGGCAATGCCTCGCCGCCCGCGCCGCACAGTCAGGACGCTGCCGCGCCACGGCGCGGCAGCGTCACGGTGAACGTCGTGCCGCCTCCCTCCTGCGCGCCGGAGCTTGCCTCGACCTTGCCGCCATGCAGCGTCACGAGTTCGCGCGTGATGTAGAGGCCCAGCCCCAGCCCCTGCGAATTCGCCCCACCCCCGCCCTGCGCGGCGGCCAGGCCCGATCCGCCCGAGCGGAACGCCTCGAAGATATGCGGCAGGACCGCGGCGTCGATCGTGCCGCGATTGCTGACCGCCACCACCACGCTGGCCGCCTGCCCGCCATCGACGCGAACCGTGATCGGCGTCTCGGGCTCGCCATGATGCAGCGCGTTGCCGATCAGGTTGGTCATGACCTGCGCCAGCAGGTCGGGGTCGACGCTGGCCTCGGTATTGCCGGTGGCTTCCAGCGCAATGCGCCCCTTGCCATGCGACACCTCGCACTCGTCGACCACCGCGGCGCAGATCGCGCGCACGTCGGCAGGCTGCGGATTGAGGTGGACCCGGCCGCCGTGCAGCCGTGCCACATGCAGCAGCTGGTCGACCATGCGCGCCATGCGTTCGCCGCTGCGCTGAATGCGATCGGTGGCCGGACGCAGTTTTTCCTCGCCACCGAAGCGTCCCAGGAACGATGCCGAGGCGATGATCGCCGAGAGCGGCGTACGCAGATCGTGCGCCAGCACCGCCATCAGCATCTCGTTGGTCTTGAGCAGTTGCTCGGCGGTCTTGAGCTGTTCGGCCAGTTGCTGCTTCTGGCGCGCCAGCTGCACGAACACATCGACCTTGGCGGCGAGCACCCGCGCATCGATCGGCTTGAACAGAAAATCCACCGCACCAGACGCGTAGCCGCGAAACGCGCGCTGGCTGTCCTCGCCCGCGGCGGTCAGGAACAGGATGGGTATATGACTGGTGCGCTTGCTGCCTCGCATGAGCTCGGCCAGCTCGAAACCGTCCATCTCGGGCATGTGAACGTCGAGGATGGCAAGGCCGAATTCGTGCTCGAGCAACAGCTCGAGCGCCTGCGCGCCCGAGTTCGCATGGACGATCTCGACATCCGGCTTGGCCAGTACGGCGTCGAGCGCCGTCAGGTTGCTGGCAATGTCGTCGACGGCAAGGATCTTGATGGGAGGTGACATGGGGGTCGTACTCAACAGAAAGCAAGGCGCAGTGCCTGGCCGATCTCGGCCAGCGGCATGATGCGATCGGCCGCGCCGTGCGCGATCGCCTCCTGGGGCATGGTCGCGACGGCGGCGCTGTCGGGCGACTGCACCCAGGTCTCGCCGCCACCGGCACGGATGGCATGGAGGCCCCGGGTGCCGTCGTCATTGGCGCCCGACAGCAGGATCCCGAGCACCTGTTCGCGCCACGCCACGGCCGCGGATTCGAACAACACGTCGATCGAGGGCCGCGAATACCGCACCGGCGGCGCGACGGACAACGAGAAGCAGGCATCCGGCGCGTCAGCGTCGTCACGCTCGATCAGCAGATGGTAGTCCGGCGGCGCGGTATAGATGTTACCGGGCAGGATCGGCATCTTGTCCTCCGCCTCGCATACCGGCAAGGCGCAGCGCCCGGCAAACAGCTCGGGCAACAGGCTCGGCGTGCCCGGCAGCAGGTGCATGACGACGATCACGCGCGCCCGGCACGGCACGCTCAAGTGCGGCAGCAACCTGCCGAGCGCCTCCACGCCACCGGCGGACGCACCGATCACCACCGATTGCGCGGCACGCGGACAGGGCAGCGTCGTGGTCATGGTCATAGCTTGCGGTAAAGCCGCTCGCGCGCGTCGACGGTTTCGAACTCGCCGGCATGGCTGCTGAAGTGCAGGCTTTCCTTGCTGCCAAGGCCGAGGAATCCGCGCCGCGCGAGCGCATCGTGAAACAGACCGATCGCGCGATCCTGCAACGCACGGTCGAAGTAGATCAGCACATTGCGGCAGGAGATCAGCTGCGCCTCCTGGAACACGCTATCGGTGGCAAGGCTGTGATCGGCAAACACCGACTGGCGGATCAGGCCAGCGCTGAACTTGGCCTTGCCGTAGGCAGCGTGATAGTAGTCCGAGAGCGAACGGCGCCCGCCCGCGGCGAGATAGTTGTCCCCGAACGCGCGCAGGCGGCCCACATCGTAGACGCCGGCGCGAGCGGCCGCGAGCGCTTCCGGATTGATGTCGGTGGCATAGAACACCGTGCGCGACGCCAGGCCTTCTTCCTCGAACAGGATCGCGAGCGACCACAGTTCCTCGCCCGTGCTGCAGCCCGCCACCCACACGTTGACCGAGGGATAGGTCTGCAGCACCGGCACCACGTGCTCGCGAATTGCACGGAAGTAGCTCGGATCGCGAAACATTTCGCTGACCTGCACGGTCAGGTATTGCAGCAGGCGTGCGAACATCGCGCTGTCGCGCAGCATGCGGTCCTGCAGCTGCGACAGCGTGGCCACGCCGAAATCCACCAGTGCCTGCTGCAGGCGGCGCCGCACGGACGCGCGTGCGTAGCGACGAAAATCGTGCTGGTACTGGCGGAAGATAGCCTCCAGCAGCAGCTCCATCTCGATCTCGAAGATGGCATCGGGCAACTGCGCCGAGGCCAGACCGTCGTCGTTTGTGGGAGGGGTCACGGGCGCGTTCTCGCGCGCTTTCAGTTTGCGTGCAACCATACGCGACACAGGGAAAGCAGTTTGTCTACGTCGATGGGCTTGGCGATGTAGTCGTTGGCACCGGCCTGCAGGCACGCCTCGCGGTCCGACGGCATGGCCTTGGCGGTCAGCGCGATGATCGGCAGGCGGGCGTGGTTCGGCATCTGGCGGATCTGCCGCATCGCGGTAATGCCATCCATCTCCGGCATCATGATGTCCATCAGCACGAGGTCGATATCGTCGTGCCGGCGCAGCACATCGAGTGCCTCGCGGCCGCTGCGCGCGATTTCCACCGAGGCGCCGAGCGGCTCCAGCACGCGCGACAGCGCAAAGATATTGCGCGCATCGTCCTCGACCACCAGCAGCTTGCGGCCATCGAAGGCATCGTCGCGACTGCGCGCGGCGCGCAGCATGCGCTGGTGCTCGGGCGGCAGCAGCGACTCGACGCTATGCAGGAACAGCGTGACCTCGTCGAGCAGGCGCTCGGGCGAGCGCGCCCCCTTGATGATGATGGACTTGGAATGGCGACGCAGGCGCTGCTCGTCCTCGGCGGACAGCTGGCGCCCCGTATAGACGATCACCGGCGGCATGGCATGGGCCTCGTCGGCAGCCATGCCGGCCAGCAGGTCGTGGCCGGTCCCGTCCGGCAGCACCATGTCCATGACCACGCAGTCGAAGCGCTGCTGCGCGAGCGCCGCGCGCGCCTGTGCCACCGTGCCGGCGGTCTCGATCTCCACTTCGAGCGAGCGCAGCAACGCGCGGATGCTTTCGCGCAGGGTGGCATCGTCCTCGATCACGAGCACGCGCCGCACGCCCTGCGCCATGCGCGCCTCGAGCCCGCGGATCGCCTCGGCCAGTTGCTCGCGTCCGCTCGGCTTGAAGGTGTAGCCAACCGCGCCCCGATGCAGCGCGGCCTCGGCGTGGTCGCTGACCGAGATCAGGTGGGTCGGGATATGACGCGTGGCGGGATCGTGCTTGAGCCAGTCGAGCAGCGTCAGCCCCGACTGGTCGGGCAATGCCACGTCGAGCAGGATGCCGCACGGCTGGTGCTCGCGCGCGAGTTCCAGCCCCTGGCTCGAGGTGGTGGCGTGGATGCAGTCGAAATCGAGTTCGTGCGCCAGCGTGTAGAGAATGCCGGCAAAGGCGATATCGTCCTCGACCACGAGGATCAGGCGGTTGCCGCGCGACCGTTGCGCGCGGTCGTCGGCGATCGGCTCGGGCCACACCTGCGCATTCGACGCCGCGGGGGGCGCGGGGGGCGCGGCGGCGGCCGCTGCCATCGAACGCAACGCAGATGCCGTCGACGACGTGGAGGTCGGGAACGACGCGGCCGAAGCGACCGGTGCCAGCGCGGGCGACTGGGCCGGAGCGGGGCCTGGCACCGGATCCGGCGCCGGGGTCACCAGCCCGGCCTGGGTCGCGAGGTCAGCCACCAGCGTGCGCGGCACAGTCAGCGAGAACACGCTGCCCTGTCCGGGCTCGCTCGCCACGGCAATGGCACCCCCGAGCAGGCGCGCCAGCTCGCGCGAGATCGACAGGCCCAGGCCGGTGCCGCCATAGCGCCGGCTGGTGGTGCCATCGCCCTGCTGGAAAGCTTCGAAAATGACCTGTTGCTTGTCGCGCGGAATGCCGATACCGGTATCGCGTACCTCGAAGCGCAGCGCGTCGTCCCCCTGCGCCGCCAGCGCCAGTGTCACGCCACCCTCGTCGGTGAACTTGAACGCGTTGGAGAGCAGGTTCTTGAGCACCTGTTGCAGGCGCTGGCTGTCGGTGACGATGCGCTCGGGCAGGCCCGGCAGGAACTCCACACGCAGCGCCAGGCGCTTCTGCTCGGCCACCGGACGGAACATCTGCTCCAGCGTTTGCGCAAAGGCGGCCAGGTCGACCGCTTCCGGCTCGATCGTCAGGTGTCCGGCCTCGATCTTGGACAGGTCGAGGATATCGTTGATCAGATTCAGCAGGTCGGTATTGGCCGAATGAATCGTCGCCGCATAGCGCACCTGCTCCTCGGTCAGCGTGCCCTCGCGGTTTTCCTGCAGTAGCTTGGCCAGGATCAGCGCGCTGTTGAGCGGTGTGCGCAACTCGTGCGACATGTTGGCCAGGAACTCGCTCTTGTACTGGTTGGAGCGCTCCAGCGCGCGCGCATTGGCAGCCAGCTCGGCCTGGAACGTCAGCATCTCGCGCTTCTGCGCTTCCAGGCGCTGCGTGTGTTCCTCCAGCTGGACATTGGTCTGCTCCAGCTCGGCCTGCTGCGCCTCGAGCCGGGCCTGCGACTCCATCAGCGCGCGGCCGCGCTCTTCGAGCTCCTCGTTGGAGACCCGCAATTCCTCCTGCTGGACCTGCAGCACCTCGCTCTGGCGTTGGGTCTCGCCCAGCAACTGCTCCAGCCGGCTGCGATAAACCGCGGCGCGCAGCATCATGCCGACCGATTCGCCGATGCGCTCGAGCAACTCCACCACGTCGGCGGTTTCGTGCTGCCGCGACGTAAAGCCGAGCTCGACCACGCCGATGGCCTCGCCTTCGGCGGTCAGCGGCGCGGCCACGATCTCGCTGGGTCCGGTGCGGCCCAGCGCGGAAGCCACCGGCAGATAATCGGCCGGCAATCCACCCACCGCGATCACGCGGCATTCGGCCGCCGCCTGGCCGGCGAGCGTCTCGCCGGCCGCCAGCACCTCGGGCGCGCGGCTGGCGTCGGCCAGTGCCCAACCGGCCAGGCGCCGCAGCTGGTTGCCCTCGCAGCGGTAGACCACGCCCACCTGCGCGTCGAGCGTCTGCGCGAGCGCGCGCACGAGCGCATCGCCCATATTGCCGGCCGACTGCGGGTTGCGCACGGCCTGGAGCACCCGGACCTGCGCCTGATGCACCCACACATTGCGCTGCACCGCCATCCGCGAGGTGGTGTAGCGGTACACCACCAGCGCCAGGAACCACACGATCACGAAGCCGACCCCGCGATTGGTCAGGGCCATCACGGGCGACACGCCCGACGACGACAGGAAGTAGCCGGCGATCAGCAGTACGGAGGTGCCCGCCGCCGTCAGCAGCGGCAGGCGCGGACTGTCCGCGAACAGGGTCAGGCAGACCGGCACGAGGTAGAACAGCCACGCCGCCACGCCCAGCGGGGTCAGTGCGTCAGCGAAGAAGACGACCGCCAGTGCGACCGGCACGACGATCGTGCCGATCAGGAAACGATGAAACGAGGTCTGTCGCATACCGATCATTGCGATCTTGGAGAGGGGGGCAGGGAGGGCGGGCAAGGCACGGGCCGGCCCGCTGGCAAAAGGCGTTCCATCCTACCGTGGCTGTCGGCGTCCGGCTGTCGGTGTCGCGCCGACACGTGGCGCGGTGCGGCGTGCCCCGGCCGACCGACGCCCCCGCCGGCTGCCTCCGCCGGCTGCCCCTTCCTGCCACCCTTCCTGCCACCCTTCCTGCCACCCTTCGTACCACCCTTCGTGCGACCCTTCCGGCCACCCCTCCCCGATCGCGATACCCCACTTCAGGCCACGGGCTTTTTCGTCACGCTCTGGCAGAATGCCGGCAAATGACGCAACCGTACTCGCCCATGTTCCTGTCGCCCCGGGTCTATTCCTCCCCGCGCTGGCGCCTGACGCGCTGGATCGCGGATCCGGGGCGCGACGTCACGCCGGAAATCCGGGAAGCGCTGGTCGGCAGTCTGTTTGGCACGCTGTCCATCTTCTATGGCGGCATGCTGAACACCGTGCTGGTGGCGCTCGTGATCTCGCTGCACCTGCGCACCATGCCGTTCTATGTGTGGCTGGGGGCCGAGATCGCCATCTGCCTGGCCCGTATCGTCGTCATGACGATGGCACGCCGCGCCGGCCTGGCGCGGCAGGCAACGCCCACCGATGTGCATATCCTGCTGGCGCTGGCATGGGCCGGCAGCGTCGGCGGTGGGACCTACCTGTGCGTGACGCAGGGCGACTGGCTGTCCGCGGCCATGGCCTGTCTGTCGGCGGCGGCGATGTGCGGCGGCATCTGTTTCCGCAACTACGGCGCGCCGCGCATGACCACGCTGATGATCCTGTTCAGCCTGGGCCCCACCTGCGTGGGCGCGCTGGTCGCCGGCGAACCGCTGTTCCTGCTGACCCTGCTGCAGTTGCCGGTCTACGTCATGAGCATGTCGAGCGCGTCATTCCGCATGAATGCGATGGTGGTGGCGACCATGCGCTCCGAGCGCGAGAACGCCCATCGTGCGCGCCACGACTCGCTGACCGGCCTGCTGAACCGCGCGAGCCTGATCGCGGAGATTCGCGAGGCCAGCGCCGCGCGCATGGCGGCCGGACGCTTCCTGACACTGCTTTACCTCGATCTTGACGGTTTCAAGCCGATCAACGACTCGTACGGCCACGGCTGTGGCGACGAACTGCTGGTGCGGGTGGGCGAACGCCTGCGCGACGCGGTGCCCGGCCGTGGCCAGGTCTACCGGATCGGTGGGGACGAATTCGTGATCATGCTGCGCAACGAAAGCCGCGACAGCGTGCAGGCGCTGGCACAGCAGTTGCTGCGCGAGATCAGCGCGCCCTACGCGCTCTCGGGCGGACTCCATGTCCGGCTTGGGGTCAGCATCGGGATTGCCCATGTCCGCCCCGAGGGGCATAGCGCGGACGCCATCCTCAATATGGCCGACCGCGCGCTCTACATGGCCAAGGCCCAGGGCAAGGGGCGCTATCACTTTACCGCCGCCGGGCAGGAATAAGCCCGACGCGCGGGCAATTCGACCCCGGGGTGGCGCAGCTACGCCTGCGGCGGCAGCAGGGTTCCGGTCAGATAGGCGTGCAGCCGCGACAGCTCCTGCGCGATGCCGCCCGGGAAGCCCTGGCGGTCGCCGCGCCGGTCGATCAGCAGGTCGGCCAGGTACGCCAGCAGCGCCGCCTCGTTGCCCGCCAGCACCGCAACCTGGTTACCGATGCGCGGGTAGGCATGGAACAGTTCCAGCGGCCTGGCCTCGGGCGGGAGTTCGCGCAGCCACCTGAGCGCGGGCGCCGCCAGCTTCTGCGGCACCAGCGTCTGCGGGTCACGCAGCCCGGACCAGTCGAGCTCGGCCTGCGCGGGCGGGTCACCGTCCAGGATCCGCCTGGCTTCCTCGACGCTTACGAACTCGAATGAGATGGGGTCCATGCTGCGGCTTCCGCTAGGGCTATCAGATCGTGACGCCTATTCTATCGGTGATCTGCCTGCGCCCTGAAGCACGCAGTCACGTTGCCGGGACGGAAACCCGACGTTTCCGTCCCGGTGTCCGCGATCGCGGCGCGCGCGCGCCGACCTCCCGCATATATTGACAATTCAGGACACGCTCTGACGAATTCGGACACTCAACGCGATGACACCGTGCGAATATGGAAACGTTCGCCATAATCGATCGTCGAGCAGAAACACTGACGCAATCTCCTATCGAAACAATAAAGCAATTCGATATGACTTGCCGCATCTGATCTGCCATAGTTCACACGAACTCTCGCCGGGGAGCTACACACCGGTAACCGCCGCGGGCAGCATCCGCGGAGCCTCCACAAAGACAGGCATGGCTCACCGATGGCATGCCACGCATCAAGGAAAACGTCATGAGTAAATTAACCACTGCCTTCGGCGCACCCGTACCCGATAACCAGAATATCCAGACCGCCGGCCCGAACGGTCCCGCGTTGCTCCAGGACGTCTGGTTCCTCGAGAAGATGGCGCACTTCGACCGCGAGGTGATTCCCGAGCGCCGCATGCACGCCAAGGGCTCGGGCGCCTTCGGCACGTTCACGGTGACCAACGACATCACGCGTTACACGCGCGCGAAGCTGTTCTCCGAGGTGGGCAAGAAGACCGAACTGTTCGCGCGCTTCTCGACCGTTGCTGGCGAGCGTGGCGCCGCCGACGCGGAACGCGATATCCGCGGCTTTGCCGTGAAGTTCTACACCGAGGAAGGCAACTGGGATCTGGTCGGCAACAACACGCCGGTCTTCTTCATCAAGGACCCGCTCAAGTTCCCGGACCTGAACCACGTGGTCAAGCGCGATCCCCGCACCGGCCTGCGCAGCGCCGAGAGCAACTGGGACTGGTGGACGCAGTCGCCCGAGTCGTTCCACCAGGTGACGTACGTGATGGGCGATCGCGGCATTCCGCGTTCGTTCCGCCATATGCACGGTTTTGGCAGCCACACCTATAGCTTCATCAGCGCGCAGCAGGAGCGCTTCTGGGTGAAATTCCACTTTGTCTCGCAGCAAGGCATCGAGAACCTGACCGACCAGGAAGCCGCCGAACTGGTCGGCCGGGACCGCGAGTCGAGCCATCGCGACCTGTTCGAGGCCATCGAGCGCCGCGAATTCCCGCGCTGGACGCTCAAGGTGCAGATCATGCCGGAAAGCGACGCCGGCAAGTACCACATCAACCCGTTCGACCTGACCAAGGTGTGGCCGCACAAGGACTATCCGCTGATCGAGGTCGGCGTGATGGAACTGAACCGCAATCCGGAGAACTTCTTCGCCGACGTCGAGCAATCGTCGTTCGCGCCGTCGACCATCGTGCCGGGCATCGGCTTCTCGCCGGACAAGATGCTGCAAGGCCGGCTGTTCTCGTACGGCGATGCGGCGCGCTATCGCCTGACCGTCAATCACTTCCAGATCCCGGTGAACGCCCCGCGCGCGGCAAAGCACGTGAACTTCTACCATCGCGACGGCGTGATGCGTGTGGATGGCAACTTCGGCGGCCGCATTGGCTACGAGCCGAACACGCGTGGCGAATGGCAGGAGCAGCCGGACTTCCGCGAGCCGCCGCTGACGCTGGAAGGCGCCGCCGACCACTGGAACCATCGCGTGGACGACGACTACTTCTCGCAGGCCGGCGACCTGTTCCGCCTGATGCCGAAGGACGCGCAGCAACGCCTGTTCGACAACACGGCGCGCGCGATGGCCGGTGTCTCGCGCCCGATCAAGGACCTGCACATCAAGCACTGCACGCAGGCCGATCCGGCCTACGGTGCTGGCGTCGCAGCCGCGATCGAGAAGCTCGACGCCCAGAGCCGCAAGTAAGACGGACGAAGGCAGCGCTCCCCGCTGCCTTGCGCCTGGTACACCGCGCGCCCGCCCGGCGGGGGCGCGGTACCGCAAGACCGACCGCACGATGGCAAGATCGCGCGACCGGGAGACCGCAGGACTGACAGGAAACCCTCATGGACCACGCACCGCAAACCCAGGACGACGACGACGCGCGCATGCTGGAGAAAATGCGCGAGGTATTCGCGCTGGCGCGCAGCGGGGATGCGCAGACCTTGATGGCGCTGCTCGAACGTGGGCTGCCGCCGAACCTGCGCAACGAGAAGGGCGACAGTCTGGTGATGCTGGCGAGCTACTACGGACATGTGGACGTGGTGCGCGCGCTGCTCGCGCGTGGCGCCAATCCCGACCTGCGCAACGATGCCGGCCAGACGCCGCTCGCCGGCGCCGCGTTCAAGGGCTTCCGCGAGGTCATCGAGGTGCTGCTCGCCCATGGCGCCGACGTCGAGGGCGCCTCGCCCGATGGGCGCACCGCGCTGATGACCGCCGCCATGTTCAACCGCACCGAGATCGTCGACCTGCTGATTGCGCATGGCGCCAATCCCGACGCGCGCGACAGCCGTGGCATGACCGCCGCCGATGCGGCCGCGTTCATGGGCGCGGGCGGGACCGGCGCCCGGCTCGCGGGCGACGGCGTGCCGCCGCCCACCCGTCACTAAGACACCAGGCCGCTAGTAGTCGAAGACGCGCTCGACCGCGACCGCATGCGCATCGAGCGTGCGCAAGGTCGGCGCGAGGTTGGCCACCGATGTCGAGAGCGCGACGCGCTTGGTCTCCGGCGCGACCGGCACCGGTGCCTCGACCATTACGGTTACCTTGTCGTCCGCGGGCTGCCATGCGCGCGGCGCCAGCACGCTCAGCACGACTTCGGCGCGATTGCCGGCGATCTCGGCGAAGTTTGCCCCGGCGGTGGCCAACGCGGTGATCGCCGCGCGGTCCTGGCGCGGCACCAGCACGTTGCCGTTCGCCAGGCGGCTGACGCCTTTCAGGAAGCCCAGGTCCGCGCCTGGTGCCGGCAGCTTGTCGAGCACAATGGCGGTTTCGGTTGCGGTCCCGGTTGCGGTCTGGATCGCGGCGGCGCCGTCGCGCGCCGCATTTGCCTGCGGCCGCATCCGCACGACCTGGCGCGCGGTCCAGCCGGCCGCGCCCTTGATGCCATATTCGAGGCTCAGCACGAGCCGGCGCTCCCACTTGCGCAGCATGTCGTCACCGAGCCAGTCGGTGTCGCGCCACAGCGCCTGCAGGCGTCCCGCATAGTCGAAGCCATACCACGGCGCGCCGCGCACGAAGTCGCCATATTCCCGCGCCACCTGCATCGCGAAGCGATCTTCGTCGGTGGTGCCATGGCTGCAGGTGGCGGCGGTCAGGCGTCCGACGGTGGTCTCGTACGCGGCCTTGGCCACGTACTCCACCGTCTTGCCGGTGCCCACCAGCAGCGTGGCCGCACGATGGGTGGCATGGTCGGGCACTTGCGCAGCGGTGCGGAAGCTCGACCAGAACTGGCCGATGGCGGGAAAGTACGGAAATTCGGCGGGCGACTGCACCGCGATGAAGCGCGCGTATTCTTGCGAGTCCGCGGCCAGGTACCAGTCCGGCAGCGCCAGCCAGGTGGCCTCGGCCGGGCGCCGGTATGCGGCTGGCGTGGCGGTGGCCGACATCGTGGTGGATGCCGTGGTGGACGCAGTGGTGGACATGGTGGTCGCCGCCGTCGACGCCCTGGACTCGGCGCCGCCGGCATGCCAGGGCGCCAGGGCCGGCACGATGCCCAGCAGCGTTCCCGCGACCACCGCGCGCGCCGGACGGGAGACGAGCCTCGCTGCGATCGTCCTCACCGGATCACGAGGTAGCCCAGCTTGGGCCGGGCGGGATCCGGGCCAAAGCGGTTGGGGTCGGGCGAGCCACGGCGCAGCGCCATCACGTAGAAGAGCGCGAGCGGCCCGATCAGCGGCACCAGCAGCCAGAACCAGCGCGCCCCGGTGGCACCGCGGTCGTGCAGGCGGCGCGTACCGGTCACGCCGAAGAAGACGACCGCCACCACGGCAAACGCGAGCTCCACCAGATGACACGCACGCTCGGCCACGGCGGCATCGAGCATGCCGTGCACAGCCGAAGTGGCCGCCCACAACAGCACGAAATACAGCGCCCAGAACGCCAGGCTGGCGAGCCAGAAGGCGCGGCGTGTCATGCGGCCATGCGGGGAGAGCAACGATTTCATAGCGGGAGCGCAAGCGAGGGATCTATCGCGACATACCGTTTCACATCGGCAAAATCGGCGCCATCTTTACATGGTTCCGTCAAAATGCCATCTTGCCAGCGCCAGCCCTCGTCGCCGCCATACAACAGCCGCACGGGCGCGCATGGGAAAATCGCCGCGCGCCATCGTGCGGCGCGCACAATGAAGTCAGTATCTGCTTTCGCTGCTTTCGTTGCTTTCGTTGCTTTCGCTATCGTGGCTTTGCGCGGGCGTCCAGGCCCGCCTGGACCTCGCCGGGATCTCGCCTGAGAGTCGACATGGAAGCCATGGAGTGGAGAATCAAGCGGGCATCAGAGGACCATCATGCCGATTCACTACCTGCGCAGGCTTACCAGCCGCGAGCGCTCCACGGCCGCCAACCAGCATCTGGGCCTGTCGCTGGCCTTCGTGGCGGGGGCGACCAACGCGGGCGGCTTCCTCGCGGTCCAGCAATATACGTCGCACATGACCGGCATCGTGTCCCATATCGCCGATGAACTGGCCGTGGGCGAGGTCATGGCGGTCGGCGCCGGGTTCGGTGCCGTCTTCTGCTTTCTGGCCGGCGCGTCGTGCAGCGCGGTCATGGTCAACTGGGCGCGCCGCCAGGGCCTGCAGAGCGAATTCGCGGCACCGTTGATGGTCGAATCGATCCTGCTGCTCTGCTTTGGCCTGCTCGGCCACGCGTTTATCGGTCACAACTGGATGTTCGTGCCGGCAACCGTCGCGATCCTCTGCTTCATCATGGGCCTGCAGAATGCCGTGGTGACCAAGGTGTCGCGCGCGGAAATCCGCACCACCCATATCACCGGCATCGTGACCGACCTCGGCATCGAGCTCGGCAAGCTGTTCTACTGGAACGTGGCGATACACGGCGACAAGGTGGTAGCCAACCGCGCGCGGTTGCGGCTGCTGTCGTCGCTGCTGGCGATGTTCTTCCTGGGCGGGGTGGCTGGTGCGCTCGGCTTCAAGCACATCGGTTTTGTCTCGACCATACCGCTCGCGCTGCTGGTGTTCCTGCTGGCGGCGGTACCCGTCTTCGACGACGTCTGGCGCCGCGTGCGCGGCCGCTACTAGGCGACCACCCTGCCATGGCGTGCCGTGCCATGCCATGGCGTGCGGCGGGGTGCCGCGCTCAGCCGCGGCCCACGAACGGCATCTTGGTGGCCATTACGGTCATGAACTGCACATTGGCCTCGAGCGGCAGGCTGGCCATATGGAGCACCGCATTGGCGACATGCGCCACGTCGATCAGCGGCTCCGGACGGATCTCCCCATCCGCCTGCGGCACGCCGCGCGCCATGCGCGAGGCCATGTCGGTGCCGGCGTTGCCAATATCGATCTGCCCGCAGGCAATGTCATAGGCGCGGCCATCGAGCGACAGGCTCTTGGTCAGGCCGGTGATCGCATGCTTGGTGGCGGTGTACGGGGCGGTGTTGGGTCGCGGCGCATGCGCCGAGATCGAGCCATTGTTGATGATGCGGCCGCCGCGCGGGTCCTGCGTCTTCATCAGCGCGAACGCTGCGCGGGCGCACAGGAACGAGCCGGTCAGATTGGTGTCGACCACCGCCTTCCATTGCGCGACGGATAGCTCGTCGATCGGGATACCGGGCGCATTGACGCCGGCGTTGTTGAACAGCACGTCGAGCCTGCCATAGGCGTCGCGAATGCGCGCGAACAGGTGCTCGACCGATGCAGCGTCGCTGACATCGCACTGGACGGCGAGCGCATCGTGGCCGTCGGCCCTGGCCTGTGCCACGAGCGCCTCGAGCGAGGCCGCCGTGCGGCCGGCAAAGACCACGCGATACCCAGCGCCAAGCATCGCCTGTGCCACGGCCTTGCCGATGCCACGGGCGGCGCCCGTGACCAGTGCCACTTTTCCTGCCTGGTTCATGCGGTGATCTCCAGTATCCCGGTTGCGCGCGCGTGGTGGTTACCTGCCCGCTGCATGGGGTGTTGCGTTCGGGGTTGCGTTCGGGGTTGCATTTGGGCCGGCGGGCGTGGCGGGTACCGGAGCCAGCGTTGGGTCCGGTGCCGCGACCGGCGCCGAAGCCGGGGCCGGGGCCGGCGCCAGTACCGTCGCGGCGCCAGCGGCGGCCGGCGTCATCGGACACGTCGGCAGCGCGGCATCGGACGGCAGCAGCCGCACCACCTGCCCGCCCACCTCGATCTGCGGCAACGCCTGCGGCACCGGCGCATAGGTGCCGCGCGCGAGCCCGTCGCGAATGCCATCGCCGCATTCGGGGCGATAGTGGAAGCGCGCCGCCAGCTGCCAGACGCCCGCGGCGTCCTGGGCAAACACATGCGCGGTGGTCGCGCGATGCTCCATCAGCACGACGTTGGGGCTGCGTGCGGGAATGAAGTCGACGACAAAGGCATCGCAGCGCGTGGTGCGCGCCCCCAGGCAACCGGGTAGCGTGCGCCGCTGCGTACCATCGCCCCACGCATTGGCAAAGAACGAGGCCGGCACGGGTCGATCGGGCGTGCGCTGGTCGATCAGGTGCGCGATGGCCTCCGGTCCCGGCAGCTCCGGCGCCGGCCGCTGCTGCCCCGCCTGGTTGGCCAACTGCCGGATGGCCACGGCATTGGGCCCCTCGGCCTGCGTGCGCAGCGCAGCCAGCGCCTCGCGGCCATAGCGCCCGGCGCCGCTGCGCAGGTACTCGAAGTCGAACCGGTCCGGCGCCACGCGCCCGGACTGCAGGCGCGCCACCTGACTGTGCACCGCCAGCCGCGCGGGATCGGCCAGCGGTGTGAACAGCGCCACCAGCACCAGCACCGTCACGCAGGCGGCCAGCACATTGGTCGAGGCGATGCGCATCATGCCGGCATTGCGTTCGAGCGCCGCCCACGGATATCCCACCGCATAGCACGCGGCCACCAGCAACGCTGCCATCGTCAGCACGCGGCGCTCGGTCAGGCCGTACTGCTGGATGCGCAGCGCCAGCGCGTAGGCGGCAATCGCCACCAGCGGCACCAGGATCAGGCAGGCAGCCGCCGTGGCCAGGCGCAGCACGCGCGGCACCGGCCCCTCGGCCAGCCCGCTCTTGTACACCGCGTTGATCAGGATTACCAGTAGCGCGGCAGCGCCGAGCAATAATGTGGCCGCCGAACGCGTGGCCCATAGCGGTGCCAGCCCCTTGACGGCCAGCGTGGCAAGAAACGCTAGCAGCAGGATCACCAGCAGCGGCAATACCCACGACAGCAGCGTCAGCACCAGCGTGCGCACGCCGCGCACGAACTCGTCGCGCACGTCGGTGATATGCAGGCCCGCCGCGAACGCCATGGCCAGCACCGGAATGTTGAACCAGGCCTGCTGCAGCAGGCTTTCGAGAAACCTCAGCCCAAGCAGCTGGAACAGTTCCGCGCCGATCCACAGCACGAGATACAGCACACCGGCAAACAGCACGCCGAGGTTGCCCTGGATGCCGAGCTTCCAGCTGATGCGGAAATAGGCGGGATAGGGCGCCAGGTAGGTGCCCGCAGTATCCGCGGCCACCACCAGCGCATAGGCGATGAACATGATGACCGCCCCCACCATGCCGATATGCGCGGACGGATAACGCGCGCGTGCCACCCCCAGGCCAGCCGGGTCGATATGGCGCCAGGCATCGTGATAACCGAGCATGGCCACCACGGCTGCCAGCGCCACGCACCAGAACACCAGCCGGGCCGCGCGCAGCTGCGAAAATCCGAGAATTGCCACGGGTGGCATCAGCAGCGCGGCGAGCAACATCGGGGCGAATATGTAATCGCGCGCCAGCGCGGTATGTTCCTGTGCCGCGCGATAGAGCGAATAGAGCAGAATGCCCTGCCCGGCGCCGACCAGTATGCGACCGACAAATAATGCCCTCTCCCGCTGCCGCGCTTCCCTGCTGGTCGACCCCGCCATCGATGTATACATCGTCATTCCTGTTATTGCTGTTATTGGTATGGAAGTGGTATGGGCTGGAAATGCTACGCCATGATAATTCAGATAATCGTACCGCCGCATCTAAACATATAACCACAAAGCATTTTGTCGAGGCCTCATGTCTGCGTAGTATCTGGCCTTTTCCATATTCGGGGCAGGTGCGCTCGGGCCGTGCCCGCACCGCCTCACCTCGATCCGTTTCTCCTGCCCTTTCATCACCGGTACTACATGTCTGCCGACCTCGCCCTCACTCCCGGCGCCGCCGAGGCCACTTCGGCCACCTCGACGCAACACAAGGCCACCATCCGCTCCGCCGCGGACGTGGCGCGGCTCGTCAACGAAGGCGGTGCCGCCGTCAACAATGCGCGCATGGTGGTTGCCATTGCGCTGGGCGGCGTGTTCCTCGACGCCTACGACCTCGGCGCCCTGGCCTTCGGCCTCAAGGACGTCACGCGTGAATTCGGCCTGACGCCGGCCGGCACCGGCATGGTGGCGTCCGCCATTACGTTCGGCGCGATCGTCGGCGCCTTCCTGGGCGGCTACTTCACCGACCGCATCGGCCGCTACCGCGTCTTCATGGCGGACATGCTGTTCTTCGTGGTGGCCGCCATCGCGTGCGCACTGGCGCCTAACGAATATGTCCTGGCCGGCGCCCGCTTCGTGATGGGCCTCGGCGTAGGCATCGACCTGCCGGTGGCGATGGCCTTCCTGGCGGAGTTCTCCAAGCTTCAGGGCAAGGGCAACAAGGCCGCGCGGGTGGCCATGTGGTGCCCCACCTGGTATGCGGCCATCTGCGTCTCGTACCTGCTGGTGCTGCTGTGCTACTCGGCGCTGCCGGAGTCGCATGGCGGCCTGCTGTGGCGCATCATCCTGGGCTTTGGCGCGGTGCCGGCGCTGATCATCATTGCCGTGCGCAGCCGCTACATGAGCGAATCGCCGGTGTGGGCCGCCAACCAGGGCGATCTCCAGGGTGCCGCGCGCATCCTGCGGCGTTCGTACGGCATCGACGCCGTGGTGGCGCCCGACGCCGTGGCGACGCCGCCCAAGCGTCCGGCCGCGTGGGGCAACTATGCGGTGCTGCTGCAGGGCGTCTACGCGCGGCGCACGGTACTCGCCACCATCATGTCGATCGCGTCCTCGTTTGCGTACAACGCGGTGGCATTCGGCCTGCCCGTGATCATCGCAAGCTTCCTCGCCCAGTCGATGCTGACCACCATCCTGGTGTCGCTCGCGCTGAACCTGCTGTTCGCCTTTGTCGGCGGACTGATCGGCGTGCACCTGGTGCCGAAGACCGGTGCCTGGAAGCTGACCACGGTCGGCTACGCGTTCCAGCTGGCCGCGCTGATCGGTCTGGCGCTGATCGGCAAGCCGCACGGCGGCGGTGAGGTGGTCGGCGCCATCGCATGTCTCGCGGTCTTCCTGCTGGGCCAGGGCTTCGGGCCCGGTGCGCACACCATGACCTATGCGTCGCTGAGCTATCCGACCTCGCTGCGCGGCGTCGGCGTGGGCCTCAACCAGACCCTGATGCGTGCCAGCTCGACCGTGTCGCTGTTTCTGTTTCCGGTGCTGGCCGCCGCACTCAGCACCAAGGTGTTCTGGGTGATCGCACTGGCGCCGCTGGTCGGCCTGCTGGCGCTGCTGGCCATCCGTTGGGAACCCGCCAACTACGACGTGGACGCGGAAGACTTCTGATGTGGATTAGCAACCAGTAGTTGCTATTCATCCAATTCCAACGACCATTGTTTGTTGAAGGGCCGCTGCCTACCATGGCTCTCAACGGTGACCGATTCACCGGCACCGGCCCTCAACGAACATCTCAAGGAGTTGGATCATGTCGCAAGCGAATACCTCGAAAGTCTGGTTTGTTACCGGCGCCTCGCGCGGCTTTGGCGCGCTGATCGTGCGCGATGCGCTGCAACGCGGCGATCGCGTGGTCGCCACCGCGCGCAATCCGCGGCAGGTCATCGACGCGCTGGGCGAGCATCCCAACCTGCTCGCGGTCAAGCTTGACGTGACGCAGGAGGCCGATGCCGTTGCGGCCGTCGCGCAGGCGGTCGCCCGCTTCGGCCGCATCGACGTGCTGGTCAACAACGCCGGCTTTGGCGTACTCGGCGCGGTCGAGGAAACCAGCATCGAGGAAGCGAAGCGCCTGTTCGATACCAATGTCTTCGGCCTGCTGGCGGTCTCGCGCGCGGTGCTGCCGCAGATGCGCCGGCAACGCAGTGGCCATGTCATCAATATCTCCTCGCTCGGCGGCTATTCCGGCTACTTCGGCTGGGGCGTGTACGGCTCCACCAAGTTCGCGGTGGAAGGCATCACCGAAGCGATGTCGCAGGAACTGGCCCCGCTCGGCATTCACGTCACGGTGGTGGAGCCCGGTTTCTTCCGCACCGACTTCCTCAACGACAACTCGCTGGTCTCCACCGCCGCGCGCATCGACGACTACGCCGACACGGTGGGCAAGATGCGCGCGCTCGCCAGCGAGCTCAACCACAAACAGCCCGGCGATCCGCAGAAGTTCGCGCGCGCCGTGCTGACGCTGGCCGACGCCGCCAACCCGCCGCTGCGCCTGCCGCTCGGCACCGATGCCATCGCGCGCATTGAACACAAGCACAGCTTCGTGGAGGGCGAGCTCGCGGCATGGCGCACACTGGCCGTGTCCACCGATCACGACGACGTGGCGGTGGCATAAAGGCCTTCGGGGCCGCCCCTCGCGGCCCCGCCAGGACGCCATTGCGTCCCCACCGCAGTGCCACCGCGGCAACCACCGTGGCGCGCGGTGGGGGCGGTCTGGCGAACCGCGCCCGGGTGAACAATCGCGCTTGATCGATCGCCGCGACAAATATATGCTGGACGTCACCGATTCAGCCCTGCCCCCCGCCATGACCCGCAACATCTCGCTTCGGCATCTGCGCTCGTTCGTCGAGGTGGCGAATTCCGGCTCCTTCACCACCGCCGCGGCGCGCCTGTTCGTCACCCAATCCGCGCTCACGGCCACCATCCAGCAATTCGAGGAATCGGTCGGACTCAAGCTGTTCGACCGCAACACGCGTCGCGTGGCGATGACACAGGAAGCGCTGCGCTTCAAGATCGAGGCCGACAAGATCCTGCGCGATTTCGACAGCGCGATCTCCGATCTGCAGTCGTTTGCCGAAGGACAGAAGGGCCATATCCGCATCGCCGCCGCCGCATCGGTGATCTACCAGTTCCTGGTGCGCGCCGTGGCGACGTTCCGTCGGCAGTATCCCAACGTTACCTTCACGCTGCGCGATGCCGGTGCGGAACAGGTGGAGCAGATGGTGCTCGACGGCGATCTCGACTTCGCCATCACGAGCCGCCACAAGGGCATGGACGAGCTCAGCTATACGCCGCTGCTGCAGGATCGCTATGGCGTGGTGTGCCGCGCCGACCATCCGCTGGCGCAACGGAAGGGACCGCTACGCTGGGAGGCGCTCGACCCGGACGGCTTTGTCGCGTTCACGGCGGATACCGGCATCGGCACGTTCCTGCGCGAGCATGCGGGCGACTGGCCTGTGTTCCGCGGCGAGCATGACGAGATCTCGAGCACTACCTCGCTGTTTGCGGTGCTGGCCGAAGGCGCCAGCTACTCGATCGTGCCGGCCCTGTCGGCCAAGGCGTCCGGCTTTACCAACCTCACCTATCGCGAACTCGGCGCGCCGGTGCTGTCGCGCGAGATCTGCCTGATCACGCGGCGGCTGCGCTCGCTGTCGCCAAGCTCACAACGCATGCTGGAAGTCATCATGGAAACAATCCGCGGCCAGGCGCTGCCGGATGGCGTGTCGATCATCGGCACACCGGAAGCGGCCGGCGCTAGCCGCCGGCGCACGCGCGCACGCAACAGGTAGGCGGCGCCAGGTGCGCGACCTCAGGTAGGCGACCTCAGGTATGCGACATCAGGTAGACGGCCTCAGGTAGGCGACATCAGGTAGGCGACATCCGGCAGGCGGGGCGCACAAGGTCGCTGCCGGGCGCCCTTGAAGGTCGGGCCGGGCAAGGCGAGCCGCGCTCGCCATCCCCTGCCAGCGCGGCACTCAATCGAGGCTGATGCCGGCCTCGTCGATCACCTGCTTCCACTTCTTCGCTTCCGTGCGCATGGTGTCGGCAAGCTTCTGCGGCGAGCCGCCAGCGACGTCGAAGCCCATGCCGGTCAGCTTGTCGCGCACGGACTTGTCCTGCAGCGCATCGTCGAACGCCTTGTTCAGCCTGGTCACGATCGGCTGCGGCGTGGCCTTCGGCGCGAGGAACGCATACCAGCCGACCAGTTCATACCCAGGCACGCCCGACTCGGCCACAGTGGGAATCTGTGGCGCGTTGGGCGTCTGCTTCGCGGTGGTCACCGCGAGCGCACGGAGCTTGCCTTCTTTCACGAACGGCATTGCCTCGGGCAGGATCGCGAACATCAGCGAGGTCTGTCCGCCGATCAGGTCGGTCAGGGCAGGAGCGCCGCCCTTGTAGGGCACATGATTCATCTGCACGCCAGCCATGCGCTTGTAGAGCTCGCCGCCCAGATGCGCGGGCGTGCCGTTGCCCGACGACGCGTAGCTGGTGCCGGGATGGGCCTTCAGGTACGCGGTGAGCTCCTGCATCGTCTTCACCGGCACCGATGGATTCACGACCACCAGACTGGCCAGCGTGGTAGCCAGAATGATCGGCGCGAAGTCGCGCTGCGGATCGTATGGCAACTGTTTGTACAGACCCGGATTGGCGGCGAGCGCGGTCGACGTGCCCAGGAACAGCGTATAGCCATCGGCCGGAGACTTGGCCACATAGCTTGCACCGATATTGCCGCTTGCACCGGGACGGTTCTCGACGATGACCGGCTGCCCCAGCTGGTCGCCGATCTTCTGGCCGAGCAGGCGGGCCAGCACATCGGTCGATCCGCCTGCGGGGTACGGCACAACGATGCGGATCGGTCTGGACGGATAGCCCGCTTCCACGGCATCGGCCGCATGCGCGGCCCCCACGGCGACGGCGAATAGCGAGACAGCAACTGACAACGTCTTGGCAATGCGATGCATGGCAACTTCTCCACCGGTACGTTGCGGCGCCCGGATGTTATGTTGAGGCACGATCCCGTGCCATGGGAACTCACACGATGCGAGACCGCATTCGTCGAGCAAGAACCGTGCGGGCTATGCGCGCGCGTAACCGTGCAGGCGATCGTGCGCAATGCGTGCCGCATCGCGTGCGGCAGCGCGGCCATAACCGCCACCGCCAGGCGTGCGCAGAATGACCTCGTCGCCCGGATTCAGCACATGCGGTACACGCGCATCGATCGCGGTGCCGTTGATCAGCACTTCACCGCATGCGCCCGCCTCGCCGGCGCCGAGACCCGGTGCCGGCACGCGCAGGCGCTCGGTGAGAAACACGATCGACAGCGGCTTGCTGTGACGACTCACGAAGCAGATCTCCTCCCCGAGACCGCCGCGATACTCGCCGGCACCCCCCGACCCTTCGCGCAATGCCTTGTACCTGAAGAAGAGCGGTGCATCCCGTTCGGCCACTTCCACCGGCGTCGGCGAAATATTGCTCGGCCATGACATCACCGATGCACCATCCTTGCCCGCGGTCGCACCAAGACCGCCGTTATAGAACAGCACCGTCGCAAACGGCCGGCCATCGTCGCGCGTGCCACTGAGATTGGCGATCCACAACGGCGACCCCGCGCCGGCCATGACACGTTCGGGCAGTACCTGGTACATGGCGCCAAAGATCACGATCGGCACGTAGTGGCCGGTGCAGGCGCGGCCGCCGACCGGTGCCGGCGCGCGTGGATTGAGGATCGACCCTTCCGGCGCGACCGCGCGAATCGGCCGGAACAGGCCATCGTTGTTCGGCAGGTCCGGCAGCAGCAGGCACTTGATGGCATACGCGGTCATCGCGCTGGTATAAGCCAGCACGCAGTTGATGCCGCGCGGCTGCTGCGGCGACGTTCCCGCGAAATCGCATTCGATCTCGCCCGCGCGGATGCGTACCGCCACTTCGTACACGAACGGCGCGCCGAAGCCGTCGGTCTCCATGGTGTAGCGGTACTCGCCCTCGGGCAGGCGCGCGATGGCTTCGCGCATCGCCGCTTCGCTGCGCTCGAACAGCGCCCGGGCCAGATCGTCGATGCCGGGCAGCGCGTATTCGGTGAGGATCTCCTCGAGCCGCCCCGCGATCAGCTCCACCGCGCCGACCTGCGACCAGATATCGCCAACGGTCTGCTCGGGCGTACGCACATTGGTGCGGATCAGGCGCAACAGCGTCTCGTCGGCCTGCCCTTCGCGCAGCAGCGGCATCAGCGGAATATGAAATCCTTCCTCGAACAGTTCGCGTGCATCGACCGAACGGATCTTGCCGCCGATATCGGGCACGTGACCCGCGGTCGCGGCGAATGCCACCAGGCGCCCATCGTGGAACAGCGGCTTGACCAGGCACACGTCGTTGAGATGACCGGTGCCGATCCACGGATTGTTGGTGATGTAGATATCGCCAGGCCGCATGCTGTCGGCACCCACCTGCGCAATGGTGGCGCGCACCGTGCGCGGCAGCGTGCCGATAAACGACGGGATGCTGCCGCTGTTCTCCGCAAGCGCGCGGCCGGCGGAATCGGTCACCACGACGGCGAAGTCGTTGGCCTCGGTCGAGAGCGTCGAGAACGACGTGCGTACGATCAGCTTGGCGGCCTCGTTCACGACCGAACGCACGCGCGTCCAGAACACTTCGAGGAAGATGGGGTCCGTGGCCACGGCGCCACGGGCTTGAGAGGTGTTGCCGGTCATGCTGCCTGCTCCTCGATACGGATCACGAGATTGCCACTTGCGAGTTGTTCCACCTGGCCGCGCGGGCCGACCACCAGCGTCGAGCCGGTGTCCTCGATCAGCAACGGTCCCGCCGCGGTAAAGCCTACCGGCAGCGCGGCACGCTCGAACACGGGGGTAAGCACGTAGCCGTCCGACTCCCTGAAGTAGACTTCGCGGCGGCTGGTGGGCGCTACCTGCGCACCCTGGCCGGGCGCCTCCGGTTCAAAGCGCTCGCGCGGCGGCGCTTCGCCGGTCACGCGCAACGTCACCAGCTCCACGGGAACGTCGGGCGGCGTGCGGCCGAACTTCTCGCGATAGCCGCTCTCGAAGGCGGCGATCAGCGCGGCGCGGACTTCCGCCTCCGCGCCCCGGGTATAGGGGCCGTCCGGCAGCCGCACCGAGAGGTTGAAGCCCTGCCCGGCAAAGCGGCCGTCGGCATGGCGCACGAGCGCCACCGGGCCGAAGGTCTGCATCAACGGTTCGAGCGCGGCGCGCGCCTGTGACTCCAGGTCGGCGAAGGCCTGCTCGATGGTGGCAAGCGAATCGGTGGCGGGGCGGAAACTCGCCGTGCGCGAGCGGTCGGCACGCGCGGGCGATACCAGCAGACCATAGGCCGACGCCACGCCCGCGGCCGGCGGACACAGGATCGTGCGCACGCCAATCTTCTGTGCCACGTAGTACGCGTGCAAGGGGCCCCCACCACCCGTGCACAGCAGCACGAAGTCGCGTGGATCGCGCCCACGCTCGGCCACATGCACGCGCGCGGCGCCGGCCATGTTCTCGGCGACGATATCGTGGATACCCCAGGCCACGCCGGTGACGTCGCGCCCGAGCCTGGCGCCGGCCGCACCCAGTGCGTGCGCAGCCTTGTCGACGCTGATCTTCATCGTGCCGCCGGCGAAGTAGTCGGGATTCAGGTAACCCAGCACGAGGTTGGCATCGGTCACGGTGGGATCGGTGCCGCCAAGGTCGTAGCAGGCGGGGCCGGGCTCGGAGCCCGCGCTCTGCGGGCCCACCTTGAGCAGGCCCAGCTGGTCCTGATGGGCGATGCTGCCGCCGCCCGCGCCGATCTCGATCAGGTCGATGGTGGTGATGCGGATCGGCAGGCCGCTGCCTTCGGCAAAGCGCTTGCGGCGCGCCGCCTCGAAGCCGAACGTGATCGACGGCTTGCCGTCCTCGACCAGACACAGCTTGGCAGTGGTGCCGCCCATGTCGAAGGCGAGCAGGTCCGGCTGCGCATCGCGCAGGCTGTAGTGCGCGGCCGAGATGGCGCCGGCGGCGGGGCCTGATTCGAGCAGTTCGATCGGATTGCGCTTGGCCTCGTCGATATGGGACAAGCCGCCGTTGGACAGCATCATCAGCACGCCCGCATGCAGGCCCAACGCCTGCAGCCGGCCTTCCAGCGCATCGAGGTAGCGCGTGGCCAGCGGCTTGATATACGCATTGGCCACGGTGGTCGAGTTGCGCTCGAACTCCCGGATCACCGGCGCCACGTCGGAAGACAGCGTGACGTGCAGCGCAGGACAGGCACGCTCGATCCAACCGCGCACGAGACGCTCGTGCGCCGGTGCGGCGTAGGCGTGCAGCAGGCAGATCGCGATCGAGTCGACCCCTTGTGTCACCAGCTCGTCCACCACCGCACGCACTTCGGCTTCGTCAGGTGCTTCCACCTCGTTGCCCTGTGCGTCCATGCGGCCGCGAATCTCGGCGCGCAGGTTGCGCGGCACCAGCGCGGGCGCCGGCTCGATGGTCAGGTCATAGAGGTCGTACTTGCGCTCGTGCCCAATCTCGAGCACGTCGCGAAAGCCGCGCGTGGTCAGCAGGCCGGTGGTGCTGCCGCGACGCTCGATCAGCGCATTGGTGAAGAGTGTGGTGGCATGCACCACGCGCGTGACGCGCGCGGGGTCGATGCCATGCGTGCGCAGCAGCTCGCGTACCCCGTCCGCCACGCCCTGGGCCGGATCGCCGTGCGTGGTGAGGACCTTCAGGCTGACCAGCCTGCCAGCCCCGTAGTCCAGTGCCACGACATCCGTGAAGGTGCCGCCAATATCGATGCCTATCGCCCACGCTGTCACTGCTTGCTCCCGCCATGATCAAAGGTTCAGGGCCGATGATAGGGAGCGCGATTGATGATGGCCAATGAGAAATAAAGATCGATTATTCGTTTTGGACGATAGACGGCCTCAGCGCGACGATCCGAAGCATTTCCAGAATCGTCTCATATACGTGAGCCATATCGCGATCCCAGAATGGAGGTTTCCTTGCCGCCCGCTTGCACGATCCCGCGCGCTGCCGGACGAGGCTTTGCGACGATCCTTGCCATGAACGCTGCTGCGAACCCTGCCATGAACCCTGCCATGAACCCTGCTGCGAACCTTCCTGCGAACCTTCCTGTGAACCTTCCTGCGAACCTTGCGAACCTCGCCCTGCATCCTGCGGTGAACCCCGCTGTCATGCAACGCTTCCTGCGCGCCAGCGCCATCTATCTGCGTGTGTCGTGCCCCTTTGCCGCTACACCAGCCGATGCGAGATGCTCTTGACGTGTGTATAGCGGGCAACGCCTTCCAGGCCGGCCTCGCGCCCGTATCCGCTTTCCTTGACGCCGCCCAGCGGCATGCCGGGCATCGCCGCGTCGAAGTGGTTGATCGACAGGCTGCCGACGTCGAGCGCCGCGCCGATGCGATGCGCGGTCGCGGCCGACTGTGTGAAGGCGTAGCCGGCCAGGCGGTCGGGCAGGCTGTTGGCGCGCTCGAGCGCTTCGTCGAGCGTTTGCACGCGCGCGGCCAGGCACAGCGGACCGAACGGCTCCTGGCGCATGGCCCGCGCGTTGTGCGGCACGTCGGCGAGCACGGTGAACGGAAACAGATAGCCAGGGCCGGGCACCCGCATGCCGCCGCACAGGACGCGCGCGCCGCATTCGACGGCATCGCGCACGAGGTCTTCGAGCGCTTCCAGCCGGCGCCGGTTGCTCACCGGGCCCATATCGATATTGCGTTCGGTGGTGGGGCCGACGCGGATGGCCTGGCCATGTCGCGCCAGCGCGGCCACGAACTCGTCGTAGACCGCCGCATGCACGTAACAGCGCGTGGGCGCCATGCAGACCTGTCCGGCATTGTCGAGCTTGGCCTTGACGCAGGCCAGCGCGGCTGCCTCGGGATCGGCATCGGCGCAGATCAGCACCGGCGCGTGGCCGCCGAGCTCCATCATGGCGGGCTTCATCGCTTGCGCGGCCAGGCCCGCCAGATGCCGGCCCGCCGCCGCGGCGCCGGCGAACGTGACGGCGCGCACCACGGGATTGCCGATCAGCCGGGCCGCAATGGTGGCGGGGTCGCCGAACACGAGATTGAGTACGCCGGCGGGCAAACCCGCATCGACGAATGCCTGCGCGAGCATCACGGCCCCGGCCGGTGCTTCTTCCGCGGCCTTGAGCACGATCGCGCAACCGGCGGCCAGGGCACCGCCGACCTTGCGCGCAGGCGCGCCAAGCGGGAAATTCCATGGCGTGAAGGCCGCCACCACACCGATCGGTTCGCGCAGCACCGTCTGTTGCAGGTCCGGGCCGGCCGGCACCACGCGACCGTACAGCCGCATGGCTTCGCTGGCATCCCAGCGCAGCAGCTCCGCCGCGCGCAGCACCTCGGTCCGCGCCTGCGGCAGCGGCTTGCCCTGCTCGGCCGAGACTGCCGCGGCGATATGGTCGAGACGAGCGTCGAGCAGATCCGCCGCGCGCAGCATCACCTCGGCTCGCGCGGCGGGCGGCGTCCGCCGCCACGCTGCCATGCCGCGCGCGGCCGCGGCCGCCACCTCGTCGAGGTCGGTCAGGATCGCGGTCGGCACATGGCCGATCACGGATTCGTCGGACGGGTTGAGGATCGGTCTGCCGGGCGCGTTGCGCCATTGACCGCCGATCAGAAGGCGAATGTCGGGGTAGCCATGCATGTCGGGTCCTATTCTTGTTATTTCGTCAGGAACGAGATGACGCGAGGTGTGGGGCCAGGCGGTCGACGGCGAGTCGATCGAAGGCGATGGGCCCACGTTCAGGGGGGGCGGGGGCGGAGGGCGCTAACGTTTGCCGCCGGCCAGCCGGACCGCGTCGGGATGCCGGCGCAGCCGCCACATCGCCACGCAGCCGAGCGCGGGTCCGATGGCGAGCATGCCGAAGCCGCCGCGCCAGCCGAGCGCGGCCACGATGTCCGGAATCAGGTGGATGCTCACCAGGGTGAGCAGAAAGCCGGCACAGGTCTGCGCCGTCAGCAGCGTGCCGACCGAGGTCGGCTCGGCAAGCTCGGTGACGCTGGCCGAAAACTGCGCGGAATCGGCGATGACCGAGACGCCCCAGATCAGCGCGACCCCCACCAGCACCGCCATCGGCGCATCCGCCAGCCACCCCATGGTCGCCGCGCACGCGGCGCTGGTGGCCATCGCGCCGATCGTTACCGCGGTCCGGCCGACCCGGTCGGCCAGCCAGCCACCAAGCCAGGCGCCAGGCGCGCCCACCGCAATCACGGCGAAGGTCAGCCATTCCGCCTGCAGGGGCGCATCGGCTACGCCCCGCGCGGTCATGGTCTGCTGCAGGAACAACGCAAGCCAGGCCCACATCGCGTAGAGCTCCCACATATGGCCGAGGTAACCGAGATTGGCCAGCCGCAACGACGGCTGCCGCCACGCCTGTGCCATCTTGGAGACGTCGATGCGCGTGGCGCGGCGGATATTGGGACCGATACCGGCAAACGCAATCAGCAGCGCGGCCACCCCCGCGCACGCCGCAGCTACGCCGTAGATGGTGCGCCAGTCGAGTCCACCGGTCGCGGCGAGCAGATGCGGGCTCGCCGAGCCGAGCGTAAGGGCGCCGACCAGCAGCCCGATCAGCAGTCCGAGGTCGCCATGTGCCCACGTCGCTGCCAGCCGCATGCCGACCGGGTAGACGCCAGCCATGCACATGCCGGTGATGAACCGCAGCAGGAACACCATGGTGCCGGTGGGCGGCAGGAAGGCGAGCATGCCCGTGGCCAGCGCCGCCACGCAGGCCGATGCCGCAAACAGCCGCCGCAGATCGTAGCGGTCGGGCAACGACAGCAGAGCCGAACCGATGGTGCCGACCACAAAGCCCAACTGCACCGCACTCGTCAGCAGGGCTTCGTCGAACGCGGCAATCGTGTGCGTCTGCTTGATGACCGCCACGACCGAACTTGACGAAAACCAGACGCCCATGGCGGCAACTTGTGCCACCAGCAGGATCACGAGCGAGGCGAGTTTGCCGCGCGCGCCGGGAGCGAGTCCGGCGGACGGCTGGGGGGAAACCGCATGAGGGGGGCGCGACATGGCGGGGAGTGCAGGCGTTCAGCCAGCGGCTTCGGTCAGCGCGGCGGTGCCGACGCGGTGGAAATCGCGGCCGAAGTAGATCAGGCCGTCGCGATCGCAGGTGGTGCGTACCGCCTTGATCGCGCAGAAGAAAACCGTGTGGGTGCCGACTTCCGTCACCGACTCGATTTCGCAATCGAGCGCGCTCACCACGCCCTCCAGTACCGGTGCACCGGTGGCCAGGCGCTCCCATTGCGTGCAGGCGAATCGCTCCTCGAGCGAGAGGTCGCGGGCCGCGAAGCGCATCGCGATCTCGCGTTGCTCGGCCGCGAGCACATTGACGCAAAGCTTGCCATTGGCACGAATGGCGGCGTTGTTGCGGCTCGCGCGGTTGATGCAGACGAGCAGCGTGGGCGGCTCGTCGGTGACCGGGCAGACCGCCGAGGCCGTGCAACCTGCCAGGCCGGCATTGCCGTCCGTGGTGATGACATTGACGGCGGCACCGAGGCCGGCCATCGCGTCGCGGAACGTGGTCTTGTCCACCATGACAGGCTTCCCGGTTCAGCCGCAGTGCGCACCGGCGCGATACTGCGCGGCCGGGTGACTCGCGGGCAGGCGCGCGTGGCCGAACAGCTTGTTGCGATAGGTGCCTTCGTCATAGCCGGTCTTGTAGGCACCGCGTTCCTGCAGCAGCGGCACGAGCAGGTTCACCACGTCGTCGAAGCACTCGGGCACCACCGTGCGCGAGAGGTTGAAGCCGTCCACGCCGGTCTCTTCGCTCCAGCTCATCAGCATGTCGGCAATACGTTCGGGGGTGCCCACCCAGGGTGCCTGGCGGCTGCCGAGCACCATCTGTTCCAGTAGCTTGCGGCGTGTCCACTGCGGGCCCGCGCTGCGATTCATCGCTTCCACGTTCGAGACGATGGCCTGGCTCTTGCCGGTATCGATCGGCTCGTCGAGGTCGTAGCGCGCAAAGTCGATGCCGAGCGAGGCCGCGGCATGTACGAGCGCGGCTTCCGAGCTGACGTAGCGACGATATTCCTCGAATTTCTCGCGCGCCTCGGCATCGGTCCGGCCCAGCACGAGCGTGGCGCCGAGGAACACCTTGACGTCGTGCGCGGCGCGACCCAGTTGCACGGCCTGCGCGCGGATATCGTCGACGATCTCCTTCACGCCTTCCTTCTTCTGCCCGTTCACGAACACGCACTCGGCATGGGTGGCGGCAAAGCGGCGGCCGCGCGTGGAGGAGCCGGCCTGGTACAGCACCGGCGTGCGCTGCGGCGAGGGCGCACACAGGTGCATCGCGTCCACCTTGTACTGCTTGCCATGGTGATGGATCACGCGCACCTTGGCGGGATCGGCGTAGACGCCACCGGCCCGGTCTGCGCGCACCGCGTCGTCGTCCCAGCTGCCTTCCCATAGCTTGTAGACCAGCGCCATGTATTCGTCGGCGAGGTCGTAGCGGTCGTCGTGCGCAACCTGGCCGTCGATGCCGATGGCGCGCGCGGCGCTGTCCAGGTAGCCGGTGACGATATTCCAGCCGATGCGCCCGCCGGTCAGATGATCGAGCGTGGACATGCGGCGCGCAAACAGGAACGGTTGCTCGTAGGTGAGATTGCACGTCACGCCAAAGCCGAGATGGCGCGTGACAGCGGCCATGGCCGGGATGACCAGCGTGGGATCGTTGACGGGAACCTGCACGGCCCCGCGCAGCGCGGCGTCGGCATTGCCGCCGTAGACGTCGTAGACGCCCACCACGTCGGCAAAGAACACACCGTCGAACAGGCCGGCTTCCAGCTTGCGCGCGTAGTCGGTCCAGTACTGGAGCTCGCCATAGCGCGTCGACTGGTCGCGCGGGTGGGTCCACAAGCCTTGCTGGATGTGTCCCACGCAGTTCATGTCGAAGGCATTCAGGCGAATCTCACGGGGCATGTCGGCGTTCCTGTCGTCAATGGCGTCAGGCGGGACGCATGTTCCCGCTGGCTGTTCTTATCGCAACTCGTCCACTATAGTGGACGCACGGCCACCGATGAAAGTGCTTTCTGCTAAGGGTAAACGCGAAGTCTCTGGCTTGTCCCATGAGGTCGTCGCGCGCGCGGTGAAAGGCAGAGAAGTTCGGGCGCGGCGTGCCCCTATAATTTCCCGTTCCCTGCTACGCGCGGGCTCTTGCCACCGATCCATGCCAAACCACCCTGCTCCCGACCCGACCCACGCCATTTCGGCACGCGTCCGCATCGAACGCGAATCGCGCGGCTGGTCATTGGCGGAACTGGCGGAACGGTCGGGCGTATCGAAGGCAATGATCAGCAAGATCGAACGCGGCGAGGCCAGCCCGACCGCCACGGTCATGGGCCGCCTGTCCGGTGCCTTCGGCCTGCAGCTGTCGATGCTGCTCGCACTGGCCGAGCAGGCCGGCGAGCGCCTGAGCCGCCACCACGAGCAGCCGGTCTGGCAAGACCCGGAAACCGGCTACACCCGCCGCGCGATCTCGCCGCGCAACGGCGGCATGCTGGAGCTGCTGGAAGTCACGTTGCCCGGCAACGTGCGCGTCTCCTACCCTTCGTCCGCCTTTACTTTCCAGCACCAGCAGATCTGGGTGCGCGCAGGCACGCTCGTATTCGAGGAAGGCGAACTGGTCCACACGCTCCAGCCAGGCGACTGCCTGCAACTGGGCACCCCCGCCCCCTGCACCTTCGTGAATCCGGGCAAGGAAGCGTGCGTGTACGTGGTAGCGCTGGTGCGGCGCTGAACCAGCGACGAACCATCGAGACGCGCCCACGACAGCAGGACTTATGCTGATGGGCGCGTGCTCCAGGATGCCCGGCTAGCCGCGGCGGCGCAAGGCGGCGTCCAGCATCGGGGCGGCCAGTTCGGCGCCGTGGATGCCGGTGGTGCTGACAATCTCCAGCAGTTCCATCAGTTCTTCCGCGGTAGCGCCGTAACGCAGGGCGTTACGCATATGCAGCTTGAGGCCGGGGACGTACAGGTGCGTGGCCGAGGCGTCGAAGGCGCAGTAGATGAACTCCTTGATCCTTGGACTCAGCACGCCGGTCTTCCACGGTACCGACGAGAACGCGAGGTAGGCCTCGAACAGGTCGGGGTCGAGTTCCAGCAGGCCGTTCCAGGAGGGATGCCAGTACCCGCGGTTCTGCTCGAACTCGGCCTTGAGCGCGAGTTGCCGGGCGTCCAGCGGGCGCGGCCCGTCGCGCAGTCCTTCTTCCTCGAGGACTTCCAGCAGCACCGGCACGCCGACATTGCTGGTGTGGATGCCGATGGTGCTGATCAGTTCCAGGACTTCCATCAGCTCGTCGGTGGTGGCACCGAACGACAGCGCGCGTTCGATATGATGCGCCACGCCGGGCCCGTACAGTTGCGTGGCGCAGGCATCGGCGGCGAGAGCGATAAAACTGCGCACCTTGTCGTCGAGATGATGGCGGCGCTGCGGTACCCCGGAAAACCTGACGTAGGCCTCGACGAAGCCGGCATCCCACCGCAGCATCGCATCCCATGCCGCGTTCCAGGTCCCGTGGACGCGCTCGAACGCGTCGCGTATTCGTGCTGCGTCGCGTACTTGCGCTGCGTCGCTCATGCCTGGACCTCGGTGCCGGGATAGTCCTGCGCCGCGACTTCCTCCTGCCACGTCCCCTTGCCGAGCGAGATCGCCATATGGACCATGTAGCTTTCGCTGCTGGCGCCATGCCAGTGCCGCTCGTTCGGGCCGATAAAGACCACGTCGCCCTGGCGGATCTCCCGCGGCGCCTCGCCAGCGAGGCACACCCAGCCCTTGCCGGCCGTGACATGCAGGATCTGCCCGCGTTCATGGGTATGCCAGTAGGTGCGCCCGCCGGGCGCGAAGAACACCGTGGCGATGGTCACGCCATCGGTCTGCGGCATGACCGGATCGGCCAGCACCATGCCCGTGAACGTATCGCTGCGGCGCTCCGAGGCGCCCGTGCTTGCCCTGCCGTGAAAGACCTTCATGCCTGCTTCTCCTGTTTGCGGGGACCATCGAACAGCCGCACGCCGCCCGACACATCGCCGATCGCATCGACCACGCGGTTGCTGATCACATCGCCATAGCCAAGCGCGGTACCGAGCCCAAAGCTGGCCAGCGGGCCGGCCGCGTTCAGCGACATCACGCCCAGCTCGCGCACGCGGTCCACGTAGAGCACCACGTCCTTGGTCATGAGCTTGCCGGTCAGGCCGCCTTCGAGGTAATCGCCATCGACGATCTTCGGAAAGCGGTTGAGCGTGGCGAAATTGACGCCGCTGCTGCTGTTGAGCACATCGAGCAGCCGGTGCAGGTCGAGCCCGGCCTTCTTGCCGGCGACCATGACCTCGGCGCTCGCCGCCAGGCTGACGGCGTTGAGAAAGTTGTTGAGCAGCTTGGTGGTATGGCCCGCGCCGCTGGCACCCATGTAGGCCACCTTGGCGCTGATCGGCCTGAAGGCCCATTGCAGGGCGTCGACGGTGGCGGCATCGCCGCCCACCATCAACGTCAGCGTGCCCTTCTCGGCAGCCGCCGCGCCGCCCGAGATGCCAGCATCGATGTATTGCACACCGCGCTCGGCAAAACGCCGGGCCAGACGGATGGTCGAACTGGCCGCCGCCGTGCTGAGGTCGACCACGACCTGACCGGCACGGCAATGCGCGAGCACGCCATCCTTGCCTTCCACCACGGCCTCCACCACATGGCTGTCGGGCAACGACAACAGCACCACATCGGCAAACTCCACCACTTCGCGCAACGACTGCGCCGCCCTGGCTCCGCTCGCGGTCACGCGCTCGGCGACGGTGTCGTAGCCGAGCACCGCGATACCCGCGTCCACCAGGCGCCGCGTCATGCGGCCGCCCATGTTGCCGAGACCGATAAAGCCGATCCGTTCCTGGTTCATTTCTGTTTCCTCACTAGAAATCGACGTCCCTGGTTTCCGGTCCCATCGCCGCGCCGATGCAGCCGATCACACCGCCGATCGTCAGCAGCACGACGGCAGTAAGCGGCAGCGGCATGAACGCGCTCAGCGCATCCATGTAGAAGGCATAGAACGACGGGATGATCACGGAGAGCGAGAAGCCCACGCCAAAGCCGGTGGCGCGCACGTCCGTGACAAAGCGCTCGTTGATGTAGGTCACGATCACGCCCCATGGCGACGTGACCAGCACCGCGAGCAGGCACACCAGCACGATGATGGTGGGCAGCGACAGGCCCTGGGCGGTCGAGAGCACGTAGAGCAGCCCCGAGCCGACCGTGGCGATCAGCGGGCCCACCACCACGAAGAAGGTGCGGCGGCCGATCTTCTGCGCGAGCATGCCGGAGGCGATATAGCTGAAGAACAGCACGAAGTACGTGATCATCAGCGTGGTCGTCATCTGGAAGCCCGTCAGATGCAGTGTGCGCACGAGCAGGCCGGTCGGCAGGAAGATCGTGATGATGTTCTGCGTAAGCCAGAAGCCTGTCATCATCACCAGCACCTGCAGCAGGTTGCGGCCGCTGCGGCCGCGCAGGAGGTCGGACAGCGGCAGCTTTTCACGGGCCTGCTGCGGCTTCTCGCCGGCCTCGCCTTCCCAGATTTCCGACTCCGCCACCTTGCGCACGTAGTACATGGCCAGCACGCCGGCGAGCAGCGCGCCGATCACGAACGGAATGCGCCAGCCCCAATGGGCGTACGGAGAATCCATGCCATCGAGCGGGAACAGCGCGAACATCAGCATCGCCACCAGGTTGATGGTCACATAGGCGGCCGGAAAGCCCGCGATGATGAAGCCGCCGACAAAGCCACGCTGATGCTTGCGCGAGTACTCGATCGCGAGCGGCATGGCCCCGGTGTAGCCACCACCGAGGAAGATGCCATCGACAAAGCGCAGCAGCACCAGCAACCAGTACGACGTGATGCCGATGCTCTCGTAGCCCGGCAGCAGTGCGATCAGGAACGTGACCACGCCGAAACCCGAGACCGACCAGATCGACGCCGCGCGCCGGCCCACGCGATCCGCCACCATGCCGAACATCAGCGCGCCGATCGGGCGGCCCAGCAGCGTGGTGATGAACACCAGCGAAGCGAGGATGGTCTCCATGCCGCCGCTCAGGTGCGGCGGCTGGAAATACGCCAGTACCGGCGACAGCACCACCACCGGCAGATAGATATCGAACATGTCGATATATTCGGAAAAGAACGCCCCCTTGATCGCGTTCCTGCGCTTCGTCTCCACCGACTGCTCGTCCGCTTGCTGCACGACGCCATGCGCGGTCAATGCTTCCATGCTTGTCTCCTTATCTGTGCGCCACGCGGAATCGGTGCCGTGTCGCGCAATGCTCCCTTGGCCATGACGGCCGGCCACGATCACGACTGCGCGGTCTCCGCCTCGTACGCCTTGATCGCTTCGCTGGCCACCCGGAACGCCGCCAATGCCAGCGGCGCCCCGCAATACGCGGCGGCCTGCATCAGCACCGCGCGGATCTCCTCCTTCGTCACGCCGTTGTTGAGCGCGCCCTTAACGTGCACTGCCAGCTCGTGGTGCTGGCTCATGGCGGTCAGCATCGCGAGGTTCAGCATGCTGCGCGTCTTGAAGCCGAGCGTGGGGTCGCCCCAGATGTCGCCCCAGCACGCCTCGGTGACGTACTTCTGCATCGGCCGGTTGAAGTCGTCGGCATTCGACCAGGACTTCTCCACATGGCCCGCGCCCAGCACGGCCTTGCGGTTGGCAAAGCCCTTGTCGAAACGTTCGTTGTTATCCATGGTTGCTTCCTTATGAGAGATGAGCGGGAGGTAAGCGCCATCCCGCTTCACGGAATTGCCAAATCGGTTGACTGTCAGACAATCTGCGCAGCCAAAATTTTTTGGCCCTGCTGTGTTGGCCCCGCGCCGTTGCCGGGCGGGGCCATCGCCACATCAGGCGGTGCCGTACCCAACCAGCGCCTTGGTCTCCAGGTATTCGCGCAGACCAGCCTCGCCCCACTCGCGGCCATTGCCGGAGCGCTTGTAGCCGCCGAACGGCGCGCCGAAGTCGGCCGGCGGGTAGTTCAGATGCACACCGCCGGCCCGCAGCGCGCGGCCCACGCGGCGCGCGCGCGCCAGATCGCCGGACTGCACGTAGGCGGCCAGGCCATAGTCGGTGCCGTTGGCAATCTCGATGGCATCCGCTTCCGTGTCGTAGGCCATCATCGACAGCACCGGGCCGAAGATCTCCTCGCGCGCAATGGTCATGGCGGGCGTGACGTCGGCAAAGATGGTCGGACGCACGTAATAGCCGCGTTGCACGCCTTCCGGCCGTCCCGTCCCGCCCGCCACCAGGCGCGCGCCTTCGTCGATGCCGGTCTGGATCAGCCGCTGCACCCGCTCGAACTGGTTGCGATTGACCAGCGGGCCAAGCTGCGTCTGCGCGTCGTCGGTCGGACCCACGCGATAGCCCGCGGCGGCCCGCGCGGCGATGCGCGCGGCCTCGTCCATCAGCCCGCGCGGCACCAGCATGCGGGTCGGAATCGAACAGGACTGGCCAGAATTGGTAAAGCACGCCGCCACGCCGCGCGTCACGGCTTCTTCGAGGTTGACGTCGTCGAGCAGGATATTGGCCGACTTGCCGCCGAGTTCCTGCGCCACGCGCTTGACCGTATCGGCCGCGGCCTGCGCCACCAGCACGCCAGCGCGCGTGGACCCCGTGAACGACACCATGTCGATACCGGGATGACGCGCGATGGCCGCGCCCACGCCCGGGCCATCGCCGTTGACGAGGTTGAATACGCCCGCCGGCACGCCGGCTTCCTCCAGCACCTCGGCAAACAGCAACGCGCTCAGCGGCGAGTATTCGCTCGGCTTGAGCACCATGGTGCAGCCGGCCGCCAGCGCGGGGGCGATCTTGACCACGATCTGGTTGATCGGCCAGTTCCACGGCGTTATGAGCCCGCACACGCCGATCGCCTCCAGCACCACGCGGGTATTGCCGCGCTGCTCCTCGAACGAGAAACGTTCGAGCACGTCGATCAGCGTGTTCAGATGAGCCGGCCCGCGCGTGGCCTGGCCATTGCGCGCAAAGGTGATGGGCGACCCCATCTCGCGGCGGATCCGTTCGGCGAATTCGTCGTAGCGCCGCTCGTAGGCAGCCACCACGCGGCGCAGCAGCGCCACGCGCCCGGCCACGCTGGTGGCGGACCACGAAGGAAAGGCCCGACGCGCGGCCGCCACCGCACGGTCGACATCGGTCGCATTGCCGAGCGCCAGCCGTCCGAGCGGTTGCTCGGTGGCCGGGTCGATCATCTCGAACCACGTCGCGGCCGCCGGTTCGACCCACTTTCCATCGATATAGAACTGCGCGGTGCGCGACATGACAGGGCTCCTTAGCGCAGCGCCGAGAAGGCGGTCGGAGTCAGGAAATGGTTCTCGATGCGCTCGACGATGGGCTTGTCCGCCTCGGTGGCGGCCCGCTGCGTCACCCAGTCCGCGTCGGCCTGGAACGCGTTCCACTTCTGCTCGCGCTCGGCAAGGCTTTCCCATTCCAGCATGTAGGTCAGCGCATGGTTGCTCGGACCGGCCAGTGTGGTCCAGAAGCCGATCTGGCGAATGCCGTGCTTCTCGAAGAAGCCCAGCGTGATGTTAGAGAACCGGTCCAGCAGCGCCGGCAGGCGCGTCGGGGCACAGTGGTAAATACGCATTTCGACGATCATGTTTTTCTCCTCGTAGGGTTAGGTCAGGTCGGCGCGATGAGGCCCGTCCGTCTGGATCAACGGTCCAGGCCCTGGCCGGACGCCCAGTGTTCCACATAGGCGGCCAGCTCCGTCATGTCGCGCCGGGTGCCATCTTGCATCATTGCGAAATTCCACACCTGGCGTGCGGCATTTCCTACCCACATCGGCACGCCCAGCGCCTGGCATTCGTCCACGGCAAGCCCGATATCCTTGCAGACGCTGCCGATCGGAAAGCCGAAGTCGAAGGTGCGCGGCAGCACGTGCCGGGGAAACTTGTCCATGGTGGCGCCGTTCTTGCCGCTGCCGGCATTGAAGACCGCCATCATCACCTCGGGATCGAGCCCGCCCTTGATGCCGGCGACAAAGGCTTCGGAGGTAATGGCAAACGCCGTCGACGACAGCATGTTGTTGAGCAGCTTGACCAGTTGGGCCTGTCCGGCCTGCTCGCCGACCACCAGCACCTTGCCCAGCACCTCGAACAGGCCACGCACTTCGTCCATCGCGGCGGGCTTACCCGCCACCATGATGGCCAGCGTGCCTTTCTGCGCGCCGGCCGCGCCGCCGCTGACCGGGGCGTCCACGGTTTCGATGCCCCGGGCCAGCAGGCCGGCGGCCACTTCCTGCTCCGTGCGCGAGCCCACGGTCGACAGGTCCACCACGATGCGGACGGCGCTGCCCTCCACGATGCCGCCGTCGCCAAGCGCTACCTGCCGGAACACCGCGGGCGTGGGCAGGCTGGTAAAGACGATGCGCGCGCGGTCCGCTACGTCGCGCACGGAGGTCGCGGCCTGCGCGCCTAGCGCGCTCAGCTCCGCCACGGCCTGCGCATCCGTATCGAAGACCACCAGCGCATGACCTGCCGCGAGCAGGCGCCGTGCCATGGGGCGACCCATGACGCCAATCCCGATAAAACCGATCTGCTGACTATCCGACATGATTTCCTCAAACGATCGAGCGGCGCTTACGGTAGGCGCCAGCGTTGTGCAGCTACCGTTCTGGCACGGCAATCCGCATGGGGGCGGCGGCGTCGGCGAGAGCGTCGAGCCGCCAGAGAGTGTCGAGCAGGCGTTCGCTGTCCACGCCCGCGCCGCCGTGCACGGCCAGCGTGCGCAGCTTGTCCGCGAGTTCGTCGTCCGTCAGCGGCGAGGCCAGGCTGCCGTGCGCGGCGGCCACGCGGTGCCGTGCGCGTTCGCCCGAGCGCAAGATGACCGTGACCTCGGCGGCGTCCACCGGCCACGACGGCGCGTCGACAAACTCGATCCGCGCGCCCAGCGCGCGCAAACGCGGATCGGCCACGGCGTCGTCGCTGAATTCGGCGAGTCCGGCCTTGCCGCGCGCCAGCGTGACCGCGACCGCATGCTGCGCGCTGACTTGCGCGGCGCGTCCGGTGCGTACGCCGGGGCGATCGGTGCGCTCGCGCAGCAGCGGGTGGCCGGTCAGCACCACGCGTTCCACGTCCTCGAAGCGCCACGATGCGTGCCGGCGCAACGCCAGGCACGCTTCGATCACGGGGTTCAGCACCACGCCACACGGATAGGGCTTGTAGGTGTTGCGCATCAGCGCCCAGTCCTGCCCAAGCGCGTCGGTCGTCGCAGCGGCACGTGGCGCCTGGCTGGCCACGCGCAAGAAGCCGCGCGCGCCTTCGAGCGGGGCTTCCGGGCCCGAGAAGCCGTCGGCCGCGAGCAGCGCCGACAGCAGGCCATTGCGCGCGGCGTTGCCGACGCTGAGGCTCTTTGCCATCGTGCCGAGCGTTTCCACCAGCCCGCACGCCTGGGCCGAGGCATTGCCGAGCGCCCAGACCACCGGGTCCACGTCGAGCCCGAGCGCTTTGGCGGCGGCAGCCGCCGCCCCGAACACCCCGCAGGTGGACGTGATATGCGCGCCGCGCTGATAGTGGTCTGGTGAGACCGCATTGCCGATACGGCATGCCACCTCCACGCCGAGCACAAAGGCCAGCAGGAAGTCGGCGCCGGATATCGGCTGCGCTTCCGCCAGCGCAAACAGCGCTGCCGCGACCGGCGCGGTCGGGTGAATGATGGTCGGGAGGTGCGTGTCGTCGAAGTCGTAGACGTTCGCGCTCATGGCGTTGAGCGCGGCCGCGTGCGGCATGTCCATGCGCACGCGCCGACCGATCACGCTGGCCGCACTACCGGCGTCGCCGCCGGCGCGGAAACGCATGGCCAGCGACACGGCCTTGTCGAGCGTGGGGTCGGGTGCGCCGGCGAGGGCTACCGCGAAATAGTTGACCAGCGCGCGCGCGGCTTCATGCCGCACGGCCAGGGGAATCTCGGCCCATCCCGTGCGATGCACGAATGCCGCCAGCTCGCGTGTCACGCCAGCCGTGGCCATGGGACGCTCGTCCTGCTGCATGCTGCTGTCTCCGTTCAGCCCGCCGTTTGGCGCGTCGTGGTCTGCCCTGAGGTCAGACACGCGCCGCGCCGGCGATGTTCTGTTCTGGCGTGCGACCCGATGTCGCACGGATATGGCCCTGCCGCCAGGGCTGGCCGCTCAACTGGCCAGCCAGCCACCCTCGATCGGCAGGACCGCGCCGGTAATCTCCGCGGCGGCATCGCCGCACAGGAACACCACGAGGTCCGCCACGTGCGATGCCTGCACGAAGCGTCCGGTCGGCTGCTTGCCGGCCAGAAACGCCTGGATGGCCGGCTCGCGTTCCAGGCCTTCCGCCGCCATCAGCGCCTGGATGCGCTTCTCGCTGGCGGTCGTATGGACCGCGCCAGGGCAGATCGCGTTGCAGGTAATGCCCTGCCCCAGCGTCTCCACGGCCACCGCCCGCGTCAATCCGAGCAACGCTGACTTCGTCGTCACGTAGTCGACCCGATTCGCCGTGCCGCGCATGCCGTAGACCGATGTCATGTTGAACACACGGCCCCAGCCGCGTTCGCGCATGCCAGGCAAGACCAGGCGCGTGGCGTGGAACGCCGCGCTGACGTTGACCGCGAGGGCCTGGTCCCACTTGTCCACCGGAAACGACTCGATCGGCGCGAAGTGCCGCACCACCGCGTTGTTCACCAGGACATCGATACCGCCAAGCTGCTCCACCGCCGCGCCGATCAGCTGCGACACCGCTTGCGCATCGCCCAGGTCCGCGCGCAGGTACGGCACGGCCCAGCCGTGACGCGCCTCGAATGCCGCCTGGACCGGCGCCACCGCCTCGGGCGCTTCCACGCCGTGCAGTACCACGCGGCATCCCGCCGCCGCGAGTGCATCCGCCATGGCAAATCCCAAGCCATGCGACGAGCCCGTGACCAACGCAGTCCTTCCCTTCATGCAAATCCTCATCAGCGCACACCGGCGTCGGTGTGGGTTTATGATAGCGCTAACTTAACGCGGAATGCAAATGCCTTGGCGCGACCACCCAGGCCACGCGGGCGAGGTGGACGGCAGGCAGGTCAGGTGCTTTCGCGCTGGATGATCTCGAAGCCGAGGTCGACGCGAGTCGGCGTGGCCGGTCCCTCGCCGCGCATGCGCTGCAGCAACGCCTCCGCGCTGCGGCGGCCGATTTCCAGGCGCGGCAGGTTCAGGCAGGTCAGCCTCGGCACCGTATGGCGCAGGATGTCGAGGTCGTCGAAGCCGGCGATCGCGATGCGGTCGGGGACTTTCCAGCCGCGCCGCTGGGCCTCGAACAGGGCCCCCACCGCGAGCACATCGCCGGCGAAGAAGATGGCATCGACCTCGGGCACCCGCTGCATCATCTCGATCATCGCGTGGGCACCGGCGGTCAACCCGGGCTGTACCTCGCACACGAGGCCGGGATTGCGCGCGCGCCCCAGGGCGGTGAGCGCGGCACGGTAGCCGCGCAGCCTTTCGCGCGAGCGCATGTTGTTGCGCGTGTCGAGGCACACGAAGCCGATCGACTGGTACCCGCGGCCGGCCAGGTACAACGTCATCTCCTTGGCCGCGGCGAAGTTCGAGTAGCTGATGGCCATATCGAGCGGATGTTTGGCGAGGTCGCCGGTCTCGATGATGGGAATGCCGGCCTGGCGGATGATCTGCACCGCGCGCGGCGTGTGCACCGTGTTGTGCAGCACCAGTCCGCTGACGCGCTGCGCGATGAACGCGCCGATCAGCGCCTCTTCCTCCTCCAGCGAATAGCCGCTATCGGCGATCAGCAGGTGCATGCCGGCCGCGCGCAACACGTCGGCGCTGCCCTTTACCGTATGCGAGTACAGCGAATTCTGGATACTGGGCACGATCTGCCCGACCACGTTGGAACGCGCCGAAGCAAGATTCGAGGCGATATTGTTGGGCACATAGCCGATTCGCCTCACCGTATCGAGGACGTGCCTGCGCGTCTCCTCGGAGAGCTTGGACGGGTCGTTGAGCGCGCGCGATACCGTCATCAGGGAGACGTTGGCCGCCCGGGCGACGTCGATCATGCGCACGGCCTGGCCGCTCGTCCGCGTCCTGGCATCGCTCGTCACGGTCCTGGCTCGTTTCAGCGTGTTCATGCGGCAGTTGTGAGGTGGCAATGGGTGAAGGTGGGGCATTGTACGCCGCACCCACGCACCGCGAATGTTGTTATGATAGCGCTCTCATAGTCATGACAGGAGACCGCCAAAATGACGCGCAGCCCGGAAAACTACAAGATCTACGCCATCAAGTACGCGCACCATGATCGGCCCGCGCGCGATAACTTTATCGGTGGCGATCCCCATGACGTCAACATGCCGCTCGATTACTTCGTGTGGGCGATCGTCGGCGAGGAGCGCACCTTCCTGGTCGACACCGGCTTCGACCGTGAAGGCGGCAACAAGCGTGGCCGCACCACCACGCATGCCGTGGAAGAAGGACTGGCCGCGCTCGGCATTCGCCCGCAGGCGGTGGAGGACATTATCGTCACCCATATGCATTACGACCACGCCGGCAATCGCGAGCTGTTTCCCAGGGCCCGGTATCACGTCCAGGACCGCGAGCTGGCGTACTGCACCGGGCGCTGCATGTGCCATGCCGTGCTGAACCACCCGTTCGAGGCCGCCGATGTGCAATCGATGGTCGGCCGCGTGTTCGACGGTCGCGTGGAATTTCACGATGGCACCTCGACGCTGACCCCCGGCATCAGCCTGCACCTCGTAGGCGGTCACACCAACGGCCTGCAGGTGGTGCGCGTGCATACCGAGCGCGGCTGGGTCGTGCTGGCTTCGGATGCATCGCACCTCTACGCCAATATGGAGCAGAAGCGGCCGTTCCCCGCCGTCTACAACGTGGGTGACATGCTCGAGGGTTACCAGATCGTGCACGGCCTGGCCGACTCCGCACACCATGTGGTGCCCGGGCACGACCCCGATGTGCTGCGCCGCTATCCGGCGCACAGCCGCGCCACCGAGGGCTGGATCGTTCGGCTCGATGCCGATCCGCGCTGACGGCGCTGCGCGGTGGACGGCGGCGACCGCATTGACGTATCGGCCCATCGACGGGCGGGTGGCACGCGCCGACCGCCCGTCCCGCTCAGTTGCCCAGGCTCGCCTCGATTTCGCCGATCAGCCGCTCCGCCCAGCCGCGAATGCGCGCGTCCCAGCTCACGGTGGTCAGCGAGTAGGCCAGGATGCGATACACATCGTTGCGCCGGATCTTCGACACGTGCAGCGGATCCAGCCACGACGGATTGCGGGTCAGCAGGACCAGCGTTTCCAGCCCGATGAAGATCGGCCACAGGCACGCCAGCCGCAGACGGATGGCGCCGCGCGGAATCGCCAGCGTATAAGCGATTGCCTCGCGATAGTGATCGAGCGTGACGCGCAGCAGCGCGTTCAGCAGCGGCCGCGCACGCGGCGAGGCGCCGGGCACGAGCAGGTCCTGCGGCGTCAAACCGAGCGGCGTCAGCAGTTCCAGCGGCAGATAGCAACGGCCGATGCGCAGGTCCTTGCCGCAGTCGCGCAGCACATTGGTCATCTGCAGCGCCTTGCCGAAGCGCACCCCGCGCGCGAGCATGACCTCGGGCAACTCGCGTACCGTGCCGGGCAGATGGGCATAGGTCATCGTGGTCCAGAATTCGCCCACGCAACCGGCCACCAGGTAGGTATAGCGATCGAGTTCCTCGAGCTCGCGCAGCGCGACGATCTCGCCCGACTGCTCGTCCGGGAAGGTCCTCAGGTCGAACTCCATGCCGGTGGTCAGCGTGGTAACGATTTCACGCACGGCCTGCCGGTCCGGACTGCTGAGCCGCGCGAGGATATCGAGCGCCGGCCCCAGCGACTCGAGCAGGGTCGCCTCGTCGGACTGGGTCTGTTGCGTGGCAACCTCCGCCGACAGCTGGCGCAGCAGAACCTCGCGCGTACCACCAGCGGGCGCCGCCGGTGCGCCGAGCACCTCCTCGCGCAAGCCCAGCAACAAGGCCAGCCGCCGCGCCGGCGTGATCAGCGACGTATCCGCGATCGTATCGGCCGCCCGCGCCAGCAGGTAGGCCAACCCGATGGGATCGCGCATGCCGGGCGGCAGGATGCTCATCGTCAGGTAGAAGGACCGCGAAACGCCCTTCAGCAACGGACCTAGCAGGAAGGCCCGGGTGGACTCAGACATGGGGCAGCGAAAAGAATGTGGTGCCGGATTGTATCCGGCAACGCCCGCGTCCCGCGATGTGTGCGTCCCGATCCTTGTTACTTCGCACTCTCCGCGACGATTTCGCGGATGGCCTGTTCGAAGGCTTCCGCGGGCTGGCCGCCGGTGATCAGGTAGCGGTCGTTGAAGATCAGCGACGGGACCGACTGGATGCCCATGCGCTGGTATTTCTCTTCCTCGGCGCGCACTTCGTCGGCATACGTGCCCTGCTCCAGCACCTCGCGCGCGCGGGCGCGGTCGAGGCCGGCGGCTTCGGCCGCGTCCAGCAGGACGGCGTGGCTTGCCGTGTCCTTGCCTTCGCCGTGGTAGGCACGCAGCAGCGCCATCTTGAGCGGCATCTGGCGTCCTTCCAGGCGTGCCCAGTGCAACAGCCGATGCGCATCGAAGGTGTTGTAGATGCGCGTACGCTGGCCAAAGGCAAAGCCGACGCTGGCGCCACGTTCGCGGATCATGGCCTGCGACTCGGCAACCTGCTCGGGCGTGCGGCCGTATTTGCGGCCGATATGCTCGACGATGGCCTCGCCTTCCGGGCCCATCTGCGGGTTGAGTTCGAACGGATGCAGTTCGATCGTGGCGGACACCTCGTCACCGATGCGTTCCAGCGCACGTTGCAGCGATGCCAGCCCGACCGCACACCATGGGCATGCCACGTCGGACACGACATCGATCTTGATGGATTGAGACATGATGGACGACCTTTAAAATCAAGGCGCCCATCTTAGCGGGTTCGGGCCTGCATTGCTGGTAGGGTCTTTCCGCGCCGCGCGCGCACGCCGTGCGCGCTACCGGCTACCTGTCCTCGAACGCGGCAAGCTGCTGGCGTCGGCGCTCACCCTGGTACGCCAGCATCCAGCCCGGATACTCGGGCGGCAGCGCGCTCACCTTGTCCAGCAGCGCCAGCTCCTCACCGCTCAGGCGTACCTTGGTGGCGGCAATGTTGTCGGCCAGCTGCTCCATGCGTTTGACACCGATGATGACCGACGTCACCGGCTTCTGGTGCAGCAGCCACGCCAGCGCGATCTGCGCCACCGACACGCGGCGCGCCTGTGCCAGCTCGCGCATGGCGTCGATCGCGTTGTAGGCGCGCTCGACGTTCACCGGCGGAAAGTCGAAGGTGGTGCGACGGCTACCCGCCTCGTTCTCGCGATCGCGCCCGAACTTGCCGCTGAGCAGGCCACCGGCCAGCGGGCTCCACACCATCAGGCCAAGGCCCTCGCTGTGCAACATCGGCAAGATCTCGCGCTCGACGTCGCGGCCCGCAAGCGTGTAGTACGCCTGCAGCGAGGCAAAGCGCGGCAGATGACGCCGCTCCGCGATGCCGAGCGCCTTTACGATCTGCCAGGCGGCCCAGTTCGACACGCCCACATACCGCACCAGGCCCTGGCGCACGAGCAGGTCGAGCGCCTCGAGCGTTTCCTCCATCGGCGTGGCAGGATCGAAGCCGTGCAGCTGGTACAGGTCGATATGGTCGAGCTGCATCCGGGCAAGGCTGGCCCTGGCGGCATCCAGCAAATGATGGCGCGTCAGCCCGCGCGAATTGATGCTGCGCGTACCGGACTCGCCAAAGCCCTTGGTGGCCACGATCACGTTCTCGCGCGGCACATTGAGGTTCCTGAGCGCCTGTCCGACCATGATCTCCGACTGTCCGTCCGAGTAGACATTGGCGGTGTCGATGAAATTGATGCCGGCTTCCAGCGCACTCGCCACGATCTGGTCGACATCGGCCTGCTGCAGCGTGCCGATCTGGCTCCAGACGGCGCCGCTGCCGCCAAACGTCATGGTGCCGAGGCACAGTTCCGACACCAGCAGGCCGGTATTTCCGAGGGCGTTGTAACGCATGATTCGATTCCCCTTTGCGTTCGGGCTGCCATCGGCCGGAAGTGCCGGGGCAGCAGGGTATGCATTATGCGAAGCCGCCCCTCGCGTGAGGTGCCGGATCCTATTGTCTTTTTGCACGATTCTCCAGACCCGTCGCTGGAGGATTGGGCAATCCTGGTTTCCGGTATAACCTGCATGCAGTCCATCCCGTCCCCCGCGTTGCCATGTCCGTCTCCGCGCCCGCCGCCACCAGCCTCGCCCCGTCCCTCGCCACGCCAGGCGCGCCGCAACGACCCGCTGCCACGGCCCTGCCCGCCGCGACGACCGTCGCCGCCCCCGGCCCCGGCATGGAGGATCTGGCACGCGCGGAACTGGTCGCCCTGCTGACCCGCCTGACCGGGGCGGCGGAGGGCGCGCTCGAGACCCCGGTGCCCGGCTTATGGATCCATCGCGTCACCCGTCCTGGCGGACCCCAGCACGTGCTGCAGCAGTCGGCGTTCGCGGTGATCGCGCAAGGCGCCAAGCGCCTGTTGATTGGCAACGAGGTGTACGAATACGACCCGATGCACTACCTGGTGTCGTCGGTCGATCTGCCGGTGGTATCCAAGGTCTCGCTGTTCAGTGCCTCGCAACCGTATCTCGGCATGCGACTGGAGCTCGACCCCGAGGAAATCGGCGCCCTGATCGGCGACGAGCACCTGCCGCCGCCCGCGCCGATGGATGCCACACGCGGTATGTACGTGCAGCGGCTCGACGCCACGCTGCTCGATGTGGTGCTGCGGCTGCTGCGACTGCTGGAAACGCCGCGCGATATTCCGATCCTGGCCCCGCTGGTGCGGCGCGAGCTGCTCTACCGGCTGCTGATGAACGGACAGGGCACGCTGCTGCGCCAGACCGCGCTCAAGGACAGTCAGATGCATCGCATCGCACGCGCCATCCGCATCCTGCGCGAGCGCTTTGCACAGCCGCTGCGCGTGGAGGCCCTTGCGCGCGACCTGCATATGAGCCCGTCGTCGCTGCACTTCCATTTCAAGGAGGTCACGGCGATGTCGCCCCTGCAGTATCAGAAACAGTTGCGCCTGCAGGAGGCGCGCCGGCTGATGCTGGCCGGCGATGTCACGGTCGCCATGGCGGCGCACACGGTGGGTTACGAAAGCACCTCGCAGTTCAGCCGCGAGTACAGCCGCCAGTACGGCGCGCCTCCGCTGCGGGACAAGAAGCGGTGGCAGGAAGAGGCGATGCGGTAATCGATGCCGGGGGATGAGCCGGACGCCATGCCAGGAAGGTGTCGGCCGCGCGGTCAGTCATCGCGCCCCCGATAGCGCGCCATCAGCAGCATCACGCTATCGCGGCGCATGTCCGCGCACGCCACCGCTTCGTCGAACATCCCGGCCGCCAGCCGCGTCAGAACGTTGCCGGGCGGCACCTCGACCGCCAGCGCCACGCCGGTCTCGCGCGCCAGCTGCATGGTCTCGTGCCAGCGCACCGGCGTCGCCATGTTGCCCGCGAGATCGGCCCCGATGCGCGCGGGATCGCGCAGCTGCCGCGCCGCGCTGGCGCTGAAATACTGCAATGCCGGCCGGCGCAGCGCGACCCCGGCAAACGCCGCGCGCAACGCCTCCGCCTGCGGAGCCAGCAATGGACAATGCGACGGCACCGCAATGGCGACCGGTCTGGCCCCATGCGCGCCCACCTCCAAGGCAAGCGCGCCCACACGTGCCAGCGCCGGCAAGGCGCCGGCGACCACGAACTGTGTGGGTGCGTTCAGATTGGCCAGGTAGACCGGCGCGCCCGCGTCATGCACCTGCGCGACCACGCGCTCGAGCGCCGCCTGCTCGAGGCCAAGGATCGCAGTCATGCCATGGCCCTCGGGATAGGCCTCTTCCATCAGGCGCCCACGCAGCGCGACCAGCCGCACGGCATCGGCGTAATCGAGCACGCCCGCCACCACCGCTGCCGGAAACGCGCCGATCGAGAGACCGGCCACGGCATCCGCGTGCGCGCCCTCTTCCAGCAGGCAGCGCGCCATCGCCGTGCCGGCGGCCAGCAGGCATAACTGCACCGACACGGTCGAGGCGAGGCGGTGCGCGTCGTCGAGCGCCAGCACATCCTCGCCCAGCACCGTCGAGGTCTGGTCGAGCGTACGTCGCACGGCTGCATGATCGGGCAGCGCATGCAGCATGCCCGGCCGCTGCGCGCCCTGCCCCGGAAAGGTCAGCAGCGTGGTCACGCCGGGCACCACGGATCGTCGCAGAGCCGCGGTCCGCGATCGGTTCTGAGCAGCACGCGGCCGCCGGTGCGCAACCGTTCGGCCAGCGCAAAGGCCCCGCACGGCGTGGCAATCTGGATATCGAGACGCACATCCCCGGCCACGGCAGCGAGCGCCCCCAACCAGCACTCGTCGCCATCGGAAAGCGTGAGCGGCGCCGTGATCAACAGATCGATATCGCTGCCGGCGTGCATGACATCGATGCCGGAGGCAAGGCTGAAGCCGACCGCACCGGTCACGCCCCACTCCCAGCCGCTGCCGTCCAGCCGAGCGGCGAGACGGGCCAGCGCCTGCAACGCCGGCAGTTCGCCGCGCCGGCGATGACGCCGCCACCGCCCCTGCCGCGCCACCGCTTCCGGCGTGATCACGCGCGCGCACTGCGCCGCCGGCAACCACGTGCCATGACGCTGCGCGCGCGTGGTGCCGCGCAGTCCCACCGGGATCTCGTCCGCGCCGCGGCGATCGCGCCGCACCACCACCGGCGCACGCGCGAGCCAGGCCGCATCGGCCCATCCCGGCAGCCCCGCCTGCGCGGCAAATGCGTGCGGATCGTCGAGCCAGATCAGATCATGCGGCCGTAGCGTGGGGAGGGCCGCCGGTTCTGCCGGCAGCGCCGATCGTGGCGCACCGGCAGCCACGGCAGGTGCCGGCGACGACAGGGGCGCACCCACGGACGCGAGCATGGTGTCAACCGTGCCACTGGCTGGCCAGACATGCGCGCACCTGTGACGATGCCTGACGGTTCTCGCCGCCCAGCCGGCCGCGCAGGTCGCGCCGCGGGTCGGCGGCAATATCGCGCAATGCCGCCGCCAGCGCCTCGCGGACCGCGGCGAGGTCCTGCGCGCCCGGCGCAGTGGCCTGCGTGACCCCAATGGTCTTCCACAGCAGGCCGAGCGATGCATAGTTGTCGATGTCGTAGGCCATCGGCGGCACCGTGGCGGCAAATGCCTCGAGGGCCTCCACGCTACGCTGCGTGATACGCGCCGCGGCTTCCTTGCCCATGGCGTGCACCTGCACGCCAGGGTCGGAGAGCGCGAGCAGGCGATTGGCCTGGTAGCCATGCGCAAGGAAGGCGCCGGACATGGCCTTGCCCACCAGCAGCGCGATCACCGGATGGCCAAGCAGCCGCGCAGTGGCGTAGGCATCCGCCGCGCTCGCGAGCGACTGGTGAATACCGAACGCTTCCTCGCGCCGGCCATAGGCCTGGCTCGGCGTATCGACCACCGCCACGATCGGCCGTTTGACCTGCGCGGTGCGGTCGGCCTCGATGACCTCGCGTACCGCGCGCGCCAGCGACCAGCCCTCCAGCAGGCCGACTTCGCCATGGCGCGCACGCGGATAGCCGCTGGCGGGGTCGGGCACCACGGCAATAAAGCGCGCCGGTGCGCCGGCCAGTTCGGCATCGGCAACCTGAACCGAAGGCGGATACCCACGCTGACGCGCGGCGCCCGCGGTCAACGCCGCCAGCCAGGTCTCGCCGCGGCTCGCCGCCGTCGTTGCCGCCGTCGTTGCCGTCGTCGCCAGCCCCGTCGCGGTGGCAGTGTCCGAAGCATGGTTCATGACTGTCCTCCCTGTGCATACAGCTTGCGCACGGTTTGCGGCGCCGGCTGCGAAGTCGGATCGAAATCGGAAAGCCGGCGCAAATAGTCGTCCGGCCGCGTGCTGCGCACGTCGGCGGGTACCGGTTGCGCGACCAGCTCCGCCACCGTGGCGCGAACCGCGTCGCTGTCGTCGTCCACATAACGGTCGGCCAGGCCCGTTGCGAGTCGTTGCTCGCCGCCGGTAAAGCTCCAGATAAACGGCCGGTCGCGCGAGTCGTACTCTGCGATGCCCGCTTCCTGTTCGATCACGGCGGGTCCATTGAGCCCGAGACGGCCTTCGCGCGTCATCACCAGGGCACTGCACAGGCCCGCGGCAATCGACATCCCGCCAAAGCATCCCACGGTTCCGGCGATCACACCGATCACCGGCTGGTAACGGCGCAGATCCACGATCGCGGCATGAATCTCGGCGATGGCGGCGAGGCCAAGATTGGCTTCCTGCAGCCGCACGCCGCCGGTCTCGAACAGGATGACCGCGCGGGTATCGATGCCCTGGCGATTGTCCTCGGCCGCGAGTTCCAGCGCGCCGGCCAGCTTGGCGCCGCCGACTTCGCCCAGGCTGCCACCCTGGAAAGCCCCTTCGATGGCCAGTACCACGACCGGATGCCCGCCCATGGCGCCCTTGGCCACGATCACGCCATCATCGCCCTGCGGCACCACGCCCTGCCGTTCCAGCCAGGGCGAGCGCAGTCCGTCGAACGGGCCGGCCAGCTCGCGGAACGTGCCCGGATCGAGCAGCGCCCGGGCACGCGCACGCGCACCCAGCTCGACGAAACTTGCGCGCGACAACAATGCGTCGTGGCTCATGACGCCTCCTTGCCGGAGGCATCGAGCGCCTCGAACGCTTCCGCGAGCCGCATGCCGACCACGCCCGGCGTGGCGCCGAAGTCGTGGATGCGGATACGCATCGCCACCCGTGGCTCGGCGCGGAACACGCGCGAGAGCTGCGCGTCCCACACCTTGCGGTAGCCGTCGACGGACGTGGTCACGTCGATCGAGGTCTTGCCCGCCTCGCCGGGTTCGATCAGTACCTCGAGATCGCCCGAGCCGACCACGCCCACCAGCACACGCCGGGGCGCCGGCTCACCGGCGGGATACTCGAACTGGAGTTGTTCCATCATCAATCTCCTTGGATGTCCGCGCGTGCCACGAGGCCGGGCAGGCGATCAAGAAACAGGGTGGCCGCCAGCAGGTCCGCCGCGCCGCCGGGCGACGCGCGCCGTGCCAGCATGCCCGCTTCGAGCGCGCGCAGACGCCGGCGCCCGCCGAGCGTGCCGACCCCGCCGGCGGCGAGCACCGCGGCCGCACCGTGCTGCATCTGCGCCAGCCCCTCGCGGCCCGCACGGGCCAGCACACAGGTGTCGTCGAGCGTCGCCATGATCGCGAGCAACGCATTCACGCGCGCGCTCGGTTCGGCATCGCCACGCGCGCGGCATGCGTGCAAGGTGGGCAGGCCATGCCGCACCACATGCGGAAATCCCGCCTCGGCCTGCCCGCGCGCACCACTGACGCCGTAGATCAGGCATGCCATCTCGCCCTTGTGACCGGTTTGCGACGGCCGCGCGCGGTCGGGATGCGCCGCAATGGCGCCAGCCAGTTGCGCCAGCGTCAGGGCATCGGTGCCGGGGGCCGCCAATGCGGCCGCGCCACTCAGCAGACCCAGGCACCAGATGGCACCGCGATGCGTATTCACGCCACCGGTGGCCCGCAGCATCGCCGCCTCGGCGTCGCGGCCGAGCGCACCGAGCGTTTCACGCAACGCCTGGTCCGGGCCACCTGCCGCGAGCCCTGCCGCGGCCATGGCGGCGAAAGCTGGACGCAGGCTTGCCGCGGACAGCTGCATCAGCGCCAGGGTCAGATCCGTATGGGCACCGCTGCCGCGCGCATCCACCAGGCCCGGCTTGGGCGACAACGTAGCCTCGTCATGCAATGCCTGTGCCGCGAGATCGCCGATCGTCAGCGCGCGAGCCGGCACGGGGATGGCACCGGCGCAGTCGACAGGCCTGGCGCGAGGCAGGCTACCGTGGCGCATCATTACCAGCTCCTGAAGCGTGCGGGCGGTTCATAGAGACCGCCCGACCATTCGACGAGGTCGGCCATGCTCTTGGCCGCCAGCAGCGAGCGCGTGGCGTCGCCGCGATGCACGCCGAGGTCCTCGGGCAAGGCGATCAGGCCATCGCTGCGCATCTTGCGCGTGGTGGCGGGATCGTGCCGCAGGCCGATCGGCGTGACGCCGGCGACCGCGGCGATCATCGCGCGCCGCTCCTCGAGCGAGCGCGCCTTGTAGAGATAGGCGATGCCTTCCTCGGTCAGCACATGTGTGACGTCGTCGCCGTAGATCATCACCGGCGCCAGCGGCATGCCGCTGTCCTTGGCCACCTGCACCGCGTCCATCGACTCGACGAAGGTGGGCTTGCCGCCGGCCTGAAAGGTCTCCACCATCTGCACCACGAGCTTGCGGCCGCGCGCGAGCGGATCGTCGGTTTCGATCAGGTCCAGCCACGCGGGCGTGGCATGACGGCGGCCGCCGGGGTTATGGCCCATGTTGGGCGCGCCGCCAAACCCGGACAGACGCCCGCGCGTCACCGTCGAAGAATGACCGTCACCGTCGATCTGCAGCGTGGAGCCGATAAAGAGGTCCACCGCGTATTGCCCCGCCAGCTGGCAGAACGCGCGATTGGAGCGCATCGAGCCATCCGCGCCGGTAAAGAACACGTCGGGCCGCGCGGCCACGTAGTTCTCCATGCCAAGCTCGCTGCCAAAGCTGTGCACGCTCTCGACCCAGCCGGTCTCGATGGCGGGAATCAGCGTCGGATGCGGATTGAGCGTCCAGTACTTGCAGATCTTGCCCTTGAGGCCGAGCTTCTCGCCATAGGTCGGCAGGATCAGCTCGATGGCCGCGGTATTGAAGCCGATGCCATGGTTGAGCGATTGCACCTGGTGGCGCTCGTAGATGCCACGGATGGCCATCATCGCCATCAGCACGTGCACCGGCTTGATCAGGCGGGGGTCACGCGTGAACAGCGGCTCGCAGAAGAACGGCTTGTCGGCCTGCACCACGTAGTCGATCCAGGAGCCGGGCACGTCCACGCGCGGCAGGTCGGCCGGATCGTCGACGATCTCGTTGACCTGCGCGATCACGATGCCGTCGCGGAACGCGGCCGCCTCGACCAGCGCAGGGGTATCCTCGGTACTCGCACCGCTGTAGAGATTGCCGTCGCGATCGGCCTTGTAGCCCGCGATCAGCACCATCTGTGGCGTCAGGTCGACATACAGGCGCGAATACAGTTCGATATAGGTATGGATCGCGCCGACCTCGAGCAGGCCGTCTTCGAGGAACTGCGAGATCCGCAGGCTTTGCGTGCCGGCAAAGGCAAAGTCGAGCTTGCGGGCGATGCCACGCTCGAACAGGTCGAGGTGCTCCACCCGGCTGACGCTCGGGATGATCATATGGAGGTCGTGCACCCGCGCCGGGTCCACTTCCGCCAGCGAGCGCGACAGGAAGTCGGCCTGCTTCTGGTTGTTGCCTTCCAGCACCACGCGGTCGCCCGGCGCCGTCACGGCCTCGAGGAAGGCCACGATATCGGCGGTCGGCACCACCTTGCCGTCCGCGATGCGGGCTCCTAGCGCCTGCCGGCGGCGCTTCTCCGCGCGGCGGGTATCCCATTGTCGATTCGAGCTTGGCGTTGGCATCGCTTCTCCGTCTGCATCGCTGCTGTCGATGCTCCAAATGTCGATGCCTCAACCATACGCACGCGGTGCCAGGCGAACAATGACGCACGGCGTCAAATCGTTACGCTGGCTGAAAGCGTGGCGGCGCTAGCGCCCCTGCATCGCCATGCGGCACACGGCCGCCAGCGCCAGCAGGTTGGGGTCGCGCTCGCGCCGGCGCAGGAAGCTCAGGCCGATGGTCTGCTTCATGTCGAATTCCGCCGTCAGCGGGATCAGCGCGACGTTACGCGCGGCCACGTCGCGCACCCGCCCCGGCAGCAGGGTATAGCCGATACCGCCGCCCACGAGGTTCATCAGCGAGAAGATGTCGCCCACCTTCATCACCACATTGGGGGTGAAATCCGCGATGCGGAACGCCTCCATAAAGCCGCTGGAGGTCACAAAGCCCTCGCCGAGCGAGACAAAGGGCTCGTCGCGGCACAGCCGCAGGTCGACCGCGTCCATGCGCGCATAGCCCGAATCGGCCGGGGCGGCAAAGAAGATATCGTCCTCGAACAGTGGAATCGACTCGATTTCCGGGTCCGGCTCCGGCATGCCGGTCAGCGCCGCATCGATCGCGCCCTGGCGCAGCTTGTAGATCAGGTCGGCGTTGGAGCCCAGCACCAGCTCCGCCTGCAGCTCGGGACGCCGCGTCTTGATGCCGATGACCACCTGCGGCACCGTGCGGATCGTCAGCGAATAGAGCGAGCCGATCTTGAGATGGTCGGCCGAGTATCCCGCCGCCTCGCGCGTGACGCGAATGCCGTCGGCCATGGTCTTGAGCACGTCGCGCGCCACGTCGGCCAGCACGTGCGCGGCCTCCGTCGGCAACAGATTGCGGCCCTCGTGGCGAAACAGCGCGCAACGCATGCCCTCCTCGAGCGAATGGAGCGCACGGTGGACGCTCACGGTACTGATGTCGAGTGCCTCGGCGGCCTTGGCCAGGTTGCCCGTCTCCATAAAGGCGAGCAGCGCCTCGAGCTTGCGAAAGGTGATTTCTTCACTGATGCGGGTTGGCATGTTGGGCACGATGGGAATGTATCGAAACGATATGACTCGCCACGATGATAGCGGGTCGGTCGGCGGCCAGCCCGGCCGGCCTTGCCGGTCACGCCCCCGCGGTGGCGACGCGCGCGGGGGCCGGCAGTGCCACCACCGCTTCCAGTCCGCCGCCGTCACGCGGCCGGAAACGCAGCGAGCCGCCGTGCAGCCGCGCGATGCGATCGACGATGGCCAGGCCCAGGCCCGTACCGCCCGAGTGGCCGCGAGCATTGCCGCCGCGGCTGAACGGCGCTTTCAATTGCTCGAGTTCGGCGGCCTGGATGCTGTTGCCGCGATCGCCGACCGCGACATAGGCCATCCCGTCCTCGATCCAGGTGCGCACGGCCAGGCCGGTCTTGCCGTAGACGATGGCGTTCTGCATCAGGTTCATCAGCAGCCGCATCAGGCTGATCGGGCGGAAGGCCACCGGCGGCAACGGACCGAGGTCGAGTTCGAATTCGTGGCCAAGCCCGGCAAAGTCGGCGGCCAGCTGACTCACCAGGGCATTCAGATCGCCGGGCTGTGGCAGCTCGCGTTCACCGCTGCCGGCATAGTCCATGAACTGCTGCAGGATGGTGTCGATCTGGTCGAGATAGCCATCGGTCGCCGCCACGAAGGTGTCGTCGGTGCCACGCGGCAGGGACATCGCCATGGCCAGCCGCAGCTTGGTGAGCGGGGTGCGGATATCGTGTGAGATGCCGGCCAGCATCAGCGCGCGTGTCGCTTCCGCCTGCTGCAGGCTCCGCAGCATCTGGTTGAAGGCGCTGCTGACCTGGGCGATTTCGGTGGGACCATCGGTCGGCAGCGGCGGTGGCGACTGTCCGGCGCAGAGATCGCGCGCGGCATTGGCCAGATGTTGCAGCGGCCGGTTGATGTGCCGCTGCAGCAGGAACCCCGTCAGCGCCGCCAGCAGTGCCAGCCCAAGCGACAGCAGCAGCGTGGTGGTAATGCCGGTGGCATGCGCGTCCGCGGTCATCGGCAACGCCAGCCACTGCCGCTCGCCGGCCACGCGGACGTGGATCCATAGACGCTCGACATCGGTGGTCTGCCAGCGCGGCGCCATCTCCGCCGGCAACTGCTGGCGCAGCGCGTGCAGGAACGCGTCGCGCTGCCAGGTGCCGAAGGCATTGCGCCAGCTGGTCGCGCGCCCCGTGAAGGTGTCGGCAGGTGCCTGCGCTTGTGCGCCGAGCCTGGCGGCCATGGCGCGCCCTTCGCCGGCCGGCATGCTGCCCAGCACGGCATCGAGGGTCCGCACGTAGTCGGCAAAGATGGTGGCGGCGCGTTCGATGCGGGGCCGCTGCACGTAATGCAGCAACACCGTCAGCGAACAGGCCTGCGTCAATGCGACCAGCGCCACCAGCAGCGCGATGTTGCGTGCCAGCAGCGAGCGCGGCAGCAGGCGCGCCATCACGCACCTGCCGTGGCCACCGCGGCTACCAGCATGTAGCCCTGGCCCCATACCGTCTTGACGAAGCGTGGCTTGGAAGGATCCTCTTCGATGATCTGGCGCAGCCGCAGAATCTGCACGTCGATGCTGCGATCGAGCGCGCCGTGTTCCTTGCCCCGTGCGCGGGCCAGCAGATTCTCGCGGCTGACGGGACGGTTCGGCGAAGAACCGAGCGCATGCAACAACAGCATCTGCGCCGAATGCATCTCCACGGGCTCGCCCCGCCGCGTCAGGGTCTGCTTGCCCACATCGAATTCGAACTCGCCAAAGCGCAGCATCTGCGTGGTGACGGTGGGATCGCCGGCCGCCATTTTCTGCCGCCGCAGCAGCGCACGGATGCGCGCTACCAGTTCATCGGGCAGGAACGGCTTGGCGAGATAGTCGTCGGCGCCGGTCTCGAGGCCAAGCACGCGATCGACGGGATCGCCCTTGGCCGTGAGCATCAGGATCGGCAGTGTCTGCCCCTCGGCACGCAGGCGCCGGCATACCGTGAGACCGTCCTCGGGCTCCATCATCAGGTCGAGTACGAGCAGATCATAGGGCTCTCGCTGCAGGTAGCGGTCGAGCTGCCTGCCGTCCGCCACGGTACGTACCTGGAAGCCGTGCCCGGTGAGGAACCGCTGCAGCATGTTGCGCAGTTCGGCTTCGTCGTCGAGCACGATTATCTTGTTCCTCTGCTCCATGCGCGCCTCCCGTGGCCGGCATCAGCGGTTCATCATCTGCTTCGCCATGAACGCCTCGATCTGTGGCAGCGTGACATAGCCGGCGCGCTGCGTGTCGATTTCATCGAAATGCCGCGCGACTCCAGGCATGCCGGCCTGGGCCTGCGCGCGCGTCAGCTTGCCGTCGCGCGTGGTATTCGCACTGGCAAAGCGCGCCTGCAGTTGCTGTTCCGCGCGCGCCATCCGCGCGCCGCCGGCCATGCCTGGCGCACCGGTTGCGCCGGTTGCCGCCGCGGTCTGCGCAAAAGCGCCTGCGGAAACAATACACAAGAAAAGTGCTGCAATCATCTGCTTCATGATGAACTCCGTGGTGTAGCCGACGCTCGCCGGCAAGGTAGAGAGAAACGATCGAAGTGCGGGTGGGCCACGGGAGCGTTTCGCGCCGTCCCAGGCCCGGTATTCAGGGCGCGGAATTCAAGCCCAATGCGCGGGAACATAGACCCGACCGATCCAGTGGGCCGGCACCCATACCGCCACGCGCGCCGGCGGCACGGCGTAGACCGCGCGCGGCGGCGGCGGCGCGACATAGACCACCCTCGGCGGAGGCGGGGCCACGTAGACCGGCGGCCGCGGCGCGGCGGGGGCGTAGACGGTGACCGGTGGCAGTACGTACGGCGTGGCCGGCGGCGGAGGCGGCGGCACCACTACCGCGGGCGCGGCAACCGCGACCGTGGCGACGCCGGCGGTCACCGTCGTGCCGGTATGCACCACGGTGGCAGCGCCGCCCGTCGTTACCACGCCGGCGGACACGCTGGTCGCGCTGCCGCCATGGACCACCGTACCTCCGCCCGAGCCGGTCACGGCGCCATCGCGGTAGCAGGTATTGCCGGCGCAGCTGGTCGCGGCCGAGTGCTGATAAGTGTTGCCGTTGCCGGTGGTCACGGTGCCATTCGATGCATACTGACCCGGCGCGGCGCGCGTCACGCTGCCCGAGGTGGTGGCCGAGCGGCCATCGGAACCGGTCAGGTCACCGCTATGCGAGCAGGTGCCGTTGGCACAGTTGGTGCTGCCGTCGTGTTGTACCTGGCGCCCATTCGGGCCGGTGGCGGTGCCGCTGTTGGAAAACTGTCCCGGCGCGGTGCGCGTCACCGTGCCGGTGTTGGTGCCGACGCCGCCGTAGGGCCCGATCGCGCCGCCGGCATGCGAGCAGCTGCCACCGCCGCACGACGCATAACGTGCGCCGTTGTAGGTGCCATGCGGGGTATAGGCAGTGCCGTGGCTGGTCCAGCTGGCAAAGGCGGGCGTGCTCGCAATGATCAGCGTCGCGGCGGCGGAGAGGAGGGTAAGCGGCTTCATGTCGGGTCCTTTCGGTCTGGGGCACGCACCGTGGCGTGGCAACGGACCGAACTATAGGAGCCGGTCCGGCATCCCCAAACCCGAAAGACATGTCACGGCGTTACACGCCCGTGCAGTGACATCGGGCGACATGATTTCCCGCTGGCCTGCGCCAGAAGCCTCAGCGATCCAGCGATTTGGTCTCGCGTGCTACCTCGGCCGGCGCTGCCCGTAACGGAAACAGCAGCAGCGCCGCCGCAATCCCGAGCGCACCGCCCAGCAAGGTCTGCCAGATGCGCGCCGTCAGCACCGCAATGGAGTGCTCGCCGCCCACGGCGAGCGTCACCACCAGCGTGAATGCAAACGCGCCGCACGCCACGTCATACCGCTCCGGCAATGCCATCGCATAAATGATCATCGCCACCGAGGCCGCGCACCAGATCAGCAGCGGCGCGTGGGCGGCCAGCGGCAGGCAGAGCAAGCCGAGCGGCACACCGACCAGCGTGCCGAGCATGCGCTGCCGACCGCGCGTCAGCGTCCCGGCCGCGGTGCCCGCCACCACATAGACGCAAGCGGTCACCCCCCATTCGGACGCGATCAGGCCAAACGCATGGTTGAGCGCCACCACCAGCAGCGAGGCCGTCGCCGCCTGCAGGCCCATGACGAACTCCGCGGTGCCGAAGCGCGGGCGTGCCGGCGGCGCGAGCGGCGGCGGCAATGCGGGCCGCTCCGCCGGGCCGCTGAGAATGCGCGGCACCGTCGAGGACACGACGGCAATCAGCAACGCGATGCCAATGGCCGGCAGGTGCGCAGGACCGAGGTTGCTCGTGTAAGCCAGCAGTTGGCCGATGTAGAACTGTGAACCGACGCCACCGCCCAGGATGCCGAAGCGCTTGAGATAGCCAACCAGGAACGCGCCGACGACGAACAGCCACTCGCCGCCGCCGTGCTGGCCGAGCAGCGGCGACAGCCCCGCCATGAATGCGGCTCCGGCCGCCGCGGCCAGGCAGAGCGCCGCGAGGTCGCGCGTCGACGCGTAGCGATCGGTGCGCGCTTCCGAAACACTGGCCCAGAGCGCGAAGCCGGCGGCCAGCGTCACCAGCGATGTGCCTGTCGGCAGGCTCACATGGATGTCATGAAGTGCCCCGAGCGCGGCGGCAATGCCGTACGCCGTGACCAGGCGCAGCCCCTTGATGCGGCGATGGGTGCCGGGATCGATCCGGTCGAGCCATGCTTCGAGGATGAGGAATGCGCGATACACCATGGACACGATCGGGCAGGCAGGGAAGCGATGAGGTCGATGGACGGCAGAGGCCATCGGGATGCACGTGGCGACGACAGACGATACACCGCGCGGACGCACCTGTCCCATCCAAGCAATGCTATGGCGATGTGGGTCGCCCTAACCATGACATTTGGCACGTAATACATGAAATTTCGCTATTCAGACGTATCGCATCGCGCGGCGGGGAGTGCAATATGACCGGGATGTGCGGGTCGCCGCGAAAATATGCCGGGCGGCGCGCAGATGCCGGCAATTTCATGGCGGCATTGGTGACTTGCACGCACACCTGCGGGGAGCACGGACGCACGCAATGGACCGGGTTATCCCGAATTCGACCCCCACCACCGGCCTCCTACTATTCGGTTCTCAATAAGAACGCGAGTTCGTATCACGAACATATCGAGCGTCACCTGAAACCCTCTCGTGGAGAGAAACGTGCCCCTTGCCAACGCTCACAACGAATCCGGCGCCGTCGACGTAGTCGACGTACAAGCGCTGATCGATTCCCAACCCTTTACGCCGTATCAGTGGCTGATCCTCTGCCTCTGTTTCCTTATCGTTGCCGTCGACGGCTTCGACACCGCCGCCATCGGCTATATCGCGCCCGCGCTCGTGCAGGAGTGGGGCATCCAGAAATCGGAGCTGGGCCCCGTGCTCAGCGCCGCGCTGTTCGGCCTCGCCTTCGGGGCGATCTTTGCCGGCCCGATGGCCGATCGCGTCGGCCGCAAGCGCGTGCTGATCGTCTCCGTCTTCTTCTTCGGCATCTGCAGCCTGGCCACGGCGTTTGCGCCGACGCTCGGCTGGCTGACCGCGCTGCGCTTCCTGACCGGCCTCGGCTTGGGCGCCGCCATGCCGAACGCGATCACGCTGACCTCGGAGTTCGCGCCCGAACGTCGCCGTGCCGTGCTCGTGAACACCATGTTCTGCGGCTTTCCGCTCGGCTCGGCATGCGGCGGCTTTATCGCTGCCGCGCTGATTCCGCATTACGGCTGGCATAGCGTGCTGCTGCTCGGCGGCGTGCTGCCGATCGTGCTGGCCTTCCTGCTGATCGCGTTCCTGCCGGAGTCGGTGCGCTACATGGTGATGCGCAACTATCCCGCCGCGCAGATCGGCAAGGTCTTGCGGCGTGTCGTCGGTGTCGCGGCGCAGGCGTCCAGGTACGTCATCAGCGAGCGCGCACCCGCCACGCGCTCGCCGGTCGGCACGGTGCTCGCGCCCGGCTATCGCCTCGGCTCGGTCATGCTCTGGTGCACCTATTTCATGGGCCTGGTGATCTTCTACCTGCTGACCAGCTGGATGCCGACGCTGATGAAGGATGCCGGCTTCACGATCGAGCGCGCCTCGTTCCTGACCGCGCTGTTCCCGCTCGGTGGCGGCATCGGCACCATCGTCGCGGGCTGGTTCATGGATCGCTTCAATCCCAACAAGGTGGTGGCGATCGCCTACGCGTTGACCGGCGTGCTGATCTATACCGTCGGCCACGGCACCGGCAACCAGCTCGCGCTCGGGCTGCTGATCTTCATGGCCGGCACCACCATGAACGGCGCGCAGTCGTCGATGCCAACGCTGGCTGCGGCGTTCTACCCGACGCAAGGCCGCGCCACCGGTGTGGCATGGATGCTCGGCATCGGCCGCTTCGGCGGCATCACCGGTGCGCTGCTCGGCGCCGAACTGCTGCGCATGAAACTGGGCTTCGATGCCATCTTCGGCCTGCTCGCGATCCCGGCTTTCCTGGCAGCGACCGCGCTCGTCATCAAGCACCTCGGCGTGAAATCGACCGCGCCGTCAGGCACGGACAACAGCAAGGCATTCGTGTCGCACTGAAGCGGCACGTCATACCAGCGGCCGCCGGCGTCCGTTCCCCAAGCCGGCCTACAAAAAACATCGGAGGAGGCATCATGAGTATTCGCCAGATCCCTGGCGTGTGCGCGCTCGCGTGCGCACTGGCGGCACCCGCGGTCACCCATGCCCAGAGCAATGTCACGCTGTACGGCGTGGTCGATACCGGCCTCGCCTATGTGAACGGGGTCGGCCCGCAGCGGCATTCGGAAACCTTCATGCCGAACCTGGCCGGCACCGTGCCGTCGCGCTGGGGTCTGCGCGGCGCCGAGGATCTCGGCGGCGGCCTCAAGGCGGTCTTCACGCTGGAGTCCGGCTTTGCGCCGGATACCGGCGTCGCGGGCCAGGGCGGCCGCATGTTCGGGCGCCAGGCACTGGTCGGATTGTCGTCGGCCAACTGGGGTCAGATAAGCGTGGGCCGCCAGTACACCATGCTGTTCTGGGCCATGCTGGAACCCGACATGCTCGGGCCCAACGTGTTCGGCTCCGGATCGTTCGACGCCTACCTGCCCAATGCGCGCGCCGACAATGCCATCGCCTACAAGGGCAAGTTCGGTGGCCTGACCGTTGGCGCGACGTACAGCTTCGGCCGCGACGCGGTCAACGCCAACAGCCCCTCGGGCACCAATTGCGCGGGCGAGAATCCGGCCGACAAGCGCGCCTGCCGCGAATGGTCGGCGTTGCTCCAGTACAGCACCGACACGTGGAGCGTGGCCGCGGCCTACGATTCGCAGCGCGGCGGCCCCGGCGCGTTCGGCGGGCTGACCAGCAGCTCGCTCAAGGACGACCGGCTCTCGCTCAATGGCTACTTCCTCGTCAACGGTACCAAGATCGGTGGTGGCTGGCTGCGACGCGACAACGAAGGCAGCGCCACGCCGATCAGCGACCTGTATTACGTGGGCGCGTCGGTACCCGTCACCGGTCGGTTCAGCGTCGACGGCGAAACGTTTTTCCAGCGCTTCCACAACAGCGCCAACAAGGCCTGGATGTTTGCCGCACGCGGCACCTACGCCTTTACCAAGCGCACTTCCGTCTATGGCACGGCAGGCTACATCACGAATGGCGGCAACCTGACGCTATCGGTGAACAGTGGCTCGAGCGGTACCGCCACCAACCCCGGTGGCAACCAGTTCGGCGTCATGGTCGGCGTCAAGCATATCTTCTGACCCGGTCCGTCTAGCCGCCATGCGCCGCGCCACGAATGCAGTTCGCCAACGCTTCCGTCATCGGCGTGAGCGCACGGTCCTTGTGGCGCAGCAGGCCGACCGGTTCCTCGGTTCCGGCGGTCTCGACCGGCAGCACGGCCAGCTCTCCGGCCTCTACGGCACGTCGGGCGGCGGAGAGCGGCGCCATCCACACGCTGTCGCTTTGCTGCGCCAGCAGCCGGCCCAGATACGCGTCGGAAGTCTCGATGCAGTTGTCCGGCAGACGCAGGCCGTGACGCGCGAGCAGGCTTTCGGTGTTATGACGCGGGATCGAACCCACGGCGGCGATCACGAGCGGCCACGCCAGACAGTCAAGCGGGGTGGGCCGCGCCTGCGCGGTCAACGGATGGTCGATGCGCACGGCGAGCACGAGCGGGTCGGGTCCCAGGGACTCGAACCACAGGCTCTCCATCACCGCCGGATCGTCCATGCGGCCGATCACGAGGTCCACCACATTCGCCTTCAGCTGATCGATCAGATTGCGGTTCATGCCGGTCTGCACCGCCACCCCGACTTCCGGGTGCGCGGCGCGAAAACGCAGCAGCGCGTCGGTCAGCAGGGCCGGCACGATGCTCGGCAGCGCACCCAGGCGAATGCGCTCCTGCGTGCGCACATCCTCGCCGAGCAAGCTGCCGGCCGCGGCATCGACGTCTGCCAGGATGCGCAGCGCGTGGCGCAGGAAACGCGTACCCGCCGTGGTGAGCTCGGTGCCCGAGCGATGGCGCACCAGCAGGCGTGCCCCCGCGAGCTCGTCGAGCTCGCTCAGCGTCTTGGACACGGCGGGCTGGGTCAGCCCGAGCCGGTCCGCCGCGCGCCCGACGTGCTGCGTCTGCGAGACCGCGACGAAGCAGTAGAGGTGACGCAGGCGAATGCGGTTGCGGAAAACTTCCTGCGACCTTTCCATTTCTAAAATTCATCGAAATTTCCGGAAAGCTCAATTTACATGAATTCCTGCCCACACTAAAGTGACGTAACTTCGCTGCAACCAGACCACCCCCGGAGACCCCACATGTCCCGCATCATTGCCCCCGCGCAATATCGGCGCCCCTATTGGGACACCCAGCCCGACTATCGCTTCGACCCGTATGCTTCCACGCAGACGCGCGCGCCCGCACAGCCGCTGGTGCGCATTCCCCAGTCGCTTTCCGAAGTCACCGGGCCGACCTTCGGCGCCGAATTCGTGCGCGAAGGCGATAACGACCTGACCGCCGGCAACGGCGGCGCGCCGATCGGCGAACGCATTCTCGTCACCGGCCGCGTACTCGACGAGAACGGCCGCCCGGTGCCGCATGCGCTGATCGAACTGTGGCAGGCCAACGCCGCCGGCCGCTACCTGCACAAGCGCGACCAGCACGATGCTCCGCTCGACCCGCACTTTTCGGGCGAAGGCCGCACCATCACCGATGCCAACGGCCGCTATCAGTTCAGGACCATCAAGCCGGGCGCTTACCCCTGGCGCAACCATCACAACGCCTGGCGTCCGCAACATATCCACTTCTCGCTGTTCGGCAACGCGTATGCCACGCGGCTGGTCACGCAGATGTACTTTCCCGGCGATCCGCTGCTCGCGTTCGACCCGATCTACAACTGCACGCCTGACGAGAAGGCACGCCAGCGCCTGGTGGCCGCCTTCGACTGGGAAACCACGCAGCCCGAATATGCGCTGGGCTATCGTTTCGATATCGTGCTGCGCGGCCGCGATGCCACGCCGATGGAGTAAGACATGCTGTACGCCACCGCATCCCAGACCGTTGGTCCCTACCTGCATATCGGCCTGACCGGCCTCAACTGCGCCGACCTGACCGCCGAAGCGCCCGCTCTGGCCGCACAGCGCATCGTCATCGAAGGCCGCGTGACCGATGGCAACGGTGCGCCCGTCATCGACGGCATGGTCGAAATCTGGCAAGCCAATCCGGCCGGCCGCTATCGCCACGCCGACGACACGCGCGAAGCGCTGCCGCTGACGCCGGGCTTTACCGGCTTTGGCCGCGTACCAACCGGCGACGATGGCACGTTCCGCTTCGTCACGGTCAAGCCGGGCACCGTGCCGGGCGCGGACGGCAAGCCGCAGGCTCCGCATATCGTCATGTCGGTCTTTACACGCGGCCTTGTCAGGCATGTCAGCACACGGCTGTATTTTCCGGACGAAGCGGCAGCCAACGCCGCCGACGGCGTGCTGGCATTGGTGCCCGCGGAACGGCGTGGCACCCTGATCGCAACGCAGGCCAACGGCGCGTTGCGGTTCGACGTGGTGCTCCAGGGTCCCGGCGAAACCGTGTTCTTCGACATCTGAATGCCGGCCAGGCCCGCGCCTGCTCGTGCGCCGTTACCTGTCAGGCACGGCAGTTGACGACTGCTGTCGGCCGGTAGCCATGCACGGGCGCCGTGGGCCTGCCACGGCTCTCTGCCATGCCCACATCCTCCCGCCTGACCGACCCGATGTTCGGCAGCCCTGCCGTGCTCGAGGTGTTTTCCGACACCGGCACCGTGCAGCGCATGCTCGCGGTGGAAGCCGCGCTGGCACGCGCGCAGGCCCATGCCAGCGTCATTCCGCCGCAGGCCGCACGCATCATCACCGAGACCTGTGCCGATGACACCGTCATCGATCGCGATGCGCTCGCGCAAGCGGCCGTCGCGGCCGGCAATCTCGCCATCCCGTTCGTCAGGCAGCTGACCGCCGCGGTCACCGCGCGCGATGCCGAGGCCGGACGCTTCGTGCACTGGGGCGCCACCAGCCAGGACATCATCGATACCGCGCTGGTGCTGCAACTGCGCGACGCGCTGCCGCTGCTGCGGGCGGATCTCGTCGCCCTCGGCAACGCCTGCGCGGCGCTGGCCGCACGCCATCGCGACACGCCCATGGTGGCGCGCACCTGGATGCAGCATGCGCTGCCAGCCACGTTCGGCCTCAAGGCCGCGGGCTGGCTCGATGCGCTGCGACGCGACCTGCCGCGGTTGGAGGGCGCGCGCGTCGAGGCCGGCACCGTGCAGCTTGGCGGCGCCGCCGGCACGCTCGCCAGCCTCGGTGCCGCCGCGCCGAAGGTGCTCGCGCAACTGGCCACGGAACTACAGCTGCTGGCCCCGGCCTTGCCCTGGCATACGCACCGTGACCGGCTCGCGCAGGTGGCAACCGCGCTCGGCCTGCTGACCGGCACGCTGGGCAAGATGGCGCGCGATATCTCACTGCTGATGCAGACCGAAGTCGCCGAAGTCGCGGAGCCGGGCGGCCCCGGCCGCGGTGGCTCCAGCACCATGCCGCACAAGCGCAACCCGGTCGGCTGTGCCGCGGTGCTGACCGTCGCCGTACGCGTGCCGCCGCTGGTCTCGACGCTGCTCGCCGGCATGGTGCAGGAACACGAGCGTGCGCTCGGCGGCTGGCAAGCCGAATGGGATACGTTGCCGCAGATCGTCACGCTGGCGGCCGGTGCGCTGCGCCAGATGCGCGACGTGGTGACGGGCCTGCAGGTGGATGCCGCACGCATGCGCGCCAATCTCGATCTCACGCAGGGGCTGATTCTCGGCGAGGCCGCCATGCTGGCGCTGGGCGACCGCATCGGACGGCTACCCGCGCATCATCTCGTCGAGCAGGCGTCGCGCGCCGCGGTGGCGCGTGGCACGACGCTGCGCGAAGCCCTGGCTCATACGCTGGCGCAAGATCCCGCGCACGCAAACCTGCTCGATCCGTCCGCGCTCGACCGGCTGTCGGATCCCGCGCACTACGTGGGACAATCGGCGGCATTCGCCGATGCCGCGGTGCAGGCATGGCAGCACGCGCTGGCGACGTCCCCCCATACGGTAGCCCCCACTGGAGACTGAATTGCCCTACCTCGATCATGCCGGTGCCCGGTTGTTCTACACCGTCGATGGCCCGGACCACGCGCCCGCCATCGTCTTCTCGAACTCACTCGGTACCGACCACACCATGTGGCAGCCGCAAGCCGCCGCCCTCGCGGGCCGCTTCCGTGTGGTGCGCTACGACACGCGTGGCCATGGCCGCTCGTCGGCACCCGGCGATGCCTTTACGGTGGAACAACTCGGGCGCGACGTGCTCGCGATTCTCGACGCGCTCGATATCGACCGCGCCGTGTTCTGCGGGCTGTCGATGGGCGGCACCACCGGCCAATGGCTCGGCATCCACGCGCCCGACCGCTTTACGCGCATCGTGCTGGCCAATACGGCCGCCAGGATCGGCACCGCGGAGGGCTGGAATGCCCGCATCGAAAGCGTGCTGCGCGACGGCATGGCGCAGATGGTGGCGCCTTCCGTGCAGCGCTGGTTCCGCCCCACCTTCGTCGCTACCGCGGAACAGGCCATCGCGCCGCTGCGCGCAGTACTGGCCGGACTCGATCCGCGCGGCTATGCGGCCAACTGCGCCGCGGTACGCGACGCTGATTTTCGCGACACCGTCAAGGCGATCCCGGTGCCGGTGCTGGTAATTGCCGGTAGCGACGATCCGTCCACCACGGCCGCCGAAGGCCGTGCCCTGGCCGACGCCATTCCCGATGCGCGCTATGTGGAACTGCCCGCCGCGCATATCTCGAGCTTCGAACAGCCGGGCCGCTTTACCAGTGCGCTGGTGGACTTTATCGCCGGCCGGCTGCCGGTCACCGACGATCACGCGCGCTATGACGCCGGCCTGGCGGTGCGTCGCGATGTGCTGGGCAGCGCCCACGTCGACCGCTCGCTGCAGCGCCTGACGCCGTTCAACGAGCCGTTCCAGAACTTCATCACGCGCTACGCATGGGGTGAGATCTGGACGCGCGAGGGGCTGCCGCGCCATACGCGCAGCCTGCTGACCATCGCCATGATGGTGGCACTCAACCGCGCCGAGGAGCTGAAGCTGCATCTGCGCGCGGCCGCCAACAACGGCGTCACGCGCGACGAGATCCAGGAAGTGCTGATGCAGGCGGCGATCTATTGCGGCGTACCGGCCGCCAACTCGGCCTTCCATATGGCCGAGGAAGTGTTTGCCGCGCTCGACGCGGCACGTCCGCCGCAGGCCTGACCCTACGCCTGCCGGGTGGCGAACGCCGGCAGGCGCGCACGCCCCGACTGCCGGAACGCGGTCGGAGTCTGGCCGACCTGCCGCGCAAAGAAGCGCGAGAAATACGCGGCATCGGCGAACCCGAGCGACAGCGCGATGTGCTTGATCTCGAGGTCGCTGAACAACAGGTCTCGCTGCGCCTGCGCCATCACGCGCGCATGAATCAGTTGCAAGGCCGAATGGCCGGTCAGCTGGCGGCAGATGCGATTGAGCTGCGTCGGCGTGATGCCAACCCTGGCGGCATAGCTGCCGACGTCGTTCTGCTCGCGATAGTCGGCTTCCAGCAGTTGCTGGAATTGCTGGAAGTGCCGCGCCGGGCGGCTGCTGGCACGTGCCGCCGCAGGCGCCACGGCATCGGCACGCCGTGCGATGCCGATCAGGATCACCGTCAACAACGCGGACATCGAGGCACCGCGCCAGGCGGAGACAGTTTCCATTTCCGCACGAAACAGCAACAGCGCCTCGGCCAGGCTTTCGCTGCGCCGCACACGGTCGTGACGGGCCTGCTCGAACAACGCCACCGCATCGGGCACCCCTGCCAGCAGCGTGCGCATATGGCTTTCCGTCATGGTCACGACGATGCCATCGGTATCGGGCGTGAAGACAAACCCATGCACATGGCGCGGTGGCATGGTCACCAGCGAGCCGCCGCGCAGGCGCTGGCGCCCGCCATCCATCAAGGCTTCGCCGCCACCCGCGTGAATGTACAGAATCTGCACAAAGCGCTCGTGCAAGTGCGGCTGGATCTCCCACCCGTGTAGTTTGCTGCGCTGCGCGATGGATTCGAAATGCACCTGATTCTGCAGGGGTTCCGCGGAGCTGGTGCCGTACAGCGAGTAGGTCGGAACGCGCATCATCGGCGTTTGTCCGGGTGGCGGCAATGTTCGGATTTTCCTGTTTATGGTTCGCTCTGTCTATTCCGTGGCGGACCCTGCTGCCGCTATCGTTCCGTCATCGCGTTGCTTGCGACGATGCGACTTAAAACAACATAGCGGAGACAAACCATGCGCACCCCCGTCGTCATCATCGGCGCCGGCCCGGCCGGCCTGCTGCTCGGCCAGTTGCTGAGCCGTGCGGGCATCGACAATATCCTCCTCGAACGACGCAGCCCGGACCATGTGCTGGGCCGCATTCGGGCCGGCATTCTCGAGGCCGTCACGGTCGAGGCGCTCGAACGCGCAGGCGTGGCCGCGCGCCTGCGCGCTGAAGGCCTGCCCCACCACGGCATCGAACTGTCCTACGCTGGCGAGCGCCACCGCATCGACCTGCAGGCACTGAGCGGACGCCACGTCGTGGTGTACGGCCAGACCGAAGTGACGCGCGATCTCATGGCCGCGCGGCACGCCGACGGCACTCCCACGGTCTACGAGGCCGAAGGCGTCAGCCTGCACGATTGCGACGGCAGCGCGCCGATGGTGCGGTATCGCAAGGATGGCGTCACGCACGAGATCGCCTGCGACTACATTGCGGGCTGCGACGGCTATCACGGCGTCAGCCGCGCGAGCGTACCGGCAAGCGCCACGCGGTTGTTCGAGCGCGTCTATCCGTTCGGCTGGCTCGGGGTACTGGCGGAAACGCCGCCGGTCGCCGATGAGCTGATCTACGCCAGTCACGCGCGCGGCTTTGCGCTGTGCAGCATGCGTTCGCGTACGCGCAGCCGCTACTACGTGCAGGTGCCGTCAAGCGAGAACGTCGACGACTGGTCGGATGCGCGCTTCTGGGACGAACTACGCAGCCGGCTCGATCCGCATGCGGCACAGACGCTGGTCACCGGCCCGTCCATCGAGAAAAGCATTGCGCCGCTGCGCAGCTTCGTGTGCGAACCGATGCGGTTCGGCCGGCTGTTCCTGGCCGGCGATGCCGCCCATATCGTGCCGCCCACCGGGGCCAAGGGGCTCAATCTCGCGGCCAGCGATGTGCTCTATCTCTCCGAAGGCCTGATCGCGCAGTGCCGCCACGGCAACGCCAGCCTGCTCGATGCCTATTCGGAGCGTTGCCTGCGGCGCGTGTGGAAAGCCGAACGGTTCTCGTGGTGGATGACCTCGCTGTTGCATCGCTTCCCCGACGCCGATGCCTTTTCGGCGCGCATCCAGCAGACCGAACTCGAATATCTGATGAGCTCCGAGGCCGCGTGCCGTGCGCTGGCGGAGAACTACGTAGGCCTGCCGCATTGAATGGCGCCGCGGCCGGCGCGCTTATCTGACGTGCTCGCGTGCCGCCGCGAGGTTGGCGGCGACACGTTTGGCCGTCTCGGAATCCGCGGGCAACAGGCGATAGAGCCGTTGCCAGTACCCGACGGCGGCGCGCAGGTCGCCGCGCTCCGCGGCGGCGGTGCCGGCAAGCGCGAGCGCCTTGGGTTCGTCGGGATCGAGGGCGAGAGCGTGCGTCACCTGCGCCAACGGTGCGCCTTCCAGCGAGCCGCCGGACGCACTGGCCAGCGCGTCCGCATAGTCGGCGCGCAACGCCGCGGCATCGGGCACGAGCGCGACCGCGCGCGCGTATGCGGCAGCGGCGTCGTCGAAGCGCTCCAGCGCGCCGTACGAGCGCGCCAGCATGTACCAGCCGCCGGCGTCGTCGGGCGCGTCCCGCAGACGCATCGCCAGACGCGCAACCATGGCTTCGATCTGTGTCGCATCGACGGGATGGCTCGCATCGCCCGCGGCGACGGTGGTGTCGCGCCAGGCGGCAACGGTCATTTCCGGCCGGCCCAGATGCAGGTAGATCAGCATCGCCGCCAACGGTATCGTCCCCAGCGACACGGCAATGATCCATGTGCCAAGGCGCGACGCCGAAGCAGGGATGGGCACCGTGGTCGGTGTGGCCGGTGTGGTCGATGTGGTCGGCGTTGCCGCCGCCGCCATGGCCTCGGTACCCCCGCGCGACGCCCCCGCCATGGCCGGCCGACGACGGCGATGCCACCACCATCCGACGCTTCCTCCCACCAGCAGGAACGGCCCGAACCACAGCAACCATGTCTCGGGTCGCATCGGCGGTTCGTACAGGACGAAATCGCCGTAGCGCCCCACCAGGTAATTCTTGACCGCCTGCTCGCTTGCACCGTGGCGCAACTGCTCGCGGATCTGCGCGCGCAGTGCCACCGCGAGATCCGCATCGGAGTCCGCGAGAGTCTGGTTCTGGCACACCAGGCAGCGCAATTGCTCTGCCAGGCGGTGCACGCGGGCGTCCAGATCCGCGACCGGCGCCGCCCACGCGCCGCACGCGATGGCCAGCATCAGCGCAACCCCAGCGTGCCGCAGTGCCTTACCCACGGCCCGGCTCCCGGGCAAGGCGACGCAGCAATGGATCAATCTGCTGCTCCAGTACCTGCTCCGTCACTGGCCCGACATGGCGGTAGCGGACCATGCCGTTGGCATCGATCACGTAGGTCTCCGGCACCCCGTACACGCCGAGATCGATACCGGCCCGACCATCGGCATCGCGCAGCGATGCCACATAGGGATCGCCCAGTTTGCGCAGCCAGTCGCGCGCGGCCGCTGCTTCGTCCTTGTAATTGAGTCCGTACACCGGCACCGGCGAGCGTGCGGCAAAGTCCATCAGCACAGGATGCTCGACGCGGCAGGCCGTGCACCACGATGCCCACACATTCAGGATCCAGATCCCGCCGTGCATGTCGCGGGCCGAAAGCGCGTGCTCGCCGGGCGCCAATACGGGCAGCAAGAATGCCGGCACCGGCTTGCCGACCAGCGCCGACGGCAACTCGCGCGGATCGCGCCGCAACCCTGCGGCCAGCGCGGCGGCCAGGGCCAGAAACAGGACCAGCGGCAGTACGAAGCGGGTCATGCCAGCGGCTCCTTGCTGGCCGGCAACGGCAGCGCTGGCGGGTGGTCGGGCATGCGCGACGGATGAGCCGTGGCTGTCTCGCCGGCCGGATAAGCGTGCATGCGCCGCTCGTCCCGGCGCGGGGCATAACGATAGCGACGGTCCCACATCGCCGTGAGCCCGCCCAGCGCCATCAGCACGCAGCCGCCCCAGATCCAGTTGACGAACGGCTTTACATGGAGTCGCACCGCCCACACACCATCCGGCAGTCCCTCGCCGATGGCGACATAGAGATCGCGCGCAAAGCCGCTATCGATGGCCGCCTCGGTGGTCGGCATTGCCTGGCTGCGATAGACACGCCGCTCGGGCAACAGGGTGGCCACGAGGCGTCCATCGCGCTGCACCGTCACCATGGCGCGGAACGCCTCGAAATTCGGACCGCGCACCGGCGCCACCGCCTCGAGGCGGAATGTATAGGCCCCTAGTTCGGCGGCGCTGCCCACCCGCATCGGCAGTTCGCGCGTGGACTCCTGGCTCTTCACCAGGGTCGCCCCGGCGATAAAAACGCCCACGCCGACATGCGCCAGCAGCATGCCGTAATAGCCCGCCGGCAACCGGCGCAGTGCGGCATGCCACGTGCCCTGCGCGCGAAGGCGGCCAGCAAGGCTGGCGATGGCGCTCGCCACGCACCAGCATGCGAGCCAGAGCCCCAGTCCGGTCAATGCCGACCCATTGCGCAGCAGGAGCAGCAGAGCTACCGCGACCAGCAGGCTTGCCATGGCTGCCCAACGCAGGCGCATGAGCAGCCCTGGCAGGCGCGCGTGCCGCCACTGCGCCAGCGGCGCCATCCCCATCAGCAATACCGCCGGCGCCATCAATGGCACGAAGACTTCCTCGAAGTACGCGGGACCGACCGAGATCTTCCCCAGGCCCAGCACATCGAGGACGAGCGGATACAGCGTACCGAGCAGCACGGTGGCGGCCGCCGAGGCCAGCAGGACATTGTTGGCGAGCAGGAAGGTTTCCCGCGAAACGGCGCCGAATGGCATCCGCGCCGGAACTTGTTCCGACAGTTGTCCCGATAGCCGTGGCGCCCGCCACGCATAAAGCGCAAGCGCGCCGCCGGTCACCAGGCCGAGCAGCGCGAGGATAAAAATGCCGCGCCGCGGATCTACCGCAAACGCATGGACCGAGGTCAGCACGCCCGAGCGCACGAGGAAGGTGCCGAGCAGGCTCAGCGAGAAGGTGACGATGGCCAGCAGCGCCGTCCATGCCCGTGCCACGCCGCGCTTCTCCGTCATCGCCAGCGTATGCATCAGCGCCGTGCCGGCGAGCCACGGCATCAGCGACGCATTCTCCACCGGGTCCCAGAACCACCAGCCACCCCAGCCCAGTTCGTAATACGCCCAGGCACTGCCCAGCATGATGCCGATCGTCAGGCAGCTCCATGCGAGCGTGGTCCAGGGCCGGGCCTGGCGCGCCCAGGCGGCGTCGAGCTGTCCGCCCATCAACCCCGCCAGCGCATAGGCAAACACCACGGCAAAGCCGACGTAGCCCATGTAGAGCAGGGGAGGATGCAGCACCATGCCGGGATCCTGCAGCAGCGGATTGAGGTCCCGCCCCTCCATCGCCGGCGGCAGCAGACGCAGGAACGGATTGGATGTGAACAGCAGGAACAGCAGAAAGCCGACGCCGATCGCACCGAGCACCGCCAGCACCCGCGCCCGCACGACGCGCGGCTGGCCGCGGCTGAAGCACACCACCGCGAGCGTCCATAGCGACAGCATCAGCGTCCATAGCAGCATGGACCCTTCATGGCCACCCCATACCGCCGCCACGCGATAGGCCAGCGGCAGCGCACTGTTGGAGTTGGCCGCCACATACCGCACGCTGAAGTCGTTATCGACGAACGCCCAGGTCAGCGTGCCGTACGCCGCGATCACCAGCAGGGCGTGGCCGACGGCAACCGGTGCGGCGGTCGCGATCAGGGCCGTATCGTTGCGAAGCGTGCCCAGGATCGGCAGCAGCGCCTGCATCAGCGCCACGCAAAGCGCCAGGATCAGGGCGAAGTGACCGAGCTCGACGATCATCGCGCCATCCCCGCCGGCATCGCTTCGGCACGCTGGCCGGCCTGCCGCAACGCATGCGCGGCGTCCGGCGGCATGTAGTTCTCATCATGCCTGGCGAGTACCTCGCTCGCCTGGAAACTGCCGTCCTGCTGCAGACGGCCACGCGCCACCACCCCTTTGCCTTCGCGGAACAGGTCAGGCAACAGGCCGCGGTAGACCACTGGCACCTCGCGCGCGCTGTCGGTAACGACGAAGCGGATCGTCATGCCGTCCCCTTCCCGCCGCACCGAGCCTGGAGCCACCAGCCCTCCGAGCCGAAACGCGCGCGCGGTGGGCGCCTCGTGCGTGGCCACCTGCGTAGGGCTGAAGAAGAAGACGAGGTTGCCGCGAAAGGCATTGAGTACGAGCGCTGTCGCCACACCGCCGCAGACCATTGCGGACAGCAGCAGGGCCAGCCGACGCTGGCGTGTCGTCATGAATGCCGGTCCGCGGCCGTCGCCGCCACCCGTCTGGCCGCGCGGGCGCGGCGCGCCAGCAGCGCGACTTCCACCCCGAGCAACGCGAGGGAGACCGCCAGCGCACCGGTCAGATAACCGAGGTGCCCCGACCACTGCCACAGCGTGGATGCACTCATGTTCTGCTCCTTTCGGTTCCGCTGGTCTTCAGTTTCCCAGCCGCGGCTCGGCGCGCTCGCGCATGATGCAACGGACGCGCACCAGCGCCACGGCGATCGTGTACGACCAGCAGGCCAGCGTCATCAGCAACAGGCCCGCCAGCATGGTGGCATCGATCGACGGCGCCGCGGTCAGGCGGATGGTGGCGCCCTGGTGCAGCGTGTTCCACCATTGCACCGAGAAATAGATGATCGGAATATTGACGACGCCCACCAGCACCAGCACCGCGCAGGCGCGCTCCGCGCGACGCGCGTCGTCGATCGCGTTTTCCAGCGCCAGGTAGCCCAGATAGAGGAAGAGCAGGATCAGCTCCGAGGTCAGGCGCGCATCCCACACCCACCATGTGCCCCAGGTGGGCTTGCCCCACCATGCCCCCGTCCACAATGCGATGAAGGTAAAGAGTGCCCCGGTCGGCGCCAGTGCCGATGCCATCATCGACGACAGCCGCGTATGCCAGACCAGCGCAAACACGGCGTAGCCGGCCATCACCAGATAGATGAACATCGACATCCACGCCGCCGGCACATGCAGGAAGAGGATGCGATAGACCTCGCCCTGCTGGGCATCGGTCGGGGCCACGACAAGGCCGACATGCAGTCCGGCGACGAACAACAGCATGGCCGCGCCGGCGAACCACGGTGTCAACCGGCGCGCCAGCGGATCGAAGCGGGCCGGCGAGGCAAAGGCCAGCCAGCGCGCACGCGTCCCGGTCGACGCCGATATCGAGCCCCGCAGGTGGCTGGGTTGCGCCATGCTATGACTCCGTTGCGATACGCAGCCCCGTGGCGGCAGCCAGCGGGCACAGGAATAGCGCCAGCGCCAGGCATGCACCCAGCAGCGAGAGTTGCGGCGTCACGTCGAGACCCGCGTCCGCCGCCGCGCCGACACTCGTGCCGAACACCAGCACGGGCACGCAGAGCGGCAGGACCAGGATGCACAGCAGCACCGCGCCACCGCGTACGCCGAGCGTGAGCGCCGCACCCACGGCCCCAATCAGGCTCAGCACCGGCGTGCCGAGCAACAGCGAAGCGGTCAGCATCAGCGTGGCCGCGGCAGGGAGTTGGTACTGCTGCGCCAGCACGGGCGTCAGCACCAGCAACGGGAGGCCGCTGGCGAGCCAATGCGCGCAGATCTTGGCCAGCACGAGCCACGGCAGCGGCAAGGGCGACAGCAGCAGCGGTTCGAGTGCGCCATCAACGGATTCCTGCGCGAACAGCCGCGTCAACGACAACATCGAGGCGAGCAGTGCCGCCACCCACAGGATGCCGGGGGCCAAGGCCCGCAATTGCCCCGGCTCCGGTCCGATCGCCAGTGGAAAGAGGCTGACGACGATGACGAAGAACAGCAGCGTGCCGGCGAGGCTACCGCGCCGGCGCCAGTGCAGCGACAGGTCGTGGCGCAGCGTGGCGCCGAACGCGCGTGCGAGCGGGCTCATGCCGCATCTCCAAGGCGCAGCGAGAGCGGTATGCCGCCGCCCGGCGGCAGCGGCGCATGGGTGGCGATCACGGCCATGCCACCGCTCGCGCAGTGCGCCGCGAGCCGCCGCAGGAAGGTTGCTGTCGCGCTGGCGTCGAGCGAGGCAAGCGGCTCGTCGAGCAGCCACAGCCGGCGCGGTATCAGGCCGAGCCTGGCCAGCGCCACGCGGCGCTGTTGTCCCTCCGACAGCATCCTGGCCGGCACATCGGCTACGCGGCCCAGTCCCGCGTCTTCGAGCACGGCACGCGCCTGCGCCGCCGTCGCGCGCATGCCGGCCAGTTGTCCGGCATACACGAGGTGTTCCGTCGCACTGAGATCGGCAGCCATGCCGGCAGCATGACCGACATATCCAAGCGCCTGGCAATATCCCGCATGCCCCGCGCCGACTGGCTGGCCCTGCCACTCCAGCGCGCCGGCCGCGGGCCGCAGCAGGCCCGCGAGCACGCGCAGCAGGGTGGTCTTGCCGCTGCCGTTGGGCCCGACCACAGCCATCACCTGTCCCGGCGCGAGCGACAGATCGATGCCGCGGAACACGACGTGACCGGAGCGGGTGACGGCGAGCTGGCGGGCGGCGAGCATCGAACGGCCCCTATTCCGCGCCTGCGGCCTTCGACACATCGGGCAACCGGTGCGCGATGCCCTTGTGGCAGTCGATGCAGGTCTTTTCCTTGTTGGCCAGATAGGTCGAGTGCGCTGTCTGCGCCCGCGGACTCTGCCGCGTGAAATCCATCGATTGGTAGTCGTGGCAATTGCGGCATTCGAGCGAGTCGTTGGCCTTGAAGCGCGCCCACTCATGCTGCGCCAGTTCCAGCCGGTGCGCCTGGAACTTCTCGCGCGTGTCGATGGTGCCGAACACCTTGCCCCACACTTCCTTCGACGCCTGCATCTTGCGCGCCATCTTGTCGGTCCAGTTATGTGGCACATGGCAATCGGAACACTTCGCGCGCACACCGGTGCGGTTGGTGAAGTGGATGGTGCCCTGCAACTCCTGGTAGACGTTGTCGCGCATCTCGTGGCAACCGGTGCAGAAGGTCTCGGTGTTGGTGAACTCGAGCGCGGTGTTGAATGCGCCCCAGAACAGCACGCCGGCGATAAAGCCGCCCAGCGTCAGGAAACCCAGGCTGAAGTAGGCGCTGGGCCGGTTGATGGTGCGCCAGTAGCGCTTGATCAGGTCCACCATGGCGCGTCCGTCCGCTAGTTCTTGCCGGCGTTCTTGCCGGTGTTCTTGCCGCCGGGGCTCGCGGCGGGTCGCTTCAGCAGCGTCTCCACATCCGTGAACGTGTTGTTCACCAGCGGCCTGGCGTCAGTCTGCGGCACATGACATTGCGTGCAGAAGTAGCGGCGTGGCGACACGTCGGCCAGCACGTTGTTATTGCGGTCCATGTAGTGGGTGATGCTGACCGGAATCGCCTGCGTTTCCTCGGTGCGCGTGCGCGCGTGGCAGAACATGCAGCGGTTGAAATCCTTGTCGACCTGGTAGCCGTCGATCTTGTGCGGAATGGTCGGCGGCTGCATGGTGTAGTTGCGCGTGCGCCGCACATCCTTGTTCTCGGTCGGGAACAGTAGCGGCGGCCGGGTCTCGTTGGCGATCGGCGTCGAACCGCGCATGGGATCGACCAGCCCCTGTGCCTGGGCCTGGGCCAGCGCGGCCAGCACGACCAGGCCGATCGCCAGCACGCTCATGACACCTCGCCGGATACATCTATGCATGGCGCCTCCTACACCTTCACGATCTTGACCGCGCACTTCTTGAAGTCGGTCTGGAGGGAAATCGGGCAGGTTGCATCGAGCGTGGCCTTGTTGATCAGCTGGCTGGCATCGAACCACGGGACGAACACGAGCCCCCGCGGCGGTGCGTCGCGACCCCGCGTTTCCAGCCGCGACCGCATGCGGCCGCGCCGCGACACGACCTCCACCTCCACGCCGCGCCGCAAGCCCAGCGCGCGCGCATCCTCGGGATGCATGAACACCACCGCATTCGGAAACGCGCGATAAAGCTCCGGCACGCGGCGTGTCATCGAGCCGGAATGCCAGTGCTCCAGCACCCGGCCCGTCACCAGCCAGTACGGGTATTCCTGGTCCGGCGACTCCGCCGGCGGTTCGTACGGCAGCGCAAAGATCACGGCCTTGCCGTCGGGATTGCCATAGAACTGGAAGCCGGTGCCGGCCTTGACGTACGGATCGCTGCCCTCGCGATAGCGCCAGCGTGTCTCCTTGCCGTTCACGACCGGCCAGCGCAGCCCGCGCGCCTCGTGATACGCGTCGAACGGCGCGAGGTCGTGCCCGTGTCCACGACCGAAGCTCGCGTACTCCTCGAACAGGCCCTTCTGGATATAGAAGCCGAACGCCTTGGCTTCGGCGTTGTGATAACCCGGATCGGCGTCCTTGAGCGGGAAGCGGTCGACCTGCCCGTTGCGATAGAGCACGTCGTAGAGCGTCTTGCCTTTCAGCTCCGGCTTCTTCGCAAGGAGATCCGCGGGCCAGACCTCCTCCACCGTGAACCGTCTGGAAAACTCCACCAGTTGCCACAGGTCCGAGCGGGCCTCGCCCGGAGCATCGACGAGCTGATGCCAGAACTGCGTGCGGCGCTCGGCATTACCGTAGGCGCCTTCCTTCTCGACCCACATCGCAGCCGGCAGTACGAGGTCCGCGGCGAGTGTGGTCACCGTGGGATAGGCGTCGGAAACCACCACGAAGTTGTCGGGATTCCGATACCCGGGCAGGCCCTCCTCCATCAGGTTGGCGGCGGCCTGCATGTTGTTGTTGACCTGCACCCAGTACGCATTCAGCTTGCCGTCCCTGAGCATACGGTTCTGCAGCACGGCGTGATAGCCCGGCTTGTCGGGAATGGTACCTGGCGGCAGCTTCCAGATGCGCTCGGCTTCTTCCCGATGCTTCGGGTTGGTCACCACCATATCGGCCGGCAGCCGGTGCGAGAACGTGCCCACCTCGCGCGCCGTGCCGCACGCCGAAGGCTGGCCGGTCAGCGAGAACGGACTATTGCCCGGCGTCGCGATCTTGCCGGTCAGCAGGTGCACGTTGTAGATCATGTTGTTCGCCCAGGTGCCGCGCGTATGCTGGTTGAAGCCCATGGTCCAGAACGACACCACCTTGATGGACGGATCCGCGTACAGCATCGCCAGTTGCTCGAGCTTGTCGCGCGGTACGCCGGACAACTTGCTGACATAGGCCACGTCGTACTTCGAGACGAACTTCGCGAACTCCTCGAACGTGATCGGCGTGGAGGCGCCAGGATCGGCCGCATGCTTCGCCGCTTTCTGCAGCGGGTGGTCCGGCCGCAGGCCATAGCCGATGTCCGTCACGCCCTGCTTGAACACCGTGTGCTTGCTGACGAAGTCCTTGTTGACCTTGTTATTGCTGATGATGTAGTGGGCGATGTAGTTGAGGATCGCCAGGTCCGACTGCGGCGTGAAGATGATCGGAATATCCGCAAGGTCGTACGAGCGGTGCGTAAAGGTCGACAGCACCGCGACTTTGGTCCTGGGCGCGGAAAGCCGCCGGTCGGTCACGCGAGTCCAGAGGATCGGGTGCATCTCCGCCATGTTGGAGCCCCACAGCACGAAGGCGTCGGCCACTTCGAGATCGTCGTAGCAGCCCATCGGCTCGTCCATGCCGAACGTGCGCATGAAGCCCTGCACCGCGGACGCCATGCAATGGCGTGCGTTGGGGTCGAGGTTGTTCGAGCGGAAACCGGCCTTCATGAGCTTGGACGCCGCATAGCCTTCCCAGATCGTCCACTGGCCTGAGCCGAACATGCCCACCGCGGTGGGCCCCTTCTCCTTGAGCACGCGCTTGAATTGCGCGGCCATGACGTCGAATGCCTGGTCCCAGCTGACAGGCTGGAACTCACCGTTCTTGTCGTATTGGCCGTTCTTCATGCGCAGCAAGGGGCGCGTCAGGCGGTCCTGCCCATACATGATCTTCGACAGGAAGTAGCCCTTGACGCAGTTCAGTCCCTTGTTGACCTCGCATTGCGGATCGCCTTGGGTCGCCACCACCTTGTTGTCCCTGACCGCCACCGTCACGCCGCAGCCAGTGCCGCAGAAGCGGCAGGGTGCCTTGTCCCACTTCAATCGCGTCAGATCGCTGTCGGTCACGAAGTTGGCGGCGTCCGCCGGCAACGGAATACCCGCCGCCGACGCGGTGGCCGCCACGGCCGTCTGCTTAATAAAGTCCCTGCGGGTGAGTGTCATCGACGATCCCCTCGTGCATGTTGCACAGATCCTCGTTGTGCTGGTAGACGAGTGTCGCAGCTAGCACACCTTCCAGCTGCTGAAGCCAGGCGAGGTGGGCGGCAATGGCACGGGAGCTGGGCGCCTCCAGGGTGACCACGAGTTTGCCGGCCGCGCTGGCAGCATGGATTTCCGCGCCGGTCACGGCGGCGATGGCGACGCGCACCGCGTCGACACGCTCTGGCCATGCCTGCACCAGGACGCCGGCGATATGCCATTCATCGGCACACACGCCGGCGTCGCCACCGTCGCCGTGGCGGTCTGCCAGCGTTTGCTGGGCGGGGATCGAAGGCTCTGCACCTGGCATGACTGTCCTCGCGGCGTAGCGGGATGGCGGCGTATCGCCGTCTCAAATCCGTGCTGCAGGAACTGCAAGTCAAAATCCACGGCACCGCACGCGTCAGTGCGTGGGCGGCCCGCTCACCAGTTGGCTCATCCAGACCATGAAACCATAACCGGCGACCACGATAACGGACAACACCGGCACCATCACAGCCGTCAGGAAGATAAAGCTCCGCAGCTCCTCTTTCTTGCGCTGCGCATCGATGGGGCCGTCCATGGCTCGGGCTCGTCGGAGAAAGTGGGGGACGTGAATGTCTGACTCATTAAAGGAAGCGTGCCCGGTGGTGTCAAGACGGCACATGCGTTTTCCAAATCTTTTTATCTCGGCAACGTCAATTAAATAAATTCACATCGTGATATAAATTTTTTGCAAAAAAGCGGCGCCGGTGACGGCGCCGCGAGTCCTGCCGATTTCCCGATCGCAGGTGAGCAGCTTCAGAATCGGTGGCGCATGCCGACGAAGACGCCAACGCTGTCGTTCTGTCCGCCGTACGGGCCATTCATGCTCGCGCTGACCTTGTTGTAGGTGCCGGCGACATAGGTGTCGGTGCGCTTCGAGAAGAAATAGTCGGCGATCAGGAAGACCGACAGCTTGTGGCCATCCTCTCCATTGGCATTGACACGCCGGGCGGCGTCGTAGATCGTCGCCGCCTTCAGGACCCAGGCGGGCGTCATCTGGTACGTGGCGCCGAACTGAAACACATGATCCGTTCTCGCCGCCGCACTGGCGCCCACATTAGTGATGCCGGGGTTGGCATAGAGCTGGCTGTAGGTGCCGTAGGTCGGCGCGAGGTCCTGACCCGACGAGGGCGTAAAGGCGCCATCGCGTCGCGCGAACAGGTAATAGCCTTGCAAGGTGATCGGGCCGAGCCGGTACGACGCGCCCGCGCCGCCGTTGGTCTGCTTGTTGCCGGCGGGGTCCCGGGCCTGCTGGCCGACCATGCCCAGACCCAGCGCCCCGCTGGCATAGCCGACCCCCGCGCCGAAGATCGATCCACGCGCCGCGCCGCCGGCGACCTCGCCCAGCGAGTAAGTTGCCTCCATCTTGAACGGGCCGAGGTTCTGCTGGTACTTGAGGGTGTTGTCGAGCCGTGAACCGGCGAGCAGTTGCACCCATACATCGCTTGCGCCGGCATTGCCCCAGCCGATCGTGTCGTAGGGCAGCAGCATGTCGAATGTCACGCTGTATTGGCGGCCAAGTGTCACCTGACCGTAATCGCTGTTGAGCCCGACCCATGCCTGCCGGCCAAACAGGCGTCCCCCTTGCAGGGAGACGCCCGTGTCCGGGCTGAACCCTGATTCCAGGCGGAACACCGCGCTCCATCCGCCCCCGAGGTCCTCGTTGCCGAGCAGGCCCCAGCGCGAACCGTTGAAGAAGCCGGGCACCACGCCCGACACCGAGCCGCTGCGCGTGGCACGTCCCGCGGCGTTGGTCGCCGCCACCTGATGGGTCTGAAAGGCAAGCGCCGTGTCGATCAACCCGTACAGCTGGATCGAGTTCTGTGCATGCGCGGCGCCGGCCATAGCCAGCATCGCGCCGATTGCCGCAAGCTTGAACGTCGAGGATGTTGTCATGGTGTGTCACCACCCTTCACTTTGACGTCGGCGCCTATTGCGTGATGCAAGTCCTGCATGTCCTCTCCTCCTTTCTCTCTCTTGTAAATTAGTTTCCAATGTAAAAGACATGATGGACATCGTCAACTATATGAGCGACGGCTGTGTCGCCTCTGCAAGACATTGCAGTTAGAATCGTTGACAGAAACAACCAACCGGAGCCCTTGCCGATGAGCGGAACGAAACACGGTCCAGGCCCTGCGCCAAAGGTCATTACCGACCTGCTGTCTTCGCGCCTGCACAACCTGGCCGGCCTCTCCGCCGCGAGCGCATCGCTGCGCGTGCAGCGCAAGTTCAACCTGACACTGCTCGAATGGCGCTCCATCGGCATGCTCGGCGCCTATGCGCCGCTGTCGTTGAAGGAGCTCGCACGGCGTGCCGCGCTAGACAAGAGCTACGCGAGCCGGACGGTATCGGGATTGATCGAGCGCGGATTGGTCGCCAGCGAACGCAGCGACACCGACGCCCGGGCCGTCATGCTGAGCCTGACCAAGGCGGGCGACGCGCTGTATCGCAAGGTCATCGTCGATGCGAATGCGCGCAACGAGCGCCTGCTCAGCCCGTTGAGCCCCCAACAGCGCAAGCAGTTGATGGAAATGCTGGCGATGCTCACCACCAGTGCCCGGGCCGTGCTGGACGAAGAACGGCGCGCGGCCGCAGGCGAAGCCATCGACGACGACGAGCCCGTGGGCGCGGCCGGCATGGAGCCGGTCGACACCCTGGTTCCCGCAGAAGTGGATCTGGCCGAGATCCGCGCGCTGGTGGCACGGCTCGGCAAGCTGGTGGGCAGCTAGGCGCGCGGCAGGGGATTGAGGCCGCTGCGCAATACACGGCTGTGCAGCACACGGTCCAGTACCGCCTCGCATTGCCTCCCGGCGTCGAGCAATCCGTCGAGGTCGATACCGGTATGCACGCCCATCGATTCGAGTAGGGCCACCCAGTCCTCGGTGCAGACGTTGCCGGTATGGCCACCGCCATACCGCACCTTGGCGGGATGCCCGCCCACGCCACCCATCGCGCAGTCGAAATGCGTGACGCCGGCTTCCAGCGCGGCGACATAATTGACGAGTCCCGTGCCGCGCGTATCGTGGAAGTGTGCAATCGGCATGATATCGGCAAAGTCCGTGCGCACCGCGCCGAACAATGACTTCACGGTTTCGGGTGTAGCCATGCCGGTGGTGTCGCCCAAGGTCACGAGCGCCACGCCGAGATCGCGGAAGCGTCCGATATCGCGCAACACCTCCTGCGGATCGACGTAGCCCTCGAACGGACAGCCGAACGCGACGGAAATGGTGCCGACCATGCGAAAGCGGCCGCGCGCTGCATCCGCCATCGCGCGGATGTTTTCCCATTGCGACGCACGGCTGCGCTTGAGGTTGCGCTCCGAATGCGAGGCCGAGGCCGATACCAGCAGGCTGATCTCATTGGCGCCGATACCCGCCTCCCGATCGGCCAGCGCGCGCTCCACCGCGTGCCCGTTGGCGCAGGTTGCCTTGTACATGACGCTGGCGCGGCGCGGCAGCGTGCGCAGCAGTTCGGTGGCGTCCGCGAACTGCGGCACTACCTTGGGATTGGAATACGACGTGGCTTCAACGCGTGGGAAGCCGAGCGCGGCAAAGCGGTCGATCAGCGCCGCCTTGGTCTCGGTGGCAATAAATCCGGGCTCGTGCTGCAGGCCATCGCGGGCAAAGCATTCGCACAGGACGACTTCGGCGGTCATGGGTGTCTCCGGTACCGGCATGTTCAGGAAGCGGACAGATGAAACAGCGCCACGGCGTGATCGCGCAGCTTGTTCTTCTGCACCTTGCCGCTCGCCGTCATGCCGATGCGCTCGAAGTCCGCCACCACCTGCGCATAGCGCGGCGCGCGGAAATTGGCCATGCGTGGCTTGCTCCAGGCGAGCAGCGCCTCGGCGTCGAGGGTCGTTCCGGGCTTCAGCGTGACGAACGCGGCCGGTACCTCGCCCAGGCGCGCGTCTGGTACGCCCACCACCTGCGCCGATGCCACGGCCGGATGCGATAGCAGTACCTGTTCCACTTCCGCCGGGGCCACGTTCTCGCCGCCGACGCGAAACACGTCCTTGAGGCGGCCCACCAGGCGCAGGCGGCCGTCCTCACGTAATACGCCGAGGTCTCCGGTCCGCAGCCAGCCGTCGGCGGTAAACACCTTGGCATTGGCCTCGGGCTGCTTGTAGTAGCCCCGCATCACGCTCCAGCCCCTGACCTGAATCTCGCCAACTTCCTCCACGGCACACGGCTGCCCCGACACGTCATCGACAATGCGCACCGACACGCCGTCATGTGGCGCAGCCAGGCCGCCCACGCGCAGCGCGACATCGTCCCGCCAGTCGTTGATCGCAACATTCGGCGAAGCCTCCGATAGTCCATAAGCCCAGCAGATGCGCTCGATGCCCATCTCGTCGATGATACGGCGCATCGTGTCGGGACCGGCCGCGGCCCATCCGCCGCGCAGATGCAGGCGGCGACGATCGAACGCGGGATGCGCGATCAACAGCTGGAACAGCGTCTCGTTGCCCGAGATGAACGTGCAGCGCGCCTCGTCCAGCATGCCCAGCGCGGCCCCCGCCTCGAATGTCGGCAGCGTGGCGATGCTGGCGCCCGCGCAGAGCGCGCACAGCAGCGATAGCGTCGAGCCCGCGACGTGGAAGAACGGCCGGCAGTTGAAGTAACAGTCCGATGCTTCGATGCCGAGGCGTTGTCCCACCGCCGTGGCGTTGCGCAGCATGTTGTCGTGCGTCAGCATCACGCCCTTCGGATGGGCGGTGGTGCCCGACGTGAACTGGATCAGGAGGAGGTCATCGGGAGTCACCGCGCGCATGGCATGCGCCAGCACGTCGTCGGTAATCGTTTCGCCGGCCGCAAGGAACGTTGGCCAATCCTGGGCCGCACTCGGAACATCGTCACCCAGTACCACCACGTCCCGCAGCATCGGTAAGGCCGCGCCGGGCAGCGCGGACGCAACCGCCGGCTCCGCCTCGCGCAGGAACGCCATGAAGTCGATGTTGAGAAAGCGATCGGCCAGGATCAACAGGCGGACATCCGACTGGCGCAGGCAATAGGCAATTTCCGCCGCCTTGAAACGCGTATTGACGGGTACCGTGACCGCACCGATCAGCGCCGCGCCGTAGAAGCTGGCGACCCAGTGCTCGTCATTGCCGCACAGCAGGCCAACCAGGTCGCCGCGCCGGATGCCGCGCGCCAGCAGCGCGCGTGCCACACGTCGCGCCTGGGCGTCGAGTTCTTGCCAGCGCGTCGCGCCGGCGGGCGTGATGAGGGCGCGTTCCGTCGCGCGGTGGTGGCCCTGCGATGCGAGTAACGCACCAAGGGTACGAGGTTGCCAGTTCATGCCTTGTCTCCAAATGCGCCAATGCCGGCGCGCCAGTCCGAGCGCGAAAGATTCTCCTCGATCGCGAGCAGTTCCTCGGCCAGCGCGCCGCGCGGGCCCAGTACCGCGCCACGGTCCATGCAACGCTTGGCGAGCCGCACGCCGAGCGGCGGCGCCTTGGCAATGGCCGCGGCAATCTCCACGGCCTCCGCCCCGAAGTGGTCGTGCGCGATGACGCGCGTCACGAGTCCGGCCGCCAGGGCCTCGGCCGCGCTCAGTCGGCGCCCGGTGAACATCATGTCCTTGGCCAGCCGCTTGCCGACGATGCGCGACAGCCGCTGGGTCGCACCGACCGTGCCCCACTGCGCTTCGGGCGTCCAGAAACTCGCGTCCGGCGTGGCGATGGCGAGGTCGCAGGCGGCGGCAATTTCCACGCCGGAGCCGGCGGCGGCGCCCTGTACCAGCGCAATCGTCGGCATCGGCAGGCTTTCCAGCGCCTCATAGGCGAAGAAGCCGCGCATGCGGCGTGCGAGCACCTGCGACTCGTCCATGCCCTTGCGCTCTTTCAGGTCCGCGCCGGCGCAGAACACCGCCCCCGCCCCACGCACCAATACGACGCGGACGTCGGCATTGGTTGACGCCGCGTGCGCCGCGGCTTGCAGGCCTTCGCACATCGCGAGGTTCAATGCGTTGCGGCTGTCGGGCCGATTGAGCGTGATGGTGGCAACACCGTCGGCCACCGTGTACAACACTGCTTGTTCTTCTGCTTGCGTCATGATTGCCTCGCTGCCTTGGTGCCCTGGTTCCTCAGATGGCCCCGGATGCACGCAATTCGCGTACGCGCTGTTCACTCAGGCCCAGGCGTCGCCTGAGCACTTCTTCCGTATGCTCGCCGAGCAGCGGGGGACGGCCGACCTCGGGATTGTCCCAACCGTCGAAGCGCAGCGGCACCGGCAACGCCTGGAATTCGCCGATGGTCGGATGATCGAAACTGGCGACCATACCGCGCGCCTGCACGTGCGGATCCGCCAGGACCTCGTCGACCGCCTTGATCGGACCGGCCGGCACTGCGGCGGCATCGAGCGCATCGCATAGCGCATCGCGGTCCCATGCGGCAATGGCCGCCGTCAGGCGTTGCATCACCTCTTCGCGGCAACGCACACGCCCCGCGTTGGACTGGAATGAGGGCGCCGCACCCCAGGCCTCCAGCTTCAGCACCTGGCACAGCGGTGCCCAGTGCTGATCGCTGGCCGTGATATGGAGCCATCGGCCATCCGCGGCCTGGAAGCTGGCGGAGGGCACGCGGCCGGGATGCTCGGTGCCCAGGCGCGGCGGCACTTCATGCAGCGCAAACCAGCGCGCGGCTGCCAGGGTCAGCAGGCTGACCTGCGCGTCGAACATCGACAGGTCGATATGGCAGCCCTGGCCCGTTGCGCTGCGTCCCTGCAGCGCGGACAGCACGGCGATGGCCGCCCACAGTCCCGACGTCAGGTCCGCCACCGGCAGCCCCGGCTTGACCGGCCCGCCGTCGCGCTCGCCAGTCAGGCTCATGATGCCGCCCATAGCCTGGAATACCGTGTCGTAGCCCTTGCGCGGCGCGTAGGGGCCGGTCTGTCCGAAGCCGGTACACGACAGGTAGACCAGCCGCGCGTTGAGTGCGCGCAGCGTGTCGGGGCCAAGCCCGTAGCGAGCGAGCGTGCCCACCGGAAAGTTTTCGATGACGACGTCGACGCTGGCGGCAAGATCGCGCACGATCCGCTGGCCGGCCTCGCTGCGCAGATTGACCGTGATCGACTGCTTGCTGCGGTTGAACGCCATGTAGTACGCGCTCTCGCTGCCGCCCGCACCTTCCACATGGGGCTCGAAGCCGCGTGTTTCGTCACCGGTGCCCGGCTGCTCCACCTTGATGACCGTGGCACCCATTTCGGCCAGGATCATTGAGGCGAACGGGCAGGCGAGCACGCGCGACAGGTCGAGGATGGTGATGTGCCCGAGTGGCTTGGCCATGGCGTGTTACCGGTCGGTTCGCACGAAAGTGCGCATGCGCTTGTTGGCTTCGCGGCCGACTTCGAGACCGCGTGCCAACGGCAGGTCCACCACTTCGTGGAAAGTCTGCTTGGTGGTGGCCATGGCCGCACGGCTCGCGGCAGCCAGGCGGCTTGCCAGTGCCAGGGTCTCGTCCATCAGCGCCTCGTCCGCATGCACGGCATTGACCATGCCCAGGGCAAGCGCGCGTTCCGCATCGACCGTCTCGCCGGTCGCCACCATATGGAAGGCGGCCTTGCGGCCGATCTGCCGCGTCAGGTTCGGCAGCACGATGGCCGCCACGATGCCGTGTTTCACTTCCGGATAGCCGAAGCGTGCCGAGCGCGCCGCGAGCGCAAGGTCGCATGCGATCGCCAGTCCTGCGCCCCCACCCATGGCGAATCCGTTGACGGCGGCAATCACCGGCTTGCTCATGCGCGACACGCTGAGGTGCAATTGCATGGTCAGCTCGGCGCGCTCTTCCACTCGCGACATCTGGTCGGGTGTCAGGTCCTTGAACTCGCCGATATCGGCGCCCGCGCAGAATGCGGCACCGTTGCCCGTGAGCACCACCACATGGACCCTGTCATCGGCTTCCGCCGCGGCCATCGCCTCCACCAGCGCACGGGTCAGGGCGTTGTTCAGCGCATTGCGCTTTTCCGGCCGGTTCATGCGCAGCACGCGCACCTGGCCGATGTCTTCGATCAGCAGTTCGTTCATGTTCTTACCCCAGTTGTTGCTTCAGGCGTGCGACGACCTCACAAGCCTCGGCCATGGTGCGTTCCACCACTTCCGCTGCCGGTAGCAGCGCATCGATCAGAGCCGCGCTCTGGCCGGCCTCGACCTTGCCCTGTTCCACGTCGCCATCCACCGCGGCCATGCGCAGCGAGCGGCTGCCGAACAATGCCTCGAGCACCTCGCGCGCCTGCCCCGCCTGCTCGGCCGCCTCATATTCCGCCGTGAAGGCGTTGCGTACGGCGCGGATCGGCAGCCCGCGCCACCCTACCAGCGTGGTATCGCCCACGCCCGCGGTCAGCACCTTCTCCTTGTACGCATCGTGGAGCGAGGCCTCCGGCGTCAGCAGGAAGCGCGTGCCCATCTGCACCGCCTCGGCGCCCAGGCACAGCATGGCCGCCAGGCCCGCGCCATCGACGATGCCGCCACCGGCCACGATCGGAATTCCCACTGATTGCGCGATCAACCGCACCAGGACAAGCGTGCTGGTGCCATTGGGCGGCGGATGTCCACCCGCTTCGCCGCCGACCACGACCAGTCCATCCACGCCGGCGGCTTCCGCCTTGCGCGCATGGTCGGGATGCGCGACCACATGCAGCCAGGTGACACCGGCTTGCCGGAAGCGCGCGATATGATCGCGCGGGCTGCCCTGCGAGGCGATCAGGATCGGTACGTGCTCATCCAGCACGATCTGCAGATGCTCAGCGGCGCGCTTGTTGTACAGGGCGACATTGACCGCAAACGGCGCCTCGGTGAAGGTGCGCACTTCGCGAATCGCATTGCGCAGATCGTCAGGCCGCATCGGCCCGGCCGCGATCACGCCGAGGCCGCCCGCCTTCGAGACCGCGCCGACCAGCCGCGAGCTGGACGAGGCCCAGCTCATGCCTGCCTGGACGATGGGATAGCGAATCCCGAGCAACTCGGTGATGCGCGTCTTGAAACTCATGTTGTGCGTCCTCTGGAATTGCCTGTCACTCTGAAGTAATGCCGGCGGCCTTGATGATCGGCCCCCAGCGGCCCTGCTCCGACTTGATCTGCGCACGGTATGCCTCCGGCGTACTCGACTGTGCGATGCCACCCTGCTCGGCGAACCTCTCCACCACGTCTGATGTACGCAGCGACGCCGTCAATGCCTCGACCAGCTTGCGGACGACGTCGTCGGGCAGACCCTTCGGCGCGACGATGCCGTAGGCTCCCGAAGCCAACACCTTCGGCAAACCCACTTCCGCGGCCGTCGGCACCTCGGGCAACGCCGCCAGCCGCTTGTTGTCGGTCACCATCAGGCCGCGCAGCTTGCCCGCCTTGATCAGATGCGCCACGGCCGGAATCTCGGCAATGAACATGTCCACCTGCCCGCCCATCAGATCCTGCACCGCGGGTGCGCCGCCCTTGTACGGGACGTGGCGCAGTTTCACCGCGCCTTCGTGCTGGAACAGTTCGCCCACCACATGGGTGCTGCTACCCACGCCCGCGGAGGCCACCGTGAGCTTGTCGGGCTGGCGCCGGGCATTCGCGAGCAGATCCGCGACCGACTTCAGGGGCGAGCTGGCGTTGACCACCAGCACGTTGGGCGTTGACACCATCGTGCTCAGGTAGGTGACGTCCTTGAGTGGATCGAAGGGCATTCTGGGCGCGATAAACGGCGCGTACACCATGGCGCCGGTGCCGGCCATGCCCAACGTGTAGCCATCGGCGGTGGCACGCGTGACCGCGGCAATGCCCACGAGGCCACCCGCACCCGGCCGGTTCTCCACCACCACGGTCTGCCCGAGACGGTTGCCAAGCGACTTGGCCAGCGTCCGTGCCATGACATCGGCAGGCCCCCCCGCCGCAAACGGCACGATCAGGACTACGGGCCGATCAGGATAGGCAGCGAATGCCGGGGGAACGGCCAGCAACGCGGTCATCCACAGGAGAGATTTGAGAAGGCGCAGCATCGTGTCTCCTTGCTTTGATTGTTCAAGTATTTAGTTGACATCGTATTTCATATCGTTGCTGTTGTCTACTATATGCGGGTACTGAAAAAACGTGCCGAATATTGATGATGGTGGCCGTACCTGATAAGCTGAATGTCAATTTTCGACATTTTTTTGTCGATATTTTGCCTTCATTCCACATTTGCCATTGCCAGCTATGCTCCATCGCTTGGAAATCGAGAACTACATGTCGATCCGGGACGCGCAGGTCATCGACTTGCAGGTCGCGGGCCATGCACCCGAATCGCCGGAGCGGTTCTCCGCAACATGGCCTGGCGCCGCCATCAAGGCGCCGAAGGTGGTGGCTTTCTTCGGTGCCAACGCGTCAGGCAAGTCCACTGTCCTGCGGACGCTGGGATTGCTTGGCTGGTTCGTCCGGCACAGCTTTCATCTGGCACCGGATATGTCGCTGCCTGTCGAGCCGTCATGGAGCGACGGCAACACATCCCGCATCACACGAATGGCGCTCCATTTCAGCGGGCCGCAAGACATCGGGGCTTGGACAAGCTCTCCATCGCCAGACGGCGTGGAATGCCGCTACGCGTACGAGATCGAGTTTGGGGATCAGGGGGATCGGCGCGTGGTTCTGACCGAATCGCTCCACTACTGGCCGGATTCGGCCAGGCGCAAGGTGAGGCTATTCGAGCGGGACCAGGACGAGGTAGTGGCGGGCAAGGAGTTTCAGTTCTCCGGGCACGGGCCCGTCCTGCGCAAGATACTTCGGGACAATGCGAGTGTGGTGTCCACGTTGGCACAGTTAGACCACAAGCCCTCGCTCTTTCTTCGCGATGCGGCGGCAAAGATCGTCTCGAACATTCTTATCGAGAAACATGCTATCGATGAGATGACGATGCTCAAGTTCTACCAGGGAAACCCGGCCTATCTCGAGGCCGTCAACCGTGACTTGCGGCGCATCGACCTGGGCATCCGTTCCATGAATATCGAGTCGACCGGCAATGGCCCGCGTGCAACCTTTGAACATGAGGGATTGTCCAAGCCCGTGCCCTTGTTTCTGGAGAGCCATGGCACGCGCAACTTTCTGCAGATCTATCCGCTGATTGCGAGCGTGCTCGCACAGGGTGGCATTGCCGTCATCGACGAAATGGATCTCTCGATCCATCCGAACGTACTACCTGAAATTCTGCGCTGGTTCTATGACGGCAAACGCAATCGGCACCACGCGCAGCTGTGGATGACGTGTCAGAACGCTTCGCTGCTGGAGGAACTTGTGAAGGAAGAAGTTTACTTCTGCGAGAAGGACGCAGACGGCGCGACGACGGTCTACGGTCTGCACGAAATACACGGTGTACGACGCGTCGACAATTTCTATCGCAAATACATGGGCGGTGTTTATGGAGCCGTCCCCAATCTCGGATAGTACGCATGGCACGTCAACCGGTTCGACAACGCAAGCGAATCTTTGTGGGGTGCGAGGGGGAAAGCGAGCGTAGCTATATCGCCCTGTTGCAGCGACTTCTGGGTGTGAACGCTGCCTACCATCTGATCACAGTCGTGCTTAACGGCGGCGATCCGCTTGCGACTGTGGACTCTGCGAAGAAGGCGCTCCGCCGGGAAGCGCAGCGCGGCCGTGGAGAATTCCTCGAGAAATACATCTTGCTGGATGAGGATACGGTGGGCCACACCCAGACTCGTGACCGGCAAGTGCAACGAGCAGCGCGCGAAGAGCGGTTCCGGCTGATATGGCAGCGTCCATGCCATGAGGCGCTATTGTTGCGCCACTTGCCACGCTGCCAGCGACGCCGCCCGCAATCAACCTCCCTGGCGCTCGCGGCCTTGCAACGTGAATGGCCCACCTACCGTAAGAACTGTGCTGCCGCGGAACTGGCCGAGCGTATCGATCTCGAAGGGGTACAACGTGCCGCGAAGGTTGAAGAAGAACTCTTCTCGCTGCTCAGCACGTTAGGGCTGGTTGAGTAGGGCCACCCGCTTCAGACAGATTCGCCGTTGGGCCCAATGCTATAACGGGGCGGGCCGCCTTGCCGGCGCCGCGGCGCCGGGCGCGGCCGGAGCCTTTTCCTGCGTGGCACTGCCGCTGTAGGCAAAGTACTTCGCCTTTGCGCCCTTGGCCCAGTAGGCCACGGTGAACTGCTTGCTGTCGCGCCCATACAGCAGTTCTACGCTGCCGTTTTCGGCGCCCCACTCCGCATAGCTGTTCTCGGCAGTGGGGTCCGTCTTGCGCTTCGAGTCGTAGCGGGCGTTGAGCTTGCCCGACACCTCATCCAGTGCAGAACGGTCGAAGGTCAGCGTGATCAGCGCCACGGCATCCGTCGCATCGCAATTGACGATGGCGCGGCTCAGTCCTGGCAGGTTGAAGCGGTCGAGGTGCTTGATCTCCACCGCATCGCCACCGGCCCAGGCGGCCTTGCCGGTCCGCACGTGGTTCTGCACGCTGGTCAGGCGCGCGCACCTGGACTGGCCGAGTTCGAGCCCAAGCGGGGCGGCGATCTTGTCGGGGATTCGCGCCGACGTTTGGGCCGGAGTTTGGGCCGGAGTTTGGACCGAAGTTCGCGCACACACCGCCGAGGTCAGCAACGCTGCCGCGGCGCATAGAACAAATGGAACTACCTGTTTCATTTCGATGGCATTCAGAGGGTGTCCACGCCATATTACGGCGGTTGCACGGCCCGGCTTGAGTCGTCAGCCGTCAGTGGCCCTGGCGATGATCTGGATCTTCAGCGCGTCGCCGCCTGCGGCAATCGCGAGCAACCGGTCGACATTGGGATGTGCGCCGGGACGATTGCGCGCGTCCGCCGTATGTTCCGCAAACACCGCCAGCCCGAATTCCGCCGCCTTGGCATCGAGTTTGCCGAACTGCAGTTGCAGATAGTTGTACACGGCCAACGAGCCTTGCTTACCGGGCATGTTCTCGATGCTGGCCACTACCGCGCCGCCGGCATCCACCAGATCGATGCGCTCGATACCGGCGATCGCAGGCATCTGCGCGAGGTTGTCCTTGAATACGTTGGTTGGTTGAATCACTGCGGCACTCCGATAGTCTGTGACACCGCCGTAGCGCGGCGGTGCCGAGGGTGCGTATGTTAGCAGGGGCCACCTGCGCTCCTGCCACCGTCATGCCCTGACAGGCCGGCGTTTACGGCCCATTTCGTCGCGCACCTCGCTCATCAACGCTTCCGCCGCATTGGACAGGCGGGCATTCCAGCGACGGATCAGCGAGATCGGGTGGACATGACCGACCGCCGGCAATTTCCTCGCCACCAGATCCAGGTCGCGCACGAAGTCCAGCACATAGCCCGGCAACACCGCCACGCCCATGCCCGACTTCACCATCCCCAATACCGACAGCACCGTCCCTACCTCGATCGCGGAGCGATAAGTCAGTCCTTTCATCGCATAAACGCGGTCCACGGTACGTCGGGTGCTGAACGACGGGTGCATCGAGATATGCGGATAGCGCGCCAGCGCTTCCCACGTGACGGCGCGTTTGCGCGCGAGCTCGTGGTCGGGCGCGCAAATCACGTGGATCGATTCCGAATAGAGCTGCTCGACGTGCAGCTTGGGGTGATGTTCCTCGATCGAGACCAGGCCGAAGTCGGCCTTGCCGTTCACCACATACTCGATGGTCTCGTCAGTCGAGAGCTCGTACAGGCCAAGCTGGATGCCGGGGTGCGCCACGTGGAAGTCGGCCACGGGTTGCCGCAGCAGTCCATAGGCCATCATCGGCGACGCGGCCACGCGGACCTCGCCCTGTTCCAGGTTGAGCAGACTCTGCAGGCTGCGCTCGGCGGCATCCATCGTGCCGAGCACCTCGCACACGTAGCCGTAGAGCTGATCGGCCAGGCGCGTCGGCACGACCTTGCGCGTGGAACGTTCGAACAGCCGCTGGCCCACCTTGGCTTCCATCTCCTGACAGATCTTGCTGACCGCGGATTGCGTCATGTGAACCGTCTGCGAGGCGGCACTGAAGCTGCGCAGTTCGTAGACGACGCGAAACACACGGAATTCGCGGAGGGTCAGGTTCATGGTGGCACGGCAAGACGATTGTCGGTGGGCCCCTATATTAGAAGCAATGCCCATCCATGGGTGAACTCGCCGACGACGGGACCTGCTGCGAATATACTGGGAGCAAACCGGATCCCAACTGTCTTGACCACTCGAGTCACCGCCATGACCGAATCGCCTATGACGTTTGCCGGCCAGGAGGAATGGGAGCACTGGCTGGCGCAAAACGAAGCCACCTCGGCCGGCGCCTGGCTGCGCCTGGCGAAGAAGACCGCCAGGCAATCGACGCTGACCTATGCCCAGGCCGTGGAGAGCGCGCTCTGCTATGGGTGGATCGACGGACAGAAGCGGGCCGAGAACGCGGATTACTGGCTGCAGCGCTTCACGCCCCGCTCGGCCCGAAGCATCTGGTCGCAGATCAACAAGGACAAGGCGCGAGCCCTGCTTGCCGCTGGCAGGATGCGGCCGTCCGGCCTGCGGGAGATCGAGAAGGCAAGGAACGACGGGCGCTGGGAGACGGCGTATGCCTCTCCCGGCAAGGCCACCGTGCCGGACGACCTGCAGGCCGCCCTGGACGCCAATCCTGAAGCCCTGGCGTTTTTTGCGGCGCTGAATAGCCGCAACCGCTATGCCATCCTGTTTCGGGTCCAGAACGCCAAGAAGCCGGAGACGCGTGCGCGCAAGATCGCCGAGTTCATCGACATGCTGACGCGCGGCGAGACCATCCATCCCCAGACCGGCACGTAATGGCTCAAGACCGGAGCGAAATGCCGTTCACGCTCCGGCGCCGCACCGTGACCGCAAAGGATATGGCAACGGGGTCGGCGTCGGAGAAAGCCAGCCGCCGCTAGGCCTTCTTCTTGCGTTCGAGAAAGCGCGTCATGTACGCGTCCGGCTCGGGGCCGGCGTACATCTCGCCGAACAGCGCGATGCTGTGCTTGAGTCCGCGCTCGATGTTCGGATCTTCCCATGTCCGCAGCAGTGCCTTCTGTGCCCGCACCGCGACCGGTCCGCACTCGAGCAGCTCGCCGACGGTATGCGCGATGGCCTCGTCGAGCGCGGCGTTATTCACCACCTCGTTGAGGAAGCCCCAGGCATGCGCGCGTGCCGCATCGATGGCGGCGCCTGTCAGCAGCATCCGGCGCGTGTTGCCCTCGCCGATCAGGCGCGGCAGCAGGTTGGCGTGGATCACCGACGGTATGCCGATGCGCACCTCGGGCATGGCGAAATGCGCATCGGTATCGGCAATGCGGAGGTCGCACGCCGCCGCGAACTCCATGCCGCCGCCCATGCACCAGCCCGACAGGCGGGCGATGGTCGGCACCGGAAAATCGCGCACGGCTTCGCACAGGTCGTGCAACCGCGTGATGAACGCGACCGCGGTATCCGGCTGCAGGCGGGCCAGCTCCTTGATATTGGCGCCGCCGATAAAGGCCTTGTCGCCAGTACCGCGCAGCACCAGCACGCGCACGTGGGGATAACGCGCCAGCGTCCGCAGCGTGCGGGTGAATTCGACGATGGTGTCGGAGTCGAGGATATTGAGCGACGTGCCGTTGTCGATGCACAGCGTGGCGATGCCGCGCGCGTCGAGATCGAGCGTCAGGTGTTTCAGGTCTTGCAGGTCGTGCATGGCGAATCTCACTGGTCGGCGCCACGAGCGGGCAACGTCGGCGCCGGCGTGGCGTCCTCCGTGGCCGCGGGCGAGCGGAAGCGGGCCGCAATATGGCGCTGATGCGGATCCGTCTCGTCGAAAAAACCCACCGCGCGCAGCTGCGCATCGCTCAGCAGGTCTTCCACGCGATTGACACGGGCGCAGGGAATGTCGGCGGCTTCGAGCAGGCGCAGCCACGCCTCGCTGGTGCGCGTGGCGAGCACGTCCGCCAGGTAGCCGTAGATCGCGTCGTAGTTGTCCGCGCGCGCCGCGGCGGTCTGGAAGCGCGCGTCCGCCTCGAAGGTTGGCAGGTCGCCGATAGCTTCGAAGAATGCGCGCCAGTGCTTGTCGTTGTAGACCACCGCGGCGATATAACCGTCCAGCGTGCGATACGGTCGGCGATACGGCGTCAGCAGGCGGTTGTAACCCATCGGCCCGGCCGACGGCTCGAACGAAGCGCCGCCGAGATGATCGCCGAGCACGAAGGCCGCGATGGTCTCGAACATCGACACGCGGATGGTATCGCCCTCTCCCGTCCGAGCGCGCCGGAACAAGGCGGCGAGGATGGCATGGGCCGCGGTCAGGCCGGTCACGCGGTCGGCGATCAGCGTCGGCACATACTGCGGTGCACCGCCGGTCTGGCGCGCAAACAGTTCGGCCAGGCCGGCCTGCGCCTGGATGATGTCGTCATATGCAGCGCGGCCGTGCAGCGGCCCGCCCTCGGCATAGCCGGTCAGTTCGGCATAGACGATCGACGGATGGAGGCGACGTATCGCGGCATCGTCGAGCCCCAGGCGCTGCATCGCCTGCGGACGCACGTTATGCACGAGCACATCGAACGACGGCAGCATCGCGCGTAGCGTCGCGATATCCGCGGCGGCCTTGAGGTCGAGCACGAGCGACTGTTTGCCCTGGTTCGCGTGCAGGAACATCGCCCCCATGCGGGGCTCGCGCCTGGCGCCGGCGTGGCGCATCACATCGCCTTCAGGCGGTTCGATCTTCACCACCTCGGCACCGTAGTCGGCAAGGATCTGCGTGCATACCGGACCCATGATCACCGACGTGAGATCGAGTACCCGTACGCCCGCGAGCGGGCCGTTCTTCAGTGTCATTGCTGCTCCACGCCCGCCTTGGCCGCGCGGGACACCCACACATCGCGTTGCGCCACCGCAAATGCGGCATGCTCCTTCGGCGTATTGGGGCTGGCCACCATGCCGAGAGTGGCGAGCTTCTCGACCACCTGCGGACGCGCCAGCGCGGCGTTCACCGCCTTGCTCCAGCGCTCGACGATGGCCGGCGGCGTGCCCGCCGGCGCGGCCAGGCCCACCCAGACCACGAGGTCGAATGCCTTGTAGCCGGCTTCCGCCATGGTCGGGACATTGGGCAAGGCCGGCAGGCGCTGCGGCGTGGTGATGGCCAGCCCATTGAGCTTGCCGGCGTGCAGGAAACTCATGACCACCGACGTATCGGCCAGCATGTAGTCGATCTGGCTGCCCATGAGGTCGGTCACCGCGGGCGGCTGGCTCTTGTAGGGAATCGCATCGGACGGCGCATTGGCCACCAGCGAGAATGTGGCCGCCGCGATCTGCGCGGAGCCGCTACCGTAGCCATAGCGCACGCGATTCTTCTGCGCATACGCGGCCAGGTCCTGCGCGGTCTTGTACGGCGCGTCGGGGCGCGTCACCAGCACCATGGGGATGGTTGCGATACGCGACACATGCACGAAGTCCTTGATCGGGTCATAGCCCGGGTGCTTGTACAGCGCACCGATGCCCGAATGCGTTGAGCTGCTGGTGAGCAGCAGCGTATAGCCGTCCGGCGCCGCCTTGGCCACGTAAGAGGAGCCGATGATGCCGTTGGCCCCGGGCCGGTTGTCGATGATGATGGTACCGAGCGCATCGCGCGCGGCATCGGCGACGATGCGCGCGGCGGTATCGGACGCGCTGCCCGCGCCAAATGGCACCACGATCTTGATCGGACGGCTGGGATAGGCGTCGCCCTGCGCCGATGCGGGCTGAACCAGTGCGGCAGATGCGGCGGACGCAACCAGCATGGCAATCAGTGCCTTCTTCACTGCATGTCTCCTCGTTATGGCTTTGACGAAGGCATGCTAAAGGTACGGCACCGATTCTCACAAGCGAATGGTTTTCATAGATTTATCGTGCAATGGAATATATTCCCGGCGCGCGCGGGCGGCGCCCGCGCGTCCTCCCTCACGATCAGCCCGCGCAGAAGCGGCTATGACGGTTGCCCTTCTTCGCATCGCGCCACAGGTCGTTCTTGTAGTCGAACGTCATCAGGTATGGCCGCACGTAGTCGTATGGGTCATGCAGCCCACGTACCTCGGGGCGGTCCGCCTGTGGAATATTGAAGATGTCGAACTGGCGCTGGATGGCCTGCACGTAGAACTCCGATGCGCCGATATTGAAGTTGTCGGTATGCGTCATGAAGAACACCTTGGGCTGGATCGCCTGCACGTACATCGCGATATCGCGCACGCCGTTGTTGGCTTCGCCGATGCTCACCCCCGCGCCCAGTTCCACATCGGTCTTCGGCAGCGTGGTGAAGAACTGCAGCAGCTGCGGCGCCTGCTCCTTGAGCGGACCGGCGGTGTCGTGCCACATGAACGTGAAATCGGAACCGCCCACCGTGAACTGGTACATGATCGGAATCGGACCACCGGCGCCAGCCGTCGTGCGCGTATCGAGCGCGGGCGGCGGGTTGGGCGGGAACAGCGTATCCACGCGTGGATCGCGCACCGCGTTGATCGGGTTCGGCGGCAACGTCGGATCGACCGGCACCGTGGCGGAATGGACGTGCTTCCAGGCCGTGATGCAGAGGTCCGGCGCGAGCACGCGCAGTGTGCGCACTTCCGTTCCGGGCGCCGAGCCCGCCGTGGTGATGGACTGGCATTTCACCGTGGTGCCCGCACCGAAGATTCTGCCGGCATCGCCCTGCATCGCGTCGCAGTGCTCGGCGGCACCATAGATGGTCGCACCGGTCAGCTTGGCGATATAGGCGGCGTTGTCGGCGTGGTCACCGTGCCCATGGCCGATGAAGATGACCTCCGGCTTCAGGTCGACGAGGTCCTGCACCGTCACCGGTACGTAGGCGCGCTTGTCGGCCAGCCGGTAGATGTACGAATCCAGCAGGAATACGCGCCCCTTGGCCGCCACCGCGAAAGACGCCACGCTGAACCACGAGAAAATGACCTTGTCCTCACGCACCTTGCCCGTGCGCTCGTCCACGTTCTCGGGACCGAAGAAATACTGGCGGGCCTTGACCATCGCGGCACGCTGGCTGTTGTCGTGACTGGCTCGTCGGCTGGCCTCGTCGCTACTCTGTGCGACGGCCAGTAAGGGAAAGAGCGCCGCAAGCAGTGCGGCGCCAATACGCGCAAATAGTCTTGATTTCATCGCTCGTCTCCGTTGATCGCACTCGACTTTCGTGAAGCGATGGCGGCGATGTCCTGCCGCCCTGTCATATGCGCGAACCGGCCCCTCCGGCCACGCGCAGGAAGCATAGGAAGCGAAATTGCGGATGAAAACGTAAAGACAATGGGCTGCTGCGGAGCATGATCATGCTCGCGGGCCCGCCGGGGAACGAAAGATATGCGGCGCTTTCCGTGGCAAGCTCAAAGGCCACCGCAAGCGCCGCAAACGTCCTCAAGGAATTTCTTGCGAAACGTGACCCCGTGGCGACGCAACATGAGGGCTAGTCAATCGTGGCCCCAGAAGTTTTCACTACCTTTCCCCATTTATCGATCTCGCGCGTAATGAATTTGCGCGTATCGGCGGGCGAGGTCCAGTTGGCGGCAAATCCCTGCGTGGCAAAGCGCGAGCGCACGTCCTCCTGCGTCAGCACCGCCTTGAGCGCCTCGCTCAGCTTGCCGACGACCGCGGGCGGGGTGCCCGCCGGCACCAGCAGCGCATTCCATGCGGTGGCCTCGTAACCGGGCACACCGGCCTCCGCCATGGTCGGAATATCGGGCGCGGCCGGCGAGCGCGCGCTACCGGTGACCGCCAGTGCCTTGAGCTTGCCGTCCCTCACGAACGGCATCGACGACAGCATGGTGTCGAACATCACCGTGGCCTGTCCCGCCATCACGTCGGTCAGCGCAGGGGCGCTGCCCTTGTACGGCACGTGGGTCATGCGCACGCCCGCCATGCTGCTGAACAGCTCGGCCGCGAGGTGGGTGGACTGGCCGTTGCCGGAACTGGCGAACGTGATCGCACCCGGCTTGGCCTTGGCCAGCGCGATCAGTTCGCTGACATTCTTCGCGGGCGTCGACGGCGCGGTTACCAGCACCAGCGGACCGCTGGTCAGCATCGATACCGGCGTGAAGTCCTTGCTGGTGCTGTAGGTGGGCCTGGAGAACAGCGTCATGTTGATCGCATGCGCGGTAGTGGCTACCAGCAGGGTGTAGCCGTCCGCCGGCGACTTCGCGACCGTGTCGGCGCCGATATTGCCGCCCGCCCCGGGACGGTTGTCGACGACCAGCGGCTGCCCCAGGCGCTCGGAGAGCTTCTGCCCAACCACGCGCGCGACGATATCGGTGGGGCCACCGGGCGGATACGGCACCACCATCCGGATCGGCTTGGCCGGATATTCCTGGGCCATGGCCGGCGAGAATGGGACCACGGGCAACAGCGCTGCCGCCACGACGGGCAGCAGCGAATACGTGCGGATGAGGGTCATGCGCTCTCCTGACTCGCTGCGGTTTTGCGGGATGAAACGACATCGAAGGCGTGTTCAGAGCGCTTATAAGCGCCCTCTCGCATCGATGTCACTTTGCACCGCACCAAAATTTCGTGGCTCGAAACTCTGGCGCAAAACCGCGCAAGTCCGGGAGATGCTAGCGGCTGACGAGTTCGCGGAAACCCTGAAGCAGGCGCTCCATGTCGGCCGCGGTCAGCGCACCCATGGTCGAGATACGGAACAGCTCGGCCGACAGCCCGCCCTGGCCCGCGTAGATGACAAAACCACGGGCCTTGAGCCCGTCGTGCAATTGCTCGTAGCCCACGCCCGCGGGCAGGCGATAGGCACGCAGTACCACGGACGATTGCGACGCCGGCCACAGCGGCTCGATGCCGAGCGCGGCCAGTCCGGCCCGCACCTGCTCCGCCAGCGTGGCATAGCGCCGATGGCGTGCCTGCCAGCCGCCTTCGTCCTCGAACTCGCGCAGCGCTTCCACCAGTGCATAGAAGGCGTGCACGGACGGCGTGAAGGGCGTATTGCGCTGGTCCTGCAGGCGGGCCATGCGGCCGAGATCGAGGTAGTACGTGCGGCTGGCGGCCTTGGCGACGGCATCGCGGCGCGCGATCACGAAGGCCGCGCCAGGCACGCCGTGCAGGCACTTGTTGGCCGTTGCGGCCACTGCGTCGATGCTGCCGGAAAAATCGATCGCCTCGGCGCCAAAACTGCTGACGGTATCCACCAGCAGGCGCACCTTGCGCGACTGGCACAGCGCATCGATCGCCGCGAGGTCGTTGAGGCGGCCGGTCGTGGTCTCGTGATGGATCACGGCCACATGCGTAATGGCGCGGTCGGCATCGAGCGCCGCGGCGATGCGCGCCAGGTCGGGCGCTTCCTTCCATTCATGCGCCACCACCGTGTGGTCGATGCGATATTGCGTGGCGATCTGCGCGACACGCTCGCCATACACGCCGTTCTGCACGATCAGCAGCTTGCCTTGCGCCGGTACCAGCGACGCGATCATGCTTTCCAGCGCGGCGGTGCCGGAGCCGGTCATCAGCACCGCCGTCCAGTGCGCGGGGTCCAGCGCGTACACCTTGAGCAGCCGTGCGCGCGCTTCGTCCTGCAGGTCGAAGAATTCGCTCTCGCGGTGGCACAGGTCGGTCTGCAGCAGGCTCTTGCGCACGCGTTCCGTCAGCGTGACGGGGCCCGGGTTCAACAGCAACATCACTTGTCTCCTTGGCCTGCAGTGGTCGCGACAGACGCGCCGGTATCCGCACCAATATCCGCACCAATCTGGCGGCCCAGCCGGGTCCTGACTTCCACCGGCGATACGGTCGGCCGCGGCAGGCCATCGGGCGTACCTGCGCCGATGCACAGCCGCACGAAACGCGCGCCTTCCGCGGGCGGTGCGGACAGGACTTCGTCGAGCATGCCGAGATGATCGCCCTCCACCGCGGAGGCATAACCACACGCGGCGGCCACACCGGCAAACGACACATTGCGCGACACCGTGGCCTGGCCACCGGTGGAGTCGTGCGCGCCGTTATCGAGCAGCACATGGGTGAGGTTCGACGGACCGTACGCGCCCAGCGTGGCAAACACGCCCATGCGCATCAGTGCCGCGCCATCGCCATCGACGGCCACCACCTTGAGGTCCGGGCGCGCCAGCGCGAGGCCTAGCGCAAACGGCGTCAGGCACCCCATCGAGCCGACCATGTAAAGCTGGTTGGGCCGATCGTCGAGCGCATACAGCTCGCGGCCGCAGAAGCCTGTGGACGCTAGCACCACCGTGCTGTCCACCGGCGTATGCGCGATCACCCGCTCGAGCGCTGCGCGCCGCGTCGGCAGCGCGGCTTCCGCGACGTGGCGCCAGGCGCCCTGGGGCGCGGCTTTCGCCCGCACCACGGGGGGCTGTTGTGCCTCAAGCGCGTACGGTGCCACGCTGCCTTTCTGCATGATCAGCGCGTACGGACGGCCCGTGCTGTCCATATGCGCGATGGCGCGATCGAGCGCCGGGCCGACGGCATCGGCCTCGGTCGGGAACAGCTCCCATGGAATCTCCATGGTGTCGAGCATGGCGGGCGTGATCGGGCCCATCAAGGCGTGCTGCGGCTCGTCGGCGGCACCGCCTGGCTGGCCACGCCACGTCACGATCAGCAGTTGCGGCAGGCGGAAGGTCCAGGTCAGCGAGGTCAACGGACTCACGGCGTTGCCGAGGCCCGAGTTCTGCATCATCGTGATACCGCGCCGGCCCGCGCGCGCGCCTTGCGTCACGCCCGCGATAAACGCCACCGCGTCGCCTTCATTGGCGGCCGATACATAGTGCAGCGAGGGGTCCTGCACCACGTAGTTGATAAACGGCGTCAGGTACGAGCACGGCACGCCGGCGTACCACTCGAAACCGCGCGCCCGCGCGGCCTCGACGAACTGGACCGCCTCGATCATTGCGCACCCTCGCCAGCGGTGCCGGCGGCATACGGGGTCTGCGAATGCGCGAAGTCGCCCGCGCGGCGGAAATCGTCAAGGTCGTTCACACCGCGCCAGTGGCCGTGCACGTATTTGACCTCGACTTCTTCACCGGCGGCCACCAGCGCGTTGAGCAGGTCCGGCACGTCGAGCTGGTCGAAGTCCGGACGCTGGCGCAGTTCGGCGAGCAGCGTCTTGAGGCGTTCCACTCCGGCGCCGCGCACATTGAGCAGGCCGATCCAGCGGCCGTGCGGTGCGCCGTCGCCGCCCTTCTCGTCGTCGGATACCGCGCGCAGCAGGATCTTGCGGCCAAACAGGTCGCGGTCGTCCGAGGCCGAGCACCATACGAAGTCGCGCACGCTCTGATTGGACGGCGCGGTCTGCGAGGAGTCGACCACCACGCTGAACGGGGCCTCGCTCTCGACCAGGTCGCGCAGGATATAGCTGCGGAACAACAGGTCGCCGTAGGCGATCACGGTATCGGTCGTCAGGCTGTCGGCCGCGCACGCCAGCGAGGCCAGCTCGCCGGTCTGGGCGTAACGCTCGTTGACCGCGAGCTTGATACCGGCGGCGTCGATGGCCTTGGCCTGATAGCCGCCCACCACCGTGATCTCGTTGATGCCCTGCTTCTTGAAGCCGTCCACGAGCCAGCGCAGCAGCGGCTTGCCGGCCACCGGCAGCATGACCTTGGGCTTGTCCTCGGTCAGCGCTTCCAGGCCCTTGCCACGGCCGGCGGCAAGAATGACCGCCGAGCCCGGGGCCTGGCCGCCCGACAGGTAAATCTTTTCGGCTTCCGAATACTCGTCGGCGTCCTGCAGGCGGAAGATCTCGTTGACGGACGCGATGCGGTCTTCCACATTGACCAGCGTCTCGTTCTCGTAGATGTCCTTGGCGACGGCCTGCATCGACGATGCCGCCACGCGGACCAGGTGGTTGGCCCAGATCACGAGGCTGATGCCGGCCTTGCGGAACGCATCGGTCGGCGTGCTGTAGTACTTGGTCGGCACGATCACGATCGGGCAGCGGCCGGCCCATTCGCGCGCGAAGGTCAGGATTTCGTCGGCCTTGGACAGCTTGCTGTGGATCAGGATGGCGTCGGCACCGGCCTGGTGATAGGCCTCGGCGCGGCGCAGCGCTTCTTCCATGCCCCAGCCGGCGATCAGGGCTTCCACGCGTGCGACGATGGAGAAGTTGTCGTCGCTCTGCGAATCCTTGCCGGCCTTGATCTTGCCGCAGAATTCGTCGATATCGGCCAGCGGCTGCTGCTCGCCGCCGATAAAGCTGTTGGTCTTGGGGAAGATCTTGTCTTCGATGCATACGCCGGCAATGCCGCGCTGCTCGAGCTTGCGCACCAGACGACGCACATTGTTGAAGTTGCCGTAGCCGGTATCGCCGTCGAGCAGGATGGGCAGGTCGCTCGCGTCCGCCATGAACTCGAGGTTGTCGACCACCTGGGTCCAGCTCGCTTCGTTGTTGTCGCGCACACCGAATTGCGCGGAGATGGCCAGGCCGGAAGCCCAGATGCCCTTGAACCCGGCTTCGCGCACGATGCGTGCGGAGAGGCCGTTATGGGCTTCCATGATGAATTCGAGATCGTTGCTCTGGAGCATCTGGCGCAGACGGGCCGCGCGCGAGTTCGGAAGCAGGATGGGGTCGATGGCGTTCATTGAGCAACTCCTACAGGTCGCGTCAGTTGGGGCAGGACTTCTTCGGCGGCGCGCTTCACGTCGCCTGGAAAATCGATTTCAATCCACGGGGCACCGGTCACGTCTGCCACGTCGAAGGTATGGCCGCCTTCCAGCAGCAGGTCGCGTACGGCTTCCTCGTGCGGCATGTTGGCACGGCCGCCGTCGACGTAGCCGGCGACGATCTCGGCCAGGCGGCGCGCGGTCTTTTCGTCGAAACGGAAAAAGCCCACCGACTCGCCGATGGTGTCGAATTCAAGATCGGCCATCAGCTGCTTGCGCAGCTCCACCGGTACCTTGTTCCGCAGGCACAGCTTGACGGGCTCGTCGCCGGCCTCGAAGTCGCGGTCGATCAGCAGGCGGTTGGTGGTGGGGCCGGCGACCAGGGCATTGAGGATGCGCTCGTCATAGAGCACGTCGGCATCCATCAGCAGCACATCGCCGCCGCGCGTCATCGCTTCCGCCACGGTATGCACGGTCAGCACGCTGCCGAGGTCGTAGCGCGGATTGATCACGGTCTCGGGACGACGGGTCAGGCCGATGCGGTCCAGTTCCGCCTGCACCTGTTGCGGCTCGAAGCCGAGCGCGAGCACGATATCGTCCACGCCGGCCGCATTGAGCATGCGCAGATGGCGTTCCAGCAGCGTGGTGCCGTCGAAACGCAACAGGCATTTCGGAAACTGTTCCCCGGCTTGCTGTTGCAGTCGCAGGCCAAGGCCCGCGGCAAGAATGATTGCTCGCATTGTTGTTACTCGCCACGCGATAGAAAAAGAAATCGGCCCCCGCGTCCGCATCGGTCCATGGCCGATGCACGACACACGAGGCCGCCCGTCACTCGGAACCCTGTAGCGCCGCGCGTCTGCGCTGGAATTTCCGTTCACTCAAATGCAGGTACAGCAAACCCGGCAAGCCCAGAATCAGCTCGCGCACGCGCTTGGCCAGCGACAAGGCCAGCGCGGTCTCCGGCGGCAGCCCGACCAGCGGCGCCAGCAGCAGATAACCGCCTTCCTGCGCGCCCAGCGAGCCGGGAATCGCAAAGGCCGCGCCACGAATGGCCTGGCCCACGGACTCCAGCAACAACGCATCGACCCAACCCACCGGATGACCGAGAAAATGCAGAATCAGCATGACTTCGCCGGTACCGATGATCCAGCCGATCAGGTTGAGGAAAAAACTCGCCGCGACCGGACCCTTGCGGCCATAGAGTTCGCGAATGGCCTCGTCGACCGCTTCCGCGCCGATGGTCAGACCCTTCCAGTCGCGCTTGCCGAACAACCTGGACAGCACGCGCATCACGCCGCCGAACATGCCGCGACGTTGCATGACGATAAAGCCGACCACGGCCAGCGTGAGCACCAGCGTCACGGCAATCACCGGCGCGCGCTCGCCTTCCAGGCCGCCGTTGGCGCTGAACAGCAGAATGCCGCCGAGGGCGAACAGGATCTGCGACAGCGCCTGCGCGGTGGTGCTGACGGTCACCGCGGCTGCGGCATCGCGAATGCGCGCGCCGCGATGGGACAGGTAGCGCACCATCAGCACCGGCCCGCCAATCTGGCCCGCCGGCAGCAGGCTGTTGGCCGATTCGCCGACCCAGCGCGCACGCAGTGCATCGAGTACCTTGCCGTCGCCATGGCGGTGCATGAGCACCCAGATGGCGGCGGCGTCGAGCAGCAGCGGAATCAGATGGAACGCGGCAATCAGCGCGAGGCCCCAGCCCGCCACCAGCAGCGTGGACACCACGGCATCGAAACCGCGCCAGGCGAGCAGCCCGACGAACAATGCCGCGCCGATCGTGAACAGGAGGACTGCGGCACGGGTCACGCGCGCGTCTTCCCGCCCGACAGGAGGCGCCTGAATACCTGCCGGAAACCGAAGTAAGCCACGGCGTCCTTCATATTGGAGATAAAGCGCAACCACGGACGCATGCCCTGGTCGGTCACATATTCGAATGTCAGCGAGACCCGCATTTCGTTCGCGCCAAGTGGCGTGATGCGATGGCGCAGCTTGTCACCGTCGAACAGCACCAGGCCGCCCGGCGGAATCTGCACCGAACCCGGCTCGTCCGCGCGGCTGTCGTCGCGCGTGTGGAGCTCGTAGTCGAGGCGGCACGAGGAATCGTCGATCACGCCGAGCAACACGGTATAGCGGCGGCCGTCGTAATAGGACGTGTCGTAATGCCAGCCGATATGGTCGCCTGGACGCGTGTAGTAATACAGCGCGTACGCATGCGGGTCGCCCGGCGGGCACACCTGCAGCTTGTCGCCGGTCATCTGCTCGAGCCAGCCGATCAGCGCCCTGGAACGATAGAGCTCGGCGATGAACGGCGCGTGCTCGTCGATGGTATGGCGGCTGACGCTGCCGCCCTGCTTGTGGCCGGGCAGGTAGTTGCGGTTGATATGCGGCTGCAGCGCCCGCGCCAGCGTGGCCAGCTGCGCGGCGGCCTCGGGCGGAAGGAACTGGTCCAGATACAGGAATGCACCCTGGCGGACGAAGTCCTCGCGCAGCGCGGCATTGTCGAACGTGCTGACCTGGCCCGCCACGTCGGCATCGGGCGTCGACGCCGCACGTGCGGCGGAGGCGGCTGGCGTGGCTGGGGAGTGGGAAGATGCAGCGAGCGCTGCATCGGGCGCGTCCGCGCGCATGGCCTGTTCAGTCATCGGTCCCTCAGGCGTCCTTGGAATTCATTACCGGCTGCGCGCGGCGTACCACGCGCCAGTAGTCGAGAATGCACCACGCCGCGAAGATCGGCGCGCCAATGGCGGCAGCCTTCAGGAACGGCGCGATGGAGTCGGTCAGAGTCACCAGCGGCAGCAGATAGAGCACGTCCTCGGTCTCGAAGCCCGCCGCGCGCGCCTGTTTGGTGCCAGTCTTGCCGACCATCGACTCGATGCGCATGCGTAGAAAGAAGATCAGCGCCACGGCAATGCCGGCGATGGTGCCGAGCGCGGTGGGACCGAGCACGGTGTTGCCGGCACTGGAGGCAATTGCCACGCCCATGCAGCCGAACAACAGGATGGTGACCAGCGCGTCGGCGGCAAGGTCGTAGAAATGCCCGAACTTGCTGCCTTTGCCGCTGATGCGGGCTAGTTCTCCATCGGTATGGTCGACAAAATTCGACAACACGATCAGAAAGGCGCCGATATTGGTCCACAGGTAGCCGCCCTGCGTCAGCGCGACGGCACCGGCCAGCCCGATCAGCAGGCGGACCGTCGTCAAGTGATTTGGCGTGACCCTGGTGTGTTTGAGAGGCCTGACAAGGCGGCGCGCAAGACGCGCATCCCAGGTCGGCGGCAATGGCGGCTCGTCTGGAAAATTTGTCGAATTGTTGTTCATCCGGAAACTATCCAGGAGGCTGTAAATCTTCTGCTTGCGCAACGGAACATGGAACACTACGCCCGCCGCACTGGATTGACAAGTATCTATGGGGACAGGTCCGGCCGGGCCGGACCATGGCGCGAAAGAATACTCCAACTCGGGCGGGCGCGTGCGCGGGGCGGGGGCTCAAAGACCTTTCCGCGCTGCCCTCTATATATAGAAGGCATGACGCGCGCCCCCCGGCCGGTTCGCTTTCCGCCGTATTCTTGACTGATCGTTCCAGAAAGCGTACAACGGCAACATGCCAAGACCCAAAGCCTTCGACAAGACGCGCGCGCTCGATGCCGCCATCGCGGTGTTCCGTGACCACGGTTACGAAGGCAGTTCGACCGAGCTGCTGACGCAGGCCATGGGGATCGGCCGCCAGAGCCTGTACGACACCTATGGCGACAAGTGGCGTCTCTATTGCCTGGCGGTGGAGCGCTACGCCGCAACTGAAGCAGATGCTCACATCGCAGCAATGCGCAGCCAGCCGCGCGCCCTCGACGGCATCGCCGCGATGATCGAACGGGTTGTTGCCGATGCCGGTCATGCCTGCCTTGGCGTCAACTCGATCTGTGAATTCGGCCATGCGCCGGCTGACCTTGCCGCGATTCACGATCGCGCTGGCCACGTGATCCAGGCTGCCATCGTGGCGCGTGTGACGGAGGCACAGGCGGCCGGCGATCTCGACGCCTCGCTGGCACCGGAGGCCGCGGCCGCCTTCCTCACGGCGAATTTCGCCGCGATCCGCATTGCCGCGCGCGCAGGCGCGGACGCGGCGCACCTGAGCATGCTCGGCACGCTGACGCTGCGTGCGCTGCGTTGACTTTTTTTTGCCGAATTTTGGAACGATCAGTCAAATATGGAGCCCATGCAATGAAAGCCATCTCGATCGCCCGCACCGGCGGGCCGGAAGTCATGGAATACCTGGACGTGGCCGAGCCCGCGCCCGATCACGTGCCGGGTCCCGGCGAAGTGCTGGTGGCAGTGACCGCTGCCGGCGTCAACTTCATGGATATCGGCGTCCGCACCAACGAACAGTTCTGGGCCGGCATGCCGTATCCGCGTCGCCTCGGCGTGGAAGGCGCGGGCCGTGTGCTGGCGGTTGGTAGTGGCGTCGACACGGTGCGCGCCGGCCAGCGCGTGGCATGGGTCTACGTCCCGGGCAGCTACGCCGAGCGCATCGTCGCCAGCGCGGAAGCGCTGGTGCCGATCCCGGATGCCATCGATGACCGCACCGCCGCGGCCGTGATGATGCAGGGCATTACCGCCAGCCATTTCGCCACCGATTTCTATCCGGTGCAGCCCGGCGATATCGCGCTCGTCCATGCGGCGGCGGGCGGTGTGGGCCAGTTGCTGACGCAGATCATCCGCCTGCGCGGCGGCCGCGTGATCGGCCGCGTGTCTTCGCAGCGCAAGGCCGCGGTCGCCAGGGCGGCCGGTGCCGAAGCCGTGATCGTCGATACCGAGGGCAACTTTGCCGAGGAGGTGCGCCGCCTGTCCGATGGCCTCGGCGTACACGTCGTCTACGACGGCTCGGGACCGTCCACGTTCCAGGCTTCGCTGGACTCGCTGCGTCGCTCGGGCACATTCTGCTGGTATGGCCCGGTGCTCGGCGGGCCCGGCGCGCTCGACATCATGCGCCTGCCGCGCAGCATCAAGATCGGCTACGCAGTCTTCTTCGACCATATCTCCACGCCGGCGCTGCTGCGCGAGCGTGCGGCACGCTTGTTCCACTGGATCGCCGGTGGGCAATTGCAGGTCCATATCGGCGGCGTCTACGGGCTTGCGGAGGCCGCGCAAGCCCATGCCGAGATGGAGCGGCGCGCCACGACCGGCAAGTTACTGCTCGTACCCTAGCGCTGCCATACCGGCAGGCAGACGTCCACGAACGGCCTGGCCGGCCGCGCGGATCCCGTACCGGTTCATACGGGGCTCCAGCGGGGCAAGCGGCCGGCCGTGGCGCCATACCAGTTACCCCTACGCGCTGATCACGCCGCCAGCTTCGGCGCCGCAGGAAAGTCCACCGGCACCTGCGTGGTCGCGTGCAGGTAATTCGTTACGGTCTTGTCGCCGATCACGACGATCGCATCGACCAGATTGGCCTTGGTCCAGCCCGCGGCGAAAAATGCCTCGACCAGCGCCGGGTCGGCATGGCCACGGTTCTCCGCAATATTGCGCGTCAGACGCGCCAGCGCATCGAGCCTGGCGTCGAAGCTCGCGGTGCCACCGCGGATCTCGAGCACCTCCTCGTCGCTGAAGCCGCTCAGCTTGCCGATCACGGTGTGCGCGGCCAGGCAGTATTCGCATGCATTGACCTGGCTGACCACCAGGTTCACCACTTCGCGCGCCTTGCCGGCGATGCTGCTCTTGCCGTTCTGGAAAGCCAGGTAGTTGCCGAGAGCATGCTCCGAGTGCGCCAGCGTGGCGTACAGATTGGGCACCATGCCGAGGCTGCTCTTGAGTTTGTCGAAGATGGCCTGGTTGGCCGGGGATACCTCTTCGCGGGTGGGGACATTGATGGTCGTCATGATGATGTTCCTGGGTTGTGGTGGGTTGGGATAAGGAAAAGAAGCGCAGCGCGCATGCCATGCGTTGCGCAAACATTCACTGCGCGAGATAGGCACCGTCGACGGCGATCATCTGGCCGGTGAGGTAGCGCGCCTTGTCGCTGCCGAGAAAGACAATGGTCTGCGCAATCTCGTCGGGTGCGCCCGCGCGGCGCGCCGGAATCGTGGCGATGAAGCCCGACTTGGCGTCCGCGCTATTGCCGGTAAAGCGGTCGAGCATGTCCGTGGCAATCGGGCCCGGCGCGACCGCGTTGACGCGTACGCCGGCCGCCGCACCTTCGAGCGCGGCGCTGCGCGTCAGGCCTTCCACCGCGTGCTTGCTGGCCACATAGACCGACGCGCCCGGAAAGCCGACCTGACCGGCGATCGAGGACAGGTTGACGATTGCGCCGCTGCCCTGCGCCAGCATCACGCGCATCTCGTGCTTCAGCGACAGCAGCGTACCGAGCACGTTGGTCGAGAACGTTTCTTCGTAATTGACCACCGACTGCTCGGTCAGGGGTGCACCTTGCCCTTCCACGCCGGCGTTGTTCACCGCCACGTCGATGCGGCCGAAGCGCTCGACCGTACGTTCCACCAGCGCGCGCACCTCCGCTTCGAAGCGCACGTCGGCCCGGATGAATTCGGCATCGGTACCAAGCGCGCGCAGTTCGGCGGCAAATGCCTGGCCGGCTTCCTCGCGGCGGCCGCTAATCACCACGCGGTGACCTTCGCGGGCAAACGCCAGGGCGGTGGCACGGCCGATGCCGGTAAGCGCGCCGGTAATCAGGGCGACGGGGCGGGTGCTGTTCATGATCGATCTCCTTGTGTGGGCGGTTCACCGGTGCCGGGTATCGGCGCCGTTGGCGTGATTGAACTATGGTTGATTCCACGCAGGAGATTCAGGGGGTGTATGCTCATATCATTCATTCCACACAGGAATAATCATATGGACAAGCTTCAGGCAATGCGGACCTTTGTACGCGTGGTGGAGGCCGGAAGCTTTTCAGCGGTGGCCCATGAGGCGGACGTCACGCAGGGCGCCATCAGCAAGCAGGTCGCCGCGCTCGAGACCGAACTGGGCGCACGGCTGCTGACCCGCACCACGCGCTCGCTCGCGTTGACCGAGGAAGGCGCGCGCTACTTCGAGCAGGTACAGCGGCTGCTCGCCGAAATCGCCGAGGCCGAGGGCGCGCTGCGCACCGGCGAGCAGCAGCTGAGTGGATGGCTGCGTGTGGCCGCGTCGGTGGGATTTGGCCGGCTCAAGCTGATGCCGATCGTGCAGGCGTTCCTTGCCGAGCATCGCGACGTAAAGGTCGACCTGCGGCTCCACGACAGCTTTATCGACCTCGTCGAGCACGGCATCGACGTGGCGGTACGCATCGGCGAACTGGCCGACAGCAGCCTGATCGCGCGCCGCATCGGCACCACGCACCGCATGCTCGTGGCGCATCGCAACTACCTGCGTCACCTGCCCCAGGGCCTCACCGCGCCGCGCATCCCGATGGACCTCGCCGCGCACAACTGCCTCGTCTATACGGAGACGGTGTCGCGCAATGCGTGGAACTTCACCGCCGGCGCCGGGGCCGAGGTGCCGGCCGGCACCTCGCAGGTGGTCAGGGTGCAGGGCAACCTGCAGACCAACAGCAGCGAAGTCATGCGCGCGTCGCTGCTGGCGGGCATGGGCATCGGTTATTCGCCCACCTGGCTGTTCGAGCAGGAACTCGCAAGCGGCGAGTTGCAGCGCCTGTTGCCGGACTGGGAAGCCGTCCCTATGCCGATTCACCTCGTCAGCCCGCAGCAGCGCCGGCATTCGGCCAAGGTGAAGGCGTTTGCGGAATTCGTGGGACGCGCGCTGGCCTGACGGCCGGGGCGTCCTGGCACACATGGAAACACCGGCAGGCCGCGTGCGCAGCGCCGCCGGTGGCGAAGGCACCGTTTGCTGATGCCGCCTTCAGAACGGCTTGGTCGGCAGGTATTTGCCGTCGAGCGTGATCACCGCGCGGTGGCCGCCTTCCGGATCCTCGACCTTCTTGATATCCAGCTTGAAGTTGATCGCGCTGATGATGCCGTCGCCGAATTTCTCGTGCACCAGTGCCTTGAGGGTGGAGCCATAGACCTGCACCATTTCGTAGAAGCGATAGATGGTCGGGTCGGTCGGAACGCCGCCCGGAATGCTGCCGCGCAGCGGGATGGTCTGCAGGAGGCGCACTGCATCGTCGTCGAGGTCGAGCTTGGCCCCTACCACCTGGGCGGCTTCCGCGGGCAGCGGATGCTGGCCGAGCAGCGCGGCGGTGACAAAGGCGATGCTGAGACCGGTGCCCTCGGTGATCTGTTCGAAAGTCAGGCCCTTGCGCGCCTTGGCATCGATCACGATGTCGGCAAGGTTCTGGCGCGTCGTCTGGCTGTACTGGGATTGCGGCATGAAAAGCTCCTTTGCGATGAAGATGCTGACTCAGGCGGCAATGCCGAGTCTGGCGGGGGTAGCGGAAACCGTGGGATGGTCCGCAAGGGAAACGAAGCGTTGCGAGATGCCGTCGAAGGCATCGATCGAGCCGGTCTCGATGTCGTAGACCCAGCCATGAAGGTTGAGGCGGCCCTGCCCCAGCGCCTGGGCCACGGACGGATGTGTCTTGATATTGGCGATCTGCGCGATCACGTTCTGGCGCACCATCGAATCGACACGAGCCTTGTCGCTGGCATGTTCGTGCGACGCGTTGATGGCCTTGGCCGCGTCGGCGTGGCGCAGCCAGCCGGCCACCGCAGGCATATGGTCAAGGCACTTGCAGGTGGCCACGGCGGTCATCGCGCCGCAATCGGAATGGCCGCAGATCACGATGTCCTGCACGCCGAGGCCGACCACGGCGTATTCGACGCTGGCCGACACCCCGCCGGGCTGCACCCCATACGAGGGCACGATATTGCCGGCATTACGGATGACGAACAGTTCGCCAGGCTCGCGCTGGGTCAACAGTTCCGGCACCACGCGGCTGTCCGAGCAGGCGATAAACAGCGTGGGCGGCTGCTGGGTCGTGGCCAGGCGCTTGAACAGCTCCGTGCGCTTGGGAAACTCTTCCCGCTGGAACTTGAGAAAGCCGTCGATCAGGTCTTGCATGATGTCTTCCCATCGATATGTCGTTGCGATGGAATACATCATGGATGTTGGCAGCTATTGGGTCCAAGACTGGTTTATTATATTTGTCATAGACAGCACCAATAGTTTCAGTCTCCCGCCTCGACGCTGGTACACCATGCTTCTGCGCCACATCCGCTACTTTCTGGCCGTCGCCGAGACCGGCAACTTCACGCGCGCGGCCGAGAGGCTGCACGTCTCGCAGCCGACGCTTTCCCAGCAGATCCGCCAGCTCGAGGACATGCTCGGCGCCCCGCTGTTCGACCGCTCGGGCCGCACCGTCCGCCTGACCGATGCGGGCGAGGCCTATCACGGCTATGCGCGGCGCGCGTTGCAGGACCTGGACGCGGGTCAGCGCGCCATTCACGACGTGGGCGAACTCACGCGCGGCAACCTGCGCCTGGCCATGACGCCGACCTTCACGCCCTATCTGTTCGGCCGCCTGATCGTGGCCTTCAATGCGCGCTACCCGAATATCTCGCTGAGCGTGCGCGAGATGCCGCAGGAACGCGTGGAGCCGATGCTGGCCGACGACGCGCTCGATCTCGGCATCGCCTTCGACAACATTCATCTGCCCGATCTGGAAGCGCTCTCGCTGTTCGAGGAATCGCTGGCGCTGATGGTGGGGTCGAATCATCCGCTCGCGCGCCGGCGCACCGCGCTGACATCCGCCGAACTGGCTGCCGAATCGATGGCGCTGCTGACGCGAGAGTTCGCCACGCGTGGCTATATCGAGCGCTACTTCCGTCCGCTCGACATCGAGCCGCGCATCATGATCGAAGTCAACTCGGTGGCCGGCGTGATCGAGGCGGTGCGCAGCGGCCGCTTTGCGACGGTATTGCCAGCGGCCATTGCGGCCGAACACGACGACCTGCGCATGCTCAAGCTGGAGGTGCCGCTACCGCCGCGAAGAGCGGCGGTGCTGCGGCGGAGGGGGGCTTATCAGACCGCTGCCGCCAACGCATTTATCGCGTTTGCGATGGAGAACGTGGGCAAGCTCGGCTAGGACGCGGGGCCCCGGGGCAGGATGCTGCAACGGCGCCGCCCCGACGGATCCCGTTGCGCCACTACTGCTCGTGGGTGCCCAGGGCGCGATTGATGCGCAATGCCAGCAGGGTACATACCGCCCCCGACAGCAGGTAGAGACTGACCGCCACCAGCCCGAATCGCGCGGATAGCCCGAGCGCGACCAGCGGTGCGAAAGCGGCGCCAAACAGCCAGCCGAAGTCCGTGGTCAGGGCCGCGCCGGTATAGCGGTAGCGTCGTTCGAAATTCGACGTCACGACCCCGGCCGCCTGCCCATACGACAACCCCAGCAGTGCAAAGCCGATCAGGATGAACAGGTCCTGTCCGGTGCGCCCACCATCGAGCAGCCACGGCGCAAAGAGACTGAAGATGCCAATCAGCAGCGCCATCGAGCCCAGTGTGGTGCGCCGGCCGATCCGGTCGGCAATCCAGCCGGAAATCACGGTGCCCATGATGGCGATAAACGCGCCGACGATCTGGATCGCGAGCACATCGGTGAGCCCCTGCGTCTTGTGCAGCTGGATCCACGACAGCGGGAATACCGTCACGAGGTGGAACAGCGCGTAACTGGCCAGCGCGGCAAAGGCGCCAAGGAAGATGTTGTAGCCCTGTGCACGCAGGATCTCGGACGTGGAGATCGGTTCCAGTTCCACTTCATCGAGCAGGCGTGTGTATTCGTGCGTCACCACCAGCCGCAGGCGCGCGAACAGCGCCACCACGTTGATGGCAAAGGCGACATAGAACGGATAACGCCATCCCCATTCGAGGAACTCCTTCTCGCTCAGGCTCGCATGCAGGAACAGGAAGAGCCCGCCCGCGACGATAAAGCCGGTGGGCGCGCCGAGTTGGCCCAGCATCGCGTACCAGCCGCGCCGCTCCGGCGGCGTATTGAGTGCCAGCAGCGACGGCAAGCCGTCCCACGAGCCGCCGAATGCGATGCCCTGCAGGAAGCGAAACACCGCCAGCAACACGATCGAGGTCATGCCGAGCGATGCGTAGGTGGGCAGGAACGCGATGCCCACGGTCGCGGTACCAAGCAGGAACAGCGACCCCGTCAGTTTTATGCCACGGCCCCAGCGCCGCTGGATGCGCATGAACAGTGCCGTTCCAAACGGCCGTCCGATAAAGGCGAAGGTGAACACCGTGAATGACAGCAGCAACCCGTCGAGCTCGCTGACAAACGGAAAGTATGCGGAGGGAAAGACCAGCACCGAAGCGATGCCGTAGACGAAGAAGTCGAAGTACTCGGAAGCACGCCCGATCACGACGCCAGTCGCAATCTCTGCCGGCGCAATCTGGGTATGGCCGGGTGCCGGCGGTGTGGCCGGCGACGCACGATGCTGATGGGTCAGGCTGGACATCGTCATGCCCCCTTGTCATCGGTGGAAGATGCGGCCGGGCGAGGGCCGCAGCGACTTGGTGCGACTTGGTGCGACTTGGTTTGGTGCGACCTGGTTTGATTCGGTGCGGCTTGGTGGGACCTGGTGGGACCTGGTGCGACTTGGTACGACTTGGTGCGACCAGCATGAAGCTGGTGCAGCCCCATGCCCTTCACGCCACCGCATGCGTCTCAAGCGAATCATGGTACCGCAATCCGCTCCTCATGCGGCGTACTGAAATCATGGTACTGCAATCACAAGAATAGCGGCTAAACTCCCTTAGAAACCGAACCCTGTTTCGTCGGGCCGCGCTCGACGTCTCTCCAACGCCACTTCCGCGACTATGCGAAGCTCTGATTCGGCGGTGCGATCCATTTTCGGGGTGCGCAGGCCATTACGGCTTGCCACTGTGTCCAGTCTCCTGGTCGCGCTGACGACCGGCCTTGCAGGCTGCAGCAACGCCGTGCTGCTTTCACCATCCGGCGATCTGGCGGTCAAACAGCGCGACCTCATCATCATCGCGACCTGCCTGATGTTGCTGATCATCGTGCCGGTGATCACCATGACGCTGGTCTTCGCGTTCCGTTACCGCGAGAGCAACAAGGACGCGACCTACAACCCCGACTGGGACCACTCCACCACGCTGGAACTGGCAATCTGGGCGGCACCGCTGCTGATCATCATTGCCCTCGGCGCCGTCACGTGGGTCAGCACCCATCAGCTCGATCCTTACCGTCCGCTCACCAAGCTCGACGACCGCCGCCCGATTCCCGAAGGGACCAAACCGCTGACCGTGCAGGTGGTGGCGCTCGACTGGAAATGGCTGTTCCTGTATCCCGAACAGGGCATCGCGACGGTCAACGAACTGGCGGCCCCGGTCGACCGGCCCATCCAGTTCAAGATCACGGCAAGCGACGTGATGAACTCGTTCTTCATCCCCGCCATGGCCGGCCAGGTCTATGCCATGCCGGGCATGGAGACCCAGCTCCATGCGGTGATCAACCGTGCCGGCGTCTACGATGGCTTCTCCGCCAACTACAGCGGCGCGGGCTTTTCGCACATGCGGTTCAAGTTTCATGGCCTGTCCGACGCGGACTTCGAACGCTGGGTCACGCAGACCAGAGCCAAGGGCAATCCGCTCTCGCGCGAGGTCTACGCGCAACTCGCCAAGCCCAGCGAGAGCGAGCCGGTGCAACGTTACGCCAGCGTGGCACCCGGGCTCTACGACGCCATCCTGAACCGCTGCGCGCAAGGTGGGACCTGCCGTGCCGACGTGATGGCGCTCGATGCCAGCCGCGGCAAGTTCGATCCGTCCGCCTACGTCTGCACCGCCAGCAACAGCGGCATCCTGCCGTCTGGCACCGGCGATGCGCTGGCCGATGCGATCGGCGCCAGCCGCCTGGTTCGATAGACACGCTTCTCCGACCAACCCTCATGGCCGTCACGGCCTTCGGTGATCAACATGCCTGAGCGCTCCGAACTCGCCACGCAGATCTTCGGCCGGCTTTCGTGGGAAGCCATTCCCTATCACGAGCCGATCCTGCTCGTCACGTTTATCGTGGTCGCGCTCGGCGGCCTCGCGCTGGTCGCGGCGTTGACCTACTACCGCGTGTGGGGCTACCTGTGGCACGAGTGGTTCACCAGCATCGACCACAAGAAGATCGGCGTGATGTACATCGTGCTGGGCGTGGTAATGCTGCTGCGCGGTTTTTCCGACGCCATCATGATGCGGATCCAGCAGGCCATCGCGTTCGGCGACAACCTCGGCTACCTGCCGCCGCATCACTACGACCAGATCTTCACGGCGCATGGCGTGATCATGATCTTCTTCGTGGCCATGCCGCTCGTCGCGGGGCTGATGAACTTCGTGGTGCCGCTGCAGATCGGCGCGCGCGACGTGGCGTTTCCCTTCCTCAACAACTTCAGCTTCTGGATGACCACGGGCGGTGCCATCCTGGTCATGATGTCGCTGTTCGTGGGCGAGTTCGCCCGCACCGGCTGGCTCGCGTACCCACCGCTGTCCGGCATCATTCACAGTCCGGACGTGGGCGTGGATTACTACATCTGGGCACTGCAGGTGGCCGGGGTCGGGACGCTGCTATCGGGCATCAATATCCTCGTCACCATCATCAAGATGCGCGCACCGGGCATGACGCTGATGCGCATGCCGATCTTCACCTGGACTTCGCTCTGCACCAACGTGCTGATCATCGCGGCGTTCCCGGTGCTGACCGCGGCGCTCGCGCTGCTGGCGCTGGATCGCTACGTCGGCACCAACTTCTTCACGGCCGACCAGGGCGGCAGCGCCATGATGTACGTGAACCTGATCTGGATCTGGGGCCACCCCGAGGTCTACATTCTGGTGCTGCCCGCGTTCGGCGTGTTCTCGGAGGTGGTGGCCACGTTCTGCCGCAAGCGCCTGTTCGGCTATGCGTCGATGGTGTACGCGACGGTGGTGATCACGGTGCTGTCCTATCTGGTCTGGCTGCACCACTTCTTCACGATGGGATCGGGCGCGAGTGTGAACTCGTTCTTCGGCATCACCACCATGATCATCTCGATCCCGACCGGAGCCAAGGTATTCAACTGGCTGTTCACGATGTACCACGGGCGCATCCGCTTCGAAGTCCCCATGCTGTGGACCGTCGGCTTCATGGTCACCTTCGTGATCGGCGGCATGACCGGCGTGCTGCTCGCGGTGCCACCCGCCGATTTCTCGCTGCACAACAGCCTGTTCCTGATCGCCCACTTCCATAACGTGATCATCGGCGCGGTGCTGTTCGGCCTGATGGCAGGCATCACCTACTGGTTCCCCAAGGCCTTCGGCTTCCGCCTCGACCCGTTCTGGGGCAAGTGCTCGTTCTGGTTCTGGCTGGTGGGCTTCTACGTCGCGTTCATGCCGCTGTACTGGCTCGGCCTGCTTGGGGTCACGCGCCGCATGAACCATTTCGACGATCCCTCGCTGCAGATCTGGTTCCAGATCGCCGCGGTCGGCGCCTTCCTGATCGCGCTTGGTATCGCCAGCTTCCTGATCCAGCTGGTGGTCAGCTTCCGCAACCGGCATGCACTGCGCGATACCACCGGCGATCCGTGGGACGGCCGCACGCTCGAATGGTCGACCTCGTCGCCGCCGCCGGTCTACAACTTTGCCTTCACGCCGATCGTGCATGACACCGATGCGTGGTGGCAGATGAAGCAGCACGGCTACCGCCGCCCGCTGGAAGGCTTTATCCCGATCCATATGCCGAAGAACACCAGTGCCGGCATCGTCCTCGCCGGGCTCAGCACGATCTGCGCGTTCGGCCTGATCTGGCACATCTGGTGGCTCGTCATCGCATCGTTCGCCGCCACGCTCGTGGTGGCCATCGCCCATACCTTCAACTACAAGCGCGATTACTACATTCCGGCGGAGCAGGTGGTCCAGACGGAAGCCGCGCGCACGCAAATGCTAGGCAGCCATGGCTGATACGACGATTCCCTTCACCGGCGGCGCCGCAGCGCCAGAGGACGGCATGCGGCAGGAGCCCCTGCAGTTCTACCTGACGCAGGAGCACCATGCGCCCAGCGGCACGCTGCTCGGGTTCTGGTTCTATCTGATGAGCGACTGCCTGATCTTCGCGTGCCTGTTCGCCGCCTATGGCGTGCTGGGGCGCGAGTATGCGGGCGGCCCCACCGGCGCCGAACTGTTCGACCTGCCGCTGGTGGCGCTCAACACCACGTTCCTGCTGATCTCGTCCATCACGTACGGCTTTGCCATGCTCGAGATGCAGAAGAACCACATGCGCCCCACGCTGATCTGGCTGGCCATCACCGGCCTGTTCGGCGCGGCCTTCATCTCGGTGGAGCTCTACGAGTTCGCGCATCTGATCAGCGAAGGCGCCGGCCCGCAGCGCAGCGCGTTCCTGACCGCGTTCTTTGCGCTGGTCAGCACGCATGGGCTGCACGTGACCTTCGGCATCGTCTGGCTGATTACGCTGATGTTCCAGGTGGGCCGGCACGGTCTGATCGCCGCCAATCGCCGCCGCCTGATGTGCCTGTCGATGTTCTGGCACTTTCTCGACGTAGTGTGGATCGGCGTCTTTACCTTCGTTTACCTGATGGGAGTGCTGCCATGAGCGCGTACGACGAGGCGGCTGACCACGGTCATGGCCATGACGATGACCACGATGGCGCCGCGCATGCCACGCTCGGCGGCTATGTGACGGGCTTCGTGCTGTCGGTCATCCTGACCGCGATTCCGTTCTGGCTCGTGATGGGGAAGGTGTTCGACAAGTCGTCGACCACGGCGCTGGTCCTGCTCGGGCTGGGCGCGGTGCAGATCGTGGTGCACATGATCTACTTCCTGCATATGAACGCGCGCTCGGAAGGCGGCTGGACGCTGCTCGGCCTGATCTTCACGCTGGTGCTCGTGGTCATCACCCTGTCAGGCACGCTGTGGGTGATGTTCCATCTGAACAGCAACATGATGCCGAGCATGCAGCATGTGCAGGACACTCCGGTGCCCGGTGCGGTCATGCCGCCCAAAGCCCCGTGAGCACGGTGAGCACGGTGAGCGGCGACGGTACGCGCAAGACGGGATCCGGGCGCGAGCGCACCGCAGGTCGGTGAGCCGCCGGATCCCGGCGAGGAGCGAAACCAGGGGTGCGGCGCTCCCTGCGAGGGTCAGGCCGCGAGGCGGAACGTCGCCACCGCTTCCTTGAGGCGCTGCGCCTGCTCTTCCAGCGAGCCGGCGGCCGCAGCGGCCTGCTCGACCAGCGCGGCGTTCTGCTGCGTCACGGTATCCATCTGCGTGACGGCCTGATTGACCTGCTCGATACCGGCGCTCTGCTCGGCCGACGCGGCGCTGATCTCGCCCATGATGTCGGTCACGCGCTTCACCGCGCTGACGATCTGCTCCATGGTGTTGCCGGCTTCGGCCACGAGTTGCGAACCACGCTCGACGCGATCGGCCGAATCCCCGATCAGCGACTTGATCTCCTTGGCCGCCGTCGCGCTGCGCTGCGCCAGGCTGCGCACTTCGCCCGCCACCACCGCGAAGCCGCGCCCCTGTTCGCCGGCACGCGCCGCTTCCACCGCCGCGTTCAGTGCCAGGATGTTGGTCTGGAACGCAATGCCTTCGATCACCGCGATGATGTCCACGACCTTGCGCGAAGCGCCGCTGATCTCTTCCATCGTGTTGACCACCTGGCCCACCACTTCACCGCCCTTGGTCGCCACGTCCGAAGCATTGACGGCCAGCGAGCTGGCCTGGCGCGCGTTGTCCGCGTTCTGGCGCACGATGCCGGTCAGCTGCTCCATGCTGGAAGCGGTTTCCTCCAGCGACGAGGCCTGTTCCTCGGTGCGTTGCGACAGGTCGGTATTGCCAACCGCGATCTGGCTGGTACCGGTGGCGATGGCCTCGGTACCGTTGCGCACTTCCAGCACGATGCCAAGGATGTTCTCGTTCATCTCGCGCAGTGCCTCGAGGAGCTGACCGGTCTCGTCGGTGCTCTCCACGTCGATGCGGCTGGTCAGGTCGCCCGATGCCACGGTGCGCGCGATGCCCAGGGCGCGATGCAGCGGGCGCGTGATGCCCACCGTCAACCAGAACGCGAACCCGGCGCCGATCGCCACCACCAGGAAGGCGAGCCCGATCATGCGGTTGCGCGCGGCGACGTAGATATCGTTGATGTCCTTTGCGGTGGTATCGATCGCGGTGCGCTGGATATCGAGCAGCTTCTGGATCTCCGCGAGGTAGGCATCGCCGGCCGGCACGAACTCGGTCTCGAGCACCTTGTTGGCCTCGTCGGCCATGCCTTCTTTCTTGAACTTGCTGATCTTGTCGCGCGATTCGTTATACGGATTGCGCACCTGCTGGATCTTCTGAAACGCAGCCTTCTCCGCGTCCGACGTCAGCATCGGCTGGATCTTGTCGCGCATCGCGGCAATGGTATCGGTCGACCATTTGGTCTCCTTGGCGAAGAATGCGCCAAGCGAGGGGTCGGAGCTGCGCGCCACGGCGGTCGTGCGACGCACGCTCGCATACATCAGGCGATACCAGTCGCTCACGATCCGCTCCTTGGCGAGCGGTTCCTGCATCATTTCATGCGTGCGGCTGGCAACGTCCTGCAGCCGCAAGGTGCCATAGACCGTCATGAGGATGGACAACAGCAATACCACGCCAAAGCCGATGCCAAGGCGGACGCCAATACCGAGGTTCTTCATGTCTTTTGCCTGAGGAGAACGTGTGCACCGTGCGTCCGGGGTGAACGCTTGTACGGTCGTTGCGTCATCTATCGGCATTTACCCTGAGAAACTTGAGGCAGCGCTCCGGGTCGGCGTCGCGCGCGACCCGCTGGTCAGTCGACGGTGCCGGCCTCCAGTATCCGCACCTGCCGGGCGCGCCCGTCCACCGGCAATTCGATCGCCACGCCGCCGGCGCTGTCCGCGCCATGACCGGTCAAGGCAGTGATCACCACCTGGTGAGTGACCAGCAAGTATGGCCCGCCGCGCGGATCGAGGCCCTCGATATAGCGTGCCAGCCGTGCGGTTTGCCCGGCTCGCGCGCTGGCCTCAGCGCCAAAGAACGAGTTGAGCAGCGGCTGCACCATGACGGGGCCGAGCCCCATCAGGCGGGCGGTGTCCTGGCAGCGGCACCACGCGCTACTCATGATGCGGGTGGGCTGGAAGCCGTTTGCCCGCCAGGCCGCCCCAAGCGCCGCGGCCTGGCGCCTGCCACGCGTATCGAGGTTGCGCTGGGTGGCGCAGTCGTCGAGCCGGAATCCCGCGGGGTCGCTCACGCCAGGTGCATGGGCATGGCGCAGCACGACCACGACGTTGGGCCGCCGCAATTCGCCAGCGGTGATCGGCGCCTGCGCGAAGCATGCCCCGCGTGCGGCAAACGTCAGCGCCAGCGTCAATATCCATGTCACCGCGGGAACGGGGCGGAAGATCGCCATGGCAGGCTCCGGTGGTCGGCGCATGCTTCACCATAGCACCGGGATGCCGCCTTGTGGACAGCGCGCCGACGCGCGACCGGTGGCGGCGGCCCCTGCCGCGGCAGTGGTGCAGCAGATCTCGTGCCGCGGAGACCACCCGATTAGCGGGTGGCCTACTGGCGCCCCATCGCGCTGAAGGCGTACGGCACCAGCGCGATGACGACGATCAGCGCCGCGGCGCCGAAGATCACCGCGTAAATCGTCGCGTCGGGCCACAGACGGTCATGGCCTGCGTTGGCGATCATGCCGAATCCCCACGAGGTCAGGGCCGAGCCGAGGAACACGAAGGTGTTCAGCAGCCCCAGGCCGCGCCCGCGCTGGGCCGGCGCAATCAGGCTGCGGCCCTGCGCCATGATGAGCGGATGCAGCATGCCGATGGTGCTCAGCAGCGCCATGCAGGCCACGCTCGCCACCACGCCGCCAGCCGGCCAGACCGTCAGCAGCAGTCCACCGCATAACGCAAAGCACGACCAGCCGGCGATGGTCTGCTTGAGCGTGGTACGCCGGACCAGCAGCGGCAACAGAAACGCGGTGGCAAAGCCGGTCAGGCTCAGCAGCGTGAGCGCGATGCCGCGCGTGCCCGCGTTGAGGCCATACACGTTGGCGAGGTACGGCCCGCTCCAGGCATTGCGGAACGCGGTGCCGGCCGCCATCGCCACGCACAGCGGAATCAGCAGCCACAGCGAGCGCATCGCCAGCAGCCTGGCGCTATCGAGCAGCATCGCCGTCATGGGCGCGTGGCGCGCGTCGGCATGGCCGGTGTCGCGCACATGCCGCCATACGCCATGACACGCCACCAGCATGCCAAGCGCGGAGATCGCCATCGCGTGACGCCAGCCGAGCCATTGCGCGAGCCAGCCGAGTGGCGCAGTGGCGCACAGCGCGCCGATCATGCCCATCGCATTGGAACGGCTCACCACGCGCATGTACTGCTTGTCGGACAGTTGCTCCGATGCGTAATGCAGCAGGCCCATGAAGACCGGCGCACACGCCAGGCCCAGCCCGACCTGCGCCAGCATCGCGGCGCCTCCGCTTGGCGCCGCCACGAACAGGATCGCGGACACCGCGCCCACGCCCAGCAGCAAGGCGGTGGGACGGCCAACGCCATAGCGGTCGAAGGCGAGGCCGATGGGGATTTGCGCGGCGGCAAAGGCAAGAAAAAAACACGAGGACAGCGTGCCGAACCCCGCGGGCGACAAGCCGAAGTCATGCTGCAGTTCGGGCGCGATCACCGCGAGACAACTGCGGTAGAACTGGCTCAGCACGAAGGCGAAGGTCAGGAGGGTAATGCCACGGCTGGCATGGGCGGCAGGCATGGCGCGGGCGTTGGCGTCGGTCACCGCGGGGGACGCGGACCGTTCGCTGGCCGGATTGTTCAACGTGCACTCTCTCAGGAAAGACCCTGCCGTTCTGCATGGCAGGCGCGCGAATTCTCGGTTCGCTAATGGAGCGCTATTCTACGCGCGCCGCGCCAATCTCACCCGCGCGCGTGCCCCGTTGCCCGACGGGACACTCGTTGACAACCATGCGCATGCTGGAGGTGGCCCAATGTCAGCGTGCGGCTCAGGACGGCGGCGCCACCGCCTTCCAGCCATCGGGACCATCGCGATCGTCGGCCGACAGCACGATGGCCTGGCGGCACTGTTCGCAGGTATAGAAGTACGCGCTGCCTTGCGAGGCATGCGGCACGGTGGCCGACTTCACAAGCCGCGCGTGAGGCGGGACATGACCCGGACGGCCGATCAGCCGTCTGCAAAGTTCGCAGGGAATCATGGGCATTTCCAACTGGCTTTTGCGCGGCGCGAAATGCTGCGCCGCAACACAACCCAGTATAGGCCCAATGCGCGCCGGTGCAAATGTCGCCCTGCAGATGAAAGCGTGCTCAGGCAGCGCGCACAGCACGCAAGATCTGCAAGATCGCAACCCGCGTCGGCTTGGCGCGGGCTGCTTTCGATTTCCTTCGGTTGCCCTCCGGTCGCCCCGATGGGCCCCCGGAACTTCAGTTGCCAATACCGAGCAGTTCCACTTCGAAGTTCAGCGTCGCATTGGGCGGAATCGTGCCCGGCACGCCGCGCGCGCCATAGGCGGTATTGGCCGGGCACGTCAGCTTGGCCTTGCCGCCCACCTGCATTTTCTGCACGCCCTCGGTCCAGCACGGAATCACACGGTTGAGGGGAAACGAGATGGGCTGGCCGCGCTTGTAGGAGCTATCGAATTCGGTGCCATCGGTCAGCGTGCCGCGATAGTGCACCTTGACGGTATCGGTCGCCTTCGGCGAAGGACCGGTGCCCTTGGCCAGATGCTGGATCGTCATGCCGGACGGCAGCTTCTCCGGGGCGGAATCCGCGGCGTGCGCGGCGCCGGCGAGGGCCAGGGCGGCGATAAACAGGGGGAATTTCTTCATGAGTGGCTGCGGTGTCAGTGTCGAAGGAAGCGGCGTCGCCCGCGTACCGGGCGACGCCAGCCGGCAGTGTACTCGACGTGAAGTGCCACAAATGGCGGCGCGTTGCATACGGCTGACAGATTTGTCGGATCGACACGGCGCGGCGGTCAGCGCGGTCCCGCTTCCACCAGTTGCGCAATCTCGTCTTCGTCGAAGCCTGCCTCGCGCAACACCTCGGCCGTGTCCCGCCCCAGGCCGGGCGCATGCCGGCGAATCGCGGTGGGCGTGCGCGCAAAGCGCGCGGTCGGACGGATCTGGCGTATCGGCCCGACCTCCGGATGCACCGATTCCTCGAACAGGCCCACCGCCCGCAGTTGCGGATGGCGCGGCAGGTCGTCGAGCGCGTAGATCGGCGTGGCCGGAATATCGAGCCGCTCGCACAGCGTCATCCACTGCGCGGTGGTACGCAACGGCGCCAGCTCGCGCAAATGCCCGTACAGCGCCTTGATATGCGCGTTGCGCTCGCGCCGGCTGGCAATGTTGTAGCGCTCGCCGAGATCGTCCCGATCCACCTCGTGGAAAAACGCCTTCCAGTGCTTGTCGGTATACGGCAGCAGGCTGATCCAGCCGTCCTGCGTGCGCACCGGCTTGCGGCCGCCTTCGAGCAGACGCGCGTAGCCAGCCCGCGTGGCCGAACCCGGAAACGTCATGCCGCCCATATGCTCGGTCAGTACGAATGCCGCCATGGTCTCGAGCATGGGTACCTCGACGTACTGGCCCTCGCCGTGACGTTCGCGATGGAACAGTGCCCCCAGCACGGCGTTGGCAACGGCCAGTCCCGTGGTCTTGTCGGCGATCAGGCTGGGCAGGTAGTCGGGCTCGTCGCGGTTGATCGACGCCGCGCCGACAAAGCCGCATGCCGCCTGGATGATGTCGTCGAACGCGGGCTTGTCGCGATGCGGTCCATCCTGGCCAAAGCCCGTGGCGGCGCAGTAGACGATCTCCGCATTCCACGCGCGTACCGCCTCGTAGCCAAAGCCGAGCCGTTCGATCGCCGAGACACGCATGTTGTGCACAAGGACATCCGCTGTCGCGACCAGCCGGCGTAGCGCCGCGCGCCCCGATTCCTGCTTGAGATCGAGCACCACCGAACGCTTGTTGCGGTTGAGCGCGAGAAAGATCGAGCTCATGCCGGGCGTTTCCACCACGCCATTGGCGCGCATGAGGTCGCCCTCCGGCGCCTCGATCTTGATCACGTCGGCACCCATGTCGGCCAGCACCTGCGTGCCCATGGGACCGAGCACCACCGACGACAGGTCCAGCACGCGCACGCCGGCGAGCGGACCGGCTGTCCCGGGGCGGCTGTCGGCGCGGTCGTTGTTGATGTGTTGCGAAGTCACGAGATCGGCTCCTGTCGCTTCAGCGGCGCTGGAAATTGGGCAGGCGGCGCTCGGCCATCGCCGCGACGCCTTCACGGAAATCCTCGGTCGGAAACTGCGTGAGCTGGACCGCGAGCTCGTGCTGGTTGGCCGCATGCACGGCCTCCGCCAGCCCGGTGCGCATGGCGGCGCGGGTGCTTTCCACCGCAAGCGGCGCCGATACGGCGATTTCCGCGGCGAGCGCATGCGCCTGCGCGAGAACCTCGTCCGCCGGCGCGAGCTGGTCGGCCATGCCGATGCGGACCGCGGTGGCGCCGTCGATGCGGCGGCCCGTGTAGAACAGCAGCGAGGCCTGTTGCACGCCGATCAGCCGCGGCAGTGTCAGCGTCAGACCGAAGCCCGGATGAAAGCCGAGCCGGTTGAAATTGACGCTGAAGCGCGCCTCGGCACAGGTCACGCGAAAATCCGCCACCAGCGCCAGGCCAGCACCGGCGCCGACGGCGGCGCCATGGACTGCCGCGACGATCGGCTTGCGCGTGCGGAACAGGCGCATGGCCTGGCGATAGAAGGGACTCGGGTCCCGCTTGACGGCGGCATCCTGTCCGGAAAAATTGGCGCCGGCGCAGAAGGCCTTGCCCTCGCTGGCCAGCACGATGGCGCGGCAGGCATCGTCCTGGTCGAGCCGTTCCAGCGCGTCGGCGAGCAGGCCGACATAATCGGCATCGAGGTAGTTGTAGGGCGGCCGGCGCATCAGGACCTGGGCGACATGGCCGTCCAGCGACACCGGCAGGGTTTCAGTCGAGAAAGAACAGGGCGTCATGGCAGTTGGCTCGGTGGGAGGGTGAATCGGTGAATCGGTGCATCGATGAAGAGCAGTGAATGGACGGACCGGTGGCATGGCAGGGATGTCATGGCTATCGCGCCAGGCGCAAAATGCTGCATACTGCGTTATGCCATTTTCAATATGAGCGCGAGGCGCATCCAGGATGAACGACGCCCCCCTTCCACCGGACACCGGCAGCCTGCTCGGGCCGGATGGCCGCCGTCCGGCGCTGGCGGAATTGCGCAAGAAGGACCTGAACCTGCTGGTCGTGCTGGCGGCGCTGCTTGAGAGCAACAGCGTGAGCGAGGCCGCCAAGCGGCTCGACAGCACGCAACCGTCGATGAGCCGCATGCTGGACCGCCTGCGCGACGACCTCGGCGATCCGCTGCTGATCAAGAGCGCGCACAAGATGCTGCCGACGCGGCGCGCGCAGGACCTGCGCGCCACCCTCGACGATGCGCTGCGCGCGATCGAGGAGATCTACACGCAGACCGGCGACTACGATCCCGCCGCCGAGACTGGCTCGTTCGTGATCGGCATCAACGATTCGCTGCAGGCATTGATCGCGCCGGCCTTCCTCGCCGAGTTGCGCCAGGTGGCGCCGCGCGCGCGCGTGCGCATGCAACCGGTGCCGCTGCCCAGCGGCCTGTCGGCCATGACCAGCGGCGCCATCGACATCATGGTGGCGTTCTACCCCGTGGAATCGGAATCGCTGCGTTCCGAGCAGTTGCTGACCGCGCGCTTCGGCTGCCTTGCCGCCGCGGAACATCCGCATCTCGGGGCGGTCACGTCCGCGCGCGAGCTGGCGCCGCTGCCCTGCCTCGATATCTCGCAGTTTGGCCTGATCACGCGCCTGCTCGACCGCTACTTCGATGGCCACGGCCAGCAGCGGCATATCGTCGGCACGCTCACCAGCTACCTGGCGATTCCCGATGCGATCAGCGGCACCGAGACCTACGCGATGATCCCGGACTATCTCGCGCCGATGCTGTGCCGGCATGCGGGCGTGCGCTTCGTGCCGATGCAGGATGGCGGCATGTCCGTGCCGATCCACCTGTGCTGGCACAACAACGTGCACTCGCATCCGTTCGTCACCATGCTGCGCACACTGCTGGCCGCGGCGGCCCGGCGCATCAGGTCCTGAGCGCCGCATCATTCCGGGCGGATGCCGGCCGCGCTGGCCACGCCGCGGAAGCGCGCGATCTCGGCCTGCTGGAAGCGGCGCATGACCTTGGGCGGATAGGCCATCGCGTCGCTGCCCTTGGTCGCCAGGAATGCATCGGACGCAGGCGTCTTGAGAATGACCTGCATCGCGCCGGCAAGCTTGTCCGTGATGTCGTCCGGGGTCTGCACGCGCACGTAAAACGACACCCAGCTGTACTGCACGTAGTCGGGATAGCCGCTCTCGCGGATGGTCGGCACGTCGGGAAAGTCGCGATGCCGCGTTTCGCCCGTGACCGCGAGCGCGCGCACCTTGCCCTCCTTGAGCAGGCCCAGCGCACCACCCAGATCGACCACCGCGAGGTCAAGCTGGCCGCCGATCACATCGGTCATGATCTGCGCCTGACCTTTGTACGGTACGTTCACAAAGCGGATGCCGGCGAGGTTGGCGAACCACGCCGCCGCCAGCTGGTAGCCGGCCGAATAGGTTCCCACGCTCAATGGCTTGCCGGTCTGCCGCGTGGTGGTGACCACATCGGCAATCGTCTTCAGCGGCGAATCGACCGGCACCAGGTACACGTTCATGTTGCGGCTGAGCCCGGACACCGGCTTCATGTCCGTCAGCGGATCGTAGGGCAGGTTCTTCATCACGATCGGATTGACCGACATCGGCGAGTTGCTGGCCAGCAGTACCGTGTAGCCATCGGCGGGGGCGCTCTTGAGCGCCTGGATGCCGATCAGGCCGTTGGCGCCGGGACGGTTCTCCACCACCACCGGCTGCCCCAGCGCCTTGCCGAGCTGCTCGCCGTAGTAGCGCGCCGATGAATCGGAGCCGCTCCCCGAGGTGAACGGCACGATCACGCGGATCGGGCGGGTCGGATATGCCTGCGCGCTTTCGGCATGCGCGGCCGCGGCGATGCACGCCAGCCCGGCCACCGTGCATGCCGGCACCACGCGGCGCAACCCGGCATGCAGGCTATCCCGCCAATACAGGATCGGCTTCATGCGGCCTCCGTCATGCGTGGCCACAGCGCGGCACCGCCGTCGCGAATCGCCTGCGCACCGAGCCGCGCCGCCCATTGCGCCTCGCTGCCGTATTCCGCGCGCCACGACCAGAGCCGACGCGTGGCGTAGTGCAGCGAATGCTCGCGCGTGAAGCCGATGGCGCCATGCACCTGGTGCGCGATGGCGGGGACGCGCCCCGCCGCCAGGCCACAGACGATCTTGGCGATCATCGCGTGCCGCACCCAGTCGTCGCCAGCCATGGCCGCACAGGCACTGGCCACCGCCATGCGCGCCGCGACCACTTCATTGGCGAGCACCGCGAGCTGCTGCTGGATGGCCTGGAACTTGCCGATGGGGCGGCCAAACTGGATCCGCTCGGTGGCGTACCGGACGGTCTGGTCGAGCACGCGTTCAAGCACCCCGGCGATCTGGATCGCGCACATCAGGGCGCCCAGGGCGGCCGGATCGTCGAAGCGTGCGCGCGGCGCACCGGTAGCACTCGCGACCGCGGTCACGTTGATGAAACTGAGTTCGTCGCGCGCTTCGCCGGCGATATTGGCATCCTCGCTGACGCGGCAAGATTCGGTCGGCAACAGCAGCCAGACGCCGCGGGCGCGCACCAGTACGTGCGGCGCGTGGCGCCCCCATGGCACTTCCACCTCGGCGGTGAGCGTCCAGTCGTCGCCGGCGCGCCTTGCTTCCGGCTCCGCCCCGAGATCGGCCAGTGCGATCGGTCCTGCCGGTACCGGCATGCCGAGCCGGCTCAGCAGCCACGTCGCCGTCGCGGTCTCGATAAACGGCACCGGCGCGACCGTGCGCGCGGCGGCCAGCAGCACGGGCAGCGCCTCGGCCCAGCTGGCGTTGGCGCCGCCGTCCTCCTCGCGGGCCAGCACGCGCGTGAGGCCGCTCGCCTCCACGGTCTGCCACAGCGCGTGCGGGAATTCGCCACGTTCCATCGCCTCGGACTGTGCGAGCGTGACTTCGTTGCCAAACAGGCGCTCGGCGCTGTCGGTCAACAGTTGTTCGAGTTCGTTCGTCGCGTCGCTCATCGGATACCGAGCCCCCTGGCAATGATTCCCCGCAGGATTTCGCGCGTACCGCCCCGCAGGGAGAACGAGGGTACGGTCTGGGTCAGGTAGCCTTGCGTGGCCACCAGCGGCGTGCCGGCGCGGCGCAGTTCATGGCCGAACAGCTGGTGCGCCACTTCCGGAATGCGCTGCTCGAACAGCGCGCCCATGTCCTTGACGTTGGCCGCGGCAAGCTGTGGGTTCTCGCCGCGATGAAGCATCGCCGCGATGCCGCGCGACATCTGGCGCAGGTTGCCCAGCTCGGCGACGAGATAGCCGATCTCCACGGCATGCCGGCTGTCGTCGGCATCGGCCGCGTCGACCATCTCGGCCAGCAGCGCATAGCTGCTCAGATAGCGCTCGGGGCCACTGCGTTCGAACGTGAGCTCGGCCGTGACCTGGGCCCAGCCGTCGCCCTCCTTGCCGATCAGCATGCGGTCCGGCACGAACACGTTCTCGAACACCACCTCGTTGAAGCCTTCGTTACCGGCGAGATTGCGAATCGGCCTCACCTGCAGCCCTGGTGACGTCATGTCGACCAGAAACTGCGATAGCCCCTTGTGCTTGTCGTCGGCGCCACGGTCGGTGCGGACCAGCGCGATCATGTATTGCGAGTGGTGTGCGTTGGAGGTCCAGAGCTTGGTACCGTTGATGATCCAGCCGCCGTCCACGCGATCGCCACGCGTGCGGATCGACGCGAGATCGGAGCCGGAATCGGGTTCGCTCATGCCGATGCAGAAGCGCAGCTCGCCGCGCACGATGCGCGGCACGATCTCCCGCGCCACGGCCTTGTCGGCGTAGCGCATCAGCAGCGGGCCGCTCTGCCGCTCTGCCACCCAGTGCGCGCCCACCGGTGCGCCCGCGGCAAGCAGTTCCTCGAGCACGACATAACGTTCGAGCATCGAACGCTCCTGCCCGCCATAGGCCTTGGGCCACGTCATGCCGATCCACCCCCGTTCACCGAGTGCGCGGCTGAAGGCAGGGTCATAGCCCGACCAGCTCTTTGCGCGCAGTTGTGGGGGCATGTCGTGCACGGTCTCGGCCAGGAACGCGCGCACTTCGGCGCGCAGCGGGGCGAGCGCGCCATCGGGCGCGGCCGGCCGTATCACGATCTTGCTGGCTGTCTCCAACTGTGTCTCCTCGTTCCGGATATGCGAGACGAGGTTAGCAACGCCGGTTGCGCAACGGCTATCGCATGCATGAGATATCGGAAATCCGGCGACAATCACCTCGCTGCAGTAACGCGCTGCAACCCCGTGCTGCCATCCCGTGCCCCATGCGAGGCCGAGCCATGCCGGCGGACGCATAACGATTATGTTGCGGCATGCATTGCGGCGCCGCGCGGCGATCTCCTACGCTGTCTGCTCGATGAAAAGTGGGTGACGTGCCGCAGGCATGCATCGCCCCGAGAACAGGAGACACAACCATGCGGCGCCTGCTGATCGCCTCTCTGGCAGCCATGTTTGCCGTGCCCGCGGTGGCACTGGCCAATGCCAACAACTATCCGGACAAGCCCGTGAGGATCGTGGTCTCGTTTCCGCCGGGAACGGGTTCGGACAGCAGCGCGCGCTTTCTCGCGCAAAAGCTCGAAGCCCGCTTCGGCCAGCCCTTCGTGGTGGAGAACCGCCCCGGTGCCAACAGCTTTATCGCGGCGCAGACCGTGGCAAAGGCGGACCCCGATGGCTACACGCTGTTCGTCGCCAGCAATTCGCCGATGGCGACCAACCTGGTCCAGTTCAAGTCGCTGCCGTACGACCCCGTGCGCGACTTCGCCCCGGTCGCGCGGCTCTACTACGGCGCCATGGTGTTGTCGGTGCGCGGCGACTCGCCGTACCAGACCGTTGCCGATCTGGTCGCCGCGGCCAAGGCACATCCGGGCAAGCTCAGCTACGGCTCGGGCTCCGCGTCGTACCAGATCGCCACCGAGCTGTTCATGAAGCAGGCCGGCATCACCGCGGCCGCGATTCCCTACAAGGGCGCCGCACCGGCGGTGGCGGATCTCGCCGGCGGGCAGGTGGACTTTGCGATGTCGGATTATCTGGCCGCGTCGGCACTCGCGCAGTCGGGCAAGACGCGCATCATCGCGGTAGGCGGCGACAAGCGCCTACCCGCGCAGCCCAATGTGCCGACGCTGCAGGAGCTCGGCTACAAGGACTACTACATGGTCAACTGGGTGTCGCTGTTCGCGCCGGCCAAGACCCCACCCGACGTGGTCAAGAAGCTCGGCGACGCCGCGGTGGAGATCTTCAACAGCAAGGACGCCGCCGCATTCGTCGGCCGTACCAGCGGCCAGGTCTTTGCTGGCGGCGCCGACGTGCTGCGCCGCTTCCAGCTCGACGAGATCAAGCGCTGGTCGAATGCCGCCGCGCTTGCCGGCATTCAGAAGGAATGAGGGCTTGCGCCGTCATGCGCGGCGCCGTCAGCGAACCGCGGTCACTCGAGCTTGATGCCAGCGTCGGCAATCACCTTCTTCCATTTGGTGACCTCGCTGGCGGTGTGTCGGGTCAGGGCAGCCGGCGCATATTGCGCGTCGGGCAACATCTGGATGCCCTGGTCGGCCAGGCGCTTGACGAAGGCCTGGTCCTGCAGCGCCTTGCTCCAGGCCGCATAGGTACGCGCCACCACCTCCTTCGGCACGCCCTTCGGCGCATAGAGTCCGTACCACGTAGACGCCTCGAAGCCGGGCACCACGGTCTCGGCAACGGTGGGCACCTGCTGGAACTGCGGCACACGCTGCGTCGCCGTCTGGGCGATGGCGCGCACCTTGCCCCCGCTCACCTGCGGCAATGCCGTGTTGGTCTGGTCGAACATGCCGTCGACCTGGCCGCCCATCACGTCGGTCAACGCCGGGCCCGCGCCCTTGTAGGCGACCGGCGTAATGCGGATGCCGGCCTTCTGCGCAAACATCGCGGCAACCAGATGCGAGGTCGAACCCACGCCCGCATTGCCAAAGTTCAGCTTGCCGGGATTGGCCTTGGCAAACGTCACCAGGTCCTGCACGGTCTTGTATGGCGAGCCCGCACCGACCAGCAGCACCAGCGGCGTATCGGGAAAGCGGAAGACGCCCTCGAAGTCCTTGACCGGATCGTACGCGAGCTTGTTGTAGAGCGAGGGGGCGGCGGCCATGTAGCCGACGTGGCCGACCAGCATGGTGTAGCCATCGGCAGGCGCGCGTGCGGCCTTGGCCGCGCCCACGGTGCCGCCGGCGCCGGGCGTGTTCTCGATGACGATGGGCTGACCGAGTTCGCGCGCGACGCGTTCGGCGATATTGCGTGCCAGCGCATCGGTGGGGCCGCCGGCCGCGAACGGCACGATCCAGGTCACCGCCTTGGCGGGATAGGTTTGCGCCTGGGCCACGCCCGTGGCCAGGCATAGCGTCGCAAGCAGCGCGTTCAATGGCTTCATGATGTCTCCTCTATCCTCTGTGCGGGATGGTTTGGGATGGGACCGCCGCGCGCGTGGCCGAACATGGCCCGCGCGCACGGCGGCAAAACCGTCAGCGGCCGATGCGCGTGTCCTCCACGACCGCCATCGCCATGCGCTCGGCGGCGCCCAGATAGTTTGCCGGATCGGTGAGCGCGCGGATACGGTCCTCGCCCAGGCGCGCCACGATGTCGCGGTTTTCGCACAGCACCGCATGAAGCGTGCGCTTCTGCTCGATCGCCACGCGACACGCGTCGTACACCACGTCGTGCGCCTGCTGGCGGCCGATCTCGGGCGCGAGGCCCATCATCACCGCCTCGGCGACGATGAGGCCGCCGGTAAGGTCGAGGTTCTCGCGCATGCGGCCGGTATCGACCGACAGGCCCTTGAGCATGAACGCGGCCTGGCCGAGCGCGCTCGACGCCAGCAGGAAGGCCTCCGGCACCGCGCTCCATTCCAGATGCCACGGCCCCGTGGCCCGCTCGAAGTCCTGAATCATGGCGTCGAGCATGAGCGCGGCACGCTCGCGCAGCAGCTTGGCCGCGGCCAGCATCAGTTCGCTCGAGATCGGGTTGCGCTTCTGCGGCATGGTGGAGCTCGCGCCGCGGCCTTCCACGAACGGCTCGGCAACTTCGCCGAACTCGGACGACGCCATCGTCATCACATCGAACGCGATCTTGCCGAGCGAGCCGCCGATCGCCGCCAGCAGCGAGACCAGTTCCACCAGGCCGTCGCGCGCCACGTGCCACGTAATCTTGGGGTCGCGCAAGCCTAGTTCGTCAGCGAGGTTGGCACGCACGGTCAGGCCGATATCGGTGCTGCCAAGCGAGGCCAGCGTGCCGGCGGCGCCGCCGAACTCCACCAGCAGCGCGCGTTGCTTCGCTTCCGCAAGGCGCTCGGCATGACGATTCAGCGCCGACAGCCACACCGCGGCGCGAAAGCCGAACGTCACCGGCAGGGCGTGCTGCAGGTGGGTACGGCCCGCGGTAACGGTCTTCGCATGGTCGGCCGCGAGCGTCTTCAATGCCGCGCGTACCTCGTCGAGCTGGGCCTCGATGATCTCCACCGCCTGCTTGCACTGAAGCATCGTCGCGGTGTCCATGATGTCCTGCGTGGTGGCACCCCAGTGCACATAGCGGCCGGCCTCGCCACACATCGCGGACAGCTGGCGCACCAGCGGCAGGATCGGATAGCCGACGATCTCGGTCTCGGCACGCATCGCGTCCAGGTCGATCTTGTCGAGCTGTGACCGTGCGCTGATCTGCTGCGCAGCCTCGGCCGGAATCAGGCCGGCACGTGCCTGCGCGCGCGCGAGCCCGGTTTCGGCGTCGATGCAACGCGCCACATAGGCGCGGTCGTCGAATACGGCACGCATCTGCGGCGTGCCGAACATGTCGCGGAACAGGACGGAGTCGAATACGGTGGTGGCCATGGAAAGGCTTTCAGTACGGTGAAAAAGGTTGGCAGGGCGAGCGGCCGCAGGTCGGCCCTGGCTCAGCGAGCGGCCTCTGACGCCGCCAGAGCCGCACGGGCGCGTTCAGGATCGAAGTCCTTCGCCCACTTGGCGATGACGACGGTGGCTACGCTGTTGCCGATCGTGTTGCAGGTGGCGATCGCGATCGACATGAAGCGATACACGCCAAACAGCAGGGCCAGCCCGTCCGGCGGCAGGATGCCGGTGGCGGTAACGGTGGCGGCGAACACCACGAACGAGCCGCCCGAGACGGTAGCCGCGCCCTTCGACGTCAGCAGCATGAGCGCGAGAATGCCCAGTTGCTGCTCCAGGCTCAGTGGCACGCCGAACGCATTGGCGATGAAAAGTACGCCCATCGACATGTAGATGGAAGTACCGTCGAGGTTGAACGCATAGCCGGTGGGCAACACCAGGCCCACGGTCTGCTTGGAGCAGCCAAACAGTTCCAGCTTGCGCAACAGGCCCGGCAGCGCGCTTTCGGACGAGGCCGTGCCGAGCACGATAAACACTTCTTCCTTGATAAAGCGCAGGAAGCGGAACAGGCTGAAGCCCGACAGGCGGCACACCAGGCCTAGCACCACCACCACGAAGAACAGGATCACGCCATAGAAACTCAGCACGAGTTCGGCCAGCGCGAGCAGCACCCCCGAGCCGTTGCTGCCCACCGAATAGGCGACCGCGCCGAAGGTGCCGATCGGGGCGAACTTCATCACGATATTGATGAACGAGAACAGGGTCTCGGAGACCAGCTCCAGGCCTTCCGACACGCGCGCGCGGCGCTCGGGCGCCAGCGTGAGGATGCCGGCGCCGAAGATCAGCGCCAGCACCACCACCTGCAGCATTTCGCCACGGGCGAAGGCGCCGACGAAGTTGTCGGGAACGGTATGGAGCAGGAATTCCTTGAACGACGGCGGCGCCGCGTGGGCGGCGGCCTTCGATGCCGCCGCGGCAGCCGAGGCGGTCGGCTCGGCATGCATGTGGCTGCCAAGATGGAGCAGGTTGGCAAAGAACAGGCCAATCACCAGCGCGATCGACGAGATCACCTCGAAGTACACCACCGCGCGCACCCCGACGCGCCCGGCGCGTTTGATATCGCCGGCGGAGGCGATGCCGGTCACCACGGTCAGGAATACGAGCGGTGCGACCCCGGCCTTGATCAGCGCGAGGAACATGTCGCCGAGGAATTTCAGCGAAGCGCCGAAGGCGGGAAAGGCAAAGCCGACCGCAATGCCGAGTGCCATCGCGACGAGCACCTGCATGCCGAGCCGGCGATACCACGGAGTGGGAGGAACCGCCGGGCCGGAAGCCGATGCCGGGCGGGCGTCTGTCAATGCAGCCACGCTGGTCTCCTGAGAGAAATATGTATAGCTAAAAAATATGTTTGAACATATTCTAGAGAACATGCAGCGCCACGGTCAAGCGCGCCGTATCAGGGTAAACCAGCAGGACTTGGCTTCGCTCGCCGCTGTCGTTAGCATTTGCGTCGTCTTCGTTCCCTCACTCTTTCTACGATTCCATGGAGCCACGCCACGCCGAGCTGACCAAGGCGCTCATTCAGGACATCACCAGCGGCGTCTATCCCGTCGGTTCCAGCCTGCCGGGCGAGCTCGAACTCGCCGACAAGTACGGGGTCAGCCGCGGCACCGTGCGCGTGGCCCTCACACGCATCCAGGAGCTCGGCATGGTGTCGCGCAAGAAGCGCGCGGGCACCCGGGTCGAAGCGGCGGCGCCGCAGTCTGGCGAGTACATGCCGCGCCTCTCGACCATCGACGAGCTGGTGCAGTATGGCGCCGCCACCGAGCGCAAGATCCATGGCGCACGCGAGATCGTGATGGATATCGAACTGGCCAGCCATCTCGGCTGTCAGCCCGGCACGCGCTGGCTGCATATCCCGACCTCGCGCACCAATCCGGCCGCGCCCGCGCATCCGCTGTCGTGGTCGGACGTGTACGTGACCGCGACCGACGGCGCCCGCATCAAGAGCAAACTCAAGACCGCGCAGGGCCTGATCTGCGACCTGGTGGGCCAGACTTCAGGACGGCTGGTAAAGGAAATCCACCAGACCGTGCGGGCGGTCGGCGTGCCGGCGCCGCTGGCCCAGACGCTCGGCACCGAGCCCGGCGCGCATGCGCTCGAGTTCGTGCGGCGCTACTACGACCAGTCCGACCGGCTATTCGAGGTGGTGGTCAGCCTGCATCCGGCCGACCGGTTCTCCTACTCGACCATTCTCCAGCGGCACGCGTAGCGTCGTTCGCGCAAGCTCGCCGGCCTTGCCCCACCTTCGCGGCGCTTTCGCGCCGGTCGGCTTTGTGCGAATATGTTTGAACATATTCCACCTCCGCTGGAGCCCCGCATGACCGTGGTTTACCAGGAGGATGTCGTCGACAGCATCGCCGACGCCCTCCAGTTCGTCAGCTACTACCATCCCGCCGATTTCGTCGGGGCCCTGCGCGAGGCGTGGCAAGCCGAGCCGCCCGGCCCCGCCCGCAGTGCTCTCACGCAGTTGCTGGTGAATAGCCGCATGGCCGCGCGCGGGCATCGCCCGCTGTGCCAGGACACCGGCGTGGCGCAGGTGTTCATGCGCGTCGGCATGAATGTGCGCTTTGCCGCGCGCACGGGCACGCTGCAAAGCCTGCAGCAGATGGTCGACGAAGGTGTCCGACGCGCCTATACCTGCCACGACAACCCATTGCGCGCGACCATGGTTGGCTCCCCCCTCGGCGCGCGCCGCAACACCGGCGACAACACGCCCGGCTTTGTCCACGTCGAACTGGTGCCAGGCCACACCATCGGGATGACCGTGGTGGCCAAGGGCGGCGGCGGCGACGTCAAGGCGAAGTTCGCCACGCTCAACCCGAGCGACTCACTGGTGGACTGGATTCTCGATGCGGTGCCGCAGATGGGCGCGGGCTGGTGTCCGCCCGGGGTGCTGGGGGTCGGTATCGGCGGCACCCCCGAGCAGGCGATGATGGCGGCCAAGCAGTCGCTGTTCACGCCGATCGACATCCACGCGGTGCGCGCGCGCGGCCCCCAGGACGATGCCGAGCGGCTGCGGCTGGAACTGTACGACCGCATCAACGCGCTCGGCATCGGCGCGCAGGGATTGGGCGGTCTTACCACGGTGCTCGACGTCAAGGTCCATGCCTTGCCAAGCCATGCGGCTGCGCTGCCGGTGGCGCTGATTCCGAATTGCGCCGCCACCCGCTTTGTCAGCTTCACGCTCGACGGGACCGGCCCGGCCCGCTTCGTTGCGCCCGACGAGTCGGTCTGGCAGGGTATTCCGGAAAGCCTGCCGCCCGATGCGGACGACCTCGAAGTCGATCTCGATACGCTAACGGCCGAGACCGTGGCGCAATGGAAGGTGGGCCAGCGCCTGCGTCTGCGCGGCAAGCTGCTGACCGCGCGCGATGCCGCGCACAAGCGCCTGGTGGCCATGCTCGATGCCGGCGAGCCGCTACCGGTCTCGTTGCGCGAGCGCGCGATCTACTACGTGGGCCCGGTCGATCCGGTCGGCAGTGAAGCGGTGGGCCCCGCGGGCCCGACAACCTCGACGCGCATGGACAAGTTCGTGCCGCGACTGCTGGCGGAAACCGGCCTGCGCGTCATGGTCGGCAAGGCCGAGCGGGGCCCGACCGCGATCGCCGCCATCCGCGACCATGGCGCAGCCTACCTGACTGCCGTCGGCGGCGCCGCATACCTGATCTCGCGCGCCATCCGCCAGTCGCGCATCGTGGCGTTCCCCGACCTCGGCATGGAAGCCATGTACGAATTCGAGGTCGAGGACATGCCCGTCACCGTGGCGGTGGATGCGCGCGGGCGTTCGATCCACACGGTGTTCCAGCGCTGACGGCGCGCGGCTTACCCGAGCGCGGTGGCGGCGCGCGCATCGTGGCGGGCCAGGCGCCGCAGCAGATGGTCGACCTCGGCGCGCGCGGTGGCGGACATGACCGCTGCCGGCTTGCGCTGGGCGGCCGAGGTCAGCAGGCCGCGTCGCATCATCACGTACTTGCGCACGGCCAGGCCGGCACCGGGCTGCTGCTCGTAACGCAGCAGCGGCAAGTGAGCATCGAACAGGTCGTGGGCTTCCTCGCGCTTGCCTTCGGCGTTGAGGCGCACCACGTCGCACAGCATGTCGGGGAAGCAGTAGCCGGTGTTGGCGCCATCGGCGCCGCGCTCGACCTCGTAGTCGAGAAACAGGCCATTGTTGCCGCACAGGATCGAGATATGGCGCATCGAGCCATCCTTCTCGAAGCCGCGCAGCGTGGAGATCTTTTCCAGGCCGGGCCAGTCCTCGTGCTTGAGCATCGCGCACGACGGCAGTTCGGTAACGATGCGCCGGATCACGCCCGGCGTCATCTGTACCGAGAACGTCAGCGGGTAGTCCTGGATCACGAACGGCACATCGGCGCCGATCGCTTCCACGGCCTGACGGTAATAGCCGACGATCTGGTCATCGGTGCGCAGCGTGTTGGGCGGGGCGATCATCACACCGGCGGCGCCACGGTCCATCACCTCGCGCGTGAGCGCGCGCATGGCGGCAAAGCCAGGCGCGGAGACCCCCACTACCACCGGCAGCCGGCTGGCACGGCGAATCATGCGCGTCGCCACCTCCACCGACTCGGCATGCTCGAGCTTGGGCGCTTCGCCGAGCTGGCCCAGCACCGTGATGCCAGTGCTGCCGCAGGCGAGGTAGAAATCCGTCAGGCGGTCGATCGAAGCGGTATCGATGGTGCCGTCGTCGAGGAATGGCGTGGGGGCAATCGGGAAGACGCCTTTGGCGTCGGCGGTCAGCAGCGGCATGGTGGCTCCTTGGTGTTCCTGGTGTGCTGGGGTTCCTGCAGATGGCGTGGCTTCCGGCGCGCTGGCCGCACACGGTGAGGTGCTAGCATTGCGCAATGGACGTTCGATTCCTGCAAAGCTTCGTCACGGTCGTCGATGTCGGCTCGCTCGCCGAGGCGGCACGTCGACTCGATCTCACGCCGGCGGCCATTGCCGCGCGCCTCCATGCGCTCGAGGAAGAACTGGGCGTGCCGCTGGTGCGCCGCGCGGGGCGTTCGGTGGTACCGACCGAGGCCGGCATCCGCATTCTCGACCGCGCGCGCCAGGTCATTCGCGATATCCGCGACATGGGCGCCGTGGCCAGCGGCGATGCCTCGCTCGGTGAATTCCGCCTTGGCTCGTTCGTCACCGCGATGGGCAGCATCGTACCGCCGTTGCTGGGACGCCTGTACCGGCAGCATCCCGGCGTCAACCTGTTCGTCAAACCCGGGCGCTCGATCGAACTCTGCGAAAGCCTGACGCGCGGGGAACTCGATGCCGCCATCGTGGTGGAACCGCAGTTCGCGGTGGCCAAGGGCTACCACTGGGCCGAGTTCATGGCCGAACCGCTGGTCGTGGTGGCGCCCGCGGCCATGGCGGACCGCGATCCGCTCGCACTGCTTGCCACCGAACCGTTTATCCGCTACGACCGCTCGGTACTCGGCGGCCAGCTCGCGGACCGCTATCTGCGCGACCACGGCATTCGGCCGCGGCAGCGGCTCGAGGTCGATGGGCTCATGGTGATTGCCGCGCTGGTGGGCGAGGGACTCGGCGTGGCGCTGGTGCCCGACTGGCAACCGATGTGGCACAGCGGGCTCGCGATCACGCGGCGGCCGTTGCCCGATCGCGCGCCGGTGCGACGTGTGGGGCTGATCTGGTCGACGCACGGCCCGCGTGCCTCGCTGGCCGAAGCCCTGCTGGCCGAGGCGCGCGCGCTGTTCGCGCAACCGCGCGCCAGCCTGGACAAAGCCGCTACGCCCCGGCGCACACGACGCAGCGCCGGGGCCTGACGCCTTATTCGGGCGTCTTGCCACGATGCTCGGCCGCGCGCAGGAAGTCGAAGTCGACCCCCTGGTCCGCCTGCGTCACCGTCTGCAGGAACAGCTTCAGGTAACCGCGCGACGCGCTGGGCTCCACCACGGGCGAGGCCTCGCGGCGACGCTGCAATTCCTCGTCGGATACCAGCAGGCTGAGTTCGCGGCGGCTGACGCTCAGGCGAATGCGGTCGCCGCTGCGGACCAGCGCGAGCGGGCCGCCTACCGCCGCTTCCGGTGTGACGTGCAGCACCACGGTGCCGAATGCCGTGCCGCTCATGCGACCATCGGAAATACGCACCATGTCCTTGACGCCGGCGCGCGCGAGCTTGCGGGGAATCGGAATATAGCCCGCCTCGGGCATGCCCGGCGCGCCCTTGGGCCCGATATTGCGCAGCACGAGGATGTCGTCCGCCTTGACGTCGAGATCGTCGCGGTCGATGCGCTCGACCAGGTCCTGCGAATGCTCGAATACCACCACGCGGCCCTCATGCTCCATCAGGCCGGCGTCCGCGGCGGACTGCTTGATGATGGCACCGCCGGGCGCCAGATTGCCGTTCAGCACGGCGATGCCGCCTTGCGGATAGATGGGGTCCTGGATCGAGCGCACCACGTCCTGCGGAAAAGCCGGACCCGCCGCCTCGATTTCCTCGCCCAGCGTGCGGCCGGTGACGGTCAGCGCATCGAGCCTGAGCAGCGGCCGCAGCTCGCGCAACAGCGTGGCCATGCCGCCTGCCTTGTGAAAGTCTTCCATGTAGTGCTGGCCGGTCGGCTTGAGGTCGAGCAGCACCGGCGTCTCGCGGCCCATGCGGTCGAGCGCCTGCATGTCGATGTCGAGGCCCATGCGGCCCGCGATCGCGGCCAGGTGGACGATGCCGTTGGTCGAGCCGCCGATCGACAGCAGCACGCGCATCGCATTCTCGAACGCTGCCGGCGTGAGGATGCGGTCGATGGTCAGGCGCTCCTTCGCCATCTCCACCGCGCGGGCGCCGGTCAGCTCGGCCATGCGGATCCGGTCGGCGGTCACGGCGGGCGGCGTGGCCGAGCCGGGCAGGCTCATGCCCATTGCCTCGGCCAGGCAGGCCATGGTGCTGGCGGTGCCCATCACCGAGCAGGTGCCGACGCTCGCCACCAGCTGGTTGTTGACCTGGCCGGCTTCTTCCTCGTCGATCTCACCGGCGCGGAACTTGCCCCAATAGCGGCGGCAGTCGGTACATGCGCCCACGCGCTCGCTGCGATGCGAACCTGTCAGCATCGCGCCGGTGACCAGCTGGATCGCGGGTACCCCGGCGGAGGCCGCGCCCATCAGTTGCGCGGGCACGGTCTTGTCGCAGCCGCCAATCAGCACCACGGCATCCATCGGTTGCGCCCGGATCATCTCTTCCGTGTCCATCGACATCAGGTTGCGCAGATACATGCTGGTCGGCGCGGCAAAACTTTCGTGCACCGAGATGGTCGGGAACGGCATCGGCAGGCCACCCGCAAGCATGATGCCGCGCTTTACCGCCTCGACAAGCTGCGGCATGTTGCCGTGGCACGGGTTGTAGGCGCTGCCCGTGTCGGCGATGCCGATCACGGGGCGGTCCAGCGCGCTGTCGGTATAACCGGACCCCTTGATAAAGGCCTTGCGCAAAAACAGCGAAAAGCCGAGGTCGCCATAGTTGGTCAGCCCCTTGCGGAGGCCGCTGCCGTTGCCGGTGGGCTGGCCTTCCTTGGCGTCTTGAGTGGGGTCGTTCGGTTTCCGGGTCATGTTGTGTCAGGCTTTCTTCAACGAAACAAAAAAAACGGCATCAGCTGTCGGACTTGATCTGCGCGTCCGTGATCACCTTCTCCCAGCGGCTTACCTCGCTGCGCAGTCGCTCCGCGGACTTGTCCGGTGTGGTGGGCGCGGCGGCGTAGACGCCCTGCTTGAGAAACTGCTCCTTCACCTCGGCATTCTCGAGCATCCTGGCAATCGCGGTATTCAGGCGTTCGACCACGGCGGCGGGCGTACCGGCAGGGGCCAGCACGCCGAACGTCGATGCGACTTCCAGTTGCGGCATGCCGGCCTCGGTGGCCGACGGCACGTCGGGCAGCATCGAGATGCGCTTGGGCGCCGCCACCGCGAGGGCGCGCAGCTGGCCAGCCTTGATAAACGGCTGCGCCGCGGGCACGGTCTCCACCATCATGTTGACCTGGCCCGCCACGAGGTCGGTCATGGCCGGGCCGCTGCCCTTGTAAGGCACGTGCACCATGTCGATGCCCGCTTCCTTCCTGAACAGCTCGGCGGCCATGCGCTGCGGCGCGCCCGCGCCAGACGACGCATAGTTGAGCTTGCCCGGATGGCTCTTGCCGTACTGGATCAGCTCCGGCAGCGTGTTTACCGGCAGCTTCGGATTCACCACCACCACGAGCGGTACGGAGCCGACCACCATTACCGGCGCAAAATCCTTGATCAGGTCGTAGCGCAGCTTGCCTTTCTCGAGCGTGGCCATGGTCGAGTGCGAGGTCAGCGCGCCCATCAGCAGCGTGTAGCCATCGGGCGCGGCCTTGGCGACCACCTCCGCGCCGATATTGCCGCCGGCACCGCCGCGATTGTCGACCACCACCTGCTGGCCGAGCGCCTCGCTCAACCGCGTGGCGATGATGCGCCCGATCACGTCGGTGGCACCACCCGGCGGATAGGGCACCACCAGCCGGATCGGCTTGTCCGGATAGGCCGCCAGGGCGGGCATGGCAAAGGGCAAGGTCAGCAATGCGCAAAGCGTCGTGCCCAGGGCACGGCGTCGGCTCCAGTCAATGGTCATCGTTGTCTCCGGTGTCGTTCTTATGGGGCAGCACGGATACGGGGAAGCCCAGCGGCCGAAGCCCAGCGGGACCATGGACGCGCGCTGCTGCCGCACAGTCTCGCGCCGGCGAGAAGAAGAAAAAAGCGATTCGCAGAATGATGAACGAAATTTTTTTTATGTTTTTCTTCGCGCAGATGTTGTGGAATTGTTTCCGTTTTTGATAGCGATCGGGGCGATTTGCCTCAGGTCAAGAACGACGCAAGCAAATATGACATCGACGGGTCGAAGTGCAAGAATCGCCCTTCCTTCACCTCTATCTCACTGCCATGAATGTCGCGCTCACACGTGGCCACGACGCTCACCAAAGTCACCACAGTCACCACGCTCACCACGCTCACCACGCTCACCACAGTCGCCAACGCCATTTCCGGCAAAAGCCGCATGACAATCCGCACCGGCAGCGTCGCACCACCTCCGGTGCCGTCACCGACGACGGTGCGGGTCATTGCCGCCAACCTGGCGCGCCCTTCCCGTGGGCAACCATCGGTGCAGCCATTGCGGCGGCGGTTGCGGCAGTATTCTGCGGGCTCCAGTACATCGGTAACTCGACGCAGGACAAGCTCCTCCCGCTCACCGCACACATCACCGAAATGGACAAGCGTCTGACCGGGCGGCTCGACAGCATCGATACCACCCTCGTGCGTATCAACCATCGCATCGACACCATGGATACACGCATGGGTGCCATGGAAGGCCGCATGAGCGCCATGGAAGGCCGCATGGGCGCCATGGAGACCCGCATGGGGGCGATGGAGACGCGCATGGGCGCCATGGAACGCAAGTTCGAAAAGGTGGATACCCGCTTGGGTACGGTAGAAGTCCGGCTGGGCAAGGTCGAAATCCATGTCGGCTCGGTGAGATCCCGTCTGGGCCGGGTCGAGCATCAGGTATCGAAATGAAGCCGGCCGCCACGGCGCACGATGGCCGCGCGAAATTTGCCGCCGTCATCCTGTTGGCGCCGTCGGCCTGCTAACCTTATGGATTCGGATTCCCCACTCGCGACAGGAGATTCAGCCATGGGCCAGCGCATTTCGATCGACACACCGGACGGCAGCTTTGCCGCCTACCTCGCCACCCCGGATGCGTCCAACGCACGCGGCACCGCCATCGTCGTGATCCAGGAGATCTTCGGCATCAACGCCGATATGCGCGAGACCTGCGACAACTTTGCGCGCGAAGGCTTCGTGGCGATCTGTCCCGACCTGTACTGGCGCCTGGAGCCCAACGTCGAGCTCACCGACAAGACCGACGCCGAGTGGAAGAAGGCCCTGGAACTGATGAACGCGTTCAGCGTGGACAAGGGCGTGGAGGACATCGCCGCCACCATCGCGGTGGCGCGCAAGCAGCCAGGCGTGACCGGCGGCGTGGGTACCGTGGGTTACTGCCTCGGCGGCCTGCTGGCGTTCCTGACGGCCACGCGCACCGATACCGATACCGCGGTGTCGTACTACGGCGTCAACCTGGACAAGTTCCTCGGCGAGGCAGACCGCATCTCCAGGCCGCTGCTGATGCATATTGCCGAGCAGGACGAGTTCGTGCCGGCCGAAGCTCGCGCGACGATCGTTGAGACGCTCAAGGACAACCGCCTGATTGAGATCCATACCTACGCTGGCTGCCAGCACGCGTTTGCGCGCAACAACGGCATCCATTATGTCGATGCCGCCGCCAAGGCGGCCAATGCACGCACGCTGAAGGCCTTCCAGGCGATGAAGTAAGCCTGCGCGCGGTCACGCCGTGGCGGACTGCCCCGGCGTGGCTTCCGCCACCACGCCCGCCGCCAGCATCGCGTCGATCTCCGCCTCGGTGTAGCCGCACTCCGCCAGCAGCATGCGCGTGTGCTCGCCCAGACTTGGCGATGGGCGGTGATACTGCGGCGGGGTCTCCGAGAAGTGCACCGGATGGCCGATGGTGCGGATCGGGCCCGCCTCCGGATGCTCCTGCTGCACCACCATGCCGCGCGCCAGCGTCTGCGGATGGGACAGCGCCTGCCCGACCGAATGGACCGGGCCCGCCGGCACCCCGGCTGCGTCGAAGGCCGCCAGCCAGTCCGCCGACGGCCGTGTAACCAGTATCGCCGTCATGGCGGCCGAGCGCACCATGCGCAGGAACACCTCGCGGCCTTCCGGCCGCTTGAGGTCGAGCGCGATGCCACGCTTGTTCCGGTTCAGCATCAGGAACGGTGCCGATACGCCATGGATGGTCGGCTCACGATAGCCGCGCGCATCGTCCCCGCCGTCGAGCTTCTCGATCTTCACCACGTCGGCGCCAAGGTCGGCCAGCATCATGCCGCAGGTCGGTCCCGCCATGATCTGCGCAAGTTCCAGCACGCGCAGTCCAGCCAGCGCGGAAGGCAAATTGGACATCGGCAACTCCGGTCAGCAGACCGCGCTCATTTGATGCCTCCCGGCGTGGCCATGTCACGGCGGCGCTTGCGCGTCTCCATCAGCCCGCCCAGCAGCGGCCACACCAGGATCACGATGGCGAGACCCATGATGGTGCCAACCAGGCCGTTGGACCAGAACACATCGAGCTGCCCCTGCGACATCAGCATGGTCTGGCGGAAGGCGTCCTCGGCGCGGTCGCCCAGCACCAGCGCCAGCACGAGCGGCGCGAGCGGATAGTCCAGTTTCTTCAGCACGTAGCCGATCACGCCGAAGATCAGCATGAGCCAGACGTCGAACATTGCGTTGTGCACGGTGTACGCGCCAATCGCACAGACCACCAGGATCAGAGGCGCGATGATCGCGAACGGAATGCGCAGGATGGCGGCGAACAGCGGCACCGTGGACAACACCACCACCAGCCCGGCGATATTGCCGAGGTACATGCTGGCGATCAGGCCCCACACGAAGGTCTTCTGCTCGGTGAACAGCAGCGGTCCCGGCTGCAGGCCCCAGATCATCAGGCCGCCGAGCAGCACCGCCGCCGTGGCGGAGCCCGGAATGCCGAGCGCCAGCATCGGCAACAGCGCGCTGGTGCCGGCGGCATGGGCGGCGCACTCGGGCGCGACCACACCTTCCACGTTACCGCGGCCGAAGGTCTCGCGATTGCGCGCAAAGCGCTTGGCCACGCCATAGCCCATGAACGAGGCCGCGGTGGCACCGCCGGGCGTGACCCCGAGCCAGCAACCGATCACCGACGAGCGGATCAGCGTCAGCCAGTAGCGCGGCAGTTCGGCCCAAGTCTTGAGCACGATCTTGAGGTCGATATTGGCACGCTTGCCGCGGAACGCGATGCCCTCCTCCATCGTCATCAGGATCTCGCTGATGCCGAACAGGCCGATCACGACCACGAGAAAGTCGAACCCGCGCAGCATTTCGGTGGAGCCGAACGTCATGCGCAGCGTGCCCGACACCGTGTCCATGCCAACCGCCGCCAGCGCAAAGCCGATGCACATGGCGATCACGATCTTGGCCTTGGCTTCCTTGCCCATGCCGATAAAGCTGCAGAAGGTGAGGAAATAGACCGCGAAGAACTCCGGAGGCCCGAAGCGCAAGGCGAACTTGGCCACCAGCGGCGCGAGGAACGTGATCAGCAACACGCCGGCCAGCGCGCCGATGAACGAACCCGTGAATGCCGACGTGAGCGCACGTCCGGCCTCGCCTTGCTGTGCGAGTGGATAGCCATCGAAGGTGGTCGCCACCGACCACGCCTCACCCGGGATATTGAACAGGATCGAGGTGATTGCCCCGCCGAACAACGCGCCCCAGTAGATACAGGACAGCATGATGATGGCCGACGTTGGCTCCATCGAGAACGTCAGCGGCAGCAGGATGGCCACGCCATTGGGGCCGCCCAGGCCCGGCAGCACGCCCACCACGATGCCAAGCAGGATGCCCGCCAGCATCAGCAGGACGTTGTGCCACGACATCGCGATCGCAAAGCCGCCCATCAGCGAATTGAGTTCTTCCATCGCGGCTCCTCAGAATCCGAAGGCCGCTTCGAGCGGTCCCTTTGGCAGCGGCACACGGAACTGCATCTCGAAGATCCAGAACAGGGCCGCGTTGATCGCCACGCCGGTCAGCACCGCGCGCCACCAGGCGAACTTGCCGATGGCCACCATGAATCCCATGATGAACAGCGCGGAAGCCACATAGATGCCGAGGAACGCGATGATGGTCACGTACACGGTCAGCGGTACGACGATCACGGCTACCTGGCGCAGTTGCGGCCAGGTGACGAAGGTCTCGCGCGCATCGGTGCGCCACGCGTGCCACAGCACGACGAGACAGGAGAGGAAAATCAGTGCGCCGATGCGCAGGGGAAAATAGCCCGCTTCGGGCCCGTCGGGCGCCCAACCCGCGCCGATGCGGTAATTGCTGACCATCACCACCACCGCCCCCGCCGCAATCAGCAACGCAACAGCGAGTTCGGCCGTGCGCACCGTGATGGCGGCAGGCGCGGCGGTGTCCTGTGGGTGTTCGCCCATGATGGGTCTCCTGAGATCGATTCCTGGAAGGCCTGCCCTCTCGCCGCCCTGGCGCCGCCGCAGCGGCGCCAGGGCTCAGCCCGGAGCATTTGGCGCGTGCTACTTCGCGGCCGTCACGAACCCGGCTGCCTTGATGACGTCCTTGTGCCGGTTCTCGTCGGCGGTCAGGAAGTCGGTCAGCGGCTTGCCGACCAGGAAATCGTTCTTGAGCGCATTCTTCTCTAGGTATTCCTTCCACTCGGGCGTGGCCACCACCTTCTGCATCAGGTCCACGTAGTACTTCTGCTGGTCGGGCGTGACGCCGCCGGGCAGCATGAAGACGCGCAGCATCTCGTATTCGACGTCGAGGCCCGCTTCCTTGCAGGTGGGAATGTCGTGCCAGCTCTGCGTGCTGGTGACCTTGACCGTGTACTGCATGCGTTCAGGCGCGAACACGCACAGCGCGCGATGCTCGCCCGCGCGCCACTGGCCGACGGACTCGGAAGGATTGTTGACGTTGGAGTCGATATGCTTGCCCGATAGCTGCGTGGCGGCCTCGCCGCCGCCCTTGTACGGGATGTAGATAAAGCGCACGCCGGCCTTGCGTTCCGTCTGCGCCGTGATGATCTGGTCCTCGCGCTTGGAACTGGTGCCGCCCATCTTGAGCTTGCCCGGATTCTTCCTGGCCTCCGCCAGGTAATCGGCGACGGTCTTGTACGGGTCCTGCGCGTTGGTCCACAGCACGAATTCGTCCTGCGCCACCATCGCCACCGGCGTGAGGTCGCGCCAGTTGAACGGCAACTGGCTGATCATCGGCACCGTATACAGCGCCGACGATGTGACCAGCAGCTTGTGCGCGTCGCCCTTGGACTGCTTGGTATCCATCAGGCCTTCGGCACCGCTGGCGCCGGCCTTGTTGACGACGATCACCGGCTGGCTCATCAGCTTGTGCTTGGCGATGATGCCCTGGATCGAGCGCGCCATCTGATCGGAGGCGCCGCCGGCACTGAACGGCACCACGATCTCGACCGGCTTGGTTGGCTCCCAGGCAAACGCCGGGGCCATCGCCACACTGAGCAAAGAGGCGCACGCGAGGGCGCGTGCGGTATAACGCAACGTCATGGCTTGTCTCCTTTCATGGAGGCCGTGCGGTTCTGTTGCCGCATCGGCCTGTCGCCCGCCATCGTCGATGGCCGGCACCCGTCCTGCCAAAACTTGCCCTGCTTTCCCTGCTGGACTGCGATCTGCTGGCCAGGCTGACTCGCGCGTTATCAGGCCGCGCGCAAGGTCGGCGCCGCTGCCGCGGCGGCCGCACGCAGACTGTCCATCGCGGCGAGCACGCCGCCGGCCTGGTGCGGCACACCGGCCAGCGCCAGACCCATCTCCACGCCCGACAGCGTGCCCATCAGCGTCAGGTCGTTGAAGTCGCCCAGGTGCCCGATGCGGAAGATCTTGCCGGACACCTTGGACAGCCCCTGCCCGAGCGACATGTTGAAATGCTCGAGCACGATCTTGCGGAACGCGTCCGCGTTGTGGCCGTCGGGCATGACCACGGCCGTCAACGCGGGGCTGTATTCGGCCGGGTTCTGGCACAGGATCTCGAGCCCCCATGCGCGCACCGCGGCGCGCGTGGCTTCCGCATGGCGCTTGTGGCGCGCGAACACGTTCGGCAATCCTTCCTCCAGCAGCATGTCGCACGCCTCGGACAATCCGTAGAGCAGGTTGGTCGCCGGCGTGTACGGCCAGTACCCGTTCTTGTTGGCCTCGATGATCTCTTCCCATCCCCAGAACGCCTTGGGCAGCTTCGCCTGTGCCGAGGCGGCGATCGCCTTGGCGCTGACGGCGTTGAACGAGATGCCCGGCGGCAGCATCAGGCCCTTCTGCGAGCCCGCCACCGTCACGTCCACGCCCCATTCGTCATGGCGGTAGTCCACCGAGCCGAGCGACGAGATGGTGTCCACCAGCAGCAGCGCCGGATGGCCCGCCCCATCGATCGCACGGCGCACGGCGGCGATATCGGAGGTCACGCCGGTCGAGGTCTCGTTGTGCACCACGCAGACCGCCTTGATGGTGTGCTGACGGTCCTCGGCGAGGCGCGCGCCGATGGCAGCGGCATCGACGCCATGGCGCCAGTCGCCGCCAAGGAATTCCGGCACCAGCCCGAGCTTGTCGGCCATGCGCTTCCAGAGCGAGGCGAAATGCCCGGTCTCGAACATCAGTACGTGGTCGCCAGGCGACAGCGTGTTGACGAGCGCCGCTTCCCAGGCGCCGGTGCCCGACGCGGGATAGATCACGACCGGCTGCTCGGTCTGGAAGATCTTGCGGATATCGGCCAGCACCTTCTTGCCGAGTTGCTGGAATTCGGGGCCCCGATGGTCGATGGTCGGATAGTCCATCGCACGCAACACGCGGTCCGGCACGTTGGTCGGTCCGGGAATCTGCAGGAAGTGCCGGCCGCTCGGGTGGGAATTGAGTCGGATCATGTCGCCTCGTGTCCTTATGTTTGAATTTTGTATTCAAAAAACAGCGATGCACTGCGGGACTGGGTTACGGGATAATGTTGGCTGGCTTGCGCGCCCTCAATCCCCATGAAAAGCCTTATAAATCAATATCTATCTGGCTTTTATTCCGCTCTCCGCGCCGCTCCGGGCGTGGCCAGCGGCTCCGGATTGCAGTTCGTGCTTGCCCCAGAGTAGGTTTTGAATACAATACTGTCAAGCCGCGATATCACCGATGAGTCTCAATCCGACCCCTCCCTCCCAGGCCGTCGACCGCCAGATCCTGCATGTGGCGGTCGCCCAGCGCCTGCGCGCCATGATCCTGGAGGGCGAGCTGGCGCCTGGTACCCGCCTGAACGAGCGCGTGCTGTGCGACCAGCTGCAGGTCTCGCGCACGCCGTTGCGCGAAGCCTTCAAGGTGCTGGCCGGCGACGGCCTCGTGACGCTGCTGCCGAATCGCGGCGCCGAGGTGGTCCAGCTGTCGCAGGAAACGATCGACCATCTGTTCGAGATGATGGGCGCGCTGGAAGGCATGTCCGGCGAGCTTGCCTGTGCCCGTATCTCCGACGCCGAGCTCAACGAGATTCGCGCGTTGCACTTCGAGATGCTCGCCTGCCACGCGCGGCGGGATCTGCCCAACTACTACGCGCTGAATCGCCGCATCCACGATGCGATCAACGCCGCGGCGCGCAATCCCATCCTCGAGGAGACCTATCGCCGCATCAACCTGCGCATTCAGGCGCTGCGTTTTCGCTCGAACTTCGACCAGGACAAATGGGACACCGCGGTGCAGGAGCACGGCGCCATGCTCGAATTCCTGGCCAGGCGCGACGGCGCGGGCCTGCGTGACCTGTTGCGCGCGCACCTGCAGCACAAGCGCGACGCGCTGATTGCCGAAATAGAACGCGTACAGGGCGCCGCCGCCTGATGCACGGGGCCGCGCACGCGGTCCGCCATCGGTGGGTGCCCGAGTCCGCGCCATAACCGGAGACCCCACGCCCATGGCATTGCCCACCACCCCCACGCCGCCCGGCGTACAGCCGCTCCACTTCATGCCGCGCGGCGGGGCCGCGCCGACGCTGCAATCGCCGCTTTACCGGCGTCTGGCTGCCGAACTGCGCGGCGACGTGCTGTTCGATACCGCCAGCCGCGGACGCTACGCCACGGATGCGTCGATCTACCAGATCATGCCAATCGGCGTGGTGGTGCCGCGTGACGAGGCCGATGCGCGGCTTGCCCTCGATATCGCGCGCGATTTTCGCGCGCCGCTCTTGCCGCGCGGCGGTGGTACCAGCCAGTGCGGCCAGACCGTCGGCGAGGCGCTCGTCATCGACAACAGCAAGTGGCTGAACCAGGTCATCGATTTCGATCCGGTGGCGCGCACCGTCACGGTCCAGCCCGGCATCGTGCTCGACCATCTCAACGCCTGGCTCAAGCCGCATGGGCTGTGGTTTCCCGTCGACGTCTCCACCGCCGCGCAATGCACGATCGGCGGCATGGCGGGCAACAACTCGTGCGGCTCGCGCTCGATCCAGTACGGCAACATGGTCCACAACGTACTGGGCATCGACGCGATTCTCGCCAACGGGGAAGACGTGCGCTTCGATGGCGGCTGGCCGGCGAGCGGTGCCCCCCATCGCGCCATCGCCGACGGCGTGCAGCGCATCGCGACACGGGAGCGTGCCGCCATCGCGGAAATGTATCCGCACGTACTGCGCCGCGTGGGCGGCTACAACCTCGATATCTTCGCGCCGCAAAGCGAAAAGCCCTATACCGCGGACGGCAGCGTGAATCTGTCGCACCTGCTGGTGGGATCCGAAGGTACGCTGGCCTACTTCAAGCGACTCACGCTGCAATTGGCACCATTGCCGACGCACAAGACGCTCGGGGTGGTGAACTTCCCCACCTTCTACCAGGCGATGGACATGACGCGCCATATCGTCGGCCTGGGTCCGGCGGCGGTGGAGCTCGTGGACCGCACCATGATCGACCTGTCGCGGCGCAATCCGGCCTTCCGTCCCGTGATCGAGCGCGCGCTGGTGGGCGAGCCGGAGGCGATCCTGCTGGTCGAGTTCGCCGGCGACGAGCGCGACGCCACCCTGCGCGGACTTGCCCGCCTGGTCGAGCTGATGGCCGACCTCGGGTTGCCAGGCTCGGTAGTCGAGATGCCCGATGCCGGTCCGCAGAAAGCCCTGTGGGAAGTGCGCAAGGCCGGCCTCAACATCATGATGAGCATGAAGGGCGACGGCAAACCCGTGTCCTTTATCGAAGACTGCGCGGTACCGCTCGAGCACCTGGCCGAATATACGGCGCGCCTGACCGAGGTGTTCCTCAAGCACGGCACGCGCGGCACCTGGTATGCCCATGCCAGCGTCGGCACGCTACATGTGCGGCCGGTGCTCGACATGCGCCGCGACGGCGCCGCCAAGATGCGCGCGATCGCCGAGGAAGCCGCCGCCATGGTGCGCCAGTACAAGGGCGCCTACTCCGGCGAGCACGGCGACGGCATCTGCCGCGGCGAGTGGGTGGCATGGCAGTTCGGGCCCTCGCTCAACCGCGCGTTCGAGGAAGTGAAGGCGCTGTTCGACCCCGATCATCGCTTCAATCCCGGCAAGATCGTACGCACCCCACGCATGGACGATGCCGCGCTGTTCCGTTTTCCGCCCAGCTATACGGTCAAGCCGATTACCCCGGCGCTCGACTGGTCGGCGTGGAACGTCACGCGCGACGCGGTCACCGAAGTGGAAAGCCCGCCCGGCAGCGGCCGCGATCCCGCCGGGGGCCTCGCGGCCGCCGTCGAGATGTGCAACAACAACGGCCATTGCCGCAAGTTCGATGCGGGCACGATGTGCCCGAGCTATCGCGTCACGCGCGACGAACAGCACCTGACGCGCGGCCGCGCCAACACGCTGCGGCTTGCGTTGTCGGGTCAGCTCGGCCCGGAGGGCCTGCTGGAGCCGGCGGTCAAGCAGACGCTGGACCTCTGCGTGTCGTGCAAGGGCTGCAAGCGCGATTGCCCGACCGGCGTCGATATGGCGAAGATGAAGATCGAGGTCCGCGCCGCGCATGCGCGCGCCGGCCGTCTGCGCCTGCGCGACCGGCTCGTGGCCTGGCTGCCGCGCTACGCCGGCGTGGCCAGCCGCCTGCCATGGCTGTTCAACCTGCGCGACAGCGTGCCCGGCCTGCCGCGCCTGGGCGAGCATCTGCTGGGCCTGTCCGCGCGCCGCTCGTTGCCGCGCTGGCAGACCGCGTTCGTCGGCGCGCATTACACGCCCAGGGCGGTCGGCGGCAAGGAAGTGATGCTGTTCGTCGATACGTTCAATAACCACATGGAGCCGGAGAACGCTCGCGCGGCCCAGCGCGTGCTCGAGCAGGCCGGCTATACGGTCCACCTGTCCGCCGTGCCGGGCCAACGGCCGCTCTGTTGCGGCCGGACGTTCCTGGCGGCGGGCCTGGTCGATGAGGCCAGGGCGGAAGCGAAGCGTGCGCTCGATGCGCTGCTGCCGTTCGTGGCACGCGGTGTGGCGGTCGTCGGCCTGGAGCCGTCGTGCCTGCTGACCATGCGCGACGAGTTCCTGCAATACGGCTATGGCGATGCCGCGCGCCAGCTGGCCGCCCATGCCATGCTGTTCGAGGAATTCCTCGTGCGCGAGCATGCCGCCGGGCGCTTTGCACCGACGCTGAAGGCCATCGGCAAGGCGCGTGCGCTGCTGCACGGGCATTGCCACCAGAAGGCATTCGATGCGGTCCGGCCCGTGGAGCAGGTACTGGGCTGGATTCCGGAGCTCAAGGCCGAACTGATCGAGTCGTCCTGCTGCGGCATGGCCGGCAGCTTCGGCTACGAGGCCGAGCATCACGAGGCCTCGATGAAGATGGCGGAACTGTCGCTGTTGCCCGCGATACGCAAGGCGGGCGCGGACGCGATCGTGGTGGCCGACGGCACCAGCTGCCGCCATCAGATCCACGATGGCGCGCAGCGCGAAGCACTGCACGTGGCGCGCGTGCTCGAGATGGCCATGCAGGGCTGAGCGGCGCGGGCGGGGGGCAGCGCGCCGCCCCGGGCACCGCCCCTCATGGCGCCAACTTCGCCGCCGCCTGGCGCGGCACCAGCTCGACGCGGCCGACGCTCGCCCGCTCCACTGCCTCGCGCGAATACACCAGCGGAAAGTATTGGCCCTTGGCCCAGCGCGGCGCCAGGTTGCGATAGTTCGGACTGGCGGGATTGCCGGCCTGCCCCGGCGTGTTCACCGCGCGCGACGCGTCCCAGTTGCCGACGTCGAGCACCATGCGATACGAAGCGCCGGCGGTCAACTCGAAATCGCTGTTGCGGTAAGTCGTTGCCATCGGCGTATAGGCCGAGCCGCCGATCGGGCCGGCCTCGACGTCGTACTGCTGCCGCGCCGCCGCATCGAGAATCGGGCTAAGCGGATGGTGGAACACCGCGCGGTGCAGCTTGCCCCATTGCCATGCGCGCGGGTCGGGCCCGAGCTTCTGTTCGACCTCGGCCATCGCCTGCTTGAGCGAGCCGAGCATGACCTCGTTGCGGCGCGCCACCGGCATCCACGGGTCGGGCTGTTCCAGTACCGCGATCACGCGCGCCGCATCGCCGGCGCCGACCAGCCTGGCGGCCTCGGGCGGCAGCGCGGCCTGCACCGTGGCGGGACGCAGATGCTTGCTGAACCAGACCTCGAACAATGCGGCGGGCGCACTGTCCGCGCGCTCGTTGCCATCCCAGCCGCGCAGCAGTTCCAGGCCGCGCTGGATCTGCGCATCGTCGCTGTCGAGGCCGCGCAGTAACGCGACCACACGCTGCGCCGGCAACGACACGGTATCGGTCTGCCAGGCCATCGAGTCCGCCAGCGAACTGCGCGGATTCGCCGCCACCACGCTCTTGAGGCGACGTGCGCGCGAACCGTCGCTCCACTCGTAGCCGATGCCCTTCTGTGCGGCCGGATGATCGGGCGGGATATTGTTCTCGTTGGCAGTCACCACATAGCCGGCCGCCGGGTTATACGTCCACGGCAGTTCATCCATGTCGCGATAGCCGGCCCACTCGTAGCGGCCATCGCCCGGAACCGGCGTCAGGCCATCCCAATTCGGGCGGATAACGGTCAGCCCGCCAGGCAGCCAGCCGATATTGCCGCTTCGGTCCGCATAGACCTGGTTCTCGCCCGGCGCGCCCCAACGGTTCATCGCCGCGCGGAACTGGTCCCAGCTCTGCGCGCGCATATAGTCCATCGAGCCAAAGTACGGCGCCATGCCGATATCGAGCCACGCGGCGCGTAACGCGTAGGCGCGATGGCTGGCGGCATCGGCGTATAGCAGCGGACCGTGGCGCGTGAAGTCGAGCGTGACGGTGCGTGGCGTCGGCTCGCCCTTTACCGCGATCTGTTCGGTCACGGTCTCCATCGGCTCCCACCGCCCCTTGTACTTGTACTCGTGCGGCTGGGCCGGGTTGGTCTCGTACACGTACAGGTCTTCCTGGTCCATGTAGAAGCGCGTCAGCCCGAACGCGATGGTGCCGTTGTGGCCGATCGAGATGCCGGGCAGGAACGGCTCGCCGGCGCCGATTACCGACAGGCCGGGTGCGTTCAGATGGCTGATATAGCGCAGGCTCGGCGCGCCATGGGCGCGGTGCGGGTCATTGGCGAGGATCGGTCGACCCGTGGTCGTGCGCGCGCCCGCAATGACCCAGTTGTTGGAGCCAAGACTGCGCGCGAGGTCGCTGGCGGCGTCCTGAACCACGTACAGGGCATCGAGCGGTATAGCGCCGGCGCCGGCACGCTTGGCCGCGGTCCATTGGTCTTTGGGAAAGCGCGCGGCGGCGGTGGCCAACGCGTAGGCGCGCTTGAGTGCCACGCCCGGAATCGCGCACGGGTCGAGTCCGTCGGCAAGCTTTGGCGCGATGGGCGGGTCGAGTTCGCGCCGCAGCCAGTCCGCGCGCGCGGCTTCGGCGCCGGCTTTGCAATAAATCTGCGCGCGATCGACTTCGCCGGTGAAGTTGAGGGTCAGGCCATGATGGCGAATACGCACGATATCCTCGGCGCGCCAGTAAGCGGGCTTGTAGCCGAGCACGCGAAACTCGGGGGGCAGCAGTTCCGGATGCGCCTCGGTCTGCGCTACATAGGCGTTGACGCCCGCCACGAATGCCTCGGCCACGCGCTTGGCGTCGGAGCCATAGGCCAGCCATTCGCGATACATGTCGCCGCGGAACAGCACCGCGCGGGCCATGCGGTCGCCGTCGACATAGGCCGGACCGAAGTCCCTGGCCATCTCGCCGAGCCCGCGCTTGCGCCACAGGTCGATCTGCCACAGGCGGTCGCGCGCCGCCATGAAACCCTGCGCATAGAAGGCGTCGTAGAGCGTGTTGGCGTAGATATGCGGCACGCCCCAGCGATCAATCAGCACACTGGCCGGCTGCTCCAGACCCGTCACCGTGTAGCGGTCGGTCGTGACGGGCGCTGCCAGCGCCGGGTTGGCAAGCGTGGTAGCGAATGTGGCGGCCAGCATGATACCGGCGGCTAGCGCGGCCAGTACCGCGCCACGGCGGCTTCGCGAAGGTTGCATCGGGTCTCCTCATTTCGTTGTGTACTCAACGAATGAGGATAGTCATCCCGACGTGCAATGACGAGTTTGCGTCACGCAAACGCGCGTTTCATCGGCACCGCGCCAGAGTCGCGGCGTCGGTGGTATCAGCGGCGTCGATCCCGAGGTTAGCGTCAATACACGTCGCGGCGATAGCGGCCGTCCTCGCCCATCTGCTGCAGCAAGGCTGTCCCCAGCATGGCTTCCAGCGTCGCCTGGACGCCGCCGGCCATGCCTTGCAGACTGCCGCACACGTAGATGGCGGCACCATCGGCGACCCACTGGCGCACGGTGTCCGCCTGCGCGGCGAGGGCGTCCTGCACATAGCGGTATGGGCCGCCGTCGCGCGAGTAGACCAGGTCCATGCGCTGCAGCACGCCCGCGGCACGCCATGCCTGCAGCTCGTCGTGATGGAACGCATCGTGCGCGGCCGTGCGCTCGCCAAACAGGAGCCAGTTGCGCGCGTGGCCGGCGCGCGCACGCGCCTTGAGATGTGCGCGCAAACCCGCGAGCCCGGTGCCGTTGCCGATCAGGATCAGCGGACGGTCGTCGACGGGCGGATGAAAGGCGCGGTTGGTGCGTACCCGCAGTGCGATGGCCGCGCCTGGCGCCGCATGGGCGGTGAGCCAGCCCGAGGCGAGGCCGAGGCTGCCCTCGTCACGGCGCGTCTGGCGCACAAGCAGTTCCAGGCGACCGTCCGCCGGCAGCGATGCAATCGAGTACTCGCGATGCGGCAGCGCCGGCAGCGCGTCGATCAGGCGCTGCGGCGACAGCTCCCTGAGCGTTTCCAGGTAGGTGTCGGGCATGGTCAGGCGTGTGGCCAGCGCGTCGACGAGCGTGGTCGGGCGACCGTCGCAGCGTACCGGTGCGCTGCCATCCTTGCCCAGTTGGTCCAGTAGTCGTGCCACCACCGCGGGCGGCTGGCGCGGCCCGATTTCCGCGATATCGCCGGCCGTCCATGCCAGCGCGCCGTCGTCTTCCGGCACCAGCGCGAGATGAAACGCTGGCGCACCGGGGCTGCCAGGATTGAGCAGGCGCCGCTCGGCGAGTTGCCAGCGGCCATAGCGCGGCCGTTCCCAATCCGCGATTTCGGCACCGCCGGCCAGCGCCGACAGGTGATTCTGCCAGTGGCGCAAGGCGCCCGGGTCGCCGTTGTCGACCTCGACCATGTCGAACAGGGCCTGTGCATGATGCCGTTGCAGCCAGCCGGACAACGTGTGGCCGAACGCGCAGAAGCGCGCATAGCTGCTGTCGCCGAGCGCGAGAATGCCGTAGCGCAATTGCCGCAGGCGGTCCGGCGGCACGCCGGCCAGCAGGCGCCGCGCAAAGCCCGACGCGCTATCGGGCGCATCGCCCTCGCCGGTCGTGCTGACCAGGAACAGTGCCTGCCCGCTGCCCGCCAGCGCGGTGCCATCGAGGTCCGCAAACGAGACCACGCGCACCGGCATGCCGGCGCCGCGTAACGCCTGCGCGGTCTGCATGGCCAGTTGCTCGGCAAAGCCGGTCTGGCTGGCATAGGCCACCAGCGTGGGCCGGCCGGCATCATCGTCGGCGGACTCCCCGCCAAACGACGCACGCGCGGCGCGGCGGCGCCGGTGGTGTGCCAGCATGCCGAGGCTGAAGCCGAGGTAGGCGACGACCACACCCGCGGCAATCGCGAGGGGGTCATGCGCCAGTAGCGCGAGAGCGGTTCCCGCGATGAATGTGGCGACACAAGTGCCGACGTGGGCGCCGATATGGGTGCCGATATGGGCGAGCGACGACAGGGGATTCATTGGAGCATGGCGGCAAATGCCGGCGAGAGGTGTTCGTCGAAGCCCTGTGTCGTACGCACCAGAAAGCGAGCGGGCAGCGCATGGCGAACGGCCACGGCCATGCCGGCTTCGGGACCCAGCACGGTCAGCGCGGTGGACCACGCATCGGCCATCATCGCTTCCGCATGCAGCACCGTGACGGAGGCCAGCGCATGCGTGGCGGGATAGCCGGTGCGCGGATCGATGGTATGTGCGAAACGTTGGCCGTCCTGCTCGAAGTAGCGGCGGTAGTCGCCCGATGTCGCCATCGACAGGCCACACAGCGCGACCAGCGTGCGCTCGCGCACGCGCATCGCCGCCCCTTGCCACGGCGTTTCCAGCTCCACCCACCATGGCATGCCATCGGCCTTGACGCCCTGCCCGCGCAGTTCGCCGCCGATCTCCACGAGATGGCTCGGTACGCCCTGATCATCGAGATAGCGCGACACCGCATCCACCGCGAATCCCTTGGCAATCGCACAGAGGTCCAGCGAGAGATTGCCGGGCTGCAGCACGCGGCGATGCGCGGCGTCTACCGCCACGCGCTGCCAGCCGCAGTGCCCGCGCCGACGTACGATATCGTCCGTCGCCGGCACGGTGCGGCGCGGCCCGGCGGGGCCAAAGCCCCACAGGTCGACCAGCGGTCCCGCGCTGGGATCGTATGCGCCACCGCTGTCGCGCGCGGTCTGCAATGCCGCCTCCAGCACGGCAAACGCGTCGGCCGGCAGGGTGATCCACGTGCCCGCGGCGGCGCGGTTATAGCGGCTGATCGCGGAATCTACCGACCAGTTGCTCATCTGCGCAATCACGCCGTCGAGCACGGCACGAATGCCCGCGCCGATGGCTTCGCGGTCTGGCCCGGGCGGCAGTTCGGCCTTGACCGACCATGTCGTGCCCATGGTGTCGCCAGCCCAGTGCCAGAGACGCGTGCCGTCCGGCGATGCCGGCGGCACGGTCAGCGCGAGCGGGACCAGCACACGGGACATCGCAGCGTGGCCTAGCTTATTGCGGCAGTACTTCGACCGTCACGGCGTAGCTCGCGCGACGTGCCTTGACCTGCTTCAGCGAGGTGTTATTGTCGCGGACCTCGGCTTCCATCCAGTACATGCCCGGTGCCGGCCATTTGACCTGGAACTTGCCGTCGCTGTCGGTCGCGGCGTCAAACTCGTTGAGCTGGTCGCGATAGCGAATACCGCCCGGCACGACCGACACCTTGAGGTTGCTGGCCGGCTTGCCGTCGAGCAGCAGGCGGAAGCTCGCCGGCTCACCGGCGACGAGATCGTTCGGATGCGTGATCGGCACCATCTCCAGGCCCTTGCCCGTGGTCGTGAACACCCTGGTGTTCGGCTTGCCCGCCGTCACGTAGGTTTCCACGCGGCCCGCCACTTCGGTGGCCTGCACGTCGGCGGCATCGGCCGGCACGTTGGCCGCAAACGCGTCGGCGGTACCCCGCCAGCGGTTGACCTGCCCATTCACCTTCCAGCTTGCGAAGATGCCATGGTTGACCACCGCCACGCGATACGTGCCCGGTTGCGTCAGGTGCAGGTCGAACGAGCTGCGGAACTTGCCGGTCGCCTGATTCTCGGGCTTCACCGCGTTGCCGTCGGGCCCGGTCACGGCCAGGTTGTCGAGCCGCATCGGAACATGCTCGAAGATGAACAGATCGTTGGATACAGCGGCGTCCACGGTCACCCACGGATCATTCCCGGCCAGCACCGTGGTGGAGGGCAGCAGCCACTGCCGGTGCGCGTGGGCGGCGAGCGGCGCCAGCGCGACGAGGGTGAGAATGGTGGCGCGCGTAGCCAGGCGTTGCAGCGAGCGGGCAGGTGTGTTCATGGTGGGCTCCGGTTTGTTTCTCGATCTCAGGGCTTCAGCTCGACGCGCACGCCGGCCAGTTCATGTTCACCCTTGGCGCTGGCATTGGTGGCGGCTTGCGGCGGCCATGCGAACGGTACGCGCAGCAGTTCGCGGCCGCCGACCTCGCGCGCGGCCTCCACCACCAGCTGGTAATTGCCGGCCGGGAGCTTGCCGAGCGGGGCCTTGCCATCGCTAAAGGTCACGGCGTGCTCGCCCGGTGCCCGGGTGGCGCCCGAGATGCCATCGGCCGGCATCGTCATGTCGCGGCCTGCCTTGCGCCACCATTGGCGCATATCCTTGAGCCACTTGGTGCCGCCGTCTTCCTTGTTCTTGCCGTCGTACCAGACGGCGAGCGTCGACACCGGGCTCTGGTCCGCGCGTTCGACCCAGATCGACACATAGGGCCGATGATATTCCGCGACGTTCAGGCGAGGGATCTCCACCTTGACGTTCATCTCCGCGGCCACGGCGGGAACCGCGGCCATGCCGGTCAGGGTGACGGTAAGCAGTCGGCGCATGTCAGGACAGCCTTTCTCTTCGGTAGTGAATCGGTAAGTCAGTGAATGAATACGATGGCGAGCACCAGCGGCAGCACCAGGCCAAATCCCACCAGGGGCCAAGTCGCGACACGGCCGCCGGCATGAAGCTTCAGCAGGAACAGGCCGGTCACGCTGAACACGAGGCAGGCCAGCGCAAAGGCGTCGATAAACCAGCTCCAGGCGACGCCCGTATTACGGCCCTTATGCAGATCGTTGAGATAGGAAATCCAGCCCCGGCTGGTGACTTCGTACTGTGCCCCGCCATCGTCGAGCGAGACGCTGACCCAGGCATCGCCACCGGGCCGTGGCAGCGCCACATACACCTCGTCGGCCGACCATTCGGCCTCGCGGCCCGCGGTATCGATATGCCAGGCGCGCGCAAGCCATTCGGCCAGTGCCGGCGGCACCGGCCCTTTCTGGTTGCGTGCGCCGCCATCGGCCGGGGCGGCGCGCCGCAGCGCCGCCACCAGTTCGCGCGGCGCCGTATCGTCGCGCGTCACCACCTTGGGCCGCGCTTCAATCTGGCCCGCATGATTGAGCGTGAATCCCGTCAGCGCGAACAGCAGCATCCCGACCAGGCAGATCGCGGAACTGATCCAGTGCCACTGGTGAAGATGCTTGAGCCAGAAGGCGCGGCGCTGCTGGCCGGAAGCTGGCTGGGTATCCATCATGAAAATACGGGAATCATCAGAAACGGAGGGCACGCGGCTGCGGTGACATGGACGTCACAAGGATGCGCAGGCGGTAAGGATGATAATCGTTCTCAATTAGGAGGGCAATGCGGTGTGACGTCGCGCCCGTTACGGTCGATTACGTGGGTCGATTCCGTGGGGTCGATTACGTGGGTCGATTACGTGGGTCGATTCCGTGGGGTCGATTACGTGGGGTCGATTACGCGGGCGCCGCGCGCTGTCCTGGACATCGTGCAGCGCCCGCGCATCCAGCCTGATCTACAGACATACGTACGGCAGGCTTACGTACTCTCTTTCGGGGTTTTGGCACCCTTGACGGTCTTGACCCAGTGCTCCACCACCTCGCGCAAGGCGTAGCAGATGGTGGCTCCGCCGCCGATCACCAACGCAATGCGATCGTCACGGAGCCCGCCAAGCTCCTCGGGGGTGAGATGAAACGCCAGGACAATCAGCTTGAGGCCGGACAAGGTGCCTGCCAACGCCAGCTGGCAGGCGATCATCTCGCCGATGTCGGGCCAGGTACGTCGACAACAACAGGCAAGCGATACGGTCAGCCCGACCGCGGCCGCACCAACCGTTCCCGCATACGTAAAATCAGTCTCGGCGATGAGCCTCAACGTGTAGTCGGTGAATAGCAAAGGCCAGTCCTCCGAGTGCCCCGCACACAGCACCCCAAGGGCCCAGCTGGCCTCCGATGGTGGCGGCACCGATGACCATGGTGGCGACCATCCCGAACTTGCGATCACTGTCTGCATCCTTGTCCCGGCTGGACGGCATTGCCTCCGTCGCGCCGGCGCCCACTGCGTGGTTGGCCAGGACTAAGGAAGCGGCGCCAGGGTTGCCCGCACCGGCTACGGCATCATCACGCCCGACACCACCGCACGGACACGTGCGTGCAAACGAGCGGTATGCCACGCGCTCCGGCTTGCGGAAGATACCCAGGTTGCGGAAGCTGGCCGGTTTGCTGAAGTTGCCCGGTTTGCTGAGGTTGCCCGGTTTGCTGAGGTTGCCCAGTTTGCTGAGGTTGCTTAGTTTGCTGAAGACGTTCATAAGTCCGCTCCTTTCGCCTCATGCACCCCGCATGACGACACCGCCGAGTCTACCAATCATGTGACGAAAAGTGCTGACCCACCCCCTCCTTTTGCGCACCCCACATCACACTTTCGGAATTCTGCGATCCCTCCGCCGCGAACGCGCGTTTCCCCTCATCAAGTTCACCCCAGGTACGCCGTTATGGCACGCATAGAGGGCAACCGTCGACATTGCCCCGCGGAACCATGGACACGGAGGAAACCACGTCATGCTGCAAAACCTGAGTCTGAGAAAGAAGCTGTTATTGCCCCTGGTGCTGAGCTGGGTCTGCCTGCTCGGCATCACGTTGTGGAACGCCTGGCAAATGCGCGAGCTGCGCATGCATGAGCGCCAGCTGGACCTGGAACACGTGACCGACACGGCGGTGTCGATCACCGCCGAATACGAGGGCCTCGCGCGCGCCGGCAAGTTGTCCGGCGAAGAGGCCCAGAAGCAGGCCCTCGACCGCCTGCGCGCGATGCGCTTCGGTGACGACGGCTACTTCACCCTCATGCGTTCCGACATGGTCGTGCTCATGCATCCGATCAAGCCGGAGCTGAACGGCAAGAACATGTCGGAGTTCAAGGACCCCAACGGCGTCTACCTGTTCCGCGACATCGCGCAGATCGGCAAGACCGCCGGCAAGGGCTTCGTCGCGTACCTCTGGCCCAAGCCCGGCGCCGATGCGCCGCAGCCCAAGCTGAGCTACGTCTACAACTTCAAGCCGTGGGACTGGAACTTCATCGGCGGTGTCTATACCGACGACATAGCGGCGGAATTCCGCGCCTCGCTGTGGAAGGCACTCGGCCTGCTGCTGGCGGTCGGTGCGCTGATGAGCGTGGTGATGATGCGCATTGCCTCGATCCTGCAGAAGCAGCTCGGCGGCGAGCCGACCACCACGTCGGAAATCGCCGCGCGCATCGCGCAAGGAGACCTCGCCTGCCATGTGGAGACGCATCCGGGCGATAGCGAAAGCGTGCTCTACAACATGCAGCAGATGCAGGTCCGCCTGTCCGGCGCGATCGGCACCATTCGCGGCTCGGCAGACTCGATTGCCAGCGCCGCCAAGCAGATTGCCGCGGGCAACGTAGACCTCTCGCGTCGCAGCGAGGAACAGGCCGCATCGCTCGAGCAGACCGCTGCCAGCATGGAAGAACTGACCAGCACGGTGCGCCAGAGCGCGGAGAACGCGCGCCAGGCCAGCCGTCTGGCCGAGGGTGCCTCGGAGATCGCCACCCGCGGCGGCGCCATCGTCGGCGAGGTGGTCGGCACCATGGGCGAGATCAAGGCCGCGTCCGGCAAGGTCGTGGACATCATCGGCGTGATCGAGGGCATCGCGTTTCAGACCAACATCCTGGCGCTCAACGCCGCGGTGGAAGCGGCGCGCGCCGGCGAGCAGGGCCGCGGCTTTGCGGTGGTGGCGGGCGAGGTGCGCAGCCTGGCGCAGCGCTCTTCGACGGCCGCCAAGGAAATCAAGGCACTGATCGGCAATTCCGCGCAACGCGTGGAGGACGGCGCCGTGCTGGTGGAAAACGCGGGTCAGGCCATGCAGGAGATCGTGCAGGCGGTCAAGCGCGTGACCGACCTGATGGGCGAGATGCGCGCGGCCACCGAAGAGCAGACCGGCGGCATCGAGCAGGTCAACCAGGCGGTGTCGCAGATGGACCAGATGGCCCAGCAGAACGCCGCCCTGGTCGAGCAAGCCACCGCCGCGGCGGCCTCGCTCGAAGACCAGGCCGATGCGCTGCACCGTGCCGTGGGCCAGTTCCGGCTCGCCGGCGCGATCTGACGCGCGGCACCCCTCCGGCGAGGGTTGAGACGTCCGAGCATAAACGTGCGCCGATCTGCGGCGGTATCGCGAGCGTGCGCACGTAGACTGCAGTCATCGGGTACGCTCCCAACGACATTCCCTCGCCAATCATGAACTCGCTCTACACAGACGTTGCCATCATCGGTGCCGGCTCTGCCGGCCTCACTGCCTACCGCGCGGCCATCGCCGCCGGCAAGCGCGCGGTCCTGATCGAGGGCGGCCCCTACGGCACCACCTGTGCCCGCGTGGGCTGCATGCCGTCGAAGCTGCTGATTGCGGCCGCCGAAGCCGCCCACTCGGCGCAACATGCCGGCGCGTTTGGCGTACGGGTGGCCGGCGTCGAGATCGATGGTCGCGCCGTCATGGCGCGCGTCCGCAGCGAACGCGACCGCTTTGTCGGCTTCGTGGTGGAAGGGGTGGAGGGCATCCCGGAAGCCGACCGCCTGCGCGGCTATGCCCGTTTTATCGACAATACGGTGCTCCAGGTCGGCGACGATACCGTCGTGCACGCCACGCGCGTGGTCATCGCCACCGGTTCCACGCCGGTCATTCCGTCGATGCTGCAAGGCCTTGGCGACCGCCTCGTGGTCAACGACGACGTCTTCGCCTGGGACGACCTGCCGGCGAGCGTGGCGGTGTTCGGCCCCGGCGTCATCGGTCTGGAACTGGGCCAGGCGCTCGCGCGGCTCGGCGTGCGCGTGCGCGTGTTCGGCCGCAGTGGCTCGCTGGGCTCGCTCACCGACCCCGCCATCCGGGCCGCCGCGGAAGCGATCTTCAAGCAGGAATTCGCGCTGGAGACGCGCGCGACGATTCATGCTGTGCAACGCGAGGGCGACGAAGTCGTGGTGACCTTTACCGGCGACGACGGCGCGCGAGCCACCGAGCGCTTTGCCTATGCGCTCGCCGCGACCGGCCGTGCCCCCAATGTCAAAGGTCTGGGCCTCGAGCACAGCGGGTTGACCCTCGATGCCGCCGGTGTCCCGGTGTTCGACCCGCGTACGCTTCAGGCCGGCACCGCCCCCGTCTTTATCGCCGGCGATGCCAACGACGTGCTGCCCCTGCTTCATGAAGCGGCCGACGAAGGCCGCGCCGCGGGCCACAACGCCGCCACCTGGCCCGACCTGACCCCGCTCTCGCGGCGCGCCCCGATCGCGGTGGTGTTCTCCGACCCCGGGATCGCACTCGTCGGCAAGCATTTCGACGAGCTCGCCGCGGACAGCCATGTGGTGGGCGAAGTCAGCTTCCACAACCAGGGACGCAGCCGCGTCATGCTGCAGAACCGTGGGCTGATGCATGTCTACGCGGACAAGGCATCGGGACGCTTCCTTGGCGCCGAGTGGATCGGGCCGCGTGCGGAACATATCGCGCATCTGCTGGCCTGGGCATACCAGCAGCAGCTGACGCTGGCGCAGATGCTGGCGATGCCGTTCTACCATCCGGTGGTCGAGGAAGGCCTGCGCACGGCGCTGCGCGATGCCGCGGCAAAGTTGAAGCCGGCTTGAAGCACACCCCGGCGGCGCAAGGAAGCGGCGGCATCCGCGTGCTTCCTTGCCGCGCCGCGGTATCTGGTGCGCCGCCGCACGGGGGCGCCTCATCCCGATGGCTGGGTCCGCCACGGCCACGGTAGCGCCACTGGCCCACTACAATACGGGCTGACCGACGGCTGCCGCGAGGAGCTATGTTCGCCGACATGTTCCGCATCGTGGAGGGCCCTGACGGCGCGCATCGGATCTTCGTGCATACGGACAGCCTGCTGGTGGCCATCGGGCTGGTGGCAGCGCTGCTGCTCTGCATCGTGTTGGCCAGCGTTGTCTGCTACGTGGTCACGCGCTTCGTGTTCCGGTGGGCCGTCCGTACGCTGGCGCGTGGCGAGCACCGCAAGTGGATACGCGCGGCCGAGCGGCACAAGGTGTTCGACCGGCTCGCGCTGATCGTGCCAGCGCTGATCGTCTACTGGTCGGCGCCGCTGCTTGCCGGCATTACGTTTCCGATGATCGCCCTGCTCGGCAAACCGGTCAGGGTGATCGCCGCCTGCTGCATGGTGATTGCGGCGCTGCGCGCGGGCTTCGCCTTCCTGGCGAGCATCGAGGATCGTTACGGTCATTTCCCGCATGCCAGCGAACGGCCGATCAAGAGCTTTCTGCAGGTCGCCACCATCGTGCTGTACCTGGTCGCCTTTATCGCGATCGTGTCGCTGGTGCTCGATCGCTCCCCCACCTACTTCCTGACCGGTGTCAGCGCGATGACCGCGCTGCTCATCATTGTCTTCCGCGATTCGTTGTTGGGCTTTGTCGCCAGCATCCAGCTGGCTGCCTACGACATGCTGCGCATCGGCGACTGGATCGAAGTGCCGGGCTACGTGGCCGATGGCGTGGTCACCGATATGTCGCTCAACACGATCAAGGTACGCAACTTCGACAACACGATCGTGACCTTGCCCAGCTACGTGCTGCTGACCAATGGCGTGCGCAACTGGCGCGGGATGGTCGAGTCCGGCGCACGGCGCGTGCGCCATGCCATTCCCTTCGATGCCGATAGCGTGCGCTTTTGCGACGAGGCGACGCTGTGCGCGCTGCGCATCCGCCCGGAACTGGCGGTGCCGCTCGGCGTCGCGACCGGCACCGAGCGCCTCACCAACCTTGGCATGCTGCGACGCTACCTGCTCGGCTACCTGCGCCAGCATCCGGCCGTCCGGCGCGACCTGCCTCTGGTGGTACGCCTGCTCCCCGCCAACGCTCATGGCGGCATTCCGCTGGACATCTTCCTGTACCTCGACGAGACCGCCTGGGAACCGTACGAACAGTTGCAGTCCGACCTGCTCGACCATGTCTACGGCGTGCTGCCGCTGTTCGGACTGCGGGTCTGGCAGAAGCGCTAGCCGCCGGTCCGCAGTGTGGCCCCATGCCCAGAGGGGTCATTGAAGTTGGCGCTTGTAATGAGATCGATTCGCATTTACACTGCGATCACTGTCTGGTTCACGACATCGGTCGCGGAGACAGTAACGAAGTTGCAGCATCGAAGTTGTAGCACCGAATCTCGGGGCGTTGCCGTGGCGGCGCCCGTTACCGACTTTTGTGGGGACCGCTCCGTCACGCGGAGCGTTTGGCAGTAGCCAGTCACCGGAAGATCGGGAAAGCATCCAGACCCCGCTTTCCCGATCGCGTCATCCGGTGGCAAGCCAGGCCGCCTTTTTATTCCGGGCGCCGTGACAGGACGGCGCACCGTCCGGGACGCGCAGGCATATGGCCCGCGTCCCGGACGCCCTTCCACCTGTCGTTCGCCTCCCAACCCGACTGGTCTCGACACGCCGCATGACGCCCGCCCCCGCCTGCGAGCACCGCAATGTGTGGACGACCGGCCGAACGCTAATACGCGCCGTCTGGCGCGAATCGCCGCATGTCACTGTCACCCGTGAGTTTCGATCCCCGTCTCAAGCATGCCGGACTCAAGGCCACCTCGCCCCGCATGCACGTGCTCGAGGTATTCCGCACCAGCGATCGCCGTCATCTCAGCGCGGAAGACGTCTATCGCATCCTGCTTAGCCAGGATGTGGACGCCGGCCTGTCGACCGTCTACCGCGTGCTCAACCAGCTGGTGCAGGCCAATATCCTGCTGCGTCACAGCTTCGAGGCCGATCATGCGGTGTTCGAACTCAACGAGGGAGGTCATCATGATCATCTGATCTGCGTGAACTGCGGACGCGTCGAGGAATTCCGCGACGAAAGCATCGAACGCCGGCAGCGCGAGGTAGCGGCGGACAACGACTTTGTCCTGCGCGAGCACATGCTGGTGCTGTACGGTCTATGCCCGGCCTGCAGGCCGCGCGCGACCGACGACTGAAGGCGGCCCGCTCGGCGGGGTACTTTCGTCGCGTGGCGACAACGTCTCTTACAGAAATCCCAAGGCTTGTTACAAACCCGCTAGAACGGTAATACGCCACACCGGTAGAGTAGAGGTACACCATTCACACCCCGGTGAACCTCCATGAACAAGCGCCCCCTTCTTGCTGTAGCCGTCATCGGTGCCGCCGCGTTCGCGGCGTCGACTTCCGCCCTCGCCCGCGTCGATGTGGACGTGAACATCGGCGCCCCGGCCCCGGTTTATGCGGCGCCGGCGCCCGTCTATGTCGCACCGGCGCCGGTCGTGGTGGCGCCGCCGCCGGTCGTGATCGGCTGGCATGGCGACCGCTATTGGGATGGCCACCGCTGGTACGGTCGGCGCGAATGGCATGATCGTGGCCGCCATTGGGACCACGGCCATCATGGCCATGGCCCCGATCACCACCATCACTGAGTCATGCGGTCCGATCCGCGGCCGCGCGGATCGGCGTGATCAGGAGCGCGCCGCTGCCGAGTTTTCCTTGGGGCCGGTGGATGTGGCCGGCGCGGCAGGCCGCAGCACCATCCACACCGCGCCGCCGATCAGGGCCATGCCGACGGCGTGTGCCGCGGACAGCGTTTCGCCCAGGAACATCCAGCCCCACACGATGCCGAATGGCGGAATCAGGAAGGTCACGGTCAGCGACCTCACGGGACCGATATCGGCGATCAGGCGGAAGTACAGCACGTAAGCGATCGCGGTACAGCCCGTGCCCAGCGCGAGCATCGCCAGCCATACCCCCGGCCCGGCCGCGGGCAACGTGTTGTCTCGCACCAGGGCGGCCACGCTGAACGGCAACAGCAACAGCGTCGCACCGATCATGCTGCCCGCCGCCACCAGCCGGTTATCGAGGCCGCCCTGGGCCGTGACCCAGCGGCGTGTCAGGAAGCCGGCGAGCCCATAGCAGAAGGTCGCCACCAGGCACGCACCCGCCCCCAGCAGGACACTCGGCGAAAAACTGACCGGACCGGTACGCGTCAAGACCGCCACCCCGGCGAGCCCGAGCACGACGCCGCCCGCCTTGGCCCGCGTCAGCCGCTCGGAGAAGAACACGGCACCGATCAGCACGCCCATCAACGGTGTCATCGCGTTGAAGATCGCCGAATAGCCGGCGGGCAGCCACAGTGCGGCCACCGCGTACATGACGAACGGAATGCCTGAATTGATTGCGCCGAGCACCAGCACCGGCCGCCACTTGCCACGCATCTCCCAGCTCACGCGCATCAGCGACAGGCACGCGACCAGCGTGACAGCACCGATCAGCACGCGGAAGAATGCGGTCGGCAGCGGCCCGAGTACCGGCGCGCCGATGCGGATAAACAGGAAACTTGCGCCCCAGATGGCGGACAGCACGAACAGGCGGGCAATATCGGAGGGCTTCATGAGGCGTTGGCGCAAACTGAAAACGTCGCGCCATGATTGTGGTGTAAACGAAACAGATTCCACCCACAGCGGCCGGAATCGGGTTTCGGCAAGAGGATGCGTGCGATTACAGCGGCTTTACAACGCGCCAGCAAGCCGCTTTCGGACATGCGGTCAAGCTCTCGGCACGCTCGCGATTCCCCGCGATCTACGCCGTTTCCTGCACGAAAGTGTGGCAAAAGCCACCCGTGTTGCATTTATGCCGCGCCGCGACCGCCATATCGCTTTGGGGATTACCCCCCCAATGAGGGGGTATCTAGCACAAGACGTGACACCGCGTATTAGATTCCTTTAAAATCTGCCCTGCGCCAGAGTTAATTGACCCCTCCGACGCATTCCCGACAAGCCGCCAGGCCCTCCTGGCGGCTTCTTTTTTTTGTGCGGCACGGGAATGGAGTATCGTACGCGACTGATGCAGTCGTGTGGGGGTGGGCCGGCTGCAAGTCTTGCGATCCGGCGTCAACCACCACCCCGTGCTTTGCGTTGCCTGCCTCATGAAACGACAGTTCCTTGGCCTGCTGGCCCGCGTCTATGTGATGCAATTCGCCATGGAGGTGCCCGCCACCGTGGCCATGCTCGCGGAAATGCTCATCGAGTATGGATTCCAGGTGGATATCGGCACCGTACGACCCCTGCTGCGCGCACTGCAGATGGAGGGTTACCTGGAGAGCGTACTGCGCGACGGTATCGGCCGCGTCTACCTGCTGACCGAACTGGGCCGCGAGGAGCTCGCCAACAGCCGCTCACGCATCGACGATCTTTACCGCCGCCTGCACAATCCCGACGGCGCGCAGGACGTCCCGGTCGGGCAGACCTGATTTCCGGACCTCATGCCAGCGGCGTGGATGACACACTCATCCATGCCGTTTTTCTTTACTGTCGCGGGGTCCATCGGCGTTCCGGCCGAAGCCAGGCCTAACTCCGTGCCGTACCCCCACCGTACCCGTTTCTGCGTCAGCCGAGCAGCACCGTACAGCTCACGAAGGACAGCCACAGATGCCGGCGCCCGCTCGGCGACAGGCGGTCCATCTGGTAACGCTCGATCGGCAGGTCTGCATGCGCGAGGCCATCCCGCAGGGCGCGCAGCACGCGCGCGACCATCGACTTGTTCATGTTGAATCGCCCAAAGTGAATCCGGCCCGATGCTTCCAGGTCCCGGCCCTGCCGCGCGATTCTGCCGATCGCATTGCGCAGGACCACCCCCGCTACACCACGCAGATTATTTTCGTTCTGGCGAGAAACAATCGGTCGAAGTGACGCCGCTTTTCGGGTCACAGCATGGGACCGTCGAATGTCCGGACAATGACAAGGGCCGCCGATCGTGTCGCTACACCACACCGGTATCGTGCACCGCGACGTCGAGTCCGCTGGCAAGGATCTCGCGCAGTCGGTCGAGTCCCACCGGCTGGCAGAACAGGAAACCCTGCACGGCGTCGCACCCCTCGTTGCGCAGCACGTCGAACTGCGCCTGCGACTCCACGCCCTCGGCCACCACCTGCAGGTGCAATTGATGGCCGAGCGCGATGATGGCCGCCGCCACCGCGCGGTCGTGCCCGGGCGAGGCGAGATCGTCGACGAACGATTTGTCGATCTTGAGCTTGTTGATGGGCAGGCGGGTCAGATAGCCCAGCCCGGAGTAGCCGGTGCCGAAGTCGTCGATCGAGAGACCCACGCCGAGCTTGCGGATCTGCCGGAAAGTCTCGATGGTGATATCGCCCCCGTCGACAAGAATGCCTTCGGTGACCTCGATGGTGAGGCTGCGCGGCGGCAGGCCGGCGGCCTCCAGGCAATGCATGACGGTGTTGGGGAAACCCGGCTGGCGCAGTTGCAGCGGCGAGATATTGACCGCGACATCGATGTCCCGGCCCGATTCCGCACGCAGGGACTGTATGTCGCGACAGGCCGTAGCGAGGATCCATTCGCCCAGTTGCCCGATCAGGCCGCACTGCTCCGCAATGGGAATGAACTCGGACGGTTGCATCACGCCCCGCTCGGGGGTCTCCCACGCAACCAGCGCTTCCACGCCGATGATCCGCCGCGTGCCGACCTCCACGATGGGCTGGTAGCGCAAGTGGAACTCGTGCTCGGCCAGCGCGCGCCGCAGCAGCGCCTCGATGGTAAAGCGCGTCAGCGATGCTTCCGCCATCTCGCTGGCAAAGCGGCGCAGTTGCGCGCGGCCGCCCTGCTTGGCCGCGTACATGGCGGAATCCGCCGACTTGAGCAGTTCGGTCAGCGAGTCGCCATCGTCCGGAAACACGGCCATGCCGAGCGATGGCGTAACGCGCAGCGGCTGTCCGGCCAGTTGCAGTTCTTCCGAAACGCGCGCCAGGATCTTCGATGCCGCCAGCTCGGCTTCGCTGTCATGGCGCAGATTGGCCAGCACGACCGCGAACTCGTCGCCGCCCATGCGCGCCACCACGTCACGCGGACGCACCGCGCCGCGAATGCGGTCGGCAATGGTGCGCAGCACGTCGTCGCCCACCGGATGGCCAAGCGATTCATTGATGTGCTTGAAGTGGTCCAGATCGAGCAGCAGCAACGCCACCCGATTGCCCTTGCGGCGCGCTTCCTGCAGCAGTGTCTCGGTGCGATCGTGCAGTTCGGTGCGGTTGGGCAGGCCCGTGAGCGCATCGTGCTGGGCGAGGTGGCGAATATATTCGTCCACGCGGCGCCGCTCGGTCAGGTCATGCGCGATCGCCAGGTACCCGCCCTCGCCGGGATGGGCGTCGGACATCGCGGTCACGGTCACATGCACCGGCAGGCGGGAGCCGCCCTTGCGCAGGTAGGTACTCTCGCGCTCGTCGGCGAGACCGAGGCGCGGCTTGGCCACCAGCGTTGGCAGGCCGGGCGCGACCGGCGTGCCGAGATCCTGCGACAGGTCCCGCGCGCGCGCCGCGAGTTCGTCGGGCTCGTAGAGGCTGGCGTACGGCATGCGCCCCACGAGTTCGCTCTCGCTGTACCAGAGCATGCGCAGTCCCGCGCGATTGATGCCGGTGATCATGCCCGCTTCATCGAAGGTCACCACGCAGAACGCCGCGTGGTCGAGCAGACGCACGTAGCGCGTGGCCGCTGCCGCGGCGTCCTGCTCGGCCTGGGCGAGCGCGGCGCGCAGACGTTCGGCTTCCTCGCGCCCGGACTGGCGGGCGCGCTCGGCGGTGGCGCGTGCCTCGCGACGCTGGCGCGCCAGCCAGCCGGCCAGCCAGGCCATCAGCGCGGTGGCCGGCGAGCCGAGCAGGAGCGCGCGGGCGCCGGCATGATCACGGTGCGTTGCCTCGAAGGCAGGCCGCGTGGCGGCATGCAGGGTCCAGGTCGCGCCACCGAACTGCAGCTGGCGCTCGGCCTCGAGCATCGGCCGGCGGCCATCGTCGCGACGCTCGCCGTCGGTACCGTCGCCGGACAGCAGCGCCCCGTCCGCTTTCGACACGCCTTCATAAAGGGAGAGCACGAGTTCGCCGGCGGCCGGCGCCGACACGCCTCGGATCAGATCGCCAAGCCGCAAGGTGGCATATACATAGCCGCTGACGGCAGCGCGCCGCTCGTCGCGCGTGGCCGCGGGCATGCCGGCGGGAAAGACCGGCACGTAGATGATGGCGCCGCGCTGGTGGTTCTGCGCTTCCACTTCGCGCACCAGTTCCAAACCGTGCGTCAGGGTGGCATGGCCGGTGTCCCGCGCGGTCTCCATCGCGGCGCGGCGCGACGCGTCGCTGAGCATGTCGTAGCCGACGGCGCGCGCATTGCGCCCGGCAAAGGGCTCGACATAGACGATGGGCGCGTAGAGGGGCCGCTCACCGGCGGGATGGATGTCGAACTCGCCGAGGTCATCGGCTCGCATCGACTCGACCAGTGCCGGCACGTCGGCCGGCACGACCAGCCGGGCATAGCCGATCGACAGCGTACCGGGTGGCAACTCGTCGAACTGCGCGGTGTAGACGTAGCCGCGCCATTGCGCGCGGGTGGTGCCCGGATCGGCCGCCATCAGCGCCGCCGCGCCACGCAGCAGCCGTTCGTTTTCCTCGAGCCGGCCCTGCAGCGCATCGGCGGTGCGGTCGAGCATGGCTGCCACGTCCTGGCGCGCCACCTGGTATTCGAGGTGGTTGGCCTGCCGCCACGCGGCGGCCGTCAGCACGGTGCCGCCCGCGGCGACCAGCAGCGCAAGCAACGCGGGCGGGAGGGACGGCAATGTCATGGGCAGGAGATGGGGGCGACAGGATGCGGCAGCGCGCCCCTGCACAGCGGGCTCGATCTCGGCTGTCGGTGGGCCGATTCGACGCGACGGCGCACTATACCGTGCCGCCCGCACGGCCGACAGTGCCGCGCCGCACACAGGTCACATCGGCGTGGCTACCCCCCGGGCGATGTCGCGCAACCGTGCTTGTCAAATCCGGATTCCCCGGCTGCCGGTGCAGCGACGGGCGTGCTACCGTTGCGGCTGGCTTGCATGCCGGGAGTCTTCGTTGCGCCGCGATCTGGCGTCCGCGGCGTTCCGTGGCTCCCCGCGCGGCATCTTCGGATGGCCCCACTCGTCACATGCCTCGTTTGCTGCCTTCCTTGAAAGCGCGTATCGCGCTCATGACCACGGCGCTGGTCGCCGTCTTCGGCGCCGGCATCGTGCTCGGTTCGCTGTACTTCGCCCATCGCGACCTGCGCGAGGCGCTGCGCAACCAGCAGGACTCCACCGTGCGCCTCTCCGCCGACCAGCTCGACGCAGCCATGGAGGATCGCATCGCGCTGCTCGGCCACCTCGCGCCGCAACTGCGTGACATCCTGCAACAAGCCAATGGCCATTCCCGCTCGCCGCTCGTCGGCAGGCAGCTTGCGGACCTCCTGCAGCGCTCGGTGCCGATGCCGGCCGCGTTCAACTCGGTGGTCGTGGCCGATGCGCAAGGCCGCATCGTCACACCGACCAAGGTGCCGTTCGAGGTCTCGGACCGGGGCTACTTCCGCGAGGTCGCGCGCACGCATATGCCCGTGGTCACGGCACCGATCCGGGCGCGCAGCACCGGCGCCAGCGGCGTGCTGGTGGCGGTGCCCATCCTCGCGGACAGCGGTGCCTTCCTGGGCTTGGCGGGAGGCTGGCTCGACCTGACCAGCCTGAACTTTCTCGTCGAGCTCTCGCATGTCCGGCTCGGCAATACCGGCTTCTACTGCCTTGTTTCCGCCGGTGCCGAACCGGTCTATGTACAGCACCCCGACCCGGCCCAGCGCCAGCAGCCCGCGCGCGCGGTCAACGATACGTGTGGCGTCGACGACGGCGCCGCGCTGTTCGAGTTCCTGATGCCGACCCGCCCGATCATCGCGCGCTACCTGATGGCGACGACCGGTTGGGAACTGGTGGCCGTCCTCCCCGCGCAGGAAGCCTTCGCACCGCTGCGTCAGATGCAGCGCCGCTTCGTGCTGATGTCGGGGCTCGCGCTGGTGGTCGTCACCGCGCTGATCTGGCTGGCGGTGCGCCGCCTGCTGGCGCCGCTGTCGCGACTGCATCAGGTGGTCAGCGACAGCGCCGGCGACGCGTCCGCCTTCGAACGGCTGCCGCAGCGGCAGCACCGCGACGAAATCGGCGACGTCACGCGCGCGTTTATCGGGCTCATGCGCGACATTCGCGAGCGCCGCCAGCAACTCGCCCTCAGCGAGCGACGCCTGCGCGCGGTCACCGATACGCTGCCCGCACTGCTCTCGTTCATCGATACCGGCGAGCGCTACGTGTTTGCCAACATCGCCTACGAGCGCGCCTTCGGCATACCGGTGGACCGCATTCGCGGCATGACCGTGCGCGAGCTGCTCGGCGAGACACGCTACGCGCGGGCGCGCCCGTACCTGCTGCAGGCGCTCGCCGGCAAGGTGGTGAGCTTCGAGGCCGAGTATCCCGATCCCGCGCCGCACTGGATGGAGACGAGCTTCCGGCCCGAATGGAACGAAGACGGCACCGAGGTGGTGGGCGTCCATATCCATGTGCAGGACATTACCGAACGCAAGGTCGAAACCCTGCGCCTGGCGCGCATGTCCCAGATCGACCACCTCACGCAACTGTACAACCGCAGCGCGTTCGAGTCGCACCTGCTCGCCGCGATGGAACGTTGCCGCGCGAGCCGACACCTGATGGCCCTGCTCTTTCTCGACATGGATCGCTTCAAGGCCGTCAACGACAGCCACGGCCATGCGGTGGGCGACCAGTTGCTGCAGGCATTCGCGCAGCGCCTGCGCCGCTGCGTACGCGACACCGATACCGTGGCGCGCCTCGGTGGCGACGAGTTTGCGGTCATTCTGGAAAGCATCGAGAGTCCGGCCAACGCCTGCCGCGTGGCGGAGGCGATTCTGCAAGCGGTCGGCAACGGCTTTGCGTTCGAGGGCGTGCAGGCCGATGTCGACGTCAGCATCGGCATCGCGCTGTATCAAGGCGGCGCGATGCGCGACGACGAACTGTCGCGCGCCGCCGATGTGCTGCTGTATCGCGCCAAGACATTGGGCCGCGGCCGCTACGAAATCGGTCCACCGGAGCTGCTGCAGGTGACCTTTTGACGGCCCGGGCCCCCGCTGACGCGCTGGCGCCCCTGCTGCTTTCAGCGCCGAAAGCAGCAGGGGCGGACCACGCGGCAACGCCGCGCGGCCTTAGTGCTGCGTCGAATCGTCCGCGGCATCGGACGCCTGCGGGGCCGACGCGTCGAACGCCACGTGCCGCCCGTCGGCGTGCTGGTAGCCGAGCTTGGTGCCTTCGCCCATCATCTTTTCGTAGGCCAGCATCGCTTCAGCCACGGCATTCGGCTCGCCTTTGAACACGAGCACATCGTTGCCACAGTTCGGACATTGACCCCCGAAGATTGCGTCGATACCGCGCAGGCCCGGCGCCTCGAGTGCCTCGAAGTCGTGGAAGGCGGTCTTGCACGCGCCGCATACCAGCTGTGCGGGCCGCAGTGCCTCCACCTTTGCCCGTGCTTGCTGCGCCCGTTCTTCCGGCGTTCCGCGCTGTTTTGCTTCACCCATGATATCTATCCCTATCTGCGGCCGACTTCCGTCAAACCAAGCTAATTTATCGCGAACGTCATGCATCCGCGTCTCGGTGTTCGCCGCCACGTCCGCACCTTTGCCCACCGGCTGCTATTGTGGAGAGACGCCGTTCCGCGGCTCACCCCTAGGACCCAAGGAGGACTTACCGATGATTCGCCCTACCGTGCAGGAGAACTTTGCCCGTTACGCCGACTGCATCGCCGCCTGCAATGCCTGCGCCGCCGCGTGCCTCAAGTGCGCCGCCGCATGCCTGGAAGAACCCGACGTGCGCAAGATGACGCGCTGCATCGCGCTCGACATGGATTGCGCCGGCATCTGCAACCTTGCTGCATCGTACATGCTTCGCAACAGCGAGTTTGCGGCGCTGGTGTGCGAGGACTGCGCCGAAGTCTGCAAATGGTGCAAGGAGGAGTGCGAACACCACGATGCCGCGCATTGCCAGGAATGCGCCAAAGCCTGCGCCGCCTGCATGGAACTCTGCCTGAAAATGACCGCGTAAATATGTCCGCCCGGTAACGATGCCCCAGCTTAACGCATGACGGTAGCAGGGGCATCGCGCGCAAGTGCGGCGGCGGCGACACAAGGCGGCTATTCTAGTGAGCTCTGTCGCCCCCTCTCTGAAACTGGAGTCAGCTCATGTCCGCATCCTCCTCGTTCGCCTCGTCCGCCGCATCCGCCGCCACTCGTATCGAGAAAGACAGCCTGGGAGATGTCCCGGTCCCTGCCGATCACCTGTGGGGTGCGCAGACCGAACGTTCGCGTCAGAACTTTCGCATCGGCATCGAGAAGATGCCGCCCGCGCTGATCGAGGCGTTCGCCGTGCTGAAACTGTGCGCCGCGCGCGCCAATCGCGATCTCGGCGTACTCAAGCCAGAGCTCGCGGGTGCCATCGAGCAGGCGGCCGAGGAAGTCATCGCCGGCAAGTGGCCCGATGAGTTTCCGCTGTCGGTCTGGCAGACCGGATCGGGCACGCAGACCAACATGAACCTCAACGAGGTGATTGCCAACCGTGCGATTCAGATACTGGGCGGCGAAGTCGGCAGCAAGAAGCCGGTCCATCCCAACGATCATGTGAACGCCAGCCAGTCGTCCAACGACAGCTTTCCGACCGCGATGCATATTGCCGCCACGCGCGCAATCCAGCAGAAGCTGCTGCCCGCGCTCGAACAGTTGCAACAGACCTTTGCGCGCAAGGTGGAAGCGTTTGCCGATATCGTCAAGGTGGGCCGCACCCACCTGCAGGATGCCGTGCCGCTCACGCTGGGGCAGGAATTCTCGGGCTACATGACGCAGGTGGCCGATGCGCAATCGCGCCTGCAGCAGGCCATGCTGCGCGCCATGCCGGTGCCGCAGGGTGGCACCGCGGTCGGTACCGGCCTGAATTCGCCCGATGGCTTCGCCGCCGGCTTCGCGCGTGCGCTGGCGGACTATACCGGCCTGCCGTTCGAGCCCGCGCCCAACCGTTACGCGCTGCAGGCCGCGCACGATGCGCTCGCCGACCTGTCCGGGGCGATGAACACCACCGCGTCGTCTTTCCTCAAGATCGCGCGCGACTTCATGCTGCTGGGTTCGGGCCCGCGCGCCGGCTTTGCCGAGCTGATCCTGCCAGCCAACGAGCCGGGCTCCTCGATCATGCCCGGCAAGGTCAATCCGACCCAGGCCGAGGCCCTGGCGATGGTGTGCTGCCGCGTGATCGGCAACCATACCACCGTGACGCTGGCCAACAGCCTTGGCACGCTGGAACTCAACGCCTACAAGCCCGTGATCATTTACAGCGTGCTGCAGTCGGTGACGCTGCTGGCCGATGCGGCAGCGAGCTTTGCCGAGCATATGGTGGAAGGCGTCGAACCCGATCGCGCGCGCATCCAGGAACTGCTCGAACGCTCCCTGATGTCGGTGACCGCGCTCAACCCGCATATCGGCTACGACAAGGCGGCGGAAATCGCCAAGCTGGCGGTGAAGCAAAACCTGTCGCTGCGCGAGGCGGCGATTGCCTCGGGGCACGTCGATGAAGCGCAGTTCAACCAATGGATCGACTTCAAGGGCATGACCCGGGAAGTCTGATCCAGCGCGCAGGGCGCGACGGCGTAGCGCCAGCGCCTAGCCGGCCATTGCCGCAAGCAGCCCGGCCATGCCGATCGCCAGCGCCGCCAGCGCGTCGCCGGCGATCAGGCCACCGCCCACCAGCGAGGTGGTGGTCATATCCTCGGGCAGCGACCGGTCGTCACGGCGGGTGGCATAGTGGTCCACCACAGTGGCCACCACGCCGCCCGCCGCGAACCACGCCGCGGCCGACAGATGAACGAAGCCGCCAAACGACGAAGCATAGGGCGACGGCAAGATCGCCGCATCGAGCGCGAAGTCGCATATCCTGCCCGCGCGGCGCGCCGCCACCAACCGCTGCCAGCGGGTGGAAGCGCGGATGACCTTGCGCAGGATCTCCGTCACGAGCCCGATGCCCACGCCGATCCACACTGCCAGCCGCTGATAGGGTCGATCCTCGGTCAGGCTGCGTAGCGCGCCGACGATCTTGTAGGTCATAGCCGAGGTCCAGCGTGCCGGTTGCTGATCGGCGGAGAGCATGGTCTGGTCGAGGCGCAGCACCGGATACGCGCCGATGAACAGCCGTGCCAGCCAGACCGCCAATACGGCGCCGACCACGATGCCGGCCACCTGATACCAGAACTGCGTGGTGCGATCGGTGCCGAGCCGCCAGCCCGTGGAGCGGTCCTGCTGCATGTCGCAGGCTTCGGCAGTGGAGACCAGCAGCACGGTGGCGGCGATCAGACCCACATGGGGCTGCTTGAGACCCACCGCCGCCATCAGGATCACGGTCAGCACGAACGCCGACGAGATCGGATTGGAATCGACCATGCCGACCGAGATGCCGTTGACCAGCGCAAAGACCAGCACCAGCAGCACGGCCATCAGCTGATAGCCTACCGGCTGCTGGAACCAGACGACGCCGGCCGCCACCACGGCGGCACCCCAAACCGTCACCCACGTGACGACCCAGCGCGTCGGCAACGAGCGCGGGGAACGGATGGCATTTGCCGCGGCGGTGCCGCCCGCGTCAATGCCGGTGGTGGGATGGGCCCCGATGCCGGTATGGATGGCGGGTTCGACGCCACGCCGCGCGCGCCATGCGCGCGCCAGCAACAGCGACACATCGACCCCGGCGGCGCCCAGGATCATCCCCAGCGCGATCAGGAAGGTGATCTTGCGATAGGGATCGCCCGGCGCGAGCCATCCGATCGTCACGAAATACGGTGTCAGCAGCCATCCGGCCAGCCCGCCGGTCAGCGCCGCCAGGCCGATGCGCGCGCCGACGATCATGCCGGCGCCAAAGGTCGAGGCGGAGAAGTCGATCGCACCGAGCCATGCGATCCGCGCCGAACCGAGACCGGCCAGCACGCCAAGCCCCATGCCACCCGCCAGCCTTGCCACCGAGCGGCGCAACAGCACGGGGTCGGTCAGCGCGCGCAGGATATTGGCGACCGCGAGCCCCGACGGAAAGGTCAACTGCATGCGGTCCACCAGCAACGGCGTATAGAGCATGCCCACTCCGACACCGAACATGCCGATACACAGCATGTAGCCGACCAGTTGCCATAGCGGCGGCTCCGCCAGTCCCATCCATGCCATCGCCTGGATGACCACCGCCATGCCGCCCATGCCGGCGACGGACGCCGCCGCGGTCTGGATGTAGTTGGCGCCATGCCGCCCTGCCGCGCCATAGCCCACGGTCACGGCTGAACCCAGAATGCCCGCCAGCACCTGCCCGCCGACAAAAAAGCCGAGGGACAAGTTCATATAGGCCGCCGCCACGCCGCCGAGCGGCCCGAGCACCAGCATCCCGGCGGCCCCGAGCAGCACGTGGTAGCGCCAGGTGCCGGGGGCCGGCAGCCAGCGCCAGCGCGGGGTCGATGAGGTCAGCGTGGAAGACATGGCGGAAGGATACGGGAACCATGACCCCGGCGCGACCTGGAACGTACCCGTTTCTGCGTACCGTGCCAGCCGCGCGCGCCGCACGGCGTACCCGATTCTGCGTATGCGTCCGCCGTGTCGGCCGCGGCCGCCGACGCGCCAATACCTCAGCCGATGGACCCGCCGCCATCGACCAGCACCGTGCTGCCGGTCGCAAACGGGGTGCCCGCCAGATACAGGATCGCGTTGGCCACATCCTCGGGCTGACCCACACGCCTGGCCGGCAGGTTCGCGGCGGCGCCTTCGTACATGGACTGGCGAGCGCCGGCTTCGAGCTTGTCCCACAGCGGCGTGGCGATCAGTCCGGGCGATACGGTGTTGACGCGGATCGGCGACAGCTCGAGCGCAAGGCCGCGGCCAATGGCTTCAACAGCCGCGTTGATCGCGCCCTGCAGTACCGAGCTCTTGCTCGGACGCGTGGCCAGGAAGCCCGACACCAGCGTGAGCGATCCGCCCTCGCGGAACTGCGCCGCGCGGGCCACGCGGTAGGCGCCCCAGAACTTGCTGTTGAATGCGGCATAGGCATCCGCCAGCGGCAGCGTGCGAACCTGGCCAGTGGGCGTCTGCGCGGCCGACACGACGATGTGGTCCCACGGTTGGCTCGCGGCAAAAAAGCGCGCGACCTGGTCGTCGTCGGTGGTGTCGAGCATGGCGCCCGTGACGGTGCCGCGTGCGCCTTCGCTGGCGGTAGCGACCGCGGCCGCGACCTTGTCGCCATTGCGCGAGGCAATGGTCACGTCGGCGCCATGGCCGGCAAACGCACGCGCGGCGGCGAGGCCGATACCGGAACTGCCGCCGACGACAAGCACGCGGCGCGAGGAAAAATCGGGAAACATGGGCAGCTCCTTGCTGGATACGATCGAGAAAAAGGAAAAGCCGTGATGGCCATCCGGCGCAATACCGACGCAATCCCGGCAATACCGGCAATACCGTCACCATATCGCCGTCAGTATGCGCACATGAATGTCACCGCGGCAGGTGCACCCATTATGGGCACCACCGCCTTCCGGATCATGGGGGTGCCGTCGAAATCAATGTTGGCCGCAATTTGATAATGCGTGCCCGAGCGCCGCCGACATGCATGCGGCATTTTGCCCACGGGGCTAGAATGGCGCGTCCCGGCCTACCGTATTGCCTGGTTTTCCCTTCCTCTCCTTCCTGTCCCTTCCTTTCGCCTCGCGCCCCGCATGTCATGAAGCCCGCCCTGCTTATCCTGATCCAGTTGGATTCCGAGCATCTCGCCCGCATCGGCGAGCACTATGCGATCCGCTATGCCCCGACCACTGCTGGCCGCGTGGCCGAAGTGGCCACCCATGGCGCAACGTTTCGTGCCGTCCTGACCAATGGCACCACCGGTCTGACGGCCGAAGAGATCGACGCCATGCCGGAGCTGGAACTGGTCTGCGCACTCGGCGCGGGTTACGAGAACATCGATATCGCGCACGCGCGTGCGCGCGGCATTGCGGTGGGGAACGGGGCCGGCACCAACGACAGCTGCGTGGCCGACCATGCCATGGCGCTGCTGCTCGCCACGGTGCGGCGCGTGCCGACGCTCGACCGTGCCACACGCGACGGCATCTGGCGCAACGTGCTGCCGTTGCCGCCCAATGTTTCCGGCAAGAAGCTCGGCATCGTCGGCCTCGGCACCATCGGCCGCCGCATCGCCCAGCGCGGCGCCGCCTTCGATCTGGAAGTTGGCTATCACAACCGCCGGCCGCGTGAAGGCGTGGCGTACCGCTACTTCGACAGCGTGATGGCGCTCGCCACGTGGGCCGACTACCTCGTGATCGCGACCCCGGGCGGCAGCGAGACACGTCACCTCGTCAGTACCGAAGTGCTGCGCGCGCTGGGGCCGCAGGGTTTTCTGGTCAATATCGCGCGCGGCAGCGTGGTCGATACCTCGGCGCTGGCAGAGGCCCTGCAGGCCCGCGAGGTCGGCGGTGCCGGCCTCGACGTTTACGAAAGCGAACCGGCCCCGCCGGTGGAGTTGTTCGACTGTCCCAACGTCGTGCTGACACCGCACATGGCAGGCTGGTCGCCGGAGGCCATTACCGCTTCGATCGACCAGTTCCTGGAAAACGCGCGCCGGCACTTTGCCGGCGAACCGCTGGTGGCGCCCGTCAACTGACGCGCGCAAGCGGAAACGTCACGCGCACACGCAGGCCCGGCACGGCATCCTCGAGCGCCACGCGCGCGCCGTGGCTCTGCGCGATTTCCGCGACGATGGCCAGACCCAGGCCGCTGCCGCCGGTCGGCGCTTCCGGCAGGCGGTAGAAACGGTCGAATACGCGTGCGCGTTCGGCCTCCGGAATGCCAGGGCCATTGTCCTGCACCACCAGCTCCACGTGGCCCGCGCTGTCGTGTCCCACTCGCACGTCGACGCGGCTGCCGCGCGGGATATAACCGAGGGCGTTGTCGACGAGATTGGTCAGCAGGATGCGCAGTGCGTCGGCATCGCCCTGCACGACCACGGCAGCGTCGCCAGCCGACTCCAGGCCAAGGTCCACGTCGCGATCGATGGCGGCCTGCGACATTTCACCCACCACCTGTCCAGCCAGCGCGTGCAGGTCGACGGCTTCGTGCGCGGGCACCGCGGCGCCCGGCTCCTGCCGCGCCAGCGTCAGCAACTGCGCCACCAGGTGGGTCAGCCGTTCCAGTCCCGCGCGCAGCTGCGCCACCGCCTCCTGCCGCGCCATGGCGTTGTCGGCACGCTCCACCAGTTGCGCCTGCAGTTGCAGCGCCGCCAGCGGCGTGCGCAATGCATGCGCGGCATCGGCGACAAAAGCGCGCTGCGTGTCGATGGCATGCTCGAGCCGCGCCAGCAGCTGGTTGAGCGCATGCGTGACGGGAGCGATTTCATCCGGCATCGGGCCAAGCGCGAGCGGCGTCAACGTGTTGGCATCGCGCGCGCGCACCTCGCTGGCAATCTCGCGCAACGGACGCAGGCCGCGTCCCACCGCCATCCATACCAGCCATCCCAGCAGCGGCAGCAACAGCAGCAGCGGCGCCACCGTACGCAACGCCATATGCGCAGCCAGCGTGCGGCGCGCGCTGAGCGGCTGCGCGATCTGTACCACCGCGGGTCCCAGTTGCACGCTGTAGATGCGCCATTCGCCCTGGTCGGTGCGGACATTGGAGAAGCCGAGTTCCGCGCGTGGCGGCAACGCCGGATGCGAGTGCGACAGGTAGAGGCTGCGTCCCGATCCATCCCAGATATGGATCACGACATCTTCGTCCCCATGCAGCAGATCCGCGCCGGTGCCGTTGATCGACGGGTCGAATGGTGGCTGGACGGGATTGCTGAACTGGCTTGGCAGCGCGGCCGCCACCTGCTTCATCTGGTAGTCGAACAGCGCATTGGCCTCCTGCCGCGCCTGCCCGTAGATCAGCGCGGTGGCGATCGCAATGCCCGCGAGCAGCCCCAGCGCGAGCCACCACAGCAAGGTTCGCTGAATCGATCGCATCAGGCCGTGCTTCCTTCGTCGAGTTGGGGGACCACATACCCGACCCCGCGAATATTGCGGATCAGGGTCGCGCCGAACTTCTTGCGCAGCGCGTGAATATAGACCTCCACGGTATTGCTGCCGACTTCGTCATCCCAGCCATAGAGGCGCTCCTGCAACTGCGCCACCGACCACACCTTGCCGGGGCGCGCCATCAGCGCCGACAGCAGTGCGAATTCGCGCGCCGACAGCTTGACCGGTTCGTCGGCCTGCGTCACCTCGCGCGTCGACGGATTGATCACGATCGTGCCATAGCGCAGCAGCGGCTCCGCGCGCCCTTCCGCGCGGCGTGCCAACGCGTGCATGCGTGCCGCCAGCTCCAGCAGGTCGAACGGCTTGACCAGATAGTCGTCGGCGCCCGCATTGAGCCCGGCCACGCGATCCGCCACCGCGTCGCGCGCGGTCAGGATCAGCACGGGCGTGCGGATATTGCGCGTGCGCAGCGCGCGCAGGACTTCCAGGCCGGATTTCTTCGGCAGACCGAGGTCGAGCAGGATGAGGTCGTAGCAGCCGCCCTCGCCTCCGGCGCCCGGTGCGGCAGTTCCCGACGCCGCATCGAGGCCGGCCTCCCCGTCGCGCACCCAGTCGAGGGTGAAGCCTTCCTGGCGCAAGGCAACCTTTACGCTTTCGCCGATCATGGCGTCGTCTTCGACCAGCAATACACGCATGTTGTCAGTGGCGGCAAGTTCAGTGTGGAGTCGCGCGGGCGCGGCGCATATCGCCCTCGAGCCGGTCGGCCAGCGCATGGGCCAGGCCGGGCAGCGCCGGATATTCTGCCGTAATGACATAGACCGGGATATCGGCGAGATACTTGCCCATGCGGCCCTTGGCACCGAAGCGCTCGGCAAAGGCCGAGGCCGCAAACGCCTCGACGAAACGCGGCACGATGCCGCCGCCAATATATACGCCGCCACGCGCGCCCAGCACCAGCGCCACGTCGGCCGCCACCGAGCCCAGCAGGCCGCAGAAGACGTGGAATGCGCGCTGGCACAGCGGATCGCCACGTTCGATGGCACCGGCCGTGACCTGCGCGGGCGACAGCGGCGCGAGCAAAAGCGTACCCGTTTCTGCGGCCAGCGCGGCATGAATATGAGACAGGCCCATGCCCGACAGCAGCCGCTCCGCGGAGACCCGCCCGAGCGACCGGTGTGCGGCGCGCCAGGCAACCCATTCATCGTCGGTGACCGGCATGACCTCGATATGACCGCCCTCGCCGGCCAGCGCCACCGCGCCACCGCCCGGTGCCGGAATCAGCCCCGATACGCCGAGCCCGGTACCGGGGCCGATCAGCGCACGCGGCGCGGTGGGTACCGCGGTGCCGGACCGCACCTGCACGAGCGCGGTATCGGGAAGATAGGGCAATGCGAGCGCCAGCGAAGTGAAGTCGTTGATCGCCACCAGCGTGTCGAGGCCCAGCGAGGTGCGCATCGCCTCGATCGAAAAGGCCCAGTTATGGTTGGTCAGCTTGACGTGGTCGCCGGTCACCGGATTGGCCAGCCCGATGGCCGCGTGGCGCGGCGATGCCGCGCCACGATGGTTGCCGTCGAGCCCATCGAGATAGTGCCGCATCGCATGTTCGAGCGACGGGTAGTCGGCCACGCGCAGTGCGGTCACCGGACCGATCTCCATCGGCGCGGTTTCCAGCGCAAAGCGCACGTTGGTGCCGCCCACGTCGGCGAGCAGGCGGGGATAGTCGGAAGCAGGGGCGGAGGTACGGTTCATCGGTTCGGTCGGTCAGCCGCGGGGCGCCGCGAAGGTCGTGCGCTGCAAGGTCATGTGCCACAAGGTCATGCGCCGGTGAGTCATGCGCCGCCGAATCAGGCGCGGAAGATATCGACGCCATGCCGATGGCGCGCCAGCACCAGGCTGACCGGCAGCGCCGGCGTCGGGCCCGCCAGCGCGCGCTCCAGCACGGCGAGCTTCGCCGGGCCGGCAATCGACAGGAAAGTCCGTTCGGCGGCCAGCAGCGCGGCGAGGTTCAGCGTGATGCGCGCATGCGGCGCGCTACCCGGATGGGTCACGGTATAGGCCGGTGCCGGCTCGCTGAGCGCGGCCTGCAACTCCGGGGCGTCCGGGAACAGCGACGCGGTATGGCCATCCTCGCCCATGCCGAGCACGACCACATCGGGCTGCTGGAACGCCTGGTTGAGGCGGGCCAGCGCGCGCTCCGGCTGCATGGCCTCGTCCGCATCCTGCACCAGCGGGACAAAGGCGGCGAGCGCGGCAGCCTCACGCATCAGGTGGCTACGCACCAGCGCACCGTTGCTGTCGTCGTGGTCGGGCGGCACGGCCCGTTCGTCGACCAGCGTGACGGTCACCGCGTTCCAGCGGATCGGCCGGTAGCGCAGGCGCTCGAACATCGGCACCGGCGATTTGCCGCCCGAGACCGCCAGCACCGCCCAGCCCTTGGCCCGGATCACGAGTTCGAGCGCATGGCTCACCGAGATCGCCAGCGCCTCGGCCTGGTCCATCAGCGTCGGATGTTCGAATTGCCGCATGGCCGCCTCCGGGCGCGTGTCGAATGGTGCGTCAAACTTCCTCGTGCCATAACGCACCGTCGCGCGACATCAGCGCAGACGAGGCGGCCGGCCCCCAGGTGCCCGCCGTATACGGCTTGGGCGGTACCGTGCTCTGGTCCCACGTGTCGATGATCGGCTCGACCCAGCGCCATGCCTGCACCTGCTCGTCGCGTCGCACGAACAATCCGAGGCGACCGCGGATGACATCGCGCAACAGGCGCTCATAGGCGCCCGCGCGGCGGACCTTGAACGAGCTCGCGAAGTCGAGATCGAGCGAGGTCGGCGTGAGCTCCAGCGTATCGCCGGGCTGCTTCGCCAGGAAGTAGAGGCGGATGCTTTCCTCGGGCTGCAGCTGGATCACCAGCCGGTTCTGCGGCGACAGCGTCAGCGGCTTGGGAAAGATCGCATGCGGGACATCGCGGAAATGGATCACGATCTCGGCCAGGCGCGACTGCATGCGCTTGCCCGTGCGCAGATAGAACGGCACACCTTCCCAGCGCCAGTTGGCGATCTCGGCCTTGATGGCAACGAAGGTCTCGGTGCGGCTGTCCGCCGCGATGCCCTGCTCTTCGAGATAACCGGGCACCGGCTTGCCACCCACCGCGCCCGCGCGATACTGCCCACGCACGGTCTTTTCGGAAACATCCTGCGGCGTAATGGGCTTGAGCGCCTTCAGGATCTTGATCTTTTCGTCGCGGATGGCGTCTTCGGAGAGACTTGCCGGTGGCTCCATGGCGACCATGCAAAGCAGCTGCAGCAGATGGTTCTGAACCATGTCGCGCAGCGCGCCGACGCGGTCGTAGAAATCGCCGCGCGTTTCCACGCCAAGCTCCTCGGCGATGGTGATCTGCACGTCCTGCACCCACTCGCGCCGCCACAACGGCTCGAACAGCGCGTTGCCAAAGCGGATCGCCATCAGGTTCTGCACGGACTCCTTGCCGAGGTAGTGGTCGATCCGGTAGATCTGGTCCTCGGCAAAGAACTGCGCTACCGCGGCGTTGATCGCCTCGTTGGAGTCGAGGTCGTGGCCGAGCGGCTTTTCCAGGACCACGCGCACGTTGGGCGTATTGAGCTGCGTGCGGCCGAGCTGCTCGCAGATCGGCACGAACAGGTGTGGCGCGGTGGCGAGGTAGCACACCACGACTTCGGGACTGCGCGAGCGCACCGTGTCGGCCAACGCATCGAAGTGCGCGGGCTGGCGTGCATCGGCCTGCACATAAATGATGCGCGCCAGGAACGAGGCCCAATGCTCGGGCGGCGCGTGTTCGAGCGCGGGCCGCACGGTCTCCTCCAGCATCGCGACATACTGCTCGGTGGTCTGGGCATGACTGCCGGTAGCCAGAATGCGCGAGGACGGATGCATGCCGCCACAGCGATGCGCATCGAAGAGGGACGGCAGCAGCTTGCGCCGCGCCAGGTCGCCGGTGCCGCCAAACAGCACCATGTCGAAATCGGGCATGCTCACCCTGAACTCCTTGCGGGGGTTATCGCCGCGGCCGGGTCGTCTCTCGCCCCATGCCTACCTTGCGGCAGCATGAGTTGAGTGCGGGCCGGCGGCCAGAAGTTCCGGACATGTTACGTGAGTCGCCGCCGCTTGGGCAGTAGGCGTACCCGTTTCTGCGGAGCCGGGGCATGCCCGGCCCGGGATCCCCGCCGCGCATTGTTTTGCGATGTGGAAAGCCGCCATGTCGGCATTGCAGCCTATCGCCGCCGGTAGCCGGTAGCCGGTAACAGGTCCCGGCAGCCGGAGTCGTCAGCCGGGCACCGACACCCGACCGCGGGCATTTTCGGCTACGCTGGTAGCTCCCCGCAGGAGAACCACAATGCCACGTCATTCCGTCCTCGAACGGGTCACGGCCCGTATCGTGGCCCGCAGCGCCGCCACCCGGCAGGCGTATCTGGAACGCACGCATGCCATGGCCGGCCAGAAGGTCGAGCGTGCCAACCTGTCCTGTACCAACCTCGCGCACGGCGTCGCGGCCATGCCGGACGAGGCGAAGATCCGCCTCAAGGCGCAAGAGCGTCCCAATCTCGCGATCGTCTCCGCTTACAACGACATGCTGTCGGCACACCAGCCGCTGGCGGCGTTTCCACAATGGCTCAAGGAAGCCGCGCTCGAGGCCGGTGGCACCGCGCAGTTCGCGGGCGGCACGCCGGCCATGTGCGATGGCGTGACGCAGGGCCAGGACGGCATGGATCTGTCGCTGTTCTCGCGCGACGTGATCGCCATGGCCACCGCCGTCGCGCTCTCGCATCAGATGTTCGACGGCGCGCTGTACCTGGGCGTGTGCGACAAGATCGTGCCTGGCCTCGTGATGGGCGCGCTGTCGTTCGGTCACCTGCCGGCGGTGTTCGTGCCGGGCGGGCCCATGACCACCGGCATCGGCAACGAAGAGAAGGCCCGTATCCGCCAGCTCTATGCGGAAGGCAAGATCGACCGCGCGGGCCTGCTCGAAGCGGAAACCAGGTCCTATCACGGTCCGGGCACCTGCACGTTCTATGGCACCGCCAATTCAAACCAGATGCTGATGGAGGTGATGGGCCTGCATCTGCCCGGCACGGCATTCATCAATCCCAATACCCCGCTGCGCGAAGCGCTGACGCGCGAGTCGGCGCGCCAGGCATTGCGGCTCGTGCATGGCGGGGAACGCTATACGCCGGTGGCCCACGTGCTCGACGAGCGCGCCTTCGTCAACGGTATCGTCGGCCTGGTGGCGACGGGCGGCTCGACCAACCACACGTTGCACCTGATCGCCATGGCGCGCGTGGCCGGCATCATCCTGACATGGGACGACTTCGACGAACTGTCGGCAGCGGTGCCGCTGCTGGCCCGCGTGTATCCGAACGGCAAGGCCGACGTCAACCAGTTCCAGGCCGCAGGCGGCCTCGCGGTGGTGATTCGCGGCCTGCTGTCGCAGGGCCTGTTGCACGATGACGTGACCACGATCGTCGGCCAGGGGCTCGACGCCTATACGCGCGAGCCGGTATTGCGCGACGGGAAGCTGCAATGGGCCGATGGTCCGGCCGCCTCGCTCGACGACACCATCGTGCGCACCATCGACCAGCCGTTTGCGCCCGACGGTGGCATCAAGGTACTCGACGGCAAGCTGGGCCGCTGCGTGATCAAGACCTCGGCGGTCAAACCCGAGCATCAGGTGGTGGAAGCGCCCGCCATCGTCTTCGAACGGCAAGACGACGTGCTCGCGGCCTTCAAGCGCGGCGAACTCGAACGCGACTTTGTCGCGGTGCTGCCGTGGCAGGGGCCTGCCTCGTGCGGCATGCCGGAATTGCACAAGCTCACGCCGACGCTGACCCTGCTCCAGGATCGCGGCTTTCACGTGGCGCTGGTCACCGATGGCCGCATGTCGGGTGCTTCCGGCAAGGTGCCGGCTGCCATCCACGTGTGTCCGGAGGCGTTGAACGGCGGCGATATCGGGCGCGTGCGCACTGGCGACATCGTGCGCGTCGATGCGCCCGCCGGCGTGCTGACCGTCAAGGTCGACGAGGCCGAATGGCAGGCACGCCAGGTGGAACGCCCTGATCTCTCGCGCAACCGGCATGGCGTGGGCCGCGATCTGTTCGGCACCTTCCGCCGCAATGTCGGCACGGCGGAGATGGGAGCCTGCTCGCTGTTCGCGGACGAAGAATAGTGCGGCAACGGTGCGCGGCAACGGCGCGACGGTGCGCAGGCGTCGGGCGCCGGAGCGTCGCGGCAGGCCGGCGCCGCGACGCAGAAATGGGTACGCCCAGGGAGGGTAGGCTGCGCGCGCCAGGCGCCCGGAACGCGCCGCTCAGCTGGTGCGCCCGCCTGGCGAGCCGTGGAGGCGATAGCCTCGCTCGCTGCGATCGCCGCGGCCGTCGCGTTCATGGCGCTGGCCGCCGTCTTCGGCATCCTCCGCGCCCAGGGCAAGACGCGCCTCGAGCATGGGTGCACGCACCTCCTGCACCGGCACCGCGATGACGCACCCGGCTGCATCCAGCGTCGCCTTGAGCTTGCCGAAGAACGCGTACTGCACGGCCCAGAAGTCCGCATTCGAGGTCCAGTAACGCGCGTTGAGCGTAATGCCGCGCTCCGTGTAGCGGACTACCATCACCTCCGGCGCCGGGTCCGGCAGCAGGCGCGACTCTGCCGCCAGCATGCGGCGCAGCGCCTCCAGCCCCGCGCCGATATCGCTGCCGAAGGTGACGATGACTTCGATATCCATGCGACGCGTGGCATTTTCGCTGTAGTTGGTGATCGGGCTGCCGAACAGCCGGCTGTTCGGCACGCGCAGGCACACCCCGTCGAAGGTGGTCAGCTCGGTCATGAACAGTCCGGTTTCGCGCACGGTCCCGGCCACGCCTTGTGCGTCGATGTACTGCCCCACGCGAAACGGCCGCAGCAGGATCAGCATGATGCCCGCCGAGATATTCTGCAGCGTGCCTTGCAGGGCCAACCCGATGGCAAGACCCGCGGCACCGAGCATGGCAACGATGCTGGCGGTCTGCACGCCGAACTGGGACAGCACCAGCACCACCGTCAGCACGCGGATGATCCATTGCGCGACGCTGGCCAGCATGGGCCGCAGCGTGTCGTCCACATGCGTGCGCTGCAGCGCGCGCCGGATGGCCATGGCGGCGCGCGCCGACAGCCACCAGCCGCCGATCAGGATGGCCAGCGCGGCCAGGCAGTTGAGGCCCTGGTGAACCGCAAATTGCGTCAGATAGGCCCAGGCGGCCTGAACCTTGTCGGCATCGAGGAAAGTCAGGTTCATGCGTCATGCTCCGGATGGCAATGGACCTGTGACTTGCGAAGGCCATGCCAGGCGCGCGATGCGGGCGGCGCGAACCGGACCGGTGCGGGCGGTTGACCAGCGCTCGGGGCGCGCCGCGCCAGGACGGAGCGGCGGCAAAGCGGGGCAAAGCGTACCCGTTTCTGCGTCAAGGCGCGGCGGCACGGCCGCGCTACCTGCGGCACGGTATCGCTACTCGGCGCGCGCCCGCGCCACGGGCGCATGAGCCACTTGGCGCCGCGCGCGACGGTATGCATTACAAGAACGGCACCGGGTGGAATGGCAATTCCTGCATCCGCCGGCTCGCAGAAACGGGTACGTTCTGCGCGCCGTTCCAGCATGCGGGCCGCCAGTCGCGGCCGCAAAGGCGTGCGCTAGCGCGCCGGCTCCGGATGGTCGTGCAGGCGGTCACGCGCCGCCAGCGCGGGGAACAGGCGCATCCAGGCGGCCACCACCATGAGCGTGCCGATGCCACCGAGCATGACCGCACCTACCGGGCCCAGCAGCGCCGCGGTGACCCCCGATTCGAATTCGCCGAGCTGGTTCGAAGCCCCGATAAACACGGAGTTGACGGCGCCCACGCGGCCGCGCATGTCTTCGGGCGTATCGAGCTGCACCAGCGTCTGGCGCACCACCACGCTGATCATGTCCGACGCCCCCAGCACCACCAGCGCGGCCATCGACAGCGGCAGCCAGCTGGAGAGACCGAACACCATGGTGGCCCCGCCGAACACCGCCACCGCGCCGAACATCATGCGGCCCACACGGCGATTGAGCGGATGGCGCGACAGCCAGAGCGCCGTCACCAGCGCGCCGATCGCCGGCGACGACCGCAGCAGGCCGAGCCCCCACGGCCCGGTGTGCAGGATGTCGCGCGCATAGATCGGCAGCAACGCGGTGGCGCCGCCGAGCAGCACGGCAAACAGGTCGAGCGATACCGCGCCGAGCAGTATCTGGTGGCTGCGGATATAGGCAAAGCCGGCAAACAGCGTCTTGATGCTGACCGGCGCCGTGGAGCGCACGGCGGCCTGCCGCAGCTTCAGCGATGCCACCAGGATGGCAGCAATGGCAAACAGCGCCGCGGCAATCGCGTACACCACGCCCGGACCCGCGACATAGGCGAAGCCACCGAGCGCGGGACCGATGATGATCGCGGTCTGCGCCGCCGAACTCGCCAGCGCCACCGCGCGCGGCAGCGCGCGCGGCGTCACCACGCTTGGCAGCAACGCCTGCAGCGTCGGGGTCTCGAACGCGCGGCACGCCCCCATCAATGCCACGAAAACGAAGATGTAGTCGCGCGTGATCCAGCCGCTGAAGCTGGCGGTGGCCATGCTGACGGCGAGAACGGCTTCGAGCGCCTGACAGGTGCGCACGATCACGCGGCGGTCGAAGCGATCGGCCACATGCCCCGACATCAGGATCAGCACGATCGACGGCAGGAACTGCACGAGGCCGACCATGCCCAGCATGAACGGATCGCGCGTCAGGTCATACATCTGCCAGCCCACGGCCACCGTGAAGATCTGGTACGCGATGGTGGTGCACAGGCGCGCAAACCAGTAGTGCCGGAAGGCGGGATCACGGGCAACGGACTCCGGCTCGATGGCCGGCAAGGGAGTGGCGGTGGACATGAAGGGGTGGCGGCAGGGGCGTGAGGAAAGCGCCCCGCCGGAAGCCGTCCCGGCGCGCGTCCTCGGACAAAGTTGAGGATTCTAGCCGAGCGCGGCGCAACCGGTGCGTCATGTATCAATTCAGATACATGGGTCGCCCCGCCGCGCCGCCTCTGGCAACGCCGGCTCAGACGATTTCGCGCGTCTCCAGGAACTGCAGGTTCGGAAAGCGCTCCTGCGTCAGGCGCAGGTTGACCATGCTCGGCGCGAGATAGACGTGGTCGCCGGCACCATCGAGCGCGACGTTATGGCCGGCCTTGTCGATCAGCTTGTCGATTTCGGCCGCATCGCCCTTGAGCCAGCGCGCCGTGGCGCACTCGTGCGATTCGAAGATGGCGTCGACGCCGTACTCGTGCTCGAGCCGGTGCGCCACTACGTCGAACTGCAGGATACCGACCGCGCCAAGCACGAGGTCATTGGACCCGAGCGGGCGGAACATCTGCGTGGCGCCCTCCTCGGCCAGCTGTTGCAATCCCTTCTGCAGCTGCTTGACCTTGAGCGGATTGTTCAGGCGCGCGCGGCGGAAGAATTCCGGCGCGAACGACGGGATGCCCGTGAACTTGAGCGGCTCGCCCTCGGTAAAGACGTCGCCCAGGCGGATGGTGCCGTGGTTCGGCACGCCGATGATGTCGCCCGCGAATGCTTCCTCGGTGGTATTGCGGTCCTGCGCCATGAACGTGATGGCATTGTTGATCGCCACGGTCTTGCCCGCCGCCACGTGCAGCAGCTTCATGCCGCGGTCGAAACGACCCGAGCAGACGCGCACGAAGGCGATGCGGTCGCGATGGCGCGGGTCCATATTGGCCTGGATCTTGAATACGAAACCGGTGAATTTCTGCTCGCCGGGCTCGACCACGCGCGATTCGGTCTGACGCGCCAGCGGCGGCGGCGACAGTTCGCACAAGGCATCGAGCAGCGACTGCACGCCGAAGTTATTGATCGCCGAGCCGAAATACACCGGGGTCTGCTTGCCGGCGAGGAACTGCTCCCGGTCGAACGTATGCGAGGCACCGCGTACGAGCTCGATTTCCATGCGCAGTTCCTCGGCCTGCGAGCCCAGCACGCGGTCGAGCTCGGGATTGTCGAGGCCGTCGAGGATCGCGGCGGTACCCTTGTCGCCGTGCGGATCGAACAGCTGGATCTTGTCGTCGATGAGGTGATAGACGCCGCGGAACGCCTTGCCCATGCCGATCGGCCACGTCATCGGCGCGCACTGGATTTTCAGCACATCCTCGATTTCGTCGAGCAGCTCGATCGGCGAGCGGCCCTCGCGGTCGAGCTTGTTGATGAACGTGAGGATCGGCGTGGCGCGCAGGCGGCAGACGTTCAGCAGCTTGATGGTCTGCGCTTCCACGCCGTTGACCGAGTCGATCACCATCACGGCCGAGTCCACCGCGGTCAGCGTGCGGTACGTGTCTTCCGAGAAGTCCTCGTGGCCCGGCGTATCCAGCAGGTTGACAATGTTCTCGGGCACGTCCGGCCGCGGACGGTAGGGAAACTGCATGACCGACGACGTCACCGAGATGCCGCGTTGCTTTTCCAGCTCCATCCAGTCGGACGTGGCATGCCGGTCCGCCTTGCGTGCACGCACCTCCCCCGCAACCTGGATCGCGCCGCCGAACCAGAGCAGCTTTTCGGTCAACGTGGTCTTACCCGCGTCCGGGTGGGAAATGATGGCAAAGGTGCGACGACGCGCAATTTCGGAAACGAGCGAGCTCACGGCAGCGGGATCAGGCAGGGCTGGAATTCGGGAAAGGGCGCCATTTTACCGGTTCGCCGCGTCAGCGGTGTCGCGATGTGTCCGCGTCCCCCGATATGCCTGCCGCCGCGGGCACCCCCGTTACCGTCTCGCACGAGCGCGTCGGGTCCTTCCCGCGCAGGCTGCCGAACTGCAGCGCGTACTGCCGCGTGAGCTCCGCGCCGAAGAAAAAAATCTGCGCCGAGTAGTACACCCACAGCATGAGCGCCACCACCGAGCCCGCCGCGCCATACGACGATGCCACCGCGCTGTTGCCCAGGTACAGGCCAATCAGGCGCTTGCCGACCGCAAACAGCAGCGCCGTGATGACGGCGCCCATGATCACGTCACGCCAGGCAATGCGCGCGTTGGGCAGCATCTTGAAGATCACTGCAAACAGCGCCGTGACCACCGCGAACGAGAATGCGGTGGACACCGCCTCGGCCACCGGCGCAAACCACGACGCGGTCCACAGCTGGCCCCAGAAACGGTCGACCACCGCCAGCGCCGCGTTGACGATCAGGGAGACCAGCAGCATGAAGGCGAGTACCAGCACCAGGCTGAACGAGAGCAGACGTGCGCGCAGCAGCTTTTTCCAGCCGGCGCCAGCGGGTGGCGGTGCGTGCCAGATGTCGTCCAGGCTGCCCTTGAGCTCGGCGAACGCGCTGGTGGCGCCCACCATCAGGATGCCGGTGGCGATGATCGCCGCCACACCGCTGCCGCCGGCCCGGTGGGTGGCCGCGAGGATCTGCTGGATCGCCGCTGCGCCCTGCTCGCCCACCAGCCCGTTGATCTGGGCAAAGATCTCGCCGCGCGCGGCCTCCGCGCCGAAGAACATGCCGGCAATCGAAATCACCAGCACCAGGATCGGCGCCAGCGAAAACAGCATGTAGAACGACAGCGCCGCGCCCTTGCTGGCCGCGCGATGCTCGAGCCAGTCATGGATGGCGGCGGAGACCACGCGCACGGTGCGCGCACCGGTATGCCGGTCCGGCAGCCAGCGCCCGCGCCTGGGCGACGGCGGCCGGTCCGCACTGTCGGCGCGGTCGGGTTGGTCAGGTCGGGCGTTGGGGGGGTGAAAGTCGGCCATGCCGCTTGCGTCCTGGAAAGGGTCTGCGTTCATGATACTTCCCATCGCGGGAGACGCCGACGCGACCTGCTACAGTGAATCGATGAGGACAACCTGGGAGACCTCCGTGACCCGCACTTCCATTTCGCGGTCCGTCGTTGTCGCACTGGCGCTCTGCCTGGTCGCCTTGACCGGCTGCGAACGCGAACGCAGCCAGCCGGGGCCAAAACCGATTTCGGGCCACAGCGCCGCGGTCCCCGGCGCGGTCCCTGCCACCCCCTCCAGCGCCCCCGCGGCGCCACGCTAGCCGCGCCGGCGTACCCGTTTCTGCGTCATACGCCTGTTTCAGTGCTGCAACCGGCTGCACGCTGCCTTCGTTTGCAATCCTTGCAAAACGGCCCCGTGCGCCGGAGCGCACGAGATGCCCGCGCCGGACCGATGCACGGCTCTCCGTTGCGCCGGCTGGCTTGCCGGCGCGCAAATCGGCGCGACGGACGCGGGTATCTCCCACTTCGGGCGGGGGCGTCGGGCCGGTCCCGTCCGCCGCCGCACGGCCGCACCGGCATCACGGTGCAGACATGCCATGCGGCTTTTCTGCATCTGCGTAACAGCGGCGAAACCGATCCGGGCGCGCCCGGACCCAAGCGGCCGTGTACATATTGCCGATGCCCGCGCAACCCCGCGTCACACAAGCGCTCGCGGCCATTGGCACGCTTGTCGCATCTGGCTGGACAGGGAGCAGTCACGAGTCCATGACAACAACATCACGAGAACGCAGGAGAGGATATAGCCATGCGTCATCCGCCCGCGCGAATGACGGCACGCAGGCGATCCCATCGGCTGGCGGGGCCCCCGCCGTCGGTACAGGATCTGCTGTCGCCGCCATTGCTGCCGTTTCCCCATGCGCCGGTATCGCCCCCGTCTTACTGCGCAGCATCGAGTCGCGTGCTGGCCGCCAGTGCGAGCCGCTCGCGGAAGTCACGCTAGCCGCGTGCCGGGGCGCTGGCCGGGCCCGTTGCCCCGACCGCCGCGCCATGGCCCGCGCGGCGTTCGGCGCGCGTATGGGCGCCGCCGGCGATGCGTGACCCGACGCGTCGTTTCGACGTCGTTTCGATTTACGTGCTCCGTCCCCCGGCGGGCACCTTTTTCCAGCAAGGGAGGGAGCCATGATGACCGCCAGAGTCTTTGCCGCCGCGCTGCTGGCCCTGCTCTCCGCAGCGGCCCCATCGGCGTTTGCGGGCAGCTACGCCTACTTTGACCGGCCCGAGCCGATCAACCCCAACAGTCATGCCGCCGTAAGCAATGACGTCTACGTACGCGGTTTTGGCTGGGCGTGGGGCGACCTGCGCTTTGGCCAGGACACTTCGGCCGCACCGACGCAAGGCCGGCAGGCGCACGAGACCACGGGCGATCCGCGCGATCTTGCGCCCGGGCGGCGGCAGGACAACAGTACGCCGGCGCGTCACCCGCGCGGCAAGATCAGCATGAACCTCGCGGCGGTGGCCGCCGACGATGGCCCCGCCATCGTGCCGGCAACGCGCTCGCGCTCAACCGCGCGCTAACCCCCGCGCTGTCCGGCAGGCCCGCGGACGGCATGGCGGGGGACAGGAGAAGCCGCCGAGCGGACGTCGGCGGCTTCTCCACGGCGCTGTGGCGCGGGACGTGGCATGACACACCCGCGCCAGGCCGCGCCGCAGACGCTATTCGCTGACGCCTGGCTGGGTGTCGACGCGAATATTGTGCTTGTGCATGAGCCGGTACAGCGTCACGCGCGAGACATTCAGTTCGCGCGCGGCCGGTACCACGTGGAAACCGTGGCTGGCCATGACGGTACGAATGGCCTCGCGTTCGGCTTCCTCGCGAATCGCGTCGAGGGTCTTGCGCGGCAGTTCGGTCCCACCATGCAGCTGCAGGTCTTCGGCCGTGATCTTGCGGTTGTCGGTCATGACGATCGCGCGACGCACCCGGTTGATCAGCTCGCGCACGTTGCCCGGCCACGTGTACTGCATCATGGCCTGCGTTGCGCACGCCGAGAAACCGCGGATGCGCCGGTGCGCCTCGTGACCATGCTCGGCCAGCACGGCATTGGCCAGCAGCAGGATGTCCTCGCCGCGCTCGCGCAACGGCGGAATGGTCAGCGTCAGCACGCAGAGCCGGTGGAACAGGTCGGCGCGGAAGCGACCGTCGGCCTGCGCCGCCACCAGATCGACGTGCGTGGCCGAGATGATGCGCAGGTCCAGCGGAATCGACTGGTGCCCGCCGAGCCGGGTGATGGTGCCCTGCTGCAGGAAGCGCAACAGTGCGACCTGGCTCTCCAGCGGCAGATCGCCAATCTCGTCCAGGAACAGCGTGCCGCCCTGTGCCTGCTCGATCCAGCCAATCTTGCGCTGGTTCGCGCCCGTGAATGCGCCCTTCTCGTAGCCGAACAGTTCGGACTGGACCAGGTGCGAGGGAATGGCGCCACAGTTGATGGCGACGAACGGCCCCTTGCGCCGGCTCGACGCCTCATGGATGGCCTGCGCCGCCAGCTCCTTGCCGGTGCCCGATTCGCCCGAGATGAACACCGGCGCGTCGTTGTGGGCCACCTTCGCCAGGGAGCGGAACATCAGGCGCATGGCCGGACATTCGCCGATCATCGGGCCGTGCGTGGCGTGTTCGAGCGCGCGGGCGCCGTGCAGACACGCCATGCCGTGCGCATGCTTGAGCGTGTAGAGCAGTTCGTCGAACGAGAAGGGCGTGCGCACGTAGTCCACGCAGTAGTCGCGGATCAGGCGGCGGATGCGTTCGTCCTCCAGCATGGTGGTCGAGGTGATGGCCACCCACATGACATGCAGATGCTGGAGACCCTGCTCCAGTTGGGCGAGTTCGGCGTCCGTATAGGCAGCCTGCAGGTCGATGATGCCTGCCATGGGCGCGCTGCCGCGCACCACGCGTTCGAGATCGCGTACCTGTTGCACGCGCCGGATCTCCCATCCGGAGCCAAACTGGTTGGCACTGAAACCAAAATCCTCATACCGCGACACGAGCACGATCTGTGCGGAGCGTGTCGACGCCTTGCACAGTCGGTCCATGACGTTCTCCCTGACGTTGGTCTTTTTGTCGAGACCGGCACCGGTTACCGCATGGCCCCTTGCGGACCAGACGGCGGCCTCGGCTTCTGCCGGCCGGGGATGAACCCCATTGCGCAACGTAGGCATTACGGCCTGGACGGACTGCGGGACTGCTCGTCGAGAACGCTCAGATAATCGCGGCCCGATTGCAATTGCTCGCGAATGCGCCGTCGGACCATATCTTTCTCGCGCATCAGCTCGACGCTCGGCGCATCCGGGCTTTGGCCCGAGTACTGCAGGTACAGCGCCTTGTAGGTGAGCTGGCTCAGGATCCATTCCTGCAGCAGCTTGCGTTGCCGTGCCAGTTCGTCGCCAAGCAGCCGGTGCCGATGCAGCAGTCCTTCGACTGCGCACCGCAGGCGCGGCGACAGGTCGGGCTCATCCGCCAGCAATGCCGCGACGTCGGCGATCGTGTATTCCTCGTGGCCGTCTCGTAGTGCGATATCGCTCGCGGCTTCCCCCAGGGGTGCCCACGCGCGATGGATGGATTGGTTGGCGGATTCACTGATGGGCCCGATGTCGGGACGCCGGATTTCTCCTGCGGTCATGATTTGTTCCCCGTTGAACAACATCCCCCGGCACTACACGTTCGCTATTACCACTTCTTTCTGCTTTGGATTTCGATTTTGTCCTGGCTGGCGTACATGTCTCTGCACGTCTCGGTTTCGTGGTGGCAACTGCCGCCTGTCTGGCGGTCTGCTTGATGCCGGCTCCCGCTTGCTGGCATTCCTGCTGGCTGGCAATGCTGCGTTTGCCCCGAAACAGGAGGCCGGTTGACCGCCTGACCGACTCCGGCAGAACCCGGAGTCAAGAAAGGGCGCTTTGCCGCGCCCTGGTTTTGCCACGCCTCTAGTTCAGTGCATTTGTGCCCGTTTGTCCAGTCCGTCGTATGGGCTTTCAGCCTTATCTCATACTTTTGTATGAGAGCCGAACGGCGCTTTCGCACGGCCTTGCAAGGTAAATGAGTACTCACATTTGACGCAGAAACGGGTACGCATGAGAACGATTGCAAGGACCGCTTTTCGCGCAGAAACGGGTACGCTCATGCGCTTAGTGGCCGGGCAGATAGTAAAACTTGAAAATGAACACCGCCGCGATGATCCAGACGATCGCGGGGACGTCCCTGGCGCGGCCCGTCAGCAACTTGAGCACGGCATAGGCGATAAAGCCGAACGCGACGCCGTTGGCGATCGAATAGGTGAACGGCATGCCAAGCGCGGTCAGCACGGCCGGTACGGCCTCGGTCACGTCCGACCATTCGATCTCGACCAGCTCGCGCAACATCAGGCACGACACATACAGCAGGGCGGGCGCGGTCGCATAGGCCGGCACGGTACCGGCCAGCGGCGCCAGGAACAGGCACGCGAGAAACAGCACGCCCACGGTCACCGCCGTCAGGCCGGTGCGGCCGCCGGCCTGCACGCCCGAGGCGCTCTCGATATACGCCGTAGTCGACGACGTGCCGAGCAGCGAGCCGGCCATGATGGCAGTGCTGTCCGCCATCAGTGCCTTGTTGAGCCGGTCCATCTTGCCCGCCTTGAGCAGTCCGGCGCGGTTGGCCACGCCCATCAGCGTGCCGGTGGCATCGAACAGCTCGACCAGAAAGAACACCAGCACGACGTTGAGAATGCCGATCGAGAGCGCGGCCGAGATATCGAGCTTGAAGAGCGTCGGCGCGATCGATGGCGGCAGCGACACGACGCCGTGGAAGGCATTGCCACCAAAGATGAAGCTCAGCACCGTCGTGAACAGGATGCCGATCAGGATTGCGCCCTTCACGCGCAGCCGCTCGAGTGCGACGATGACAAAAAAGCCGGCCACCGCCATCACGGCCGCAGGCTGATGCAGGTCGCCGAGCGCAACCATGGTGGCCGGGTTCGCGGTGACGATGCCCGCGTTCTTCAGCGCGATGATGGCCAGAAACAAGCCGATGCCGGCCGTGATGGCGGCGCGAATCGCGGGTGGAATGCCGTTGACGATCATCTCGCGGATACGCACCAGCGTGACGAGCAGGAACAGGCAGCCGGAAATGAATACCGCACCGAGCGCGGCCTCCCACGAGAAGCCCATGCCCTTGACCACCGTGTACGCGAAATAGGCATTGAGGCCCATGCCGGGCGCCATCGCGATCGGGTAGTTGGCGAGGAAGCCCATGATGAAGGTGCCGAGGGCCGCGGCCAGGCAAGTCGCCACAAATACCGCATCCTTCGGGACACCGGCATCGCCAAGAATGCTTGGATTGACGAAGATGATGTAGGCCATCGTCAGGAATGTGGTCACGCCCGCGAGGATCTCGGTGCGGACGTTACTACCGTGCTCGCGCAGCCGAAACAGCCGTTCGAGCGGCGACGAGGATGGCGGACTGGCGAGCGGTTGCGGGTCGGGTGCGGACATGTGGCGTGGCTCCTGTTTTTTGCGGCGATGTCGGAAGTGATGCACTGACAATAGGCAAAAAAGGCGAGATCATCCCATAGCGGCCCAATCCGGGGGCAAAGTGACGTTGGGAATCCCCCTACCTTGACGGTAACGTCGAACCCCCGTATAAATTGCTCCGGCAGATTCAAGCGACGAGGCAACAGCACATTCGTTAGCCACCGTCTTGGTATTTCGGTTGTCCATGGTGTCCTTTCCTTGAGTTGGCAGTACGGTGACGGTCTCGTCATCGATTTCGTTATTTTTTTATTTTTGGAAAGCAATACCATGTCCGCACAAACCGGAATCGTTAAATGGTTCAACGACGCCAAGGGCTTCGGCTTCATCAAGCCGGACGCGGGTGGTGACGACCTGTTCGCCCACTTCTCGGAAGTGCGCGTCGACGGCTTCAAGTCGCTGCAAGAAAACCAACGCGTGTCGTTCGAAGTGAAGACCGGCCCGAAGGGCCTGCAAGCTGCGAACATCACGCCGCTGTAAGTACCGGCTTGCGGTGCCAGCCACTGGCACCGCGGCGATACGAAGAACGAAGAAAACCCTGCCTGCACGGCAGGGTTTTTTTTCGTCCGCGTGCGCCTTGTCTTGCCGCTGGTGCCGCCGCCCGCTCTGGCGCGCGCCACCCCCTCCGAGGTCCTTCCGCGTGGTGCATCCCTCCGCCGCGACGTTCGCGCATATCCCCGTTCCACCTCCGCGTTCCACCTCCGCGTTCCCCTCTGTTCCCCTGCGCGTTCCACCGGTGCGTTCCATGGCGCGGGTTCACCTCCGACCGGTATGTTGCCCCGCAGAAATGGGTACGCTTCCGCGTCGCGGGAGCACCGCGCGGTGGGCCATCGGGTCGCTGCTGCGCCGCAGAAACGGGTACGCTTCCCGGGCCGGCACCGCGGAATTTCATGGTGGAACGCATCCACGGCCCGCGCAGAAACAGGTACGCCTCGTGTGGCACGGGTGCGCGCGACGTGGGCGCAAGACGCCTTGGTGTACGCAGAATCGGGTACGAGACAGCCGCGGCGCTGGTCAGGTTGTCCACTGCTGGCATAGGCAATCGGGTTATCCACGCAGAATCGGGTACGGCGCGGCCCGAAAAAGGCGCCGCCAGGCCATCCGCCGACGGTGGCGCAGAAACGGGTACGCTTTGGGGCCCGCCGCCCGATGTATACGTAACGCAGAATCGGGTACGCCTCCCTCCCCGCGACGGCCGCCGCCCGGGCCGAGCGACTTTCCGCGTCCAAGCTAGCTCGCTGGATTGGCGCGCAGAAACGGGTACGCTTTGACCGCGGCCGACGCGCGCAACGGATGTGGCGTACAGTGAGCGCTGGCTTTTGCCATATCCGCGCGAGGCCGGGAGGGCCGTGGCGGCAACGTTGCCGCGCTCCAGCTCTGGGGGCTCGCAGAAGTAGGTACGCTTCGCGGGCGCGCGCAGCGCCGATCGGCGCGTAGCGGGCACGTATGACTCGCGCAGAAACGGGTACGCTTTCGCCCGCTGGGCCGCCTCCACGCTCGATTCGCAGAATTGGGTACACCGCAGAAACGGGTACGCCCAGTCCAGACGCAAGCCCCCAACCCTGGCAGCGCAGAATTGGGTACGGCGTTCCGGCGCCAAAGGCCCGCCGCGCCGCAGAATCGGGTACGTGCAAACGCTGGCGCGGCACCGCGGTGTCGATTTTCGTACCCGATTCTGCGTGGATAACCGTGCATCGGCAGCGGCAACGCCGGAGCAGCGGGCGCCGGCCCGGCGTTTGCGCAGAAACGGGTACGCTTTGGCCGCGTGAAACTGTGGAAAAGCTTGTGGAATCACGGACTTATCCCCGCAGAATCCGGTTCGGTCGTGCCGCTGAATCGGGTTCGCCTGCGCGCAGATTTGAGTTCGGCCGTACGCAGAATCGAGTACGGATGCGCGCAGAATCGGGTACGTATACGTGCCCTTTCGGCTTTCAAATCAAGCACGTATACGCTGCGTATACGGTTTACAAGTAGTTAACCCGTATCGGTATCGTTTACTGGTAGCTAGCAGGCAGCCAACCGTGGACAACCCTCCCGGGTTGCCCACCGTCTGACCGCCCGCCTGCCACCATTGAGAGCGCCGCTGCGCCCAACACAACGGGCCACCGGGAAAATCCTCTGCGTACCTGTTTCTGCGTGACAAGAAGAAATGCTTCGCGTACAAAGGCGGGTAATCCGAAGCACGTCCCTATGGCCACCAAACGCTCCCTTGCCACCGGAAAGGACCCCGTCGTCCCGGAACCGGACCACGCAGTCCCGGCCCCGGCCCGCTCCGTCCTCGAACTGAACCGCGAGCCGTCCCGCATCATCGTTCCGGGCAACGAGAACGTCGTGGTGCCGTCCGAAAAATTCCAGCGTCTGTTCGATGAAGCGCAAGCCATGGAGCGCGAGGACGCATGGCAAAGCGGCGAGGTCGGTTTCCTGAGCCGCGCCAGCGTCCAGGTCACGCTGCCGTATCGCGCGCCCAAGGGCGCGCCACCGGTCTGGACCCGCACCAGCGGCAATATTTCGCTGATGATCCAGCCTGGCTACTTCACCCAGCAGCGCGCCGAGCGCGCGTCGAACGGCCGCCAGAAAATCGTCTCCGAGACGGTCTCGCTGGGCTATCCGTACGGTTCGTATCCGCGCCTGATGCTCGCGTGGATCGGCAAGGAGATCATGGCCAAGAAGAAGCGGGGGGAGTTCACAGGCACCGTGGAAGACCGCCGTATCTCGCTCGGCAATTCGCTGTCAGAGTTCATGTACAACCTCGGTATTCCGATGGCCACGGGCGGGAAGCGCGGCACCATGACGCTGGTGCGGCAGCAGATGATCCGTCTGTTCTCGGCGACCATTGCGATCGTGCAGAACAAGTCGACGCCGACGCAGAACCAGAATCCGAATCACGAGCCGCTGTCGATCGATCGCGTGGGCTATCTGCTCGCCGATCAGCTGTCGACGTGGTGGGATCCGATGCAGCCTGGCCAGGGCTCGATGTTCGAAAGCTTTGTGGTGCTGTCTGAGCCGTTCTTCAATGAGCTGGTCAATCGTCCGGTTCCGGTCGACATGCGCGCGCTCAAAGCGCTCAAACAGTCGCCGTTTGCGCTCGACGTGTATTCCTGGCTGACGTATCGCTTCTTTACGATCCAGCGCCGTACCGAGATTCCGTGGGAAGCCCTGCAGATGCAGTTCGGCACCGAGACCGAGAGCGAGCGAAAATTCCGTGCGCTGTTCCGCAAGGCGTTGAAGGACGTGCTGGTGGTCTATCCGGGCGCGAAGGTGGATGCGGATTCGTCCAAGGCGCTGATCCTGCAGCCATCGCGTACGAGTGTGCGTAAGCTGGCCTGACGACTGACCTGGGCGCGGATGTGGTCCGTTGCCAAGGTTCTCGCCGAAGTTCTGGCCGCTAAGGCTGCATCAGCAAAAAGGGCAAGCCATTGGCTTGCCCTTTTTTTACCGCAGAGGCAGAGTCTGCCGCTACGGTCGCTTGACGTCAGTCAGGGTCAGGCCGGCTTGATGCCGGAGGCCTGCAGACCCTTGGGGCCCTGCTTGACTTCAAACGTAACGCGCTGACCATCCTTCAGGGTCTTGAAGCCCGAACCCTGAATTTCGGAGAAGTGGGCGAACAGATCCGCACCGCCGTCGTCCGGGGTGATAAAGCCAAAACCCTTGGTCTCGTTAAACCACTTGACCGTACCGGTTGCCATAGGAATTTCCTTTCGAAGCAAGTTCTTGTACACAACGCAAACAACCGTTCAAGCACGTTGAGTTCTCGTAGATACCGAACGGAAGTCGACGAGGTTGACACGACTTGACTCGACTGTAGCGCGCATCATAACCAGTTTGTTCTGCTGTGTCATGTGCGGGGTAATGCGCACTTCCTTTACTTTAGGCGGATGCTCTGCCTCTTTTCAAGCAGAAGAATCCCCGAGATATCACATGCTTTGAGTTACATCATGTTTTCCACAGGTTGTGCCTGCGTAGAAATCAAAAGTGTCTCATTTTTTTCAAATAATTTAGCGCTGGTTGAATAGAGGGGCCACTTTGGCTAAAGTGGCGCGTGGAATCAGTGGGCGCGCTTTCAGCGCTGAAAGTGAAAGAGAGGCCGAAAGTGGCAGCGAAAATCATCACCGTCTTCAATCAGAAGGGCGGATGCGGCAAGACCACGGTCAGCATGCATCTGGCGGGGACCCTCGGCCTGCGCGGCGCGCGCTCGATGCTGGTCGATATGGACGAACAGGGCACTGCCACGCGGTGGGCAGCGCAGGCCAGTGATGAGCGTCCGTTCCCGGCTTCCGTGATCGGGCTGGCGCCTTCCGGTGGCGCCATGCACCGCGAAGTCCGCAAATTTATCCACGATTACGACTACATCCTTGTCGATTGCCCGCCCGCCGTGCATTCGGCCGCCCCGTCCAGTGCGTTGTTGATTTCGGATCTGGCGATTATTCCGGTGGTCCCCTCGCCCCCCGATCTATGGGCGGCGGTGGCGGCCAAGACGCTGGCGCAGCATGCCCAGGTCCAGAACGAGACCCTGCAGATCCGCGTGATGGCGAATATGGTCCAGCGGCGCGTGTCCATCGCGCGTCAGGCCATCGAGATTCTCGGGGATGACGGCGACATCCCGCTGTTGAGCGCGATGATCGGATCGCGCTCCGCTTTCCGCGAGTGTCAGGCCATCGGTTGCACGGTACACGGCGTGCCTGGCGCACGCGAAGCGGTCCAGGAGGTCGACATGATGGTCGACGAGGTGTTGTCCCTGATTGAGTAAGACGTATGGCAACGAAATTGAAGAGTTTGAAGGCCGGGATGCTGGCAGGCATGGCGGCCGAGAAGACGCGGAGCGACACCATCGATCGCTTTGCACGCGCCGAGGCGGCGATTTCGCAGCACCCTAACGGCTTGATGCCGACGCGGCCGGCGGAAGGCGCGACGGGTTTCAGCGCTGAAAGTGGGGATGGCGGGGAGGGCGGACGCCAGCTGATCAAGATCCCGCTGGCGCAACTGCATGACAATCCCCTCAATGCACGCCGGATCTACGATCCCGCGGTGGTGCAGGAGCGCGCGGCGTCGATTGCCACGCACGGACAGAAGACGCCCGGTCTGGCCGCACCCGACCCCCAGCGGCCGGGGCACTACATCCTGATCGACGGCCACTACCGCAAGCGCGCGCTGGCGTCGGCCGGCAAGCTCGAGATGGAATGCTTTATCGAGAGCGACCTCAGCGACCTCGACTTCTACCGCCTGTCGTTCCTGCTCAACGAGCAGCGCTCGGACCAGTCGGCGCTCGATAATGCCATCGCCTGGCGGCAACTGCTTGATGAAGGAAAAGTACAAAAAGAAGAAGAAATTTGCGAACTGACGGGTATGTCGGCAGGCACCGTCAACAAGACCCTGGCGCTGCTCAAGTTGCCGGACTCGGTGCTTGCCGTCATGCGCGAACGCCCGAGCGCCATTGGCATCGCGGCTGGCTACGAACTGACGCTTTACTTCAAGCTCGCCGGCGAGGAACGCACGCGCGATCTGGCTGGACGCATCATGACCGACGGCTTGTCGAGCCGCGAGGTCGAGGCGATCCGCAAGCAGGCGCAGGAAGGCAAGTCGCGCAAGGTCAAGGAAATCAGCCGCCAGTACAAGATCCGCACCGAAGCCGGGCAGTTGCTCGGCACCATCAAGGAATGGGACTCGGGCCGCGTGATGCTCGATGTCCAGTTAGCCGACCGCAATGCGCGTGAGGACCTCGTCGAGTTGCTCAAGACCCGTTTTGGGCTCGACAAGACGCTGCTCTGAGCGGGACCGCCGCAGGAATCAGAGGGATCACGAGCAGGGGCCGTGATAGGACGCGCGGCCGATGTCGCGATCGCCCCTCCCGTCGCGGACGGGGCCAGCTACACCGCCTGGCTTGGGGTTGCTGTCAACGCGGCGGGCATGCCCGCCAACGTCCCGTCAACGTCCCTCCCGCTATCGGCCGTCCGCCGGCGCAGCATTTTGGGCGTGAATGGCGGCAGCGAAAGCCCGCGCACGCGCACATATTCCCTCCACACCGTGCGCAACAACTGATCCAGTCCGCTTGCCGAATAGCCGTTGCGCATGCCGTCGCGGTGCCGTGCGGCGGCGCGGCCGGTGGGCGGGACGGTCAACGGGCCGAGCAGCGCTGCCGCGGGGATGGTGCCGCGATCGATGCCTCGGTTTGTCAGATGCCGGTCCAGCGCCGCCAGCGCTGATGGCGGCATGACCGCGTCGGGCAGGGCGCCGCAGCGCAGCTCGGCAAGTTCGCCCAGCGTCATGCCTTGTCGCACCAGATGGGCAGCAATGAAGGCGACCCGCTTGCGGTCGTCGGGCACGCCGCCCTCTGCGTCTGCACTTACCTCGTCCTCGAGCCATGCCAGGAAGGCGTCAATGTCGGCGCCGCCGATGCAGGCCGCGCTGTCGGTAGGGGACGGGTAAGCCGGGTCCGCCGCGCCCACCGACGGGGTATCGGCTCCGGATAAATCCGCGGCAGTGGTAGCGGCCGCGGGGGCCACGGGCGGGTCCGCCCGGCCGGGCGTGCGGGCGGTGTCCGCGCGTGCCGCGTCGAATTGCCGTGGCAAATCGACTGGCGCGCCAACATGTCCGTCGCGATGGGCCGCGCGCAGCAGCGCGCGAATGACGCGCCATGCCGCTTCGCGCGAGCTTGCACCCAGCCCGCCCTCGAACGGCCGCCAATGCTCGCGGTCACGCGGCGAGGCCGGACCGCACCAGAATCCGGCGGGCTCCGGCGCGGCCAGGAAGGCGAGGTATCTGGCCAGCGCGTCAGGGGTCAGCGTGGCCAGTGTCAGGTGTTCGCGCGCCACCCACAGCAGCAGGCGCTCGGCTTCGCGGCGGTAGCTCTTGAAGGTATGGGCTGCGCGCCGACCCTCGGCCAGCCACTGGCGTACCCAGGCGAGATCGAGCTCCAGCGCGGCGCCCAACGTGCTGGTTGCAGGCGCCGCGTCGTGACGCGAATGCGCGCGCGGATGGGACACCGGACGGGCCAGCGGATCGGCCAGCGGATCGGCCAGATCCGTGCGATCCGGACGACGGGATCGATCGATAACGTGGCGCCGGTCCGCATCCCGCTCCGTACCCCGCTCCGTACCCCGCTCCGTACCCTGATCGACGGCCGACGCCATCCATTCGAGCGGGACCGGATATGCCATCCCGGGCGCCAGCGGCAGGGGCCGCAGCGGCCGACTGGCCACCGCGGCAAGGGGCGTCGTCACATACGGCCGTACCCAGGCGCCCGCGCGCTCGCCCTGGCCCCCACCTTGCCTGGCCAGCCACTGAATGATGATATCGGCCGACTTCGGTCCCAGGCGCGGGACGGCGCGCCACCAGCTGCGGCCACGCCGGTTGGCGAGCGCGGTCAGATCGGCGATGCGCATGATGCCGGCGGCGGTGAGGCGGCGTGCCAGGCTCGGGCCGAACCACAGGCTGACCTCGTGACTCTCGTGAGGCCGGCCTTGCCCGAGCTGCTCCAGCGACGAGAGCGCATCGACGCGCCGCGTCATGCCAACATCGGAGCGGCCCCGCAGCGCTTCGAACATCGCGGCGATATCGGGCCGGTCGTGTTGCAGCGCAAATTGCACCAGGCGGTCGCGCAGTGACAGGATGCGGGCGATGGCTTGTGACTCCGTCAGCACCTCGTCGTCATCTGGATCCAGCAGGTAGCGATTGGCGATATCGACCGGCCGCATCCCTTGCGCATAGGCCCGCACCACCGCGAATTCGGTGCGTGTGAGCTTGGTGGCGGCGATGGTGTCCCGATCCTCGTTCATTCGTCTAAGTGACTGATCTACAACAGATTTCAGCGAGTGCAAAAGTGAACCGGGCGCTTTTGCGTCACAAAAGCTAATGTAAATTATTTTTTGTGCAAAAGGCAACACTCGCCTGTGTGCACGCCTGGTCAGCGCGCCGTCGCCGCGCACCAGTTGTATCGGGACGACAGCGTGTTTCCCTTCCACACCCTACCGAAGCGGTAACCCATGGTGCGTTATCGCGCTGTAAGTGGCCCCCCGTACCCATATGCGCTGAAAACGTTGTCATACCTTTGAGGGAATACCCGTTGCGTTGCAGCATGCGCTTGCAATCGCAGAGGCCCATACCTATGCTGGAACCCAGAATTAGATTTATTTTGAATCTGTATTCAGAAGTATCTAACGCGTCTTACTGACGCAAACGGGGCGGTAGGACATCCTTCGAGGGAGGGTCCAATGCCGTAGCAAAGCCGGGGTCGGCATGCGCGGCGAGGATCTGAGGTGATGTCATATCGTATGGGAGTGCAGCCACGACATAAGCGGAGCATTTCCAATCAGCGCGTATTACGGACCTGTCGCAGTCCGCAGCCGCGCCAATAAGAAGAGAGCGGCCATGGCCACCATCCTCTTGCTTGAGCCTCATCCGCTGTTGCGCCTTGGACTTCGTCATCTGCTTGCGCAGGCGCACATGCCCGGAGACCTGATCGACGTTGACCCGGCCGTGCTGGCCGATCCCGATCCGTGGACCAGCCACGCGGATCTCCTGATTTACGGTCTGCCGACCGATGCCGCGGCTGGCTGGCAAACGCTGTCGGACTATTGCCGCCAGCTGTCGCCCCAACGCGTGCTGGTCCTTGCCGACAATGTGCCGCCGGCCATGCCCGAGCAGGGCCTGCCCGATGTCGTGCGCGGCCTGCTCTCCAAGGCTTGCAGCGCCGATGCGCTCGACGCGGCGATTCGCCTCGTGCTGGCCGGCGGGGAGTGCTTCCCGTCGCAACTGCCGTCGCTGCGCTGGCACGACCTGGCGCCGGCCCATGCCGCGCCGTCGCGCGCGGCCATGGGGTCGTCCGCATGGCAGCCCGCCGCTTCGGCAGCCCAGGGCTTTGCGTCCGAACCTCGCCACGCCGCCGCACCGATCGTGGTGCCGCTGCACGGGGTAGCCGGCGATCTGTCGCAGTCCGGTGCCGCCACGGGCGGCAAGGCGGCCGCCTCGATCGAGACCCCGGCCGCCGGTGCCCATCTTCTCAATATCACCGAGCGCCAGTATGAAGTGCTGGCATTGCTGGCCAGGGGCTATCCGATCAAGACGGTCAGCCGGCTACTCAATATCTCGGTAGCCACGGCCAAGACCCACGCCTGCACGCTGTATCAGCGCCTCCACGTGCGCAACAAGGGCGAAGCGGTTTATGTCGCGCTGCAGCGAGGCGCCACGCTGAACTGGCAGGGACCGGCCGCGCCCGCGCCCACGCGGTCGGCCAGCCATGCCGGCACGCCCATGACCCTGCCGGTACGGGAGGCATGTGAGGCGGCCTGATGCCTCGCAGGCGGCCCCGCGCCGCCCGCTTCCTTACCTGTCTCCGCCATTTGCCGCGCCGCCCTCATCCGAAAGCATGAGGCGCTGGCGCGCGCGCGTTGCTAGCTTCTGAAGGAGCCCCCGACATTCGCGCCCGCAGGTACGTAACGGCACGATCCTTCAACCGAACTGGCCGACTTTCCGTCACACCCATTAGAACGAAAGCGCCGCCGTGCCTGACCCGATGCAGCACGGAATGGCCTCCATGACCGGGGCAGCGCTGGCGCACGACGCCACGCGGCCTCACTCGCCGATTGTTCGATGACGACCTACCTGATCGCCAGCAACGAGATGATGTGCCGCATCCTCGCGCGCCGCATGGAGGGGCAGGGCCTGCCCGCTCCGGTGCGCTGGATCACTCCGGACTGGCTCTTGCAGAACGACGCCGACCCGCTGGCAGCAGCCCTGGCCGATGCGCCGGTGCGCGCCGATATCGCGCTGATCGACTGCAGCGGCTTTCCCGGCGATCCGCGCTCCCTGCTGGACTACGTGCAGGAACGGCTGGCGCCACGCCGCTGGCTGGTCCTGTCCGACGCGCTCGATGCCGAGTTGATGCAGCATGCCGCGCGGCTGGGTGCGAGCGGCTGCCTCGCGGTGCCCGCACCGGTCGAACTGGTCTGCGCGGCGGCTGCGCTGGCCTGGGCCGGTGGCCAGTGTTTTCCGCGCTCGGCCCTCTCGCTGCTGCGCGCGAGCGGGCCCATGCCGGCCCCGGCGCTGCGCGCCTCCTCCGGTCTGTCGCCGGCCCTCCGCCCTGACGGTTCTACGGCAATGGGATGAAGCCCATCGGATGAGGGCGCGTGCGACCTCCAGCGCCTATGCTGGATGCGTCCGCGGACAGAAGCCGAGCTTTTGCATAGCCGGCCGACGCGGCGTGCAGGGGGTCGCCAAATGGATTGCTGTGTGGATATCCTGGTCGTCCACGGCTTTGCCGTGCGCGAGGGCCGGGGCAAGTGGGCATGCTGCTACGAGATCCGGCTCGCCATCATCGATGGCGGGCCGTTGTTGTATCGGGGCGAACTGCATGGCCGGCGCTTCGCGAGCGAAGCCGCCGCGATCGTCGCCGCGCTGGAGATTGGCGAACGCGAGGCCGGCCGCCATCTCGAACAGGCGCGCGCGATGGTGCTCGCGCTGCGGCGAACGGCGTCGGCGTCGTCATCGTCATAGGCCCGCCGCTGCCGCTGCCACGGTGCATCGCACCGGCTCGTCATCCCGGTCCCCGCGCGCATCGTCGCACCAAAAAAGAAGCCCGCCGACCGGGGGACCATGCGGGCTTTGGAAACGACCATCGCGTTTGCGCAACACGAAGGCCGTCCAGGTGACGATAGCCAAACGAGCCCGCGTGCTCCATTGGCCAGAAGCATCATCCTCGCGCACGCTTCGCGCGACCTGGCGCGGTGCCTACAACTTCGGCGCAAACGCCGGCCCCAAGCCGCATGGCGTGCCATGGCCCGGGCCCGGGGCAAGCCCTTCTCAAACTTCTGGCTAGGTTGAGATCGGTCGGCCGGCGCCCCACACTGCCGCGCTATGCGTGGCGTCACTACGCGCTTTGGCGGATCTCATGACTCTCTGGCACCTCGTTACCCGTCTCGGCGAGAGCACGCTGCTGATGCCATGCGCGGCGGTGGTGTGTGCCTCGCTATGGCTCGGCCCCGCCCGCCGCGATCGCCGCAATGCCGCGCGCTGGATGGTGACGTTTGGCGTGGCGGTGGCGATCGTGGTGGCCAGCAAGCTTGCCTTCATGGGCTGGGGCATTGGCAGTCACGCGCTCGACTTCACCGGGGTATCGGGCCACGCGATGATGTCGGCGGCGCTGTGGCCGGTACTGGCGCGATTGCTGGTGCCGGACACACCGGCGCCGGCAGCACCCTCATCGCAACTTTCCGGGCGGCCGCCGCGTTCGACCCGCGCCAGCATGCTGGCACTGGTGGCCGGCATGACGCTGGCGACCATGGTGGCCGTCTCGCGCCTCGTGCTGGGTCTGCACTCGCCGGCCGAGGCCGCGGCCGGCCTCGCGGTCGGCTTTGCCGCCAGTGGCGCGTTTCTGGCGTGGGCGGACAAACCACTGCGCGCGGCGCCGCTGATGGCCGCACTGACCGTGGTCTTGCTGGCGACGGCGGTGCCCGTGCGCGCGCTCAGCCTGCCTACCCATCACTGGCTCGAAGCCGTGGCGGTGCAGCTGTCTGGCCGCGATCGCCCCTATCGCCGCGACAACTGGCGGGGCGCGCTGCCGCTGCCTGCGCTGCTGTGTGCGCCACCAAACAGAATCCGTATCCGTCCGGCATGACGATCTCCCTGATGACGGCCGCGCCAGAGACGGCCGCCGAGGTCGTGGCGGGCTGTGCGCCGATGCGCGCCAGCGGGGAGGACGATCATGTCAGCAGTACGCGCCTTCGTGGCCGAGCGGCAGGGCACCCTGCAGTATCTCTATCGTGTCACCGACGCGCTGATCATCGGCGTGTCCGGCATCCTCGTCGGTGCGGCGGTGTTCCCGCACGGATTGCTGCACGCCGCCCCGGTCCATGAATTCCTGACCGCGCTGTGCGCCCTCGGCGCGCTGCTGGTGTTCCCCGGATGCGGGCTTTACGGCTCGTGGCGCGGCCGCAGCGTCGCCGCGCTCGGCGTGCGCGTGGTGGCGGCGTGGCTGGCGGTGTGCCTGATGGCGCTGGTGGCCGCGTTCCTGATGCACCAGGCGGGCAACGTGTCGCGGCTGTGGTCGGTGACGTGGTTCGCGGTGGCGGCCGCCGGGCTGGTGGCGTCGCGCGTGGCCCTCTATGGCATGCTGGCCAGCGTGCGCCAGCAGGGCATCAACGCCAAGCGTGTGGTGATCCTCGGCTACGGTCCGCTCGGGCGCGACATGTACCGCCGCGTGCAGCGCATCCCGGGTGCCGGCTACGACGTGGTGGGCATCTACGACGAGGAAGGCGGCACCGGCGAGCTGCCGCCCGATGTGACGGTGCTGCCGTCGCTCGATGACGTCTGCCGCTTCGTGCGCGAACGGCGCGTCCACGAGATCTGGCTCACGCTGCCGATGGCTGCCTGCCGCGATCTCTACAACGTGGTCTTCCACTTCCGCAACGACCTCGTCGATATTCGCTGGGTACCCGACATCATGTCGGTGGAACTGCTCGGGCATCGCTTCTCCGACTTCCTCGGCCTGCCCGTGATCGATCTCAACAGCCCGCCGGCGCCGGGCGTCACCGGCCTGCTCAAGGCGAGCTTCGATCGCGTATTCGCGGCGGGGGTACTGGTCTGCCTGGCGCCGCTGCTGCTGGTCATCGCGCTGCTGGTGCGGCTGTCGTCGCCGGGTCCGATTCTGTTCCGACAGGCCCGGCTCGGTATCGACGGGCAGCCGTTCAACGTCTACAAGTTCCGTTCGATGGTGGTGCACGACGATGCACGCGTGACGCAGGCCGTGCCCGGCGATCCGCGCGTGACGCCGATCGGGGCGTTCCTGCGCCGCACCAGCCTGGACGAGCTGCCGCAATTCCTCAACGTGCTGCGCGGCGAGATGTCGGTGGTGGGGCCGCGCCCGCACGCGATCGAGCACAACGAGCACTACAAGGAAATCGTCGACCGCTACATGCTGCGCCATCGCGTCAAGCCTGGCATTACGGGCTGGGCGCAGATCAACGGCTGCCGTGGCCGCACGGACACCGTCGAGAAGATGCGGCGCCGTACCGAGTTCGACATCTTCTATATCCGCAACTGGTCGTTCCTGCTGGACCTGCGGATCATTTTCCATACCGCGCTGCACGGCTGGACCGGCCGCGACGCGTTCTGAGTGGCGGCGCACGCGCGCCCCGCATAACGGCCCTCGTATTCCCAACCTCTGTTGCCCACCGCACCGAAGCGGGATGGCGCGCTGCGGCTCAATGAGAGCAAAGCGGGAACCGTACCGCTGACTGTCTGTCGCCCCCGCCGCAACGCACACTGACCAGGAGAAGCGCCATGAAGGAAACCATCCGACAGATCCTCGCCGAAGTAGCCCGGCTCGATGTTCCGATCGAGTCGCTGGACGATCAGGCCGATCTCTACCAGGCGGGGCTGTCGTCGCTGGCCACCGTTCACGTGATGCTCGCGCTCGAGAACGCGTTCAACATCGAGATCCCCGACCACATGCTGACACGCCAGCTGTTCAAGAGCGTCGACTCGCTGGCCGCCGCCGCCGCGCAGCTGCAGCAGGAGGCCGCCTGATGAACGCGCCGCTGACCCGGGTGGAACTGCCGCACCCGCATGTGGAACCGGTAGCCGCGGTGGACCTGCTGGCCGCCGCACAGACCGCGGCCGCCGTGGCGGCCACGCACACCGATGCCGTCGACCGCGACGCGCGCTTCCCGCACGAGGCCTTTGCCAGCGTGCGCGAGCTGGGCCTGCTGGGCGCGATGGTGCCGGCGAGCCTGGGCGGGGCCGGCGCATCGCTCGATACGGTCGCCGCGATCTGCCGCGTGCTGGGCGCGTCGTGTGCTTCGACCGGCATGGTGTACGCGATGCACCAGATCCAGGTGGCATGCGTGCTCGAACATGGCATGGGCAGCGCCTGGCATGAAGCCTTGTTGCGCCGCGTGGCGGGCGAGCAGCTGCTGCTGGCCTCGGCCACCTCGGAGGAAGCGATCGGCGGCGCGCTGCGCAACAGCGGGTGCGCGGTCAACGTCGAGGAAGACCGCTTTCATCTGCTGAAGATGGCACCCACGATCTCGTATGGCGCGCATGCGGACGGCATCCTGATCACCGCGCGCCGGCATCCCGATGCGTCGCCGTCGGATCAGGTGCTGGTGTGCGCGCTCAAGAGCGACTACACGCTGCAGAGCCTCAACACGTGGGACACGCTCGGCATGCGTGGCACGTGCAGCAACGGCTTCCGCCTGGAGGCGACCGGCAGCACGGAGCAGATCCTGCCGGTGCCGTTCGGCGAGATTGCCGACGTCACCATGACCCCGGTCTCGCACATCCTGTGGAGTGCGTTGTGGCTCGGCATTGCCGGCGATGCCGTGCAGCGGGCCAAGACTTTCTTCCAGGGCCAGGCGCGCGCGCGGCCCGGCTCGCTGCCGCCCTCGGCACCACGCGTGGCGGAAGCCGTCAACCTGCTGCAGATGATCGAGGCGCGTCTCGACATGGCGCTGGTCCATCAGCGCCAGCGTCATGCCGGCCAGTCGGTGTCGGCGTCGTTCACGCTCGCGGCCGAGATGAACGGCCTCAAGACGACGGTGTCGACGATGGCGCTGGAGGTCGTGCAGCAGGCCCTGCTCGTGTGCGGCATGGCCGCCTACAAGCATGGCACGCCGTTCAGCCTGGGCCGCCATCTGCGCGACCTGTGGTCGGCCCCGCTGATGATCAACAACGATCGCATCCTCACCAATACGGCCAACCTGTTGCTGGCCGACCGTTCGTAAGGAGTCCGCCATGGATGCCAATGTTTCCGGCCTGCTGCAAGACGCTGGACAGCAGGAAGTCGGGGGGGCCGGCGTGCCAGGTGCGACCGCGACCTTCCTTGACCGCCTGATCGACGCCGGCCTGCTGATTCCGGGTGGCGTGCTCGGTCTGTATGGCCGCAGCGAGCAGTTCGAGGCGATTGCCGAGGGGCTCAGTAGCGCGGTGGCGAGGATCGGCCGCGACCAGAACGCCGAGCGGTTGCGCTTTCCGCCGGCCATGAGCCAGCACGACTTCGAGACCAGCGAGTACCTCAAAAGCTTTCCGCAGCTGGCCGGCACCATCCACAGCTTCTGCGGCGACGACCGCGGCCATCGCCGCCTGCTCGCGCGCCTGGAGGACAAGGAGGACTGGACCGACCAGCAGGAGCCGACCGGCGTGGTGCTGACGCCGGCCGCGTGCTATCCGATCTACCCGGTCATGGCGCGGCGCGGGCCGTTGCCGGCCGAGGGCAAGGTGGTGGACGTGCTGTCGTACTGCTATCGCCACGAGCCCTCGCTGGAGCCGACACGCATGCAGCTGTTCCGCCAGCGCGAGTACGTCTGCCTCGGTTCGCCGCAGCGCATCGTCGACTTCCGCGACCTGTGGATGGAGCGCGGGCAGGCGCTGGGACGCGCGCTGGAGCTGCCCGTGGAGCTCGATGTCGCCAACGATCCGTTCTTCGGGCGCGGCGGCAAGATCGTGGCCGACAGCCAGCGCGAGCTGAAGCTCAAGTTCGAGCTGCTGATCCCGGTCAACGACGGCCTGCCGGCCACCGCATGCATGAGTTTCAACTACCACATGGACCACTTCGGCGCGCTGTGGGGCATCCGTACCGCCGATGGCGGCGTGGCCCACACGGGTTGCGTCGGTTTCGGCATCGAACGACTGACCCTGGCGCTGCTCAAGCATCACGGCCTCGATCCGGCCCGCTGGCCGCAATCGGTAAGGGACACGCTTGGGGGTCTGTGAATCATGTACGGTGACGGCAGGGTGAGACCGCGGGGTGGACCGGCGTTGCATGGCGGCAATCCGGTCTGGGCGCATGCCAACCGCCATATCGATCTGTGGGTCGAACTGCTGCATGGCTGGGAACTGGAACCGATTGCAGCGCTGCCGTTCACGGTGACGCAGGATTTCGAGGGCGACCAGTTCACGCTCTCCAGTTTTCCGCCGGGCGACCTGGAGCGCCTGTTCGGCATCGACACGCACGAGCTGTCGACCTACGACAAGCTCGAGACGCATGTGGCCGCGCAGACGTGCCGCGGCAATGTGGTACTGCTCGAGGTGGACAGCTATTTCCTGCCGCAGCCGCCCAGCGCCTATCGTCGGCAACATACGCGCTCGTCGATCGGCATCGACGTGATGGTGCCCGAGGCCAGCGCCGTCGGGTATTACCACGGCGACGGGTATCACACCGCGAGCGGGGACGATTATGCGGCCATCTTTCGCCAGCCAGGCATGCCGCCGGAGTGGGACGCGCCGGTGTTTCCGCACGCCGAGGTGGTGCGCCGGCGCTTTCCCGCGCAGGACGGCACCGCCCTGCTGCGCGCGTCGCTGGAACTGTTGCGCCACCATCTGGCGCGCCGGCCGCGGCAGAACCCCATCACCGCGTTCCGCACCGCGTTTCCGGCGCACCTGGAGCAGCTGATGGCGCGTGGCGAGCCCAACTTCCAGGTCTATGCCTCCAGCGTGCTGCGCCAGCTCGGTGCCAACTTCGAGCTGCTCGGGCGCTATCTGCGCTGGCTCGTGCATCACGGCCAGCCGTTGCCCGATTCGATCTGCGAGGCCTGCTACACGATGGCGTCGGAGGCGATGGTGATGCAGTTCCGCCTGATGCGCGCCGTGATCAGCCACAAGCCCGATCCGTGTGCGGACTGCCTCGACCAGCTCGAGCTGTCGTACCAGGGCACGGTGCCGGCGCTGGCGGCGTACTTCGGGGAGACCGTCACATGACCGCACGCGATCCGGTGCCCGCGCTGATGCCGCTCCTGCCAGCCCGGGCGGAGGTTCAGCCCGGTGTCGCCCTGAGCCGCAATACCCGGCTGCAAGGCGAGTGGATGTGGCTGACCACGCTCCCCGGTGCCGCCGCGCATCCGCGCGAACTGTCCGCCGGCATGCAGGAGGCGGGCTGGCTGCCGGCGCCGGTACCCGGCACCGTGGCCAGCGCGATGCGCGCCGCGGGCCGCTGGGACGATAGTGCGCCACCGCCGCTGCATCAGCACGACCACTGGTATCGCGTGCGCTTTGCCGGCAGCGGCCGGCGCGTGCTGCGCTTCAACGGTCTGGCGACGCTGGCCGAGGTCTGGCTCAACGGCGTGCTGGTGCTGACCACGCGCCACATGTTCGCGGCGCACCAGGTGGTGGTCGAACTGGCCGCAGCCGGCGCGGCTGACGATGCCCGCAACGAGCTCCATCTGTGCTTCCGCGCGTTGCATCCGTGGCTGCGCACGCAGCGCGGACTGGTGCGCTGGAAGCCGCGCATGATCCAGCCGCCGACGCTGCGCGCGGTACGTACCACGCTGCTTGGCCATATGCCGGGCTGGTGCCCACCCGTGCATGCGGTGGGACCCTGGCGCGACGTGGAACTGCTCGATCCCGAGACGACCGACCCGACCCATGGCGTGCGCGCCGAACTGGCGTCGCACCTCGATGGCCGCGATGGCATGATCCTGCTGCGGCTCCACTTTGCCGGCACCGCACCCCGGCATGCCAGTTTCCGCGCGCAAGATGGGCACGGGGGCGAGTGGCACGGCGAGTTGCGCCGCGACGACGACCAGACCATGACCGGCACGCTGCGCGTGCGCGAGGCGCAGCTCTGGTGGCCGCATACGCATGGCGAGCCGGCGCTGTACCAGGTGCACGCGATGCTCGACGGTGCCGCGGTGGCGTGCGGGCGCACCGGTTTTCGCACCATCGAGGCCGACCGCGCTGGCGAGCCGGGTGCGTTCGCGTTGCGCGTGAACGGCGAGCGGGTCTTCTGCCGCGGGGCGTGCGTATCGAGCCATGACCTGCCGGGCCTCGCCGACACCGACGAGGCGGTGACGCGCTGGCTGCAGCTGGCGCGTGACGCGGGCGCGAACATGGTGCGGGTGAGCGGCGTGACGTGCTATCCGGGCGAGGCGTTCTATCGCCAGTGCGATGCACTCGGCCTGATGGTGTGGCAGGACTTCATGTTCGCCAACTTCGACTACGGCAGCGACACCACGGCCAGTCCGGCACTGATGGACGATGCCGCGCGGGAGGTGGGCCAATGGCTGGCGTCCACGCGCGCGCATGCGAGCCTGGCCGTACTGTGCGGCGGCAGCGAGGCCGAGCAGCAGGCGGCGATGATGGGCGCACCGCGCGGCGCATGGCGCCAGCCGCTGTTCGATACGCTGATTCCAGAGCTGGTGTCGCGCTATCGTCCCGACGTGGTGTATGTACGGAATTCGCCAAGCGAAGGCGCGTGGCCGTTTCAGCCCGATACCGGCATCACGCACTACTATGGCGTGGGCGCTTACCAGCGACCCCTGTCCGACGCGCGGCTCGCCAACGTGCGCTTCACATCCGAATGCCTGGCGTTTGCCAATGTGCCGGCTGCGCGCACACTGCACGAGGCCGGGCTGACGCAGCCGCTGCACGACCCGCGCTGGAAGGCGCGCGTGCCGCGTGATGCCGGTGCGGCGTGGGACTTCGAGGATATCCGCGACTTCTACCTGCGCGCGCTGTACGACGTCGATCCGCCGCGGCTGCGCTACGAACAGCCGGCACGCTACCTGATGCTGTCGCGCGCGGTGGTGGCGGAGATCATGGGCGAGGTGTTCGGCGAATGGCGCCGCGCGGGTTCGACCTGCGCGGGTGGCCTGGTGTGGCAACTGCAGGATCTGTTGCCGGGCGCGGGCTGGGGTGTGATCGACGCCGCCGGGCGGCCGAAATCGGCCTGGCATGCGCTGCGCCAGGTGTGGCAGCCGCTGCAGGTGCTGCTGACCGACGAGGGGCTCAACGGCCTGCACGTGCACGCGATCAACGAAAGCGCGCAGCCGCGCACGGTGCGGCTGCGCCTGCGTTGCCTGCGTGACGGCGAGGCCGTGGCCGCGCAGGCCGAGCAGACGCTCACGCTGCAGCCGCGCGAGACGCGGCGGCTGGCCACGGCCGCCATGCTCGACCACTTCTTCGACTTCACCTACGCCTATCGCTTTGGGCCGCCGGCGCACGACGTAGTGATCGCGACGCTGCACGAAGTGGAAGGCAACGCGTTGCTCAGCCAGGCGGTGTACCTGCCCGACCGGCGCGCGCACGCACTGCGTCCGCCGGAGTTGTCCGGCACGGTGGCGCGCGTGGACGGTGAGTGGTGGCTCACGATCAGCACGCGGCGCTTTGCGCGCTGGGTGCATGTGGAGGATGCCGCGTTCCGTCCGGTGGAGAACTGGTTCCATCTTGGGCCGGGCGAGGCGCGCCGTATCCGACTGATGCATGACCCGGGCAGGCAGGTTGCCGCCGATGCCATCCCTTCGGGCGAGATCTACGCCCTCAATGCCGAGCGGCCAGCCGACTACTGCGCACGTTCGGACGATTGATCCACCTCTCTCATACCGGCCCGGGGCGCCTGTCGCCACGTGGCCGGGGTGACGCCGTCGCGGCCGCTACCGGCCAGTCGTTCTACTTCCATCCCCTCTGCTACCAACCTACCAAAGCACGACCGGGTACCAGCCGTCTGCCTACTGTCGGTTCCGTGCGGTATGGCACTTAATACAGACACAGAACAGTCAACAAGCGGTGCACCACGCACCGGTCAGACGGGGGCAGCCACAAGGTTGCCGCAATCGCCAGCTTCGGTAACGGGTGAAGCGCACAATCGGGTCACGACCAGTCACGGCATCGGCCGTGGCGGGGCAGCCGATGTCGCTTCCGGGTCAGAGGGAGGAAAGCATCATGATCACGCATCGGTCGGACCTGCATGTCAATCACCTGCTCAATGCCTTGCCGCGTCACGAGTGGGAAACACTGTCTCGCCATTTCGAACTCGTACGGCTGCGCGCCGGCGAATTGCTGACGGACTCCGGCCAGCGCATCGTGCATGTGTACTTTCCCACCACGTCGGTGGTCTCGCTGCTCTCGCTGCTCGAGGATGGCGCCACCGTCGAATTTGCCGCGGTGGGCAACGAAGGGCTGGTCGGCATTCCGGTCGTGACCGGTGGCGACACCATGCCGAGCCGCGTCGAAGTGCGCAGCCCGGGCTTTGCCTATCGCATTCCGGCGCGTGCGCTGCGCGCCGAACTTGCTCACCTGCCGGCGCTGCAACGCGTGACGCTGCTCTATGTGCAGGCCGTGCTGACGCAGATCGCACAGACCGCTGCCTGCAATCGCCATCATTCGCTCAACAAGCAGCTGTGCCGCTGGCTGCTGCTGGCCATCGACCGCATGAGCTCCAACGAGCTCGTGATCACGCAGCAGGTCATCGCCAACATGCTTGGCGTGCGCCGCGAAGGCGTGACGGAAGCTGCCGGCAAGCTTGAGGACCTCGGTCTGATCCACCATAGCCGCGGTCATATCACCGTGCTGGACCGTTGCGGCCTGGAAGCGCATTCCTGCGAGTGCTACAAGCTGGTCAAGCGCGAGTACGACCGCCTGCTGCCCGCGCTGGCGCACGCCTGAGCCCACTCACCTTTCCGTATCGACGGGGGGCGTCGTCATGCGACGCGGGACACATCGTGCCAGCCCAGGGCTGGTAGCCGCGACGTGCGGCGTGGTCGGCGCCGTGGCAGCCGCGCTGTATGCGTGGTCGCTGGCGCCGGTGTACTCGGCCGACGCCGTGGTACGGCCGGCAGCGAGCGACACGCGCGCGCTGATGGGCAACCTGACCGGCCGCGACACGGGCGCCGAGCCGATCGACACCGGCATCCTCACCAGTCGCACCGTGCTGGGACGCGTGGTGCGCGACAACGGCCTCGATATCGAAGCCGCGCCGCGGCAGGTGCCGGTACTCGGCGCGCTATGGGCGCTATGGGCGTTATCGGCGCCTGCGCCGCAGGGCTGGCCGCGCCGCCGCCGCTGGTCGGCGCCGTGGCCGGGCTGGACCGCTTTGGCTGGGGCGGCGAGGCGATTGCCATCGGGCGCTTCGAGGTGGGGAGGGCGGACGGTGTCGATGGTGGCGAAGAACGTGGCGACAACCGCGTGCTCACGCTGGTGGCGGGCGGGTCGGGACGCTATCGCGTCGAGAGCGCCGATGGCCGGCTACTGCTGACCGGCACCGTGGGCGAGACCGCGCGGGGGGCCGGTATGGTATTGCGCGTGGATCGGCTGGTGGCGCGGCCGGGTACGGTCTTTTCGCTGCGGCATCGCGACGAGGCCAGCGCGGTCGAACAACTTGCGCGCACGTTGTCCGTGGTGCCGCGCGGCGCCGCGGGCGATGGCTGGCAGATCGCGTGGCGCGATACGGACCGGCATCGCGTGGCCGCCGTGGTCAACGATATCGCCCGCACCTATGTGGAGCGCCAGGCGGCTTACCGGCAGCAGGAGGCCGAGCGCGCGCTGGCTTTCGTGCAGGGTGAGTTGCCGCGCGTACGGGCCGAGCTCGAACAGGCCGAGGGCGCGCTGGCGCGTTATCGGGCGCGCAGCGGTTCGCTGCAGCCGACGCAGGAGGCGCAGTCGTACCTGAGTGGCAGTATCGAATACCAGCGGCAGATTTCGGCGTTGCGCGTGGAACGCGCGCGGCTGCTGCGCTATTTCACCGGCGAGAGCCAGGAAGTGCGCGCGGTCGACGCGCAGATCGCACAGCTCGATGGCGACCGGCGGCGTCTGGATAGCCGGCTGCACGGCCTGTCGGAGGCCGAGCGCGAATCGGTGGCATTGACGCGCGATGTGCGGGTGGCCGAAGACACCTATATGCGCCTGCGCAATCGCGAGCAGGCGCTGATGCTGGCGCGTGCCGACCGTGGCGGCGAGGTACGCCTGCTCGACCCTGCGGTGGTGCCGGTGCTGGCCGCGGGACCACCACGCGCGCGCATCGTCGCTGCCGGTGGCGCATCCGGTTTGCTGGTCGGTGCCGCGCTCGCCATGCTGCTGCGGCGGCGCCGCGGCCGGATGGCGGATGCCGCTACGCTCGAAGGACGTTTCCATTTGCCGGTGCTTGGCGAGATCGTCTATAGCCCCGAGCAGTTGCGACTCGAGCGCGAGGCGCCGGCTACGGTGGCATTGACGCACGAACGGACGCCGGTGCTGCTAGCACACGCGTTGCCGCGGGCAGGGATGGACCCTGTCATGGGCGGGGTGGACGCCGACGTCGTTCACGCAGCCACGGGCCACGGCGCCCACCTGCGCGGCAGCGACCCCACCCGTCAGGGCAACGACGAGGCCGCAAATGGCGTGGATGGCGCGAACGGCGCGAACGGCGCCGAGGCTGCCGATGCCCAGGCGGGTAGCACGGCCGATGGCGCCACCGATGAATGGTGCGGGCTCTCGCTGGCGGGTCCCGAGCCGGAACCGCCACGGCATGCCGGCGTGCCCGGCACGTGGATGCGGCACGATGCGTTCCGGCGGCCGCCGCTACCGGTGGCGATGCCGGGGCCGCCGCCAGCGATGACAGCCATGACAGTCATGCCAGCGATGCCATCGTCGACAGCCGTCTCGCCGATGGCGGCCCTCGCGCCCGTGGGGGCACCACGCACCACGGTACTGCACGATCGCTACCTGCTGGCGCGGCGTGCGCCCGACGCCCTCGCGGTGGAAACACTGCGCAGCCTGCGCGCGGCGCTGCATTTCATCCTCGCCTCGGCGCCCAACGGGGTACTGGCGATGACCAGCGCTACCGCCGCCGCGGGCAAGACCTTCGGCGCCATCAACCTCGCCGTGCTGGCCGCCGAGGCCGGCCGGCGCGTGCTGCTGGTCGATGCCGACCTGCGCCAGGGCGACGTGGCCACGCGTCTGGGCCAGCCGGCGGCGCCGGGCCTGGCCGAACTGCTCGGCGGCATGACCACGCTTGCGCATGTGATGCAACCCACGGCCGTGGCCGGTCTTGCGCTGTTGCCGGCAGGGGCGCCCCCGCGCAATCCGGCGGAACTGCTGATGCTGCCGGCCCTGCGCGACACGCTGCAGTCGTGCGATGCCAGCTTCGACCTCGTGATCGTCGACACGCCGCCCGTGCTGGCGGTGGCCGACGCCACGTTTGTCAGTCACCTGGCTGGCGCCACGCTGCTATGCGTGCGCGCCGACGATACGCCCGCCGACAAGGTGGCCGAGGCGGTGCGCCGGCTGCATCTGGCCGGCGCGCGCCTGGTCGGCAGCGTGCTCAATGCCGTCGATGCCGACCATGCCGGACGTCACGCGGAGACGCGCGACTTCCTGCGCCGGGGCGCGTCGTCGCAGGCGGCGCCCCTTCACCCGGAGATCCTTTCATGACTGCCACGCCACCATCGGCGCTGAAAATCGGCCTGCTGCTCGACCGGAACGACGCTCTCGACCATGTGCGCACGCTCGTCGAATGGGCACGCGCACGCGGCGAGATCGAGATTGTCGCGGTGATCGTGCACGGCCCCGCGCCCACACGCGCCGCGCACCGGCTGTCGGCGCTGGCATTGCGCGGCATCGCGCGGGCCGAGGCGATGGTATTGCGGCGGACCTATCGCAGTCACGTGCGGCGGCACGACAGTGCGGCGCTGGCGCCGCTGCGGCTCGAGATTGCCGCGCCGCGCCGCGCCGCCGACGGCGCGCTGCATTTCGACGCGGCCGCGGTGGCCAGCGTGCGCGCGCTCGGGCTCGATGTGCTGCTCGGCTTCGGCAGCGCCGTGATCGGTGCCGACATGACACGCGCGGCGGCGCTCGGCACGTTGTGGATGCGCTACGGCACCGATGGCGCGGCGCCGGCCGCGGGATTTCGCGAATGCCTGCGGCGCGAGCCCGCCACCGCGTTCGCCATCGAACGGCTCGACGGCCGCCGGCAGGTGGTGGCCCATGGCCGCGTCGGCACGCGCATCAGTTTTCTGGAGAACCAGGCGCACCTGTATCGCAAGGCCGATGTGCACCTGCGCGCGCTGTTGCTGCGTATGGCCGCCACGCGCGCCTTGCCCGCGCTGGTGGCGCCGGTCACGACGGATGCCGCGCCGGTGTCGCCCGCGCTCTCGCAGCTGGCCGGCTATGCGGGTCGCATGCTGATGCGCCTGGCGGTCAAGGGCACCCAGCGCACGCTGCGTTTCCGCCGCCGCTTCGGCATCTCGATCCTGCAGCGGCACTGGCGCGACGCGGACCTGCGTGAAGCCGTGGAAGTGTTTGCGCCGCGCGGCCGCTTCTGGGCGGACCCGTTTCTGTGGACCGGCCCCGACGGGCGCGTGGTGTGTTTCGTCGAGGACTATGTGTACGCCACCGGCCGCGCCCATATCTCGGCGCTGCAGGTGGACGGCAATCGCGTCACCGACCTTGGACCCGTGATCGTCGAACCGTACCACCTGTCGTTCCCGTTCCTGTTCACGCATGAAGGCACGCTGTACATGTGTCCCGAATGTTCGGGATCGGGCCAGATCCGCGTCTATCGCTGCACGGGGTTTCCGCTGCAATGGGAGCTGGCCGCGGTGCTGATGGAGAACGTATCGGCCGCCGACACCATGCTGTTTCCGCGCGATGGCCGCTGGTGGATGCTGACCAGCATCGACGCGGCCGACGTCAAGGACCACTGCAGCGAGCTTTACCTGTTTTCGGGGCCGTCACCGCTTGGGCAGGCATGGACGCCGTGCGCGGCCAACCCGGTGCGCATCGATCCCGCGGGCGGCCGCAATGCCGGCCTGGCGATCGAGGGCGAGCGCGTCTATCGCTTTGCGCAACGACAGGGCTTTGACCGCTACGGCGAGGGCCTCATCGTCTACGAGGTGATGACGGTCTCCGAGACCGGCTATGCCGAGCGCGAGGTATTGCGGATCGAGCCGGACTTCGGGCGCCGGCTGATCGGCTCGCACCATATGACCACCACCGGCGAGGTGACGGTGGTGGACCATGTGCGCCGGGAGTTCGTGTTCTAGCAGGGCCGGCGCGGGCGAAGCGCGGGCCTTGATCGCTCAGGCCTTGAGCGGTCCCGACGCCTGGCAAGCCGGTGCCGCGGCCGGCTGAGCCGGCGTGGAAGCCGACGGCGCCGTGATCGGCGTCACGCAGAAATGGGTACGCAGGTACGCCTCGAGCAGCGCCATCACCGCATCGCGCGCCGCATACGCACGCAGCGCATGGTCGACGCGGTCGGATAGCACCAGGCGCACATGGCGATAACGGCGCAGGCCACGTCCGCGATGGCCGAAGTGCAGGCCGAGTTCGCCCAGGCCGGGGTCGTAGCCGCCGTACACCAGCCACACCGGCACGCCACGCGCATCGAGCCGTGCAAACAGGCGGTGTACCTGCCTGACCGGCGTATCGGCGCGGCACGCCCACGCCCAGGCTTCGCCGAGCCGTGCGCGCACGCGCCGGCCAACGCGCCGTGCCAGTTCCCGCACGATGCTGCCGATCTCCGCCTCGCCGCGCAGTACGCGTACCCATTTCTGCGGATCCATGCTGGCCGCGAGATAGGTGCGGGTGGACGCCTGCCGTGGACCCGGACGTTGCTGGACCACTTCCTGGATGCCGAGGCCTTCCGGCCAGATATAGCGCTGCACGTTGACCAGCAACGCGCCGGCCACATGCTCGCAGGCGGTGGTCGCATGCAGGCCGACATAAGCGCCCGAGCAGATGCCGAACACCACGACGCGGCCGAAACCTTCCGCGCGCAGCCAGCTCGCGGCGGCGGCCACATCGTGTTGCAGCGCGCTGTCGTAGGGCTGAAAGCGATAGCGCGCGAGCGCGAGCGTAACGCCGTCGCCGATGCCGCCGAGGTCCATGCGCAGCGATGCCACGCCCTGCCGCGCCATTTCGCGCGCGCAACGCACGCCCATGCGGGCGTCGCCGATATGGTGGCCGGCGCCGGTATTGACGATCAGCACCACCGGCGCCTGCGCGCCGCGGCGTGCCTGCAATGGCTCGCACAGAATGCCGAACAGGCCGTCCGCACCGTAGTGCATGCGTTGTTCGATAAAGCCCTCGCCCTGCAGCACGGGCGCCTGCGCCACCGGCGCCACGTCGGCGTGGGGCGGCATGCGCACCGCGTCCGGCGCAAGACCGGCCAGCCAGCCCGTCACGCGGCGGAAGGCCTGCCACGGCAGCTCGTTGAGTTCGGGGTAGCTGACGTACTGCCCGTATTCGTCGAAGCTGTCGCGTTCCACCGCACAGCCGAGTTGCGCGGCGGCATCGGCCAGGCGCGCGGCGCCATCGTGAGGGCTGGCCGACAGGATCAGCATGCGCGCGGCGGGCCGCCGCACGAGCTGACCGGGTTTGCCGAAGTCCGTGGCCTGGATCGCCTCGATCGTCTCGCGATAGAAGCGGTTGCCGATCACGGTCATGAAGGCGTCGGTCTCGGCGGGATCGAGCTGGTCCGCCAGCGTGGCCTGGGCCGTGCCCTGCAGCGCGCGCAGCTCGCGCAGGTGGTCGCGGCCGCGCACCACCGGTGCCAGCAGCACCAGGGCCTCGATCTCGACACCCCCCGCGTGGTCCCCCGTGCCGTCATCTGCCGCTTCGGCCAGCGCCTGGGTGGCCAGCGTGGCGAGCAGCGTGCCGAGCCGCAGGCCGCACAACGCCACGCGCGTCACGCCGGTCTGCGCACGCAGTTCGCGCACCGCCGCGACAATGCTTTGCGTCCACGCCCGCAGGCGCGCGGGATCGCTCTCCTCGCCAAGGGAATCGCCGGTGCCGTGATAGTCGAAGCGCAGCGCCGGCATGCCGTTGGCGGCCAGTTGCGTGGCGAGGTAGCGCCAGCCCCGGTGCGCCATCACGGCCTCCTGGCCGAACGGATTGCACAACACCACGCCAGGTGCGGACGGACGCCGTGCGGCCGGTGCGGGCAGATGGAGCCAGCCGTAGCAGCCCGCGAACAGCAGCGGCAGCATGACGGCGGGGCCGGCGCCCTCGGCCGGGGCGCCGCCGCTCGCCGCGATGGGGTCATGCGCCCGCATGGACGTGGACCGGGCTGGCCGCGCCGAAGTTGGAGACGAGTCCCGCCAGGGTGCGGTCATAGGCGCCTTCGAGCACGTCGAGGCAATCGCTGCAGGCGTCGGCCCGGCCGCGTGCCGCCGCGCGCGCAAGGCGGAATTGCAGCACCTTGGCTTCGCTGGCGATGGTGCGGGCCGCCTCGGTTACCGCCTCGGGCACCTTGTGCCCCTGCTGGCCAAGCCAGGTCAGGTAGTGATACAGCATCTCGAAATTGGCGCCGAGCTGGCGCGGCACATTGAACGTGTACTGGTGGAAATACGCGTCGCCGCGCGCCAGCAGGCGCTCCATGTGGCCGGGAAATACCGCGCGCAGGCGGCTGACCGGATTGGCCGCCGGGCGGCGCGCAAGGTGCTCGCGCAGCAGCCGGACCGAAGCGTCGGCCATTTGCGCGGCGGCCACCGGGGCGCGCACGCGCTTGGCGCATTCGGCATAGGGGAACAGCACGTCGGCGTTGCCGGCAAGCTCCGGGGTCAGCCGCAGCAGGCCGTCGTAGTCGTCGCCGCCGGCGACGTGATAGCCAAGGCTGTGGTAGTAGGCCAGGCGGCGCACCTGGGGGTCGATGGTATCGACGCCGATGGTGGTCTTGACGTGGCCGCGCCGATAGGCGGTGGCCTTGGTATCGGGCAGGTAGTAGCTGTCCACCTCCACCAGCACCGTATGGCCGCGCCCGACCTGCTCGACCAGGTGTGCCTCCAGCGTGTCGTAGATCGCCATCTCCTGCACGATGGTGCCGTACAGCCGCTCGATATCGTTGGCGGGATATTTGAAGAACGTGAAGTGGTCGCCCTCGAAATCCTGCGTCACGGTAAAGGGCAGCGCGGCGCGCGGCTCCAGGCCCCAGCCGTGCAGCAACTCGATCCACAGGTCGATATAGCAGTTCGTCTCCTGCCAGATCGCGTCTTCGCCGTGCAGCGCGTGCGAGGTGTGCGCCGGGACCGACAGAGGCGTGCTGCGCACGAGATTCGCCGTGCCGTTCATGGAATTCTCCGGTTCGATTGAGCGGATTCCATTACAGCCCGATCGCCGCCAAAGATTGGTGCGCTCGCCAACACAGTCCACACGCGCGCGCTTCCGCAAGCCTTGGCGCACGCACTTCCGGCACGGTGTGCGGAAGCGAACAGAGCCACCGAGGGGGCGTTTCTACACTGGGCTCACGAATCAAGACGGGGATGCGTGACGCCTGGCGAGGCCGCTGGCGGGCACGCGTCGCGGAGCGACTGGAAAGGCGGCCATGGACTGGGTGGACAAGGATTTCAGCCAACTGAGCACGCGGGAGCTGTACCAGATTCTGCGTGTACGTAGCGAAGTTTTCATCGTCGAGCAGGGCAGCCTGGTGCTCGACGCCGACGGCAAGGATTTTATCGGCACGCACGTACTCGGCGTGGAGACGGCCGACGAGGCACCGCAGGTGCTGGCGTATGCGCGCCTGCTGCACGGCGATGACGGCGTGATCCGCATCGACAAGTTCCTCACACGCTTCTCGCGGCGCGGCGACGGCACCGCCGAGGCGCTCATGCGTTGCACGCAGGAAGCGATTCAGGCGCGCTGGCCCGGCATTCCGGCCAACATCCATGTGCCGTTCTATCTGCGCGAATTCTGCGAGCAGTTCGGCTTCGTCAAGCGCGAGGGGCCGTACCTCGAACACGGTACGCATTTCATCGGCATGGTCTGGCAACCGCTGCGGGCCCGGGCCCGGCTGTTCCGGCTGACACGCTGAGCCGCGCCGCGGCACGGCCAGGAGACATCATGAATCCATCGACCCCTCTGACGGGCCTGTCCGCCGACGCGTCCCACGCGCTGGACGCTGCCGCCGCGGCTGCGGTGGCGGCAGCGTCCATCTTGCCGGCGCTCCAGCCCGTGATCCTCGCGGGCGGCGCCGGCACGCGCCTGTGGCCGCTGTCACGCGAGCAGTTCCCCAAGCAGCTGCTGAACCTGGTGGCGGAAGACACGCTGCTCGAAGCCACCGCGCGTCGCTTCGACGGCATGGCGCTGATGGCGGGCCGCCCGGCCGGCATGGAGCAGCCCCAACTCGTGGTGTGCGGCGAGGAACATCGCTTCATGATCGCCGAGATGATGAAGCGCGCCGGCAAACCGGCCCGCATCGTGACCGAGCCTTGCGGCCGCAATACCGCGCCCGCGCTGACCGTCGCGGCTCTGCAGGCGGTTGCGCAGGCCGGCGAATGCGCCGACGCGGTGCTGGTGGTGGCACCTGCCGACCACAGCGTGGCGGATACGGCCGCGTTTCGCGCGGCGCTCGCACTGGCGGTCGAGCATGCCGACCGCGGCGCCATCGTCACGCTCGGGGTGCGCCCGGTGGCGCCCGAGACCGGCTACGGCTATATCCGCGCCGGACGCGATGCGCACGACGGCGCCTACGTGCTAGAGAAATTCGTCGAAAAGCCGCACCTCGAACTCGCGCGCCACTATGTCGAGTCGGGCGAATACTGGTGGAACAGCGGCATCTTCGTGGTACGTGCCGCGGTCTGGCTGCGTGCGGTCAGCACGCTGGCGCCGGAGATCTACGTGCAGTGCCGCGCCGCGGTGGAGACCGGTGCCGCCGCTGGCGACATGTTCCGCCTGAATGCGGATGCGTTTGCCGCGTGCCCGTCGGATTCGATCGACTACGCGGTAATGGAGAAGCTCGATACGCTGCCGGATGTGCCGGGCATGCTGGTGCCACTCGATGCGGGCTGGTCGGACGTGGGCTCGTGGGCCGCGATCTGGGATATCGCCCCCAAGGATGCGCTGGGCAATGCCGCGCGCGGCCGCGTGGTATTCGATGGCGCGGCGTCGTGCCTCGCGCATTCGGAAGGCCGCCTGATCGCCTGCGTGGGCGTGCACGACGTGGTGGTGGTGGAAACCGCCGATGCGGTGCTGGTGGTCGACAAGGCGCATGTGCAGGACGTCAAGAACGTGGTGCAGCGGCTGCGCGCCGAGCATGGCGCCGAGGTCGTCAATCACCGCAAGGTGCACCGGCCGTGGGGCTGCTACGACGCGATCGATCACGGCGACCGCTTCCAGGTCAAGCGCATCGTGGTGGAGCCGGGCGCGAGCCTGTCGCTGCAGATGCACTACCACCGCGCGGAACACTGGGTGGTGGTGCGCGGCACCGCGCGCGTGACCTGTGGCGATACGGTCAGCATCCTCAGCGAGAACCAGTCGACCTATATCCCCATCGGTACGTTGCACCGGCTCGAGAATCCGGGCAGGACGCCGCTCGAGATCATCGAGGTGCAATCGGGTTCGTATCTCGGTGAGGACGACATCGTGCGCTTCGAGGACAACTATGGCCGCCGCTGATACCCGCCCGACGCGGCGTCTCACCGGCCTGGTGGCCTGCGTCGACGTGCTGCTGGTGGCGGGCAGCGCGCTGCTTGCCCAGCAGCTCGCGGTACACGCAGTGCGCGCCAGCTGGGCCGACCTGCAGCTGTTGCTGGTGGCCTTCAACGCGCTGCTGCTGGCGCGGCTGGTGCCGACCTGGCTGTCGCGGCCGCTTGGCCGCGGGGCGGTGCGCACGCGCTCGGTGGCGGTGGTTGGCCACTGCGCGCATGCGCGCAACGTGCTGGCGCAGATCGCGCACGCGCCGGGCACGCCGTACCGCGCCGCGTGCGTGTTCGACGAGGCCGGCGAGGCGCCGCGGTGGCTTGGCAATGTGCCGGTCTGCGGCGACTTTGCCGAGTTCTCGTCGATGGTGCGCGCGCGCGCCATCGACGAGATCTGGCTCGCGGTGCCGCTTGCGGAGCAACACGTCCTGCGCCGCTTCGTGCGCGAATTCCGCAACGATTTCGTCGATATCCGCTACATGCCCGACCTGCGCGGTGTGCCGCATGTGCAGTGTTCGGTGGACAAGGTGCTCGGTTATCCCACGCTGAACCTCGCCATGTCGCCGGCGCGCGAATACCAGCTCTGGCCGAAGGAGGTGTTCGACCGCATCGCCGCCGCCATCGCGCTGGTGGTGCTGCTGCCGCTATTCCTGGTGGTGGCCGTGATGGTCAAGCGCTCGTCGCCGGGGCCGGTGCTGTTCCGCCAGCGCCGCAAGGGCTACGACGGCCGCGAATTCGAGATCTTCAAGTTCCGCACCATGTGCCAGCACGAGGAGGTGCCGGGCGTGTTGACGCAGGCGCGGCGCGGCGATCCGCGCGTGACGAAGGTCGGCGCCGTGCTGCGCGCGCTATCGATCGACGAGCTGCCGCAGCTGCTCAACGTGCTGCGCGGACAGATGTCGCTGGTAGGGCCACGGCCGCACGCGCTGGCGCATGACGATCTGTACAAGAACCTGGTCGAGGGCTACATGCATCGCTACCGCATCCGGCCCGGGCTGACCGGGTGGGCCCAGGTGAACGGCTACCGCGGCGAGACCTCGACGGTGGAGAAGATGGAAGCGCGGGTGAAGTTCGATCTGTTCTACATCCGCAACTGGTCGTTCTGGTTCGACTTGCAGATCATCCTGCGCACGCCGGCGTGCATCCTGCTCCGGCGCAACGCCTACTAGAGCGCGCGCAGGCTTTTACCCAGGGTAAGAGGAAAGACGGTTCCGCGGCGGCCGGGCATGGGCCGCGGCCGCGCGGCCGCTGTTCATACGGGGAACATCATGGAAGTCTCGGTAGTCATTCCCAGCTACAGGCGTTGCGACGATCTCGACCGATGCCTGCATGCCATGGCCCGCCAGCGCCGGCAGGCCCACGAAGTGGTGGTGGTGGCGCGCGCCGACGATGCGCCGACGCTGGCGCTGCTGAGCCGCTGGCTGTCGACCGCCACGGGACCCACGCTGCCCGGCCTGCGCGTGGCCACGGTCACGGTACCGGGCCAGGTGGCCGCCAACAACCGCGGGCTCGAAGCCGCGCGCGGCGATATCGTGTGCATCACCGACGACGATGCCGCGCCGCATCCCGACTGGATCGGCCGCATCGCCGCGCATTTCGAGCGCGATCCCGGCCTCGGTGGCGTGGGCGGACGCGACTGCGTGCACGAGAACGGCCAGATACTGCAGGGCGCCGCCCATTGCGTGGGCGAGCTGCGCTGGTATGGCCGCGTGATCGGCAACCACCATATCGGCGCGGGCGTGCCGCGCGACGTCGATATCCTCAAGGGCGTCAACATGGCGTGGCGCCGTACCGCCGTGGACGGCCTGCGCTTCGACGGGCGCCTGCGCGGCGCGGGTGCGCAGGTGCACAACGATCTCGCCTTCAGCCTGGCGGTGCGCCGCCGCGGCTGGCGCCTGCTGTACGACCCGGCGCTGTGCGTGGACCACTATCCCGCGCCACGGGCCGATGCCGACCAGCGTGCGATCTTCAATGCCGAGTCCTACTACAACGCGAGCTATAACCTGCACTTCGTGCTGGGCGAGCACCTGCGCGCGAGCGGCGTGCCGGCGGCGCGGCGCGCGCTCGCCGGCGCCTACCAGGTACTTGCGGGCTCGCGCAACTATCCGGGTCTGCTGCGCGCGCTCACGCTCGCCTTCGGCGGCGAGGGCCAGCGCGCATGGCGCCGCCTGTCGCTGACGCTGCGCGCGCGGCGCGAGGCCACGCAGGCCCTGCGCCTGACCGTGCCCGCCACGCCACGCCATGTGCTACGTGCGGAAACAGACAGCCAGCGCGGCGGCGCTGGCGCTTCAATGCCATCCATCGGTAAGCAGCAACAAGGGCACGCATGTGCCGACAAGGAGACGCTGCCATGGTAAATCGCATGTTCTCTCTGATGGCCGCCATTGCGCTGGCGACCGTTGTCACCGGTTGCACCTGGGCGCCGGGTCCCGCGCTCGATGCGAGCCGCATCCAGGACGACCTGTCCGCCAAGACGGGCACCGACGTCTATCCGGTCAGGCTGATCACGGCCGACGTGGTCCGCGGGCAGCCCGATGCCATCGCCATTGCCGCGGCGATTCCCGATTCACCCGCGCGCTCCGGCTCGTTCGACGACGACTTTGCACGCTACGAGTATCTGATCGGGCCGCAGGACCTGATCGGCGTGACGGTGCTCGACCACCCGGAAATGAGCTCCGGCATGCTGACCGCGCCGGTCACGCCCCAGACCGCGCCGGTGGCCGGTGTGCCGCAGCTGACGCCGACCAATACGCCGGTGGATCAGAGCGGTTACCGCGTCGACCGCAATGGCGAGATGTATTACCCGCCGGTGGGCAAGATCCGTGCGGGCGGCCGCACCGTGGACCAGGTGCGCCAGACCATCACCAACGCCATTCGCAACACGGTGCGCGACCCACGCGTCGATGTGCGCGTGATCGCCTATCGCAGCCAACGCGTCGACGTGACGGGCCAGGTGCGCAATCCCGGCATGCTGCCGGTCACCGACGTGCCCATCACGCTGGTCAACGCCATTACGCGCACCGGCGGCTTTGCGCCCGAGGCGGACGTGCAGAAGGTGCGGCTCACCCGCAAGGGCAAGCTGTACGAGTTCGACCTGGAGGCGCTGATCGAGCGGCGCAACGGCGCGCACGACTTCCTGCTCGCGGGCGGCGACGTAGTGTATGTGCCGGACCGCCTGTCGAGCCGCGTGTTCGTGCTCGGCGAGGTGCAGCGGCCGCAATCGCTGCTGATGAACAAGGGCCGCCTCTCGCTGGCCGATGCGCTCGCCGGCGTCAACAGCATCGACGTGCGCGGCGCCGATCCCCGCCAGATCTTCGTGGTACGCGGCATGCGCGACAAGCCGCAGTCGCCCGAGGTGTTCCGGCTCGACATGACCCAGATCGACGCGATGCTGCTGTCGACGCAGTTCCGGCTGGAACCGCTCGATGTGGTCTACGTCGGCACCTCGGATGCAGTGCGTTTCAACCGCGTGCTCGACCAGATCACGCCGACCATCCAGACCCTGTTCTTCACGCGGGAACTGGCTCGGTAAGGTTGTACTTGGAGTCACTATGAATACCGCATACCAGCGTCCCTATGGCACACCGCTGCCCCTGGAGGACGACGAATTCATCCTGCGGGACCTGGTGCGCATGGTGCGCCAGCAGCTCAAATGGGTGATCGGCATTACCGCCGTGGTGGCGGCGGCGGCCACGCTGTACGCATACTCGCTGCCGGCGGTGTACTCGGCCGATGCGCTGGTGCAGGTGCAGCAGCGCAATCCGGAGACCACGCCGATCGCGCGCAGCATGCAGATGATGGGCGCCACCAACGGCATGGTGCCGACCGAGGCAGAAATCGAGATCATCCGCAGCCGCTCGGTGCTGGAGCCCGTGGTCAACGCGTTCCGCCTCAATATCTCGGCCACGCCGGTCACCATGCCGTTCCTTGGCAACCTGGTGCGCCGCTTTGCCACGCCGGGCGTACCGGCCGCGCCGTGGTTCGGCATGTCGCGCTATGCGTGGGGCGGCGAGCAGATCGACCTCGAAGTGCTCAACGTGCCGGGCGCGCTGGAGGGAACGCCGCTCACGCTGCGTGCGCTCGATAACGGGCACTTCGCGCTGTTCGATCCCAGCGGTGTGCAGCTGCTGAGCGGACGGGTGGGCGATATCGTCGAGGAAGGCCAGGTGTCGATCCGCGTTGGCAAGCTCAATGCGCGCCCGGGTACCGAGTTCATCGTCTCGCGCAGCAACCAGCTGGCCGCGATCGGCGGGCTCGGCAAGTCGCTGCTGGTGCTGGAGCAGGGCAAGCAGACCGGCATCATCCAGATCTCGATGGAAAGCAGCGACCGCGTGGCGGCGATGCAGATCGCCAACGCGGTGGTGCAGTCGTATGTACGGCAGAATCTCGAGCGTCATCAGGAGGAAACCGCGCGTACGCTCGACTTCCTCAACGCCGAGGTGCCACGCGTGCGCGCCGACCTGGAAAAGGCCGAGGATGCGCTGGCCGCGCTGCAGCAGCGGCAGGGCGCCGTGCGGCCGACCTCGGAGGCGCAATCGTACCTGCAGGGCGGGCTCGATATCGATCGGCAGATCGCGCAGCTCACCATGCAGCGCACGCAACTGCTGCAACGCTTCATGCCGGGCCATCCCGACGTGCAGACCATCGACGCGCAACTGGCGCAACTGACGGCACTGCAGCGCAAGTTCGAGCAACGCTTCCGCGACATGCCGGCGTCCGAGAAGGCCGGCGTCCGCATGGAGCGCGACGTGAAGATCGCGCAGGAGATCTATATCTCGCTGCAGAACAAGGCCCAGGAGCTGATGATCAACCGCGCCGGCATGGTCGGCAACGTGCATGTCCTGGACGAGGCGCTGCTGCCGTCGTCGCCGGTCAAGCCCAAGCGCATGCTCATCATCGCCGCCGGCGTGATCCTTGGCCTGGTGCTCGCGGTGCTGACCGTCTTCCTGCGCCGCGCGGTGTTCGGCCGCATGCGTGAGCTCGAGGAGATCGAGCGGCGCCTGGCACTGCCGATGTTCGGGCAGATTCCGTTCAGCCCGGCGCAGAGCTGGCTCGAGGACTACTCGCGGCTGGAAGCGCGCGAGCCGGACCAGTTGCCGATGCCGGTAGAGCTGGCCGACGCCGAGCATGTGCCGCTGGAGCCCGAGCGCGCCGAGGAGTGGCTGCCGGCCGCCACGCGTCCCGTGCTGGCGGAATCGCGGCCGCACGACGAAGCGATCGAGGCGCTGTGCGGCATCTGCACGCAGTTCCAGTTCGCCATCGACCAGTTGCCCAATCGCGTGGTGGCGATGGTCGGCGCCACGGCCGGCGTGGGCAAGAGCTTTGTCGCCTCCAACCTGGCCACGCTGCTGGCCAAGTCCAACCGCCGTGTGCTGCTGATCGATGGCGATCTGCGCCGGCAGCGCCTGTCCGGCTACTTCAACCGTGCCGCCGGCATGGGCCTGTCGGAAATGCTGGCGGGCCGCATCGACGTGCAGGAGGCGGTGGTGCCGACCGGCGTGGCCAACCTGTGGCTGGTGCCGGCCGGCAATTTCGGCGCCACCCCGGCCGAGCTGCTGATGAACACGCGGCTGCGGCAGGCCCTGGAGACCTACGCCCGCGCCTATGACCTCGTCATCGTCGATACTCCGCCGGTGCTGACCTGCAACGATGCGCTGCCGGTAGCGGCGCTCGCCGGAGCCGCGGTGATGGTGCTGCGCACCGGGGTACATACCGAGCAGCAGATCGTGGAGGCGGTCAAGAAGCTCAAGCGCGCGGGCGGCAACGTGGCCGGTGGCATTCTCAACAATGTCCAGCGCAACGACGCGCGCGAAGCCGGCGGCCACATGAGCGATATCCTCGCGCGTGCGGCCGGGGGCGCGGCGTGATCGTGCGGGACGGCGTGCCTGCCGGGGCCGGACGATGAAAGCCACCACGCTCTCGATGACAGCGGAAGGCGCGCGCGGCGGCCGGCAGCTCCACCCCATCCTGCTGCCCGCGCTGTTCTTCGGCTTTGTGCTGGTTCTGATCCTGCTGCGGCTCGGCCGGGTGGTCGAGCTGTTCTACCCCGTCGGCGCGCTGATCGTGGGGCTGGTCGCGTACCGCCGCAATCCCGCGCACTATGTGTCGTTCATGTGCTGGCTGTACTTCCTCTCGCCGGAAGTGCGGCGTATCGCCGATTTCTTCAACAGCGCCTACAACCCGATCAGCCCGATCCAGATGGCACCGATGCTGGTGGCCACGCTGTCGGCGCTGACCGTGCTCACGCACTATCGCGTGGTGGCGACGCGCCGCGCGTTTCCGTCGCTGCTGCTGACGCTGGCGCTCTTGTACGCACTCGTGATCGGCATCATCCGCAATTCGCCCGCCTCGGCGGTGTTCTCGTTTGCCTACGCCATGCTGCCGATCTTTATCGGCTTCCATATCCTGGCCACGTGGAAACACTACCCCGCCTATGCGCGCGCGCTGGTGTCGACATTCAGCTGGGGCATGCTGGTGATCGGCGTGTACGGCGTGATCCAGTACGTCGTGATGCCGCCCTGGGATGCGATGTGGATGATTCGCTCCGGCATCGGCTCGGTCGGCGAACCGTTTCCGATGAGCTTTCGCGTCTTCAGTACGCTTAACTCGCCGGGGCCGCTTGCCAACGTGCTGATGGCTGGCCTGCTGTTCCTGCTGGCCGGGCGCGGCAAGGTGGTATGGATCGGCGCGGCATCCGGGCTGGTGGTGCTGCTGCTGACGGCGGTACGCTCCGCGTGGGGCGGCGCGGTGATCGGCGCGCTGTACGCGCTTGCCTGCATCGACAGCCGCACGCGCATTCGCGTGATCTTCGGCATCGTCGTGGTGGCGGCGCTGTCGATCCCGATGTTTGCGTTCGACGATTTCGCCAAACCGGTGGTCGATCGCATGCAGAGCATGTCGTCGATCCAGAACGATCGCAGCTTCCAGGTCCGCATGCAGTTCTACGAGTCGTTCGTGGCGGTGGCGACGAGCGACATCGCCGGCCAGGGCATGGGATCCACCGGAGTCGGCACCAAGCTGGACTCGGCCACCAGCCAGCTCGGCAAGTACGGCGTATTCGACAGCGGGCTGATGGAGATACCGTTCGTCATGGGCTGGCCCGGTACGGTGCTCTACGTGACCGGCCTGCTCTGGATGGTGGCCCGCGCCATGCGGCGCGGCCTGATGATGAAGTCGAACCGGCTGGCGGCGGCGGCGGTGGGTACCTCGGTCGGGCTGCTGTCGATGCTGGTGTTCAGCAATACGCTGGGCGCGTTCGACGGCATCCTGTTCCAGATCGGTGTCACGCTGCCGGTGATCGGCCACCGCTACGCCTCGATGCTCGCGGTCGCGGAGCGGCCATCATGACGCACGTTGCCGCCGACATCGGCGCGACCATCGCCCCGCTGCGCGTGGCCATCGTGACCCATGTGGTCGACCGCAACGACGGCCAGGGCCGCGTCAACCACGAGATCGTGGCAGCGGCGCTGGCGGCCGGTTGCGAAGTGACGCTCGTGGCGAGTCGCGTGGCCGAGCAGTGGCGTGCCCATCCGCGCGTGACATGGCAGCGGATTCCCGAGGCGCGCCTGCCCGGCGCGCTGCTGCGCTACCAGGTGTTTGCGCTCGCCAGCGGCTGGTGGCTGGCGCGCCGCCGCGCGCGCTTCGACGTGGTACACGTCAACGGCTTTATCACGTGGGCGCGGGGCGATATCAACACCGCGCATTTCGTCCATCACGGCTGGTTTCATTCGGGCTACTACCCGTACCGTGCGCGCGATGGCTGGTACGCGGCCTACCAGTGGCTCTACACGCGGCTCAACGCAAGGCTCGAACGCCGCGCGTTCCGGCGCGCACGCACGGTCGTGGCGGTGTCGCCGCGCATCGCCGACGAACTGCGCGCCACCGGCGTGGCGCCGGCAGCGATCGAGGTCATCGCCAACGGCGTGGACACCGACGAATTCGCCCCGGGAAGGAACTGCCGCGCACGCTTCCGGCTGCCGCAGGGCGTGCCGCTGCTGCTGTTTGCCGGCGACCTGCGTACGCCGCGCAAGAACCTCGACACGGTACTGGCCGCGCTGGCCCAGGTGCCCGAGCCGGTGGCGCTCGCGGTGGCCGGCCATGTCGGCGACAGTCCCTACCCCGAACTGGCACGCCAGCTGGGGGTGGCACAGCGCGTCCATTTTCTTGGTCACGTGGCCGACATGGCAACGTTGATGCGTAGCTGCGATGCGCTGGTTTTTCCGTCGCGCTACGAGCCAATGGGCCTGGTGGTGCTGGAAGCCATGGCAAGCGGCATGGCGGTCTTTACCGCGTCCACCACCGGTGCGGGTGGCCTGGTGCCGCCCGGGGCCGGCGTGGTGATCGACGACCCGGACGACGCAGCGGCACTGGCCGGCGCGATCCGTGCCCATACCGCCGATCCCGATGCGCTGCGGCGGATGGGCGCGCTTGGCCGCGCGGCGATGCTGACGCAGGGCTGGGCCGCGATGGGCGCGCGCTACGTGGCGCTCTACCGCCGCCTCGGCGCGCAAGCCCGCGGCCATCCCGACGACAGCGGACCCGAGCTCATGGTCGGCGAACGCAGCCAGCACCGTACCAGGGGCACCCCCGGAGCCTCCGGTACGGCGAGTGCGCCACGTGCCGCGGCGCCCACCAACCATCCTGCCTGAAACGCACCGCGGAGCTTTCCGATGAACCTGACCAGCGCCTTGTGCGATGCCCGTGTCGACGCCGGCATCGAGAGCGATATCGAGAATGGTATCGACAGTCGCGTCGATGGCGGCCACGCCGCGCGCGCCGTGCATCCCGCCCAGCCCGGCGCGAGCGAGGACCCGGCGGGTGCCGGTGGCGAGCGCGCCGGCACCGGGCCCGCGGCGTCCTTGCGTCCGGCGCTAACCGCATTCGAGATCGGCATGCACTGGTTTCCGGAGCGCGCGGGCGGCCTCGATCGGGTCTATCACACGCTGGCCGGCGCGCTGCCCGCGGCCGGCGTCAGCGTGCGCGGCATGGTGGCGGGCTCTACCGCGGCCGCCAGCGATACGCGCGGCGCCATTGCCGCGTTTGCGCCGCCGGCCACCAGCATGCCGCTGCGGCTGATGCGCGCGCGCCGCACGCTGCGCCGCATGCTGTCGCGCGAACAGCCCGACGTCGTCGCCAGCCATTTCGCGCTGTACACGCTGCCGGGCCTCGATCTGATCCGCGACTATCCCACCGTGATGCATTTCCACGGGCCTTGGGCCGCCGAGAACACCGCCGAGGGCGTGTCGGACGTGGCCAGCCGCATGCAACAGCGCATCGAGGAGATCGTCTATCGCCGCTGCCAGCTCCATATCGTGCTGTCGCAGGCGTTTGCGCACATCCTGCAGACGCGCTATCGCGTCGACCCCGAACGAATCCGCATCGTGCCGGGCTGCGTCGACGCGGCGCGCTTCGGGGCCGAGATGGAACGCCGCACCGCGCGCCAGGCGCTCGGATTGCCCACCGACCGTCCAATCGTGCTGACCATCCGCAGACTGGTGCGCCGCATGGGCCTGGAGGACCTGATCGACGCCGTCGTCAAACTGCGCGAGCGCGTACCCGATGTGCTGGTGCTCGTGGTCGGGCGCGGCACGCTGGAGCACGAGCTGCGCGAGCGCATCGACGAACTCGGCCTGCAGGGCTATGTACGGCTGCTGGGCGCACTGCCGGATGTGCAACTGCCGCTCGCGTATCGCGCGGCCGATCTCAGCGTGGTGCCGACCGTGCAGCTGGAAGGCTTTGGCCTGACCACGGTCGAGTCACTGGCGGCCGGCACGCCGGTGCTCGTCACGCCCGTGGGCGGTTTGCCCGAAGCCGTGCGCGGCCTGTCGCCGGACCTGGTGCTGCCCGCCACCGGTGCGGACATGCTGGCGCAGGGCATGGCCGACGCGCTGCGCGGCACGCAGCGCCTGCCCGATGCGCAGGCCTGCCGCGCCTATGCGCGCGCGCATTTCGATATCCCGGTGATCGCGCGCAAGGTCGCCGAGGTCTACCGCGAAGCCGTCAACCGCGTGGATTAGGAGCGCGCCATGAAAGTCGCCGTGGTACATGACTGGCTGGTGACCTACGCCGGGGCCGAGCGCGTGCTGGAGCAGATCCTGCATTGCTTCCCGGACGCCGATGTCTTCAGTCTGGTCGATTTTGCCGAGGAGCGCGCGTTTCTGCGCGGGCGCCCGGTTACCACTTCGTTCATCCAGCGCCTGCCGATGGCACGCACGCGCTATCGCAGCTACCTGCCGCTGATGCCGCTCGCGATCGAGCAGCTCGATGTGTCCGGCTACGACCTGGTCATCTCGAGCTCGCATGCGGTGGCCAAGGGTGTGCTGACCGGCGCGGACCAGTTGCATATCAGCTATGTGCACACCCCGATCCGCTACGCGTGGGACCTGCAGCACCAGTACCTGCGCGAAAGCAATCTGCAGTACGGCGTACGCTCGGTACTGGCGCGCATGCTGCTGCACTACATCCGCAACTGGGATGCGCGGACGCGCGATGGCGTCGACCATTACATCGCCAACTCGGCGTTCGTGGCGCGACGCATCCGCAAGACCTATGGCCGCCATGCCAGCGTGATTCATCCCCCGGTCGACGTCGACGCGTTCACGCCGGCGGTCGGGGCCGATGCGCGCGAGGACTTTTACCTGACGGTCTCGCGCATGGTGCCGTACAAGCGCGTGCCGCTGATCGCGCAGGCGTTTGCGGCCATGCCCGATCGTCGGCTCGTGATCGTCGGAGATGGCCCCGAGATGGCGCGCGTGCGCGAGGTGGCCGGCCCCAACGTCCAGGTGCTCGGCCATCGGCCGTTTGCCGAAATGCGCGAATACATGCAGCGCGCTCGTGCGTTCGTGTTTGCCGCGGAAGAGGACTTCGGCATCTCGGTGGTGGAAGCCCAGGCCTGCGGCACCCCGGTGATCGCCTATGGGCGCGGCGGTGCGCTGGAAACGGTGCGCGACGAGCGCAGTGCGATGCCGACGGGTCTCTTCTTCGACACGCAGGACGTGGCGTCGATCGTTGCCGCGATCGGCCGCTTCGAGGCCAATGCCAGCGCGTTCCGCCCCGAGTACTGCCGCCTCAATGCGGAGCAGTTCTCGATCGAAAATTTCCGTGAGGCCCTGATCGGCTTCGTGGCGCGGGCGCGGGCCGCTACCGGTCTGCGCCCGGCCGAGGGCGGCGACGATAGCGTGCCTGGCGGCACGACGCCGCTCGACGGCCTGGCGGGGTGGCACGATGGCTGACGGCCGCGCCGGGCGCATGGGACCCTTGCGAGGGTGGGCGGTGGCGCTGGCCATGCTGGCGGGGTCCGCCCATGCGGAGCTCCGCTACACCACTTCGTGGATCGGCAATACGCTCGGCTTCGGCAACGGGCGCTGGGTACCCAATGCCATCGAGGCCATTGCGGTGGCCCCGGATGGCACCGTGTTCACCAATACGGAATGGGACGAAGCCGGCGGCGAGATCACCATCGTGCGTGGTGGCAAGGTCGATGGCGTGGGCGAGAGCACACATGGCTGGGGCAACTTCGGTGGCGATGCCATCGCCGTGGGCGACGGCTACCTGTTTGCCGCCGCCCGCATCGAGAACGAACGCGACCGCTTTGCCAATCGTCCCGGCTATCCGGCCAAGGGCGAGGTCTGGTTCGGCGTGACACGCCGCGATCTGGCGCGGCCGCAGCGCGGCGCGCCGTTCGAGGGCGGCGTGGGCAATGCCGACGAGGTCAATCCGGGTGCGATTCACAACAGCTTTCTGCGCGTGAGCACGGTCGGCCGCGGCCAGGATGCCGCCGTGCGCGGGCTGGCGGTGGGCGCGCGCGTGCTCTATGTGGCCACGCCCCTGCGCAACATCATCGAGCGCTTCGACACGCGCACCATGCAGCCGTTGGCGGCGTGGCCCGAGGAACAGCCCGGCAAGATGGTGGCCGATGGCGCCGGCAATGTCTGGGTCATCCTGCATACGCAAGGCACGCAGGGCCGCAAGATCGTGCGGCTGGGCGGCGACGGCCAGCGCAATGCGCAGGTGCCGCTGCCGGCCGGCGTGGTGCCGGTGGATCTGGCCCTCGCGCCCGACGGTCGCCTGCTGGTGGCCGACAACGGCCCGCGCCAGCAGTTGCTGTGGTTCACCGTCGATGCACGTGGTGTGCGCGCGGCCGGCGAGCTGGGCCAGCGTGGCGGAGCATTCGGTACCGGCCCCGATGGCCGCGCGCGCCCCGGCAGCACCGGTCCGCAGCGCTTCCACGGCCTGACCTCGGTCGCCATCGACGCCACTGGCGGCATCTACGTCGCCACCAGCGGCATGGGCCCGCGTCCGGTGGGCGAGCGGCCCTTCCATTTCGGCGCGGTGCTGGAGAGCTACGGGCCTGGCGGCGAGCGCCGCTGGAAGCAGGAGGGGCTGCTGTTTCTCGACACCGCGCACGTCGATCCGGCCGATCCGCAATGGGCCTATACCGGCGGCCGCCGCTTTCGCATCGACTACAGCCGCACCGTGCCGGGCAGCGAATGGACCTATGCCGGCATCACCATGGACCCGTTCCGCTATCCCGAGGATGCGGCATTTGCCGAAGGCGCGGAGGGGCGCGGCTTTCCGCTGATGCGCCGCATCCGCGGCAAGCTGTTCGGGTTCTTCACCGACCGGCACGCCAAATTCCTCAAGATCTATCGCTTCGATCCGGAACGATCGGAACTGGCGGTGCCGGCGGGCTTTATCTCGACGCGGCACATCGAGGGACGCTGGCCACCGTTCCAGCCGCCGGCCGGTGAGTGGATCTGGCATGACGACAACGGCGACGCGCGCTTCCAGGCCAACGAATTCGAGCGCAATGGCGGGCGCAACGCGCCGGCCATGCAGGCATGGTGGGTGGATAGCGCGGGCGACGTGTGGGCCGCCGCCTACGACGACGGCATCCGCCGCTTTCGCCTGCGCGGGCTCAATCCGCGCGGCAATCCCGACTACAGCTTTCGCGCGGTCGATTTCGACCGCATGCCCGCCCCCTTCACGCGCCTGCAGCGACTGCAGTATTACCCGGAGACCGACACCATGTACCTGACCGGCGCCACCGCCCGGCGTCCCTACGACGAGACCCAATGGGACTCGATTGGCCGCGTGGTGGCACGCTTCGATGGCTGGAGTACCGGCGCGCGCAAGCCGCGCTATGTGCTGGAACTCGAGACGCTGCCGGGTGCGCGCCCGAAGCAGGGCATCGAAGGCATTGCCGTGGCGGGCGACTACCTGTTCCTGGTGGAAGCGGAGAAGGGGCATGTGCGCGTGCTGGACAATCGCAGCGGCGCGCAGATCGGTGTCATGACGCCAGGGCCGGAAGTCGGGCGCGACAGTGGCTGGGTCGACGTGCCGATGGGGATCACGGCGTTCCGGCGCCCCGATGGCGAATACATCGTGTTGGTGGAAGAGGACGCGCGCGGCAAGAACATGATGTACCGCTGGCGGCCAACGGGCACCGCGGCGGCGGCGGCGCGAGACGCCACCGCGGCCTCCACCACCGCCCCGACCACCGCCCCGACCGCCGCCATCGCCTCCGGAGCGCGCCGATGATGGACGTGACGCTGCGGCGCAACCTGCTGATCAACCTCACCGGACTGGCGTTGCCGACGCTGGTCTCGCTGGTGACCGTGCCGCTCTACATCAAGGTCCTGGGCGTGGACCGCTTTGGCGTGATGACGCTGGTGTGGGTACTGGTCGGCTACTTTGCGCTGGCGGACTTCGGCATCGCGCTGGCCAGCGAAAAGCGTATCGCGCGCGCGCTTGCCACCGGCGACCGTGCGGACATCGCGCGCACGTTCTGGAGCGCATGCTGGACCAGCCTTGCCACGGGCTGCATCGGCGGCGCCATCCTGTATGGCGTGGCCGATGCCTATTTCGGCTGGTCCATGCATGCGCCGCCGCAACTGCTCGCCGAGGTGCGGCAGGCATTGCCCTGGATCGCGGTATCGATTCCCATCGGCAACGTGGCGCTGGTGTTTGCCGGCGCGATCAGCGCGGCCGAACGCTTCTCGGTATTCAACGTCAACCAGACGCTGGGTACGGTGCTGTTCCAGGTGTTGCCGATCGTCGCCGCGATGGTGCTGGCGCCCACGCTGCGGGTGGCGCTGATCGCCGCCGTGGCGGCGCGCGCGGTGGCCGCGCTGCTGCTGGGTGTGGCTGCGCTGCGCGTGCTCGACCTGCGCGCGCTGGCCGGCGCCGAACCGGGCTGCGTGCGCGCGCTGTTCGGCTATGGCCGCTGGCTGCAGCTCACGGTGGCGGCCAGCATGATCGGCGAATCGCTCGATCGGGTGATCGTGGGCGCGCTGCAGCCGCCGCGCTTCGTCACGTACTACGCGGTGCCGCAGAACCTGGTGTCGCGCCTCAACCTGCTCTCGGGCGCGCTCTCGCGCACGCTGTTTCCGCGCCTGGCGGCGGCATCGCGCGCGCAGGCAATCAGAACCGCGCGGCATGCGCTCGCGTTCCTGCAGACCCTCCTCACGCCGGTAACGGTGGGCGCATTGTTCGCCCTGGAGCCGTTTCTGCATCTGTGGGTGGGCCAGGAGCTGTCGCAGACCTCGGGCGAGATCGGCCGCATCATGATTGTCGGTGTGTGGCTTGCCGGACAGACGGCGGTATGCCGCAACCTCATGCTGGCCCAGGGCAAGGAAGCGGGCGTGGCGCACGTGTCGATGGTGCTGTTGCCGGCATTCGCGCTGACGCTGTGGGGCGCGGTGCACGCGTTCGGCATCGTCGGAGCGGCGTTCGCCGTGCTGCTGCGCGGGGTGGTGGAGTATGCGGCCCTGCTGTGGCTGTGCGGCCTGCGCGTATGGCCGACGCTGCGCGAGATGGCGCCGCACCTGGGCTTTGTGATCGTCGGCGTGGCGGTGGCGGCCAGCATCGAGGCATGGCTGCCGGCGCTCGCCGCGGGAACGGTGCTCGCGCTCGTCAACATGGCCTGGTCGTACTACAGCTCGGCGACGTTCCGCGACGTCGCCGGGTCCATCTGGCAGCGGCTGGCGCGACATCCCGCGCCGGCCAACCGCGAGGGCGAAACATGAGGATTCTGCATCTGGCCAATCATGCGCGCGACGTCGGCAACGGCATCGTCAACGTCATGGTCGATCTCGCGGTGGCGCAGGCGCAGGCCGGCCATGAGGTAACGCTGGCCACCGAGACCTGCGGCTTTGCGCCCCTGCTGCAGGCGCACGGCGTGCGCCACATGGTACTGCCGCAGCGGCGCGCGCTGGCCCTGCCGGCAGGGGTGCGCGGCCTGCGTCGCGTGGTCGACGCGGTGGCACCCCAGATCGTGCATGCGCACATGGTGTCGGGGGCGCTGGTGGCCTGGAGCGCGAGGTGCCTGGGCGCGCGCGGGTATGGCCTGGTGACGACGGTGCATAACGAATTCCAGCGCAGCTCCAACCTGATGCGGCTCGGCGACCGCGTGGTCGCGGTAAGCGGCGCGGTGGGTGCGCGCATGGCCGAGCGCGGCATTCCGGCGGCGCGCATTCGCGTGGTGCGCAATGCCACCATCGGCGCCGCGCGCCTGCTGCGGCAGGCCGAGAGCCCGCTGCGGCTGGACGGCCCCGCCATCGTCACGGTGTCCGGGCTGTATGCGCGCAAGGGCGTGCTCGACCTGATCGAAGCCTTTGCCATGGTGCATGCCCGCTATCCGGCCGCGCGTCTCTACCTCGTCGGCGACGGTCCGGACCGCGGCGCCTGCGAGCGCCTGGCGCGCGAGCGTGGCGTGGCCGAGGCGGTGCGCCTGGTCGGCTTTGTTTCCGATCCGCGCCCCTGGATGCGCGCAGCGGACGTCTTCGTGCTGGCCTCCCATAGCGAATCGTTTCCGCTGGTCATGGCGGAAGCGCGCGAGGTGGGCTGCGCGATCGTGGCGACCTCGGTCGGCGGCGTGCCGGAGGCGCTGGAGTACGGTGCAGCCGGCATGCTGGTGCCGGCTCGTCGGCCCGCGCTGCTGGCGGAAGCGCTCGGCACGCTGCTGCGCGATCCCGTCACGCTGGCGGTATGGCGCACGCGCGCGCGCGCGGGCACCGAGTGGCTGCGTGTGGAGCGCATGCAGCGCGACTACGACGCCGTCTACGACGAAGTGCTGGCCGGCCTGGGCGCGATGGATGCGGAGGGCGAGGCGAGCGCGGCGGGCGAGGTTGGCACGGACAAGGGACTGGTGCGCCATGGCTGAACAGGATCCGCTCGGCACCCTGGCACAGGGCCACCAGGGACGCCAGGACATCGGCCGTGAAAGCATCGACGGCGCCGCCATGCGGCCATCCGCGCGTACGGGCGCGCCGCATGTGCTGTTCGTCGACCAGAGCGGCGATCTGGGCGGTGCCCAGTTGAGCCTGCTCGATATCGCGCGCCATCGGCGTGCGGACAGCGAGGTGTTGCTGCTGTCCGACGGGCCGTTCCGCGCGCGGCTGGCCGCACAGGGTGTCGAGGTCAGCGTCGAGGAGGGCGGCGCGGTCGGCACGCTGCGCCAGCGCGGTCTCGGGGCCGGCACGTGGCGCGGTCTGGCCGCGTTGCCATCGCTGGTGTGGCGGGTGGCGCGGCGTGCGGCACGCGCCAATATCGTCTATGCCAATACGCAGAAGGCGATGGCCGTCAGCGTGCTGGGCCGCTTCCTGCATCGGCGGCCCGTGATCTGGCATCTGCGCGATATCGTCGACGCGCGCCAGTTCGGGCGCAGCCAGCTGCTCGCCGTGCGCTGGCTGTCGCGCGGACTCGATCGCGTGATCGCCAACTCCCAGGCCAGTGCCGATGCCTTCCGGGCGCTCGTGGGTCCGCGTTCCCGCGTGCCGGTGGATGTGGTGCACAACGGCATCGATCCGGCGCCGTTCGATGCGGCGCGCATGCTCGACCGTCAGCGCTTGCGCGAGGCCAACGGTCTGCCGCAGGACGGCCTCGTGGTCGGCCTGTTCGGCCGCCTGGCGCCGTGGAAGGGCCAGCATGTGCTGCTGGAAGCCGTGTCGCGGATGGCCGGCGTAACCGTCGTGCTGGTGGGCGCCGCGCTGTTCGGCGAGCAGGCCTACGAGGACACGCTGCGCGAGCGCGTGGCGGCGCCCGACCTGCAGGACCGCGTGCACTTCCTCGGCTTCCGCTCGGACATTGCCGAGCTCATGCATTGCGTCGACGTGGTGGTGCATGCCTCGGTCAAGCCGGAGCCATTCGGCCGCGTGGTGGTCGAGGGCATGCTGGCGGGCCGCCCCGTGGTGGCCACCGGCGCGGGTGGCGTGACCGAGATCCTCGACCACGGCCTGACCGGCGTGCTGGTGCCGCCGGACAACGCCGACGCGATGGCCCAGGCCATCGCGAGCCTGAGCGACGACGAACGCAGCGCGCTGGGCGCGCGTGCCCGGGCCGCCGCGCTGGCGCGCTTTGCGCCGCAGGCCACGCTGGCCGCGGTGGACCGCATTATTGCCGAAGTCGCCCACGGCAACGGCCTGATCCGGGATTCTCCTGCCCTCTGAGTGTCATCGCTTCCCAGGGTGGCGCCGTCCGAACCTGTCGGACGGCGCCCGCTTTCGCATGCACTCAGGAGTCATGAATATGGCTATGGCAATGACGATGGACCGGATCAACCGTTCGATCTGGTCCGCGCGCAAATGGGCCACGTGGTTCGGCGAACTCGACGGCTGGACCGACGTTGGTGAGGCTACCGCGCTCGCGTGGGTGAGGGAGGTGGCGCGCGGCACGCCGATTCTCGATATCGGTGTCGGCGGCGGCCGCACCGTGTCGATGCTGACCGAGATCTCGACCGACTACACCGGCGTGGACTACACCCCCGAGCTGCTCGACGTCTGTCGCGCGCGCCATCCCGGCGTATGCGTGCGGCAGATGGACGCGCGCGACATGTCGGCATTCGGGAACGACAGCTTCGGCCTGGTCGTGTTCAGCTTCAATGGCATCGACGCGGTGGATCCGCCGGGCCGGCGCGTGATCCTCGCAGAATGCGCGCGCGTGCTGCGCCCCGGCGGCCGGCTGCTGTTTTCCACGCATAACATGCGCGGTCCCGGTTATCGCGAGAACGTCTGGAAGCACCTGCCACGCTGGAGCTGGAACCCCGCGAGATTTGGCTGGCGCGTGCTCAGGATGGCGGCGGCGCTGCCGTCAGCGAGCTGGAACTTCATCGTCAACGGCAGGCACAATCAGGCGTTCGACGGCTATGCGATCCGCGTCTGCGGTGCGCATAACTTCGGACTCGTGATCACCTTTACCACGCTCGAGCACCAGCTCGACGAACTCGCGGCCGTGGGCCTCACCCCCGAGGTCGTGTTCGGCAATACGCACGGGCAGGTGGTCAGGCGGGACGACGATACGCGCGAGATCAAGTGGTTTCACTTCATCGCGTGCAAGCCGGCGGCGTCGGGCGCGATGCCGGTGGCGGGCGCGGCCACGCAGTCGGCCGACGCCTCCGCCAGCCCTGCCACGGCGGTCACTGCCGCGGCCGCCGGGCCGACCGCGGCTACGGTGACCGGTGCGGACGCCGGCGCCGGTACCGCATCGCGCGCGGCGGCGAGCGCGGATGGGGGGATGCCGACCGTGCCGGTCGTGCCCTGACCGCGCGCGTGCTGGCGGATGTACCCGCAGGCGAGTCGGGTCGTCCGCCAGGATGCCGCCGCGCCACGCCAGCCCTGCGCGCGCAGGTTGTGCAGCAGGTTGTGCGGTACCGCCACGGCCATGAACAGCGCGGCCTTGGCGGGCTGGCGCTGGCTCCACCAGTAGCGCTTGAAGGTGGTGTACAGGCGCGACGCTTCCTTGAAAGGCCGGTAGTAGTCGCGATTGGCCGGCGACGGGAAGTGCTGGTTGGCGGCGCTCGGCAGCCATTCGATGCGGAAGCCGTGGCCGAATACGGCGCGGCTGGCGAGGTCGATCTCGTCGTAGCCGTAGACCAGCTGCTCGTCGAACGCGATCCGTGCGAACAGGTCGCGCGGAAAGACCGTGCTGTTGATCACGATCGAGTACATGCGCTCGCCGCACGCATAGTTGTGCTGCTGGAAGCCGAGGAACGCGCCCTTGTGCGGCCGCACGCGTTCGCCATTGCAGACCTCCACGCCGGTCAGGATCAGGCGGCCGGGTTCCACGCCGGCGCTTGCATGGCGCACGTGGTCGTCGGCGATGCGTTCGGCCATCTGCTGCAGGAACGTCTCGCCAAGCGTGGCATCGTCGTCGATGAACAGCACATGGGTGCCGGTCGCGGCCGACAGCGCGCGGTTGCGGTTGGCACAGAGTCCGCGGCGCGGGCCCTCCAGGTATGTCACGTCGGGAAATTCGTCCCGCATCATGTCGCGCGTCGCGTAATCGGTGCTGTCGTCGGAGACGATCAACTGGTGCACGGGCATGGTGGAGGCCCGCACCGACGCCAGCGCGCGGCGCAGGTCTTCAGGACGGTTGCGCGTGCAGATGCAGAGCGAAAACGTCGGCAGGAATAGCGCTGACATGATGTTCTCCCCGGTGTTGTCGGCGCATTATGGGCGAGGTCGGCGGTGCGATTCTGTTCGGTGGGTCACACCGTGGCGCGCCATGCGGTTTCCGCGCGCGAGGGCCAGCGCGGGAGCGCTGGCCGGCGTTGGCCAGTGCTCCCGGCGGCAAATCACAAGCCAGCCTGCGAACTCGCGTAGGTGGCCGACGCGTCGCCGCGGAGTGTGTCGCCACGCAGTGTGTCGCCGCGCAGCGTGTCTCCCCGCACCTGCTCGCCACGCATGGGCGTGGTCCGCGCCGCGCGTTCGTCGCCGTTCACCCAGTCGAGCGTCGCGCCGCGTTGCAGCGCAGCGTACACCGCCTCGCCCTTGTTACGCACCTTGAGGCGCTGGTACAGCGTGCAGGCATGGCTCTTCACGGTCGCCACCGAGATATTGAGCATGCGGCTGACGGTCTTGATCGGGTAGCCGCGCGCCAGCAGCACAAGCACTTCGTACTGGCGCGGCGTGATCTTGAGCATCTCGGCCTCGTCGTAGCTGGGCTCGTCGTCCGCGCCCGACAACGGCAGCATCGCCTGGCTGACCGCACCGCGCAGGGCGGGGCGGGGCGTGCCGGCGCATGCGGCAAGCGCATGCGGGTCGGGCTGCATCGTGGCCGGGAGCGGCAGCGGTGCGGCCGAAGCGAGCGAGGGCGTGGCCGGCAAGGCGGAACGCGATGCCGCGGGAGCCGTGGTGAGTGCCGTGGTGGAGGCCGATTCGGTGGAGAACACCAGCCCTTGCACGCTCGAGATCGCCAGCCGGATGGCCGCCTCGATGACGGCCAGCGAGGCCGACTTCGGCAGGCAGCCGCAAATGCCGCGCGCAGCTTCGGCATTGGGCAGGTGCAGCGGCAGGGTATCGGTCAGGACGAGAATGCGTTGCGGTGTCAGGTGCTCGCGCGCCTGCTCGAGCTGTTGCCAGCCCGCCGCCGTGTCTGCCGGCATGCCGAACACCATCAGTTCGGCGTTGTGATGCTGGGCTTCCAGCCGGTCCGTGTCGGCCGGTGCCAGAGCCAGTACATGGCCCCATGCCTGGATGTTCTCGAGCATCTGGAGCAGCCCGAGCCGGAGGAGCGGATGCTCCTCGATCAGCAAAGCATTCATTCTTATTGACTCCCCGTTGGCGGGCAGGAGAGCGGGGCGCTTTGCGTATGGGGAGAAAATCGTGGCGGCATGGCGGGATACCGTCGGGCACCCGCTGAGACAGCTGCTAACCCCATGCTTCCATATCCGGCGATGTCCCGTTGTGTAGATGGACTTGTCCGCCGGGATCGGAAGTTTGACCCGAACCCGAACCCGAAAAAATCTCACTCCTTAATCGGATGAATTTCATCTTATGGGCTGGTGGGACTGAATGCAAGCGGCCGGTTTTTTGGATGAACCGAGTCTGAATGAACTAAAACTCATAATCCATCGCCACTCTCGTGCGTTTGGATACCAGTGTCTGTCCCACAGCATCCGGCCGAGGCGGGCCCCTGCGTTTCATGTTTGAAACAGCGGCTTTGTAATAAGTTTCAGTCGTGCAACCATTCCCGATTTTGAAGGCCCCATAATCAACGAAAATTCACCCGTTGGGGGGGGGTGAATAGAAAATACCGACATTCATGACGCACGCATGAAACCATCAAAAAAATGCGTGCGGTGCCATGATGGATACCATCGGAAAGTGGGGTATATCATGGCCTAATCCAAAAGGACGATGCGTTCCGTCGTGCCTCTGGATGAGTGCGGCGCGCCTTGGTCGGGCAAGCGCCGCACGCATCGGTCAGGGGCTGCAACCACCCCTCGTCGGAGGGAGGTGCAGACGTTCGCCTCCGCTTCGGCGCGTCCGTCAGCGCGTCCAGTGTCCGCGCCGCATGACCCAGCCATGCGGGCCATGCACCCAGCGATCCGGCACATAGCGATAACCCGGGCGCGCAGCCTGCCAGTAGCCGCCGCGCCATGCATAACCACCGCGTGCGGCAACATAGTGGCCCGGCACCCAGACCTGTCCCGGGCGCGCCACGGGGCGCGGCTCGTAGCGCGCGGCGGGCGGGGCATGGGTGTAGGCCGGCGGGCCGTAGGCATAGGCTTCGGCCGGGGCCATCATGCCAAGGGCGCCACCTGCGGCGAGAACGGCGGCGGCAAGCATCAACTGGCGTTTCATGATCGGGATCTCCTTTGATCGGACGGTTTGTCGGCGGCGGTGCCGGCTCAATAGCGATAGCGGTCGTGGTAGCGACCGTGGTAGTGCCCGCCACCGGCCGGCACCACGATGCAGGCCGAGAGCAGGGTCGAGGTTGTCGTCAGCAGGACGATCAGGGCAAGGGCGCGTTTCATGTTGACTCCAGGTCCGTTCGCGTTGAACACGGCTCCAATGTAGCGAGCACACCCCGCCGCGCGTGGTTGCACTTGTAAGGCCGCATCTCAGGGCCCGCACGCGCCCAAGGCACCCCGCCGAGCCGGGCGCGGAAGCCGCCAGCCCTTGTGTGGCAAGGCAGGGCGGGTATGTGATGCGACCGCCCGCAGCGGTGCGGGCAGGCCGCGGCACGATAATCTGGCGTTACATCGGAAATGACTCGCGCAAAGATCCATGCGAGAGATTCGCGCGGCGCAAGGCTGGCGTGAAGACCCGACCGGGACGCCGGGCGAGGCATCCGAACGGGGACAGGACACGCCCGGCAGGACCGCAGGCACGCAGAAACGGGTACGCAGAGACGCGCGTCCCCGCGTCGGTGCGCGCGATTGGTGGCATCATTCCCGACACGCCCCATCGTGCGTCATGGCTCGGCACCATCGCCGCGGGGGCGTGATTTCCGGCGATGGCATGAAGCTTGCGCCATCGTGACCGCCGTATTCCCGAGGGAGGACGTCATGCCGGTCATGCTCATCGTGCTGGTCCTGCAGGCACTCGAAGGATTGAGCCCGCTTAGCGTGCCGCAGTTTGCACGCGCTCACATTGGCGCCGATACCGGCCGCGCCGATTATGTGGCACCCATCGAGCGCATCCAGGGGCCATAGGCTCCGGACGGGTCCGCGCCTGGCGCGGGCCAGCGCGCGACGCGATGCCCGACCACTTTTTTGCCCTGCAAGAGGGACTGAGGGGCACCGGGGCGGCCATCCCTGCGATGGGTGGCCGCCCTGGAAATTTCACCGGACGCGGATGGCGCCCCGGCGGCCGCGCGCGCGCGAGCCTGGCGCGTCGGGCGCCAGGCCGCTCAACCGAAGAATTCGTTGTAGTAGCGCGTGCAGGTGCCCGACTGGTTGAACGTGTAGGGCAATTCGGCCATGGCGGCCGCGTCGAGCGAGCCGAACGGGATATCGAGTTCGAGGTCGTGTTGGACGGACTCTTCCTGGGGGCGGACAACATGCTGCGCGTTCACGGTATGACTCTCTGCGGTAGCGGGACCTGTTGGGTCCGTGGGTTACGGGTTTCAACACTCTGGCGGGTATCGCCATGACTGCATCCTACTGAAGGCAGCCGCGGGGATCATCGGCCAAGCCTTGAAAACACTGTTTCAGATCGCCCATCAATCGTCGCCGTCTATCGGCGTGATAGGCAATTGCCGCAACAACGCGTGCCCGTTCCACCGCCAGCGCACGGCGAGTCTATAGTGGCTCAGTGGCACTGCCGCGTCGGACTCTGTCCACATGCGGCGTGCCGGCTCCGCCTCGCGCGGGCATTTCCTCGCGCGGGGCCGATTCATCTTCCGGGGGTGCGAGATGACCTTGCCACCTTGCTTTGCCGACCGTCGCGAGGCGGGCGTCTACCTGGGCCGCAAGCTCGCCGAGCTTGGTTTTGCCCGTCACGATGGCGATACCCCGCTCGTGCTGGCGCTGCCGCGCGGAGGCGTGCCAGTGGCGTTCGAGGTCGCCCGTGCGCTCGATGCCACGCTCGATGTGCTGCTCGTGCGCAAGATCGGCGCGCCCGGCTATCCCGAACTCGCGCTCGGCGCGGTGGTGGAAGGTAGTGCCGATGGGCGCGGACCGCATACCGTCGTCAATGACGCCGCATGGACGCGCCGCGCCCAGGAGAGCGGCGCTTTCGATGCCGAGCGCGGCCGCCAGCTCGACGAGATCTGCCGGCGCCAGCAGCGTTATCGCCAGGGTCGCCCGGTCGCGGCGATGGCGGGCCGGCGCGTGCTCGTGGTCGACGACGGCGTCGCCACCGGCGCCACCTTGCGGGCGGCACTGGAGAGCGTGCGAGCGGCGGGTGCGGCGGAGGTCGTGGCCGCGGTGCCGGTCGGCGGCACCGAGGGGCTGGCCTCGCTGCGCGCGGTGGCGGACCAGGTGGTCTGCCTCAATACGCCGCCGGACTTCGGTGCGGTGGGTGCCTACTATCTCGACTTCTCACAGACCAGCGACGACGAGGCGCTGGCACTGCTGCGTGAAGCCGCGCGCATCCATCCGCCGCCGGGCATGCCGGCCGATGGCGCGTCCGGCCGTCTCAGCGCGGGGCCTGGCGTGCCTTGAGGTGCGGCACCAGGCCGCCCGCCACGAGCATGTCGCGCAGGAAGCCGGGTACGGGCTCGCAGGCCACGATAGTGCCGTCGGCCAGCAGCACGATGGCGCGGTCGAGGTCGAACGTGGCCAGGGCGCCATCGGTCAGCGCCGCCGTATCGGGGCACACCAGCACGGGCAGCCCGAGGTTGATGGCGTTGCGATAGAACAGCCCCGCGAACGATGGGGCGATCACGGCGGCCACGCCGAGGTGGCGCAGCGCCTGCGGCGCCTGTTCGCGCGACGATCCCATGCCGAAGTTCGAACCGCCCACGACGATATCGCCACGCCGGACCGAGCCCGGAAACTCGGGACGCAGGTTTTCCAGGCAATGACGCGAAAGTTCGTCGATGCCCCCTTTCATGTGCGTGCCGGGCGCCATCGCGTCGGTATCGACGTTGTCGCCAAAGCGCCAGATGCGGCCGGAGGGAAGGGATGCGGTCATGCGGAAAACAGGTCAGGCAAGCAGGTCACGAGGATCGGTAATGCGGCCGGTCACGGCGGTGGCGGCGACCGTCATCGGCGACGCCAGCCAGACCGCGCTGCCGGCGTCGCCCATGCGGCCGGCGAAATTGCGGGCGGTGGAAGCAATCGCGCGGCTGCCGGCCGGAAAGCGCGTGGCGCCATAGCCGGCGCACGCGTTGCACGCGTTGGGCAGCAGTTCGGCGCCGGCATCGAGCAGCGTCGCCAGCGTGCCTTCGCGCGCGGCCTGCTGCTGGTCGCGCGCCGACGCCGGCGCCACGCGCAGCGACATGCCGGGCGCGATCTTGCGCCCGCGCAGCACGCGCGCGGCCATGCGCAGGTCTTCGAGCTTGGCGCCGGTGCATGCGCCCAGGTACGCAATGTCGATCGACTCGCCCGCGCTGTCGGTGACCGGCGCGCTGTTGGCCGGCGAGTGCGGTGCCGCGACCTGCGGTGCCAGTGCGCCGGCGTCGAAGCGATGATGCGCAAGCACGGGCGCGTCGTCGTCGCCGCGCCAGCGGGAGAGTTCGAGCGCGGCCAGCGTGGCGGCATCGACGCCGTTCGCGGCCAGCCACGCGAGGGTGGTGTCATCGGGCGCGATCACGCCGGTCTGCGCGCCGATCTCGGTGCTCATGTTGGCGAGTGTCATGCGCTCCTGCATCGGCAGCGCGGCGACGGCCGCGCCCGTGTACTCGAGCGCTTCGTAGCGGCCGCCGGCCAGCCCCAGCGTCGCGCACAGGAACAGCATCATGTCCTTGGCGCAGACGCCCGCGGCGAGCGCGCCGTGCCAGTCGAGCCGGATGGTCTGCGGCACGCGCAGCCAGATCTCGCCGGTGGCCAGCACGCCCGCCATCTCGGTCGCGCCGATGCCGAACATGTACGCGCCAAACGCGCCACCGGTGGGGCTGTGGCTGTCGCCGCCGACGATAAAGCGGCCAGGCAGCACATGGCCGCGCTCGGGCAGTACCACATGGCAGATGCCCTCGCCGTCGATGAAGTTGGTAATGCCCGCCTCGCGCACCCAGTCGCGCGTAAAACGCACGATCTGCTCCGCTTCGGGATCGGCCGCGGGCACATAGTGGTCGGTGACCACCACGTACTTCGACGGATCCCAGATGCGCGCGCCGAGTTCGCGCAGCATCGGCGCCACGCGGCGCGGCCCGCTCGAATCGTGCGACATCGCAAGGTCGACCTTGCACATCACCACGGTTCCCGGCACCGCATGGTCGAGCCCGGCCGCGCGCGCCACCAGTTTCTGGGCGAGCGTGGCGGGGGGGCGTGAAGACGCGGCGGCGGGGCCGCCGCTGGCGGAGGTCATTCCGATTGGGCTCCTGAATATTTGACGACCGCGGCCCAGCGCTTGACGTCCTTGCGCACGAACGCGGCGAACTGGTCAGGCGGCAGCGCCTGGGGTTGCGCGCCGTCATGCTCCAGGCGCTTGCGCACCTCGGCCGACTCGAGTCCATGGCGCGCCGCCCCGTACAGGGCCTGGGTCACCTCCGGCGGCAGGTTGGCCGGGCCGAACAGGCCGAACCACGCACTCGACTCGAAACCCTTGACGGTGGCGCCGATCGGCTGCGCGCCCGGGAACTGCGGCAGCGGTGCGGGACTGGTCACCCCCAGCACCTTGAGCTTGCCGGCCTTGACGTGCCCGGCCACGTTGATGGTGCTCGCGAACATCAGGTCCACCTGGCCCGCGAGCAGGTCGGTCAGCGCGGGCGTGGTGCCCTTGTAGGGGATGTTGACGATATAGGTGCCCGTCATCATCTTGAACATGTCGCCGGCCATGTGGAGCGACGAGCCGATCGCGCCGATGCCGAAGTTGAGCTTGCCCGGCTGCGCGCGCGCGAGCCGGATCAGCTCGGGAATATTGTTGGCGGGCAGGTCGGGGCGCGCCACCAGGACGCTGGGGACGGTGGCCACCAGCGTGATCGGCGTGAAATCCTGGACCGGATCGAACGGCAGCTTCTTGTAGAGCGTGGCGTTGATGGTATGGCTGGTAAAACTCATCAGCAGCGTGGTGCCGTCGGCCGGGCTCTTGGCGACCATGTCGGCGGCGATATTGCCGCCCGCGCCGGGACGGTTGTCCACCACCACGGGCTGGTCGAGCTCGCGCGACATTTCCTGCGCCATGGTGCGCGCCAGCGTATCGGTGGTGCCGCCGGCTGGCGCCCCTACCAGGATGCGGATCGGCTTGCCGCCGGCAATGGCCGCATGTGCCGGCGCGACCAGCGGCGCGAGCGGCAACAGGGACAGTACCGGGGTTAGCAGGGAGAGGCTCAGGAAGCGGCGCAACGATCGGGACAGGCGGCCCGGACGAACGACTGGCATGACGATGTCTCCTCGACAGGGTGATGACGAGTGCGCAGTATCGCCCGGATCGGCGTTGCCGGAGAGCGCGGCCGCGGGCGGCGGGTCCGCCCGGTCAGTCGCGCAGGCCGGTACGCGCTTCGTTCTCGACCCAGACGTTGGCGCTGTCGCCGCCCATCGGCGACAGTTCCATGCGGTACTCGTAGCGGTCCGGACGATACTGTCCGAGCAACAACTGCACCGGGCGCTCGCGCTTGTCGAGCACTACGCGGCGGACCGCGAGCAGCGCGCCGCCCACCGGGACGTCGAGCAACGGTGCCACCACCACATCGGCCAGGCGCGCCGTCAGCGTCTGCGTGGCGCGGCCGAGTTCGACGCCGGCGGTTTCCAGCAGCCGCAACATCGGCGTGGTCTCCAGATCCTTGCGCGTGAGGGAACGGCCCAGATCGGCCGGCAGGTAGACGGTGATATGCGAGAGCGGACGGTTGCGGTAGTGCCGCACGCGCACGACCTTCACCACCGGGTCGCCCACCTGCAGCTGCAGGGACTCGGCCACGTCCGGCGTGGCGTGAACCTCGTCGATCGAGACGACCTTGACGGCGGTCTTCTCGCCCATGTCGATGATATTGCCGAGCAGGCTGCTCGAGCGATCTTCCGACAAGGCGGGCTTGACCGGATGCGGATTGACGAAGGTGCCAAGGCCGCGGTGCCGGCGCACCAGACCTTCCTGCACCAGGCGATCGAACACGCGGCGCATCGTCACGCGCGAGGCATGGAACTGCTTGGCCAGGTCGATTTCGCCCGGCAGCGGTCCCTGGCCAAAACGGCCTTCGACGATTTGCTGGCGGAGCACCACGTAAATCTGGTGATACAGGGGAACGACGGCTTCACTCATGGTTTGCCTTGACGATCAGCACTGACATGTCCGAACGCCACTAATGTACTTTAAATCAGACATAGAGCCTAGCATGAATCCAGGGCGTGTCGGCGAGTGCATACATGACGCCCCGTTTCTGTTGCACGGTCGCATCGACGCGGGGCCGGCGCCACTTGCCGCAGGCCTGCGCGTGCCCCTGCCTCGCAGGCGTCGCGCCCGGGCTGTGCCGAAGCCACTGGGGAGAACCCGGAGCAGGCCGCTGTTTCACTGCCGAAACCGCTGCGCGGGCCACCCGCGGACCCGCGCCGCCGCGCTAAGTCGTTGAAACGTCTGGCGTTTCAGTCAGGCGTTGGAAACGGCTCCCGTCACCCGGGAAAAGCGCTGTCACAGCGGTGTGACATGTCTAGTCCGGTGCACAGGACCGGCCATCCCGGATGATGAGAAAGCCTGCGGAAAGTTCCTGTATGACGGCTCGGTTGCCCTTGTATTTCAAGGCATTACAAGCGCGTGAGCGAGCGCTGGCACTGATTATGCGCAAGGGGAGGCTGGTTTGGCGACCTCGCCGGACCTGAACCTCCAGCTGCCGTTCTCGAGAGCGTCCGCCGGAGGTAGAGCCGCTGCACAAACTTCCTGGGAGCTTCGTATGAAAAAGACATTACTGGCGTCGGCGATCGCATTGGCCTTCTTCGGGGGCCAGGCATTCGCGAACCCGACAACAACCAACGATTCGGGCGATGGCGATAACACGCAGACCGCCACGGCGACTTCCACACAGGGCGATGGGGCGAACGCAAACGAAAACTCCAAGGCCTACCAGGACAACAGCACCAACACCAGCACGCGTACCAGCACCAGCAGCAGGAACACCACGCTGACCGTCAACAAGACCAGCACGAAGACCACGCTCCGTGCCCGTCAGGACGTGGACGGCTACGGCAATGCCGCAGCCGCCAACGGCGGCACCGCCACGGCCAACTTCAGCAACGCCTTCAACACGAGCAAGGCGATCGCCCTCTCGAAGCTGGAAGGCGCCGTGACCGGCAACTACGTCAATCACATCGGCAACTATGCCAGCAACTCCGGCAATGCCAATGGCGCCATGGGCGGCCGCGGCGGCCGTGGCATGGGCGGTACCGGCATGGGCGGCACCGGTGGCGATGGCGGCAACGGTGGCAACAGCGGCAACGGTGGCAACGGCGGCAATGGCGGCAGCGGCGGCTCGGCCACGAACGGCAGCGCCAGCGCTGGCGACGTGACCAATGGCAGCGCCCGTGCCGGCAACGGCGGCGACGGCGGCCGCGCCAGCGGTTACGGCGGTGATGGCGGCAACGGTCGCGGCACCGGCGGCGGCGCCTTGAGCGCGAGCCTCGGCGCCGGTGGCAATGGCGGCTGGTCCAAGAGCAGCGCCGGTGGGGCCTACAGCGGCGCGGCCGGCGGCGATGGCGGCCGCGGTGGCATGGCGGCGGGCCGTGGCGGCAGCGCGGGCGCAGGCAGCGCGGCACTCGGCGGTCTGAGCGCCGCAGGTGGCAGCCGTGCCAACGAACGCGGCGATGGCGCTGGCGGCACCGCCTCGTCCACCGCGGGTGCGGGCGGCACGGCCACGACCGGTGCGACGACCGCAGCGGGCGGCACCACCACCGGCACTGGCGGTGCTGGCGGCGCCGGCGGTACGGGTACGGCCACGGCAACTGCCGGCACGAGCACGAGCACCGGCGGCGCCGGCGGCGCGGGCACGTCGACGGCCGGTGCAGCCACGGGCGGCGCCGGGACCGGCACCGGTGGTGCGGGCGGCGCCCAGACCAGCACGGCAGGTGCTGGCGGCGCCGGCGGCACGGCAACCAATGGCAGCGCCACCTCGCTGGCCACCAATGGCAGCGCCACGGCCGGCAACGGTGCGGTGGGCGCGGCCGGTGCGACCTCGGGTGCTGGCGGCGCCGGCGGTGCCGGTGGCGTGGGCAACGGTGGCACGGGCGGTGCGGGCAATGGTGCGGTCGGCGGCGCTGGCGGCAACGGCGGTACCAACTACGTCGATGCCGGCAGCTTCAACATGTCCAACGCCATGTCCAGTGTCGGCCAGTCGGCGGCGGGCATCATGATCGCCAACCAGAACAGCGGCATGGCATCGCTGGTGCAGCAGAGCGTCAACGTCCAGGCGAACCTGGCAGTCGGCCGCTGATGCGTGACGGTGCCTGCGGGCACCGTTGCGGTTTGCGTCCGCTGGTCCGGATCTCCACACACGCGTGGAGATCCGGGTTCGCCCCTGGAATGCCTGTTCGTTCGTGCACGTCCGTCCGGATGGGGATGGCGCGCGCGGGCACAAGGAGACGCCTCATGCGATCCGTTCGCCCTGTCGTCGTCGCATTGACGACGGCCATCCTGGGTTGGCCAGGCTTCAGCGCCATGGCAGGTCCTGTCGCCGCGGGTTCGGTTGCCAGTTCGGTTGCCAGTTACGCAGACAGCGCAGCCGGCGGTGTGGCGGCAACCGCGGTAGCGCTCGCCACGGCCGGCGCCGCGGACGGCGCCAATGCGAGTGCCGGCGCCAGCGCCAGCGTCAGCGCCAAGCCGGGCATTTTCGGCGCCACGGCGCGAGCAGTGTCCAGCGACAAGCTCGACGGTGTGCGTGGCGGTGCTGAAACGGTGGTCAACGACATGACCCTGCACGGCACCGTGGCAGACAACGCCGCGATCAATGTGCGCTCCGGCAGCAATGCGATTGCCGACGGTTCGTTCGCCAACTCAGCGGGCTTGCCGACCGTGATACAGAACACGGGCTCCAATGTCCTGATCCAGAACGCAACGATTCTCAACGTCCAGTTCAAACAATGAACGCACGCGGCACGCTGTTGTTCGCGGCCGCGGTCGCGGCCATCGTCGGTTCCCTTGCGGCCGCGCCCGCCGCGCGCGCCGATACGGCACGGGTGCCCGGTCCCGGCGCGGACTACTACTACAAGGTACCCGTCACCAGCCTGCGCGAAGCACGCTATCGCACGACCATTCGCCAGCAGTTCGACTTCAGCTGCGGCTCGGCCGCGGTCGCCACGCTGCTGACTTACCAGTACGGCTATCCGGTCAGCGAGCAGGTGGTGTTCGCCAACATGTACGTCAACGGCGACCAGAACAAGATACGCACCGAGGGATTCTCGCTGCTCGACATGAAACGCTTTCTCGAGTCGCGGGGCTTCCTGGCAGATGGATACGAGCTGCCGTTGTCGAAGCTCGAGGAAACACAGATCCCGGCGATCGTACTGATCGTCGAGAACGGCTATCACCATTTCGTGGTGGTGAAGGGAGTCAAGGGTAATCGTGTGCTGATCGGGGATCCGGCACGTGGCACGCGCGCGCTCGAACGCGAGCATTTCGAGCGGATCTGGGACAGCCAGCTGCTGTTCGTGATTCATAACCGCACGGAAAACGCGCGCTTCAATCTTGCGTCCGACTGGCGTGTCGCGCCGTCCGGACCATACTGGATGGGAGTCAACCGCGACAGTCTGTTCTTCACCGTCATGCCCAAGCATGGCGCGAGCGATTTCTGAGGAACGTCATCATGGTCCAGACAAACGCTTCAAACGTGCCCCGCCGCACGGGGGCGCCGGCCACGGCAGCAGTGCTGCTGGGCGCGGGGCTCGCCTGTGCCGGCACCGCGCACGCCAGTATCGAGGCGGCAGGGCCGCCCGAGGTAGCCGACGTATCTGCCGTTGCCACGACTTCCGTGGTATCCACCGAGGCAATGGTGGCGATGGTGGAACCGCCCGCCGCGGTGGCCTCGCCGGTCGACCTTGCCGCCATGCCGGTGGCCGTGGCGCTCGACGCGCCCGTGGCGCTGGCATCTCCACCGCCCGCACCGACCGTTGCCGCCAAGGTGGCACCCTCGGCCGCCCCCGCGGCGCGCCATGAAGCCATCGGTCTCGTCGCGGCCGTCGCGGCCGCCGAGCCGCCCGTCGCGCGCCGTGCGCGCGACGGCATGCAGGACGAACTCGGCCGCGCCATGGATCTGGTCGAGCCCGCGCCCGCGCAGGTGGCGCACGCGCGCGGCGGCATGGCGGGATGGAAACCCGTGGCGCAGGCCAGGCTCGACAAGTCGCGCGGCGGCTTCGATGTGGGTGGCCTGCAGGTCGGCTTCGGCATCGACCGCGCGGTCTACGTCAACGGCGCGCTCGCGGTGGCCACGAGCATCTCGATACCCGATGTGAGCCGCATCACCGCGGCGCAGGCCGCGCAGCTGCAGCAGGCGCTCGGCGGCGTGGCCGCGGCCGTGGCCCAGGCCAATGCCGCCGCCGACAGCGCGGTGGCGCAGGCCAATGCCGCAGCCGCCAACGCGCGCGGGCAGGCCGGTGCCGCAGGCGCGGCGGCCCAGGCCAATGCGGCCGCTGCCGTGGCCCAGGCCACCGGCGCCGCGGGCGGCAGCAGTTCCGCCAGCAGCGGCAGCGCCACCGGTGCCTCATCGTCGGCGACGGGCGCGGCCGGGCTGCCGACCAACGCGGTTGCCACCGCCACCGGCGTGGTCAGCACCAACGGCCTGCTCAGTGTCGTGCAGAACGGGCCGGGCAATACCGCCAATCTTGGTGCGATGCCGAACATGCCGGGAACCGTCATCCAGAATACGCTCAATAACCAGACCATCCAGAGCCTGATGACGATCAGCGCGACCGTGAACACCTTGCAGGCGTTCCGTTCGCAAATGGCCAACACGGCCCTGAACAGCGTGATCCAGAGGATGAGGTAGTACGACGAAACACTGAAGCAGCAGGTTGCGGGCTCCTGTATCAAACCAGCCCGCCGTCCCGGGGGAGGAAGACGTCATGAAGAAGCGTTCGCTACAGGGCATCCGATACGTTCACTACGCCGGATGCTCGACGATGCTGTTGCTTGGCGGACTGGGTCATGCCCAGACGGCGCCCGATTCGGGCCCACCCGCCGCCGCGCGGCTCGAGACACTGCAGAAGGAACTGGCGGAACAAGCCAGGCAGCTCGAGCAGATGAAGCGCGCGCTCGCGGATCAGGAAGCCACCATCCGCGAGCTGCGCGGCGTGATGACCAACGACTCCCTCGCGCGCAAGCGCGGTGGCCAGAACAACGCGGCACCGTCGGGCAGCGCGACGCAGATCAACAACACCGTGCAGCAGGGGCTGCAGGCGCAGGACGCACCGCCGCAAGCGGTACCGCCCGGCAACCAGGGCAGCGCGCAGGGCGCGCAGGCCGGCGAGTCGCTGGCGGGCCCGGCCGTCGAGGAGCCGGTCGGCCGTCCGCCCGAATCCGACGGCCGCCCCCCCGAGATCGCGCCGATCTTCGACCAGCCCGGCGTGCTCACGCCGGCCGGCAAGATCGTGGTCGAGCCGAGCTTCCAGTACGGGTATGCGTCCAACAACCGCGTCGCGCTGGTCGGCTACTCGGTGATTCCCGCCGTGCTGATCGGCCTGATCGACGTACGCGAGGTCAAGACCTCGAGCTATCTCACCGCGGTGGCGTTCCGCTACGGCCTGACCAAACGGCTCGAGCTCGAAGCGAAGATCCCGTACGTGCATACGAGCAGCCAGACCGTCAGCCGCGAAGTGTTCACCGGCACCGCCGTGGACAACGTGTTCAATTCGAGCGGCAGCGGCCTGGGCGACGTCGAGGCGACCGTGCGTTACCAGCTCAACTACGGCAACGAGAAGATGCCGTACTTCATCGGCTGGCTGCGCTACAAGTCGAACACCGGCAAGGATCCGTTCGAGGTGGTCACCGATTGCGTGACGCGCTGCGTGAGCAATACCACCGGTACCGGCCTGCCGCTCGGCATGCCGACCGGCACCGGCTTCCAGGCCATCCAGCCCGGCGTCACGTGGCTGCTGCCGACCGATCCGGCCGTGTTCTTCGGCACCTTCAGCTACCTGCATAACTTTGCGCGCGACAACGTGAGCCGCACGGTGCTGAACGGTGAGACCGAATCGCTCGGCAAGATCGCGCCCGGCGACATCTTCCAGTTCAACTTCGGCATGGGCCTGTCGCTGAACGAACATGCGTCGTTCAGTATCGGCTACGACCAGAGCATCATCTGGCCGACCAAGCAGAACGGGCAGACCATTCCTGGCTCGGTGCGCATCACGCAGGGCACGTTGCTGGTGGGCTATTCGTATCGCTTCAACGATCGCTACACGCTCAACCTTTCGGTCGGCGCCGGTCTCACGCGCGACACGCCCGACCTGACCGTGACGGTGCGTCTACCGATCACATTCTGACCGCTCAGGGACTTTGGGGTGATGCTCGCCGCGCTTGGCAACATCGGGTACGGCGTCCATCGCCCCTCGTGCATCTGACGGCTTGCACTTGCGTGGCCAACGGCGTAAAAAAGAACTACCGTCCCGCACGACGGAGCGCCCTCATGCACGGGGCGGCCTGCAGGGGGCGGCCTGACAGAGGAGAACAGCCATGCGCAAACGCATCTTCTGGTTATTGCCCGACCTGGCGAGCGCCCGCCGCACGATGGACGACCTGCTGCTGGCGCGTATCGAGAACCGCCACATCCACTTCGTGGCACGCGACGGCTCCGATATGACCGGACTGCACGAAGCGAATCTGTTCCAGACCTCCGATATCGTTCATGCCGCCGAGATGGGCCTGATGGTCGGCGGTGGCGTCGGCATCGTCGCCGGCGTAGTGGTAGCGATGTTCCCGATCGTCAGCGATACCCCGCAATGGGGCCTGGTCGGCGTGCTGGCGGTGCTCGGCGCGGTGTTTGGCGCATGGGCCGCGAGCATGATCGGCAGTTCCGCGCCCAACAGCCGCTTGCGTACGTTCGAGAAGGACATCGAGGCAGGGCAGTTCCTGCTGATGGTCGACGTGCCGCGTGGCCGCGTCGAGGAAGTCGAGGCCCTGCTGCGCACGGCGCATCCGGAAGCCAGCTTCGCCGGTCTCGACCCGGCGGTGCCGGCCTTTCCCTGAGACCGCGCCGGCGGCCTTGCCCGGTCCACCGGCCGGGGTCCAGGTCAGATTGACGCGCCCACGCGGCGCGCCTCGGCGCACGTGCCGTCGTGCGCCACGCTGCGGCACCACCGGTGTCATCACCGGAGCTTCCTGACACCGGTGTGCTGCCGCAGCAACAGTCCCGCCCCTCCCGCGTTTGAACATTCCCCCTGCTTGCGGTAAGTTGCAGGCGTTCGCGCGCGCCTTTGCCGGTGCGGAACGCGGATGCACAGCAAAACAATAAACCAATCGTCGCGCGCTGGCAGCAAGGCAAATCGCAAGGCAAGCAGTCACTGTCGCGCCTGCCGCGCCTGCCACGCGACACAGCTGGAGGGGTCGACAATGAGCGCAGGAAGAAGGGCGCACGGCATGCTTGCCGCGGCGCTGGGCGTGGCCGTGCAGGTGCTGGCCGTGCAGATCGTGGCCATGCAGGGCGCAAGCGCGGACCCGGGCGTCAGCCGCACCGCCTTTCGCATCGGGCAGTCGGCCGGCGTGACCGGGCCGGTGGCGGGCTCGGTCAAGGAGCAGATTGCCGGGGCCCAGGTCTACCTGAACACCGTCAATGCCGCCGGCGGCGTGGGGGGCCGCAAGATCGAGCTGGTCACCTACGACGACGGCTTCGATGCGCGGCGCACGCCCGACAATGTGCGCAAGCTGATCCAGGACGAAAAGGTGTTCGCGCTGTTCATGGTGCGCGGCACCCCGCAGAACGAAAGCATCCTGCCCATCATCGCCGCCGAGAAGATTCCGCTGGTGGCGCCGCTGACCGGCGCCATCACGCTGCATCGTCCCGTCAACCGCTACGTCTTCAACGTGCGCGCCAAGTACCAGGATGAAGTGGCACGCGCGATCAACCACCTGGCCACGTCCGGCATGAACCGCATCGCGATCTTCTATGCCAACGACGGCTTTGGCCAGGACGTCTACGAAGGCTTTACCACCGCGCTGCAGGCGCGCGGCGTGCAACCGGCCGGCACCGCATCGTATGCGCGGCCGATGGGCGATATCGGGGCCGGTGTCGCGAGCGTGCACAAAGCCAATCCGCAGGCGGTGCTGGTGATCGGCTCGGGCTCCGAGGCCGCTCGCATCATCCGCGAGATGAAGCGTGCCGGCAGCGAGGCGCAGTTCGTCACGCTCTCGAACAACGCCGCGGACTCGTTTATCAAGGAACTGGCCGAGGATGGCCGCGGCCTCATCATCACCCAGGTGGTGCCGGGTACCAACTCGAGCCAGATGACGCTTGCCAGCGAATACCGCAGCCTGGCGCGCCGGCAGAACGTGGAGCCCACCAATGCTGGCATGGAGGGCTTCATGTCGGCCAAGGTGCTGGTGGAAGGACTGCGCCGGGCCGGACCGGAACCCACGCGCGAGAAGCTGGTGGCCGCGCTGGAAGCGCTGCGCGACTTCGACCTCGGCGGCATCCTGATCAGCTACAGCCCGACCCGCCACACGGGGTCGTCGTTCGTGGAAATGTCGATCGTGTCGTCGACCGGCAAGCTGATTCGCTAGCGGACGCTGCGGTATAGTTGCCCGATGGCGACGATTCCCGCAGCACCTTCCTCCTCTCCGCGCGCGCCGCTTCCCGCGGCTTCGCCATTTTCGCTGGCCGGCCGCGTGGCATTGGTCACCGGCGGCGCGCAAGGCCTCGGCCTGGCCATCGCCGCCGGACTGGGCGCGGCCGGCGCACACGTGCTGGTCTGCGCGCGCAATGCCGAGCGTGTGGCGCAGGCCGTGGCGCATCTGCAGGCGCAGGGCCATGCCGCCGAAGCCCTCGTGCTCGACATCACCGACGAGGCCGCCGTGGCCGACGCGTTCGCGCTGCTCGACGCCATCCATGGCCGGCTCGATATCCTCGTCAACAACGCGGGCGCGCGCAATCGCAATTCGATGGCACAGCTCGATGCGGACGACCTCCGGACGATGCTCGAGACCAACCTCGTCGCGCCCTATGCCTTGTGCCGGCACGCGGTGCAGCGCATGCGCCGGCACGACTATGGCCGCATCGTCAACGTGAGCTCCATCGCGGGCCAGGTGGCGCGCGCCAACGACGTACTCTATCCCGCCACCAAGGGCGGCCTCGATGCGCTGACGCGCGCGCTGGCCGCCGATCTGGGCCGGCAGGGCATTACCGTCAATGCCATCGCGCCGGGCTACTTTGCCACCGAGCCCAACCAGTCGATGGTCGCCGATCAGGGCGTGGCGGAGTGGCTACGCCAACGGACCTCGCTGGGCCGCTGGGGCCAGCCCGAGGAAGTGGCCGGGGCCGCGGTATTTCTTGCCTCGCCCGCGGCCTCGTATGTGACCGGCCAGGTGCTGGCCGTCGATGGCGGCTATCTCGGTCACTTCTGATGCCGGTAATGCGCGCGCAGGCATTCGATCAGCGCGGCGGCGGCGCTCGAATCGCCGCGCTCCCGTAGCCGTACCAGGCAGATATCGCGCACGAGATTCGGCATCTGCAGCGGCCGGATCGCGAGCCCCTCGCGCCGAAACTGGAACAGCGCGAGCGCCGGCACCACCGAGACGCCCAGTCCCGCCTCCACCAGCGCGGCCACCGTGGCCAGATGCTCGACCTCCATCACGCCATTGAGCCGCAACGGATGCAGCGCGGCATCGAGGTGCTGGCGCACGCTGCTGGTCCGCGACAGCTGGATGAACGGCAACCCCGCCAGCGCCTGTGGCGGCACGCGCCGCCTGCGCGCGAGCGGATGGTCGGCCGGGCATACCAGGTGAAAGTTGTCGTGCACCAGCGCCTCGATGCGCAGGTCGTCGTCGTGCGCTGGCGCCGGCGCCAGCGCAAAGTCCGCCTGGCCGCGCCGTACCAGGTCGATACAGCCATCGGCGAGCTGGTCGTACAGCTCGAGCGCGATCCCGGGGTAGCGTTGCCGGAATGCGGCCAGCAGCGGCGGCAGGTCGCCGCCCGCAAGCGACGGCAGGGCCGCGATCGCGACCCTGCCCTTGCGGCGCTCGGCATGATCGCGCAGGTCGGCAAACGCGTCCTCGAAGTCCGCCAGCAGGCGTCGCGCCACCTCTTCGAAGCGGCGCCCGTCCGCGCTGAGTTCCACATGCCGTGTGGTGCGCTCGAACAGGCGGACACCGGCGTTTTCCTCGAGCGTTTGCACCAGCGTGCTGAACGCCGATTGCGACAGGTGGCACGCCTGCGCCGCGCGCGTGAAGTTGCGATGGGTGGCGAGCGCGACGAACGCGCGCAGGTGCTTGACGGACAGGTTCATGGGCGACGACGGGCCGCGAGGGTATCGCACGAAGGCGGCGCCTCAGCGGATTCGATTTATCCAACGAATCGATAGATTAATCCAAATAATCCGCTTTTTGCGCAGCCCCCCTCCCCCTAGAATGGCTCGCAGTCATCCCCGCCATGTTCCCGCTCACGCGCACGCCCTGACCATGACCGTTCCCCTGCTGATCGGATCCGGTGCCGGCTTCTCCGGCGACCGCACCGATGCCGCCCTGCCCGTGGTGCGCACCATGATTGCCGCCGGCGGCCCCGCCGCGCTGATCTTCGAGACCCTGGCGGAACGCACCCTCGCGCTGGCCCAACTGGCGCGCCGGCAGGACCCTGCGCACGGCTACGAACCGCTGCTCGACCAGTTGCTCACGCCCGTGCTCGGGCTCTGCCTGACCCACGGCATTCCGATCGTCGGCAATTTCGGTGCCGCCAACCCGCGCGCGGCGGCGCGCCGCATCGGCGTGCTCGCGGCCCAGCTGGGTTTGCCAGTGCCGCGCGTGGCCGTGGTGGAGGGCGATGACCTCTCCGACAATGCCGGCCGCGCATTGCTGCGCGAGCGCATCGGCGACGCGTTTCCCGAGGCGCGTTTCGTCTGCGCCAACGCCTATCTTGGCGCGCGCGGCATCGCCGATGCGTTGCAGGCCGGCGCGCAGGTGGTGGTGTGCGGCCGCGTGGCCGATCCCGCGCTTGCCGTGGGCCCGGCCATGGCGCACTTCGGCTGGGCGTGGGACGACTGGGACCGCCTTGCCGCGGCCACCATGGCCGGCCATCTGCTCGAATGCGGCGCGCAGGTCAGCGGCGGCTACTTCGCCGACCCCGGCATGAAGGACGTACCCGATGTACACGCGGTCGGCTTTCCGATCGCGCGGCTGGCGGACGATGGCGCCATCGAGATCTTCAAGGCGGCCGACACCGGCGGCTGCGTGGACCTGCGCACGGTCAAGGAGCAGTTGCTCTACGAAGTGCACGACCCGCGCGCGTACCTGACGCCCGACGTGGTGGCCGATATCGGCGAGGTCGCCGTGGCACAGGTTGGCCCCGACCGGGTGGCGGTTCGCCAGGTGCGCGGCCACCCGCGCACGCCCACCCTGAAGGCCAACCTGTTCTACCAGGGCGGCTGGATCGCCGAGGGCGAAATCTCCTACGCCGGGCCCAATGCGGCTGCGCGGGCGCGCCTGGCCGCCGAGATCGTGCGCAAGCGCATGGCGCTGCTGGGCCACGACGCGCATATCCGCTTCGACCTGATCGGTGTGCTGAGCGTGTTTGCCGACGATGCCGGCACCATGCTCGCCGCCGCGCAGCCCGGTGAAGCCGCGGCGCAGGATGTGCGACTGCGTGCCGCGCTGGTGCACGACGACAAGGCGGTGGCCGAGGCGCTGCTGCGCGAGGTCAATACGCTGTACACGTGCGGTCCGGCCGGCGGTGGCGGCGTGCGTACCGCGCTGCGCAGCCGCCTCAATGCGATGTCGTGCCTGGTACCGCGCGAGGCGGTATCGTCGAGCCACACCTTTATTTCCTGATGCGATGACAGACGCCACTCCGCTTCAGCCGCTCTATCGGTTCGCGCACGGCCGTACCGGCGACAAGGGCGACCGCTCCAATATCAGCGTGATTGCCTACGATGCGCGCGATTTCGATCATCTGGTCGCCCATGTCACCGAGGACGCGGTGCGTGCGCTGTTTGCCGGCCGCCATCCGACGGCCGTTACACGGTACGTGGTGCCGTCGCTGCAGGCGATGAACTTCGTGATCGATGGCGTGCTCGACGGCGGCGTCAACGATGCCCTCAATCTCGATACGCATGGCAAGGCGCTCGCGTTCCTGCTGTTGCGCATGCCGATTCCGGTGCCGCCGCGGCTTGCGGCGCCTGCCGGCTGAATGGCGCGGACCGGTTCGTCCGCGCGGTGACCGGGGAGCGATCCCGCACGTGCCGCAAGACGCAAACGAGCCCGAAGATCAGTGATTCCAACGATTCCAACGATTCCACCCGAGGAGACCAAGATGTACGGAATTCGCAGGCCGCTGGCGATGGCCATCGCCGCCACCCTTGTTGCCGGTGCCGGCAGCGCATGGGCCGACTATCCCGACAAGCCGATCCGCTTTGTGGTGCCGTTCGCGGCGGGCAGCGCGACCGACCAGCTTGCGCGCGCGGTCGGCCAGGCCGTGACGCAGGACGCCAAGGTTACCGTGGTGGTCGACAACAAGCCGGGCGCCAATGGCTTTATCGCCGCCACCGACGTGGCCAAGGCCAGCCCGGACGGCTATACGGTGCTGATCACCACCAACACCACGCATGCCGCCAACGAACATCTGTTCAAGAAGCTGCCGTATGACCCGGTCAAGGACTACGCGCCCATCACCGCGCTGGGCCGAGGCGGCCAGATCATGGTGGTGAATCCGTCGGTACCGGCCAAGACCGTCGGCGAGTTCATCGCGCTGGCCAGGAAGGAGCCCGGCAAGCTCAGCTTCGGCAGCGGCAGCTCGTCGTCGCGTATCGCCGGCGAACTGTTCCAGCAGATGGCGCATGTGGAACTGCTGCACGTGCCCTACAAGAGCAATCCGCTCGCCATCACCGACCTGCTCGGCAACCAGATCCAGATGATGATCACGGACACGGCTACGGGCCTGCCGCAGGTCAAGACCGGCAAGCTGCGCGCGCTGGGAGTCTCGGGCAAGAGCCGCTCGCCGCTGGCGCCGGATGTGCCGACCATCGACGAAGCGGGCGTCAAGGGCTACGAAATGAGCTACTGGTTTGCCGCCTATGCCCCTGCGCATACGCCGCAGGCGGTGGTGGACAAGCTCAACGCGCTGCTGGTGAAGGCGGCCAGAAGCGAGACCGCGGCGACGTTCTATCGCTCCACCGGTACCGACGTATTCACCAGCACGCCGGCGGAACTGGCAAAGTTCCAGAGCCAGGAATCGACCAAGTGGGGCCGCATCATCAAGGCGGCCAACATTCAGCCGGAATAAGGCAGGCCGGCGCATATCGAGCGGGCCGCGCGGCGGTGCCCGGCAAGGACGGGCATCCCCGCGCGGCATCACCGGACCGCACGAAGCCGCGCCGGACTGCGTCGCCGCCGCACGCAGAAACGGGTACGCTTCCGGCTTTTTGGCGACCCGCGGCACCCGGCCGGGCCGGGCCGCGGCGGCTCGGTTACGGCTTCAGCTTCAGGCGGTAATCCACCGCATACGGCAGCTTGCCCGGATCTCCAGAGGTGACGGGCGCCGACAGCGCCGCGAACTCGTCCTCGTTGAACGTATCGAGCCGGCCCAGTTGCGCGGCCGTCTTGCCATTGCTCACCGGTGCGTCCGGGGCCAGGCCCACCATCGCGGCGGCGGCGGTGCGCACGGCGGCGAGATAGCTCGCGGTGTCGTTCAGGTCGACCTGCTTCAGGTCCAGCACCGTACGCAACCAGTCGCCCCAGTAGAACTCGGTGAACTCGGTAGCGTCGTCGAGCTGGGCGTATCCGATATCGCGCGTGAAGTAGACCAGCGAGCGGTACGGATCGTCGCCAAGGCCGTTCCGCAGGCCCAGCGCGCGCGGCAGGTCGGCCGGGTAGACCGGACGGTTGGCGCTGTCCTTCAGCCAGATCAGCTTGCGCTCGCGCAGCGTGCGGAAGAAGGCGGCGCGGTTGAGGTTCGAAAGGTTGTCCTGCACGCGGATATACGCCTTGACCTGTGGGCCGCCGGTCGGGGCTTCCCACATCGTCGTAAAGCTATGGTGGCCGTCGGTGAGGTACGGTTCGCCGAACGGGCCCACCACCAGCGTCTTCATGTCCTCGGGCTTGGTGCCCACGGTCTTGGTGCAGCCGAAGGAATTCAGGTCGTCGAGGCGCGCGGTGGTGACGTCGAGCTTCTTGTCGGCCTTGTTCTGGCCGTTGTTCTCGCACGCGTCGTCGAAGTTCTTGCCGGGGTCGACGGCGTAGCGCCCGAGCTTGTAGTAAATCTGGTCACGGCCGATATCGGGCTGCGTCGGGCGCAGGTCGCCGAGGGTGACGAGCTGGTTGTCGCCGGCCTTGGCACTCAGGTACGTATCGATGCGCGTGGGCGCGGGCAGCGGCGTGCAGACGCCCGGCAACAGGTGCCGGCTGGCGGGTTCCTGACGGACCTGGTACGCGAGGTTGGCGCTGACCGGCAGCCAGGTCAGGCCGACCCCCTGGCCTTGCCCGTTGACCGTGGCTTGCCAGGTGCCGGTGATCAGGCCGTTGGCGGTGCCGCCGGCCACGGCGTTGTACGTCAGGGCCACGTCCACCGGCACGTTGTCGGCCGCCAGCGTGGTGCCGCTGACCGAGACGATGTTGCGGCGAGTGCGGCCGGTCAGGGCGTCCTGGGCGTCGAGTTCGGGCTCCGCGCATACCCAGTCGCCATCGATCGCATTGGCCGGCAGCACCTGCGCGTTGCGCACGATCCAGTTACCGGCCGGCGCATCGGTACCATTGCCGGCTTCGTCGACGAACAGCGCGACCTGACCCTGCTGCCGACCGACAAACACGCGGCCCACCCTGGCCCCGGCCAGCGTGAGCGCAAACGCGCCCGGATAGCGGTTCTGGTCGGCATCGGCGGCGAGGCTGCCGTTCTGGCCGCCGGCGCAGTCGGCAGAGGCCCCCTGGCCCGCGCACACGCGCACGCTGCCATCGGCGGCGATGCTGAGCTGGCCGGCGCTGGTGGTAGCGCCGGCCTGGCGCAGGAACGAGTAGGTACCGGCGATCTCGGCCAGTTGCGCGCCGCGGTTGGCCGCGCTGATATAACCCTGCAGCAGGGTACCGTCACCGGCGAGCACGTTGGGCACCTGACCCAGGGCGCCCGACAGCACGCCATCGTCGAGCGTGAACGAGAACGTGATGGACGCCGCCGCGGCGGCCAGTGCCGCGGGCACGTCGGTACCGCTGGCGGCGAGGCCGCTCACGCGGTAGGTCGCGGTGGTGGCATCGAACGCATACTGGCCGGCCAGTGCCCCGGCCAGGCCGAAGCGCGAATCGAGAAAGCGCACCGTCAACTGGCCCGTGGCGGGATTGTCGAGCGTGACGGAAATCGTGTCGCCAAAGCTCACGGCGCCCACATAGAGCGTGCCGCCGGCGAGCGGCTTGACCGCGGTCTGCTGGCCGTCCTGGCCGCCGCCGGCACTCGGCGCGGCGCCTGGCGCATCGTCGCCGCCGCCGCACGCCGTCAGCGCCGCGGCGGCCAGCGCCAGCATGGCGAGGGATCGGAGGGGAAACGGTCTGCTCGGGGGGCGTGTCATGGTTGTCCTGCCGTATTGTTGTTGGTTGGCGGCTTTCTCGCGGACAAGGCCTGTCCACGTGGCTCGAAAGCCGCGCCAGTCTAGGCAGGCGCCATGACGTTTCCGTGACAGTCTGGCACCGGTCCAATACCGCCAGTCACGGGAAAGTGCGCGAATTTTGGCCTAGAGTGCGTGGATCGGACCATGTGGAGACAGCGATGACACGCTCGAACGATGACATCCGGCACGGCCGCCGCGCCCTGCTGGTGGCGGCCATGGCCACCACGCTGGCAAGCGCGCTGGCGCGCGCGCAGGCAGGCGGCGACAAAGCGAAGATCGGCGTGATCGGGTCGGGTCGCCTGGGCGGTGCCGTAGGCACCTTGCTGGCCAGGGCCGGCCATCCGGTCCTGTTCTCGTCGCGCCATCCCGAGGAACTGAAGTCGCTGGCGGCGCCGCTGGGGCCGCTGGCACAAGTCGGCACCGTGGCGCAGGCGCTTGCGTTTGCCGACGTGCTGCTGCTTGCGGTGCCTTATGGCGCGGTGCCGGCGCTGGCCCGGCAGCATGCCGGCGCGTGGCAGGGCAAGATCGTGCTCGATGCCACCAATGCGATTGCCGCGCGCGATGGCGCGGTGGCGGAGGAGGTGGCGCGCGATGGCATCGGGCCCACCACGGCGCGCTACCTGCGCGGCGCCCGCGTGGTGCGCGCGTTCAATTTCACCGGCGCCGGCGAGTTCGCGCGCGCAAGCCATCGCAGCGGCGCGCCCATGGCGGTACCGATTGCGGGCGACGATGCGCAGGCGCTGGGCGTGGCTGCGCAACTGGTGCGCGATGCCGGCTTCGAACCGGTGGTGGTGGGCGGCCTGGCCAGCGCCGACCGCTTTGCGCCAGGCGGCAAGCTGTTCCGCCGCATGGGCACGGCCGAACAGTTCCGTGCGTGGATGGCCGAGTAGGCCGAACGTTCGGCGGGACCGACCGTCAGCGCCCGTCAGGGCCGGCGCCGCTCCATCGCCACCATCGAGGGCGCAAAGCCGAGCTGGCCGAAGAACGCGGCTTCCGACGAGCGCGCGGCGCGCAGCACCCACGTGATATCGGGATCGTTGCCCATGATGTGCCGCATCAGGGCCCGGCCCACGCCACGGCGGCGGTGTTGCGGGGCAACCGCGATCATCGAGATATAGCCGTTGGAAATGTCGTCGCAGAGTGCGCGCACAAAGCCGATGACTTCGCCGTTCTCCACGGCCACCGCAACCCGTTGCGAGTTGGCGATCAACTGGGCGAAGCGTCCGGCATTGCCGACCCGGTGGTCCCACCCGTTGGCGGCTAGCAGGCGTCTGGCAGCCTCGACTTCCACGGGCAACGGATTCCGGATTTCCATCAGCATTCCTTTGACATCGACCTCGACGCGAGCCGCTTCGTATCCCACCAAGGCGGGGTGCCCCGGCCGCAGGGGGACGCGACAGGGAGAGGGGACGACGCGTCGCTTGCGCCACGACGCCTCGCGGCAGGTACCCCCCGGCGCGATGGCGACAGAGTGTAGCGAGCGCTCGCGAGCGCGTCAAACTGGCGCGGGCAAGGGCGCGCGCGGTATGATGCCTGCCATGAACGCCGCGATCTTCTCATCCGCACATCCGGCCGATCAGCTGGCCGAATTCTCCGATGCCGACAGCGCGCTGGCGCGCATCCGCGAGATCTACGATGGTTCCGTTGCCGCCGTGCGCGCGCGCTTCGATGCCTTTGCGCAGGGCACGTCCCTGCCGTCCGCGGCGCACGCCTGCTACCCATATCTCGGGGTCTCGGTGAATCTGGAAACGATGGTGACCGACAGCCGTCCGTCATGGGGCACGGTCGCCTATCCGGGCGTCTACGGCACCACGGTGACACGTCCGGACCTGCTCGCCGATTACTACCGCGACCAGATCGAGCGGCTGCTGCGCTATCACCGCGTGCCCGTGGTGGTGGGTCTGTCGCGCCGGCCGATTCCGCTGCCGTTCGTGATCGAGGCCTCGACCACCGATATCAGCTACACCCAGGCACGCGAACTGGAAGCCTCGTTCGTGCTGCCCGAACTGTCGCGCATCGACGATGCGATTGCCAACGGCACCTACGAACCGGTGCCCGGCGAGGCATGGCCGCTCTCGCTGTTTACCGCCGAGCGCGTCGACCTGGCGCTGCAGCGGCTCTACCACTACACCGGCACCGCGCCCCACCATTTCCAGCGCTTCGTGCTGTTCACCAATTACCAGCGCTATGTCGACGAATTCGTCGCGCTCGGCCGGTCGCTGATGGCCGCCGACGGTGGCGATGGCTACGTGCGCTTTGTCGAGCCCGGCGATGTGGTCCAGGAGCTCGGCGCGCCCGATCCCGATGAAGCCATGCGTCCCCGCGCGCTGCCGCAAATGCCCGCGTACCACCTCGTGCGCGAGGACAAGCTTGGCGTGACGCTGGTCAATATCGGCGTGGGCCCCTCCAATGCCAAGACCATGACCGACCACCTGGCCGTGCTGCGTCCGCATTGCTGGCTGATGGTGGGCCACTGCGGCGGCCTGCGCCGCTCGCAGCAACTGGGCGACTACGTGCTGGCACACGCCTACGTGCGCGATGACCACGTGCTCGATCACGATCTGCCGCCGTGGGTGCCGGTGCCGCCGATTGCCGAGATCCAGGTCGCGCTGCAGGAGGCCGTGGCACGCGTGACGGGCCTGTCCGGCACCGAGATGAAGACGCGCATGCGGACCGGTACCGTGGTGTCCACCGACGACCGCAACTGGGAGCTCAAGTCGAAGTCGCTGTACGCGCGCTTCAACCAGTCGCGCGCGATCGCCATCGATATGGAAAGCGCGGCGGTGGCCGCCAATGGCTTCCGCCTGCGCGTGCCCTACGGCACGCTGCTATGCGTCTCCGACAAGCCGCTGCACGGCGAGCTGAAGCTGCGCGGCATGGCCAACGCGTTTTATCGCCAGCGCGTGAGCCAGCATATGACCATCGGCCTCGAAGCGATCCGCATCCTGCGCGAGAACGGTGTGGAACAACTGCACTCGCGCAAGTTGCGCAGCTTCGACGAACCCGCCTTCCGCTGATCCTCCGGCCGGCGGGGCGCACGTCCCGCGGGCAGCGTTGCCGCCGGTGACACTCAGAAGCGGTAGCCCACGCCCGCGCTGAACAGCCACGGATCGAGCTTGACCGTCGATACCTTGGCGCCGCCAGCGTAGACGTTGCTCGAGATCCAGCTCTTCTTCACATCGACGTTGAGGAACCACTGCTTGGTCAGCCGGTAGTCCATGCCCACCTGCAGCACCGGCCCCACGCTCCAGCGATCGAGCTGCAGCGTATTGCCGGCGAGGTTGGCGCCATAGATGCGCGTGAAATTGACCCCCGCGCCTGCGTACGGCCGGAACGTGCCTTCGGGCAGGAAGTGATACTGCAGCAGCAGGGCCGGCGGCAGATGCCGGAAGGTGCCGATGTGCTTGCCGTCGAGCGTGACATCCTGGCTCTGCGGCACCGTGAGCATCAGCTCGGCCGCGAGATGCGGCACGATGAAGTACGTCACGTCCAGTTCCGGAATCCACTTGTTGTTGACCCCGATGCGATTGGAGGCGCCTACGCCGCCAATGGGATCCGAGCGATCCTGCATGTCGAGATAGGTCGCGCGCAGGCGGACCATCCAGTTGCCTTCGCCGGTGTCGCCATCGGCGGCCGCGGCGCCCAGCGGCATGGCGGCGGCAAGTGCCGCGGCCAATGCGATCGTCGACGCAACCACCCGCGCGCGCAACGTCCGCGCGGTACGCCGATGCAGGCGGGTGGCATGGGGAAATCGTGAACGGGAGAGAGTAGTGGTCATGTCTGGCCTTCGTTTTTTAGTAAAACTGCGAGACCAGTGTGTCGCCAACGGCATGCCGCGGCTTTGACCCAGCGCAACAAATTTGTGACGGTCTGATTTGCCGTGGTTGGCCGTGGCAAATCGGCGACGTTGCGCCGCCAGCGTGGCGCAGCGGCCGGCTTCTATTGACATGCGAATTCCTTCGTGGCGTCAGCGCGCCGCGCGCCTTACGCTGTGGCCACGTGGTGTTGTGCCGCGCATGTCGTGGGCGTCCGTCGGACGCCTTTCCCGGTGTGCCCCGTGGGGGCGGGGCACACCATTTTTCACGCGGTGGCGATATCCGCGTTTGTGTCCGCGTTCGTGCTCGCTTCCGCGTCGGCCGCTACGGTGCTGCCGGCCAGATGGCGGTTCACACCCGAGACCACGGCGCGCAGCGAGGCCGTGATGATGCTGGCATCGATGCCAGCCCCGAAGCCCGTGGCCGAATTGCCCACGCGCACCTCCACATAGCAGGCCGCCCTCGCATCGGCGCCGGCCGACAGCGCGTGCTCGTGATAGTCCATCACACGCACGGGCAGGTCGAGCTCGCGCGCAAACGCCTCGATCACTGCGTCGATCGGACCGTTGCCGGTTCCGCGTACGCGCACCGGTTGACCATCGCGCCGCAGTTCCATGTCGATCTCGACCTTGCCGTCGCTGGCCGAGGCCATGCGGTGCGACACGTACTGCAGCGGCGCTTCGCGATCGAGGTATTCGCGGCGGAACAGCGCGTAGAGGTCCTCGGCGCTGGCCTCCAGGCCGGTATCGTCGGTCATGCGCTGCACCGCGCGGCTGAACTCGATCTGCAGGCGGCGCGGCATGTAGATGCCATGCGCCTGTTCGAGCAGATACGCCATGCCGCCCTTGCCGGACTGGCTGTTGACGCGGATCACGGCGTCATAGCTGCGGCCGAGGTCGGCCGGGTCGATCGGCAGGTACGGGACTTCCCAGATGGCGTCCTCTTTCTGCCGCGCAAAGCCCTTGCGGATGGCGTCCTGGTGCGAGCCCGAGAACGCGGTGAAGACGAGGTCGCCGACATACGGATGGCGCGGATGCACGGGCAACTGGTTGCAATGCTCGACGCACTGGCGGACCTCGTCGATGTCGGAGAAGTCCAGACCGGGCGCCACACCCTGCGTATAGAGATTGAGCGCGAGCGTGACGAGGTCCACGTTGCCGGTGCGCTCGCCGTTGCCGAACAGGCAGCCTTCAACGCGGTCGGCACCGGCCATGATGGCCAGCTCGGCGGCGGCCACGGCGGTGCCGCGGTCGTTGTGCGGATGGACCGACAGCACGATATGCGCGCGCCGCGCCAGATGGCGATGCATCCATTCGATCTGGTCCGCGAACACATTGGGCGTGCTGCATTCCACCGTGGTCGGCAGGTTCAGGATCATCGGGCGCTGCGGGCCCGCGCCCCATGCCTCGGCAACGGCGTCGGACACCTCCAGCGCAAAGTCGAGCTCGGCCTGGCTGAAGGTTTCCGGCGAGTACTCGTAGGTCCATTGCGTGTCGGGCATGTCGTCGGTGAGCGCGCGGATGAGGCGTGTGCCGGATACCGCCACCTCGCGGATTTCGTCGCGCGACGCGTTGAACACGATCTTGCGCCACGCCGGCGCGATCGGGTTGTACAGGTGAACCGTGGCGCGCCTCGCACCGCGCACCGAGTCCACGGTACGGCGGATCAGGTCCTCGCGCGACTGCGTCAGGACGATGATGGTCACATCGTCCGGAATGCGCTTCTCCTCGATCAGCATGCGCACGAAGTCGAAGTCGGTTTGCGACGCGGACGGAAAGCCGACCTCGATTTCCTTGAGGCCAACCTTCACCAGTTGTTCGAAGAAGCGCAGCTTGCGCGCGGCACTCATCGGCTCGATCAGGGCCTGGTTGCCATCGCGCAGGTCGGTGCTCATCCAGAGCGGAGCGCGTGTGATCTGGCGCGACGGCCAGGTGCGGTCAGGCAGATCGACAACGGTGGCGGGGCGGTATTTGACGGCGGGATTGGACAGCATGGGTTCTCCTTCCTCGCGGGAAGACGGATGCAAGACGGACGGATTCGAAACGGGAAACAGCGTGGCGACAGGCTGCCGAACTGCCACAGGGCACTAGGCGCGGCAACCGGTCAGTAGGTCTAGCCGTAGCGAGGCAGCGAGGGGGGCGCAGACGATCCGCGCGCGCGACGTCGCAACGATGCGCGAGGCATCGATGGCGGGACGGCGAGGGCTGGACAGCGGATGCATCTGGCTTCCGGAGGAAGGGATAAAAGCGGAAAAAAAGCGACGAGGCAACGGCAGGAGCGTAGACGAAAACCGCTGCGCCCGTCAACCGCGCCCCTCAAGCGCCCCTCGGCCGCCCTCGACCGCGTCTGTGCGGCGCGGCACCTTGCCCGCTCCGGCAAATGGATGACCGCTGCCCGCGGACCGCGCATCTCCACCCGATATGTGCGGCCGCGCTCAGTCCTCTGACCGGTATGACGAACCGTGCATCGCGCCTAGGCTGTCAGCACGGGAGAAACGGGACCAGATAACCGGGGGGCGAATCATGAGAACACGTACGTGGATGTCCTGGCTGCTCGCACTCGTGACCGCGACAATGCTCGCGGCGTGCGGCGGCGGCGGTGGCGGCGGAGCCGGCACGGGCAGCCCCACGCCGGCCGACAGCGGCGGAGGCAATGGCGGTAACGGCAATGGTGGCAACGGCAGCGGTGGCACACCGGCGGCGCAGTCGTACGTCATGCAGCTCGGCGTGACCGCAGGTCAGGTCGCGGTGGGTGGTACGCTGCCGCTGACCGCGAGTGTGGTCGACAACAACGGCAACGACGTCACCGTCTCCACGCAATTCACATGGTCGTCGTCGGACGGCGGCATCGCCACCGTCAACAACGCCAGCGCGCCGGGCAGCGCCAACGTGCGGGGTATCGGCACCGGCATCGCCACCATCAGCGTGGTGGCTTCCGTGACCGGCCCCAATAATGCGGTGACCCAGTTACCGTTGCAGTCGGCCAGCATCACGGTGCTGCCGGCTGGCTCGACCACCTATGGGCTGGCCTTGCCTTATCCCACGCTGACGATGACCAATGGCCAGGTGTTGCCGGTGACCGCTTCGCTGATCGACAGCCATGGCGCCGACCGCTCGGCGGCAGGCACGGGCTGGGCCTGGACCAGTAGCGCGGGCGCGGTGCAGGTGACCGGTGCCGCCAATGTGGGCACGTTGCAGGCCGTCAATGCCGCCAGCGCCGTGGCGCAGGCGATGGTCGGCGTGTCGGTGGTGGCGCCGAACGGCAGCACGCTGGCGGGCGTGCTCCCGGTGTCGGTGGTAGGCAGCGGCGTGGCGAGCTATCGCCTGGTGCTGTCGCAGGGTGGCGCCCAGATCAATGCGATCTCGGTGCTGAACGGGCGTCCGCAGACCTTCGCTTCGCGCGTGGTCCGCAATGACGAGGTGGACACCACCGCGGCTTTCGACGGCCTGTGGACCTTCACCACGTCGTCACCCACGCTGATGGTGCAGCCCGATGCCGCCAGCCGCCTGACCACGCTCGGCACCAACCTGCCCAACGGCGCGGATGCGTTCCAGAGCGTGCTGTCGGTGACGGCTGGCAGCCTGACGCTGGCGCCACGCCCGCGTGCCAGCCTGCTGGTGACCGAGCAGCCGACCTGGGCGCTGATCTACGACGGCCCGCAGCCGCTCAACCTGGTCAACCCGATTCCGGCCACGGTGGCGGTACAGGTGGTCCATCGCGGCATCGACGAAGGCATCCTGCAATGCGCGGGCTGGAACTGGACCGCGGGCACCAGCAATATCACCTTGCTGCCGGTGCTGTTCGCGCCCAACGCCACCCAGATCCAGCCGCATGCGGCCGGACCGTTCTCGGTCACGGTGACGTGTACGGCGGGGGCTGAGCAGGTGCCCTTGTCGATGACGATCGCAGGCACCGTGATGTAGCGGCGACGCCGTACTGGCAGGACGTGTGGCCATGGGGCCGGCATCGCCGCGAGGCATGCCGGCCTCTTGTCTTGGGGCGATGGCGGGCGAGCGCAAGGGGGGCCGCATTTCGGAAAGATATGAGAGTGGACATGACATTGCTGTGACATAGTGCGGCGATTCGGCGGGGGGCATGGGCACGCAGAAATGGGTACGCAATCGGGTGGCAACGGCGCGGTCAACGGCGCGGTCAACGGCGCTGTCAACACTGTGGGTGCCAAAGTGGGTGCCGACGGTGCGACACAAACGGTGCGACCCGACGGTGCGACCCGACGGTGCGACCCGACGGTGCGACCCGGCGGTGCGACCCAATACAGCGCGTGCAAAGCAAACTCGCGTGCGAACACAGCCGAATTTGACCGGAGCGCTAGATGCACGATGCCGATGGCGATGTCAAGGACCGGTGGGTGCGGTGGGTGTGGCAGGTGTGGGAGGTGTGGGAGGTGTGGGAAGTGTGGTGGGAGCGGTGGGGCCGGTGGGTTCATGCGGCCCGCTGCGTGCCCGCGCTCGCCGCGGCTGCCGGGATGTTCGCGGCAAGTCCCGCCGCGCTCGCACAGCCGGCCACGCCAACCGCAGTGGTCGCGCCGGGACATGGCGAGACCCGCGCGTACGTGGCGTGCAATGGCGCCACCGTCGTCGACATTGCGCCCGCCAATGCGGCCGGACTCTCGCATAATCGCTACGACAGTTTCCACGTCGACGCGCGCGGGCTCGTGCTGAACAATGCCGGGTCCGCCCAGGCGCCGTCCCGGCTGGCCGGTGCCATTGCGGCCAATCCCATTTTGGCCAACCCCGATTCGGCTAACCCCATTGCGGCCAACCCCACGGCTGGCGCGCCCGCCACCGTGATCCTGAACGAGGTCGTCGGCACGGCGCGCAGCCGGCTCGAGGGGACGATCGAGGTGCATGGTGGCAAGGCCGACCTGATCCTCGCCAATCCGCATGGCATCGGCTGCATGGGATGCGACTTCGTCAACACGGACCGGGTTACGCTCACCACCGGCATTGCGCAATCCATCGCGGGCGAGACCGCGCTCGCGTTTGCGGTGCGGCAAGGCGATATCGATATCCGGGACCTCAAGGCAACGGCGCAGAAACAGCTCGACCTGGTTGCACGCACCGTCAGGATCCGCGGCACATCGAATGTACCGGACCTGTTGATTGGCGCCGGCATCAATCGCTTCCGCCACGCCGAACGGGATGTCGAACCGCTGGCCGCCGCGTCAGGCGCTGAGGCGCCCGCACCTTTAGCCGCAGCACCCCGCGCACCACCCAGGATCGCCGTGGATGTCGCCGTCCGGCAGCCGGCCTCGGCAGGTGGCATGTACGCCGACCGCATCCATCTGGTCTCCACCGAAGCGGGCGTGGGGGTGCGCATCGCGGGCGGCGGCATCACGTCGGCCGGCGATATCGTGCTGTCGTCGGCCGGACACGCGCGGCTCGGGCGCATGTGGACTGGACGCGACCTGTCGATCGCCGGCACCGGCAACATTCATCTCAGGGGGCCACAGATCGCGCGACGCGACATGGCGGTGCGTGCCGATGGCCGGTTGCTGCATCCGCAACGACTCCGGGCAGCCAGAAATTTCTCAGCGCATGCGCAGGGCGTGCCGGTCGACGGTGCGCGCCATCAGCCGCCGCTGCCGTCGCCTCCCTTGCCACTCCTCTCGCCACCCCTCTCGCCAGCCTTCACGCCTCGCGCCAGCCACGCCGTGCGGCCGCTGCCCTGACGGCTGCACCGTGCCCGGCGCGATTTCAATGTTATGCCACAGCGCAAGCGGCAACCGGATGACACAGTGGGTTGCAGTAGTCTCGCGTCGCACGTGCGGCGCTCGTTCTACCAACCGGAGATTTCTCATGAACCGTGTCAACCGTCGAAAGGCCTGCGCTGCTGCGGTCCTTTCGGGCGCCGCATGTACCGTGTCACCCGTGGCCGGCGCGCAGTCGGTGGCCGTCGCCGCAGGCAACGGCGAGGTCCGGGCCTATGTCGCCGCGAACGGCGCGACCGTGGTCGATATCGCCGCAGCCAACGCCGCCGGTGTGTCGCACAACAGGTACGAGCGCTTCCATGTCGATGCCGCAGGGCTCGTGCTGAACAACAGCGTGGGTAACGGTGCGGGCCACGAGGCCACCAACGCTGCCATCGACCGCGCCATCAACCGCGACGATGCGGCGGCGTCCCGGTTGGTTGCCACGCTCGGTGCCACGCTGGCCGCGAACCCGAATCTCGCCCAGCCGGCCGGCATTATCCTCAACGAGGTGATCGGCAACGGCCGCAGCCTGCTGGCCGGTACGACCGCCGTGCATGGCACCCGTGCCGATCTCGTGGTGGCCAATCCCTACGGCATCACCTGCATGGGCTGTGGTTTCGACAATACCAGCCGCGTGCTGCTGACCACCGGCGTGCCCCAGTTCGGCTCCAGCGGTGCGCTCGACGGGTTTGCGGTCAGGCAGGGCGATATCGAGGTCCGCGAACTCGATGCATCGAACACGGCGCTGCTCGACCTCGTGGCGCGTTCGGTGCGTCTGACCAGCAAACTCGAAGCCAGGGACCTGTACCTCGGCACCGGCGTCGGTCGTTTTGGCTATGCCGGCCGCGCCCTGGATGGGCCGGCCGAGAGCTCACCCGGCACCCCGCCATCGGGGCGAGCGCTCGATAGCACGGCGCTCGGCGGGATCTACGCGGACCGTATTCGCATCCAGGCCACGGAAGCCGGTACTGGCGTGCGCATGCTCGGTGACGCGGCCGCGCGGGCCAGCGACTTTACCTTGACCGCCAGCGGCGATGTCGAGTTGGCGGGCGCGGTGTCGGCGCGCGGCAATATCGCGGTGGTCGCCGCGCCGCCGCTCCACCCACGCGCCGGCGCGCCCAAGCTGCCGCGGCGGCAGGCCGCCGCGCGGGCCCAGCACCTGCGCGTCGCGCCGGCGGCGACGTTGCAGGCAGGCGGCGATATTGCCATCGGCGCGGGCACTGCGGAGGCCGGCGCCGTGGCCCGGTTCGATGTGCACAACCAGGGGCGGATCCACGCCGATACCGGGCTGGCCCTGCATGGCCAGCGGCTGCTGAATATCGGCAGGTTATCGGCCGGCAAGGTGCTGTCGCTGCGTACCACCGATCTGGTCAACCGCGGCGAGATCGTGAGCGGGGGCGTGCTCGATATCGCGACGCCCAGGTTCAGCGACAAGGGGACCATTGTGGCGCGGCACGGCATCAAGGCGCCCGATCTGGTCCGCGTCGCGCCGCAGCGTGCGATGGAGCCGGTGCGGAGCGGTCCGCGCCGTGCCGCGGATGCGATGCACACCAGGCCGCCACGCATCGAACTGACGCGTGCGGAGCCGCGTCCCGACTCCATGCGTCACGGGGAGAGGGTACGCGTCAACCCGCAGCATGTTGCGCACATGATGGGTGCCGGCCAGTTGGGCACCGCGGAACCGGCACGTTTCCATCTGCGCCGTGCCGTGGCCTACCACGGGCCCGATCAGGGCGCGCCGCGGGCCGAGCGACGCCGGCCCGGTCACCGTGATCAGGCGCTTCGCGTGGGCGAGGACGGTGCATCCACCCTGGTGGTCAGCGTCGGGGCGAGCGGGACGCCGGGGATGACTACGGTAGCGACCGTGGATAGCCGTGATGGCGGACCTGCGCGGCAAGCGGACGACGGGGCCGCACAGGCCGCCGCGCACGCGCCCGAGCGACCGTCCTCACAGCCATCCTCACAGCAGTCCGGTCCAGCGCCGGCCCGCCGCGGCGGATAAGGCGCGAACCAGATTGGCTCTTCCATGAGCCCTTCCGTACCCGCCTGCGGCACGCAGAAACAGGTACGCCGCAGGCGGCAGTCTTCTCTCCTGGAGTCCTGAATATGAATGCTTTCCATCATTTTGGCCGCGGTCTGGCGTTGGCCGGTGTTGCCATGTCGTCCGTGCCGGCGGTACTCGCGCAGTCGGTGGTGGTTGCGCCGGGCAGCGACGCACGCGCGCAGCTTGCGTCCAACGGCGCGACCGTGATCGACATTGTCGCGGCGAATGCGAGCGGGCTGTCGTATAACCGGTACGAGAGCTTTAACGCGGACGCGCCCGGTGTCGTGCTGAACAACGCGACGGTGGCGGCGCTGTCGCCACCGTCGGCACCAACGTCTCAACTGGCGGGGGACATCGCGCCGAACACCGGTCTTGCCAGCGCGGCCAGCGTGATTCTGAACGAGGTGAGCGGCAACAGTCGCAGCGTGCTGGCCGGGCCGATCGAGGTGCATGGGAGCCGTGCGGACGTGGTGCTCGCTAATCCGGCCGGCATCACGTGCGCCGGGTGTGGCTTTATCAATACCGACCGCGTGACCTTGACCACTGGCGCGCCAAAGCTCAAGGATGGCGCGCTGGACGGCTTCGATGTCACCGGTGGCGACATCCTGATCGATGGCAAGGGTGTGGATGCGAGCCATGCGAGCCAGGTACTGGCACTGGCGGCACGCGCGGTCAGGCTCGACGGCAATGCGGTTGCGCGGCAGGAACTGACGATTGCCGCGGGCGCTCACCACGTCTCCTACGCGAACGGTGAGGTGATGAAGATTTCCCCCGCTAGCGCGGAGACACCACGGTATGCCATCGACAGCACTGCACTGGGCGGCATGTATGCCAATCGCATCCGCCTCGATGCGACCGAAGAGGGTGTAGGGGTGCGCATGCGCGGACGCGTATGGGCGCTTGGTGAAGACCTGACCCTGACATCCGCGGGCGCGGTGGACCTTGGTGGCGAGGTGAGTGCGCTGCGCGACGCGGTGATCTCCAGCGAGACGCAAGTACGCAGCGATGGCCAGGTCAACGCGATGCGTCAGGCCGAACTGCGCGCGCCGGATATCGTCATTGGGCGGGAGCGGAGCGGCATCCGCGCGGGCAACATCTCGCTTCAGGCCACTGCCCTGGAGACCGGCCCGTTGACGGCGGGATCGGCCCCGACCGGCAATATCGACAACCATGGTGAAGTCCGCGCGAGCGGCAGCGTTTCGATCGCGGCGCGCGGCAGTGTGACCAACCGGGGCACGATCGCCGGGCGTCAGTCCATTGCGCTCGACGCGCAAACGCTGGTCAATCACGGCGCGATCGTCAGCGAAGGCAGCGCGACCATCGCCGCCGCCACCTTGCGGAACGAAGTGCCGGGAGGCGATACGCGGGTATGGGAGGCGAGCAGTCCGCGCCACACCACCAAGGTCGGTCCCGCGCAGGAACAGCGCATTCCGTTCTTGCGGATCACGACCCAGGATTTCGAGGAAACGTGGCGGCGCACACAGCGCTACGCCGGACCCACGCCGACCCACGGCCCACTGATTTCGGCCGGCACCCAGCTCTCCCTGAACTTCTACAAGGGCAGCAATCTCGGCGGCCGGCTCCATGCGGGGGACATCCTGTCGATGCGCGGCGATAGCGGATACGGCAGCCCGGACGCAGGCGGCAACCGGGGTGGCAATCCGGCGATCGCGCCCGGCGGCAATGGCGCGAAGGAGGGGAATGGCGCGAACGGCGACATTGGCACCGTCGCCACGCCAGCCGCCACGTTCCGTCACGACGATCTGGCACTGGTCACCCGCACCCATTCCGCCCGCTTCCGGATGACACGCCGGACCCCTGCCTTCTGGCTGGCGGAGTGGCTTGGCCTCGCGCGCGCCACACGCGCGCCGCTCGGCGACGAGAGTTATACCGAGCAGCGGAACAACGTGTTGAACGCTGGCATCACGGCGCAGCATCTCACCACGGCCGGCTTCGACGCCGCCAGCATCGAACAGGTTGTGCAGCCGCTGGCAGCGCCCTGATACCGCCCCGAGAGCACACCGAGAGCGCCCCGAGAGCACCCTGAGCATGACGGTGGTCGTCGGGGCGCTTCAGGGCAGCCGGAACACCACGAGCGGCCCCCCGCCTCCCGCGGGGTGGGGCGTTACGCTGGCAGGCACCTGGTACACGGTCTCCAGGTTGGCCGCCGTCAGCACCCGGTCCGGTGCCCCGTGCGCAATGGCACGGCCTTGCGCCAGCAGCAGCAGGCGGTCGCACCACTGTGCGGCAAGGTTGACGTCGTGCAGCACGACCAGTACCGCCAGGCCGTCGGCACGGCTTACGCGATGCACCGCGCGCAACAGCAGCAACTGATGACGGGGGTCGAGACTCGAGATCGGCTCGTCGAGAAACAGCACACGATATTCGCCGGCCGCCTGGCAGGCCAACACCTGCACCAGCGCGCGTGCAAACTGCACGCGTTGCTGTTCTCCCCCGGAGAGGCTCAGATAGCGCCTGTCACCGAGGACGAGCGCGTCGGCCTCGTCGAGCGCGCGGCGCATGAGCGCATCGAGCGCGCCTACCCCCAGTTCGGGAAACGGATACGCGCCCATGGCCACTACCTCGTGTACCGACAGATCGAAGCCGAGACTCGGCGCCTGTGGCAACACCGCGCGCCGGCGCGCGAGCGCATGCGCCGACCACTGCGCGAGCGGCGTGCCATCGAGCGTAAGGGTGCCATCGGCCGGCAGTTCGCCGGCCAGCGTGCCCAGCAGCGTGGTCTTGCCGGCGCCGTTGGCGCCGAGGATGCCGAGCACTTCGCCGGGGTGGAGGTCGAGGTCGATGTCGTCGAGGATCCGACGCGCGCCGCGATGACAATTCAAGGTACGGGCGGACAGCATGTCAGGCAGCCTTACGCGTCAGCATCCACAGCAGGAATGGGCCGCCCACCAGGCTGGTGATGATGCCGATCGGCAGCTCCGCCGGGACCACGACGATGCGGGCCAGCCAATCCGCCAGCGTCAGCGCGATGGCACCGCCCACGAGCGTATTCGGCAAGAGCCAGCGATGATCGGCACCCAGCGGCAGGCGGATCAGGTGTGGCACCACCAGGCCGACGAAGGTGATGGTGCCCGTCACCGCGACCAGCGGTCCCACCAGTAGCGCCGTCAGGACGATCAGGCGCCGGCGCAGGCGTTGCAGGTCGAAACCGAGATGCTGCGCCTCGCGCTCGCCCAGCAAGAGCGCGTTCAGCGCGCGCCAGTCGCGCAACAGCAGCGCACCGAGCACGCTCACGAGCGGCACCAGCCATGCCAGCAGCGTCCAGTTGGCGCCCGCCAGGCTGCCCATGTTCCAGAACGTCAGGTTGCGCAGCTGCACGTCGTTGGCCTGATAGGTAAAGAAGCCGACGATGCTGGCGCAGATGGCATTGATGGCGACGCCGGCGAGCAGCAGGTTGGCCATGCCGGGACGCCGGCTGCCGAGCCGATAGGCGAGGGCGGTGGCGGCAAGGCTGCCGACGAACGCCGCCGGCGCGATCTCGCCAATGCCACCGGCACCGAGCACGATGGCCGCGACGGCGCCGGCCGCGCCGCCCAGCGAGATGCCGATCAGGCCCGGCTCCGCGAGCGGATTGCGAAACAGCGCCTGCATCACGGCCCCGGCCAATGCCAGCGCCGCACCGGTGGTAACGGCCAGCGCGATGCGCGGCAGCCGCACCTCGATCAGCACGTTGCGCCAGACCGTGGCTTCCGCGTCGAGATCGTGGCGCCACAGCAAGGCCAGCAGGCGATGGCGCGGAATCGCGAGTGCGCCGCTGGCCGCGGCAGCGAGCGCAACCACACCGAGCAGCACGCACAGCACGATAAAGACCCGCACCCGGGACGGGCGGCGCAGACCTTGCAACGGCATCACCGCCGGCATCGTCATCGCGAGCCACCGGCGCCAGGTGCGCCGCCGGTGTTGCCGGTGCCCGCCGTGCCGTCGCCGCGCAGGCCCGCCTGGAGTTGACGCAGCGCGTCGGGCAGGCGGGGGCCAAAGCCAAGCAACAGCAGGTCATCCATGACGACGATACGCCGGTTCCTGGCAGCGGGCGTGGCATTGAGCCCTGGCTGCGCAAGGAATGCCTGGGCGCCCCCGCCAGCCTGTACCGACATCGAGGTGGTAACGATGACGTCGGGCCGCAGCGCCGCCGCCGCCTCGGCCGAGAATGGCTTGTAGCCGGTCTGGCCGGCGAGCACATTGGTGGCACCCACGAGCTTGAGCATCTCGCCGCCCGCGGTGTCATCGCCCGCCGCCAGCATCTTGCCGGTGTGGCTGCTGACCAGCAGCACGCGGGGCCGTGGCTGGCGACCATCGCTGGCCGCGGGGGCCAGCTCGCGCAGCGCGCCCAGTTCGTGATGAATGCGCGCGACCAGCGCCTTGCCCGCGGCGATTCGGTCGAGCGCTTCGGCACTGCCGAGGATGCGCTGGTCGAGCGCGCTCACGGTGGGCGCGGACGGCAGCACCACGACCTTGCCGCCGAGCCGCCGGAGCTGCTCCAGCGCCTGCGGCGGGCCGCTCTGGTCGGAGGCAAGCACGAGTTCCGGCTTGAGGCTGACCACGCCTTCCACCGAAAACGAGCGGTAGTAGCCGACTTTGGGCAGCTTGAGCGCTTCGGGGGGATAGATGCTGGACGCGTCGGCTCCCACCAGACTGCCGCCGGCATCGAGCGCATAGACAATCTCGGTGATCGCGCCACCGAGTCCCACCACGCGCGCGGGCGGCGCGGCCTGCGCCAGGCCGGCTGCGCACAGCAAGCCCAGGCAGGCATGACGGCACCGGGTCATGATCGTGGCCCCGCGCATGTCAGGCCGCCAGCGCATGCGCGCACAGCGATTGCAGCAGCGCGCGCCAGGCCGGCAGTTCCGGCTTGCCGGGTTTGCGCTCGCCAAAGAACTGGACGATCAGCGTACCCTGCGCGTCGAACAGCTCGAGCGACGATACCCAGCCATCGGTCGTGGGTTTGTTGACCACCCAGGTCGAAGCCACCGCCGTGGTGTCCAGGTGCAGGTTGAACGCCGGGTCGAGCACGTTGTACCAGGGCCCGGTGCGCACGAGCTTGTGCACGGGGCCGGTATGGATCTGCACGATGCCGCGATTGGCGACAAAGCACATGATCGGCAGGCCGGTCGCGGCCGAATGCTGGAGGATGGTCTCCACCGCGGTATTGTCGACCGCTTGCGCCAGCTCGTCGCCCGCGGCACGCAGCGCGCCCAGGCGGGATACCTTGAAGGTGCGCAGCATGCCGAAGAATTCGTGCGTGTCGGTCAGGCCACGCCAGTGCGTGCGGAACGCGGCGATATCGGCGGGTGCGTCGGCGGCCTCGGCCGGCACGATCTCTTCCGTGACCACCGGCGTGCGCGCCGGACTCGCATGACGTTCAACAAAGGCTGTCCATGCGGCGGCGTCGGTGGCGTCGGTGCGATAGACCTTGTGCACCGCCTCACCGGCGCGGTCGAAGAACTGGATGCTGTCGCGGCCGTTTTCGCTGACCGCATAGAAATACTTCCAGTGGAAGAAGAACATGCGCAGGTCGATATCGGGACCGAGCACGATGCCGACCGGGCCGTCGGCCTGGATGTCGAGATAGCTGCCATGCCGCTCATGCACGGCCGCGTCGTTGCGCGACAACGCCATCACGGCGCCCAGCGACCCAAGGTCGCGGAACAGCGTTTGCGCGGGGCCGTTCAGTTCGCGCGCGGTCACGCCGCACTCGGCCGCCACCAGTTCGGCCTCGGTGACGCCGAGGCGACGCGCGCGCTCGCGGATACGCAGCCTGGGTTCCTGTTCCAGCAGTTGCTGGTGGCGTGCCCGCAGGGCTGAGGTGGTGTCTGGTTCCATGTCGATGACTTCGAGGCTGTCTGGATCTGGACCGACGCACCGCGTCACATTGCCTGGTGTGGCGCGGTGCCCGCCCGGAGGAAGACGTGAGGGTTGGACGTCAGGGCTGTACGTCAGGGCTGGACGTCAAATGCGATAGTCCACGTCTGCGCGCTCGCCGAATCGCTCGGATTGGCGTACTGGATGTTCAGGAGGTGGATGCGCGCATAGGTCGTGCCCTCGCCACCGCGCACCAGCGTCGCGGCGTCGGGATTCGCCTTGAGCAGGTGCGCCACCGCCGGCAGGCCTGCCGCGGCGGCGGCCGCCGCGGTTGGATGGTACGTATACCAGCCGTAGTTTAGTGGGTTCGGATAGGTGCCGGTGTACGCCGGACTGAGTGGCGAAGCATTGGCATCCTTGACCCAGCTGGATGCCGCGGCCGGCACCGCGAGGTCGGCCGCGCTCAGGTCCGCCAGGGTGGCGGTGGCATTGCCGGCGTCGGTGAACCGCGCCGCCACCGGCTTGTTGCTGGCGTCGTAGAAGCCTGCGGGTGTCCGGCCGACGAAACCCGCTACCTTGCCTGTGCCGGACTCGCCGCCATTCAGCTTGATGTTGTAGCGGCTGAAGGCGATGTGCCAGGTTCCGGTGGCCGTGGTCTGCTGCGCGTTGACGAGGTCGTAGTACACCCAGTCGGCGGTGGCGTCGACGGTGGCGGTGCGGACGACACCCGGGTTGGCGCGATCGACCCAGCGGAACGATGGATGGCCAGAGGTGGTGCCGCCGGTCCCGCCATAGTAGCCCGCAACCTGCAGCGCGAAGACCGGCGCCGCCACCGTGCCCACCGCGTCGGCGCTGGAGTTGTCCGTGGTGATCACGAAAGTGCGCCAGGTCGGATACAGCAGGTGGTCGTTGCTGCCGCCCACGCCATACTCGAACGCGGCGGAGGCAATGTCGTTGCTGCTGGTGAACACGCCGGCGGCGGCATCCTTGAAGTACAGCGTCGATGGAATCGCCCCATTGACCGGATCGGTCGTGGCGTTCTTCCATGCCTGCAGTTCGGTCCAGGTATGGTCGAACGGGCCACCGAAGGCACCGCCATTGCCGGTACCGCTGCTGCCGCTGTTGGTCCACAGCGAAGCCGAGCGTGCGGCGGCCTTGACCTTGAGGTCCCAGTTGTTGCCGCTGCAATCGGCGACGGGCGCCTGCGCATTGAAGTCATAGCAGATCGACGCGCCGGCCGCGGGCAGGGTGAAGGTCCAGGTGCCCGACTGCGTGAAGCTGGTGGAAGGTGTCACCGGTGTGGTCGGCGTGGTGGGACCGGAGGGGCCGGTGGTACCCGTGCCACCGCCGTCGCCACCGCCGCACGCGGCCAGCGTGGCCGCGAGCACCGCGAGTGCGAGGGTGCCGAGTGTCGATGTCGATGTCGATGCGGAAATGCCAGTTCTCTTCATGGAGCTCCCCTGTTGGTCTAGCGCACGATGTCGACGTTGACACGCGCGCCGAGATAGATGAATCGCCCCGCCACGGGCCCGAAGTCACTGGCGTTCGAGAAATCGCGCTGACGGTCGAAGAGGTTGTTCGCCCCCACGAATGCGGTCACGTGAGCGCCGATCTTCTGGTTCAGCACCAGATCGACCGTGCCCCAGCCCGGCGAGCGCGCGCCGGTGGTCGAGTCGGCAAGCTCGCTGCTCTGGAAGCGGGCGCGCGCGGACAGTTCGGTACCGGGTAGTACGCGCCAGTCGGCGCCGAGGCGCCCCATGTTGCGCGGCCGGCGCGTCAGTTCGCGGCCGGTGTCGAGATCCTCGGCATCGGTGTAGGTGTAGGCGGCGTTGAAGCGCAACGTGCTCGTGGCCTGCCAGCGCAGCGCGGTTTCCAGGCCCTGGGTGCGGGCCCGCGCCACGTTGCGATAGGTGTAGAGCGCAATCCCGTTGACGACCTGGTAGTTCGCCATATCGGTCTGGATCAGGTTGCTGACGCGGTTGTAGAAGAGGTTTGCGTCGAACACGACGCGCTCGCGCCAGTTCAGCGTGCCGCCAAGCTGGAAGCTGTTGGACGATTCCGGCCTGAGGTCGGGATTGCCGATGACCATGTAGCCGAGCGAGCTGTGGTCGAACAGGTAATAGCGCTCCTTGAGGTTCGGCACGCGATAACCCTGGCCGAAGTTGGCGCGCACCACGCCCTTCCAGTCGTCGCTTGTCAGCAGATTGCCGCGCACGCCGATCTTGGGCGCGAAGTGGCTGCCGAAGTCCGAGTCGTGCTGGCCGCGCAGGCCGACGATGGCCTCCCATCTGTCGCTGAACAGGATGTCGTTCTGGAAATAGAGCTCGCCATTGCGGCGCTCGGCGTTGCCGGCGAGTTCGGATTGGCCGTTGACGGTCTGGTCGAGCTGTTCGCGATGAAAGTCGCCGCCGAGCTGCCAGAGTTGCGAGCGCCAGGCCGGCATGTCGAATTGCGCGGACACATGGTCGGTGCGCTGCGACGATGCGCGCGTCGCGGTTCGGGCCGCATCCGAGAACTCGTTGGTGGTGCTGTCGTAGCGCTCCGTCACGCCGGCCAGGCGCGCGCGCACGCCGTTGCCGAAGCGATACTGCCCGCCGCCCGCAAAGCGGTTGCGCGTGATGTCCTCGGTCTTGCGCTGCGGCACGTAGTTGGGCGGCGCGAAATACTGGTAGCGCTGCTCGTCGGTCTCGCGATAGGCGCTGGCATCGAACCACGCGCTGCCGGCGGTGGATGGCAGCCATTCGACGCGGCCCGAATACTGCTGGCGCCGCACCGCATCGCCATGGCGCGTCCAGCCATCGGCATCGACCGCAAAGCCCTTGTTGTCGAGCGCGTCGGCGGCCACGCGGGCGCGCCATTGCTCGCTGCCGCCCTCGAGCCGGACATTGCCATGAAGCGCGCCCGGCGTGCCGTCGGCGTTCTGGCCCCCGTAGGTGCCGGCGTCGGCGGTTGCCGCGCCGGCAAGGCCGCGCGCGATGGGGCGCGTGATGACGTTGATCACGCCGCCCATCGCCGAGCTGCCGTATTGCGCGGAACTGGCGCCTTTGACCACCTCGACCCGGTCCACCTCGGTCAGCAGGTATTGCGAGACATCCACAGTGGAGCCGGTGCTGGCGGTAATGGGCAGCCCGTCGATCAGCACCAGCACCTGGTCGCTGGTCATGCCCTGCAGCGATACCTCGTAACCCGACTTGCCGTGGATTTCGCGCAACTGCAGGCCGGGCACGTTTTCCAGCGCGTCCTTGAGCGTGCGCGCATGCGTGCGTTCGATCTCCTGGCGATCCACCACCTCGGTACGCACCGGCGTCTCGTCGATGGGCTTCTCCGAGCGCGTGCCGGTCACCACGATGGAGGGCAACTGCGCGGCCTCCCGGGCCGAGCCTGCGGCGGGCAAGAGCAGTCCTCCGGTCAGAACGGCCAGGCAATGGCGGCGAAGTCGGGGCGGCGGCGTGAGCACGGTAGAAGTCGTACTTAATCTAAATGAAAGTGCAAATGATAATGGTTAACATTCGCATGTACAACAACTTACAACTCGTGACAATGAGATACATATGCGCGGGGACGAGACGAAACGAGAGGGCCGAGGACAGTGGATGCGAGGGCGTACCCGTTTCTGCGTGAGTGGGACGGGAGAGGGTTCGGACGGGCGCCATCCCCCCTGCGCGCACGGCAGGACCGGCCCGGGAGGCCGAAGCGTACCCGTTTCTGCGGCCTGCGATGCTGGCACGACCGATCATGACCGTACCCGTTCCTGCGCACGGCATCGGACGGGATCGCGCGGTATCCGGCGCGTCGTCGCCGCGCCTACCAATGCAGCCGAAAACAAAAAAGCGACCTCGAAAGGTCGCCTTGGTGGGGGGGCAGGGGGCGGGCGCGCAGCGCCGCGTCAGAACCCCCCGCGGCGCGCAGGCGCTAATCGCTCATGAGCGCCGCACGAAGCGGATGACCTGCTCGTTTTTGCCGTTGTCGCGGCCCGCTGCCGAAGCGGCCGTGGTGGTCGCCGCAGTAGGTGACGCGGTATTCGAGCCACACGTTCCGCACCCGCTGTTGGTATCGCAGCCCGTGGCACATCCCGCCGCCGTGCTCGGGCTGAGACGCCGCGCCATCCAGCCGCGCCAGCCGGGCGCCTGCGCGCCGCCGAGCATGCCGACCACGCCCGCCTTCAGGCGCTCGCGCGTGCGCGGCAGGTAGCGTGCTCCCACCGAGATCGCGCAAGCCAGCACGATCAGTGGCACCAGGAACGATTCGAATGCGTGATAGAGCGTCATAGCCGTTTGGAGTCGCTGGTTGCCGCCAGGTTCATGCGCGTGTCAGCTGAACATCAGCGCAACGCGGTACGTCACGAACGATGCCAGGTACGCGAGCCCCGCCAGATAGGCGGTCGCGAGCGCCATCACGCGCCACGAATTGGTCTCGCGCCGGATCGTCGCCAGCGTGGAGACGCATTGCGGTGCAAACACGTACCAGGCCAGCAGGGACAGCGCGGTGGCCAGCGACCACTGCGCGGCAATCATCGGCGCGAGCTGCGTGGCGACCGTATCGTCGCTGCCGGACAGCGCATAGACCGTGGCCAGCGCGCCCACCGCCACTTCGCGCGCAGCCAGTCCGGGCACCAGCGCGATGCTGATCTGCCAGTTGAAGCCGATCGGCGCGAAGATCTTCTCAAGGCCATGGCCGATCATGCCGGCAAAGCTGTAGTCGATGGCCGGGGCGGTGGCGCCCGGCGGCGGCGACGGGAACGTGGCGAGGAACCACAGCAGCACCGTCAGCGCCAGGATCACCTTGCCCACGCGCGCAAGGAAGATGCGTGCGCGTTCCCACAGGCCGATGGCGACGTCGCGCGGATTCGGAATGCGGTACGACGGCAGCTCCATCAGCAACGGATGCTCGGTGCGGTCGCGCCGGAAATATTTGAGCACATACGCCACCACCAGCGCGCTGACGATGCCCGCCACATAGAGCACGAACAGCACCAGCCCCTGCAGGTTGAAGATGCCGCCAATGGTGCGCGCCGGGATGAAGGCGCCGATCAGCAGCGCATACACGGGCAGCCGCGCCGAGCATGTCATGAGCGGCGCCACCAGGATGGTGGCCAGGCGGTCGCGCGGATCCTGGATGGTGCGCGTGGCCATGATGCCTGGCACCGCGCAGGCAAAGCTCGACAGCAGCGGGATAAACGAGCGGCCCGACAGGCCTGCGCCAAGCATCAGCCGGTCCAGCAGGAAGGCCGCGCGCGGCAGGTAGCCGGATTCCTCGAGCGTCAGGATAAACAGGAACAGGATCAGGATCTGCGGCAGGAACACGATCACGCTGCCAAGGCCGGCAATCAGGCCGTCGACCAGCAGGCTCCTGAGCATGCCGTCCGGCAGCCAGTTGCCGACCAGTTCGCCGATCGCATGCACGCCGGCCTCGATACCGTCCATGAGCGGCGTGGCCCACGAGAACACCGCCTGGAACATGAAGAACAGCAGCACGGCCAGGATCACGAGGCCCAGCACCGGGTGCAGCATCACGCGGTCGAGGCTGTCGTCGATGCGCGCGGTGCGCGCCGGCATGGTTACGGCTGCCTGCAACAGGCGCCTGACCTCGGCATGGGTATCGAGGTCCGACAGCGCGTCGAGCGGCTGCGCGGGCAGCGCCTGCGGCAACTCGCCCTCGAGCAGGTCGACCAGGGCGGCGGCGCCGTCGCGCTTGACCGCAACCGTCTGCACCACAGGCACGCCAAGCGCGGCGGCCAGCTTGTCGCGGTCGATCACGATGCCGCGGCGCGCGGCCGCGTCGCTCATATTGAGTACCACCACCATCGGCAGGCCGAGGCGGCGCAGTTCCAGCACGAAACGCAGGTGCAGACGCAGGTTGGTCGCATCGACCACGGAGACCAGCAGGTCCGGCCGCGGCTCGTCGGGACGCTGGCCCAGGCACACCTCACGCGTGACCGCCTCGTCCAGGCTCGCGGCCTGCAGGCTGTACGCGCCGGGCAGGTCGAGAATGCGCACATGGCGGCCGCGTGGCGAGACGAACTGGCCTTCCTTACGCTCGACCGTCACGCCGGCGTAATTGGCCACCTTCTGGCGGCTGCCGGTCAGGCGATTGAACAGTGCGGTCTTGCCGCAGTTGGGATTGCCCACCAGCGCGATGCGCAGGGCGGCGGAAGTCGGAGCGACGGACATAGGTCTGGAGAAGGCCGTGCGGGTGGCGAGGTCAGGCGAGCCGCTTGGCGGCAGCCTGCTCCGGCTGGTCGGACTGGCGGGGGGCTTCGGCGGCGGCGATGCTTGATACCGAGGCACTGACCACCTCCACCGCGATGCGCGCCGCTTCGGCGCGCCGCAGCGCAAAGCGCGTGAAGCCCACCTGCGCGACGATGGGGTCCTTGCCGAACGGCCCATAGGCGATGATCTGCACCGCCTCGCCAGGCACGAACCCGAGATCGCGCAGACGCCGCGCCACGCGGTCATCGGGCGTGACATCGTCGACGGATTGCACTATGGCGGCTGTGCGCCGGGGAAGTTCAGACAACCGCATCATGCGTGGCCGACCCGCGTGGGTACGTAAATAGAAATCGTTCTCGATTGTATAGCATTCGTCCGCGTTCGGCGCTGGAGGGTTCCGGTTTCACGCGACTGGCACTTCGCCCCGGACGTGCAAACACGGTAGGGGTTGCGGGAATCTTGTAAAAAACGCATAAAAATCCACGTGTCACGGCTTGGACGCCATGGAAATTTCTGCAAATACCACATTTGCGTTATTGGTTGGCGGGAACCCCGGCGGTAAGCTGCAACCACGCTGAACACCCCGTTCCACGCGTACTTTCCAAGCCACTGGCCGCACGGTCCAGTGGCTTTTTTCTTGCCACCGCGGGCGCACCCGGCTGCGCATTCTAATAGGCACCGACCGTCCCTGCCAGCCGCACGGTGGCCAGGAAGTGGTCACGCGCAGGATGGTCGGGCGCCTGTTTCCAGATGCAGTAGACCTCCGACGGCACGGCGGTTCCAGCGGCGTCGGCCAGTGGCCGAAAGACCGCGCCGGCCATGCCCGACCGCGCGAGCGCGGCGGGCACCACCGCCACGCCCATGCCCTGCGAGACCAGCGACACCACTGACAGCCAGTGCCGCATCTCGTGCCGGACCTGCGGATAGAAACCCTGGGCCACGCACATCTCGAAGATGCGGTTGTAGTAATCGGGAGAGGCCTTGCGCGAGAACAGCACGAACGGCTCGCCGCGCAGATCCGCCAGCGCCACGCGCTGGCGCGCGGCCAACGCATGGCCGGCCGGCATGCAGCAGACAAAAGGCTCGCTGTGCGCCAGCGTGGTGGCGAGCTCGTCGGGCACGCGGCTGGTATGGACAAAGCCGGCATCGAGCTCGCCGTGCAGCAGCGCGTCGATCTGCTCCTGCGAGTTCAGCTCGGTCAGCGCGACCTGGATGCCCGGATAGCGCGCCTGGAAGTCGTGCAGCAATTGCGGCAGGCCGCGGTACAGCATCGAACCCACAAAGCCCACGCGCAGGCGCCCGATCGCGCCCGCCTCGATCTCGCGCGCCAGCTGCCGCGCGGCTTCCGCCTGCGCCAGCAGCGCCGTGGCCGACTCGCGAAAGGCCCGCCCCGCCGCGGTCAGCCGCACGCCCCGGCTATCCCGCTCGAACAGGCGCGCCCCGACCGAGGCTTCCAGCTGCTGGATATTGAGCGACAAGGGGGGCTGCGAAATCGACAGCCGCCGGGCGGCCCGACCGAAGTGCAGTTCTTCGGCGAGCACGAGGAAATAGCGCAGGTGACGGAATTCCATGGCGATACAGAAATTATATGGAGCGAGCCAATTTTAGAATTAGACACGAATCGCCGCGCTCCGAATAATGGTGCCCAAACAGGTCCGGCGAAATCCCAGGCCGGCACGCTTCAGGAGACCCTTCATGCCCAGCAGCGCCCTGCGCGACGCGCCCACGGCCGCGCGTGCCGCCCACGCCACCACGGCCACCCCGGCCGCCCAGCCCCCGGCACCCGTGGCCACCCCGGCCGCCGCCCATCCCGTGCCCGACCGCCATGGCGGCAGCCTCTTCGCGGCCGATCCCGATCTGCGCGCGCTGCTGCCGCTCTATCTGCCGGCGGACCTGTTCACGCACCTGCTGCCGCATCTCGAGCGCATGGGCGCCCTGGCCGGCGGCGTGCTCGACGAACTTGCCAACGTGGCCGACCACGCCCCACCCACGCTCTCGCACCGCACGCGCAGCGGCCTCGATGACCAGCGCATCCACAAGCATCCCGCCTATGTGGAGCTCGAACGCGTGGCGTTTGCCGAGTTCGGCCTCGCCGCCGCCTCGCATCGGGGGGGCGTGCTGGGCTGGGACAACCCGATGCCGCCGGCCGCCAAGTACGCGCTGACCTACCTGTTCGTGCAGGCCGAGTTCGGCCTGTGTTGCCCGCTTTCGATGACCGATTCCCTGACGCGCACGCTGCGCAAGTTCGGCGATCCGGCGCTGGTCGAGCGCTTCCTGCCCAACCTGACCACGCAGGTGTTCGACGATCTCTACCAGGGCGCGATGTTCATGACCGAGCAAGGCGCCGGTTCCGATGTGGCCGCCACCGCCACGCGCGCGGTGCGCGACCCCTCGGCGGAAGGCGGCTGGCGCCTGCTGGGCGACAAGTGGTTCTGCTCCAACCCCGACGCCGCGCTGGCCATGGTGCTCGCGCGCGTGGAAGAAGCCGATGGCAGCGCGGTGGCCGGCATCAAGGGCGTGTCGTTGTTCCTGCTGCCGCGCACACTTGCAGACGGCAGCGCCAACCACTACCGCATCATCCGGCTCAAGGACAAGCTCGGCACACGCTCGATGGCAAGTGGCGAGATTCGCCTCGAGGGCGCACACGCGTACCTGGTGGGCGAGCTTGGCCGCGGCTTTGTGCAGATGGCCGACATGATCAACAACTCGCGCCTCTCCAACGGCGTGCGTGCCGCCGGCCTGATGCGCCGCGCGCTGACCGAGGGCCTGTTCATCGCACGCGAGCGGCAGGCCTTTGGCAAGCGGCTGATCGACATGCCGCTGATGCGCCGCCAGTTGCTCAAACTGACGCTGCCCACCGAGCAGGCCCGCACCATGGTGTTCCAGACCGCCGAGGCGCTGCGCCGCGCCGATGCGGGCGAGGCCGATGCCTACGCGCTGATGCGTATCCTGACGCCGCTGATCAAGTTCCGCGCGTGCCGTGACGCGCGCAAGGTGACCGGCGATGCCATGGAGATCCGCGGCGGCTGCGGCTATATCGAGGAATGGAGCGACCCGCGCCTGGTGCGCGATGCCCACCTCGGCTCGATCTGGGAAGGCACGAGCAATATCGTCGCGCTCGACGTGCTGCGCGCGATCCGGCGCGAACAGTCGCTGCCGGTGCTGCGCGCGCACCTGGAGGCGCTGCTGGCCGACACGCCGCTGCATGCCGGTGCCCGCGTGAGCTTCGTGCGCACGCTGGACGGCACGCTCGCGCTGGCCCAGCGCGCCGCCGATGCCGGCGTCGAAGGCGATGTACTGGCGCGCCAGGCCGCGTCCGCGCTCTATCACGTCACCAGCGCGGTGGCGATGGCATGGGAAGCGGGGCGCATCGGTTCGGCGCGGCGCATGCGCCTGGCGCAGGCGGTGCTGGTGCATCGCGTGTTGCCGCACGATCCGCTCGGCGGGCAGTCCGAGCCGGCCTGGCTGGCCGACACCGTGCTGCCTGCCGATGGCACGATGCGGGCGACCGAGCCGGTCGACGCGATCAACGTGTTCTGAGCGCCCGCCACGGCGCGACCTTCTTCACCCGACAAAACAAGATATCACCCGGAGACAACGCATCATGCAATTCTGGCAACGCGTGGCGGCCGCCGCCGCCTGTACCCTGTGCCTCGCCGTAGCGCCGGCCCATGCGCAGAAGGACTTTCCCACCAAGCCGATCATGCTGGTGGTCACCTATCCGCCGGGCGGCCCGACCGATGCCATGGCCCGCACGCTCGCGGCCGCGCTCAAGAACAGCCTCGGCCAGCCCGTGGTGGTGGAGAACCGTGCCGGCGCCGGCGGCAATATCGGCGCCGAAGTGGTGGCGCGCGCCGAGCCCGATGGCTACACGCTGATGTTCGGCACCTCCGCGCCGCTCGCCATCAACGTCAGCCTGTATCGCAAGATCAACTACGACCCGATCAAGAGCTTTGCGCCGGTGATCCAGATCGGCCTGCTGCCGAACGTGCTGGTCGTCAATCCCAGCGTGCCGGTCAAAAACGTACAGGAGCTGATTGCCTATGCCAAGGCGCATCCCGGCAAGTTGAGCTATGCGTCGTCCGGCAACGGCGCTTCCTCGCATCTTGCCGGCGTGCTGTTCAACAACCTCGCTGGCACCGACTTCCAGCACGTGCCGTACAAGGGCACCGGCCCCGCGCTCAACGACCTGCTCGGCGGCCAGGTCAGCATGACCTTTACCGACGTGCTGACCGCGCAGCCGTTTATCAAGAGCGGCAAGCTGCGCGCGCTTGGCGTGACCACGCGGACCCGCTCGCAGGCGCTGCCCGATGTGCCGACCGTGGCCGAGCAGGGCATCGCCGGCTTCGATGTTTCGGTATTCTTCGGGGTAGTCGCGCCGGCCGGCACGCCGCCCGAGGTGATCCGCAAGCTCAACGGCGCGTTTGCCGATGCCTTGCAGCAGCCGGACGTCCGCAAGACGCTGCAGGGCCAGGGCCTCGAATTCGCACCGTCGACCACCCCCGACCAGCTGGCGTCGTTCATCAAGGCGGAAGTTGGCAAATGGCGCACCGTGGTGCAGAAGTCGGGCGCGCAGCTGGACTGAGTCGCGCGACCGCGAACCGCGATCCGCGAACCTCAACCGACAAGGAGACTTTATGACGCCCCCCACCCCCGGCGCGCTGGCCGGCATTCGCGTGGTCGATCTTTCGCGCATTCTGGGCGGCCCGTTCTGCGGCCAGATCCTGGGCGACCATGGCGCCGACGTACTCAAGATCGAGCCGCCCCAGGGCGATGACACGCGCACCTGGGGCCCGCCGTTCCGCGATGGCGTGGCGTCGTACTACTTTGGTCTCAACCGCAACAAGCGCGTGATGCGGCTCGACCTGACCGCCGAGGCCGACCGCGAGATCCTGCTCGCGCTGCTGGTGGAGGCAGACGTCATGCTAGAGAACTTCAAGACCGGTACGCTGGAAAAGTGGGGGCTCGGCTACGACGTGCTGTCGCAGCGCTTTCCGCGCCTGGTGCATTGCCGTGTCTCGGGCTTTGGCGCGGACGGCCCGCTCGGCGGGCTGCCGGGCTACGATGCCGCGATCCAGGCCATGGCCGGCATCATGAGCGTCAATGGCGAGGCCGATGGCGAACCGCTGCGCGTAGGCCTGCCGGTGGTCGACATGGTCACCGGCCTCAATGCCGCGCTGGGCGTGCTGCTGGCGCTGCAGGAGCGCGAACGTAGTGGCCGCGGCCAGTTCGTGGAAGCCGCGCTTTATGACTCGGGCCTGTCGCTGCTGCATCCGCATGCGGCCAACTGGTTCATGAGCGGCAAGGCGCCTCGCCGCACCGGCAACGCTCACCCGAACATCTATCCGTACGACACCGTGGCTACCGCCACCGATCCGATCTTCCTCGCGGTGGGTAACGACCGGCAGTTCCGCATCCTGTGCGAGCGCCTCGGCATGGCCGCGCTGGCCGACGACGAACGTTATGCCACCGCGGGCGGGCGCTCGATCCATCGCGCCACGCTGAAGGTCGAGCTGGAAGCGCGCATGCGCGAGGTCGACGGCAAGACGTTTGCCGACGAACTTGCCGCCGCGGGCGTACCGTGCGCGCCGGTGCTGTCGGTGCCGGACGCCCTGCAGCATCCGCATACCGCGCATCGCGAGATGGTGGTCGAGATGCCGGGTGGGTACAAGGGCCTCGGCGCACCGGTAAAGCTGAGCCGCACGCCGGCGACCTACCGCCATGCCCCGTTGAGTGAAGGCGACGCGTTTCTGCCGCGCGACGAGTGAGAGGCGGCCCTGCGGGGCCTGCCTTTGTCGCCGCTCTTGTCTACCGGCTGAGGCTCGCGCGGTACCCCGGCCAGTACCCGGCAACGCACCGACCGTACCCGTTTCTGCGCGGCGGCATCAATGAATTCAAGGAGTTAACGGCGCGACGGCATGCGGGGTGGCGTGCGGGCCCACGTCGTTTTCATGCCCTCACAGGCCTCCGCACTGGCTCACACGAGCGCCTTCGCCACCAGTTCGCGCTTGACGTACGCATAGAAAATCGGCCCCGCGATCACGCCGGGAATGCCGTACAGCGTTTCCATCACCAGCATCACGGTCAGCAATTCCCAAGCCGCCGCCTGGATGCGCGCGCCGATGATGCGCGCGTTGAGGAAATACTCGAGCTTGTGGATGACCACCAGATAGATCAGCGACACCACCGCGATCGGTAGCGATACCGCGAGCGACGCCACCACGATGGCGGTATTCGAGATCAGGTTGCCAAGCACGGGCAGCAGGCCGGCAATAAAGGTGATGGCCACCAGCGTCTTCGATAGCGGCAGGTGCTGGTTGAACAGCGGCAATACCACCAGCAGGTAGATGCCGGTCAGCAGCGTGTTGATGGTGGAGATCTGGATCTGCGCGAAGATGAACTGCGCGAACGCGGTCTGCAGCGTGCGTGCCCGCGTGACCAGCGCCGCGGCCAGCGGTCGCCGGTTGGGCCGCGAGATCGCGCGATACAGCGCCACCATCGCGCCAATCACCAGTCCGATCACGACATGTAGCAGCGTGCGGACGATTTCGGTCCCGAGCTTCTGCGCCATCTGCGCGTGCGCGCGCAAGGTGGCTATCAGCGCCGGCGCCAGTTCCTCGACGCCATTGGGCAGGGAGTTGCTGAGCCAGGCCGGCATCTGGCTGCGCGACTGGTCGATGATGTCGGCCATACGGTCGAGCAGCCGCTCCAGCGTATTGCCGTCGCCGCTGACATAGCGTACCAGCGCCCAGATGCCGAGCGTCAGCGCGAGCAGGATCACCGCCGACAGGATCGCCACGGCCAGCGCGTCGTGGCGCGGATGCAGGCGGGTCAGCCGGGGCGCCAGCACGTCGACCAGGGAATAGAGCAGCAGGCCCGCCAGCAGCGCGGCGACCAGGTTCGCATGCAGTACCAGCAGCAGGGCGGCTGCGGTCAAGGCAAACGAGGCAGCCTCCACACCGGACCAGCCGGCCCAGATGGGCCGCGCAGGTGGGGTAGGCACCGTTGCGGCGACGACGGGGGACTGCGGGGGTTCGTGCGGGCGTTCTGGGTCCAGCTGCGTCATGAGGTGTTGGGCGGCGGGTTTGGCGCCCATGATCCGGATGGATCGCCAGAAGCGGGGCGGGCGCAGGTGTCGGGAGCCCCCCGATCGGAAGGTCTCCCGCGCACGATTGTCATCGGGCCATATGCCCCTTGGCAAGCAGACTTGCGCACAGCCCGGCATGCTGGCGGGTGTCGCCGGCGTGAAACTTGCGTCGCTTCACCTATATTGATGTGGGGGCTGTCAGACATGGCCCACGCAACCACCACGGCACGGGAAGAGGGCACGCACCATGGCATTCACGCATACCGTCGGCACGCGGCGGCATGTCTTTGCGGACCTGCGCACGCTGCTGGCCAAGGCCAGTCCGGCGCGCTCGGGCGATGCGCTGGCCGGCATCGCCGCCGCCAGCGAGGAAGAACGCATGGCCGCGCGCATGGCGCTGGCCGAGGTCCCGCTCTCGCGCTTTCTGTCCGAGGCGCTGGTGCCTTACGAGGAGGACGAGGTCACGCGCCTCCTCGTCGATGGCCACGATGCGCGCGCCTTTGCCGAGATTGCCAGCCAGACCGTCGGCGACTTTCGCAACTGGCTGCTGTCACACGAGACCGACCACCATGTGCTGACGCGCGTGGCGCCAGGCATTACGCCCGAGATGGCGGCAGCCGTCAGCAAGCTGATGCGCAACCAGGACCTCGTCGCGGTCGCGCGCAAATGCCGCGTGGTTACGCGCTTTCGCAATACCATCGGGCTGCCGGGCCGGCTGGCGGTGCGGCTGCAGCCCAACCACCCGACCGACGATCCGCGCGGCATTGCCGCCTCGATCCTCGATGGGCTGCTCTATGGGTGTGGCGATGCCACCATCGGCATCAATCCCGCCAGCGACAACCTCGGTGCCATCGTTGCGCTGCTCCGGCTCGTCGACGAGATCCGGAGACGCCATGAGGTGCCCACGCAGTCGTGCGTGCTGACCCACGTGACCAACACCCTGCGCGCGATCGAGGCCGGTGCGCCGGTCGACCTCGTGTTCCAGTCCGTTGCCGGCAGCCAGCGTGCCAACGCCGCGTTCGGCATCGACCTCGCCTTGCTGGCGGAGGCCCGCGCCGCGGCGCTGTCGCTGGCACGCGGCACCGTCGGCGACAACGTCATGTATTTCGAAACCGGACAGGGCAGCGCGCTCTCGGCCAACGCTCATCACGGCGTCGACCAGCAGACCATGGAAGCGCGCGCGCACGGCGTGGCGCGCGCGTTCGCGCCGTTGCTGGTCAATACCGTGGTGGGATTTATCGGCCCCGAGTATCTCTACGATGGCAAGCAGATCATCCGTGCCGGGCTCGAGGACCATTTCTGCGGCAAGCTGATCGGGGTGCCGATGGGTTGCGATATCTGCTACACCAACCATGCCGAGGCGGACCAGGACGACATGGACAATCTGCTTACGCTGTTCGGCGTGGCCGGCATCCATTTCATCATGGGCGTGCCGGGCGCGGACGACATCATGCTCAATTACCAGAGCACGGCGTTCCACGATGCGCTGTACCTGCGCGAAGTCATGGGGTTGCGGCCCGCGCCGGAGTTCGAGGCGTGGCTGCGCCAAATGGGCATCGTCGACGAGGGCGGGCGCCTGCTGGCGCAAACGGCGCGGCAGCCGCTACTGTCGCTGGTCGAAGGCGTGTGAGGAAACGGCATGAGCGACCCACACCGTTCTGCGACCGCCGCATCGCCTGCTACGCCGGCGTCCTCCGGGCCCCCCGCGTCGCCATCATCGCCTGTCCATGCCACGCCACCAGCGCAACCCGCACCGGCTGCGCATACGCAGACCGATCCATGGGCACGCCTGCGCGCATTCACCCGGGCCCGCATCGCGCTCGGCCGGGCCGGCCACGCGCAGACCACCGAGACCATCCTTGCCTTCGGCCTGGCCCATGCGCAGGCCCGCGATGCCGTCCACCTGCCCCTCGCCGTCGAGGCCATCGAAGCCGGGCTGCGCGCGGCCGGGCTCGCAAGCGTGCGCGTGCATAGCGCCGCGGTGGATCGCCAGCACTACCTGCGGCGCCCCGACCTCGGCCGGCAGCTCGATGCCGCCAGTGCCGCGCGCCTCGCCGCCATCGAGCGCGCGCAGACGCCGGTGGCCGCGGGCGTGGCGGCTGGCTCGCAACATCGCGTGGAAGGCCATGCGCGAGGCCCGGCGCACGGCCCCGATGTGGTGTTCGTCATTGCCGATGGCCTGTCCGCCCTCGCCGCGCAACGGCATGCCCTGCCCTTGCTCGCGGCCGTCCGCGCACGCCTGCGCGACTGGCACATCGGCCCCGTGGTGGTGGCCGAGCAGGCGCGCGTCGCGCTCGGCGACGACATCGGGGCGCGGCTCGGTGCACGCCAGGTGGTCATGCTGATCGGCGAACGTCCGGGGCTCAGTTCCCCGGACAGCCTCGGCATCTACCTGACGTACGCGCCGCGGCCTGGCCGTACCGACGCGGAGCGCAACTGCATCTCCAATGTGCGCGCGGAAGGTCTGTCCTATGCCCGCGCCGCGGACCGCCTGGTGTTCCTGCTGCGCGGCGCAGTGGCGCTGGGGCGTTCCGGCGTCGACCTCAAGGACGATAGCGCCGCGCCGGAGGCATTGCCCCCGGCCGGCGCCTGACTACATCATGCGGTGCGCAAAGTGGCCTCGCTCGGCATCGGCCATCAGCATCTTGAACTGATCGCCGCGCATATGCACGAGTTCGAGGTGATCGCCGGCCTCGAACCAGACCTCGGGTTCGTCGAGCAGGCTATCGTCCACGTACGTGCGCATGCCGTACGCCATGGCGACCGGCGGAATTGCCCCAAGGTCGCAATCCTTGAACACCTCGCGCAGCTCGTCCTCGGGGGCGAGCGTGAGCTGGCGGCCGGTCTGCTCGCAGATCGCGTGCATCTGCAGGTGATGGCTCGAAGGAATCACGGCCGCCACGTAGCCGTTTTCATCCTCGAGCAACAACGTCTTGGCCAGGCGGTCGCCCGGCACATGAGCAGCCTGCGCGGTGGCCATGCTGCTGAGACTGTAGGGGTGGCGAATGATGTCGTACTGGCTGTTCCTGCTGCTGAGGCAGTTTGCCAACGTGGTAGCCATGGCCATGATGTCCTTCCTTGCGCACATCGGTGCGCCTATCGCTCTAGGACTTTTCACTATAGATTCTGGCGGCCCGCACGCGAGGCCAGATCGCTTGCAGTTCGGTCTTGAGAAAGGTCAGCAGATAGCGCGTTGCCATGGTCTGGTAGCGATTCGGCATGGTCAGCAGGTAGAGCTTGCTGCCGAAGACACTGATGCGGTAGTCGCGCAGCAGCGGCACCAGCGTGCCTTCCGCCAGTTCGTTGCCGATCGCGTACAGCGGAAAGATGCCGATGCCTAGCCCGCTGAGCACCGCGTCCTTGAGGAACGCGAAATTCTCGGAACTGAGCGTCGGCACCAGCACCACCTGCTCGCGCGCGGCGGCGTTGCCCCGCGTGCCAGATGCCTTGAGCTTCTGCCCGATCGGCGATGCGCAGACGATCGCATGCGCCGTCAGGTCGGCAAGCCGGGCCGGCGCCGCGCGCGCCGACAGATAGGCGGGCGCTGCGCAGACCACCCAGTCGACCTCGCCGATCTCGGTGGCGACCACCGCGTCGGGCGGGGTCGAGATGATGCGCAACGCCACTTCGACGTCCTCCGCCACGAGATTGTGGATGCGATTGTCGAACACCACGTCGAGCGTGATATCCGGATAGCGTTGCTTGAACTGCACCAGCAGCGGCGAGAGCAGCGAATGTCCGAGCCCGGTCGGAACCGACAGCCGCACATGGCCCTGCAGGCTCTTGCCCATGCTGCTGATCAGCGCATTGGCCGCGGCCACCTCGCCGAGGATATTGCGGCCATGTTCGTAGAGCCCGGCGCCGACCGGCGTCGGTTCCACGTGCCGCGTGGTCCGGCGCAACAGTTGCACCCCGAGCTCGGCCTCGAGCGCCTTCAGGTGGTAGCTGACGTTGGCGCGCGTCATCTTGAGCTTGCGTGCGGCGGCGCTGAGGTTGCCGGCATCGACGATATCGACGAACAGACGCAGGGCGTTGAGGTCCATGGGGCAGGATCGATCGGCAATAAGGCGCGGAAAACAAAAAAGGGGCCTGAAGGCCCCTTAGTTTGCCATGCTGGCGTTCAGTGCTCGTGATGCAGGTACTTGGCCTGACGCGGCAACCGGAACGCAAACAGGAAGGCGATCACCATCATCGTCGTCACGTACCAGTAGAAGCTGTTCTCGTGCCCTGCCGCCTTCAGGCCCAGCGCGACGTACTCGGCGGAGCCGCCGAAGATCGCATTGGCCACCGCGTAGGCCAGGCCCACGCCCAGCGCGCGCACTTCGGGCGGGAACATTTCCGCCTTCACGATGCCGCTTACCGAGGTATAGAAACTGACGATGGCGAGCGCGATGCAGATCAGCACGAAGGCCAGCTCCGGGCTCGTCACGGTCTTCAGGGAGGTCAGGATCGGTACCGTGGCGAGCGCACCGAGTGCGCCGAACAGGAGCATGTTGTTGCGGCGGCCGATACGGTCGGACAGCGCGCCGAACAACGGCTGCATGCACATATACACGAACAGGCACCCGGTCATCACGTAGCTGGCGGTCTTGATCGACATGCCGGCTGTGTTCACGAGGTACTTCTGCATGTACGTGGTGAACGTGTAGAAGATCAGCGAACCGCCCGCGGTATAGCCCAGCACCGTGAAGAACGCGGCCTTGTGATGGCGGAACAGCTCGGCGATGGTACCGGCCTCGCGCGAACTGCGTTGCGCGGCGGTGGTGGTCTCGTGCAGCGTGCGGCGCAGCAACAGCGCCACCACGGCGGTGATGGCACCGATCACGAACGGGATGCGCCAGCCCCATGCCTTGAGCTCGGCTTCGTCGAGCAGCTGCTGCAGGACCACCACCACCAGCACCGCCAGCAACTGGCCGCCGATCAGCGTGACGTACTGGAACGACGAGAAGAAGCCGCGTCGCCCACGCAGTGCCACTTCGCTCATGTAGGTGGCGGTGGTGCCGTACTCGCCGCCCACGGAGAGGCCCTGCAGCAGGCGCGCGAGCAGCAGCAGCGCCGGTGCGAGGTTGCCGATGGTGGCATAGGTGGGCAGCGAGGCGATCAGCAGCGAGCCGAAACACATCATGACCACCGAGATCAGCATGGAATTCTTGCGGCCATTGCGATCGGCGATGCGGCCGAACAGCCAGCCGCCGATCGGCCGCATCAGGAAGCCCGCGGCGAATACGCCGGCCGTGTTGAGCAACTGCGCGGTGGGATCGGACTTCGGAAAGAACGACGGCGCGAAGTAGATCGCGCAGAACGCGTAGATGTAGAAGTCGAACCACTCGACCAGGTTGCCCGAGGAAGCGGCCACGATGGCGAAGACGCGCTTGCGCGTTTCCTCGGGTGAGGGCGCCGGTCCGGCGGCGGTGGCGGAGGAAGAGATGTCGGTCATGTGAATCTTGTGGTCATGGCGGCGGGGAGAGCTCGCCGCTGAGTTGGTGGCGAGCGGGGCGCTCGCGCCCGCACAGGCTACACGCGATCGATCATGTCTGGCCAGTATGCATCTTGTATCCGGCGGCAATACATTGTTGCCGCCCCTTGGGGCCTGTCAGATTTTTAGTGTGCCGAGGCCATGAGACGATAACGGAAATAACGTCCTATGACCGATGCAACCGTGACCAAGAAGAGCAAGAACCCGAAGGCGCCGAAGCTGTTCCCCGATGAGCTGATCGATCAACTGCTTGCCCAGGTGCAGAGCAAGGATGCCGAGTCGATCCTGGGCGAATCGGGCTTGGCCGGCCAGCTCAAGAAGCAACTGGCCGAGCGCATGCTCGCGGCCGAGTTGAGCCACCATCTGGAAACCGAGGCCGAGCAAGGCAAGGCGGGCAACCACCGCAACGGCACAAGCCGCAAGACGGTCCTCACGCCCAACGGCGAACTGACGCTGGATATTCCACGCGATCGGCAGGCGACGTTCGAGCCGCAGTTGGTCGGCAAGTATCAACGCCGGCTGCCGGGCTTCGACGACCACGTCATCAGCATGTATGCGCGCGGCATGAGCGTGCGCGAGATTCAGGGCCATCTGCTGGAACTGTACGGGCTGCAGGTGTCGCCCGATCTGATTTCCACGGTCACCGACGAGGTGCTGGCCGACGTCGAGCAATGGCAGCAACGCCCGCTCGAGGCCATGTATCCGATCGTGTACTTTGACGCGCTGCGGCTGAAGATCCGCGACGAAGGCACGGTCAAGAACAAGGCGGTCTATCTGGCGTTGGGCATCCGCGCCGACGGCCGCAAGGAAGTGCTGGGTTTGTGGATCGAGCAAACGGAAGGCGCCAAGTTCTGGCTGAAGGTCTTCAACGAGTTGAAGAACCGCGGCTTGCACGACATCCTGATCGCGGTGGTCGATGGTTTGCGCGGCTTCCCCGAAGCGATCGAGGCGGTCTATCCGGCCGCCCAAATCCAGACCTGCATCGTGCATCTGATCCGCAATTCGCTGAATCTGGCGAGCTGGAAGGACCGCAAGTCGCTGGCTGCCGCGATCAAGCCGATCTATCAGGCCGCCACGGCCGAGGCGGCGGCAGCGGCGCTCGACGCCTTTGCGCAGAGCGAGTGGGGGCGCAAATTCCCTACCGTCGCGGCCATGTGGCAGCGCCAATGGGAACAGGTGATCCCCTTCTTCGCCTATCCGCCCGAGGTGCGTCGAATCGTATATACGACGAACGCCATCGAGAGCATGCACATGCAGTTGCGCAAGATCGTCAAGAACCGCGGCCACTTCCCGAGCGACGAAGCCGCCAGCAAACTGCTGTTTCTGGCCTTGCGCAACATCGAAAAGGATTGGAAGATGCCGCCTATCACCTGGCGGCAAGCAGTCAATCAGTTCGCCATTCTGTTCGGCGAGCGATTCACCGCCGCCATCAGCTGAGATCTTTTAACCGACCTCAGCACACGAAATTCCTGACACGTCCGCCCCTTGTCGGTGCTGGCCTGGCGGGCGATTGTGCAAGGCCGTGGAAAGAGTGTCCGCCGGCCCGGCCGTGCGTGCGAGCGGCCTGGGGGCACTTGCGCCGCCCGCGCTGGCAATCGGCTTCGCGTTTGCCGTCACTTGCGTCGCGCCGATGGCTGGGCAATGATGCAGGCCGGGTACCTCGTGCAGCCGTCCTTCCGATATCTTCGCGCCATGTCCGTCTCACGCCCCCTGATCTGTCTGCTGTCTTGTCTGCTACCCGCGGTGCCGGCCACGGTGATGGCGGCGCCGGACATCGCCCATTGCGAGCGCGTCCAGCCCGCGCAACTGCGCATGGCTTCCGAGCAAACCCTGCTCTTCTTGCGCTGCCGCGCGCGGCGCCTGGCTTATGACGCGCCGCAGATACGCGGCGTGTCGCAGAAAACCCGCGACGACCTGGTATTCGCGTGCATGGACCAGGCCGACGCGGTAGACCACGAATTGCGGGTCAGCCACGGCTATACACGCGAGGCGCTGGCACGCAAGAAATGCGATGACTGGCAGAACCCGGGTACCGGTGGGTAACCGGCTAGGCAGCGCGCAGCGGCCGGGCATTGTCAAGTCAGTTTTGCATTTCTGTCCAACCTTCCGGGGATTGTCAAATCATACGGTCGGCGTACGATGAGCGGCCTGACTGGAGTGGAGACCCCCGATGGCCCTCGATGCCGAATCCTTTTCCCTGCTGCGCGCCTCGGTGCAGCGCTTTATCGACGAACGCCTGAAGCCCGCGGAGGACACTCTCGAGGAACTCGACGACGTGCCGGCCGAGATCGTGGCCGACATGAAGGAGATGGGCCTGTTCGGCATCTCGATTCCGGAAGCCTACGGCGGCATCGGGCTGTCGATGTCGCAGGAATGCGATGTGGTCTATGACCTCGGCCATACCGCCTTTGCCTTTCGGTCGGTGTTCGGCACCAACGTCGGCATCGGCTCGCAGGGCATCCTCATGGATGGCACCGAGGCCCAGAAGCAGGACTACCTGCCGCGCATCGCCAGCGGCGAGCTCATCATCTCGTTCGCGCTGACCGAGCCCAATGCCGGATCGGACGCCGCTTCGCTGCAGACGCGCGCCGAGCTCGACGGCGACCACTACGTCATCAACGGCACCAAGCGTTTCATCACCAATGCGCCGCGTGCGGGCGCCTTTACGCTGATGGCGCGCACCGGCGACGCGGGCGCGTCGGGCATCTCCGCCTTTATCGTGCCGGCCGACACCCCGGGCATCTCGCTCGGCAAGCCGGACAGGAAAATGGGCCAGCGCGGCACCAAGACCTGCGACGTAGTGCTCGAGAACGTGCGCGTACCGGCCGCCAACATTATCGGCGGCGTGCCCGGCGTGGGCTTCAAGACCGCCATGAAGGTGCTCGATCGCGGCCGCCTGCATATCTCGGCGCTGGCCTGCGGCATGGCACACCGGCTGATTACCGATGCCGTGGCCTATGCGCGCGAACGCAAGCAGTTCGGCAAGCCTATCGGCGACTTCCAGCTGATCCAGGCCATGCTGGCCGACAGCCAGGCCGAGCTCTATGCGGGCCTGTCGATGGTGCGGGACTGCGCGCAGCGGTACGACGCCAAGACGCCCGGCAAGGCCGACCCGGAAGTCAGCATGCTGGCCTCGTGCACCAAGATGTTCTGTACCGAGATGGTCGGCCGCGTGGCCGATCGCGCAGTGCAGATCCATGGCGGCGCGGGGTATATCGCCGAATACAAGGCGGAGCGGTTCTATCGCGACGTACGCCTGCTACGCCTCTACGAAGGCACCACGCAGATCCAGCAACTCATCATCGCCAAGCAGCTGCTGCGCGATTGAGCGGTCGTCTCCGGATGCGTGACATCCGGGCCCCGACACGAGGCGGGGCCACGGCCGATCACGGCCCCAGGCAGGACCAGGCGGGACCACGCGGGACCACGCGGGACCACGCGGGACCACGCGGGACCGGGCAGGACAAAGAGGGCATAACGAGGAGGCAAGATGGACAAGCTCCAGCAGACCGCTGGCGGGAATGGCGTATGCCGGCTGCGCGCACTGGTGGCCACCTATCGGACACCGCTGCACGCCTACACGCTGGCGGTGTCGCCGGTGGAACTCATGCAATGGTGCGGCGGAGCGGCGCCACGGCACTCGGCGCGCGACTATCGCGCGCAGGCGCATCTGGACCGCTTGCGCGATGCCGTGCGCACACACGGCCTGGCCCTGCCCAATGCCATCGTGGTGGCGGTGTCGGGGGGGCATATGCAATGCGAGTCCGATCATCTCTATACGCTCGAACTGCGCGCACACGCGGGCGATCGCCTGATTGTGCTGGAAGGCCATGAGCGGCTCGGGCAAATGGCCGCCGGCGAGCGTGGCACGTTCAAGACGCTGGTGACCGCGGTACTGTGCCGGACCGCGATCGACCTGGAGACCTATGCGCCGGCCGGCACCACGGCCGATGCCGGCGTGATTCACGCCTCCGCCGCGGCTCGCTGGGCTGCCGCGGCAAGGGTTTGGCAGTCGGCCTGAGCGGCCGATGGGAACGATGCAGGCTGGCGGCCGAAGCGATGACCGAAACGGCTCCCGCTTCGGTGCCGTAGCCTTACCAGATGCTATCCACGTCGCGCAGCAAGTGGCCAGCGAGAATGTAGTCGCCCAGGCGGGTTGCCTTGGCTTCGAGTTCGACCAGTTCGTGATCGGGCAACGTGCCGAGATCGAACTGGCAATACAGATTGCGCTGCCGGAACGTGGTCTTGGGCTTGGCCAGCCCCTCGCTCAACGCCTCGCGCGAGCGCACGGCGATGCTTTCCTGCCCGCGGTACTGCACCTTGATGCCGCGCTTCTCGCCCAGCCGGCCCAGTTCCACCGCATCCTGCCAGCCGGTCTCGTAATCGAGTTCCAGCCCCATGAACGGCGCCTGCTCCAGTGTCAGGAACCGCAATGCCTCGGCCTTGCTGCCTGCCCGCATGATTGACATCCACCCCTCGTGTCTGAACGATACTGTATGAATATACAGTGATCGACGGGTCCCCACAAGGCGTCTCGGCAGAGCATCGCCCGCAGGACCGTGCCTTCTCATGTGCAGGCGAAGGCGCCGGATTTCAAGGCCGGACGTCGCCGCGCGTGACGTCGGTGGCGGCCGGCGGCGCGCCGGCTTCGGGCTGGGGCGCGGCACCGCGCGGCAGCGCGAAGTCGCCGGCGTAGGCCTGCGAGATCGCGGCCGGCGACAGGTGGCGCCGGATCGCATCGTTGACGTCCGCCACCGTGGCCGCGCGCACGCGCGCGTCGATGTCCGCGGTGAACGCCATGGTGTGTCCGAGGTAGAGCTGATTGGCGAGCACCGCGGCCAGTGTGCCGTCGCGCGAGCGGCTGACCGTGGCCTGTTGCAGCAGGCCGCTCTGGGCCTCGGCCAGTTCGTCGGCCGTGATGCCGTCGCGCACGAAGCGCGCGAGCTCCTCGTCGAGCGCACGCCGCAGGCGCTCCACGTTCTGCGGTGCGTAGACGGCCTGCAGCCCGAAGCGCCCGGCACGGTCGAGTGAGCCGATCTGCATGTAGCTGGACGCGCCGTAGCTGATGCCGTCCTGCTGGCGCAGCCGGTCGGCCAGGCGGCTGCGCATGCCGGTGCCGCCGAACACGCGGCTGGCGATCATCAGCAGCGGGTAGTCGGGCGAGTCCGTCAGCATGTCCAACGGTTGCGTGGCCACGTACACCGCGTTGGCCTTGCCCGGCGTCTCCAGCGTGAAATTGGCGCCCGGGATGGCCACGAACGGGCGGTCAACGCGCTCGAACGGCACCTGCGCGCGCCAGTCGCTGAACAGGAAGACGGCCTGGCGCACCGCCTCGTCGGCATCGAAGTCGCCTACCAGCGCGAGCTGTGCGTGCTCCGCGCCGTAATAGCGCGCGTGGAAGGCGCGCGCCTCGGCCGCCGAGACCGCGCGCAGTTCGGCGAGGCTTTCGTCGAAGGTCGGCGTATAGCGCGGGTCTTCGGCGGGGTAGGGATTGCCGTGCCGGCCGAGCGTATTGGGCGCCAGCGCGTTGGGCTGGCTGCGCTGGCTGTCGATGCCGGCAATCGCGCTGGCGCGCAGGGTCTCGAATTCGTCGGTGGGGAATGTCGGCATGCGCAGGACGGTGCGCAGCAGCGCCATCAGGTCGGGCAGATACGCCCGGCGCGTCTCGAACGAGACCGTCAGGCGCTCGGCGCTGCCCGAGATCGACACGTTGGCCTTGAGCGCTTCCAGGCGGTCCGAGATCTGCTGCCGGTCGAATGCGCCGGCCCCGCGCCGGAGCATGCCCGCGGTCAGCGAGCCGACCGCCCGCTTGCCCTGCAGCGCCGACGGATTGCCAAAGCGCAGGATCAGGGTGCCGTGCACCGTCTCGCCGCGCGTCGGTTTGGGCAGCAGCGCCAGCTGCATGCCATTGGCCAGCGTCTCGCGACGGGTATGCGCCTCGATATTGGCCGGACTCGGATCAAAAGTCGCCACCGCTGCCGCGGCCGGCTTGCCGCGATAGTCACGCGTCAGCGCCGCCACGTCCGGCAGTGGCGGCATCGCGGCCAGCTGCGGCTTGTCGCCCGGCAGGAACTGACCCACCGTGCGGTTGGTCGGGCGCAGATAGTTCTCCGCCACGCGCTGCACGTCCTCCAGCGTGGTGGTCTCCACGCGGTCGCGCGCGATAAAGAACAAGCGCCAGTCGCCCTTGGCAATCGCTTCAGACAACGCAATGCCATAGCGCGCCGGATCGTTGAGGATGTGCTCATAGGCATTGCGCAGGCGCACGCGTGCGCGCTCCAGCTCGTCCGGCGTGACGGGGCGCGCGGCCACGCCTTCCACTTCCGCCAGCAGGGCCGCGCGCACCGGCTCCAGCGGACGGTCCTTGCTGGTACCGGCCGCAAACAGGATCATGCCCGGATCATGCAAGGCCTCGAACATCGAGCTTTGCCATGCTGCCTTGCGCGTCTGCACCAGCGCCTGCTCCAGGCGTCCACCCGGTGTGTCGGCGAGGATCACGGAGAGCAGGCTCAGCGCCGTGGTATCGGCATGCGCGCCGGGCGCGGTGTGGTACTGGACCGCCACGATGCTGCTGTCGCCGGGCCGCGTCAGCGTCAGCTCGCGCGCGCCCTCCTGCGGCGGCTCGACGGTATGCTCGGGCGGCAGCACGCGCGTGGGACGCGCGATCGGACCAAAGGCCTGTTCGATGCGCGCCAGCGTGCGGGCCGGGTCGAACTGCCCGGTGACTACCAGCACCGCGTTGTCGGGCTGGTAGTAGCGGCGATAGAACGCGCGCAGGTTGTCGATGCCGACATTCTCGACATCGCTGCGCGCGCCGATCGGCACCTTGCCGTAGTTGTGCCAGCGGAACGCCGCCGCGCTCATCTGCTGCATGAGCATGCGCATCGGATTGTTCTCGCCGATTTCCATCTCGTTGCGCACCACCGTCATCTCGCTGTCGAGATCGGCCCGTGCGATGGTGCTGTTGACCATGCGGTCGGCCTCCATGCGCAGGGCCCAGTCCAGATTGTCCTCGCTCGACGCGAAGGTCTCGAAGTAATTGGTGCGGTCCTGCGCGGTGGTGCCGTTGGACGACATGCCGCGTCGTGCGAATTCGATTGGAATGGTGCGTCCTGGCAGCGACGGCGTGCCCTTGAACAGCATATGCTCGAGCAGGTGCGCCATGCCGGTTTCGCCATAGTTCTCGTGCCGGCTGCCCACCAGGTATGTCATGTTGACCGTGGTGGTGGGCTGCGCCGCATCGGGCGCCAGCAGGATGCGCAAGCCGTTCGGCAGGCGGTACTCGGTAATGCCCTCGACTTCCGCCACGCGGGTCGCGCTGGCCACCGGCGCGGCGGCTAGCGCCGGCGTCGGGTTGGACGGCGCGCGCGAGGGGGCGGCCGAGGTCGACAGCGACGCCCGCACGTAGCCGCCGGGGCGCGCGGGCGCGGCGCCCGCGGGCATGACGGCGTTGGCCAGGAAGACCGCCGCACATAGCCATCCTGCAACGTTAAGACGAGGCATGGAAACTCCGGGGGCGGCGCGCGCGGTTGGCCGGGCGTGCCGCCATGACTGGGGATGTAAGGGCGATTCTAGCGCCGGGCGCCCGGCCCGAACGCGCGCCGCCGAACTTTTCCCGGCCGGAGGAGAATGTCCGATTTCAGCGCATGCGCGCCTCGTCCGCGCGCTACGATGGCGCCATGAAACTCGATCCCGATACCTGCTATCGCGCCGTTGCGTCGCACGACCGCCGTTTCGACGGCCGGTTCTTCGTGGGCGTTTCGTCGACCGGTGTCTACTGCCGCCCGGTCTGCGCGGTGCGCACGCCCAAGCGCGAGAACTGCTCGTTCTACGAGACCGCCGCCGCCGCCGAAAAGCAGGGCTTCCGCCCGTGCCTGCGCTGCCGCCCGGAGCTTGCGCCGGGACATGGCCTGGCCGATATTTCCGGACGCCTGGCGCAGGCGGCCGCCACGTTGATCGACGAAGGTTTCATGGCCGACGGCAGCGTGGCCCAACTGGCCGCACGCATCGGCGTGACCGAACGACACCTGCGCCGGCTGTTCGATGCCGCGTTCGGCGTCTCGGTCCTCGAATACGCGCAGACCCAGCGTTTGTTGCTGGCCAAGCGGCTGTTGACCGATACCGCGCTGCCGGTGACCGATGTCGCGCTGGCGGCCGGCTTCGGCAGCGTGCGCCGTTTCAATGACGTGCTCAAGACCCGCTATGGACTGACCCCGCTGGCCATGCGCAAGCGCGCCGCCGACGGCATGGCGGACCGGCTTGTATTCGAGCTTGGCTATCGGCCTCCGCTCGCATGGGATGTGCTGCTCGGCTTCCTGGGCACGCGTGCGGTGGACGGCATCGAGCATCTGCACGGCGGCACCTACCTGCGCACCATGGCCGTCGAGAGCGGGGAAGACCTGCATGTGGGCTGGGTGCGCCTTGAGCATGTACCGCGCCGCCTGGTGGTGCGCGTCACGCTGTCGGCGTCGCTGGCCCGTGTGATACCGCAGGCGCTGGGCAAGGTACGGCGCCTGTGCGACCTCGGCTGCCGTCCGGATATCGTCGACCGGCATCTCGGCGACCTGGCCGGGTCGTTGCCGGGCGTGCGGCTGCCGGGCACGTTCGACGGGTTCGAGATCGCCGTGCGCGCGATCGTCGGGCAGCTGATCTCGGTGGTGCATGCGCGGCGCATCCTCGCGCGCCTGACCGAGCACGCCGGCGTGGCGCTGCCGGCGGAGAGCGCGATCGCGCCGCTGACCCACGCGTTTCCTGGCGCGGCCGCGCTCGCGGCCCTGTCCGACGACGCCTATCGCGCGGCCGGCGTGCCACCCGGCAAGATGCGGGCGCTGCGCGCGCTGGCCGCAGCGGTATCGATGCGTGCGCTGCGGCTCGACCCGCAGTCGCCGCCCGAGGAAACCGTGGCCGCGTTGCGCGCATTGCCGGGTATCGGCGACTGGACCGCCCAGTACATCGCCATGCGCGCGCTGGGCTGGCCGGATGCGTTTCCCGGCACCGACTACGCGTTGCGCAAGGTGCTCGGCGTGGCCACTGTGCGTGCCATGCACGCGCGCACCGCGCACTGGGCACCGTGGCGCGCGTACGCCGCCATCCATCTGTGGCACCGTTATGAACAGCGCCAGACCTATGGCGACCTGAACCAGGAGCAAGCATGACGACCTATCGCATCGTGGCAAGCCCGCTCGGCGACATCCTGCTGCGCGCGGCCGATGGTGCGCTGACCGGACTGTACTTTTCCGGGCAGAAGTATTATCCCGGGCAGATCACGGCCGGCGGCGTGGTCCATGCGTCGGACGCGCGCGTGCTCGACGCGGCCACCGACGAGCTGAACGCCTATTTCGCCGGCGACCTCCGCGCCTTCCGCGTGCCGATCCGCTTTGCGGGAAGCGCATTCCAGCAGGGCGTATGGCAAGCGCTGTGCACCATCGATTTTGGCGAGACCCTGTCCTACGGCCAGCTCGCCGCCGGGCTGGGCCTGCCGCCGTCGCACGCGCGCGCGGTCGGTGGCGCCGTGGGCCGTAACCCGCTGTCGGTCATCGTGCCGTGCCACCGGGTGCTGGGGGCGAGCGGCGACCTGACCGGCTATGCGGGCGGTACCGACCGCAAGCGCGCGCTGCTGCGGCTTGAAGGCGTGGCCGCGGCGCACGCCTTGCCGTTCGTGCGGCAGGCATCGCTGGCGCTGGCCTGACGCGTCCGCCGCATCCCGGCAGCGCTCCCACCGGCGTCTTCCACCAGCGCCTCCCACCAGCGTCTGAATGCCCGTGGCACGCTTGTTCATCGCCATCGACACGCCGCCCGCGCTCGCGGCGCAACTGCTGGCGAGCTTGCCGGCCGAGCGCGGCATCCGGCCCACCGCACCGGGGCAACTGCATCTGACGCTGCGTTTTCTCGGCGAACGGGACGAGGCCGCGGCGGTCGCCATCGCCGCGGCGTTGACCACGGTGGTACCCCGGCCGCTCACGCTGGCAGTGCAGGGCACGGGCCGCTTCCGCGGCCGGCAAGGGGCGATCCTGTGGGCCGGCCTGCGTGCCGACCCCGCGCTCGCGCAACTCCATGCGGACGTGCAGGCGGCACTCACGGACATCGGCATCGCCGCGGAGACGCGCCCGTTTCGCGCCCACCTGACGCTCGCGCGTTGCGGCGCAGCGGTCCCCGAAGCCGTGCTGTGCGCATGGCTGGCACGCACGCGGGGCCTGTCGGCGCCGCCATGGCAGGCCGACCGCCTGGTGCTCTACGAGAGCCAGCTGGCGCCCACGGGCGCCCGGCATGTGGTGCGGACCGCTTATCCGCTGCCGGCCGCCGTCCCTGGGCCGGCATCGACATAAACGCGCGGCGCTGTGGCGAGTGCGCTACCCCCCGGAAGTCTGTACCTAAAGTTATGCAACATTTTGCCGAAGGCCATGGCAAGCGCTTGCGCCGCCCTGTCGGCCCCGCGTACCATGCCGCGTTGGCCGCCAGCCATGCCTGCGCGGCGCAACACCCCAAATCCGACGTAGCAAAATTCCATGAGCATCCGAGATTCCAACGGGTCTGACCCGGCACAATCCCAGCCCCGACTAGAGGGTGATGAAGATGACGAAAAGGAGGGGTCGCACTCGGATGAACGCTATCGGCTGACCCATACATCCCAGATTGGCACCGTGCTGCGCGATCTCGCGTGGCAGAAGTGCATGCTGAGCGTGCGCTCGCGCGGCGGCTCGGAGATCGTGACGTCGATTCTCCATGTCGATCCGGCCAACCGGACCTTTATCTTCGACTGGTGCCGTGCCGACGGCGAACGCCAGGCGCTGATGGCGTCCGACCAGAATGCCTTCTCGGGCCTGCTGCGCGGTGTGCCGGTGAATTTCATCATCGGCACGCCGGGCGCCACGCGCTTCGAGGGCGGGCCGGCCTTTATCGCCGACTTCCCGGAAAAGCTCTATCACTTCCAGCGGCGTCGGCATTTCCGCGCGCGGACCTTGCTGACCAAGGGCTACCGTTGCGAGATCCGGGTGCAGGAAGGCGGCGAGACGCGCGTGATGCAACTGGACATTGCCGACCTGTCGCTGTCGGGCGTGGGCCTGCGTTCGCGCGCGGTGGGCGCCGACCAGTTGCCGGTGGGGACCACGGCCAAGCGCTGCCTGCTGGATTTTGGCGAACTCGGCCGGCTCGAACTCGATATGCAGGTCGTCGGGCACTGGATGGTTGGCTATGACGACAATACCGTGCACCACTACGGCTGCGCGTTTCTGAACCCGGACGGCCGCATGGAAAACTTCCTGCAACGCCTGGTGTTTGCGCTGGAGCTCGCTAACCGCGGTTGAGGCCATACCGCCGGCCTACCCTCCAGCGCGCATGCGCGGAGGGGTAGGCCGGATCGCTCGACGCGCCCCCGGCCGCTTGGCGGTCGATCCGTTGCCGCTTAACTGCCGCTTAACTGCCGCTTAGCTGCCGCTTAGCTGCCGATCAGCTTGCCGATCGCCGTGGCGGCATCGCGCATCGGCGTCAGCAGCCGCGCGATCATTTCCGACTCGGATACGCGCGCGGCCTTCACGCTCACGCTCACGGCCGCCACCACGGCACCGCTCAGCGCGCGCACCGGCACCGCGATTGCGCGCAGTCCCGGCTCCAGCTCCTCGTCGATAATCACGTAGTCGAGCTCGCGCGCCCGCGCGAAGGCGGCCTCCAGCTCCGTGCGTGACACCTTGGTCTGCAGCGTGCGCGGCCGCAGTTCCGCATGCTCGAAGAACGCCTCCAGCACCTCGGCGGGCTGGTACGCGAGCAATAGCCGGCCGATCGACGTGCAATACGCAGGCAGGCGGCTACCCATGCCAAGCGAGTGGGTCAGCACGCGTTGCACTTCCGAGCGCACCAGATACAGGATGTCGGTCCCATCCAGGATGGCCAGCGCCGAGGTCTCGTGAATGCGTGTGCTCAGCGTGTCGAGGATCGGCTGCGCGGCGGACACCAGCGAGGTCGAGGAAAAATACGCATGGCCGAGGTGCAATACGCGCGGCCGCAGCGCAAAGTGGCCATCCTGCTGGCTCACATAGCCGAGCTGCTCGAGCGTGTAGAGGCAGCGGCGGACCGAAGCGCGCGACAGTTGGGTCCGCTGCGCGACCTGCGAGATCGTGAGCGGCCGCTTGCGTTCGGAAAACGCCTCCAGCACCGTCAGGCCGCGTGCAAGCGACAGCATGAAGTTCGGATCGCCGGCAAAGCCGGTCAGCAGGTCGGACGGTGGGCGGGCGGCGCGCACGGTATCGGCATGCGCGGTCTGGAGGCGGAGTGGGCTGGGGGCGTCCATGGGCGAAGACGGTTCCTGGAGCGTTCGATAATCGCGCATCTTAACGTCCCACGGTAAACCTCGCCCGATCCTGCAAAAAAAATGTCGCCGATTGGGGCGGCGACGGAGGAAGGGGTGCCGGGCAAGACGGGGTCTTGTCGACACGGCCAAGTATAGGCAGCCGCACAAAGACATTACATACAACTTCGGTGGGGGGCGCGCCCGACGGCATCCGCCGGCCGTGCCGCGGGTCACGGCTTGCCGAGGAACAGGTACCACGAGTACTGGCCGCCCGTGGCGCGGCCATAGCCGACGTAGAGCGGTCCGATCGGGCTGTCCAGGCCGAGGAACAGCGCGCCCGACTTGAGCAGGCCGGTAGGACTGCCGGGCACCAGCGGCGCACCCACACGCCCGACCTCCATCGACGCGCCGGCGTAGACGCCTTCCAGCAACGTCTGGCGGAACAGCTTGTTGTAGTAGACCAGCCGCGCGAACTGGATATTGCCGCCCAGCAGTTGCCCGGTGCTGAAGCCGGACTGCTGCAGGAAGCCGCCCCACTGGAACAGGTCGTAGCGCGGCAACTCCGGCCCGCCGACATTGCCGCCTGCCTTGAAGCCCAGGTTGAAGGTGTGCTTGCCGAACGAGTGGACGTAGGTACCGGTCAGGTCGCCCTTGGTGTAGGTATCGGCCGCGCCCATGCCGGCCTGCGACGAATAGACGTTGATGGTCGCGCCATAGCCGGAGCGCGGGAAATTGATGCTGTCGACCTGGTCGATCAGCAGCCGCGCCGTGACCGCGCGCCGGGCCAGCCCGCCCGGCCCTGGTGCCAGGACCTCGGGGCCGGTGCTCAGCGTGGCGTTCTCGTGTCCGACCACCACGCCCAGGCGGGCCTCGCCGTACTTGGTGAACTGGCTACCGATATCGAGCGCGAGATCGGAGCGACGCAGGTCGTAGGCGGCAAAACGCGTATCGCCGTTGAAGATGTTGACGGTGCGTCGCTGGAATTCCACGCGCGGCGCGATAAAGAAGTATTGCCGCGTGTCGAGCGGCTGGTAAAACTCGCTGGTAATGCTGGAGGTCTGCCCGACCTGCACGTCGGTGCGCCACTCCGCGCCGAGCTGGTTCAGCCATGTGCGGCGATAGCTGGCCAGCACGTTGAAATACGCGTCGCCACGAAAATCCGAACTGAGTCCGAGCCCGAAACGCAGATAGCCAGGTCCGTACGACTTCTCGATCGCGCTGACGGCCAGAATGCGATTGCCCGGCTCCTCCAGGAAGCGGTAGTTCACGTGCTCGAAGTCGCCGGTGCCGAACAGGCGCCGCATGTCCTGGTCGAGCGTTTCCTGGCTGATGGGCGCGCCCGGCTTGGTTTCCATCGTGGCCCGCACGAAGTCCGGATTGACCCGTTCCAGCGGGGCCAGCCGGATTTCGTCGACCGGCCGCAGGTCCGGCGGTGGCAGCGCATCCTGCGTCTTGCGCAGGGCGGCGTACGCCTCCGACGATAGTGCGAGCGGAGCGAGGCGGTCTGCCACCTTCTGTGCGGCGGCTTCGCCGATCGGAATGGTCTTGGGCAGGTGGTCGAAGTCGCCGGCCGAGAACTCGCCGAGGGCGGGCTCGATCAGGATATCGCTCGGCCGCAGCGACGCCAGCGACGTGCGCACGTTCTGTTCGGTCAGGATATTCAGCATCTGGCTCGTCACGCCCAACAGCGAGGTCAGGTCCTCGCGCTTCATCAACGGCGTACCGAGATTGACCGCGATCACGATGTCGGCGCCCATCGCGCGCGCCACGTCCACCGGCAGGTTGTCGGTCAGGCCGCCGTCGACCAGCAGCTTCCCTTCGTATTCCGTGGGGGCCACCGCGCCGGGCACCGACATGCTGGCGCGCATGACGTTGGCCAGCTCGCCCTTGCTGAAGACCACCGCGGTGCCGGTCACGAGATCGGTGGCGACGGCCCGGTATGGAATCGGCAACGTATCGAAATCGCGATAACCGGGCGCCTTGGCCAGCGACCGGAGCACGGTCTCCAGTTGCACGCCCGAAACCGCACCCTTGGGCAGCAGCAGCCCGTCGGACCGCACGCCGATTTCCGGCGTAAAGAGGTTGGTCTGGTCGTCGAGCTTGCGGCGGATGGCGAGGTCCTTGCGTGGCGGGCGTTCCTTGAACAGCGCGTCGGTGGACAGGCGCGCCACCAGCGCTTCCATGTCCGGCACCGACATGCCGCTGGCGTAGGCGCCTCCGACCAGCGATCCCATGCTGGTGCCGGCGATGCAATCGACCGGAATGCGCATCGACTCCAGCACCTTGAGCACGCCGATATGCGCGGCGCCGCGCGCGCCTCCGCCGGACAGGACCAGGCATACCCGCGGCCGTCCGAGCGGGCGCGGTGCGGCGGCGACCGGCGCCTCGCTGGCGGCGGGGGCGAGGATGGCGGGCGCGGCCGGCGGCTGGGCGGGCACGGGTGCAAGATCGTCGGCAGCACGAGCGCTGCCCGCCTGGCCGGCCAGCACGAATGCAACCATGGCAAGAAAGGAGAAACGGCGCGCGGGAACGGGCATGGCAGGTGACGCAAACACGTTGCGTCAAGGCTAACAGCGCGCCCGCCGCAGGCGTTGCCCGCGGCGCCCATGTCGAAACAATTCAGCACGGGACGCGGAAGCGTGCAGATCACCCGCGTCATATACTGACGCCGTGTCTGCCATCGAAAAATCTTCCGTGTCTCACCCCGTTACCGACGATCCTCGACCCGTGCCACCGGAGCGGCCGGGCGACAACGAGTGCTGCCAGAGTGGCTGCGACCCCTGCATCTTCGATTTCTACGCCGACGAAATGGACCGCTACCGCCAGGAACTGAAGGCGTGGGAAGCGCGCCAGGCAGCACGCGCGCAACAGGGCACCGCGTGAGCGAGCTGCTCGACTTCGTGTCCCGTCATCGGCGCCTGTTCGTGCTGACCGGCGCGGGCATCAGCACCGATTCGGGCATTCCGGGCTACCGCGACGAACGCGGTCAGTGGCAGCGCTCGCCGCCCACCACGCTGCAGGCGTTTCTCGGCTCGCATGCCGCGCGCCAGCGCTACTGGGCGCGCAGCATGCTGGGCTGGCCCATGGCCGCGGGCGCGCAACCCAATATCAGCCATCAGGTGGTGGCGCAGCTCCAGGCGCACGAGCGGCTCTCCGGCCTGGTCACGCAAAACGTGGACGGCCTGCATCAGCGCGCGGGCAGCCGCGACGTCATCGAACTGCATGGCACGCTGCACGGCGTGGTGTGCCTGTCATGCGGCACCGGATACGAGCGTGCCGGCATCCAGCAATGGCTGTGGGAGCAGAATGCCGCGCTGCGCGACATCATCGCCGCTCCGCTCGCCGATGGCGACGTGCAACTCGAATCGCCGCTATTCGCGACGTTTCGCGTGCCCGTCTGCGCACGATGCGAAGGCATGCTCAAGCCCGACGTCGTATTCTTCGGCGAGTCGGTGCCGGCCGAGCGCGTCGCGCGGGCACGCGTGGCCCTCGACCAGTCCGATGCGCTACTCGTAATCGGCTCCTCGCTGACGGTGCGCTCGGGCTATCGCTTCTGCCTGTGGGCACATGAAGCCGGGACACCGATCGCGGCGCTCAACCTCGGCGTCACGCGCGCCGATCCGCTGCTGTCGCTCAAGATCGAGGCGCCGATCGGGCCGAGCCTGGCGGCGCTGGCCGCCGGGCTCGGGCTGGCAGGTGACGCGGTGCGTCTTGACGGTGCGGCGGGCGAAACGTAGTATCAGCCACTCTCGTCGGCGACCGCCGTCGGGATCGACGCTCCCAACTTTCATGTCACTGTCCGCCACGTCCTTCGTCGTCAATGCCAGCCCGGCCGCGCCGGCCATGGGCGTGGTATGCGCGGCGTCGGCGCGTTTGCGTGACATCGTTGTTTCTCCTGTCGTCGCCGGCGTGGGCGCCGTGGGCCTGATGGGCCTGATGGGCGTGGTGGGCATGAGCCGCGTGGTCGGCGTCAGCCCCCCGCCGGCTGCCCGGCAAGTGCTCCCGCTGTCGCCGCCACTGTCGCCGCCCCTGGCTCCGCCACGCGGCTGACCGTCGCCGCAACATCTTCCTCCGGCCGTTCTTCGCAGCACCCGTACGCGCATGATTGCGCCGTGCGCGCCGGAGGCTATCTGGCTTTCGACAGGACACATCATGACTTTCGACAAGAACGCCGCGGCGGACGCACCCGCCGTGGCGACGCATGCCGCCAACGCTGCCGGCACGCCCGCCGGCGCCGTGGCCGGCACCCTGGCCGCGCACGGCGCCACCGCGCTGTTCGTGCTGCTCTGGAGCGCCGGCGCCATCTTCAGCCGCGTTGGCCTCTCGCACGCATCGCCGTTTGCCTTTCTCACGCTGCGCTTCGTGCTGGCGCTGGGCGCGCTGCTGGCCATCGGACTGTATCGCGGCCGGCTGCTGCCGGCGCCCGGCACACGCCTGCGCGTGGCGGCCACAGGCGTGCTGCTGATCGGCGGCTACACCATTACCTACCTGCTCGCGCTCGACCACGGCATCACGCCGGGCGTGCTGGCAACCGTGCTCGGCGTGCAGCCGATCCTGACCCTGCTATGGGTCGAGCGGCGCGCGTCCGCCACGCGCCTGGCGGGTCTTGCGCTCGCGCTCGGTGGCCTGGTGCTGATCGTCGCGCATGGCATCGCACTTGCGCATTTCTCGCCGGCGGGCCTGCTCTGTGCCGCAGCGGCGCTGGCTTGCACCACGATTGGCGCGATGCTGCAGAAGACGATTCGCCAGGCACCGGCTGACGTCTTGCCGCTGCAGTACCTGGTCAGTCTGGGCGCATGCCTGTTGTGCCTGCCGTTCCAGCCGCTCCATGTGGCATGGACCGTGGGCTTCATCGTGCCGCTGGTGTGGATGGGCCTGGTGATCTCGGTAGCGGCCACGCTGCTGTTCTACCGCCTGATTGCCGCCGGGAACCTGGTCAATGTAACGAGCCTGTTCTACCTGGTGCCGCCGGTCACGGCGCTGCTCGACTACCTGGTGCTCGGCCATGAGCTGTCGGCCGGCTCGCTGGCGGGCATGGTGGCCGTACTGGCGGGGCTCGCGCTGGTGTTTCGGGGCGGTACTCGCTAGCGCTGCCTGATCTGCACGCGAATGCCGTCGGGCGCCACCGTGATGGCGCCCGGCTCGATGTCCTTGCCGTTGATGCGCAGCTCGTCGGGTTTGAACGTGTAGAGCGGGTAGTCCTTCAGCAACTGCTGCGCGACCACGGCACCGATCGCGTTCAACTGCTCGTTGTACTGCGGCATGCCCTGCACCCGAACCTGCTGGACGGTGGGATTGTCGAGCAGCACGGCGCGCCGGTCGGCGTCATAGCGGATGCCGCTGTTGAGCGCGAGCGAGCCGTTGACGGGCGGGGCCGGCAGGATGGTATTGGTGAGCGCCGCGTCGACCAGCGTGGTCACGCGGTTGGTGGCCTCGTCCAGGGTCAGCCGTGGGTGGGATAGCTGCACGCTGACGAGTTCGCCGTAGCGCAGCGTGGCCGGAAAGCGCTTGTCCACCGCACCCTGCAGTTCATCTCTCGAGAACGTGTACTCGCCAGTCCAGATGTTATAGCCGGCGTGCGCGGCGGTGATGCTGGCGCACGCAGCGATCAGGGCGCCGCCAAGCACCAGGCGGGAGAGGCGGCCAAAACGGGGAAAGCGCTGCGCATGAGGGAAGCGCTGCGCACGAACGAAGCGCTGGGAGCGACGGGAAGGCGTGAGTCGATCGATCATCGGCGGCCGGGTCCTGGCAATCGGAGTCTATCCGCCGGTGAGACAGCGGCTGCGCGCCGATCGTTCCGGCGTGCAGCCGCGTGCTCAATAGTGCGGCGGAATCTCGTGCTGCGGATTCGTCTCGGCGGCGGTCGAGGCGCCGGCTGTGTGCACCTGCTGGTAGAGCGCGCGAAACTGCGCCTGCAGCAGGTCGAGCTGTTGCTGCTGGCGCGCCACCGTCAGGTTCAGCGTCTCGATCAGGTCTTCCTGGAAGGCGACCCTGATCTCCAGGTCGGTCAGGCGGGATTCCATGGCATCTCTCCGGTTGGCCGCGCATTGTAAGGCACGGCCAACGCGGCACGATGCCTCAGTGCGGCTTGGGCGCGACCAGCACCATCCACGATACGCCAAAGCGGTCGGACACCATGCCAAACTGTTCGCTGAAGAAGGTCTGGGTCAGCGGCGCCAGCACCTGCCCACCCGCCGCCAGCGCATGAAAGGTCTTTTCGCAGGCCGCCACGTCCGGCACGGTGAGCGATAGAGCCACTCCCTTGAACTCGGGCTTGCCGCCGTTGTACCCGTCAGACGCCATCACCAGCGAGTCCCCGACCCAGAACGCCGCGTGCATGATCTTGTCCTCGCTGCCGGGTGGCGGCGCGCAGCCTTCGCTGGTCTTCTGCGGCTCCGGATTGTCGCGGAAACGCATCATCATCTCGATCCGCGCGCCGATGGCGCCCTTGTAGAACTCGAGCGCCTCTTCGGTACGGCCATCGAAGAACAGATAGGGTTGTATTTGCGACATCGACATCTCCTTTGGTGTTGACACGAGTCTCCGCCCGGCTGGGCGTGGACAAAATTGTGTACGCCGTCCACAAAGCCTAGCAAATCAGCTAGATCGTGTCCACATCAATAAAAGTGATCGCCGCAACATTCCGACACGTTTCCCGCTCCCGATCGCGCATACGATGGGCGCTTCCCGCCGGGGCATGAAATCCGATCGCCACACCAACGCCCCTCCTCGGCAATCGCCCCTCTCTCAGTTAACTTTATTTGCAGTAAAGTTAACTATAAGCTAATATGACGACGACTGCCCGTTCCATCGAACTCTCCCGGCAGGCACTCAAGACGCTGCGAGCCATGCCGCGCAACACCGCTCTGCTGATTCGCCAAGCTCGACCCACTCGCCGAGGATCCATGGGCGCCCAATCCAAACGTGCGCAAGATGATCGGCGCGCGCGGCTACCGGTTGCGTGTGGGGGATTGGCGGGTGCCGTACGACGTCGAGGATGGCCGCCTCGTCGTACTGGTGTTGGCCATCAAACCTCGCGGAGGCGCATATCAATGACTACCGGCATTCAATTCATCGAGCGTGACGGCCAGCGTGAATTCGTGGTCGTGCCCATCGAACTGTGGGATCGCGTCAAGCATCTCTTTGAAGAGATCGACGACGCCCTGCTCTATGACCGGGTCAGGCAGGAAGACGACGGCTTTCGCGTGCCCGTGGCCGTGCTGGACGCCGAGCTCGCCGGCGACCATCCGGTCAAGGCATGGCGCGAATACCGGCGCATGACCCAGGAAGCGCTGGCGCGGGCCGTAGGGATCAGCAAGCCCTACCTCAGCCAGCTCGAAAACCGCCGCCGCGACGGCAGCGTGGATACCTTCCAGCGCCTGGCCACAGCCCTTGGCGTGCCAATGGATGTTCTGATGGAAACGCCCGAATCGTCGTGAGGCCGTGAAGTTTGGCGCGCGCGCGTGCACGTGTCACAATTCACGGTTTCCGAGACTTCGCGCGTTGCCGGTGGCTGATGCACCGGGCGGCGCCCAATTCACACCTGGATTTCTGGCGATGACTACCATCCTGCAGCATATTCCTTCCGGCCAGCGCGTCGGAATCGCCTTCTCGGGCGGCCTCGATACCAGCGCGGCACTCCTCTGGATGCGCCAGAAGGGCGCCATTCCCTACGCCTACACCGCCAACCTGGGCCAGCCCGACGAACCGGACTATGACGACATTCCCCGCCGCGCCAAGGCCTACGGCGCCGAGGAAGCGCGCCTGGTGGACTGCCGCGCGCAGCTGGTGGCCGAAGGTATCGCCGCGCTGCAATGCGGTGCATTCCATATCTCGACCGCCGGCATCACGTACTTCAACACCACGCCGATCGGCCGTGCCGTGACCGGCACCATGCTGGTGGCCGCGATGAAGGAAGACGGTGTCAACATCTGGGGCGATGGCAGCACGTTCAAGGGCAACGACATCGAGCGCTTCTACCGCTATGGCCTGCTGACCAACCCGGGCCTGCAGATCTACAAGCCGTGGCTGGACCAGCAGTTCATCGACGAACTGGGTGGCCGCGCCGAGATGTCCGAGTTCATGCGCCAGAACGGCCACGACTACAAGATGTCCGCGGAGAAGGCCTATTCGACCGACTCCAACATGCTCGGCGCCACGCATGAAGCCAAGGACCTCGAGCATCTCGATTCGGGCATCCGCATCGTGCAGCCGATCATGGGCGTGCAGTTCTGGCGCGACGACGTGGAAGTCAAGCGCGAGGAAGTCACGGTCCGCTTCGAGGACGGCCAGCCGGTCGCGCTGAACGGCAAGACCTTCGCCAACAGCGTCGACCTGTTCATGGAAGCCAACCGCATTGGCGGCCGCCATGGCCTGGGCATGAGCGACCAGATCGAGAACCGCATCATCGAGGCCAAGAGCCGCGGCATCTACGAAGCCCCGGGCCTGGCACTGCTGTTCATCGCCTACGAGCGTCTCGTCACCGGCATCCATAACGAAGACACCATCGAGCAGTACCGCGACAACGGCCGCCGCCTGGGCCGCCTGCTGTACCAGGGCCGCTGGTTCGATCCGCAAGCGATCATGCTGCGCGAAACCGCCCAGCGTTGGGTGGCGGGCGCCGTGACCGGCGAAGTGACCATCGAACTGCGCCGCGGCAACGACTACTCGATCCTCAACACCACGTCGCCGAACCTGACCTACAAGCCGGAGCGCCTGACGATGGAGAAGGGCGAGTCGATGTTCACGCCGCTCGACCGTATCGGCCAGCTCACGATGCGCACGCTCGACATCGTCGACACGCGCGAAAAACTGCAGACCTACGCCAAGTCGGGTTTGCTGTCGTCGAAGACCAGCACGGCCCTGCCGAAGCTCGAGGACTGACGCCGTTCCGGCTGCCGGCAAGCAAGGCCGACGCGGTTTCCGCGTCGGCCTTTTTGCTTCTGCAGGCATCTTCCGAAGGGGGCACAATGCGCGCTGGCGGCTTGCACACCGCCGCCTGGCTCTCCTCGCCATTGGCCACAACCATTCGGAAAATACGCCATGTCAGATTTCACCATGCAATACCGCCGTCTCGGCGCCAGCAACCTCAAGGTTTCCACGCTCTGCCTCGGCACCATGATGTTCGCCGACCAGACCGACGAAGCCGAGGCCGGGCGCATCGTCGCCAGCGCGCGCGATCACGGCGTCAACTTTATCGACACCGCCGACGTCTACACCAAGGGTGCATCCGAGTCGATGGTGGGGCGCCTGCTGAACGGCAATCGCCACGACTGGGTGCTCGCCACCAAGCTCGGCAACCAGATGGGCAGCCAGCCCAACCAGTCGCATTATTCGCGTACGTGGATCATGCGCGAGATCGATGAGAGCCTGCGCCGCCTGGCTACCGACTATGTGGACGTGCTGTACCTCCACCGCGATTTCATTGGCGAGAATCTCGAAGAGCCCGTGCGCGCGATGGGCGACCTGATCCGCGCCGGCAAGATCCGCTACTGGGCTGTCTCCAACTTCCGCGGCTGGCGCATCGCCGAGATCGCCGGCCTGTGCGACCGCCTCGGCGTGCCGCGCCCGGTCGCCTGCCAGCCATACTACAACCTGCTCAACCGCATGCCCGAAGTGGAAATCCTTCCCGCCTGCGAGCATTTTGGCCTCGGCGTGGTGCCGTACAGCCCGATTGCGCGCGGTGTGCTGACCGGCAAGTATTTGCCCGGCCAGCCGCCGGAAGCCGGCACGCGCGCCGGCCGTGCCGACAAGCGCATGATGGAAACCGAATTCCGCGAGGAATCGCTCGTGATCGCCCAGCAGCTCAAGCAGCATGCGGAGTCGCGCGGGCTCAACGCAGGCCAGTTTGCCACCGCCTGGGTGCTCGCCAACCCGATCATCAGTTCGGTCATCGCCGGCCCGCGCACGCTGGCCCAGTTCGAGGACTATTTTGGTGCGGTCGGTGTCACCATCTCGCCGGAAGAAGAAGCGATGATCGATGCCCTGGTACCGCGTGGCCATGCCTCCACGCACGGCTACAGCGATCCGAGCTATCCGTTCGCGGGCCGCCCGGTCAAGACGTCCGAGGTGTGACGCCCACGCTGCCCTGGGCGCGGCCACCGCGCAGGGCAGCGGTTTGAATCGGTGTGTCAGGGCACATCCCCACTTTGCATCGGCGCTGATCCGAGTAATATCGAAGGCAGACAGCGTGCTTTGGATGAGGCGCGCTTGCCTGGGATATGAGCCGGTACGCTGGCCGAAACGGCCCGCGACGGCGCAACCGGAATTCGAAACGTGTCACGTCGTGGCTGGATTCTCGCTGGCTTGGCGGTGGCCTTGTGTGGCGGCACCTACATTGTGGTGAGCCTCGTTGCCAACGAGGTACGCACGTCGCAATGGCAGGCCCGCTACTTGGGCCGCCTCGGCAAGTCATTGACCTTCGAAATCCAGCCCGGCCGCAGCGACAGCATCCGCTTTCCGCATTCCGGGCCCTATGACGAGCGGCTCGGATACGAGCGCCTTCCCGATTACCTGGAACGGCTCGAGACGCGTGGCTACGTCCCCCTCGCGCAGGCCCGCATGTCGCCCGACATGGTGCGGCTGATGGACGAAGGCATCTTCCCGACATATCGCGAAAAAAACCAGGCCGGCCTGGTCGTGCGCGATTGCAACGCACTGACGCTGGCGTTCGAACGCTATCCGCAGCGGCAGTATGAAAAATTCGAGTCGGTGCCACGTGTGCTGGTGGAAGCGTTGCTCTACGTCGAGAACCAGAACCTGCTCAATCCAGAGTACCCGATGATGAACCCCGCGGTCGACTGGCGCCGCCTGTCGCGCGCGGTGCTGGACCAGGGCATTCGCGTGGTGGACCGCTCGCACCAGTCGCCCGGCGGTAGCACGCTGGCGACGCAGATCGAGAAATATCGCCACTCTCCGCAAGGCAAGACGCAATCGATTCCCGAAAAATTCCGCCAGATGGCGTCGGCCTCGCTGCGCGCATATCACGACGGGCCCGACACCCAGCGCGCGCGTGAGCGCATCATTGCCGATTACCTCAACACCGTGCCCTTATCCGCGCGTGCGGGCCACGGGGAAGTCAGCGGCATCGGCGACGGCCTGTGGGTCTGGTACGGCGAAGACTTCAACACCGTCAACGCATTGCTGCGGCATATGGATCCGCGCGCGCCCACGCCACGCGAGGCGCAGGCCTACAAGCGCGCGCTGTCGCTCATCATTTCGCAGCGGCGCCCCTCGTTTCACTTGCGGCGCGACGATACCAATCTCGATGCGCTCACCGGCAGCTACCTGCGGCTGCTCGCGAACGCGGGCGTCATCTCGGCGGCGCTGCGCGATGCCGCGCTGGCACAGCCGCTTGACAAGGCCGAGCGGCCGGAACGCCCGCAGCCGCTTCCGTGGGTCACGCGCAAGGCTGTCAACCAGGTCCGCAACGATGTCTCGCGTATGATCGGCGTCGAGAGCCGCTACGACCTCGATCGGCTCGACCTCACCGTCGACAGCAGCATCAACCGCGAAGCACAACGGCTGGTGTCCGATACCCTCATGCGCATGCGCAATCCTGCCGATGCGCGCGCCATGGGGTTGTATGGCAAGAACATGCTGCGCGACCAGGACGATCCGTCCCGGCTGGTGGCAAGCTTTACGCTGTTCGAGCGCGTCGGCAATGCCAGCCTGGTACGCGTGCAGGCCGACAATGTCGAGCAGCCGTTCGACATCAACAGCGGCGCCCGGCTGAACCTGGGTTCCACCGCCAAGCTGCGCACCCTGGTGACCTATCTGGAAGTCGTCGACGAACTGCACGGGCGCTATGCCGGCATGAGCAAGGAAGCGCTGATGGCCTTGCAGATCCCGCGCCAGGATGTGCTCACGCGCTGGGCGGTAGATTACCTGGCCAAGGCACGTACCGCGGCCGAGCGCGAGCGTGGCGCCATGCTCGAAGCCGCCATGGACCGCAAGTACTCGGGCAATGCCGGCGAGGCGTTCTACACCGGCGGAGGCATGCAGACCTTCACCAACTTCGAGCGCTGGGAAGGCGAGCGGCAGATGACCGTGCGCGTCGGCTTCCAGTATTCCGTCAACCTCGTGTTTGTCCGCATGATGCGCGACATCGTGCGCTACGAGGTATTCCAGGCCCATCCCGACGCGGGCGCGTTGCTGGAAGACCGCAACGCACCGGGCCGGCGCGAATGGCTCGAGCGCTTTGCCGACCAGGAAGGCAGTGCCTACATGACGGGCTTCTACCAGCGCTACCGTGGCAAGTCCGCCGACGAACGGCTCAAGGTCTTGCTGGACCGCGTCAAGAAGCCCACGCCGCGGCTCACCGCCGTGCGCCTGTCGGTGTCGCTGCTGAGCGCCCGCCCGAACCTGGACTACGACACCTTCGCGAGCCTCGTACAGGCGCGCATGCCGAAGGCCCACAAGCTTACCGACGAGGAGTTGCAGACCCTGTTCGTGAAATACGGTCACGACAAGTTCAACCTCAACGATCGCGGTTATCTGTCACGCATCCACCCGCTCGAACTATGGATGGTCGAATATCTCGACAGCCATCCCGATGCCACCCTGAACGATATTCTCAAGGCCAGCACCGAAGAACGGCAGGAAGTCTACAAGTGGCTGTTCAAGACGCGCAGCAAGCTCGGCCAGGATGCGCGCATCCGCACGCTGCTGGAGCGGGAAGCCTTCGGACGCATTGCCAGGCGCTGGCAACGGCTCGGCTATCCATTCGATTCGCTGACGCCGTCCTATGCGACGGCGATCGGCGCCTCCGGCGACCGGCCCGCGGCCTTGTCGGAACTCGCTGGCATCATTCTCAACGGGGGCATGGACGTGCAGCCGACCACCGTGCGGCGGCTCGATTTCGCCGCGGAAACGCCGTACGCGTCGTACTACACGCTACAGCCCGCGCCCGGCAAGCGGCTGATTGCCCCGGAGATCGCCGCCATTGCACGCCGCTCGATGCTCGACGTGGTGGAGAACGGCACCGCCCGCTCGATTCGCGGGGCCTTCGTGCCGTCGGCAAAGGTCGGGCACCCGCCGGCCATGCCGCTGCCGATCGCCGGCAAGACCGGCACCGGCGACCAGCGTTTCCAGACCTACGGCCCGGGTGGACGCCTGATTTCGTCGCGCACGGTCAATCGATCGGCCACGTTCGTGTTCCTGCTGGGCGAGCGCTATTTCGGCACCGTGACGCTCCACGTGAGCGAGCCGTATGCGGCGCGCTATACGTTCACCAGCGCGCTGGCGGTCAGGGTCTTGCGCACCCTTGCGCCGCAGGTGACGGCGATGGCCACGCCGGCCAGCGATGCCACGCTGCTGCGCTGCCGCGATTAAGACGGCGATCGGGACAGAAAGCGGGGGACCGTTCAGCGCTTGCGGCGTACGAGGTCATACAGGAACAGCAGGATGATGGCGCCGACGATCGACGCAATCCATCCGGCGGCTTGCCCCGGTTGATACCAGCCCGCGGCGCGACCGACATAACCGGCCACGACCGCTCCCAGTACGCCGAGCAGGATCGTCATGATCCAGCCCATCTTGTCATCGCCGGGCTTGATCGCGCGTGCGATCAGGCCGACCACCAGACCAACGAATACCGTGCCGAGGAATGCCATCATGTTGCGCTCCCGCCGAGTTGGGTGGAAACATGATGCCACGAAACCCTGCGGGGGTTGGCGAGCATGGGGCGCATCCCGCCTTACCCGTTCAATTGACCCGGCCAAGCCGCACGATCAGAGGTTGATGCACTGCACTGCACCGGCCGGGACGGGAAGGGCTCGACCCTCCCGCCCGGCGGCCGTGGACCGACTCAGGCGACCTTGCGCGAGCTGATCACCGCCTCCGCCACATTGGCCGGCGCCTCCGCGTAGTGCTTGAACTCCATGGTGAAGGTGGCACGGCCCTGCGTCAGCGAGCGCAGCGAAGTGGAGTAGCCGAACATCGTCGCCAGCGGCACCTCCGCCCGCACGATCTTGCCGCCACCGCCCGCGATCTCGTCCATGCCGTGCACGATGCCGCGCCGGGACGACAGGTCGCCCATCACGTTGCCGGTGAACTCCTCGGGTGTTTCCACTTCCACCGCCATCATCGGCTCCAGCAGCACCGGCTTGGCGCGGCGCATGCCCTCCTTGAACGCCATCGAGCCGGCCATGCGGAACGCGTTCTCGTTCGAATCCACGTCGTGGTACGAGCCAAACACCAGCGTCGCCTTGACGTCGACCACCGGATAGCCGGCCAGCACGCCCGTATTCAGCGTCTCGCGAATGCCCTTGTCCACCGCCGGAATGAATTCGCGCGGGACCACCCCGCCCTTGATCGCATCGACGAACTCATAGCCGCCGCCCTGCGCCATCGGCTCCAGATTGAGCACCACGTGGCCATACTGGCCGCGGCCGCCCGACTGCTTGACGAACTTGCCCTCGACGTCCTTGATCGCGGATCGGATGGTCTCGCGGTAGGCCACCTGCGGCTTGCCCACAGTCGCCTCCACGCCGAACTCGCGCTTCATGCGATCGACCAGGATTTCGAGATGCAGCTCACCCATGCCCGAGATGATGGTCTGACCCGATTCCTCGTCGGTGGCCACCCGGAAGGACGGATCTTCCTGCGCCAGGCGATTCAGCGCGATGCCCATCTTCTCCTGATCGGCCTTGGTCTTCGGTTCCACGGCCTGCGAGATCACGGGCTCGGGGAAGCTCATGCGCTCGAGGATGATGATGTGATTGGGATCGCAGAGCGTATCGCCGGTGGTCGCTTCCTTGAGCCCCACGGCGGCGGCGATATCGCCGGCGCGCACTTCCTTGATCTCGTTGCGCACATTGGCGTGCATTTGCAGGATACGCCCGAGCCGCTCGCGCTTTTCCTTCACCGGGTTGTAGACCGTATCGCCGGACTCCACCACGCCCGAATAGACGCGGAAGAAGATCAGCTGGCCGACGAACGGGTCGGTCATGATCTTGAAGGCCAGCGCGGAGAAGGGCTCTTCGTCGTTCGGATGGCGCTCGGCTTCCTTGTCGTCCTCGGTATGGCCGAGGATGGCGGGCACGTCGGCCGGCGACGGCAGGTAGTCGATCACGGCGTCGAGCATGCTCTGCACGCCCTTGTTCTTGAACGCGCTGCCGCACAGCATCGGCACGATTTCGCCGGCGATGGTGCGCTGGCGCAGGCCGGCCTTGATCTGCTCCTCGGACAGCGGTTCGCCGCCAAGGTAGGCGTTGAGCAGTTCCTCGCTGGCTTCGGCCGCCGCCTCCACCATCTTCTCGCGCCATTCTTCGGCGGTGGCCAACAGTTCGGCCGGGATGTCCTGGTACTCGAAGCGTACGCCCTGGCTGGCGTCATCCCATACCACGGCCTTCATCTTGACGAGATCGACCACGCCCTGGAAACCATCCTCGGCGCCCACCGGAATCTGGATCGGCACGGGATTGCCTTTCAGGCGCTCGACGATCTGCTTCTGCACGCGGAAGAAGTCCGCGCCCACGCGGTCCATCTTGTTGACGAACGCGATGCGCGGCACCTTGTACTTGTTGGCCTGCCGCCAGACGGTTTCCGACTGTGGCTGCACGCCGCCCACGGCGTCGTAGACCATGCAGGCACCATCGAGCACGCGCATCGAACGCTCCACCTCGATGGTGAAATCGACGTGGCCAGGGGTGTCGATGATGTTGATGCGATGCTCGGGGTAATTGCCGGCCATGCCTTTCCAGAAGGCGGTGGTGGCGGCGGAGGTAATGGTGATACCGCGTTCCTGCTCCTGCTCCATCCAGTCCATGGTGGCCGCGCCGTCGTGAACCTCGCCCAGCTTGTGGTTGACGCCGGTGTAGAACAGGATGCGCTCCGTCGTCGTCGTCTTGCCGGCGTCGATGTGCGCACTGATACCGATGTTGCGGTAGCGTTCGATGGGAGTCTTGCGGGGCACGGTAAATTCTCCTGGATAGGGCACCACGGGCCGTTAGCGTAGCACCTCCACGCAGTTCGCGTGAGCGGCACCACGGGACACTGGCATCGCACCGTCCCGGTGCCCGGCAGCGCGTGGCTACCGGGCGGGCCGCGTGTCGGACAGGCGCTCACAGCGCGCGCCGCGCCGGCTCTCTACAATGGCCGTGGTTGTTCCCATTCAAGACAAGAACAAGGGCGGATACCATGATTCGCTTCAGTTTTTTCGTTGGCGCAACACAGCTTGCCATACTGCTGACCGCCGGTACCGCCGCAGCGCAGGGTTCCGGCGCCGCCCCCCAGCCGTCAGGCGCCGCCTCCCAGCCGCCAGGCGCCGCTTCCGGCGCGACCCCGGGCGTGACGTTTTCCTCGTCCCGACCGGGCGGGTCGCTGCCGGCCGGTTGGCAGAACCTCCCGGTGGTGAGCGGCAAGACGCCCACCCTCTACAGCCTGGTAGCGGACCGTGGCACCACGGTGCTGCAGGCCGATGCCAGGGCGGCGGCCTCGGCCCTGATGCACCAGGGTGACGTCGACCTGTCCCGTACGCCGGTGGTGAGTTGGCGCTGGAAAGTGGCGGCACCCATCCCCGGCGCCGACAACAGCGTGGCCGACCGCGAAGACGCGCCGGCGCGCCTGGTGTTCCTCTTCGACGGCGCCGCGGACAACCTCTCCATCGGTGAACGGGCCGAGCAGATCGCCAGCAGCCTGGCCGGCGAGAAACTGCCGTATGCCACGCTGATGTATATCTGGACCGCCAGCGCGCCGCCCGGCACCGTTATCGCCAATCCGCATACCAGCCGCGTACAGATGATCGTGGTGGGCGGCGCGCCCGGCGATGCCGGCAAATGGCAGTCGTTGCAGCGCAATGTGGTGGCGGACTTCGAGAAGGTCTATCACGAGAAGCCCGGCAAGCTGGCGGGCTACGGCCTGCTGACCGATACCGACAATACGGGCGCGAGCGCGCGCGCCTGGTATGGCGATATCCAGTTCCAGCCCGCCCACTAGCCGGCAGCGCACCGAGCCGGCCTGAGCCCTGCGGACCTGAGTCGAACCGACGGATGGCGCTGCCAAGCCGCGCAAGTCAGGCGGCGCCGGCCCCTGGCGGCGTACTGTGCGCGATGCTCGCGCGCAGGGCCGCGGCCACACGCGCGGTAAGCGTGCTACGCGTGGTACGAGCGACGGGGTCATCGGCGTTGGCGACGGTATGGACGTTGCCGGCGCCAGTGGCCGCCGCCAGCGCCTCCCGCACGCTGACCACCTTGGCGGGATCGTAGCGGCGGCCGCTGCCGATGGCCGCCTCGAACGCGTTGGCCCGCGCATTGATTTCCACCGGATCGGCGCTCACCAGCAGCACCGCGTGCGCCAGCACGATATGGCGCTGGCCTTCCGGGTTCTGCACCGCCGCCGGCGCACGGCGCCAGTACTGGGCGGTACCCGCAATCTTGCGCGGATCGTCGGCCGGCCCCCAGGCCAGGTTGTAGCGTCCGTCGCAGAACGAGCCCTCCACCGCCTGCCAGTGGGTGTCGACGCCGACTGCGCGCAGGCCGTCGCCGAGCACTTCGCACAGATGGACATAGGCCGGTTCCATCCAGCTCGCGGCACCGCGCGGGACCAGGTAGGCCAGGCTGATATTGAGAATACCGGGACCTTGCGGCACCAGGCCGCCCCCCGACATGCGCAGCCAGACCGGGCAACCCTCGCGCGCGAACGCCGCGCGTGCCGCCTCGATGCCGGGCGCGCGCAGGTAGCTGCGCGGAATCACCAGCGCCTGCGGCGCCCCACAGTTGCGCCACGGGTCCGCGCGCCGTCGCATGATCGAGCAGCGCGAGTTCGCCCTGCAGCGGGTCAGCGCCGGTGGCGTCCGGCTCGATAAAGGTAAAGGTCATGGCCGCATTGTCCGCGCAAGCCGGCGGTTTGTGTCGGTCCTTGCGCGACTCATATGTGCCACCTGCCCGGGCCTGCGCCCTGTGCCACGTTTATGCAAGGCGCGCTGGCGCTTGCAATTGCTGCATGGCGGCCGCCGCGATCTCGAACGACCGCAGCCGCGCCGGATGATCGTAAATCGTGGCCGTCAGCATCAGCTCGTCCGGCTGCAGGTCGTCGACAAAGCGCTGGAGACCCTCACGCACGGTATCGGGGCTACCCACTGCCGTGCATGCGAGCGAGCGGCGGATATGGTCGGCCTCGCTCGCATCCCACAGCCGCGTGATGTCGTCCACCGGTGGCCTGATCTGGCCGGGGGTGCCGCGCACCAGTGCGAGGAACTGCTGCTGGAGCGAGCTGAACAGGCGGCGCGCTTCGTCGTCGGTATCGGCGGCAAACACGTTGTAGCCCAGCATGACGTAGGGCCGATCCAGCTGCGCGGACGGGCGGAACGTGCGGCGATACAGATCCACGGCCTGGCGCATGAAGCCGGGGGCAAAGTGCGAGGCAAACGAGAACGGCAGGCCCATCGCCGCTGCCAGCTGGGCGCTGAACAGGCTGGACCCGAGCAACCAGAGCGGCACCTTGAGGCCGGCGCCCGGTACCGCACGCAGCCGTTGGCCGGGACGCACGTCGTCGAAATACCCCTGCAGTTCTTCCACGTCCTGCGGAAAGGTGTCGGCGGTGTCCTGTGACAGATGGCGGCGCAGCGCACGCGCCGTGGCCTGGTCGGTCCCGGGCGCCCGGCCCAGACCGAGCTCGATCCGGCCCGGAAAGAGCGATGCCAGCGTTCCGAATTGTTCCGCCACGACCAGCGGCGCGTGGTTCGGCAGCATGATGCCGCCCGAGCCCACGCGAATGGTGGAGGTGCCGTTGGCCACGTAGCCGATCAGCACGGCCGTGGCCGCGCTGGCGATGCCCGGCATGTTGTGGTGTTCGGCCAGCCAGAAGCGGCGATAACCAAGCCGTTCCGCGTGTCGGGCAAGGTCCAGCGAATTGCGCATGGCCTGGCCGGCATCGCTGCCTTCCGTAATGGGGGAAAGGTCGAGCAGGGAGTAGGGGATCATTGCGAGTGCGCATGGCGTCGCCATGCGGGGTCTGTGACTACGAACGGGCTATGGTAATCACGGCCGCGCGATCGTGCTGGCGGCCCAAGAGACCCTGAAGCGGGTGTGGAAAGCCGGACTTCCCCGGACGGGGCCGAGTCTGGCCTAGACGGCAGGCTGCGGCTGGTTGCCTTCCGCCGAAGTGCGCTGGGCCGCGAGCGCGCCCTGCAGCTTCTTCCATTCGTCGTAGCCGCCCGCCAGCGCCCACGTGTTCTTGTAGCCGGCCGTGCGCAGCCGCTCCGCCAGCACCGCCGCGGAATATTCATGGGGGCAGGCGCAATAGATGACGATATCGTCGTCGGCCGGATATTCGCCCAGGACTTCGAGCGGGCCCTTGAGGTCCATCACGAGCGCGCCCGGAATCCGGTCGATCGGCGTATCGCCGTAGGCACGCACATCGACCACCAGCGGCAGCGTGCCGGACGCGCGCCGTGATTCGAGTTCCATCACCGTCATGCGCGGAATGCGTCCGGCGCGGCGCAGCAGGCGAAATCGCTGCCAGAAGCGATACGCAATGAACAGCGCAAAGCCACCGACGACGATCGCCACGCAGATCGGACCATAGGTGCTGAACGCGGCGAGGATCGAATCGACAAAGTCGCTGAACACCACACCGGCCACCAGGGCCCCGCCGGCCCAGACCAGCGCGCCCAGCGCGTCGTAGAACAGAAACTTGTGCAGCGGAGTCGAGGTCATCCCCGCCATGGCGGTGGAGAGCGCGCCGGCGCCGGGCAGCAATTTGGCGAAGATCAGCGAGCGCGGGCCCACGCGCAGGTAGAGCGACTGGGTCTGGCGAATGCAGCTGTCCGGTGAGATCGAGACCCGGCAGATCGTGCGCAGCATCGGCTGGCCCAAGCGCTTGCCGGCAAAGTACCAGGCGGTGTCCGCGATCAGGCACGCGGCGATCACGGCGAGCAGCACGGCGCCGATGGGCGGGCCGTCGGGCTGCATCGACAGTGCCCCGGCGACGAACAGCATCGGATAGGCCGGTACCGGCAGGCCGGCCTGTTCGGCCAGCACGCTCAGGAACACCAGCGTCAATCCGTGGCCATCCAGCAGGCCCTGCAAATCGTGCACGACATTCTCCCGTTCTGATTCGATCAACCGGTCTTACCGGTACAGGCCGACAGTGTGCCAGTGCGCGCGATGCATTGCACGTCCATCCCGTGAATACTGTGTTCGGATTGGGTCAATCGAGCGGCCTCAAGCAGCAGCCGCAGCACTTCATTGAACTCGTTCGCCACCGCGAGGAAGTGGGGCATGCTGGTCGTAACTGCCACCGAATGGTAACTGCGCGCGGCATCTTCCAGCGCATGGGCGGTGGCCACCAGTGGCTGGCAACGTGCGAGTCCGCCACTGCCCTTGATGCGATGTGCGCACGCTCTCACCGTGGGCCAGTCGTGTGCGCGCGCCGCATCGGTCAGCCGCGTCAGGTCGTTGGCATTGGCCTCGAGCAGACGTGCAAGCAGCTCGCAATATAGCGCCGTATCGCCGCGCGCGACGTCGTCGAGAACGGCGTCGATGGCGCGCCGTTGCTGGGCTGGAAGGAAGATGGCGGCGGCGTTCACGGTGCGAGCCGGCAACGTCGGGCATAGTCGATGAGATCCACGAGCGATTCCGCGCGCAGCTTGGCCATGATGCGTGTCTTGTAGCTGCTCACCGTCTTGTTGCTGATGAACATCGCCGCGCCGATCGCCTTGTTGGACATGCCGCGCGCCAGCATCTGCAGGACCATCACTTCCTTGTCCGACAGTCGGCGCATGCCGTCGTCCTCGTCGGCACTCGGCTCGGTGCTGACGGGCACTGGGTGTTTCCCGTTTGGAAACACCGTGTATCCCGTCATGACGCTCTCCACGCAGCGCAGAAAGGCCGTCATATCCTGCGTCTTGCTGACGAATCCCTGCGCGCCGGCCTGCCACGCCCGTGCCGCGAACAGGTCCGGGTCCTGCGCCGAGAACACGAGAATGCGCACATCCGGATGAATGGTCCGCAGCCGCGGCGCGACGTCGAGTCCGCTGATGCGCGGGATGTCCAGATCGAGCACGACCAGATCGGGTTTGTGACGACGAACCGCTTCCACGGCCGCCTGGCCGTTATCCGCTTCCAGCACCGTTTGCACGCCTACCAGCGCGGACAATTGCACGCGCAACGCAAGCCTGAGCGGAGGGTGGTCGTCGACGATCAAGATAGTTGTCATACTTTGCTGCCTCGTTCCAGCCCATACTGCCACGGCTGTTCCCCGACCGCCGACACGTCGACGATGTTGACACCTCGCACTGTCACTCAAAGTTGACAACCAGTATAAGGACCCGCCCGGCGTACGCGCTGTACGCCGTGTCTGCAAACACCGCGGGAAATTTCAGCAAAGCCCGGTACCGGATTCCGACCTCCGTGTCGGACCTCCCTCTTTGCACCGCAAAAAAAAATTGCGGCCCGCCGTTCACCACGGGGGGCCGCCAATCGGGAATGCGAGGAGGTCAGATTCCTCAAGAAGGGTTATCGTCACCTCGCATATATCTTTATCCCCACTGAGGTGGGGCAAGCGCCACCTCAGGCAATCAACCGGCTCGTCTGCCGCTCGCTCTGAACCTGCGTCGACATCGCGGCGCGCATGCGGCGCACGCCGGCTTCCATCTCCTCGTGCGCGGCGTCCAGCCACGCGATCCGATGCCGCACCGGATCGTTCGGCGAGAGATCCCGCTCGGCAATCTCGCGCAGGAAATACCGCACCATGCTGCCCGCGCGCGCCGGTACCGGCATCATGCCAAGTAACTGCTCACGTGCAATTACCCCTTGATGGGCCGCGTGGCGTAGCGCCGCCCACGCGGTGCGACCCAGCCCAACGTACACCGCGCCGGCCCGCACCTGTTCGAGCCGCGCCAGGAACAACTGCTCGAAGACGCCGCGCAGCATCGGTACATCCATCAGTTCGTCGAACGGGCCGTCGAAGGCCAGGCCACGCCGGGTCGTCGCGTAGGGCAGCAATGCCAGGGGCTGGACATGCTCGAAGCCCTCATTCCACAGCGCCGCCGCGTGGGGCAGGCCGACCAGTTCGGGTACGCGGAAGTGATCGAGCATGCGAATCAGGTTCGGCCGCACCAGCTTGCCACCGAGCTCCACACGCCGCTTGTTCTCGCGCTGGATAACGCGGCCGGGCGCGTGGGTCCGCAGCAGCTCGTCAGTGACCGCCGCGGCGAGCCGCACATGGGTATGCCCCGGCGTGGTACTCACCAGCACCAGCCGCGCCCCCGGATTGCGATGTTCGAACGGCACGTAATGCATGGTGTAGGTCCCGTCACGATCCACCACCACTGGTTTGTCCGCAACGCCGCCAACGCCACCGCGCCGGATGCGCGAGCAATACTCTTCGATGTAATTCGCCAAGATGTCCCCGCTTCAACGCGATTCCTGCTACAGGCACGCTGTATTGTTTTGGATTCATGTTAAGCCGCTCGGGATGGCGGATAAAGCGTGCGTGTGCCGATTGGACCCCCTTGTTGCGCGGCGTCCGTGGGCCAGCGAACAAACGCCGGAGCGCCTTCCTACCGATGTCCGATGTCGTTGAGCGCTCCTTT
>NZ_CP184987.1:0-250606 GCF_049393815.1 Cupriavidus sp. H19C3
GATGTGGCATCCGGAACCGCGCGCCGATCGCCAGACAGCGCTCATCGTGCTCTCCTTCAACCTCCGCAAAGTCACGTTTTGGGGTGTGCTTAACCCAGTAACCTCACATTTTTATATGAGCTTACTGCGGAAATAGGGTGAGCATGCTCATACTTTCGGGACCTAGCCAGTCCGTGGCGACACGATCGATGGCCACCCGCGCATTGCTATCCATAATGCGTTGGGATGCCACATTTCCGGCCGATCCCAGAAAGCTACGCAAAATGGCATAGCTTTCCGGCCTCCACGCCGTCGATTGCCTGCCAACAATAGCGGGCATGGATTCCTCCGCCAATCACCCGCTCCTGCAGCTCAGTCAACTCGAAGAGAGTGCCGTCGGCATGTTCTTCGAATCGCTGGCACCCATCCGTGAGCACATGACCGCGCCGGACGTGGCCGAAGTCATGATCAACCGCCACGACAATGTATGGGTCGAGCGCCGTGGCGTCATGACTCGACTGGATGTAAGCATCGAGCCCGCAAAGCTCGAAGGCGCCATTCGATCCCTTGCTTCCTCAGTACAGAAATCGGCGGTGCGTGGCACCTCGCAGGGAATCATCAACGCTGGGCACAAGGGTCTGCGTATCGCCGCGGTGATGGCGCCCACCGCCATTGGCGGTCATGCCCTGAGCATCCGCAGGCATCAGGAACGCAATCTGTCTCTCAAAGACTACGTCGCGGCCGGCGCCTTCTCCGCCAAGCACGCGCGGCACATCGATACCGATCGTCCCATCTTCTCCGGACCGGTCGAAGACGAGTCGCTGATGGAAGCCCTGTCGCAGCTGGTGAGACAACGCAAGAACATTCTCGTTGCAGGCGGCACGTCGTCTGGCAAGACCACCTTCCTGAACGCCCTGGTCGAAGTCATTCCAGGCGATGAACGCGTGCTGACGATTGAAGACACACAGGAACTGAAGCCGCGCGTCCCCAATCTGGTCCGGCTTCTGTCGAACAGCGACAAGGGCGTCAGCACCCAGCATCTTGTAGCGCTGTCGCTGCGCTTTCGCCCCGATCGCATCCTTGTTGGCGAGGTGCGCGGCGGCGAAGCGTACGACATGCTCCAGGCATTCAACACCGGCCACGACGGCGGCATGGGCTCGCTTCACGCACCAAACGCGCGCGCGGCCCTCTCACGCCTCGAAAGCATGGCCCTTCTCGGAATTCCGCCGGGCTCCGGCTGGAAGGTCGAGGACATGCGCAAGCTCGTCGCCGACTGCATCCACTACGTCATCCACATGAAGCGCACCGGCGAGATGCGCCATGTCTCCGAAATCATCGAAGTCAAAGGCATCCGCGGCAACGACTATGTTGTCGAGCGCGTCTTTTAACCACACGGAGTTCTTACCGCATGTCTCTTCTGTCCAACGTCCGCGCAGCTGTGACGCGCAAGCAAGTCCAACAGGCCCTGGCCACAACTGTCCTGATGGCGATTGCCAGTTCTGCTGCGGCCGCAGAACTCGCCGCGCTCTCGTCACTCGGCGAGTTCATCTGCGGGATCGCCACCTTCATCAACACGAAGTACCTGTTCGTGGCGGGCCTCATCCTCATCGTGCTGGGCGCGATCGGTATCGCCAATTCGGAGTCGACCATCATGAAGTTCGTGTCGGTGATCTGTATCGGCGTCGGCCTCGCGGCGGCTGCGCCGTCGATCATGACGGTACTCGGCGTCGCGAAGGCCTGCTCGGGAATCTGACATGCGCAAGCATCACGTCAGCATCGGGCTCTCACGGCCACGCCAGATCGGCGGCGCGGTGCGCGGCCTCGCGATCGCCAACGGCACCATCGTCGCGCTCCTGGTCTACGTGACCTTTCGCAGCGGCTGGAAGATCCCGGTCGCCGTCGTGCTGATGGGCATGGCCTTCCACGCGTTGCTGCGCTGGCTCACCTCCCGCGATCCGTGGTGGAACCAGATCCTCAGCGTCTACAACACCTACGGTGATGTGTACGAGTCGCGCCCGTGGCACGGCAAGCTCCATGCGCTTTTCCGCCGCCCCTATGGCTTTGACAGCGACCTGCCATGCTGAAGATCAATCGCCGTCCGCTCTACGAAGTGGCGCCGTGGCTCACCTCCATTACGCCCGAGCTCATCCTGAACAAGGATGGCTCACTGCTTGCCAACTTCGACTTTCATGGCGTGGATGCCGACAGCCCCAACAGTGGGGACATCGAGGCGGCCCGCAACCAGCTGGATCAGGCGTGCAAGTCGTTCGACAACCGTATCACCGCGTGGTGGAAGCTCAGCCATCGGCGCGCGCACGCGTATGTCGGTGGCGAGTTCTCGGAAGCCGCGGATGCGCGCCTCGACGCACTGAACAAGGCGCACCTCACGTCCGGAAAGTATTTTCGGAACGCGCATTCGCTTGCGATCGCGTACACGCCCGAAACTGGGGTGGCGAAGTTCTTCGACAAGGTCGGGCATCACATGACCGTCGGCGGCAAGTCTGTCTACGCCTCCATCTTTGAGGCGACAAAGGATACGGTGTTCGCACGCAGCGCCTTCGCCTTCGACATGGAGAAGATGCAGGCAGACACGCGGCGCTTTGAAGCGATGATCGATGCGTTCACCGGTGGCGTTCCGCGTCTCAAGCTCAACCGCCTCGCCATGCAGGACAGCTATGCGGCCTTGCACCAGGCCGCCAATCCGAGCGCGCCGCCCCGGCGTATCCGCTACCCGGTCACGCTACTCGACACCCATCTGACCGAATCCGAGGTGACGGTTGGCGCGGAGCGCCTGCTGTTCGAGTCGGCGCACGGCAAGCGCTACGCCGGCATCGTCTCGGTCAAGGAATGGCTTGCCTTCCAGGAAGCGGCACTGGACAGCCTCATGCAGATCGATGCCGAGCTCGATGTCTGCATCATGTTCCGCTTCCTCGACACCGCGCGGGCGTCGGCCTATATCGAGAAGGTGCGCCGCTTCTATAAGATGGCGGCGCTCAATGTTGGGGCGATTCTCAAGCAGTACTTTGGCAAGGAAGAGCCCGAGAACGACGAAGGCCGCGAGGAGCTGGCTAAGGAAGCCGGCTTCGCGCTCAAGCGCCTGACCGCCGAAGGCACGCAGCACGGTTTCGCCAACATCTCCATCATCGTCTACGGCGAGACCGAAGCCGAATGCGAGGATGCGATCAGCGAAGTCGTCGGCGCCCTGACCAATGCGGGGTTCGGCGCGATCCGCGAGAAGGCCAATCTCATGCCGGCATGGAACAGCACCCTGCCCGGTCGCTGGGACAAGCAACGTCGCCTGCAGTTTGTCGAAACACCTGCCGTCTCCGATATTGCACCGGTATGCTCGGTCATGCCGGGGCCGACACGCAACAACTGGCTGTCCGAGAAGGCGGGACGGGACATACCACCGCTCACTTGCCTGCCTACCCGCCACAAGACCGCGCAGCGCGTCGACCTTCACCAGCCTGGCGGCAACGGGCACCTGCTCGTGATCGGTCCGATCGGCGCCGGCAAGTCGGTATTCCTGAACTTTCTTGTGTCGCAGGCGGGCCGCCACGGCGCACGCCGGATCCGCTTCGACAAGGACCGCTCGACGCGCATTCCGACGCTACTCAGCGGCGGGGCCTTCGTGGATGTCACCGGCAAGTTCCAAACCGCGACGCACGCTAACCCGCTCTCGCTACTTGGCGACCCAACGAACTTCACCTATGTCACGGAGTGGGTGACGCTGGCTCTCGAGGACGAGAACTTCTCCCTCTCGCCGCAGCAGACGCAGGATGTCTTCGAGGCCGTGAAGATCCTTTCGACCTACAGTCCCGAACTCTGGACGCTCGGCAATCTGTCCACGCAATTGCACGACGAGCTTCGCGAGCGGCTGCAGATCTGGATCAAGGGCGGCCAATACGGCCACTTCTTCGACCACGCCGACGACGCCTTTGCGGTCAGCGACAACCTGTCCATCGAGATGGGCGACCTGTTCGAGAAGTACCCCCGTGCAGCCGCCCTCTTCGTCGATTACGCGTTCTATCGGATCAGCCAGTCCATGGACGGACTGCGCTACACGATCATCGAGGTCGAAGAAGCGGGGTTCTTCTTCCAGCACCCGCGCTTCTACAAGCGGCTCGAGACGTGGATCACCACGATTCGAAAGCTCAACGGTGCCATCTGGATGGCGACCCAGTCGCTGCGCCAGGTGGAGCGCATTCCAGACTTCGAGATTCTGAAGGACAACGTCGGGAACCTGATCTACCTACCCAACAGTCAGGCCAACACGAGCAAGGACCTTTACAAGGACAAGTTCGGCCTCACCGACGACCAGATTCAGATGATCAACGACGCCGTTCCCAACCGCGACTATCTCTGGATCACTCGATCGCAGACCCGCATGCTTCAGAGCACGTTCTCCGAAGAGATGGTCGCCATGCTCCGATCGGATGGCGTCGCGCAGGCCATCCTCGATCGTCATCACGCGTCCGGTCACGCCGACTGGCAACAACACTACGTGCGCGAGATGCTCTCGCGCGTCGCCTAAGGAGATGCAGCGAATGAAAAGATGGATCATCAAGGCCGCGACGGCGGCCTCCCTGGCGTTCAGCTCGCTGGCGCACGCAGGCGGCTTGCCGGTCATCGACTGGGTCAATCTCGTGCAGACCACTATGACTGCCCTCCAATCGGTGAAGGACGAGGTCTACCAGAACACCAACATCGTCTATCAGTACAAGATGATGGCAAATCAGCTGCTCCAGGCGACTGGCCTGGATTCGCAGGAACTATCAGAGCAGCTCGACGCGTTGAGCGACGAGATCAGCAAGTACGAGGACTATGGCAACGTTCTCGTAGATTTGTATGGTGGTCTTTCCGGCAATACTGACTATCTGAACCGCGTTCGTAGCCTCATGTCGGCATCCGGCAAGACGCAAGGTCAATGGCTCGAGGATCAAGTCACGCTGCTAAGCAACGGGAACAAGACCGCTCAGAATCTGTTCAAGCTCGGCGCCGATGTATTCAAGAACACAGAGGCCTTGGCCAAGCGGCGCGAGAAGATTCAGAAGCAAATGAAACTCACGCCCACGGCGCAGGCTGCCGCGCAAACGACTAACCAGATGCTCGACGTCCTGGCGAGCCAGAGTGCCGATCTCCTCAAGCTGATGAGCGCCAAGACGCAGTCAGACGCTGACAATGAACAGAAGTCATTGGCCGTGGAATCCGAATCGGCCGAGCTGGCGAAACAACTACAGAGCGATCGTGAGGCGCAGCGCCAAAAAATTCTGAACCTGAAATGATGACTCAATCGACGGCCATGAGGGTGCGTACGGCGCTGTCATCGATCGCCATCCTGCTGTTCCTCATCATGACATCCGCTCTGGCCAGAGGCGCTACGGCTGGCGAAGGCAACGACTCCGCCGGGGGCACCGCTAGCGCGCCGCAGCAGACAGCCGCCGCATCGCAACCTGGCGATATCGGCGCGGGCGTCAAGAAGGCGCTTGCCGGGATGGACAAGATGCGCAACGGACTGATCTCTGGCGCTACCGCCCTCAGCAATCGCGTCCGCGTGGAATCGGACAAGGTGGCCTTCGGACTCGGCGTCCTCGCGATCATCTTCGCCGGCCTGCGCTTTGCATCGACTAACGATGCTGTCGCGGCGTGGACCGACATGTTGGAAGCATTACTGATCCTCGGTATCTTCACTGCGCTATACATCGGCTACACCGACTTCGGTCCGGGCATCTTCGTTTGGTTCGACAAGATTGCAACCAACTTCAATGGCGGCGTAAGCATCTACGACCTCCCTTCAACGCTAGCAGGCACGGGAGGAAAGTTTTATGACTCCATTATCCGAATTCTCAGTGCCGCGCTTGGCAATCCGCTCCGACTGATCGATGCCGTCGTTGCGGCGATCACTTTCTTGATGGCCATGCTGGCTGTCCTGCTTGCTGCCCTCATTTACGCGTGGTTCATCCTGGTAGGACACCTCATGGTGGCCGTGGGCATCGCCATAGGACCGCTAGCCGTCGCATTTGGAATGTTCGACCTTTCACGAAAGTACTTCTTTGCGTGGCTAGACTATATGGTGACAGGGTCCATGTACCTGGTGGTCGCCTCGATCATTGCTCAGTTGGTCTCAAGCACGCTCCAGAGCACCGTCACCGATATCACAAATGTCGGTACGGACACGACCATTGCTGCCGCTTACGCCCTCTCTGTGGCAGTTGTTCTTGTGTTCATTGCCATGGAGATACCGAAGATTGCAGGCTCTCTCTTCGGCACTGGCGGCGGCATCAGCGGAACCGGTGGCGTCAAGATGCTGGGCCGGGGAGCATGGAACATTGGCGGCAAGCTTGCCGGAAAGCGCAAATAGTCGATGACCGCAAGCACCCATACATCGATGGCTACCGCCGAGCTGATGCAGAGCCATGCGAAGCGCATCGAACTCATTCGCCAGTACGCCAACGAATCCGACGGTACGGCATTCGACGCGAAGTGGCTGTCCGTCTTGACCGCATGCGCAAGTTGGTTTGGCTCGATGCCGCTCAGGCCCGACGAGCATGCAGAGCCAGGCGGCGCCATGCGCGCAACGGTTGAGGCGGCGTACTACGCGATGCGACTGTCCGGGGCGCAGAAGTTTGGTGCCGATCAGCCCTCGGAGAGGCGCCGCCTCCTCGAGCCGCAGTATCTCTATGCCCTCTTCCTCGCGGCAGGGTGTTCCCGGCTTGATGAACCATGCCGCCATTTCCAGTTTTTTCGGGACAGCGACGGCCAAGAGTGGATCCCGGCCGCGCATGGCGCCTTCGGCGTGTGGCTGGGAGACGGCACCTACCAGGTTAAACGACGAGAGCAGTCCACGCCGATCGAGCGAATGAGAACCGCATTGCTCGCACGGGAAATCCTCGGGGCAGAGCGTCTTTCGCGCTTCGATCCCGTAGTGCTCTCGGACCTCTTTGGCGCCATCAATCCCGAACCGCGTCCCACCGGCATGGAGACGCTACTCCACAAGGTCGCCCGGCAGGCGATCGAGACGGTCACGCAGTTTGAGGTGAAGTCACGTCGCGCAGCATTTGCGCCTGACGCCAAGCCAGCCCCGCCCGCCAGTGAGCTCGCGGCATTTGGTGAAGCCACACCAGCCTCGGCCAAGGGGACACGTGTTGACGAGAGCAACGACGGCGCGAGAGCCGCGCCGGCTAATACCCCTTCCCCCGACGTCGCTCCTACGGCAGCGGCATCCCCGGCCGCGCCGACATCGGTAGGCCCGGCCGCCTCGCCTCTGCCAGTGGACGCGGTGCGGCCGACCGACAAGGAGACAGTCGCTGATCCCTTCGCCGAGGCCTTGGCCGGCACGTCGAACCTCATGCGCGACTTCTTCCGCGCTCTCGCCCAGGACGTCGCCGCCGGCAAAGCGAAGGTGTCGTGGGTCGAGAACAAGCTTGCAATCAGCAAACGAATGATCGGCAACTACGGTATGGCGTCGGAGTCTCTGGTGGAAAACCTTCGCAAGTTCAGCCTGCTCTATAAGGTCGTGGGCTCGGACATCCTGCTCGTCGACAAGGTGGCAGCGCTGATCGCTGAACAGCCTGGCGCACCCATGGAGGGGGCGTAATGCGCAGCTACATCAATCATTTCCGGCCAATCTTCGAGTTCCGCGCCCTCGTCGGTTGGGCGCTCGCGATGATTCTCCTGTTGATGAGCGGCATGCCGAACGCAGGCTATTTCGCGCTCTTCGCCTTGGCAATGTTTGCGTTCCGCTCGTTGCAGGTGTGGAGAGCGCTTAAATTTCGCATGGCGATTTCAACAAAATGGCTGACGGTAGTACATATCGCCCATCTCTTGGAGATCAGTCGATCCATGCGCAACAAGCAGGACGCCATGTACTTGGGACTGGGATATGAATGGACACAGCGTCACTGCCAGATCGCACACGATATTCTGCGCATGCCATCCAGCGACATTCCCGGCCTGCCCAAATGGCTGCCGGAGCCTATCGTCGAACGTGTCGAAAAGATCTTTGCACCCGCGGACAGCATCGCAGACACCATGCCACAGGGTCGCTCGTGGATTCATGGCATGGAGCCCAAGAAGGCCTGGGTGCCGTTCCACTACAAAGCGATGCCCGGCCATACTTCGGTCAGCGGCACAACTGGGTCGGGAAAGACTCGTACCTACGAGGTCATCTCCACTCAAGTCATCCACAGTCCCAATGACATTCTGATCATCATCGATCCGAAGAACGACGGCGATTGGGTAAAGCGTGTCAAAAAGGAATGCGAGCGTGCAGGACGTAAGTTCCTTTACTGGAAGCAAGCCGCACCGTCACAGTCGATCCGCTTGAATCCGATTGAGAACTGGTCACAGCCTTCGGAAATTCCGAGTCGCATCGCGCAGCTCATGGAAGAGGGCCCCTTCCGTCAGTTTGCCTTCCTGTTTATCGACCGGGCGGTAAAAGGCGAGCTCTACGTTGGCGACAAGCCCAATCTGCGCTCGATCCTCCAGTACGCGCAGAACGGCATCAACAAGCTGCTCGACCGCGCGCTGCGCAGGTTCTTCCCGGAAGCCGGGATGCCGGACTGGGAAGAAGAGGCTAGTACCTATATGCAGAAAGCGGGCCAGCGACCGGGCGGTACGCTGCTGGATGGCATGGTCCAGCTCTACATGGCGCGCTTCGCCAACAAGGACTTCGGCCACGAAGCGATCGACGGGCTCGTTGCGACGTTCCACCACGATCGCGACCACTACGGCCGGATCATCGCCTCCGCCCTACCGCTGCTCCAGATGCTCGCAACGGGCGAAACCGGCCTGATGCTCGCGCCGAAAGCGGATGACTTCGACGACGACCGCGAGATCTGGGACATCGACAAAGTGATCAAGCAGAAGGCCGTTTTGTATGTCGGCGCCGACTCGCTCTCGAACGCGCTGGTCGCGCAGGCCATCATGTCCATGCTGCTCGCCGATATCGCGTCGGTCGCCGGCGCAATCTACAACTTCTACGAGAAGCCGCCCGAGGTTGTGCTGATCATTGACGAAGTGGCTGAGGCCATCAACGAACAAGTGATCCAGGTCCTCAACAAGGGCCGTGGAGCAGGCTTCAAGGCGTTTGTCGCCTACCAGACACGATCGGATCTGACTGCGAAACTCGGAAACATCGCAAAAATGCAGCAGGTTTTGGGCAATCTGAACAACCAGATCGTTTTACGCTTGGAAGACATCGACACGGCGAACTGGTTCTCGGAGAAGGCGGGTTCGACCGCCATCCAGAACATCGTGGTGTCGAGCAGCACGAGCACCGGTACGGAGGCACATGTCGGCGAGTTCAACGGCTCCGTGTCGCGATCGACTCAGCTCGAGAAGGCGCCTCTCATACCGCCCGAACTGATCATGCAGCTGCCGAACCTGCAGTACTTCCTGCGCATCTCCGGCGGTTCGGTGTACCAGGGCCGTGTCCCGATCATTCAAGGTTAATTTGCCAATGCCCTCCCCTTCTCTCTTCCGACAGATCGTTAAGCAGTACAGAATGTCGACCAAGTTGACACCGATCTTCACGCTGTCGCCTGACCTGGACGACATTTGTAAGCGCGTGGTCGATTACATCGGCGTCAACTTCCGCGTCCGGGAGGAACCGCTTGTCGCCGAGATGCTCGCCGACGCGATCCAGGCGTGGCGGCTGGCACGCAAACACGGGGACGCCAACGTTGCCTTCATGAAAGGGCTCTTCAGCCGCGCCCCCGATTTGTACGTCAAGCGCTATGCCGCCTTCAGGGGCGAGCGCTACCACGTCTGGTACCCCTACCAGGAATCTATCCCCGAGTTCGAGCAACGCCAGCCGTCCGGCTACGTTTGCCAGATGGTGGACGAGCCCACCCCCGGCAAGGTCTCCCAACGCTGCGCCGCATTCCAGCTGGCGGCACGCGTGCTGACTGGATACACCTTCACTAGGTACTTCGAGGACTACGATGTCGCTGGCAACTTTTCACACTGACGCTCACATGCACCTTGCCACCGTGCGTGCTTATCCCGCGAAGCTTGCCGGGCGAGTCGCGACCGGCATCGCCGTGCACCTGCTCAAACTCGAGCCGTCCGTCGCGGCAGCGATTCATGCTTGGCACGTCAACCCTAACCAAGGGGATACGTCTGCGCCCGATGATCTGGTTGATGGCCGCGCGCTGCCGTTCGCCCTCATCGGCATCTCGGTACGCCGGCCCCAGCTCCTGATCGCAGCCATCGCCGCGCTTACGGCGTTGCCTTTCCTCATTCTCTGCAAGCTTCTCTAGACATGGCCAGTCGATTCGCTTCTCACGTCCGTTTGTGGTTGCTCGTCGCTCCTCTCATGATCTGCGCGACAGCGCCATTCCTGCCTGACAAGACCGATTTCGAAATCAGCGAGGCCGAGCAATCGTCAGTGGTCCGCGTTCTCGGTGCCCGTCGGGCGGACCACACCATCGCCGTTGCCAATGAGCGATTTGTTCGGTGGTTCGTCGCACCGGGCGCAGTGAAGGCGTCGTTCTCAGGCTCCGACACCGAGACGATGCTGTCTGATGGCGGAGCAGCGCGGCTCGGACGCAACTGGATGCGCAACTTCTGGCTCACGATCTACCGCGGCGTCTACCGGGCGTCCGTGGCGCAGTACTGGGCGTTTGGCGGACTCGTGTTCCTCGCGGCCCTGCTCAATGACGGTGCCGTGTCGCGCAGGATCCGAGCCGCGTCCGCGGGGTTCGCTAACCCCGTGTCGTTCCACGTGGCGGCACATGGCCTGCTCGTGAGCTTCGGGTTCGGAGCGTCGGCCCTGCTGCTGCCGCTTCCGATCATTGCGTACTGGTGGACCGTCGGCGTTGCCATCGTCGGCATGCTGAGCTGGCGTCTCGCTTCCGCATTCCACGTCGGGCGTTAGCCCGCGTCAATTTACTACCAACCTATTCGGCCACTTGCTGGCCATTCAACCGGAGATATCAACATGACAACGACCGTTGAGTTCGGCGCAGCTTCCGAAGCCTTGGCCGACGATCTTCTTCCCGAGGGCGACGCCAATGCGTCGATCGGCGGCACTGGCGTTTCGGGCACGCCGCCCGAAGATGTGGAAACCGAACTGACGCAGATGGCCGCGTCGGCCGACGCTCTGCGCGCCGAAGGCATCATCAGCACGGCCGATGCCGATGCGAAGAAGGCGGAAGTCGAACGCACACGCAAGCGCTTTCGCGAACTGTCGCCCGAGGACCGCCAGGCGATCGTACGACGCCGTCGCGAGCTTGGCATGCAGATCCTCACGCGTCAGCTTTCCGGCGCAGCAGTGGTCGTGGTCGGCCTCAAGATCAATCACACGCGTCTGCGTCCGCTGTTCGAGCAATGGTGGCCGTACATGAACCGCATGTCGCTGAATCTCCAGCGATTCGGCCAGAACACCTTCTCCCGCGCCGAGCTGGCAACCATCGAGAAATATCTCGAAACCGAGATGGTAAGGATCGAGGAGTATGTCGACGAGCAGCTACGCGTGGCAACGGCATACCGCGAGCAGCGCGAGAAGGACATGATCGCGAAGGGGGACTATGTCTTCCGGCCGGAGATTGTGCGGCCGGCCATCGATCTCGAGGTGCAGGCCTACGCGCGCTTTGCGGTCCGCGCACTGCAGGTTCTGATCAAGTTCGACAAGACCATGGATGAGTTCGACTTCATGGTGTGGAACGGCATCCGCGATCAGACCGACGTCAACGAGGAGGTCACCAGGTTTCTCCGCAAGTTCCAGCCGCTCGGCCTGCGCAGCTTCACGACCCACCTGAAGCTGATGGAGACCGTACGGGCGGTCTGATCACTGCAGTGGGCATATGTCCGGTTTGTCGCCGCTTGTATGCCAACCCGTCATTCTGTCACTCGTACCGTCACGAAATTCCACTTCGTCTCCTCCACGCTTCTGACACCAGGTCTCCGGAACGGTGACTTGGTGTCACTCGATCACCATTAGTCACCGAACTAGGCCACCTCCCTCTCGCCAGTCGACCCTGTCATAGCACTTCACCATGTCTCTAGCCGACGTCCTCGCAAGGTTGAATCCCGCCCAACGTGAAGTCGTGGAGCATGAGGGGCATTGCATTGCCGTAGCAGTGCCCGGTGCGGGCAAGACTGCAACGATATCCGCCAAGGCTGCTGTGCTACTTGAGCGGCCCAATGTTAGGGTGGGTGCCGTGACGTTCAGCAAGGATGCCGCGGTCGAACTTCGCGACCGCATATTGGGGCTCACTGGGCCTGCCGCAAAAGGTCGTCTCATTGCCGGCACCTTTCATTCGTTAGCATATAAACAGCTTTCATCGGCGGCCGGCAAGAGGCCAGATATCGCCACCGATGGCGAGCGCGCGGCATTAGTTTTGCAGCTGCTTCAGGACATGGGTCTGGAATGGAAACTCGAGGACGCAATATCTGCGATCGAAAAGTGTAAGACTGATCTGGCCCCCCCGCCCGCCGATACCACTGAAGGCCAGCTTTGCGCGGCTTACCAGCAAGCGATTGAGCGCAACGGCAGGCTGGACTTTCAAGACCTGATGCGACAGGCCGTCAGCGGCATGCGTGCCGGTACGATCAAGCCTTTCGCTGTCGACGCCTTGTTGGTGGACGAATTCCAGGACGCGGACCCACTTCAGACTGAATGGACCGGAATACATGCGCGCGCTGGATCCGCAACCGTTGTCGTAGCGGACGACGACCAAACTATTTTTTGCTTCCGATCCGCAATGGGCAAAAGAGGGATCGATACCTTTGCAAAAGAGTTTGAAGCGCGCCAGGTTGTGCTGGGGACGAACTATCGTTCGCACTCGGAGATTCTAACTGTTGCGGACAAAGTGATTAGGAACAACCGGGACCGCATTGTGAAGGACCTAGTCTCCTTCAAAGGTCCGGGTGGAAATGTGGGATTCCAACGCCACGATGATGAGTACAAGGAAGCGATAGCTGCGGTCGAAGCAATGTCGTCGGCAGTTCGTGCTGGCAAGAGCGCTGCGATACTAGCGCGAACAAACCGAATTCTTGACCCGGTAGAAGCGATTTGTCGATCGCATGGCGTCAAGTATCACCGCGCTGCTGGACGGTCCATCCTTGACCGTCCGGAGTCGGCCCTGTTCGGCAACCTCCTTGAGCTTATCGAACAATCCGGCACTAACGGACTGGACGCGATGCTCGGATACTCTGGGATCGGAGTTTCCGACCTCCAGATGCTTCAGGGAATCTTCGCCTCGATGAAGGTCGTAGCGACCACGACCAAAAGGGACCTGCTCGCAGCGAGCGTAAGCGAGGATGCCGCCATTAAGTATTTGGATCTGAACAAGCGGTTGATGGAATGGCGATCTCTCTGCGCAAGGGGCTTCCACGCGCTGGTTTTGGACGGCGCTTACGAGTGGATGTTGAAGTGGGCAACGAAAGATCCGGGGAAGCGCTCGATCAACACAACTTATGATGTGCTGTCCCGGCTGAACGGTCGATTCTCGGATCGGCTGGACTTTCTGCGGCGTACCAACAACGAGGCAGCACCCGACGCATTGGTCCTCACCACCTTTCACTCTTCCAAGGGCCTGGAATGGGATCACACTGCCCTCATCAGGTTGGAGGAGACTGTCATTCCTGACGATGGAAGCACGGAAGATGAGGAACGGAGGCTTTTCTACGTTGCGGTCACTCGCGCGCGCCAGCTCATGACGTTGTCGACCGCCAGGAAGAATCCAACATCTCGGTTCGTTGTCGAAGCTGGGCTAGCGTAGTCAAGTCTTCCAGTTACGTCCTAGGGATGAGCTGCGCTATCGCCCCTCCTTCGCGCCTAGATGCCCGTCTTACCTGTGAGAATGAAATTCAGGACATCATCGGAGGATGGCTGCCCCCATGTCTGATCCGCGAGCCAACGGTAGAAGCTCGTTTGTGCGAGCTTGCTGGGCCGCTTCGATGCGCTAAGACGGAGGTCCGCCGCAGCGCATTGGCTGTTGTAACCTTCGATTAGCTGAGCCTGTTCCTCTGCAGCGAGTTCAGCAAAGTACTCGTTGGCTTGCGGCAAGCGGGCAGCGATAAGCAGTTCCATCGCTTCGGCTGGAGAGGTGGCCTTAGGCTTCGGCTGTGCAGCTTCTTCTTTAGCTGCGTCTTGCTTTGCCATCCCTTTACCCCACGCCTCGGCAAGCGCCTTCCGGAAGTAGGCTGGCACGTTGTCGATAGCAGGCGCGTTCTTCTTTGCTTGACGCGCTCGAACATAGGCCAATGCCTCTCGGACCGGCTCGGTTCCATGCGTTTTAGCAAGCTTGCGAGCCTCGCTCGACGGCAGGCCGAGTTTCACCATCGCCTGGATCAATTCGCCGAACCCTTCATCCTCGGGCGCGCTCGATTCCTTGCGTGAGATCTTGAACTGGAGTTCCGCCACGGACCTCCCGACCTTATGCTCGATGAGCTCGATATTGTGATCGGATACCTCACAAATCTCCGCTATGCACGGGTTGAGGACTGCGCGCTTGAAGATCTTGTATTCCTTGTATTTCGTTTCACCCTCCTCCCTGCCGAGGATAAGGTTCCGGAAAACATTCAAGGGGATCTTCGCAGTCATACCGACGCGCTCATAGCGAACCGTGTTCTCCCAGAGCGCCAGCGAGTGAGCTCGTCGGAAGAGCCGCGCAATACGCATGTCGATCATTGCGTAGCGCTCTGGATTGAGCAACTCCTCCCGAATCTGAGGCGCGAACGAATAAGAGAGCAAGGATCCGGTGATCTTCGCACCGGCAAGCAAGGTAGAACCAGTCCAAGTCGCCGTGCCGTCGCTGTTGAGTTGATCCCAATCCACGACCGTGCGCATCAAGGACTTCGCGGTCTCCTTGATGTAGCCAGTGTCTTTCGTCGTCAGTGCGAGGTTCGACATCATCTCCGGTATGGAGATCTGAAAAGTGTCCACGGGCCCGTTCTGACCGAGGCGAAGCTCGATCGCGTTCTTGATGAGGGCATTGAAAAGGCGTCGCTGCTGCAAGGTTAGCGCCCCACCCACGGGAGACACGTGGATGGCTTGGACGGCCTTCTTAAACGGCTCCGGCACCTCTGGCTGTTGAAACAGCGCTATCTGTCCGGCCTTCTGACTCGGCTTTCCCTTAGCCATCGATGCATCCGCGATTCGTGATGGGTGAAATCTTAGACATTGTGCGTTCACCTATCAAGGGCTTTCGGTGCCGATGGTTGCCACCATCACCTTGCTGAAAAGTCTTAGTTTCCACAGACTTATCTGCGCGTCCTGGGATACCGCCTACCCCAAATTCGTTCACCAGCGAGCGAAGAGAGCTACCCAAATTCATGCACCTTTCTGCCCTACGCCCCTCCAGTTAGGAATCCCCTCCAGAAAGGTGAACGTTTTTGGTTGGCTTTCTCACGCAATACAAGAGCTCCGGCGCTTTTCCCCAAATCAGTTCACCCTAAGCAACCCAATGCATTTCACCTTTGCACCGATGGTGCATCAATGTTAGGGGACACTTCGGATTCTTCCCCAACACCGTTCACCTATCTCGCCCCCCAATTTTCTTCACCTTTCTCCTGGAGATGATCTGAGGTGAGTAATCACATTTGGTTCATCGCAGGCCAGCAATCACTAGGTGGCCCTTACAACCGGATGAAGGTGAAACGCATTGGTTGCATCTTCCCAAACTCATCCCCAAAACCGTTCACCATTACATCTCCCCATTTCAATTCACCTGTGGGTCGTGGCCCGGCGGCGGCATGCGGAGCACCCCAAAAACGTTCACTTCCCAGTGCCCCAAAAACCTTCACCAAGGCGAAAATAGGCGGCCCTCCCAAATCCCTTCACCTCTGCCCCAAATCCACACCCCTTTTTCCTCACTGCTGTACACCTGATCCCCAAATCCACAGCCCCTTCTCCCCAACACTGTGCACCATAGTCCCAAATTGGTTCACTTTCACCCATAAAAAGTCTTTACAAACAAGTACTTGTGACGCCTAAAGGTTTACTAAAGGGTTTACAGTGTTTACTAAATCACGTAAACACGTAAGTGCTTCGAGGAATACATGCTGTTCCGCTCGCAATGCCTGGAACCAAAAAAAAACGCCACTCAAGGTGGCGTTCTGAACTCAGCCGTCTCACAACTAAGGTTCACTCGGTTGGGGCGGAGAATTTTGCCTTAAGTTCTTCGATCAACTCCTGTCGCTTCGCAGCATCCTTGAGTGTGATCTCGAAAGTGACCTTTCCCGAGTCCCAGTCCTTCAACACACCCACGTTAGTGCCATCAGGGCCAACCAGCTTGTGCTGTCGGGATGTTTCCTTGGTCTTCCTGGCAGGTCTGGTCTCGTATCGGGTACGAACGATCTCGACGTCCTTTGCCACTGCCGCTTCATCCCTCACCTTCAATGCCATGTCAGTGGCGACGGTCGAGCCGGCTGCCCCCTCGAGGAGTCTGAGTTGATACAGGGTCGTGAGCGCAAAGGACTCTGGCCGCTCCTTGACGATCTCTAGAATTGGCTGGCTGAGCTTCAGGATCGAAAGGGTTTTATTGACGTTTGGCAACGACATACCGGTGACCTCCGCAATCGCGGATTCGCTTCCGTAGACGCCGTCTTTGATGAGTGCTTCCCATGCGATTGCATTGTCTAGCGGGGTCTGCTGCTCGCGTTCAGCGTTCTCCTTATACGACAACTGGTAAAGCTGCTGGTCTGACAGGCCTGGATGAATCAGAAGTCTGATCTTCGATTTACCCGCGACCTTCAACGCGCGCAATCGATAGTGCCCGCCTGCGAGGATCCGTCTGCCGTTTCTGATGGTCGCGATGCCAGGTACAAGCTGTCCATCTGCGCGGATACTCGCAGCGAGCTCATGCACGCGCTCCGGATGGTAAAGACGTCGTGCGTTGAAGGGATTCTCATCGACCAGCGCAATATCGGTCTCTTCGTAGTATGGCTCCGTATCCGAGGCGTCATTCGCAGGAACAACTTCTTGCTTAGACGTCTTGTCCGCTACCTCGCTATGAATGTCAGTGGGACGCTGTTCGACCTCTTCCAGCGGAGCCTTCGCGGCAAAACCATTCGGCTGCCGCTCGACGAGCGCTTGTGCTCGGGCAAAGCGATCGGCCGGCGGTGCGACGGCCAGTGCTTTGGTAGCCTGCTCGCGCATGATTTCAAGCCTGCTCTTCGCCATTAGACTACCTCCGTGTTTTGCTTAGTCGCTCTAGCCTTGCTTGGCCTTTTGGTGACCGGTAGTCCTAATTTCTCCATGACGACGTCGGCCAATGCTTCGACTTCTTTAACCGCGGCTCCAGCTCCCGTTACGCTGTGGACGCTCAAGCCAAACATCTGGGACTCTCCGTATGCGTTGCGCTGCTGCAGCCCGTGGTCGAGCAGCGGGATCTCGGCATCGCCTTGCAGAATCTCTGTGCAGGCTTTAAAGACGTTCCCGCGCCGGGACATTGAGGGTATGCAATACGTCTGCAACGATGGGTTTTCCTCTTTGGCTCTCCGAGCGAGCTCTTTCGCTTCGCGACTTGCCCAGACGTTATCCAGCAATGGAATCACTGGTATGAGCGCCAGATCGGAGACGTTGAGTGCTGCCCACGGTATGGACGACTCGATCGCCGGCGGACAGTCGATGAAGATGAAGTCATAGTTCGCCGCATGCTTTTCAATTTCCCCAAGCATCTTCTCCCTGAGAGGTGCCAAAGAAAGAACCGTGGCAGGGAATGGCTTATCGGCGCCCGCCTGACCGGCCCAGATTGTGCTCGTGCCCTGCTTGTCCATATCCACTAGAAGGGTTCGATGGCCTCGCAACGCGAACGCAGCCGCAAGTTGCATGCAGGTCATGGTCTTCCCACATCCACCCTTCTGATTGAACACCGTGACAATTCTTGCGCCCATGCATTTCTCCAAATATTTAATTTCTAAAATACCATAAGAACAAAAGGTTGATCCATCTCTTTATGGCCATTAAAGGGATTTTTTCGAAAGATTGCTAGGTTCACCCGCCCGTCGTTGCGTGTGTGCGACGAGTGATGATCTTTCACACGTGAAAGCAGATTGAGTAGTGGGGCTGTGTAAGCAAGCTTTTGCCAGACCAGCGTCGAGTGGCTGCCATACCCGACTTTCACACGTGAAACCCTTCCGATCACCGATGTGTGGAATTAGCTATTGTCGGCCCCATTCTGAGTACCAAGAAAATTTAGGGTTACTCCCGAATTGGGAGTGGCTCGGACACAGATCCAAAATGCGACGGCGTGCTGGCCATCAACTTTCACGTGTGAAAGCGCGACCTCCGGGCTCAACATTCGTTTCCAGCAAATGAAATCGGCCCTCCACTGGCCCGGCAGAACGACTTTCACGTATGAAAGCAAGAGCGGTGGCACTGCGCTTGAACTGTCCCATGCCGTGGTCCAGTTCAATACGCTGGTGCCTTCAGTCCTAGGCTCTCAAATTGCCGAAGTGATGCTCCATACAGCAAAGCGTCCTCCGACGCCGCGCTTTCACGCATGAAAGTTTCCTCGCATCTACCACGCGGCTACATGGATCAGCATGATCGCGTGCGGCAGTGGAGCGTCGCGAGACTTCGGGCGGATCTTTCACATGTGAAAGTAGAGGAGGAACCATATTTCTATATTTTAAATAAAACTTATAAAATAATATGGACTATTTTTTGGCCACCCGGCGTAAGGAGCCCCAGAACTCCGCCTCCACGCGCAGCGCATGCGGATCGGGCGATCTTGACCCCCCGGGGTCAATGCCAGTGCTCGAGTCCAAAGTGATGAATCTATGGACGGCGGCCTGGCGGGCTTCGCATGATCCCTTCGAAGACTACCGATTGCAGTCGACGGAGAGACAGCCGGTCGTAGCGTCGGACCATCCGGGAATTGCACTCGGCACCGGATACCGCCGGGCCAAATGCAAAGCACGTCGTCTGCGCCGGTCCCAGGGCGGGAGGAGCACCGGCGCACCCCCGGAATATGGGGGACATGCCGGACGCGCCGCCTCTTCGAGATAGACGAGGTGCGAGCGAGCGTCCTTGCGTTGAAACAACGCGATCGCTGGCGCACACCAATATCTATCGTAAGTGCTTGATAACAAACAGAAGTACGCTTGCGAGACTTTGAATCCGCCCATATTGCAGCACGAAAAGCAATGCAAATTATTTGTTGTGCGAATGCAGACTTCCTTTGTCTGGCGGTGGTAAGACGGCCAGCGCAGTAAGTTGACTTCCGACGGTTGCTTGCAATTTGCCAATAGTACGAAGGCAAACTGCCGAGGCATGCCATGCAAACCATCGGTTTCATCCTTCAGGCGCTTGGCGCCTTATGAGCGCTACCAGGACGATGTGAGTGCGCGTTGAAGCACTTTAGCGCGGCGGCGCCAATCTGGCGACGTTGGCGAGTGACCGGGTGTCGGCGTAGACCCTTGAGCGGCTGTTCGAGACGGGCTCTCGTGGGATGAAGCCGCCTTTATTATTTTATGGCGGACACTGAGTCATCGTTGCGAGAAGGGCCGGCCCCGGGCCGTGGAAGAGCCCGGCAAAGCCATTCGGCTGGCCCGGCCCTGGCGGTGAACACGTTCGGTGATGTGGAGCGCGGGCTGAACTGGCTCCAGCAAAAAGCAGTGGCGATTCGGCGGGATGGCGCCATTGTCTTTAGTCGGAACCGAACAGGGGCACATCTCGCCGAGGAGCAGCTGGTGCAGATCGACGAAGGATGCTTTGCCTGATGATCCTTTGGCGAATCAGCAATTACGCGGATCTCAAAGGCATTGGCGGACCGCGTGCAAGCGGGCGATGGTATTTTCCCGGACAGCCGGTCGTGTATCTCGCGGAACCCCCCGCTGGCGCTGGGTGTACTGGTTCATCAAGACGTCTCGAGAATCGAGGAGCTTCCGAGAAATTACCCGTCCTGAGGATCGAGAGCGATGACACGGTCGCGATCGCCGGTATTGCGGACCTGCCGGAAGACTGGACGCAGGACGCGGGTTGGTCGAGGAGTGCCGGCACTGAATGGCTATCCGTCCGGTCCAGTCTGCTTTTGAAGGTGTCGAGCGTACTGGTGCCTTATGCCCCCGCGGCTCCGAAAGCAAGGAGAGCATGCGCGGGTCATGGTCGCCGCGCTCGGCCTCAAGGATACGAGCTGTGGCCGCATCCGGATGAATTGGATTGAAGATGTAGTTCGACGCGTAGATCGTCCCGGCGCCGTAGCGTCTACGCGCCGAAGCGCAACCAAGGTGCGGCGACGCCGCATCTTAGGGAGCGATTAATAAAGCACAACGATCACTCGCTATTGGACTTTCACGTATGAAAGCTGCGGCTAAAACATCGACGCATTAAATACAACTAACTGCCAAGAAGCCACCTTTGGTGCCTTCCAGGGCTTGTAAGATTGTTCGGCCCGGCACTTTGAGCGCCCACGGATGTTGGATCTCATTGACACTGAGGCGTTGAGGCCGAGAGGTATCCATCCCCATGTCTCAAATGAGAAGTCGTTGACTTCCATTTGAGATTATCTACAATGGGAGTGTCAATTCAACCAAATGAGATGGTGCCATGGGCTATGCAATCGCTGGTACAGGTCTTGGCGCGCAGCCGGACGACTTTGACCGTTTCCTTCGGGGCATGGGAGCGCTTGAGCAACGGAAGGTGATTAGAGAAGGTATGGACGCTTCCATCGTCGAGCGCGTCGCGAAGGAGCTGCTCCGCATCCCGGTGCAGACGCTTCTTAGCGGGCTCGGTCTCCCTAGCTCCACTGTACTCCGCAAGATTTCGAAGCATGAGCGGTTATCCGGACCGGAGTCCGACCGCGTGGCGCGTGTCCTTTATGTACTCGAGCTGGCGTCGGATGTGTTGGAAGATCCAGCGCTTGCCGCCCAATGGATGCAGAAGCCGCTTTTTGAACTGGATGGGATGAAGCCGCTCGAGGTCCTAGATTCCCAACCGGGGTATGACCGCGTAAGGGACATTTTGATGCGCACGGCCTTTGGCATTCCTGTATGAAGGTTTACCGACTCGCGAAGGAAAAGCCAGGGCGCTATAAGGCAAACGATCTGAGCGGCAACGGGGCTGCGCTTGCGGGCGGTCGCTGGAATCCGCGCGGCATGCGCGTCGTTTACACCTGCTGCACGCCATCAACTACCGTGTTGGAAACGCTTGTGCATTTGGGTGGACTCATGCCCGCCGCCCATCACTTTCTGGTGACCATCGAATTGCCGGATGCCTTGTTTTCCGCTGCGCTCGTTCCCGAAGTTCCCGCGGATTGGGATGCGCCAGGGCGAGATCCGCAATCCGCGATCGCCATAGGTCAGAAATGGATCGAAGAGGGCGTACATCTTGCAATGAAGGTGCCCTCAGTGGTCTGTCCAGCCGACTTCAACTTGTTGTTGAATCCTTTGCATCCCGACATGGGTAGTGTCCATGTGCTGGAGGTTGCGCCTTTTAAATTTGATCCGAGACTCTTCGGATAATTCTGGGCTTAATCGCTCAAAGCACCGTCTCGAGAGCAAAATCAACGAGACTGCGCGAATTCCGTTGAAGCGACCTTAGGCAGCGGCAAGGCGATGCGCGCCTCGTCGCGACGGATGCGCAGTGAGATGACCGAACGGGCGGAACGATGGGAAGTCGCCACGGCGTTGGTGCGCGTCGGCGGCAAACTCCGAGGCGGATCTCCGAACAGTTCAGCGAGGACGCTCGGGTGGCGGACGCAAATTGCACAGTTGACGACATGCATACCGCTACGTGATCGGGTGTCGCGCTTTCGCCTAGACCGCCTGCATAGATCGTGCTTGCCCATAGCATGAGTGCGGACGATTTGCGGTCCAGCGTCCCGGCCTACGCCCCATTGATGAGGGGAGGCGTCGAGCGAAACAAGAAACGACAGGCCGGCGCTGTCTACGTGGCGCCTACTCCTTGACCGCACCGGTCATGCCGGTAACGTAATACTCCACGAAGAACGAATACACCACTGCTACTGGTAGCGAGCCCAGCAGCGCGCCGGCCATCAGTGCGCCCCAGTGATAGACGTCACCCTCGACCAGTTCTGTGACGATGCCAACAGGCACGGTCTTCACCTCAGATGACGAGATGAACGTCAGCGCATAGATAAACTCATTCCACGATAGGGTGAACGCAAAAATGCCCGCCGATATCAGACCTGGCACCGCCAGTGGCAAGATGATCCTGACCAGAATCTCCCAGCGCGTCGCACCGTCGATGAGCGCGCATTCCTCCAGCTCGTAGGGGATCGACCGGAAATAGCCCATCAGCAGCCACGTGCAGAACGGGATGAGGAACGTCGGGTAGGTCAGGATCAGCGCCCAGCGTGTATCGAACAACCCCAGCTGGAAGACAATCGAGGCCAGTGGAATGAACAGGATGGATGGCGGAATCAGATAGGCCAGGAATATTGCGAGCCCGATCTGCTTCGCACCCTGAAAACGCAGGCGCTCGATCGCATAGGCGGCCAGCACGCTAGCGGCAAGCGAGGCGAAGGTGGACACCGTGGACACAATCACGGTGTTGAGCAGCCAGGCAGGGTAGGGTGTGTCGAACAGTAGCTTCTTGAAGTGGGCCAGTGTCGGCTTGATGACGATCAGCGGATTTGCACTTTGCATCAAGAGTTCGCCGTCGGGCTTGAACGCCGTAATGGCCATCCAGTAGAACGGAAACAGCAACACGAACAGGAAGATGCCGATGGGAATATATAGCGTGACCCAGCGCCGCGGAATGGACTGCAAATACTCCATCACGTGCTGTTCGTTCTCGATGGTCGTCACCTTCACTTGTCGCCTCCTTGCTGCCAGGCGCGCCGCTGCAGCCCGAAGTATGAAAACATGATGGCCGCCAGCAGGAACGGCACCATCATCGTGGCCAGCGCAGCACCTTCACCGAGCGAGCCACCCGGAATCGCGCGCTGAAAGGACAGCGTCGCCATCAGGTGCGTCGCGTTGAGAGGGCCGCCACGGGTGAGCACATAGATGAGCTGAAAGTCCGTGAAGGTGAACAGCACCGAGAAAGTCATCACCACGGCGATGATCGGCGTGAGTAAAGGTAGCGTGATATAGCGAAACTGCTGCCATGGCGTGACCCCGTCGATCGACGCGGCCTCGTACAGCGACGGGGGAATCGTCTGGAGGCCCGCAAGCAAAGAGATAGCGACGAACGGAATGCCGCGCCAGACGTTGGCGGCGATGGTCGAGAATCTGGCCAGCCAGGGGTCGCCGAGAAAGTCGATATACCGATCGATAAGGCCCAGCCTGACCAGTGTCCAGCTGATCACGGAGAACTGTGCGTCATAGATCCACCAGAACGCCAGAGCCGACAGTGCCGTCGGCACGATCCACGGCAACAGCACCACCGCGCGGAAAAAAGACTTGAATGGTAGGTTTCGGTTGAGCAGCAGCGCGAGCCACAAACCGAGCACGAACTTCAGCACGCTGGCAATTAGCGTATAGAAGATGGTATTGAACAATGCAAGCTGCGAGATCGAATCGCCGGCGAGGTAGCTATAGTTGGCCATGCCGATCCACTCGCCAGCGCGGCCGATTTTGGCATTCGTAAAGCCCAGCCATACCCCGAGCCCGAGCGGGTAGGTGAGGAACACCAGCAGCAACAGCGCCGTGGGCAACATGAATAGCAGCCCTAGGAAATGACGGTTGTTTGACAGGCGGAACAGCATGGCGCTCCTTGTCTGCCGCTGCGACCCACGGTGCGTCGCAGCGGATCTCTCCATGACCAGCGTACGGACTAGGCTTTGTAGTAGCGCTCTGCACGTTGCGCCGCGCGCGCCGCGGCTTCCTTCGGCGTCTTCGAGCCGCTAGCCGCTTCCGCCACCATGTCTAGCACGATATAGTCCGCCATCGACGCCGCCGAGGCGGTCCCGAGCGGACCCGCATGGCCGTTGTCGAGCATCAGCGACGCCGCTTCACGATAGACCGTGTGCTTGGGATCAGAAGTCCAGATCGGATTCGACTCGTAGGCCTTGAGCGGCTGGCTCACGTAGCCGATCGCCGCTTCCATCCAAGGGTTGTATTGTTCCGGCTCCATCATAAACTGCAGATATGCCTTGGCCGCCAAGGGGTACTTGCAGTACTTGAAGACCATCATCTGGGTAATCTGCATCAGCTCCGTCGGTTTGCCGCTATTTCCGATCGGAAAATGGGCGTGCTGGATGTCCCGTGCCATTTCCTGTAATTTCGGTTCCTTCGAGTTTTTGGCCGCGTAGTAGACCGAGATGCCGTTGGCGGTCAGGCTAATCTGCCCATCGAGGAACGCCTTGTTGTTCGACGGGTCTTGCCAGGACAGCGTGCCCGGTACGAAGGTCGCATACAGCTGCTTGGCGTACTCAAGCGCGGCCCAGGTTTCGGGCGAATTGACCACGACCTTGCCTTTGCTGTCGACGAGCATGCCGCCATGCGACCAGAGTAGCCAGTGCGCCCAGTTGTTGCCGTCACCGACCGCCTTGCCAAGCGCGAAGCCGCACGGCGTGCCCTTCGCTTTCAGCGCCTGGCACAGCTTGAGGAAGCCCCCGGTGTCCTTGGGGACCGCATCGAAGCCCGCTGCCTTGACGTGGCTTTCGCGATAGACCAGCGCATTTCCCACTACGCCGAGCGGCAGCGCGATCCATTTGCCGCCATGCATGCCGTATTTCCGGCATACGTCGTACCAGCCGCCATGCTTGCTGCCAAGATAAGTTGCCACGTCGCTGACGTCGATGAGCTTGTCTGGATACTGCTGCGGATCATCGAACCAACCCAGCACGATATCCGGACCGGTACCCACGCTGGCAGCAACGGCGGCCTTGGGTCGCACATCTTCCCAGCCTTCGTTGTCCACGCGTACCTCCACGCCGGTTAGCGCAGTGAACTTCTTCGTGTTGGCCACCCATAGATCTTCGTCGCCCTGCACGAACCGCTTCCAGCGCAGGATGCGTAGCTTGGCATCGGCTTCGGGCTTGTACTGCAACGCGGTGGCGGCATGCGCGTGACTGCCCAGCGCTGTGGTGGCCGCCAGCGCAGCGGTGGAAACGATGAAATCGCGCCTTGTGAAGTTACCGGAATTGCTCATCGCTTTGTCTCCTCCATGTTCATGGTTATGTCGCGGTCTGGGTACCGCGGCGGCTGGTGCATGGACTTATTGTCGAGGTAGGGCCCGTCCTGTCTCCGCGTCGAAAAGATGCGTGTGCTTGTGATCCGGTACCAGATGTAGCGCTTGGCCCGCCGTGAAGTCGTGTCGCTCGCGGAACACGGCGACGAGATCGGTATCGCCGAAGCGGGAATACACCTCGGTATTTGCGCCGGTAGGCTCCACGACCGCGACGCGGGTCGGAAAGCCTTCGCCCTGCGCGCCGACGCTCAGATGCTCGGGCCGCACGCCATAGATCACGTGCTGGCTGTCAGCCCCGGCACCGTCGGCGAGCTGCGTTGGCGGGGACAACTGCGTACCGTCGGAAAATTCCACCGTCGCCGTGCCGTTCCGGCGGCGCAATATACCGGGGATGAAGTTCATGGCAGGCGATCCGATAAATCCCGCCACGAACAGATTGTCGGGATTGTCATAGATCGCCAGCGGCCGCCCTTGCTGTTCCACCCGCCCATCGCGCATCACGACAATCTGGTCTGCGAGCGTCATAGCTTCAATCTGGTCGTGCGTGACATACACTGAGGTGGTGCGCAGTCGTTGGTGCAATTCCTTGATCTCAGCGCGCATCTGCACGCGCAGCTTTGCATCGAGATTGGACAGCGGCTCATCGAACAGAAACACCTGTGGATCGCGCACAATTGCGCGTCCCATTGCCACACGCTGGCGCTGGCCGCCGGAGAGTTGGCGCGGATAGCGGTCAAGCAACTGAGCAAGACCAAGAATGGCGGAGGCCTTGTCCACCTTTCGCTTTATCGCGTCCTTGGACATGCCGGCCAGCTTCAGCGAGAACGCCATGTTGTCGTACACGGACATATGCGGGTACAACGCATAGTTCTGGAACACCATCGCGATATCGCGCTCTTTTGGCGGGAGGCGGTTGACCACGCGGTTGTTGATAGCGACCTCTCCGGTGGTGATTTCCTCGAGTCCTGCCAGCATGCGGAGCAGAGTGGATTTCCCGCAACCGGATGGCCCCACCAGAACCGTGAACTGTCCGTCGGGAATATTGATGCTTACCCCCCGGATGACCAGCGTGCCGCCAAATTTTTTCTCCACCTCGCGAATCTGTACCGATGCCATGCCTCCCCTCTCCTTTATCTCGAGTGGTCTGATCTTCCGGTCTGGCTAGTGATTGTCTTTGGGTATCCCGGCGCCGCTTTTGCCGACGAGGAAGTCGAGGTCGGCCCCCCGGTTGGCCTGCTGCACGTGCTCGAAGTAAAGTCGAGTCCAGCCGCGCTCCATCGGAGCCTGCGGTGGTTGCCATGCTGCCCGCCGGCGTGCGAGCTCATCGTCGGTCACGTGCAGATGGAGCTTGCGTGCCTCTACGTCAAGCTCTACGAGATCACCGTCCTGCACCAGTGCCAGCGAGCCACCGGCAGCGGCTTCCGGTGCCACGTGGAGGATCACCGTACCGTACGCGGTGCCGCTCATTCGCGCGTCGGAGATCCGTACCATGTCGGTAATACCCTTCCGCAAAAGCTTAGGCGGCAGCGGCATGTTGCCAGCCTCGGCCATGCCCGGATAGCCACGTGGGCCGCAGTTTTTCAGGACCAGGACGCAGTCTTCGTCGACGTCGAGCGCTTCGTCGTCGAGCCGCTCATGCATGTGTTCGCTGTTCTCAAACACCACGGCGCGCCCGGTATGCTTGAGCAAGGCGGGGGTCGCGGCGGAAGGCTTGACCACCGCGCCGTCCGGGCAAAGGTTGCCGCGAAGTACGGCAATGCCTGCGTGGGGCTTGAAGGGCGTATCGAAGGCATGGATGACTTCACGGTTCCAATTCGGTGCGTCCTTGCAGTTCTCCCACAGCGTCCTGCCGTTGACCGTCAGCGCGTCGCGCGCGAGTAGCGGCCCCACTTCACGGATCACGGCGGGCAGGCCGCCCGCGTAGTAGAAATCTTCCATCAGATGCCGGCCTGAAGGCTGAAGATCCAGTAGGCAGGGCAGGGCGTGGCCGAGGCGGTCCCAGTCATCGAGGCTTAGGTCCACACCAATGCGCCCGGCAATGGCCAGCAGATGAATGACCGCGTTCGTCGAGCCGCCGATCGCCGCGTTAACCTTGATCGCATTCTCGAACGCCGCGCGTGTCAGTACCTTTGACATGACGAGGTCGTCTTTGACCATCTGTACGATGCGTCGTCCCGACGCACGCGCGAGAATGTTACGGCGCCCATCTACGGCCGGAATAGCCGCATTGCCGGGCAGGCTCATGCCGAGCGACTCGACCATGCAGGCCATCGTTGAGGCCGTGCCCATCGTCATGCAGTGGCCGTGAGACCGGTGCATGCAGCTCTCAGCTTCAAAGAAGTCCTCCTGCGACATATGTCCGGCGCGGACCTCCTCCGACATCTTCCACACGTCGGTGCCAGATCCAAGTTCCTGGCCGCGGAATTTGCCGCTGAGCATGGGGCCGCCCGAGACACCAATCGTTGGCAGGTCGCATGATGCGGCGCCCATCATCAGCGCCGGCGTGGTCTTGTCGCAGCCCATCAGCAGCACCACGCCGTCGATAGGGTTCCCACGAATCGATTCCTCAACGTCCATGCTGGCCAGATTGCGGAACAGCATTGCGGTGGGGCGAAGCAAGGTTTCCCCCAAGGACATCACAGGGAATTCAAGCGGAAATCCGCCGGCTTCCCACACGCCGGTTTTAACCTGTAGAGCGAGCTCGCGAAAATGCGAATTGCAGGGCGTCAGCTCGGAGTAGGTATTGCAGATGCCGATGACCGGGCGGCCGTCGAACTGGTCATGGGGAATGCCGCGATTCTTCAGCCACGAACGGTAGATGAAGCCGTCGCGATCTAGTCGGCCGAACCAGGCCTGGCTGCGCAGCTTTGGCGGACTTGGCTTGCTGTTGTCGTTTTCGTTCACTCGGGTCTCCTGCGTTCTGCCTGGTATGGGTTGCAGATCCGCATGCCCGCGACCACACCGCAGCGCCGCACGCATGCCGAGTCACACGGAGTCTAGGTCAGGCCCCCGGACAGTTAAAGTGGCTATTGCCAATATCGGGTAATAACCCGTAGTGGCCTCTGTATTGGCGGCGCTAGCGTTGGATGTCCACGCTGTGCCTTATTCCGCACTGCTAACGACGATAGCGCCGGCAGCCTAGGGAAGCGGTGAACGTCGAAGTTAGTTACGCCCTGACTTTCGGCGGCTGATAATCGGAAGGGGAGTGCTGACAAAAATTTGGTTCTTCGAAGAATTCCGGGGCCTGAATTGCCACATTCCGTATCCTAATGGTCGTTAAGACGGCCGTTAGGGGGGATGGGATGCTGGATCGGAAGACGCTGCAGGCCTTGGGCTGCTGGGATGGCTACAAGCTGGACCGGGTGGTATGGCCCGAGGGGGAGAGCCGTACGTTGGCGCTGTACCTGAAGCCGGTCAGCAAGGTCATGTACTACGAGGAATGCGGGTCGAAGTGCCGACAGGTCCATGAGACGGTGGTGCGGCGCGTGCGCGATCGTCCGCTGTTCGAATACCGGGTGGTGCTCCATGTCCCCCGCAGGCGTGTCTGGTGCGATCAATGCGGGGGCCGCGGCTCGAGCGGCTCGAATGGCTGGGGAGATACCAGCGTGTCACAGCCAGGTTGGCGCAGGCCTGTGGGCAGTTGCTACGCAGTTGCACGGTGCAGGCTGTGGCGGCTTTCTATGATCTGGGCCGGCATACCGTCAAATCGATAGACAAGGCGCGTCTGCAGGCGGTGCATCTGGACGAGGTGCTGCAAGCCAACCAGCCGCTGATGACGGTCTACATCTTGCGAGACGAACTCAAGCGGCTGTGGTTCTACCGCCGCCCGGGATGGGCGCAGAAGGCTTGGGAGAACTGGTGTGAACAGGCCCGGCAATGTGGTATTCCCGCTCTTCAAATGTTCGCCAAACGCCTGAGCAGCTACTGGCACGGCATCATCGCCCGCTGCCGGCATCCGCTGAATACGAGTGTTGATGAGGGCATCAACAACACCTCAAGGTCATCAAGCGCCGAGCCTACGGCTACCGCGACGAGGAATGCTTCTTCCTCAAAATCCGCGCTGGCTTCCCCGGAATTCCTCGATGAACCAAAAATTTGGACTACCTGGAGGGAGTTCATGTACTCGTATGAAGACCGTCTGCAAGCGGTTCGGTTGTAGAGGTCAGAAAGGCATCGGGGCTACCATTCGGCAGTTAGGGTACCTGACGAAGAGCGCCCTCAAATAGTGGCATCGCGAATACGAACAGTGTCATGATTTGCGGCTGGGGTAGCTGGGCTATTGAAAGATGCAATGCGGCGGCTTATCTGTTGCCGAGCAACATGACGGTAGCCAGCCGGCCTTGTCGCACAGCTGCTTGCAATGTGTCTTCACTACTATGGTAAAAGAGCTTGGGGCTAGGGGCCTGCATCACTGTCATAACCTTTTGAGGCTAGTAAAGATGTCCATCTGCGAACGCTGTATGTCCATTGCTCCCGGCATAGCTGGCGCGCCTGGTCACCCCGCGTTGCGCATCACCGATACGCAGCGACAGAAAATCCCCGGATCGCCCTCCGTCACGGTTAGCATGTTTCGCTGCCTCACTTGCGGTACCGTGTGGAGGTACCGCGAAGCAAAACGGGACGAAGTGGGGTGGAGATTGCTGGGCGACAAATGTCAGTGATCCACGACACATATTGCCTCATCCATGGACGCTGCCCGGCCGTGCAAAAAGATGGAGCCTGGATTATGCCGGCGCCGAATGAGTTCAGGGTTGATGCCTGGCCAGTGTGCGACGAGTTCGTGGCCGCTTCAATTCGATTCTGACCGCACAGAAGCCTATCACTGGAACCGCTCCGGCGGCACGGGCTTGGCTCAGCGTGCCGGCTTCGGCCTGCTTCAGGATGACGATGATCTGGCTGTCCGTGAATCAGGAGGTCCTCATGCAAAATTTCCTAAGGTCCTGTTGCTAGAAAATTCTACTTTCCGCGACCCTTATTTTTCGGGGGGAATACCGGCACAAGACTATCCCTTATGTTAAGAGATTCCTTGTGTCTTCAGATACGTGGGGCCGCTCCACCCGAGGCGCGTAGGGAGAGCGGGCTGTCTCGCAGCCCTCGGGCTTTGCCGATAAAAAAACCTCAGTAGTGTCGGAAATTTAATCCGATATATCCACTGACCAGGTAAAAGGAGATCTTCTGACCTCGCGCGCTGCCATCAATGTCGATTACATCTACCAAGAAAAGCGAGAGCTAGCATCCCGGCTGTGGCAGAAACAAATGATCCCAGTATTATGCCAATTTTTACGGAGTCAAGTTCCCCGCGATTGAAAGATAAATTCGCTATAAACAGTGCCATGGTGAAGCCGATCCCGGCGAGCATACTACCCGCGATCAAAGTTCGCCACGTGAGGTCTTTGGGGCGACTAGCGACGCGAAGCTTTACCGCCAGTGCAATCAGCGCAATGATACCAACGGGTTTCCCAAGCACAAAGGAGAAAAAAATAGCCGACGCTAGCGCAGCATCGACGCGTTCAGGAACGATGGTCACCCCCGCGTTCGCCAGCGCAAAAGCTGGCATTACCGCAAACGCAATCCATGGGTGAAGGGTGATTTCAAGTCGTTCGATTGGCGACAGCGCCTCTCGCGCCGCTACGCCAACTCGTTGGAGACCATGTCGCTCGCCAATGTCACCACTCCAACGCTCGCCCCGGGGCTTGGCAACGGCGCGGCTAAGGATAGCTTGCAGTCGTTCATCGCTAACCCAACTGCGCGCGGGCGCCATCAGCCCGAGTATCACCCCAGTAAGCGTCGCGTGAATGCCGGAAGCATCAAATGCAACCCAAACGACGATGCCAAAAACAGAATATGCAACCATGCTTCGAAAGCCAACCCATCCCATTCCGGCCACAACAACAAGGCCTAAGCAGGCTAGCATCAATGGAAGCCACCGAATAGCGCCACCATAGCTGATGGCCACGATCAGAATAGCCGCAATGTCATCAAAGATGGCCAGAGCCAACAAGAATAAGCGAAGGCTCTTTGGCACGCGGTGGCGGAGTAACGCTAAGGCACCGATGACGAAAGCTGTGTCTGTCGACATGACTGTGCCCCAACCGCGTGAGCTGGGCTGGTCGCCGATAAGTAAAAGGTAAATTCCAACGGGCATAATCATACCGCCTATTGCGCCAGCCATTGGGAATAGAGCCAGTCTGATGTTGGTTAATTCGCCTAGTACTATTTCTCGCTTCAGCTCAAGGGCTACGACAAAGAAAAACAGCGTCATCAAGCCATCGTTGACCCAGTGCTGCAACGTGCGAGAGTACTCAAAGTTGTCGAAAAAAAATCCGATACGCGTATCAAAAAAAGAAAAATACCGATCGGAAAATTCGGTGTTGGCCATCGCCAGCGCGATCCCCACAAAAAACAGCAGTGTGGCACCTGCCATTGCCTCAATGCGCAAAAACCGAAGAAATGGCCGGGTGAACTTGTCGGCGCGTTCCTTTGGTAAATGTGTGAGGTCTTCCTTCATATTGTTGTATTATTTTATATAATTCAGCTTGTATGGTAATAATTTAAATTTATTAAAATTTAAATCTGAAAATAGGATGTAGTTATATCCTTATTGATTAATTTAAAAATCGCTCTCAAAATATCCGGGGGTGAGCAAGGTTTCTGAAAAACCATGTCAAAAAGGTTTTCGTGCTGGCGGCCGATGTCAGTTTGGGCGGCAGTCAATAAGATAATCGGAATATGACAGGTTATGATGTGAGCCTTGAGTACTTGCGCGAGATCGAGGCCTGTCATAATTGGCATCATAAAATCAGTGATTACAAGATCGGGTAGGCATTCTGTGATAAGACTTAGAGCTTCCGCTCCGTCACTCGCAGTTCGTACCGTCATGCCCTCGGCCACGAGCAGGAATGTCAATGCATCGGTATTTAGCGCCTCATCATCGACGACCACGATTGTTGCCATGACCTAGCACTTCATGGGCGTCTGTGGGCCCATTTTCTGTACAGCACCACTTCCTGGCTCAGCCCCGGCATCGAGCGTTCGGTACTCGAGCCATGGCATTACTAGCGGTCCTACGCACCGAGCTGGTGGTCTTGAACGTACAGCGATGTCGAAAACCGATATCACCGATATCGAAAACTTTGGCGAGCTTCCGAGCATAAGACTGGGTAGAAGCTTCCGCAACCGGTGGTGAACGTTGGCCTCTTCATCGAACACCATAGCATTGCCGAAGCTATTGGCTGGCCCGACACGGTTGCCAATGTGAACCCTTGTAGGATGAGACGCAGAGCACCGGACCTGTGGTGGAGGTCTTTGTTGCATGGCGAGAATCTTTTTCACAGATGACCCCAGTGATGGCCTGTGCGCCGTGCGCTTGTCGGCCTACGGTATGAGTAATACGCCCGCACGCGTCCGACAATAGGTACCCATGTACGAGGGCTTTTTGGACTTCGTCGTCCGGCCTTGGTCGCTCAAAGAGAAAAAAAGCTTAAGTCGCCCCGCAGCAATAACGAACGGACCCGCGACGGCAGCCCGAAGCAACCTGCGATCTTTCCGCTGTGCGTCTGTTGCGCGATGCATCGCTGTGAGCGCTTGAAATCCTAGGAGCATAGTGTGCTCATTGGTCAGGGGGGGATGTCCGCCTTTGTCCTACTTGGAGCGCTGAGTCAAGTGCTGCGGACAAGGGTCACACGCTTCCCTCATAGCACTACGAGGCAAATCGTGCAGCAGCACGTGGTCTGAGGGGGGCAGGTGGCCGTGCTCAGTAAGTAGGAGTGAGAAAAGGCCAATTACATTGGATGCATCTCGAGATCCCAGCGGCAGCGCGTCCGCTCCATAGATGGTCTCCGGGCAAACAGCACACGGGGGATTGAAGGACGCAAGTGTAAGTGGCATAGGATGTGGCAAATCGCTCATCTATATTGATCGTGTGTGGCGTTGTCCACACGAGCTCCGCTCCAAGGCCTGTGCTGGGAGCATATCGCCAACCCTCTCAGGATCGTACAGCGTTGCCGACTCTTCTAAGTCGCGTCTGAATCCCACGAATCACATCGTGTAGGCGCCCGAAGGTGGAGGATACATGGCTAGACTGGCGCGCCACCAGGTCACTTCGCTGCGAGCCTCCGGTGCCCGGGAAAATCAAGGATAATAGATGTACGTACGTCAGAATCTACGTCGTGACGGTACCTCGCGGACGCTTGACGGCCCCCCTCTGTTCGCCTCGTCATTTGATCTGATGAGCTCTCGCAGTCGGCTGCTGCCGCTTAGCTTAGCATCCGGGCTGGCGGACTCGGAACTGAAAAAATTGCAGGAATTGGCCGGTCAGTGGCGAATTGTGCATCGCACTGATTATCTATTTCGATGCGGCGACGAGTTTCGAAGCATCTATTCGCTGCGCTCAGGTTCCTTCAAAACTGTGGGAGGGCACGCGGTGGGACACGAGCACGTTACTGGGTACATACTTCCTGGCGAGCTATTTGGCCTCGGCGGGATTTGCGATGCCCGGTACGACTGCGATGCGGTAGCCCTGGAGGACAGCGCTGTATTTGCAATTCGCTTTTCTTCGTTGGAGAGTTTATGTCGAGATCTGCGTCGCGCGCAATGTAATTTAGTAAAACTGATGAGTCAGGAAATCGTGCGTGAATGTAAGCATACCGTGCTGCTTTCGAGCATGAATTCGGAACGAAGGGTAGCGACATTTTTGATAAACGTCTCACGTCGCCTGAAAGAGCATGGTTACTCAGATCGCGAATTTTCGCTGAGCATGACGCGCAAGGAGATTGGTAGTTTTTTGGGGATAAAGCTCGAGACAGTGAGTCGCACAATATCGAGATTTAATCGCGACGGTCTCACGCGCATAAACGGGAAAGCCGTCGTACTTATTGACGTGCAAGCGCTGACGGATATATAAGTTGTCATCCTCCCGCATCTCCTCCGTAAAGAACGGAGACTCTTACCGGGCTAGACTGCGGGAGCGAGAATCGCTTCGGCGTGCTCCAGCTTCGGAGGGACGGCCTGACTGGGGCATCTGCGAGATAGCCGAGCGAACTCTGGGACGCTCGGCATTTTACTCGACACGCCATGCGTCGATCAGCCGCTTGGCGTGGCGGATTGCGGCACGCAGCGATTTCACAAGCGATACCAGGACATCCGAAAGATGGGGAACACGCTACCTCAAGGCCGCCTCGGAGAGCATTTGAGCCGATACGGGCTGCGTGGAAGAGGCAGAGCAGCTAAAGCAGGACTACCATGTACAGATAGCGCTTGTCGTTGCAAGTGGTGGGTCGATCCCTGCTGATGTATCGATCATTGGCTGAATCCCAATAAATGGGCGCTTCGAGGCCACCTTACCGAATATTGCGGCAAACGGAATGTCGGCGGCGTCCCGTCCAGTTCCGATGCGCAGCAAACCGGTGGGTATGGATACGCCTGATGGATCGAGCAGATACCAGCCGTCTGACAGAAAAACCTCCACCACTGCATGAAAGTCTGGTGCACCTAAGGCTGGATCGGCGCCGTAGTCCACGCTGCTCGACATTCGAGCAGGAATGCTGAGCGCGCGGCATATCGCAATCATTAGGTGGGAAAAATCCCGGCATACACCTGTCCGCTCGACGATGGTGTCTATAGCGGAGGTGCGCTCGTTCGTGGATCGCGAAAGAAAGCGTACATGATTGCGTACCCACTCACGAATTGCATACACGCGCGAATAGCCGGGGCGCATGCCGCCAAACTCGCGCATGGCAAATTCCATCAAGCGATCGGATTCACAGTACCTGCTAGGAGCCAGGTATGAAAGCACATCGAACGGGAGCTCTGGCACGGGGACTTCTGTGAGCGAGAGGCCATCAGTTAGCCGATGATTAATGTCGACCACAGCTTCATAGCGAACAGTCAACGCGCCTCTCTCAGCTCGCATCCTGAGCATACGGTTGCAAAGAGGGTCCGTGTAGCGAGTGACCGCAACCGCTGGCGTGAGCGCGAGACATTCGGAGAGAACGCATTGTCTCGTAGTCTTCGCAGCTTCGATGATCAGCAGAAAGTCTGCTGTAGCGTCGAGGATCTCATACGACAAATTCACCGAGTACCGAAGACGGTTCATTTTCGCCTCTGTGTCAAGACTGTTGATCAGTTTGAATCCGTCGCCTAGAAGTGCATGAGTGCAGCCTACCGCGGTAATTTACCTCAATCCTGCTTCGCAGGTGAACAAGCTTGGAACCGAAGCGGCTGCGTCAGCTAACTTGTAAGTAGGCTAGGGAAGCTCCAACGTACGCTATATACTGCTCATAGCGCCGACACAGATAGGTGCATAGAGTCCGCCCATCACTCATCTCCGTGCCCCCGCTCATGGGGACGGCAGAGTCTGGCTACTTCTTCCACGCCGCCAGTGGCAATTCCTGTGAATTTGCTACGCCAGGTAGTCCCCTGCGTTCTCCCGGTTCCGACGCAGGCAGTTCGCATCTCTCATCAGCCGGAATGGAGGCAGTAGCTCTCAGGCGCCGCCCGCCACGTAAAAAATGCGCCGAGTTCGGCTTGCGGAGGGCTGTGTAGCCCGGACGACATGCTAGCCCGATGCGCGGGTCGAGGCCGAAGGTCTGCCCTTAAGGCCGTGCTTCTTGGTGTGCTTCGGCAAGATGACCTAGCCACGTTGCGCGACTGCGGTCGTGCATCCAAAGAAGGCTGGCCGGACCTGCGGTCAATCGATTCACTTTGGCATGGCCGGGTAAAGCGTAGCTTTACGAAGAATTTTAAACGCATGCTTGTACGCACAGAGACAACTGCCGCGAAAATTTTCACTCCGGGAAGATTGCAAATGACCATGGATCGCGTGACCGAGTATCGGGGATTCGATATCCACGTCGATCTCCTTGTGGAATCTAGAGACATGTATGATGTCTGGTTCCAGGTTGAGGGGCCTATGAGCCCGCCTGGCGTCGCCGCCGTTGGCCAGCGAATTAGGGTCTTCGGTGGACCTTATTCTCGGCGTTGGGCTTTCCTCGTGGCTGAACTTGCCGGGCGCGCAGCAGTGGACGTGATTCTTGGAGCAGACGAATGAGCGACGAATTAGACGTCGGGCCTGGCATGCGAAGATATGTCACGGCTAACGAGTACGAAATCTTTATCGAGGCGGAGGAGCGTCGCGACCATTTCCGCTTGGCTAAAGCGAAGGAATATAAAATTCACTATACGATCGTCCGCACGGATTCTAGTGCTGTCCGAAATGACCTTGCCAGTGTGCATTCTTACGATCTAATTGACGGCAACGATTATTTTAATAGCATCGAGGCGGCCCTAGACTATGGGGAGGCAAAGGCTCGAGAAGACGTTTCGACCTTTGCAGCAAAAGTAAAACGCACACATCGCGCATACCCGCGTGTGCTGGATAACTGAAAGGATGGTCAAACATGCAACAGAACAATGCAATCTACAAAGGCTTCAGGGTATCTGCGAGGGTGCGTAACGCATCGGGTGCAGTTCAGGGGCTAGATCTCGTAGACCCGAGCTTCCTCGCCACTGTGACGATCACACCGGTCAGCACAGGAATGGGCTCTCGTAGACGCTTGCCGCCGATGATCCAGCATTTCGCGAACGCACCCCACGTTGCGATTGCGATGGCCGTGGCATCCGCCCGGGCTGCGATTGACGGGATGTCTACGTTTGTCAAGGTGAGGTAGGGCTAAAACATAGCCGGCTTGCTTCACGGCCTGTGAACCTGGTCCCCACCGTTGGGCAATAACGCGGCGGAGTTTCGCGTCAAATAGCCACAAGTGTACGTTGCCATCAAGGGGAGCGATGATGGAACCGGAGAAAATCCAGACAATCTCGTCTTCCCAGAATTTCGAAGTCGAACGAGAAAGGCCCGCGTCGGCGTGCCCGGGCAGATAGACAGAAGTGTTGTCGCGATCTTCTGGTGTCCGCCGCAGGCTTTCACACCGGTGACTTACCAGTCGTGCGATGCCGATGCCGATGCCGATGCCGATGCCGATGCCGATGCGGATGCCCGTGCGCTGCGACATGCTCGCGTTTGCATCGTCACTGTAGCAGCCGTTGTGCAAGTCCATTTGGAGCCGCTCATGGATCGAGGTTACGCGCCTCTTGGCAGTTCAAATAGCTGCAATAGTGCGGCGCTTACAACGTCGCTCGACACATGGATATCATCATGAAAACCATCTCTAAGATTGTTTATATGGGCCTATATATGTTCTCTCCGGCTGCCCGACGGCTCGCTACATCGACTAACAGGACTCAACTTCAGCGATTTGGGTTGGTGCGTCTGTCCGCAACCCCGATACGCCGGGGAGGTACACTGCTGCTGGATCGCTTCTGGTCGGTTGACGAAAGCCCACGCGTTGCTGGGGGGTGTACCGGAGTAAAGGTATTGGCAGGCTCCATGCGGTCGCGTTGGTCCACGGTTGACGCGTATCGCTCTCATAGACGGTGATCATGTGCGTGCATCCGCTCGCTTCGTGAACCCAGTTATTCAACGCAGATTGTTATCCCAAGGACCAAGTGCAACCTAATCGAACGCGAAGTGAGCCTTTGGATGAAGGCTCAGCAAAGCCGGCGACCGCTGTAACGACTGGCTTCTTTTGCACTTTGCCAGAACGGGAAAAAGGCACTGTGTACCATATCGCTGTAGGATTTTTCGATGCGTATCAACGTAGTCCTGCAGACGTTAGGTTCACCAGCTTCGTTGGGACGGGGCGGAGATGTTTTTCAGTGCGGACGCACCATCTCCGCGACGCTAACGTCGAAAGCCCAGAAGCTCTGTGCCGGCTTGCGATAGGGCAGGCGCTGCGGGACAAACTGTACGACAAAACCTGTCAGGTAGACGGTACCCTTGACTGTGCGGTTTTACCGTGGAATGGTTGTTTAACTCCAGTAGGCGTCAAAGGGGGCGCGCGACAATTGTATAGTCGGCACGCGCTAATACTCGGCGTAGATCCGCTATACAGAGAAAAGATATGAAGAGTCGTCTTGCGACGCTGTTGATTATTTTAATGATTAGTTCACGGAAGCTGCGGACAAGCAAGCCGCTCATCACTATGGTCGATTCGCCATCGACCTGATCCATGGAATGGGGTGATATGATAAATTTAGAGGGGCGGACGTGCCTTGGACTGGCAGGGCAATCGCGTCTCCGCGATCACGTCATGCACGAAACGAAGCTTATCGACGGCATCGACTGAGAGCGAAAAAGGATACGCATCCATGAGGCCCAGGCTCCGGTTGAGAATATTGACGGCGTAGATTATTGCTTGCCATCGTGAAAGTAATGCGTCAAAGCTTGAGCGTTCGATTATCGTCTCGCATATGGTAGTAGGGTCTAAGGGATTGGTTGGCCTCAAGGCCAAGCCGCAGCCGTTCGCGGTATCCACTGCATCTATCATATGTAGGTAATGGGACCATGTCTCGGCCCAATCCTCCAGCGGATGCATGCTAGCGTAGTCGCTAATAAAGCCAAGTCGTTCGCCGGACTGCATATCCCGCGTGTAGTGTCTATTTAAGCATTCCGTATAGCTTGCGCGCTCGTCTCCAAACTTCAGGCGAAAGGCCCCTACACGCTTCGTTTCTGCTATAAGATGCGTGAAATAAAAATGCCCGGACTCGTGCCTCATGTGCCCGAGTACGGTCCGATAGCCTTCACCGGCCCATTCTCGGATTTTCTCGCGCTCAATATCGTCTGCTTCTCGAAGATTGATGACTATCCGACCGTTGGTGTGACCCGTCATTACCGCTTCACCGCCGGAATAATCCTCAAGAAAATCGAAGGTTAAAGGCCCGTCTGTGACCGAATCTGGGAAATAAACGGGCAAGCCGATCGCTGATAAGGTGAAGAGTAGCCGTCGCTTCGCTTGCTCAAGACGATACCAGTACAAGCGATTTTTGGAATTAGACATTGTCGGGATGATCCGCGTGAGGCGGCACGAGTCGCAGAGTTCACTTGGGTCGCTAGCGGGGATCATCCAGTTGCACACATTCTCGCGCGAATAATTTAGGCATCGGCGATAAAAAATAGTCGTGAAGGTGGCTAGCGGTGTCCAACCATTTTCGTCGTTACCTTCGAACGCGCACATCTCTCGACATGCGGGAATGTAGCCCAGTAATGCATGACATCTATTGCAGAACGTGTTCTCAAAAAAGACAATATGTTCACACCGACTACAATGAAAAGTTTTCATGGAAATGAGGCATTAACTCAGCGTCGAAGAAGATGGAGCTGGTGGCCGAGGCGGTCGATTGGAAGGCTCATTCTCGTTCCGAACTAAGGCGCACTGTATTCGTAAGATCTAACTTGGCCAGTAGATGATTAAACGTCATTGTTACCGTTCGTTATGAAATGGTGCGGAGCAGGCTCGAAGCGATAAGCCTGATCCAGGCTGACATGAGGGTGCGTCGTCGCACCGGATAACTTAGTTGCTCTTCGTTTCGGTGTTGTCTCTCATTCCTGACATTGGACTCGTTGCACCGAAGTTGGCTTTGTGATGCTCAGAGGCGCCGTGATCCGGACTCGACTGGGGCCTGATCGCGTTGGGGCCGTTCGCTAAAGTTATCGGGCAGGGCTTTCCCAAGCTTACTCTCCTGGAGGACGTGGGCAGGGAGTAACGGGATAAAATTGAGGGATCTTGTCCTTCTGAACAGCTGTATTGGCGAGATGGAGGCATGGCTCCAACAACTAGAGTCCGCGGGCATCCGGATGCCGCAGTTCGCTTGGCGCGCGTCTGTCCGGTGCCGGGCACTCCCGGCAAGGAGGCGGGCAGGACATCAAAGCTGGACCACCAGCGCGTGCTCGCCCCCATCCAACGGGGCGCTGGCTAGGCCGTCGGTAAATGGGATGCCGACGCCGTCGAGAAGTGCCTGCGAGACACCATCTGCGCGCTTCCATCGCGCATCCACGCTAATCTGGTAACGGGTCGATGCCACGTTAACGGTGGCCTTGAAGCCAGGCCACGAGGCCGGAATGCAGGGGGCAACGATCAGGCGACCTCCTTCTCTTCGGATGCCGAGGATGCCCTCCAGCCCGGCGCGATACATCCAGCCCGCGGCACCCGTGTACCAGGTCCATCCGCCGCGGCCGATGTGAGGTGGCACAGAGTAGACGTCGGCCGCAACCACATAGGGCTCGACCTTGTAGCGCTCGATTGCAACCGATGTCAGTGCATGGTTGATCGGATTGAGTAGCGAGAGCAGTTCTACGGCCATATCGGCATCTGCGAGCCTGGAGAATGCAAGGACTGCCCACATTGCGGCATGACTATACTGCCCGCCGTTCTCGCGCAGGCCGGGCGGGTAACCTTTGATGTAGCCGGGGTCAAGCGTGCCGTTGTCGAATGGCGGCGTGAGCAGCAGCGCAAGCCCGTCCTCCCGGCGCACCAGGTACTTGTCCAGCGAGGCCATCGCCGCACGGGCACGGACAGGATCCGCTGCGCCAGACAGCACGGCCCAGGACTGCGCAATGGCATCGATCCGGCATTCCTCGCGGTCTTTGGACCCCAGCCAGGTGCCGTCGTCGAAGGTCGCGCGGCGATACCAGGCGCCATCCCACGCGTCTCGCTCCAGCGCCTCGCGCAGCAAGGCGGCGTGCGCACGCCAGCGGCTTGCTCGCCCGGCATCGCGGGTCTGCGCCAGCGGCGCAAACATGACAAGGGTACGTAGCAGGAGCCAGCCCAGCCAGACGCTCTCGCCCTTGCCACCGGCCCCGACAAGGTTCATGCCATCGTTCCAGTCGCCGCCGCCGATCAGCGGCAGCCCGTGCTCGCCGGACAGTGCAATGCAACTGTCGAGACTGCGTGCGCAATGCTCGAACAGCGAAGCCGATTCATCTGAGACCATCGGCTGGAAGAAGGCCTCGGCTTCGGCTGGGTCCAGGAGCTGGCCCTCCAGGAACGGCACCATCTGGTCCAGCACGGTTGTGTCATCGGAGCTGGCAATATAGCTGGCGACCGCAAATGGCAGCCACACGCGGTCATCGGAGATCCGTGTTCGCACGCCTTGTCCAGAATGCGGCAACCACCAGTGCTGGAAGTCGCCTTCGACGAACTGCCGCCCGGCGGCGCGCAGCAGATGCCGCCGCGTGGCGTCGGGACTGGCAATGGCGAGCGCCATGTGGTCCTGTAACTGGTCTCGGAAGCCGTAGGCTCCGCTAGCCTGGTAAAAGGCTGATCGCGCCCAGATGCGGCAGGCGAGCGTTTGATAGAGCAGCCAGCCGTTGAGCATGATGTCCATGGCGCGGTCTGGTGTCGTCACCTGAACCGCGCCAAGTATGGTCCGCCAATGCCGGGTTACCGTCGCGAGCACGAGGTCAAGGTCCGTCTTGCGATAGCGCGCAAGCAGCGCGCTCGCTTCCCCAGCCGAGGCGCATTGTCCGATGAACGAAACGATTTCGACAGTCTCGCCGGCACCGAGCTCGACCTGGCACTGCAAGGCCGTACAGGGGTCCAGGCCCGCGCCGGTAGAACCGGACAGGGTTGCCTCGCCGAGCAGCGCGGCAGGGGCTTCAGGGCCGCCATTCCGGCCCAGGAATTCGGTACGATCGGCAGTCCAGGCGGTCTGCCTGCCGCCAAGATCGGCAAAGGCCACGCGACCCGCAAACGCCGTGCTCCACGAGTTGCGGATCAGGATGGCTCCGGTGGCCTGGTCCTGCGCCGTGGCGATAAACGGCGCCGAGGCGCCCCGGGAGGTGCCAAGCACCCATTCCGTATAGGCTGTCACGCTAAGGCGGCGGGGATTTCCTGAAAGATTGCATATCGTCAAGCGCGATATCTTGATGGGATCGTCCAACGCGACGTATTGCAGCAGCGACAGTGCGACCCCGTCGGCCTCATGCGCGAAGCAACTGTAGCCGTGGCCATGGCGTGCGGTGTAGGTGCCTTGGTCCCGGATCGGCTGCGCGGTGGCGCTCCAGACCTGGAAGCTGTCCTCGTCGCGGACATAGACTGCCTCGCCACAGGGGTCAGCGACAGCGTCATTGGACCAGGGCGTCAGCTGGTTGTCGCGGCTGTTTTCCGCCCAGGTGTAGCCGCTGCCGCTGGCCGAGACGTGGAAGCCGAAGCCTGGATTCGCGATCACATTGATCCATGGAGCAGGGGTCGACCGCTCGGCGTTCTGCACCACGACATATTCCCTGCCGTCCTGATCGAAGCCACCCAGGCCGTTGAAGAACTCGAGCTCGGGATGCGCCGGCACAGGTGGCAGTGACGGTGGCGCGCGCTGGCGGCGCTGGGCCGGAACGGCAAGCGGGGCCGCCACGCCGGGCAGGCGGGCGAGCTGGTCTGCGATGGAACCGCGTCGGGCAATCAGCGCGACGCGCGCTACCGACTGAAGCAGGGCGCGGGCTTCAGGAGTCATCATGTCGGCACGCAAGGTATAGACCGATCCACGCACCGCTTCCTCGCCCGTCTGGCTTTGCGAATGGCTGCTGCGAACCGCGGTCTCGATCGCTATCTGCAGATCCTGGATATAGGACGAGGCGCGCTCGTTGACGATGACCAGATCGACCACAAGCCCCTTCATGCGCCAGTATTCGTGGGCGCGCAGCAACTGACGAACCTGGATGATGTCCCCGATTTCGTCGATGCGCAGGAGGACAATCGGTAAGTCGCCGGAAATCGCCATCGGCCATAGTCCCGACTGCGGCCCCCCGCCGCGCAGGATCGTGTCGGGCGGGGCCCGGAAGCGGGCATCTGCGTAGAGCAGCGGAGCCGCGAGGCGCTGGAAGTCAGCCGCTTCTGCCGCGTCGACGTCTAGGTGGCGGAGCTCGACCTGGGCCTGCGTCCAGGCCAACATCTTGGCCCGGTCGAACGCGTGGCGGTCCTGATGCTTGTCGATCAGGGCCAGCAGATCGGCATGCGACGACGCAATGACGGTCCAGAAGGTTACCCGCGCGCTGCCTCCGGACGCAATCTGCACGCGCTGCCTGAGCGAGAAGATCGGGTCGAGCACTGTGCCGACCGTATTTGAGAGCGGCAGTCCTGCTGTGACGACCGCGCACGCGGCGGGCGTACGGCCGTCCTTGAGAAAGCGCGTCCGGTCGGACTCATACTGCGGTTCGGCGACAAGGTCGCCTTCCACAACGCTGAAGTGGGCCGCCCACACCTGTGGCTCCGCGGGCGAACGTAGGCGGCGTGTCGCGGTAAGCGCGCCCGACTCCGGCAGGTGCCCGGTCTGGATGAACATTCTGGAGAAGGCGGGATGCGCGTCATAGGACGCGCGCGTGGCAAGCGCTACCTCAGCGTAGGAGGTCACCTCGATCTCACGTGGTCGGCGCCCATTGTTGACCAGCGATACGCGGCGAACCTCGCCGTCGTCCTCGCCGGAAACCAGGACTTCCAGGATGGTTGTCAGGCTGCCGTGGTGCCGGATGAACTCGGCGCAATCCTCGGCGAACGCCACTTCGCCGCCGCGTTCGTCATCGATCGCCGTTTGCGCGCTAGCAGACCAGGTGATGCCGCTTTGCGTATCGCGCAGGAAGATGAAGGAACCCGAATCGTCGCGGGTGGCATCTTCCCGCCAGCGTGTCACCGCTAGGTCCCGCCAGCGGCTGTAGCCCATTCCCGTGGTGGTCAGCATCACGGTGTAGCGTCCGTTGGACAGCAGATGGGTGACTGGCTTGCCAGTTATCGGCGCCGTGAACCGCCGCACTGCGGCGTCCTGCGGCTGCACTGCGGCAGCCGAGACCTTCACTTCCTCGGCGCGTGGAGGCGCCAAGGCGACGTTACGCGGCATGCGTTCCTGAAGCAGTAGTTCGCAGGCCTGGATCATCGGCTCGCGATGGAAGCGCTCGCGCATGCGGCCACCTTGCAGTGCATTTGCGATGGCAACGATGGTCATGCCTTGGTGGTGCGCCATGAAGCTGCGCACAATGGCGACCGTCTCGCCGCCGGCCAAACGCGTGCGCGTGTAATCCAGCGCCTCGTAGAATCCGTAGCGTCCAAGGGCGCCGAGTTCGGCCAGGCGACGGTAGTTGTCGCAGGCAGCCTTCGGATCGACCATGGCCGCCAGTCCCGTGGCATAAGGGGCGATTACCGCGTTCTCGGACAAACCACGCTTGAGCCCAAGGCCGGGCACGCCGAAGTTCGAGTACTGGTAGGTGAATGCCTTGTCGCGGGCGTTGTAGGCCGATTCGGATACGCCCCAGGGAATCCCCAGCGACTGCCCGTAGCCCTGCTGGCGCGCCACCACCATGCGCGCTGTCTGTTCAAGCAGGCTGCCCGCGGGGGCTCGCATTACCAGCGATGGCATCAGGTACTCGAACATCGAGCCTGACCACGAGATCAGTGCCGAGCCCTTGCCTAGCGGCGTTGCAATGCGCCCCAGCCGGAACCAGTGCGGGGTCGACACGTCCCCCTTGGCAATGGCGAACAAGCTGGCGAGTCGCGCTTCAGAGGCGAGCAGGTCGTAGCAGCTGGCATCGGGCCGGTTGTCGGCAAGCGAATAGCCGATCGACAACAGCTGGCGCGCCGGATCGAGCATGAAAGCAAAGTCCATGGCCAGCGCAAATTCGCGTGCAGTATGGGCGAGTGCCGTTAGCCTGGGGGTGAGCGCCCGCGGTGCGTCGGCCTGCAGCAACTGGTCGCGCTCATGCTCGGCCACGGCGTGCCGCAACGCCCCGGCCCAGAAGACTAGGTCGGCAAAGCTGTCATCGTCAGCGTGAGGCTGGATGTCATGCATCAACCTAACGGTCTTCTCCCCGAGGCGCTTGAGCGCCGGTGACCGGATCTCGGTGGAGAGCGTGCCGTTCAGCGCGGTGTCAATCTCGGTCAAAAGTGCGCTAAGCTGTCGTCCAGGTCCGCTGTGTGCAAAGGGCAGCGCCGCCAGCGCCTCGCTCGCAAGCCGCGCGGTGTCCGCAAGGCCATCGCGAGTACCAGTCGCGTCAGCGTCTATCCATTCCTCGCAAGCGTTGGCGACCGCGATTAGGTGTGCGGCTAAGTTGCCGCTGTCGACCGACGAAATATAAGCAGGATGCAGTGGTTGCAGGCTCAGCGTTTCGTACCAGTTGTGGAAGTGGCCCCGGTAACGCGGCAGCTTGTGCATCGCGCCGAACGCCGCTTCCATGCGCTCGACCGTTTCGGTGGTCCCGGCCCAGCCGAAGTCGCGTGCGGCGATGGCCGACAACAGGTAGAGCCCGATATTGGTAGGCGAGGTCCGGTGCGCCAACACTGGCCTCGGCGTCTCCTGGAAGTTGTCCGGTGGCAGCATGTTGTCCGCCGGGGTGACGAAGGTCTCGAAGAAGCGCCAGGTGCGGCGCGCGGTGAGGCGCAGCGCCAGCGCCTCGGCCTCCGGCAACGCGAAGCGGCGCGCAACGGTCGGCGCGCGACTCGTCCATAGAGCAAGAGCCGGCGCTATCAGCCATAGCAAGACAAAGGGCAGCACAAGTGGCCATGACGATGGAAACAGTCCCACGCTGGCCGCGGCCATTGACAGCGCGAACATGGTGCCACCGGCCATCAGCCGGTAGAAGCCGGCCAGGTCCAATCGCGGGCGCGTGGCAGACTGCGCGGCGGTGGTCCACTCTAGCAGATGGCGGTGTGTGTAGAACAGCCGTGCCAGCGTCCGGGAGATAGCGTCAACCGTCCGCCAGGCCTGGTCAGGCAAGAAAGCCAGCCCCAGGAGAATCTGCATGGCGGCTAGCCGCAGGTCTGCGAACAATGTGTGTACGTGGTTGCGCAGCCGCATGCCGCTGCGGTGCCGAAGCCCGGACAGGAAGCAAGGCAGCACGGCTGGAATGACCAGGGCAGACAGTGGCAGGACAGTTCCCACTACCGCCAACGGCAAGGGAATGAACCAGCACAGCACGATACTCAGGAGCAGCAGTGGAGCGAGTAGAGAGCGGCGCAGGTTGTCCAGCATCTTCCAGCGGCCGATGGCGGGCACAGCGCGGATGCCCGTGTGGTGCCCGAGGATCCAGCCTAGAAGTTGCCAGTCGCCACGTGTCCAGCGGTGCTGGCGCCTAACCGCCACGTCGTAGCGCGCGGGGAAATCCTCGATCACCTCGACGTCGGAGGCCAGTCCGGCACGCGCGAACACCCCTTCGAACAGGTCATGGCTTAGCAGCGCGTTCTCCGGCACCCGGCCACTGAGCGCGGCTTCAAAGGCATCCACATCATAGATGCCCTTTCCTGTAAACGAGCCCTCGCCAAGGAGATCTTGGTAGATGTCGGAGGCCGCCGCCGCGTACGGATCGATGCCGCCCGGCCCGGAGAAAACGCGCTGGAAGACCGACCCCTCACGGGAGATCGGCAGCGACGGCGTGACACGCGGCTGGAGAATGCCGTAGCCGTCCACAACGCGCCGCCGCTCTGCGTCGAACCGTGGCCGGTTCAGCGGATGGGACATTTTGCCGATCAGCCGCAGCGCGGCGTCGCGCGGCAGCCGCGTATCGGCATCCAGGGTGATGACGTAGCGCACACCGGCCGGCACCTGGGGCGCTTGGCCGTTCACGGCCACATAACTGGTGTCGATGGCTCCGCGCAGCAGGCGGTTCAATTCATGCAGCTTGCCGCGCTTACGCTCCCAGCCCATCCACCGGCCTTGCACAGCATTGAAAATCCGCCGGCGGTGCAGTAGCAGAAAGCGGTCGCCGGTCGGGGCAGGGCCGTGGCGCTGGTTCAGCAGGGCGATAGCCTCGCTGGCGATGGCGAGCAGACGGCAGTCATCAGGTAGCACTTCGTGATCCGCGTCGACGCCATCGGTCAGCAGGGCAAAGGTCAAGTCACCGCTGGCACCAGAGAGGTGGTGGACCTCCAACCGCTCGATCTGCTCGCGCAGCTCGGACTCGCTGCTCAGCAGCGTCGGCACCACCACCAGCGTACGCAGCGAGGCAGGAATACCGGCCTTGAGTTCCAGTCCGGGCAGGATCGTCGCGGTCAGTCGCCCTGCAACCGCGCGATTGACCAGCGTCGCAGCGATCTCGCTGGCCGGTACGATCCAGATCAGGCCCAACAGGGCAAGCCAGCCGGGCGCCAAGCTGGCAGCCGGCAAGATCCATAGCGCAAGGGCTAGCAGGCTGGCCGTGGCGAGCAGGAGTGCTCCGACGTAGCCGCCGATGCCCAGTTGCTTGCTAAAGCGGCTGATCCAGAGGCGGGGTGGGGCGCGAAACCCGACGGCGCGTTCGAACGCGCATCGGCCTAGGCCGATCAGGTGATAGCCCGGATCGGCCTGGCCACTGGCCTCCGTCGTGTCGACCCTATCGTCCACCTCACCAGCTGAGGACGCCGCCATTGGGGTGGCGCTGAGCGCCAGATCGGCAACCCTGAGTTCCGGGCACGAGGCACCGCGCGCGAGTTCCTCGATTGCGTTGCGGTACAGGTTGCGGGTCGGAAAATCCATGTCGGCAAATGCGCTGCCCGCGCGCAGCCGCGTGTCGACCAGGCTGACACTCTCGAACCACTCAGCCCAGTCGATATCGGATATCAGCCGCATGCTCGTGATGATGTTGCGTACCGTCACGTTGGAGGCGCCTTGCCGCTGCTGCGCGTGCAGCACCACCTCATCGATCGAAGTACCCTGCAGCCCGAGGCGCTTCTCAAGCCAGCCCAGTGCCGGCATGGTTCTCGGGTCCTGGTCGCGCAGGCGCCTGGCGAGTTGCGCGGCGAACAACTCAGACAGCGGCGCGGCAGGGCGTGCGGCAATATCCGTTTCGAGTGCGGTACGGGCGCCCCCTGTGGCCAGCAGCCGCATGGCCAGCGCATCCGCATCGGCGCGGGCAGCTCGGCCGGCGGTGATCTGCCCGGTGAGCCTGCGCAGGTTCTCGACCAGGACAATGCGCAGCGTGATCGCAACCGCCCACAACTCGCCGATCGTCAGCGGCTGGACGCGCTGATAGGCGGCTATAAAGCGGCGCAGGATGTCGGGATCGAGGTAGCTGTCGGTGTGAGCGACAAAGGCCCAGGCCACCCCGAAGACGCGCGGATAGCCTGTGAAGGGCCCGTCGGCGAGCTTGGGCAACTGGCGATAGTAGCCGGGTGAAAGGTCGTCCCGGATCTCTCGGATCTGTGCCTCGACGATGTGATAGTTGTCGAGCAGCCATACCGCCGCCGGTGCTACCTCCGCGCCGTCTTCCAACTCGGCAGCGCTGGCCCGATAGGCTGCCAGCAGGACAGCGGCATTGTCCTTGAGCCGGCGGTGTAGGGACAAAACGCGTGGAGGCCGCGTGGTGACCGCCTGCGCCGCAGCGAGGCTTTGCGCGTGCTGCTCCAGCCGTTCGATGCCGAACAACTCCTCCCGCACCGGCGCTGTGCTATCCCAGGGTGACGGCAAGGCAGGCGAGCCAAATGCGCGCAACGGGAAGGTGAGAGCCAGCTTCAGGTTCATGGATGGGACCATTGATCGGACTGGAAAAACGCGTATGCGAATCTACGCGGTCGTGAAGCAGGCGTTTGATCGCTTGTTGCCTGACCTGTTGGCGAATTGAGGTGCAAAGGTTGCGGCAGCTTGCTGCTCTGCCTGCAAGCTGCCGCCATTACGAAATGGTGTATGTAGTGCGCTCGCCAGGCGTATATATTTTTTTTGCCAGCAGCAATATCTGTTCGCGATGGTGGTCGAATGTAGCTAGAAAGGCCGATTCTTCGGAAACCACCTTCTGACTCATGCGCAAAAGGATATTGTCAGTGACCTGGAACGCGACCTCGCGGGCATTGTCGTAGCCCCAGAAGCATACGCAGTGCCGCACCGCATCATAGCTACGGCTGGGATTAGGGAAATTCAGTGCCATGGTGGGCTCCTATGATCCAGTGATGACGCGCGGGGCGCCCCTTGACTACAAGCATCCGCCAACCAGTGAGCCGTTTCCTGATTCGAAGCGGAGGTTTCGACCCACTATGTGTCTGGACAGCGGGGTCACCAACAATGACACGTCTTCGCATGACCGTCCCCTTTCTGAGTTCTTTCGTTCGATCATGTACGCATGAATCGCATCCTTGTGCCCCTCGTCTTCCCAACGAATCAAAGATCCTTACACCCATCTGAAATTCGGTAGGACGTCATTGTGTTCGTCCACGCTGACGCCACCTAGATCATGGACCGTCCGCCTGAGCAAGTCCCGGGACTTCGCATCGCAATTGGCGATCATCAGGATCTGTCCTGGCACCACCGGAAGCTTGCGGGTGGTCAGCTTGAGACGCCGGACCCGTACACCAAGCAATCCGCCAATCCACCAGCCGATCACGCCACCAAGCATCAGGCCGCCGAGCAGAGCAACTGCGCTTGCAGCCGGACCATGGAACGTCCCACGGGTGAGCATCAGGCTCACGACCGCCAGGGCGCCGATGACAAATCCACCGATAGCGGCCTGCTCGCGATACGTGGTCTGGCCAATCTCGATCCGGGGCAAGCCCTCGACCGGTTGATTGTCCCGGTGGGCGAACCACGGTCCATCACCAAGGGCCGGTCCGTCGAACAGGCTGGTGAGTCGAGACAGCGTCAATCTCGCAGTGGCCACATCATTCAACATGAAATAAAGAAGAGTACGCATTGGGCTACCTCACTCGCACGGTCAACCGCTACCACTTGCCTGCCGAAAGATATTCAGAGTGGTGCCGCAGGTCCTGTACCGCCGACACCGAACGAGATACCGAACCATATTGCGGGACACGGCGGCAGAACAGGCATGCCTGGCCCGCATCCGTGAGAAATCCCTCGCCCGATGGGGCAATCTCATGACGCAAAGCTCAGGTACGTTAATGGAGGGATGAGTCGATGTGACTGGCAACCAGACGCAAAAAAAATGCGGGGATGTCGTTGCATCTACCAGTCTAGATGCGGGTACTTGCCAATACCAGAACCCTTACAACACAGAGACTGGAGTTGCCCCTGTACCTCAGGATACGCAGACACCGCTAGGTTGATGAAACCGCAGTCCGTCTGAACTCGCGAGGTGAGCGATATTTCAGGGCTTTGTGCGGGTGGCGCTCATTGTAGTGTTCAAACGCAATGGCCAGGCGAGAGAGTGCCGTTGGCACGTCGGCTTTGTCTATATAGGCGACGTAGTTGTGCTTCATGGTCTTCACGAACGATTCGGCCATGCCATTGCTCTGCGGTGAACGTACCGGCGTGGTCAGCGGCTCCAGGCCCAGTTCGCGAGCGAAGCTGCTCGTGCGGTGGTCGATGTAGGCCGAGCCGTTGTCCGTAAGCCATTCGATGGGCTGCGGGGCATGCGTGGTGCCGAAGCGCTGTTCGACGGCAGCCAGCATGACGTCGCGCACCACGTCCCCGCTATGGCCGCCAGTCGTTGCCGCCCAGCTAATCGCTTCTCGGTCGCAGCAATCCAGTGCGAAGGTCACGCGCAACGGCGTGCCGTCGTCGCACCGGAACTCGAATCCGTCGGAGCACCAGCGGCTATTGCTCGTGTCCACGGCTACGCGGCCGTCGTGCCGCCGAGTGTCTCGGCGCACGCCGGGACGGCGCAGCAACAAATGATGGTCGCGCATGACCCGATACACGCGCTTGTCGTCTAATTGCTGTCAATAGATTTCCTTCTGAATGGGGAGTCAGGCCAGCTGTTTCGTTGCCGTCTTCGTGGTCACCTTCGCGCCACAACATGCCGTTAGATGGTCGCTACAACGTTCCGATGTGATTGCCGCGGTTTTCCCGGAAAGCGCGTCAAGGGATCGTTGCGGCGACGTAATCAGCCTGGATGAACCGGTACCACACTGTTGCGCGGCCCCATCAACAGCCTCCTTCAGGATCTCGACTTCCATCGTCTTCTTCCCAAGCAGGAGCTGCAGTTCCTTGATTTCCTTGATCGCGGCGGCCAGCTCCGATGCCGGGACTACAGTTTCGCCAGCTTGCACCGCTGCCAGACTGCCTTCCTGGTATTGCTTGCGCCAGCCGAACGCCTGATTCGGATTCACGCCATGCCGCCGGGCCACGCCAGACACCGAGGCGCTAGGGGCCAGCGTCTCCTGTACGATAGCGATTTTTCCTGCGCCGTGCGCCGACGACGGCGCTCCGGCTCGGTCAGAATTTCGATGGGTTCCACGTAATGACTAGGCTTGCTGATAGGCAAAAGACTATCCCTTATTTTAAGATAGTCCGTTGATGCGATCATCTTCTGGCACGTTCACGACGCGCAGAAAGCCGCATTGGCCATTACTGGCTATCGTCAAGCTTCATATCTTGATACGTATCAATTTCCTCTCTGGTCGTGCACGAATCAGAGAAGTTGGTATCTGTCAGCTGGGACGTCAAAAATCCGGTTGCAAGGTTCATTATGTAACAGGCTCATCGAGATTAGATTTCTCATAATGCAGAGAAAAAATCAGCAAAACTTAATAAAGCGATGAAAAAAGTATTGCCCATCGCCACATAGATGAGGTATAACTCGTCCTGGTTCAAATAAACCTTAGCAAGGTGAAACATGGCGACTTACCAGCAACTGATTGCGCAAAAGCAGGCTCTCGAGGCCCAGCTCGCGGAAGTACGTGCAAATGAAGTGACAAGCGTTATTGAGAAAATTCGTAGCCTGATGGCTGACTATGGTCTTTCCATTGAGGAGATCCAAGGCAAGCGCCGCCGGGGCCGTCCAGCTAGAAGTACCCCTGGTGGTGCGACTCGAGCGAAGGCGCCACTGCCGCCGAAGTATCGCGACCCCAAGACAGGTAAGACTTGGTCGGGTCGCGGGAAAAAGCCTGCTTGGCTTGGCAAAAGCCCGAATCGCTTCCTCATCGCTGAGGAGTGACATACGATAGTGTTCCGTTGTGGCAGAAAGCCTTCCAGACAAGAGTCTGGCGACGCAATGGGACGGACGCCCCCACCGGTGAGGCATCGATGTGCCAGAGTGGAAGTGTCGCTAGCCACTCAAATCGGAAGGGTCACGCTCGCCTCGCGAGTTCAGATGCATAGTGGAATCATCAACCCTGGTGTGATTCGGTGTCCGGAAGTATGGGGGGAACATCCATGCGTTGACCGGCTAGAATCTCCGAAAGGCACCGAGAGATTGTGACCGCCCCGGTACCTCGTAGATCCGAGAGGGGTGAGTGTCGCTATCCCTTCGCGTCTTCGTAGATATTGAAACGTTGCCGCAACTGATCGATGTAGGGCTTTAGAGCCTTCAGGCATGCGGCTCCAGATTCGCCCTCCATCGTAGAAATGGACCAATTGCATCCGTCTACGTCGGCCAGATGCCAATGAACATCACCAAAGCACGTGCCCGAGCAGACGGCGATGTGGTCTTGCGCCGCGCGGACCATTGCCCGTATTTCTGCCTTGTTCTTTATCGCTCTTTCCATAATCTTTGCTCCCGGGGACGCCACTCGCCACTCGCTATGCGTGACGGCTCCATCTGCGTCTTGTATCCGACATTAGCGCGTCTCGCCTTTCATCCCCTCCGTTTCGATAGCGGCCTTCAAGTCTTCATATGAAGTAATCGGCTCTGCGGCCTCGTCAACGAATGATGCTGCACGCTCCGCTGCTGTAGACGCGCCGAGAAGGGATTCTTCCTGTAGGCTATCCTCGGTCTTCGGAGGTAGCAGCATATCTTCCAGCATTTCGTTGAGTTCTGCTGTGTCCCACGGTTTTCCCAGCCTTGTCTTTTTGTTTTGATAGTGGCGAATTTCCGCGTCCTGTTCCGCGGTGAGTGGCAGCCCGCGGAATGTGTGGGCTTCGGCATCGATCATAATATGCCTCCATTATTGACCGTCTTTCGTTAAGGGAATTTGTATCACCTTGAGCGACACCAGAAATTTAATGTGCTCTGTTTGATCCTATGACTTATTCTGTCCCCACATCGCTACCGAGCACACGTAGCCGAACCGTATTAAATTAGTTTTTGGTGAGGCAGAATTTTTTTGATTTTTTTGTTTTCTTCACGTCACGATTACCTCACAGTTGAATTTTTTCCATGAGGCCTCCTGCTTGCTTGCAGATCCCAGTTTCAGCATACTCGCTTATCAATCTATAAAGGAGATTATTTTTTTAACCCATGAGCGTATGTAACTTAAAGGCGCCACCGTCAGGGACCAGTATCGCGTAGACATCCTGCCAGCTTGGATGCGGCGGGCCTTTTAGTTGGCGCTAAGCGTATACTCGCCTGCCCTGTAATTTGGGTCGGCCCGCTTCCGGCGGAAGCCACGCAATAAGCGTGCCTTGGTGGACTGACATGCCGCGGTCTATCCGGGCACCCAACATGCGGCAGTCACGATCCTGGAGTGGGTGCTTGCGGACGAGCTGCGGCAGGGGAACGCAAAGACTGGCTTCCGGCAAGTCGACGACCGCCGGAGCGGCGGCGCTCATCAATGGCGCGGCTGCTCACGCGGCGGAGATCGACGACAGCTTCAAGGAGGCCATGTATCGCCCGGGGGCATCCACGATTGCCGCTGGCCAAGACGTCGGCGCCACCGGCGAGACCGTGCTGTAGGGCATTGTTGTCGGCTACGAAATCTCGACTCGCATCGGTATTGCGCTCGGACGAGGTCATTACCGGTACTGGTATAAGCTACTTATACGCCATAGCTTAGACCGAAGGTCGTTTTGCCGCTGCCGGCAGGGCCAATCAGCAGGGTGACAAGCCGAGGGTGGCAGGCCGCCTCCGATCAACTGTTCCACGCCATGGACCCCTGTCTCAATGCGCTCGTCGCGCATCCCTTGCTCGCTCGACGGCACGCCAAGAAGCGCCTCGAGCCGGGATACACGTCAATGCCGCCCTGAAATCCTGTACTGGTGCAAGCCCCCAAGCGCGGCGCTGCCTCGGGACTTGGAGATACGCAACTGACGGACCGTACGGATACCCAACAGTTCTTCCTTAGGCCGTTTGACCCCATCGACCATGGTGTGCTCGGGGCTCAGGTCGTCGATAGAGGCGCTGGTCAGGAACTGCACCGTGCAGCCGGTGAAGGCGGCATGACTTTGCAGTTCGGCCACGAACCTGTTGACGCCGAGCACGGACTCTGCCTTGTCTTTCGCGATCAGCAGTCTGTCTAACACCAAGGTCGTGCAATGATGTCGTTCACGCTCACTGCGCAATGCGTTGACCAGTGCGATGAGTCCCTCCTCCCGTAGTACCTCGAACAGGCTGATATAGAACAGTTCCCGCCCGACTGCAGACGGATCGTAGAAGTTGATAGGAGGCGCCTTGCACTAGGCCGCCGCAGAGGATTGTGTCGAGGCCGGGAACGACGCTTTGTGCGGAGGCACTGCGAACTCCCGTTCCACGCCAAATTCGTCTAGCGCACAGAAGCCGTGTGCCTCGATTTCGCCTAGCACGAGGGCCGGCTGAATACCCGACATGGGTGTGTCCGGCGTCAGGTGTCAACGCCGATCTAAATCTGACCCACTTTGGCTGAGATCGCCGAAGTAAATCTGACCCACCCAGGCCACTGGCCGCACCATAGTGCGACCCCGTTTATTAAGTCAGCGGGGCTCTCCTGGTCGTTTGACCCGCCTTGCGCTTGTCCTTGAGACGGAAGCTCTCGCCCATGATCTGAACGATGTGCGCATGATGCAGCAGGCGATCAAGCATGGCAGCGGTCAGGGTCTGATCGTCGGCGAACGCACCTGACCATTGCGTGAATGGCAGATTGCTCGTCAGGACCATCGATCCGCGCTCGTAGCGCTTTGCCACTACGTTGAAGAACAGATTGGCCTCATCACGCCCGAATGGCAGGTAACCGATCTCGTCGATCACCAACAGCTTTGGCCCCAGCACCGCTCGGTTGAAGTACTCTCGTAGCCGGCCCTGAGCCTTGGCTGCTGCCAACTGCATCATCAGATCGGCCGCGGAGATGAACCGTGCCTTGTGTCCCGCCATCACCGCGCGCTGACACAAGGCCAGTGCAATGTGTGTCTTGCCCACGCCACTGGGGCCTAAGAGCACGACGTTCTCCGCACGCTCGACAAACGTCAGATGGCCCAACTCCATAATTTGGGCTTTGGGTGCTCCCGCGGCCTGCGTCCAGTCGAACTGCTCCAGCGTCTTGATGGCGGGCATCGTTGCCAGCCGACTCAGCGTGGTGCGCTTGCGCTCCTCGCGTGCCTGCACTTCGCCGGTGAGCACGGCTTCAAGGAAGTCGGCGAAACTCTTCTCCTGCCGCGCTGCATCCTGCGCCAGCGCTGCCCAGTCACTGGCGAGACGTGCCAACTTGAGCTGGTCGCACAGCGCGACGATACGGTCATGTTGCAAGCTCATCGGGCCAACTCCAGCAATGCGTCGTACACCGCCAACGGGTGCTGCAAGCTCTCCACCGGCACGGCCACGCGCTGACGTTCTGGCGGAACGGCCTTGAGAGCTGGCGCCGCAAGCATGACCGCTCGTTCCTGCTCCAGCATCACGGCGGGCACCGCCTTGGTGGTGGCGTGGATGCGGGCGTTCGCGACTTCGTCGAGCCAGCGGCGGACGTGCACATTGGCCAGGTTCGCATCCAGACGAAGTCCGCTGGCTTCCACCGTTGCCGCCAGTGGTACCACGAAGCTGCCCTTGAGGTAAGCGTTGAAGCGCTCCACCTTGCCCTTGGTCTTGGCGCGATAAGGCCGACACAGCCTCGGCGTGAAGCCGCAGGCTTCGGCCAACTCTAGCAAGTCGCTGTTCCATCGGTGCAGGCCTTCGCCGTATGCATCGCGCTCAATGACCACTGCCTTGGTGTTGTCGAACAACACGTGCTCGGGCACGCCACCGAAGTAGTCGAAGGCTTCGCGCAAGCCTGTGCAGAGCGTGCCAGCATCCTCGCCGGACGCGGCGACGAACTTTACGAAGCTCGCTCGGCTGTAGCCCATCGTGGCAACGAACGCCAGCAGAGCGTCACGGCCACGGCGGACATAGGTGAAGTCGGCCTGCATCTGCTTGCCTGGCGCCGTCTCGAACCGGACCAAGGGTTCGGGCTCGCTCGTCTTGAATGGCGCTACCCATGCCTTGAGCTGGCTGATTCCGCCGGTATATCCGCGCTCGCGAATCTCACGCAGCAGCACGGTTGCCGGAATCCATCGGGGGCGAGCCTGCTCGATCCGCTCCTGCAGGTACCCCTTGTACTCGTCGAGCTTACAGGCACGGGGCTCACGTGGTCCATATCGTTGTGCCCCGTCGTCTCGAAGGTACCGGCGTACCGTGTTGCGAGAGCACTCCAATTGCTTGGCGATCGCTCTGACGCTCTCGCCCCTTCGGGCCAATACTCGTATCTCCACTGCTTGCTCCTGAGTCAGCATTGGCAGCCCTGAAAAAGCTGCCATCCTCGCTCAGGTGGGTCAGTTTTACTTCGGCGCTAGGGGGTCAGTTTTACATCGGCGCTAACAGTCAGGAGCGTGCGGGCTTCGGTGACGGGGCCGCCCAGCCACAAGCGGACGTGCGGAGGGCAATCGATGAGCTCGTGGTCGGCGCGCAGAAAAAGCGCCCGAGTGCCATGGCGGAAGAGGACGATGTGCATGATGCTGGGTGGGCAGCTATGACGACAAACGCCCACGCGATCTCACGTGAGCGGCGAGGCCGCCGACTGGCCTACGACATTTTTTTAAACTAGCATAGGCTCTGCAAAAAGCAAGCCGGGCCGCGTGATGGGGGCGCCTCTGCGGTCTAGCCGGAATGGGCAAATTACGAACGGCAGCACGTGCCGGGCGCGCCAGTCAAAACGTGCGGCCGCCTTTATCGCTTTTGCTGCGGCGCCGGTTCGCTCGGCAGCGGGCGCATGCCAGTCTCAAATAGTGCCAAGTAGCATGTCAACGGCAAGGTGACCGCGCTGTAAGCATGCTGTATCCGCCTCCGCGGAAGACCGGTATGGAGACGAGTGATAGTAGGGCCCACATAAATATGGACTCTCTGCATCCGCTGGCTCTCCAACTGCCACGCTGTATCCCCACCCATGTTGGCCTCGTTGCTGACCATCGACATCATTCAGAAATACCACCATCTGCAGTATCAGACCTCGATAATGCTCCACCCTTCGTATGTTAAGCGCATCCATGACAAGACCCCGGTAGAAAAATAATGTTTCAAGGGAGGGTCACCGTCACGTCGCAACGTCAATGGCCTCTCTCCCTGTCATCGTGCGCGCTGGAACTCAAGGCTGATGTCCGGTTCTGTCCTACGCCTTCTGTCCTACGCCACACGAGGGGCCGAATCGCAGGTGAATGCTGATCGGCAACCCGCCAAGCCAGCAGCCGGCACAGATGGGGCTTACCCTGCCTGGGGCACTGAGGCCGCGGGCAACGTCTGAATAGCGTCTAGGCGCTTGGCCAGTTTAAGGGGGTATCCGAGAGGATTGGATTTTCCCCCTGGATCTCGGTAAAGGCCCTTTTTGCGTCAGCATTCCTCCCCACCTCAACCTAATCCCTGAATAATGTCCACGGCAAACCGACCATAGTGGAAGGCCGCTTGCTCTGCAGCCTCGCGCGTGAAGTAGTCATCCGCTTGGTCGAAAGACTCGCAGAACATGCGATCGTCCTTATCCGCCGTGTAGCGAACGGCCATCACGTAGTCCCACTTTGGCCAGGGGAGTCGGAGAGGAATCGGCACAGTGGAAACTTCGAACGCGACGACGTGTATGTACATGCCGCGGTAGCTTTCGCATTTCCATCTTATTGATGAACGCATTGTGAATCCTCGTCGATCAATCTACGGCCGGCCGAAGGAACATCGGGATTGCAGGCAGCGGGCACACGGATCTCTCCACGAGGAGCCGTCATCTGCGACCTTCTAGTTTTGGATAACCAACGATGCCAGCGTGGTCACCATTACCAACAAGGACATCGAATAGCTTAGTGTGCTCAGCAGGCAGAGCGCTCTGCTTGGTGTTTTTCTTCGCCGTTGGCGCCGCTCGAAAAGCTGCGAGAGGACAAAAAAGAAGAAGCTGGAAAAGGTACACAGCAAACATGCGCTTTCCCCGCAGATGGGTGGGTGCCAACAGTCAATAGGGTTGGCCTGTATTGACGAAATCGCCTGCTAAGGGGAAGTGGATGGCATTGGGACAGAAACGCCCCATAGAAGCGAGCTTTTGCTCCAGGTGTCGTGGGCTCGAAGAGCCTGCCCGGTCCGTTATACGGAGCTTCTATACCGCCGTCAACCTAATGCTGTCAACGATGTTTGAAAGCTGACGCGCGACGACTGCCACGAGCGCGACCGCGGCGATCAGCAGCCCCGTCGATAGCGGGCGTGTCACAAACACGCTGAAGTCGCCGCGCGACAGTAGCAGGGTGCGTCGGAAATTCTCCTCCATCATGGGCCTACGCACGAAGCCGAGCAGCAGCTGCGCCGGTTCGCAGCGCAGTCTCAGGAACAGGTAACCGATCAGTCTGCATGCAGCAGCCACAAAAACGTCGAAGACCGTGTTGTTGACCGCTTCTTCGTGACGTCAACCTCAGCGTCATGACCGATTGCGCTCCCCACAAGTTACCCCTCAACCGCCCGAAGCGCACCCCCGTGTCCGAGGAGGACTGGCGTACCTCGCGGATCCAGTACGAGGGCGACCCGTCTGCCAGCTTTGCCGCCATCGCGAAATTGCTTGGTGTCTCAAAGCAAATGGTGCACAAGAAGGCCACGCAGGAGGGGTGGCAGAAGTCCATCGAGGCGCGGGAGATGGGAAAGACCGCAGCTGAGCAGGTTTCGACAGAAACGGCCGGGGAGCCTGCACCGAGCCCCGAACGCGCGGCCGAAGTTGACACCGCTCGCGTGAGGGCCCTGCAGGATCGCCTCAAGGAGCCGCCAAATCAGCCCACGGTGCCCATGGTTCCGAGCGGTGCAGGGGATGCCGACGCGCGTCTCTCAGTCGTTCAGGAAGCCCTTGAGCAGCGCAAAAAGATTCTGAAGACCCACCGGTCGGAGACTAATGCGCTTCGCTCGATCGCCTATGTGGCCATGAGGAGCAACGACATCGAGGGGGCAAAGGTCTTCGAGACGCTCTCCCGTGGCTTCGATAAGGTTCAGAACCTTGAGCGGCGCAGCTATGCGCTCGACGAGCCCGTGCGAGGGCAGCCGGTGCCTACCGCCATCACGGTGAACCGCAGCCGCCCTAAGGCCCTCACGCTCGATGACAAGGATGGAAAATGGAAGTGGCCCTCACCCCAGCATCTCTGGGCCAGTACGCGGCGTTCCTGGCGGAGCACGCCGGCGCCGGCATCAGCTTGGCGACGCTCCAGGTCACTGCGGATTGCCTGGCACGCCTGGACAAGCTGGATGCCGCTGCACGCCTGGCAGCGGAAACGGAAGTGAGGCGACGCACCGGTGCGTTGCACCTCGAACTGCTGCCCGACTGAGGGGGGCGGCCGGTGGGGTAGGGCAGGGCGGTGGGCCGACATTCCGGCAATTACGGTTTTGTAATGCCCGGAATGTATGCCGCGCGAGCGTCCCCATCCTCCTGTACGCTTCCGGTCGATAGCGGAGGCCCCTCACATACCGTGTACTTTTCCCTGCATAGAGCCGTTAAATACATGGCCGCTCCGTGGGGTATGGAATAGTACATCCCCTACGGGCCAACACCCCCCGCCGACGGCATTCCCCCCGGTTGGTTAATACGGTAGCCTCGCGCGCTAGGAAACATTCAGCGGGGTCAGATAAACTATGGAAATGAGCAACCACGAGCGATTCAACATCGTCTACGACGGTCCGGCGCTAGCAGAGCACCGGATGGACGTCCGCGACCTCGCTCCGGCGCTTGTTGCCTTCGCGGACCTTTTCACCGCGGCCAACAAGGAAATAAACGGCGAAGCTGCCGAGGTTCGCGTGCAGGTCAACGCTACCTTCCGGGCGGGTTCCTTCGGCATCGACCTCGTCGCCACCCAGCACCTGCTGGCGCAAATTCGGGATATGTTCGCAGGCAGCACCGCCACGGCGTTGGCCAACGCGGGCGGAATTCTGGGGCTGCTAGGCATGGTCGGCGGGGGCCTTTTTGGCCTTCTGCGTGCCCTCAAGGGCCACGCTCCGGTCCGCATTGAGCAGAAGGGCGAGTTCGCGACGGTTTGGATCACGCAAACGGAGTCAATCGAGGTGGACGCCCGGGTCTTGAAGTTGTATCGCAGCACCACCGTGCGCGGCAGCCTAGAGAAGGTCCTCTCGCCCCTTGAGCGCGACGGCATCACCGATTTCGGCGTGGTCATGAATGACGAAGTGCTGCTTAAGGTGTTTGACTTCGAGATTGATTTGTACCGGGCTAGGCCAACCACCGACGCGGTGATCGTCTCGGACACGACGTCGCGCAAGATGCTGCTTATCGAGTCGCTCACCTTCAAAGATGGCAACAAGTGGCGCGTCCATGATGGTGTTGCGACGTTCCACGCGTCGATCGAAGACGAGGAGTTCGTCAAGAAAATCGACGCCGGCGAGCGTTTCGGGAAGGGCGACGTGCTGGTGGTTGATCTCAGGCAAGTGCAGAGCGTCAGCGATGGCAAATTGGTGACCGATTCGATCATCGTCAAGGTGTTGGAACACCGGCTCCCGCTCCAGCAGAACCTCCTGTGAGGAGCGGCCTTTGCTGCTGCACCACGGCGCCTACGGGCGCCGTTTTCATTGGTGCAGCCCACCACGGTGGCGTACACGCGGCGAGCGTTATCAGCGTGCCAGACGCGGCGCTGTAACCTGGACTGGAAGCAGATGGCGACGCGACCAGCCTGATAGTGCGCGGTTTAGTGGTCAGCTTGGAATCGTGCGTTACTCAGCGCGCACGGCCGGTGAGGGGAGGCGTAGTCGTATGATATGAGCCAACGACAACCCTGATCTGCCGCCATGCGCATAGTCCTGAGCCCCGAACTCACGGAGGAAGAAACCTTCTTCATCGGCAAGATCATGGCCCAATGGGGGGCGATCGAGTACGAGATCTTTGCCCAAACGCTTGGGACATTTGAAGGGCATACACTCGACCAGTTGCCTAAGGAAGTGAACAACCTCCAGTTCTCAGGGATGCTTAGGCTTTGGAGAGAACGGGTCGCCGAAAAGGCGGGCGGTGAACGAGGTGCTGTCCTATTGAGGCAGGCAGATGCGCTCGTCGCGCTGCAGGACTACCGCAACGCTCTGATCCATGGCATGTGGGAGTGGGGGACGAACGGTACGCCGCACGATCTGAGCGTCATCCGGATAGCAAAACACCAGATCAAAAAGACGTCGTTTCCTGCTGGTGTTGCGCGCAGAGTAAAACTGAGCCACCTCGCGCAAGGTAAATCTGAACCACTTTTCCGTACAGTCTGCCTTTTCCGCGCGAAGGCCGACGATGCTTTTGAAGGAACAGTGGATGCAGATCCATGTGCTCAAGGCCCAAGGGCTGTCGCTGCGCGAGATCGCGCGACGGCTGGGCGTCTCTCGCAATACCGTAACTCGCTACTTGGCTGCAGATGACGTCCCCCGCTACAAGCAACGCGACGCTCGGCCCACCAAGCTTGACCCGTTTCACGACTACATTCGGGAGCGCATGCAAGCGGCCGCTCCGGAGTGGATTGCAGCACCCGCGCTGCTGCGCGAGTTAAGGGCGCGAGGGTATCAAGGGCAGTTACGTAGTCTGCAGGCTTTTATGCACGCGCATAAGCCTATACACGCGTCCGATCCGATCGTGCGGTTCGAGACGGCGCCGGGCCAGCAGATGCAATGCGACTTCGTCGTCTTCCGCCGTGGTTCGGACCCCCTTTACGCTTTCACCGCGACGCTGGGATTCAGCCGCTGGCGCTGGGCCAGGTTCACCACGAACGAGCGGGCAGAGACGCTTATGACCTGTCACCACGCACTGTTCGAGACCCTAGGTGGCGTTCCGCGGGAGATTCTGTACGACAACGCCAAGACCATTGTCGATTCGCGTGATGCATATGCAGAGGGACAGCACCGCTGGCATCCCGGACTTCTCGATCTTGCCAAGCGTTATGGATTCATCCCACGCCTTTGTCGTCCATATCGCGCCCAGACCAAAGGCAAGGTCGAACGCTTTCATCGGTACCTGCGCGGCAACTTCTACGTGCCGTTGACCAGTTGGCTAAAGCAGTCGGGCCTGATACTGGATGTCGATACGGCTAACGCCGAAGTCGGCAAGTGGTTGCGCGACGTGGCGAACCAGCGTGTGCATCCGGTGACTGGCCACGCGCCAGCGGAGTTGTTCACTCAACAAGAACGGCCGTTCTTGCGTGAGCTACCAGCGTTCGCCCAGCCCCCTCAGATCATGAATGTCACATCGGTCGGTCCACTGCTGGACAGTACGCTGCAACACCCCCTCTCGGTTTATCAGCAACTTCTGACCGAGGTACGAGCATGAACCTGCAACAGGAGCGAATCGATGCCCACTGTCAGGCGCTTAAGCTCGAAGGCTTGATGCAGGCCTATCGCGCAATGGCCGGTGACGCGGTGAACAAGGACTGGAGCTTCATGGACTATCTGGAGCACGTACTGGAACATGAGCGTGATACCCGACAGGTTCGCTCACGCCAAACGCTGGTTCGCATGGCCGGGTTCCCAACCGTCAAGACGCTGGACGAGTACGACTACGGCTTTGCTGTGGGAGCGCCTCGGAAGTTGATCGACGAACTGGCGACGCTACGGTTCATCGAGCGCTGCCAGAACGCGGTGTTGCTCGGTCCCTCCGGAGTGGGCAAGACTCATCTGGCAATTGCGATCGGATACGCGGCCACACAGGCCGGGATCAAGACCAAGTTCATCACCGCCGCCGACCTAATGCTGCAGCTCGAGGCCGCCAGACGTCAGGAGCGTTACGACGCCGTCCTGCGCCACAACATCCTCGGCCCTCGCCTGCTAATCGTTGACGAGATCGGCTACTTACCTCTGTCAGGCGACCAAGCCAGCCACTTCTTCCAGATCGTGGCCAAGCGATATGAACGCGGCTCCATGATCCTTACCAGCAATCTTCCGTTCACCCAATGGGATCAGACCTTTGGCGGGAACACCACGCTGACTGCGGCAATGTTGGACCGAATACTGCATCACGCGCACATCGTCCAAATCAAAGGAGATAGTTATCGGCTGAAACAGCAACGCAAGGCCGGCCACGTGCCAGCAACGAAGAACTGAACAACTGGTTCACATTTACTTTGCGCGCGGGCGCGCGAAGTGGCTCAGATTTCGGATGCGCTTGACACTGGGTCGCTCCGGGACTTCTGCGAGCGCGTTGAGGACATCAATTTCGGGATCCGCTTCCCGGGCGGCGATGACGAATACTTCCAACATCTTGGCAAGATCGGGCACCACATGTCGCGCAGCTTTGTGCAGGCGATCTACGGCGATCCCGCGGAAGGCAAAAACTAGGAATGCCGGCGCCGGGTGCCGAAGCTAGGCATCGCGCGTTCCCTACGCTCACGGGGATTTTGGTGGACGCTGGGCATCCTCATCCTGGTGTCTCACATTGAAATGGACCCTCGGCGTCCAGTCCATGACGAACATGTGCGAATCCGCCAATACGGAGCTGAGGTCGCGCATCACCACCCGCTTGGCATCGATCAGCAAGAGTTCACTTGCGCGATCGCCGTCTAGCCGCTGACGCTCAAAGCGCGCCATATCCGCCTCGCTCATCGCGCCGATGCGCCTGTCGATCGCCATCCTCAACCATGCGACTTCGTTCGTCTTGACGTCGTCCCCGATCGCAATTAAGAACGTCGAGGGAATTCCGTCCGTGCCGTGCTGCCGTTGTCTTAGAAGGGCTGCTGCGGCGTTGATTGTGGCTCATCCGGGCAACCTGCTTGGCAACCTGTTGCATCCACGCCCGTACAAAAACTCCCTTCGAAATTCGTACATTGCGGACCACCGCGTACCCGATCTAATCTCGCCCCGGCGCGCGCGAGGAAACAAGTTAAAGACCGATCCCATGACTCTGCAAGAGCAACAGCTCGAGGACGGCGGCACGCAGTGGGATAACATCAGATTCACGCTATACACCTTGCCGAATGGCAACTCTCAAACGTACCAGATCGGGGATTCGGAGTTCTAGGGTGGCGCTAACGGGGCGCCCGTGGGCGGGGACCGGACCGAATCATTCCTTTGCCGTCGTTAGCCAAGAATCTTGGTAATCGCATCAATGGCTCCGGGGAGCGCCGGCGCGGCATTGCCGAGCGCACCGCCGACGGCTGACTCGAGTATGGTGCGAACGCTCCGAAACGACTCACGCAATATTGAGTCTTTCGGCCGTGGTGCTTTCGCTTGGGCTTCAACGGTAGCCAGATCAGCCACGACTTCCGCTTTGAGGTCGGGAGACAGCGCCGCCGTGGCAATCGCCTCACGAATTTGAGCAATCACGGCGGCAATTGCAGCGCTGTCCATGCTCGACTTCTGATAGTTCTGGCTGGAGTGCTGGGTACCTTGCTGCAACTGTGAGTCGTGCATGGAGCCGATCACGGTTTGATGCTGTATGTGCTGGTAGGTATTGCCGGAAGCGGCCGACAGCGCTTTGCCCTTCTCTTCGGCAGAAAAGCTCAGGCCGTGTCCGAGTACGCCCTCGGACTCAAGCTTCAACGCCCATTCTAAGATGGTATTCCGAACGGCATCAGCTATGCGAACCAGATCCGTCCTTTGGCAGAAAAACGCTGGCTGGAGCGGCACCTCCATCGATGCCATCAATTGCTGCTGCACCTCGTTAGAGAATGGCATGCACAACGTTCCGTCTCCGCCTATGAGGTTCTCGATCTCTGTTATGGACTGGTTGGTGTTCCGGCAGGTCAGAAAATCGAGCCTCTTCGGAACGTATAGGGGTATCCACCCATGATATGGATTGCGGGCCTTCAATTCGCCACGAATCCATCGATACTCGGGCAGCGATTCATCGTCGGCCTTATATCCGTTGAGTTCTGAATCTATCCAGTCGCTCATATCGGTCAGCCCTAGCTTCCGCGAAACGACGAGTGCCTTGCGTAGAAGGGCCGACACGGGAACCGCGGCATCCATTGCATCTTTCTGGAGTTCCAACACCAGCCCTGACATTTCATCCCCTCATCCATTGAGCGAATCAGCGTCGCCCGGTGCCGTAGTAGCCGAGGACGTCAACGCTTTGGTCCATCAAAGAAGTTATTTGGACGGTTTACCGTCGAGTGCCAAGAATATAGCAGTGCTGTAAGGGCATATGCCGAAGAAACTTGGGGCAGTCTGCAAGCCGTCCGTACCGGGTCGTAAATGGCGAATTCCAGCGTCTCTAGAGCCAGAACTTGCCGATCAGCATTCCAGCCACGAAAGCCCCCAATGCGGGGTGCAATAGAGTTGCGATTGGACGGCTGTAGTACCGCAGATCATCCTCGATCTGCATGCGCGTGACCTCGCCGAGCCGGGTCATCATCTCGCTGATTTCCCGCGTTGCAGCGTCGGCTCCGATAGCGGCTTCGGCGTTGGAGTTCAATACGAATCCTATTGGCGCCCGAGACTGTATCGGCCGCAAGGTATCGCAGATCGAGCCTCATTGCAGCCCGAATCGTGCGGCAAAACCATGGACGGGGACGGCAACTTTCCCCTTCGGAACGCGCTGCCGTGCCGGCTTCGATTTCTCTCCCGGCGCTTTCCCGAGCAGCGCGTTTATCTCCGCTTCGTCGACCAGCCTGTCCCCATACTCCGCGAGGCACAACGTCCAACCTGGCCAGCAGCGCTCGACATAGCCCACCATCTCTTTCGCGCCCGTTGTAAGGCCAATGGATATTACTTTTAGAGCGTTGACCTTGCTGACCAGCAATGTGGTGACCTTCAGGACGAGCGCCCATTTTTTGGGCGTGGCCCCCTTGGCGTTGACGCCACGAACGACCTCGCGCTCCCGGTTGTAGCAGGAGACGCAGATCGTGTGCGCTCGCACGAGCCGCAACCGGCCGATCAGTCGCTCCGCTGTCATTCCCGTCTGCCCACATCGGATGCACATCCTCGGCACCACGGGCGGGGGAGGGGGCGCCGACTTCGCCCCTACCGCGTCCTCTCCGGCGTGCTCGCGCCCGATAGCGCAGCCGGCACAGGAATCGTAGCGGCGCGAGCGGTAGTTATCTGCGCACGCTGACACCGGCAGGGTGCCACGCAAGGAAGTCTGGCCACACATCAGATCTCCATTCGTCCGCCGGCAGCTCGACGCCGAAGATGTCACGCAGAACTTGGCGCTGTACCGGAGCGTAGTTCACACACATAGTCGGCCTAATCGCAATCCTTACATGCTACTGCACAGCCCCATTTGGCCGCCGTCATGCTTGAGGGCAAAAAAAACCGCGCTCGATGGCGCGGTCGTATCGTCGGCTACGGCGGTTTAGGCGAACGCGGCCTGGTCGATCACCTTGGATGCCCACTGATTCAGGCTAACGCCTTCAGATGCGGCCTTGATAGCAGCCGCCTCGTGCGATTCCTTGGACGTGCGAAGCACGAACTGTCCCGAGTAGGCCTTGGTCGGCTCGATGCCGCGACGCGCACACTCTTCCAGAAAAACCTTCAGCGAAATCTCGCCTTCATGCTTCAGGCTCTCGACGTCCGCCGCATAAAAGTCGGCGCCCCCGTTCAGATTGATGAACTCGCCCCGCATCATCTGGATCTCAGGGTCGAACATGATCAGAGCCTTGTACTTACCAAATTCCATAACATTGATCATGGCTTTACTCCATTGTCTTCAAACCACTTGCGCAACGATGCAACGGCGCCCTTGTCCATATCTGGGTTAGGGTGCGGCCTGTGCATCACTTTTACTTGATCAAACAAGAAAATCGCAACACGCGATCCTTCTCGTTCTTCGACCTCCGCTCCTAGCTCTTGCATCAAAGCCACTGCGTCGGGCCACTTAACTCCTGCCGGGGTCGGCCGCGAAAAGATAAGATCTAGCGTCTTTCTGTGCTTGGCTTTCATGGCCTCAATGATACTAAAAAATAGTATCAACATCAATGGAAAGTTGGGTCTAGGCTAGGGCCTCCGAATGCTGTATGTATATACAGTATTCGGGGGCCGATATGGGGTCGGGAACCGGCTTCCAGGCCCAGGGGCCGAGGGAGCCCGAGTACGTCATTGCAGACATGTGGATGTGTCGGCGCTGCACGCATCTGCGCGTCAGCATCAAGCGCGAGTACCCATATCACCGCCTCCGCCTCGACTGCGCTCTTGGCTACGCCTGGATGCCGGTCCGGTGGTGTGACGATTTTGCGGGGGAGCCGGGGGTGGACTAAGCGCGGCCGGTGAGATGTGCGGCCAGTTTGCACGCGGTATGGCGGCAGCAGGGACGGAGACCGTGGATTGTCCTTCAACGGGTTGCGATGGCATGGGCAGGCGCCACTTCTCTGCTGCGTACAGGGCAAATCATCGCGGCAGACAATGGTTCTTCGTTCATTCAAATGTGAACAAAACAGCACCTCCGACGGTTTGGCATCTGGCTGCTTGGGGGCTTACGTCAGAAGGGGAACTGGTCGGCCTGATTGGTGCATTCGGCGTCGACCAAGGAAGAGATGGGGGGCCGCCCAAGCTTGTCAACGTTCCGCCAGTGGAGGGGGTGTATCTGCATCGCGACCAATTAAGCGAGGTCGAAAAGACACATGACAGAAGCAATAGCATGCGCCTACCGGCACTCGCAACTTATGGTTTGGAGCGGCCCCACGTATCTGAGGACACAAGGACTCTCTTAAAATAAGGGATAGTCTTGTGCCTATCAGTAAGCCTAGTCATTACGTGGAACCCATCGAAATTCTGACCGAACCGGAGCGCCGTCGTCGGCGCACGGCGCAGGAAAAAGTCGCTATCGTGCAGGAGACGCTGGCCCCTGGCGCCTCGGTGTCTGCCGTGGCCCGGCGGCATGGCGTGAATCCGAACCAGGTGTTCGGCTGGCGCAAGCAATACCAGGAAGGCAGTCTGGCAGCGGTGCAAGCTGGCGAAACTGTAGTCCCGGCATCGGAGCTGGCCGCCGCGATCAAGGAAATCAAGGAACTGCAGCGCCTGCTTGGGAAGAAGACGATGGAAGTCGAGATCCTGAAGGAGGCTGTTGAGTGGGGCCGCTCAAAAAACCTGATTGCGCGCTCGCCCTTGCTGCCGGGGGACGACCATTGAAAACGGTCTGCGAAGTTCTCGGTGTAGCGCGCTCCGGTGTGGCGGTGAAACGGGTTCGTCCGTCCGATTGGCAAGATGGTCGCAGCGCTAGAGTGACTGACGACACGGAACTGGTCGAAGAAATCCAGGTCCACGTCGCGCACCTGCCAACCTACGGCTACCGGCGCATCTGGGCGCTGCTGCGCCGCACTCGCGAGCTGGTCGGCGCACCGCGCACTGGAGTTGCCCCTGTACCTCAGGACACGCAGACACCGCTAGGTTGATGACACTGCAGTCCGTCTGAACTCACGCGGTGAGCGGTATTTCAGGGCTTTGTGCGGGTGGCGCGCATTGTAGTGTTCAAACGCAATGGCCAGGCGAGAGAGTGCCGTTGGCACGTCGGCCTTGTCCATATAGGCGACGTAGTTGTGCTTCATGGTCTTCACGAACGATTCGGCCATGCCATTGCTCTGCGGTGAACGTACCGGCGTAGTCAGCGGCTCCAGGCCCAGTTCGCGAGCGAAGCTGCGCGTGCGGTGGTCGATGTAGGCCGAGCCGTTGTCCGTAAGCCATTCGATGGGCTGCGGGGCATGCGTGGTGCCGAAGCGCTGTTCGACGGCAGCCAGCATGACGTCGCGCACCACGTCCCCGCTATGGCCGCCAGTCGTTGCCGCCCAGCTAATCGCTTCTCGGTCGCAGCAATCCAGTGCGAAGGTCACGCGCAGCGGCGTGCCGTCGTCGCACCGGAACTCGAATCCGTCGGAGCACCAGCGGCTATTGCTCGTGTCCACGGCTACGCGGCCGTCGTGCCGCCGAGTGTCTCGGCGCACGCCGGGACGGCGCAGCAACAAATGATGCTCGCGCATGACCCGATACACGCGCTTGTGGTTGGTGCGCGGTGCGCCGACCAGCTCGCGAGTGCGGCGCAGCAGCGCCCAGATGCGCCGGTAGCCGTAGCTTGGCAGGTGCGCGACGTGGGCCTGGATTTCTTCGACCAGTTCCGTGTCGTCAGTCACTCTAGCGCTGCGACCATCTTGCCAATCGGACGGACGAACCCGTTTCACCGCCACACCGGAGCGCGCTACGCCGAGAACTTCGCAGACCGTTTTCAATGGTCGTCCCCCGGCAGCAAGGGCGAGCGCGCAATCAGGTTTTTTGAGCGGCCCCACTCAACAGCCTCCTTCAGGATCTCGACTTCCATCGTCTTCTTCCCAAGCAGGCGCTGCAGTTCCTTGATTTCCTTGATCGCGGCGGCCAGCTCCGATGCCGGGACTACAGTTTCGCCAGCTTGCACCGCTGCCAGACTGCCTTCCTGGTATTGCTTGCGCCAGCCGAACACCTGGTTCGGATTCACGCCATGCCGCCGGGCCACGGCAGACACCGAGGCGCCAGGGGCCAGCGTCTCCTGCACGATAGCGACTTTTTCCTGCGCCGTGCGCCGACGACGGCGCTCCGGCTCGGTCAGAATTTCGATGGGTTCCACGTAATGACTAGGCTTACTGATAGGCACAAGACTATCCCTTATTTTAAGAGAGTCCTTGTGTCCTCAGATACGTGGGGCCGCTCCATCGGCAGTCCAGCATCGGCGTATGTGGAAGGGGCCGATAGATGAAGTTCGTGGCATGGTAAGGCATCTTAATTCCCTCTGTATTGGTGAGACGGTACAGGGGCAAGACTGCAGGATTGCCCACTTACCATTGGAATCGGGTGACCCTTCACGCTGTAGGCAGCGTCGAGGATCGCCAGTGGATCGCGGCGGGACAGTCAAAAGATCGCCCTACAAGGATTGCAATTGGTCTGCGGACAGCATGGGGCGGGAAGCGGGCCAGACCTACGTTGCTAAACAGGGCGAAGGAGCAGAGTCACATGTGACCGAATACCCATGTGAACAGCGAAGAGTCACCGTCATCGCGATCTCAAAGGGTAAGCCAGGAAACGAGCGCCGGGCGTTCCATGTCGAACCTGGCCTTGCGACGCCGTACTCGCATTCTAGGCGGCAGTTGCCTTGCGTCCTAGTCCACTTACAAGATAGGTGATCATGCCATCGGCATATCATGAACGAATCTTCTTCGCCCTCGGGAATAGATCGGACACTGCAGGGTTATTAGCGTATGCTCGGTGACGAAAGGAGACCAACATGTCTCAGAACAACACGATCTATAAAGGCTTCAAGGTATCTGCAAGCGTACGTCGCGCATCGAGTGCCGACCAGGTTCAGCCACGCTTTCTTGCCACCGTGACCATCACGCAGGTCAGTACAGGAATGGGTTCCCAGAGACGATTGCCGCCTCTGCTCCAGTATTTCGCCAACGCACCGCATGTTGCGATCACGCTAGCCCTTGCGTCCGCAAGGGAGGCGATCGATGGCATGTCTACCTTCGTTAAGCTGAGGTAGCCTCTCAGCCATCCCCTGCTCCGATCAAGATAAAGCGAGGGAACATGGTGTCGAGTCACGTAAGGAAAGCGCTCTTGTTTCGGCGACATATAACGGCATGGACAAGATGCCGGGGGCTGTAACTGGGGTCTACCATGGAAACCGGCAACAGCGCCGTATGGCCGGAAACGATCTTTCCTTTCGCCAACTGGCTGCGCGAGCTGTACAACTTGCAGGAAGAGGGAGATTCACGGTAAGCAGCCTTTAAACCACGCCCCTCAGCGCAACTCTGTCATAGCCCGCGGCAAGAGCGCGGCGTAGTCGTCCGCGGTGGTCACCAGTGGCAAGTTTCAGAAAAACCAATCGAGATACTGGTACGGATCGACACGGTTGGCCTTCTCGACTAGCGAATAGAGATGGGCGCTCGCGTTAGCACCTGCGACGGTGGTCGCGAACTGTCATCCTTTGGGCCCGAGGACCAACGGAGGGGTACGTCGGTTAGCCTGGGGCGACATCGCGAGCGGCGGACTGAGTGCGCCACCATCGTGGTGCTCGAACGCGCGATCCGGGCAACGTACCTGCTGCCGCTTGGACTGAGCAACTACGTCTAAGCAGGGGCGACGAGTATGTTCGTCTGTTCTTCACTGTTGGCAAAATCATCAAGGCGGTGCCATGGCTCACGCTGGCGCGCCCTGCCGGACCAGTGTGTTGCTGATGGGCAATAGTATGCGCGCTGTGCCAACAGACGTCGGGCTCGCGGGGCGCCTGCGTGACAGACTCAATCAGCGGCAGCTTTTCGAGCATGCTACGGCTTGCTCGTACTCACAGCGACAAGGATCACGTGGGATGGCGTTACGGGCTACGCGAACTGAAAGCTCCCACACATAGCCTAGACGGAACGTTAGCGCCGCTCAACACATAGAAAAATCAGACAGGCGCCGACAGTCGCCAGCCCCCACAGATGGTACTTCTTGATAGCTTTTCTGACGGCGACCGTACACCATGTGTCAACGCCGATCTAAATCTGACCCACTTTGGCTGAGATCGCCGAAGTAAATCTGACCCACCCAGGCCACTGGCCGCACCATAGTGCGACCCCGTTTATTAAGTCAGCGGGGCTCTCCTGGTCGTTTGACCCGCCTTGCGCTTGTCCTTGAGACGGAAGCTCTCGCCCATGATCTGAACGATGTGCGCATGATGCAGCAGGCGATCAAGCATGGCAGCGGTCAGGGTCTGATCGTCGGCGAACGCACCTGACCATTGCGTGAATGGCAGATTGCTCGTCAGGACCATCGATCCGCGCTCGTAGCGCTTTGCCACTACGTTGAAGAACAGATTGGCCTCATCACGCCCGAATGGCAGGTAACCGATCTCGTCGATCACCAACAGCTTTGGCCCCAGCACCGCTCGGTTGAAGTACTCTCGTAGCCGGCCCTGAGCCTTGGCTGCTGCCAACTGCATCATCAGATCGGCCGCGGAGATGAACCGTGCCTTGTGTCCCGCCATCACCGCGCGCTGACACAGGGCCAGTGCAATGTGTGTCTTGCCCACGCCACTGGGGCCTAAGAGCACGACGTTCTCCGCACGCTCGACAAACGTCAGATGGCCCAACTCCATAATTTGGGCTTTGGGTGCTCCCGCGGCCTGCGTCCAGTCGAACTGCTCCAGCGTCTTGATGGCGGGCATCGTTGCCAGCCGACTCAGCGTGGTGCGCTTGCGCTCCTCGCGTGCCTGCACTTCGCCGGTGAGCACGGCTTCAAGGAAGTCGGCGAAACTCTTCTCCTGCCGCGCTGCATCCTGCGCCAGCGCTGCCCAGTCACTGGCGAGACGTGCCAACTTGAGCTGGTCGCACAGCGCGACGATACGGTCATGTTGCAAGCTCATCGGGCCAACTCCAGCAATGCGTCGTACACCGCCAACGGGTGCTGCAAGCTCTCCACCGGCACGGCCACGCGCTGACGTTCTGGCGGAACGGCCTTGAGAGCTGGCGCCGCAAGCATGACCGCTCGTTCCTGCTCCAGCATCACGGCGGGCACCGCCTTGGTGGTGGCGTGGATGCGGGCGTTCGCGACTTCGTCGAGCCAGCGGCGGACGTGCACATTGGCCAGGTTCGCATCCAGACGAAGTCCGCTGGCTTCCACCGTTGCCGCCAGTGGTACCACGAAGCTGCCCTTGAGGTAAGCGTTGAAGCGCTCCACCTTGCCCTTGGTCTTGGCGCGATAAGGCCGACACAGCCTCGGCGTGAAGCCGCAGGCTTCGGCCAACTCTAGCAAGTCGCTGTTCCATCGGTGCAGGCCTTCGCCGTATGCATCGCGCTCAATGACCACTGCCTTGGTGTTGTCGAACAACACGTGCTCGGGCACGCCACCGAAGTAGTCGAAGGCTTCGCGCAAGCCTGTGCAGAGCGTGCCAGCATCCTCGCCGGACGCGGCGACGAACTTTACGAAGCTCGCTCGGCTGTAGCCCATCGTGGCAACGAACGCCAGCAGAGCGTCACGGCCACGGCGGACATAGGTGAAGTCGGCCTGCATCTGCTTGCCTGGCGCCGTCTCGAACCGGACCAAGGGTTCGGGCTCGCTCGTCTTGAATGGCGCTACCCATGCCTTGAGCTGGCTGATTCCGCCGGTATATCCGCGCTCGCGAATCTCACGCAGCAGCACGGTTGCCGGAATCCATCGGGGGCGAGCCTGCTCGATCCGCTCCTGCAGGTACCCCTTGTACTCGTCGAGCTTACAGGCACGGGGCTCACGTGGTCCATATCGTTGTGCCCCGTCGTCTCGAAGGTACCGGCGTACCGTGTTGCGAGAGCACTCCAATTGCTTGGCGATCGCTCTGACGCTCTCGCCCCTTCGGGCCAATACTCGTATCTCCACTGCTTGCTCCTGAGTCAGCATTGGCAGCCCTGAAAAAGCTGCCATCCTCGCTCAGGTGGGTCAGTTTTACTTCGGCGCTAGGGGGTCAGTTTTACATCGGCGCTAACAACCATGGACAAGGGACAATGAAAAGTGGGTGCGTTGAGGCTCGTCGCTGGTTTGTATCATGCGGCTTGCTGAGTTTCTTGTTGTGCCACGTGGGGCCCGCATATGGGGCGCCGCAGTCCCTTGATTCGATGTTGCTTGGAACAGTTTATGGAACGCCAGTTCGGCCGAGGGGTGATAGCGCGGACTTGAAGGGAGGTCGCGACTTACGATTGCGCATAGAGCAGGCGTGTGCTCGACTTAATCGCACGGCGCCTCACAAGATCGACGAGGTAACCTATCTGATGAGTTGTAGTCTGCAGGAAGGCAACGAAGTCTCCTTCGATCTGGCGATCAAAGGATATGACGCCAAGTCGCCTGGCGTCGGAAGCTTTATGGAGTCCGCCAAGCCGATCTTAGAAAAATCGATTTGTCGAAACCCTGATGTGTTCACCCTCGGCATCGAGGGCATATCGCTGCGCTACACGTATCGCATGCGCGCTATACCCGTACTGAGTCTTACAGTAGTACCTGGACAGTGCGCTGCAACGCCTCACGCGCGTTAGTCCGACATTCCGGTGTGAGAACGGAAGCCGTTGCGGGCCTTTCAATCAAGGAGGTCCGGTGGACAGAGTACATGCATGGCCTGCGCGTACGTGTGGGTGGCGGACGTAAATTGCATGGTATTGGCGGACGAATTTTGCACGGTCGTGCAAGGTGGTGGCTTCACGAGAGAGTGTGGAGCTGGCCATGTACGGGAGGGAACAACGCGTGCTATTGCGTCACTACCTGGAGCAAGGCCTGCCCAAGGCTGAGATCGCCCGGCAACTGGGCGTGAGCCTTCGCACGCTTTACTACTGGATTGATTCAGGCCAACTAGACCGAGGCCGGGACCAAGCGCCGGTGCGCTACGGTCCTCGGCCGGTGGTGCCGCGCAAGCTCGATCGGTTCAGCGGCATCATCACAGCGAGGCTGGCGGAGTATCCAAGGCTGAGTGCTACGCGCTTGTTCGAGGAGATCCGCGCGGCCGGGTATGAGGGCGGCTATACGCAGGTTAAGGAGTTCGTACGCAAGGCTCGCCCGGGCGCAGTGCCGGAGCCGGTCGTGCGCTTCGAGACTCCCGCGGGCCGCCAGGCTCAGGTCGACTTCGCCGAGTTTCGTTTGCCGTGGGGCAAGCGATACGCCTTGCTCGTAGTGTTGAGCTACTCGAGACGTCTTTGGCTGCAGTTCTATTCACGTCAGAGCATGGGGGTTCTGATGCGTGGCTTGGAGCAAGCATTCGCCTTTTTTGGCGGTGTGCCCGTCGAGTTGTTATTCGATCAGATGAAGGCCGTGGTGGTCGAAGACCAACGCCCCAAGGGCGGACGACAGGCCCGGATGCGGAAACCCCAGTGTGCGGCGAAGCGCGCGAACTCCGCGTTCTCGAGTACCTTCGAGAGACCCGATCAGATCGATCAGCGTGCCGTAGTACACGCGACGACCGCGCTGCGCGGCGGCGATGGCAAGGCTGATCGCGAGATGGCTGTGCTTTCTCACCCGGCGGTTCTGGTTGTCGACGAGATCGGCTACTTGCCTATCACTCACTCGGGTGCCGTGCTCTTCTTCCAGCTCATGAATCGGCGTTACGAGCGAGCATCGACGGTACTGACGTCAAACAAGGGATTTGAGGAATGGGGCTCTGTGTTCGGCGACGAAGTCATGGCAGCGGCTCTCATCGATCGAGTCCTCCATCACTGCCATCTGGTGAACATCCGCGGCAACAGTTATCGCATGCGTGAACATGCCGAGCATCTTCGCGCTTTGCGCGACGACCTGTTAGATCCACCAGATTCAAATCGGCGCTCCCGGCGAACGAGAGCTATCACGTGACAGACCCCGACCATGCAATTTTCGACCGCCGCATCCATGCAACATTCGATTGGCGTTGACACGTACGATCAATCACATCGCGATCACGGCGTCCGATCTCGACATATCGCGCGACCGGTATTGCTGAACGTTCGTTCGGGCGCACGCTGATCCGGCAATCTGAGATAGCGTGCGGCTTGGTTGCAAGCAAGGGACACGGGTCCTCAGGCAGGGGCGACAGTCCGGGACCATTTCTCGCGTGGAGGACTACGGCGAGGAAACGCTGCGCCGTTATCTGCTCAGCTGCTTTCGTTGGTGGTGCCGCTCAAGCTGCACAAGGCGCACGTGACCCGTACTTCGACGGTGCCCGCTTGGTGGCCGGCAACGTGAACCGCCCGCGTAACTCGTTCTACGACGGCGCCCGCCAAGTCGACGTCTACACCGACGGCGCCCTGGTCTAACCGATAGTTGCTCCGGCCCTCCGTCGCGGCCCCTCTCACCGTAGACGAAGGGTGCGAGAAGAAACCGGCGGCTCACGAGCCGCCGGTTTCCCGTCTGCGCGTCATGTGTGAAAAGCACGCATCGCGCATGCGATGTCACGCCAACAACAGACGCCCGATCCGATTCCTGAGGCGTGCCGGAGTCGGATTCTTATGCGCATACAAAATGCGAGGACCCGTATATGTACCTGCTACCGAGCGGGCGTGGGCGGCGGCTTCGCCCGATGCGTTCGACGCGATGGAACAATTTTGAGCGAACGAATCCAGCTCGTTGGATTTTGGCGGAATGGACCGGGGCTTATTTATCGCCGTAGTGGAATCGGCAACTGACTATGCGGAGCACTTCGTCATCGGCCACATAAACGAGCCGATTGACATCGTCGATGCGCCTAGACCAGAAGCCCGAAAGGTTACCCTTCAATCCTTCGGGCTTGCCGATCCCTTCAAAAGGATCGCGCTGCGCGTCCTGAATGAGAATGTTGATGCGCCTGAGGGTCTTTCTATCTTGGTTTTGCCAGTAGAGGTACGTTTCCCAGGCATTCGCCGTAAACAGTACGCTCCGTGTCATGCCTTGCCCGGATCGATCAGCTGCCGCTCGACCGCTTCACCCCGACGCAACTGCTCTATGGACTCCATTAGATGCTTCGCGTTGGCCGGGCTACTCAGCAGGTGCATGGTTTCCATCCAGCCATCGTATTGTTCCTGCGACATGATGACAGCGTTGGGCGCGTCGCGGCGGGTGATCAACACACCGTCGTGATCAGCAATGGCTTGGTCGATGACCGCCTTCAGGTTGTTGCGGGCATCGGAGTAGTGAACTGTACGCATGGTTATCCGTTGGAGTTGTCCAATTACTTGGCCAAGTATAGCAGAAAGGTGCCAGATGTCTTGTGAAACCTCGCCCGTTTCGACGGCGCTGATGCCAGCAGAACGGAGGCGGTGAGCCACGGAGCCGACGGGGATTCCGGGGGAGATATCCCGGCCCCGGCCCATCGCAAGCTGGTGGAGCATGCCCCCGTAACGCGCCGCACCGTGCTCCATGGTGACGAATGCGCACGGCATACCGCTGAGAGTGGCGAAGCGCTGCTCCACGGCGGACAGCATCACGTCGCGCACCACGTTGCCGCTATGCCCGCCGGTCGTTGCTGCCCAGCTAATCGCTTCCCGCTCGCAGCAGTCCTACGAAAACGTCGCACGAGTGGGGCGTGGGTTCCCTCACGGTGCCGTCGCCACCGACGCCACCGATCCAGTTGCTACGATGTCACACGGCGTCATGCGATCTGCGCCATGCGATGCGCACTCCCCAGCCGCATTGGCCTGGCAAAGCGGGCAGAGCGAACCGATCGTATGCGCATCCCGTGACGACGAGGCCGGCCGGCGATGGCGCAGTGGCGTGGCGATTCCGCGACTCGACGCGCGTATGCCAGAGAGGTCGCACGGTTTGCGGCATGGCTGCGCGTCGCGCAAGGCGCGCCAGGATAGACTGATGCGGCCGCAGCCGTTAAGCCCGCGGTTATTTGCAGCGCTATGCGCGCATTGGAACGATCGCAATGACAGCCCGTGCTATGCAATTGGTTATCCGCGCGGCATTTGTGTTCCGAAGAAACCGGGACGAGGGGACACGGCCAACCATTCCGCGCGCTGCAGCAGCTCGATGTCGCCCACGCCGACAACCGCGCCTTCCTGCGCAGCGCCTTCGACGCGATCGACCGCTTCACCGGCCGCACCTTCGGCGCCTCCGTCTACCGGCGGCTGCTGGCTGCCGCCGGCGTGGCCCGGTCGCCCAGCGGCCAGACCGTGGTCGCCGTGATCCCGAGCGCAAGGCCGCGCCGACAGCGGCCGCCGAGGCCGAGCGCGGCGCCTTGCTCGACGGCGGCCTGCGGGCATTCCTGCACAAGGAAATCCGGGTGGCGCTAGATGAGACCGGCGCGACAGCCCTCCCGGTGGTAGCCATGGCGGCAACTGCGCCGCCGCCAACGGCGGGCGGAGATACGGCGGGGCAGGGCGCCGCGTCCGGAACCCTGGCGGCGCTGTTGACCCAGCGCGTCACCACGCTCCTCTTTGTTCAGTCATCGTGGTGCTGGGTCAAGTAAGATCTCGAACTCTTCGCACTGCCACGACGTGTCCCTTGATATGAGCACGCCTTCCGCCGCCGATAAACTGGTGAGTCTAGTCCGCGAACTTTGCAAGTTGCCGGCCGAAACGGAATGGTTGGAGTTCAAGCAGAACCTGCTAATCATAAGAGCCTGCGCATTCCACCGTGACGCTTGCGCGCGCAACGCCGTGGACTCACCACCCTGCTTCACACGCATTACTGAGCTGAAGTTTTGGATTTTGCGCGCGCGTGAGCGACGGCATCTTTGATGTTGGTCTCAATTGCAATCTTTGATTGGGCACTCGCAATAACAAGATCCCTTTTGTCCAGGGACCATAGCGATGCACCCGCGCCATCGTGAAGTAATACCTGGCCTTTTGCCGCAGTAAGAAGAAATCCACGAGCTATGACTTTTGACGATTCTAAAAGCTCGAAGCACCTGTAAGCTTGAATTTGATCACACCCCGCCTGAAGAATAGCACGTTCCCTTGCAATCTCGCGCTTTGCAGCCGTTTCTCCGATTATGGCGGGTATAATAAGCGTAAATGCGAGGATTGCCATACCGGCAAATAATGTCATTGGCATGCTAAGTGCCGCGAAGGCCATGAACAGCGTGTCCTTTTGCCAAGGCTTTAACGTTTTTTTCTGTGGCGACTCCTTCATCCGGCGTAGCCGGTCGGCCGCTACAAAACAAGCGGCGGGAAAGAAGCCGATCGAGGCTAGACCTATGAGCACGTACCAGTTGTGACTGATGACATTTAGCGCGGCGACAAAAGAATCCATTGTCGAAATCACACCAAGGTATACGAAGTCTGGTTTGTCCAGTCGGAGCAATTTCCAGTCGATCCCTCGTTGTCCCATGTACACATCTTGGCGCGTGACACCAATGTAGTACGCAAGAATCGTAAGAATAACGATTAAAATAGAGATCGCGGGGATAAGCCACACCGCCGGTTGTCCTTTACTCCCTAACGGCACAGCTTGTGAGCGAGCACGACGAGGGATGCTGCATTCACAGAATATGGGACTCGGCTTCATTCGCATTTGAGGTTGCTGTGATGTATCAAAGGGTTGCGGGGTATTCCCCCCATTTCTAGTGGTCGCTGGAACTAGAGGCTAGGCCGTGATGGCCGATCGTTGTTTCGGGGTGATGCCTCCGAGCGCCATGTTCGGGCGCTCATGATTGTAAGACCACAGCCATTTGGCGGCGTAGTCCTGGACGTCCGCTACGGTATCGAACAGGTTCGCCAGCCAGTCATACCTGACGGTCCGGTTGTACCGCTCGATATAGGCATTCTGCTGCGGCTCGCCTGGCTGGATGAACTGCTGCTCGATGCCTCGCTTGCCGGCCCAGCCCTTTAGCGCTTCGCTGACGTACTCCGGGCCATTGTCGCATCGGATCGCCTGCGGTTTGCCCCTCCGCTCGATGACCTGATCCAGGGAGCGGATCACCCGCGGCGACGGCAGCGAGAAATCCACGTCGATACACAACCCCTCACGGTTGAAGTCGTCGATGACGTTGAACAGACGAATGCTGCGGCCGTCGGCGAGTTGGTTCATGCACAAAGTCCATGGACCAGCTCTCATTCAACGCACGCGGCACCGCCAGCGGTTCCGCCTGCTCGCGCACAAGTCGTTTGCGAGGCTGCAGAGGCTTTATCCATCAACCTTCCTCACAGTCAGCTGACATTGGTACGTCTGACCAGCCTCAAATTCCGGCACTCCGGGCAACTCTCGCACTCGATCACTTCTTCAATCGTTCACAGGGTGCGCATGAGGCGGCGATTGATGTAGAAGTCTTTCACAATGTAATGCGATAATGTGTAAAAGACAAGGGGACATAATATGAAAAATGAGGTTGCCAACCAGGTCCTGTCGGAACTGGAGGCTAGGGAAGAGCCTGTGATGACGACTTTCCCGGCGGAGTTTGTTAGCAAGCGATCAGGGGGCATTAGTCGTACACTGAAGAGTGAAAACGAAAAATCTTTTGGTCTGCGTTCCGGCGAGCCATGTGATATTAACTTCGCCGAGCCGGCTTTCGTTGCAACAGTGGAGATCAATTTCTCGAGGCCGGCCGTTGGGGCTGGCATCGAGCTCTTGGCTTACGATGCTCTAGCCGCTCGCCAAGTCCGCAATCAGTGGAGCGAGAACGCTATTACTTCGCAACTCAGATTCCATACAAATTGCGTCTGCAGTGGCGTCTCCTTGCTTCTTCCACCAGGATTCTTCGAGCTCTTTTCCAAACGAACCCTCCAAATTGAATCCATCAGAATTCTCGGCTTTCTTGCCCAAGATTTTGAACAGCTATCGAAAGATCTGACAGAGCTGCAGGAGTTGCGCGGAGGCGCGATTGCAGAAATCTCTAAAGCGAGGACAGCCCTTCAGGGCCGGCAGGAGGCTTTACAGCAGCGCGAGGACGCAGTATCGCAATTGGAGGCAACGACCAAGCAGGAACTTGCTGCTCTCGAAGAAGAGATTGATGAAACTAAGGAAAAGGCCCAGCAGGCCGATTTAAGGCTAAAAGCCTTGCTGAACGAGGTTGCAAAATCGGATGCGCAAAATCAATCGCTGGCCGAACAGATCAAGCTAAAAGAGGAAACCGGTCGAAGCATCGATTCGGAACTAGCCAAGGGCAGAGCGCATCAACAGGCGCTGGCGTCTGATATCTCCGTCGCGGAGAGGAAACTCCGCGCGCTCACAACAAATGTTAATCTCTTTTCGGAAGAATTCTCATCCTTCTCCGATCATGGAGCGAAGCAGGCGCGCACATTTTTGTGGTTGTGTGTTGTGCCGCTAGTGGTGATTGTGCTCTTGACTGGACAACTTCTTTTCGGGGCTGTTGATCTTTCAGTCAAGTATGTCAAGGAGCCACACATTGACCTCCTCACTGTATTCGTGACCCGCCTTCCGTACTTGACTGTGTGCGTGTCTATCTTAGCAGTATGTCACGGCGTATTGAGGTTCCTCTTGCACCGGGTAAGCACGATTTACGCAGAGCGTCTCGATTTTGCGAAGATCGGTATCGTCGCAAAGGATGTTTCTTCGGCGGCGGCAATTGGTCTGTCCATCCAAGATAAGGAACTGTACGAGGCTCGTACTTACCTAAAGATTGAGATGTTGAAATCCTACCTGAGCGGGAACATTGGCACGTTTGCTTACCGCCAACGAAAGCAGGAAACCGCGCAGCCAGCTGTCACCGATAACGACGAAGCAGAGGCGCAAGGCTCGATGCAGTTGGAGGCTTCAGATACTCAGGTCGCTCCGAACCCTAAGCCAGGAAAATAGCCCGGCAGGTCTGACGCCAGGTCGTCGACCAGGCGTCAGCACCATGCTCAATCGTCCGCTCCTCGGCGCCGTTATCGCCGAATGGAATGAGCTGACACATAAATTTTATTTAACATAACAATCATTGCGCCAATATCAGATGTTGGCGCTAAATAGTAATGTCGTATCTGAGCTAAATAGAAATGTCGCACCCTGGACCAAGGCTAGGCATGCTTTCCGCTTCCGCGTTTGTCGCAGACCGGGAGGCTCGCTATGCCAAGGCCCGACACCATCACGATAACGATGCGCGAACTGGACCGACTCAAGGTGATTCAAGCCGTGGTCGAGCTAGGTCTGCCAGTCTGGCGTGCAGCCGAGAAGCTTGGCCTGTCGCGGCGTCAGATCGAGCGGCTCGCAGTCCGATATCGCGCCGACGGTCCAGTCGGGCTGAGCTCTCGCAAGCGCGGACGCAGCAGCAATCGTCAATTGCCGCCCGGCATCGAGTCACGCGTGCGCGGCCTGATCCGCGATACCTACGCCGACTTTGGCCCCACGCTCGCGGCCGAGAAGCTACGCGAGCGCCATGGCATCGATCTGGCGGTGCAGACGGTGCGCCGAATCATGATCGACGCCGGTTTCTGGGTCCCGCGCAAGTTGCGCCCGCCCAAGGTCCACCAGCCGCGCAACCGCCGCGCTTGTCTGGGCGAGCTGGTGCAGATCGACGGCAGCGACCATCCATGGTTCGAGGACCGCGCGCCGGCCTGCACGCTGCTGGTCTATGTCGACGATGCGACCGGGCGGCTGATGCAACTGCTGTTCGTGCCGACCGAATCGACGCTGGCGTACTTCACGGCCACACGTGCCTACGTCGAGCGGCACGGCAAGCCGCTGGCGTTCTACAGCGACAAGTACAGCGTTTTTCGCGTCAATCGGCGGCAATCGTCCGAGGGCTGCGGCTATACGCAGTTCGGGCGCGCGCTGTTCGAGCTCAACATCGACATCCTGTGTGCGAACACGAGCCAGGCCAAGGGTCGTGTGGAGCGGATGAACGGCACGTTGCAGGACCGCCTGGTCAAGGAGCTGCGTCTGCGCGGGATCTGCTCGATGGCCGCGGCCAATGCCTACGCGCCGGCTTTCGTCGCGGACTTCAACACGCGCTTTGCCAAGGTGCCGCGCAGCGACTTCGATGCGCACCGGCCGCTGCGTGGCGACGAGGACCTGGCGCGCATCTTCTGCTGGCGCGAATGGCGCAAGGTCTCGCAGAGCCTGACGCTGCAGTACGACAAGGTCCTGTTCCTGCTCGAGGACCGGCCCGCGCACCGCCGCCTGGTCCATCGCTACATCGAGGTGGCCGAGTATCCGGACGGACGGATCGAGTTGTGGGCCGATGGCGCCTGCCTGCCCTACACCACCTATCACCGGCTCAGCGAGATCGATCAGGGGGCGATCGTGGAGAACAAGCGCCTGGGCCACGTGCTGGCGATCGCGCAGCGGGTGCAAGCGTTGCGCGACAACCGGCACCTGCAGGGTCCGTCGCGCACGATGGCGGGCGAGCCGCCGCGGGAGAAGGCTTTGTCCCCGGGCACGCGGCACCAGCGGCAGATCAACCGCATGGACCTCGAGCGCGCGATGGCCACCACCATGCTCTGCGCCCCGCCGCCCTCACCGGCTAGCCCCACCGCCTTACCGGCCCCCGGATCAAGCACCGAACCCCGCACAAACCGCACGCCCGTGCCGACATTTGAATTTGCCGCGCGCCCCGACATCTGAGATCGCCCTAGACATCAGATGTAGCAGCTAAGTTGTAGTGTCGTACCTAGGCTAGATTGAAATGTCGTACCTCACGACCACGCTGGAGCACGACATGACACGACCGGACACCATTACCATGAGCCTGCGGGAACTGGATCGCTGCAAGATCATCGAGGCTGTCGTGCGGGACGGCCTGATGGTCTGGCGCGCCGCCGAGAAGCTCGGTCTCAGCCGGCGCCAGGTTGAGCGGCTCGCGCAGCGCTACCGGCTGGACGGCCCACAGGGCCTCGTCTCCCGGCGCTGGGGCCAGCTTGGACACAACCAGCTCCCGCCAGGCGTCGAGGCGCGCGTGCGCGGCCTGATCCGCGACAGCTACGCCGATTTTGGCCCGACCTTGGCCGCCGAGAAGCTGCGCGAGCGTCACGGCATCGACTTGGCCAAGGAGACGGTGCGCCGGATCATGATCGACGCGGGATTCTGGGTGCCGCGCCGGCAGCGACCGCCCAAAGTCCACCAGCCGCGCAACCGCCGGGCCTGCCTGGGCGAGCTGGTGCAGATCGATGGCAGCGACCACGCTTGGTTCGAGGAACGGGCGCCGGCATGCACCCTACTGGTCTATGTGGACGATGCCACGGGCCGGTTGATGGAGTTGCTGTTCGTGCCGACAGAGTCGACGCAGGCTTATTTCACCGCCACCCGCGCTTACCTAGCGCGCCACGGCAAGCCGCAGGCGTTCTATTCCGACAAGGCTGGGATTTTCCGCGTCAACAAGAAAGACACGACCGAAGGCCGGGGCTACACCCAGTTCGGGCGAGCCCTGTACGAGCTCAACATCGACATCGTGTGCGCCAACACGAGCCAGGCCAAGGGCCGCGTGGAACGGATGAACGGCACGCTGCAGGACCGTCTGGTCAAGGAACTTCGGCTTCACGGAGTCCATACGATGGAGGCGGCAAACGCGTTCGCGCCGGCGTTCATGGCCGACTTCAACACGCGCTTCGCCAAGGCCCCACGGAGCGACTTCGACGCGCACCGGCCACTGCGCGGTGATGAGGATCTGGCACGGATCTTCAGCTGGCGGGAGTGGCGCAAGGTGTCACAGAGCCTGACGCTGCAGTACGCCAAGGTGCTGTACCTGCTCGAAGATCTCCCGCAACACCGCGGCCTGATCCACCGATACATCGAGGTGGCCGAGCACCCGGATGGTCATGTCGAGTTGTGGGCGGATGGCGCTTCCCTGCCCTACACCACCTATGACCGGTTCGCCGAAGTCGACCAGGCTGAGATCGTTGACAACAAGCGCCTCGGCCGGACGTTGGCCATTGCTGCGGAGGTGCAGGCTTTGCGCGACAACCGGCGCTGGGGGGCGCCATCTCGCACACTGTCGGGGGATCCTCCACGCCCAGCCAAGGTGTCCCTTAGCGTGAAGCGGCAGCGACTGGTAAATCGGCTCGACTTGGAGCGCGCGATGCAACACCATCCGCTTTCCGCCACGCCTAGCGAAGAGCCCGCAGAAGGGCCGCCCGCCGTCTGAACGGCGCCTTGCGGCCATAAACCGTCGCTCGCTCGACCGAGACGTGCGGCTGGACCTCGACGCATTTCGGTCATTTATTCAATTGGAGTTGCCCCTGTACCTCAGGACACGCAGACACCGCTAGGTGGACAAGGCCGATGTGCCAACGGCACTCTCTCGCCTGGCCATTGCGTTTGAACACTACAAGGGGGCATGCCAAGATAAGGACAATCGGCTATCATAAGCCTTGTGGTTATATAGGCAAGCAAAAACATTCCATTCAGTTATAACGCTGGTCTGGAATTTTGCCACCATCCTCGGCTAGACTGGCTGGCCCTTCAGAGATTGCCGAGATCCTGTATGGCCACCGTCGAGCGTACCGCCTACCCGCGTTTCCCGAAGGTTTTCTCCACCAAGGAGCTACAGGCGTGCTACACGCCGGGTGCTGAGGAACTGGAGTGGTCCACCCGCTCAACCCGTGGACAAGGTCCGCGACTTGGCTTGCTGGTACTGCTGAAGGTCTTCCAGCAACTGCATTACTTCCCCAACCTGGACAGCATTCCCGTCGTCGTGATCGACCATGTGCGCGCCAGCGCTGGTCTGGCGCAAGATGCCGCGTTTGGCTATGACCGCAAGCTGTCCCCTACGCTATACCGGCATTACACGGCGGTGCGCGAATTTCTCGGCGTCCAGCCCTATATTGGCACCGATGCCAACGAGGTCACGATCCGGGCCGCGCGCGAAGCCGCGGAAACGATGGACCAGCAGGTGGACATCATCAACGCCACCATAGATGCGCTGATCCTGCACCAGGTCGAGCTGCCAGCGTTCTCCACCCTAGACAACATTGCCGAACAGATTCACACCCGCACGCAGACCGCGCTGTTTCGACGCGTCGCAAGGCGCTTGTCGGATGAGGAACGGCAACGGCTGGACCAGCTTCTCATCCGGGAGTTCACCAACCGCCTGACCGCCTACAACAACATCAAGCGCCACGCGCGCCGTCCATCACGCAAGCATCTCAACCTACTCATAGAACACCTGACCTTACTTGATGGTCTTGGCGATTTCTCTGGCGCAATCGCAGGCGTGCCCGCCTCGAAGCTGCGCTCGCTGGCCGGACAGGCCATGAGCCTGGACGCGGCCAATTTACGGGAGATCCTGCCTGAGAAGCGCTACACGCTGATCGTTGCCTTGCTCAACCATATGCGCGTGCGCACCCGCGACGATCTCGCGGAGATGTTCATCCGGCGCATGGGCGCCATCCACAAGCGGGCGCGCGACGAGATGGAGCGCATCCAGTCTCATCAGCGCGCGCAGATGGAGAAGCTGGTCACCTTGCTCGACGGCGTGGTGGATATCGTCGCCGACGGCCAGGACGACGCGCTGATCGGCCGGCAGGTGCGCTGCTTCCTTGCGCCGTCCGGCGATCTGGAGCCGCTGCGCGAGAGCTGCGCCGAGGTGCGGGCCTTCAGCGGCAACAACTACTTGCCGCTGCTATGGCGGCATTTCCGCGCGCACCGCTCCGTGATGCTGCGCCTGGCGCAGGTGCTGGAATGGGAGTCGACCAGCCAGTCGCGCACGCTGCTGGCGGCACTTGCGGTGGTGCTGGAGAACGAATCCCTGCATCGCGAATGGATCGCCGCCGACGTCGATGTGAGCTTCGCCTCGGAACGGTGGCGAAAGCTGGTGCGCCGCCCCCACGACCAGGGCGCCCCCACCAATCGGCGCTACCTGGAACTCTGCGTGCTCTCGCATATGGTCAACGAGCTACGCTCCGGCGACCTGTGCGTGGTGGGGTCGGATGCCTTTGCCGATTACCGTGCGCACCTACTGCCCTGGCGGGAATGCGAACGGCGCCTGCCCGAATACTGCGCCAAGCTGGACATGCCGGCCAACGCGCAGGACTTCGTGGCGCATCTACGCCAGTGGCTGACCGACACGGCGCGTACGCTGGATGCCAGTTTTCCCGACAAGCGCCAGCACGTCACCATCGGCCAGGACGGCGAACCCGTGCTCAAGCGGACGATCGCCAGGGAGATCCCGGCCAGCGCGGTGGCCCTGCAACAGGCGCTGATCCGGCGCATGCCCACGCGCAATCTGCTGGACGTGCTGGCCAACATCGAGCACTGGACCCACTTCACGCGGCACTTCGGCCCGCTCTCCGGCAGCGACCCCAAGATCCGCAATGCCGCCGAGCGCTACCTGCTGACTATCTTCGCCATGGGCTGCAACCTGGGGCCCACCCAGGCCGCCCGCCATATGGGGGATCGGGTCACGCCGCACATGATGTCGTTCGTCAACCGCCGGCATCTGAGCCTGGAGCGTCTCGAAACCGCGCAGCGGGAATTGATCGAACTGTATCTGCGGCTCGACCTGCCCAAGCACTGGGGGGATGGCAAGACCGTCGCGGCTGACGGCACTCAGTACGACTTCTACGACAACAACCTGCTGGCCGGCTACCACTTCCGCTACCGCAAGATGGGCGCGGTGGCCTACCGGCACGTGGCCGACAACTACATCGCGGTGTTCCGGCATTTCATTCCGCCCGGCGTGTGGGAAGCCATCTACGTGATCGAGGGTCTGCTCAAGGCCGGCTTGAGTGTCGAGGCCGATACCGTGCACGCCGACACCCAGGGCCAGTCGGCCGCGGTGTTCGCCTTCACGCATCTGCTGGGCATCAACCTGATGCCGCGCATCCGCAACTGGCAGGATCTGAAGCTTTACCGAGCCGATGCCAACACCAAATACAAGCACATCGACCGGCTGTTCTCGGACATCGTGGACTGGGACCTGATCGCCTTCCACTGGCAGGACCTGATGCAGGTAGCGCTATCGATTCAGGCCGGAACAATCTCCTCGCCGCTCCTGCTGCGCCGGTTCGGCTCGGAAAGCCGCCGCAACCGCCTGTTTCTGGCGGCGCAGGAACTCGGCAAGGTCGTGCGCACGGCGTTCCTGCTCGAATGGATCGGCAGCCGCGAGTTGCGCCAGGAGATCACCGCGACCACCAACAAGATCGAGTCCTACAATGGCTTTGCCAAATGGTTCTCGTTCGGCGGTGACGTGCTGGCCGAAAACGACCCCGACGAACAGCAGAAGCGCCTGCGCTACAACGACCTGATCGCCTCGGCCGTGATTCTTCAGAACACGGCGGATATGATGCAGGCCCTGCGCGCGATGGTGAAGGAAGGGATCAAGGTCGACGTGGCCGACATCGGCTTCCTGAGTCCCTACCTCACCAGCAACATCAAGCGCTTCGGCGACTATAAACTCAATTTGGAGCGGTTGCCGGAAGCCTGGATTCGCGACAGCCTCTTTGCCGGCCCCGCCCATTCCGTCCGCAAACCGCGTCATGCCTGACACCGATACCCCTTACGGCAGGGTCGACGCCGAGGCGTTGCAAGCGCTTCGGGACACGTTCGACACGACCACCATCCTGCGCGTGGTGGAACAACTCGATGCGATCCGCGCGCGTTGCTGTGAGCCAGCCGGGCTGCGCGACGATCTGCTGTGCTTGCACGGCATGGCACATACTCTGATCAACGGCGCCGCATTGTCGTATCCAACCACTGGTCCGACCCTCGTGGACCAAGCCGAGGCCATCATAGAAGAACTGGACGACTGGATCGTGCTGCTCAAGCGCGCCGTGCATGCGCTGCGCCCACTAGAGCCGCTGCGCCCCCGCGACGATGTCTGACTCGGCCAGGTCGCTTGCCCGTCGAGACGGCACATGTGAGGCCGGCTGCGACGAAGCGGCAGAGCAAAAGCCGGAACGAGCTGGAGCAGCGTAGCCGCATCCACTACGCCCTTTGGCGAACTTTTCCCGCTTGCAGCGACGCGATCAGCGGGCAGGATACGTTGCCCTGTCGGGCATGGCAGGCGCACACCAGATCGGACAGCACAGCCTCCATGCGTCTCAGGTCAGCCAGCTTTGCGCGCACGTCGTTGAGCTTGCGCTCGGCCAGACTGCTGGCTTCCTCGCAATGGGTGCCGTCCTCCAGGCGAAGCAGTTCGCCAATTTCTTCCAGACTGAATCCCAGCCGCTGGGCCGCTTTCACGAACCTCACGCGCGTCACATCCGCTTCGCCATAGCGGCGGATGCTGCCATAAGGCTTGTCCGGCTCCGGCAGCAGCCCCTTGCGCTGGTAGAACCGAATGGTTTCCACATTGATCTCGGCCGCCTTGGCGAAGGCGCCAATGGTCAAATTCTCCAAGTTGCGCTCCATCCCGCTTGACTCCGTACAAAACTACGGAAGTAAGCTTACGTTATCCCTTCCCGATTCGAAAGACCAAGCGCATGTCGAAACCGCAACACGGGCGCAGTGCACTCTTTGCCGGCGGGCTGGCCGCCATCCTCGCCTCCACCTGCTGCCTGGGGCCGTTGGTCCTGGTCGCGCTCGGTTTCAGCGGGGCCTGGATCGGTAACCTGACCGCGCTGGAGCCATATCGGCCCCTGTTTATCGGCACGGCGCTGGTGGCACTGTTGTTCGGCTGGCGGCGCATTTTCCGCCCGGCGCAAATCTGCAAGCCGGGCGAGGCCTGCGCTATCCCGCAGGTACGCGCCACCTACAAGCTCATTTTCTGGGCCGTCGCCCTGCTGGTTCTGGTTGCGCTCGGATTTCCCTACGTGATGCCATTTTTCTACTGATCAGGAGTTCGCCATGAAGAAGCTGTTTGCCGCCCTCGCGCTCGCCGCCGTCGCTCCCGCGTGGGCCGCCATGCAAACCGTCACGCTGTCCGTGCCGGGCATGACTTGCGAAACCTGCCCGATCACGGTCAAAAAGGCGCTCTCCAAGGTCGACGGCGTGAGCAAGACCGACGTGAGCTTCGAGAAGCGCCAGGCCGTCGTCACCTTTGACAATGCCAAGACCAGCGTGCAGAAACTGACCAAGGCGACCGAGGACGCGGGCTATCCGTCCAGCGTCAAGCGGTAAGCCCCGCAGCGAACGCGGGAGCAAGATCATGGGACTGATCACGCGCGTGGCCAACAAGGCAGGGGCGCTCGGCGGCATCGTCTCGGCGATGGGTTGCGCAAGTTGCTTTCCCGCCATCGCCGGCCTGGGCGCGGCCATTGGCCTGGGCTTCCTGAGCCAGTACGAAGGGCTGTTCATAAGCGTCCTGCTGCCAGGGTTCGCTGGCATCGCGCTGCTCGCCAATGCGACCGCCTGGCTTAACCATCGGCAGTGGCAACGGACTGCGCTCGGCGTGATCGGCCCCCTCCTGGTGCTGGCCGCGGTGTATTTGACGGTTGGCTGGCGCAGCGAGGCGCTGCTCTATGTCGGCCTGGCCTTCATGGTCGTGGTATCGATCTGGGACTTCGTCTCGCCGGCAAAGTGCTGCGGGGCACCGAACGCCTGTGAACCCCCGGCCAAGCGCGGCTGACCGCGTTGGCCGCTGCCGAAGTGAACATAGGAACTGTAGTATGACCCAATTGAAGATCACTGGCATGACCTGCGACTCGTGCGCCGTCCACGTTAAGGATGCCTTGGAGAAGGTGCCGGGCGTGCGGTCTGCGGTCGTGTCCTATCCGAAGGGGACGGCGCAACTCGCTACCGACCCCGGCACGTCGCCGGATTCGTTGACCGCTGCCGTGGCCGGCCTCGGCTACCGGGTCATGCTCGCCGAGGCCCCGCCGGCGGAAAAGCGCGGCAGCCTGCTCGACAAGGCGTTGGGCTGGCTGAGCGGCGGTGACAAGTCCGGGGACGAAGCCGGCAGCCTGCATATCGCCATCATCGGCAGCGGCGGCGCCGCGATGGCGGCGGCGCTCAAGTCCGTCGAGCAAGGTGCGCAGGTCACCCTGATCGAGCGCGGCACCATTGGTGGCACCTGTGTCAACGTTGGCTGCGTGCCGTCCAAGATTATGATCCGCGCGGCCCACATTGCCCACCTGCGCCGCGAAAGCCCATTCGACGGCGGCATCCCGGCCACACCGCCGGCGATCTCGCGCGAACGCCTGCTGGCCCAGCAGCAGGGGCGCGTCGATGAGCTGCGCCACGCCAAGTACGAGGGCATCCTGGCAAGCACCCCGGCCATCACGGTGCTGCGCGGCGAGGCCCACTTCCAGAACGAGCATGCCCTGATCGTGCGCCTGGCCGAGGGCGGCGAGCGCGAGGTGGCATTTGACCGCTGCCTGATCGCCACTGGCGCCAGCGCGGCCGTGCCGCCGATCCCCGGCCTGCAGGACACCCCCTACTGGACCTCGAACGAGGCGCTGGCCAGCGACTCCCTGCCCAAGCGGCTGGCCGTGATCGGCTCGTCGGTGGTGGCCGTGGAGCTGGCGCAGGCCTTCGCCCGGCTCGGCAGCAAGGCCACGATCCTGGCGCGCAGCACGCTGTTTTTCCGGGAAGATCCGGCCATCGGCGAGGCCGTGGCAGGCGCCTTCCGTGCCGACGGCATCACGGTGCTGGAACACACGCAGGCCAGCCAGGTGGCCTACGCGAACGGCGAATTCGTGCTCACCACTGGGCACAGCGAAATTCGCGCCGACCAGTTGCTGGTCGCCACCGGCCGCGCGCCCAACACGCGTGAGCTGGCACTGGAGGCGGCGGGGGTGACGGTCAACTCGCAGGGTGCGATCGTCATCGACCATGGCATGCGCACCACGGCGCCGCATATCTACGCCGCCGGCGACTGCACCGACCAGCCGCAATTCGTCTACGTGGCGGCGGCAGCCGGCACTCGCGCCGCGATCAACATGACCGGAGGCGATGCTGCGCTCGATCTGAGCACGATGCCGGCGGTCGTGTTTACCGACCCGCAGGTCGCCACCGTGGGCTACAGCGAAGCGGAAGCGCACCATGACGGCATCGAGACCAATAGCCGGCTGCTGACGCTCGACAACGTGCCGCGCGCGCTCGCCAATTTCGACACGCGTGGCTTCATCAAGCTGGTCGCTGAGGCAGGATCGGACCGCTTGATCGGCGTGCAAGCGGTGGCGCCGGAAGCAGGTGAAATGATCCAGACGGCAGCATTGGCGATCCGGGCGCGGATGACCGTGCAGGAGCTGGCAAACCAGTTGTTCCCATACCTGACAATGGTCGAGGGACTCAAACTGGCCGCGCAGACCTTCTCCAGGGATGTGGCGCAACTATCCTGCTGTGCAGGCTGAGGAACAACCGCGCTCATTTCAGCCGCCTCAGTGCCGATGCCTGTCGCATTCAGGTCCATTGGGTAGCCAGCTCGCTCGCGCGTCTGCGGCATCGTTCTTGTTGCTGAGGTTAAATGCCGTGACGAACTTTGCCGGCATCAGCTAGGCGTTAGGAGAGACAAAGCGTGAACAAATCGTCAATTTGGAAAGTCATCTTGATTGTGTGCGCTGCCATCGGCGTGATTGCCATTCTTGGTGTGGTAGGCATGCTTTTGATGCATCAGCGCATGATGGGTGGCCTGAGCTGTTGCTAGCCCGGATGCAAGCAAAGTAGCGGCGGCGCCTGGGCGTCGCCCGTACCATGATGATTCAATGGAAGCCCAGCCGTGCGCGCCATTGCAAGGAGATAACCAGTGGACGACCCCTTTCCGACCGCTATTTACGCCGTCTCGTCGGCCTCCTGGTGCGCTTGCGCGAGACCGTGCCATGTTGGTTGCGGGTTCGCCGGCGAGAGCCGTGCCGTCGCCGCAGATACCAAGCAAACAGTCCGAGCATACAAAGGATGATTGCCAGTGAGCTCAGGACGACAACAAGCACATCGTGTGGCAGATCAAAAGGGGAGCGGCGCACGATAGAAATTCGATTTGGATCCGGTCAGCCGGGCCCCTTGCGCAACGGCGACCCGAAAGCAGGCGGCTTGACATTGTCAGGCCTGATGGAAGGTCAAGGCGCGCACGGCCGTTGGCAGCAAGCCGTACGCGCATGGCGCGGATTATTTGCGCTGCATGTCCACGACCGTCGGCGCGCCATCCACCTTGTCGAAGGTCACCGACACGGCATCGCCTTCCTTGAACTTGCTAAGCGAGGCGCGATCCTTGACCGGAAACGCCATGGTCATGCCTGGCATACCCAAGTTCTCAATCGGGCCGTGCTTGAGCGTAACCTTGCCGGTCTGCGCATCGATCTTCTTGGTTTCTGCGGACACCGGCCGAGGCGCTTGTTGTGAGGCAGCGGGTGCCTTCATGTCCATGCCGTCCATCGAACCCGCGGCGAACACGGCCGGCGCGGTAATCAGGGCCAGGGCGGCGGCGAGGGTCTTGAGGTGTTTCATTGCGATTCCTCCTGAGGTGTGAGGTTGGGGGAAAGGGAAGTCTGCTTGATCTGACGGCGGCGTAGCAGCAAATACACCGCCGGGACCACAAACATGGACAGCAGCGGCGCCGTCACCATGCCGCCGACCATCGGTGCAGCGATGCGCTGCATCACTTCTGAGCCGGTGCCGTGCGACCACATGATGGGAAGCAGGCCGGCCAGAATCACCGCCACGGTCATCGCCTTCGGGCGCACACGCAGCACGGCGCCTTCCTGGATGGCATCGTGCAGAGCCGCGAGATTGATTTGCCCATCCTCGAGCCGTTCCTGCCAGGCATGTTTCAGGTAGAGCAGCATGATGACGCCGAATTCGGCAGCGACCCCAGCGAGAGCGATGAAGCCGACAATCCCGGCCACGGACAGGTTGTACCCTAGCAGATAGAGTAGCCAGAAGCCGCCGATCAAGGCCAGCGGCAGGGTCCCCATGATGAGCAGCGCCTCATCCAGCCGTCCGAACACCAGGTACAGCAAGACGAAGATGATCAGCAGGGTGAACGGGACCACCACCTTCAGCTTGGCGGTGGCGCGCTCGAGATACTCGAACTGCCCCGACCAGCTCAACGAGTACCCGGCTGGCATCGGGACGGCTTTGGCGACCGCCGTCTGCATGTCCTGCACCGCCGAACGCAGGTCTCTGCCGCGAATGTCGACGTAGATCCACCCTGAAAGTCGCGCGTTTTCACTGCGCAGCATGGGCGGCCCTTGCACGACCTGGATGCGCGCAACGTCGGCCAGCGTGATTTGCAGCCCCTTGTCGGTCACGATCGGCAGACTGCGCAGTTGCTCGATGGAGTCCCGATAGTCGCGGGGATACCGGACATTGATCGGAAAGCGCGCGAGCCCGTCGACCACTTCGCCGACGTTTTCGCCACCGATGGCCGATGAGACGATCGCCTGAACGTCTTCAATGTTCAGGCCGTACCGACCCGCAGCGCCCCGATCGATATCGACGTCGATGTACCGGCCGCCCGTGAGCCGTTCGGCCAGCGCGGAGGTGACGCCGGGAACCGTCTTGACGGCCTCCTCGATGCGCGTGGCCAGGCGATCAATTTCCTTCAGATCCGTACCGGCGACCTTGATCCCCACCGGACTTTTGATGCCGGTGGCGAGCATGTCGATGCGGTTGCGGATCGGCGGCACCCAGATGTTGGATAGCCCTGGCACCTTGACGACGCGATCGAGCTCCTCCACCAGCTTGTCGGTGGTCATGCCGGCACGCCATTGGTCCTTCGGCTTGAACTGGATGGTGGTCTCGAACATCTCTATCGGCGCCGGATCGGTTGCGGTATCGGCGCGGCCCGCCTTGCCGTACACCGTCGCGACCTCCGGCACGGTCTTGATCAGTCGATCGGTCTGCTGCAGGAGCTGGGAGGCTTTGCCTGCGGAGAGACCTGGCAACGCCGAGGGCATATAGAGCAGATCCCCTTCATCCAGGGGCGGCATGAATTCCCCACCAATGCGCATAATTGGCCACGCGGTAGCGATGAGCAGCACGGCGGCAATCGCCAGCGTGGTCTTCGGATACGTGAGCACCTTGCCGAGCAGCGGCTGGTAGCCGCGAATAAGCCAACGGTTGAGCGGATTGGCCTGCTCCGACGGAATCTTGCCGCGGATCATATAACCCATCAAAACCGGTACCAAGGTGACGGACAATCCCGCCGCGGCCGCCATGGAATAGGTCTTGGTAAAGGCGAGCGGCGAGAAAAGCCGGCCCTCCTGCGCCTCCAGCGTGAACACCGGAATAAACGACAGCGTGATGATCAGTAGCGAGAAGAACAGGGCCGGCCCGACCTCGGCCGCCGACTCGCCAATGACGCGCCAGCGCTCATGCTCGCTGAGTTCGCGCTGCGGGTTGTCGGCATGCCAGTGCTCGAGATGCTTGTGCGCGTTCTCGATCATGACCACCGCGGCATCGACCATTGCACCGATGGCGATGGCAATGCCCCCCAGTGACATGATGTTGGCATTCACGCCCTGGTAGCGCATCACCAGGAGGGCGGCCAGCACGCCCAGCGGCAGCGAGACGATGGCCACCAGCGCCGAGCGCAAGTGAAAGAGAAACACCAGGCAGACCAGTGCCACGACCGCAAATTCCTCGATCAGCTTGGTGGTGAGGTTGTCCACCGCTCGCTTGATCAGCGCCGAGCGGTCGTATGTCGTGACGATCTCAACGCCATTTGGCAGGCTCGTTTGCAAGGTGGCGAGCTTGGTCTTGACCGCTTCAATGGTCTCCAGGGCATTCTTGCCTGACCGCAGCACGATGACGCCGCCGGCAACTTCGCCCTGGCCATTCAGTTCGGCAATGCCACGCCGCATTTCGGGGCCGAGCTGCACGGTGGCAACGTCGCCCAGCCGTACCGGGATGCCCGCCTCGCTGGTGACCAGCGGAATCTGGCGAAAGTCGTCCAGCGTTTTCAGGTAACCGGACGCCCGGACCATGTACTCCGCTTCGCCCAACTCCAGCACCGAGCCGCCGGTTTCCTGGTTGGCGCCCTTGAGCGCTGCCAGCACCTTGGCTTGCGACAGGTTATAGGCGCGCAGCCGATCCGGCATCAGCACGATCTGGTATTGCTTGACCATGCCGCCGAGCGAGGCCACTTCGGCGACGTTGGGGAGGGACTTGAGCTCGAAGCGCAGGAACCAGTCCTGTAGCGCCCGTAGCTGGCTGAGGTCATGCTGGCCGGTCTTGTCAACCAAGGCATACTCATAGATCCAGCCGACGCCGGTGGCATCGGGGCCGAGCGCGGGCTTGGCTGCTGCCGGCAGCCGCGATTGCACCTGGTTCAGGTACTCCAGCACGCGCGAGCGCGCCCAGTACAGGTCGGTCCCGTCCTCGAATAGCACGTAGACATAGGAATCGCCGAAGAACGAATAGCCGCGCACGGTCTTGGCGCCGGGCACGGACAGCATCGTCGTGGTCAGGGGATAGGTGACCTGGTTTTCTACGATCTGGGGCGCCTGGCCGGGGAATGGCGTGCGGACGATCACCTGCACGTCGGACAGGTCCGGCAGTGCATCGAGCGGTGTACTGCGCACGGCCCACGAGCCCCAGGCGGTAAGCATGGCAGTTGCCAGCAGCACCAGGAAGCGATTGCGGATGGAAGTAAGGATAAGCCGGACGATCATGGTTTGGCTCCCTGCGCAGAGGTGGCGGGCTCAACCGATGACAGGGTCGCCGCGCCTTCGTTGTTCAGGTGGAAGCGGAACCGGATGCGATCACCCGGCTTGAACCCCTTCGGCATGCCTGACGGCGGCGCAGCAAAGTCCATGGTCATGGCGCCCCACTGTGCCGACGGGATCGGGCCGTGGGAAATCGTCATGCCTGCAGCGCTCACCGCCTCCACACGCCCGACGCCTTCGTGCTCCGGCCCTGCAGCCGCGGCGGCTGGTGCCGAAGCGGCTGGCGCTGCCGTCATGCGCTGCGCGGTACCGCGCAGGCTGGCTTCGGAGTCGATCAGAAACTGCCCGGAGACCACGACCTTCTGCCCAGCCTTGAGGCCTTCGATCACCTCGGTCTGCCCGCCAGCGGCGGCACCCGTCTTGACCTCGACGGGGCTGAAGCCATCCTGGCCGGTTTCCACCATGGCGATCGTGCGCGTCCCGGTGCGGATCAGCGACTCGGTCGGGACAAGCAGGCGGTCGGGACAAGCAGGCGGTCGGGTCCAGGTGAGGCACCAAAGCGGGCAGTCACGAACATGCCTGGCAACAACTGACGGCCCTTGTTCTGCAACTCGATCCGCACCTTGATAGTTCGGGTGCCTGTGTTGATGTCTGGAAGGATGGCGTTGACCTTGCCGGTCAGCGTTTGTCCGGGCAGGGCTGCCGCGACTGCCGACACGTTTTGTCCGGGCCGTAGCTGCGCGGCCTGGCTCTCCGGCACTTCGGCCAGCACCCATACCGTTGCCAAGCTGGCAATGCGAAACAGCGTCGTGCCGGGAGACACCGTCATGCCGTCACGCGCGCCGATCTCAGTGACGATGCCGTCTACCGAACTCGTGACGGTGAGCCGCGGCTGTAGCTTGCCGGTGTTCTGCACCAGGCGGATGTGGCTCTCGGTCATGCCAGCCTGCCGCATGCGGGCAATGGCGGCTTCGCGCAAATCGCTCTGTAGGCTGCCGCCCATGCGGGCCACGGCGAGGTATTCCTCTTGCGCGGCGACCCATTCAGGCGAGTAGATCTGCGCCAGCGGCTGGCCTTTACGGACCGGATCCAGCGTCGTCCTGGCATACGCGTGCTCGACGAATCCAGTCGTACGGGCCTGCAGCACTTCGATACCGCGTTCGTTGATCGCGACATTCCCTGGAACTTCCAGTGCCGCTTCCAGCCGGCCCGCCTTGACCTCGGCCGTCCGGATACCAAGGTTCTGGGTCACGCGGCTGTCGATGGTGACGGCCGCGCCGCCAGCGGCCTCCTCGTACACAGGCGACAACGCCATATCCATGAAGGGCGACTTGCCCGATTTGTCAAAGCGCTGGCCCGGCACCATCGGATCATGCCAATAGAGGATGCGCTTGCCCGTCCTGGGATCGATATCCCCGGCCTTGAGGCTCGCATCACCGGAGCCGCCCGCGGGCGTCGTTGACGAGGCCGTATGCTGGCGTCCCTGTTGTTGGCCGAGGAAATAGGCACCGCCGACGCTCGCCACCACAACGAGGGCCGCCACCGTCCGTGCAATCGTGGTCCTTTTCATTGTTGGGCTCCTTGCGGCGACATGGGTTGTGCGGCTGTCGGTAACGGCATCAGGAAAGTGAGCTCGGCCCAGAGCCTGGCGGTCGCTGCCTCCAGCTTGAGCCGTTCGAGGGAGATGTTGAGCGCTTTGCGGCTGGCGTCAGCCACCGCTGTCAGACTGCCGGCGCCGGCGCGATAGGCAGTCAGGGCCGCCTCGGTTTGCGCCTTCGCCAGTGGCAAGGTGGTATTTCGATAGCGCTCCAGGCGTGACTGGCTGAGTTGCAATTCGGCCTGCTTGCCGCGGAGTTGTCCGATCAGGCCACGGCGTACCGATTCGGCTTGCGCCCGTGCAGCGTTGGCCTGCGCGAGCTTGGAGGCCAGCTCGCGATCCTGGCGATTCTTTTGGTCCCAGGGCACCGGCAGCGAAACGTTCAGCGACACCATGTTCGAGTAGGCGGGGCCGCGCTGGCTGTACATCAGCTCGACGCTGACGTCAGGAACCTTGTTCTCGCGCGCGACGCGGCTATCCGCCTCGGCCACGCTAACCTGGGCCTCCGCGGCCGCGACGTCTGGCAGTTGCGTGGCGCCGGCAGAATCGAGAGTATCGAGCCAGGCCGGCGCATCGAGCGCGGGGCGCTCGGTCAGTGGCAGCTCCGCAACGTCGCCGACCCACCGGCGCAGCATCGCCCGGGACGAGGCGACCGCGGCGCGGGCTTCGTCTTCGCGATCCTGCAGTTGCTGCAATTCAAGCTCGGCCGCCAGGATATCGGCGCGAGAACCGCGGTTGCCGCGATAGGCAGCCCGTGCCGCATCCACCATCAGCTTGATAGACTTCGCCTGTTCGGTGAGCACGCCGTACGCGCGTTCGGCATACCAGCGGTCAAGCCATGCCGTAGCGGTGCCGCGCTGCACGGTGGCCAGCGCCACCGTGCGCTGGGCCTCGGCCGAAGACGCCTCGGCCTCGAAACGCTCGGCGCGGGCCTGGCGCTTCGCCGAGCGAGTGAATTCCTGCATGAGGCTGATCGACCTCATGGTCATCGAGTCCGTGCCAAGCGAGAACCTGTCTGGGCCATTCGGCACGATAGCAGGCGTTGCGTCGGAGGCTACGTTCGGAAACAGCAGTTGAGGATGGGGAGCAAGCGTGGCGGCCCGCGCGGAATCGCGTCGCGGGGAACCGCTACGCGATGTGCCAGACCTTGGGTTGAGACACTGATTTGTGCGCTTCTGCCTGCTTGGAGGCACGCGCCTTTTCGATCACATAAAAGTCTGGGCCTGCCACGGCGGCCAAGGATACGGAAGTGGCGATGGCGCCGACCATAGTAAACAAGATGGTCTTCATGATTTCCCCGTTGACTGCGAGCAGCATGGTGCTGTCGATGCCGGAAACGGCGGGCGGCAGTCGCTGCTGCTTGTGCCGGACAGGCGCTCGCAGGCTGGGCGCGTTAGCGCACGCCATGGACCAGCGCTGTCCGCGTTCGGATACCTCAGGAGACTATCGCCTGAGGTGGCCGCTCAAGGGGCGGCGACACAACGGAGAAATAAGGGAGCTCCGGATGAGCGAACAGGATAGATTCCCAAAGGCTCGCAGCGCTCCCTGCCATCGCCGGCGTGACGGCGGCGGCGGCACAGGTTGCAGTGCACATCGAGTGAGCGGTGTTGCCGGACGGCGCGCCTGCGGCACAGAGGCCTGGCGTATCGCAGCCATCGCCAGTCCCCTCAACGTCGGTCTGGGCAGCGTACGCCTGAACAGCGCCGAACGTGCAGCAGCGCTCCGCAGACATGGCAAGGGTGCGCAACGGGAACGCCACAGCGAGCGTCACCAGCAGGATGACTCGCCAGAGTTGCTTCATTTTCTCACGCCCTCGTGCCAGACGTACGACCTGAAGCAGGTGCCGTCTGTCCTTGCATGCCTTCAGTATAGGAGGCGCTTATCTGTAGGGCCGGGGCGCTATCCGACGCAGCGCAGCGGCTTGCGGGCGCGCAGCAGTGCGCCACCACAAGATACGCCTCGTCCAGTTGCCGGCTGTCCTCGTCTTGACCAGCCATGGCTTCGAGGGCGCTCAGGAGAAGATCGGCGACTGCATATTGTTCTTGCTCGCATGCCCGCCTGAACACTGCAAGGACATCGTCATTCAAGGTCTGTGTAGCGGCAGTCATGGCGTCACCTCCGCGCGAAAAGGGCTCGCTCCCTGGCTGGGGCCCCCTGTTCGACGGACGTTGCAGTCCGTCTACCGTAACTATGGACCTTCCCATAGGAGGAAGGTCAAGCAACGTCGGCTGTTCTTCAGTGCGATTTTGAATGCCTGCCTTCTGACGTGCATCCGTGAATGGCATCGCCGACTCGACAGACTAGTGGCACTACAGCTTACCGGGATGTAATGGCTGCGTAACGCCCTGGTGAGAGACGGCCTCATACCATTGATTCAAGAGGTCGATGCCTCGAAACTTCAATGGAGTGCACCATGAAAACCAACAAGTCCGTGGCCGCCGCGCTAGTTCTTTCGGCGTTGTCCATCTCCTCTGCATGGAGCACCGACAAGTCGAGGACCAACGCAGGTGATGACGTGGCGCAGCACGTTCAGCGCCAGGCCGCAGATCCCGCTGCAGCTCCGGCAACAGGGCAGGTAAGTGCAACGCGTGTCGGTTCGCAGGCCGCCATTTTTGGCAGCCAGGTACCTGCGGGAACAGCCTCTCGCACAGTGACAGTGACCCCCGGCATGAAGTACGTCAACGTTGCGTCCGGCGACACCGTGACATTTCGGAGTGGGGAGCAGGAGGCAACGTGGAAGTTCGCTGAGTCGATTCGCGGAACGACCGTAGACCTGGGCATCCTCTTGCCGGGCATGCCGAATGCTCAAGGTGTACGCGTCTATATCGAACGTAGTCGGCTCTTTACCGGCGGCTGACCTCGGTACCCGCTCGGACCGAATCTGACCTACCCATCGGGCTACCCGAGATGACCGCTTTGTCATGTGGGTGTCACGGCTCGGTGGGGTACCGCTTTCTACACTGTGTTGGCAGGCTCATGGAGCCAATTATCGAAAAGGAGAAGCAAAATGCGTACGTGTATGTTGAAGAAGACTGCTCTTGTCGCACTGACTGTTGCAACCCTCGGCGGCGTGGCCGGCATAGCAAATGCCGGCGTGACCTCGCCGCGCGATTCCTTCACTGATGGCGCCCATGCGATGGGTACGCGCGATCCGTTCAGCGACGGCAGCCACGCGATGGGTACGCGCGACCCGTTCAGTGACGGCAGCCACGCCGTTGGAACGCGCGACACCTTTACGGACGGCGCCTGATTCACGCATCTCACTGCAGGCGCAGCCATCCAGCTACGGACGTCTTGCAGGCATCCTACCGTGGGCCGCGAAAAGAGCGGCCCAGGGGACACGACTGCTTCGGCGGCGGTGTCGTCTTCCCTGATACGAAGCACAAGGCCGCAGCTCGGCTAGCGGCAGTCCCGTGCTCAGCACTTCGTCATTCTAAAGGCGCCTTCTCATTGGCGGCCAACCCATACTGGACCCAAGCGCGGTTAGCCTTTGAGAACAGTCCTGCCACCGGCGCACCCTCCTTGCGCTTGACCTTACAACGATGGGAACGTCTAAGCTGGCGTCATCAGGCGTGACACGGAAGTGCCGCACCTCCGATGCCCGTCATCTTCGTGTAAGGAACGTGTCATGAAGAACTGCAGCCCCCAATCGTCGGCCTCCGGCAGGGCGGCCCATGGATTCATGCGTTTTCGCGGCTTCTCTTGGGTTACGGTAGCCGGCGGTGCGGCGATTGCGCTTGGCGTCCGGGACTGGAGCCACGTTGCCTCCTGGCTATCCTTTGCGCTAGTGTTGCTGTGTCCGCTGATGCATTTCTTCCACGGCAGCCACGGGGGCCACGGCAAGGCCGCAGTAACAGGCAAGTCGGATGACTCAGTGGATGCCCGGCCCAACAACTAAGGGAGCCAGGATGAACAGGACAAGCAACGAACGCGATGCAACGGAGCCTGGCCGCCACGGCGCCGGTGCACATACCCCGGCTCAGGACCAGTCCGATCATGGCCATCATCACGAGCATGCGCATCACCATGACCATGTTCATGAGCAGGCTGCCACTGGCACCGGGGCGGGGGAGGCCCTCAAGGATCCGGTCTGCGGGATGACCGTCTCGGCCGATTCCAGATTCCAGGCCGAGCATGCCGGGGCTCGCTATTATTTTTGCAGCGCGTCCTGCCAGCAGAAATTCCAGGCCGATCCGGGCAAATACACGATCCCGTCTGAGCCGCCCTCGGCGGAGCCTGCCGCCGAGGGCACGATCTATACCTGTCCCATGCACCCGGAGATCCGCCAGGATCACCCGGGCAACTGCCCGAAGTGCGGCATGGCGCTGGAACCGTTGTTGCCGGAGCTGGATGAAGGCGAGAATCCCGAGCTGGTGGATTTCCGCCACCGCTTCTGGTGGACGCTACCGCTCACTGGCGTGGTGTTCGTGCTGGCCATGTTCGGGCATCGCCTTGGGTGGATGCAGGTGCCGACCCAGAGCTGGGTCGAGCTTGCACTGGCGACGCCTGTCGTACTGTGGGCGGGCTGGCCGTTCTTCGTGCGATGTTTCCAGTCGATCATCAACCGCAGCCCGAACATGTGGACGCTGATCGGAATCGGCACTGGCGCGGCCTATGTCTACAGCGTCATTGCGACCGTCATGCCAGGCGTATTTCCGCAGGCGTTCGCCGAGCATGGCCGCATCGGTGTGTACTTCGAGGCCGCGGCGGTGATCATCTCCCTCACTCTGCTGGGTCAGTTGCTTGAGCTCAAGGCCCGCTCCCAGACTTCCGCCGCCATCAAGTCGCTGCTGGGACTGGCGCCCAAGACGGCGAGGCGTATCGGTCCTGACGGTGTCGAGGAAGACGTACCGCTCACCCATGTCCACGTAGGTGACCTGCTGCGCGTGCGGCCCGGCGAGAAGGTGCCGGTCGATGGTGTGGTAACGGAAGGCACCAGCGCGGTCGACGAATCGATGATAACCGGCGAGCCCATTCCGACCACCAAGCGTGCCGGCGACCGCGTCATTGGTGCCACGATGAACACGTCGGGCAGCCTCGTCATCCAATCAGAAAAGGTCGGCTCCCAGACCGTCCTGTCCCAGATTGTCCAGATGGTGGCGCAAGCGCAGCGATCGAAGGCGCCGATGCAGCGGATGGCGGACAAGGTTGCCGGCGTCTTCGTCCTCGGTGTCATCGGCATTGCAGTGCTGACCTTTGTCGCGTGGGGACTCTTCGGCCCCGAGCCGAGATGGGTGTTCGGCCTGATCAATGCCGTCGCGGTGCTGATCATCGCATGTCCGTGCGCTCTGGGTCTGGCCACGCCGATGTCCATCATGGTCGCAAGCGGGAAGGGCGCTTCCAACGGCGTGCTGTTCCGCGATGCCGCTGCAATTGAAAACCTGCGCAAGGTCGATACCCTGATTGTCGACAAGACCGGGACGCTCACCGAGGGTCGGCCGGTTTTTGAGCGCGCGATCGGCACAAATGGTTATACCGAGGAGGACGTGCTGCGGTTAGCCGCCAGCTTGGATCAGGGCAGCGAACATCCTCTGGCTGCCTCGATTGTTGAAGCAGCCCGTGAGCGCGGCCTGCAGTTGGAAAAGCCGGAGGGCTTCGAGTCGAGCTCCGGGATCGGGGTAAGAGGCGAGCTGGGCGGCAGGAAGGTCGCGATCGGAAACACTGTGCTCATGGAAGCCGAAGGAGTTCCCATCGATCCGCTCGTGACACAGGCCGACGAGCTGCGTGCGCAAGGCGCCAGCGTCATGTATCTCGCTGTCGAAGGCGAGCTTGCTGGCCTGCTCGCCGTCTCGGACCCCGTCAAGGCCACCACGCCCGAAGCGCTGGCGCTACTGAGGGAAGAAGGTATCCGTGTCGTGATGGCGACCGGCGACGGGATTGCAACGGCCAAGGCGGTGGCCGGGAAACTCGGCGTTGACGAGTTCCACGGCGAGGTGAAGCCGGCGGACAAGCTTGAACTTGTCAGTTCCCTGCAACAGGCAGGCGCCGTGGTAGCCATGGCGGGCGACGGCATCAATGATGCGCCGGCGCTGGCGAAAGCCGATGTGGGCATTGCCATGGGAACCGGCACTGATGTCGCGATGAACAGCGCTCAGGTCACGCTGGTCAAAGGGGATTTGCGCGGGATTGCCCGTGCCCGGCAACTCTCGCGAGCGACCATTCGAAACATGAAGCAGAACCTCGGCTTTGCGTTCATCTATAACGCCTTGGGCGTTCCGCTGGCCGCGGGCGTTCTGTATCCAATGACAGGCCTGTTGTTGTCGCCGATGATTGCGGCGCTGGCGATGAGCCTGAGTTCTGCTTCGGTCATTACCAATGCGTTGCGGCTCAGGAAGGCTGCTACCTGAGGCTCGTGCCGGCAGATCCGTGGCGACCCTATTCATTTCTCAGGAGTCAGATTTAATGACGAAGCTTCTTTTCACCGCGGCATTGCTGGCGATCGGCGTCACGGCGCATGCGGCGTCACCGTCTATGGTGGTGTACAAGGATCCAAATTGCGGCTGCTGCGAGGCCTGGGTCCAGCATCTGAACGAGGCCGGCATCCGCACCAAGATCGTCAATGCGAGCGATGTCTCCGCCATCAAGGCGAAGCTGGGAGTTCCGACACAATTGAGCTCGTGCCATACCGCGGTGTTGGAAGGTACCGGCCAGATCGTGGAGGGGCACGTGCCCGCGGCAGCGGTCAGGAAACTGGCCGCGAGCCCCGCCGTGAAAGGCGTGGCAGTGCCTGGCATGCCGGCAAACTCCCCCGGCATGGGCAAGATGGACGGTAATCTTGTGACGGTTGATCTTGGCGGCAAGCCGTTCTCAAAGAACTAAGGTCGGCAAGGATAGACCACCAGGTCAGGTGCCAACATGGAAGATTCGAGCAAGCCACGCTGGCGGACCGCCGGGCTGATTGCTCTCGGCGCGGCGGCTGCGGCCGCCGTTGCCCTGCAAACTAAGCGGTATCTCGAGGCGCCCGTCGATGCCGGGAAAGCGGGCGATGCGCGGCAGCTTCGCATCGATGCCGCCGATCCGGTACGGGTTGCGCAGGGTCGGAAGATCTACGCGCAGCAGTGTGGGGCGTGCCATGGCGCCAATCTGGAGGGCCAGCCCGACTGGCGCCAGCGGCTGCCGAACGGCCGGATGCCGGCGCCTCCGCATGACGCTTCCGGCCACACATGGCATCATCCCGACGCCGTGCTGTTTGCTATTACCAGGAACGGCCTGGTCTCGGGCGTTACCGCACCGGCTGGCTATGTGAGCGACATGCCAGCATTCGGACCGTCGCTGTCCGATGAAGACATCATCGCCGTGCTGGCGTATATCAAGAGTACCTGGCCACAGAAAATCGCAGCCGCTCAGGGGGAGGTCACGGAACAGTACGCGGCGCGCAAGTAGCGCGCCGTGCCGGATCCGGTGAGAATTTCGCTGCTATTTCACCGTTACCTTGCCCACCATGCCTGCTTCGTAATGCCCGGGCATTAGGCAGGCGAAATCAACGGTTCCCGGCCGATCGAACTTCCAGATCAGCACGCCTTGCTGACCCGGCGCGAGCGATACCTGGTTGGCCTCGGCATGCCGGGCCATTGGCATGTTGCGCATCAGGTGCGCATGCTCCCTCAATTCGCTGCTGGTCCCGATGACCATCTCGTGTTCCACCTTGCCGGTATTCCGGACAACGAAGCGCACGGTATCACCGGCCTTGACCGAGATCTTGTCCGGTGTGAAACGCATCGTGTCATGCATGGCCACCTTGACGGTGCGGGTCACGCTGGCCGGGTCCCCAGGCTTGCCAGCGTTCTGGCTGGCGGTCTGACCGTGGCCGTCCCGGCCCCTCATGTTTCCCGCTGCGAGCGCCACCAATGGAACGATGGCCATAGCCAGCAATAGTTGCTTGGTCGGATTCATGCGGGCCTCCTTGGCAAGTTGCTGTGGTGGCCGGTTGCGAGGGGATACCCTTGCGAGTTACTGGCCGATTACATCCCGGTCGGCGAAAGGACGCCGAGCGATGCCACCAGAGCCAAAATCAGCGTTACGGCGGTGGTCTCGAACATCAGGCTGCGGCGCAACATACGTACGGCCCCATCGTGATCCCCCGTCTTTCCTGCCTGTTCGAGTTGTGGGGCGAGCCTAAAGCGGTTCGCTGCAGCCAGTGCCAGCATGGTGCCAAACAGCGTGAGCTTGACAATCAGCAGACCGCCATACGATGTGAGAGAGAGATCGTCCGGCAGCGTCGGGCCGACAATCATCCAGTAGTTCATCGCGCCCGTGACCGTCAATGTTGCGACCACGATCGTGCCCACCTGTGCAAATCCGTTGGACGTACGGCTGAGCAAGGCGGCCGTTGCCGGCGACGACGGCCTTGACAGCATCACCAACGCGACAAGCGCGCCGACCCAGGCACCTGCGGCCATCAAATGGGTGATATCGGAGACGAGATGGAGATACCGGCGCCCGCCGTCATCCATGGCGCCATGCCCGGCCCACGCGAGCGTCGAAAGGGCAACGCCGGCGGTGGCGGCGAGAGCGCCGAACTGGAATGGCGGCGACCGGCCGGCAAACAATGCAAGCAACAAGCAGAGGAGCAGGGCAACCAGGCGCACCGTCCAGGCGGTGCCGAAATCGGTGCCCATCACAATCATTTCGAAGATGTGGCTCTGCAGCTCCGAGTACTCGGATGCGCCGGTCATGCCCTTGGCCATCACTGCCATATTCGCAAGCGACAGGAGGATGCCGAGCGCTGCGATCACCGCAGTGACCGTCACATGGCGCGAGCCGATGCGCGACGACATCTCTTCGCGGCGAAGCGCGTAGAGTCCGAACAGCGGGAGCCCGAACAGCGTCGTCAGGTCGAAATAGAGTGCAAAGCGCACCGAAACGGTTACCCAGTCCATATGCGGATTACTTGACCGTGAAGGCGATATTCCCGTTGATCGGATGGGTATCGGACGACACGGCGCGCCAGTCCACGCGATAGTTGCCGGGCACCAGCGGCTGAGCCGGGGTGACGACCATGGTCTTCGGATCATCGCTGCCGGAAACGTTGGCGGCGACCTTCATCGGCACATGGTCGGCCATGCCCGGCATGCCGGTCATAACGAGGTTGGCGCCGGAGAACTTGGTCATCAGGTTTTCCGAGAACTTCAGTTCGATCTTTTGCGGCGCAGAAACCTCGGCCTTGTCAGCCGGCGTGGACGAAACCAGCTTCGGGTGTGCGAAAGCCACGGAACTGGCCAACGCGGCGGCGATTGCCAACGTGGCTTGCAGGAAGGAGCGGGGCGCTTGCATGATGAACTCCGGATAGATAAGGGTTAAATACGCTGTCAAAACCACATGCGAACACCCGCCACAAAGCGAGTTTCGCCACTACGGCCGCCGGACGCACGAACCATGTCGGCGGTATTGCCAAAGGTCTGGTAACGCTCGACACCGATATACGGTGCGAACTGACGACTTATCTCATATCGCAGGCGCAGGCCTACGGCGCCATTCGCCAGGCCGCTGCCGATACCGACGGCGGGGTCGTTCTTGCCGTAGAAATTGGCCTCGATCCTGGGCTGTAGGATCAGACGCTGCGTAATCAGCAGTTCATATTCGGCGGACAAGCGAAGGGCGGTCCGGCCTTCGGTCCCGAGGTATCCGGTCGCGTCCACCTCGAACCAGTACGGCGCCAGGCCTTGCACACCGAAGGCCAGCCAGTTGCGGGCAGGACGCCCATAGCCGGCGTCGTTCCGAATACCTAGCTGGGTATCCCAATAGGTGGCAATCGCATGGCCCCACAGCAATTCCGTGCGGGCCTCATGCACCTTGCCCTTCTCTGCCTCGCCTTCAGCCTTGATCACGAACTTGTTGTAGGTGCTGCCGAACCAGGCCTGGGCCTCATAGGCGGCGGCATTGCTGTCGTTGCCTTTGACCCATTCCAGTCGGTCCACCAGGACGGAAGCAAACAGATGTTCGTCCGCCATATGCAGCGATCGGGTCGGTCCAAGGGCGTATTGGCCAACACCAAGTTGGTAGCCGCCCGAATAGGCGTGCGGATCGCGGGCATCCGGCGGGGCGCTCCCGCCTTGCATGTTCATGTCGCCATGGTCCATGCCCTGCATCGAGCTATGGTCCATGCCCTGCATTGCACCCTGGTCCATGGTTTGCTTCGAGCCCTGGTCCATGGTCTGTATCGCGCCCTGGTCCATGGTCTGCATCGACCCGTGGTTCATGCCCTGCATCGAGCCGTGGTCCATGCCCTGCATCGAACCGTGGTCCATGCCTTGCATCGAGCCGTGGTCCATGCCCTGCATTGAGCCGTGGTCCATGCCTTGCATACTGCCGGCTTGGCTCGGGGACTTCGGTTGCGAGGCGGCCTTGGCCTTTTCCGTTGTACCAGAGGACGTTGATTCGGCCTGGCCGTCTGGCGTGTGGGAGTGCTGCGCCCATGCGACGCTCATGCCCGCGGAAGCGAGCACGGCGGCGACGACTGTTCTTGTGTGCTTGTACATGGCGTATGCGTATTCAGTTAGAAGTCAGGCCACCAACACTTCGCGGAACATCCCCGCATCCATGTGCATCATCAGGTGGCAATGCCACGCCCAGCGGCCCAGGGCGTCCGCGGTGACCAGGAAACTGATGCGCTGTGCCGGCTGTACCGGAATCGTGTGCCGGCGCGCCTGGAACGTGCCGTCCGGAGCCTCCAGCTCGCTCCACATCCCGTGCATATGCATGGGGTGGGTCATCATCGTGTCGTTGTGGAGGATGACGCGCAGCCGCTCGCCATGCTTGAAATAGACAGGCGTCGATTTCCCGAACTCAACGCCGTCGAATGACCAGGTGTAGCGCTCCATGTTGCCGGTCAGGTGCAGCTCCACCTCACGTCCCGGGCCACGCGCATCCAGGGGGCCGCCGATGGTGTGCTGGTCGGCCAGCGTGAGTACCTTTCGGCCATTGTTGCGCAGGCCGATGCCGGCATCGTCCAGGTTGGTGCGGGCCATGTCCACGCGCATATCCGTGCTGGCGCCGTACTCGGTCTTCGCATGGCGCGCCTTGGTGCTTGGAACCTTGAGCGAATTGTCCGCCGCCATGCCGGCCATGGCGTGCTGGCTGTGGTCCATCGGCATCGTCCCGTGGTTCATGCCGGACATGGCCATGCCCCCGTGGTTCATCCCGCCATGGTCCATCGCTTGCATGTTCATGCCCCCGTGATCCATGCCTTGCATGGACATGCCCCCATGGTTCATGCCGCCCATATCGCCCATCATGTCCGCCATGGTGAGCCATTCTGGCTTGTCGACTGCCGGAACTGGTGCGCTCAGGCCTTCGCGGACGGCGAGCGTGCCACGGGCGTAGCCCGTCCTGTCCATGGCTTGGGAGAAGATGGTGTAGGCATCGTCCCGGGGCTCCACCACCACGTCGCAGGTTTCGCCGGGGCCGAACCGGAATTCGTCTACCGTGATGGGCTCGAGATCCTGTCCGTCGACCTGCACCACCTTCAGTTTCAGGCCCGGAATGCGCACGTCGTAGAACGTGTTGCCGGCACCGTTGATAAAGCGCAGCCGCACTTTCTCGCCGGGCTTGAACAGGCCTGTCCAGTTGCCGGCTGGCGTGACGCCATTGGTCAGATAGGTCAGCGTTGCAGCCGAGAGGTCCGCGAGGTCGGTCGGATTCATGCGCATTTCGTTCCACATCTTCCGCTTGGCGAGTGCGCTCTTCATCCCCTCGCTGGAGACGTCGCGGAAGAAGTCGATGACCGTCGGCTGGTTGTAGTTGTAATAGTCGCCCTGGACTTTCAGTTTCGAGAGGACCCGCATCGGATCCTCATCGGTCCAGTCGGACAGCAATACCGTGTAGTCGCGATCGGCCTGGATCGGGTCCTTGCCGGAAGCAGGATCGATCACGATGCCGCCGTATACGCCGGTCATCTCCTGGAAGCCGGAGTGCGAGTGATACCAATAGCTGCCGGTCTGGCCGACCTTGAAGCGATAGGTGAAGGTCTGGCCGGGGGCAATGCCGGCGAAGCTGATGCCCGGCACGCCATCCATCTGGAACGGCAGGATGATGCCGTGCCAGTGGATCGAAGTGGGCTCGCGCAGGCGATTCGTGACCCGAATAGTCACGGTGTCCCCTTCGCGCCAGCGCAGCGTCGGACCGGGCAGCATGCCGTTGATGGTGGTTGCCACACCAGGCTTGCCGGTGAAGTTGACCGCCGATTCGGCGATTACCAGGTCAAATTCCGTCCCGCGCAGGACCGGGGCGGTGCCGTATCCAGCACGCTGAGGGGCGTCTGCCTGCGCCCAAGCGCTGCCGTCAAGGCCGGCCAAGCCCGCCATTACGCCGCCTGCCGCCAGGCCTTGCACGAAACGGCGGCGCGGAAGGTTGGGCAGAACAATGCCAGACGGTCGATCGCGTCGCATGAAATTAATCCTCTTTTGCTGGAATGGCCGCGTCGTAAGGCGGCATGTTGAGAGTAACGAGAGGGAGGCTACCGGCAACTTACCCCAACATTACATTCTGGTAATGTCCCGGTCACTTAGGCGGCGTCTGGTTAGACTAGCCGCAGGAAGAGCAGGGTTGGCACGCTTGCTCGCAGTGCAAATATCGGGAGGCTAGCAATGAAGCTGCTGGTGGTAGAGGACGAATCGAAGACCGGCGAGTATCTTCGCCAGGGCTTGACTGAGGCGGGCTTCGTCGTCGATTTGGCTACCAACGGGATCGACGGCCAGCACCTGGCAAATAATGAGTCCTACGACCTCATCATCCTCGACGTGATGCTGCCGGATGTTGACGGCTGGCGCATCCAGCAGACCATCCGTGCCGCTGAAAACGCCGTCCCTGTTTTGTTTCTGACGGCTCGCGACAGCGTGGCTGACCGGGTCAAGGGCCTTGAACTGGGCGCCGACGACTATCTGGTCAAGCCCTTTGCATTTTCAGAGTTGCTGGCCCGGGTGCGAACCTTGTTGCGTCGCGGTACCGTACAACTGGCAATGGACCGCATCCAGGTCGGAGACCTGGTGCTCGACCTGGCGCGGCGGCGGGCTTCGCGCGCCGGTCGCCGGATTCCCCTGACCAGCAAAGAATTTGCCTTGCTCGAACTGCTGGCCCGCCGCCGCGGCGAGGTCCTGCCGAGGTCATTGATTGCCTCCCAGGTCTGGGACATGAATTTCGACAGCGACAGCAACGTCATCGATGTCGCCATTCGCCGCCTGCGGGCGAAGATTGATGACGATTTCGAGCCCAAGCTCATCCAGACTGTCCGCGGGATGGGCTACGTACTGGAAATGCCGGAGGGCGAGGAATGAGGCAGCGTCTGTCGCTGACAATGCGGTTGACGATCCTGTTCTCACTGTCATCCGCGGTCGTGTTGCTGGGTCTCGGGATATTGATCTGGCTGGCGATGGACTATCATTTTGCCAACGAGGACTATGTGGTCCTGGGCGACAACATTCGCCTGATCCAGAAGATAGCCGGGGAACAACCGGTCGAAGGCCTTCCGACCCGCTTGAGAGAAATGGTGGAGCACCATCCGGGATTCGTGGCGCATGTCCGAACCGCTCAGGGTCAGGGTGTGTATGCGACCGCTGGCTTTGATTTCGGTACGGCGTTGGAGACGGTCGCCCGGCTGCGGCCGGGCGAAGACTCTTTTGTCTGGGAGCAGAACGGCCAGGAGTATCGTGGAATGCGCGCACTGGCCAGTGCTGCGGAGGGGAAAAGCGGCCCGTTGACGGTCGTGGTCGCCATGGACACGGAAATCCATGCCCATTTCATGCACGCCTTCCGCAAATCCCTGGCGTTCTATATCACGCTGGCCGCGGTCGCGAGCGGCCTGTTCGGTTGGTGGGCCGCCCGGCGCGGTCTCGCGCCGTTACGGATGATGGCCTCACGCGCCAGCGGCGTCAATGCGCACAGGCTAGATGCGCGCATGCCCGTGGAAGCCGTGCCGGTGGAAATGGCGGACCTGGCGGCCACCCTGAACGCCATGCTGGAGCGCCTGCAGGATGACTTTCGTCGTCTCTCTGAGTTTTCGTCCGATCTCGCGCATGAGCTACGTACGCCGATCACTAACCTGATGACCCAGACGCACGTCGTACTGTCCCAGCCACGCGACGCCGCAAAATACCGCGACGTGCTCGCCTCCAATGCGGAAGAGCTGCAGCGTCTGGGCCGCATGGTCTCCGACATGCTCTATCTCGCAAAGATGGAACACGGCATCACGCTGCCGAACGAGGAGGCCATCAATGTCATTGACGAGGTGCGTGCGCTGTTCGAGTTCTATGACGCGCTTGCGGAAGACAAAGGCGTGCACCTGCGCCTTCAAGGCCAAGCGAGGATTGTCGGCGACCGCCTGATGGTGCGCCGGGCCCTGAGTAACCTGCTGTCGAACGCGCTGCGCTACACGCCTAAAGGCAAGGGGATTCTGGTCGAGGCCAGGGAACAGCCTGGCAATGTAACCATCGTCGTGGAGAACGAGGGCGCGGAGATCAGCCCGGAACTGTTGCCGTCCATCTTTGATCGGTTCTTTCGCGCCGACAAGTCAAGGACCCGAGCGGAGTCCGAGAGCGTGGGCCTGGGCCTTTCTATCACGCAGGCGATCATGGCCGCGCACGGCGGCAAGATATCGGCCGAGTCGTCAGCAGGCAAGACCCGCTTTATCCTGACGTTTCCGCGGCTGGCAAAGTGATCGGCGCTTTGTCACCCGTACAGAAATCCTAGTCATGCTTGTCATAAAAATAGCCACTGCACGCGGCCGTGGCTAAGGGCCCTTCGAGAAAGAGCCCTTCAACGATCATACTTCCGGCGCCATGTAAGAAGACCGCCGGAGAATGACGCCTAGCAGGCTGCTGAAATACCGGCAGCGGATGTCCGCGCGACGACTAGCTGAAGCGTTAATCTGAGGACTCCATACAACCCCACATTCATGCGCGGCGCTGACACCTTCACCGAAAGTTTGTTCACCATGCGGCGGCTGGAAGATTTCGTGCCGAAGTCCCACCCCTTGCGCCCGATCCGCACCATGGCGAACCAGGCGCTGGCGAAGATGGATCGGCTGTTCGCGCAAATGTACGAGGCCGATATCAAGGGTGGCCGGCCCAGCATCGCGCCGGAGAAGTTGCTGCGGGCCATGCTGCTGCAGGTGCTCTACAGCGTCCGGTCGGAGCGCCAGCTCATGGAACAGACGCACTACAACTTGCTGTATCGCTGGTTCATTGGCCTGGCGATGGATGATGTGGTCTGGGTGCCCAGCGTCTTCAGCAAGAACCGGGAACGGCTGATCAAGCACGATGCCGTGATCGACTTCTTCAACGAAGTGCTGGCCATCGCGCAGAAGAAGGACTGGCTGTCGGGCGAGCACTTCAGCGTCGACGGCACGTTGATTAAGGCGTGGGCTGGCCACAAGAGCTTTGTACGCAAGGATGGCGACGACAAAGACGATAACGACGGTGCTGACTTCAAGGGTGAAAAGCGCAGCAACGAGACGCACGAGTCCAAAACCGATCCCGATGCCAGGCTGTATCGCAAGGGCAAAACCGCCAGTGAACTGCGCTACATGGGTCATACCTTGAGCGACAACCGCCACGGCCTGGTGGTCAGCGCCATGGTGACCAATGCGGACGGACACGCCGAGCGCGAGGCCGCGAAGGTCATGCTTAACGATGCCAGGCAGGTGATTGAGGACCTGAATGTGGAAGTCACCGTGGGTGCGGACAAGGGCTACGACGCGCACGAGTTCATTCAAGCCTGCCTGGAGATGAAGGTGACGCCGCACGTCGCACAAAACACCTCCGGCCGGCGCTCGGCCGTTCCCGACGCCATTGCAGGCACCAAGGGTTATGCCATCTCACAGCAAAAGCGCAAGCTGATTGAACAAGGCTTTGGATGGGCCAAGACCGTTGGGCGCATGCGCCAGGTAATGGTGCGCGGTCGAAAGAAGGTCGACCAAATGTTTGTGCTGAGTATGGCCGCCTACAACCTCGTGCGCATGCGCTCGCTGGGACAAATCCGCCCACAGTTGCAGTAATCGTGGTGATGAGGCCCGAAACGGTCGTCAAATCAACGAAAAAGTCGGTGAAGTGACGCCGCGCTTCCGGATTGTGAAAAATAGCGAGCCCCTCAGGCTTGTAGAGGGAAGCTTCGCTTTTTACGCGGCTAGTACTTCAGCAGCCTGCTAGCCGCCTTCGCGATGCCCCTTGATCAGGGCGTCGTCGAGGCGGAAGACCTCATTGCCTTTCATGAGGATCTTGCTACCGTCCTTGGTCTCCATGACTTTGCCCTCATGCATGCTCACAGCCTTTCCATATTTGTTCTCCATGGCCATCTTGCCGTCCTTGAAGATGTGCAGCTTGGATCCGTCCTTGAGTTCGTAAGACTTGACGACATTGCTCGTGTCGACTGCAAGGACGTTAAGCGACATTGCAGCGATAAACGTGGCAAAGGCTAGCTTGCTTTTCATCGTAGGGCCTCCGTAGTTGTAGCTCACGGTGCAGTGTGGGTCTGCAGCGCAATGCGCCTGTCCAACCGAGGAATCGCCATAGCTCAATGGGTTGCGTCGAATATCTGTTGGATCAGTTGTTCCCGACCGCCCATGCGCGGACCCCATGCGAATCTATCGAAGCCCACCTGGCTGCTCCATCCACCCTTGTCATTCTATTCGCGCGATAGCCTGCCTGCGTCCTTGATACGAAATGTAATGCCCCGGAAAGCAAGAAGTAATCTGGCAGACAGGATCAGAACCAGATGCGCACGCTCGCTACGATCTGTTTATCGACGGTACGTTCGCCGGCGGCGCGGGCGAGTCCAGCGGTCCAGCTTCTTTCCCCAGACGAGGCCGATGTATGGGGCGAACTCACGCCGAATCTCATACCTGAGTCGCAGACCATTGTTGTATCCGTAATCCCACTGCCAATCCTGCGCGCCTCGTCGGTCTTGCTATAAGCATTCGTCTGCAACTCGGGGGTGAGAAGAAAACGTTGAGAAAGGCGGATATCGTAGGTGGCGCGCAGACGCGCTGCAGCGCGCCCCGAAGACCCCACATAGGCTGTCGCTTCCACGTCAAACCAATACGGCACAAAGCCCTACACCCCAAACGCGCCCCAAGTCCGAGGACAGTGACAGCAACCGTTTTGGGGGCGCCGGCTTACTGGCTCGTTCGCACAACTAAAGTTGTAACCCATTCCCCCGATTCGTCGGCACACGTCGGCCGCCAACAAAGTGGATCGCATGACCAGCAAGGAATTTGCCTTGCTTGAACTCCTCGCCCGACGCCGGGGAGAAGTCCTACCGCGGGCCCTGATTGCTTTCCAGGTGAATTTCTGTGTCCGCCCAGAGGAATGGGCAGTATTCAGATCTTCCGAGGAGCGGCAGCCGTATTTCCAGGCCACGCGTCATGATATGGAAAAGGTACGCGATATCCGGCACCCAGCCCCTACGGTTTGGCAGAAAGAAGAGCCGCTCCTAGCAGACCGATAATTGACTCCGACGCGTGATCGTTCTGACTACCTGACGGATCGGTACAGCGAGCGCAAAGAGGCTGAGCCGCAGGTCGCTTCAACACTTGCTTCCGCCGCTATGGGCCATGAACAAAACGCCAAGGTTGACGATACCGACGACGGTGAAGTCGAATAAGAGCCAAGACATGGGGCGGGTATGGCGATCGAGCCAAGCGGCAGCGTGATTGCACGGCTGGGCGTTGCCCAGACGCTGGCGTGGGGGTCGACGTACTATCTGCCGGCAATGCTGGCCACGTCGATGGCGCGCGACCTCAGCATTTCGACACCGACGGTCTTCGCCGCGTTCAGTGCTGCGCTCATTGTCTCGGCTATTCTCGGACCTTCGGCCGGCCGCTTGATCGACCGCACGGGTGGCAGGCCAGTGCTGGTCGGCACGAGCCTGATCTTCACGATCGGGCTGGCTGCCCTTGGGATGGCACAAGGTGTAGTCGGGATGTTCGTCGCGTGGGTGATCATTGGCATCGGCATGGGTAGCGGGCTGTACGAAGCCGCCTTCGCAACGCTGGTTGTGCTCTATGGCAATCGCTCGCGCAATGCCATTACCGGCATCACGCTGATTGCCGGCTTCGCGAGCACAGTCGGCTGGCCGCTGTCGACGTTTATGGAGTCGCACATTGGATGGCGCGGTGCCTGCCTGAGCTGGGCAGCCCTCCATCTGACTCTCGGACTCGCGCTGAACCTGAGCATGCCGGGCGGCTCATTTGGCGGCGCGAGCTTGAAGCCGACTAATAAGCCTCAAGCAATTGATGTTCCTGCTGCGAGCGACTTGGCGTCGCAGCGTTTCGCATCGTTCGCGCTGGCTTTCGTCTTCGCCGCCACGTGGTTCATCAGCACGGCCATGGCGGCGCATTTGCCGCGGCTGCTGCAAGCCGGTGGCACCACACTGGCCACGGCCGTGATGATCGGTGCTCTCATCGGCCCTGCCCAGGTCGCCGCCCGGATACTCGAGTTCGGCTTGCTACGTAAAGTCCATCCGCTGCTTTCGGCCCGCATTGCCGCGGCACTTCATCCAGCAGGCGCGCTTGCATTTGGCATCGCCGGCGCGCCCGCAGCGGCATTGTTTGGCGTGCTGCATGGCGCGGGCAACGGCATCCTGACGATCGCCAAGGGCACCTTGCCCCTGGTCATTTTCGGTCCCAGCGGATACGGGCATCGTCAGGGTGTGCTGATGGTACCGGCGCGTGTTGCGCAAGCGCTGGCGCCATGGCTCTTTGGTGTGTGCCTGGATGTGTTTGGCGCCAAGGCCCTGTGGCTGTCGTCCAGCCTCGGCGTAGGCGCGATCTTGATGCTGATGGCCATTCGGCAAGTCGATGAAAAAAGGGCCAACCCTGCCTGAGGACTCGTGGCTCTTCCTGCAGTGGAGGGGATTGACCAGGTTCCTGCTGGCTCTTCCGTCCGTTCACGGCTACGGACCTTAGTTCGATCGTTCGATCGGCTGGAGAGCGCGCCAGTACACTATTGAGATAACTTTTCTTATCGCAATAGATTCATCGATGCACTAAACTGGTAGACATGAAAATGCTGCCGGCCAACCCCCAGACCCATCAGGCGCCGCCTGACTTCCCCGATGCGGCGTCGCTGGCCGCGCTACGCGCCTGGTACGAAGGGCTGTCGGCCCGCGACGCGGTGGCGCGCTACCTGGGCGAGCGCAAGGCCAGCGGCCAGTCCGCGCGCGGCATCCTCGGCCACATCCGGCGACAGTTGGCCGATTTCGCGCGCCGCCGGCAGCGCCAGGATGTAGCCGCCTTGTTCGAGCACGGCGCAGCCGAGCGGGTCGGGCGGGCTAAGGCCATCAGCCAAGCGGTCGACTTGCTGCGCCGCTTGCCCCCGCCGCAGCCGCAGGTCGGCGACGACATCGGCCAGTGGCTGCCATCTCGTGCCGTGCAGGCGCTGCGCGCGCACGGCATCGAGACGCTGGCGGACCTGACGGTGCGCATTCCGCGCCGGCGTCGCTGGTGGACGGCGGTGCCCGGCCTAGGTCCGGCGAGCGCCCGACGTATCGAGGCCTTCTTCGCCGAGCACCCGCAACTCACCGAGCGCGCCCGGGCGCTGATCACCGTGGCGGACCGCGGGGTGATCGTGCCATGGGAGCACCTGCGCCTGCCCCACGAGGTCGATGGCTCGTCGGGGACTTTCCGCGCCCCGTGGCAAACCTGCACCCTTGGCGCGTCGAACGACTACCAGGCCGTCCAGGCCTGGTTGGCGCTGCACGAATCGCCGGCCACCCAGCGGGCCTATCGCAAGGAAGCCGAGCGCCTGATCCTGTGGGCGATCGTCGAGCGCGAACGCCCGCTGTCGTCGCTCACCACTGAGGACGCGATTGCCTATCGCACTTTCCTGCGTCGGCCGACGCCACACAAGCGTTGGGTGGGACCACCTCGACCACGCACCTCGAGCGAATGGCGCCCGTTTGCGCAGGCCCTATCTCCGCGTTCAACGGCCTATGCCTTGTCGGTGCTCGGGGCCATGTTCCGTTGGCTGATCCAACAACGCTATGTGCTGGCGAATCCGTTCGCGGGCATCAAGGTGCGCGGCGGCACGCGTGCCGTGCCGCTGGATACGTCGCACGTGTTCACCGAGGGGGAATGGATGTTGGTGCGCACGCTCGCTAACGGACTGGAGTGGTCCTATGGCTGGGATGCCTCCGCGGCCCAGCGCCTGCGCTTTATCCTGGATTTCGCCTATGCGACCGGCCTGCGCGCCAGCGAACTCGTCAGCGCAACCCTTCGTGGCATCGAAATCGATGCCCATGGCGACCACTGGCTCAGCCTGGTCGGCAAGGGGGCCAAGGCGGGCAAGGTAGCGCTGCCGCCGTTGGCGCGCGTGACACTCGACCGGTATTTGGTCGAGCGCGGCCTGCCAGTCACGCGGGCACGCTGGGACCCGAATACCCCGTTGATCGGCGGCCTTGGCCAGGACCCGGCCGGCGGCATCACGGGCACGCGACTGTGGGCCGTGTTGCGACGGTTCTTCGTGCAAGCGGCGAAGTTGATCCAGGCCGACCACCCGGTTGCCGCCGAGAAGCTGCGGCAGGCCAGCCCGCACTGGATGCGGCACACGCATGCGTCCCATGCGCTGGCACGCGGCGCGGAACTGACGACGGTCCGGGACAATCTGCGGCACGCGTCGATTTCGACCACCTCGATCTACCTGCACGCTGACGAGATGAAACGGGCACGCCAAATCGGGGTGGCGTTCTCCGCTTCCTAGCGACTTGCCGTGCGAGCCAAATGGGCAGCCAGAGGAATTCCCACTTATATCGAAATGAAGCGATTCGTCTCTTTCTATATAACCGCAAGGCTTATGATAGCGAATCGGCCGTATCTTGGCATGACCCCTACAACGCGCTGATGGTGATCAGCGCTATGCTTCGCGAGGCATTGGAAGGCGTGAATCTAGCTAGTAGCTATCAGATAGCCTACGCGAGCTAGATCGCCTCTGAATTGGACGCAGCGTGAAAACTCGACACCCACCAAGCAACCCATTAAGCACTTTTTATCTAATATAACTTATGTTAAATCTCAGATGATTGCGGAAATACCTCACGGTAGGTCTGGGATCAGCAACACCCGGTGCTCGCGATGTAAACAACCTTTCTGCCGCCGGAACTTGTATCCGCAGGAATCTAGCAGCGATTTCGGTATTGCTGATTGCGAACCTCGCGATGCCGCTCCCTTAGCCAGTCAGTCGAATTCCGTCGCATTTGCGCCTCCAACCGAGTCGCTTCGTCCGCTAGTCCGCTACACAGTACGCTCTTGCCATCGCTTGACGAGCTGTTCCACACAGTAACGGTCTCGGTCGCCGTGACATTCGACTCTTCACGCCGCCGCTCCTCCTCAGCCTGTCGCCTGTCCCGCGCCGCACTCTCCTGCGCCAGAATCTCCGGGCTCTTTCCGATAATGGAAACGTTGCCCGATACATCCGCACTGACAAGCGTATAGCCCTCTGGGCAGACCGCTTCCTGCGTGTACAGGATCAGCTTGCTGTTGCGGCACTTCGTTGCGGCGTGAACAGACCCAGCTGCCAGCAGCATGGCGGCGAGGAGGAATGGCTTGGGCATTGGGGCTCCGGTGAGGGAGCCAACATAGCATTGCTGGGGCAGAGCTCGGTGCCCGACGTTTGGGGGATTGCTCAACGCCCGACAGGCGTTGGAGACCGCACGGACGACCTTCTTCCCGAATAACTCGCTTCGACGGGGTGGCTCAATGTGGCCGCTTTGGTCGGCCAGAAACAGTTGGCTCTGAGGTCTAAGCATTCGGCCGAAGCCGGCCAGCAATGGACGGTCGACGTCCCTATGAGAATCGTCGACAATTTCGGCATGCGATGACGGCTAGACCCGCCCGATCAGCCGTCACAGGCTTTGCCGACTCGGATTACTTGCTACCGACTGGAAGTGAGCAGTAAATCTCATTCCTGCTATACACGAAGACTCCTGAAAATCCCGAGAGGAGATGCTTCATCTCATGGAGAATCTTCTCGAAATTGGTTTTCTTATCGATTGGCGGCTGCGCGGGGAAAGAATAATTTTGGACCCTATCTTCGTCGGTGTACACCAGCAGCGCAGTGTTCGGCGGGTAATTTATTTTGCCCTTCTTCTCGAGAATCTTTTTAAGCAGTTCGATCTTCCGCAAATGGTCCGACATCCTGTTGTCGCCCCAAGAGGAAATCGTATTTTGCGTTGCTAGCTGCTCAAGAAGCTTTGCGTCATCTTGGTCCTGAAGCGTTGTTACTTCCAAATGACAAATGCTCAATCGGTCCGAAGCTGGCCGGTTGTCCTCGACAGTTGCATCAAAGTTTTGATTGCCGTCACGCCAGCAAATTGTGACTTCGTTAGAAGCAGCAAAATACAATTTTGAGAAGTGGGCAATAGGGAAAAGTTCTCCATGCACCTTAAGAGAAAGCCCCGATCGTTCAGGGTATTGGGGTGCTGAGGGGGTTCCATAGGTCAAGCGATTAAACAGACTCTCTATCGTCGTTGCATGTTGATAGAAATTTGCTGCCGTCGTTGGAGTTTCTGCAAACGCCGTCAAGGTGGCCTTGTCGTTCCGCCAGTCTCCGGTAAATGGAACATCGATTTTGATAATTTGTCGCATCATTGTTTATCGTCGCTGCACTGGCTTTCAGCGCAACCTTAGTAAAGTGTTGCGATCGTAGGAGTATTTCCGAAAATCGCATTTCGGGCATTTAGTCAAGCCGGTTGAGCGGCTATGTACCAATGCAGTGCGTATCGGCAGATGGACCGACGCGCAGATCGGAAAGGCGATCCGCGATGGCATACGGCCAGACGGTAGTATTATCGGGCCGCCTATGCCGATAGGCTTTTATCGGAACATTTGGGACGCGGACCTTGCTGCCATCATTGCGTACCTGCGCGCGCAACCGCCAGTCCGTCACGTGGTTGAAGCGTCGACATACCATGTCCCGCTCCCGCCAAATTACGGCGCCCCTGTGGAGCACGTCGCGGCGGCTTCGACGCGCGACACAGTACAGTACGGCGAGTATCTGGCCAATATCGGCCATTGCATGGAATGCCATACTCCGCGCGGCGACCACGGACAGCTGATCACTGCGCACCTCGGCGCGGGAGGGCAGGTTTTCAATGGCGCATGGGGCACCAGCGTCTCGCGCAATCTGACGCCTGACGAGAGCGGCCTCAAACGCTGGACAGACGCACAGATCGCCAAGGCGATTCGCGGAGAACGCCGGGAGGGTATGCACTACAAGCCTCCTATGGCCTATGCCTGGTACCGGAATATCAACGACTCAGATATGCGAGCATTGATTGCGTACCTCCGCTCACTCAAGCCGCAGCCTTTCGCGGGCCAGCGCTAAAGCCGAAATGGTCTCTTATACCCGCGATGCGCAAGCCGCGACGGCACTGATCACGCAGCCGCTCAAGATACTGAGGCGCCAACCGCGATTACCTGGCGCAGACCCTAGCGGAAGAGAAGCAGGGCCCTCTCGCCGAACTGGCAGAGCAGCAACACGTCGACGCCAACCCATTCCAGCGTGGCCAGTTCAACGGATTCACGCGTTTTCCAGGTAGTACGACGATGGATCAACTCAGCCTTGTACAAGCCGTTGATCGTCTCGGCCAATGCATACATACCAAATGACCGTAGAGCTGGACGAGCGCATGCGGGACACATGGAACCATCAGCAGCCCCTTGGTCGACGGATCCTTGCCGCCCCTTAAAAGGGCAGCGCGTCAACATCGCGGGCCAAGCCTGCGGCTGGCTCTCCGCTATCCTGGCCATTGCCAGTACGGAGTACGGCCGCCTTGGGCTGCGCGCGAGAAGGCGCCGTCAGTGCCGCCGACGAGGGAGAGCTGGCCACGACGAGGTGCTGGCCGGGGAATCGAGCGTTCGAGTTGTCCGAAGTCCGCAGAACCGCCAGGAGCGGTCGGTCGACGAACTATGGAATTTGAATGTGCTTGATCCAAAATGGCGCGAAGTAGCCAAGAATCACGCCTACGAGCACGGCAATGGAATAGCCGAGCGCACCCACCTGAAGATGCACTGCGACTAGAACACCGGCAAGAACCGAAAAACTAACCTGCCATAGCCTTGGAAACCGAAACAACTTTGGCTCAATTTCTGGGGCACCGATCGCGCCCACGAAGAATCCTGCGGAGCCAAGAAAAAGCACGTTTTGAAGGGAGTAGCCGGACGCCAGTCCTCCCAACAAAATAAAGACCGTTGCGAACCCAAACGTCAACAGCAAGACAACTATCGTGAAGCGCTTCCAGTCTGCCATATCAACTAGCAGGCTGCTGAAGTACTAGCCGCGTAAAAAGCGAAGCTTCCCTCTACAAGCCTGAGGGGCTCGCTATTTTTCACAATCCGGAAGCGCGGCGTCACTTCACCGACTTTTTCGTTGATTTGACGACCGTTTCGGGCCTCATCACCACGATTACTGCAACTGTGGGCGGATTTGTCCCAGCGAGCGCATGCGCACGAGGTTGTAGGCGGCCATACTCAGCACAAACATTTGGTCGACCTTCTTTCGACCGCGCACCATTACCTGGCGCATGCGCCCAACGGTCTTGGCCCATCCAAAGCCTTGTTCAATCAGCTTGCGCTTTTGCTGTGAGATGGCATAACCCTTGGTGCCTGCAATGGCGTCGGGAACGGCCGAGCGCCGGCCGGAGGTGTTTTGTGCGACGTGCGGCGTCACCTTCATCTCCAGGCAGGCTTGAATGAACTCGTGCGCGTCGTAGCCCTTGTCCGCACCCACGGTGACTTCCACATTCAGGTCCTCAATCACCTGCCTGGCATCGTTAAGCATGACCTTCGCGGCCTCGCGCTCGGCGTGTCCGTCCGCATTGGTCACCATGGCGCTGACCACCAGGCCGTGGCGGTTGTCGCTCAAGGTATGACCCATGTAGCGCAGTTCACTGGCGGTTTTGCCCTTGCGATACAGCCTGGCATCGGGATCGGTTTTGGACTCGTGCGTCTCGTTGCTGCGCTTTTCACCCTTGAAGTCAGCACCGTCGTTATCGTCTTTGTCGTCGCCATCCTTGCGTACAAAGCTCTTGTGGCCAGCCCACGCCTTAATCAACGTGCCGTCGACGCTGAAGTGCTCGCCCGACAGCCAGTCCTTCTTCTGCGCGATGGCCAGCACTTCGTTGAAGAAGTCGATCACGGCATCGTGCTTGATCAGCCGTTCCCGGTTCTTGCTGAAGACGCTGGGCACCCAGACCACATCATCCATCGCCAGGCCAATGAACCAGCGATACAGCAAGTTGTAGTGCGTCTGTTCCATGAGCTGGCGCTCCGACCGGACGCTGTAGAGCACCTGCAGCAGCATGGCCCGCAGCAACTTCTCCGGCGCGATGCTGGGCCGGCCACCCTTGATATCGGCCTCGTACATTTGCGCGAACAGCCGATCCATCTTCGCCAGCGCCTGGTTCGCCATGGTGCGGATCGGGCGCAAGGGGTGGGACTTCGGCACGAAATCTTCCAGCCGCCGCATGGTGAACAAACTTTCGGTGAAGGTGTCAGCGCCGCGCATGAATGTGGGGTTGTATGGAGTCCTCAGATTAACGCTTCAGCTAGTCGTCGCGCGGACATCCGCTGCCGGTATTTCAGCAGCCTGTTAGGGGACAGCTCCAAGGGGTTGGCCCATTTTCCCATGTAGGCGACAAACGCCGACAGGACGACGATGATGATGGCCGTTCGGATCAAAGTAGCCAGATCGGAATCAACTCCCTGAATGCCCACCTTGGCAAAAATCGCCGTCAGCGCCGCAAATACAGCCGACAGGAGTGCCCAATAGAACCAACCAGTTGAAGTAAGCAATTCGCTGCACTCCTCGTATCTCAAGTCATTACTTCATGGGCACAATAACGGAAACCTTTAAGCCGGTTTGCTGAGTTTCATCCACGAAGTCGAGGCGAATTTCCGCGCCGATGCGATGGGCAATCGTTTGGACGATGGATAACCCTAGGCCCGAACCAAGCTGCTCGCTGCCCAGCGTGCGGTAAAAGGGATCAAAAACCCGATCCCGTTCGGCCAACTGAATGCCTGGCCCGCTGTCCTGAACACGCAGCTCGGCTTTTCCTTCCGATATACCAACCGAAAGATCGACCCGCCCGCCCTCTGGTGTATAGCGAATGGCGTTATCGACCAGATTCTTGACCACGGCGATCATGTCCAGCTCGCTGACCCACACTTCGGCGTCTTGCGTGCCTTCGACCCCGATGTCGATGTGCTTGGCCTCGGCCAGCGGCATGAGATCTTCCAGCACTCGGCGGTAGAGGCCCTGGACGGATAATGGCGACTTCGGTGTGTCAGTGGCCGCCTGCGCACTGGCCAAGGTCAGGAGTTGATCCAGCAGGCTTCGGCCGCGCTCGATCCCTTGGCGCAAGACCGTCAGTCGTTCACGTGCCAGCCCGGACATTTCCGTATCTGCCAGCCGCTCCGCTTGCAGCGAGAGTGCGGTCAGAGGCGAGCGCAGCTCGTGCGCGGCATCCGCCACAAAGCGGCGCTGAGAGTCCATAGACTGGCCAACGCGGGCGAGCAATCGGTTTATGGCCACGGCAAACGGGCGTACCTCGACCGGAAGGTGACGGTCTTCGACGGGGTGCAGAGCCTGCTCGGCGCGCAGGTCGATTTCTTTGGAAAGTGCCGCAATGGGGCGGAACATCTTGCGCACCAGGTCAGCGACGATCAATAGCAGTACCGGCACGAGAATCAGGAAAGGCATCACGGTGCGCAGCGCTCCATCGCGAGCGATTTCATTGCGGAAGCCCGCTTCCTGAGCCACGGCGATGCGTTCGCCGACAGCCGTGGTCTTGACCAGCACGCGGAACGACTCGCCGCCGACCTCCAGCGTGTGCAACCCATCAGCCAGTGTCGTCGGCAGAGAAAGCGTGCCGCCAGCATCCACGCCTACCGTAGAGGGGTTGGCCTGGTCCAAGCGCTGGACGATCACACGCGATTCTTCATCGACATCTTTTGGGCGTGCATCGGGCGTCGGCGGGGCCGGTGACAGGCGCTGCCTATCCATAAGCTGTGCCACCTGGCGTAGAACATCGTCCTGTAGCTCATGGGCTTCGTCGAAGGCCGACAGGAACGAGAAGACGCCCGCCACGATGGCTACCACGAGGATAGCCAGCGACAGGGTGAAGGACAGCTTGAGCTGAACTGACTCGTTCAGGCGTCTTTTGAGACCATCCATCCGACCCCCCTGACGTTCTTGATGACCTCGCTACCGAGCTTGCGCCGCAGCGAATGGATCAGAAATTCGACGGCATTGCTTTCGACCTCTTCTCCCCAGCCGTAGATGCGATCTTCCAGTTCGCTGCGCGAGAGAATGGCCCCAGGCCGAACCAGCAAGGCTTGCAGCAGCGCGAACTCGCGGTTGGAGAGTTGCACTGAGGAGCCACCATTGACGCTGGCCTCTTTCGTGACCGGATCGAGCGACACCATGCCGTTGCTGAGCATGGGTGCGGCGTTGCCACCCTTGCGCCGCAGAACGGCGCGCATCCGGGCCAGCAGTTCCGCCATCTGAAAGGGCTTGGACACGTAGTCGTCGGCCCCTCCATCCAGGCCGCGCAGACGATCATCCAGGCCATCACGCGCCGTGATGATGAGCAAGGGGACTGGGTTGTCCTTGGCGCGGATGCTGGCCAGCACCTCCAGCCCATCCTTGCCTGGCAGACCCAGGTCGAGCAGAACCAGGTCATAGTGCTGGCAACCCAGTGTCGTGAGGGCGGTCTGCCCGTCCTTCACCCAGTCGGTGGCATAGGACGCATCCTTCAATGCGCCCTGGATGGCTTCGCCGATCATGGGGTCGTCTTCGACCAGCAATACCCGCATTCCCCCCTCCGCTTGAAGTTATTACGCCAGCATTACGGCAACATCGAGACAAGAACCTTATCTTTTAGTCTGATGTGGTGATATATGGCAGCCAGCGCGTGAATGCCTGCCAACCATATGATGACATCACCAAGCAGTTTGTGAATCTCGCCCCAATCTGCAAGGTTGGAAAAATAAGAATTCCCAACTGCGGGGAACACGTTAATTCGGATTCCGCCCAATAGCGTCAAAGGATGAGATTCGCTTCCTAGAGCCAGCAGCGCAGAAATCGGCAGCAAAAGAAGTAAAGCCCACAGTGCAAAATGTGCCAATCGGGAAAGGCCAAACATCCATACCGACATCTGATGCCGTGGAGCACCCGGACGTATTGCAGCCCAAATCAAGCGCAAGAATGTGAGCACAAATACGGCGACACCCAAAGATTCATGCCACACGATGTCATTTCGTGTGGCTGGATCGACTCCATCATCAACTATTCGCCCGAAGTCGCCAGGCCCTAACACGAATGCTGTGACAACAATTCCGGCCGTAATCCAATGAAATGCTTTGCTTAATTTGTCATATTGATCAGGACTATTTCTCATGGCATTGTTTCCTCCATATTGGCTGGGATGACCGTATTTTCAATGTGCGGTCTTAGCCGCCCGCTGCTTGAACAGCAGGACTGCGATGACCATGAAGGCCAGCAGTGCGGCCGAGGCCGAATAGCGGCTCAGCGCCAAGCCGCCAGCGCTCAGCGGCTTGTCCAGAAAGTCGCCGACCACGGCTCCCAGCGGGCGGGTCAGGATGAACGCCGCCCAAAACAGCAGTGTGCGGGACACGCCCGTCCAGTAGTAGGCTGCCACAACCAGGGCAAGCAACCCACTGAACACGACGGCCGCACCTGTGTAGCCCAGGCCCGCCGTATCCGCCATCCAGTCACCCAACGCCGTGCCCAGCGTCTGCGAGAACATGATCGTCAGCCAGTAGAACGCTTCCGCCTTGGGTGAGCTGACGGTGCTCACCGACACGGAGCCGAGGGTGCGATGCCAGACGAAGAGCGAGCCGAGCAACAAGGCCAGCAGCAAGCTCGAACCGCCAGCGTACCCGATTCCGAGCGAACGATCCGCAAAGTCGGCCAACGTCGTGCCAATCGTGGTGGTGGCAATGATGGTGGTCCAGTACAGGAAGGGGTGGAAGCCCTTGGCCTTGACCTGCGCGACGACGGCAGCCAGAAAGATCACCGCGAAGATGCCGGTACCGACCAGATAGCCCAGGTTCATGGACATCGAGACGGCATCGCCGCCGGTTTCGCCAAGCGTGGTTGCGGCAATCTTGATGAGCCAAAAGCCCAGCGTGACTTCGGGCACTTTGGCCAGAGCGTATTCAGTGGATGTTTTCATGGGGCACGCTCACGGGTCAGGCTTTGCCTTCGAGCGTGTCGAAGGTTTTTAGCAGAGTACCCATCGCAGCCTTGCAGTCAGCTTGGCTTGGCGTATCGGCACGCAACGCAGACAACGCCTTGTCGATGGCTTTGTCGAGCAGATGCCAGTCGTCGGCAGCGCGCGGTTTCAGTCCAGCCTCAGCCGAATCCCAGGCCACCTCCAAATCCTTGATGCGGGTCTTGGCGGCGGGCAGATTACCCTTGTCTACGATGGTGGACACGTCAGTGGCGATGCTGCGAAATGCGGTCAAATCGCCCAGCTTGGAAGCGGCTTTGCCCGGCAATACCGTGCTGGCGTTGGCTGTCGGTGCAGGGGCGGTGCTCGCGCGGCCTTGGTCGGCAGGCTTGGAGCAGCCGGTGGCCAGAGCCACGAGCGCCACCGCCGACACGGCAGCGACAAGGCCAGTGATAGAGTGCGTTTTGGGCATAATTTCTCCTTGGAAAGTGGGAAGAGAGTTACTCGGCGGCCTGGGCGGAGCGGCCCGCGTTCATGCTGAACTGCGCAACGGCCACCAGCATGACGATGACTGAGAGGAACAGGGCGCTGGTCCACATGGCCCCCATTCCGAGGCCGCCATAGGTCTTGGCCTGTGTCAGCAGGTCGCCGAGTGCGGCCCCAAAGGGTCGGGTCAGGATGTAGCCGATCCAGAAAGTCAGCACGGCGTTGCCACCCATACGCCAGGCTGCATAGGTGATGCCGATCAGCGCGCCGAAGGCGACTGCGCCCCAGGTAAAGCCCAAGCCCAACGCCTCGGTTGCCAGATCACCGGCAGCGGTGCCCAGCGCAAACGTGCAGAGGATGGCTGACCAATAGAACAGCTCCCGGCGGCGCTTCACGATGTCGTGGATGGATAAGGTACGTTCAACCCGGTACCAGACAAAGAAGATCGCGGCGAGCGCCACGGCGAACGCCGAAGTGCTGATGTAGAGGCTGACTCCCAGGCCGTCGGTCAATAGGTCGGTGATCTGGGTACCGACCACGCTGACCAACACGACAGATAGCCAGTAAATCCAAGGGGTGTAGCGGCGAGTACGCAGTTGCGTGAACAGGGCTACAGCCAGCAACGCACCCATGACGGTGCGCGTCAAGCCTTGGCCAAAACCCGCGTTGACCGCCAGGAAGTCAGCCCCCGTCTCGCCCACCGTCGTGGACATGATCTTGATGATCCAGAACGACAGCGTGACTTCAGGGACTTTGTTGAGCCAGTCGCTTGTTCTGACCGTGGGCAAATTGTTCATGGTGTTCTCCTGCCGAGGTGAAATGGATTGCCGCCAGTCTGACCAGGCAGACTTAGCCCATCCATAGGCTCACTCGCGCACCCATCCCTGCGCGATCAGCCTGCCGAACAACAGGCAATGGATACGGGTCGCCAGCCGGTAGATCGGCCCCAGATACCACCGTGCTGCGTGCAACGCCAACACGGCATTGAGCGATGCGACCGCGATGGCACCAAGCATGTCCAGTGGAAAGTGAACCCCCAGATAGATGCGTGACCAGGCGATGGGGAGGCCAAACAGCGCCAAAGCGACGCCAGCCCTTCGCAGTCCTCGCTGTAGCAGAAAGCTGACGGCAACCGACCACCACAGCGTCAGGTGATCGCTGGGAAATGACGAATCGGCCACATGGGGAATGAGCGTATGACCCAGCCCTATCATGAAAGGCCGGGGATGCGACCAAGCCAGGCCGATGATTTGGTTGGTCAGCAGCCCAAGCAGGCCGGATGCGGTAGCGACCAGCAGCGCTTTGCGGGTGTTCACATTGCCGCGCAGCCAGCTGATGCCGATCAGAATCGGGACGGCCCAGATGAGCCATTCCGCAAAGAAGGTGGCCAGCGTCACCACCAGAGCATTCGGGTGTTCAGGTGCGTTCAGCCATAGGAAGAATGTTTGGTTGAGATGTTCCATGAAGTCTCCGGGCCGGATCACGGCGTCATGCGCGATCCGGCCACACTGGCAGGCGGTCAGTCTTGCTTGTCGTGGTCGTCATCGTGATCCGCCTTGTCCTCGGCAGACGAGATGACGGTGCCCTTGTCGGCATCGACCCGGACATCGAAGACCTTGGCCCCGCTGACGACTTCCACGTCATAGACCCAGCCTTGCTTCGAGTTTTCGTACTCGGCGCGCGATGCCTTGCCATTGGCGTGCTGCTCGGCAGCGGTGACGGCCTGGGTGAGAGGAATCTTGGCCTTGGTGATCGCCAGAGCGTCGTTTTCCATGCCGCCCTTGGCGGCATAGGCGACAGCGCCTGTCGTAGCAATGGCGATGGCCAGCAGGGAAAGTTTGGTGTAGCGGTTCATGATGCTTCTCCAGAAGAGTGCAGGGATTTGCACGGTGGAGAAGTTACGCAGGCAGACTTAGCTGCCACTGAGCCAAGCCGTCACCGTTATCGTCGGAGATTGCTGCCAATGGCTTAGCGTGCTTTATTTTCCGTTTTCTGAAACGACCCGTGGATTCAACCGGTCGATGCAACACACTAAGGGCTTTGCAAGCCTGAGGGGTGCTGCAAATGAAACAGAGACGGCGAATCTACTACACGGAGACTCAGAAGGCACTCATGTGGGAACGCTGGCGTCAAGGCGAGTCCCTGCAACACATTGCTCAACTGTTCGATCGCAACCACTCGTCGGTGCAGAGAATACTGGCGCAGACGGGCGGAATCCAGCCACCCCCAAGGCATCGCTCCCGGCTTGCCTTGACGCTTTCCGAGCGAGAGGAGATTTCCCGGGCCGTGGTGGCGGGGCTCTCGATCCGCTCGATAGCAACTCGGCTTGGGCGGGCGGCGTCTACCATTAGCCGTGAGCTCAATCGAAATGGTGGAGTTCATGGCTATCGTGCGCATCAGGCTGACCAACTCGCCTGGGATCGAGCGCACCGCCCCAAGACATGCAAGCTCGTCAGAAACCAGGCCTTGGCGCAGGTCGTGGCACTCCGGCTTCAGTGGTCACCGGAACAGATCGCAGGCTGGATTAAGCACGCCTACGCGGTCAACAAGGACTACCAGGTGTCACACGAGACGATCTATCGCAGCCTATACGTGCAGGCCCGCGGTGCGCTTAAGAAGGAACTGCTCGAACACCTACGGCGTGAACGAGCCATGCGTCGTTCGCGACATCACGCCCAAAAGACGGACGACCATGGCCGGATTCGCGAAACGGTGTCGATCAGGGAGCGGCCTGCCACGGCTGAGGACCGGGCAGTACCAGGGCATTGGGAGGGAGACATGCTATGCGGCAGTGGTGGCAGCCAGATCGTTACCCTGGTGGAGCGCCAGACTCGATATCTCATGCTGGTCAAGATTGACAGCAAGGACAGCGAGACGGTCGTCAATGCTCTGATTAAGCGTAAGCGCTCAATTGACGACGTCTGGTATTGAAGGCTGAACGTTGGCAGGCTAGCGTCCGCAAAGACTTTGCGGACGCAAACATGATCCAAGACGAGATTGACCTATTTCCGCTGCAGGCGGTGCGAGTCCGCTCCAATGGGAAGCGCGACTACGAGCCAGCGGCCAAGCGGCGTCTGATTGAGTTCTGTCTTCAATCGGGAGCATCGGTCTCGGGCACGGCGCTCAAGGCCGGTATCAACGCTAACCAGTTGCGCAAATGGATTCGGGACTACCGAGATTCAGTGCAGGCGCGAGGTGCGTTGCCGGCATTCGTGCCGGTTGTCCAGGAGGTTCAGGATTCGCGGCCAATCGAGACACTTGCAAAGGTTGCGGTGCCGCGTCACGAAGCGGCATCAGCGACTGGCGATCCGCCACCGCGGCAAGCGCAACCGCTGGCGCTCTTGAGCGCAAAGCTGCCCAACGGTGTATCACTTGAGCTCGAATGCAGCGAGCGAGACGTTGGGCTCGTAAAGGCAATGATCGAAGCACTGAGTGGAGACCGTTGATGTTTCGGCTCGACGCTGAGCTGCGGGTGTATCTGCATCGCGACGCAGTGGACTTCCGTAAGAACATCAACGGCCTGGCACTGCTGGTCGAGCAGACGCTCGGGCTGGATCCGTTTGCATCGGCTGTATTTGTGTTCCGTAACCAGCGGGCCGATCGCATCAAGATTCTCGGGTGGGATCGCAACGGCTTCTGGCTATTGTTGAAGCGATTGGAGGCGGACCGGTTTGCCTGGCCACGCGAGGCGGCTGTGGCTACGCTGACGGTCGAACAGTTGCACTGGCTGCTCGAGGGAATCGACATCGAGGCGATGCGCCGGCACCCGCACCGAGAATACCATCGCGCTGCGTGAACGCTGTTTGGCGGCAGCGGTCTAACCCGCCATGCCATCCACGCCCGTCACCGTTACCGCCGCCGAGCTGCAACTGTTGCGAGACGCCGAGCGCGAGCTCAAGGCAATACTCGCGGAACGCGAGGCAATCAAGGGCGAACTGCGTGTGATGACGGTCCAGCGAGACCTGCTCTTGGAACAGCTCAAGGCGTTTCAGCGTAAGCTGTTCGCCGCAAAGAGCGAGGCGCGAGGCTCGGAGCAGAAGGACTTGTTCCTCAATGAGGCCGAGGCCTTGGCGACGGCGGCCGCGCAGCCGGCGCAGGAAGAAGAAGGTACGCCCGAGACCGAAGTGGCCGGACACAAACGCAAGAAGCGCGGCCGCAAGCCGCTCGACCCGGCGCTGCCCCGTGTCGAGGTTCGTCACGAACTACCCGAATCGGAACGCGTCTGCCCCCTCGATGGCCAGGCTCTGGTCGAGATTGGCGTCGAGGTCAGCGAACAGCTCGACATCGTGCCGCAGCAGGTCCGCGTGATCCAGCACCAGCGGGTCAAGTACGCCTGCCCATGCTGCGACGGCGGCATCAAGACGACGCCGGCACCGGCGCGCATTATTCCCAAGGGACTCCTTACCGAATCGGCGCTGGCCTGGTGCATCACCTCGAAGTATCAGGATGGCCTGCCGCTGTACCGCCAGGCAGCGCTGCTGCATCGCTTCGGCGGGGACCTCTCTCGCGGCACCCTGGCCGCAAGCATAGTGCGAGTAGGCCAGGCGGTGCAGCCAATCATCAACCTGCTGCGTGACCATCTGCTGGAAGCAGACGTCGTGTACGGTGACGAGACAACGGTACAGGTGCTCAAGGAGCCCGGCAGGCCTGCCCAGAGAAAGAGCTTCCTATGGGCGCAGATGAATGGCACAGGGCCGCCGGTACGGTTGTTTGCCTATAGCCCGACACGCGAGACAAAGCAGGCTACGGCTCTCTATGCCGGCATCAAGCCTGGGGCGGTGTTGATGACCGACGGCTATGCACCATACGACGACGTCGCAAACACCTATCAGTTGGTGCATCTCGGATGCTGGGCACACGCGCGCCGCTACCTGGTCGAGGCGGAGCAAGCCTTGCCCAAGGACAAGCGCCCCGACCACCCGGTCACCGGATTCCTGCAGCGCATCGGCAAGCTGTTTGCCATCGAAAGCCACACGCTCAAGATGAAGCCGGAACAACGGCAGCAGGTTCGCGCCGAACAAAGCCAGCCGCTGCTGGCCGAGATCGAAACGATGCTGCTGCAACATCTGCATACCGTGCTGCCGCAAAGCCTGTTCGGCAAGGCGCTGCACTACCTGCATGGGCAGTGGCCAAAGCTCGTGCGCTACATCGAGAACGGAACCTGGCCGATCTCGAACAATCCCTGCGAGAACGCGATTAGGCCATTCGTGATCGGACGGAGAAACTTCCTCTTCTGCGACACCGTGGCCGGTGCCAACGCTAGCGCAAGTCTTTACTCGCTGGTGGAAACCTGCAAGGCCAACGACGTCGATCCGTATCAGTATCTCGTTGCCTTGTTCAAGGCGTTGCCACACGCACAGACCGCCGACGACTACGAGGCTCTGCTGCCCTGGAGGCTCAAGCCCTCAACCGTCTAGCGGATACCGCCGGCGGCCGCAAGGGGCGCCCTTAAAAGACCGCTTACGATTAAGCATGCATGCAAGTTGCCGCAGGAACTATATAAGTCTCTCACCTGGGATCGCGGACCTGAGATGGCTCAGCACAAGCGGTTCACTGTCGCGACCGACGTCAACGTCTACTTCTGCGACCCTCAACATCCCTGGCAACGCGGTTCCAACGAGAACACAAATGGCTTGCTGAGGCAGTACCTCCCAAAGGGGACAGATCTCTCCATCTATTCCCAGTCAAAGCTCAACGCCATAGCGAGGCGACTCAATGAACGGCCGCGAAAGACATTAAACTTCGATACACCCGCTGAACGATTCCATCAGACCGTTGCATCGACCGGTTGAATCCACACTTGGGAACGGACCCTACATCGTCACGGTATAAGCGCGGCTAGCAGGTCAGTTGACGGTGCCAGTCTCGGTGAACGCCGTATGGTTTATGGACTTCATGCACGGTATCGAGATCAACTGCTCGTTACCGTCTGCGCGCGTCATACAGGCACTGGACCAGATCATTGATTGGCGGGGAACGCCGGCCGCGATACGGTGCGACAACGGTCCCAAGCATGAGACGGAGCAAACCAGCGATAAACAACCGGTACTGCTAGAATCCGTCGCAATCTCCAACGTAAATCCTCATCTGTGACCACGGATTCGAAGCGTTACCAGGAAGCCAGCGCACAAGACATGCGCTCCCCCTTGCTCGTTGCGATCGGTGAACGAACCAGAAGTCTGCGGGCCCGACGGGGCCTGACGCGCAAGGCGGTTGCCCTCACCGCGGACGTATCCGAGCGGCATATCGCGAATCTCGAGCACGGCACTGGCAACGCCTCCATCCTGGTGCTTCAGCAGATCGCGAATGCCCTGCAATGCTCGCTGTCGGAACTGATTGGCGACGTCACGACCAGCTCGCCTGAATGGCTGCTGTTGCGTGAACTGCTGGAGAACCGTTCCGAAGCCGATCTGCGGCGGGTCCGCATTGCGGTCGGGCAACTGCTCGGCACGGATACTTCCGACCCGGACCGGAGCGGTCGCTTTGCGCTTATCGGACTGCGAGGCGCCGGCAAGTCGACGCTGGGCAAGATGCTCGCGGAAGCCATGGACATCCCGTTTGTCGAGCTCAACCGGGAAATCGAGAAGGTCGCGGGCTGCAGCGTGTCGGAGATCCACGGGCTGTACGGCACCAGCGCCTACCGGCGCTATGAACGCCGCGCGCTCGAAGAGGTCATTCAGCTCTACCGCGACGTGGTCATTGCCACGCCGGGCGGCATTGTCTCCGATCCCGCGACATTCAATGAGCTGCTCGCACATTGCACCACCATCTGGCTGCAGGCCGACCCGGAAGATCATATGTCCCGGGTCATTGCCCAAGGCGATTCGCGCCCGATGGGGGATAGCCGCCAGGCCATGGAAGATCTGCGGCAAATTCTGAGTGGCAGGGCGCCGTTCTACTCGCAGGCGGATATGACGGTCGACACCAGCGGCAAATCGCTGGCGCAGGCGTTTGCCTTGCTGCGCAAGACCGTTGGCAGGTCGACGGAAACCACGGGACTGGCGTAGTCTCCGGTCCTATCGCATGCCATAGCGCGGCAGGCGCTTCTCGGTGAGCGCCGACAGACCTTCGCGGGCATCGGCGCCTGCGAACCCAAGGACTTCTAGCGCCAACGAGTGCTCGAACGCAGGCCACGCCGCGCGCAGCCAGTGATTGAGCGATCGTTTGGTGAAGGACAGTGCGGTTGCACTGCCTGCAGCCAATTGCACAGCAAGTTCGCGCGCGCGAGTGTCAACTTCCTCATCGGCAGCCGCAAGACTCACCAGGCCAATGCGCTCGGCCTCTTCTCCCGATAGCGCCGAACAGGTCAGCAGGTAGTACTTCGCGCGCGCCATGCCGCACAGCAGCGGCCAGATCACGGCGGCATGGTCGCCAGCCGCGATCCCCAGCTTGGTATGCCCGTCGATGATCTTGGCACTGCGGGATGCGATAGAGATATCGGCTAGCAGTGCCACGGCCGCGCCTGCACCGACCGCGGCACCCCGGATTGCTGAGATGATCGGCACATCGCAGTCGATCATGCCCTGCACCAGTTCCCTCGCCTCGCGCATCAACCGCAGGCGGGCCGCTTCGCTGTCGAGCAGGTTCTCGACCAACTCCGCCGTGCCGCCGGCACAGAAGCCCTTGCCTTCCGTGCGCACGAGGATCACGCGCACGTCAGCATCGTTGCCGAGCTGGCGCCACAACCCGGCAAGATCGGCATGGCGCTGAGCGTCGGTGAACGGCATCGAGCCCGCCGGGCCGAACACCACCTCTGCAATACCAACATCGCCGATCTCGACGCGCAGCGTCGATCCAAACTGCATCACGCGCGGCATCAATAGGTTTCCAGTTGCAAACGACCCTGCTGCTTGAGATCCGCGGCAATCCGGTTCCAGTCGAGCCCCGCCTGCACTGCGATATCGCGCAGCGCCAGCACAACGCCCTCTTCCATGCTCTTGAGGCCGCAGACGTAGAAGTGCGAATTGCCATCAGCCAGTAGTGCGGCGAGGTCTGCCGCACGCTCGCGCATGGCGTCCTGGACATACCGCCGCGGCTGCCCGGGGGTGCGCGAGAAAGCAAGATTCACGTCGATAAAGTCCTTGGGGAGATTCTCCAGCGGACCAAAGTACGGCAATTCCGCCTGGCTGCGCGCGCCGAAGAACAGCATGAGCTTGCCGCCCTCGAAGCGACCGGACTTACGCATGCGGCGACGCCATTCCGTCATGGCACGCATCGGTGCGCTGCCGGTGCCCGTGCAGATCATCACGATATGCGAGCGCGGATGGTTCGGCATCAAGAAGCTGTTGCCAAACGGTCCGATCACCTCGACCGTGTCGCCTACCTTCAGGTCGCACATGTAGTTGGAGGCCACGCCGCGTACCGGCTTGCCCTGGTGATCCTCTACCACGCGCTTGATGGTCAGCGACAGGTTGTTGTAACCCGCGCGCTCTCCGTTGCGGGCGCTGGCAATGGAGTATTGACGTGCATGGTGCGGCCGGCCTTGCGAGTCCGTACCGGGCGGGATGATGCCGATCGATTGGCCCTCCAGCACGGGGAACGGCACCACGCCAAAATCGAGCACGATATGGTGCGTGTCGTAGTCGCACTCCGCTTCGGTGGCGCGCATATTGCCGGTGACGGTGGCCCGGGCGGTCTTGCCCGAACGCGCACCATACAGGTTGGTGTAAGCATGCGCGGCCGACCAGGGCGGCACTGTGGCGCCGAACTGCGCGCTGTTGAACGGCTCTTCGCCGTTGAAAGCGGCCGGCAGCGAGACCGGCTCATTGACTGGCGCCAGGGTGGCAGCGGCCTCGACACCCGCCGCGCCAAGTTCGTCCGGCGACAACTCATCCGGCAGGCTATCCCAGCCAAGCTGTTCTTCAATGCCGTATGCCTTGGCACGCGGCATCACGCGCCAGTTGTCGATCGAGCCGGTGGGGCACGGCGAGATGCAGGCCATGCAGCCATTGCACTTCTCGGCGTCGACGACGTAGTTGCGGGAATCGTGCGTGATCGCATTGACCGGGCACGTGGCTTCGCACGTATTGCAGCGAATGCAGATCTCAGGGTCGATCAGGTGCTGCCTGATGACTTGGATATCGGACATGTCCATGTCGAACTCCGGGTGGATATGGAGCCCCCAATGGAGAAGGGGGCATCTTCTCCCGATTTCAGTTGAAGCGGATGTACTCGAAGTCGGCCGGCTGGCGATTGATGCCCATGACCGGCGGCGCAATCCAGTTGGCGAACTTGCCGGGCTCGACCACGCGGCCCATGAGGCTGGCCACGAAGGCGCGGTCGCCCGCCGAAGGCAGCCACGTGTCGACGTGGCCGCGCCATTCCGCGTCGGATACCACCCGGCCATCGGGTGCCACCTTGACGCCTGCGAGTGCACCGATATTGCGATGGAACGCCTTGTGCGGCACCTTGAGGCGGAACGGAATGCCCGCCTTCTCGATGACCTTGTTCCAGCGTTCGACGCCCGCCATGCTGTCCTTGATGTAATCGTCGCGCAGCACCTCGTTGAGCGCGTTCAGCATCGGCACCTCCTTCTCGGTCAGCTTGCCGCCCACCACTTGCAGCACCTTGTAGGTCTGGTTCTTGAGCACGTGGTCGTCCGTGCGCTTGCCTTCCTCGAAGCGTCCCTTGAGGCCGGTGCTGTAGAACGTGGCGGCGTTGCTCGACTCATCGGCGCCAAACAGGTCGATGGTCACGCTGTAGTGGAAATTCAGGTAGCGCTGGAGCGTCGGCAGGTCGATCACGCCGGCCGCGCGCAGACGTGCGGGATCGTCGGTCTTGAGCTCGTTCATGACCTGACAGGTGCGCTGGATCACGCGCGACACGCCGCTCTCGCCCACGAACATGTGGTGCGCTTCCTCGGTCAGCATGAATTTGGTGGTGCGCGCGAGCGGGTCGAACGAGCTCTCGGCGAGCGCGCACAGCTGGAACTTGCCGTCGCGGTCGGTGAAGTACGTGAACATGAAGAACGACAGCCAGTCCGGGGTCTGCTCGTTGAAGGCCTGCAGGATGCGCGGGTTGTCTTCCTGGCCGCTGCGGCGTTCCAGCAGCGCCTCGCCCTCCTCGCGGCCATCGCGGCCGAAGTACTTGTGCAGCAGGTACACCATCGCCCACAGGTGGCGGCCCTCCTCCACGTTGACCTGGAACAGGTTGCGCAGGTCGTACATGCTCGGCGCGGTCAGGCCGAGGTGACGCTGTTGTTCCACCGAGGCGGGCTCGGTATCGCCCTGCGTGACGATGATGCGGCGCAGGTTGGCGCGGTATTCGCCGGGCACTTCCTGCCACACGTCCTCGCCCTTGTGGTCGCCGAAATGGATCTTGCGGTTGGCTTCGGCCGGATTCAGGAAGATGCCCCAGCGATAGTCGGGCATCTTGACGTGGCCAAAGTGCGCCCAGCCCTGCGGATCGACGCTGATGGCCGTGCGCAGATAGATATCATAGTTGTGCGAGCCCTCGGGTCCCATGTCGTTCCACCAGCTCAGGTAGTTGGGCTGCCACTGCTCGAGCGCGCGCTGCAACGTACGGTCTTCGCTGAGGTTGACGTTATTGGGAATCTTCTCGCTGTAATTGATACCAGACATCTTGGTCTCCAAGTCTGCAGTTCGAGTATTGGCAGGTATATGCAGGTAGATGCGCGGGTTAGACGCGGTTCCAGTCGAAGGCGGCCTTGTCGCCCTTGCCATAGACCTTGAGCGCACCCTTCTCGCCGACGGCATTGGGGCGCTGGAAGATCCAGTTCTGCCACGCGGTGAGTCGACCGAAGATGCGGGTCACCATGTTTTCCTGGCCGTTGAAGCGCAGGTTGGCTTCCATGCCGGTCAGTGCATCGGGCGACATGGCAGCGCGTTCTTCCAGCGCGATGCGCACTTCGTCGGCCCAGTCGATATCGTCGGGGTTCGCGGTCACGAGGCCTAGCGCATAGGCGGCATCGGCGTCCAGCGGCGTACCGGCTTTGGCGCGCACCGCTTCCATAGCTGGTTGCTCGTCGTAGAAGCGGCGGCCGAGGCGGCTCTGGCCGGTAGCCATCGGATAGATTCCGAAGTTTACATCGGAGACCACGATCTTCGGTGCCTTGGCTTCGTCGTCCGGCAGGGCGAGGTGATAGATACGGTCGCATGCCAGCGCGAGTTCGAGAAACGATCCGGCGAAGCACGAGCCCGGCTCGACCAGCGCGAACAGGCTGCGCGACGATACGTCTAGGCGCGAGAACGTGCGACGCAGCAGGCCAATGGTCTCGCGTACCAGCCAGTGATCGCGATGCGCCATCAGCACGGCATCCATCGCCAGCACGGCGTTGGCATCGCCTTCGGTCTTAATCAGCCACGTACCGATATCGAGCTCGTTGGTACGCATCGACAGGATGGCGTCTTCAAGCTCGCGCGCCAGCTGCAACGGATACCAGGTGGCGCCTGCTTCCAGGATGCCAGCCACGGATTCTGGTTGCGGGCCGGTCGGCGCCTTGACCGCGAAGATGGCACGGCGGGTCTGGCGGTCGATCTCGATCGTGACGTAGCGGTAACGCAGTGCGTCGGCGTCGATCGTGCGTTCGATCGGCACCAGGCTTACGCCCTTGGCGTCGGCCGGACGATCGCTCTTGGCGGCCAGCGCGTGAGCACGATCCCGCACGGTCTGCGCGAAGACAGCGGGCTTGGCGATCTCGTCGACGAGGCGCCAGTCCTTGGCGCGCTGACCGCGCACGCCTTCGTTGGTAGTGCAGAAGATATCGGCAAGGTCATGACGCACATGACGCTTGTCAGTCAGGCGGGTGAGGCCACCGGTGCCGGGTAGCACGCCGAGCAGCGGCACTTCGGGCAGGCTCACGGCCGACGAGCGGTCGTCGATCAGGATGATCTCGTCGCAGGCCAGCGCCAGTTCATAGCCTCCGCCGGCACATGCGCCGTTCACGGCGGCCAGGAACTTCAGGCCACTGTATCGGGAAGAGTCCTCGAGGCCGTTGCGGGTTTCGTTGGTGAACTTGCAGAAGTTCACCTTCCACGCGTGGCTGCTGACACCAAGCATGAAGATATTGGCGCCCGAGCAAAACACCTTATCGCGGCCGCTGGTAACGACGACGGTACGCACTTCGGGATGCTCGAAGCGGATGCGGTTGACCGCGTCGTTCAGTTCGATATCCACCCCAAGGTCGTAGCTGTTCAGCTTGAGCTTGTAGCCGGGACGCAGGCCGGCCTCCTCGTTGATGTTCAGCGTCAGCGTGGCGATCTCGCCATCGAACGACATCTGGAAATGCTTGTACTGCGAGGGATCGGTCTGGTAATCGACACGAGGCGCTGCGGTCATGTTGTCTCCGGTGCGGGCACGTTAGTGCGTCGTTTCTCGGCTCAGTGATGTCGCCGGTATGAACGCACTATAGTTCCGCATTGACGGACACGTCAAGAACTATCATGCATGTTTCTGCAGTTGCTTCTCATGCATTAAATTGCAGTTTCGCGCGCAGAAGATCAATCAGGTTCGCTGCCGTCTCATGCAGCGGCGAGGCGCTGGTATCCATGCTGAAGTCGGCCTTGGAATAGAAGCCCGCTCGGCCTAGCAGGATGCGCTTGAGATCCTTCATGGCTTCCTCGCTCGCCGCCATCGGCCGCAGGTCGCCCTGGGCGCGCACGCGGTTCATATGGTCTTCCGGCTCGGCACGCAGCCACACGGTGGTGCAGTGCGTGAGGAGCATGTTGAAGGTGGCGGCATCGGACACCAGACCACCGGGCGTGGCGATCACCGCTTCCGCATGAATCTGGATGGCCTCTTCCAGTGCACGACGCTCGTAACGACGGTATGCACTCATCCCGTACAGCCCCTGGATCTCGGAGATGCTGCAGCCGGCGAACTTCTCGATCTCGCTGCTGAGCTCGATGAACGGAAAACCGAGCGAAGTCGCCAACATGGCGCCTAGCGTGGATTTGCCGGCACCTCGCAGACCCACCAGCGCGATCCGTGACGAGTAGCCCTTCTTCTTGCCACCGGTACCGAGCAGGTCACCAATCGCGAGGCGAGCGCGGCGTAGCGTCGCCTCGTCGCGGTCTGCCAGCAGCTCTCGAATCAGGAGCCATTCGGGACTCGAAACCGAGACATCTCCGATCAATTCAGCCAACGAACATTCCAATGCCGCCGCCACCTGTTGCATGACGAGGATGGATACGTTACCGATGCCATGTTCGAGATTGGCGAGGTGCCGCTCCGAGATATCCGCCGCCTCCGCGACCGCACGACGCGTCATGCCGGAGCGCGCGCGCAGCAGACGTGTCCGTTCACCGATGGCCATCAGGAACGGATTCTTCTCCGGGCCCTTCTTCTGGATGCGCACCATCGGGCTGGACGGCTCGAACTGGGTCAGCGTTAACCCGCTTTCATGCAATATAGTGCTTGACATGATTATTGACCGGCTCTATGTTTCATATCGGCACAATAATGCATGAGACGACGGTTAGCAACCTCCGTCGCCCCCCCCCAAGGAATTTCCCCATGTCTGTCGAAGACTTCCGCCAAGAGCTTGCCAACCTGACCTCGCAACTCGCGGGCAAGACGCTCGACGCCGAACTGGACCGCTGGCTCAACTGCGAGCATGGTGCCGAGAGCGAGACTTACGCATCGCTGCGCCGCCTGTGCCAGCAAGGCGTTGCCGAAGGCTGGCTCTGCAACCGCGAGGCCGGCGGCATCCGCTACGGACGCATCTTCAAACCCGCCGAAGACCTGTACGGCTTTTCCGTCGATGTGGTGGACATGCAGGACATCGCCGGGCCACACCACGTGCATCCCGAGGGCGAGATCGACCTGATCATGCCCATCGACGAAGCCGCGCGCTTCGATGGCCGCCCCGCCGGTTGGCTGGTCTGCCCACCGGGCAGTGCACACCGGCCCACCGTTTCCGACGGTCGCGCACTGGTGCTTTATCTCTTGCCCAAGGGCAGCATTCAATTCACCGCATGAGCATCAAGATGACCGAGTTACTGAAGAATTTCGTCTCTGGGCAATGGCAGGCCGGCACCGGTGCCGGCACGCTGCTCAAGGATCCCGTTACGGGCGAAGCGCTCGTGCGCGTCGATGCGGGCGACCTCGACCTAGCCGCGGCCTTTGCCTATGCGCGGGAAGTGGGCGGCACCGCGTTGCGCGCCATCACCTATCGCGAGCGCGCGGCCATGCTTGGCGCCATCGGCAAGGTCCTGCGGGCCAATCGCGAGGCGTACTACGACATTGCCACCGCAAACAGCGGCACCACGCGTAACGACTCGGCCGTGGATATCGACGGCGCGATCTATACCGTTGGCACCTATACCAAGCTCGGCGATGGTCTTGGCGAGCGCATGTACCTGCTCGATGGCGAGCCGCAGTGGCTCAGCAAGGAATCCATCTTCCAGTCGCAACACGTGCTGGTGCCGACGCGCGGCGTGGCACTGTTTATCAATGCGTTCAACTTCCCGGCATGGGGCTTGTGGGAGAAAGCCGCCCCCGCACTGCTATCGGGCGTACCCGTGATCGTCAAGCCGGCTACCTCGACCGCCTGGCTGACGCAACGGATGGTGTTGGACGTTGTTGACGCGGGCATTTTGCCGAAGGGCGCCCTGTCCATCGTCTGCGGCAGCTCGGCCGGCCTGCTCGATCAGCTTGCCCCGTTCGACGTGGTGTCGTTCACTGGCTCTGCCGACACCGGCGCACTGGTCCGCTCGCACCACGCGGTGACCCGCCGTTCTGTGCGCGCCAATATCGAAGCCGATAGCGTGAATTCTGCACTGCTGCTGCCTGGCGAAGCGCAAGGCAGCGAAGCTTTCGACCTGCTGGTGCGCGAAGTGGCACGGGAAATGACGGTCAAGTCCGGGCAGAAATGCACGGCCGTTCGCCGCGTGTTCGTACCGGCCGAAGCGTATGACGCCGCCGCGGCCGCCATCTCCGCCAAGCTCGCAAAGATCGTGGTCGGCAATCCGCGCCATGACAGCGTCCGCATGGGTGCACTCGTGAGCCGTGCACAGCTCGATGCGGTGCAGAGCGGCCTCGCGTTGCTGCGCGAGCAAACCGATGTGCTGCATGACGGCGCCGGGCACGAACTGGTCGATGCCGATCCCAACGTGGCCTGCTGCATCGGACCCACGCTACTGGGCACCCGCACGCCGGATCAGGCGCCCCGTATCCACGAAATGGAAGTCTTCGGCCCGGTGGCCACGCTCGTCCCCTACCGCGATCTTGAGCATGGCCTGTCGATGATCCGAGCCGGCGAAGGATCGTTGGTGGCCTCGCTGTATGGCAGCGATATGGCGGCGCTGGCCAACACGGCGATCGCACTGGCGGACTCGCACGGCCGCGTGCACACCGTGTCGCCCGATGTGGGCAGCGTGCACACCGGACATGGCAACGTCATGCCGCAATCGCTTCATGGCGGACCGGGCCGCGCCGGCGGTGGTGAAGAGCTGGGCGGACTGCGCGCCCTGAATCTCTATCACCGCCGTAGCGCGATCCAGGCCAGCGCTGCCATGGGCGACCACATCTGAGGCTGTTGCACAGACCAGCCAAATCAGAGGAGACACTATATGAATCCGAAAGATTGCGTCCAGCCCCCGGGACAGCAGTTCAACTTCGCCGCGCATCTGCTCGACTGCAATGCCGCACGCCCTCACAAAGTTGCCTTTGTCGACGACCACGGCACGCTAACGTATCAACAGCTGTCCGAGCGCGTACGCCGACTGGCCGCCGGCCTGAAAGGCTGCGGCATCCGGCGCGAGGAACGCATCCTGCTGCTGATGCTCGACTGCAACGACTGGCCGGTGTCGTTCCTCGGTGCCATCTATGCCGGCATCGTCCCGGTGGCCGTCAATACGCTGCTGACCGCCGAAGACTACGCCTACATGCTGTGCCATTCGCGCGCGCAGGCCGTATGTGTTTCCGCCGCATTGCTGCCGATACTGCGCGAAGCGATGTCGATGACCGAGCATGAGGTCACCACCGTGATCGTCTCGGGCGCCGAATCGATGTGCCTCGCCCAGAACAGCACCACCATGCTGATGACGCTCGACGGGCTGATCGAGGACCAGACGCCGCTCTCGTGCGCTGCACCGACCTGCCCTGACGACCCCGGCTTCTGGCTCTATTCGTCCGGCTCCACCGGACGTCCCAAGGGCGTGCTGCACAGCCAGGCCAACCCATACTGGACCGCCGAACTCTACGGCAAGCCGGTGCTGGGCCTATGCGAGTCCGATGTCTGCTTCTCGGCCGCCAAGCTGTATTTCGCCTACGGGCTCGGCAACGGCCTGAGCTTTCCGCTCAGCGTCGGTGCCACGGTGGTGTTGATGGCAGAACGACCGACACCGGACGCCACCTTCCGGCGCATTACAGACCAGCGCGTCACCGTGTTCTTCGGTGCGCCCACCGGTTATGCCGGCATGCTGGCATCGGCGGCGCTGCCTGCGCGCGAGCAGGTTGCGCTGCGCCTGTGCTCGTCGGCAGGCGAAGCACTGCCCGCGGATATCGGCGAACGCTTTACTCGCCATTTCGGCTGCGAGATCGTCGACGGTATCGGCTCCACCGAAATGCTGCATATCTTCCTGTCGAACCGCCCCGGCGACGTGCGCTACGGCACCACCGGCTGGCCGGTGCCGGGCTATACGGTGGAACTTCGCGACGAGGACGGCAAGCCCGTGGCCGATGGCGAAGTCGGCGACCTCTATATCAAGGGCCCGAGCGCCGCGCTCATGTACTGGGGTAATCGTGAGAAATCGCGCGAGACCTTCCGTGGCGACTGGACCAAGAGCGGCGACAAGTACACCCGCAATGCCGACGGCACCTATACATATGCCGGCCGCAGCGACGACATGCTCAAGGTCAGCGGCATCTATGTCTCCCCATTCGAGGTGGAAGCCACGCTGATGCAGCATCCCGGCGTATTCGAAGCGGCGGTGGTCGGCGTCAACGATGCCGATGGACTGACCAAGACCAAGGCGTACGTGGTCCTCAAACCCGATGCACAGGCCAGCGAGGCGGAGCTTAAGAGCTTTGTGAAGGAACGCCTCGCTGCTTACAAGTACCCGCGTTCCATTGTCTTCCTGCCAGCACTGCCCAAGACGGCGACGGGGAAGATCCAGCGGTTCAGGCTGCGCGAACTCGAAGCCGCAGCGGCATAGCAGGCGCACCAGCCTGCTGACCAACATAAGAACGGAGGAGACAAGTCATGCGTCAAATAGACATTCACAAGCTTGCGGATGACGCACGCTTCAGCAAGTTCCATGCAGGCGTGTTGTTCTGGTGCGCGCTGGTCATCATCTTCGACGGATACGACCTGGCGGTAGCCGGCATTGCATTGCCGTCGATCATGCAAGAGCTCAAGGTTCCAGCCACGCAGGCCGGCGTCATGGTCAGTTCGGCATTGTTTGGCGCAATGTGCGGCGCGGTGTTGCTGGGCACGATGGCCGACCGTATCGGCAGGCGACGCACGATCGCGCTGTGTGTGGCGCTGTTCAGCATCTTTACCGCGCTGGCTGGCATGGCCAATGACCCGGTGACCTTCAGCGCTGCCCGCTTTGTCGCGGGGCTTGGCATTGGCGGTGTGATGCCCGCCGTTGTGGCGCACATGCAGGAGTACTCGCCGCGTCGGCTCAAGACCACGCTCGTCACGCTGATGTTCAGCGGCTACTCGGTCGGCGGCATGATCGCCGCGGTGCTCGGCAAGGGGTTGATTGCCAGCTATGGCTGGCAGGCGGTGTTCTATGCCGCCGCGGCGCCCATTGCGGTCATTCCGTTCCTGCTCGCATTGCTGCCTGAGTCGATGGCATATCTGGCCAAGCGCAACCGCCAGGCACAGCTTGCCAGCATCGCGGCACGACTCAGTCCCGGCATGGTGCCGCGAGTAAACGACAGCTTCGTCGTGGCATCGAGCACGCCGGGTGGCAAGTCCGCGTCCGGCTCGATGGGCACCCTGCTGGCCGACGGTCGCGCACAAAGCACCTGCATGTTCTGGATCACGTTCTTCATGTGCCTGTTCATGGTCTACGCGTTGAGTTCGTGGCTCGCCAAGCTGATGGCCGGCGCCGGCTACAGCCTTGGCTCCGCGCTGACCTTCGTGCTGGTGCTCAATATCGGCGGCATGATCGGCGCGATCGGTGGTGGCATGCTGGCAGACCGCTTCAAGATCCGCAATGTGCTGATCGGCATGTTCGCGCTGGCGGCGATGTCCATCTCCCTGCTTGGCTTCAAGTCGCCGACACCCGTACTTTACCTGCTGCTGTGTGCGGCCGGCGCTTCGACGATCGGTACGCAGATCGTCGTCTACGCCTATGCGGGCCAGTTCTACCCGATGGAGATTCGCGCAACCGGCATCGGGGTAGCCTCCGGGGTCGGGCGCGTCGGCGCGATCGCGGCACCCGTGATCATCGGCACCGTGGTCGGGCTCTCGCTGCCGCTGCACCAGAACTTCATGCTGATGGCGATTCCCGCCGTCGTGGCCATGTGTGCGGTATCGATGATCGACCGTCGCCGCGCAGCGCTGCCCGCCGTGCACACGACGGAGCTGCAGTCCACCGAGGCACATTGATGTCACCGGCTCGATCACCGCTGTGGCAGTGGAGCGCGACGGACATCAGCGCTGCGGTCCAGCGCGGCGAGATCCGTTGCACCGAAGTGGTCGACAGCATCTACGACCGCATCGATGCCGTGAACCCGCAGGTCAATGCGATAGTGCACATAGATCGCGAGCGCGCGCGCAGCGATGCGCAGGCGCTCGATGCCGCGCGCCAGGCCGGCCAGCCTTGCGGCCCGCTGGCGGGCGTACCGGTGTCGATCAAGCTCAACGTCGATGTGGCCGGCGAAGCCACCAGCAACGGTACGCCGCTATGGAGCGACCGCATCGCGCAGACCGATGGCGAAGTGGTGGCCAATCTGCGGCGCGCCGGCGCGATCGTGATCGGCCGCACCAACGCGCCGCCCCATTCGTTCCGCTGGTTCACCGAGAACCCGTTGCATGGACGTACGCTGAATCCGTGGTCCGCTGACATCACGCCGGGCGGCTCCAGTGGCGGCGCCGGTGTGGCGGTGGCAACCGGCATGGGCCCGATTGCGCATGGCACCGATATCGCCGGATCGATCCGATACCCGGCATATGTCAATGGTGTGGTGGGCCTGCGGGCCACCACGGGACGCATCCCCGCATTCCAGGGCACGGCGCCCAAGCGATTCTTCGGGTTGCAGTCGATGTCGGCACAAGGCGTGCTGGCACGTCGCATCGCCGACGCGCGGCTGGCCTTGCAGACCATGGCTGCCAGCGGTGCATCGGATCCGCTATGGGTCGACGCGCGCCGGGATTATGAAGACGACGATACGCCGGTATCCGTGGCGTGGATCGACGAGGTGCCGGGTATCGGCGTCGATCCCACCATCCGGCAGGCGCTGCGGGACGCGGCGCAGACGCTGGAGGCGGCGGGTTATCGCATCGAGCGGGCCACGGCGCCCGATTTCCAGCGCGGCGTCGAGATCTGGCGCGCCATCGTCATGACCGATTGCCGGCTCGGCATGGTAGCTGCCGTCGATGCGCTGGGCGATCCGTCGCTCACCACGCCAGTCCACAACATGCTGGCCTGTGCGGGCGAAGTGGATCTCGCCGGCTATATCGTGGCAATCGCCGCGCGTGACGAGATGCAGCGCCAATGGCAAGCATTGTTCCAGCGCTATCCGCTGGTACTGATGCCGACCTCATGCCGGCTGCCGCTGCAGTGGGGCGCCGACCAGGGTACGGTCGAGCAGATGCGCGAGCTGATGGCCGTGCAGAGTCCGTTGATGGCGGTGGCGTTGTGCGGTTTGCCCGGCCTGCATGTGCCCACCGGCATGGCCGGCGGACTACCGGTCGGCGTACAGCTTGTGGCTCCCGCATTCCGCGAAATGCGCCTGCTGCGTGCGGGTGAAATCCTGGAGGCCGCCAACGGCGGATTGAACGAATCGCGCTGGATGGACGATGTGCCATGAGTACGACCATGCCAGAGTCTACGCTTGCCGATCTTCAGATCGACGAGAGTCAGAGCACTCCGCTGCATCAGCAGATCCTCGATCGCATCAAGCAGGCCATATGGACGGGTTCGCTGCCACCCGGCGCGCGTCTTCCCTCGTCGCGCAGCCTGGCCTCGCAGCTATCGATCTCGCGCGCGACCGTCGAGTTGGCATATAACACGCTGGCTGGCGAGGGCTACGTCAGCCGCCAGAACGCCGCGGGCACACGTGTGCATCGGCATCCGGGCGAGCTTTCGCCGCGGCAGGCCGCACCGTCGCTACCCTTGCCGCGTCCACCGCAGCCATTGATGCCCGGCCTGGCTTCGGAAGCGGCCCAGGCGCCGCGTCTGTTCCAGATGGGACTGCCGGCGCTCGATGCCTTTCCACGCAAAGTATGGGCGCGGCTCGCTTCGCGCCAGGCACGCTCGCTGTCGCTTTCGCGCATGGTCTACCAGGGGGCCGGCGGCTATGACCCGCTGCGCCAGGCGATTGCCAATCACCTCGCCATCGGCCGCGGGATTCCGTGCAGCGAAGACCAGATCTTTATCACCGCCGGATTCCTCGGCGCCATGACCCTGATCGCTCGTACGCTGCTGGAGCGCGATGACGAGGTGTGGATCGAAGACCCCGGCTTTCCACCCGCACGTCATGCGCTCGATCTTGCCGGCGCGCGTCTGGTACCCGTACCCGTGGACGACGAAGGCATGCACGTCGCAACAGGCATCGCGCGGGCGCCAGCGGCCCGGCTGGCGATGCTGACACCGGCGGCGCAGTTCCCGCTCGGTGCCACGCTCTCGTCCTGCCGCCGCTCGCAGTTGTTGTCATGGGCCGCCGAATCGGGCGCGTGGGTGGTGGAGGACGACTACGACAGCGAGTTCAATCGTCAGGACCGACCGCCCCCCACGCTCGCCCAATGCGACACGGCGGGCCGCGTCCTTCACGTCGGCTCGTTCAGCAACGTCCTGTTTCCGGGCTTGCGCCTGGGCTACCTGGTTGCACCCACCACGCTGGTGCCGGAGTTCAACCGGATCTCGGCGCTATTGCCTCAGCAGTCCCTGCTCGACCAGATGGTAGTGGCGGACTTCATCACGCAGGGGCACCTCGGCCGTCACCTCACGCGCATGCGCAGCCTGTATGCGGAGCGCAGGTGCGCGCTGGTCGACGCATTGCGCGGGGGATTAGTCAGCATAGGAATGGCGTCGTGCCAGGTGGAAAGCACAGGCGGCCTGCACATACTCCTGCGCCTGCCGCCAGATGCGGACGACGTCGCGCTTGCCAAGCAAGCGCGCGCACAGGGCATGGCCGTCAACGCGCTGTCGTCGATGACCATCCGCGCGACGATGGGTCCAGGGCTGCTCCTCGGGTTTTCCAATATCGCCGCCGAAGACGCGAAGGAAGCGGTGGAACAACTGCTGCACGCGCTGGCCGGCTAGGTTCGTGGTCTAGTCACTGCGCAAGTTCTTGGTCGATGTGCGGAGCATGGGTGTGGGCTACCCTCGCCGACAGGCGAGCCTCACAGACTCGCCTCCCTGAACCCATGCACCGACCAGAAAGCGAGCTGCCATGCCATCTTCCCCTCTGTCATCTTCTCTTCGCTTCAACCTTCTCTCCTCCGGTCTGGCCGCGGCCGTCATGTTTGCGGCACCAGCGTGGTCGCAAACCAAACCCGCCCATCATGACGGCCGCGCCATCGAGGCCGTAATCGCAGAGAAACTCTCGGTCGTCCCCGGCAAGATCCTGACCGCGCAAGTCGTGCATTACGCACCGGGCGGCGCATCCAAGCCGCATTACCACGACGCGGACGTGTTCGCGTTCGTCCTTACCGGCCAGATCCTCTCCGGGGAAGAAGGCGAGCCGCCCAAGGTCTATAACCCGGGAGAGGCCCGCTTCGAGCGTCGCGGCCAGCATCACGTGGTGAGCCGCAACGCCAGCAAGACCGAACCCGCGAGCATGCTCGTGGTGTTTATCTCCAACGAGGATGCCACGCTGACTACATTCGATCACTAGGCGTTCGATCACCCATACAAAAAACGAGAGGAGACAACACATGTACCACGGGACCTTCCCGCTGCGGCCGAGGACTGCCGCAGCGCTACTGCTTTCCATCGCAAGCCTCGGGCTTCCTTCGCTTCACGCACAGGCTGGCGCCGACGCCTCCGGCCCCCGCACGATCCGCCTGGAGGGCACGCCAGAGACGACCCAGTTCGGCTGGTACAACAATGCCACGCCGCCAGTGCTCCGCATTCGCTCCGGCGATACGGTCGTGATGGAGACTTTAATTCACGGTCACAAGCAGGTGGTTCCGGATCTGTCGATCGACCAGCTAACCACGCGCGCCAAGCAGGAACAGGCGGAATCGCCCGGACGTGGGCCGCACTCGATCACGGGGCCGGTCTATGTCGAGGGCGCCAAGCCCGGGGACACGCTCAAGATCGAGATCGGACGAATCGTGCCGACCGCCTATGCGTTGAACTTCAACTATCCGGGTTTTGCAGGGGCGTTTCCCAAGCAATTCCCGCAGGGGCAGGTCAAGTACTTCTATCTCGATCTGGCCAGGCAGCGCTTCGAATTTGCGCCGGGCATCTTCGTCCCCGTGCGGCCCTTCCCTGGCATTGTCAGCGTGGCGCGCGCCGAACCCGGTCCTTACGGCACAGTGCCGCCGGGCCCGTTCGGCGGCAACCTCGACATCAACGAGATGGTGTCGGGCACGACGCTCTATCTGCCGGTCTTTGTCGACGGGGCCTTGCTCTGGTCCGGCGACTCGCATGCCGCGCAAGGCAATGGCGAAATCAACCTGACCGCGCTCGAGACATCGTTCAAGGAACTCCATCTCAGGGTCTCGGTCATCAAGGGAGGGGCAAAGCTGGACTGGCCGCGCATCGAATCTCCGACGCACTGGATGGCAATCGGCTATGACCGTGACCTCAACGTAGCGTTCGACCTGCTGCAGACACAGACCGTTAAGCTGATTGCCGAACAGGACAAGATCTCCGTTGAGGCCGCGCGGCGCCGCATGACGGCGACGTGGGACTGTCGCATCTCTGAAGTCATCAACGTCCTCAAGGGTACCTACTGCATGATTCCCAAGGACAAGACGGTGCCAGCCGCTGCTGTGCCGGACCGTGACGATGCGCGGTACTTCGTCACCCGTGCCTCGGACACCGACCTCAACAAGGCGATGGACACCGCCTCGATGGCCATGGTCGAGCGGTTAACCGCGGAGAAGAAACTGTCGCGGCTCGATGCCTACTCACTCGCGAGCATGACCATGGATTGCCGGCTCGGCCCGCCCAGTCAGGGCGAGCGGGAAGTACGCTGCCTGATGCGCAAGGACTACTGGAAGGCAGCGTAGGCATGTCCAGGTTTTCCATCCTGTGGCGCAGGATTGCGCTCGCAACGGGCTTCGGCGTCATGCTCTCACTATGTCATGTGGCCTGCGCGGCAGCGCGCATGGTGGTGGTGGCAACGACGAGCGATGTGGCGAGCCTGGTCCAGGCGGTCGGCGGCGATTTGGTCCAGGTCAGGACCATCGTGCCGCCGATGACCGACCCCGAGGCATTCGAGCCACGCGCGAGCGACCTTGCAACGCTGTCCGATGCCGACCTAATCGTTCGTGTTGGTCTCGGCTACGACCACTGGCTCGAACGTCTTGCGCAGCGCTTGCAGCGGCCCGGCCTCGAACCAGGCGGCGCGCGCTGGGTCGATACGTCGACCGGTGTGCCCTTGCTCGAAGTGGGCGGCCGCGACCCGCTTGACCAGGATGGACACGGCCATGGCATGGCCAATCCGCATTACTGGCTCGACCCGGTCAACGCCGAAACCATGACTGCGAGCATCGCGCAGGGCATGATGCGGCTCGCCCCGGGCGAGCGCGCCACCATCGAAGCGAACCGCACGCGTTTTGTGGCGGCGTTGCGCGAGCGGCTGGCTGTCTGGACCAGCCGGCTGGGGCCCTATCGCGGCGCCGCCGTGCTCGCCTATCACAACAGCTGGCCATATTTTGCCCGCCGCTTTCGTCTGAAGGTGGTTGGCTTTGTCGAAGTCAAGGAAGGGGTCCCACCAAGCGCCGCACACCTGTCCGCGCTGATCGCGAAAGCGCGCCAGGATAACGTGCGGGTGATCCTGCAGAACACCTATGAACCGAGGCAGTTTTCCCAATTGCTGTCGACGCGTACCGGCGCGCCCCTAGCCATGCTGGCGTCGTCGGCAGGCAGTGCGGCGCAGGCGGCGGACTATCTGCGGCTGATGGATAACAACGTCGCGACGCTTGCACGCGCGCTGGCATCGAACCGACGGTGACCGGCGATGACCATTACACCTACCGATATTCTTACGCTGCTTGGACCACCGTTTGCGGTCAGTGTCCTGTTTGTCGCGATTCACGCGAACTTTGGCCTGCATGTGCTGAGGCGCGGTGTCATCTTCGTCGATCTCGCGCTTGCGCAGATGTCGGCACTAGGGGCCACCGTGGCATTCGCGGCGGGGCATGTTCCGACGAGTCCCGCCGGTCTCACCTACGCCCTACTCTTTTCGGCCATCGGCGCGGCGCTGCTGACAGCAGGCCGCATGTTGCCGAAATCCATTCATACCGAGGCGTATATCGGCATCCTGTATGTGGTCGCCACTGCGGCAACCATTCTTGTGGTCGACCGTTCACCGCAGGGCGCGGAGCACGTCAAGCAGATCCTGGTCGGCAGCATCCTTACCGTGAACTGGGACGACCTGCCAAGGCTCGCGCTGGTCTACGGCGCCATCGGCATCTTCCATTGGATCGTGCGGCGTCCGTTGCTGGCGGCATCGGAGGGCCGGAGCGGCAACCCGCTGGTCTGGGACTTTCTGTTCTACTTGTCGTTCGGCGTGGTCGTAACGAGCTCGGTCGCCATCGCCGGCGTGCTGCTCGTGTTCTGCTTCCTGATCATTCCGGCAATCATCGGCTCGCTGTTCACACGCCGCATTGCCGGCGCGCTGTGGATTGGCTGGCTTAGCGGTGCAATCGCCAGCGCGATCGGCCTGGCCGCCTCGTTTTCCCTGGATCTGCCAGCCGGCGCTGCCATGGTGCTGTCGTTTGCGTTGGTGCTATGCGTCGCGATGGTGGTGTACGCCTTCGTCTCGGTGCCGGCCGCGGCACGCATGACACGCGTCTATGTCCTGATGCGGGTGGCTTCCGCAACCGTGCTGACCACCGTGGCTGCGGCCATGATCTGGCTGATGGCCATGCCGCGCGCCGACCAGCCGCTACTCCACGTGCTCGAATGGGTGACCGGCATCAGCCCCACAACCTTCCTGACGAGCGAGGAGCGTCATGTCTATGCGAGCGCGGAAGCCGAAGCACGCTTTCGTCAATCGCAGGTCACCTGCCTGACCGACTCGGAACAGCAGGCGCGTTGGGAAGGTGAACCGCTTTCCGATGAGGCGGTGCGTCAGATCGGTACCTTCCAGCAGGCATTCAGCGAAATGGCTCGCGGTGAAGATTTCGTGCGCCAGGCGCTGACCGAGCAGGCCCGCGAGCGCGAGCGCTGGTATCTCGGCCCGGCGCTACTCGCAGCCGCGCTGCTGGGGTTGCTTGCCACGCTGCCGCGCGGCATGCGTATGCGCTTGTGGCAGCGGCTGCGTGGCCCCCTTAGAAGATGTGCTTGATACCGGCCGTCACGCCAAACTGGTTGCCGCCGGCCACCGGATTGGCGCCGGGCGCGCCGGCGCTGACGGAGATGTTGAGCTGCCCGCTATTGTCGATATAACCGCCGCTCACATAAACCGACGTTCGCTTCGAGAACGCATAGGTACCACGCACCGCGCCGAGCCACGCCTTGTTGTCACTGTGGCGATAGTCCAGGTAGTAGGCTTCGGCAGCCACGTTGACGACCGGCGTCAGGTCGTACGACACGCCCGCGAAGTACATGTTGCTGCGCGGCGCGGCCAGTGCGCCATTGCGCCGCGCCAGCACACCGGCGCCAATCTTTGTTCGATCCAGCAGCATGTATCCACTCAGGACGGCACGGTCATCCTTCAGGCCGCTGCTCGTCAGGCCGGCAAAGGCGCCCGGCCCACCGCGCAGCGAGTCATAGGCCACGCTCGCCCCCAACCAGTTGGTCTCATACATCAGCATCGCCGACCATTCGCGGCAGGCGTTCTTGTCTGCGGGGTTCTCGCCGGGGCAATTGGTCGCTGACGGGCTAGGCAAGGTGGTGGCCGTCGCGTCGCGCCCGAAGCTGTAGGTTGCACCGAGGGTCAGCCCGCCAAATTTGCCCTTGTACGAAATCGCGTTGTCGGCGCGGGCGTTGGCAAAGTAGCTGTCCATCGAACCGTAAACGTTGGGACCAAGAATGTCCGTGTCCAGCGTCGCCCAGAACAGCATCGTGTATTGCCGACCGAAGGCGACCTGTCCCCACGAATTCGACTGCAGACCGACCCATGCCTGCCGCCCGAACAGGCGACCGCCCTGGTTCGACGTACCGGTATCGGGCCCAAAGCCGGACTCCAGTACAAACGCACTCTTTAATCCACCGCCGAGGTCTTCCGTGCCACGCAGACCCCAGCGCGACGGCACGGTGCCCGATAGCGTAAGCATCCGCATCATCGAGTTGTTCTGCGGCCCGACGTTATTCACAAACTCGACACCTGTATCGATCACACCGTACAGCGTCACCGATGACTGGGCCCATGCCGCCGACGGCACCAGTACGGCCAGCGCTCCCGCCGTGGCCATCCTCGAACGCAATTTCCTCATCTTTCCGTGTCTCATAGTTGTTGAAGTAAAAGCGCCCACGCACACCGCGCGCAGGCGAGTGCCGTCACCAGGCGTGACGACGCCTGGCGACATGCAAATTGCCAGTGGATGAATTGCCTGGAGGGAGTGCGCCTACGTCGAGAGGGGCCCGAGGCGCGGGAGGAATTGCGGCATGTTTGTCTCCATGATGTCTTGTCTGACGCCACTTCTAAGAGCGACTATCAGAGGACCATCGCATGCAAGATGATGCCGCGATATCCATAGATATGCACTATAATGCGTTCTGCCTGCCAGTACAGAGCCAAGAATTGATTAATTGAGAGCAGTCCATCAGGACACCGGCGGTACTGCCTGTGTGGTGCCGTCCGTTACTCAGGCAAGGACGAGTTCGCCTATGCGTTGAACTGCCACCGCTCGAAATGCCGCCGCTCGACGGGCTCCGCATTCAAGCCGTTTGCGGGGATTGCGCGCAACGAATTGCATGACGCAAAGTGTGAGGATAAGCGTACCGATTTTTGGCGACGAGCATGCGTCGCAGACGTGCGCTGACGTATGTGAGGAAGCCTGATGTTCTCAGTGGTGCGCGATGGCGAATAGGCTGCTGCCTTTGGGGAAGTAGTCGCCGGAGCAGTCCGTAGAATTCTCGTTCGCGCCTCGCTGCCATGGGTTTTGTGGATCGCAGAAGTAAGCGTGCATGTCCGTCGCGATCGTAGATCGCTTGTGTTGTCCGAGTTCTATGCCTCGATCCCATGCAATCGATTCAGCGCGGAAACCAAGCTGTCGCCATCCTTGCCTTCACCTTCACGGAATGACCCTCCACCAGAGTCGCGATGTGCGTGTTATACGAGCCGCCATTCGACGCTCGGTTACGTCAGCCCGATTGAGTTTGAAAAGTCTCAAGGAGCTTAGGTCGGTGTCCACAGGATCAGCAGCAGCTCACATAAGAGTTTTATCGGCCCAACGCGCGCTCGGTGCTGTTGTTGCCGAACTCTAGTCGTCCATCGTCGGCATATCGCGGGGACGCCGCGGTATCGGACTTGCGCGAGAGGTCACCCCCGTGTCCTCCAGCCAGGTCTTTAGCGTCGCGAGTGGCGCGGAATCGGCCGATGGCCGGTATCACGTACGTAGGTCCACAGCCGTGCCGTTTTCGTCTTCACGCGGAAGGGCGTCGCGTCCCGGACCTGAACGGTGGGTCAATTTTTGCTATCTGCCACCTCGATGGTAGCGGCAATGCGCACGTCCTGTTTTGGCGTGTTGCCATCGATGTCTGGCAGAGAGGCGGACCGCTCGGATGCCTGCGCATCATCGGCGATGGGATTGCGGTCTGGGAACCCTAATAGACGAGCGAAGTCCTGCACGCGTTCCCGCGGCATCCTCGTCTGATTGACCGCGGCTTCAGGGTCGCCGAAACCCAACGACATACCGAACGCGGTGACTTCCTCCGCAGGCATGTTCAAATGCGATGCTATCTGGGCGTGGAACGGTGCGAATGCTACCTGGGGGCACGTGTCCATGCCACGTGCCTTCGCGGCAATCATGAGGTTCTGCGCGAAAAGCCCGATATCTATCCAACTGTGCGGCTTCAGTCTGCGGTCGATACTGATAATCAGCCCCACCGGTGCGCCGAAGAACGAGAAATTCTTTTCGGTCTGGCGCGAGCGGGCCTCGGTGTCGTTGCGGTCAATACCAAGCGACCCGTAATAGCGCGCGCCGAAATCAATCAATCTTTTCCGAAAAAGGTCGGGCAACGGTTCAGGAAAGTGCGCGGGAGCGGGAGCCTTCCCGGCCCTGTGGGCGGCCACCAGAAGCCGGGCAAGTTCGTCCTTGACGGCACCAGTAACCACATATACGCGCCATGGCTGAATGTTGGCCCCGCTTGGGGCGGTAGCCGCTTCCTGCAGGATCTGCTCGACCGTCTCCCGGCGCACGGGATCTGGTTTGAACGCTCGGACTGCCCGCCGTGAGGAGACAACGGAGGCGACACATTGTGCGATCGCATCTTGGGACAATTTGTCCGCCGTTTGGACCATGATTCACTCCTGCGGGGCCTCGTGATAGGAGATCCGCCCGGAAGGGAGGAAGAACAACGCGATCACAGCGCCGCCTTTAGCTTCCGGGTAATGATGGCTGCCAGGAGCGGGGGCGGTCCAGCCGCCCGCACACCAGCCATTTGGACCGTTGAGTGCCGCGCCAGGGTTCAGAGGTACGACCATGTTGAACTCCCCATATGGATGGCCGTGGTACTGTCCCCGCAGGCGGCCATCCACATGGCCCTGAGCATTGCCAGTGCTGTCCATATACACCGCCGTGATGCTGAAATGCAGCGTGCGCTCGGAGGGGTCGGCGATGCGGCTACGGCGGTAAGCAGAGCCTTCGATGTCGATACTCGCGGCCCAGCCGTCCTCCACACCCTTGCGAACGAGGGAGGATAACGTCTGGTAGAGCTCGCTGTCAGGTCCGTATTTTTGGTTGAGCCAGCTTTCCACCTCGGGGCCGGTGGTGAGGTCCTTCACTTCTTCAAGGAACGGGATGCAGCGCTCGATCAGTGCTTCGCGGTCGCTGTTGAGATTCTCTGTCGTCATGGTGTGCCTCCTGTCTAATGCATGGAGCCATAATGCGCTACCCGTAAATGGAATGGAATTGATGTCTGTGCAGTTGCATAATGAGCGGCATTCAATGAATGGGGTCCCATCATGAGCATCGGACGCACAGACCTGAACCTTCTGAAGGTGTTTGAGGCCGTCTATGAGGAAAGGAATCTAGTCCTGGCGGGAAAGCGTCTGCACCTTACGCAATCAGCGGTCAGTCATGCGCTACGCAGACTGCGAGAACTGGTTGGTGACGAGCTTTTTATACGGATGGGCAAGGGTATGGTCCCGACCGCCCGTGCCATGTCAATGGCACCAACGTTGCTGGATTCGATTCGCCGTATCGAGAGCGCCTTGGGCACCGAGCCGTTTTCTCTAAGTCACTCCAGGCGCAAGTTTGTCATTGCGGCGAACGATTACGTCACTGAGGTGATAGTCGCCCCGTTGTCTCGCGAGTTGCAGAAGATGGCTCCCGGGGTGGACCTCGTCATTCGGCCCTCGACACGACTGGATCTCGCGGAGCAGATCGACCTAGGACGTATAGATATTGCCATAGGTATCTTCTCCCAGATTCCACCTCGCCTGAACTCGTGTGCCTTGATGTCCCAGGGTGAGTCGATCTTGATGTGCAATGGCCATCCGGCCTCGCGTAGGAAGCTCAGGCTCGATGATCTTACGAAGTACCCGCTTGTCACACTGTCCGTTGGTGGGCAGGAGGAAGGGGCGGTCGGTGGATTCATCGTCGAGCGCGGACTCGCTCGCCAGTCAGAGATGTTCGACCGGCGCGCATTGGAGGAGGCGCTCCTCGCTTTTGGAGAGGAACCGCGACTGAGAGTTACGGTCCCACACGCGCTTGCTATTCCGGCCATGCTTCGTGAGACGGACATGTTGTCGATCGTGCCGGCGTCGCTTGCCTTGGCCCTCGCAGACCGTGGCGCTCTGGTTCGTCGCGCACCGCCTTATCCATCCCGTACCGAGACTATGCGAGCGGTCTGGCACGACCGTGACAATGACGATGTTGGGCATGCATGGCTAAGGGAAATGATTGTGAAGACTGCGCAGACCTCAGAAGAAGCGCTCAAGTAGTCTGAAGGCGGTCGTTGGGCACTGTGGAGTCCGCGCTGCAACACCGTGCTAAGCGACCATGTGGACGTCTGCTTGCGGGCGGCAAGCGATAGTCTTGGCGACATGAGTTATCAGATCGCTCGGCGTTGTCCCAACTGGACGAATCGAAAGACCCGCACGTCCCCACTTCTCCATGGCGGTCATGGCCGCCTACGGCGATAGACGGTGTGGAAAAACCAACCGTGTAAGAAATGAATCGCAATCGCCTAGAACGTCTGATTGCCCCGATCTCAAACGCTATCGACACTGCTTCGAATGACGGCTATCAAATCCCACATCGTTAGAGCAATCTACCGTCAAGCCATCGCTCCGAACGCGGGCACGATACAACGGCTGCCTCCACCGGTGGCGATTCCACGGATCGGTGCCCGCGCATGACGCCTCCCGTTTCCCCAGCCGCCGCGCCAGGCCGCGATCGGGACGCGCCCAGCGCGTCAGACCGAGCCGACGCCCCGACCATGGCGGGCGACGTCACCGCGCTAGCGCGCTGCTTTCCCGATCGACGCGCCCCCGTCCACGAACAAAGTCTGCCCGGTAATAAAGCTGGCAGGCTCGGACAGCAGAAATTCGATGGAGGCGGCCAGTTCGTCCGGTTTGCCGAGGCGCCCCATCGGCACCATCGACAGGAATCGCTTCTCTGCCTCGCTGCCCTGCGGCGTGTTGGCACGGAACATCTCGGTTTCCACCGGCCCCGGCGCCACCGCGTTCACCGTAATCCCGGTAGTGGCAAGTTCCAGCGCCCAGGTGCGGGTGAAACTGATCATCGCGCTCTTGGCTGCCGCATAGACCGAGCGGTTGGCAACGCCCAACACGACTAGGCTCGACAGGTTCACGATCCGCCCCCAGCGGCGCTCGCGCATGCCGGGCAACAACGACTGCACCAGCTGAACCGCGGGCCGCAGGTTGGCGCGGAACATGGCATCCATGGCATCCAGGTCGATGCTGCCGAGCGGCGCCAGCTCGATGAAGCCCACGTTGTTCACCACGCCGTCGATCTGGTGCTGGGCCTTTAGGCGGGTGAGTGCCTGTTCGGTGGCAGCCGAGTCCGTCAGGTCGATGGGCACCAGCATGCCCGGGAATTCGGCGTCAGCATGACGCGCGATACCGATCACCATGTGCCCGGCCGCGGCCAGTCGATGCGACAACGCACGGCCGATGCCCTTGCTAGCACCGGTGATCAGAAAAGTCTTAGTTGTCATGGCATATCCCCACTTGAGTACCGGCGCGACCAAGCCCGGCGCGTTTTATATCAATTGAACTAAAATTATTAAAACACCAACCGCGCGGCGACCCTCCATGCTGGCAGTGGGGTCTGCGTGCGGATTCGGCCATGCCGGGCGGCCGCCGGCCCTAGAATCCCGGACCACATGCGTCACCCACTCCGACAAGATGCGTGTCGACATCAAGCTTTGCTACCCCGGCACCTGGCCGGTCAGACCTATCGCCAGGTCCGCGCCGGCATCGTCAACGGACGGCTCGCGCCAGGCGAGCGCCTGCCTTCCACACGTACGCTGGCGTCGCAACTCGGCGTTTCCCGGACCACGACGCTGGACGTGTTCGAACGATTGATGGCCGAGGGCTATCTGCGAGCCCGCACATTTCTCTGCCCAACGGATTGCCGGCAGGGTTCGATGAGTTAGGTCATTCCCAGCGTGAATTCAGAATGATGCTGCACAGATTCACGCGCTCGAAGCTCGGATCCTTGTGTGCAATGAAGTCGTCATTGAACGTACCGAACGTAGTGGCAGGCCGACGCTTCATGCCTTCGTAGAAGGCGTCGATCATCTGATGGGCGAAATCTGCGCCGCGTGGATAGCCCGCGACCACGGCGGCGCGTTGTTGTTGGGTAAAGTCGTCGAAGCCCCGTCCTGCGACGTCCATGCCAGCCCCGGCTTGCACCAGTGCGATTTCACCGTCCATGTGCTCGGGGATGCCTGGCGTCGTATGGAGCGCGATAGCGGTCCATACCGTGGCCACGTCGGCCTCGGCGACCTGGCGGCTACGCAGAAACTCGCGAGCGGCATTTGCTCCGTCCACCTCAAAGCGCAATTCGCTGTCACGGTAAGCGGGCGTCAAACCGATGTCATGGAACATCGACGCTATGTAGAGAAGCTCAGGGTCGAATGAGACATTTTTCATTTTCCCCAGTAGAGCGCCCCACAGGAAGACGCGCGTCGAGTGGTTGAACAGAAGGTCGCTTTCGGTATCCCGAACAAATTCGGCCACCTCACGAGCCAATCGACTGTCTGGGATGATGAGGTCGTGCAGTTCGTTCGTCGATTTTGCGTTGTCTTGCGTCATTGCGTTTCTAGAACTGTGAAAATCGTGCGTTTTATGCGGCACGCGGCTAGGGCTTTCTTCTCAACGACCATTTCGGCGTCGTATCGTTATGAGGACCGTCTCGAGCAAGTTACGCTTCGCATGGGCTATGGGAAAGGCCCAAGATCGGGCAGTTTCGATGTACCATGTTGTCATGGCAACTCTCTCTGTCAGCCTCGACCGCTCTGGACGCGTCTCGCTGTCCACGCAGATTTATGCCTCGATTCGCAATGCAATCGAAACGGGTCAGCTTGCCGCAGGCGCACGCTTGCCATCCTGGTTGGACTTAGCCGCCCAACTGGGCGTCGCTCGTGGTACTGTGCGTGCCGCCTATGAACGGCTGATTGACGAGCAGTACGCGATCGGGCGCGGCGCGGCGGGCACTCGGGTAGCGGAGCGGCCGTCGCGGGACACTTCTCGATGGACGCCCGAGGCCTCGCCGCTGCCGGAACTGTTCTTCGATTTCAGCGCTACGCCCCTGGTGTTTCAAATGGGCGTGCCGTCGCAAGACTCCTTCCCTTTTAAGCTCTGGTCCCGTGTGCAGGCACGCGCAGCGCGTCGGGCAGCATCCGCTCCTGTCGGGTACCCCGATCCGCGCGGCGAACCTGATCTGCGACAGGAGATCGCCGCTTATGTTGGTGTCTCGCGGGGCCTTCGATGTAGTCCCTCTCAGGTTTTCGTTACAGCTGGTTTCTCTGGCGCGCTCAATTTGGCGATTCGTGCACTGCGCCTGGAAGGCAAAGGAGCCTGGATGGAAGATCCCGGCTTTCCTCTCACGCGAACGGCTCTAGGGCTTGCGGGGATGAACGTAGCCCCGGTCCCGGTGGACTCGGACGGTCTTGATGTCGACGCAGGAATCCGGATCTCGCCCAAAGCCGTCCTTGCGGTCGTTACGCCCGGCCAGCAAGCGCCACTTGGGATGACGATGTCGTTATCACGACGGCTGGCTTTACTCGAATGGGCCAAACATTACGGTGGGTGGGTGGTCGAGGACGATTATCTCGGGGAATTGCAGCTAAAAGGGCGGGCCGCGCCGGCTCTTGCATCGCTCGATAACGATGGGCGAGTGCTGCATATCGGGACCTTCAGCAAGACCATCAGCCCCGCGCTGCGTCTCGGGTTCCTCGTTGTCCCGCCGGACTTGGCGGGCCATTTCGGCGATGTCGCGGCGTCTCTGGCCCCTGCTCCTGCTGCACCAGTGCAGCACGCCGTGACCGAATTCATGCACGAAGGACATTACCTCCGCCATCTGCGGCGCATGAAGCGTCTATATGCCACACGGCAAGAGGCCTTGGTCCGCGCACTGAAGACACAATCGACGGAAACGCTCAGATTGGAAGCCACTGCCGGCACGGCCGTCGTGATCGCGTTACCACAGTCTGTATCTGACATCGATATCGCCGTGAGAGCACGCTCTTACGCCTTGGCCCCGGTTCCCCTGTCTCCGTGGTACGTGGCCGCACCTGCGCAACAGGGACTCATGCTCAGCGTGACGAACGTGAACGAAGGCACCTTGGCGGCTGATTGCTCGCGCTTGCAGGAACTGATTTACCAGCGCCGTTGACGTCAGCGCGTAGGCCGGCGGTCACGTCTTGGTACATTAAAAATGTTCATTCCTGGTGCTTCTGTGTGTCTGCTTGTCACCCGACAATGCAGATACACAGGAGTGATTCATGAACATCCAATCAATTTTAGGAACGGCTTGCGCGACGATGACTCTCGCCGTCGCTGGCGTCGTCGCCATCACCCTCCCCGCGCAAGCGCACGGCGGAACGGAGACCGCCACACCAAACTTTCAGCGCTCGATCCCAAACATTCCGGGCAAGTCGCTCACCGCCGTCGTCGTTGAGTACCCGCCGGGTGCGGCATCGCACGAGCACAAGCATGCGGCCTCTGCCTTCATCTATGCCTACGTCGTCTCGGGCGACATCGAATCGCAGGTCAATGATGGCCCGAAGCGGATCTACCACGCTGGAGAGAGCTTCTACGAGGAGCCCGGCGCGGTGCACCGCGTGAGCCGCAATGCAAGCGTGACGAAGCCCGCTAAATTGCTTGCCGTGTTCATTGCGGACAGCGACGAAAAAGCTCTGACCATCCCAATCAAGTAAGGAGTTCTCCTCATGAGCAAGCGTCTCAACTACAGCGAAATTGCGCCTGACGGCGTTAAGGCCCTCGGTGGCGTATACGGCTACGTCGCGCAGAGCGGACTGTCGCCAGTCCTTGTGGACCTCGTCTACTTGCGGGTCTCGCAAATCAATAATTGCGCCTATTGTCTCGACATGCATACCCGCGATTTGATTAAGAAGGGCGTGTCTGTCGAGAAGCTCGCACTTGTGCAGGCGTGGAGGGAAGGGGGTGATCTATTTGACTTACGCGAGCGCGCAGCCCTCGCATGGGCCGAATCGGTGACCCTGGTTGCCCAGACCGGTGTGCCCGATTCCGCTTACGAGGTGGCCCGCGCACTCTTCGATGAACGCGAGCTGGTTGACCTGACCATCGCGATTGCGCTGATGAATACGTACAACCGCATGGCAATTAGTTTCCGAAACACTCCACAGGCTGTGATTCAACAGTAAGGGCGGCCTTCGGGCAGAAGTGGTGAAGTCGAGCGGTCCTTCTTATCACTCAGTCTCAAGGGCTGACAGCAGAATAACTTGCCTGGGAACGGCACTCCGCCATGAACGTTAGTTTTCTTGGCGCGTAGTTCGCGCCATCCACTTTCTCTTGATCCTCGTGGTGGTAGGGGCGCCCCGGGGTCAGGGCTGCTGATAAGGCGGCTGGGCCGGTCTGCTGGTGGCGAGTGCTTTCGATCGAAAAGCCGACGTAGAGGTTCCCAACAGCCAAACTTGCCCGCAGCAACTCAGGGCACTGGCCCTGCGGATGTATTGGCTTACAAAGAGCCTCACTTTGCCCGTCGAGATTCAGCTAGCTGATGCGTAATTCTCCGTGGGTACCAGCGCATTGAACACGTATGAAGCGGAGGAAGGGGGGAGGTTTGACTTGTTCTGTCGGGTTGCTACAGCCGATGACAACGGTCATTTCGAACGCCTTCAACAGCCGACCCCGCCCGTCTTGGCTGATTGCCGTCGTCCTATCCTCATTCTTAACTTGAACTCCATTACGTGGCCCGCTCGGTGACTACGAATGTGGGGCGCCGGCATACGGTTTGCCATAAACACATCCGTTCGCAAGCCGCTCCTTCTCGATGCGCTCACTTGCTACCGTCTTGCCAGTCAACTCTCTCTCAATCGATCCCATGCATGCGCGACTGATTCTATTTTTCCTATTGTTAATTGCCCCGTGGAGGCTTGTTTCCGCTCACGACGACTCACTGCTGGCGCGTGGCAAGTACCTGATGGAAAGCGTCGTGGCCTGCGCGAACTGCCACGCCACTCCCGACTCGAATCGAGAGGGCGCGTTCACCAACAATCTTGGAGGCGGCCGTGTGTTCGACGAACCGCCATTCCGCGCAGTAGCGCCCAATATCACGCCGGATGCGCAAACGGGTATCGGCAGATGGACCGACGCGCAGATCGGAAAGGCGATCCGCGATGGCGTACGGCCAGACGGTAGCATTATCGGGCCGCCTATGCCGATAGGCTTTTATCGGAACATTTCCGACGCGGACCTTGCTGCCATCATTGTGTACCTGCGCGCGCGACCGCCCGTCCATCACGTGGTTGAAGCGTCGACTTACCATGTCCCACTCCCGCCGAATTACGGCGCCCCTATGGAGCACGTCGCCGCGACTTCGACGCGCGACACAGTACACTACGGCGAGTATCTGGCCAATATCGGCCATTGCATGGAATGCCATACTCCGCGCGGCGACCACGGACAACTGATCACTGCGCACCTCGGCGCGGGCGGGCAGGTTTTCAATGGCGCATGGGGCACCAGCGTCTCGCGCAATCTGACGCCTGACGAGAGCGGCCTCAAACGCTGGACAGACGCGCAGATCGCCAAGGCGATTCGCGGAGAAAGCCGGGAGGGTATGCACTACAAGCCTCCTATGGCTTATGCCTGGTATCGGAATATCAAAGACTCAGATATGCGAGCATTGATTGCCTACCTTCGCTCACTCAAACCGCAGCCTTTTGCGGGGCAGCGCTAAAGCCGAAATCACCCTCCCCAGCTGCAGCTGCCGTCGTGCACGCACAGGTGCTAACTCTACTGCGGGGATAGAAACGCTTACCAAGGACAAGGCCGGCGACACAGTTTTCGGCGGGCCCGACGTTGCGCTGGGCGGTATCCCGAGCGCGCTCGGTGACCCTCCAGTCCGGACCCGCGAAGGCCGAGACCGCCGGCCCAGCCAATCCCAGCGCGATGCTGAGTTTACTTAAATGCATGGACGAGCGCTCTCGCAAGACGTTGAACTTCGATACGCCGGCCGAAAGGTTTCACCAGTAAGTTGCATCGACCCCCGACTGGTTCAAGCTGAAGCGACCCGGCGTCGTGCCACTGGAGTAGTACAAGCGGTAACAAGAAGTGCCCCTTATGCTTTGTGTCCCCGTGGACTCAGCATAAGACAAATGATCGTAGGATTCCGCACCAGACGCCCTTCACGCCCGAACTCCGGACAGTGGGGCGCATATAGGCAGCGTACCGCATGGTTGAGCGCAGTTGTCGAGCGCTATCTCAAGCATCATCCGAGCAGGCATGACATCGTTTTTTATCGTCCGTTGCGGAAAGCCCTTCAGCGTTATATCGCGGTCAACGGAGACCAGCGCGTTGAAGACGTGACTCCCCTGCACGCGCGTCGCTTCGTACGACATCGCCTCTCCGAGGGCGTTAAAACCAGCACGGTCCGCCGCGACCTCCACCAACTTGCGGCCGCCACATCGTTCTATCTGGAAGAGACTCGCGTCCGTTGCGTGAACCCGTTCCATCGAGTGCCCATCCCTATGGAGGGACACGACAAGAAGCGCAGGCAACCGATGACACACCATGACTTGTGCCGACTGAAATACGACTGCGTGCAGACCGATGACGATATTCGTTGGCTCGCAGGCGTCCTCAGCGATTCAGGAGCTCGGCTTTCCGAGATCGCGGGCATGGCTCTGGACGATATTCAGCTCGGCGGCGCCACACCACACATCCGCATTACTCCACACCCATGGCGTCGACTGAAGTCGACCAGCAGCGTTCGAGAGATTCCACTCATCGGAGTGGCCCTTTGGGCTGCACAGCGTGTGGTAGAGCATGCCCGTCCCGGTCAGATACATGCCTTTCCACGCTATAACAGGCAACCTCGTACGAAGGGCACCCACGCGTCATCGACGATTGGGTTATGGATCAAGCGCTGTGGCGTCACAACGGAATTGCACGGATTCCGCCACACCATGGTCGACCGCCTGCGCCGAGTGGGCTGTCCAGCTGAGATCCGGGCCGCCATTTGCGGCTGGACGATAAAGAACATCGAGGTGAGGTACGGCGCCGGCTACGGCATCGAGGAGCTCCGAGCGTGGATGCTGAAGATCGAGAATGCGGATCACCTCTCGGAACGCTACGCCCCTCCCCAGCGCGAGCCAGGTCAGCAACTCACCGGAAACGAATGCGCCGCGAAAATGAGGGCGTTCATACAAGAGCACGGGCCCGCGACGCGAGGTCGAATGCTCAGCGCCGGAGCCCTGACGAATGGGGAATTGGCACGCGGCTTGAGGTATTCGCGCGACCACGGGCTACTCGCTAGAGCGGACCTGGTCTCCTCGGTCCAACACACACGCTATCGATTGACGGGTAAGCCGATGGTCAAACCAGGTGCCCCGCTGCCAGGCGTTGCCGAATCTGAACGGTCAGAATCGAATTGAAGCGGCCGCGATCGCGTCGCATACTGGACTAGCATCAACCCTGAAGTCATTCGGGCGCCCGAGCAGGTGGGCGCCCTCTTTTTACTTCGAAGGCTTCCAGCCGCAGTTTTTCGCACCCGCGCGGTTGTGGGCCAGTATCGCGTCAGCCGTGGGATCGGACAGCACGTGCGACTTGGCCCATCGTCGCCGAGGACTGCCGCGCGCGGTATCCAGGTGGTCAGCGCTGGCACGGTCTCAGAATCCTTGCCAGCCGTCTTCACAAGAATCACGAACCGGCTCTGGCGTTCAACCAGCGTTGCGATCTGGCTGTTGGCATCGCCAAATAGCAGGTCGCCCTCCCAGTGCCCCGGTCAAATGCTCCAGCAACTCCTTCTTCAAGGCGCCACGCGCCTCAATATGGCGGCTGCGATAGATCGTTCGTGTGACACGTGGTAGTCCGCGTTGACCGCATAGGCATGCTTTAGCCAGCCTGCAATCTGGTCGGGGGACAACTGCAGCTTCAGCTTGCTAGCGCCGACCTGCGCCAGCACGCGGTTCCTGACAAGCTTACAAACCTTCAGGCCACGTGCCCGTTCCCAGGCCAGCGCGTCGGCCTGGCCCGCTCGATAGCGCTGCCGGCCCCCGTTTAGCTCGAGCGCACGGCTAATGATAGACGAAGAGTAACCAGCCGCGGTGCGATGGCCCGAAGCTAAAGCCTTATCGCCGGCGAGCGATATCTCCTCACGCTCAGCAATCGTCAACGCTCGCGCGGCGCGATGGCGTTGTGCTGCAGGGCGGCGCGGGCAATGCTCTCCGCGAACAGCGGGGTCTCGCGGCGATTGTGGTCGCTTGAGGCCGCCTGGCGATCGCGCGCCGCTTGCTCGAAGGTCAGGCCGTTCTTCTCGATGAACTCCAGAAAGTCGTCAGTCGGATGCGACGTGACGGCGTTCGTGTACTCGGTCTTGCCGTCAGCCGTACGCTTAGCGCTCAGTTCCCAAATCACCTGCACCTTGGTGCGGCCGTGCGGCGTGAAGACGTCCGAGATCGACACCATCTTGCAGTAAGCCGGCTCGATGACTTCACCTACATAGTGTTGCACGACGAGGCCAGTGCCGATCATCTCCACGTTGATGGACATGCGCTTGCCATCGTCAGTCCAAGTGGCGCCCGCAGCGATGTGGTCAGGTGGTGCGCAGCGCTGGTACTCTGCATCGGGCAGGGCGAACAGCCATTGCGCGATGTCAATCGAATCGAGGTCGGCGTCCACAACGTGGCTGTAGGCGCTTTGTGAGAGGATTAGATCTTTGCGAACGGTGGTCATGTCATGGCTCCGGTTGGTTAGGGTATCGCTGCCTGTCAAAAGTGTCTCGCACCCGGTCCCCTCTCTGATTCTTTAGTCTTCGAAAGACTCTAATATTTGCTTTGGTCTTCAGGTTGTCAGGACGATCTTGCCGACATTTTCGGCAGACTCCATGCGGCGATGCGCGTCCGGGGCGCGCCTGAGCGGGTATGTGCTGTCGATGATCGGCTTCAGATTCTTACCGGCATTGAAGTACTCGAGCCAGTGTTCGCGGAAGCGGCACGTCATCGCCTGCTTCTCGGCGGGGGTGCGGGACTTCATCACCGTGCCGATGATTTGCAGGTGGCGGTACAGTATCTGCGCGAGCTCCACCTTGACCTCACCGCCGCCACCTAGCAGGCCAACCTGAACGAGTCGGCCGCCGTTTGCCAGCGATGCGATGTTCTTCTCAAAATACGGCACACCGACGAAATCGATCACGACATCGACACCGCGTTTGTCGGTGTATGCGGCGACGATTTCCGCAAAATCTTCGTTCCGGTAGTCGATGATGTGATCAGCTCCAAGTTGCAGCACTGCGTCGCGTTTCGACGCTGCAGTCGTGGCAAACACGGTCGCCCCCGTCGCACGGGCGAGCTGTACCACGGCTGAGCCGACGCCTCCGGCAGCGGCGTGTACGAGGACCGCATCACCCCGTGTAAGCCGTCCGAGGTGCAGCAGCGCTTCGTGGGCAGTAACGAAGACCTCTGGAATGGCAGCCGCATGGACGTAGTCGAGTCCGACAGGGATCGGCATGGCCATGCGCCAGTCGATACGCGCGATCTCGGCATACCCACCGCCGCCGACAACACCCATGACGCGGTCACCAATGCGGTAGCCTTTAACTTCAGAACCAATCTCAATGACTTCGCCGGCGATCTCGAGCCCCATCAGGGTCGAGTCACCGAAGTCCGCACGTCCGTAGCCGCCGCGGCGGTGCGTGAGGTCTGCGCGATTGACACCTGCCGCATGGACGCGCACCAGGAGATCATGCGGACGGACTTCTGGCGCGGGAACATCTTTCAGTTGAAGAACGTCGGCGTTGCCGAACGTGTTGAAGACGATGGCTTTCACTGTGCTCGCTTCGTTGTTGCTGTCGATACACCGATAGTAAAGCAGCAGACAGCAAAGACCCCGATGCAAAAATGCATCACGCCGAAGGCAAAGTGCAGGTTCCACGCGCTCCGATACCGCGCTAGACTTCCTGATCTTTGAAGGCGTCGACGATATGGTCGATCATCGCACGCACGCGTGCGGTGTGCCGCAGGTCCTGATGGGTCACCAGCCAGACTTCATAGCGTCGCGCGCGTTCGCGCTCAGGCCATATCCGTACGAGGCCATCCCGTTCGGCAATTGGCACTGGCACCTCGCCAATCGCCCGGCCCATGCGGATCATCGCGCGCAGCATCAGGCTGGAGTTGACGGACGCGACCACGCGCCCGGAGTCGATCGGCAGACCCACCAGAGTCGGCGAGACACGCGACGTCAGAAATGGCTCCCACATGACGAGGTCGTGACCAGTAAAGCGATCCACACGCCGCGGTTCGCCGCGTTGCGCCAGATACGAAGGCGAGGCGTACAGGCCTACCGGCCACCGTGCCAGCCGGCGCGCGACCAGGTCTGGATTTTCCGGCTTCTGGTTGCGGATTGCGATATCCGCCTCGCGCCGCGAGAGGTTGAGTAACTGCGTGGACGTGTTGAGAATAACCCGCACATCAGGATGCTCGGCGTGAAGCCGTGCAATCGACGGGATGACGAACTCCAGCGCAAGCGTGTCGGTGGTTGTCACCTTTACCTCGCCGGCCAGACGTGTGTCGGTACCATGCGCCTGCCGCACCAGATCGTCAGCGAATTTCTCCATCTTCTCCGCCGACTGCAGTGCGCTTTCGCCGGCGGGCGTGAGGACGTAGCCCTCCGACGTGCGCAAGAATAGCGTGGCGCCCAGCGCGTGCTCGAGGGCCGCCACACGGCGGCCCACCGTGGCCTGATCGACGCCAGCCGCACGCGCGGCACTGCGCAGCGTGCCTGTTCGCTGGAGCGCGAGGAAGATGCGAGTATCGTCCCAGTTCATGAGGCCGCATTATGCAGCATCAGAAGGAATACCTGACGCCGAAGCGGAACCGTCTGATTCGGTCCATATGCCACGTGGCTGTGCTGCCCACGTGCCGGCCAGCGGATCGCTAGAAGAATTACCTGGGCCGTCGCTGACAAGTTGGCGAATCTGCATTCTCCTGTGCCATAGCGATCAGTACATCAAGTAGAATCGGCTCCGCTCCCACGAGCACGTCACCAAAGCCGCTTTGCGCATTGCAAGAGTCGTCCGGCTAAACGCAACGAACGAGTGAGATGGGTCAGCTACGGCCCCCCATACCTCGGGACCGAAAGACCGCTGGTTGGTGTGGATTCAACCGGTCCCGCCCACCATATCGGATGTCTTAGAAGGGTTGCGAGATGCGACCGCCATAGACAACGGCGGTCCGGGCGAACGAACGACTGACGGCCGTTGGAGCTCTTGTGGGGTTAAAAGAGAAACGCCCGCCGTCCCTCGGGGGGATCAGCGGGCATTGAGAGCCATATGGCAGACGGTTGGCTCGCAGGGAGATCAAGCCATCTTCCGGTGTGGTGGCAACAGGCCAAATTTGGCCAGCGCTTTCAGGTTGGTTTCAACGTACGTCTCCATGCCGTCGATCTTTACCGCAAGGTAGTGATCGAAGCAAGCCGCGTCTTGCGAGACCTCCACGTTCTTGGCCGCTTGGAATGCGTCCAGCAGCTTCTCGCGGTCCATATCAGCGCCCATCCAGCCAAAAATGCGGATGAACGTGTGAATCTTGCGGCGCCGCGGCAGCAGCTTTTCGGCCTCTTCGGCCGTGACAAATACTTTAGACATGATTTCTATGGAGCCAGGCTATGCCTGAATGATCAACGGATTGAGGGCGCCCGAGGGCAGCCCTTCGAAAGGGGGAGAACATCCACACCGGACTGGCAAACAGGACCCGCGTCGCAGTAGCCACCGCCGCAGACCCGCCGACAATGGCTCTCGATGCCATCGCTCCGGCGTTGAGCGAAGGCGTTTTCAAGACATTCAGTGGACATTGCAGATGAAATGCCCGCTCCCTTGCGGGAAGCGGGCGTACGGTTGGTGAATAGCGCCAGGCCTACCGCAGCGCCAGCGCAACGACATCGATGACGCCGTCGGCATCGTCGACCAGGTCGGGAGTCTGTGAAATAAAGAACTCGCGTTGATATCCGCCGACCCGCAGCACTTCGCGCTTCATCATCATGAAGGCGCGCTTGCGCTCCGGATCCAGCGGGCCGTCCGCTTCATCGGTGAACAGTGTTTGGAAAGGCTGGCGCGCATCCTGCGCCCGATAAAGGGCGATTCCGCGCGTCAGGCACTCATTGATCCAGACTTTCTGCCCACCGGACATCACGCCAAACTCCTTCGTGGTGTCGTTGTCAGCGTCGATCACGTTGATGGAAAAGCCCTCGCGCAGCTCGCCGCTGGCCAGCGCTGTCTGCGTCTGGATCGCGATGGTGAATCGCGGCCCATAGCAGGCCAGCAGCAGGTCATTGACGATCTGCGTGATAGCGGGGCCCGCGTCGTCGATGGACAACGCGATCACGCCATCGTTGCCCAGGCCTTTCGCGAGCAGCTTCCATTGCGCAATCTGGTCGGACAGCGCCTGCGCCTTGGACTCGATCGCCGGCATGCCGGCAAGCTCAGCATCCAGGCGCTCACGCTCCGCCACCAACATGCTCTCCCGCCGGATCAATGTTTCGATCCGGCCGGCAAACGCCGCGACAGCCTCCCGGCTCGCCGCAATCTGACCGTCCATCTGGGCCAGCGTGCCGGTCACGTCTTCCGTGGCCAGCGTCGCCAACTCGCGACGCACCGCCTCGAGCTGAGAATTCACATCCGCCATATCTCGCTTGTGGCGATCCATGCGTGATGCTTCCTCCTCGCTCAGTGCGGTGAGATCACGCTCGACCTGCGCCAGTCCTTCACGTGCGGTGCTCAGCAAGGGCTTCTTGGCGGCGAGCGCAGTCAGGCGTTGCAGCATCTGTTGATCACGAGCCAGATTCGCCTCAAATGTGGACAGCGCGGAGCGAGCGGTAGCACGATCCGACAGCGAAGCTTGCATCGATTGCACCTGATCCAGCTTCTTGCGATAGTTTTCGCGCAGCGCCTTGACCGACACGACCTGCGGGCCGAGTTTCGCCTTAGCATCGCGCGCCTGCGCGAGCAACGGACACGTGGCGTGCATCGGATCGTCACGGCATGGAACCGTCTCAATAACGTCGGCTTGCAGTTTCAATGAATCGGCCAACTTCGCGCCGGCAATGCCTTGCTGCTCCAAGCCCTTCAACTCGGTACTGAGCGCTGCATGCTCGACCTGGACCGCATCGAGCTTCTCCACGATAGCGCGCTGGCTGACAATTTCCTCCTGCCTCCGGCTAATAGCCATCTGCAGAACGTCACGCTGGCCAGACGCCGCCTCAACGTCAGCGGCCTCCGCCAGTACGGCGCGATGGCCTGCCGCCTGCCGATCCAGATCGCGCCGGCGTGTCAGAGCACGTCCAGCAGCGGCCTGTTCATCGCTAGCCAGCGATGCCGCACGTTGGTCCAGTTCGCCCTTGCGTTGGTTCAGTTCCCGCAACCGCGCTTCGGTGCCGGCATTGGCCGCATGCTTCGCCGCCAGCGTCGCGCGCTCCTGCAGCAGCTTGGCTGCATTTGCGCTTTCACCGTCACGAGCCTTGCGCTCCGCATCCAGGCTTTCGCCTATCTGCCAGATCTCCCGAGCCACCACAGCCGACCGATCGCGCCTGCCGGTGAGGGTCAGCACGTCGCGCTGCAGGGTGTCGAGTGAGCGGGTCAGCCACTTGGCTACATCGCCCGCCTTCGCAGACAGGTCACGCAAGTGATCGATCCCGAGCAGCTCGGCGAGCAGCTTCTTGATCTCGCCGGGCTGATAGCTGGCGAGCGGGCGCCTGTTCTGCGCAGAAAACACGCTCGTGAAGAAAGCTTCGGGCGAGCCCAAGACGGCTTCGAGGCACCGGTTGTAGGTGTCCGCCTTGCCGTCCGACAGCGTGCCGTCCGCGAGTTGCACCGGCTTCCAGTCACCGGCGACGCCCTTCTCAAACAGGTAGTACTCGGCCTTGCGGCTTTTTCCCGGGTTACGAAACGCAAACGCGGAGCGGTAGGTCTTGCCGCCATGCTCCCATTCCAGGTCCTTCTCCGCGCGCGGGGCGCAGAGATGGTCCCAGTACGAGAATGCGTCGGCCGCCATCTTGCTCGCGTGGCTGGGCATGATGGGATACGGGTGCAAGTTGTCCATGATCGTCGTCTTCCCTGCCCCGTTGGGCCCGACAAGGGCGATCAGGCCAACGGGCAGGGTCGACAGGTCGACCGTGACACTATCGCGATGCATGCCGTCACGGATCCCATGGAATCCGGACAGAGTCAGCTTCAGTGGGCGCATTCCGACACCTCCGAGCCATTGAATGAGTGGAGATAGTCCGAAGGCACGTCCATCGCGCTCTCGTCCCATATCGGAACATCGGGCAGCGAAGGTGCATCCTGCTCTGGCTTTCCGGCAATCGCACGTTCTACTGAGCGGCGCGCGGCGGAAAACTGCTGGCTTGCGAGCTTCATCACGCCGTCCCAATCTTGCTGGCCGGTGAGCGCGCGCAGTTCCAGCTCGCTCCATTGCGAGGCGAGGCCGTTGGAGAAGGACCAGATGAGGTCTTGCAGCTCCTTGGACGGAGCCACGGCAAAGAAAGTGCTGCCACTCGGCTCGCCCAGCGCCATCACCAGCATGTGGTCGCGCTTCGCAATCACTGCGCCGCGACCGCGACCGAAAGGCTCATACATCATGCACTGCGTAAAGCCGTGCCGCTCGGCAAGGCGCTTTGCCATTTCCGAACGATTGATACACGTCTGTTCAAGAAAGAGCCAATCAGGACCAGCGTGGTAGAGAATCATGTTTGCACTCCAGTGGTAGGACGGAGTGCCCCTGAACGGGAAGCACCCGTCGGGGTCGATAGAAAGAAATGGATACTGCGGGGTCGATGCGTCGAGGACGCGGGTAAAACCAGTTTTCGACAACCGCGAAGGCTGTCGGAACATGGCTCTGCACGTTCTAAGGCTTGGCGTATCGCTACGCAAAAAGATCGTCTGTCAGCCAGTTCATCGGCGTGGCCGCGGTCGCTGTTGGCGCCGCCTGCTCTGTAATGGACTCGGCAGGTAGCGCATCAGCTGCAGGGACCGACTCATCCAGCTCCATGTCCACCAGCTTCGCAATGAAGGGAGACGCATCAGCCTCTACAGGGTGCGCCGTCGGGGTAGCAGGCATGCACGTATCGGCAAGGCCAGCGAGCACTTGCTCAGCGATCGTCTGTGCATCGAGGTTTTCCAGCATCGACAGACTATCCAGCAACGGATTCGCATCGACGCCAGTCAGCTCGCACCATCGCCCGAGCTTCTCGGACAACGTCGCCGCCCGGCTGATGCCCTCAGCGCGGCTGCGAACAGCCGGCAGGACACGTGCTTCCAGCTTGACCTCCGCACTGGCAGCAAAGAGCGCCAGGATGGCGTCACGATCCACCAGCTGCCGATGCTCCTCGTTGACCGTCCACCGCACGCGCACGAACTTGTGCGCGGCATCGGCGGCCATCTCGGCAAGCTTTGCCATGTCAGGCGGCCCGTCGAAGTCGATGCAGACGGTCTCGCTCGCCGGCGTCTGCACTTGGGTGGCTACCGCCTCCCCTGGTGAAATCCGCCACTGCAGATAGCCCTTCGCACCGATCTCGCCGTAGTGGAACCGTCCGATTGAGCCCGGATAAGCCACCACCCTGCCCTCACGTTCCCACTGCTGGGCACGGTGAATGTGGCCAAGCATGAACGCGTCGCAGTGGGCCTCGAACAGTGCCCCGATGGTGAACTCGTGGTCGAGTCCGGCCATCGGCACGCCGTGCTCCGTCTGGCAACCGTTGACGGTTCCGTGCGAAATGCCGATCGTACGGACGCCCTGTGAGCGCCAATGACGATTCACAGCGCCCGAGGCCGCCAGATAGTCAGCCAGGTGGTCGCCAACCGCCGTCGCGGCGTTCGCCACGCCGGCCGCGGCCGCCAGCACCGCCTTGTTGACCGTGGGCACGCAGGTGAAGACGACGTCTGGTAGACCATGCTGGGTCAGCAGCTCGTCCATTTCCGCATGGCTGAAGATCGCGCCATCGCTCGGAAGGAACTCCCCGCCAACAAGCGCGACCTGGTGAATCCGGTCTGCAACGTATACCGGGAAGCTTGCGCCGATCAGTCGGAACAGGTCGAGCGTGCCGGGAGGTTCATGACTGAACGTACCCTGCAGCATGATGACCGGCATGCGGGCCGACAACTGGTGGATCCGCCGTGCCAGCGCGGATAACGCCGGCGTGTGGGCGTCCAGCCGGTGGTCGGTCGAATCGCCCGACACCACGGCAACCCGGCAACGACTTGCAATCGCGTCCTCCACCGCAAAGCCAAAGCAACGATCCGCCTCGGCCAAATGGCCGGGGGAGTAATGCAAATCAGAAAAATGCGCAGCCAACAGGCTTTCGACATCGTCCAGCATTGTGGAACCTCCAAGGTAATGTGCCGGCATGCGGCAAGAAAGGAAAAGGGAAGCCCTTCGGCTTCCCTCGACTGCCGGCACAAGGCTGGCGAAAATTACGTGGCGACGTCGGCTGCGATGGCCGCCACCTGCTCACGGAAGGCCATCGGATTGGCCAACGCGGTGCGTAGTTCAGCCAAGAACCCCCGAACATCCTGATCCCGCTTGGACCAGCCGCGCCCGAAAGTCGCCGCCGCAAAGGCTTTTAGCTGGCGACTGCCATCCTCGCTGTCGAGCCCAAGGCGCTTCACGAGATGGAGGTATTCGCTCTCCAGGTCCTCGGTGCCCGCCGTATCGGATGGGGGTGACGAGCTAGGGGCCTGATTGACATCGCTCTCCGATGCGCCAGCCTGCGGTGCATCGATGGCGGCGTTGTCGGCCCAGCCGTCCTCTGGTGGCGGCACTTCCCTGCCCCCTTCGAGCATGGAAACAGCCTGTTCTGCCATCTCCAATGCCGGCGGGCGCCGGTCCGAACCATCGAGCAACGCAGCGATATCGATCTCGGCGTCGAGCGTGATAAGCCATTGCATCTGGCGCACCGGCTTGCCGGTGTCATCGATGCGGCTGATCTCAATCTCTTGCTTGGACATCCAGAACTTGGCGCCTACGAGCCGGCCTCGCGCCATCGCCACGGTTTGCATGGCCGCGTGGGCTTTTTGCAGGACGTAGATGGAGGTTGTGGGCATCTCGATGAGGCCGAGCCCGGAAATATGCGGGATCGCAAAAAAGAAACTCGCCGACAGGTTGCAATGGCCGCCCTGGTATTGCGGGCATTCCTGCGGATCGCAGAGCCCGTCCTGAATATCATTGTCCTGCCTCAGGATGACCGTGCGACCGCCCCACGTGCGCTTGGCCCGATTGGCGCGCTCGTCTCGCAGCGGCGGTGCGTACATCTTGCAGTAGCGTCTGCCGTCGCGCCCATACTCCGAGAAGTACTGTCGGCCGCTTTTTGTCCACGCTACGAGCTGGTTGGGCATGTTGCTCAGCCAATCGTCGAACGCAAAGACCACGGGAAAGCGCCAGAGACGATGTCCGTTTCCGTCGTTGCGATCTTCGCCATAGCGCTGAACGATGTCCTCGGCCAACGCCGGGTTGGCGAAGTCGGAGGCGCGGCAGGTAAACCAGGGGACGTTCTTGGGCACGAGCGGCGTCTTGATGCCGGTCGCCCGGGTGATATCGCTCTCGATGCGCTCGAAGCTATCGCCTCGCGCGAGGCCGGCATCGTGAATCTTGACGGCTTCGGGCTTCTCGCGTGCAGCTCTGGTGAGGACCTTGATACCGGGTCGGATCTTGCCAATGATGGGCGGCCGCATGGGCCGCTCCTCTAGCAGGCTTCGGCGTCCGCCGGGCTCGCTGTAGGTGATGGGTGCATGCATGCGTTTCTCCTGTCGAGGAATTGAACGACTTTTGCACGGATGAACGCAGCATGCTCCCGAAGGCGCAGGGCTGTGTCGGCCCCGCGCTGGGTCGTTACGCGATTGAGAAAGTCGATTTTGGCGACTTCCGGAAGACTGGCGACATATGCCGCCTCACAAAGGGACCGCCAGGCCTGCGGCATGTCCCTGTACTCGGGACGGCGCAGATTCAGCGTTGCCGCGATGGCGGCGGAAATCTCGGTGTCCTGGTGCATGAGCGTCTCCTGAAGATCGAGGTCTCTCACCAGAAACGAAAAAAACCCGCCCCGGATTGCGCCGGCAGCGAGCTTTGATGTCAGGTACCCGAACTGCCACGCCCCTTCCGGGGGCGTGGCACTCAGGGAGCGGCGCACTAATGCGCGCGGCTCTATGTCGAGGACGTAAAGTCGTCCTCGTGCAGCATGGTCACGCTGCACAACAACCCTTTTCGCGAACCCACAGGTTCGGCCGCAGGTTCACGGATCGGCTCGACGTCTGCCGTTCTGCCTAGGAGGGGCCTTTGAGAGAGCTCCACATGGTCCCAGGCTCGAACGGTGTCCAGCGTGCGCTCATGAAGAGGCACAGCGAGAACGCGTATTACGAGCTGATGAGGGGAAGTGTTCGGCGAAAACACTTAGCACAAGAATATCCACACTGGTAGCCAACCAGTCGGCGCGTGCGCAAATGCACGACTTGAACAGAAGATGGACTCGCAAGGGAGTCGAGGTCGATGCGTCTATGACGCGAGGTATGGAAAGTATTGTGGCACACATGCGCGCCAGAGAAAGTCAGAAAGCTCACGAAAACAGGGGGGCTTTCTCAAGCCGCTGATGCATGTTTGTGTCGGACAATTCCGTACGAGAGAGATCCACATGAACATGGAAAATGGCCGAATCATCCGAACCCCAATGCTGGGGCAAGGGGACTGACGCTCAGCCGCAGGCGTCTGACAGTAGTCTTCCTTCCGAGCATCCTTCGCTCAACGACGGACCCAAGCCGATCCAGCGCCTTCTGAGCCAGGATCGTGTATCGCGCATCGTCCCGGACACCGACAGCGGAACCGTCCTGACGTACTGCTCTGACTTCGTTCGGGACTTTTTGCGCAGCGATTGGAACTTCTGCACCGCGAAGATGAGCGTCGCGACCAAGGGCAAGATTCTCGCTCTGGACACACGGTTTCGCGATGCCAACCAATGGATGGATGAGAGGCTAGCGTGGTCCAGGGCCTTCAGGCGCCGCAGTATCAGCCTGCGCTACGACAAGCGCGATGTCGTCGTCACCCATTCTTTGGCGGGCCGTCTCATCCGCCTGCTCAATCAGCACGACCAACTGTTCGCGAACGTCCTGGGCGCCTATCTGGCCGGCAGCATTGACGTGGCCCAGAAAGACGGCGCCATCGAGGGCGCTTCGCGCCATATCCGCGCCATACACCGTCTTTGCATCCCGGATAACAACCGATTCACGCGCGACGGCAAGCTACTCGACGCCGAATCCTGAGTCCCCTTCCCTGAACCATCATGGACATCCAAGAGATTGCTCGTTTGCACTCCCGATATGGTGAAGCGCCGCTCACCATTGAAATGCCGATCGAAGGCAAGACCATGCCAATGCTGGATGGCCCTGCGGGGACGGGTGCCTCCGAGCCAAGGCCAATCTGGTCCCGACTGACCGAGCCGCAGCGCCTGGCCATTGCGCTGACTGTCGTTGCCGGCATCGCTTTCCCCATTGGCATGTGGGCAGCATCAGCAGGAAAGCACGGTGGCGAGCCCAGAGGGGCAAAGGCCCAGGTCGCGATCGTTCCAGCCGCGGGCGCGAGCGCGGTCGAGACCCACGACCATGAATGGCCGTCAAAGACGCAGGTGGATGCGCGAACAGAACCAGCGGACGCGCCGATGCCGCCGCCTCCGCAGCCGGAATCGCAGCCGGTGCTCTCGCCGGTCTCTTCCGCTGCCTCAGTCAGCACCGCGGCGCCGGCAAGCGCCAGCACTGCGCCAAGCAAGCCGGTCGCTAAGGCTGCGCCAGCACCTGCGAAGCCCGCAGCGGCCGTTGCAGCGGGTTCGAGCCCCTCCGGCGCGGTCGCCCGGGCCGTTCCGCAGGCCGGCGAAACGCGACGTAGCAACGAGATCAAGCTCTTCTGAGGCGAGGGTACCCATGCAAACAGCGAACTTCAGTCTCATTCAGGCCGGCCTCAGCATCGAGGGCAATATCGTCACCGACCACGGCATCAGCTGCTTCGGGCTGGTGGGCGGTGACCTGCTGTCGGCGCACGGTCTCGTGCATGTCGGTCCCGAGGGCTTGATCCGCGGAACGGTACAGGGTGACCACGTACTGATCGATGGCACGGTCGAGGGCGACGTGGTGGCGCGCGTGTCGCTGCACATCAACGGTAAGGTCAAAGGCCGAATCGCCTATGCAGGCACCATCCGATTAGGTGCAAACGCCGCGCTCGAGGGCACCATTTCCCGCATCACCGGCATTGGCTACGACGCCGCCGCCCCCGCGGCCGAGGCCGTCGAGCCTGCGCCCACGACCTGAAAAGCGTGAGCATGCTCATACTATTTCCGCGATAAGCTCGCATAAAACCATACTGTTACTGACCAAAAAGTCGAAAAAAAGGGGCCCGACGTGCTGATCGTCGGGCCCCTTCTTGTTTTACGGCGGCGTCAATGGACGCAAACTGACAATCTCCTCGATCGTCAAAAGCTTTGGCAAGGTCAGCCACGGGCCTCTGCGTCCAATCGCGTCAACGAAGGCTATGATCGGCAGACGCCCGTCGATGCGGCATTCAAACACCCGTTCTCCGCGTTGAGGGTCTGCGATCAGATAACGGCATCGATGTTTGAGATGAATCCGCAAGTCGTTATGCCTGATGACGATGCCTGCGGCGGCAGCCGGTGCGGGCAAGGCCATGCCGGCGAGCCAGTCATCGAACCCAAGTTGGGTCCGGCCGGATCTAGTCTCGGCGTTCCACTCATACCAGCGATGAACGAGGCCTCGCGGCGGCAGCTTTTCGAGTTCAACTTCAAAGGGCTCGGTACTCAAGCGACGCTCCCTGGTCGCCCCGCACCCTCTCCAGAACAATGGCAGCCACTCCCGACCCATGTGTGTCCGGGAGGCAACAATGAAGGCAATCACTCCCGGCAGAGCCGTAAGCAGTGTCTGCCAGGTAAGTTTTAGGAGATAGATATACATGGACAACCCAAAAAAAAAGCCCCGGACTTAGCCGGGGCATGCGCCTGAGACGACCACTTCTGTGCCATTTCATCGGCACATTCGGTCCTCACTTAAGGCGGTCTAGAGAATCATCACTAATTGATGCTATGCAAGGTCGAGCGCGGCATCCCACGCCTTCTGCTTCAACACAGCGCCTGCCCCGAACCACGCCGAATCCAAACGGTTTCCCGGGCTCCTGGCTCGCTGCTGGTGGTCGACATACTCGGTCACGCTGTTGAGCAGACCCCAGGCGGTGCCCGCAGCGGACTCCAGCGCGGCACCGCGACCGTTGCCGTCAAACAGGTTCATGACCGCTTTAAACCCGCTCTCGTTCATGCGTTCCGAGAACTGGGTTCCCGGTTTGCCCAAGCTCTGATAGGTGAAGACCCGCTGGAAGAACCGCTGCGCCTCCGACGGGCTAACCTTCCGCGCCGCGAGCTGATGCATGTTGGCCATGAAGCCATCCCAAGACGAGATCGCGATGCCGAGCTCTTCCTTTACGGCGCGCGCATCGAAGTGGCTGCGGTGTGGCACCTTCACGGCGCCGCGGTTGCGGCCTACGGCAATCTGCAGCGTGTTGTTACACACCACCCGGACGGACGTGAACTGCGCGGTCGTTGCCAACGTGCCATCGCATGCAGTTGCCAGCAGCAGATAGCCACGCACTTCGTCGCCACCGGCCAGTACGGCTGACTGCCCTGTGCGTGCGAGGGCCCACAGCTTTCTGCCCTCTTTCAGCACGCCCGCGGTTTCCAGTTGGTAACCACCGGCTTGTGTGAGATCGCGGTAAAACTCCAAGATCGCCGCAGGTTGCACGACCTGGTACTTCTTCGAGACGGTCGACAGCGGCTTCTTGTTGTCCGAGCGATACAGCACCTTCTGCTCGGGGAAAGATTTGATGGGGTCGAGATCGTGAGAACCGATACGAAACATCACGTCGGTCTCCTCGATTTGCCAGTTCATACCAGCGGCTTCCGCCCAGACCTCAAGCGGTTGGTGTGCCCGCAACTGATTCCCCAGGCCGTGCCAGGGCGTTGCACCGACATAAGCCATCGTTTCGACGAGATGGGACATGGATTGCTCCTAATGAAATAGTGACGCGCGCCGCAGAGGTTCGGCGTCGCTGATTGGAAAGGGAAAGACACTGCGCAGAGCGGTGGCTTGCGCGGAAAAGGAGATAGGTCGATCGGCCGACTGCACCGACGCGAACGCACTACGACAGCAGATGGAGAGTCATGTGTGAGCCTGGATATGTGCCCACGAGGAACGTCCCGACAGGGAGTTATCCCTGTGGGAGTTGATGAATGGCCGGAGGGGCCGCGAGGTCGATGCGTCAGTGACGCGGTGAAACTGTGTTTGGAATGGGCGGGTCCATTGCAAACACAGCTTTGGCTGTCAAAGGAGAAGCGTAACGCGGTGACTCAGTGGCGCTGCAGCGGAAAGCTCGGCAGATTGATGGGCGTATCAGGAAAAGGAATCCCCCGGCAAAACGCCGGGGGAGAGAGATCAAGCGAAAGTGACGGCGGCTTGCCGACTTTGACCAAGGCGGGCCCGTGCGTAGTCGAGCGTACCATCCTTTGCGCGCAACGGCCGCGACATGCGCTTGACCGGGTCGTAGATGCGGTAACGCGTAACGTTGCCCCGCCGTTCGTCGACGAGCTGAGTAAAGCCGGCCTCGATGCAGAAGTCGACATACTCACGCCCGTTCATTTCCTGACCGGTCTCGAGTCGATAGGTCGTACCTTCGGCCAGCGATATTGCATCGGCCATCGCACGCTCGGCGCGTTTGCGCGCCGTGTCGATGGCTTCTTGCGCTTCCCACTTGGCCTGCTCGGCTTGGGAGAACCCACATAGCTCGAAAAGCCGACGTCGACGCTCTGCCGCACTGCATTGCAAGACATCGACACCGAGTTCGTCACGCAGAGCGCGTTTGGAGTCGGTATTCCAGTCCTTGGGACCGTCGAAGATATGCAATACCGACACAACATTGCGTTCCATGACAGCGAGCGCCACCCGGTTGGCCCATTCGTATCCATAACCAGCCCGGTAGATTGCGGCAGCCTTGGTCTGGCGATCAAACTCGCGCTGGCTGATCCTCTGCCCTTCGCGCTCCTCGGTCGCCTTTTTTACGGCTTCCTGGTACTGCCGCTCGCAAATCAGACCGTGGATTCGCGCCGCCAGTTTGGTGGCAGGCCGTGCGTTCTCACCTTCGAGGGGCTTGGGTGTGGGCATCGTCCGCGGAGAAACAATTCCGGCTGCGAAAAGAGCGTCATCGACATCCACGTAGCCACCGTCACTCGGCACGTTACGCACTGCAGCGAGCAGTCTGGGAGCGTTGTGCGGCGTGATCTCCATCTTCTCCCCACGCATAACTTGGCAGAGCGCTTGCAGCACGCTGGGCGACAAGGCTCCCCGCAGGGCCGGCACGTCGATCAATGGCTGCATCCAGGGCTCGGATCGCGCATGGTGCGGATTGTCGCGGTAGGTATTGATGATGCAATCCCGCACCTTCTCTCCGCGCATCAGCGCGTAGGCGACATGTACCTCATGCCGGCAGTTGGGACTCGCGGCCGGGTGGTAGAGCGGGCCATTCGTGCCATAGCCGAAGCGGCGGACAAATTCGCCGCAAACGAAGGCCGTGATGTCGAACGGCCCCTGATCCTCGAACAGATCCACGGTCTGGAAGAGCGGACCAGCATCGTCCTCGGACATGTCGATGGCTTCCTCGGGAAAGTACGCCAGGCGGCCGGCGGCCACCACGGCTCCCCACGCAGCGCGGCTCATCTCATGCGGGCGCAGGATCTTCCCACCCACGCGAACGATGAAGCGGTCGACCTCGTCAAGGATCATCGAAAGGATGGCACGGCGAGTGCCTTGTGGCCGCACGGCGAACTTGCCGTGGCCAAGCTTGACGACACCGATCGCGCCGCGTTCAACGTGGCGCAATGCGATATCGTCGACGCGCGGCGCTGCCTTGCCGTCGCGATCGTCATTCAAGTACTGCAGCACGCCGGCGAGCGTCGTGCGATGCTCGGCGCGCTGGCCGATGTTGATGACGTACATGATTGGACTCCGTAAACGGAGCACGCCCATTCGGGGACGTGCCCCGAATGGGTTGGAAGGAATGGCGGCTCAGGCCGCGACGGCGGTTTGACGCGTCGACTTGCCGCGGCTGGCCACAATACGCGCGGCCGCGATTTGCGAGAGCAGCTCAACATCAGCGATGCGCCAGATTTCGCCACGGCCGTGACCGACGTGGTTCCAGCGCCCGGTCCGCGCGAACTTGCCGGTCTCGATCAGTGCGGCCTTGAGTTCAGCCGGCAGGTTCCAGTCTGCAGCGACGAGAATCTGGTCGTCCGCGAGCTCGGTATCCGGCAGATTCACCGACAGCGTGCCGTACGGCATGCCGTCATCCGCGCAGACCAGCGAGATGGCTGCGCGAAGATTGGTCGAATACACAGTGGCGCGCAGCAGCACGCCAGCGGGATAGCTGGCCAGGCCTGCGCCATAGACGGTACGGCTCATCGGGATACTCCTTTAGTGGGGAGCCGCCCCGACGGGACGACGCCCGTGTGGGAGGGAAAACGAAAAAACGCACCCCGAGAGGTGCGTTCAAGCGGTGAGCCGACGAATCGGCCCCTGAGAAGGGATTGCCTCAGCCGTTGCGGTCGAGGTCTTCGAGCATGCGCTGGCGATCGGCATTGCGTTGAACCCACATGCCGAAGGCGGCCAAACACAAGGCAAAACCAAGAACAAATGGTCCAAACATCACTTTTCTCCTTTCGCCAAGACTGCTCCTAGCGCAAATAGTACAGCAGCACCGAGGAGTAGGCACGCCGCGTTAATCACGACTGTGGCATTGATCGATTGCACGCCGGCAACGTATCCAGCGAAGCCAACGGAGCAGGCCGCGGACAACGTATGGTAATAGCGACCATATGCCTGCATCTGATCCTTGGTTGGGTTGGTAAGGGCGTCGGCCAGCCGACTGAGCCAACCGTCGCCGGTGGAATGCTCGGTGTCGAGCCGATAGACAGCGTCCACCATGTGCACCAGCGGAACGGAACTGCCCCTTTGATGGGCCACGAGGGCATAGCCCTCGCCGGCATCGACCGCAGTTGTGACACGTGCCGCCATCCGCTTGGGAAGCTCGACAGTATCATCCTTATGCAGCGTGGCAAACGCCGTGGTTTCTTCTCCGGAAGTGGAGTTGAACGTGACCTTAATCAGTCGACTCATGACGTACTCCTTTCAGCCACGACGCCCGGCCACCACGCGAAGCGTGGCGACGAGGTTTGCGTAGCCCTGGTCGCTGGACAGCGATTCGACGGCGACAGCGTTTTCACGGCCGCCGGTCAAATCGTCACGGTTGCGACAAGTCCGGTACGACATGAGCACACCGCCTTCGGCGCCCGCGGGATGCTTGATCTCGACGAGCAACGAATCGGTGTGCAGCGCGAACACGTCGACCTCGCGGCGACGCTGACGATGCTCCCTGATCGTGAAGTCACGTGGGCGCAACGCCATGTCTCCGGCGACGCGGCGCAGAACGCGGCAAGCATCACGACGGATCGCCTGGCATGCCGCGGTGTTGGTCGACGGATGTCGACGGGTAAAGGATTTGGGGATTTTCATGGATATCCTCGATAAGGACGGGACATCCTTCCCCAACGGGACGGTTGTCCCAGCTGGGTTGGTAGTCCGGCGATGCCGGACGGGGTCGATGCGTCAATGACGCGGGTGAAAGCGACTTGCCGAAGCCTCGGGGCTTCGGCAAGCCCTCTCGGGCTTGCAATGGGTTGGCCCGCGCGGCAAGCCGCACGGGATGGAACGAGATGGGGCTCCGACTGGAGCCCGTTTAACGCGTCAAACGGTAGCCGCCACCAGACGCCACGAGGTAGAGCTGCTGCCCCGTGACGAACTGCTGGTCGGCATCCTGCGTGATGGCGATCTGGCTGCCATTCTCCTTGCGGACAATGACTTCCAGGCCGTTGCGACGGTTCATGTGGCTGGCCACAGCTTGCGCTGCAACCGCCGACACCGTACCGGACATCGCACCAGCAATGTAACGACCATTGCCGCCGCCAATGACGCGGGCACCGAGCAGACCACCCACGACCGCCCCGACGATACCGGGGACGCCGCTATTGGCAGACGTGTAGCCATCGCTGTCGACGATCGTGACCTGGCGGACACGGACGACAGTGACGATCTCCACGGCGCCGGTCCGCATAGCTTCCGAAGTGCGATAAGCATTCGGAGACGTCTGCTGGACTGCGCAGCCGGCGAACAAGATGGAGCAAAGGGAAAGTGCGAAAAAGCGCTTGAACATGATGGCCTCGAAGACGAAAAGGGCCAACATGCCCACGGGCAGGATGGCCCGTAGGGGAAAGGGAAAGACCGGCTTATAGCCGGCATGGCAGGTCAGACACGGCGAACATGCGTTCGCCAGCCAACTCAACCGGGGGTGTAACCGAGAGCCGGACGCGGCCGCGGGCCGTTCATCACAAACCTCTCGTCAGGCGCGCGCGATTCGGTAGCGTCCGAACCGCGACAGGTGCGCGACGGCGTCTCATGCTTCGCAAAGGCGACGAAGCAAAAGCAGATGACGATAAAACCAATGAGGGATTTCTTCATGATGGTCTCAAGAAATGAGCCAACATGCCCACGGGCAAGCTGGCCCGTGGTGGGAGAAAAGAAATGTCCGGCTATACAACCGGAAGTGTCGATGCGTCTGAGACGCGGTAGGTGCGGGAATATTAACAGCGACTTTGCCCGGCAGCAACCTTCAGCTGAGGGTCTCCATACGAATAGACTCCGGCGTGACGGTGAAGCGAACATTCCGAATGGTCGGGTTGTCCAGCGCCTTGCGCATGTCGATCAACGGCAATTGCGCACCGAAGTCATCGCCGCCAAAACCGCGCAATGTATTTCCGTAGAAGTCTTTGTCCTTCTTGGGGTCACAGCCCTTGAAGTAAAAGAGACACTGCTTGTACGGCGTCGTCGCACCGGTGCTGTAGCCAATATAGGCACCACGGTCCTTCGCAATGAAGAACTCGTTCGAGCCAGCGGCGTCGCAGAAGGCGACGAGCGATGCGACTTGCGTACGGGAGAGAGTAATTTGAGGCATGAACATGCTCCGAGAATGTTGGAGCACTCCGCCAGGGCGTGTGCCCCAACGGGTTGAAAACGTTGCGTGGCAAAGCGCCACGTGTCGATGCGCCATAGACGCGAGGTGTGTCGCAATAGTAGCAGCCAGGCATGCCGTCCGGCAACGAGCGCACCGAAGAAAAAAGCCACTCCCGAAGGAGTGGCTGTTCAAACGGATTGGCGTTGCTTGCGCTTGGCTCCAGGATTGGCTGCGCCAGGCTTGTAGCCGAAGCGCTCCCATGCGACCGGATCCATCGGCAGCGCGCTCGTGCGCCCTGTCGTGAGATTGACGAAGGCGCCGTGGTACTGCAGCGTCCCGGTTCGGAACAACGTCCACAACAAGTTGTAGGCCTGCACCGCAATCGCCTGATTGATGACCAACGACTGTTTCTGCAATGCGTCCGCCATCGAGCAAGAAGGCGCCACGTCAGACTTATCTCCTTTCGGGTCCAGTAGCTCCGGATAGAGATCGCCCACATGAGGAAGCCGTTCCGCCGATTTGCCGCGCACTTGGCCCAGGATCACCTGACCACTGTCCGACTCGTTGCCGCAGTCGAGATAGTAGCCACCCGTGCCGCGCTGCATGGCACCGAGGATTGCCTTGCGTGCAGCCCGCGTATCAACGCAGCCGATCACGAGGTCACACACGAATCGGTCGCCGCTGCCTATCCTGCGGGTCTGCGCTTCCCAGCGCGTGCCCATCAGGTTGTTCAGCCGGTTCACGATCAGTGTGGCCTTGTGCTGGCCGACGTCGACTGGATAGAAGCCCTGCCGACCGACGTTGGTCTCGCTGACGGTGTCGTCATCGTAGACCGTGCAGTCGATACCTCCGGGGTGCCCGAGCTCCAGCATGGCGTGATGCAACCGTGCAAGATTCGGCAACAGCGCGCTGCCGGTGCCACCGGCACCGACTACCGCCACCTTCCAAGCGTGCGTGGTCATGGCCGCGGGGATTCGATGCTCGAAGGTCATGCCAGCACCTCCTCGCGAGCAGCTGCATACCACTCTGCAGGCACCCGCTCCACCTTCTCGAAGATTCCCTTGGCACAGAACCGTAGCGCCATCGATGGTGCATGCGCCGCGCAATTGCCGATCACGAACGCGAACTTCACGTCATGACGGTCATCCTCGTCGTCGGTCGCCGAAAAGTACGCGGGATGGCTGCCATGGGAATGGCAGTCGACCACCAGCACGTCGTCATCGGCCAGCATAGGGCGCTCGTACTTCAGATGCCCGCCGCTGTGCTCAAGGATGCCGACCGGGATCAGCCGGAACGCCGCGCTAGCGGCATTCCAGACGATCCAGGCACCGGTTTCCTTCGGGTGCGCAGCCCGTGCCATGGCAGCAAACTCACCGATCAGCGCGGCAGGCACGCGGCCGCAACGCAGATCGATCGTTTCTGCCACCTCGCCATAGGGAATGGCAGTGCGATGGCTGAAGACGCCTAGCCGGCGCACCACGCGAATCCAGGGTCGGGCGATCTCGAGGAAAACACCGTTCGAAGCGATGAGCAGGCGCTCACCGGGCCGGTCCATCGCCGCAACCTGCCCAAAGCGCGGCACCATGACGGATGGAAATGACCCTTGCAGGGCCGTGTCTGCAGGATGCATTGGACTACTCCAGTTTGCCGGCGATCAGATCAGCCAGTGTGCTTTTCATAGGAACGAGGACGTGCGTCGGATAGTCGGTGAACCGACCATCGAGCATGTCCTTCCAAAAGGCGTACTCCCCCTTTTCGTAGGTGAGACGTTTGCCGCCGTGATTGGGATGGGTGAAGGCCGAGTCAAAGAAGCCGCTCTCCCAGCTGTCGATCGACGCCGCATCGATTTGCTTCGGCACATGTGCCGAGCCGATGCAGATCTTTCCGTGGTCCCAGGTGTTGAAGTACGGTGGCTCGAACAGCGCAGTGCCTGGTACAGGACGTTCGTCGCCCTGTACCGCAAAGACTGCAAAACCGGCCTGAGACGCCTGGAATACAAGGCCCGGATGCGGCACGATCGCGTTGCGCTTGCCCAACTCCTTGCAAGAAAAGAAAACACGTCGCATCGCCGGCGGGCACCACCATGTGATGGCACTCGGGCCGATCGACAGCACGTTCGGGGTGAGGAACTCTCCCTTCGGCAGCGCATGCTGCGCAACCTCGCGGACGGCGTGGATAAGCGCCATACGATTGAGCGGCACGCCCGCACCGATCACCGGACGCGAGGAGGCGTCGGTCTCAATGCGATGCGCGGTGGCGTAGGAAAACTGCCCGGGCCCCTGCCCATAAAGCAAAATGGCCCCTTGAAGGGCCACGTCTTGAGACCGCGACGCGGTCAGGATACTGGCCATACGGCCTCCTTTCAGTTGAAATGCTCAAGCACACGATCCATTACCGCGATCAGCTTGAGCGTGTCGTGTAGGGCGGCGTATTGCCGCTTGATAGCCGCTTGCTTCGCAGCAAGGGGGATAAAGCACTGGAAAAACGTCGCGTAGCCGCCGTTGTTGGCGCACTCGAAGTGGTCATCAAGTACTTGACCAACGTAGTCAGTGTGTTCATACGCGAGGGTGGCGGCCGAATAGGCTGGTTCCGCCCATTGCGCGTTCTGTAGCAGAGTCGCGTTGCCCATCTGTCTGAGCGCCAGGTCGAGATCCGCAAGTGCGCCGCATAGGCTACCGCGCCAGTCGTTCGCAGCAGCGCGCGCCAACTCACGCAGCTTGCGGCGGCTCAGGAGAGAGAGCTTCCTGTCCTTCTGCGCCCACTGCCACTTCGGCAACGTTTCGTCCGGGGCGAGCACCGGGCGGACAACCGAAGGCAGATACCGGTTGATATCCGGATCGTCCCCACCGAAGCGCTCCTTGAGGTGCTCGCGCGCATCCTCGTCGTCGGTCAGCGGTTCAAAGTCCCAATGCCAACGCGCGAACATATCCAGCAAATCGTCCGGCGTTCTGAGGTGCAGCGACTTGGAAGCAGCTGCGCGGATCAGGTGGAACGTCATGAAGACCAACGAAGGATGCAATTCACGCAATGCCGCCGCGCGCGCTTCTGTGACGGTATAGACCGTCTCCTCTTCGAGGCGAATGCCAAGATAGAGAGCCGAGGTCTCCTGCATATCGAAGCCGAAATCGGCGATCTCTGTCTCTACCGCCTGGTGGTCGATAAGAGTGAAGTCGAAGCTCAGCACCTTGGTGGCCGGCATGCGCGGTGCAAGCCAGCCGTGGAAGGCCTGGGCGAATGCATCTCCCGCGCTGGACGGACTGGTTACATGCTCGGCGTCGAGCACACCAGCGCGAAACTGTGCCAAGACCAGATCCTTCAGATCGATCTCGTCACCGAAGCTGAGTCGCGCCGTCGCGGGAAGACGCGCCGGGATGGCGGGGAGCGTCAGAAAACCATGGGCAGGTCGACGTTGGGCAACGGGATGCTGTCGCGCAGGCGTCCATCCGGGTTGTCCTGCATCGACCGCTGGAACAAACGACCGAGGGTCGAACAGCATTGTTGAGTCTCCTCAGAATGTAAAAAAACCGCCCTTTCGGGCGGCTCCGCGGTTGTGGGGAACTGGCCAGCGGCCAGTGCCTTCATCAGGTCAGATTTACGCATGCCGCGCCCTTTGCGCCAGCGGCGCGCACGAACGTGAAGCGCGCAACACCGTCCTTTACCTCCGGGCCATCCACCGCAGCGGTGGTCAGCTCGGGATATTGGGCGGAGTAGACATCGCGCACCTGGTCGGGCGAGAACTGCGGACTCACGTCGGGCAGCGTCATGCCGTTGTAGGAGAACACGCGCGTGAGCTTGGTGACTTCGAGTGTCATGGTGGTTCTCCTTACAGCAGCGATGCGAGGTCGGTACCGGTGATGGCCGGTGCGGCGGTGTCGGCCTTCGCCTCCACCTTCGCATCGGCCGCCGTCGATCCACCCTCTTCGGCATCGTCGTCGCCATCATCCGCAGCACCGCCCGAAGGCGTTGCCGCCTTGGCCAACGCTTTCGTTGCCTTGGAAGACTGGGTCGACTTCGCGGCATCCAGAATGGACTTCGTGGCTTCGGCCTGTTCGGCGAGCGACCGGTGCGCATCCGTCACGCCCGTCAGGGTCGCAGCGAACTCGGCATCCAGTTCCGCGGGCGTCGCGGTGAGCGAAAGCGGCGTGGTCAGCGCCGCGTCAGCGGCGTTCTTGATGACGGGCATGACGACTACGGTCATCGCGTCGCCGGTCATGGTCAGGGTGAGGACGACTTTGTCGGCCGCACGCACGAGGGGTGCAAGTTCAGTGAACATAGGTGAAATGGAGTGGGGAATCAGAAAAGACAGAAGGCGCCTGGAGCGCCCTCTGGATGGGTGAACAACTAGTAGTGCAGGACCTTCGGCACCTTGCCGTTGTAGTCGAAGTCCTTCACCGCCAACAGGCCGGCAATGACTTCCGGCTTGGGCTTGTTGAACAGCTTGGCGAACTGATCACCGAGCGCGTTGCGGATACCCATCTCGTCGGCAAGCACCTTCATCTCCGACTTGGTGAGCATTTCGAGGAAGTCCTGCGACTTCTGCAGGTTCCAGTGCAGCATGAGATCGAGCTTGTGATAACGGCACAGGTCACGAAGAGTCGTCACGTCCATGCCGTCGATCGCCGCCACCGTCGTTGCGACGGTCAGCTGCTGACGCTTGCCGGCGTCCAACGCGTGTACCGCCGTCAGACAGCCAGGGAAGGTAGAAGATGCCTTCTGTTCCGTCAGCTTCTCGAAGAACTTGCCCATCGTGTCGCCAGTGATGGTGCGAGCCAGCCCGTGCAGGGCGATCGAGATCAGATACGCGTTGGCGAGCTCGGCATTCTGCGCGACTTCCTTGCGCAGTGCCTTGCGCCACAGCGCAGTACGATAGGTCTTGACCTTGTCGGATTCGCTGATCGCTGTCACCGGCTTCTCCGCAGCCGAAGCCGACGAATCGCCCTTCTTCGCAGGTGCCGCTCTGCCGCCCGTAGCCTGTTTGGCTTCGGTTGGCTTGGCCGCTTCCTTCTCAGCTTTGATGCGGGCAGCAACCTTTTGCTGGTTGCACACCGTGTCGAAGCACTGTCCGCTGTAGACCTTGCCCATGGAGTCGGGCAGACCACTGACCGCGGCGCCGAAGTTCTGACAGGCGTGGCAGGCTTTCGCCTGCTCTTCGCCGACGCCAGTCGGGCCTTCGACCTTCAGCTGGATCCGGGTGTGGTTGTCACCCGGGCGGATGATCCGCACGATCGGATACTCGTCCTTGAGCCCGTAGGCAATGCCTTCGAGCTTGCGGGTGAGCTTGCCGTCGTAACACGCGCGGTTGGTACAGTTCCCGGTGGCGATCGCCTCGCCGAACATCTCCGTCTGCAACGACGAATTGTGCGGACAGGCGGCGCATTCGGTCTTGTCGAAGATGGCGGCCTCGAGGCTGCACGCGGCCGCCTCGATCGTTTTCCTCAGCTCGGCAACGGCCTTCTTCTCGCTCACGATGACCGGCAGAAGCTTGTCCTGCTTGTCCTTGGCGAGCGTGGCCAGCAGTTCGGCGTGGCCGAGCTGGATGGTACGGGTGTTGAGCGCTTCCAGAACAGATTCGCTGCAGTTCATCAGCGCCAGGCGCTTGTCAAGTGTGGAGCGTGACCAGCCAAGCTGGCGGGCCACTTCGTCGCGGTCGCCTTTCAGCTGGCCAACGAGTTCAGCCGCGGACACGGCCTCCTCCGACGGCGCCATGTCGGCGCGCTGCACGTTCTCGATGAGCGCGTAGCGGCGAGCTTCGGCGTCCGTCAGGACCTTAATGTTGACGGGCATCTCGTACCCGTCGCCGTGGGCCGCAAGCGCAGCGCGGTAGCGGCGTTCACCGGCAACCACCTCGTACTCATGACCGCGCTCTTCGTCCTCGACGGGACGGATGAGGATCGGCTGGATGACACCGTCCAGGCGAATGGATTCGGTCAGTTCAGCCATCTCCGCAGGGTCGAAATACTTGCGCGGGTTGCAGCCAAGACGGATCTTGCCAATAACGACAGTGGGATTTTTCATTGTGGGTTCTCGCGGAAATGGGGAACCCGTTGCCGCACCGGGAACGTGGTTCCCGATGGGATGGAAGGATGGACTACCAGGCTATGCTGGCCGGCCACCGTACTGCAGAAGCTGGCACTGGGGGGTGCGGGGTCGATGCGTCTGGGACGCGGTAGGTGCCGAAAGAATACATAAAGTTTGGTAGGCAGGCAACCGCCCAGAAGCGTCGGAACGGCTGAGACCGGCCAAAAACAGCCCGTGAGCTGAAGCCACCGGATGACAGCCTCTATGCCAGCTTCGGTCATCGCACAGAAAGGCGCCGCGGATACAAGATGCCGCTTGCCGCAGTCGTCAGGGAGATCGGTTGCAGATGGATGCCGGGGTGCTCATCGTTCGTCGCGAAGGGTCGTGTTCTAACCCACCCCACAGCACCATCTGTTGGCAAAAAAACATCGAAAATGCCGAGAATGCCAGCGTCGTTCCAATGTATCTTAGACGTGGCATAATCTGGCGCAAAAAGGAGGAGTTATGACGGACAAGAAGAAGGCACCTACGCCGCAGCCTGGCCAGACGCGCATTCCGTCGCGGGATGGTTTTTCACACGACCAAGCACCCAGGCGCCAGCCCATCAATGAGGAGCGTGCGCGCGTGATGCCACGAGACCAACTTACCCCGCCGCCACCTATCCCTCGGAAGAAGGGATAAGAATGGAAGAATGGGACGAAAGCGTTTGGGCGCGTCGTCACGAGCTCCTTTGTCGGTGCTGGATTTCGCGCATCTATCATCAGAAGCGCGAGCGGTTTTTTGACATGTGCGACTCCCTCACCAAGGCCGTGTCTATTCTCGGCGGCACTGTCGCGATCACGCGTCTCGCAACGCCAGACCAAATGATGATCGCCGCCGCCGCAATCACGGTAACGTCGACGGCGAGCCTAGTCTTCGGTTACTCAAAGAAGGCTCGGACGCACGCCGACCTCTCGAAAGCATTCGCAGACCTGGAGGCGCGAATCGTGGCAAAGGGCATGTTCGATGACGCTCAAGCCAACGCTTTTCAGGCCGAACTGGTCAAGGCCGAGATCGGCGAGCCTCGCGCCCTAGCAGGCTGCTGAAGTACTAGCCGCGTAAAAAGCGAAGCTTCCCTCTACAAGCCTGAGGGGCTCGCTATTTTTCACAATCCGGAAGCGCGGCGTCACTTCACCGACTTTTTCGTTGATTTGACGACCGTTTCGGGCCTCATCACCACGATTACTGCAACTGTGGGCGGATTTGTCCCAGCGAGCGCATGCGCACGAGGTTGTAGGCGGCCATACTCAGCACAAACATTTGGTCGACCTTCTTTCGACCGCGCACCATTACCTGGCGCATGCGCCCAACGGTCTTGGCCCATCCAAAGCCTTGTTCAATCAGCTTGCGCTTTTGCTGTGAGATGGCATAACCCTTGGTGCCTGCAATGGCGTCGGGAACGGCCGAGCGCCGGCCGGAGGTGTTTTGTGCGACGTGCGGCGTCACCTTCATCTCCAGGCAGGCTTGAATGAACTCGTGCGCGTCGTAGCCCTTGTCCGCACCCACGGTGACTTCCACATTCAGGTCCTCAATCACCTGCCTGGCATCGTTAAGCATGACCTTCGCGGCCTCGCGCTCGGCGTGTCCGTCCGCATTGGTCACCATGGCGCTGACCACCAGGCCGTGGCGGTTGTCGCTCAAGGTATGACCCATGTAGCGCAGTTCACTGGCGGTTTTGCCCTTGCGATACAGCCTGGCATCGGGATCGGTTTTGGACTCGTGCGTCTCGTTGCTGCGCTTTTCACCCTTGAAGTCAGCACCGTCGTTATCGTCTTTGTCGTCGCCATCCTTGCGTACAAAGCTCTTGTGGCCAGCCCACGCCTTAATCAACGTGCCGTCGACGCTGAAGTGCTCGCCCGACAGCCAGTCCTTCTTCTGCGCGATGACCAGCACTTCGTTGAAGAAGTCGATCACGGCATCGTGCTTGATCAGCCGTTCCCGGTTCTTGCTGAAGACGCTGGGCACCCAGACCACATCATCCATCGCCAGGCCAATGAACCAGCGATACAGCAAGTTGTAGTGCGTCTGTTCCATGAGCTGGCGCTCCGACCGGACGCTGTAGAGCACCTGCAGCAGCATGGCCCGCAGCAACTTCTCCGGCGCGATGCTGGGCCGGCCACCCTTGATATCGGCCTCGTACATTTGCGCGAACAGCCGATCCATCTTCGCCAGCGCCTGGTTCGCCATGGTGCGGATCGGGCGCAAGGGGTGGGACTTCGGCACGAAATCTTCCAGCCGCCGCATGGTGAACAAACTTTCGGTGAAGGTGTCAGCGCCGCGCATGAATGTGGGGTTGTATGGAGTCCTCAGATTAACGCTTCAGCTAGTCGTCGCGCGGACATCCGCTGCCGGTATTTCAGCAGCCTGCTAGGTGCGCTAGTCCGCATATGCCAAAATGAAATGGCTTATGCTCAAGGGCACGAGGACAGGGTAAAGAAGGTGTCTCTGTGGCAACGCCTATTCGCCCACCTCTACGACTTCGATATGTCGGCCACCAACTAGGATGTACACGCCATTGCCCGCTCAGTACATCGCGCACCCGCCGAATCGGAGCCAAGCAGTCCGAACGCGTCGGCGAGACTTGGGTGCCGTGGGGCTCGCGGGAGGCCCCGCTACCAATGCCCGTTGTACTTGGAAAGTAAGCCGTCCTTCAAACACGCCCTACCGAGGTAGTCGATGAGTAGGGATGATGGTGTCCACCTACACAAGGTGGACACCTATGGAACAGACGATCCCTGAGTTGAGAGTGCTTGAATCGCGCAAGGACGGCCGTCGCAAGTTCGACGAGCAAAGCAAACGCGCGTTGGTTGAGGCCTGCCTGAAGCCGGGCACATCGGTCGCCCGCATGGCGCAGACCTGCGGCGTCAACGCCAATCTGCTGCGCAAGTGGATCACGCGGTATCTGATGGAGCGGGAGCAAGCGTGGCAGGAGGCAACGCAGCCGCCCCAAGCGGTCATACCCGAAGCACCGGACGCGGGCCACCTCGATGGTGTGTGTATCGACATCCCGGCTCAGCCGGCAAGTGAAGCCACGGCAAGCCAGGCCGCGACTGCGTTTGTACCGGTCGTGACAGCGTCTGCGCCAAGGGCGACAGCGCCGCAACCACAGGCCCTGACCGTTGCTCTGCACGTGCGGCTTCCCAATGGAGTCGAGTTCGATCTGAACGAGGCGAACATCGAGGCCATGGCGGCGATCATCCAGATGCTGGGGAGGCAGCCATGTTTCGGTTCGACGACGGCCTGAAGGTCTTTCTGCATCGCGAGGCCGTGGACTTCCGTCTGGGCATCAACGGCCTGTCGATCCTGGTCGAGCAGGCGATGTCGCTCAATCCGATGGCACAGGCACTGTACGTGTTCGGCAATCGCCGGCGCGACCGCATCAAGATCCTCGGCTGGGACGGCAACGGCTTCTGGATGTTGCTCAAACGCCTGGAAGCCGACCGCTTCATCTGGCCCGACACGGTCGACGTCGTCAAGCTGAGCGTCGAGCAGTTGCACTGGTTGCTGGACGGCATCGACATTGCCGTCGTCAAGAAGCATCCGCAGCGTTTCTACGCACGCGCGAGCTGAACTGCACATGGGCATGTCGGTCCAAGCCGACATGCCCATCACAATCAGCGCCGAAGAACTCCAGGAACTGCTCGCAGAGCGCGATGCTCTGCGCAGCGAGTTGCGGCTGGTTAAGGCCGAACGTGATCTCGCCGAGGAGCGGCTGCGGGCCTACCGCCGCGAACTGTTCGGCGCGACCAGCGAGGCTCGCGATGCAGGCCAGCTCGGTCTGTTCAACGAAGCCGAAGCCCTGACGGCCGGCGCGCAACCGGCACTGGAAGATGTGCCCGGCACAAAGGTCGCCGCACACACGCGCAAGAAGCGCGGCCGCAAGCCCCTGGACCCCAATCTGCCGCGCGAGGTGGTGCGCCACGACCTGCCCGAGTCCGAGCGCTTCTGCGCGAACGATGGTCATGCTCTGGTCGAGATCGGTGTCGAGACCAGCGAGCAGCTCGACGTGATTCCCGAACAGGTCCGCGTCATCCAGCACCAGCGCGTCAAGTACGCCTGCCCGTGCTGCGATCTGGGCATCAAGGTCACGCCGGCACCGGCACGCATCATCCCCCGTGGCCTGTTCACCGAATCGGCGCTGGCGTGGATTGCCACCGGCAAGTACCAGTTTGGTATGCCGCTGTACCGCCAAGCCGGCTTGCTGCGCCGCTTCGGCGGCGACATCTCGGCCAACACGATTGCCGCCAGCATGGTACGCGTTGGCTTGGCCGTGCAGCCCGTGATCAACCTGATGCGCGACACGCTGTTCGAGTCGGATCTGATCCATGGCGACGAGACGACCTTCCAGGTTCTGAAGGAGCCAGGACGGCGAGCGCAGGCCAAGAGCTATGTCTGGGTGCAAATGAACGGCTCGGGGCCGCCCGTGCGGCTGTTCAGCTACGCCCCTGGGCGTGGTGCGGCGCATGCCAAGGCGATCTATGCTGGCATCCGTCCCGGCACGGCATTGATCACCGACGGCTATGAACTCTACAACGGCCTGGCGCTGGACAACCAGCTCGTCCACTTGGGCTGCTGGGCCCACGCGCGCCGCGGCTTCATCAAGGCCGAGGAGGCGGTGCCGAAGGCGGCACGCACCCCGCAGTTGACGGCCACGCGCTTCGTCAAGCTCGTCGGCAGGCTGTTCGCGGCAGAAGCACGTTCGGCAGACTGGTCACCGGCGCGCAGACAACGGCTGCGCCAGCGCTACAGCACGCACGTCCTGTGGGCGATCGAGGCGCTGCTGCGCGAGCAGTTGCCAATCGTGGTGCCGGGCAGCCTCTTGGGCCGCGCAATGCAGTATCTCCACGGCCAGTGGCCCAAGCTCGTGCGCTACGTGGAGGATGGCACATGGCCGATCTCCAACAATCCCTGCGAGAACGCGATCCGCCCGTTTGTTCTCGGAAGAAAGGGATGGCTGTTCGCGACGACCGTGGCTGGCGCCAACGCCAGTGCCAATCTCTACTCGCTGGTCGAAACCTGCAAGGCCAACGGTATCGACTCGTACCAGTATCTCGTCTGGCTGTTCAGGAAACTCCCGTTGGCGACGACTGCCGATGACTACGCTGCTCTCTTGCCTTGGGCTATGCCTGCAACGTGCTGAGAGGCGTTGCTGAAGGACTGCTTACCTTGGAAAGATTGCTACGCGGGCGCGCAACTAGGTAGGTCAGCTCAGTAAGCGGAGGCTTGTACTTTTTAGGCAAGGATTGCAATGCCAGCGACGAGCCGAAATGAACAGCGACTAAGGTTAGAGCGCCTCAAGGCGAAAAGCCGCAGGTAAGGCGGGGCCGGCACCAAATCCGGGCGCGTGTTGCGCACCTGCCTCGTCAGCCCCTCGTCGCCCTGAAAAAGCGTCAAACGCCGATATAATCGTGACCTTTCCACGGCCGCGGATGCATCACAATATGGAGACCCGCTCGCGAGTGAGACCAGCGCTTTCGCCCCAAATTGACCTGTCGCGGCCCAGTGTGACGGCCGACAGTTGGGGCCGCTATTACACAGCAGAGTGGGTGGGGCGGAGCCTAATCGGCGCCATGGCGGCCGCACGGCCGCGCCTTATTGTGGAATTGGGTGCAGGACGGGGCGCGCTAGCAACGGCTGCCGCCAAGAAATGGAAGCACGCGCAGTTAATTACCGTCGACATGGATCATGGAGCGACGCGCGTCTTAGGCAGCCTGCTCGGGGGCAAGCCCGGAACTCATAAGCATCATGTTCACGATGCGCTCGACGACGACCTCGCCGCACACATCGGTTTATCGCTAGGAAGCGTCGATGTGGCCGTGTGCAATCCGCCGTACGTAAGGCCCCGATGGCGCTCAAGTTTTGGTCGCATCCTGGAGGACGCAGGTCTTTCTGGTGCATTGGAGTCGGTCCACGATGCCGGCGCCGATCTGCTTTTCATCGCGCAAAATCTACGGCTGCTAAAACAGCATGGAAAGCTCGGCCTTATTCTGCCAGACGGATTGATCACGGCCGAGAAATTTGCCGGCGTCCGCGGCACGCTGCTGCGCGAACATCGCGTTGAGCAGGTCGTGCAATTGCCGCGTCGTGTTTTCGCTGGCACGGAAGCGCAGACGTACCTCGTGGTGCTGTCGAAACGGGCCGGGGAAACCGACACGGTGACGCTGCGACGAGTGGGACAAGACGGCAGCGTGTCATCGCCGTTGGCCATCACAGCCGATTTGGCACGGCGGAGGCTCGACTATGACTACCATGTATCCCTCGACGCAATACGCATTGCGCGCAAGCGCAAGCGCCCGCAGTACCTACGCGATATTGCTACTGGCGTGACCCGCGGCTCTTTCAGTTCGCAAGAGATCGCGGAGTGCGATTGGCCAGTCTTTCATCTCACCGATTTTGTAACGGGAACCCTGGTAGTGCCGAAGCGGTTCAGCTTGTCTAAGCGCGCGCGGGAATTCTTGCCTCCCAACGCACGCCTATCCCTTCCAGGCGATATCCTAATTGCCAGAATTGGAAGAAATCTTCATGAGAAGGTCGCCATTGTGAAACACGGCTCGTGCACCGTCAGCGACTGTGTATTTACACTCCGGGTTGCGCAGGATAAACGGGAGGCACTGCTGCAGTACCTCGCGAGTCCGCGTGGAAGGCAACTTCTCCAAGCATCGGCTCATGGCGTAGGCGCGCGCTATCTTTCGATGACGGACCTACTGGATCTTGAGGTGCCGACGTGACAGGGGCGGACGTCGATCATGAGCGGGCAGTAACTTTTGATCAGCTTGCGCTGGAAAAATCCGTACGCTTACTCTGCAAGACAGATGTCCGACGGGCTCCGCTTACCCTGGAGCGCGTCAAGACATGGATCCATCAGTTTGAAGGAGATCGAGAGCGAACATTGGCGTGGCTTATACTTCGCCACCTCATCTACCGGACTAGCCCGCAACTTGAATCAAGCCTTCGACAAGGCTTGAAGGAGGCCGTCATATACTATCTCCGCCGCGCCGGCCTTGCCGGCGAGGTGGACTGGAAAGCGGCGCTTGCCGGGCAGACGCCGACCCTGAGCTTTTCCTGCGGTCCACCGTCCGCCAATTCAATGACAAGCCCGGGCAAGAGCGGGGAGATCGTGACGCGGATGGTGCATCGCGGCTACGGGTTGAACAAGTGGTATCCGCACGGCATCTCGAAACTCGAAGCAAACGAGCGCTACCTCGTTGTGGACGATGGGACATACACCGCTGAACAGTTGATCGCATTCTTAGAAGGCTGGACGCTTAACTACGCTGACGGCAACGTTGCGATCGTTGTGGGTCTCGCGCATCAGCGTGCTGTTGATGCTATAGCGAAGCGCTTTCCTACGGTGCAACTCTTCGCCGGTGAACTCTTAACCGAGAAAAACAGCTTGCGGTGGCTCAGTCAACGCTGGATGGCTGACGACCAGTGGCCGTATCGTGAAGAAACGCCACACGAGACCTATCTACACGCATGCAGGCGCGTAGGACTTAGCGACAATGCGGAAGGATTCGGATCACTAGGTCTAATGGTCGCATTCGAGCATGGCATACCGGATGATTCCTTAAGACTGCTGTGGGACAAGTCTAGAACCTGGACACCACTGATTGAGCGATGAGCGGTAAGGCGATGGATACATCCAAACTTGCGAAAACGCGCGCTGAAGAGCATGACGCTGATGTTTGGGGCGAGTTTTTCATGCCTCCATACTTTGATCAGCTTCACCTCAAGGAGGCGACGAAGTCGACGTACATCACAGGCAAGCGTGGTTGCGGGAAGACCATGCTTCTCAAGTATTTTGACTATCACACGGCATTCTCGCCGCGGCGTCCCGACATCCCCGCGGAGGAAATCCGACACGTCGGCATCTATTGGCGCGTCGATACGCAGTTTTGCAGCTCGATGAAGCACCGGGGCATTTCTGAAGATGAGTGGGGAGTTGTGTTCGATGGGTATTTCGGCCTAGTCGTTGCAGTCGAACTCATCCGAGCCGCCAAGGCGATCGCAATAAGCAACTATCCACACTTCGACCTCCCCCAGTTCAGCCAACTCGTCTTGCCAAGCGCAGCAGACTTTATTCCAGACTTTCCGACAGGTGCATCCGAGCTCATGGCACGGCTCGAGAAAGCCCGTCGCGCCTTCAGCACATGGGTTTCCAATGTCCATGCGATTCCACGGCCCGTACTACCACCGGGCCGGGATTTCATTGCTGCCCTGGCCGACGACCTTCGCGCGACGCCGGGTCTGGCAGAGCTGTGTGTGCACGTATATGTGGATGAAATCGAGAACTTGACTTCGTACCAGCGGCGCGTGCTGAATTCCTTTCTCAAGCACAGTCAACGCCCGTTGATCGTCAATTTCACCTCGAAAGAGCACCCAACCGACAATCAGACCTCCGGCCCGGAGCCGATCAATGCCACCCACGATTATCGACTCCTTGACCTTGATAAGCTCTTGCTGCCGTCAGCACGTCCGGTCTTCTTTGCTGAAGTTTTCTTGGCGAACCTCGACATCGCTTCCGGCGAGCCCGACAGTGATTTACTGGAGACCGTCCGCTCTGCTTCCCGGTTGACAGATCGTCTTGATCGCCAGTATCAGGAGCGCATCCTGCAGACCATGCGTGAGCGCTTCCCTACGAAAACGGAGAAGGAGTTTGCGGCCGACGCGGTCAGCGATGACCGCATTCGAGGAAAGCTTCACGAGCGCATCGAAAAGGCGCTGCGCCAACGATCAACGAAACTCAGCCCGGACGATTTTTTGACGGCGCAGGATCTTCCGGAAGCGTTGGTCGTGATTCCCGCACTTTTAAACCGGAGGACACTGTCTCCGGAAAAAGTCCTCCAGGAACTCCAGGTTTATCGCCATGATGGCTCCGGGTCCTTCGCAACGACTTGGATACACAACAATTTGTTTGGTGCCTTGCTGGAGCTCTATCGCCCATATGGCCGCGAGTGCCCGCTCTACAGCGGGTTCGATACGCTGTGCACTATGGCAAACAACAACCTGCGGAATTTCCTGATTCTTTGCTACAAGACACTTGACGTCGCCGAGTTGCGTGATCATCCCGACGTCACGTATCCAGTGCAGATCCAGTGTCGTGCCGCCTACGATGCGGCGGACCAATTAATCCGGGAGATCAAGACATTTGGCACTTCAGGCGAGCAGCTCCGGGGGTTCGCCCTGCGCCTCGGCAGCGTATTCCGGGCGCTGCAGGCTAACCCGGCATTGAGCGAACCGGAACAGAATCAAATCACGATCAATTCGGGTGCACGTGCACTCACGGCCGACGAGCGAGCATTCATCAGCGAACTGCTGAAATATGCCATCCTCGTGGAGCAACTCGAGACCAAGACCAAGGGAAGCGTTGGTCAGGATATTGTTGACTACCAGCTCAATCCCATCTACGCACCATATTTCCAGATCAGCTATCGGCGCAAGCGAAAGATCGAGATGACGGTGGAGCAGTTTCATACCTTGGCCATGGGGACCGAGGGGGAGTTTCGCGAACTTGCAAAATCATTTGCGCGACACCTGCCCGAGACAGAGACCTTGCAACTTGGTTTGCTCTAACCCATGCCGATCCGCTTCGAAAACTGGACCACGGCATCCGCCCATCAGCTAGGCCTCGGCGAAGTCTTCACGCTATTTCACGGCGATGTCGTCGATGACCGAGGAAAACTTGCCGTCGAGTCATGGGACAACTGCACGCGCGTGCGTACACATTACGATGTGGACAGCTTGTCCATAACAATCGGGTCAGCCATTGCCAATGTGGACGCTGTCGCCGATCTGTTGGCACCGTACGCCAACGCTCGAGTGGTTCTCGAAGCGACGACGCTCGGGTTCGCGGAGCTATTCGCTCTCGTCAGTGGACTCGTCGAAACGGGTGCGGATCGAATCGAGATCGTGTACGTGGAGCCAGAAAGCTATACGCGCACCCATCCGGGTGCCGATCAATTCGCGCTGTCTGAGACGACGCGAGGCTACCAGCCCATCCCTCGGGCGATAGTCGACCTGAGCAGCGACGACCTTGAGGCGGGAGTTTTCTTTCTAGGCTTTGAGCCAGAGCGTCTCGACCGCGCACTTGAAGAGCATCAAATGATCGCGGGAAAGGAAGTCAAAGTCGTTCTCGGCATCCCTGCCTATCGGCCGGGATGGGAACTCGATTCCGCCATCCCCCACCTACCCCGTCTCCACGAAAACTCTCTGGAGATTGAGTATTGCTCTGCAAACGATCCGGAGGCTGCATTCGACTGTCTTGAACGCACACGAGCTTCCTTAGGTGAGGGCAAGCAGATGTTCGTTGCTCCCATCGGCCCCAAGCCTTGCGGAATCGCCGCCGCGGTGTTTGTCAGCGTCTATCCAAATCAGGCGGGTCTGCTCTTTGACCATCCACATAGACGCTCGAAGCGCACTGGTGGCGCCTTGGTGTGGCATCGCTATTGCGTCAGTGGCGTCGCCCTGCGGCAGATCTCCTGATGCTAAGCCAAAGCGCTCGTTCCGGCGGGCGGGCGCTCCCCGCGCTGTTTTTTTTGGGGCTGATGTCCCGGCGCCATGCAAGGCGATTCTGGATGTAAGCCGGACTAACCCCAGGTCATACCGAATTTCACTACCAAGCCGAATGTCCGTTGGATAACCGACAACAGTCATAGCATAAGGCTCGTCATTCGACCGTTACGGGTCGGCCGCGGACGGTGGGAACCACGGCCCGGGGCTTGCTCTTTGAGGGCTTGCCAGTGCGGCTGCGGCAATGCGCTCACGGCGCCCCCCAAAAAAAACGCCCTCACGAGGAGGGCGGGAGGAACGGGTCAATCTTGAGAGAGCTTCCGTAGCGGGGCGCTACGGAAGCCATCTTATGGCTGTTTCGGGCGCCTTAGCGCCCGGAAAGCTCAGCTATTTAGGGTGTCTTTCAAAGGTAGTGGGCCAATCGGCCGAGCCAGCAGGGTTGTCACCGCCCCGCTCACTTGCCAACCGCCCATTTCCGTCTCCAGAACACCGTGTACCAGGCGATCAAGGCAAATGATCTCGATGCCGTCAGCCTCCAGCGTGCCCAGGATGTTGGCAACGGAGGTGGTGCGCGTGCCGTGACGCTTGATCGTCGCCACGCCCTCGCCCAGGGCTATGGTGCATTCATTCGCTTTCATGCTGCCTCCTTAAGAAGTTGGCGTTGGTCGCGGGTCTTGCGGCCGTGAAGCGCCGCGAGATCGTCGACAAAGGCATCGAGAAGCGTGTCCATGTGCAGGAACGCCTCGTCTTCGAGTTCCGGGGTCGCCCAGTCCAAGCCGGCTTCCATGGCGTCGCGCTTGTGCGCCACCATTTGGTCCTGGTAGACATCGATGCTCCCGGGCAGATGGAAATACACCACCTTCAGCCGCCCCTCCCGGTTCCACCGCAGCGCGCGCCGCATCGCCTGATACTCGATGCGCCACGTCCATGATCTGTCGTAGAAGAGGACATAGTCAGCGTTCGGCAAGTTGTACCCTGCCCTGCCAGATCCTTTGGTGCAGAGCAGGCCGGTGGCGGACCCGTTCACGAACCGCTTGTCCTTGTCGGCCACGCGCTTCGATATCGGAATGCCGCCGTGGAACGGTACAGTCTCCACGCCCCGCGCCTTCAGTTGACTGGCGACCAGGTCGATCACCCCCGGGTTCTCGGCAAACAGAATGGCCTGCTTGCCTTCAGCGGCGATGGCTGCCATTCGCTCAATCACGGCACGCTGCTTGCTGGTCAACTGCCCTAGCGCTCCTACGCCGTCCACCCCATGTTGCGGGTAGTTGGCGGCGAAGTGCACTGCTCGGATGCGCGCGAGGATAGCGATCAGGTTGTTCGAGCGTCCGTCGGTACGACGAATATCCCGATACCATTCCGCAAACTCGTCGGCCGTGCGCAGGTACAGCGACAGATGACTCGGATCCCAATCCGTCTCAACCACCTCGATAGCCGGCGGATCGATCTGGATGTACCGGGCCACGTCCGGCTCGCAGACTAGTCGTCGCTTGATGTGCGGCGCCAGCATTTGGCGGTAGAGCGGCAGATTGCCGATCTTGGGCACTTCCCGCTTGGCGCCATCCTGCAAGCTCTCCGCGAACTCCCACGTCACCCATTCCAGCACGACGAAGTCATCGCGGAAGCGGTCCACGCCGCGTTGAGCATGCTGCGCGGTGGCCAGCCATTGGCGATCCAGGTACCCGCGGCGGTAACCGTAGGGCTGAGCCGCCGTACCGTCGCCGCCCGTAAAGGCGATCAGGCCAAAGACGTCACGGGGATAGTTCGCAATCGGGCTACCGGTCAGGACAAACCGCCGCCGCGCCGATAGCTGCCAGAGCGCGCGGCTCTGGTCGCTTGTCGGGTTGGACAGTCGCTCGCCCTCGTCGGCCACCAAAAGGCCAATCCTGCGTCGTAGCTTGTGGGCGTATGTGACGCGCCGGGAAGCTTCCCGACACACCGGCATGCGCAAGCGCTCGTAGGCAATGAGATTGATCTGGCCCAGCTTCCCGAGTGCTTCCGGCGAGTCGATGACATGCACCGATGCGGGCGGCAGGATCTGCGCCAGTTCGGCACGCATTTCCGGGACCAGCCGCGACTCGACCACGATGAGGCCGTGTTTGACTCCTGACAGCAGGATCAAGCCCGCGGCGAGCCGCGATTTGCCGCAACCCTGTTCCCAGGCCGCCACGGCGCCACACGGCTTCTGGAGCAACTCCACCAGGTCATTTTGCTGAAATTCCCAGTTTAGCCAGCGGTCGATACCCAGCGCCTGCATTCGGCGACGCAGGCCAAGGGCTTGCTGCGGATACTTCACCGACAAGCCTTCGTGCACGGTTTCCCAGGTCTGCTCTGACCTGCTAACGGCAAAACGCCCCATCAGCTCGTCCAGCGTCAGCACGAACTGACTGCCGCCGGCGTGGTAGGCGTAGCGGCCGTCCGGCTGCCGCACAAACGCTACGGTCTCGCCGGCCTTGATCACGGGGCTGCCCCACTTAGCCGGGTCCGCCACATGGCTTTTGAGGGCCACACCGGAGATCGCTTCCGCTGCATTCACACCCGTCGTCCAGACCGTGTGTCGCAGCGGCGTAGCCTGACGCGCGCTGCGCCGTACCCGTTTCCGGAAATACTCCAGGGAGCCCGGGGCTAGTTGCGGCACGCCGCCAGCATCGCGAATCAGCCGCAGCAAACCATCCAGCGCGGCCATCGGGTCGTCCTGCACCAGATAGGCCTCGAGATCGAGGCGGCCGCTGCCGGCGTAGTGCATGCCTTGCGGCAGGCGCTGGCCATCCAACGGCCGGATCCTGCAGTCGAGGACACGGTTCAGCACCATCGCCTCGACGAAGCCGCACTCAAATCCCAGGACAATCCGGCGGCCATCATGGGCAATGCGTACCCGTTTCTGCGAGGTCACGGGGCGCGTAATGGCCGGTCCTGTGTCGTCCAGCGCCTGGTGACCGAGCCGTGCCTCACCGAAGCTTCGATCGTCCAGATTCAGCTGCAGTTCAGGCAACGGCGTTCGGAAATCGCTGTGAGACTGGCGCACGACCCGGCCCATCCGATAGCGGCCAAAGACCGCAATGGACGTATGCACCATCGCGCCTTCCTCCCGGAAGGCCGAGGCCGGCAGGTCGAAGATGGCGATCACGCGGCGGCCGGCAGTAATGTGCGCGTCCCGGTGATCCAGAACGTTGACGAAACGGTCAACAAAGCTTGTGGGCAAGAGCGCCACAACGAGCTGTGCCGCCTCCAGCGCCTGAGCCAACGCATACTCATGGCTCAGAGCGCTGCTGTTGGGCCCGAACCTTCCCCAGGTCGTGCAAGCGAACGGCTTCAGGTGAGGCGATTCCAGATGCAGGGAGAACGGCGGATTGATGATCGCCACGTCAAAATGCCGTGGGTGGATTTCCTCCATGCCCGCCATGCGGAAGCTGCCTTCGAAGCCGGCGGCCTCGATGCACTGCTGGACTGCCGCGATCACCGGCTCGTGCACGTCAACACCATACAGGCTGTGCTGCGCCGGATCGGCGTACTGCATCAGCCGGGCCGATCCAACCGAATTGTCCAGAGCCGACAGCTTTCGGTCGGGACGCCACGTCTCAACGACGCCCCACATGAGCCGCGCAATCGCGTCCGGAGTAAAGAATTGCGACAAATGCTTCTGCCGCGCGGCGTGCAGTTCGCCCATGTGGGCGATCTTCTCGGCTTGCGAGCCGAGGCTGACGATGGCCCGCAAGGGCTCGTACCAATGAGTCATAGGAAATCCAGAAATGAAAATGCCCCGTCCAAACGGGGCAAGGGATATGCGCCAGGCTGCTTACGCCGAGATTGGCTCGGATACTGGCTCGGATAGGTGCTGGGCGACGAACGCCAAGACGTCAACATGAGGCCTCCTGCGCTGCACGGAACGCCTCTACCAGCGCGTTGTGCGTCAGTACCGCTCCTGCATGGCGTCCTGGCCGTACTCGCCAATGAAGAGCATCAGCGCCTCTGCCAGCTCGTTGCAGAATTTGAACTCCCACTTGTCGTTGAACAAGGTGATGTCGAGGCCCGGCATTGCGATCTTCTCGCGCGAGACGTACTCCAGCTCGTATAGGTTGATGCCCCCCAGCTGCTTGGCCAGCAATGCATTGCCAGCTTTGCCCGCGAAAGTGGCGAGACCCATCAGACAATCCGCCGTCGGCTGGGTGCTGTGATACCCCACCCTGCGCCGGCTCGACCTGTAGGACGCCTCCGTATAGACCGTCTTCTTCAGCACCACGCCAGCGGCCGTACGCTTTACCTCAGCATTGCGATGCAGGCCAAAGTTGCGCACGATCCGCAACGCGGCCTGGCGGTATGCCATCGCTGCCCCGCCATCGCCCTTGTAATAGGCGGTGAGCGAGGCCCAGAGCTTGTCGAGGTCGGGGATTTCTCCCTTCTTCAGGGCTTCGTCGATATTCAGGCCCGCACGCTCGTACTCGGCGCTATTGTCAATGTCGAGCCGCGCGCCCGGGGGCGCAAACTCTTTGCGAGCCCGACTGACGACGTTACCGGCCAAAGATTGGCAGAACTTCTCCAGTTCGTTCTCTTGCCGGTACGCCGACCGGACGCCAACGGCGAAGAATGGTTCTTCGGTGCCGGTGCCGGCGAGCATGTCACGCTCGAAGTCGGCGGCGTCCTTATACGCTTGACGTGCCACCTGCTGCGCGGCGATGAATTTCTCGATGATTTCGTTGTACATGGGTCTCTCAGATGAATAGGGAGACCCCCATCGGGATGGTCTCCCGAGGGAAGGAAAGGAAGTGGCGCGGTTCCGCGCCACTGGTGTTAAGCGGCCAAATCCAGCCAGCGTTGTGCCGACTGCCGGCCCACGTCTGCCACGGTCTCTTGGCGGATCGTGACCTTGCAGCCATCCGGCAGCGTCCTGAGGGCCGTCTCTTCGACACCTTCGATGTCGTGGTCCACGATCATTACGTTCAGGTGGCCGTCACTCTCAACGTACGGTACTGTGCCGCCCGTGAGATGGACGATGACGGTGCATATCCGAGTCGTATTCATGACCTGCGCCCTTGCTGAATCGAGATCGCGCGGCCAGCCGGCATGGGCATGAATCCCATGGCCCACCACATGGCGACCGGATGGTTAGGGAATTCCGGAATCTCATTGCGCTGGAAGATGTCCGGCACTTGAACGATCGCCGATGGGCGAACCCGAACCGCTTCGCGCCATTGTTGTCGCAGGCGGAGCCAGGTCAGTTCTGCCCGAGCAATGTGGTCCCATTCACAGGGCAACTTCGACTCGTCGAACATCTCTGCGCCCTCGGCGTTCATCACCGCCACCACCTCGTGGTAGCGGCCGAACTCATGTGCGAATCCTCGACGGACGAAGCGCAGGGAGGCCGGATCCGGGTGGCCGAAGATCCGCTGCAATTGCCGGATGTAGACAGTGCACTCGCGGCCCGAGCGCTCGTTGTAGTCATCGCGGCCGACCTGTGCACAGGATTCTTCGGCCGGAACGGGCCCAACTTCAAAGTCGATCGCTTTTCGATGGAACATGGCGTTTCCTTAGTGGATACGGGAAACGCCCCTACCGGGACGATTCCCGGATGGGTGTGGGGGGGCCGCGCGCGCCCTAGGGACAGCGCGCGGCGATGGTCAAGCCGGCTGGCGCGACAGATGAGAGAACCTGGCAAGGACCCACAGCACGGCCACCGCCAAAGCGGCGATCATCAGTGTGGACAGCTGCAGGGAAAGCAGCGCAATGCTCCCCGTCGTGACGATGAAGAAAAGCGCGGCGAACAGAATCACGACCAATGCAACGATAGCGGCGGCCGTTTCGAGGTTGTCAATGGTGGACATGATGGCTCCAACGAAGATGGAGCCATGACCCATAGGGGACAAAGCCCCAATGGGTAAAAAAACGGTGTTCGCGACGTAGATACACACGCCACGCCGGAAGAATCGCTGATACGTGATCGCTATGCGAGTTGGCAGTCGCCTTGGTTGGCCGGCGCGACACACGGAAGGGCATCGGAATGCCGCAGTTGCCACAGATCGTGATCGGCCTGCAAACCAAGCCAAGTCTCTGCCGCGGGTCCACGAACCCATTGCTCGAGACGCACGGCCATTTCAGTGCTGACCCCTGCGTGCTCGTTAACCAAGCGAGATAGCTGGACACGGGACACGCCGAGCTGACTCGCTGCGGCGCCCACCGAAAGGTTCAGCGACGTCATGACGTCTTTCACCAAAGCGCCCGGATGCGGCGGATTGAACATTTCAGACACCAGAGAAGAACTGAGATTGACGTGCGGGATAGCTCCTGGAGGGAGCCATGCCCCGATGGGACAAAAGCCCCAATGGGTGAAGGAAAGAAGATGGCCGGTACGCCGGCGAGGTCGATGCGCGGTAGCGCGTAGAATCGGACGGATAGTACCGCGCGCTCGCTGTGGCGACAAGGCCGGCTACCGAGCCCCGGCTTCCCGTGCCCGACGGTTCGCCGCACGAATCCGGTCTACCACCGCCCAACGGCGTTGGGCCACCTCTTCGGGATTCTCCAGATGAGAATAGTCCGCGCCCGGCCCTTCGGCGATCGGCTCGAACCCTTCCGCCAATTTACCCTGCGCGGAGAGATTGGCGCGCTGCAGCCGACCCAGCGCATCTGTAGTTTCAGTGATCGCCACGTAATCCCACCGCGTTGGGACGGCGTCTTGCGCGAACCAGACCTCCCCCAAGCCCCTACCGACCAGCGCCACGACGTCGTAGACGCTTCCGGTCGATGAGGGGATGGCTCGCACTTCAAATCGCAGCACCTCCGGTCGAGGGTGCCAGAAAACGCGATCGAGGTAGCGCTTGAACGTGAAGGCGTCCATGCGCGCAATGTCGGCGTAGTGAGGGTCGCCCGGCGGAACGAACTCACGCTCGTCCCGCGGACGCGTACCCAAGGAAACTTCCCGTGCGGCGTTAATCGGCTGTTCAGACATGGTAGTTCGGCAGAAAGACGCACGAATTCTATAGCGTTACGGACGCCAAACCGTTGCCGGCGCGACCAAAATGATTGGCGACGAACTTCGCCCGCCGGCGGCCTTGACTTCGACGTGGCGCCGGTATCTTGGTCCTAGACCCACTTACCTTTGCCGCCATGCGATTCACCCGATTTGGTCGCCACCAGCCCATCGATTTCAACGCCCGCCGTCAGGCCGCTTTCGCCCGCAAGCAGCAACGTGAGCGTGATCGATACCCGCTCTTTGCGGACCATGTGGCCAACGAACAGCACACCGCGGCGGTAGAGCTGACGCGCCGGCAGCATCGCTCTGATCGCCTCGAGGCCACGACGCGCAGCATGCAGGCTCGCCTCTGGCGGCAAAAGCGCGCTGTCTACTTCTCCCTGAGCACGGAGCAGCGCGCGGAGATCCGGGCTAAGTGGTTGGCGTGGACTGGTCCCACCACCGCGTTCTATTTCGGCTACATCGTAGACAACGCCAGCGGCGAGGCCGCGCGGCGCGCCGAGGCGTCCCGCGCCCACACGTTGGAAATCCGGCGTCGCGTCCTCGCGAACCTGCCAGAACAAGTCGCTCTGGAGATGGCATGACCCCGACCGCTGAGCAGGAACAGGTTGTGGAAGCCGTCCGCAGCGGCGGCACGGTCAAGGTCAAAGCCTACGCCGGCGCCGGAAAGACGTCGACGCTTCGCATGGCTGCCGAGGCTCGCGGCCGGGCACGTGGACTTTATCTGGCTTTCAACAAGGACATCGCCACGGAGGCGGCCACCAGGTTCCCGCAGAATACCCGTTGTCGCACTGTCCATTCGCTCGCGTTTGGCGCGACGCGGCCCGAGATCACCCGCAAGCTCAAGCACCCCGTCGAGCCACCGCATCAGCTCGCGCTGCGCTACGGCTTCGGGAAACTGCGCCTGCCGACCACAATCGGCAAGGACCTGGAACTCAGTCCAGGCAAGGTCGCACGGATGGTGATGGATGGCGTCGCCCGCTTCTGCGGCTCTGCACAGGCCGAGCCGCTGGCGTGGCACATCCCCGTAGATCCCGTCATCAAGGAGAACGAGGCAGAGCATCTGCGCGAGGCGCTGCTACCGTCGGTCAAGAAACTCTGGGCCGAATACATCGACCCCGCATCCCCTTCCGCGATCTCCCATGGGGTCTACGTCAAGCTCTGGGAGCGCAGCCGCCCGCGCATCGGCGCAGATTTCATCCTGTTCGATGAGGCGCAGGACGCGGACGGGCTCATGCTGTCGGTGCTCCGCGCACAGCAGGGTCAGGTGATCTACGTCGGCGATCCGTACCAGCAGATCTACGAGTGGCGGGGAGCCGTCAACGCGATGGACCACATCCGTGCGCCCGAATGCGCGCTGACCGAGTCATTCCGCTTCGGGCCCGCCATTGCCCAGCTCGCGAGCCGCGTGCTGCGGATCATGGACGAACACACTCCGGTGCGTGGACAGGAGCATGTTTCCTCACGCGTTCTGCACGAGTCAGTTCCGGGCCAGGATCGCTACGACGCCATCCTATGCCGCAAGAACGCCACGGTGTTGACACATCTTGCGCAAGGCATCGGCCGCGGCGATCGCGTGGCTGTGCGTGCCAAGGTCGATGAACTGCAGGCCTTTGCCGACGGCGCCGAGCAGCTGATGCGCGGCCAGCGTGTCGGCTACCCCGCTACGCTCGCGCTCTTCGAGACGTGGGACGAGGTGCAGGAGTACGCCGATTCGTTCGCCGGTCGCGACCTCAAGCCGCTGGTGAAGCTGATCGACGACGAAGGCGTGGACTATCTCCGGCTGATCCTCACGCGCGTGTCGCCCGAAGACGAGGCCGACTACATCGTCTCGACCGTGCACCGCGCCAAGGGCCTCGAATGGGACCGCGTGCAGCTGGCGGGCGACTTCAAATTCAAGCATGGCGACGACGGCAAGATGACCATGGCGCCCGAGGAAATGCGACTGCTTTATGTAGCCATGACGCGCGCAAAGCATGTGCTAGATCTCAGCGAGATCCGCCGCGACCTCTACACGATGTTCCGGGATGCAGAAGCCTAGGGAGAATTTCATGATCACCGTGCGCATTGGCGGGGCAGAGTTTCCGCTCGACGACGTGCTGGACGACCCGGGCCGCTATGCCCGCCAACTCGAGCGAGCGAAGACGGTCCAGGGCTTTGCCGAGTGCGGCTGCACCAGCGGCCGCCCGCGCCCCAAACTCGTCATCCGGCGCCACCGCGAGATCTTTCTGCTCGCGCGCTGGCCCGAACAGGCCCACCACCACGGTGTTGCCTGCCCCTTCCACAGGCAGGCGCAAGCCAGCGGCGGCACTGCGGACAGTCTCGATGCGTTTCGCATCCGAGACGGCCATCACGATATCCGACTCGATGCGACTCTGTCTGCATCCACCCAAACGCCAGCCAGGACGGTACAACGCACGCCCCATGGGCAAAGCACGAAACCGCAGCGCCGGTCGGCGGGCCTGTTGGCGTTGCTCGAATACGCGTGGGAGCAGGCCGGCCTCAACGTCTGGCCCGGTACCGGCTCGCGCGGCTGGAGCGCCTGCTGGTCACAACTGACGACGGAACTCGCCGACTGCCGCATCAACGGCAAGTCGGCTGCGGACCTGCTGCACGTGATGGAGCGCTGGGACCCGGCACGCAAGGCGGAAATCCTCGGTGCCTTTGAGGCGTGGCAGGCCCGGCTTACCCCGACAGCGGCCGGCAAGCCTCGGGGCATCCTGATCGGTGAGCTCAAGTCTCATGACGCGAGCAAGTACGGCGGCAAGCTGGTGCTACACCAGAACACCCAGGCGCACTTCATGTCGGCGGAGCTCTATGCACGCCTGCAAGCCTCGTTCGGTAATGCTCTCGCTGCGACCAAGAAGGCAGAACAGCGGTGCATCGTCGTGATCCTGGTAGAGAAATCGCGATCGAACTATCTGACCGTGATCGATATCGCAGCGATGCTGGCGAACCGCCAGTTCCTGCCCTGCGATTCATCGCACGAGGTGACCATGGCCGATCATCTCGTCAGCCGCGGGCGCGCCTTCCGCAAGCCCCTGCGCCACATCGGCCGCTCGGCCGTGCACCCGGACTTTGTGCTCACCGACGTCAACCCGGAGGTCGTCATCGAGGTGCTGGGTATGACGGGCAACACCGAGTACGACACACGAATGGCGGCCAAGCGCCAGCACTACCGCGAGCACGGCATCCCATGCCTTGAGTGGGATGCTGTGAATACCGCGATCAACGGTCTCGAACTTGACGTGGGCGGCAGGACACCGAATGCAGGCTGATGAGTTGTTCCAGAAAGCACTCGAACTCGTCCACCAGCATCGCGCGGCCTCTGCGGCGCTGCTGCACCGGCACCTTGGCATTGACCCTGCGTCGGCGGAGGTGCTGCTCGAGCGCATGGCGAGCGAGACGACCGCCGTCCGCCGTATGCCCAATGGGCTGTACCTCTACATTCACGGGTCGATTGGCGAAGAGCTAGCCGCACTGCACGGTTTCGCGCAGGTTGTCCTGAAGGCGCTCGCCCAGGACAGCATCGATGCCGGCCAGTTGCGCGCCGCGGCCGTTCGATTTGGGCTCGCGAACTCGCCCACCGAAGCATCGACGCGACGGCGCGACTTGACTTTGCCACCGTCTAGATAGGCTGAAGGGGTCAAATACTCCTCCATCGCCATGCACCTGCCCTCTCCCCCGTTGCCCCCGCGGCCCGCCGCGGCGGCATCCGATGTCCAGAATGCCCTCGATCGCATGGACGCGCTGCTGGATCCAGCATGCGGACTGCTGACCGTGTCCGCAAACTCCGCAACCGCGCTGGCCGCCCGACGCGATATGGCGCTCATCCGCGCCGCGTGCGCGCATCGGTCCTTTGTGGCGCCCGGGCGCCCGCCATTCACCGGCCACTGGCGTGGTGGCAATGGCGTGATCTCTTGCGGGACGCTGCGCGTCTTCAGCGAGCACTTCGACACCAGCCCTGCCGACCACATCAAGGCCGGGGTCGTGCAATGGGTCTGCGACACGCTGAATGCCGCCCAACAGACAAGCGCGCCGACCGTGCAGAGGGACTGCGGCCCGGAATCCATCTATTCCCCGCCCCTCCATCTCGTGAACCATCTGGCCGCCCTCATCGCTGCGGACCTTTTGGGGCAGGCAACGGACGATGACCGGCTACTGGTATCGATCCGTCTGGTCGAGCTGCTCGTGCGCGCGAACACGCACCCGCGATGCCCGCCGCCGGCGGACGAGACCGAAGCGGCCGAGCGCGAGCATCTGGGCTGCGCGTATTGCGGCACCGGCATTTACCACGCGCCCACTGATGGCGCACAACGAGCTAACGATGCCTAACGACGACCGCTACTTCGGCAAGACCATCGACGAGCACTACGACACGGGTAGCTGCTGGCTGTGCGGCAAATCCGTCGAGTACTCCCAGGGCTATCACACGCCAACGGGTGCCCACTGGGATTGTGTATCCGCGCTTCGGAGTCAGTTCGAGGATCTCGCCACCGAACGCAGGACGGCTCCGTATCTGGCCCGCGCCAACGGCGGCCGCTACATCCATACCGTGGATCCCCGGACGAACGCATCTCTTTGCGGACATTCGCCCAAAGACACGGCCCGACGCATGCGTTCGCGTGGTCGGTGGATCGAAGTCGGCGACGTGCCGCGTGGCTGCAGGCGCTGCCCGCACTGCCAACGCCTTAGCCTTGCTAAACAGGGCGCCGAACAAGCCTCTGGTGAACCCACCCATCAGCCACTTGCCAACAACAGCGACACCGACCGAGACACCCGCACGCGCGATCTATTCGAGGACCAAACGCCATGAGCGACAACAGCAACATCGAGTGGTGCGACCACACGTGGAACCCCTGGGAAGGCTGTCAGAAAGTCGGGCCCGGTTGCGACCACTGCTACGCTGAGACGCGCAACGCGCGGTTCGCCGGTGGACGGGCGGTGAACTGGGGACCTGGTGCGCCACGCCGCCGCACATCCCAGACAAACTGGCGGAAGATGTTCCGATGGAACGCCGCCCACGCGGCGTTTGCCTCTGTTCACGGACGCCGGCAGCGTGTGTTTTGCGCGAGCCTGGCCGACGTCTTCGACAATGCGGTCCCTATCGCCTGGTTCATCGACATGCTCGATGTCTGGCGCCAGACGCCGAACCTCGACAAACTCGTGCTGAGCAAGCGGATCGGCAACGCGAGCAAGCGGCTCGGAGAGGCATTCAACGCGCTAATGGAGCGCGACGACTGCGCCGACAACCCGCTCGTGCCGTGGCTGGCCACATGGATCGCCGGCAATGCGCCCGCCGATATCTGGCTGGGTGCGACGATCGTGAATCAGGCCGAAGCGGACCGCGATATCCCCACGCTGCTGCGCACGCCGGCCAAGACGCGCTTCCTTTCGATGGAGCCGCTGCTCGGCCATGTCGACGTCTTCTCGACTTTGACCGGCGACATCCTGCACACCTCCGGCAACGACTACGCGCCAAGTTCCCTCGACTGGGTAATCGTAGGAGGAGAGAGCGGTACGGGCGCACGCCCGATGCATCCCGCATGGCCGCGCGCTCTACGCGATCAGTGCGCCGCCTCCGGCGTGCCGTTTATCTTCAAGCAATGGGGGCACTGGCACACGGGGGTTGCAGACGGCTCGACTGGCCAGGCAGTCTTTCAGGAGTTCGCGAGCTTCCAGCAATGGGTGAACAAGGCCAAGACCTGGATTGCGGGCGGGATTTGCCTCGACAGGCATGGCCAGCAGCTTGAGCGCGGAGACGAATTCATGCGCGCACGCGACGAAGGCGGCTTTCCAGTGACGGTGATGCACGGGGTTGGGAAGAAAGCCGCGGGCCGGCTGCTCGACGGCGCGGTCCATGATGCCTTTCCCGTGACGTCGCTCGACGTCGCGGCCGCATGCGAGCGAGCGCTTGCGCGAGGGGGCGTGTGATGGAGCAGCTGAATCTGTTTGGACATGTGGCTGCCGCGTTTGCCAACGCGCCCACTGACGGCATCGCCACGACGCAGCTCTACGATGCCGTGGCCACCGCGGCAGGGGTCGATCTGGCCAAGGCGCATGCCAAAGTGCCTGTTGGTACGGCCGGCGCCCTGCACAGCCCCTTCAAGCGCGCCGTGCGATGGCACCAGCAGACATTGAAGTCCATGGGCATCGTGGAGCGGGTGGCCGACCGCGCAGGATTCTGGAAGCTGACGAAGCCAGTCACGAAGGAGCTGGACCGCGCCGCCGACGGTGTGCGGCTGGTCGCCTTCAGCACCGCGCTCGGAATAGCCGTGTGGGCTCGCCACGAGGACGTGTTTCGTGGCCTCGGCGAGCCGATTGCGTTGTGCGTCACGTCGCCACCCTACCCGCTGCGCCAGGCACGGGCCTATGGCAATCCCACCGAGGCGCAATACGTCGATTTCCTGTGCGAGGCTCTCGAACCCATCGTTGCAGGGCTGGTGCCCGGCGGCAGCATCGTCCTCAACGTGTCGAACGACATCTTCGAGCCGCGCAGTCCGGCCCGCTCTCTCTATATAGAGCGCCTGACGTTGGCATTGCACGACCGGCTCGGCCTGTCGCTCATGGGCCGGGTGCCCTGGATCAACTACAGCAAGCCGCCAGGCCCTACCCGATGGGCCTGCGTAGACCGCGTCCAGCTCACATCAGCCTACGAGCCGGTGCTCTGGTTCACCAACGATCCCGCCCGCGTGCGGGCCGACAACCGGCAGATCCTCCAAGCCCATACTGCACGGCACCAGCGTCTGATTGCCGCCGGCGGCGAGACACGCAACGCCATATACGGAGATGGGGCGTACCGCATCCGGCAGAGCGCCTTCGGCAACCAGACGGCCGGCCGGCTGCCCCGCAATGTCATCGAGCGCGGACACAGCTGTGCGGACACCCGGGCCTACCGCCGCGCCGCCCAGGCGCTCGGGCTTCCAACTCATGGGGCCATGCAGCCGACCGACATCGCAGATTTCTTCACGCGGTTCCTGTCCCGGCCGGACGACCTGGTGGTCGATCCTTTCGGTGGGACGATCCGTACCGGCCTGGCCGCCGAGCGGCTAGGCCGGCGCTGGATCGCAACGGAATGGATCCTGCAGTACGTGCGAGGTGCTGCTGAACTGTTCCGGCAGTCCGACGGCTTTCAGATGCATCCCGCCCTGCAATGGGCAACCCAACCGAAACGACCATGACGCACAACAACGAGCGCGAATACCCCGAGCCCGAAACGATCCTCGCCATCCGAGGCGCCGTTGCCACCGGCCAGCTGGGAGGTCCAATGGGCCCGCCTGGTCGCTGGCTCAACGAGTTTTGGCAGATCGGCGCGGCGCTGCGCGACCATGCCGAGATTCTGCAAGGCTTCGAGGCCACCGCGTACGAGGACCTGCTCAACTCCACGGCCGGCTACCTGGCCATGAACGCAGCCTAGCGGCCGCTGTTCGAACGGTCATCTCGCCTCACCGCTGGGCGCGGGTTCTGGGAAAGGCATAATGCCCGCATTTCCCGACCTTGACTTTCCCCATGCCCAGCGGCCTCCTTCAATGCGCCCACTGCGACGGCGCCCCGACCTACATCTCTGGCCGGCTCCAGGCAGTTATCGTATGCGAAGAATGCGGAATCTCCACCCCGCCTATCCGCATGGACTCCACGGACAAGGACACTGCGTTCACGACCCTCAGCACGATCTGGAATAGCCGCGTCGAGCACCGGCCAGCCGACCAGAACGCGGTCTCAATGATGTCGCGGCGCGCGCTGACCGCCTCGGACATCCCCTACTTCCTGAATCTGCTCGCGGCAACGACCTCTGACTGGGAGACGGTCGGACCCAAGTTCGCCGCCATGGCCGCGGCACTCGCCCAGCCAGGGTACGAGTTCAAGCACGTAGATCCCCCCGAGACAGTGATCTCGCAGGCGGCGAGATATCAGAAACTGTTGAAGCGCGCGAAGATCATCTATATCGATGGCGCGCCTATGATCCGCTTCGACCATGTGCCGGCGCTGTGCGCTGAGATTGCCGAAGAATCCCTCGCCGACAAGGACTGGCCGCTCCTGGATTTGCACGAATTCATCGGTAAGGCTATCGATGGCCTCCCCGATCACTGGCAGCCTTGACTTTGGCGCAGAACGGGCAAGCTGGTGGTGTGTTCAATGACGCCTTCCCAGCAATGATCCGCCACCTCGCAGTCGCCCTTCTCCTCGCCGCCACTGCGGCAGCCGCCTCCGCCAAGGACCCCGCGCAATGCGGAAACATCCTCGACGCCGGCAAGCCGGCGGTCAGCCGTCCTGCCGCCAACGCCAAGCTGCTCTGCTACCGCGCGTACGCAGTCCTCTACTCGCCACAGACCCGCACGGCTCTATGGTCCGCCGAACGCCTGACCGCCGCCGCGGCGGATGCGGCCCGCACATTGCCGCGCGACAGTGATTTCTACGAAGAAGATCGCTTGCCGGCTGGGGAGCGTGCGCAGCTGCGAGACTTCGCACGATCTGGATACGACCGTGGCCACCTTGCCCCGAGCGGCGACTTCGGAAACAAGGCGTCTCAGGCCGAAAGCTTCAGCCTGGCCAACGTCGTGCCTCAGAACAGCACGTCGAACCGGAGGACCTGGAGCCATATCGAGACATCGACGCGCAAGCTCGCGCGTCAGTATGGCGCCATCCATGTCGTGACTGGTCCGGCATTCACCAATGCCGCCCGAATGCTGAACGGCCGCGTGCGCATCCCGGACTATTTGTGGAAGGCAATCTATGTGCCGGGCGTAGGCGCCGCCGCCTACGTCGTCCGCAACGATGCGACGCCAGCCTATAGCGTTGTCAGCATCAGCGAACTGTCGCACTTCACCGGCATCGATCCGTTCCCGGCTCTGGCGCCGGCAAAGCGAGGCGTCGCACTGGATCTACCGCCGCCGACGCCGCATCCAGGGGAAAAGGTTGCTCGCCGTGTCGCATTTGCCTGGCTCATTGGAAACGAAAAAGCACGGGATGCAGCTGAATCCCTCGGTGGGCTGGTTCGGCACGCTGGTGCGCTGGCCACGCTCATGCTGGCCTACGCACGGTAGCATCCCGCGGGTTCAGCTTCGTGCCCACAGCCACGTTCCGAGGCCGAAGTACAACGATAGCGGGATGGACGCGCCCGCCAGCGAAGCCAGAACGAAGCGGAGCCGGGAAGGGCGCCGCGGCGCCCGCGCGCGAGCTCGATAGCGCGCCGGCGGACATTGTCCACCATGTCCCGTACCTTCGGGTCCACCGCGGACTCGTCGAAGCCCGCCAGCCACACCATGTCGGAGTTGTGAATCTCGCCCACAAAGAGCGATATCTCACTGGCCCCCAACACCCTCGCCCGTTCCACTGCGAACTCCAGCATGAAGACGCTTCGCAACGGGATGTTGAGCTCCGGCTCGATCATCGCGAGCCAGCGCCAATCAGGATCGGGGAACACCGGTCCACGGCGGTCGCCCCCGCCCGCCCGGCGACGGCAATTCTCCACGAGATAGGCGTAGGGCTCCGGAAAACCGGCAATCCTGCGCCGTTCGTCGGGCGAGAGCGCATGGAAGGCGGCAGAGCCACCGATGTCCTGGAGACGACGAAGCCCGTTCGCTCCGAAGCGGTCCGCCATCGTCCGCCGCTCGCGCCGCATGCCGGCGGCCACCATAAACATACGCATCGGCGTGAGAGCGGCCTTGAACTGCATCCGGAATGCATCGCGCAGTGGGATCTCGGTCCAGTCGTCCATCTCGACCTGGATGCCCCGGTACAGCTTCGCGAACTTCGTCTCGCCAAAGACAAGCTCTCCCGGAGCATTCTCGATCGCGTCCTCCACGAGGGCCTTGTACTGCCGGTTAGTGCCGCCCGTCAGACCATGGAGAACGCCATAGACATGGCAAATGACGCCGCGATACTGGATCGTCGCTGCATCGATGCGTTGCGGAACGTCCGTTGTGCCCGCCAGCAGCTGCGCGACCGGCACGTATTGCGGCGAAGCCGCGCCCGTCGCGTCACCGGCCACCGGCGCCACCGTTGACGGCATCCTTGAAGCGCTGGCCGGCCTTGAACTTCACGGTCTTAGCCGCGTCGATCCGAATTTCCTCGCCGGTGCGCGGATTGCGCGCCATGCGTTCGCCACGCTCGCCTTTGCTGAAGGTACCGAAGCCGATCAGGCTCAGGGTTTCGCCGCGGCCTACCGCCTCGACGATGGCATCGAGCGTTGCATTGAGGACTTGCTCGGCCTTGGTCTTCGTGAGGCCGTCGACACTGCGGGCAACGGCGTCGACCAGTTCGGATTTCGTCATGAGGGTAGATCTCCTTTCGGGTTAGATGTGCCAGGGTATTCAAGCACGTCCCGACTACATCGCCCGCCCGGAAAGACCCGCCAAATTCACTACCTTTCCGAGTTGGAGCCTGGCCTGCCCGCTATCGGCCGAGCAGGCAGCTCCGCAAAGTCCTTCAAACCATCGAGGTAGGCCCCCGCCTGGCATGCCAGACAGAGATGCGCGACGTCGGCCTGCTGCAGTGCTACAGCCAGCGCCTTCCCCAACGCATCTCCGTTCGCGGGTGACAGGACAGACGAAATCCGGAAAATCGTTCCAGCCTCGGTATCGTAATCCTCAAACTGCCACCCTGCCTTGCCGAGCCTGCGCCTGGTCAGCCGTGCAAAGTGCATCGAAACGAGGTCACTCAGGTGGGCACCCACGGCGACGCCGTTCCCCCAAATCTCGCCGAAGTCGAAGAAGGGGTTGTCCACGATGTAACCTTCGATGCCGACCTCCGAAACATCCATCTCGTCGAAGGTGTAGAGGAACATGCCTCCCCAATTCGCCCGAAGGCCTCGCCGGCGAGCCGCGGGCCACTCGCGCGAGAAAACGGGAAGCCACGGCCATTCGGCAGTCGCGTTTGCCGCGACGCCATTGGCTAGGATGCGGCGAAGCGCCACGTCAGAGTAGAGTTTGTCTACATACATGGGACATCTAAGCCTCTGACCGACCGAGAAACACGCTACAAATATGTCGTGTTACCGGGGAAATAGGGTGAGCATGCTCGGACTATTTGAGCACACTCCGGGTGATCGGCAACAGCGATCTCTCGGTCAGCCCGCACAGCAGCTTCGGATCTTGGCACGCCCTGAGGGCTTCGTCTATGTCCGTCGCAGCGAGCCAAGCACCAGTCTTCCGGCCCGCTGCCTCAAAGGCCGCCTCGTCGGCCGGGTCGAAGAACCCCAATAAGCAGAACAGTTGCGACGTCATGTCGTTGTCGCTCCACTCCAAAGAACTTTTCTTCAGATACCGCTCGGACTTCGGTGCCAGTATGGCATTTGCGAGATCACTCAGAAACAGTCCAACATCCTCGGCGTTCTGCCGCAAATGTGGCAGTTGCAGGAATGGGTCAGACCTCAGATACCCGGACAGCCAGACCATGGTTTCACCCGCGGAGGACGGGTGATTGAATTCCCCGACGATGCAACCCCACGATGTGCGAAGGCCCCGTACTGGACGTTGTGCGTACTCCAGGTCTTCCAATGCGAACCGGTCCTCAGCATCTTCGATCAGGCTGGCTCGAGCTACTGCGACCAGCGCTTCGGGTAGGCGGATGAGCGGCCAACGCTCAACGGCCGCTGGAGAGATTCCCTCACTCAGAATATCCCCGACCTCTGCGCGGCTGTATTCTTTCTCCTCGTGCATGCCTTACTCCTGTTTCTCGCTGATTCGATAGAGACGTTGACGTGTGATGCCTAACTCGGCAGCAGCCTTGCTCTTATTTCCGTCATGCCGACGGATCGACGCAAGGACCTGCTCTTTTGAGACCTGAGGCTTACCGACCGCCGCCATGGCGGTGAATGTTGATAGGTAGGCTCCGCTCTTCGACGGCTTGCTATGGCCAGCGCCAAGTACCACCGCCTGAATGGCCTGTCGATGAGCCTCCAGACCAGGGGCATCGCCACCCTTGACGGGGGCCGGCGCGCCCGCCAACTCCTCATACATCTCCTGCGCCCACTCATGACGCAAGCCGTGACTGGTCACCCCCAGTCCTTTCTTGTACACACCATGCTTGCGCAACACTGCGTTGTAATGATTACGCCATCGCGCGATGTTGTACGTCGCCGGGGTTGTTGAGCCGGTCATCGGATCAACGAGCCGAGCGGCCCGATCCAATACGAAGAGCTGTAGGCGAACGGGGACGTCTCTCTTACGGCCGCCCTTGGTACCGTCCACCACCCTGAGTGTGTCCAGGTTCTTCAGCGCGGAAGCAACTTTGAGCGACCAGCTCTCTTCGACACGCAGGCCGAATGCGGCCTGCAATTGCAGCTGTACCGCGACTCTCGGGTCATCCTTCTCGACTTCGGCAATCACAGCCCTCGCGTCAATGCCGCTCCCCTTCCACGACTTGTCCTTAGTCGTTACGTAGGATCGGATAAGGCCATGCGCCCGCCTGTCTGTGTACTCGCCCAGGGAGCGGATCAAGTCGCTCTTCCCCAGCCACTGACAGAAGGCCTTGAGGTGGCTCAGTTTGTTCTCGATCGTCCCGCCCGTCTGCCCTTCTTCCACCCATCGATCTACCAGAGCCTGTACGTGCTTATGCCGCAGCGAGTGGGGGCTCTCAAGCATGAAACCTTGCTCACGCAACTCCACGATCGACCGACAGATCGTGTACATACGCCTCTCCTGCGTCTTCAGAGACGCGGCTTTCAGGCTCACTCTCGTCTGACTGAGGATCTTTCTCAGGTTGTCCATCAACGCCACTTCCAACTCGGCCCTCATGCGCGTTGGCAGATCGTACTTCGCTAACAGCGCTCTGACATTGAACACCGCGCCCTGACGCATCGTTCTCTCCTGTTTCCCATACCCGGCGTTGCGCATGCAGTGGTCCCCGTAACACCGCGCTTTGCTTCGACGCCCTGTTCCACCGTTTAACCACCGGACGTGGTCCTGCCCTTCCCTGTCCTTTAGCGATTCCATTGGCTGGTCAGCCCTCACGTGGAAGAAACGTGCATGACTGTCCCGACTCAACCTATCGCGCTCCGCGCTATCGATTGGCCAGGCTACCCGGTTGCCGGAGGAACCGCTCTCCAGCATGAACGCCGTCCGGTGCATGCACCGAGCGACGCCGCCCGCGTAACTCTTGTTGCGCTGTTCTTGGTAACGGCCGCGCACGCCGTGCTCATGGAGTTGGAGCGTCAGGTTGACGAAGTCAGCCTACGTCCTGCCCTTCAGGTCGCGACGTCTGAACCGCTGTGTATCGGGTTCACCGTTCGCACACCCCGCTTTCGCCGCTGGGCTAGTGGAAGAGTTCGAGGCACTGCATGTGTCCGAGTGTCCGGCCTGCACATGTCCTCATCTCAGCCAATTCCCCAAAACCGCCCGCAAAGCCAATTGGTATCGCGGTGTCCGGGGTCCTCAGTGTGGGCCAGTATGTATCTGAGCCGATTGAAAAAAATGCCGCGACATTGTGCGGCGTGGACAGTAGCAGCCCGATGCCCGTTTCGAGAACAGTGTCGGGTGCGGATTTGCCGCGCGAGTGGCGGCGAGGTCGATGCGTCGGGGACGCGGTAAGAGCCCACAGGATAGCCGAACACCGCCGTGGCGAACAACCGAAACGCGCTCGTTTTCGGGAGGTTTCGACGACTTGACATTGGATTTTGCTCGGTAGAGTTGGTGACATAGGGAGGCACTAAGTGGAACTATCGGTGAGCATCTGTCACTTGCTCACCGATAGTCACCGAACCGGCTGACATCAAGTGTCAGATACCGGACGAAAGTCCCCGTATCTGGCAGATTGAATCGAGCCTTCCCTGTTTGCTATCAACCTCGCAACAAACCTTTCGGAGCGAATCCATGCAGCAACAGAACGGCGAATCGAAGATCGCGAAGACCGCCACCCTCGCGGTCGATGTGGGCTATGGCAACACCAAGACCGCATTTGCACTCGGCTCGGAGATTAGGACGAACATGTTCCCTTCGCTCGCCCCCCAGGCGGCGACCTCGAGCCTCACGCCCGAGAGCGGCACGATCTTCCAGGCGCGCAAAGTGGTCAACGTCACAGTGGATGGTGCACGATATGAAGTCGGGCCCGGCGTGTCGCTTAGCGGTGCGTACAACACCGGCCGTGCGCTGGCGGAGGATTACGTCACGACGCCGAACTATGCAGCGCTTCTCGCCGGGGCACTCTTCTACTCCGGTGCCACCGAGATCGAACGCCTCGTGCTAGGCCTGCCGGTTCACAACACGCAGAAGTACGGGGGCTTCCTGCGCGACCGGTTCGTCGGGCGGCATGACTTTGGCTGGGGCGAAGTCAACGTGAAGTCGGTCATGCCCCTGCCGCAGCCCCTCGGCACGCTGGTGACCTACATGCAGCAGAGCGGCAAGCAATACGACCCCGACAACTCGTATCTGGTCATCGACGTTGGGTACTTCACGACTGACTGGATCGTGGCCCGTGGCTACACGATGGACGATACGCGCAGCGGTGGCGTGCCGGGTGGCGCGGCACGCGTTTACCAGCAGATCGCCAGCCTGATCGCGGCCGAGCAAGGTCAGCCCTTCGACGCCATCGAGCGGGTCGATCACGCGCTGCGCACGACGGGCAAGCTGCTGTTCTACAAGCAGGACCTCGAGCTGGGCCGCTATCTCACCGAGGCAATGGCTGTTACCAATCCGGCGATCAAGGAGTTGCAATCGCGGGTGGGACGCACCGACGACATCCGGGCCATCATCCTGACCGGCGGCGGCGCGGCGCTCTACGCGCCGACGATTCGCGCGGCCTTCCCGCTGAACGACATCCACATGATGGATTCGCCCTGCTTCGCCAACGTGCGCGGGTTCTACACCATTGGCGCCGCACGTCAGGCGACCAAGGCCGCCGCCTAAACGGGGAGTCCCATATGGACAAGCTGGAGATGAAGCTCACGCTGACGTCCGACTCCACGCCGGAGCTACTTCGCTACCTCAGCGGAATCCCCAGCGCCCGGGATCGGGCATTTATCCTGAAGCGGCTCGCGACAGTCGGGCTGTCGATGCTGGGCGACGGCGCGGGCGCCGATGCGATGCTTCTGCCGTCTCCGGCCGCTGCATTGCCGACTCGGTTGCCGTTGGCTGGAATGCCGACAGGCAATCGGCCCGCTGTCGCGGCGCAACGGCAGCCCATGCAATCGTACCCGGTTGCGCACATACCCGCCCAGGCGGCGGTGGCGGAGTCCGCCGCGGGGCCCGTAGTTCGTCCCGCGCCGGCACCCCGCCCCGCAAACAATGAGGCAGCGAGCCAGCCGAGTCCGGATAGCGCTGGACAGCCTGCGGGGTTCGACTTTCTGGATCTCGATGCGCTGAACGCGGCCACCGCTCAATTCGATTGAGCACTTGACACACGAATTTTTCGGGCAAGCTTGTATCATCTCTTAACAAACCGAGGAGGAAAGATGTTCGATTACCTGTCCACTACCGCTGACGTGAACCGCTTTGTCTTCTACGTTACGATCGGCTTCTGCGTTCTGCAGGCCGCCATCGAGGTCTATAAGGCAGCTCGCAGCCGAGACTGACGCGGTTCTCGCCGCGCAAAAAAGAAAAAGCCCCAGCAATGAACTGCACCCCAAGAGTTGGACACTGATCCAACCCTTGGGGTGTTTTTCATGGCGAAGCACGACGAGCAATTGAAGCTCAGAGTAGTAAAGCGATATCTGGCCGGAGGTATAGGCTTTAGGGAGCTAGCGCGGGAGTATGGGGTGGGCCGTACGCTGGCCCGCGAGTGGGTTGCGCTGCATGAGCTTCACGGTCGACGCGGGTTACGACGCAAGGGGCACAGCAAGTACAGCGCGGAATTCAAGCTGGCGGTGCTTGAAGGCATCCAGCGGGACAACCTGTCGCAATCTGAGGCGCGAGCGATCTGGGGGATTCGTGATCCGGGTGCCATCAGCCGTTGGGAGCGCCAGTATCATGAGGGTGGTCTGCCTGCACTATTGCCTCGTCCCAAGGGACGTCCCCGGAAGATGCCGAACTCATCACCACCCGAACCCATTGCGCCGGAATCCGAACAGGACCAGCGTACCCGTGAGCAGTTGCTCAAGGAGAACGAATACCTGCGCGCGGAGGTGGCGTACCTAAAAAAACTCGATGCCTTGATTCGAGCGGAGCAGCGTCAGGCGCCGCGCGCAAAGCGCAAGTAGTACTCGAATTGAGGCAGCATCATCCATTGGCCGTTCTGCTGGCGGTGGCAGGACTGGCGCGCAGCACCTTCTACTATCAGCAGAAGGCCCTGCTGGCAGGAGACCGTTACGCTGAACTCAAGCAGCGCATTCGAGCGATCTATGAGCGCCATCGAGGCCGATATGGCTATCGGCGCATTACTGCGGCAATTCGGCAGGACGGCGAGGTAGTCAATCACAAGTTGGTCCGGCGCCTGATGCTGCAGTTGGGCCTGAAGTCGCTGGTACGACCGAAGAAATACCGCTCTTACCGGGGAGGGCTCGGACTGGCAGCTCCGAACCTGCTCAACCGACAGTTCGCCGCACAACGGCCTAACGAGAAATGGGTAACGGACGTAACCGAGTTCAACGTGAAGGGGCAGAAGTTGTACCTGTCGCCGGTCATGGATCTGTACAACGGCGAGATCGTCGCGTGGCAGAGTTCCACACGGCCCACGTTCGATCTGGTCAGCGGCATGCTGAAGAAAGCGATCTCACGCCTCAAGCGTAGTGAGCGGCCATTGTTGCATTCGGATCAGGGCTGGCAATATCGGATGCCCGCCTATCGACGGCTCCTGGGCAAAAAGGTCCGTCAGAGTATGTCCCGTAAGGGAAATTGCCTCGACAATGCCGCGATGGAAAGCTTCTTCGGAACGCTCAAGTCGGAGTTCTTCTACCTGAACGAGTTCGACAGCGTGAAGCAGTTGCAAAGTGGGATCCGACAATACATCCACTACTACAACAACGAACGTATCCGACTGAAGCTAAAAGGGCTGAGTCCCGTGCAGTACAGGACCCAGCCCTTGCAAGCCTAGTCTTCTTGAACCGTCCAACTTCTGGGGTTCAGTTCACAATGCTGGGGCTTTGTTCGTCAGAGATGGGCAAGCTTCAGTGAAGCGTGCCGTGGGCCAGGCAGAAGTCAGCGGCCGAGTCGAAGGACAGATTGCCTTTGACGAGCGTGAGATCGCGCGAGGACTCGCGACGATACACGTGAAAGAACTGAGCTTCAGATTGGATTGCCGGAACGTCGGATGTACCCGTCCTGCGCATAGCGTGAATCTGCAACTTGTTCACGATCGCGGTGAAGCCTTTTTGCGGCATTGCATTACTCCTGAGAGAGAGCCTGCCGAGGTAAAGATTCGCCCTATGGGACGAACCCACAGGGCAGAGGTTAAAAAGAAGCCGCCTCAAGGGCGGTGTTAGGTCAGGCCGGCACCACGTGCCGCGACATCTGGCGCAACTGATAGACGGTGCGCCATTCATCGCAGAAGTCAGTGCCCCTCACCTTGGGTCGGTGCAGCACGACCTTGAAGCCAGCCTGGCGCAAGCGCTTCTGAAGGGATAGTGCATCGGCCATGCCTGGCGATTTGCCGGTCGTGGGATCAATGGCATCGAAATCCGCGAAGATGTGCACCGATTCAATGCCAAGACCGTCCGGCACAACAAACTGGCTGAGTAGTACCCGGTTCAGGCAGTACCAGGCGGGAACGCCGAATTGCATGTAGGCGGCATACGCCGTCTCCAGCCCCTCGGCAATCGCCAGTTCGCCGTTACGCGGCGCCATCAATCGCACCGCGCCGCCGGCCAGCGGCAGCGCCGTGACATCGTTGCGCTTTGCCGGCAACACCTCACCGTCCTGCGTGATGATGGTGGCCTTTTCCGGCTTGCTGGGGTCCAGCGTAGTGCGGTGAACGGTCGCCATACGGCCGTCAGGCAGTGTGAACTGCGCAACGATCGTCGGGTATTGGCCAACCACCCGCTTCTCGTACCAGTAATCCTGAACCGACAGCCGCAACGCCTGCGGCATTGGCGCCCTCAGGCCCGGGATTCTGGCCGCGAGATAACGCATGGCGTGATCGCCGGCGGACAAGGGGGATGCGCTTGCCCACTGGCTCTCGATCCGCAGGCGCTTCGCCTCGGAATCGAGCGGCTTTCGCAAGGATGCTGGACGCCCGGGCAGTTGCAAAGGCGTTGGACTCGAAGCGCCATTGAGCCGACGCTTCAGCTCAGAGTAGGACATGTTGGTGTACCGACGGACCAGCTCGAGACCGTCGCCGCCGCTTGGACTACCGTCATTGCATTTGCGACATACCCAGTCGCCGCGGCCACGGTTCCGCGTGTATGTGAATCGATCCTTACCCCCGCATATTGGGCAAGGACAGGGGCGGCCGCTCCAGAAGGCATCGGTCAGGACGCCTGCGGGCAAGTACTCGGCAATCAGGGCGTCCCACTGTCGGGATTCCCAAGCCGCAACAATCACGCTCAGATCTTTCAGTTTCATGGGATGGCTCCTGTTGGGAGGGGTGGGTCGATGCCTGAGACAGGCGAAGGAACGCTTGCTCAAAAGACATCCCGGCTGCGAGCCAGAGGGTCTTTTCAGCATGGCGCTGGCAGTTGAGGAACGGGAGTGGCGCCGCAGGCCGCAGCCAGGAGAATGGAAAGGACTGCTGCCGGAAGACCGGCACCAGGAGAAACTGTGTTAGAACTGAATGTCGTCTTCGTCCGTGTCGTCGAAGCCACCACCGCGCCGTGCACCGCCGCCGCCGTAGCTTCCGGCCGACTGCTGTCCACTTTGGGCGGGCTGTCGCTGATGACGTTGCTGCGGCTGGCCGCGGCCTGCGCTGCGCTGGGAGCCTTCGCAGTACGCCCCTGCTTCGGCGCCGGCGTCATCGCACCCCGAGTGGTCACCACGGCCGCCCAACATCTGCATCTGGTCGGCCACGATCTCGGTGCTGTACTTGTCCTGCCCCGATTGATCCTGCCACTTGCGTGTGCGGATGCGGCCTTCGATATAGACCGAAGAGCCCTTCTTCAGGTACTGGCCAGCGATCTCGGCGAGCTTGCCGAAGAACGCAATGCGGTGCCATTCGGTAGCTTCCTTGAACTCTCCGCTCTGCTTGTCCTTGTAGCGATCGGTGGTCGCCATTCGGATATTGGCCACAGCGTCGCCGCTTGGCATGTAGCGGACTTCCGGGTCGGCCCCGAGGTTACCGATGAGGATGACTTTATTGACAGATGGCATAGAGGGTCCCTTTAGTGAATGCGATTGATAGACCAGACCCAGCGGTCCCAGAGCTTCTGCTGACGGGTCTCTCGATCGATGATGGGGCGGCCTGTCTTCTGGTCGAAGGCGGGCACCTTTTCCTTGTGCAGACGGCGGATGCCAACGCGCTCGCCGAGCTCGCAACGGGCATTGGCCAAAACGTCCTTGAGGCCCTCACCCTGCAGAATCTTCTCGCCAGCGCTGGTTTCCAGCTTCACGGCGAACGAGGTGTAGGTCGGCTTGCCACCCGGCTTGCGATTGGGGAACTCCATCTCGCCCCACTCCAGCAGCTTGCCCACGGTGTAGTTGGATGATGACGCCTCTGCAGCGCGCGGCTTAGCCTGTGTTTCCGAAGCGATGCTTTCCGACTCCGCAGCAGCCTGCGCCGGCTTGTCGGACTTCGCGCCTTTGCGTTGGCCGCCGCCCGCTTGCTGCTTCGCATTGCGCACTACCTCTTCGGCAACCCCTTGCGGGGTCACTCCAGGCTGGCCATACGTACGCACCTTGCTCCAACGCGGCACGACCTCCGGAAGCAGCTTGTTGCCGAATGCCGTGTGTTGGATGCGGCGATCGAACTCCGCGACGAAGTGCACCACGCGGTCGCCTTCGTCCCGAAACAGATTCGGGATGCCATCGATCTGCATGTGGAACTCGTTATCGGCGCCGGTGCCTACAGGGATCATGTCCGCATGCGAAGCTTGATCGTGGCGGATTTCTGCACGGTCGCGGGTCAGCGCGGCGGCGGCCTGCTTTATCAGATTGAACAGTGACATGGGATTTCAGAGAAGAGAGCCGTAGCACTGGCGCTTGACCTCCTCGAGGACAGCCGTCAGGCGGGGGTTACCAAGGACCACGTCTTGCAGAACCTCAGGGCTCACGCCGCTGATCTCACAGACGTAGGTATAGGGAATGGCGCCATCCCAGAATCCGAAGATCCAGCCGATCGTCATGGATAGTTCCTTGTGATCGACCGTCTCGTTACGGATGCGCTGTCGCAGCAGCTTCGCGCAATCCAACAGGGATTCAGGCATGTTGACGCCGTGGCGGCTGCCACAGGCCAGATAAATGAGCGCATCGGTGAGACGCTCACGCAGCGCTTCATCGAGCGCCGGGTCGTCGGCCGTGTGAGGTTGTTCGATGGCTTGAGGAGCAGCAACGATGGCAGTCGCTTCTCCGAAGAAGTCCAGTTGCCATCCTGCGTGTGTTGGTTCCATGATGGTCTCCGGACGGGCGTCCGAAGACCCACCTGCCGGCGGGTATCGGATACCCGCGACAGGTGGAAGGCGCCGCCCATAGGCTGGGCGGCGATGGATCAGGAACGGTTGTCCGTTCCCGTTCGGCGAAGCGGCGTCACAACTGCCGAGCGTTCGTAACGCTGCTCGGGTTGCTCCTCCGCTTGAGGCGCGTCGGCTTTCGGCCTGGACGGAGAGTCCGGCATCGAGACTTTCGGCGCCGCTGGCACGCTACGGCTGGTGAGAACAGCCTTGTTGTACAGATACGAGATCCCAACGATCGTCACGAAGACGCCGACAGGGAACGATTGGGATGCGAGGTACAGCACCATGCAGAGCGCCAGCAGTTGCAGAGGGCGCTTGACGAGATAAGCAAGGGATTCCACGGTTTCTCTCCGAAACATTGCAAGGGATGGTCCTGACGGATGTCAGGCGCTGGTTCGATGCTCAGTGAGCAAGGAATCCCGTGGAGCGCGCGCCAACGCGCTTGTGTCATGCCCGGGGCATGGCACAAACACGCTGTGCGGGAATGGAAGTGGGGAGGTGGGCGGTGGTCCCGCAATGGGGCTCACTCACCGGGTCGATGCGTCTCAGACGCGGGCGTAGGTCAATGCTAAACGACAGAATCGTGCTGCGGACGCCAGTAAGCTCACTAAAACTATGCGTCTTTCCGGGGAAATCGCATGAGCATGCTCACGCCATTTCATATTATGGAATATGCGACAGATTTAATATATTCTTAATTCTGTATTTAGTTTCTCTCAGATGAGCCCCGTACCGGAGGGGTAGGTCCCTAAATCCGCGCGCGTCGGCCCCGATAACACGCACACAATTGACCAGCTTTCGGCAATTGCCGGTAAAAGCTACCCCAAAAATGCGAGCTTTTGGCCGTCAGTAAGCACAGAGCGTTTCGTAATCTCCTGACTTGAGACTTGACAACGCGTTTTGCTCGATACGCTGGTTGTTGTGTCCCTTGTTCGATGAGTGAGCGAAACATGCCCGAAAAAAAGAAAAAACCATCCGACGCATTGGTGCCGACAGCGGCGGCACCGAAAGCCGACATCGTCGAGTTCCCCATGCCCAAAGAAAGGGCCGGGATGCTAGACGACCTACGCCGCATCATGGGAGGCCTGAGCGACGACCAGTTCGATCGCTTGTGCGACAGCGTGCGCAACGTCCAGCGAACCCGCGAGAAGATTGAGCGGCTGCTGCTGGACATGGGCGCAGACTTGCAGCACATCAACGACTGCTCGATGGAGTCTGCGATCAACGAGTTCGGCGACACTCGCGGCGCGCGCATGCGCGGATGGGACAAGTTCAACGAGATTGCCCAAGAACTCCTGGGCCTTCACCCCAACCAGGCGAAGCTATATCTGGGCCTCTACAGACGCTTCCTCAGCCACAACGGGGCACTCGCGAAGCTGAACATCGGTGAACTCATGATCCTGCGCAGCACGGATTACACCGATGAAGAAATCACGGCGGTAATCGATTACAAGGAGAACGATCCCACGTATCGTCGCAAAAACATTCGCGACTACGTCGAGCAGCTTCGCAAGAAGCACGAGCAGGTGCTCGACGTGACAGCGCGGCTCGAAACAGCGACGTCGGAACTTGCAAACACGGTTCAGGACAATGCTGACAAGGACATCGAGATCCGCCGACTCAATGAACAGGTGTCCAAGCTGACAAGTGAACGGGACGCTGATCGCGAGGCGTTGAGCCACGTCCGGGAAGAACTGACGCGCCATAACAACGCGCAGAGCGTTCAGCAGATGCGAATTGACGATCTCGAGCGCGAGACACGTGAATTGCAGGAACGGATGGCGAATGCACGCAGCATCGCCAAGACCGAAACCGTGGAGGTCGCTGTGGTGCCCCCGGGCTACGCCACGCTGGAAGAGGCGCTCTCCGCGAAAAACAGCGAACTGGAGTCCGCACGATCCGCGCTCGCCGACATCGAGGCGCGCCGCCAGCACATTGAGCATGAGCTCGCCGAGCGCGCCAAAGCGCTGGACCGACGCACCAAAGCCGGGGATGCGCTGACAGCGCTCGTCCACCAGTTCGAGAAGACCGTCGCGGCATTTGCGACCACTCAGATGGCCGTGCAGATGGACGGCGGCGTGGAGCAGTTCCAGTCCACGCTCACTGTCCTGGACAGCATCGTCGGCCGCCTTCAGGCCGACATTCGCGCCGCCCTCCAACTTCGCTAATCCCTGCCCGATCATGCAACAACAATCCCTCACCGCCGAGTTTGAGCGTCTGCAACTTACGCGGATGACCTGCGATCGTATCCGCTCCGCAAACTACCATCTGACCGACCACCTGGCCGAAGCGTTGGGCGCGCACCCCGAGCTCTCCGATGTGCTCCATATCGATCGCGTCCATATCGACAGGGTGCGCAAGGCCGTCGCAACGCAGCGCGCGCTGATGGGCACGCCGTTCCTTGTCGTCGTCCCAACGCTCATGGACGTCCACGACTGGAAGTGCCTGACCGAGGGCACCACTACCACCGTGGCGGTAGACAAGCTCCGCGGCCAACTGCCGGCATGGAGCAACGATGACAAGCTGCGCCTGTTCTATAACAACCGCCATTACATCTGGCTCATGGTCGAACTGCTGCACGTCAGCATTCTCGCTGCGCCGTTGCTCGGCATCAGCAAAGAGCTCGCCGTGTACCTTCGGTCGCTACCGCAGCATGTTCTCGATCTGGCCATCTCCAAGGTGGACTTCCCGATGTTCCGTTGGCGCCTCGACAGCAAGCGGTTTTGGATCGACTTCGAAACTGCACGTGTTTCGCCTGACGTGATCGGCCATCATTTCCTTGCGACCGTCCCGATGCGGGCCGACCGACTCGAAGCCAGGCAGTCATGGTCGAACCTGCGGCTCGATCCGCTGAAGAAGAAGGTCTATAGCGAATTGATGATCCGGCAGTCTTGTCGCGCCTCGACCGTGACATCGCTTCTGGCCGTCAACTCGACCAAGACGCGCCAGCTCTTCCAGGCAATTCACGGCACACCCTCGTCTACGGGACAGCTGCCGACATCGACGGCGTGGTACTTCGAGCAGCCGCTACACCGCATGCAAGCAACGATGATGGTCACGCTGTATCGGATCGGCCTTGCGTTCGGCGCCAATGTCCCGGAGGCGTTCATCGCGGCCTACGACCTGTTTGACAAGTTTTTCGGCCCGGACTCGCGCATCACAGCCGATCGTGCCTGTCATATCTGCCGGTCCATGTCGACGGATGCGCAGCTCGATCTCGCACCATGCCGCAGTTGCCGCACCCCCTATCTCATTGCCAATACCGCACCCAAGATCGAGCTCAGCAATACGTTCTCCTGCCCTGGGTGTACCGGAGCACTCGGCAACGCTCAACTCGGTCGCCGGCGCAAGGCTTAAGGATTCAAAAATGTTATTCGCGCTACAGAAAATTATCGAGATTGCATTTATGCATGTCCTGCCATGCTACGTCGCCTTCCGATGGGCGAAGAAAGTCGGCAAGAATCCGTGGAAGTGGGCGATTCTCTGCTTCCTGTTCTCGTACTTTGCACTGCTGCTGTTCGGCTTCCTGCTGAACCGCAAGCGGCTGCCTACGTATGAAGAATATCGGCAGGCCAACCCAGGCAGCGTTACGGCCAACGGTGTGTCATGCAACCAGTGTGGGTCGCGCAGCATCCGCATGTGGCGACACCAGCCACTCATGCACGTCTACCAGTATCACCGCTGCAACCACTGCGGAACGACGCTCTACCAATCCAGATAGCCAGCACGATACCCCCCGCAGCGGGGGTACAGATCCGACACCCGACCGCCGTTGTACTGGCGGTCGCGGTTCTTGTATCCTTGCGTTCCTGTCAATTTTGTTACTTGCCAACGATGCGCCTATTCCTCGCAATCCTGCTCCCGTGGTTCCAGTTCTTCACGATCGGTCGGCCTTTCGCCGGGATCATTTGCTTCCTTCTGCAAATCACCATCATCGGTTGGATTCCTGCCGCGATCTGGTCCACCTACGCACTGAGCCAATACAAGACAGACAAGAAGATTCAGGCTGCACTCAACAATCGCGGCCGGTAATCCGGGATGTGGAGAAATACCGCGCTGCCCACTAATGTACCCCGTCGTGAAAAGCTCGGTACCTTTGACCAGTCTGACAAAACAATGAAGAAGATATTCTCGTACTCGATCACTGCGGGATGGGTGCTCATTGCACTCGCTGGATGCGGCAGCAAGCAGGACGCCAACAAGAGCAACTTTAAGGCTGCAATTCAGGACTACTTCGATAAGACTTCGGGGGTCTGCGTAATGGCGCCTGCCAAGGCTTTCCCGTTCAAGATCGAGAAGAAGGACGGCCTCCGATTCCTAAAGAATCCCGATAAGGCTGCGGCACTGGCAAAAGTCGGTCTCCTATCAGAGACGGATGCAGAGATGCCGAGCCAGAATCCGTTGGACAAAACTCCATTACCTGCAACGGAGTACGCCTTGACGGAGATGGGGAAGAAGTATTTGGTGCCTGGGGCTGGTGGCAACATCGGCGGTTGGGACGGTTTCTGCACTGGCAAGGCGAAAGTCGCGGAGGTGGAGAGTTTTACGCAACCGGCTGATATGTTTGGTTCTAAAGTCTCGCAAGTGAACTTCACCTATGAGATTCCCGATGCTCCTGACTGGGCCAAAGCGCCAGAGATGCGTACTGTTTATCCGCAGCTTAACGCCGCCGCGGAGAAGGCACGAGACAAGACTGTTTTGATTGCAACTAGCGAAGGCTGGATGCACGAGCGTCTTTTCAAGAATGGAAGCAGAAACTGAAGTCTACTCTGACAATACGTTTCATAAGTAGTAGCTACGGTATCAAGCCGACTTGACATGCGGATTAAGTCGGTAGGATTGGATTAAGCGATTCGATTCGATTCGATCGCGTTCCATCCTAAACTTCAAGGAAAATAAAAATGCAAAATAGCAAAGTCGCACCCTCCACGATTTCTGCCGCTGCCCTGCTGGCTCTCGCTGCCTGCGGAGGCGGTGGTGGCGATGCACCGGCAACGCAGCAGCCGGGCAATACGACCCCGCCGGCGCCGACCATCGCCGTTACTGGCTCTGCTGCCACAGTTTCGGCCGATCCGTTGGCCGTTGTCTTTGTACCGCATACCGAGAAGGCCACTGTTCCGGCTCCGCAGTCCATCGCTCACGCGGCCTTTCCTGCCCAGTTCCAGAAGGTCGCGACACAAGGTGCGTACTCTCAGGTCGGGATCGATGCGAATAGTCTGATCTCGTTCGCTAGCGGGAAGATCGTTGAGGTCGCTGGCAACGGTGACTACTCAATCGGCCGTTGGACGGATGGTTCCTCGAGCCTTGGCTCGGTGAGCGTCAATCAAGGTGATCACTACGTCCTCGGCAAGCCGCTGGCGTTGACCCGAACTCCTGGTCCGACTGCAAAGCTCAATTGCTCGCTCTTGAGCAGCACGAGCCCGACCGCCGTGTCGGGCAACTTTGCACCCGGTAAGGTAACCAACGCCGCAGCAGTCATTGATTTGAATGGTCCGCTGTTGGAAAGCTTTAACGTCTCGCTTGCAATCGGCAGTGACGCTTCGGCCAGCGCCACCGTCACCAGCACCACCATCTCGGGCGTCGCCATTGTGAACGGCTCGCTTGCACATGTGCAAGTGATGGGCACCGACGCTACGCACCCGCTGCTGGCCGTGGGTTTTACCATGCCCACCCCGAGTAGCGGCGACGTGAACGGCATTGTTGTTCTGAAGTGCCAGTAGTTCGCTGCTACGTGGAAAGTAAGAAGAGCCGACAATGCCGGCTCTTTTTTTGTTGACAGTCCAACTCAATTTGAGGTGTTGTAGACGCCGCCCACAAAGCCTTTGGTGCCTGCCGGGCAAACTGCGCCGGTACCCACATTGTCGTAACCATCTCCGCCGGGCCAGGTGTAACAGAATCCGATAGTGGTCCTACCTTGGTACACAACCGAGTAGGTGCTCACGATCGTACCTTGAGACGCCCCACCAGAGGAGCGCCAAATGCCGTTCTGACACGAGAGCGATTTTCCGGTGGGATCACTTCGAATGGCTCCTTGTGGATCGCCGCAGGACCACCCCTCCTGTACCTGCTGCCCGGCACCTTGCGAAGGGATCAGCGCTCCGGCAGCCGTAACGTAGCCGGACGCTGTAATGCCCCCATAGGAGGTGATCCCATTGGCCGCCATAGTGTTTGCCGTAATAGCACCAGCGACGTAGGCACTACCATTGGACTGCACATAGTTTCCATAGACACCATTGCCACTAACATTTGCTGCGGCGCTGACATTCCCGCCGGCGCTCACACTGCCATTTGCCCCCACGTTACCGGCAGCAGTAACCGATCCGTTGGACTGGAAATTTCCCACGCGGTTCATGGCCTGGTTGTTGGCGTCCATCGGGCCGGTCAGATTTAGCGAGCCATCGCGCTTGTAGAACTGGTTCATCGACTGGGCCAGCAACGAACTTGATCCGGTCCGCATCGCCAGCACACCCGAGGGCTGTGCAGCGACCGGATTCACCGCGGACCAGCTGGCGGACATCCCGGTGATCGTCGTTGGCGTCTCTGCATACGAAACGCCGGCATCCTGCCCAGCCTTCGCCACAGCAAGACCCAGGAGGTCGGTCCGAACGCGGCCAACAGCGTCCCGGTATCCGGTGGTCGAATACACCAGACCAGGGATCGAGCACGCTGTGATGTCCGCACCGCAGTTTGTCGGCGTCAGGTCGACGCGGAACGACAGACCCAACGGGCTGATGTCCGTGTAGCCGATCGGCAGCAGACCGAAGTTGATGAGATCCTGCACGGTCGGATGCAGCGGACTTGCCACCCCAATGGTCTTGCCGCCCACCGTGAGGTTGGTCGGGACGGTTGGGCTCTTCGCCAGGTCCGTGAACGCCTCGAACGTGTAGGTATTCACGGCCTCGGCGATGTTGGCCATATAGTTGCCCGTGCCGACCGACTGAACCTCCTCGATCTCGGCATACGTCCACGGCACCGATGCCATAAGAGCAACGCTGCTCAGCGCTAGCCCCATGGCGTAGTTCGACATCAACATATTCCACTCTCCTATGCCAAAGCCCGGCCAACGGCCGGGCAGTCTATACGCGCGTCAGACCGCGATCAGGACATGAAAAGGTCGATCGTGTTGCTGTCGCCGGAGCACTTCACCTCCGTCATGTTCACACTGCCCCCGACGCCCTTGATGGGGACGCCGTTGACAACGATCTTGCCCGCGCTGCTCTGGAAGGCCGACGCGATCTGCGTGCACGCGGCGTCGGGCTGATTCGGGATGGTGTACTGCACCGAATCGTTTGCCGTCAGCAGCTTGCCCGGCACGATCGTTAGCGTGCCGCCACCGGGCTGCACAGTGACTGCTCCACTGTCAACCGTCATGGTGGTCAGGTCCTTGAACGTGCCGTTGTCGATGATCGATCCCACGGTCACCGTGCTGTAGCGGCCGCGATAGTTCGTCTTGACCTTGCCCATCACCTTGTTCAGCTCGGTCGTGAACTGCTGGACCTGGGAGTCGGTCGAGTTGCCCGAGAAGAGCACCAGGATTGCAACGAGCGAGAAGGCCACGAGCAGCAGGTAGAAGCCGTATTCGTCAAGAATGCCGCCGTGCTGGCCACGGAGGCGCGGATTGCTACGGATGCGCTTCCATTGTTCGGCGCGGCTCAGGCGATTGAGCGGTACCGGATTCTCGCCCGCCGTCGTATCGCGAGCCGCCGAGTTGGTTTGCAGGTTGTTGTCCATGATTCAGCCTTGTTCGTCAGTTGGATGGGAGGGTGGAAGGATTGGTGCTCTTTTGATGAGTCTTCATGCCATGTACCTGCATGCTCTGCTTCAGCTCGCGCGCCATGAACGCGGGCATGAAGGCCAGGGCCGTAATCAGGATGATCAGCAGGATCGAGGACCGTCGATTGAACTTCGATGCCCGCTGTTCAAGCTCGCGCGGCGCAGTCTTCAGCAGCGTCACCGATACCGTATTCAGCATCTTGGAGAGGTCGTCCTCATACTCCGCAATGTCCTGAATGCGATAGGTGGTGTCCCGATCAAAAAGGCCCGTGTCGAACATCTTGCCGCCGGCGTTGGGCGACTCTTCAAGAGTCGCCTCGATACGCCGGATGTGCTGCGCGAGGTAGGGATACGCGTTGGCGCGCATCATCTCCAGCGCGTTGGTCAGGTTGTTCATGTCGCCGCCGAAACGCTGCGTGACGGCCGACATGGCGCCCAGGAACTGCGCACCCTGGAACCTGCGAAAGAAGTCGAAGAGGATGACGTGTTTGTCCAGCCACGCGCGATACGGGCCGGTGTAATTCCGCAGCGCACGCGCGACCCACCACACGAGCCCCGCTTCGCCTAACAGCACCAGCCAGCCCCAGTCACGCAGGAACGTGGTGCCGAGATGGAATGCCCGGGCGATCGGCCCGTAGCCGTCCACCGGCAGGAGGTTTGCGAAGCTGCGATCCAGCATCGGGGCCACGATGAATGCCATGACACCGAGGTAGACATGCAGGATGATCAGCGTAATGCCCATGCTTGCCAGCAGCAGCAGGATGTTGGACTTCGCGGCGCTCATTGCGCGGAGGTTGTCCGCGAGCCGGAACAAGCCGTCCTTCACATCACCGCCCTGCTCGGCCACAGCCAGGATGGCGAGGTCTTCGTCAGGCACCGTCCCCCGGAAGATTTCCGCAAGGCGCGACTCCTGCGTCTGCCCGTCGAGGCCTTCGTAGCGCGCCAGCCATAGAGCTGCCAGCAGACCCAGCGGCTCGCCGGCGCGGCGGGCTGCATCCTTTGCAAAATGGTTCGAGATCGGTTCACCCGGCATCTTCTCGATGCGCATGGCCAGGTCGTAGTAATAGTCCGCGCGCTTGGGCGAGAACTCCAGCTTTGCGAACCACAGCTTGTCCGGAAATCGTCCCGTCGCACCGCCAATGCTCTCGGCGGCCGCGGTGTACTTCTTGCGCTTGACCGCGGCAAGCGCGTCCTTCAATCGTTGCATCATGCTCGGGCTCCGGTCAGTCGCTTCAACTTCGCTTCGTATGCATCCAGAGACAAGATGCGCTCGGCCTGCCGCGGATCCACCGTGCCGGCGAACACGTGATACATGGCTACTTCGAATACCGACTTGCCAGTGCTGTCCGGGATGTCGAAGCCCGTTACGCGCTTCTCGCGTTGATGGGCCTGCAATTCGATCGCGCGCGCATCGCGGATGTACATGAGGTCCAGCTCGTCTGGCTCGAACATTTCGGCGGCCATGACGCGGCCGCGGATGCCGTTAAGGTCCGGAAGGTTTGCGCGCCGGCATTTGTCGCATCCGGCTTCGCGCCGCACGCGGATACCGTCGATGTCGAACTGGAACAGCCGCTCGATCTGGTGGAGCCTGGCCGCGCCCAATATGTCCTTGGCTTCCTCGCCGTGATGGCCGCAGTCGCACGTCTTAGCGAGCAGCGCCTGGTACACGTAGAGGTTCACAAAGCCGGGAGTAGCCAGCACGCTGCGCGGAATTTGCAGTTCACTGTCAGCCAGACGGTCGGTGGCGGCCGTCGCCGAGGGCGCGTGCAGCGTGGTCATTGCACGCAGGCCCGCGCCGGCAACGTCGCGGAACAGCCCGGCAGACTCAAAATCCCGCACCTCGCCGACCATCACGAAATGGGGATTCATCCGCTTCAACTGGCGCTTGGCCACGATGAACGGATCTTCTTCCCGGTTCGAGCCGTCCAGCTGGCGTGCCACCGAGAAATGGTGGGTGCCGTGCGCCATCAGTTCGACCGGGTCTTCGATCGACATCTTGTTCATCCAGGACGGCAGGCGCTGCATGACGGCGTGCGCGGTGGTCGTTTTCCCGGAGCCCACCGTGCCGACCAGCACCACACCGCCGCCCATCTGCATCGTGCAGCGGTCGATCACATCCGCCTGCTGCTGGAAGAAGTGCAGGTCCTTGACGAAATCGACCTGAGTGGTCGTCGCGTTCTCGGGATTCATACGCATGACGGTCACGTGACCGTCCGCGCTCTGCATCGAGGCCCACCGGAACACCATCGGAACGCCGTCAACCACCGTCCGGATGCTCGTCTGCTGCGGCTGCACGCGGCTGAACACCCCGTGGGAGCCGCCCTTGCCTTTCTGGAAGACGTGCGACAGCATGTCCAGCAGGTCGGTCGTGCGCAGGCGGAACTCGGGCGGCAGGACCAGATGGCCATCGATGGCGAAGCGGATCTGCGACAGCTCGCTGTTGTCCTTCACCTCGAAGTGGAGGTCAGATGCCTGCTCCCGCTTTGCGAACTGAGCTGCCGCGAGGAACGTCTGCCATAGGCCGCTCGCATTGCGCAGGCCTGTGGTCTGGATACCGTCCTGCCGTGCACTGCCTTCGACGCCGCGCGACAACGCCGTCATGACCTGCGGCGTTGCGGTGTAGAACAGCGGGTCGGCCGCGTCCCAGCGCAGCTTCGCCTGGCGCAGGATTTCGTCCGTATAGTCCGAGTACCGCATATCGGCCAACAGGATGAACGCGAACTTGCCGCGCTGGCCATCGGCCGGCGCATCGATCAAGACCGGGCAAATCTGGTGCCGCAGCGATTGCGCCAACGAGAGATCGTCGTACAGCACCCGCGAGAACGGCGGCAGGTCATCGGTCGTTCGCACCTCCGTACAACCGACGTCGCTGATCTCGGGCATCGAAAGGGAGGGCTCGGCGTGCACGGGCGCCGCAGCGACCTGCGCGGTGCACGCGCGAGCCGCGCCCGCGCCGGATATCACCATAATGCCGCCGGCGGCCTCGGGCACCAGCCCCTTTTTGGAGCGTTCAAAGAAACGCACGATGGTCTCCTTAGCCCTGCGCCACCGCCGCAGGCGCGGCCGGCAAAACCGGTATCACGGGCACCGGTGGCATCACAGGGGCCACGCCATTGCTACCGGCGCCGGGGAACTGCGCGGGCACCGCGGGCATCGCGGGCGGCTGGGACGGCATCGCGACGGGCGTTGCGGGGGTGTGGGCGGGGAGCGGACCACCGCCATTTGCCGCCGACGCGCGCTGTACGGGAGGCTCCTCGAGCAGCACGGCGTCATCGTCGGCACGCTCGGCCGTGAGCGTCTGCTTCCCTTTCGTCAGCTTCGTGCCCGCCTCCGAGATGGCCACAACCTTGTAGCCGCGCACGGTTCCTCCAACTTTCGCCGGATAGACCTGATTACCCCACTTCACATAGCTGCGCAGCGTGACCGGGAGGCCTGCCTTGCTTCCATCCACGCCGAAGATCGCCACGGTCTTGGGGGTACCGCGGGCCTCACGCTGCTCTGCGGTCGGCGCCGTCGTGGTGACCACCGGCGCCGGATTCGTCTTGGCCAACTCCTGGTCGGCCTTTTGCACGGCGATCTGCGCATCCTTCTCCAGAAGCACCCGCGTCACAGTTTTGTCGCCTTCCGCATGGGCAAGCGAGGCGGCAACTGCGAGAAAGGTCATGGCGATGCGTTTCATCAGATTTTTCCTCCATCGCGGGCGTACGCATCGCCCTTCACAGTGAGTTCAAACTTCGATTTCTGGATGTCGGAGTCCGCGTCCAGGTTGATCGTCAGGGCGATTTCGCTAACCGACACGTTCGGCGGGAAAGTGCCGATCTCCGCCGCGTTGCGCAGCGGCCCTTCCATTTCCCACTTGGCGCTCTTGTAGACATACGGGATCGAGGCAATGCCCTCGCCGGGAATCGTCCCGAACAGTCCGATGTCCTGCAGGACCGCCTTGGATGCGGCAGGCCGCAACAACTGGAGGGTGGACCCGAAGTCCGTGCGCAACGCCATCGATGTCGGCAGGCTCTCGATCAGCTTGCCGAGCGGCGCGTCCGGCCCGAAAGGCACCATCGCTTGCACGGTGACCTCCTTGTCTTCCTTGGAAAAGGCGGGCGCGCTGAAGGCGTCCGGCAGTGCGGCGAGGAACGTAGCGTTCGTCACACCTCGTGGCATGTCCTTCGCGCCGCCCAGTCCATAGGTGAGCGAGCAAGATGCTTGCGGCGCCACAACCGCACCACAGTTGATCTTCGTGAGCTTCCACCCGCCGACAAACAGCGGATCGACGTCGACGAACCACTTTGCGAAGCGCGGCACCGCAACCGCAGCGACCGCTGATGGCGCGCGGCCGCGAGCGAGGATGTCTTCGGCATAGCGTTGCGCTGGGCTCTTCTGCGGCGGCGGCGGATGTTTGCGCGCCTCATAGGCCCGGTACTGCGCCATGCCGTACTTGTACCCAACGGCGCCGACAACGATCAGGGCCACCAGCGCCAGCAAACGCTTCTTCGTGGCAGCCGAACTCGGCTTGCGCAAGGCTGCGTGCTGGTCGGCGGCGTCGGCGAGCTGCTCAAGCGTTAGTTCCGAGAAGGACAGCGCCGGCACGTTGCCGAGCAACTGCGCCAGTTCGGGAAGGTTGCCGGCCAGCCGGAAGGTGCCTCCTGCGACCCGTGCGAACTCGACGGCGAGCTCGGACAGGGTCTGCTCGTCCTGAATGACGCGGTCGAATCCGACACGTGGTCGGCCCTTGAGGATGCCGCAGACCAGATAGCCGACATGCTGGCCCGCGTGCTCCAGCCTGTACGCGAAGAACACATTCGGCATGAGCCCGGGAATGCGAGCCACCGCGACGGCCGCGGAATAGAGCTTGTCCTTGACCTTGGTCTGCGCGTCTTCTTGGGCGAGATAGCCCATGTGCAGCGCCGCGCCGTCATGCCAGATCCGCGCGGCCTTCACTTCCTTGGCGACTTTCGCGGCGAGCTCAGGCGCGGGCGCGTTCCCGGTAAGGGTGCGCCATTGCATGCCGAAGGCGATCGCCTTGCCGTGGATCTCGAGGATCATCGGGCAACTCCTGGCGGCACGCTGTCCGAACCCGCCTTAGACAGGCGCGCGCGCATGAAGGCGCGGAACTCAGCCCTCTCAGCTGCCGGCACCCGCCTATTTCCGTCGAGGCTGTAGAGATCGAGGCGCTCGGTCGTCGGTAGATTCAGTCGCCGGCGCAGCGAATGCTCCAAGTCGGCGCGAAACTGATTGCAGAATCCCATCGCACTCGGCATGAACATGCCGCAGATCACGGCACCCCATGCGATCACCATCGCAAGGCCTTTTGCCATGCCATACGCGAATGACTCCGGCGTCGTCTGCGCGAACACCCACAGCTCGCGTGCCACGGCCAAAGCGATGGTCGTGTCGAGCAGCAGCCCACCCATCACGATCCAGAATGCGAGGAACGGAATGGCCCGCGTCATCAAACGGACGAAGTTGAAGGCGATTTCGCAGAGATTGACGATCTGGCGCAGATAGTTTTCGATCGTGAACACTGCGTGGTGGCGCAGCGAGGCGTATTCAATGTCCGAGATAACCCCCCGGTCCATGCCGTGCACCTGGACGGTCCAGTTGCGACCGGTCGTGGCCAACATCCGTTGCTCCAGCGACAGGCCATAAATTGACAGGAACCCTTGGGCAAGGATTGTGAGAATGGCGCATACCACAGCCGCGTAGACCACCTCACCATTGATTTGCCCGCGGATCTGCACGAGCACCATAGATAGGCCCGGCAGGCAGGTGAGGATCGCCACCAGCGGATAGCGACGATACAAAGCCAGTGCATCGGAAAGAAGCGTTTGGATCGCATGCATGATTACTTGCCCTCCCCGTGGTCCTGCACCATGACCGTCGCGAGGAGCAAGGTAAACGTGCGCGTCTTCGATACGGTCTGCGATCCACCCAGAATCATCGGCAACGACTCGCCCAACGTTCGACGCGTATTCGCGGTGTCGTCCTGGTCCAGCGCCGCCATCAGAACGGTCTGACCGTTGCGGACGATGATGTCCTGCTTCGGGATGCCCTTGCCGACGATGTTGATGGTCTGCACCGACTGTTGGTTGCTTCCGCTGCCCGACGTAAACTTCTCCAGCGGGCCGTCCTGCTTTGACTGGTCCAGCGCGATCGTCAGGTTCACATCATCGCGCGAGGTGGCGTCGGCATAGGCGGCCAGCTTGAAGCCGACCGTTGCCGTAGACGTGATGATCCCCGGGATGCCGCCCGTGCCACCGGCCGTCGTCGTCGCCGGCGTCGAGCCGGACGCGTAGGAGAAGGTGCGCCGGTTGTTGTACTGGAAGCCGTGCCGATTGCGCATCGATACGGGAATCGTGACACCCGAGGTCACGGTGCCGTATTGCTTCAGGGCGTTGACAATCGCTTGCGTGCCAGCGAAGCCGCCCGAAGTGATGCCGAGGCCAAGACTGCCGGCGGTGGATGAGACCAGCGTCGCCGGAGACAGCGCGTTGACCGTGAACCCCGGCAGGTTCTGCAGGGCCTTCGTGAGCACAACGTTCCAGTCCACTCCAGCTTCGCCGGCATCCGACACGGTAAGGTCGATCATCTGGAATTTCAGCGTCACCATGCGCGAGTAGATCGCGATCTGCTTGCGAATGATCTCGTCGGCCGCGTCCACCGCCTCCTTGGTGTCCCGCAACGTGAGCACACCGGTGGCTGGGTTCAGTTCGGAGCTGCCGACCATCGTCATCGCCGGCAGGATGCTCGCCTTGACGCCTTCGAGGTCGTTCTGCTCCTTGATCTCCGCCTTGGCCGCGGCGTCGATCTGGGCTGACTGCCCCGCCCCGCCCGAGCCACCCGAGCCACCGCCAGACGAGCCCCCCTCGGCAGATTGCTTGAACTCGGTAGTGAACGAATTGGTGCCGCCGGCCATCGGCAGTTGCCAGGTCTTGGTGACCAGGCGATAAAACCGGACCAGCCCCTTCTCGGCGTTGTACTCCCAGTTGATGCCGAGTCGCGTCGCGATCAGGTCGAGCATGTTCGCCAGCGGCATCTTTTCGCTGGTCTTGAACTTGACGTTCAGCGGCGTCTCGAGCAGAGGCGTGGTCTGCGTCACGCCGACGCCGCCTTCTGCCGTCAACGCTGAGGGCAGCGGTGAATTAAGCGCTGGTGCCGGGCCAAGGCCCTGCGACAGCGGATTCACCGCGCCGCCGCTCTGCCCTTGTTGCGCCGTGCGCAACTGCTGCTGGGCCTGCGCCGCGAACGTGCGTGGCAGCAGCAGATTTGGCGGCAGATAGACATCGGATTCGATCTTGACGGGGATGCCGGTCGCCATCTGTATCCGCTGCGCAGCGACCGCCAGCGGCATTGAGAGCTCCGGAAACCAGACAAGGGTGTCGACATCCTTACGCAGCGCAACGGGCAGCGTCACGTTACGTGCCACCGGCACACGCTTGCCGGCCAGGAACGGGCGGTTCACTTCCTGCTCGGCCTCCACCGCCGCGCGGTCGCGGCGGATGCGGGCGTAAAGCCCCTCGGTCGTCTGCGTGATCTGCATCGTGGTCGTGTCAGTGGTCTGCTGGACGTCCTTGAGCAGCGTAGGCGAGACGCAACCTGATAGCGTCGAACAGACCAGGGCTGCGCCGGTGGCCGGTCGGATAAGGTGGATGATCTTCATCTGCGGCTCACTTGGTCGGGTCGCACTTCGTGGTGAGCTTCACCACACGGACGAGGTTGTTGGAGTAGAAGCACGGCTTCAGGCTGTAGTCGGTCATCTCCGTCGCCGAGAGCACGCGTCGAATCGCCGTCTTGAAGTCCGCGGTGAATGCGTCTGCACCTTCGATCTGTACGTCCTGATCGGGCTCCCACGGCGCCGTGGTCCAGCCGGCCTCGCGTGCCCACTTCTCGATGAGCAGGCGATAGTTGCCGTCGCTGGGAGAGACGGACCAGGCGCGCTGACCATTCGCGAGTGCCGGGCCTGCGACCGGCGCCGTTACCGTCGGCGTTGCCGTCACCGGGGACACCACCTGTGTGCTGGCAGCCGAAGGCGGCGCCAGCGCCGCGACGGACGTCGCATCGGGCTTCGGTGCCTTGCGCTCGGATAGCAGCTGCCAGCCGCCGCCGGCCAGAGGCTTGCTCGGCTCGAAGTTGCCCGAGGCGTCCGCGCCAAACGGGGACGTAGCAGGCACTGCGGCATTAGCACAGGCCGCAAAAGCCGCGGCGCCCGCAAGGAGAACCCGGCTCATCCGGGACAACGATCGAGACTGGTGCATGGCTGTATTCCGTTTCAATTCGAATGGGTTACTTGGTCGTCGATTGCAGCTTCTGGTAGACGCGGTTGGCATACCGGAGCCGCTTGTCTGGCGAGCCGGCGTTGTAGCAACCGACAGCCGTCCACGTCTCGCCATACCGGCCCAGGCAATCGGCGAGAATCCAGGTACCGACGTAGGCGTTGGTGCAGGGGTCGAAGAGGCTCTGGCGTGTGATCCCGAACTTCGCGAGGCGCGGCAGGTGAGCAGAGTTGATCTGCATCAGCCCAATGTCCTCGGTGCCATTGGTGTTGCGGTTGGTTACCCACGACCGCATCCCTGACTCGACCTGCGCAATGCCACGTGCCAGCACGGGACTGACGCGATGGAATGCCGCCGCCTCGTCCAGGCAATCGGCGCGCACAAGACCAGCGAGCGCGGTGCCAGCTATCAGTAGCCCGACACGGATCGCAATCATTGGACCGCGCGCTCGTAGAAGCGGACCTCCGGCAGGCGGTCCACACGGACGACATTGCCGTCTGCAACGACGGTCAGATGATCCGATACCCCGTTGAACTTGAAGTAGCGATCTTTCTGCTCGCCGCCGCCCTGGTGGTTGTCTCCGAACACCGAGATGCTCGCCATCGACTTGGCGAAGCTCAGATAGGTATTGCCATCCTTCTCGAACACACGCTCGAGGCCCGCGTCGTTCTCGCGCGGGAACAGGAAATTGATACCAGGCACCCGCGCAACCTCCACCCGCTTGCCGCCGGCGGCCACGGTGAAGTTGTCCACGGTGGGGGAAGGAAAGAACCTTCTCGGTGTCGTCCCACTCGGTGCGCAGCTTGTCGCCGGCGGCGTCGCGCAGCTCCAGACCGTTCGGCTGCGCGTCGAAGCGCATCTCGATGCGGCCGTTCTTCGCGTCGCGAATCGCCAGCGCATTGAAGGCAGATGCGAGCGTGGGGCCTTTCGGCAACGCCGTGTCAGACCCGCTGGCGACCATCGCAGGCGCCGCTGCGACATCGGTCGCGGGCGCGGCCGTGTGCAGGATTGCGCCCGGCGCCGAGCGCGGCTCCGCCTCCACAGCGAACGCCTTCGGCGGGGTAGCGCGCAGAGATATATTGCGGCGGCCGAAATCGACCTCCGCATAGAGATTGCGCTGCTCGAGCACGCGTGCGAGCGCCTGTAGCCAGTTCTCGCCGCTGCGCGCGTCGAGCGACACATCGTCCGTAAGTGAAATGTCCTTTTGCGCCGTGCCGCTCCAACCTGCGGGGGCAATCGACTTCACCATCTGCGCGAGGGGCAGCGACGAGTGTCCCGCTCGCACGACGGGGAGATCCGTGAAGCTGCCAATGAGCGCCAGACGGCCCGAGATCGCGGCCAGACTGCGAGGCAGATCCCCACTTGGGTTCGCCGGCTCTGACGTGAAGCGGTTCGCACGCTTCCAGCGTGCAACCACCGACTGGCCGTTCACCGAGTAGCGCACCACGTCCGGCACGCCATCGATGACCCAGTACGGACCATTCTGGATAGCCCCGTCAGCATCGATCTTCTGGCCAAAGCGCGGCTGGATGTATGTTGCGGCGCCGTCGTTGAATACCATAGCGGGCCGGTCCGCTGCGCGCGCGACGACCTGATAGTCGAAGTCGAGCGGATCGGTATCAGCCGCGATAGCGGGCAACGCCATCAGTGCCAGTGCAGAGAAGATGAGCTGCCGGATCATTGGAATTGCGCCACGTGTTTCAAGAATCGGGAGAAGTACGGACCACCGCGCTCAGGATTCGCGCTGTGGTACCAGGCAACTGCCTTCATGGGCGAGCCGCTGCGCTGGAGGTTCTCGGCGAGGATGTCTTCGGCGACGCGGATGTTGGTGGCCGGCGCCAGCGCGTCCCAGGGCGACGCAAAGCGCCTGCCGTGGTAGCACCAGTTCACCTGCATCAGACCCACGTCGAAATCACAACGATCGCTGGCAAGCAGGCGTTTGATGGCAGCGTAGGCCTCCTCACGCGAGGCGAAGAACATACCTCGCCCTGCGACATTGAGCGTCCACGGCCACGGGCGGCCACGATACGATGACTCGTTCATCGCGATGCCCGCCGTAATCTTGGGGTCGATCCGCTCGCCCATCTGCGCAAAGGGCTCGGTCTTCGGGGCACACGCCCAGCCACCGCGGCGCTCGGCAATCGCTTCCTGCGCGGCGTCATTGAGCACGGCAGGCCGCAGCCAGCCTTCGCGTGCGAACAGGCGCGCGATCGGCACCGGCTTTCCATCCAGCGTCACGACGGGGCCATCGTCAGCGCCGGCCTCGATCTGTGCGCCGAGGAGGCGCGACGCCCATCCGAGGAAGGCATCGAGGCCGCAGAAGAGCACTGGCTTGCCTTCGAGCGTATGCACGCGTGCCCGACCTTCGGCGCGCACGACGATGGCGTTCGGGCTGACGACCGCCTCAATGGATGCCGCGTGGGCACCGATAGATGCGAGCGATGCGAACGCTCCGCAAATGATGTTCGCGATGTGCCTATTCACGATATGGCTCCAGCACGATGTCATGCTTGACCTGCACCACCATCTTCTGTCCCGGTTGCGTCGTGATCGTCGGGCGAATGTTCTGGTTGCGATTGAGGATCGTCTGCGCGGTCTGGGTGGCAACCTGTCCTGCAGCGTTGCCATAGGTCGTCAAGCCACTCGGGCCCACGGTCGTCGCCGTGTTGCCGTTATTGAACCGCTGTTCGAGCAGACCAATCACGAGCGCGCCACCGAAGATCTTCCAGAAGTGGTTGTTGACGTCACCGGAGTTCCCAGCCGTGCCATCGGGGTCCGCACCCTGCATGCCCATGAGTGGCACGGTCCTGCCGTTGGGCAGCTGCATGCGCACAAACGCCGTTAGGATGCGCTCCTGGCCCACGGCGATATCGGCGCTGTACATGCCGACAAGCGTTGTGCCGGCCGGAATAATCCGGCATGTGCCTTTCACCGTGTCGTAGACGTCTTGTGAGACGGTCGCGCGAAACTCGCCCGGCCTGTCCGAATTTAGTCCTCCCGCGAAGTTGGCAGGAATGATGAAACCGCGGCTCAGCGTGCAACGCGGCAGCTTCCCGTCAAAGCCCGTGCGCAGGGTCGTGCTTGCCCCGGCATCCCGCAGGAATTGCTTGTCAGCAGATACGGGCTGTGCGGCACTTTCCGGCCCCTGCCCGGCGGTCGCTGCGCTCGCTCGTGCGGCAGCAGCCTGCTGCAGCGCTCGCATCGCAGCGGGATCGGTGACATCCGCGACAGACGGTGCTGACTTCCGCTCGACCTGGCTCTTGCGCACACCGCTCTTGTATATCGGCGCGGTGAAGATGATGTCCTGCTCGTTCTTCTTCGCGTCGGGCGCCGGCGACCCTGCTCTCCCGCCTGCGACGAAATCATTCGCCGTCAGCACAGGCGTTCTCGGCGCATCCTGTGGCAGAGCGACCTTGCGCTGGCGCTCGGCTTCCTGCCGGGCCTTCTCGGCCTGATCGCGAATGGTCTGCTCGAGGTTCTGCGCACCATCCGAGGAACCGGCACGGGCACGGATCTGTTCCGCGCGCTCCTGCTCGGCCTGCTCGTCGCGCTGGACTTCACTGAGAGACTGGAAGTAGTATCCGAGCGCCCCCACCAGCACCGCCGCGATGCCGCCCAGCGCAATGACGATATTGCGCGGCAGCTTCCCTTTCACCGTTCGCTGTTGCGCTTCGGTGACGTCGGTCACGTTGAGGTCTCGCTTTTTGCCTCGCATCAGAAGAGCCCCAGGATGCGGCCACGGCCGCGCTCCACGCGCACTTCGTCGCGGCCCGAGCGGAGAACTACCGTATCGGCGAGGCGCTGCACAACGAGGTAGCCGCCTCGGCGCAGAGCGTTGACTACGACGTAGTCACTCCCGTCCTTGACGAGCGCCACCGGCCAGTTCTGCGAGGCTCCCGCGGGCAGGCGCAGCCACAGGGCCTTGCCATCGTCGAATGCCGTCTCCGGCTTGAAGTCGGCACTTCCAGAGATCGAGTACTCGAAGTTGAGCTTCTCCGGCGAGACGCCTATCGCTTCGGCATTGCGCTCGTCGGCAGCGTCGCCGGACCGAGCGTCCCCGGCGTCCGCCTTGGCATCGTTGCGCGCCTTGACCTTTGCCGCTATCGAGGTGGGAATACGGAACCGCACCTTCTGATAGAAGATGCCGCCCAGCGGTGACGACACGAGTGTGAACTCGTAGCTCCGCCTCGTCGTGTTCACCGACAGTGTGTTCACGAGACCTGCCGCCTGCGGCTTCACGTAGAGGTGATTGGCGCCGTCGGTCTCGTAGTCCCAGCGAACGCTTTCGCCCCACGCAGGCTCACCAACGATTTGCTCGTCGTCGGGGAACTCGATGGTTGTCATCTTCAGCGGCGCACTCAGCACGCGGAAGATCTGATCGCGGTTGTAGGTGAAGACCACCAGTCGCGAATCCCCGGGCAACGCCACCGGGTCGACGCCACCGTTGAACGGGTTCGCTGGGTTCATGGCGTCGCTCATGTCGCCCACGCTCAGGCCGCCCAGCCCTGCGCCAGTGCGGCCGGGTAGCTTGTCGGCGGCATAGCCATCGGGGGCAGAGAGCGCGAATGCCAGCAAGACTGCGAGGGCGTAGGGGAGAATCCGGGAGGATTTAGCTTCCATGGGTTCTGGGCGCGGCATTACGCCTGCGACTTTTGGATGCTGAAGAAAACGGGATAGATGCCGAACGGGTTCGTGCCAAGTACGGCATCGCTGGTCGGTGGCTTGACCTGATAGCGAAAGGTGATGGCGTAGCGCTGCCGGCGCGGCTTGTAGCCGTCCTCACTGGTGGAGGTCACAAACTCCACGGCAACGGTGCTGTCCGGCAGGACGGCGATGTTGAGAATCTTCGGCTCACGCACCAGCGTGGGGGACGTGATCACCTGACGAATCGGCTGATCGTCATCCACCCATTCTTGAAACTGCTGGCGGCCAGAGCCCACCATCTGTTCGCGCACCGACCGCAGGTTCTGCGCGATACGGGAGCGCTCGACGTCTGTGCTCAGGATCGGCTCGATCGTGAACCAGCGCGTGACAAGGTCCTTGAACGCCCACTTCAGGGCGAGATCGTCTGGGCGGTAGTCGGTCAGTTCGCGCACGTACGGCTTGCCCGTCGCGTCGGCGGACACCCCAACCGTCTTCACCACCGAAGGCGGCGACTCGCGCGTCATGATTGCGGCGAGTGCAATGAAGCCGATCCCCAGCGTTGCGATCTTCCAGTGATTCCGCTCGACGGCCAGACGGGTCGTACGGTCAAAGATCAGCTGCTCAGGCTTCTCTTCGGCGTACATCCCCGGGGCGACGCTCGGAGGTTTGGCCTTATCGGATTTTTTGGTGAACAGACGCATGCGGCTTTCCTGTGGGATGCCGCTAATTGGAACAGCTAACCACGCGTCGTAGAGGGCGAAAAGCTACGCGATTTTGCGGAGCTTTCTGGGTAATTGCTGTTTGGGAGGGCTCCATCCACCCGTGAGGGGCCAGGATGCAATTGATGAGCAGTGGCCAACGTCGGGGTCGATGGGAATGTTCGA
>NZ_CP184988.1:0-172187 GCF_049393815.1 Cupriavidus sp. H19C3
ATGACTTTCGCGCAACGCTCCGTTGCTGGCGAGGATGTTGCTCGCCCACAAAAACACCTTAACCAGACAGACGCTCTGATTGCTCCGGCGCCCAAGCGCCTCAAACGCAAGACTATCGAAGCAGTCGAGCGCGCAACTCGAATCGTCGGGATCGGGCGTAGCGCCCGATCAGCTCTTGCCGCCCTCGCCCGCACGGCGAATAACGATGACCCCACCGGTAAGATCTTTAAGCACCGGGAAACGCTTTGTGCCGAAACCGGAATGTCGCCGGCTACTTGGTACCGTGCTCAACGAGAACTGCTCGACTTGGGCCTAATTACCGTCGACGTTCAAGTTCGGAAGCGATTTGGCCGATTCGCAGGAGCCTACATTTACCTGACGGAAAAAGCGACGGAGATGCTCGGCTTAAGCTCGCGAAAAGAAGAAGAAACCACGGGTACGGGCGAGGACGACACAGCGCAGCTCGGCGAGCCGGCCGTTCCACCACCCTCTTCTATGGCGCAACCGTCTCTCAAAACGAGAGTCCTGTTTACAGAAGATCGTGTCCCATACTCCTTTCAAAAAAGACAGCAGGATCGGCTCCCCCAGGACCTGACACGTCTGCGCGGCCTGGGTCTTGATGTAAATTTAATTTTTTGGTTGATGCGAAAGGCTAAAGAGCAAGGCCACTTTCTCTCAGATGTCGTAAGCGCGACATGGGAGAGTCTTGCGAAAGCACGCGTGCCAAAAGCGTATCTGCTTGCCCTACTCACCGCCCGCACCGATTTCAGTGCTGTCTGCAAAGCAAAGGCACTCAAAGAAGACAAAGCCCGAATCCAAGTGCAGGACCGCGATTTCGTGCGTTCGATACTCGCAGGGGCAGCGCGGCAGTGTTTCGTGGACGAAAAAGGCAACCATTTCGAAGTCGAAAGCGACGGAAGCTCAGTGCTTGTCACCGAGGTCCAAAGTGCGGTCACTTCCCGCTTGGTAGGAACTTCCCTCGCCGAATTTGCAAGGCGACTACACGCTGGTGCGTACCAGAAAGCTGAGGTCTACGCTGCTCCCCAGAGAGCAAGCGGCCGGCTCGAGAAACGGGGAAAGGAGGCGGCTTCGACGTTATCGGCGTTGCGAGCGATGCTGCGCGACCGCAGGTCAGCCAACGCGGCAAACACGACGAACAATGCTCATGCCATGGCCTAGGGTGTGTTTTGCGCTGAAAGAATCTCCGAACGAACACGGAGCCCGTCCTTCGACCAGGCCCCGCCTGAAAAGCAGTAAGCTGCATAACTTGTGACGACTTCGAATGGAAGCTTCATGCCCGACCAAGTCTTGTACGTCTACCGTTGCTCTGCCTGCGACCATCGCGGCCAGGTTCATTTTGACGATGACACCCACGATGGCGACGCCGGGCACTGCAGCACTTGCCATGCCACGGTTACGCTCGAATGGGACGGCGGCGTGACGCTCGATTTCGAACCTTCCAAACCGGGAAGCCCACGTGCCTGAGATCGATCCCACTGTCACCGTTACCCTGGAACTTGCCTACCACTAGGCATTTTCGCGGCCCGCTTCGACATTCGCGAGTGGGCCTAGATCACGACGAGGCTTCCGTGAAGATCGAAGCCATAGGGAGTCCGGCAAGCCTTGGCAGATCAAGGCTTCACGCCTTGTTGAATGCCGATCCGGGCGTTTCTGTCGCCCGGAAATCAATGCAAATTATTTAAGCGCGGCCGCATGAGACGGGCATATGTCCGATTTGACAGATTACGTAGTCGTCCTGCCCACCGTGGCGAACATGGTCATGGGCTTCTTGGGATTCCAGCTCACCAATCAGATCAAGAGGACAGACCTGCTGCTAAAACTGCGCAAAGGCCATGGAGAAGCTCGTTTCGCCCTACCGTGCGCTACGCGGCCTAGCTGATCACGGCAGTCGTTCCAAGTGAGCAGTGATAGCAGCTATCGGCAATAGGGCAGGGCAAGAGGTACGCTGGCGACAACAGGTAAAGACCGACCAAGCAAACATAGGCGAATTCGCGGCTGCTATTCGTATTGACATGCAGACGTCACCCAGCCCGCGTCCGAAGCACTCGGACCAGAATTCGTCGCAGCGCGACGGATAGGAACTGCGTTAGATGATCGAGCGATGAGGTATCGCCGAATTGGCAACGGATCACCGGACGCGCGAGCGCAATTGGTCATGACACCACGGAGCGGCCCACAGCAACGGGGCTACCGTTGCCCGAAGCGTCTCATGCCATTGCGATGAACCTTCCTCGTACGATGCGCTGCGCCGAGAGGGCGAGGGCAAACAGTATTTATATACTGAACGAAGCGCAATACGCCCACGAAAATCGGCAGGCAAGAATTGCTTTCATGAAATTCATGAACTATCATGTTCGCATGGAAACGAAAAACCGACCCGTTCCGAATCGCAGGATCACTTACAAAGCCGCTGGCTCGAGTGGCGTAGCGAGAACTACCGTCGTGCCAACGGACGCCGGGCGCAGGATATTTGCCGACAAGCTTCTAGAGCGAGTCGTGGAGCTGGCAGGGGACGAGGTGCACAGTCAAAAGATGACGGTCGCGTTCCTGGACCGGTTGATCTTGGGCGCGGCGGAAGCTTTGGGCGAAGTTGGCACGAAGCCGACCACCCAGAATGGCCCTGTCGATGCGCTTCAAGCTGCTCGGGAGCGCGGCCGCCAATACGCGTTGGAGGAGCTGCAGCAGCCGGAAAACCTATCCTTACGCGATGCGGCAGCGTACGCGGGTCGCTCCGACCGCGCGATCAACGAAGCCCGCTTGAGCGGGCAGCTGTATGCACTGGTGCCCCCAGGCAAGCAACGCGGCCTGCGCTACCCCCAATGGCAGTTTGATGCCGAGGCTAGCCGACTGGCAGCCGTGCTCGCCCCGTTTATCGCGGCCAAGGCCAGTTGCTGGGTGGTCCATCACTTCATGCAGCGCCCGCTGGAAGTTCTTGACGGTGCACGGCCGATGGACTGGGTGATGGACGCCGCGCGGCCCATCGCGCCACTCGTCGAGGTCATCAACGCCCGGTACGCCGGCGAGCAGGGAGCTGCTTGATGCCGGTGCTGACAGCGGAGGCGCTGGGTTGCCCGGTGCCTCCGCAGGATTTGGCTGCCCGCGTCATGCCGGTGAAGGAACTCGACCCGGGGGTAACTAAGTTGTGGCGGATCCATCGCGGCGTCTACGGGCCGATCCACTACAACCGCCGCTCCACGGGAGGGCAACCCTACCGCTTTGACGCACCCGACGATACGTTTGGCGTCCTGTATGCGTCCCCGAGTTTTGCGGCATGTATGGCCGAAGCGGTGGTCCGGGACCGATTTCAGGGCGAGTCGTTACCTTTGCTGCTCGACGAAGCGGAGCTGACGCTGCGCTGCGTAAGCCGACTGGGCACCGCAACGAATCGCCCGCTGCGCCTGGCCGACCTCACGCAGCCCCACTTTCACCTTGGAATGGACAACCGCATTCTGTCGACGGCAGACTACCGCGGTCCGAACCTGTGGAGCGCCGCCATCCACGCGGCTTACCCGGACATTGACGGGCTGTATTTCACGTCCCGCTTTGCCAATGAAGCTAGCGTGGCGATTTTCGATCGGGTCCGCATCGTGGCGCAAGGAGAGCCAATTCCGCTAGCGCAGTTCCCCTTGCTGCCGGCTTTTCTGGAAGCCTACGATATCGGCATCGCGCCCGCCCAAGACCCTTGGAACTCGTGAAGGGGGAGGGCACAGCGAAGTCGGCCGACCCTACACCGCCGGTAATTTGCCGCCGATGCTGCGCGCGACATCCTCCAGCGCCTCATGGGTGTAGCGTCGCGTCGTGTTGATATCGCGGTGACGCAGCGTGCGTTGCACGTCGGTTACCGGCACGCCGGCCCGCAGCAGGTGCGTGGCGTGTGAGTGGCGCAGCCAGTGCGTGGACGCTGCCCGCAGGTTTGCCGCGCCTTCGGCGTATCCAGATGCTTCTAGCCGAACAGCTGCGGCCTCGAACACCTGCCGCACGATCGTGTAGAGGCCTTGGCGCGTGCGTACCGGACGGCTAAGCCGGCGCTGAAGCGCGAGCGTGTCGGTGAGCGGGGCCAGGCGCTGCCGGCCTCCGGCCATGGCTGGGACGACGGCCATCGTGTCGGTGGCACGCGGCTCGGGCGAGAGCCCCACCAGCTGGCGAAAGCGGGCCAGTTCCGCCATGACGTTATCACAGGGCACGAGCTGGTCACTGCCGCCCTTGGCCTCGCGGATGCGCACCGTCCAGAAATCCCCATGCCTGCCGCGCTGACGCTCGAAGTCCGGCCACGTAAGCGCCGTCACCTCGGAGGCGCGCAACCCGGTGTGGAACAGCAGGGCGAGCAGCAGGCGGTCACGTGCCTTGTGCAGTTGCGCCCATAGCGTGGGCGCCGGTCGCGCCTCGACGGCGTCGAACACGGCCGCTAGCTGCTCGGCCTCTAGGAAGCGGCGCTGCGAGCCTGGCCCGCGCGCCGACCGAGCGCGCGGCACCGCCTGGAACGGATTCACGCGCAGCGCCTCCACCCCGACCAGCCACTCGAACAGGCCCCCCACGATGGTGGCAGTCTGACGCCGCGACGCCTCAGAGAGCGGGCCGCGCAAGGGCCGCCAAGCCGGGCTGTCCTGCCGCACACGGCCGTCCCCGACCGCGTGCGCTGGCGGATCGGCTAAGAAGGCAAGGTAACCATTAGCGTCCGCTACCTGCCAGCTGGCCAGCGGCCGGCCGAGCGCGTGGGCGTACCACAGCAGGCGGTGCGCCTCGAGTGCGTACTGGGCGCGGGTGCTGGCGCGAATGCCGAGGCCCGCCGCGTACTTGGTGTCGAGCCAGGTGCGCACCAACTGGGCATCGCTTTGGCCGGCTGGCAGTACGGGGCTGGCCAGGGCGTTAGGTAGTGCGTCGCGGTGGTCCAGCGAGGGGAGCGTAGGCAGGAGATCTTCCATCAGGCGGCAACGGCGGCGAAATCGGCGGGCAAAAGCGGCGGCAGGTGCCCGCCAGCCAAGGCGGGAGGCGGCTTCGCCTCACGGCAGGTGCAGTATAGCCTTTGTGGGCATCCATTTGTCATTATTGGGATAATGACAAATCGTACTGTTATTGAATACTGATAATCGTACTGAAAAAGGGTAGACTATCGACATGCCCGCCGACGGTCATTTGATAGTTCACCCATGCCCCGCACGCCCACCGCCTTTGCCGACGCCGAACTGCTAGCCATCACCCGCGCGCTGCAGGCGCTCGATGTCGCGCAGGCCGACAACCGCGCCTTCCTGCGTCGTGCCTTCGACGCCATCGATCGCATCACCGGTCGCACGTTCGGGGCGTCCGTCTACCGGCGCCTCTTGGCCGCCGCCGGCGTGGCCCGCACGCCGAGCGGCCAGACCGTGGCGGCCGTCATCGCCGAGCGCAAGGCCGTGCCAACGGCAGCGGGGGAGGTCGAGCGCCGCGCACTGCTCGATGAGGGCCTGCGCGGTTTCCTGCACAAGGAGATCCGCGTGGCCCTGGACGAGACCGGCGGCCTGGCCACCCCGGCTCCGCGCGGGCCCGCCGCCCGGGTCGGGGCGCTGGCAGCCGCCCCGGTGCCAACGATCGCGGGGGAGGGCGCCGCGGGCGCGCCGGCAGGGACGCTGGCGGCGCTGCTCACCCAGCGCGTGGCCGTGTTAGAAGCAGAAAACCGCCAGCTGCGCGAGCGCGCGGCCACCGCGGAGGCGGCCGGCCGGGCGGGGCAGGCCGAGGTGGCGTCGCTGCACGCGACGCTGGCCAGTGCGCGGGCGGCCCTGGCCGACAAGGAGGCCGGCTTGGTGGCGGCACTGCAGGCGGCCACCGAGGAACTGGCGCGCATGGGCGAGCGCCAGGCGGCGGCCGAGCGGCGCCGTGCGCTGGAGACGGACAACGTGCGGCAGGCGTATCGGGCCGAGCGCGACGCGCTGGCCGGGCGGGTGGCGTTTCTGGAGGAGGAATTGAAAACGGCGCGAGCCGGCGTCGACGCCTACCGGCAGGCGCTGCGCGGCAAGGGGTGAACAGCCGGCCAGTAGCGGACACTGTTGTTGAGGAGTCACCCCCCAACTGAGGGATGTTCCGGAATGCTCGCGCTGCTACAGTCGCGCCCAAGACGTCTCCATCGAGGGGCGCGAGCCGCTGCCGGCCAGGCCGGACGGCCACGACAATTCTAAAACCGGGTTGGGTCCATGTTTCCACACGCTCTTGCCGGCGCACGCGCTGCCGGCCTCGCCTTGCTCACCGCGGCGCTACTCGCCGCCTGCGGCGCTGACGACAGTCCCCAGACGCCAGCCGCCTCGCCGGCGGCATCGCGCCTGGTGGTCGACACGGGTAGCGCCGCGCCGGTGGCCGGCGGCTCACTGACGCTCAAGGCGACCCTGCTGGCCGCCGACGGCAGCGAGGTGAAGGGCGCGAGTTTCGCGTGGACGTCGTCGGATCCGACGGTCGCCACCGTGTTGTCCGCCTCGGACAAGGCGCCGGCGGCTTCGGCTTCGGCTTCGGTGATGGCGGCCCCGGTGGGCATCTACGCTACGGTCCAGGCCCTCGCGGCCGGGGCTGCCGATATCACGGCCATGGCGACGCTGGCCGACGGCAGCCGCATCACCAGCGTCACGCACCTGGTGGTGCAGGCCGCGCCCGCCAAGTCCTACACGCTCGCGCTGACGCCGGCGACCGTCGCCGTGGCAGCGGGCGGCGCCGCGCAGACCGTGACCGTGGCCGTGCGCCGCTCGGATGGCGTGGACGGGGCAGGGGACCTGACCCACTGGTCGTGGACGAGCGACGACGCGAGCTTCGTGGCGACGCCGGCCGCCGACGGCCGCAGTGCGCAGGTGGCCAGCCCCACGACGGCCTACGCCGCCGGCGCGGCCACCCTGACGGCCTGCGCCGAGGCCCCGGCCGGCGGGCGGCTGTGCGCCAATGCCGCGCTTTCGCGCAACGCGTCGTTGCCACCGACCTATACGGTGGGCGGCACGGTCTCGGGTCTCGCCACGGGCAAGAGCCTGCAACTGGCCGACACCAATGGTGACACCCAGGTGGTCAGCGCCAATGGTGGCTTCACCATGCCGACGCCCCGACGCAGTGCCACGGCCTATACGGTGACCGTCGCGGCCCAGCCCGCCGGTCAGACCTGCACGGTGGCCAATGGCGCGGGCACGGTTGCGGCGACGAATGTGACCAACGTCGCGATCACCTGCGTGCAGGCGCAGTTCGTGGTTGTCTCCAACAGTACGGACCGCACCTTGTCCGTCTCCCGGATCGATCCCGCGAGCGGTGCACTGACGGCGGTGCCGGGCAGCCCATTTGCCGTCAGTGGTCTGGTCGCCGACATCGCATTCCTGCCGTCCGGCCTGGTCGGCTACGCTGTGACGAGCGACACGAATCTTTTGGTACCATTCACACTGGATGCCGCATCCGGCGCCGTCGTCATTCTTCAGGCATCAAGCGTGTCGCTGCCCTGTTGCGCGGGCGCATCAGTGGCAATGCATCCATCCGGTGCCTCCGTGTATGTAGGAAGCGCTCAAGGTTGGCTCGCTCAGCATCCGCTGAACGGCTCTGGCATGCCGGGCCCGTGGCCGCTCGCTATTAGTTCCGGTACCGGTGCAAATCCCATTAGGGGTCTAGCCTTCTCCGCGAGCGGTCAGTATGTCTACGCTGCCAATATGGAGCAGGACAACCTCTCCTTGCTTCCTTCGGATCTCGGCTTCATTAAACAGAGTGTGCCGGTTGGCGGAGTGTGGCCTAATGCCGTTGTGCTCTCGTCCAATGGAAAGTTCGTCTACACGCCGAATGCGCTGACTTCTACCGTGAGCGTGGCGCCCTTGAACCAAGACGGGACGGTCGGGCCCATTGCGATGTTTCCGACGCCGCTGATAGGCGTGTCCGACTTCGCTCTTACGCCGTCTGGGCAGTTCGGTTATGCGCTAGAGTATCTCGGTAACAGAATTGCCAAGCACCTGATGGACCCGCTGACGGGCACCTCTACCACCGCTATAGATGTCAACGCGGTCGGTCTGAACGGCCGGCGCATCCGTATCGACTCGACTGGTCAATTCCTGTATGCACCATCCTTTGATCGTACGCTTTACGCGTTTGCGATCGACGGCACGTCTGGGGCCCTGACGCCTGTACCCGGCAGTCCGTTCGCCACTGGCAACGGCAACGTGGCCATCGCCATTGTTGAACCGAAGCCTTGAACTGAAAAAGCGGGCCGGCTGGCCCGCTTTCGTCACAGGTGGCTAACGCCAAGAACAACGGCGTACTCCTCATCGGTAAGTTTTTGCATTCTGGCGGCCCGCGCGGCGCCGGTGTGAGGATGTCGCTCGACCTGGCCGCCAGGGCCGGCGCATTGGACAGAGGTGACCTGCAGATCGGCGCGATCTCGGTCGCGGGCCAGGTTGCCAAACATCTGAGCGGTCGGGGAGAGGGGCACAAGGCACTCCTGTGATTGAAGAGCGCTCATTGTCGGAGGCGATTTCGGCGCAGCCGGGCAGCGTTTTCCTAGCAATGGCAGCATGGCCGGGTGCACCGTTCGGCGCGGTCCGTGCACAATGCAAGGCCTAGCCATCCATTCTTGCGATTTCGTCCATGCACCAACCCTCCGCAACGGTTCGACACCATGCGGGCGGCCATCGACCGTGCCGTCGACGAGCGCGATCCCGGTATCGCCACGCAGGCCGGCGAACAGTTCATGTCACCTGCCGGCTCGCCCATGGTCTCGCCCTATCACCGGCGGTTTGCCTACGCGTTTGAGGATGGCACGTCGAGCGTCACCTTTACCTATGGAATGCGTAACCGGAGCACGCCGATGCGGGAAGAGGACGACCGCCACGATTTCTTGCTGTTGCTCAAGGTGGACGACGTGGACCAGGACAAGCACTACCGGCTGTTTCACGGCGTCGCGTGACAGAATCGGTGGGTATCAGGTCGCGCCCTCGGCGACCGGCGCGGGCTGGCATGTTGCCGGCTAAAAGGGCGCGATGCGGCGAGGCAAAAAATACACGCGCCAAATTGTTGTGTAACCGACGCTTTCTGCGATCATCCGGGTTTTCAACCATCAGAAGACCGCAGGATGCCCTCTCAAGACGTCATCGACATCCTGGACCATGTGTCCAAATACCAGCCGGTTCAGTCTGCCGCGAAAAACAAGATGGAGCTTTGGGCAGATACGCTGAGGCTCTGCCTATTCTCATTTGCCGGACTCTGCATTCTAATAGCCGCTGGCCTTATTTTTGGCCACAGGGTTGAGTGGTGGTCGCCAACATGGCTGTCGACAACGCTGATCGTGCTGGTGCTACTGACGACGTTCGCCACCCTCATCGGGGTCATGGTTGAGCCCATCATGTTGCTGATGAAGGTCCGCCGCTGGAAGGACGATGCAAGCGCAGCGGCAAAGGACGCGCTCGCCAACGATTTGCAAGCCGCCGCCGCTCTGGTGACGTACACGGGAGAGTCGCTTCAGATCGCCCGTCATTGGCTCACGACCCGAATCGGTCGGATTGACACGCGGATCTCCCAGTTTTTCGGAAAGGAGACCGCATTCATTTCCCAGGTGGGCCTGGTCTACGCCGTCGTGAAGGAGGGGGGCGGAGTGCCATGGCTGGGACGAGAACTTGCCAACGGATCGAGCAGCTTCGCCGGCACCTTCATGCTGTACGCCTGCGCGGGGGTGTTGGGCTTGTCGTTGGGCGCGATGTGGCTTCGGGCCATACAGGGAGTGCACAAGCACCAGCTGGACCTCGTGGACCTTGCGTTGAAACAGCAGGAGCTGTCGAAAAATGTGCCCGCGCCGTCTGCGGTGGGCGTCACTGCAGGAGCAGCGCCTAACGCCTAACTAACGTGGCCGTCCTGGCAAGCGATGCCGTTTTACGCTTACATAGCACTCGCCCGCTGTGGTGACACCGCGGTCGTCGGGTCCGAGGCATTAGGCCGGCCGAAGAGGAAGCAGGGCTTGTCGCGTCCGGCCGAGGCCGACAACATGCGGTAGCCGAACCGCCCGAGCGGGACGCCCTCTCGCTGGGCGGGTGGTGCTACTGGCTGAGGAATTGAATACCGTACGCATTGGTGCGGAGGCCTATCAGCTGGCGCTGCGTGGCAAGAGCTGACGGGCGGGGCAGGATGACCGCGACAAACGCCGCAATACTCAGCAGCAGATTGCATTGTGCAAGCGGCAGAAATTGGTAAGCTTTAGGGACAATGGCACGCAAGGGACTGCGTATCGACCGGCACACTGGGCGCGCGCTCTAGGAAAAACAATCGTATGCAACTTCAATCGATCCGCGTCACGAACTACCGCTGCTACGCGGAACTGAACGTTGAGTTCAAGCCAGGAATGAATGTAATTGCTGGCGTCAATGGCAGTGGCAAGACGTCGCTCCTCAGGGCGGTACGCGAGGCGTTGCAGGGGCTTATGGGGTTCATTCCGAATCCTTCTGGTGCATTCACTCCGCTTCAGGATTCCGAGATCAGGCTTTTGATGACGACAGTGAACGGGCGCGTTCGTTACGAGCCACAGTTTCCAGCCGGGGTATCGGTCGTCGGCACCGTCTTTGGCCAGCAGAGATCTTGGTCGGTGACAAAAGCGGGACAGGCAAACGGCCCCTTCCTAGAAGGCCAGTTGCCTGGGCAGCTATGGCACGATCTGTCTCAAAAGATTGGCTCCAATGATCTTGAAAACAGCATTACGTTGCCGATTGTGGCGTTCTATCCCGCTTACCGCCAGTGGCCCGCCGCCCGTCCGAATGAATTGCAAGCGGCGACCATGCGGACTTCTCGGGTGCATGGATATCACCAATGGTGGGAGGCCTCCACGCAGGCCGCTGAGTTGCAGGGGTGGGCCATCGGGAAAAGTATGGAACGGCTCCAATTGGTCGCGGAACGTAGCGTATCGTGGGACACCGTGCGCGATGATGAGCTAGCGCTTGTCAATGCTGCGGTGGCAACGGTAGTGGAGGGCGCGAAAGGCTTGCGTTATGACTTTGCGCAAAAGGCGCTGGTTGTCGACTGGCTGAAAGTCGATCGGCAATCGACCTTGTTTGACAACTTGAGCGATGGCCAGCGTGTGTCGATCGCGCTGGTTGCCGACATTGCGCTACGAATGTGCATGCTGAATCCCCATCTTGGGCAGGCAGTCACGGAGCAGACGCCGGGGGTGGTGCTCATCGACGAACTCGACATTCACCTGCACCCGAGTTGGCAACGGAGGATGGTGGCAAGCCTGACGAAGGCCTTCCCGGCGGTGCAATTTATCGCAACCAGCCACTCTCCGCAGATCCTCAGTGAACTCGAGCGAGAGCAGATTATCTTGTTGTCCAACGGCGACAGTCCACTGCATCCGATCGCGAGCTATGGCCTGGACGCGAGCCGCGTACTCGAACAGATTATGGGAACGTCTTCGCGCCCTGTCGAAGTGCAGCGTTTGCTGGATGAAATGTTTCTGGTAATCGAGCGCAATGACCTGGAGCGTGGTGGCGCGATGCTGGAACAGCTCAAGAAAACAGCGCCTGACCTGCCGGAACTGGCCCGCGCCGAGGCACTCATCAAGCGCAAGCAGGTGCTTGGGCGATGAGATTTACGGATAAGGGCGCATCGCCTGCAGAATTTGAAGCGTGGAAGGATCTCGCCACGGAAGACTGGGAACCCTCCTTCGAGCAGTTGCAGAATCCCCAGAAACGCATCCTGCATCAGGCTCTAATTCGAGAGCAGGGGGGGGTATGTTGCTATTGCGGCCGCGCGATCAATCTCGACAATAGCCATGTCGAGCACTTCCGTCCACAGGAGAGCTACCGGGAGCTAGCGCTCAACTTTGGAAACCTGCATGCCTCGTGCTACCGCATGCCGGCGCCAGAAGCGACCCACTGTGGACACTACAAGGGAAATCGGTTCGACGAGGCATTACACATCTCGCCGCTGGACCCGGGATGCGAGCAGCGGTTCATCTACACCGCCATGGGCGCCATTGCTCCGGTGATGGCAAACGACGAGAACGCTTCGTTCATGGTGCAGCTACTTGGCCTGAACGCGCAGTTTCTACGCGACGGCAGGGAAGCAGTACTAAGTGTGCTGGACGATGGATTTCTGGACACGGCTTCCGCTGCGGAGTTGAACGAACTTTGCACCGCGCTACTGCAGGGGGAACCGGATGGTGACAACTCCTATGCTCATGTGCTGGCGCGCTTCATAGATCAATATCGGTAAGGGCAAGGTTTTGGGGGCGAATCTGCATCAAGAACCCTGATCAAACGACAGCAGTATGGAAAGTACCGACACCATGGAGCGCTGGTTCGGCCTCGGAGCCGAGGTTCACGCCAGCCTGCTTGCTGCGGCCGACATGGCGCAGGAATTGACCCGGGCCTCGACGAGCTGGGCACCGGAAGCAGTCGCCGTTCGGCTCTTGCTCCGTTCGTGTCGCAATCTCGAAGGAGTTCTCCTCCTATGCCGGCAGGGTCTGGTAGTGGAAAGCCGTACGCTGGCGAGAAGCCTGATGGAGAACTCTTTTGGCGTCGCAGCCTTGGGGTCAAAGGACGCGGCTCATACGTACTTGAAGATGCTGCGGGACGATTCCGAGGAGAGTCGCCGCAGGCAGGGCAAATTCATCCTGGACAAGCTGCCGAACAGTCCCGGCGATCTGGCCCTGCTGAAGCAGGTTGTCGACGCCATGGACAAGAGCCTAAAGACGATCAGCCCTAAGAAAGTTGCCGGACTTGGCCCTATGCTGCCTCAGTATCTGGGCTATCAGCGACTTTCTGACAACGCAGCACATGCGACCGCCAACGCGCTGAACCATCACGTCGCCATCCAATCCGACGGTGCAAACGAGCATTGGACCTATCGCTTCGAGCTCGGCACAGACGAGGAAACGTCGGCCACGCTTCTTTACGCATTGCTTGCGGCTCTCGCGGTGGGCATCGGTGTCACGCACCTGGTCAAGGCCGATGCTCCCAATGCACATTTGCATCAGCTCAGCGTACGCTGGAAGAACATGCCATCCATCGGGACAATTTGAGGCATGTAGACGGGCGCCGATTTCAACCAGGAGCCGGCAGTGGACAGCAGCCCCAGAGTGCAGGCACCGCCCGACCGCATCGAGTATCCGCCCTCGCTGACATTGCACGGTGGCAACGAGGCAATGTTGACGTTCGGATTGGACGCGAAGGGTGTGTTGCGCCACGTCGACTCTGTGCCTAACGGCAAACAGTGTGGATGCGTGTGCCCGGCATGCGGCGAATCACTCATCGCCCGGCAGGGTGCCGTGCTGGCGCACTCATTCGCTCATGACTCGGGAGCCGACTGCCGGTGGGCGCACGAGACGGTGCTGCATCACCTGGCAAAGTATCTGATCGCGCAGCGGGCTGAGTTTGCAGTTCCCGAAATGAACGTCAGTGTCGAGCGGTCAGCTGCAGGCCAAGTGAGGGTTGAGCGGTTATTGCCTGCGCAAACCATCCGCCCGGATTCAGTCTCTTTGGAGCACTGGATTTTCACTTTGCGTCCGGATGTGGTGCTAGAGCTCGGCGGGCGCAAGCTCCTGGTCGAAATTGCCGTCACCCACAAGGTGGACCACGTGAAGCTCGCAAAGCTTCGCGAACTGGGTCACGCGACGGTCGAGATCGACCTGACGCGGCACCGTCCCGCGACTATCGAACAGCTGTCAGCGGTGCTGTTCGGGCAGGACGAGCGCAAGAAATGGCTGGTAAATCCGAAGGCTGACAAACTTCGCCGCAAACTGGCGGAGGAATGCGAGAAGCTCTGCCAGGAACGGCAGAGCGAGTACGAGGCACAGCTGGAACGACTTGCGCAAGAGCGCACGCTGGAAAACCAAAGACTGGCAGCGGCGATGGCATCGCACTCGAAACCTACTTTGCAGGGCAAGCGCTATACGGTCACAGGCGGAGCGCTTGTGTTGCACCAACAACCTCGCAACACCGTGCGGATCACCATCGAGGGGGATCCAGGGGCCCTCTGCAAAGTGCTCGAACGCCGGAGCCTGACATATGGTGTCGAAGGCTATCTGATGATGAAAGACGATTGGGCGAGGTTCCTTTGGGAGTTCGGCCATCAACTCTGCGCCGATCGCGAATAGCTACTGGTTCGCGGACAATAGCAGGCCCTCAATGCGTTGAAGCGAGAATCGCCAGCTTTGAGGGATTTCATCAATGCTTCCAGCCGCGTGCGCGCGTGCTCCCCAGGCGTGACGCTCATGGAGGATTGTGTCGCCACGACCATTGGCGGTTTGCTTCAGCCGATCAGCGATTTCCGTGGGCGTCGCTAAATAGACTCGCGGCATGGCATCGATCGGCACATCCTGATACTGGACAAGGCAGAAGATTGAGCGCGCCCCGTGGCGCGCTAGCCAAGCGTCAGCCGCGGCGTGGTAGCCAGCATCACGGAGGAGCGACTGCGTCAGACCCCAGCCACCATCCTTACTACCCTTCACGGAGACCTTGAGGATGTCCTCGCTGCGATCAGTTTCGCCGCGCACCACTGGCCTGGCAACGATGAGGTCGTACTCGGGCTGGTTCGCGCCATATTGGACCGACACATCGAAGCCTGCCCGGGCGAACAGTGCCGCGGCGGCTGCTTCTGCTGCAACGCCGATATGACGCGACGACACTTCGATCCGACGCGAGTCCATGTCAGTCAGCGATGCGGAAACGTTCGCGATTCTTCCCGAGCCATGCAGGCACGCGCCCACGGCCGGACCAAGTTTTGCCAGTCTTGGGATCTTGGTACATCGCCGGCAGCGACGCCTTGGCCTTGACTGATTTCACACCAGGCTTACGACCACGGGACGTTGCCACGACGTCGTCTGGCGTCAGCTCATACTGAGCCATCAGCTCGCGAATGCGATCGATCGCGGCACCGACTTCTTGTGCTCGTACGGCATCAATCTCTGCATCAAGTGCAGCACGTCGGTCGAGCAGTTCTTTATAGGTGGCCATATTTTCAAGGGTACCTCATGCGGAGGAAGCGACAGAGTATGCCACGGTATCACTACCCCCGGATGCACGCCGGCGTCGCAAACCTTATAGGTTCCGTTCTGACACGAGTAGGAGCTGCATCTCGTTCACGATTTGACGCCGACGGCCATTCATTCCTGCGCTATTTAGGCTCCCTAATTGCCCCAATACAGATGAAAGGGACGAGTGTGAACCCGATGAATATGCTACCCATGATGTAGTTGCCAGCCTGGCCAAAGCGTTGCTGGGAAATAGCCTCAGCAATTTCCAGTGGAGTTTGATCTCGCCAACCAATCGCTGTCCACATTTCTGGCCAGCCTGCCCAAGCTAGCAGAAGCAGCCCAAGAACTAGCAAGGCGACCCACCAGTAAGGATGGTAGCGCTTCCGAAGCTGATATGGCACGCACCCAAGCGCCGAGCCCGTCAAAGCATGCAGAAAAACGGAAATAATCATCGGAGTAGCTTCGATAGGAGTGAAGGTGCCCACAATTTTAATGATGATCGGTGAAATCGCCAAAAACGGGGTCAAAAATTGGCAATTATTGAATTTCACTCAAGAACGGTAAAGGATTTAATATTTTTTCCCGTTATAAATGTCTCATATTGAAGGAGATCTTTATGAAGAGAATCATTGCTGCAATGACACTGATCGCCGCAGCCGGATCGGCGATCGCCGCAGAGGCGGTGAAGGATTTGCCGGTCGCAGTATTGGCCATGACGTCGACTGGCCCGAGGACGGTGGAGGTTCAGGGGGTTCTGACCAACACGTCTGGAAAGAAGCTGTCCAATGTAGTGGTCACAATTCCGCTATATGACGCGGGAGACGTCCGCGTTGGTCAAGCAATGGCCGTGTCTATGAATCTCAGAGCCGGAGAAAAATGGTCCTTCGCGGCGCCGGGAGCTGGGCCGGCAGCCGGTAGTATCGCGAAGACAGGAGTTCCAGAAGTGCTTGCGATTAGCGAATGAGAGCTACCGGCCATCTTGTCCAAACGCTGGCTCGTGTTCAGGCAGTCTGCTCGTCTGGTCGCGTTTTCTGGTGTGGGGGCAGAGGGGCCGGTTCCGCAGTCATCGCATCTGCAGGATTGAGCCGCAGGAACGTTCGCGCCTCCTCGGGATCTTTGCAGCGCAGCCAATCGTCCCAGGTATCGCGAGGAAGAATCACGACCCCGCGCTTTTCATCGCCGGGCTTATGGAAGCGCTGCATGAGCGGATGGTCTCCTGCGGCCATGGTTGGCATGGTGAAGCTCACGGCGCCATCGGGCCAACTGCGCCACAGGCCGGCGATGGCGAACGGTTCACCATCTGCCAAGCCGATGCGCCAGCGCGTGGACTTGGCCGTGTCATCGTACCGGGGCTCGAAGAAGGCGTCGGCTGGAATAAGGCATAGCTGCCCGGCTTTCCAGTGCTTGGAAATGAGACAAGCTGCCCGATCGTTTCGCTCCGTGCGTTCATGGTGGACCGCATCTTCTGCTCGCCGCGCAGCTGCGCGCGCGGCGTCATGCCGAAGCTTCCGAGAACAGCCTCTCGGCCGCCAACACCGGCCCGAATGATGGGGGCTGGGTAGTCTTGCCAGGCTCGGCTCGCCACTCCGCCGCCGGCAGCTCTACGCCGAAGATTTCCTTCAAGACTTGACGCTGCACGGGGGCATAGCTGACGCACATCGGGGCGAATCTCCACTGACAGCGGTCACTCGAACCGGTGCCGCTCTGAAGAGCTAACCTACGAAATTCGGGCGCGCAGTCCGGATGACATCCGAAACGTCGCGGATGACCTCCGCGCAGGAGAGAACAAACGCGTCATCCACCTCAATTAGAGTCGCGACTTCGGAGACATCTCCCTCAGAGAAGAACGCCTGACCTGGCAACTTGACACGAAAGGGTAATGTTGCGGCCTTGCCGACGAGGTAATTGTAGCTGCGGCCTGTACCGTGTTTCAGAACGTTCACTGCGGCCTGCAGGTCCTCGAATTTTTCTTTCAGAGACACTTCACCTTCGCACTCAAGAATCGTGGCCGCTTCGTTAAACCCGTGCCCAACGCTCAGTCCGTCCTGCAGCATTGCTTCGAACATGGCGAACATCCCAACTGCTTGGATGGCCTTCTGCAACTGCACCAGTTGAAGGGCCTTCACCAGCGACGTCGCGGCGCTGGTTTGCAGAGCGTTGGTGGCGTTTTCGCTAACTTCGCGCAGTGCATCGAGGCTGAATTGGGTGCTGCTATAAATGAGATCCGAGTAGGCGTGCATGTGGTCGGGTGCGTTGTGGGAAGTGGAGCTGAGAAACGGCGCTAGTATTTTTCGGATCGGAACGCCCGGCGGGCTATGACACCAAGGCTACCCACCGTCGCGACCACAAGGACGCTAACTATCCCGCCGAACGCATACAACACGCCCTTGTTGAACTTGTCTGTCAAGGCCTGTCGACGCTCCCATTCCTTCCGTTCTTCCGGCGAAAGGGAGTCAAGGTCGACCTCGGTATCGCATTCCTGTGCGCGGCGTCGGCGCTCGTCATCTTGGTCGTCCGACTCCCGTCGCGCCTGCTCGTAGCGCGCCGCCTCTTCTTCCCGGCGTTCCCGGCGCTCGTCAGCTTCCCGGTCTTCGGCTGCCTGTTGAGCTTCCCGTTCAGCCAGTTCATAGGCGTTGCAGCGAGAAACCTCCGCCTCGTCGAACTGCTTGCTGACCATCGTGCTCTCCCGGAGTGTTGAAGAGCAAAAGCATACACAACTTCGAAGCGCCCAAAAAAGACGCCCACCGTGGAAAGTGGGCGTTACGGGAAGTCAGACCGGTCGGGGTCAATTTCGACAGATCCCCTAGCCGCGCAAACATCCAGGTGCTTGTAGCTTGCCCGCCCGGGGCGCCTTTCTTTATATATAAGGCGGGTCTGCTTCGATCGCCGAAACTGCTCCTTCGGTCGCTGCTTTGCCGTTTCGGCGCGGCCAGCGTTTCTGAGCCACGTCAGACGCCTCGCGCCTCTGGCGCGAGGCTATCACGTCCTCAATCGCGAAATGAACCAGCCGCGCAGGCTGTTACAAAAGTGCGTTAAGCAGCCCCTTTCGAATTATGTGAAGCATGAGGCACCATTGGCGAGCTGGAGTTCTGATTGAGGCGCGGCGGAGCGCTTGCCCAAAGCCTCTATGTAGAAGGCTCGCTAGCAGCCTAGCGCTGCCAGTCTCTGTATCGCATACCTCGCCGGGTGTGCCAATTGCCATGCTATGAAGATAACTTGCGCGCTTTAGCTTTACCCAATCAGGCGAGCGTGTGCCGGCCTGGTAGGTCGAGTTGGCGCGCTTCCCCACCATCCCTTCCAACTTGAGCGCGAGCACGTTGGCCAGCGGCCAGGCGCCGTCGTCGACCGCCTGGACGCGCAGCAATGCGCGCCAGCGCTCGGCCGGCAGTTCCTCGAGCAGCAGGCGGCGCGCCTCGAGTGTGGCGGTACGGGGGACCCCCAAATCGAAGCTAAACGTGGCGATCACACTTTCATGCGTGAAAGTGTTTTCCTCGGTTCTTGATATGAAAGATTATCAAGAATGGGTAAAAGCGTCCCTTATTGATAAATAGTGATCCAAAGGCCTCTCTGTTGACCGGTCACCCCCAAGCGGGGGATGTGTCGAACCCCTCGCGCTGCTACAGTCGCGCGCAAGACGCCCCAACGAGGGCGCCACTGGCCGCCAGCCCGCAAAGGGGAGAGCGGTGCCTTCTATATAGATACGGGTTGGGTCCATGTTTCCACACGCTCTTGCCGGCGCACGCGCTGCCGGCCTCGCCTTGCTCACCGCGGCGCTACTCGCCGCCTGCGGCGCTGACGACAGTCCCCAGACGCCAGCCGCCTCGCCGGCGGCATCGCGCCTGGTGGTCGACACGGGTAGCGCCGCGCCGGTGGCCGGCGGCTCACTGACGCTCAAGGCGACCCTGCTGGCCGCCGACGGCAGCGAGGTGAAGGGCGCGAGTTTCGCGTGGACGTCGTCGGATCCGACGGTCGCCACCGTGTTGTCCGCCTCGGACAAGGCGCCGGCGGTTTCGGCTTCCGTGATGGCGGCCCCGGTGGGCATCTACGCGACGGTCCAGGCGCTCGCGGCCGGGGCGGCGGACATCACGGCCACCGCGACGCTCGCCGACGGCAGCCGCATCACCAGCGTCACGCACCTGGTGGTGCAGGCCGCGCCCGCTAAGTCCTACACGCTCGCGCTGACGCCGGCGACCGTCACTGTGGCGGCCGGCGGCGCCGCGCAGACCGTGACGGTGGCCGTGCGCCGCTCGGACGGCGTGGACGGAGCAGGGGACCTGACCAACTGGTCGTGGACCAGCGATGACGCGAGCTTCGTGGCCACGCCGGCCGCCGACGGCCGCAGTGCCCAGGTGGCCAGCCCCGCCACGGCCTACGCCGCCGGCGCGGCCACCCTGACGGCCTGCGCCGATGCCCCGGCCGGCGGGCGGCTGTGCGCCAATGCCGCGCTTTCGCGCAACGCGTCGCTGCCACCGACCTATACGGTGGGCGGCACGGTCTCGGGTCTCGCCACGGGCAAGAGCCTGCAACTGGCCGACACCAATGGTGACACCCAGGTGGTCAGCGCCGATGGCGGATTCATCATGCCGACGCCACGGCTCAGCGCCACGGCCTATGCCGTGACCGTGGCGGCCCAGCCGGCCGGGCAGACTTGTACAGTGTCCAACGGCGCCGGGACGGTCGCGGCGGCAAACGTGGCCAACGTCGCGATCACCTGCGTGCAGGCGCAGTTCGTGGTGGTGGCCAACCAGAGCGACAGCACGCTCTCGGTCTACCGGATCGACCCGACAAACGGGCGGCTGGCCGCCGTGCCGGGTAGCCCCTTCGCCGCCGGCGGCCCGGTCAACGACCTCGCGTTCCTGGCCTCGGGGCTGACCGCCTACGGCGCGCTTAATACGAACGCCGTGACGGGTTTTTCGCTCGACCCGGCCACCGGTGCCATGGCCCCGATGCCGGGGACCAGCGCCCCGATCGCCGTGGTCGGCTCGTCGCGATCGATCGTGATCAACCCATCGGGTCAATGGCTCTACGTGAGCGGGCAGGGCAGTGCCGAATCTCATTCGATTGGGGCGGGCGGGACCCTTGCCCCGGCCAATAACACGATAGGCGGGAGCGGCTCCAACGTTTCGATGGTGATCTCTACGACGGGTCAGTATCTCTATATGGCGAACATGGTTGCCAATGTCGTCCTCAGCTTTGACTTGGGGACCTATCCGGGTAGCTTTGCTCTCGACGGGGGCAGTCTTTGGACTGGGTCGGGTCCCAACTCCCTCGCGCTGTCCCGCGATGGAAGTTTCCTGTACGCGCCCAACGTTGCGAGCAACGACGTCAGCGTCTACGGTATTGACCCGTTGTCGGGCTCGATGGCCCCCTCCAGCCTGTTTGTCACTCCTGCGCTGGCGCCGGCCGATATCGCGTTGACTCCCTCCAGGCAATTTGCGTACGTGCTTGGGAGTACGAGTAACAATATCGCGATCCATCAACTGGACCTCGGGACCGGGTCGTCCACTGCCGTGGTGGGCACGACGCCTGCCAGCACCAATGGTCGGCGGCTTCGTATTGAACCGAATGGGAAGTTCCTGTACACGCCGTCGCTCAACGGCGCCTTGTATGGGTTCGCGATCGATGGCGCGACCGGGGCGCTGACGGCGGTGCCCGGCAGCCCGTTCCCGGCTGGCAACGGCAACGTGGCCATTGCCATTGTCGAACCGAAGCCGTGAGAAAGCCTCTCTGTTGACCTATCACCCCAAGTTCTTGGCCGCCGACCCGGACCGGGCAGGGCGGCCGCTCTCTCTAGATACGGGTAGGGTCCATGTTTCCACGCGCTCTCGCCGGCGCGCGCGCTGCTGGCCTCGCCGCGGCGCCGGCACCCTTGACGCACAAGGCGACCATCCTGGCCGCCGATGGCAGCGAGGTGAAGGGCGCAGGATTCGCGTGGACGTCGTCGGATCCGACCGTGCCGTCCGCCACGGCCAAGGTTGGGCGGCCACGGTCACGGCGTAGGCGGAGGCGACCGACGCGCCGCCGGCATGGTGAATTCGCCATTGACGCGGACCACCTGAGTGTCACCATTCGCATCGGCCCGTTTGACGGCGCGTTACGAGAAAAAGTAGCTAATGATTATCTTTCAGGGGTTCCCTGTCGTTGACAATGTTGTTCGTCAGGCAAAATAGAGGCGTAAACAAACCTTGGAGGCGGGATGAGAGAGTTACCGGAAGTGCAGCATGTCGGCGCCTGTTAAGTGGTTACTGCTGGAGGCGCTTCTGCCGTTGTTCGGGGCCACCATTATTTATGCCCTGCTGGGTGCCGCGAAATGGTTGGTCACCCCGAAGACTAAGCGGGTGAAATGGGCGTGGAAGGAAGCGTTCGACTCAATGGGTTGGCTCTACGGCGGCGCTATTTTGGCCGTCCAAGCCGGGTTGAGGGGCGAGGACACCGCTACGTATGGGGAGAACGCTTATGTTGTCTGGACTTGTTTCGGGGTCGCCCTCATATGCGGCTTTGTTCTTGCTGCAGCGATGGTCGCCCGCGGCGAAGACCCGGACTGGAAGCCGCCCACGATCATGCTAATATGCACATGTCTGCTGATGGCGGTGATTGTTCTGTCCGCCTTTAAAATTCAGTACACAGCACTTTCCAATGGAGTCGGCAATGCTAAGCACGGCACGCCCGAAAAAACCGGCAGCTAATATTCCGAAGGCGCACTCGGTTACTCGCACCCACTTGAAGCATGGGGCGGCTAGCGGTTGGGCGCGCTCGGCGAATCATAGCGTCGCGACCGGGCTGACCAAGGTCGCCTCGACTCTTAGCGGGGGAGCCTCCCTCGGCCTTGCCACTGCCGTACTCGTCCCAGGTACACCCATCGTCGCGGGAATCGCGGCCGTGGCAGGGCTTATTGGTAGTGGCCTGCTTGTGAAGCGGTACGGCTAACGCGCGCTGTCTGAGAATTGCTATCTGCGGCGAGGTCTTTCGCTGATGGTCAAAAGCCTCCCCCGGGAGGCTTTTGTTTTGGCTATTGCCCTGGTGCAGCATTCAAATAGTCCGCGCCACGGCATCGGTAGGACGCTGATAAGGCGTCGACGCTAGAGGCGGCGCGTGCCCGTGCTGGTCGGCCTGTTTGGGGCTGTCCGTAATCCTCTTGCGCATGCCCCAAAAAACGAACTGGCCTGGACGCAGTGGACATTCTCACGATGGTTTCACTTATTCATCGCAAGCTGGACACGGCGCAGATTTCCCGCTCAGCTTCCCTCGGATTCGGGATAAGGGTATGACCTACGTGGATTGGAAGCATTATCAGCAGGCCACGGCGGAAGTTTTTCGACGCTTGGGCTGCAACGCCCAAGTGGACTACCAGGCAAAAGGTGCTCGTGCGAAGCATGACGTCGACGTCTACGCCACCTTTCCTCGGTCTGGCATTTCATGCACCTGGGTCATCGAATGCAAGCTTTGGAAGCATCGGGTGCCAAAGGAAAAGGTGATGGCTCTCCGAGGCATCGTCGAGGACCTTGGCGCCGATCGCGGCATCCTGATCAGTGAGGCGGGGTTCCAGCCAGGTGCCCATGACGCCGCGCGAGGAACGAATATCACCCTCATAACCTCCTTGGAAGATTTTGAGAGGACCGCATTGGCCGCGACAACGGAGGTCCCGCTTCAATTGAGCGGGCATGACGGCGGCGATGTCTATGCGTTTCCGCCCGGGACGCAGCCTTCTGATCTGCTCCGCCATGGTGACTTCATCATCACCGCAAACTGGGCAGGCTGTAGCATTTCCATCATCAACCCCTCCACCAAATCCATCGTGCGTACGATCGATTTGGACAAGTATGACCTGGTCTCGAATGGAAAGAGGGAGATACATGGTCACCCACCTGGGAGTCTGGTCGTTGCCGATGGCCGGCTTTTTGTTGGCCAGGTGTTTTCGGATGTGATCATCGTTATTGATATGGCAACCCATGCCATCATCCGAAGAATCCCCATCCCTGGTGGCGGTGAAGGGCAACTTTCTGTCTCGAAGGACGAGACAGAAGTCTATTTTGCAAGCAATCTGCTCAGTCAATTCCACATCATCGACACGGCCACTTATGCGCTAGAGACAGTGGCGTATCCCGGAGGCGGCCGAGGCTGCCTTTCTATTCTGCGGCATCCATCGAATCGGCTTTTGTACCTTGGTGTCACGCGCGGCGGGCACATCGATGGCAAGGGGTATCCCCACGCGAATTCGTACCTGGCAATCTACGACTTGGCTCGGCGGGAATACGTGGCGGAGGTCCAGCTAGCTGAGTTGGTCAATGGGCAAGCGGACGACGCCATGCCGGTTTGCATAACGTACGATGATCTACATGAGCGCGTGTACGTTGGAATGATGCAATCCAACCGCGGCATCTGCGTCATCGATGCTCGAAGCGGCAAGGCACTTCAGGACATCCAGTTCAAGCCACATGAGTGGAGTAAGCCTTACCAATGGGTTGACCCATTGTCGCAGTGCATAACCGACAATTTGTTGCTGACCGTCAATCGGAACAATCGGGAGCTCGTTGCAATCGATCGCGATTCATTGACCGCCGTGGGAAGCGCTCTTCTCGGTGACGCGCCGAATGGACCGAGATCTGTTGTTGCTTGGGAAGGTCACGCTGTTGTGAGCTATCCAGGAAGGAACGCGCTCATATTCGTGCCGCTTGAAAGCCTCGGATCGACTCCCCTTAAACATTAGTTCTCTGCCAAGGTAAGCCAGCATGGCCGGAAAAATCTCGACCTTTAGAATCGGTGTTGCCTTATGGGTACTCACTGGACTGCAAGGTGCGACGGCGCAGGAATATGCCCCTGATTACCGATGTACCGTAGAGCGATTTGACGGAGCCGACCACGACGACCGATCCCGTGCAGAGTTCTACAAGGGGAAGACGTTCTCCGTGCATCGACGGACCGGCCTTATCGTCGGCGGGATTGGGGAGCTTAAAAACTCTTACGCCGCCGACCAGCAGCCACAGGTTGTCGACTACGGAAGGGTCGAAATGAACTCGTTCAAAGCGGTCACCATTCAGCCGTTCAGCGGCAGCGGCGGCTCAAACGTGTATCTTCTAGTGATAGACGAGTACGTGAACCGCACGTTGAAGCCATTTATGTTTTCGGCCAATGATCGCGTATGGTTCGGCCACTGCACTCACGCCCACTAGTTAATATCTTCGTGGATAGCTATAGCCGATATTTAGCCCGTCGCAGCAGTTCAACTAGTTTCTCGTGTTGGGGCGTGGAAGATGGCAGATCGACGCCCTGAATGATGGTCTCTATACCATCACCCCACAGCGTCGAGCTGGCAGGTAATATCCTCCACAGAAGGTCAACCAATGCTGGACTGTGGTCTTCAACGATTCGTTCGTCGATCTGATAGAAGAGCGAGCCTGGCACATGATCCGAGGCCCGGACGAGTCGATGCTGCAAAAGCGTTATGGCTTCGGTGAAGCGAGCAGGAACGGCGAAAGCGAGCTCGACTAGACGTTGAGTCATTTCAGTAGTTTTCACGACGATCTGGAGAGGCCAAACCTTGTGAATAAACCTCAAAACCTGATCGTCCATGGTTCCCGCTGCCTCCTTGCTCCACAGCGCAAGATGCCTAACAACGAATCCGCGGAATTCATTACTTGATCTGATTAAAGTCTCGCGCAACTGAAGGTCGGAAACGGCCGCCGCCTGTGCGGGATCTTGCTTTTCGAGCCAGCAGTTGAGCAATGTGGCAGCAAGTACGCTAACAGCGCTCAGTGGAAGTTGCTGCTCATAAAGCCGCTCGAGCATGTGCGGCCGAAGTTCTTGAACAAGACTCCACGACAAAGTGTTACTCGTGAGCGTGCCTTGAAAGAACGGGTCCGAGCTTTCGGGGGCTGCCGCAAGGATCAGTAAGTGCGTCTGTACCCATTCGGGATCTTGAGCGTACATCGGATCCAACCGTGTTGCGATCACAAAGATCGCACGCTGTCGGTGCGGAGGAGGGAGCTCTAGCAGCCGAGCAATACCGTTTTTGAGGTCGACATGGAGGCCCTGTGCCGTTGTTGTCGGGCCCTCAGACACTGTCGCAAAGAGAGTACCAGCAAGGTGGCCAGCGGTCGCGTTCGAGCTTTCGTTCACCCACCGCCGAGCAGAACTATTTTCTTCAGCTTGACTCGCGCGCAATATGCCGAAAAGAGCGTTCCAAAGGTCTTTGAGCGCTTGCGGATCTGTTTTCCAAAGCGCAGCCGCGTGTTCATGCAGCCAACGACTGGCTGGCCGTCGAATCGCGGAGAGAAATTCAAAAGGTAGCTTCGTAAGTCGGCGAGCGGCCATGGTTGCCAGGCGGCCCGAGACAGCCACCTGTTCACTTAAGAATGTGTGCCAAAGCTCCGCGGAAAATTTACCACGTCGTGAAGCCAGTTCGAGCGCGCGGAGTGCACGGCTAGGTTGACCCTGTGCCAAGCCGAGGAAAGGCGCGGCCTCGACATCCCTACGCGGACGCTTGCCATGATGTTCCATGGCAACGTCCACGACACGGTTGAGCGGGACGCCATCGAAAACACTCGAGTCAGTGTCCAGCGAGACCCTAAATACACCTGTACGAGGTCTGTCTTGCCACGCTGCTTCGGTCCAGCTTGGGACTATCTTAAGCAAGGCACCCACTTCAGCTGCATACCGTGTGGTCAGATCGATGCCGGCCTTCTTAAGTGCGTACAGGCGGCTAAGGCGAACATATGCCTGATTTTCCTCGGATGCCGAATTGGGGCCGTACGATGGAATTGGCCCTCGAGCTACCCGATGTTCGATGTCCCTTCTTGTCGCGTCTGGTAGTTCGGACCATCTCAGGGAAAGCGCGGTTGACACATCTCGTTCAGCGCTCGAATCCCAAAAATTTTCATCACTCATTCCCACAAAGGCGTTTCCCGCTTCCTCCGCATCCCAAAACCCCTTGGCGGCTGCCGCAGCAATGCTGAGCCTTTCCGAAATCGCAGTGCCCCTGGGCCAGCGCGCTAGTTCAGCCTTGGCGGCATCGCGATCTGTCTCGGACAAACTTAACAGCATTTCGACGTAGGCAAGAAGGGTACGGTTTATGCCGTAGGCAAACTCATTGTTAGACCTCGCAGTCCGGACTAGACCAGCCTCTAATGAAGGCTGGAAGTCTGCATGTACCGATGCTTCTAACGCCATTGCGCTCTCAATCTCCGTTCGCAGCAACGACAGTGCATCCGGCAGAACCGAAGCAGGGAAGATAAAGCTGCGATAGGGTTTTACGTGCTCGACGCTTGCGTGGACTAGTTGACGCTCCTGTCGGTCAAAGATGGAGACTCCGTACACAGGTTTGACGTTTAGCCTGGCGCGGTAAAGCCGCATAGCGGCGCGCAGAAGTGCCGGTGTCCAGCCATCGATCTGCACCTCCTTATCGACTACGTGGTATTGCGTATCAACCTCGTATCGATCGGAATTCCAGCTATCAAAGATCCATTGCCACTGTTTCCGCATCAATTCTTGATACCTGGAGGCGTCGAATCGCATTGCGTGAATCAGGCGTTCACGTAAATCTGGATGGAGTGAGGTCTCTCCGGCCGCCCAGATCAGTGCTGCGGGCTCATGAGAGACCCGGAGAAACCAGCGCCCGAGATTCGCTAGGCGGCGAGGCAACTGTGGTACCGCGCTGGACCCGATTCCAGGAAGCGATTGCGGCCTTGCTGTCGCGACGTCAGTATCGGTAGGAGAGAAGGCGTCCCAGGAAGATTCTGGCAATTCGACCGCTCGCGACGCCGTCGTGTCCGGCGAAGACTCCGGCGCAGCGTCTGAGTCCAAACCAACCTTCTTGAAAAGCTCTGTGTTCTCTATCAACGGAATGGCGTGTTCCTGTGCTGGCCCGCGCAACCGTGCATATTTATCGAACACGAACAGCCACTCTGCGGAAATCGGACGCTCTGCGTAAGCCAGTCGATGCGAGCCCTCTTCGGTGGACGCCATATGGGCTATCATTCCGCGCTCGTGTGGCTCCATTGAGGCCGGGCCTTCAATGGCCATGTTGATCAGATCATCGTGCCACTTGTCCACGCCACTGGCGCGGGACGCCCATGCAGACAAAGTTTCCCAGAGGTGTGGAAATTCCCGGAATGCCAAGGGCATGACGCCCTTATGGCTCCACTGTGCAATTGCTTGGCCTTCGTCTCCCCCATGAAATGCATACATCGCGTTGCGCTGCGCCGGCCCGAAGCGCTTCAACGCCTCGAGCAAATATTGGACGGGTGGATCATCTGCCGTGTAGCCTACGAACACGATCTGAAAACGTTGCAGCAGCAAGTTGATATAGCGCGTGGCCCAACCCTCAGCGAGGTATGCGTGGCCAAAATCGGCACTCGAAAGAACGAGCTCATCTCCATGTGCCGCGTCATACGAGTCGGTCACTCTTCCGTGCAAGTGGATAATTCCATGAAAATCTTTCTCGCGTCTGGGATCCGGCAAATGCGGCGGCCCTGAAGGGGTCAAGGTTGCGTCGCAGGTCTCGAAGAGCAAGTCGAAGTTCGTTGTGACGAGACGCGAGATCCCCGTGCTTCCTTTGGAAAGTTCAAGAAGTGTTCGGTGGGGGGCGAGGCTTCGGCCCGTCAAATCTGGACACAAGGCGCCTGCGACAGCCGAGCGTACGTCCGCGACATCGAATTCACGCTCAAGTAAGGCGAAAAGTCGGTCCGCCGCAACTAAGCCACCGACATTTGCTCCCTTCGTCTCATTGTTCAGCCGATCAGCGGCTTCAAAGACGCGCTTCGCTGGACTGCTCTCAATGACTCCGAGGCTTTCCATTACAACCTTCGCCAGCGTATTGAAATCGGGCAGGTTGGCTGATTCCCTTGAGACGCCGGCACCGCAGAAGAACAAAACATTGCCGGCATCTCGTGCCACTAGGAGTTGATCGGGTATCGAAGGGCCGTTAGCAATGAAGCGCATGGCGTTTTAGTAGGCAGTGTGGCCGATGTGAGTGTTAAGAGGCGGGCCGATGTTCGGTATTTTCCCACCGCTGGGGCTCGACATCAGTGGCCCTCGATGAAGTTTTCTGCGGTGCTATTTCGGCGTCCATTGTGCTGCTCCACCCCCACCTTTGCAGGGTACGTATCGCCCGGCAAGATTGCTCCGAACCCTCAACCTTTTCTTGACTGTAGCCGATAGTGAATAGACTGCGTAAGGCAGTACTTGTCAACCAAGAAAAAGGAAAAAAATGAAGAAGACTCTCCTGTTTGCAGGCCTCTTGTCTGCAGCGGCAACGGCGATGGCGGCAAACGTGGGCGCAGTGTCCATGCACCTCTCGATCGATACCCCCTCGGGAAAGCAAGAAGCGTTGGTGTCGACGCTTGCGCCTTCGGTCACCTCTAACGGCAGGACGATTAGCTACGCACGATCCTGCAAGGTGGATGGAAGCGGTAAGCCGAGCATCGAGCGTGCCACTATTTTCGAAGGAACGACGGTTACCGTTCATCCCAAGCAAATCAACGATGGAACGCGTGTGATCGCGGACGTCGTCGCGGTTGACACACGCCTTCGCAAGATGGACAAGGTGGAGCAGGGGGGCTGCTACATCGAACTGCCTGACGTTGACAGCGCCAGCGCCGAAAGCCATTTCAACCTGGCCAGCGGCAAGTCGGAATCGATGTCGCTTAGCGGATCGAACGGAGCGTCCCTGAAGGTGACCGTTCAGTTGCCGTAACGCAGTCGAAGAGATGGCCGCGGAAGCGGCCGTCCACCGTATAAGCTCGCGGCCGATCTGGAATTTTGAGATGGTCGCGCCGCCGCGCATCAGGATCTATTCTCTATGACAGACCTTCCCGTTGTCGTGCCGCAGCCGCTCAGTCTTGGCGTATCGTCAGACATGCTGAATGCATCCGCCGCTCTTTGTGAGCTGAAGATCGGCCTTGACAGACATGCGCGCCGCTTCGTTGGGCAGGCATATCTGAATGATTGGATGGGAGGACCGGGGACGTGCGCTTTCTGGGGGGACGAGTTTCTGGAAGTTGTAATCCCGTTCTTGAGGTGGGAGGAGGGCCGTAGCCGACCCTTCCAGGCATTTGTCGATCCCAGGTTCGTGTTGGGGGCGAGTATCAATGGCAAACCAGAAGACATCGCTGCAGCTGAAGTCCCGAGCCGTATCAAGAAATATGCAGAAACATTCGGCTCAATAGATAACGTTCACTATATCTGGTATCGCGCATTAGGAATTCTCTGCGCTCATGAGGGAAAACACCGCGTCGCGTTCATGCGTGCGCACGACCAGCCTGCTGTCGCTGCGTGGGTGAGTGAAGCGAAGTACCCTGAAGCAGGCAGGATTACCATCGTTAAGCCAGATGAGGGTGAGGAATGGCTGGCGATTTTGGATGGGCGATACGTACAGGTCCTCAGGCGGCCGGAGGTATCGAGCGCGATGATGCGCGCTTATGGCGTCGAAGAAACTCGCTGGCGTAACCTCGGCGGCATGCCGGATAAGGACTTAGTCATACAAGCTGTTCGACAACGAGGCTTCCATAGTCAGCCCCGCAGTTCGGCTGAGGAAGACAGGACTCTCGATCTTGAGGAGCTGGCGCGCAACGAACAATCAGCCGCGGAACTGGTGTCCCGAGCCGTCTATGAGCTGGAACCGTTCAGACTTGACGAGAAGCGCTATTGGTTTCCCGTCATTGCTTGCATGGCGGTGGGATTTCTTCTAAGGCTTTTTGATAGCCCCAAGACCAACGAGCCAGCTTTGATGTTACTCAGTTTCGCTTGTGGGCTAGCTGCTAGCATGTCGCTACTTAGGTTTTGGGGGCCGCGCGTGGTGACCGGCACAAGCCGTGCATTTTGGCGACGTTAGGTAAGCAATGCGCGCGGTCACTCCTGAGACCTTGGGGAAGCCTTTGTCGATCTAGGAGGCAGAGGTGCGGGTTCCGCGATAAGGTCTTCGGCTGGGAAAAGCCTCAGGAATGTTCGCGCTGCCTCTGGCTCTCTGCAGTGCAGCCAATCGTTCCAGGTGTCGCGAGGAAGTATCACCACGCCTCGCTTCTCATCTCCGGGCTTGTGGAAGCGGCGCATTAGAGAATGGCTGTCGGCATTGAGCGTGGGCATCGTGAAGGAGATTGCACCGTCAGGCCATGCGCGCCACAAACCGGCAATCGCAAAAGGCTCATCGTCGGGTAGGCCGATCTTCCAACGTACGGCTTTGCCCGTCTCCCAGCAGGGCTCGTAGAACGCACGGGCCGGTATCAGGCATAGCTGGCCAGCCTTCCAGTGCTTTGCAAACGAGCTGAGCTTTCCGATCGTTTCGGATCGAGCGTTAGCTGTCGGGTAGTAGCGCACGCCGGGCGCGATCTTTCCCTTGGGCACCATACTGAAAGATCCGAGCACGGCTTCACGATCGCCACTCTCGGTCGCTCGGATGATTGAGCTTGCCCCCGCAAAACGAATCCCTTGCTGAGGTTAAACTGAAGCAAGGAGAGATGTGATGACAAGCAAGACAAAGCGGGCGCAGTACACGCTGGAATTCAAGCTGGAAGCGGTACGGCTGGTGAAGAGCGGGCAGAGCATGGCAGTGGTTAGCGCGACCCTGGGCATCAGAGCGCAGACGCTGCATAACTGGGTCAAGGCGGAGCGGGAAGGCAAGCTGACTGGTGCGGGTATGAAGCCGGTCAGCCCGGAGCAGATGGAGCTGGCCCGGCTTCGGGCGGAGGTGGCGCGCTTGAAGATGGAGCGCGATATTTTAAAAAAAGCCGCAGCATACTTTGCGAAGGAGTCGGTGTGAGGTATGCGTTCATCGAGCGAAACCGACGTTACTGGCCGGTCTCGGTCCTGTGTGAGCTGTTAGGGGTCAGCCCCAGCGGCTATCACCAGCGCAAGCAACGCACAGTAAGCACCGACAGGCCAGATAGAGGCCGACTCAGTGACGATGCCTTGTTGGCCCACATCAAGGCGATTCACGCCGGGGTCAAGGGGGAGTACGGCTGGCCGCGCATGTGGAAGGAACTGCTGGCGCGTGGGGTGCGGGTGGGCAAGGAGCGTGTTCGCAAGCTGATGGCGCTGCACGGCATCCGTGCCCGCCACAAGCGCAAGTACATCGCGACAACCAACTCGAACCACGATTTGCCGGTGGCCCCCAATCTGCTGCAACGCGACTTTAGCCCAGCAGCACCCAATCAAGTCTGGACGAGCGACATAACCTATGTGGCGACCGCCGAAGGCTGGCTCTACCTGGTGGTCATCATCGACCTGTTCAGCCGGCAGGTGGTTGGCTGGTCGATGCAACCACACATGAAGGCCGAATTGGTCACGGACGCGCTGCGCATGGCCTGGTTCCGGCGCCGCCCGGAAGCCGGTGTGATTGTGCACACCGACCGGGGAAGCCAGTATTGCAGCCATCTGTTTCAAGACGCCCTGAAGGCGTATGGCATGCGCTCGTCAATGAGCCGCAGGGGCGATTGCTGGGACAACGCGCCGACTGAGAGTCTGTGGGGGTCGTTGAAGGTCGCTCGCCTGCACGGTCGCCAGTTCGCTACCCGCCGCGCCGCAATGGACGAGGTAATTGACTGGCTTGGCTTTTATAATGCCAGCCGACTCCACTCGACGCTGGGCTACGTCAGCCCCATGACGTTCGAGAAAAACTGGTCCGCAGCTCAGCAACACCGGGCTGCCTAATTCCCTCGGTTATGGGATTCGTGGAACAGGGGCAAGGTCAGATTGGGGCAGGGTAGTCCGGCCACGCTTCCGATCGCCATTCTCCGGCGGGCGGTTCGACGCCAAACACGTCGCGTAATATTTGCTGTTGCACTGGCGCATAGTTCACGCACATCGTTGCCCTCCATTCATACGGCAGGTTTCCCCCGGCCGCGCACCACATCGGCTGGAATCGGCGTTTCCATTTCTTCGCGCGTGATCGGTCGCATTAGCCAAGCTTGCCGGTATTCTTTCAATTCGAAGGTGGCGCGCTCGAAACCCGTGACGATCAAATCATCGGTGGTCATTCTGACGATCTTCGCGTCGTAAAGCACTCCGAGTTCAGCGACGTCCTGGTGCTGGCTGTAAAGCATGATGGCATGGGGTATGACGCGGTGCGCTCCCTTATCCATTCGGTCCTCTATGACCACTTGGCCGCGCCAAAGCAGTTGCCCGCCCCACCATCCGCGGTGTAACCGTCGCAATGGGTGCCATCCTCCAGCCGCAGCAGCTCGGCGATCTCATCCAGGCTGAAGCCCAGCCGCTGGGCTGATTTCACGAAGCGCACCCGCGTTACATCCGCCTCGCCATAGCGGCGGATGCTGCCATAGGGCTTGTCAGGCTCCAGCAACAAGCCCTTGCGCTGATAGAAACGGATGGTCTCCACATTGACCCCGGCCGCCTTGGCGAAAACGCCAATGGTCAGGTTCTCCAAATTGTTTTCCATATCGCTTGACTCCGTACATGAGTACGGAAGTAAGGTTACGCTATCCAATTTCAATTCGAAAGGACAAGCGCATGTCTGAACCAAAAACCGGGCGCGGCGCGCTCTTCACTGGAGGGCTTGCCGCCATCCTCGCCTCGGCTTGCTGCCTCGGGCCGTTGGTTCTGATCGCCTTGGGGTTCAGCGGCGCTTGGATCGGCAACTTGGCGGTGTTGGATCCCTATCGCCCCATCTTTATCGGCGTGGCGCTGGTGGCGTTGTTCTTCGCCTGGCGGCGCATCTACCGGCAGGCAGCGGCCTGCAAACCGGGTGAGGTCTGCGCGATTCCCCAAGTGCGAGCTACTTACAAGCTCATTTTCTGGATCGTGGCCGCGCTGGTTCTGGTCGCGCTCGGATTTCCCTACGTCATGCCATTTTTCTACTGATCGGAGTTCACCATGAAGAAACTGTTTGCCTCCCTCGCCCTCGCCGCCGTTGTTGCCCCCGTCTGGGCCGCCACCCAGACCGTCACGCTGTCCGTACCGGGCATGACCTGCTCCGCCTGCCCGATCACTGTCAAGAAGGCGATTTCCAAGGTCGAAGGCGTCAGCAAAGTTGACGTGACTTTCGAGACACGCCAAGCGGTCGTCACCTTCGACGATGCCAAGACCAGCGTGCAGAAGCTGACCAAGGCAACCGCAGACGCGGGCTATCCGTCCAGCGTCAAGCAGTGAGTCACTGAAAACGGCACCGCAGCACAACGGACGTCATTGTCTGGCGCCACAAACGATAAAGGATCTGTTGCATGACCCATCTAAAAATCACCGGCATGACTTGCGACTCGTGCGCGGCGCACGTCAAGGAAGCGCTGGAAAAAGTGCCAGGCGTGCAGTCGGCGCTGGTGTCCTATCCGAAGGGCACAGCGCAACTCGCCATCGTGCCGGGCACATCGCCGGACGCGCTGACTGCCGCCGTGGCCGGACTGGGCTACAAGGCAACGCTAGCCGATGCGCCACTGGCGGACAACCGCGTCGGACTGCTCGACAAGGTGCGGGGATGGATGGCCGCCGCCGAAAAGCACAGTGGCAACGAGCCCCCGGTGCAGGTAGCGGTCATTGGCAGCGGTGGAGCCGCGATGGCGGCGGCGCTGAAGGCCGTCGAGCAAGGCGCGCAGGTCACGCTGATCGAGCGCGGCACCATCGGCGGCACCTGCGTCAATGTCGGCTGTGTGCCGTCCAAGATCATGATCCGCGCCGCCCACATCGCCCATCTGCGCCGGGAAAGCCCGTTCGATGGCGGTATTGCGGCAACTGTGCCTACGATTGACCGCAGTAAGCTGCTGGCCCAGCAGCAGGCCCGCGTCGACGAACTGCGGCACGCCAAGTACGAAGGCATCCTGGGCGGTAATCCGGCCATCACCGTTGTGCACGGTGAGGCGCGCTTCAAGGACGACCAGAGCCTTACCGTCCGTTTGAACGAGGGTGGCGAGCGCGTCGTGATGTTCGACCGCTGCCTGGTCGCCGCGGGTGCCAGCCCGGCGGTCCCGCCGATTCCGGGCTTGAAAGAGTCACCCTACTGGACTTCCACCGAGGCCCTGGCGAGCGACACCATTCCCGAACGCCTTGCCGTAATCGGCTCGTCGGTGGTGGCGCTGGAGCTGGCGCAAGCCTTTGCCCGGCTGGGCAGCAAGGTCACGGTCCTGGCGCGCAATACCTTGTTCTTCCGTGAAGACCCGGCCATCGGCGAGGCGGTGACAGCCGCTTTCCGTGCCGAGGGCATCGAGGTGCTGGAGCACACGCAAGCCAGCCAGGTCGCCCATATGGACGGTGAATTCGTGCTGACCACCACGCACGGTGAATTGCGCGCCGACAAACTGCTGGTTGCCACCGGTCGGACACCGAACACGCGCAGCCTCGCGCTGGACGCAGCGGGGGTCACTGTCAATGCGCAAGGTGCCATCGTCATCGACCAAGGCATGCGCACGAGCAACCCGAACATCTACGCGGCCGGCGACTGCACCGACCAGCCGCAGTTCGTCTATGTGGCGGCAGCGGCCGGCACCCGTGCCGCGATCAACATGACCGGCGGCGATGCGGCGCTCGACCTGACCGCAATGCCGGCCGTGGTGTTCACCGATCCGCAAGTGGCGACCGTGGGCTACAGCGAGGCGGAAGCCCACCACGACGGGATCGAGACCGACAGCCGCACCTTGACCTTGGACAACGTGCCGCGTGCGCTCGCCAACTTCGACACACGCGGCTTCATCAAGTTGGTTATCGAGGAAGGCAGCCATCGGCTGATCGGCGTACAAGCGGTCGCGCCGGAAGCGGGTGAACTGATCCAGACGGCGGCTCTGGCCATTCGCAACCGCATGACGGTGCAGGAACTGGCCGACCAGTTGTTCCCCTACCTGACGATGGTCGAGGGGTTGAAGCTCGCGGCGCAGACCTTCAACAAGGATGTGAAGCAGCTTTCCTGCTGCGCCGGGTGAGAAAAAGGAGGTGTTCAATGAACGCCTACACGGTGTCCCGGCTGGCTCTTGATGCCGGGGTGAGCGTGCATATCGTGCGCGACTACCTGCTGCGCGGATTGCTGCGCCCGGTGGCGTGCACACCAGGCGGCTACGGCTTGTTCGATGACGCCGCCTTGCAACGGCTGTGCTTCGTGCGGGCGGCCTTCGAGGCGGGCATCGGCCTCGACGCGCTGGCGCGGCTGTGCCGGGCGCTGGATGCGGCGGACGGCGACGAAGCGGCCGCGCAGCTTGCCCTGCTGCGTCAGTTCGTCGAGCGTCGGCGCGAAGCGTTGGCCGATCTGGAAGTGCAGTTGGCCACCCTGCCGACCGAGCCGGCACAGCACGCGGAGAGTCTGCCATGAACAACCCCGAGCGCTTGCCGTCCGAGACGCACAAACCGATCACCGGCTACCTGTGGGGCGGACTGGCTGTGCTGACTTGCCCCTGCCACCTGCCCATCCTCGCTGTCGTGCTGGCCGGCACAACCGCCGGTGCTTTCCTCGGCGAGCATTGGGTCATCGCGGCGCTCGGTTTGACCGGCCTGTTCCTTCTGTCCCTGTCGCGGGCGTTGCGGGCATTCAGGGAAAGAGAATGAGCGCTTTCCGGCCGGATGGATGGACGACGCCGGAACTGGCCCAAGCGGTCGAGCGCGGGCAGCTTGAACTGCACTACCAGCCCGTCGTCGATCTGCGCAGTGGTGGGATTGTCGGCGCGGAAGCCCTGTTGCGCTGGCGTCATCCGACGCTTGGACTATTGCCACCGGGCCAGTTCCTGCCCGTGGTCGAATCGTCCGGCCTGATGCCTGAAATCGGCGCTTGGGTGCTGGGCGAAGCCTGCCGCCAGATGCGTGACTGGCGAATGCTGGCATGGCGACCGTTCCGGCTGGCCGTCAATGTTTCGGCGAGCCAAGTGGGACCGGACTTCGACGGGTGGGTAAAGGGCGTGCTGGCTGATGCCGAGTTGCCCGCCGAGTATCTCGAAATCGAGCTGACCGAATCGGTCGCGTTTGGTGATCCGGCGATCTTCCCCGCCCTGGACGCCTTGCGGCAGATCGGTGTGCGCTTCGCCGCCGATGACTTCGGGACGGGGTATTCCTGTCTGCAACATCTGAAGTGCTGCCCAATCAGCACGCTCAAGATCGACCAATCGTTTGTCGCCGGGCTCGCCAACGACCGCCGCGACCAAACCATCGTGCACACCGTGATTCAGCTTGCGCACGGGCTGGGCATGGATGTGGTGGCTGAAGGCGTGGAAACATCGGCGAGTCTTGATCTATTGCGACAAGCGGACTGCGACACAGGACAAGGCTTCCTGTTCGCGAAGCCAATGCCGGCGGCGGCATTCGCCGTCTTCGTCAGTCAATGGAGGGGTGCCACCATGAATGCAAGTGACTCGACCACCACCAGTTGCTGCGTGTGCTGCAAGGAAATCCCGCTCGATGCCGCCTTCACCCCGGAAGGCGCGGAATACGTCGAGCACTTCTGCGGGTTGGAGTGTTATCAACGCTTCGAAGCGCAAGCGCATCGGTTACGTCCGCGTCAGCAGCTTCGACCAGAACCCAGAACGGCAGCTCGAACAGATCCAGGTGGATAAAGTGTTCACCGACAAGGCGTCGGGCAAGGACACACGGCGGCCCGAACTGGAACGGCTGCTCGCCTTCGTGCGCGAAGGCGACACGGTCGTGGTGCACAGCATGGATCGTCTGGCGCGCAACCTCGACGACCTGCGCCGCCTGGTGCAGGGCCTCACCCAGCGCGGCGTACGCATCGAGTTCCTTAAGGAGCATTTGACCTTCACCGGCGAGGACTCGCCGATGGCGAACCTGATGCTGTCGGTAATGGGCGCGTTCGCCGAGTTCGAACGCGCCTTGATCCGCGAGCGGCAGCGCGAGGGCATCGCGCTCGCCAAGCAGCGCGGGGCCTACCGTGGCAGGAAGAAATCCCTGTCGTCTGAGCGTATTGCCGAACTGCGCCAACGTGTCGAGGCTGGCGAGCAAAAGACCAAGCTGGCTCGTGAATTCGGAATCAGTCGCGAAACCCTGTATCAATACTTGAGAACGGATCAGTAAATATGCCACGTCGTTCAATCCTGTCCGCCGCCGAGCGCGAAAGCCTGCTGGCGTTGCCGGACACCAAGGATGAGTTGATCCGTCACTACACGTTCAGCGAAACCGACCTCTCCATCATCCGGCAGCGGCGCGGCCCGGCCAACCGGCTGGGCTTCGCCGTGCAGCTCTGTTACCTGCGCTTTCCTGGTGTCATCCTGGGCGTCGATGAGCCGCCGTTTCCGCCCTTGTTGAAACTGGTCGCCGACCAGCTCAAGGTCAGCGTCGAAAGCTGGGACGAATACGGGCAGCGGGAGCAGACCCGGCGCGAGCACCTGGTCGAACTGCAAACGGTGTTCGGCTTCCAGCCCTTTACCATGGGCCACTACCGGCAGGCCGTCCAGTTGCTGACCGAGATGGCCTTGCAGACCGACAAGGGCATCGTGCTGGCCAGCACCTTGATCGAGCACCTGCGGCAGCAGTCGGTCATTCTGCCTGCCCTCAACGCCGTCGAGCGGGCGAGCGCCGAAGCAATCACCCGCGCCAACCGGCGCATCTACGATGCCTTGGCCGAACCGCTGTCGGACGCGCATCGCCGCCGCCTCGACGATCTGCTCAAGCGTCGGGACAACGGCAAAACGACCTGGCTGGCCTGGCTGCGCCAATCGCCCGTCAAACCGAATTCGCGGCACATGCTGGAACACATCGAACGCCTCAAAGCGTGGCAGGCGCTCGACCTGCCTTCTGGCATCGAGCGGTCGGTGCACCAGAACCGCCTGCTCAAGATCGCCCGTGAGGGTGGCCAGATGACGCCCGCCGACCTGGCCAAGTTCGAGGCGCAGCGACGCTATGCCACCCTGGTGGCGCTTGCCATCGAGGGCATGGCCACCGTCACCGACGAAATCATCGACCTGCACGACCGCATCCTGGGCAAGCTGTTCAACGCCGCCAAGAACAAGCATCAGCAGCAATTCCAGGCGTCCGGCAAGGCGATCAACGCCAAGGTGCGGCTGTTCGGCCGCATCGGCCAGGCGCTGATCGAGGCCAAGCAGGCGGGCCGCGATCCGTTCGCCGCCATCGAGGCCGTCATGTCCTGGGATGCCTTCGCCGAGAGCGTCACCGAAGCGCAGAAGCTTGCGCAGCCCGAGGACTTCGATTTCCTGCACCGCATCGGCGAAAGCTACGCCACGCTGCGCCGCTACGCGCCGGAATTCCTTGCCGTGCTCAAGCTGCGGGCCGCTCCCGCCGCGAAGGACGTGCTCGACGCCATCGAGGTGCTGCGCGGCATGAACAGCGACAACGCCCGCAAGGTGCCCGCCGACGCGCCGACCGAGTTCATCAAGCCGCGCTGGCAGAAGCTGGTCATGACCGACACCGGCATCGACCGGCGCTACTACGAACTGTGCGCGCTGTCGGAGATGAAGAACGCGTTGCGTTCCGGCGACATCTGGGTGCAGGGGTCGCGCCAGTTCAAGGACTTCGAGGACTACCTGGTGCCGCCCGCGAAATTCGCCAGCCTCAAGCAGGCCAGCGAATTGCCGCTGGCCGTGGCCACCGACTGCAACCGGTACCTGAACGACCGGCTGACGCTGCTGGAAACACAGCTTGCCACCGTCAACCGTATGGCGACGGCCAACGAGCTGCCGGACGCCATCATCACCGAGTCAGGCTTGAAGATCACGCCGCTCGACGCGGCGGTACCCGACACCGCCCAAGCGCTGATCGACCAGACGGCAATGATCCTGCCGCACGTCAAGATCACCGAACTGCTGCTGGAGGTGGACGAATGGACGGGATTCACTCGGCATTTCGCGCATCTGAAATCGGGCGACCCGGCCAAAGACAAGAACCTGTTGCTGACCACGATCCTCGCCGACGCGATCAACCTGGGCCTGACCAAGATGGCGGAGTCTTGCCCCGGCACGACCTACGCCAAGCTGGCTTGGCTGCAAGCCTGGCACATCCGCGACGAAACCTACGGGGCGGCGCTGGCCGATCTGGTCAACGCACAGTTCCGCCATCCCTTCGCCGAGCACTGGGGCGACGGCACCACCTCATCGTCGGACGGCCAGAACTTCCGCACCGGCAGCAAGGCCGAGAGCACCGGCCACATCAACCCGAAATACGGGAGCAGCCCAGGGCGGACGTTCTACACCCACATTTCTGACCAGTACGCGCCATTTCACACCAAGGTCGTGAACGTCGGCGTGCGCGATTCGACCTACGTGCTCGACGGCCTGCTGTACCACGAGTCCGACTTGCGGATCGAGGAGCATTACACCGACACGGCGGGCTTCACCGATCACGTCTTCGCCCTGATGCACCTCCTGGGCTTCCGCTTCGCGCCGCGCATCCGCGACCTGGGCGACACCAAGCTCTACATCCCGAAGGGCGACGCCGCCTATGACGCGCTGAAACCCATGATCGGCGGCACGCTCAACATCAAGCACGTCCGCGCCCATTGGGACGAAATCCTGCGGCTGGCCACCTCGATCAAGCAGGGCACGGTGACGGCCTCCCTGATGCTCCGAAAGCTCGGCAGCTACCCACGCCAGAACGGCCTGGCCGTGGCGCTCCGCGAGCTGGGCCGCATCGAGCGCACGCTGTTCATCCTGGACTGGCTGCAAAGCGTGGAACTGCGCCGCCGCGTGCATGCCGGCCTGAACAAGGGCGAGGCGCGCAATGCGCTGGCCAGGGCAGTGTTTTTCAACCGCCTGGGTGAAATCCGCGACCGCAGTTTCGAGCAGCAGCGCTACCGGGCTAGCGGCCTCAATCTGGTAACGGCTGCCGTCGTGTTGTGGAACACGGTCTATCTGGAACGGGCTGCGCACGCGCTGCGTGGCAACGGCCATGCCGTTGATGACGCGCTGTTGCAGTACCTGTCGCCGCTCGGTTGGGAGCACATCAACCTCACCGGCGATTACCTCTGGCGCAGCAGCGCCAAGATCGGCGCGGGCAAGTTCAGGCCGCTACGACCGCTGCAACCGGCTTAGCGTGCTTTATTTTCCGTTTTCTGAGGCGACCCCTTCTTGAGTGCGAAACTGTCGTGGCTTTGTTTTGGCGTCCATTGTGCTTTTCCCCATTATTGCAGGGTACGTATCGACCGGCAGGAACGCTCCGGACCTCAACTTTTTCTTGACTTGAGCCGATAGTAAATAGACTGCGTAATGCAGTACTTGTCAACTAAGAAAACGGAAAAAATCATGAAGAAGACACTCCTGTTTGCGGGCCTCCTGTCTGGCTCGGCAGCGGTGATGGCGGCAAACGTGGGCACACCGTCCATGACACTCTCGATCGAAACCCCTTCGGGGAAGCAAGAAGCGTTGGTGTCGACGCTCGCGCCTTCGGTCACCTCTAATGGCAGGACGATTAGCTACGCACGATCCTGCAAGGTGGATGGCAGCGGTAAGCCGAGCATCGAGCGTGCCACGGTTTTCGAAGGAACGACGGTCACAGTGCATCCCAAGCAAATCAACGATGGGACGCGCGTGATTGCGAACGTTGTCGCAGTCAACACGCGCCTTCGCAAGATGGACAAGGTGGAGCAGGGGGGCTGCTACATCGAGCTGCCGGACGTTGATAGCGCCAGCGCCGAGAGCCATTTCAACCTGGCCAGCGGCAAGTCGGAATCGATGTCGCTTAGCAGGCTGCTGAAATACCGGCAGCGGATGTCCGCGCGACGACTAGCTGAAGCGTTAATCTGAGGACTCCATACAACCCCACATTCATGCGCGGCGCTGACACCTTCACCGAAAGTTTGTTCACCATGCGGCGGCTGGAAGATTTCGTGCCGAAGTCCCACCCCTTGCGCCCGATCCGCACCATGGCGAACCAGGCGCTGGCGAAGATGGATCGGCTGTTCGCGCAAATGTACGAGGCCGATATCAAGGGTGGCCGGCCCAGCATCGCGCCGGAGAAGTTGCTGCGGGCCATGCTGCTGCAGGTGCTCTACAGCGTCCGGTCGGAGCGCCAGCTCATGGAACAGACGCACTACAACTTGCTGTATCGCTGGTTCATTGGCCTGGCGATGGATGATGTGGTCTGGGTGCCCAGCGTCTTCAGCAAGAACCGGGAACGGCTGATCAAGCACGATGCCGTGATCGACTTCTTCAACGAAGTGCTGGCCATCGCGCAGAAGAAGGACTGGCTGTCGGGCGAGCACTTCAGCGTCGACGGCACGTTGATTAAGGCGTGGGCTGGCCACAAGAGCTTTGTACGCAAGGATGGCGACGACAAAGACGATAACGACGGTGCTGACTTCAAGGGTGAAAAGCGCAGCAACGAGACGCACGAGTCCAAAACCGATCCCGATGCCAGGCTGTATCGCAAGGGCAAAACCGCCAGTGAACTGCGCTACATGGGTCATACCTTGAGCGACAACCGCCACGGCCTGGTGGTCAGCGCCATGGTGACCAATGCGGACGGACACGCCGAGCGCGAGGCCGCGAAGGTCATGCTTAACGATGCCAGGCAGGTGATTGAGGACCTGAATGTGGAAGTCACCGTGGGTGCGGACAAGGGCTACGACGCGCACGAGTTCATTCAAGCCTGCCTGGAGATGAAGGTGACGCCGCACGTCGCACAAAACACCTCCGGCCGGCGCTCGGCCGTTCCCGACGCCATTGCAGGCACCAAGGGTTATGCCATCTCACAGCAAAAGCGCAAGCTGATTGAACAAGGCTTTGGATGGGCCAAGACCGTTGGGCGCATGCGCCAGGTAATGGTGCGCGGTCGAAAGAAGGTCGACCAAATGTTTGTGCTGAGTATGGCCGCCTACAACCTCGTGCGCATGCGCTCGCTGGGACAAATCCGCCCACAGTTGCAGTAATCGTGGTGATGAGGCCCGAAACGGTCGTCAAATCAACGAAAAAGTCGGTGAAGTGACGCCGCGCTTCCGGATTGTGAAAAATAGCGAGCCCCTCAGGCTTGTAGAGGGAAGCTTCGCTTTTTACGCGGCTAGTACTTCAGCAGCCTGTTAGTGGATCGAACGGAGCGTCCCTGAAGGTGACCGTTCAGCTGCCGTAACGAAGTCGAGGGGATGGCCGCACGAGCGGCCATCCAGCCGGATTTGCATGGCGACGACCAAGCTCGGCGAAATGGACACCAACCCTGCGCATTCACTGCGCATCAGGATCCGAGATTCTTTATGACAGACCTCCAAGTTGTTGAGCCGCAGCAGCTAGAGCTTGGCGTATCGTCAGGCATGCTGGAAGCATCTGCGGCCCTCTGCGCTTTGAAGATCACCCTTGACAGACATGCGCGCCGCTTTGTTGGTCAGGCCTACCTGAATGATTGGATGGGAGGACCGGGGACGTGCGCCTTTTGGGGTGACGAGTTCCTGGAGGTTGTAATCCCGTTCTTGAGGTGGGAGGATGGCCATAGCCGGCCTTTCCAGGCCTTTGTCGATCCCAGGTTCGTGTTGGGGGCGAGTATCAAGGGAAAACCGGAAGACATAGCTGCTGCTGAAGTCCCTAGCCGTATCAAGAAATATGCGGAAACGTTCGGTTCGATAGATAACGTCCACTACATCTGGTATCGCGCTTTGGGGATTCTCTGCGCGCACGAGGGAAAACACCGTGTCGCGTTCATGCGTGCCCACGACCAGCCTGCAATTGCTGCGTGGGTGAGTGAAGCGATGTACCCTGACGCAGACCGCATTACCATCGTTAAGCCAGATGAGGGGGAGGAATGGCTGGCGATATTGGATGGACGATACGTGCAAGTTCTCAGACGGCCAGAGGTATCGAGCGCGATGATGCGCGCTTATGGCGTGAAAGAAGCTCGCTGGCGCGAGCTCGTCGACATGCCCGACAAGGACCTAGTCATACAAGCCGTTCGTCAACGTAATTTTCATAACCAGCCCCGCAGTTCGGCTGAGGAAGACAGGGCTCTTGACCTTGATGAGCTCGCCCGCAAGGAGCGATCAGATGCGGAGTTGGTTTCCCGAACTATCCACGATATCGAACCCTTCAGGCTTGACTGGAAGCGCTACTGGTTTCCGGTCATTGCCTGCATGGTGGTAGGAATTCTTTTGAAGCTATTTGATAGTCCCAAGACCGATGAGCCAGCCCTGGTGTTGCTCGGTGTGGCCTGTGGATTAGCTGCGAGCATGTCGTTGCTCAAGTTTTGGGGACCACGCTCGGTGGCCGGGAGAAGCCGTGCATTTTGGCGACCTTAGGTAAGTGTCAACGCCAATCCGCTCGGCTCTGAGCCTTTCGCGATGGTGGCATGGCAATCACCCGATGAAGTGCTTCCACAAGAGATAGCCCGCCAATGCCAGTATGCCGAGCAGCACGCCAAGAATGCCATATTCACTTTGAATCGGCCGATTCCCTGATGACGGCGCCTTATCGCGCGTGTAATGGCGCTGAGCCCGCACGACGTCTTTGACTTCCTCGGAGGTTGGAAGGGCTATCCGGCTACGGGCGCTTCGCTGAGCTTCTCGTAGTGCAGCGATTTCGAGCTTAAGTTTCTCGATCTCCAAGGCGGTCTTCCGAGCTGACCATACTTGAATCAAGAAGCCGACGCTGCTTGCAGCGGAGGTCGCACCAGCTACGAACAAAATCCAGAAGTTTTCAACGGTCATGAATACCTGCGTGATGTACTAAGCCTCATGGTCGGACCTGGGCTGGTGAGCGTTGTGCTCCACGCGTTGTGTGTGGCGCAGGGCAGGGATCCGCCTATATGTCTGCGGTGTTCTCTGTTGATTTGCGCGTGCGTGGAGGCATTGGCGCTGGCTCAGCGATGAGAGATTCAGCAGGGTAGAGGCGAAGGAACGTGCGAGCGCGCTCGGCATCCCTGCAGGCAAGCCAGTCGTCCCAGTCGGCGCGAGGAACCAGTACCACGCTGCGCTTTTCGTCTCCGGGCTTATGGAACCGCTTCATCAACGGATGATTCTCAGCGTTGAGCGTTGGCATCGTAAAGGATATGGCCCCGTCGGACCATGCGCGCCACAAGCCGGCAATCGCAAACGGTTCATCGTGAGGCAGGCCGATCTTCCACCGCACGGCTTTGCCCGTCTCCCAGTTCGGCTCATAGAAGCCTGTTGCGCCTATCAGGCAAAGCTGGCCAGCCTTCCAGTGTTTTGCAAACGAGCTGAGCTTTCCGATGGTTTCGGCGCGAGCGTTGGCTGTCGGGTAGTAGCGTACGCCGGGTGGGATCTTCCCCTTAGGCACCATACTGAAGGATGCAAGCACGGCTTCACGCTCGCCACTCTCCGTTGCGCGGATGATCGGGGCAGGGTAGTCAGGCCAAGCTTCCGATCGCCATTCTCCGGCAGGCGGTTCGACGCCAAAAACGTCTCGGAGCACTTGCCATTGGACCGGCGCGTAGTTGACGCACATCATCACCCTCCATTCAATTTGCTGGACTTCCCCCGGCCGCGCACCACGTCAGCAGGAATTGGCGTTTCCAATTCCTCGCGCGTGATCGGCCGCATCAGCCAGGCTTGCCGGTATTCCTTCAGTTCGAAGTCGGCGCGCTCGAATCCCGTGACAACCAAATCGTCGGAAGTCATTCTGACGATCTTCGCGTCGTACAGCACGCCAAGTTCCGCAACGTCTTGGTGCTGGCTGTAGAGCATGATGGCATGCGGTATGACGCGGTGGGCGCGCGTATCCATGCGGTCCTCGATCACGACCTGGCCGCGCCATAGCAGCTGCCCGCCCCACCATCCGCGGTGTAGCCGGCGTCCTTCCAGGCAGAGTTTCATGACTTCGAAAAGCATACCTGTATAAATATACAGTGCTCACTAAACGGCCCGCAAGATCTGACGGGAACCACTTCGTCTAGGTTGGCTGTATCCCTCGGACGTCGGGGTGACAATACGGCACTTAAGAACCGAAAATGCGCCATCGTGATTGACCCCACGGTGACGATCCCGGCCCGCGTATCCATCCGCGGGCTTTTTTTTGCCTTTGGCAGGCACGCACGCTAACTACGCCGAAATGCGCCGTGCTTATGCGCATCGGGCCGCTTTACCTTGATCCAGTCAGTGGTTGGCCCACCTTGATAGGGGCTGCCGGCACGCTTGCATACGATGCCTTCAAGATTGAGCGCTAGAGCGCTCGCGAAGAGCCAATCCGCCTGATCAAGGACAGCCTGGACATAGAGAAGGCCGGGCAGGGCAGCGAGTAGCGGGCGCAGCATAGTCTTGCGCTCCTCGATCGGCTGCACCCGCACGTCCCGACCCCTGATCGCGAGAATGTCGAAGACGCAGTAGACAATCGGGTCGGCGCCTTCGTACCAGGACTTGCGCCTGGCCCGCCCATGCAGCCGCTCAAAGTCGGCGCGGCCGACGGCATCCAGCACGCAGACCTCGCCATCGAGGACCGTGTTGGCGGGGAGGGCCTTGAGGCTGTGGTGTAGTTCGGGGAACCAGGTAGTACAGTTGGCACCGTTCTTTGTTCGCACAGACGGGATCGAGCCGGTCAATGCCAAAGCTCGGTAGCCGTCGTACTTGACCTCGGCCCACCAGCCGTCGCCGCGCGGCAGCGACTTGCGCAGGCCGGGAAGCATCGGCGCGAATGCCGCCAGATCCAACGGTTCCGTACCTCGCGGCATGGGCCTTAGCCCTTAACGTCTCGCGGGTCATGGCCGAAGGTGTTGCGCTCACGGATCTGACCGTCGCGGCCGTGGATGAGCAACTCGACCTCGTCTTGTTTGGCGCGTTCGGTACCAGCCGCAATGGCTTCTTCCTGAGTAGCGAACATCGTCCGCCTGCCTCCTCCAGCCGCCTCAACCGCCCAGCCGTCGCCAGCCGGAACCACGTGGATGTCGTTGGCCATGATCGTCTCCTTTGTTGGCCTGACTTCAGTGTTCTATTCGAATCGGCGTTTCGGTATCAGATACTGTCCTACGGGCCATTCTGCGGGGCGTCAGCAGATGCTGCGTGTAAGCTGCAACCGCCACTTTCCGTTCCGAATCACGTGTCAATGTGATTTAACATAAACCTTATTATTGGTATCTGGTAGCTACCAGATAGCTACGCATGGCTTGATGTCGTTTTCCTCATACTGTATATATTCACAGTATGAGGCAGACAATCCATTCTGATGCTGGCCAGCAATTGCCGCTGCTGGTTGATCACTCGCCATGCACGGCGCCTGCAGCGCTGCGGGCGGAGACCATTGCGCCCGCAGTCCGGGCGGGCGAGGATGCTCAAGTGCCGACGGCTAGCGCGGCCCGAGTAATCGATCCGACAACTATCCACCCGTCCCTCTGGCGCGCGAGTCAACTTGCGCGGCCCGTTGGCCGTGTCGTTTCCAGCGGGATTCTAGAACTGGACGCGGAACTGCCGGGCGGCGGTTGGGCTGAGGGATCTGTCTCGGAACTGATCGTTAAACACCCGGGCATCGGTGAACTATCAATGCTCCGAGGAGCGCTGGACGCAGCGGTACAACGCAATCGCCCGATATGGTTGGTAGGCTGTCCGTATGCTCCAAACGGGCCCGAGCTAGCCCGCATTGGATTGGCCAGGCACGTTCGATGGGTAAAACAGAGTCGCCTGCCGACGCACAGTGGGCGTGCGAGACCATCCTGCGGTCGAATGCGTTGGGCGCGCTTGTGGCATGGTTGCCTCGCGCGCGACCAGAAGGGATCCGGCGCCTGCAGGGCCTCGTAGCGGCAACGGACGCATTGGCGTTTGCGATACGTTCTATCGGGGCTGCCCATGACGCCTCCGCGTCACCGCTGCGGATCGCGCTCGAGCCAGCGTCAGGAGGCTTCGTGCGCGCGCAGATACTGAAGCGTCGGGGGCCAGCGGCTTCCAATATTCTGCTGTTGCAGCTTGGGAGCCTTCCACATCTTTCGGGACTCAGTGGTGGCAACCGCGGGCAGGTCCGACCCAATTCAGAGACGACTCTGGACAAGGACAGGGATCGCAAGAAGGTCGCCGGGATCGTTGAAGTGGCCGGAGCTGGCACCTGACGTTGCTGTTCCAGCAGCAAACGCCATGCCGATAATTCCAATTATCGGCATGGGCGTAACACACGAAAAAGCCGCCCGGAGGCGGCTGGCCAGCCGACTTATTTGCCCCAGTCGGGCACAAGCTTGGTCGGCATGTCCAAGGACACGTAGGCATCACAGTCGTCCCATGCCTGAAGCTCGGACGTGCGCGGCGGCTGAACATCCTTGTGATGGCTTTGGCTTGCCCCCGAAGTGGGGTGGTACCAGGCGTACAGCCCGTCTTGATCGTTCACCATGTGGACGCGGTAGCCCTCGTTCTTCAGTTCCGCGATTCGTTCAGGACTTGGACCTTGACTCATGTTCTTCTCTATCTCAGGTTGCGGCTTCCGCCGGTGCGGGGCGCCTAGGGCGCCGGTTTTGTGACCCTGGGGGCGTTTTCTTTGTCATAAGGGACGAAAGGCCGCCCCGAAAGGCGGCCCAATCAAGCGCCTCAGGCCGATCTATGACTTGCGCCGTAGCTTCCTGAGTTCCAGCAGAAACATCCCAATCGTGGCCAGCTGGTAGGCCGCTGTTAGCAGATCTTGGCTGTGCTCCATGGCACCCTCTCTCCGTGTGAATCGAATGGCCAGTGTTCTGTCACGACTTCGTGGCGTCGACTGGCTGGGCCAATCTTCTGGCACCGCCGGAGACTTTTCCTCTTGTGGGTTCTTCGCGCCGCGTTGCGCAACGGAGCACCCAATTCACCCCAAGCCGGCTGCCGGCTGTGGTGCCCCTCGCCATCGCTGGCGTGCGGGTCGATGGCTTGCCGGTAGATGGTTTTCACCAGGTCAGCATGGAGCGCGAGAGGCATCAGCGCATCTCCTTCGGGGACTCGCCCGTCGATTCAGAGCTTATGGCGTGCCCGATGCGTCGGGCGTCGGCTTGCCGCGCGCAACACTGCGCTTCTCGGAGCCGGCCTTTCGCTCAGGCGATACCGGCCCAACAGCGCGCCGGAGATCCACCAGCTTTCGCCCTTCCCGTTCGCCGCGCGCTCGCACTAGCCGGCCGTCTACCAATTGCGCCGTGAGCTCGTTCACCTGGACGTTTGCCTGTTCCTCGCGTGCCGATGCTTCGCGAAGCGCGCTTTCTATGCGCTCGCGCTCCCTTTCCGCGCCTTCAAGTCGGGCGGCGGCTACGGCCGCCTTTTGCTCCGCGATAACTCGATCCCCGCGCTCTTTCGCTGCCTCGGCACGCGCCGCCTTCAGTTCCTCCTCCAGCCCCGGCACGGCTTCCAGGCGAAGTTGCGACTTGGCCAGGTCCGTCCGGACGGATGCGGCCGCGTTGCGCTCGTGTTCCGTTTCGGCACGAGAAACGCCCAGATCTGCCTCGAGCTGCTGTACGCGCCCCGCATATGCATCGCGCTCCGATTGCAAAGCCGCATTCTCGGCCTGCACGGCTTCAAGCTGGCTGATCAGCCGCTCGTTTTCGATGCCAAGGTCACCGTTGACCTGCTGAAGTTCAGCCACCTCTGCGGACAGTTCTACCTTCCCTTCCGTAATGAGCTTGGCGAGATAGTCAGCCAGGACGCGCTGCAGCGGCGCCGGCAGTGCCATCGGCGCTTCGGGGACTTGCACCTGCTCGGATTTCCAGTCGGCCAGCATACGCATCACGGTCGACTGAGAGCCGACGTCACCAAGTTCTTTGCGCACTGCCCGAACGGTGACCTTGGCGCCGGCGGCGCGGAGGGCGTTGGCCGCGGCGTTGACCTGTTCTTGCGTAATGGACGCTTCACGGATCATAACAACTCCAATGTGTTACGTATTGTTATGTTATGAATGTTATGTTTTGTGCATAGCGAACGCAAGCTGGATGCTTGACATGCCGCTTAGTGGCGTACGCTCAAGGGGCAATTTCGCCACATCGCTTGAGTGCCCGCAATGCAGCTTGCCTTCTTCCCGCACAACACAAAAGTCGAATTTGATCCCGCGGCGGCGGCCCTGATTGTTCTGGCTTGTTCCGGAAAGAAAGCCGCCGTCCGCTCCCCTGCCCTGCATCTCTACCAAGGCGTGATGTACCAGACCTACCGTGCCCACACTCCATGCGGCACCGCCGCGCCTGCGATGGTCATCCTCTCCGCCAAGCACGGTTTCGTAGCGCCCGACGACACGCTCGACCCGTACGATCTGCAGATGACAACTGCCCGCGCAGACGAAATCTTGAAAAGGCTGAATCAGTCCGTGATGCAGGTGGCCTGGCCATTCAGGGCCAGTAGAGTGCTCCTCGCCGGAGGACAAACTTACCGGCGCGTGATGCGCGCTGCGATCCGGCTGGTAGGCGCGGAGCGCCTGCCCATCGAGGAGGTCAGCGGCGGTATCGGCAACCAGCGCTCTCAACTTGCTCGTTTCCTCGCTGGAATGGCCCCGCAGTTTGTCGAGCAGATTGGCTCGCATCCGAACGGCAACCCGGTGTTTCGGCGATATGGTCCATTCGAAGTGGGCGCCGAGGTAGAACTCCAATACCGGGTGATTCCAGGTTCGACGACCACGCCTGCGCACGTTCTTGCGCTCTTTCCGGGACCTATCGGGCCGACCGCAGAGGTAGAAATCGCTTGCGATGTGAAAGGTCGCATGAGAGGGAGTACTCGCTGGGTCAGCGTAACGGACTTGGGGCTAACGTCATGAGCATCGAGGCCGAAAACCAGCGCATTTTGAGTGGGGAGGCCCAGCGCCTCGCGGAACATCTGGACGGTACGGCCGAGCAGTTGCTCGCCCTCGCCTTTGCCGGCTACCACGCTTGGACAAGGAATCGTCGACTCCAATTTCCCGAGAGTCGCCGGCACGCCTTTTTGCTTGAAATCCTCCGTTACTGCGCAGACGAGCATCTACTCGAATGCCCGCCGCTTGAGATGAGCCGCGTGGAAGCGGTGGAACAGGCGATGGACGCTTACTACCCTCGTTACGCGCGCCTTCGGCGGGCGCCGCGCTCGGGCAGGCTACCCCTCCACTTGCAAGCAGATCGCGTCGCGAAGCGACGATAGGTTTGCGAGGCAGGCAACTTTCAGTATATAAATTCTTATGGATAAACTGTGGCTTTCCGATCCCCAACGGGCGTATGCCGACTGGCAGGCCCGCGAAGCCGCTGGCGCTGACCGGCGGCCGTTCTCCCAGCAATCCATCGTTCAGCATCGGGCGATGTTCGACAGGTTCCACCGATACCTGGTCGGGTGCGGTGCCACGCTGGCCAGCTTCGGCGCCGATGTTCTCGATGGTTTCTGGCGCGACGGCGATGCCGCAAACTACTCGCCAGCGACGCGCATGCGCTATCTCAAGCTGGTCGATCGCCTCTGCAGGCATCTTGTGGCCATCGGCGTCCGGGATGCCAACCCTGCCAGCGAACTCGTCGTCGGTCAGCACTGGCCCGTCGACGATCCCGATGTTCTGTTCCTGCCCGAAGACGTCGACCGTGACATGCAGGAGTTCGTACGACCACAGCCCTCCGACGATCCGGTCACCCTGCAGAAACGGGCGATCATCGCGATGTTCCTCAGCACCGGTGTCACGGCCAGCGAAGGCCGCGCGGCGCGCATCCAAGACCTGAACCCCCACGCATCACCGCCATATCTCCACGTACCGGCGCGCCCACCCAAGCTATCCCGAACCATTCATCTGGAGCCCTTTGCGGTCGCGACACTGAGCGCATGGCTCGGTGAGCGCCGAGCTTGGCCAGCCGAGGGCGATCTCCTGTTCTCCCTCAAGCGCACAGGCACGCCGATCACGGACATGAGCCTTGGCAAGATCGTTCGTGAGGCATTCGCCGCGGTTGACCACGAGGCCGAAGACATGGGCCCGCGAATACTGCGCAACACCTACTGCCGGCGGCTGTTGATTCGTGGCGTCGCGCCCGACGCAGTTACGGAGCGGCTGGGCCTGGCCAGCAACCGGACGGTTACACGAATCGCCGCCACACTCGACCCGCCTGAGAGCCAGGATCGCCCCCCTCTTTAGCCGGGGAGGCCGTCGCAAGCCTGCTACGCCATACTCGCAGCTCGAATTTCCGGACAAACGAACTGAACAACACCGGGAGAAGCAACATGGTCACCACCCTCGCCTGGGCTCTGTACGCCCTCACCCTCTTGGCCGCGCTTTTTGCGGGCCTGCGCTGGATTATCACGAACGACCCGAGCTACGCATGGGTCGAGTAACGATCTGCTTGGCGGCCTTGGCCATGATCGGCGCTTCGCTGGGCACAGCCCATGCCTTTACGAAATGCCAGCGCGCCAGCCGAGTGTTGTACACGCAGGATCTGTACTGCCCAACAGGTTATTCTCCGGTTGCCAGCACTGCCGTCGGGACGGTCTCTACTATCGGCAAAAGTGAAGGCGTGCGCCGGCAAGAGCAGGAGTATCTCGAGGCGCGCGCGAGCACGTCTCGCGCGGGGGCGCAGAACGCCACTGCTACCACGTCCGTACAGGCCCAGCCACAGGCCGTTGCATGCGATGCGCTCGCCGAGCAGGCCAGGGCCGTTGAAGCTTCGATGCGACGCCCCAACCCATCGTCGTGGCAAGACAACCTGCGCCAGCAGCACCGCGTGATCCGCGACCAACAGTACCGGATGGGATGCTAGGATTCCGAAGGTCTGAGTATCGATTGATCGCGTCGCACAGTGAAACAAGCCAGTCCCAAAACGTCGCAGCGCGCGGCGGCCGCCCTTACCAGGCTTCGCGCCGCCGCCACACTGCAAGGCTTCGTCTGTCACGCGACGACATGGCACAGCGTCAGTGCCAAGATTCTCCTTGAATGCGCCAGTGGGCATCGCTTCGAGCGCGCCGCATACGGCGTCCTATACAAGGCCTCCGGTTGCCCTGAATGCAATCGCGCCAACGTCGCAGCGAAGTTCCACAAGCTCGTGGCCGCACGCGGCGGCCAGTGCCTGAACGACGGCGGATTTTTGGGTGGAGCAGCGATACACCGGATACGCTGCGAAAAAGGCCATGAATGGACGCCAGAGGGCCGAAGCGTATTGGCGGGCTATTGGTGTCCTCGTTGCGCTGGAAAGCCCACGATTTCCACCCCGCAACCGAAAGCGTCAAAGTACGGTCTGATCGACCTCCACAGAAAGGCCGCCGAGCACGGTGGAAAGTGCTTTGCAGCCGTGTGGAAGACTGGTCGCGATCATTACCCGTTCGAATGCGCGGCCGGCCACCGGTGGGAAGCGATGGGCTACAAGGTTCTCAAACAGGGGAACTGGTGCCGAGCATGCACGGATGCCAGACTTGGGGAAAGGCGTACCGATGCCGAGGGCTTAGCGCGCATACAGAAGGCCGCTCACGAGCAAGGCGGCCGATGTTTGAGCACCGCCTATCATGGAACGGCCGCGACCTACCGGTTCCTCTGCAAGGCTGGCCACGAATGGGATGCACTCGGCAACAACGTCCTCCAGGGAGGCTGGTGCCGGCGTTGCCGCAACGAGGGACAAAAGCTGGGCATCGAAGCCATGCACGCCGTGGCACGGGAGCGCGGCGGCAAATGTCTCTCCGAAACCTACCGCACCGGCAAAGCGAAGCTCAAGTGGGAATGCCATCGTGGCCACGTATGGGACGCAACCCCGTCCGGGGTAAAGGCTGGCCACTGGTGCCCGTCATGCGCGATTCTCAACACCATCGCGCCAAAGAATCAGCACAAACGCCGGCGCTACGAGGCCGCAGCAAAGGCCGCAGACTAGCAATTCCTATTGCACGAAACGCGGCCTTCTCGCTAAGCTATTTCGGTCCGGCCAGATGCCGACATTTTCGAAACAGGAGCTCCATGGCAACAAAGAAGACGGCCGCCCCGAAGACAGCGGCCAAGAAACCGGCAGCGCCGGCGAAGAAGGCTGCACCAGCAGCAAAGAAGGCAGCTGCCGCGCCCGTGGCCAAGCCGATCAAGGATACGTTCAACAAGTCGAGCCTGCTCGCCCACCTGGTGACGCAGACTGAGTTGGACAAGAAAACCGTTCAGACGGTGCTTGCCCATCTGGAGAACACCATCGCCAGCGCCATTCACAAAAAGGGGGCCGGTGAGTTCACGTTCCCGGGACTGTTCAAGGTGTCGGCCATCCAGGTGCCTGCGACCAAGAAGCGCTTCGGCCGGAACCCCTTCACTGGCGCTGATCAATGGTTCGCCGCGAAGCCGGCCTCGGTGAAGGTGAAGGTCCGTCCGTTGAAGAAGCTGAAAGACGCGGCTCTGTAATACCGCTGCCTATCAAGCAAAAAGGCCTGGCACATTGCCAGGCCTTTTCATTTGGAGCAGGGGTCCCTTTGATTTCCCTGCACATTACCGGGGTAGCCGCCCCTAGTCTCCACGCGGGGTTCCGGCCAGCGCTCGCCTGATACCCCAGTCAAATCAGTCATTGCTGACTGGTCCTTTGCTCCGTCCCCTGAACCTAGATTGGCCTCTCAGCCCCCGGTAGCGTGCCGGCAAGCCCGTGCGGCGCGCTGTTTCCGCAAGATAACTAGATTTATCCGTCTTCGGTAATTTCAGATTACCTTTAAATTGCTTTCCTAACGTTATACATGTACGTAAGATAGGGTGACATTTACGCTCGGACGCCACCATGCCCCGCCTCGCCGCCACGCCCGACCAGATCCGCGCCACCGTGCTGGCCATGCTGACCGAAGCCGGCGACGCGGCGCCGCCTTCGGCCGCACGCTTTCGACGCGTGGTGTCGGTGCGCAAGCTGCGCGACCGCCTCGGCGGCGGCGACCCGGCGACGCTGTCGCGCACGCTCAATGCCATCGAGGCCGAAGTGGTGCGCGCGGGCCTGGCCGACCTGGCCCTGCCCGAGCTGCCCGCCGAGATCGCCGAAGCGATGCGCGCGTTGTGGCAAGCTGCGGTCGCGGTGCAGCTTGACGATGTGGTGCGTCTGCGGCGCGAGGCGCAACAGACCGCAGAGGCCGCGCAGTCCGCCCGCGCCGAGGCCGACCTGCGGGTCGAACTGCTGCGCCAGGAACTCAGTGAGGTCCGCGGGCAGCTTGCCGCGCGCGACACCGTACTGGCCGAAGCCAGAGCGGCCCTGGCAACGGCTAGCGCGCGGGCCGACGAGCAGGCGGCACGTCGTGGCGAACTCGAGACGGCACTCGCGACCGTGCAGGAACGTGCCGTGGCGGACGAGCGCGCCCACACCGAGGCGATCGCCACGATCCAGACGCGCTACGAGGCCCTGTCGAAACAACTCCTGCAGGAAACCGCCCATCAGCGCGATGCGGTGCGCGCCGAGCGCGCACAACTGGCCTCACAACTCAAGTTCGCGGAGCGGCGCATCGCTGCGCTCGAAGAGGAGCGCGGACGACTGGACGCAGAACTGGTCAGCGAGCGCGCCGCGCGCCAGACCGCCGTCGGCGAGGCGAGCGCGCTCAAGGCCGTCACCGCCAGCCAGCGCGCCCAGCTCGACGAAATGCTGCGCGCGACCCTGGCCGCTGCCACGCCCGCCGCCAAGGTGGCACGTGCGACCCGATCGACCGCCAAGCCGGCCGGTAAGCCCGACGGCAAGCGCCGCGACAAGCCATGAATCCGGCCGACTGGATCGATACGGGCGCGGTGCCGCCGCGCCCCTTGCCGGCCAAGGTAGACGCGGCGCTCGCCTACCTCGCCGAGGCGCTCGGGCACCCGGTCTACGCGCACTGGACCCTGACGCGCATCAAGCGCCGCTACGGATCGCTCGCGGACGCCAAGGCGGCGCAGCCGACGGTCCTCAAGTTGCTGCTGACCCACGACGGGGCGGTCGAGTACTGGGAGCGCGGGCGTCTGCGCACCGCGCCGGCGGATCAGGCGCCGAGCCCGGACGCGGTCCTCGCTCGGCTGCTGCACACGCATCGGCGTCGCTTCCGGTCCGCCGACGCCTCGGCGAACGCAGGGGCAGTGCCGGCGACCGCGCAGACAACGGGGCTGGTGGCAAATCCGTGGTTGGCTGCGCACAGTCACGCAGATCACGCGTGGCTCGCGCGCACCGGCCGCTTTGCCCAGCCACAGGCCGCCGCCAACACGCTGGGCGCCGTCGACGACGCGCAGGCGCTGGCGCTTTTTCTGCGCGACCGGACTGGCCGATCGTCCCACACGCTACGCGCCTATGGGGCCGAGCTGCGTCGGCTGATGCGCTGGTGCGGCACGCATGGCTTCGGGCCTTTTTCGGATCTGACGCGCCAGCAACTGCTCGCCTACCGGCACACGTTGGAGCACGGCTCGTCCGGCACCGCGAACACCACACCGCCGCTGTCCGAAGCGACCCGCACGCGCGCACTCGCGGTGGTAGCCAGCCTCTACGGCTACTGGTACGCCACCGGCTACCTGCATGCCAACCCGGCCGCCGGACTGTCCGCCGGCAGCCGCGCACGAAGCGGCTTTGTGCCGACGCGGCTGATCCCGTCGGCACTGCTAGACGCGTGCGATGCCTGGCTTGACGCAAACAGTGCCGGCGATTTGTTGCCGGCGCTTCGCCAGCGTGCGATTTGGGCGCTGTATCGCTATGCCGGCGTGCGCCTGGCGGAACTGGCCTGGTCGGCCGAGACTGCACTGCCCCGACTGGAGGCCGAGGCGCCTGGGCGGTGGACGCTCTATGTCTGCGGCAAGGGGCGCAAGGTACGAGCCATCCCGCTGCCGGCCCAGTGCATGGTCGTGCTGCGGGCCTATCGGCGTGCCCGCGGCCTGCCACCCGAGCCATCGGCGCACGAAACATTGCCCGTGATCCACGGCAGCAAGGGGGAAGCGCTGCAGCAGACGGGGCTCTATCGGGAGATCAAGGCGATCTTCGCTGTCGTGGCCGATGGTCTGCAGGCGCGCGAACCCGCAAAGGCGATGCTGCTGCGCGCCGCGTCGCCCCACTGGCTGCGCCACGCCTACGCACGTACGCTGGTGGTCGACCACCAGGTGCCGCTGCCGGCCGCCCAGGCGCTGCTTGGCCACGCCTCCGTACAAACCACGGCAGCCTACGCCAAGACAGATCTGACGCAATTGCGTGCCTTCGTCGATGCCACGTTCGCTGATGATGTGCCCTAGTGACCGGTCGGGCCGGCGAGGACCCGTTGTGCAGGCGACGCGGCGCCTGGTCGACCAAATCAGATGGCGCGGAACAACCCATCTCAGTCGTTCGGGGACCTGACATGAAGTGACCGCTATGGGCGCCGATATAGACGTCCTGATCCGGAGCAGTCAGGATGTGCGAGCGATATTGCCAGAACGAGCGTTAAGGCCTCATAACCCGCATTGCGGGGTGATGATCTGCATTCTTCAGCGGAAGATAGATCTCATGCGAAGCGGGGTCGACGGCGAGGCTGTGCGCATTCGCTCCGACAAAGCCTTCCGCGACCTTTGTCACGTCTGTAGCTGTGACCTTGAAAACCGACAGCACGCCTGACTCGCTTGCCACATACACCTGGCCAAGATCTTCGTCATAACCCAGCACATCCGGCTCCCCGCCGACGCCGAAATTTGCGACGATCCGTTTGGCTTCCAAATCCATTACTAGCAAGCGATCAATGCCCTCACAGACGATGAACGCTAGCCGGAACTTCGGCACGATTAGCAACCCGTGGTTGCCTTCTGCTCCCGGCAGCGCGATGCGATCCAAGACTCTGTCAGTCTGCGGATCAATCTCGGCCAGAGACTGGCGACCCTGGACGTTCACGAAGATGTGTTTTGAGACGGGGTCGTACTGCGTGTTCCCGACGGCTCCGCCTAACTCAATGGTAGCCACACGCCGGTTAGTGCGGACGTCGATCACGGTTTCGGTGTTGCCATGCTCGTCAGAGACATACAGCTTGCCAACCTCTGGCGCATAGGCGATCCCGTCAGGATACTTGCCGCCTGGGATGCGGGCTACGATCTTAAATGTGGATGCATCGATTGCCACGACCTCATCGGTTCCGGTTGCCGACGCGTACACGCGATTGAGCTCGGGAATGGCGAGCGTTCCATGCACATGGCCCACGTTGGATATGGTTGCCGCAATGGTCTTCGTCTTGGTGTCCATCACGACGATCTCGCTATCACCGAGATGCGCAATGAATAGCTTGGAACGGGTCGGGTCGAGGCTGAGATAGTCCCATCGGGTCTTCCCACCCGGCAATCGAAAGTCGCCTACGTGTTGCAGCGGCAAGGCGCGAGAAGGCATCGTCGTCGTACCGGACAGGCAGGGAGCTGGGTCGAGCAACATAGCAAACAAGAGTGCCAAAACGGATAGGCCGTGGTATCGCAGCGATTGCTGTTCTCGCGGGGTGCGCCTTGTGAACATAGAGATGCTCCAGAGCCTATGGTTTATGCACGCCAGCCTGTGCGTCCAAGGCCTTCTTGATACTTGCGGCGAGCTCAGTCGCTTTGCCCTTGCCCCAATAATGCAGGAACATATAGCGCGGCTGTTCGTTGGTCATGTGCTGGTGGATGGCAACGATATTGATGCCACCTGATCGCATCGCTTTGAGCACCACCTGAAGCTCCTCTTCGCGCATCGCGAAGTCCCCGTCCACGATGGCGGAGTCATCGGTCCCGGCGAACGCCGCCCACGTATTAAGGCCCATCTCATTGCCGAACGTGACGCCATGCATGGTCCCCTTGGCACCGATGACAACTTTGAACATCCCGTTGCTCGCCTGTCCCTTCTTGCCGAAGACGGTTTCAAGCGGTGCGGCACTGATCGCATTCTCGTGCGGAATCGCACCTGAGAAGCCGCTCCCAACGGAAGGGTTGGCGGCGCGTATTTCGGCTATCTTGTCGTATAGCTTCTTCACGCCGGCGGCTAGCTGATCAGGATTGCCCATACCTCCGATGTGCATGAAGTACACCCGCGGTTGATCAAAGAAGAAGTGATTGTGGAGCGCCGTGACGTCCAACCCGGCCTCGAGCGCGACGCTCATGGCTGGATTCACTTCGTCCTCAAGAAGAACAGTGTCTCCCATCAGCATGACTTGATGTCCGTGTGCCGGAGTGAACGCTGCCCACGACGTTAGCCCCATGAAGGGGGGCATGGCCGCACCATCCACTTTGATCGGCACGTCGGTACGTGGTTTGGAAACCTTGAAGACGTTCTCGGCTTCGGAAAAACTGCCCTTCAAGCCGGTGATCTGCTCGAGTCGAGTGGTATCCAGTGCTACACGTCGCTCCACAGGGGCTGCGGTCGCGATAGTGCAGGCACCGATGATGCAGGAAACGGCCAGTACGACTTGCTTTGCAGCTTGCATTGTTCGCTCCAGTTTCGCGCCTGAAAGGCGCCAGGTCGGCTACACGCCGAATCTCGATCAGTTGAGCGGTTTGATCCGTCTGAAGGCGGTCAGAATGGCGAGGTCATAGCCGATTTTCAGCACACCGCAGGCCAACGGCGGTGCGCCAATCCAGCCCATGGCCATTAGCCCTCCTGCAAGTACCGGGCTGACCGCAGCGGCCAGGCTCCTCGGAACAGCAGTCAGGCTTGCCGCCGCCGTACGCTCAGCGGGAGTCACCACAGCCATCACGAACGCCGTTCTAGTCGGCACGTCCATTTGCGACAGCGCACTGCGCGCAAGCAACAGCAGCAAAGTCAATGCCAACGATGGCGCGAAGGCGGCAGCAATCAGAAAGGCGCTCGAAGGGATGTGAGTGAACACCATGGTGTTCAGCAACCCGATCTTGCGCGCCAACGGCACCGCCGCGAGCTGGGAGGCCGTTGTCAGCAATCCCGCCCAGAAAAAGAACTGACCCGCTGCTCCCGGGGACATCCCGAAACGCTGCATCAGCCAAAGCGACAACAGGGCATTCACTACCAGGCCGCCAGCAAACGCATCGATGCTGAATAGCATCGCCAGCCGGATAACGATGTGACGAGATGGGCCCAGGGGGGTAGTTGGTGCGGTCGACTGCGGATGAGGTTTGGGAAGGCGGGTATAGAGCGCCCATAACGCGATGCCGGTCAAGGCGTAAATGACAAACATCCACCGCATTGCCGCCAGAAACGACACATCGGCATGAGCGGAGATCCATGCCGGCAGGGCAGCAGCCAAGGCGCCGATGGCGGCGGAGAATGCCCCCACAAGGCTGTACCGAGCGAACAGCGCCGTCCGGGCCTCAGGTGTCGCGGCGTCTGCAAGACGGGCTTGCTCCAGCGGCAGGAACACGCTGACATCGCCCGAGCTCGGGTTCAGCGTACCGACAAAGGCTACGATCAACAGTGGCCACAGTGATGTCAGGACTGCAAAGCCCAGCCCTGTAGCCGCCATCAGCACCGCAGCAAGCATCAGCAGACGGCGTTGTGAAAAGCGGCTCCCAACGAGTCCGACGAGAATGGTTCCGAGCGCGGAGCCAATCAGCGTCACGCTGCTGATCAGTCCGACAGAAAACTGGCCGAAGCCAAGCCCCAGCAGATACGCTGGCAGGAGTACCGCGACATACCCGTCGCACAATCCACGCAACGCACGGCCGACGAGAAGCGGCTTCACGCTTGCGTCGATTCCAGGCGGAAGCACAAGACTGGCGAGTTTCGTACGGAAGGTTGCGCGTGCCGACATGCCAGCCTCGCCTGGTGCGGAGTCAGTCCTCGTCATCGTCGTCTGCGAGTTGTCTGCCATCCTCGCCGATCAATATTGTTGTCTTGTCAGCGCCGGACCCGAAAGTGACCTCGTATCTAGTCCTGCCATCCGCTACCTGCTTTTTGATGTCGCCGACGGCGCGGCCCCTCGCCTGCTGGTCAATCGTTGATCTGACTGGTGCGGGAACCTGAGCGATGGCGACCACCTGGTGACTGCGCTCGCCGAATGGGTGCCTGTCGCAGCCCGTCGTGGCCAGGGCTAGTGCACCAGCCAGTGCAGCCGATGCGAACTTGCGAAGACGAGAAGACATCGCAGGCTCCCTCCTTTCTTCACTGAATCACCAACTTCCCTTGCGCCAAGAGGACGCCATCGCGGCGATACTCAATCATTTGGCCGTACCGCCACACCTCGAAACACTCCTCGGCCTTTGCGCTGGGATAGGCCAGGCAAAGATTGCTGCCGCGTACACTCCAGCGCCCCTTCTGCACCTGGCCTTGCATGATGGATTCGACGGTACCGTCCGATGCGAATTTGTCGGCCCAGTGGGGGCCGTCAGTGATCACCTTCCCGCTGATTGTCCGTTTGATCTCCGATGCCTTCAGGTGTCGAAATACGTCTTGCGCCGTTGCTGCGGTCGCTGAACTGGTGATAGCGATTCCTGCACATACCGCAGTCAGTATTCGTTTCATTTGAACGTCCCAAGGGAAGTCAGGTGGAGACCTGTGGTGGCCATTGATGGGTTTCCGCCTAACAGCTTTGACACCATGCGTACAATGCGTCGTACATCACCACGCCTTGCGCAAGCATCTCGTGGTCATTCGTGAAGACATGAGAAAGCCCTAGTGAAATGGCGTAGAGCCCGCTTGACTGCGGCGTGAGGTCGAGCCGCGAGGTATCCGCACCGCGAACAATGCTGGCTAGTTGCTGAAGGGCCGGATTCTCGCCTAACTTGTACTTCTCCAGAAACGCGTCGAAGCTGCACAGCTCACCGACATGCGTGAGCTCAACACCTGGGATGTCGTAGGGGATCGCGCCGGTTTCGTTGGCGATGCGAACCACGTCGCCCGACGGTACATACAGGAAGTCGGGCGCGTCATCGACAAATCGGGCGATCAGCCATGGGCAGGCAATACGATCGATCTTTGGCCGTTCACGTGTGATCCATTTCACGGCTCTATCCGTAATGGTTTCCGAATCGTCGGGTGATTACCTGCGATCCAGTCTTCGAATCCACCAACCAGATACGTCGCGTCGAAGCCAACGGCCTCGAGTAGCGCTGCGCAGTCCTGGCTGACCTGGTGGCCGTGGACGCAATAGACGGTAACCGGGCGATTCGCATCAAGCGTGGCGATCCAGTTGCCAAGTTCGTCCGGATTGCGCCAGGCAGCCCCCGCAATCATTTGTTCACTCGCATCGAACGCAGGCTTACGCCGGACGTCGATCAACTGCGGGGCGTTTAATCCGTGCAAGGCAGCCGCGAGTTCCAAGGAAGATGTGGCGTTAGGCATAGGTGCGCCTGCTTCGGTTAGTCCCGCACGGCAGCCGCGAAGCGAGTGGCCGCCCGTTGCCAGTGGATGTTCTGCATGAACACGTCCACATAAGCTGCCGCCTTTGCGCCGTAGTCCATGTGGTAGGAGTGCTCATACATATCGAGCGCCAGGACCGGTGTACCCCCAGCCAACGTATGGGCGTGGTCAGATGCCCACTGGTTGACCAGCCGCCCGTCACGCGGCGAGTAAGTAAGCAGTACCCAGCCCGATCCGCCGCCGAGCGCCTTGCCCATCGCGGTGAATTCGGCCTGCCAGCGTTCGAACGAGCCGAAATCACGTTCGATCGCCGTCTTTAAAGCGCCGTCCAGCGGACCGCCGTCACCCAGGCTGTCGAAGTACACCTCATGCAGAATCATGGAATTCGTCGCGATGAGTTCTTCGCGCTTCAGTCCGTTGAGCGTGAACACGGGAGCGGTTGCCATATCCAGCTCTGCGAGCGTGGCCGTAATGGCATTCAGTCGCTTGACCGCGCCGCCATAATTGTTCTCATAGTGGCTGAAGATCAGCTTCTCGGAGAGGCCAGTCAGCTTCGCAGGTTCACAACCTAGCGGCTTCATTTCGTAGAGCATAAGAGTCTCCTGTGGCATCTCAGTGATGCAACAACGGATAGGCGACCAGACCAATCAAGGCCGCCCCGGCAACGATCATGGGCTCGGACAGCTTCTTGAACTTCAGAAGCAATGCGACGGTGACAAGCGCCAGCAACGCTGTCGGGATATCAACGATCGACCGCTTCGCCAACACGATCACCGCGCCAGTAATGGCGCCGATGGCCGCCGCGGTGACACCGTCCACAAAGGCGAGGATCGCAGGTAGTTTTCCGTATTTCTTGAAATATGGGGCGGGTAGGACGGTGAACAGGTAGCACGGTAGAAACGTTGCGGCCGCAGCCACGCAGGCGCCAGGCAGGCCGGCGACGAGGTAGCCAATGAAGCCAACGGTGATGACCACCGGGCCGGGTGTGATCATGGCGACTGCGACGGCATCGACAAACTGCTTGTCGTTCAGCCAGTGGTACTCCGTCACCACACCACCGTACAGGAACGGCACGATGGCAAGTCCCGACCCGAAAACGAAGGCTCCCGCCTTGGCAAAGAACACGCCAATCTGGGAAAGAAGCGGCCAATCCAACGTACTCATCATGCCGCTTGCCGCCGGCAGTGGGGTCGCAGCGAACGCATTCATCTTGCCTTGGCGCAGCCACTTCGGCGGGGCGCGCCAGAACCAGACCAGGACGCCCGCGGCAAGGAACAGCCACGCCACTTCCGATTCTGTAATGACCGTGACGGCCACGAGCACCAGATAGATAAACCAGAGCAACTTGTCGTTGCCGACGCTCTTTTTGGTCAGCTTGTACGCGCTGATTGCGATGATGCCAATCACTGCTGCGCCTACGCCATAGAATACCGACTGCATCCAGGTCAGGCCGCCGAAGCGCACATATGCCCACCCGAGTGCCAACACCATGAGAAACGACGGCAGTACAAAGGCCACGCCGACGAGCGTTGCGCCTACGATGCGGTAGTGGACGTATCCCAGGTAAATGGCCAGTTGAGCGGCAAGCGGTCCCGGCGCGAGCTGGGCCAGGGCAAGGCCTTCCTTGTAGTCGGCATCGGTGATCCACTGCTTTGCCTCGACGAGGTCGCGGTGCATGTAGCCGGCTAGCGCCACGGGACCGCCAAAGCCGAGGGTGCCAAGCCGCAGGAAGTACATCACCAGTTGGCGTAGCGTATAAGTGGGCGCGGTATGTACCGAACCGGCTGCAGTGGTATCGGGTGGTTGGGGCGAGTTCATCGTGTCTGTTGAATAGTTTGCTTCTTTGTTGATTGGCAACGACTAGCGTTTGCGCGGGCTTGAGAAATGCGTGTACAGCGAGTCGAGGACATAGCCGACTTCATCCAGCAGTGCGTCGTCGTTAGGGAGGCGTTCCCGGGCGCCTGCCAGCACTGCCTCAAAGCCACTGGCTTCGGCAACCGGTGTGCCGCCGACATCCAGAACATGGATCATCTGGCCGAGGCGGGCGAGCCCTTTGTCTTCGTCTAGTCCGAAGCTGGCGAGCAGCACCTCAAACGAAACGCGGTCGCCAATGTGTGTGAACGTCGCGCCATCGAAGTCGAATCCAAGTGCGTCGTCAGGGCACTGACGGACATCTTCGAGCCAGAGAAAAGTGGCATGGGGATCGATAAAGCGCCGGATCAACCAAGCGCAGGCGACACGGTCTACCCATAGATGCTGGCGGGTCGCCCACTGGCGCCCCTGATACTGGGTCGGGTCACGTCGCGGAATGTTGCCGGCTACTCCGTGCGGCTCGCCGGGCGAAAGCAAGATGTCGATCGCTGCATTGAAGTCGCGCCACTGCAATTCGGCACGGGCGGACGCCTCGTTAGGGAAAAAATCGACCTTGCGGATAGCGTCGATCCCTCGACCGTGCCGGCGTGCCACGCGCAGCAGCTCCGCCTCGTCCGAATCGGACAATGTTGAGCGGGCGCTGGAGAGTTCGACCATCCATTCGGCATATTCGGTGGACCGGTCGAACAACGCGCGATACTCCGCCTCCTGCTGGTCGTCAGCGGCCTGTACGGACAGCATCCAGACCTTGCCATCCTCACTGGCCGCATCGGTTGCCAGTGTCTGCAAAGGTGCCCGCAGTCCTGGCAGATTGGGGAGTAGATAGGCCCCGTCCCGCAGTGCTGTGGCGCCAAGCGCCTTGATCCCGCGCCAGAATCGCATGCGCGCAGTGGAGGCGGATGTTGGCAAGCTAACGACGAGCAGTAGCCAGGCAGTCTCGGGAGAGGATGGGAGAGCGTTCATGCAGACAGCTTAGCGGGCTGTATGCGCTACTTCAATGTTGTAGAGATCTCTACAAAATCAACGTTCGGCGCCTTGGAGATTGCAATAAAGTGCCGTATGAGCACTTTTACCTCCATGGTGCTCGCTCCTTAACTCGCGAGCAGTCTGTAGGACGATGGCGGATGTATGGCCAGCCCCTATGGAGTTACAAGAATTCATCGCCCCCTGCGCATACGACAGAGCCCTCTACATCCGGGCCATCGTTCTTGTTGCCGAGTTGGGTCTATTTAGGAGGTGCCTTATGAAAGGACTCTCGATCGCATTGATTGTGATGGGATATCTCGCCGTTCCTTCTGCTGTTGCCGCCGCCCCGCACGCAAGCGAAGGCATTCTGGTCGACGAACAGGGAATGACGTTGTACGTCTTCGCTGGAAAGAGCGGCCCCGATGCCAAATCCTGCGAGGGGAACTGCGAGCGGAATTTTCCACCTGCACTCGCCGCTTCCGACGACAAACCGGTTGGGATGCTCACGCTAGTCCCCGGCCGCGGTGGTAAATCGCAATGGGCTTATCAAGGAAAGCCGTTGTATCGCGGCCTGATGGACAAGAAGCCAGGCGACCGTTCAGGGGATGGTCTGAATGAGGTTTGGCACAGCGTGCCTGTGCGATGAACGCTTGGTCGAAATGAGAGTTCGGGCGGGAGACCCTCGTGCATTGACTGCGGTCAGAACCCTGGCGGCCGCGACGTTGGCGGCCGCCAGGTAATGCCTGGCTTTGCTTTAGTGGCAGTGACGAATGCCGGTCTTGTGGTCCATATGACAGCCTTGACTGTCAGTTCCGCCGCTGTGCGCCCATACACTGCCCGATGCGCAAGCCAGAACGGCGGTGAGAATGATGGCAATCCGTTTCAAAGTCAGTCTCCCTGGAATATTGGTTTGCGGTCTCAATTTGCCGCACGCTCAAACTATCATCAGAGCGGTGATTAGGCCTTCCCCGCCACGGGAGGGCCTGTTGCGGCCGTGTCACAGCGCCAACGCCCGAGAATCTCGGCGGCAAGACGTGCCGCGAGGCTGAAGTCTCCTTCAGCCCCTGAGTCGCGAATTTCTGCAATTTTCTACCCGAGGTTCAAGGGGGAGTCCTTCGCGCAGCCGTATAAGAGGCAATGGATCTGGATGGAGGTTTGCCATGGCAGACGTGGAAGAGTGGCTGACGCACGCGAGAAAAGTGACGCAAGAGGCGTCCATTGGGGTCGATGTGACCAGCATTCAGGAGTGCATCAGTGCAGAGCCGGCCCAAAGAGTCCTCGTCGCGCGCCGCGACGCGTGGCGTGCCATCTGCTGCGCCGCATTTGCAGCCTTGGTCGCGTTTGCGGCAATCAATCGCGTGGCGACCATCATGTTGGAAAAGCCTGCCCCGACGTGGGTGGCGACGCCGTCCGCCGCCTCTCCCTTTGGACTCCTCATCGGTAAATGATGAAATCTCGTACCCGACGGCTTTCCTTGTCTACGCTGTTTGGCGCACTACTTGGCGTGTCCGTCGCGGCGGCATGGCTGTATTACTCGCATCGGAATGAAGCCGGACATGGTGACTTGCATGAAATCCTGCACGAAGCTGTTCCACTAGATGCCAACGAGCGCGAGATTCTTGAGTTGAAAGAAGATGCCTTTGCGCAGCGTCGGCGCGAGATCGAAACACGCCTGCGGGCTGCAAATGGCAAGCTTGCCGACGCCATCGCCAAGAATCCCGCCTGGTCACCGGAGGTGGAAGCAGCAACCCAGGAAGTAGAGCGGGCCGCCGGCGATCTCCAGCGAGCGACCTTGGTTCACGTGTTTGAAATGCGTGCGGGCCTGAAGCCGGAACATCGACCTGCTTACGATCGCGTTCTTATCGATGCACTACGCCGCGGCTCGCAGTGAATCCGGAAGACGCTGACAGGATCCTTGCCGCACAGGCCGCTTCCGGCAACCAGCGTGCATTCGGCCAACTTGTGGCGCGACATGGCGTGGCGCTGGCTCAGGCCGCGCGCAGCTTCGGCATCCCTGAAACCGATGTGGACGACGTCGTCCAGGACACCTTTGTTGCCGCCTGGCACGCCCTGGATGACTTCGATCCCGACAGGCCATTTCGCGCCTGGCTCTTCCGCATTGGGCTGAACAAGATGCGGGACTTGTATCGCTTTCGGCGCGTCAGGCAGTTCCTTTTCGGTGCCGAAAACCTCGGCGACCTGGAGCTTGCGGGCGGCGTGGCCAACGACGAGCCGGGCCCGGAGCAACAGGTTGCCGCCCGGCTGGAGTTGGCCCGCGTGGCTAGCACTTTGGGCAAGCTGGACACGGGTTCGCGAGAAGTCATAGTCCTGACGGCCATTGTCGGGATGTCTCAGCCAGAAGCGGCTGCCGTGCTTGGGCTGAGTGTGAAGGCTGTCGAAGGGCGCATCGGGCGGGCACGGGCCAAGCTTTCCGCCCTGCTGGATGCTGACTCGGAAAAATAAGTTTGGATTCACCGAGGGGAAGCATCGACCTGGTCCGTATAGAGAGGGATAGCCTCCACCGCTGACCTCTTGATGAAACAGGTGATCTCCTCGTTCCTTTGTCGACCTCGCTTCGTCGGCTCCGCAATATGGCTGCTGCCCGTTGCGTTGAGCCACGCTGCCGAGGCGCCTCCTTTTCCGAACCTGTTGCAGCAATCGCTTGCACTCGCTCCGGCGATGGTCGCGCAGGCCGCCAATGTTCGTGCGGCTGGCGCCGATGCTGCTCAGGCCCAAGCCTGGCTGAATCCGCGAATCGATACGGTGCTTGAAAACCTTGGCGCGCCCAGTAGTGATGGGCTGAGTCAGCGCCAGAATACCTATTCGATCACGCAGCCTTTCGAGCTGGGAGGTAAGCGCGGTGCGCGGATAGAGGTGGGCGAACGCAACTTCGCTGCGGCGCAAGCGCGGGAGCGGCAAGTGCAGGTAGCCTACGCCGCCGAACTTGCAGTGGCCTATGCAACGGCTGAAGCGACGCTCGGACGCAAGACACTGGCCACGGAAAACCTGGCACGCGCCAATGAAGAACTGGCGGCCGCGCGTGCCTTGGTCGATTCCGGGAAGGAAGCCAGCTTGCGCAGCGCACAGGCCAAAGCCAGTGTGGCGGCGGCGCAGGCCGCGGAGGCGGCAGCCACCAACGATGCCACCCAGGCGCTGGCGAGATTGTCCGCGATGTCCGGCGCCTCCGAACCCTATACGGCCGTCACGAGTTCCTTGCTGACGACCCAGGCCGTCGTCCCGAATGCCCCGGCAGCACTTGCCGAGTCTCCGTCAGTGCGGGCGGCCGAAGCGGAACGCAATGCGCTGGACGCTCAGGTGGACGTCGAGAGGAAGCGCTGGATTCCTGATGTTGGCGTCAGTGCGGGCGTTCGCCGCTATGGCTGGACCAATGCCAGTGGCTATGTGGTTGGGGTCACGGCCTCCATTCCATTGTTCGATCAGAATCGGAACGGCATCAACGCCGCAGTTGAGCGGGTTGCAGCCGCCCAGGCGCGTCTTGACAGCGTCCGGCTTGAGGCCAACGTGGCGCGCCAATCGGCCATATCTCAGGTAGCGACCGCCGACAAGCAGCTCGCTGCTGCCAGCGAAGGAGAGCAGGCGGCGGCAGAAGCCTATCGCATGGGGCGCATTGGCTATGAATCCGGCAAGACGCCACTGATGGAATTGCTAGCGGTGCGGCGAGCGCTCGTCGACGCCCGGCAACTGACGATTGATGCGCGCCTGGCGCGCGTGCGCGCCCTGGCGGCGCTGGCACAGGCGGACGGCCGCCTAGCCTTTGAGGAATCACGATGATGAAGAACGAGCGCCGGTCGGTCAACTGGCCGATGATCGCAGGGGTCGCCGCCGTAGCAGCGGCAGTAGGTTTTGGCGCGGCGCATCTCCCAGTGTCGGAGAAGTCCCCCGCATCTACACAGGCCCCGGAAGCACAGAAGCCACAATCCGCCCCAGTAAAGCCCGGTCTGAAGGAGGTTAAGATCCCAGCAACCTATCTTGCCGCCGCAAACATTGCCGTAGAACCTGTGGCGAGCGCCGCCGTCGGAACGGAAATACTTGCGCCCGCCACGGTTGCTGCGCTGCCCGGTAGCGAAGCCGTGATCGTATCGCGTGCGGCCGGCGCCGTACAACGCGTCCAGCGCCGGCTTGGCGACGTCGTGAAGGCTGGCGATGTACTCGCCCTGGTCGATAGCCCCGAGGCCGCCGGCATGGCAGCGGAGCGGAAAGTGGCCCAGGCCAAGGCCGATCTCGCGCGCAAGACCTACGAGCGCGAGGCGAGCCTGTTTCAGCAAGGCGTGACACCGCGCCAGGAAATGGAGGCGGCAAAGGCTGCTCTGGATGTTGCGCAAGCCGAGGCGCTGCGCGCTGCTACGGTGGCCCAGTCCGCTCACCTTGCGTCCGACGGGCGCTCGGTCGCCGTGGTCAGCCCGATTGCAGGAAAGATCACCGCCCAGTCCGTCACCCTGGGTGCATTTGTGGCGCCACAAGCCGAACTCTTTCGGGTAGCCGGAACTGGCGCCGTACAGGTAGAAGCCGCCGTGACGGCTGCAGATACCAGTCGCATCGTCGCTGGGAGCGAAGCCACCATTCTGTTGGCCAATGGATCGCCATTGTCAGCGCGCGTGCAGGCGGTGACGCCAACCGTGACGGGCAGCGCTCGCGTTGCAACCGTGGTGGTGGTACCAGCACAGCCGACAGATCGACTTGTCGTGGGCGAGGGTGTGCAGGTGCGTCTGCGTACAGCGGTTGCTGATGCCGCCGCCCTGTCCGTGCCGGAAGACGCGGTGCAGAACCTCGACGGCCGTGACGTCCTTTTCGTCCGCACGCTGGAAGGTTTCCGCCCTATGCCTGTCCTCGTCGGCACCCGCAGCGGCGGCTCGGCACAGATTCTGTCAGGCGTGCAGGCTGGAGAACAGGTGGCCACCCGTAATGCCTTCCTGGTTAAGGCCGAGATGAACAAAGGCGGCGGGGACGAGGAATGATCGAGAGCATTCTCAGCGGCTCAGTCCGCTATCGCTGGCTGGTTTTGTTTCTGACAGCAGTTGTCGCCGTGATAGGGGCCTGGCAGCTCAACCTGCTACCCATCGACGTCACACCAGACATTACCAACAAGCAGGTCCAGATCAACTCTGTGGTGCCAACGATGAGCCCCGTGGAGGTGGAGAAGCGTGTCACGTATCCAATCGAGACGGCGATTGCTGGTCTGAACGGGGTGGAAAGCACGCGATCGATGTCGCGCAACGGCTTCAGCCAAGTGACGGTGATCTTCAAGGAGAGTGCGAATCTGTACTTTATGCGCCAGCAGGTGTCAGAACGACTGGCACAGGCGCGGCCGAATTTGCCAGAAAACGTCGAGCCACAGATGGGGCCTGTTTCGACGGGGCTGGGCGAAGTATTCCACTACAGCGTGGAATACCAGTATCCGGACGGCACAGGGGCCTCTATCAAGGACGGCGAGCCCGGATGGCAGAGCGACGGCAGCTTTCTTACCGAGCGTGGCGAGAGGTTGGACGATCGGGTGTCACGACTGGCCTATTTGCGCACGGTGCAAGACTGGATCATCCGACCACAATTGCGTACCACGCCTGGTGTCGCCGATGTCGATTCCCTAGGGGGCTATGTCAAGCAATTCGTGGTGGAACCGGACACGGGGAAGATGGCAGCGTACGGAGTTTCCTACGCGGACCTAGCCCGGGCGCTCGAAGATACCAACCTATCTGTCGGCGCGAACTTTATTCCGCGCTCAGGCGAGTCGTATCTGGTTCGCGCCGACGCGCGTATAAAATCTGCGGACGAGATATCCCGTGCGGTGATTGCGCAGCGGCAGAATGTCCCGATCACAGTCGGCCAGGTGGCGCGCGTCAAGATTGGGGGCGAATTGCGCTCAGGCGCCGCCAGCCGCAATGGGAATGAAACGGTGGTGGGCAGTGCGCTGATGCTGGTCGGCGCCAACAGCCGGACGGTGGCGCAAGCCGTGGGCGACAAGCTCGAACAGATCTCGAAAACGCTGCCACCAGGTGTGGTTATTGTCCCGACCCTCAATCGTTCGCAACTGGTGATTGCAACCATCGAAACGGTGGCTAGAAACCTGATCGAAGGCGCGCTGCTCGTGGTGGCGATTCTGTTCACGCTGCTGGGGAACTGGCGTGCGGCCACCATTGCCGCGCTCGTCATTCCGTTGTCCCTGCTGGTCAGCGCGATCGGCATGAACCAGTTCCATATTTCGGGCAACCTGATGAGCCTGGGTGCGCTCGACTTCGGCCTGATCATTGATGGCGCGGTCATCATTGTCGAGAACTCTCTCAGGCGGCTGGCCGAGCGCCAGCACCGCGAAGGGCGGCTGCTGACGCTCGATGAGCGTTTGAAGGAAGTTGTTCAATCTTCACGTGAGATGGTGCGACCGACCGTCTACGGTCAGCTTGTGATCTTCATGGTTTTCCTGCCATGTCTGACATTCCAGGGCGTGGAAGGCAAGATGTTCTCCCCGATGGTAATCACGCTGATGCTGGCGCTTGCCTCTGCCTTCGTGCTGTCGCTCACCTTCGTGCCGGCCATGGTCGCCGTGATGCTCCGGAAAAAGGTTGCAGAGACAGAAGTGCGCGTCATCGTGGCGACCAAAGAACGTTACCGACCATGGCTGGAGCATGCCGTGGCACGCCCAATGCCCTTCATCGGCGCAGGCATCGCGACAGTCGCTGTGGCTACGGTGGCGTTCACATTTGTTGGTCGCGAGTTTATGCCCACGCTGGATGAGTTGAACCTGAACCTGTCGTCGGTTCGGATTCCGTCTACGTCGATTGACCAGTCGGTTGCCATAGACCTGCCGCTCGAACGCGCTGTCTTGTCGCTGCCGGAAGTGCAGACTGTGTATTCGAAGGCGGGTACGGCCAGCCTCGCCGCCGACCCCATGCCGCCCAATGCATCGGATAACTACATCATTCTGAAGCCGAAAAGCGAATGGCCGGAGGGCGTGACGACCAAGGAACAGGTGATTGAGCGTATCCGCGAGAAGACAGCACCGATGGTCGGCAACAACTACGACGTGACGCAACCGATCGAGATGCGCTTTAACGAGCTGATCGGTGGGGTCCGGAGCGACGTGGCCGTAAAGCTGTACGGAGAGAATCTCGACGACTTGGCGGCCACAGCGCAACGCATTGCCGCAGTCTTGAAGAAGACGCCGGGAGCGACGGACGTCCGCGTGCCTTTGACTAGCGGCTTTCCGACATTTGACATCGTGTTCGACCGCGCCGCAATCGCCCGATATGGACTCACGGTCAAGGAAGTCGCCGATACTATTTCCACCGCCATGGCGGGCCGACCTGCCGGGCAGATTTTCGATGGTGACCGCCGCTTCGATATTGTGATCCGCTTGCCCGGTGAGCAGCGGGAGAACCTCGACGTCCTCGGCGCGCTTCCCGTCATGTTGCCGCTATCGGAAGGCCAGGCCCGCGCCTCGGTGCCTTTGCGCCAACTGGTACAGTTCCGGTTCACGCAGGGGCTCAACGAAGTAAGCCGCGACAACGGAAAGCGGCGCGTCTACGTGGAGGCCAATGTCGGCGGCCGTGACCTGGGCAGTTTTGTGGACGATGCTGCGGCGCAGATCGCCAAGGAAGTGAAGTTGCCGCCGGGTATGTACATCGAATGGGGTGGCCAATTTCAGAATCTTCAGGCGGCTACGAAGCGCCTGGCCATCATTGTCCCGCTGTGCTTTATTTTGATCGCGGCGACGCTGTACATGGCGATCGGCAGCGCAGCGCTGACGGCGACCGTGCTGACCGCCGTGCCGCTGGCACTTGCGGGAGGCGTGTTTGCGCTGCTACTGCGCGGGATTCCGTTCTCTATTTCGGCGGCAGTTGGCTTCATTGCGGTATCCGGTGTGGCGGTGCTGAACGGACTGGTGCTGATTTCCGCTATCCGAAAACGCCTGGAAGATGGGATGGCACCCGACTCCGCGGTGATTGAAGGTGCGATGGAACGTGTGCGCCCGGTACTGATGACGGCTCTGGTGGCCTCTCTGGGTTTCGTGCCGATGGCGATTGCTACAGGTACAGGTGCCGAAGTCCAGAAGCCGCTGGCAACGGTCGTAATCGGTGGACTCGTCACCGCAACTGTGCTGACACTTTTTGTACTGCCGGCCCTTTGCGGCATAGTGCTGAAGCGCCGGACCGCCGGCCGACCGGAAGCGCAAGCAGCGCTGGAAACATGAGTTTGCGAGTCCACGCTCCCACTGCGCCTTGATCCTTGATTTCCCATGTCTATTCGTACCGCATCTCCGGCATTACTAGCCGCGCTGCTTTTCGGAGCAAGCACGCCGCTGGCCAAGGCGCTAACCGGGTCCGTTTCCCCGCTCCTGCTGGCGGGCTTGCTATATCTTGGCAGTGGCATCGGACTGGCGCTTGTGCTCGCGATCCGGAGAGTCTTGATGACGCCTGAGCCAGGAAATGGTCACTTAGGTATTCCGCGGGGGGAAGTGCCATGGCTGATCGGCGCAATCCTTGCTGGCGGTGTAGCGGGACCGGCGTTGCTGATGACAGGGCTCGTCTCAACCAGCGCTGCTTCGGCATCACTGTTGCTGAACGTCGAGGGCGTGTTCACGGCTGTCATCGCCTGGGTGGTCTTCAAGGAGAATGCCGATCGCCAAATTGTTCTGGGGATGATTGCGATCGTGGCAGGTGGCTTGCTGCTGTCGTGGCAACCGGGCAGCCTGCAAATGTCATCTGGCGCGCTGCTTATCGTTGGAGCCTGCTTGTGTTGGGCTGTAGATAACAATCTGACCCGCAAGGTCTCCAGTAACGACGCCCTGCTTATCGCTTGCCTGAAGGGGCTTGTCGCCGGGCTATGCAACACGACTCTTGCCATAACGCATGGGGCCGTATTGCCATCGGTCGGCACTGCGGCGGCAGCGCTGATCGTCGGGTTCGCCGGATACGGTGTGAGTCTTGCCTTGTTTGTGGTGGCGCTGCGTCTGTTGGGAACAGCTCGAACCGGAGCATATTTCTCTGTCGCCCCACTATTTGGCGTCCTGCTTGCGTTTGCGATCTGGCCTGAGGTGCCAGGCTTCGCATTCTGGGCGGCTTTGGCTTTGATGGCCTTGGGCGTGTGGTTGCATCTGCGAGAGCGGCACGAGCATGAGCATACCCATGAGCCACTGGCGCATAGCCACTCGCATCGGCACGACGAACACCATCAGCACGAGCATGACTTCCCATGGGATGGCAAGGAACCCCACAGGCATTGGCATCGGCACGAGGTGATGGTGCACAAACATCCCCACTACCCGGACGTGCATCATCGTCATTCTCACTAGAGTGGCGTTGCTCGGATCTGCCTTTCAGGGGCAACCGACTGTAAGTGGCCGTGAAGAGCCCGATGCGCCCTGCCGCGATAGCCCTGGGGTTGGAGCTGCCATTCGGGATGCATCCTGAAGACGCAGGAAACCCAGTGCCAATCTTCGATAACGGCCCGAGTTTGCTCGCCTCTTACAAACCTGCTTCTATAGATCAGAGACTCTCGACCTCCCGACGGCTCAGCCGAATAGTCTTGTTGGGTCATGCTGTACGCCATGCCGACGGTAACGTCTGCGCAATCGTGGCACTCGGCAGCAGTCGATGCGCGTAGCGAGCAATCGGAAAATCGAAAGTACCGCGCAAGTTGATGCCTTCCAGCCGAGTCGGTGCGATCTGACGTAGGTCCTCGGCACGCATGGATTCGCCGCCGATAGCCTCTATCGCCTCTAGGGCGTGCTGCATATGCAGCGTGTTCCAGGCCATCACAGCATTGGTCAGCAGCGTCAATGAGGACGAGACCGCTGCCAGCGACGCATCGTGTCGAGCCAACTCTAAGGGGATTTTTCCATAGTGGATGGCCCGCTGCACGGTGTGCACAGCCTCACCGCGATTCAGGGCATGCTGCATCTCTTGGCGGAACGCGGAGTTGGTGAAATAGTCGACGAGGAAGATCGTACGGAATAGCCTTCCCAGGTGCACGCCTGCCTCATACACGTGTTGGCCCCGTGCCGCCGCGCCGAAGCGTGTCAATGCCAGCACCGCCGTGCATTGGCCGGTCTGGACCGACGCCGCAATCCGGACCAGTTCATCCCAGGCAAGTTCGATCAACACCAGCCGAACATCCGCGTCGGCTACCGCGGCCAGTTCTGACGGAATCGCATGGCCTTTGGGGACATGCAACCGGCGATCACGCAGATGGGAAAGCCGCGGGCAGAGATCGAAGCCCAGCAACCGTGACAGACTCATGGCGAAGTCGGTGTAGCCGTGGGTATCGACGGCGAGCTGTGTGACGTCTTCCCCGCCATTCTGACGAATCACTCCCTCGATGGCGGCACCGGCTTGTCTTTCATTCAAGAGGATCGGCTGGTCATAGAAGATGCCCCATCGGTCGCGGACGTGAGTGTACATTCCAATCGACGCGGTACGCCGACGCGGGTCAGCCCGCGCTTGCCATACCGAGCGCGTCGTCTCCAGGGACATCATGTCCGATGACGCCAACTCGGCGCGCCCCCAATGCCTGGCGATGGGATGCTGATGCATGAAGACAAGCACTGCATCAGCGGAGTTTCGTAGCTTCCGTTCGTCCGCGATACGATGCATCATCTGGCGAATCGCGCTTGATGAGAGTTCTGGCACCATGCGTGCGAGGTCTGCTGCAGACATCGAAGTCCCGTGCGCGAGCACTGCGGCGTAGACCATGAGCAACTCACTGCGGGAATACGGCTCTCTGCCCAGCAGCATCCAACTGAAATGAGTGTGGCTGTCGATTTCCAGAAGGATCTCTGGTAACTGTCCGTCTGGATGCCGGTCAAACAGCGCACGCCGCAGGGCATCAACCGAAGGCTCGGGCCGCTTCGCCTTGAGCGGATCGACATGGATGGCACTATCGATCTTCAGTTCGCCCCGCCTGGCCGCATCGCGCAGCCGGGCGAGACCCGCATCCAGATGCGCAACAACAGGTTCCAAAAATGCGTTGGCGTCCTGCGGCAGTTTGAGATGGCCATAGAAGTGGTTGCGCCGCGCCTGCCAATCCTGGCCGGATATCAGCATGGTTGCTTGGCTGCGGAAGGCGAAGCTGTGATCCAGGAATACGGAGCCATTACGTAGCGCCACTCGCAGGACAAACAGCGCTCCCCATTCGAAAGCGGCCAGAGCTCGCCTACGGTCCTGCCCCTCCAGTATTGGCTGCCAGGCTCGTCCGAAACGCACAGTAACCCGATTTGGTAGCCAGTCGGCTCTTCGTGCATAGAGATTGCGCAGAATCTCCATTGCCTCTATCGCTGGATGGGCGGACTGCGTGGCGAATGGAAGCCGGATCAGTCTGGCCAGCATGGCTCTGGCAAGCCGATGCCGCGACAAGAGTTGCTCGCGAATCATGCCGGCACGGCTTCGCAAGTGCTTCTGGCTGGTTGCGGCGTCGGCCAACGCATCCAAATGTTGGCAGAGCGCTTCTCGTGTTAGCGTGTCATCAGCGATGAGCCTTTTGACGGCAGAAGCAAATTCTCGCAGCTTAATGTCAGGATCCGGTCGGCCAGCGTCAATGAGCCGTCCGGCGTCGTTGACAGATTTGCGAATCCAGTGGCGCAACATGGACGACATTTGGTCCGTGGCAGCACACAAGGCATACCGCAAAAAGCAAGCGGACTCCAGGCGGCGGGATTGTTGCACCACGCGTTTGCTGACCGAGGGCGGTCGATTCGCGCAACGTCTCGCGTAGTGCCGCACCACTGCCTCATTGCAGACCGTCGGCCAGCGATGTTGGATGCCCAACTTGTACAGCCGCTCGATCTTGTCAAACAGCTCCCCCATTTGATGCGTGGAGCTTCGCAACGGAACAGCCCACAGCCATTGCTGCAGACTCGTTTGATTACCTTCCGGGCGAGGTAGCAAGGCTCCCCATGCCTCAAGCGATGCCTCCCCATAGGCGAGCACTAACGCGTCGGTCAATGAAGCCTCGAAGATCTCTACTGCCTGGCTGATGAGGCGCTTCAGCGCACGATCATGAGGAATCAGAACACGATGCTCATACAGCCACCGCTTCAACTCGTGCAGCATGTCACTGCGATTGGGTTGTCCCGCCAATCGCTCCTTGAGCCAACGCGTCACGTAGCGGCGCTGATGCTCTGCCATCGGGCTGAAACCGAGCGTTTGATAGGCGAGCATCTGATGGTCCACCAGCGTGTCGGTGCGTCCGTCATACAAGGCGCCCAGCGTGCCCATATCCGGCGGGGTGATGCCGAGTTGAGCGCCCACATAAGCCCAGAGAAATTTCGGCACCTGCTTGGAGGCGTCAAGAGTGCGCCCCGTCATACGGACAAAGCCGATATGGACGGCACAGGCCAGCCGATACAGGTGGCTGCGCCGGGCGTCGATCAGCGCGCGCTCTTTGGGGGAGAAGGTGAAGAATGTCGCAAGCTCGAACTCGCTGAGCTCACGCGGCATCTGCCGCATGCCAAGATACGCCAGCCGCCAGTGATCCATCGCGCTTTCTCCCAAGCTGTAGACGGACCGCCGAGATTAGCGACAAGAAGACTGAGACGCAACGAGGCGCCGAGCAAAAGCCTCGCAAGCCACTTTGTGCGCTCAAAAATTGTGAGTCAGCAACCCATTGATTTACATGACTATCGTGTTCGTCTTCGCCCGGAAACCCGCATGAATGCTTGGGGTCGCTAGCCCGGCAAACTTCAGAATAATCAAGGGCACCCCGAGCAGCGCGTTGCGCAGCTCGCCGCACCATGAATGTCGTGAAGACAGCGGACGACGCGTCATACCACTCGAGCGGCCGAGTTGCCTTGTGGGTCCGCCGACGCAACAGCCTAACTCGTTGGTTTAGATAGGCCCAGTTAGTGGTCATGGCCACAGCTACCGAACCTCTCGTCGTTGTCCACATTTCCGGACGGCCGACGTTTCACATAGCTGAACCGATCGAGCTGCATTCGGGGCGGTGCCGGATAGTCGGACAGCGCTGCCTTGATGCTGCCGTCCGGGAAGAAATGAACCTCCAGATACTGCGGATCGGCGGGCACCGGGCCATCTAGAACGGCGCTCTGCCTGCACCAAGGCACGCGCCCATCCCGTTTCCAAGCGATATCGATCGTAATCGGTAGTGCAGCGCCGGCTGGGATGGCGGCACAGCACACGCCACCGCCACCGCCAGAAGTCTTTGACGAAACCTCGATGTTGCCGCCGCCGGCCCCGCTGACGGTAAAACTGCCGATGTAAGTATCCGTGTAGTTGTAGCCGACGATGGTCAGCCCGCTCATGTTGGCCGGCAGGCGATTGTGGGGGGTAATCGGAGGCATCCGGTCATCAACGCCCGAAACCGTGCCCGCCGCGGCGCCAGGCGATATCGCCAACACCAGAAGCCCAAACAGCACGGCTCCGAGGAAATTTGCAAATCCGTTAACTCGTGGCGACTTCATAGGCCGTTAATTCCTATCTATTCGACGCGCACAGCGGCCGCGTCCGCCAACGCATAGCACATGACCCTAACCTGGGCGCTACTGATGCCAGCGCTTACGCGCCCGCTCCTCTCTCGCTTGCCGGCTTTTCCGTCGTCGAATTGCACGGCCTTTCCTCCAAGCCGAAAAGCTCTTGACGAACCGGGAGGAGATTCCCCAGCCGTAGTCGATCAACCACACAAGCGCGAACAAGGCGATCACGATGCCGACGAGTATCAGTACGTCGACCAGCGTCTGCTCCCACGACACAAACCGCCCAATACCGCTGCTCCCATGTCTCATTGACGTCTACCTAAGATCGATCTCGAAAGAGCCGGTATGATCGGCACGCCTCGTCCTGGTTTCCCTGGACTATCTCGGCAGCATGTTTACTTGCATGTCGGTGATGGGCCCACCTTGGTAGTCGAATCCTGCGCACACCTCTATCCTGCCAATCTGCCATCGGGCCTCACAGCGCCCGTAGTCGAGCATCCAAAACTGATAGCGGTCTCCCAGCAAATCGACTGCCTCTCCCAGGGTCAGCGAGACCAGACGCAGAGGGTCGAGCAGCACCGCCAAGACTTTCCTCTCCCGCTCGTTCCTTTCCGCCTGTAGTCTGCGCAGTCGGCGCAACCGTACATATCGAAAAAGCACCCAGGCAAGCAGGCAGCCGACAGCTAGCGGCGTGGAGACCACCACGCGTAAGACCTGCGTCTCCACGGAAAGTACCTCGGGAATATGCATAAGCTGTTTGGGGGTGAATAACGTATTGTGCCGAGATCCGTGGTGGCTGTGCAACAGAGAGATACAACGCTCCTTCCACGATATGTCACAAAAAAAAAGAGCCCCGACTCTCAACGAGTCGGGGCTTCTCTTACATCAACACAGGGCCAGCTGGGCCTGCTTGATCGCGTGGGTTCCCCACGCTTCGCGCACCCTGCCCGGCAATGCCTCGGTGGGCACAGTGCGGGCCAGTACGTCTCGGACATCATAAGCGTCCGTCAATCCCAAGCGGTCCTTGAAGGCGGTGCGCCTCGCAATGTCATCGTGCTCTACCTTCTGCGAATGCGATAGCGTGAGACATCCAAAATGCAGGTACCAGCGGTACCCCGCCGTGATAGACCCAGGTCGGTTGCCCGCGTCATGCATCGCCAGCAGGCGCTCGACTTCGAAGTCAACAATGAAGGCAGCAGATTCGGCATCGACATCGAATTGCTGCTCTGTGGGGAGATCCAGTACAGCACGACCGTCGGACGTCGTGACGATCGCTGGCGCACAGCAACTCCCCTCGGTGAGAGCTTCTCGCATCGGGTCACGCAGACCAGTCCAATCCGCGCACGGGGCCGACTCATCCCAACCGTCCCCTACGTGAAGAAATCGAGCGGTCGGAATAGGCGTCGGCGCGACTTCAGGCACATCCGGAATGTCGTATCGTATCCCTCGCGCACGAATGTCACGCAGATCGGCCCAAGCCGCAAAGGGCCTTGCCACGCCGTTCAGAGACTGCATCGCATCGACGGCTATCATCAGGTCGACTGGCAGCAGCCGGAACTTCGGCGAGTCACCCGCAGCTGCCGCTCGTCGTTCTTCATCGAAGTCCAGCTGCAGCATGAAACGAGTCAACTGCCGCAGCATCGCCGGATGATACGTGTCAGGCTGGATCTTGATATAGCCACCTCGAATTGTCCGGCCAATCCAGTGTCGACGCTCCCAGTCATGGCGCGTAGCCCTGATGAAGCGGTTGAGCCGATGCAGGCCACGAGCATAGGCATAGCGCTCGTCGAATGCGATCATGTTGGCGAGGCTCTTGTCCTCCGCCATTTGGCACACGTGACATCCAAGACGGGCGCCACACTTGCCCTGCTTTCTTGCCGCTCCATCGAGGATCGCGTCGGCCACCACGGCGCAGCTGGTGCCAACCGAATGCGCATAAATCCGGCGCATCTCTTCGAAATCCGAAAAGCCTGGCAATGCACCGGACCCATAGAGAGCGACCGCCTCCCAGACATCGTCGTCGGACCACCGTGCGATCGGGCTGACTACCCAGTCGCCATCTTTGTTCTGCATGGCCGCATGATCCGACTCCCCGCGAGAACGCATTGCGGCCGCTCGCCTCCCGCTCTCGTCATACCTCGTGCCCAGGCAAGTTACCGGAGGCGGTAGACCTTTCGCCGCAAGCTCTCGGAATAGCTTTCGTCGGAACGCCCGCTGCGGACTGATCTTCAGGTCGGTACTGCAATCGCCGTGCGTCCCAGGAAAGCTTGGCAAGGCCCGGCCGGATAACACTTTCAACTGAAAGGTTGCGGCCATGGACGGTTGAACCACCTTGACGATAACCTTGAAGTCGTGATCCCTGCCGTACTGATGCATCCGGCGCAACTCCGCCCGGTAATGATGCGAGACCTCTGGCGACTCCACGAGGGTGTCGCCCGTCGTCGCAACAATGATCGGCGTGCCACCTGCCGCGCGATAAAGCATCGCAGCGTGCAACACCAATGCCGCTACGACACTGCTATCTTTGCCGCCGCTGAACGCAACGACAATGGGATGCCGTGCGTGCAACAGAGCGGTGATTATCGCGAGGGCGTTGTCGATCTTCTTCTCGATCGGCTCGAAAGCGCCTTGGGGAAATAATGAAATGGTTTCCATGATGGTCCTGAATGGACCAACGCCCAACGGGCGCTGGTCCCGTTGGGTTGGAAGGAAAGAAGCCTGCGATGACGCAGGCGTTATGAGACGTGCTGGAGCGACTTCGCTCAAACCAGCTTGCGGTTAGGGGGCAGCAAACCGAATTTCGCGAGCGCCTTCAAATTGGTCTCGACGTACGTCACCATGCCGTCGATCTTGACGGCAAGATAGTGGTCAAAGCACGCGGCGTCCTGCGACACCTCCACGCTTTTCGCAGCGTGGAACACCTCGAGAAGCTTCTCGCGATCCACATCGGCCCCCTGCCATCCAAATATACGGATGAATGTGTGGACCTTGCGGCGCCTTGGCAACAACTTTTCGGCCACTTCGGCCGTGACGAAAACTTTTGACATGACTAGTAACAGGGCTACGCCTGTGTGATTAACGGATCAGGAGAGCTCAAAGGCAGCCCTTCGGAAGGGGGATAAAATCCGACCGGCATTTCGGTGTTTGCGTCGATGCCGTACTGGCAAACGGGTCCAGTGCCGCAATTGCCGCCGCCACAAATCTGTTGGCAGTAGCTCTCGATGCCATCGGCTCGGAGTTGGGCAAAAACATCTTCAAGACATTCGATGGACATTCGAGACAAAAGAAAAGCCCGCTCCCTTTCGGGAAGCGGGCATACGGTTAGTGAATGGCGCCGGTCTACTGGAGCGCCAGCGCAACGACATCGATGACGCCGTCGGCGTCGTCGACCAGATCGGGCGTCTGTGAAATAAAGTACTCCCGCTCATACCCGCCGACTCGCAGCACCTCGCGCTTCATCTTCATGAAGGCGCGCTTGCGCTCCGGATCCAGCGGACCGTCAGCTTCATCGGTGAACAGCGTCTGGAAAGGCTGCTGCGCGTCCTGCGCCCGATAGAGGGCGATTCCGCGTGTCAGGCACTCATTGATCCATACCTTCTGTCCACCTGACATCACGCCGAATTCCTTCGAGGTGTCGTTGTCGGCGTCGATCACGTTGATGGAGAAGCCCTCGCGCAGTTCGCCGCTGGCCAGCGCTGTCTGCGTCTGAATCGCGATGGTGAATCGCGGTCCATAGCAGGCTAGCAGCAAGTCGTTGACGATCTGCGTGATGGCCGGGCCCGCGTCATCGATGGACAACGCAATCACGCCATCGTTGCCCAGTCCTTTCGCGAGCAGCTTCCACTGTGCAATCTGATCGGACAGCGTCTGCGCCTTTGCCTCGAGCGCCGGCATGCCGGCAAGCTCAACATCCAGACGCTCACGCTCCGCCACCAACATGCTCTCTTGGCGAATCAGTGCTTCGATCCGGCCGGAAAAAGCCGCGACAGCCTCCCGGCTTGCTGCGATCTGGCGGCCCATCTGGGCTAGCATGCCGGTCACGTCCTCCGTGGCCAGCGTTGCTAACTCCCGACGCACCGCTTCTAGCTGGGATTGCACGTCCGCGATATCGCGCTTGTGGCGCTCAATGCGGGACGCATCCTCCTCGCTCAATGCAATCAGATCGCGTTCGGCCTGCGCCAACCCTTCCCGCGCAGACAGCAGCAACGGCTTCTTAGCAGCCGTCGCCGTGAGGCGCTGCAACAGCTGCTGGTCACGCACGAGGTGCGCCTCCAGGGCGGAAAGCGCAGCTCTGGCGGTAGCACGTTCAGACATTGCGCTTTGCAGCGACTGCATGTGCTCCTGCTTCTTCCGATAGCTCTCGCGCAGTGCCTTGACCGATACAACTTGATCACCGAGCTTGGCCTTGGCACTACGAGCTTGCGCCAGCAGTGGACAGGCGGCGTGCATGGGATCGTCCCGGCATGGAACGGTGTCAATCACATCGGCCTGCAGCTTCAACGCATCGGCCAACTTCGCGCCGGCAACGCCTTGCTGTTCCAGGCCCTTGAGCTCCGTACTAAGCGCAGCATGCTCGACCTGAACGCCATCGAGCTTCTCCACGATCGCGCGCTGGCGGGCGATTTCATCCTGCCTCCGGCCAATGGCCAGTTGCACGATATCCCTCTCGCCCGATGCCGCCTCAATGTTGGCCGCCTCTGCCAGAACCAACCGATGGCTTGCCGTTTGCCGATCCAGATCGCGCCGGCGCACCGCAGCACGTGCGGCCGCAGCCTGTTCATCCTGGGTCAGCGATGCCGCACGCTTGTCCAACTCGCCCTTGCGCTGGTTCAGTTCCCGCAACCGCGCTTCGGTACCGGCATTGGCGGCTTGCTTCGCCGCCAGCGTCGCGCGCTCCTGCAGCAGCTTGGCTGCATTTGCACTTTCACCGTCACGAGCATTGCGCTCCGCATCCAGGCTTTCGCCTATCTGCCAGATCTCCCGAGCCACCACCGCGGCACGATCACGCTTGCCCGTAAGGGTCAGCACGTCGCGCTGCAGGGTGTCGAGCGAGCGGGTCAGCAGCTTGGCCACCTCGCCCGCCTTCGCAGACAGGTCACGCAAGTGATCGATCCCGAGCAACTCGGCGAGCAGCTTCTTGATCTCGCCGGGCTGATAGCTGGCGAGGGGCCGCCTGTTTTGGGCAGAAAACACGCTCGTGAAGAATGCTTCGGGAGACCCGAGGACGGCTTCGAGACACCGGTTATAGGTATCCGCCTTGCCGTCCGAGAGCGTGCCGTCTGCCAACTGCACAGGCTTCCACTCACCCGCGGCGTCTTTCTCAAACAGGTAGTACTCGGCCTTGCGGCTCTTGCCAGGATTGCGAAACGCGAACGCGGAGCGGTAGATCTTGCCGCCGTGCTCCCATTCCAGGTCCTTTTCCGCGCGCGGGGCGCAGAGATGGTCCCAATACGAGAACGCGTCGGCCGACATCTTGCTCGCGTGGCTTGGCATGATGGGAAACGGATGCAGGTTGTCCATGATCGTTGTCTTCCCGGCCCCGTTGGGGCCGACAAGGGCAATCAGGCCGCCCGGCAGCGTCGACAGATCCACCGTGACGCTATCCCGATGCATGCCGTCTCGGATTCCGTGGAATCCGGAAAGCGTCAGCTTCAGTGGGCGCATTCGGACACCTCCGAGCCGGTGAAGGAATGGAGATAGTCCGGCGGCACTTCCATCGCGTCGTCCGAATAGTCGGGCATCTCGGCTAACACCGGCTGATCCTGTTCCGGCTTGCCCTCGATGGCGCGTTCAACAGAGCGCCGCGCAGCGGAGAACTGCTTGGCTGCAAGCTTCATCACAGCGTCCCAATCCTGCTCGCCAGTGAGGGCGCGCAGTTCCAGCTCGCTCCACTGTGATGCCAGGCCGTTGGAGAACGACCAGATCAAGTCCTGCAGTTCCTTGGACGGGGCTACGGCGAAGAAGGTGTTGCCACCCGCCTCACCCAAGGCCATCACCAGCATGTGGTCGCGCTTGGCGATCACGGCGCCGCGGCCGGGGCCGAACGGCTCATACATCGTGCACGGCGTAAAGCCGTGCTGCTCGCAGAGGCGCTTGGCCATGTCCGAGCGGTTGATAAAGGTTTCCTCGACAAAAAGCCACTCGGGGCCTGCGTGGTAAAGAATCATCTTGCACTCCAGGGATATGACGGAGTGCGCCCCGGACGGGAAGCACCCGTCTGGGTAAGGAAAGAAGGAAATGGATACTGCTGGGTCGATGCGCCGGTGGCGCGGGTGAAACCAGATTTCGACAGCCTCGCGGGCTGTCGGAACATGGCTTTCGCATGTTCTAGGGATTGGCGTATTGCTACGCAAAAAGATCGTCGGTCAGCCAGTTCATCGGCGCTGACGCAGTGGCAACGGGCGCTACTGGCTCCACAGCGGCGACCGGGAAAGCCTCGGGTACGGCGCTCGGTTCCTCGAGCTCCATGTCCATCAGCTTCGCAACGAACGGGGGCGCAACAGCTTCTACGGCGCCGACCTTCTGCGTAACGGGCATGGACATTTCATCAAGGCCAGCCAGCACCTGATCGGCTATCGCCTGGGCATCGAGGTTTTGGAGCATCGACAGACTGTCCAGCAACGGATTTGCATCGACACCGGTCAGTTCGCACCAACGTCCCAGCTTCGCGGACAAAGTGGCAGCCCGGCTGATGCCTTCAGCGCGGCTGCGAACAGCCGGCAGGACACGCGCTTCCAGCTTGACCTCGGCACTCCCGACAAAAAGCGCCTCGATGGCTTCGCGATCGACGAGCTGGCGATGCTCCTCATTGACCGTCCACCGCACCCGCACGAACTTGTGCGCTGCGTCGGCGGCCATCTCGGCAAGCTTTGCCATGTCAGGCGGCCCGTCGAAGTCGATGCAGACGGTCTCGCTCGCGGGTGTCTTCACCGGGATAGCCACTGCCTCCCCCGGAGATACCTGCCACTGAAGATAGCCTTTCGCGCCGATTTCGCCGTAGTGGAACCGTCCGATAGACCCAGGATAGGCCACCACCCTGCCCTCACGTTCCCACTGCTGGGCACGGTGAATGTGGCCGAGCATGAACGCGTCGCAGTGGGCCTCGAACAGTGCCCCGATGGTGAACTCGTGGTCGAGTCCGGCCATCGGCACGCCGTGCTCCGTCTGGCAACCGTTGACGGTGCCGTGCGAGATGCCGATCGTACGGACGGCCTGTGAGCGCCATCGACGATTCACAGTGCCCGCGGCAGCAAGATAGTCAGCCAGGTGGTCGCCAACCGCCGTCGCGGCGTTTGCCACGCCGGCCGCGGCCGCCAGCACCGCCTTGTTGACCGTGGGTACGCAGGTGAAGACGACGTCTGGTAGCCCTTGCTGGGTCAGCAGCTTGTCCATTTCCGCATGGCTGAAGATTGCGCCATCGCTCGGAATGAATGTCCGGCCAACGAGCGCGACCTGGTGAATCCGGTCTGCAACGTATACCGGGAAGCTTGCGCCGATCAGTCGGAACAGATCCAGCGTGCCTGGGGGCTCGTGGCTGAAGGTGCCTTGAAGCATCACCACAGGCATGTGCGCGGATAGCTGGTGAATGCGTCGCGCCAGCGCGGAGAGCGCCGGCGTATGGGCATCCAACCGGTGGTCGGTCGAGTCGCCCGACACCACAGCAACGTGGCAACGACTTGCGATCGCGTCCTCCACCGCAAAACCAAAACATCGATCCGCCTCGGCCAAATGGCCAGGGGAGTAGTGCAAATCAGAGAAATGCGCAGCCAACAGGCTTTCGCCATCGTCGAGCATTGTGGAACCTCCAAGGGAATGTGCCGGCATGCGGCAAGGAAGAATAAAGGGAAGCCCATGGGCTTCCCTCAACTGCCGGCACAAGGCTGGCGATAGTTATGTTGCGGTGTCAGCGGCGATAGCTGCCACCTGTTCACGGAAGGCAGCGGGATTGGCCAGCGCAGTGCGAAGTTGAGCCAAGAACCCCCGCACATCCTGTTCCCGCTTGGACCAGCCGCGCCCGAAGGTCGCCGCTGCATAAGCTTTCAGCTGGCGGGCGCCGTCCTCGCTATTGAGCCCAAGGCGGTTCACGAGATCGTGGTATTCGCTCTCCAGGTCCTCAGTACCCGCCGTATCGGATGGGGGCATCGAACCGGCAGATTGAACTACGCCGCTTTCCGACGTACTGGTCTGCGACGCCTCGATGGTGCCGTCATCGACCGAGCCGTGCTCGAGTGGGTCCTCCCTGTCCCCTTCCAGCATGGAGACGGCCTGTTCTGCCATCTCCAATGCCGGCGGGCGCCGATCCGAGCCATCAAGCAATGCTGCGATATCGATTTCGGCGTCGAGCGTGATGAGCCACTGCATCTGCCGCACCGCCTTGCCGGTGTCATCGATGCGGCTGATCTCAAGCTCTTGCTTGGACATCCAAAATTTGGCGCCTACGAGCCGCCCTCGCGCCATCGCCACGGTCTGCATAGCCGCGTGGGCTTTTTGCAGGACGTAGATCGAGGTGGTGGGCATCTCGATGAGCCCGAGTCCGGAGATATGCGGAATCGCGAAGAAGAAGCTCGCCGACAGATTGCAATGACCGCCTTGGTATTGGGGACATTCCTGCGGATCGCACAATCCATCCTGAATATCATTGTCCTGCCTCAGGATGACGGTGCGACCGCCCCAGGTGCGCTTGGCGCGATTGGCGCGCGCGTCGCGCACCGGAGGTGCGTACATCTTGCAGTAGCGCCTGCCGTCACGGCCATATTCCGAGAAGTACTGCCTGCCGCTCTTCGTCCATGCAACGAGCTGGTTGGGCATGTTGCTCAGCCAGTCGTCGAACGCGAAGACCACGGGAAAACGCCAGAGGCGATGTCCGTTGCCGTCGTTGCGATCTTCGCCGTAGCGTTGGACGATGTCTTCGGCCAACGCAGGGTTGGCGAAGTCTGAGGCACGGCAGGTGAACCAGGGAACGTTTTTCGGCACGAGCGGCGTCTTGATGCCTGTCGCCCGCGTGATATCGCCTTCGATGCGCTCGAAGCTGTCGCCCCGCGCGAGACCAGCATCGTGGATCTTCACGGCTTCGAGCTTGTCGCGCGCAGCTTTGGTGAGGACCTTGATGCCGGGTCGGATCTTGCCAATGATGGGCGGCCGCATGGGCCGCTCTTCTAGCAGGCTTCGGCGTCCGCCGGGCTCGCTGTAGGTGATGGGTGCATGCATGCGTTCTTTCTCCTGTCGAGGAAACGAACGACGTTGGCCCGGATGGACGCAGCATGCTCCCGAAGGCGCAGGGCTGTGTCGGCCCCGCGCTGGGTCGTTACGCGATTAAGAAAGTCGTTCTGTGCGACTTCCGGAAGACTGGCGACATATGCCGCCTCACAAAGGGATCGCCAAGCCTGCGGCATGTCCCTGTACTCGGGACGGCGCAAATTCAGCGTTGCCGCGATCGCGGCGGAAATCTCGGCGTTCTGGTGCATGAGCTTCTCCTGAAGATCGAGGTCTCTCACCAGAAACAAAAATAGCCCGCCCCGGTTTGCGCCGGCAGCGAGCTTTGATGTCAGGAACCCGAACTGCCACGCCCCTTCCGGGGGCGTGGCACTCGGGGAGCGGCGCACTAGTGCGCGCGGCTCTATGTTGAGGACGTAAAGTCGCCCTCGTGCAGCATGGTCACGCTGCACAACAACCCTTTTCGCGAACCCACAGGTTCGGCCGCAGGTTCACGGATCGGCTCGACGTCTGCCGTTCTGCCTAGGAGGGGCCTTTGAGAGAGCTCCACATGGTCCCAGGCTCGAACGGTGTCCGGCGTACGCTCATGAAGAGGCACAGCGGGAACGCGTTTTACGAGCTGATGAGGGGAAGTGTTCGGCGAAAACACTTAGCACAAGAGATATCCACACTGGTAGCCAACCAGTCGGCGCGTGCGCAAATGCACGACTTGAACAAAGAGATGGACTCGCCAGGAGTCAGAGTCGATGCGTCGATGACGCTAGGTGTGAAAGCATTGTGGCACAGGACATTCTTTCAAAACTGACGAATGCTCGGCTATTTCGCGTAGCTTTCGAAGTCATGTGGTGTCCGTTCTTGTCCGACAATTCCGAGTGAGAGAGCATCCGAAAACATGGACAAATGGCCGAACAGGATCCACCCAAGAAGCCCGCTACCGGGCTCAGGCCCATCGAGCGCCTGAACAGTGAGGAACGCCTCAGCCGACTGACACCGGCAACGGCATCCGCAACCAACCACGAGTACTGCTCCAAGTTCGCTCGGGACTTCCTGGACGCGCATTTTTACTTTTGCTCGTCCAAATTTGTCGTCGCGCGCGGCGGTAAGGTCAAGGCACTTGACGAGGCATTCCGAGACGCGGAAGCGTGGTACGCCAAAGCCTTGGAGTGGATCGGAAACAAGGATCAGGTCGAGATCCCGCTGTTTTACGAGTCGCGGGAAGTGCAGGTGTCGCATTCGTTTGCCGGTCGGCTTCTCCGCCTGCTGATGCAATACGACAGGCTCTTCGCGGAAACCCTCTACGGCCTGAACTGCGAATCCATCCCGGCTGACGCTCGGGAGAACACAACGGCAGTGGCCGCCAAGCGAATCAAGGCCATCCAGCAACTCTGCATCCCGGACACCGACAAGTTCGCTCCGGACGGCACCCTCCTCAACTCTTCCCGGAGCCAGAACCATGGACATGCGTGAGATCGAGCAGCTGCATGCTCAGTACGCCCAACCCGCCCTGACCATCGACATCTCGCCCTCACCGGCACGTTCGTCGACGCCGCCGTTGTGGCTTGGCAACGATAATAGTGGCGGCTTTGGTAAGGAAGCATCGGCTTCCGCCGGTGGAAACTTGTCCGTGCCTCCGCGTGCGTTGTGGGCAGCCGTCTTCGTCGTGGGCGCCGCCGCAATGTTCCTCATTGGCAGTTCCATGGGCAAGCGCGACGCCCGTACCCATAGCTCGGACGGGCCCGCCGCAGCCGTCACCGCGTCGGAAGCAAGGCCGTCTGCGGCTTCCCAGGCAGAGCCCGAACCGCATTCGCACGAATGGCCCGTGCGCGGCGATGCGAACAATGTCACAAGCCCAACGACGGCATCTGGCGCGGCGCCACTGGCGGCAGCAGCTGACACCCCGAGAATCACCCTGCCTTCGCAGGAACCTGTCAAACCGACTGCGCCCGCCCCGAAGCCAGCCCCCGCGCCTGCAGCGCCTGCAGCGGCGGTCTCCGCGCCGGCGAAAGCCGCGGCGCCCGTCGCACCCGCGCAGATCGCCCGTCCTGCCGTATCGCCGCAAGGCGCCCCCAACCGCGAAATCAAACTGTTCTAAGAGAGCGTCCCATGACGATGCCAAGTACTCCAACTTTCAGCGTCCTGCGCGCCGGCATGAGCATTCACGGCGATCTCGTTTCGGAGGACGGCTTCACCTGCCTCGCCCTCGTTACCGGCAACGTCAGGGCCAGCCACGGCCTGTTGCATATCGGTCGTGGCGGGGTCGTCCATGGCGACGTGGAAGGCGAACACATCATCATCGACGGCACCGTAGAAGGTGACGTCAAGAGTCGGGTCTCCCTCAAGATCAACGGCCGCGTGATCGGCCGCATCTTCTACGCCGGGACCATCCGGCTGGGCGAAAACGTGACGCTTGAAGGCAGCTCCATCACGCGGGTGCCCGCTGTGGGCTACGTGGCGTCCCCCCAAAAGGAGGATGCGCCCGCTATCCACATCGATGACCCGGAGGTCCCCGGTACTGCGGCGTAAGGAAGGAACATGTTCCTTTCAAAAAACGCGAAAGCGACCGTCTGAGACCACTCTTTCAAAGACAAAAGGCCCGGCAACGTCAGTTGCCGGGCCTTCTTGTTTAATAGACACGCCGCAGCGTCATCAGCTCCGCTTGCGTGAACACACCTGGGAACGTGATCCAGGGGAAATCGATGGCATTGGCGGGATCCCTGAAGGACAGGTAGGGAAAATCGCCATCCAACTGTATGCGGAAAATCCGTCGGAGCCGATCCTTGCCTCTGACTTCGTAAAGCACCCCATGTATCAGATCGAAGACAACGGCGCCTTGACTGAAACTAGCTGACGCGCCCCGATTCTGTTGGTATCGCAAGTCCATCCACGTATCGTAACTGAGGGTAGTCAGGCGATCGCGGGTCTGGACGAGCCAAGAGGTATATAGCCCGGTGAACCGCTCCTTCTGCAGGCTGGATAGTTCAATGGTTTGGTGCATGAGTCGGTCCTGTACTCGCTGCACCCTGTTCCCTGCCGTGCTACGGCAAACGTACTCGCCCCGTAGCCCGGCGATTGCGGCATCGCCTCCGCGAAACAGCCATCGCGGATAACGTGAATAGAACTCAATGTGGAACATGGCAACGAGCAAAAGAAAAAAGCCCCGGGCTGTGCCGGGGCTTTAAGACCTGAAACGACCACTCCATTACCAAACAACGGCAACGGAGCGGCTCGCTTGAGGGCGGATAGAAGAGACGCTCGAAGTTGCTTATGCAATCTCCGCGAGTTCGAGGGCTGCGTCCCAGGCGCGCTGCTTGAGAAATGCGCCCGCGCCGAACCATGCAGAGTCCAGCCGATTACCCGGCGAGCGGGCTCGCTGCTGGTGGTCGACGTACTCGGTGACGCTGTTCACCAAGCCCCAACCAGTGCCCGATGCAGACTCCAGCGCAGCGCCGCGGCCGGCCCCGTCGAAAAGACTCAGCACGGCTTTCAGGCCACGCTCGTTCATCCTTGCAGGCGCATCTGCACCATCCCTCACCGAGGAATAGGTAAAGAGGCGCTGGAAGAACCGTTCGGACTCAGCCTTGCTGACCTTACGGTCTGCGAGGCTGTGCATGTTGGCCATGAAACCATCCCACGACGAAATGGCAATGCCGAGCTCTTCTTTCACCGCACGCGGATCGAACTGGCTACGATGCGGCACCTTGACGGCGCCACGATTGCGACCCAACGCGATCTGCAGCGTGTTGTTGCAAACCACGCGGACCGAGGTGAACTGCGCCGTGGTCGCCAGCGTGCCATCGCAGGCCGTGGCCAGCAGCAGGTAGCCACGGACCTCGTCACCACCCTTGAGGAGCGCTGACTGTCCCGTACGGGCGAGCGCCCAGAGCTTGCGACCCTCTTTCAACACGCCTGCAGTCTCGAGCTGATAGCCGCCCACCTGCACGAGGTCTCGATAGAACTCCAGGATCTCCGCAGGCTGAACAACCTGGTACCGCTGAGATACCGTCGACAGCGGCTTGCCGTTGTCCGAGCGGTACAGGACCTTCTGCTCGGGAAACGACTGGATGGGATCCAGGTCATGGGAACCAACGCGGTACATAACGTTGGTCTCCTCAATGCGCCAGTTCATGCCGGCGGCTTCGGCCCAGACTTCGAGGGGCTGATGCTCCGCCAGGCGGTTGCCCAGACCGTGCCAGGGGGTTGCGCCGGCGTACGCCATGGTTTGAACCAGATGGGACATAAGATTGCTCCTAAAAATGGGAATGCGAGCGACAGGCTGTGCTGACGCTCGAAGGTGGAAATGAAGGGAGAAAGAAATGGAGACCGTGCTTGTGCGCGGTCGGGGATGCGACGCTCGCCATGAACCGCCTACGGCGACAAATGACAACGCGCCGTGTGGCTACAGCAAGGTGGATTGCATGGGGATCGGGAAGATGCCCACGGAGCCGTCCCGACAGGGAATGCTCCCTGTGGGCGGTTTCAAGAGATGGCCGGCGGTGCCGGCGTAGGGTCGATGCGTCGGAGACGCGGGTAAAACTTTGTTTGGACTGAACGTATTCACTGCAAACAAAGCTCTGGTGGTACGGGAAAGCCTATCGCAAGAATCTTGAGCCGAGCCTGCGAAAACTACGGATTTTTGATAGCCAAATCGAGAATATCCCCCAGCCGGATTCGGCTGGGGGCAAACAATCAAGCGGTCACCTCGGGGGCGATTTGCGCAATGCGTGCCCGCGCATAGTCGAGCGTGCCGTCCTTTGCACGCAACGGCCGCGACATGCGCTTCACCGGATCATAGATACGGTAGCGCGTGACATTGCCCCGACGCTCGTCGACGAGCTGGGTAAAGCCGGCCTCGATGCAGAAATCGACGTACTCGCGTCCGTTCATTTGCTGACCGGTCTCGAGCCTGTAGGTCGTGCTTTCCGCCAACGATATTGCATCGGCCATCGAACGTTCAGCGCGCTTGCGCGCTTTGTCGATGGCTTCGTGTGCTTCCCATTGCGCTTGCTCGTCTACTGAGAACCCACATAGCTCGAAAAGCCGACGACGGCGCTCTGCCGCGCTGCATTGCAAGACATCGACACCGAGTTCGTCACGCAGAGCGCGCTTAGAGTCGGTATTCCAGTCCTTGGGGCCGTCGAAGATGTGGAGTACTGCCGCAACATTGCGCTCCATGACCGCGAGCGCCACCCGGTTGGCCCAATCGTATCCATAACCGGCCCGGTAGATTGCGGCCGCCTTGGTCTGACGATCAAACTCGCGCTGGCTGATTTTCTGCCCTTCGCGCTCCTCAGCCGCCTTTTTAATGGCTTCCTGGTACTGCCGCTCGCTTATCAGACCGTGGATTCGCGCCGCCAGTTTGGTGGCCGGCCGTGCATTCTCACCTTCGAGGGGCTTGGGCGTGGGCATCGTCCGCGGAGGAACAATTCCGGCCGCGAAAAGAGCGTCATCGACAGCCACGTAGCCACCGTCACTCGGCACGTTTCGCACTGCAGCGAGCAGTCTGGGAGCGTTGTGCGGCGTGATCTCCAGCTTCTCCCCGCGCATGACCTGGCAGAGCGCTTGCAGCACGCTGGGCGACAGGGCTCCCCGCAGGGCCGGCACTTCGATCAATGGCTGCATCCAGGGCTCGGACCGCGCATGGTGCGGATTGTCGCGGTAGGTATTGATGATGCAATCCCGCACCTTCTCTCCGCGCATCAGCGCGTAGGCGACATGTACCTCATGCCGGCAGTTGGGACTCGCGGCCGGGTGGTACAGCGGGCCATTCGTGCCATAGCCGAAACGGCGGACAAATTCGCCGCAAACGAAGCCTGCGATATCGAACGCTCCGCGATCCTCAAACAGATCTACCGTCTGGAACAGCGGACCTGCATCGTCCTGAGACATGTCGATAGCCTCCTCGGGAAAATACGCCAGGCGGCCAGCGGCCACCACGGCGCCCCAGGCGGCGCGGCTCATCTCGTGCGGGCGCAGGATCTTGCCGCCGACACGAACGATGAAGCGATCCACCTCGTCGAGGATCATAGAAAGGATGGCCCGCCGCGTGCCAACGGGTCGCACGGCGAACTTTCCGCCGGCCAGTCGAACCACAGGAATTGCACCGCGTTCGACATGGCGCACTGCGATATCTTCGACGCGCGGCGCTGCCTTGCCGTCTCGATCTTCGTTCAGGTACTGCAGCACGCCGGCGAGCGTGGTGCGATGCTCGGCGCGTTGGCCGATATGAATCACGTACATGGGGAGCTCCACAACGGAGCATGCCCCTGCGGGGACATGCCCCGAAAGGGTTGGAAAAGAAAGACCTAAGCAGGCACGCCCGCTTTCGCGTCGTGGATTGCCTGCAGGAGGTCGACAGAAGTGATGCGCCAGACGGCGCCGCGAGCGTTGCCTACGGCAAGCGTGCGAGTCGGTTCGAAACAATCCGAATCGAGCAGCGCGACCACGGTGGACATAGGCAAGCGCCACAGGCAGACGACGACCTCATTGTCCGCAAGCGTTTCGCTCGGGACGTTGCTCGTGAAAGTCTCGTAGAGATCGCCGGTCTTCGTTTCGACCAGAGACAGTGCAGCGCGGTCGTTGACGGCATAGAGTTCCACTGCGATGCGCAATGGACCAGGCGATCCGGCCAGGCCGGCGCCGTCGATGGTGATGGGCATAGGGGTCTCCCAGGCCCACCGCCTTGCGGGATGGGCCCGCAAGGGTTAAGGAAGGGGTCAGGCAACCGCAGCGGTGCGCCGATCGGATCTGCTGCGACTGGCCACGACCCGTGCCGCAGCGACTTCCGTAAGGATTTCGGCGTCGACAATGCGCCAGACTTCACCCTGGTCAAAACCGACCTGGTTCCAACGGCCGGTTTGCACGAACTTGCCGGTCTCAAGCAAGGCAGCCTTGAGATCGGTTGGCAGATTCCAGTCGCCCGTAACGAGGAACTCGTCGTCGGCCAGATTGGCATCGGGCAGGTTCACCGACAACACGCCGTAGGGCATTTGGTCATCGGCGCAAACCAGTGAGAAGGCTGGGCGTAGGTTGGTGGAATAGACACTGGCACGAAGCAGCACGCCAGCAGGATAGCTGGCCAGGCCTGCGCCATAGACAGTACGGCTCATCGGGATACTCCTTTGGTGGGGAGACGCCCCGACGGGACGACGCCCGTGTGGGAGGGAAAACGAAAAAACGCACCCCGAGAGGTGCGTTCAAGCGGTGAGCCGACGAATCGGCTCCTGAGAAGGAATTGCCTCAGCCGTTGCGGTCGAGGTCTTCGAGCATGCGCTGGCGATCGGCATTGCGTTGAACCCACATGCCGAAGGCGGCCAAACACAAGGCAAAACCAAGAACAAATGGTCCAAACATCACTTCTCTCCTTTCGCCAAGACTGCTCCTAGCGCAAATAGTACAGCAGCACCGAGGAGTAGGCACGCGGCGTTAATCACGACTGTGGCATTGATCGATTGCACGCCGGCAACGTATCCAGCGAAGCCAACGGAGCAGGCTGCGGACAGCGTATGGTAATAGCGACCATATGCCTGCATCTGATCCTTGGTTGGGTTGGTAAGGGCGTCGGCCAGCCGACTGAGCCAACCGTCGCCGGTGGCATGCTCGGTGTCGAGCCGATAGACAGCGTCCACCATGTGCACCAGCGGAACGGAACTGCCCCGTTGATGGGCCACGAGCGCATAGCCCTCGCCGGCATCGACCGCAGCTGTGACACGTGCCGCCATCCGCTTGGGAAGCTCGACAGTGTCATCCGTATGCAGCGTGGCAAACGCCGTGGTTTCTTCTCCGGAAGTGGAGTTGAACGTGACCTTAATCAGTCGACTCATGGCGTACTCCTTTCAACCGCGACGCCCGGCCACCACGCGAAGCGTGGCGACGAGGTTCGCGTAGCCCTGGTCGCTGGCCAACGATTCGACGGCGACAGCGTTTTCACGGCCGCCGGTCAAATCTTCACGGTTCCGACAAGTCCGGTACGACATGAGCACACCGCCTTCGGCGCCGGCGGGATGCTTGATCTCGACGAGCAACGAATCGGTGTGCAGCGCGAACACGTCGACCTCGCGGCGACGCTGACGATGCTCCCTGATCGTGAAATCACGTGGGCGCAACGCCATGTCTCCGGCGACGCGGCGCAGAACGCGGCAAGCATCACGACGGATCTCCTGGCATGCCGCGGTGTTGGTCGACGGATGCCGACGGGTAAAGGATTTGGGGATTTTCATGGATATCCTGGATAAGGACGGGACATCCTTCCCCAACGGGACGGTTGTCCCAGCTGGGTTGGTAGTCCGGCGATGCCGGACGGGGTCGATGCGTCAATGACGCGGGGGAAAGCGACTTGCCGAAGCCTGAGGCTTTGGCAAGCCCTCTCGGGCTTGCAGGCTGCGATGTCAGGTGACATCCAGCATTTTGCTGATGGCGCGAACGAGGTTCCAGCCATGCTGCTGCGACAACGTCTTGCCGATCACCAGCTTTTGCACAGCCGAGCTACCATTCGGCGCCTCGCCGGCGTAGCCAATGTGGTCAACATAGACGATCCATCCTTCGGAGCAACCGCGATGGAGGTAGACCGCAGGCCGATCGCGTGCACCGAGGGTTGGCCACGGCCGATCAGGTTTGGGGCCATACAGCGCTTCGTTGCAGTCGCCCATGAAGTTGGCTGGGTCGAGCCATTCAGGCTCCAGTTCCGTTGCACGGACCGCGGCTGCGATCTGGTCGACCACCTCGGCAATCGATTTGCCCTCGGTGAGGACGGGAGAGAGTTTCTGGGGGACGTTTGCCACCATGGGCATAGTAGCTCCGATGGCCGCAGGGAACCCCGCACGGGGTTTCCGTGCGGGAAAGTGAAGAAAGTTGGGGATCCGAATGGATTCGATTAACGCGTCAGGCGGTAGCCGGCACCAGATGCCACGAGGTAGAGCTGCTGCCCCGTGACAAACTGCTGGTCGGCATCCTGCGTGACGGCGACCTGACTGCCATTCTCCTTGCGGACAATGACTTCCAGACCTGCGCGACGGTTCATGTGGCTGGCCACAGCTTGCGCTGCAACCGCCGACACCGTGCCAGACATCGCACCGGCAATGTAACGACCATTGCCGCCGCCAATCACGCGGGCGCCGAGCAGACCACCCACGACCGCCCCAACGATACCGGGGACGCCGCTATTGGCAGACGTGTAGCCATCACTGTCGACGATCGTGACCTGGCGGACACGGACGACAGTGACGATTTCCGCGGAGCCGGTGCGCATAGCTTCCGAACTGCGATAAGCATTCGGAGACGTCTGCTGGACTGCGCAGCCGGTGAACATGACCGAGCAAAGGAAAAGCGAAACGATACGCTTGAACATGATGGCCTCAATGAAAATAGGGCCAACATGCCTACGGGCAGGGTGGCCCGTAGGTGGGAGAAGAAAAAGCTGTCCGGCTATACAACCGGAAGTGTCGATGCGTCTGAGACGCGGTAGGTGCAGAAATCTTAATCTACCAATCAAAGACTGGCAAGCCAACAAGGCGATCTGCATCCGCGTCGAAATGGAGGAGCGTGATGCCCAGCGCCATGACATGCCGCAGCACAGTTGCCAGATCTTCCGGGATGCGCCGGGGCCCGCTGTGTGGTTCATCAGGATCGACGACCCGCACGAAACAGCCAGCATCCGTAGGTGCGAGTACCGGATAGCTGGTGAATCCGCAGGCAGTCTTCGGCGTCAGATGCGCCGTGGAAAGGGAAACGTAGAAGTCGATGGTCATACCGTATCCGAGAAAAGGGAACGGGGCTTCCATCGCCCGGCCGGAGAAGAAAGCCCCGGTGGGAGTGGCCTGCGATTGCAGGCGGATCGATGCGTCAATGACGCGAGTGATGACGCATCATAGCAGCGCACACAAGAAAAAAGCCACTCCCGCAATGGGAGTGGCTGTTCAAACGGATTGGGGCTTGCGGTTAGCCTTAGCCTTGGCTGCGCCAGGTTTGTAGCTGAAGCGCTCCCATGCCGCCGGGTCGATCGGCATCGCGCTCGTGCGCCCTGTCGTGAGATTGACGAAGGCGCCGTGGTACTGCAGCGTCCCGGTTCGGAACAACGTCCACAACAAGTTGTAGGCCTGCACCGCGATCGCCTGATTGATGACCAGCGACTGCTTTTGCAATGCGTCGGCCATCGAGCAGGACGGCGCCGTGTCGGCCTTGTCCCCTTTCGGGTCCAGTAGCTCCGGAAACAGATCCCCTACATGCGGAAGCCGCACCGCCGCTTTGCCGCGTACCTGACCCAGGATCACCTGGCCACTGTCCGACTCATTGCCGCAGTCGAGATAGTAGCCACCCGTACCGCGTTGCATCGCACCGAGGATTCCCTTGCGTGCAGCCCGCGTATCAACGCAGCCGATCACCAGGTCACACACCAATCGGTCGCCGCTGCCTATCCTGCGGGTCCGCGCTTCCCAGCGCGTGCCCATCAGGTTGTTCAGCCGGTTCACGATCAGTGTGGCCTTGTGCTGGCCGACATCCACGGGATAGAACCCCTGCCGACCGACGTTGGTCTCGCTGACAGTGTCGTCATCGTAGACCGTGCAGTCGATACCGCCGGGGTGCCCGAGCTCCAGCATGGCGTGATGCAGGCGTGCGAGATTTGGAAGCAGCGCGCTGCCGGTGCCACCGGCACCGACTACCGCCACCTTCCAGGCGTGCGTGGTCATGGCCGCGGGGATTCGATGCTCGAAGGTCATGCCAGCACCTCCTCGCGAGCAGCTGCGTACCACTCTGCAGGCACCCGCTCCACCTTCTCGAAAATTCCCTTGGCACAGAACCGCAGCGCCATCGATGGTGCATGCGCCGCGCAATTGCCGATCACGAACGCGAACTTCACGTCATGACGGTCATCCTCGTCGTCGGTCGCCGAAAAGTACGCGGGATGGCTGCCATGGGAATGGCAGTCGACCACCAGCACGTCGTCATCGGCCAGCATAGGGCGCTCGTACTTCAGGTGCCCGCCGCTGTGCTCAAGGATGCCGACCGGGATCAGCCGGAACGCCGCGCTAGCGGCATTCCAGACGATCCAGGCACCGGTTTCCTTCGGGTGCGCAGCCCGTGCCATGGCAGCAAAGTCACCGATCAGCGCGGCAGGCACGCGGCCGCAACGCAGATCGATCGTTTCTGCCACCTCGCCATAGGGAATGGCAGTGCGATAGCTGAAGACGCCTAGCCGGCGCACCACGCGAATCCAAGGTCGGGCGATCTCGAGGAAAACACCGTTCGATGCGATGAGCAGGCGTTCACCGGGCCGGTCCATCGCCGCAAGCTGCCCAAAGCGCGGCACCATGACGGATGGAAATGACCCTTGCAGGGCCGTGTCTGCAGGATGCATGGGATTACTCCAGTTTGCCGGCGATCAGATCAGCCAGCGTGCTTTTCATGGGAACGAGGACCTGCGTCGGGTAGTCGGTGAACCGACCATCGAGCATGTCCTTCCAAAAGGCGTACTCCCCTTTTTCGTAGGTGAGACGTTTGCCGCCGTGATTGGGATGGGTGAAGGCCGAGTCAAAAAAACCGCTCTCCCAGCCGTCGATCGACGCTGCATCGATTTGCTTCGGCACATGCGCCGAGCCGATGCAGATCTTTCCGTGGTCCCAGGTGTTGAAGTACGGTGGCTCGAACAGCGCGGTGCCCGGTACAGGACGCTCGTGGCCCTGTACCGCAAAGACTGCAAAGCCGGTCTGAGACGCCTGGAACACAAGGCCCGGATGCGGCACGATCGCGCTGCGCTTGCCCAGCTCCTTGCAAGAAAAGAAAACACGTCGCATCGCCGGCGGGCACCACCATGTGATGGCATTCGGGCTGATCGACAGCACGTTCGGGGTGAGGAACTCTCCCTTCGGCAGCGCATGCTGCGCAACCTCGCGGACGGCGTGGATAAGCGCCATGCGATTGAGCGGCACGCCAGCACCGATCACCGGACGCTCGGACGCGTCGGTCTCAATGCGATGCGCAGTGGCGTAAGAAAACTGCCCCGGCCCCTGCCCATAAAGCAAAATGGCCCCTTGCAGGGCCACGTCTTGGGACCGCGACGCGGTCAGGATACTGGCCATACGGCCTCCTTTCAGTTGAAGTGCTCAAGCACACGATCCAGTACGGCGATCAGCTTGAGCGTGTCGTGTAGCGCGGCGTATTGCCGCTTGATAGCCGCTTGCTTCGCAGCAAGGGGGATAAAGCACTGGAAATACGTCGCGTAGCCGCCGTTGTTGGCACACTCAAAGTGGTCATCAAGTACTTCACCAACGTAGTCGGTGTGTTCATACGCGAGGGTTGCGGCCGAATAGGCTGGCTCTGCCCATTGCGCGTTCTGTAGCAGAGTTGTGTTGCCCATCTGGCTGAGCGTCAGGTCGAGATCCGCAAGTGCGCCGCATAGGCTACCGCGCCAGTCGTTCGCAGCCGCGCGCGCCAACTCACGCAGCTTGCGGCGGCTCAGGAGGGACAGCTTCCTGTCCTTCTGCGCCCACTGCCACTTCGGCAACGTTTCGTCCGGGGCGAGCACCGGGCGGACAACCGAAGGCAGATACCGGTTGATGTCCGCATCGTCAGCGCCGAAGCGCTCCTTGAGGTGCTCGCGCGCCTCTTCGTCTTCGGTCAGCGGTTCAAAGTCCCAATGCCATCGCGCGAACATATCCAGCAAATCGTCCGGCGTTCTGAGGTGCAGCGACTTGGCAGCGGCTGCCCGGATCAGGTGGAACGTCATGAAGACCAACGAAGGATGCAATTCACGCAATGCCGCCGCGCGCGCTTCTGTGACGGTATAGACCGTTTCCTCTTCGAGGCGAATACCAAGATAGAGGGCCGAGGTCTCCTGCATATCGAAGCCAAAATCGGCAATCTCCGTCTCTACCGCCTGGTGATCGATAAGAGTGAAGTCGAAGCTCAGCACCTTGGTGGCTGGCACGCGCGGTGCGAGCCAGCCGTGGAACGCCTGCGCGAAGGCATCTCCCGCGCTGGACGGACTGGTTACATGCTCGGCGTCGAGTACACCAGCGCGAAACTGTGCCAAGACAAGATCCTTCAGATCGATCTCGTCGCCGAAGCTGAGTCGCGCCGTCGCGGGAAGACCCGCCGGGATGGCGGGGAGCGTCAGAAAATCATGGGCAGGTCGACGTTGGGCAACGGGATGCTGTCGCGCAGGCGTCCATCCGGGTTGTCCTGCATCGACCGCTGGAACAAACGACCGAGCGTCGAACAGCATTGTTGCGTCTCCTCAGAATGTAAAAAAACCGCCCTTTCGGGCGGCTCCGTGGTTGTGGGGAACTGGCCAGCGGCCAGTGCCTTCATCAGGTCAGATTTACGCATGCCGCGCCCTTGGCGCCAGCGGCGCGCACGAACGTGAAGCGAGCAACACCGTCCTTTACCTCCGGTCCATCCACCGCGGCGGTGGTCAGCTCGGGATACTGGGCGGAATAGACGTCGCGCACCTGATCGGGCGAGAACTGCGGACTCACATCCGGCAGCGTCATGCCGTTGTAGGAGAACACGCGCGTGAGCTTGGTGACTTCGAGTGCCATGGTGGTTCTCCTTACAGCAGCGAGGCGAGGTCGGTACCGGTGTTGGCCGGTGCGGCGGTGTCGGCTTTCGCCTCCACCTTCGCATCGGCCGCCGTCGATCCACCCTCTTCGGCATCGTCGTCGCCATCATCCGCAGCACCGCCCGAAGGCGTCGCCGCCTTGGCCAGCGCTTTCGTTGCCTTGGAAGACTGGGTCGACTTCGCGGCATCCAGAATGGACTTCGTGGCTTCGGCCTGTTCGGCGAGCGACCGGTGCGCATCCGTCACGCCCGTCAGAGTCGCGGCGAACTCGGCATCCAGTTCCGTCGGCGTCGCGGTGAGCGACAGCGGCGTGGTCAGCGCCGCATCAGCGGCATTCTTGATGACGGGCATGACGACTACGGTCATCGCGTCGCCGGTCATGGTCAGAGTGAGGACGACCTTGTCGGCCGCACGCACGAGGGGTGCAAGTTCAGTGAACATAGGTGAAATGGAATGGGGAGTCTGAAAAAGACAGAAGGCGCCTGGGGCGCCCTCTGGATGGGTGAACAACTAGTAGTGCAGGACCTTCGGCACCTTGCCGCTGTAGTCGAAGTCCTTCACCGCCAACAGGCCGGCAATGACTTCCGGCTTGGGCTTATTGAAAAGCTTGGCGAACTGGTCGCCCAGCGCCTTGCGGATACCCATCTCGTCGGCGAGAACCTTCATCTCCGACTTGGTGAGCATTTCGAGAAAATCCTGCGCGTTCTGGAGGTTCCAGTGCGGCCGGAGGTCGAGCTTGTGATACCGGCAGAGTTCACGAAGGTTGCTGACGTCCACGCCGTCGATAGCTGCAACCGTCAGACCGATCGTCAGCTGTTGTCGCTTCTCGTCATCCAGCGAGTGGATGGCCGTGAGGCATCCCTGCAGCGTCGAGGACGACTTCTGCTCGGTCAGCTTCTCGAAGAACTTGCCCATCACGTCGCCGGCGATATTGCGCGCCAGCCCGTTCAGTGCAACGGCGAGGAGGTATGCGTTCGCCTGGTCAGGGTTCTGCGCGACTTCCTTGCGCAGTGCCTTGCGCCACAGCGCGGTCCGGTAGTTCTTCACCTTGTCCGATTCGCTAATCGACGTCACGGGCTTCTCGACAGCCGAAGCCGACGAATCGCCTTTCTTCGCAGGTGCTGCTTTACCGCCGGCAGCCGGTTTGGCTGTGGTGGGCGTGGCCGCTTCCTTCTCGGCCTTGATGCGGGCAGCAACCTTTTGCTGGTTGCACACCGTATCGAAGCACTGGCCGCCGTAGACCTTGCCCATGGAGTCGGGCAGACCACTGACCGCGGCGCCAAAGCTCTGGCAGGCGTGGCAGGCTTTCGCCTGCTCTTCGCCGACGCCCGTCGGGCCTTCGACCTTCAACTGGATCCGGGTGTGGTTATCGCCCAGGCGGATAATCCGCACGATCGGATACTCGTCCTTAAGCCCGTAGGCAATGCCTTCGAGCTTGCGGGTGAGCTTGCCGTCGTAACACGCCCGGTTGGTGCAGTTCCCGGTGGCGATCGCCTCGCCGAACATCTCCGTCTGCAACGACGAATTGTGCGGACAGGCCGCGCATTCGGTCTTGTCGAAGATCGCCGTTTCGAGGCTGCACGCGGCGGCCTCGATGGTCTTCTTCAACTCGGCAACGGGCTTGTTCTCGCTCACGATGACCGGCAGAAGCTTGTCCTGCTTGTCCTTGCCGAGCGTGGCGAGCAGTTCGGCGTGCCCGAGCAGGATGGTACGGGTGTTGAGCGCTTCCAGAACGGATTCGCTGCAGTTCATGAGCGCCAGGCGCTTGTCGAGTGTGGAGCGTGACCAGCCAAGCTGGCGGGCCGCTTCGTCGCGGTCGCCTTTGAGCTGGCCAACGATTTCAGCCGCGGACACGGCCTCCTCAGACGGCGCCATGTCGGCGCGCTGCACGTTTTCGATGAGCGCGTAGCGGCGAGCTTCGGCGTCCGTCAAGACCTTGATGTTGACGGGCATCTCGTACCCGTCGCCGTGGGCGGCAAGCGCAGCGCGGTAGCGGCGTTCACCGGCTACCACCTCGTACTCATGACCGTGCTCTTCGTCCTCGACGGGCCGGATTAGGATCGGCTGGATGACACCGTCCACGCGAATGGATTCGGTCAGTTCCGCCATCTCCGCAGGGTCGAAATACTTGCGCGGGTTGCAGCCAGGACGGATCTTGCCAATTACGACAGTGGGGTTTTGCATTGTGGGTTCTCGCGGAAATGGGAACCCGTTGCCGCACCGGGAACGTGGTTCCCGATGGGATGAAAGGATGGGCTACCAGGCTATGCTGGCGGGCCACCGTACTGCAAAGGCTGGCACCCGGAGGTGCGGGTCGATGCGTCTGAGACGCGGTAGGTGGCGAAAGAATACCTAAAGTCCGGCCGACCGGCAACCACCCACAAGCATGGCAACGGCTGCGATCGGCCATGAACGGCCAGTCATTTGCGCGCCGAAAAGCGGCCACAGACCGCGGAGCTTATGTTCTTGAATCATCCGTGGCGCCAGGTCCAACGCGGGCCGCTATCGCAGCGAGGAGGGCCGGCAGATCGGCAGGTTTTACAAATTGATGATCGAACCCGGAGCTGATTGATTCGGCGTGCTCAGAAGGTGACGTCAGAGCGGAAACCGCCACCAGTAAGGGGGCCGGCGCGAGTTTCAGGCGCCGGATCTCCCTTGCCACTGCACGCCCGTCCAGCCCGGGCATCTGAATGTCGAGAACAACAGCGTCCGGACGCCACGCGTAGTATTTTGCGAGCGCGTCCGCACCATCCCCTGTTGTCCGGATGTCGTAGCCTTGAGCGTCGAAGAACAACTCGTATGCTTCCAATGCATTCGGGTCGTCGTCCGCGATTAGGAGACGCACAGCACTTCGGATAGGCATTACTTTCTCCATATTTGCCCTACCATGAGCAATTGATGTACCCGACAAAATCAGGCAGCAGTTCTGCTTCCTGGATTCCGCAAAAAATGCATTATGGGATGCATCTTCCGTCCTTCGGGAGCAGATACATGCGATTGGCCAACTTTATCCTTCGCCGTATGGACGTCGTACTGTTGGAGTGGGAGGCATTTGCACGCACTCAGTTGCCGGCAGCGGCCGATATGAAACCGTTAGCGTTGCGGGACCATGCGCAGCAGATTCTGGTGGCCGTGGCAAAGGATTTGTCTACTTTCCAAAGCAGGGAGGAACAATTTGAAAAGTCCACGGGGCACGCACCCGAATTGGCGGGAGCCCCTGAGACAGCCGCCCAGATGCACGCCCTTCTGCGCGCGCGAAGCGGCTTCGATATCAACCAGATGGTTGCCGAGTATCGCGCCCTCCGCGCTAGCGTGCTCCGAATGTGGATAGACGAGTGCGCGCCCGACAGTCATCATGAGGATGACATGATCCGTTTCAACGAGGCCATCGATCAGGCAATCGCCGAATCGGTAGACTTTTTTAGCATGCAGGTAGACTTGGCCCGTAATCTTTTCCTCGGAATGTTGGGGCATGACATGCGCAGTCCACTCCAGACCATCCAGACTACCGCGTCGTATCTGGCAGCGCTGAACGCGGGGGAAAAAGTATCAGGAGCCGCCTCCCGATTAATTAAAAGCGGCGTTCGCATGCAGGCGCTGCTCGACGATATGGTTGATTTCAATCGAACCAGGCTCGGTCTCGGTATCAATATCGTGCCGACCGATATCGATCTGGGGCAGTTGTTTGCCGATACGCTTGACCAGTTGCGGGTTGTACATCCGGACCGTCAGATTAATCTCGAGGTGGTTGGTGCCTGCATCGGTGTTTGGGATGGCCGACGTCTCCAGCAGTTGTTGGGCAATCTGGTACTAAACGCGATCAAGTACGGAGCGCAAGACTCGCCGGTGCGTGTGACAGTGACCGACAAAGGCGCGGAAGTCCAACTGGAAGTAAGGAATACCGGCACCGCAATTGAGCGGTCGACCCTCGATCTCATCTTTGATCCACTCCAGCGCGGCCCGAACCAACAAGGCACAAATGCCGACAGCAGCCTGGGGCTCGGACTGTACATCGCTCGCGAGATCGCCAAGGCACATGGAGGCGAAATTGCAGCGCGATCCGACGCAACAGAAACGGTGTTCTCTGTAAATCTGCCTCGTGGCAGATAGCGAGCATTGTGTGGTACGCGCAGAGCGCTGCCCGTCTACGGTACGACTGTCCGTTTCCGCTGGACGCCGTTGGCTGTTTTGGGTCGGAAGTCGCCGCTGGCGCCGGCGAGCCCCGTCCCAGCTACCCCGGCGGACGAGTCCGGCCACGAGCGGCCAGTCGCTTAGGTAGAGATCGGTCAATAGCGGACACGTGTCGCGCAGCTTGCAGTGGTTACGTGGTAGGTGTGGCGTGCTCGCAAGAATGGCTGACCCGGACTACCACACGCTCGTGAGTGCGCTCTCGGTACGGGCTCGACGCAGCGCCGCGCGGACGCACTCTCAGCGGTCCTGACGCGTCAGTGCATTAAGTTTGTTACAGATGTGCCGTTACCTGACTCGTAACACCTGCGCCGTGCTGTAACCGTCAAATGCAGCATCATTACTGGCCCTCCTCGCACCACTCGCCGATACCCTCAGGCAATCTCCCGAGCACAACCAGCGTATCCATGACGAAACCCTTCCCGTTGCGCTTCGGCGATCAAGGCCAGTACGAGCTCAGCAAAGATTCGTTTGACCACATCGTCGCAGGCGAGACGACGATTCGTCCTGTGGTGACCCCGACCGGCAAGTACCAAGAGACGGTGCTGTCGGGTGGCCTGCACACCTACGCCGGCTGGAAGAAATTCCTGGCCCTGCACCCAAAGGTCGTTCACTTGATGGAGTTTCGCCTTGGCGTCCATGACGCCTGGTGGTTCGCGCGGGAGCTTCAGAACGGGTGCATCACCCTGAAGATCCCCAGACGGCTGTTCACCAAAGGGGCTGCCGGGATCACCCAGCAGCCAGACAACTACTACAAGTCTGGCTATCTCTGGAAGACGCTGTTTCCGGTGACGTTCACCGAGGACGACATCATAGATGTGCTCGATGAGGCGCTCAAAAACCTCGACCGGGAGCTCTCGGATTCGATCACTGCGGAAAAACCCGACGGCGTGTTGTACGGATACGCCAGGCTGACTAACCCGTTGAAGGCCATGCTGATTCGCGTCCAGATGCGCGGCAATCGGATCATGTCTGCCTTTCCCGCGTGGGATCAGCCTTGGACGGGCAACAATGGCAAGGCCTATTCGCACTTTCATTCGATCAGCTTCTTGCTCGCCGAGTCAACCGTCGACATTGCGGATTTCCGGCCCGAGTTCGGGCCAGTCTTCCAGGGTGGTCGGTTCGATCGGGATGCGCTGCTGGCGAGCACGCCGCAGTTCATCAAGTCGCGCAGGAACCGCAGCCTTGCCACACCGGTCGACGTGCGCAATGCAGCCCGTTCGCAGACCCTGGGAGCAGTGGCCATACGGGCGACCCCGGCGGACTTGGACGCCATTGACCGCTACCTTGCAGACTATCCGTGTGCGAAGGACCCGTTCGCGGTTCAACGTGACATGTACATGCACTTGATCGACGAGCTCGATCGGTGGCCGGAGCTCTTCAATGCCGCTCAGTTCACGGAGAACGTTGGCGAGTGCCTCTATGTTTTGTTCGCGTGCGACAATATGTTCAATACCCGCCGTGCGGTGGACGCGGCGATTCGCTTCCTTGGGCAGGCACTCGTCCACACGGGCGGACTGAACACGTTGATGTTCAAGGCGCTGATCGGGGACATGATCACCATGGCGATTGGCCACGCTGATAAGACAGCGTTGCGAGACGTGCTTGCAGCGCTCGCCGCTTCGCCGTGTCGGGCCGCACTGTATACCGAGTTCGACCTTTTTCCCTTTTACCCGCTTCGCAAGGCGGGTGAGCCCGAACCGCCTGAAGGCCAGGAGAGCCCCAAGCTACAGTTCAACGTTGATCACCTGCTCGAGTTCATCGCCTTCAATCTGGGCGAGAACTACTTGATCGCGTTCAGCAAGGAGGAGCGGCTGACTTTTGCACGCGATACCCTCGACCACGGCAATCAGTGGCGGCTGGCTCGAGATCTGATGTCCAAGTTCGCTGAGCGCGACTTCGATTTCTTCATGCCGGACGTGCTCGATCTGGACGATCTGACCGACCAGGTTCCGCCGGCCGAGCAGGACCTGTTGACCATCGTTCGCGACTACGGACGGATGATGGTCATGATGCGCCAGCGCGTTGTCATGGAAGATCCTGCGGCCTACAGGGCCAAGCTGGAGGACCTGGAGAAGGGCACCGACGCTTACGACGCCCTCTACCGGCAAAAGCACAAGCGCGACTACGTCCTGACGATGCACCAGGTCATGCTGGTCAAGGCCATGAAGTACGCCGATAGGGTGGGCTATGCCAAATTGAAGGCTGCTTGCACGGAAGCGCTTGTGCGGCTTCCAAAGGAGCGCGTGCCGCCGCCTCGACCTGTCCCTGACTACATCGCTATCTATCGAAAGGACGAGTGGGGGCAGATAATGCTTGTCCCCAACGAGGACGATGCCGCTGATTCGACCGCCACCGTCCTGGACGATGACGATGTTGGCTCAGGCGATGACAGAGTCCTTGAGATCTGAAGAGGACTCGTTGGGCTGGCACTTTGTTCTATCACGCCGGCCCCTTGCTCACTTTCTTGCCCGCGACTTGGCGGTCGTCTCATCGGTCGTCCACAGACCGTTGGCGATGAAGCCGAAGTTTACGAGTGTGCTCGCGTAGCCGTCGCCGTCGGGCACCTTTGGTCCCGCCGCGGCGTCGCGGACGACTACCACCTCGAAGCCTTGCTCAAGGAACTCACACAGGTGAGACTCCAGCAGAGATTCGAGGCCATGCCCGCGTGCTAAATCTTCGCCGTACGTGTCCCGCAGCGTGCGGTGGTCAGAAACTAACTTCCGCGGACGCCGTCTGTTCGAGTTCGGTGACCTCCGCTGCTCAACCCATCCAACGGCCGCTTCCAGGCAGGCAACACCGCCCCTGCCGATAGGCCGCTCCGGGTCGGAAGCGGTCCCCCGCGTCCACATGCTCAAACGGATCTGGGCCGATGGCTGTGTCCTGCCAGAGGCTCGGCCAGTGAATTCGCAAAAATGAATCGGCAAGGTCCGAAACTGCCCCCAGATGCAAATGTTGGTCCTATGCTTGCGCTCTTCGGAGCCTGCTGCTGCCTTCGCGCGCTGCTAAGGAGACCAGTAACTCGCTGATCTTTGCAAATCTCCGGCCGTCACATGCTGCATCCCCCATGACATGGAGATACGCGATGGATGACCATACTCAAATTCTCGTCTGCCAGTGCGGCGTCCCCGTCCGGATTCGAGAACGGCATTTCGAGATTGGGGGCAATCAGAGCTTGGACTGGGCGCCATGTCCGCTGTGCTACCGGAAGCTCTACCAGATGAACGTCGAAGGGGTCGTCTCAGCGGAGCTGGTTTCTGAGGCGGAGTGGGACTAGAGGCCGAGCCATGCCTCATCATCAACCGCTGCATCGGTCTATCGGCCTGACGGTCGGGCCTCGCCCTGAACTCGCATGGATGGCAACCACACTCCAGGTCCCGGCTCCCTTTCAACGACGCCCTCTACGATGGACTCGCGCCCGACAAGCGACCGCGCGGCAGTGAGCGGCATACCAATCAGCTCCCAAGTCTGATGGGACCGCGTTTCCAGCATCACGGTCGGGAACGGTTCGTTGCCCTTGATGTGGATTTCGCCAATGAGCGTGAGTCGCTGGGGAGCGGTTGCGACCGATCCGGCACAGGCTGTGATGCCGACCGCCATAAGCACCGTGAGTATGAATTTCTGCATGCTTTCCCAAGGAATTGGGGCGGCTCTTGCCGCCCCGTGGGTCTTATTGAATCACGACTGACAGCGTCGAGTTCGCTGGCACCTTTACAGTCTCGCTATACGTGCCGTTCACAGCCTTGCGCACCACCGGCAGGCTTGCATATGGCTGCAACGTTGCGGGCACCGACTGCGTCAGCGTGCGCAGGGGCAGGTACAGCTGGGGGTCAATGACAGGAAGCGTAAATCCGCCTTCTGCACGGGCAGGGAAGCCGAAGCCACTGGGACTTGGCGCCTTCATGAGCGCGCTCGATGTCGCCGCGAACCGGCGCAGTTGCTCGCCCAGGCCCGACGCTGGGGCGGCTGCGCGGATAGAGGAATCGAGGACGGCCACCGAATCGGTGCTACTGACGTTGGCAAGGAGATGCTTGTAGAAGCCCAGGCCCAGTTGGCGATCGAGGAAGCCGCCGAGCGAGCCCGACACCGAATAGCTATCGCACGCAGGGCCAAATGCATCCCATGACAGCAGGCTGCAGTTGTACGATCCGGCCTTGTAGCCCACGTAGTTTGGGAACCGTACGTCACGGATCGCGTTGTAGGTCGGGTCAATGGACTGGCTCGCGAAGTCTTCCATCATCATGGCGCTTGCCTCTTCCAGCCAGGTATCGAACGCATAGGACGGACCTTTTACCACTGCACGCCGATAGAAGTTCTGCATGTGCATGCCTTCGTGCGCCATCGTTAGCAACATCGACTTCATGCCTTCCGGGCCGCCGCGGTACAGTGTCTCCGAATCCAGGTAGAGCGACACGGATTCGTTGCTGTAAGGGTTCGTTGTGGGATCCTTCTTAATCGCGTTGCGCGCAAAGAAGTACCCGACAACTCCAAATGGCGTCGCATTGTTGTCGAAGTTCAGAATCACGATATCGATAGGCTGCTGCACCGCCCCATCGATGAGATCGCTGTAGACGTGCGGGCCCCATACCGGGCCGCCGGTCTGCTTGAGCATGTCGTAGATCTTGCCGCCCGGCACGAAGCCTGCGTAGAGCTGGTTGACAATCGCGGCGCTGACCTTGGTCGGATCGTTTTCGCCATTCTCGACCCAGAAGTTCACGACCGTGCCGTCGGAAGTCACGTCGGTTCGAACGAGCGTGGTATTACGCGCGGAGTTGTCCTCGTGATACCAGGTGCGAGCATCGCCCACGGCGTAGGCTACGGCACGCAATGGCGGCGTGGCGCCGAACGATGACTGGCTCGGCGCGGTGCCCCGCGGTCCTGCCAGCGCCGCCCAGCCATCGCGGTTGAAATCGGCAATGCGGCGCTTGACTGCATTGACGCCGTCGTCCCACTGGATCGCGCTCGCGGCCACGGTCGGGAGGTATGAAGCGGTGAGCGGGATCGTCGGCATCGTCTGAGCGGTGCCGGACTGGTTCGTGAACACCAGCGTCACGTCCTGGCCAGCCAATCCGGAGATGCTGATCGGCATATCGACGGCGGCAGCCGTCGCATTCATGTTCTGCCAGACACCCACACCAGAGCCAGCGTAGGTGTTCGCGTCGACCGCGGCGCAGCCCGAACAGGCTGGCGTCACAACGCTGGTCGGCTTTGCGGCAGGATCGGCAGGCGTCCCCGCAACGGGCGCGGCCGTGCCACCGGTAGAGGTGCCCGTGGCAGCCTGCGTGGGCTCGCCACTGTCGCCGCCACCGCCGCAGGCGGCAAGAACCGCGGAAGTCAGCAACGCTACCGCCAGAGACCCTCGGAAAGACAAAGCGCGATTGCGCATGATGATTTCTCCTTATTGTGGTTGGCCGCGACCCTTCAATACGCGGCATCTGAATATCGGCGGATTCGCCGCCACCATCACCCCGCTTTTCGGGGGTTTTCCCTACCCCAGAAGCCGCGACGGCACGCAGCCAACGGAATCCGGGTTCTTCAAAAAAAAAGCCCTCACGAGGAGGGCTGGGAGAACGGGTCCATCTTGAGAGAGCTTCCGTAGCGGGGCGCTACGGAAACCATCTTATGGTTGTTTCGGGCGTCGTAGCGCCCAGAAAGCTCAGCTATTTAGGGTGTCTTTCAACGGTAGTGGGCCAATCGGCCGAGCCAGCAGGGTTGTCACCGGCCCGCTCACCCGCCAACCGCCCATTTCCGTCTCGAGAACACCGTGTACCAGGCGATCAAGGCAAATGATCTCGATGCCGTCAGCCTCCAGCGTGCCCAGGATGTTGGCAACGGTGGTGGCGCGCGTGCCGTGACGCTTGATCGTCGCCACGCCCTCACCCAGGGCTATGCTGCTTTCATTCGCTTTCATGCTGCCTCCTTAAGAAGTTGGCGTTGGTCGCGGGTCTTGCGGCCGTGAAGCGCCGCGAGATCGTCGACAAAGGCATCCAGAAGCGTGTCCATGTGCAGAAACGCCTCGTCTTCGAGTTCCGGGGTCGCCCAGTCCAAGCCGGCTTCCATGGCGTCGCGTTTGTGCGCCACCATTTGGTCCTGGTAGACATCGATGCTCCCCGGCAGGTGGAAATACACCACCTTCAATTGCCCTCTCCGGTTCCAACGCAGCGCGCGCCGCATCGCCTGATACTCGATGCGCCATGTCCACGAGCGGTCGTAGAAGAGAACATAGTCTGCGTTCGGGAGGTTGTACCCTGCCCTGCCCGATCCTTTGGTGCAGAGCAATCCCGAGGCCGCCCCGTTCACGAACCGCTTGTCCTTGTCGGCCACGCGCTTCGCAATCGAAATGCCGCCGTGGAACGGTACGGTCTCCACGCCGCGCGCCTGCAGTTGGCCGGCGAGCAGGTCGATCACCCCCGGATTCTCGGCAAAAAGGATCGCCTGCTTTCCTTCACCGGCGATGGCTTCCATTCGCTCGATCACGGCACGCTGCTTGCTGGTCAACTGCCCCAGCGCTCCTACGCCGTCCACCCCATGCTGCGGGTAGTTGGCGGCGAAGTGCACTGCTCGGATGCGCGCGAGGATTGCGATCAGGTTGTTCGAGCGTCCGTCGGTATGACGGATATCCCGATACCATTCCGCGAACTCGTCGGCCGTGCGCAGGTACAGCGACAGATGACTCGGATCCCAATCCGTCTCAACCACCTCGACTGCCGGCGGATCGATCTGGATGTACCGGGCCACGTCGGGCTCGCAGACTAGCCGCCGCTTGGTGTGCGGCGCCAGCATCTGCCTGTAGAGCGGCAGATTGCCGATCTTGGGCACTTCCCGTTTGGCGCCATCCTGCAGGCTCTCCGCGAATTCCCACGTCACCCATTCCAGCACGACGAAGTCATCGCGGAAGCGATCTACGCCGCGTTGAGCATGCTGCGCGGTGGCCAGCCATTGGCGATCCAGGTATCCGCGACGGTAACCGTAGGGCTGAGCCGCCGTACCGTCACCGCCCGTAAAGGCGATCAGACCAAAGACGTCACGGGGGTAGTTCGCAATCGGGCTCCCCGTCAGAATGTACCGGCGCCGCGCCGACAACTGCCAGAGCGCGCGGCTCTGGTCGCTGTTCGGATTGGACAGTCGCTCCCCCTCGTCGGCCACCAGCAGGCCGATCCGGCGCCGCAGACGGTGAGCGTATGTGACCCGCCGCGAAGCCTCCCGACACACCGGCATGCGCAAGCGCTCGTAGGCAATGAGATTGATCTGCCCCAGCTTCCCGAGTGCTTCCGGCGAGTCGATGACATGCACCGACTGCGGCGGCAGGATCTGCGCCAGTTCGGCACGCATTTCCGGGACCAGCCGCGACTCGACCACGATCAGGCCGTGCTTGACCCCTGACAGCAGGATCAAGCCCGCCGCGAGCCGCGATTTGCCGCAACCCTGTTCCCACGCCGCCACAGCACCACAGGGCTTCTGGAGCAGCTCCACTAGGTCATTTTGTTGAAATTCCCAGTTTAGCCAGCGGTCGATACCCAGCGCCTGCATTCGGCGACGCAGGCCAAGGGCTTGCTGCGGATATTTCACCGACAAGCCTTCGTGCACGGTTTCCCAGGTCTGCTCTGATCTGCTAACGGCAAAACGCCCCATCAGCTCGTCCAGCGTTAGCACGAACTGACTGCCGCCGGCGTGGTAGGCATAGCGGCCGTCCGCCTGCCGCGCAAACGCTACGGTCTCGCCGGCCTTGATTACTGGACTACCCCATTTCAGCGGGTCTGCAACATGGCTTTTGAGGGCCACGCCGCAGATGGTTTCCGCTGCGTTCACACCCGTCGTCCAGACCGTGTGCCGCAGCGGCGTAGCCTGGCGCGCGCTGCGCCGTACCCGTTTCGCGAAATGCTTGAGGAACCCCGGGGCCAGTTGCGGTACGCCGCCGGCGCCGCGAATCAGCCGCAGCAAGCCATCCAGCGCCGCCATCGGGTCGTCCTGCACCAGATAGGCCTCGAGATCGAGGCGGCCGCTGCCGGCGTAGTGCATGCCTTGCGGCAGGCGCTGGCCATCCAACGGCCGGATCCTGCAATCGAGGACACTGTTCAGCACCATTGCTTCGACGAAGCCGCACTCAAATCCCAGGACAATCCGGCGGCCATCATGGGCAATGCGTACCCGTTTCTGCGAGGTCACGGGGCGCGTAATGGCAGGGCCCGCGTCATCCAGCGTTTGGTGCCCTAGTCGTGCCTCTCCGAAGATTCGATCATCGAGATTCAGGTCCAGCGCGGGCAAGGGAATGGTCAAATCGCTGTGCGACTGCCGCACAACTCGGCCCATCCGATAGCGGCCAAAGACCGCAATGGAGGTGTGCACCGTCGCGCCTTCCTCCCGGAAGGCCGAGGCCGGCAGGTCGAAGATGCCGACCACGCGGCGGGCCGCATTAACGTGTGCGTCCCGGTGATCCAGAACGTTGACGAAACGGTCGACAAAGCTCGTAGGCAAGAGCGCCACAACGAGTTGTGCCGCCTCCAGCGCCTGGGCCAACGCATATTCATGGCTCAGAGCGCTGCTGTTGGGCCCGAACCTTCCCCAGGTCGTGCAACCAAACGGCTGCAGATGCGGCGATTCCAGATGGATCGAGAACGGCGGATTAATGATGGCGACGTCAAATCGCCGGGGATGGATTTCCTCCATGCCCGCCATGCGGAAGCTGCCTTCGAAGCCGGCGGCCTCGATGCACTGCTGGACTGCCGCGATCACCGGCTCGTGCACGTCAACACCATACAGACTGTGCTGCGCCGGATCGGCGTACTGCATCAGCCGGGCCGAGCCGACCGAATTGTCCAGAACCGAGATCTTGCGGCCGGGGCGCCAGGTCTCGACGACGCCCCACATGAGCCGCGCAATCGCGTCCGGGGTAAAGAATTGCGACAAATGCTTCTGCCGCGCAGCGTGCAGCTCGCCCATGTGAGCGATCTTGTCGGCTTGCGAGCCGAGGCTGACGATGGCCCGCAAGGGCCCGTACCAATGAGTCATAGGGATTCCAGAAAAGAAAATGCCCCGTCGAAACGGGGCAAGGGAAAGGCGCCAGGCTGCTTACGCCGAGATCGGCTCGGATACTGGCTCGGATAGGTGCTGGGCGACGAACGCCAGGAGGCGCTCGCCAAGCGAAAGAGTGAACCGCAGCTCCCAGTACTCGTTGTATTGCACGACATCGAGACCCGGGAACGTCCGCCGCTGTTGGGGCGCAAACGGTTCGCCGTGATCGAACTGGCGCAGGCAGCCGGCCAACGCCGGCTCGCCGGCATCCTGCGCAAAGGCTGACAACGCCGACAAGGCCGCCCGCACTTCGGCATGCGCGTCTGCCGTTACTCGCCGCGACAGGCGCACGGCAGACGGCTCGGACGGCGCATTGAGGCGCAGGCGCACGACCGTGGCAAACCGGCGCACCGCGTTCGGTGCATCCAGCTCCAACGCTACGGCCAGCGTCTGGGCGACCTGAGGGTACGCCAGCGCGCGGCCGCGATGCTCGTACCGTTGCGTCAGCACGCGCCAGTACCGGTCCAAGTCCGGCGTCTCACCGGCACGGAGGGCCTCCCAGATGTTCGGGTAGCCGTTCACCGGGATACGCGTCTCGTCAATGCTGACCGGAGCGCCTGCAATGCCAAACTCGTTGCCCGCCCGATCGATCAGGCTTGCTACAAGGCGGCGTAGGAAGCGACGATATTCGCCAGCGTGGTCAACAGGCAACGGCACAATCGCAGAATCGGCGCCAACCTGCGTCGCCAGCACGCTGACCCGCGCAAACGCTTCAGCCGAGGCCGCCTGCGCCGCACGGAACGCCTCGACAAGCGAGTTGTACATCAGCGCAGCTCCCGCATGGCGTCCTGGCCGTACTCGCCAATGAAGAGCATCAGGGCCTCTGCCAGCTCGTTGCAGAATTTGAACTCCCACTTGTCGTTGAACAAAGTGATGTCGAGTCCTGGCATTGCGATCTTCTCGCGCGAGACGTACTCCAGCTCGTATAGGTTGATGCCCCCCAACTGCTTGGCCAGCAATGCATTGCCAGCTTTGCCCGCGAAAGTGGCGAGACCCATCAGACAATCCGCCGTCGGCTGGGTGCTGTGATAGCCCACCCTGCGCCGGCTCGACCTGTAGGACGCCTCGGTATAGACCGTCTTCTTCAACACCACGCCGGCGGCCGTACGCTTTACCTCAGCATTGCGATGCAGGCCAAAGTTGCGGACGATCCGCGATGCGGCCTGACGGTAAGCCGTCGCCGCCCCGCCATCGCCCTTGTAATGGGCGGTGAGGGAGGCCCAAAGCTTGTCGAGATCCGGGATGTCCCCCTTTCTCAGCGCTTTTTGGATATCCAGGCCAGCACGCTCGTACTCGGCGCTATTGTCGATATCGAGCCGGGCACCCGCGGGGGCAAACTCCCTGCGGGCCCGACTGACGACGTTGCCGGCTAACGATTGGCAGAACTTCTCCAGTTCGTTGTTCTGGCGGTGGTCCGACCGGACGCCTACGGCGAAGAATGGTTCTTCGGTGCCGGTGCCGGCGAGCATGGCACGCTCGAGATTGGCGGCATCTTGATAGGCCTGACGTGCCGCCTGCTGGGCGGCGATGAATTTCTCGATGATTTCGTTGTACATGGGGTCTCTCAAATGAATAGGGAGACCCCCTCGGGAGGTCTCCCGAGGGAAGGAAGGAAGTAGCGCGGGGGTCCGCGCTACGGGAATCACATGGCCAAATCCAACCAGTGTTGAGCGGACTGGCGGCTCACACCGGCTGTCTCCTCCTGGCGGACCGTGGCCCGGCTGCGATCCGGCAGGGTCTTGAGGTCTGTTTCCTCGACACCTTCGATGTCGTGGTCGACGATCACCACGTTCACGTGGCCGTCACTCTCGATGTACGGTACCGTGCCACCAGAAAGGTGGACGATGACGGTGCACTTCTGGCTTGTGTTCACGGCTTGCGCTCCTAGTGAATCGAAAGCGCGCGGCCGACCGGCATGGGCATGAAGCCCATTGCCCACCACAATGCGGCGGGGTGGTTGGGGAACTCCGGAATGTCCGAGCGCTGGAAGATGTCCGGCACGAGGGCAATCGCCGACGGGCGAGCCTGGACGGTTTCCCACCAGTGTTGCTGCAGGCGCAGCCAGGTCAGTTCGGCGCGCGCAACGTGATCCCACTCGAGCGGCAAGCTGGTCTCGTCGAACAAGTCCACGCCTTCTGCAGTCATGACTGCGACTACCTCGTGATAGCGCCCCAACTCATGGGGAAAGCCGCGTCGCACGAACTTCAGGACTGCCGGATTGGGATGATGGAAGATTCTTTGCAACTGGCGAATGTACACGGCGCATTCGCGCCGCGAGCGCTCTTCGTAGTCGTCGCGACCAACCTGAGCACAGGATTCCTCGGCCGGCACAGGGCCAACCTCAATGTCGATGGTTTTGGGAAACATAGCTTCGTCTGAAGCCGGGAGCGGTACCCTAACCGGGTCGTCTCCCGGAGGGTAGTGGATGGGCCGCACTCACCCAAAGGGTGAGCGCGACTATGCGGCCGTTTCGACCAATTCTCAGGCCGGGCGGCCCAAGAGATGTTCAAAATTGCTGAGCGTCCAAAGCACAACGACCAAAAGGGCCATTGGCGCCAAGGCGCTCAGTTGGACATACAGAAGAGCAAGCTGCGGTGTCGTAACGATGAAGAACAGCGCAACGAACAGAATGACCACCAGCGCAACAAGAGCGAAGGAGGTGGAACGAGCGTGGGCAATGGACATGGTGGCTCCGATACGGAAGATGGAGCCATGCCCCAATGGGACAAAAGCCCCAATGGGTGGAAGAAAAGCAGATGGCCGGTACGCCGGCAGGTGTCGATGCGCAGTAGCGCGGAGAATCGGACGAATCTTACCTCGCCTTCCGACAACCTTCAACACCACGACGCCTACCGCTTCCCGGCGGCGTGCCGGGCAAGACGATTTGCCTCACGGAGGCGATTCACCACGGCCCAGCGACGTTGCTCGACCTCTTCTGGGTTCTCCAGATTGGAATAGTCCTGCACAGGACCGTCCCCGACGAAAGGCACATAGTCTTCGGGAAGCCGACCGTCAGCTTTGGCTTTTTCCCGCTGCAGGCGCCCAAGCCCGTCGGTACTCTCTGTAATGGCGACGTAGTCCCACCGCGTCGGGACGGCATCCTCCGCGAACCAAACCTCGCCTTCGCCCTTCCCCACGATTGCAACGACGTCATAGATGCTCCCCACGGGAGAGGGGTTCGCCCGAACCTCGAACCGCAGAACGTCGGGCCGCGGATGCCAGAACACGCGGTCCAGGTAGCGCTTGAAGATGAACGCGTCCAACCGCGCAATCTCGCCATATTGCGGCTCGCCTGGGGCAATGAACTGCGGCTCGTTCTTCGGGCGGTTGCCGAGCGATACCTCGCGGGCCATCGATGTAGTGACTTGGGACATGGGTTTTCGGTAAAAGGCGCACGAAATTCTATCCCTTTCGCAGCCTACGCCCGCTTTTCTGCCTTGAAAATGTTTGGCGGCGAACTTCGCCCGCCGGCGGCCTTGACTTCGATGTGGCCCCGGTATCTTGGTCTTAGACCCATTTACCTTAGCCGCCATGCGATTCACCCGATTCGGACGCCACGCCCCCATCAACTTCAATACCCGCCGACAAGCCGCCTTCGCTCGCAAACAGCAGCGTGAGCGCGAGCGGTACCCGCTCTTCGCCGAGCACGTCGCCGCCGAGCAGCATTCCGCTGATGACGAGTTGGCGCGCCGGCAGCGACGTTCGGACCGGCTCGAAGCGACCACGCGTGACCACCAGGCCCGTGTCTGGCGGCAGAAGCGCGCGGTCTACTTCTCTCTCACCGCAGAACAGCAAGCCGAAGTCCGCGCCAAGTGGCTGGCATGGACCGGCCCCACCACCGCGTTCTATTTCGCTTACATCGTAGACAACATCAGTGGCGAGGCCGCACGGCGCGACGAGGTGCTTCGCGCCCGCACGCTGGAAGTGCGGCGCCGCGTCCTCGCGAACATGCCCGAGCAAGTCGCTTTGGAGATGGCATGACGCCGACCACTGAGCAGGAACAGGTTGTGGAAACCGTCCGCGGCGGTGGCCCCGTCAAGGTCAAAGCCTACGCCGGCGCTGGCAAGACATCGACGTTGCGCATGGCCGCAGAAGCCCGCGGCCGCGCGCGCGGCCTCTACCTCGCTTTCAACAAGGAGATCGCCAACGAGGCGACCCGCAAGTTTCCGCAGAACACGCGCTGCCGCACCGTGCACTCCCTTGCATATAGCGGCACACGCCCGGAGATCACCCGCAAGCTGCGCAATCCCGTCGAGCCGCCCCACCAACTGGCGCTGCGCTATGGCTTGGGCAAGCTGCACCTGCCGACGACGATCGGCAAGGATCTGGAGCTGAGCCCGAGCAAGGTCGCACGCATGGTGATGGACGGAGCAGCCCGCTTTTGCCGGTCGGCCCAGGCCGAGCCGCTGGCATGGCACATCCCGGTCGACGCGATCGTGAAGGACGATGAAGCCGAGCACCTGCGCGAAGCCCTCCTGCCTTCGGTGAAACGTCTCTGGTCGGAATACCTCGATCCGGCCGCGCCTTCGGCAATCGGTCACGATACGTACGTAAAACTCTGGCAACTCAGCCGGCCCCGCATCGGCGCCGACTTCATCCTGTTCGATGAAGCGCAGGATGCCGACGGCTTGATGCTCTCTGTGCTGCGCGCCCAGCAGTGCCAGGTCATTTACGTCGGTGATCCCTACCAGCAGATCTACGAATGGCGCGGCGCGGTCAACGCCATGGACCATATCCGCGCGCCGGAATGCGCCCTCACCGAGTCGTTCCGATTCGGGCCTGCGATCGCACAGTTGGCCAGTCGTGTCCTCGCGCTGATGGACGAAGACACGCCCGTGCGCGGCCAGGACGGAGTCGCTTCCCGCATCCTGCACGAGTCCGCTGGACAAGAACGATTCGACGCGGTCCTCTGCCGGAAGAACGCCACGGTCCTGACTCACCTGGCCCAAGGCATAGGCCGCGGCGATCGCGTCGCGGTGCGCGCCAACGTCGACGAACTGCGGGCCTTTGCGGACGGGGCGGAGCAGCTCATGCGCGGCCAGCGCATCGGGTATCCGGCCACTCTCGCCCTCTTCGAAACGTGGGAAGAGGTGCAGGAGTATGCAGAGTCTTTCGCTGGCCGGGATCTTAAGCCGCTGGTCACGCTGATCGACAACGAGGGAGTGGATTACCTGCGGCTGATCCTCACCCGCGTATCGCCCGAGGACGAAGCCGACTACATCGTCTCGACTATCCACCGTGCCAAGGGCCTTGAGTGGGATCGGGTGCAACTAGCCGGGGATTTCAAATTCAAGAATGGCGACGACGGGAAGCTGACCATGGCGCCCGAAGAAATGCGGCTGCTCTACGTCGCCATGACCCGCGCCAAGCACGTACTGGATGTAAGCGAGATCCGCCGCGACCTGTACACGATGTTTCGTGAAGCCGGCGTCTAGAGAGGAAACCTATGATCACCGTGCGGATTGGCGGGAACGAGTTCCCACTGGACGATGTACTGGACGACCCTGGCCGCTACGCGCGCCACCTCGAGCGCGCCAAGAAAATCCAAGGCTTTGCTGAATGCGGGTGCGGCACGCAACGGCCCAGGCCGAAGCTCGTGATCCGCCGCCACCGGGACATTTTTCTGCTTGCCCGATGGCCAGAACAGGCGCACCAACACGCGGCGGCCTGCCCGTTCAACCGGCCGACGCTGGCCAAGTCGGGGCCAACCGATAACCTCGATGCCTTCCGGCTCAAGGACGGCCATCATGACATCAGGCTCGGGGTAGCGCTGAGCGTCAGCACGCGTACGCCAGCGGCGACCGTCCAGCGGTCTGCGCAGGGCCAAAGCAGCAAGCCCCAGCGGCGCTCCGCCGGGCTGCTGGCGTTCCTAGAGTATGCCTGGGAGCAGGCCGGGCTGAACGTGTGGCCCGGAACCGGCTATCGCGGTTGGATTGCTTGCTGGTCACAACTGACCGCCGAACTTGCGGGATGCCGGATCAACGGCACGTCTGCCGACGGTTTGCTCCACATCGTTCAGCGATGGGATCCCAGTCGCAAAGCGGAAATCCTTGCCGAGTTCGACGCTTGGCAGGCCCGGCTCACCCCCATGGCCGCCGGCAACCCGCGTGGCATCGTCATCGGCCAGCTTGAATCCCACGAACCCTCACAGTACGGCGGCAAACTCGTATTGCGACAGAGCCGGCAACGCTATTTCCTCAATGCGGACCTTTATGCGTGCCTGCAGAGTTCGTTTGGCAGCGCCTTGTCCGCCGTGGGCAGAGACGACCAGCGCTGCGTTGCAATCCTACTGGTAGAGATGTCCAAGGGCGGCTATCTGCGGGTGGTCGACATCGCGGCGATGCTGACCAACAGCCATTTCGTGCCGTGTGACTCGTCGCATGAAATCGCCATGGCCGATCACCTGATCGCCGAGCGTCGGGCGTTTCGCAAGCCGCTGCGCCATATCGGCCGGGCTGCCGCTCACCCGGACTTCATCTTGACCGATGTAGCTCCGGAGGTGGTCATCGAGGTCCTCGGCATGTCCGGCAATGCAGACTATGACGCCCGAATTGCCGAGAAGCGAGCACACTACCTTGCCTCCGGCATCCCGTTGCTCGAGTGGGACGTCAAGGCCGGTCCGGCCGCCAGCGTCCGTCTGCCAACCGCGAACCGAAGCAATGACGGCGCCTGATATCGCATCGGCAGCGCTGGTTGACCGTGAATACGCACGTGCGTTGGATCTGGTCCAGCGCTTTCGCGCTGCGTCCGTAGCGCTGCTGCAGCGGCATTTGCAGATTGGCCCCGATGTTGCCGAATCGTTGCTGCTGCGCATGTCGCGGGAGACAACGCTCGTGCGCAGGATGCCAGATGGGCTCTACCTGTTCGTCGGCGAAATCATCGGCAACGAACTGCAGGCTTTCCACGGTTTCGCCCGCGAGGTCCTAACGGCAATCACCGTAGGTCGCATCGACGCCGAGCAACTCCGCGCTGCTGCCGACCGTTACGGCATTACGCCGCAAGTCTTGACTTCGTTGCCGCCTCGATAGGCTGATGAGGTAACCCGGCGCGTTGCACCCAACACCCCACGCCTCCATACGCAGCCCGACCATATGGAAAAACATACCGTACGAGAAAACATACCCTCTGGAGCCGAGTCGCCGTCGCTTGTCAGTATCGGCCGCCGGCCCATCGCCGCACGAGCCAAAGGCGGCTACCTAGTGCATTTGGTGGACCTCGCCACAGGCCTTGCGCTATGCGGACACAAGCCGCGCCATACGGCCAAGCGCATGAAGCGCCGGAGTGGCTGGCTACCGTATGGCGCCGTGCCCCCTACCTGCATCAAATGCGAGGCAGCGCAACCGCCTGCGACCGAGGCGCCCGAGCGCGACCCCCTGACGATCGACATGTTTGAGGACGCACAGTCATGAGCGAAAACACGAAGATCGAGTGGACCGACCACACCTGGAACCCGTGGGAAGGCTGCCAGAAGGTAGGCCCGGGCTGCGACCATTGCTATGCCGAAACCCGCAACCAACGGTCTGGCGGGGGCGTTGCCCCGAACTGGGGACCAGGGGCGCCGCGCCGCCGCACCTCCGCAGCCAACTGGCGAAAAATGTTTCGGTGGAACGCTGCCCACGCCGCGTTCGCTGCGGTCCACGGCCGCCGCCAGCGCGTCTTCTGCGCGAGCTTGGCCGACGTGTTCGATACCGCCGTCCCTATCGAATGGCTTATCGACGTGCTTGATGTTTGGCGCCAGACGCCGCACCTGGACAAACTCGTGCTGACCAAGCGCATCGGCAACGCTACGAAGCGGCTCGGTGAGGCGTTCAACACGCTGATGCTGCGCGACGATTGTGCAGAGAATCCGCTCGTACCTTGGCTGGCAACGTGGATCGCCGGCAATGCACCCGCTGATATCTGGCTCGGTGCCACGATCGTGAATCAGGCTGAAGCCGACCGCGATATCCCCAAGCTGCTGCGCACGCCTGCCAAGACGCGGTTCCTTTCGATGGAGCCGCTGCTCGGCCATGTCGACGTTTTCTCCTCTGCTACCGGCGAACTGTTGCACACGTCCGGCAACGACTACGAGCCGGGCGCCCTCGACTGGATCATCGTGGGAGGTGAGAGCGGCGCCGGCGCCCGCTCAATGCACCCGGCATGGGCCCGTTCCCTGCGCGACCAATGCGCCTCGGCTGGCGTGCCGTTCCTCTTCAAGCAATGGGGGCACTGGCAGGTCGTGGATGGGTCTACGGGGAAAGCGGCCTTTCACGCTGTCGGCAAGAAGGCCTCCGGCCGGCTGCTGGACGGGGTGGTCCATGACGCCTTCCCTGTGACGTCGCTCGACGTCGGCGCTGCATGCGGACGCGCACTGGCGCGTGGAGCGAAGTGATGGAGCCGTGCCGCCCAGGCACTCGGCTTGCCGACCCACGGCGCCATGCAGCCTACCGACATCCCCGACTTCTTCACGCGGTTCCTGTCCCAGCCAGGCGACCTTGTGGTCGACCCATTCGGCGGGACGATTCGCACCGGCCTGGCCGCCGAGAGGTTAGGTCGGCGCTGGATCGCAACGGAATGGATCCTGCAATACGCGCGCGGTGCCGCCGAACTGTTCCGCCAGTTCGACGGCTTTCAGATGCACCCGGCCATGCAATGGGCCACTCAACCCAAACGACAATGACGCAGCACGACGACAACGAACGCGAATACCCCGAACCCGAAACCGTCCTTGCCATCCGCGGTGCCATCGCCACCGGGCAGCTGGGCGGCCCCAAGGGTCCGCCTGGCCACTGGCTTAATGAATTCTGGCAGATTGGCGCCGCGCTGCGCGACCATGCCGAAATCCTGCAGGGCTTCGAGGACACCGCGCTGCAGGAACTCCTGAATACGACGGCAGACTATCTGGCGACCGACGTCCCTTAGCCCGGCCGCCTTTCGCACAGTCAGTCGCGCCCGACCGTTGGGCACAGGATGCGGGCAGGCATAATGCCGGCATTTCCCGATCCTGATTCTCCCCATGCCCAGCGGCCTCCTCCAATGCGCCCACTGCGACGGCGCCCCGACCTACATCTCTGGCCGGCTCCAGGCAGTTATCGTATGTGAAGAATGCGGCATTTCTACGCCTCCTGTTCGCCTGGACTCTGCGGACAAGGACACCGCGTTCACGACGCTCAGCGCGATCTGGAATAGCCGCGTCGAGCACCGCCCAGCCGACCAGAACGCGGTCTCAATGATGTCGCGGCGCGCGCTCACCGCATCGGACATCCCCTACTTCCTGAATCTGCTGGCGGCAACGACCTCCGACTGGGAGACGGTCGGACCCAAGTTTGCCGCCATGGCCGCGGCGCTTGCCCAGCCAGGGTACGAGTTCAAGCACGTAGATCCACCGGAGACCGTGATCTCCCAGGCGGCGAGATACCAGAAACTGTTGAAGCGCGCGAAGATCATCTATATCGATGGCGCACCGATGATCCGCTTCGATCATGTGCCGGCACTGTGCGCGGAGATCGCCGAAGAATCCCTCGCCGACAAGGACTGGCCGCTTCTGGATCTGCACGAGTTCATTGGTAAGGCTATCGATGGCCTCCCCGATCACTGGCAGCCTTGACTTTGGCCCAGAAAGGGCAAGCTGGGAGCGTGTTCAATGACGCCCTCCCAGCAATGATCCGTCAACTTACAGTCGCCCTTCTTCTCGCCGTCACCGCGGCAGCCGCCTCCGCCAAGGACGCCGCGCAATGCGGAAACATCCTCGAGGCCGGCAAGCCGGCGGCCAGCCGTCCTGCCGCCAACACCAAGCTGCTCTGCTACCGCGCGTACGCAGTCCTCTACTCGCCGCAGACCCGCACGGCCCTATGGTCCGCCGAACGCCTGACCGCCGCCGCGGCGGATGCGGCCCGTACATTGCCGCGCGACAGTGATTTCTATGAAGAAGATCGCTTGCCGGCTGGCGAGCGTGCGCAGCGGCGAGACTTCGTACGATCTGGATACGACCGTGGCCACCTTGCCCCGAGCGGTGATTTCGGAGACAAGGCGTCTCAGGCCGAAAGCTTCAGCCTCGCCAACGTCGTGCCTCAGAACAGCACGTCGAACCGGAGGACCTGGAGCCATATCGAGACATCGACGCGCAAGCTCGCGCGTCAGTATGGCGCCATCCATGTCGTGACCGGTCCGGCATTCACCAATGCCGCCCGAATGCTGAACGGCCGCGTGCGCATCCCGGACTATTTGTGGAAGGCAATCTATGTGCCGGGCGTCGGCGCTGCGGCCTACGTCGTCCGTAACGATGCGACGCAAGCCTACAGCGTCATCAGCATTAGCGAACTGTCGCGCTTCACCGGCATCGATCCGTTCCCCGCTCTGGCGCCGACAAAGCGAGGCGTCGCATTGGATCTACCGCCGCCGACACCGCATCCGGGGGAGAAGGCGGCTCGCCGTGTCGCATTTGCCAGGCTTGTTGGAAACGACAAAGCAGGGGATGCGGCTGAATCCCTCGGTGGGCTGGTTCAGCACGCCGGTGCGCTGGCCACGCTCATGCTGGCCTACGCGCGGTAGCATCCCGCCGGAAGGAACATGTTCCTTTCAAAAAAGACGAAAGGCGCGCCTTTTGACGCGCCTTTCGCTTTCATACTGGCCGATTTACAGTCAGCCTCGTGCCCAAAGCCACGTTCCGAGGCCGAAGTACAAGGATAGCGGGATGGATGCCCCCGCCAGCGAAGCCAGAACGAAGCGGAGCCGGGAAGGGCGCCGCGGCGCCCGCGCAAGCTCGATAGCGCGCCAGCGGACATTGTCCACCATGTCCCGTACCTTCGGGTCCACCGCGGACTCGTCGAAGCCCGCCAGCCACACCATGTCGGAGTTGTGAATCTCGCCCACGAAAATCGATATCTCGCTGCCCCCAAACACCCTCGCCCGTTCCACTGCGAACTCCAGCATGAAGACGCTTCGCAACGGGATGTTGAGCTCAGGCTCGATCATCGCAAGCCAGCGCCAATCAGGATCCGGAAACACAGGCCCGCAGCGATCACCCCCGCCCGCCCGCCGCCGGCAATTCTCCACGAGATAGGCGTACGGCTCCGGAAAGCCAGCAATCCTGCGCCGCTCGTCGGGCGAGAGCGCATGGAAGGCGGCAGAGCCACCGATGTCCTGGAGACGACGAAACCCGTTCGCTCCGAAGCGGTCCGCCATCGTCCGCCGCTCGCGCCGCATGCCAGCGGCCACCATAAACATGCGCATCGGCGTGAGAGCGGCTTTGAACTGCATCCGGAATGCATCGCGCAGTGGGATCTCAGTCCAGTCGTCCATCTCGACCTGGATGCCCCGGTACAGCTTCGCGAACTTCGTCTCGCCAAAGACAAGCTCTCCCGGGGCATTCTCGATTGCGTCTTCGACCAGAGCTTTGTACTGGCGATTGGTGCCACCCGTCAGACCATGGAGCACGCCATAGACATGGCAAGTGACGCCGCGATATCGGATCGTCGCCGCATCGAGGCGTTGCGGGATCTCCGCGGTGCCGGCGAGCAGCTCCGCGACCGGCACGTATTGTGGGGAGGGCGCATGCATCGCGTCACCGGCCACCGGCCACCATTGACCGCATCCTTGAATCGCTGGCCCGCCTTGAACTTCACGGTCTTGGCTGCCTCGACCCGGATTTCCTCGCCGGTGCGCGGATTGCGCGCCATGCGTTCGCCACGCTCGCCTTTGCTGAAGGTACCGAAGCCGATCAGGCTCAAGGTTTCGCCGCGGCCTACCGCCTCGACGATGGCATCGAGCGTTGCATTGAGGACTTGCTCGGCCTTGGTCTTCGTGAGACCGTCGACACCGCGAGCAACGGCGTCAATCAGTTCAGATTTCGTCATGCGGGTATTCTCCTTGCGCGTTGGATGTGCCGAGGTATTCAAGCACGCCTCGACCTCATCTCTCGCCTGGAAAGACCCGCCAAATTCACAACCTTTCGGAGTTGGAGCCTGGCCTGCCCGCTATCGGCCGAGCAGGCAGCTCCGCAAAGTCCTTCAAACCATCGAGGTAAGCGCGCCCCTGGCATGCGAGACTAAGATGCGCGACGTCGGCCTGCTTAAGCGCTACACCCAACGCCTTTCCCAACACATCGCCCTTCTCCGGCGGCATGGCGGACGAAATGCGAAAAATCGTTCCAGCCTCGGTATCGTGATCCTCGAGCTGCCACCCCGCCCCGTTCAGCCGCCGCCTGGCTAACGGTGCGAAGTGCGGACCGTAGGCAAATTCCGCCAGCAAAAGATCTCGTGCTAGGAGGCTCACGCTGGCGGTATGCTACTCTAATTGAGAATTAGAACTATATAGGGCAGAGTGCAGCGTGAAACCAGATTACTCGTTCGAGAATCAGTTGAAGTCTCTTGAACATGAGGCCAACGTCATTGCCAACTATACGTATGCGGAGATGACCATTCAGCATGCCGCGTCGCAATCTAAAAAACTGCTAGACCACTTAAACGAAACCCCCACCTTCTGGATATCCTGCACCGCCGCCTTACAATCAGCCGCATATATTGCACTCGGTAGAGTTTTCGATCAAAAATCTCCTTACAACCTCGAAGCGCTCATGATTTCGATGGAGCGCGATTTGACGATCTTCGGTCGAGATGCTCTTGCTCACCGCAAGCGCAATGGTGCGACGAGCGACCCAGCGTGGCTGGATGCCTACCTTTCCGCCGCGCACTATCCAACTAAGGCGGACGTTGCACGCCTGAGGCGAAATATTGAGAAATACCGGTGCGTCTATGAGCGCGCCATTATGCCGGTTCGCCATCAGTATCTCGCTCATCGGCAAGCGCACGGAAACACAAAAGTTCAAGCACTGTTTGCGCGCGGTAAAGTCGCTGACCTGTGGCGCCTGTCAACGTTCTTGGTCCGCTTGCACTCTGCGCTGTGGGGCTTGTTGCACAACGGTCGGAAGCCGTTACTTACGCCGGTTCGCTTCTCGGTAAATCGCATCTACGCCGATAGCTCCAGGAACTCAAGGCCGCATGAGCAAATTGTTCGGGAGACGCGAGCACTAATGAAGGCACTGGAACAGCTACCCAAGTCTAGCTTTCGGTCATAGGGGGTTTATCAAGAAATCGATGCACCCTCCTACATCGCGCCTGCCGAAGCCTCTATCCCGCGAACCTCGATTTCGCCCCGGAAGAATCGGCCTCGGACAACGTAGCCAGCCCCCCGCGCTGCTGTTCGCATAGGCGGCGCGGGCGCTCGGCTGGCCTTTATCTCTATCGCGGGGGTCGCCAGCATGTAAGGGACTGGCCCGCGTCTCGATCTTGACGGCGTCGAGCTGCCGAACTCTTGCCGATGGCGCCCCGGCGAGTTCTGCCTGCCAGTGCGGGCGCCGCTCGATAGTAGACCGACCGGTTGTCTTATGGTCAACGCCGTCCCGCGCATGCCGCTCCCCTTTCAAACGGCAACGCGCGGCAATGAACGGTGCGCGGGACACTTCTCCCCTCAAGCCTCGGTGTCGGCGCCGGGGCTTTTGCCCACCATCACTTCCCGCATGCTTTGCTCGATCATGGCACGCAAGGTGTGCTCGGTATCGAGCTCGCACCACGGGTGCTTGTTGTCTTCAGTTTCCATCGTGAAGTCGAATGCAAATGGGTCATGTAACACATAGGCGTCAATCTGCCGCATACGCTGCAAGTCTCCCTCTGATATTTCGAAACGGCCGGCATCGGCGAGTGTTTTCTTGAACGCCAAGGGAAACAACATGGAGGCGAAAGCGAGATGCGTGTGGACCGGCCAGACGAAGCGGCGCACCTCGCGCGAGAGGCCGTGCGCGGACTGCCCGCGTACTTGGCAAAACTCGCTGGCCCATGCTGTTAGCGGCCTCGTCACGTGCTGGTATTTCCCTTTCCAATCATCGGCAAGCGGCCCGTTACCTTGCATGTCAGCGTGATAGGGAAAGGTCCGGTCGAGCGCATCGATAAATTTCTTGCAGTTGTTGCTAAAGCCGAAGAGCCATTCGAACGCGCAATACAGCAAGACGGCCTCGGTATGGTCTGGCATGTCGCGCGAATCGGTATTCGCCGCGCAATAGTCTTCGATGGCACTGCGCCAGTGCGGCGGCATGTCCGGCATCAACGCGCATAGCAAGTGCTCGTCAATGGAAAACCACGACCGGCTGACGTGGTGCGGTCGATGAAAGGCAAACTCATCGGTGCCCCAACTGTGCAAACCTTTGCCGTCGCGCCGCCTTGTGTGAAATCCGAACCGGTTTGCCTCACCCGCTCGATACCGCTGGATGACGAGCTTATAGGTATCGGTATTCGTGTAGGCCACCGTGAATAGCCGGCGATTCGCAAGCGCGGCGAAGGCGACGAGCTTTTGCAAGGCCCACAGCCATTGCGCCCGATCCTCGATATCCATACCCGTCTGCCAATCGCCGAACTCGACCAGGGTAGCGGCGCGAATCGGGTGCCTCGGATGCTCGGCATACGCTCCGAGTACCGCCTCAATATCGGCTTGCGTTGCGTAGGGAAGATCGCCCGGCGCCTTGCCGAGCTCGTAAGGAATCAGGCGAAGCGCCCCGAAGCTGCGCGCTCCGTTGATGGCAACCCACGGGAAAAAGGCGATGGCCTTTGGCATGGCGACGGAGAGCCGGACGGCACCGGCCCAAGTGACGGTACGGCGATTCTACCGCGCGGGGTGTGAAGCCCTGCGGCTATGCCCGGGCAAGCCGGAAGGAATTTGCCACAAGCGCGATTCCGAGGATAGGAGTGGTGGTAGGTAGGGTACGGGGCGAGATCGCGTGTTTCGGCGGCTTCTCCGGCTTACGAACATCCGCCCCGCCTCAAGCCTGCGCCAAGCCCACGTGGACGCCCATCATGCCGAATGCCACCGGCTTGCTGCCAGCTTATGGAGAGAGGCGGCCGGCGTCGTGGTAGCCGGGGGATTGCTCGTATATTTGGCGTAGAATCCGCCCCGTTTCCAGCTTAGCTAAGTGATGCTTTGTAGCGTGTTTCTCAGCCAGCTAGAGGCTTAGATGACCCATGTATGTAGACAAACTCTACTCTGACGATGCGCTTCGCCGCATCCTAGCCAATGGCGTCGCGGCAAACGCGACGGCCGAATGGCCGTGGCTTCCCCCTTTAACCAGAGCCAGCGCTGGCGAGGCTTACAGGAAATCCGGGGGAAGCGTGCCTGCAACTTTGGCTATGTTTCATCGTGCCAAAAGCGCCACCACCCACAATATCGGCCATTACGTGTCCCGCTTCGACAACACGCGATATAGCTTGGCGCGCGAAATGCCCAATGCCTTCGCCGCAGCGGCTTTGTTACCGTCGGCTTGCGCAATTGCCGCCTCGATCTCTGCGACCGTGGGTTCGGGCCTGTCCTGGGCGCGCTGCGTTGCATACGTCGATAAGTACGCGTTGGCCTTTGTCGCGCGGCTATGGCCTGCGGCCTCCACCACCTTTCGCATGGCCTCGTGGTGCGCAGCCGCGTCCTCAACCTTGCCCCCGCCCTTGACGGCAGCGGGCTGCCCGCTGTGACGCTGGTACATCTGCTGCAGATATTGGTGGCGAAGCCCGTGTGCCGTCACGCCAGCGCCATTCTTGGTGACACCATGCTTCTCCAACACCGTATAGAAACGCCGGCGCCATTGCTTCTGCGTATAGGTCGCCGGGATGAGCGACTCCCTCCCAGGATTGGTCGCTTGCGCCAAGCGCGCGGCCTGCCCTAGCAGGTCGTACTGCCAGTCGAATTCGATAGGCACGCGTCTCGGCCGGCCGCCCTTGGTGCCATCGTGGACATGCAGCATGCCCGATGGAAGGATGTCCAGAGCAGGACGCAGCCGCCAGCTTTCCTTCGCACGCAATCCAAATCCGGCCTCAAGTTTCAGCTGCAGCGCGACGTGCCGATCCGTCACCTCAATCTCGGCAACCTTCGCCAGAGCATCGATCCCCTTGCCTTCCCAGGACCGATCTTCTTTCGCGACGTAGCCGCGAACGTAACCCTCCGGGCGCGCCGTGTAGTCGTCGATCCGTCCCACCATGTTGACCTTGCCCATCCACGACATGAAGGCGCGCAGATGCGTCAGCCGCAACTCTACAGTGCCGACATTCAGCTTGCGATCTTCTACCCAGTAGCGGACAAGCCAGCGAACGTGCTTCTGCCGGATTGCATACGGCGATGTCACCGCCATTCCACCGATGCGCCGTAACTCCACCATCATCGCAAGAAGCGCCTGCGCCCTCTGGCGTTGAGACATCTGCGACAGCGACCGGCCGCTGACTCGCGTGCCGCTGTGCGGTAGGTGAAGGTGCTCGCTCGCCAATACCGCGAATTCGGCCTTGAAACGTTCGGGCAGGTTGTACTGGTCCAGGATTGGTCGAAGGTTGATTGTCTTCAGCATGACGGATTCCTATTCGCGCTAAGCGCATCCCGCCGGCCGCGCAAATCTGCGCAACCCAATTCTCGGCGGCGCCAACCCCGAATTGGCCCTGCCCGCTTGGTGCACCGGGGTACCACCCCCAGCTTGCCGGCCCACCCTGCCGGTCCTACAACCACTCTTCCGGTCCTTTAGCGATGCCAAACCGATCGGCCCTGAGCATGGAAGCAATGCGTCGTGACCGTCCGCTTCGCGAACATGCAAGGCTCTCGCCTCACGCACCGCTTGCGCGGCCACCCTATCCGGTGCATCTCTGGATGCGAGCCTGCCTTCGCGTGGATTGCGTCCACACGCCTGCGGCCCTTGCCGTGATGGGTGATTACCTGTTGCGCCGTTCTGGTACCGGTGGCGCCCCCCGGATCGATATTTGCTCAGAAGCCTGCGTTCGCCGTCATTCGGCACGCAAAGCAGCTCCCCACCCCAAAGTCAGATCATCCCCGCCGCAGTGTTTTGGGCTTCGTGATCCGCACCCAGCCACGCGGCTGTAAGGGTGTCGGGCATACGCGGAATTTCCACAGAGCACCTGTCCGGTGTCCGGCTTCGGAATTGTCCGCACTACGGTCTATTTTCACAAACAGACCGCCAATCGGCTTGGTATCGCGGTGTCCGGTGTCCTCACTATCCGACACGGTCCACTTGATTTGATTGAAAAAAAAGCCGGTGCAATTTCCGGCATGAACAGTGAGCCCTGCAGTACCCCTCCGTACGGAAGGATCGAAGGCCGTTTTGTGCCGCGCAATGGCGGCGGAGTCGATGCGTCGGGGACGCGGTAGGTGCGCCAAGCATAAACCACGGAACGAATCACTGGCAACGTATCACACCGCAAATCGATCAGCTTTCGGCGCTTGACTTCGGCTTTTCAACGGTAGAGTGGGTGATAGCGATGTGCCACGAAGTCGGTCCACGTCGGAGCAGGTGGGACTTGGGCAAATCAAGTGCCACCATGTGCCATCAAAGTCCTCGGACATGGTGGCACTAGATAGGACATGGCGCCGCCAAGTGCCACTTGGTGGGACTTGCTCGGACCAGGACGCAGACTCTCTCCCGATGGAGCATCGACCGAAACAAACTCAATCCATCAAGGTAGCTGACATGAAACAACAGAACGAACTTATCAAGCACCCGACCATCGCCATCGACGTAGGCTACGGCAATACGAAAACCGCTTGGGCAATGGGCGCCGAGATCGCAACGAACATGTTCCCGTCGCTTGCTCCGCTCGCAGCAAACAGCTCCCTCAACGCCTTCGGCGGGGGCGTGTTCAAAGGCCGGAATGTCCTCAACGTCGAAGTTGACGGTGCGCGGTATGAGGTCGGCCCCGGCGTATCGATCAGTGGCGCGCATGTGCACACCGGCCGTTCGCTATCTGAGGACTTCGCGACCACCGCCGGCTACGCCGCTCTACTGGCAGGAGCGTTGCACTACGCCGGCGCGCGCGAAGTGGACCGTCTCGTGCTCGGCCTGCCGGTCCACAACACGCAAAAGTATGCAGCCCACCTCAAAGAGCGTTTCGCAGGCACGCACAATTTTGGGTGGGGAGACATACATGTCGGTAGCGTGCTGCCACTGCCCCAACCGCTTGGCACACTCATTCACTATATTCAGCAACGCGGCAAACAATACGACCCCGACAACTCGTATCTTGTCATCGATGTTGGCTATTTCACGACCGACTGGGTGGTCGCCCGCGGCTACACGGTCGACGACACGCGCAGCGGTGGCGTTCCAGGCGGCGCAGCGCGCATCTATCAGCAGGTCGCAAGCCTGATCACTGCCGACCGCAACCAACCGGATGTCGGCATCGAGCGCATCGACCAGGCCATTAGGGACGCCAAGCCGCTCGTGTATTTTGGGGAGGATCTGGATATGGGACCGTATCTGTCTGAAGCGATGGCGCTCACGAATCAGCCCGTAAAGGAAATCCAGACGCGCGTCGGCCGAACCGACGACTTGCGTGCCATCATCCTGACCGGCGGCGGCGCGCAGCTCTATGCACCGGCCATTCGCGCTGCGTTTCCCCTGAACCCCATCCACATGATGGACTCTCCCTGTTTCGCGAATGTGCGCGGCTTCTACACGATCGGTGCCGCCACTCGGCAGGCAAGCCGAGCCGCGTAAGGTAAGGCCATGGATAAGGTTCAAATGACCGTGACGCTGGTCGAGCCAGATTTGCTCGCTTACCTGCGTCAGTTCTCAGATCCACGAGAGCGGTCCTTCATGCTGCGCATGTTGGCATTGCGGGGACTCCAGTCAGGACGGGCCAGCGGGCAAGAGGCCGTGGTCTGGCCACCAGTGTCAGGTTCACCGGCGGGCGGCCTAGATTCCACGCCAGTGCGGACGCCTGCTCCCATAACTCAGGAGCCGATAATGCGAGGTGCCGTGCCTCGACCACACAACGAGGCACCGCTATCAGTGCCGACGGTAGCTGCGCCTCCTGCAGCGACAGGACCAATGCAAGGCGCGATGGAGGGGAATGATAGCGACCTCGTCGACCCCTTGGCCGGCATCGACATTGGAGCGCTTAATGACGCTATGGCCCGGTACTAGCCTAGGGCTTGACCGCCAACAGTTATGTGGCAAGCTACAGAAAACCTGACGGAGAGATCCACATGAAATTTTTCGACTTCCTCTCGACCAACCATGACATTAATCGATTCGTTTTCGGCACCGTGATCTGCTACTGCGTGGTGGAAGCTGTCGTGGCAGTCTACCGAGGTGCCAAGGCACGCAAGAAAGCGTAGGCCAAGTGCGCACGCCACAAAAAAAAAACCCAGCGATATGATCGCTGGGCTTTTTGTTTAAGGTTTGGGCTCACATCAGTGAAGCGTGCCAGGGGCAAGGCAGAAATCCACCGCCGATTCATACGAAAGATTGCTTTCGACCAGCGTGAAGCTGTTGCTTGCGTCCTTCCTGTAGACGTGGAAGAACTGTGCCTCTGACTTCCACGCTTGGACATCCTGAGTTGCAGTGCTCCGCATGGCTTGGATGTGCAGCTTGTTCACGATCATCGTAAATCCTTTCTGTGGCATTGCATTCTCCGTTGAGACTGCCACAAGGGAATCCGCCCCTGTGGGCGAACCCACAGGGCAGAAATTGAGGCTTGCCGCGTATGCGGCGGAAGAAAACTAGGCGGCGACCGCCTGCTGCGAGATCTCGCGCAACTGATAGACCGTGCGCCATTCGTCGCAAAAATCGCTGCCCCGAACCTTCGGTCGATGCAGCACAACGTTGAAGCCTTCACGCCGAAGGCGCTTTTGCAGCGTGAGCGCGTCGGCCATGCCTGGCGATTTCCCAGTCTTCGCATCGACCTTGTCAAAGTCAGCGAAGATGTGCACCGTGTGAATCCCAAGGTCGTTCGGTACCACGAACTTGCTCATCAGCACTCGGTTCAGGCAAGACCAGGTCGGCACGCGAAACAGCATGTATGCGGCGTAGGCATTCTCGATGCCTTCGGCCACACCGATTTCGCCATGACGCGGCGCCATCAATCGGACAGCGCCCCCATCCAGCGGCAGCGCGCCCGTGTAGTTGCGCTTGCTAGGCAGGATCTCCCCATCATCCGACACGACTATTGCTTTCTCCGGCTTATCCGGATGCAACGACGTACGATGCACAGTGGCTAGCCTGCCATCTGCCAGCCTGTACTCGGCAATCATGGTCGGAAACTTCCCAACCACCTTTCGCTCGTGCCAATAGTCCTGCTCGGCCATGCGTAGCGACTGCGGGATGGGGGCGCGTAGCCCCGGCACCCTTGCCGCGAGGTAGCGCATGGCTGCATCGCCAGGTTGAACCGGCTTCGATTTGCTGACTTGCTTCATGACGCGCCTCATCAGCTCACTTGGCGGCACAACTTCGCGCGCCGGCACCCGTGCCGCAACCGGAGGAAGTGGCTCGCTGCACTGTCCATTGAGCCGACGCTTCAGCTCCGAGTAGGACATGTTGGTGTATCGACGGATCAACTCTAGACCGTCGCCACCAGCGGGACTGCCGTTATTGCACTTGCGACACACCCAGTCGCCGCGACCGCGGTTTCTGGTGTAAGAAAACCGGTCCTTGCCGCCACATATCGGGCAGGGACCAGGGCGACCGCGCCAGAAGGCATCCGTGAGGATGCCGGCTGGCAGATACTGAGCGATGAGGGCGTCCCACTGCTCTGCCTTCCAGCTCTTCACAATCACACTGATATCTTGCATGGGATGACTCCTGAGGGAGTTGGTGGGTCGATGCCTGTAAAACAGGCGAAGGAACGCTTGCTCAAAAGACATCCCGGTTTAACCAGAAGGTCTTTTCAGCATAGCGTCATGCGTAGGTGGAAGTGGGTGGATTGCGGCAAGGACCGCGCAGACAGGAGAGATGCCGCTACTTCTGCCGGATTCCGGCAGAAGTAGGGAAAATATGCACGACACAGTGTGACCTGGCGGTCGATGGGACTATCGCCCGCCCTTCGTTCGATGCGCCTTAGCGTCGGAAGGGAATTCCGTCGAGCGCCCTCACCGCATGGAATGGAATTTCCTCATCGAACCCGTCGAATCCATCACGCTGCGCGCCGCCACCGCCATAGCCGACTTGTTGCGCATTGCGTGCGCTGGCACCGCCGCTGGTCGATCGCTGCTGATGACGTTGACCATGCAACTGGTCTTCGCTTGCGCGACGTCCAGCGCCCTCGCTCGCGTCATCATCAGCCGATTGACCGCCTTGGCGCCCTCCCAGCATCTGCATCTGATCGGCAACGATCTCGGTGCTGTACTTATCCTGACCGGACTGATCCTGCCACTTGCGAGTACGGATGCGGCCCTCGATGTACACCGACGAGCCCTTCCTCAGATACTGGCCGGCGATTTCCGCCAGCTTCCCGAAGAATGCAATCCGGTGCCATTCGGTCGCTTCCTTGAACTCGTTGGACTGCTTGTCCTTGTACCGATCGGTAGTAGCGATGCGGATATTGGTGACGGCGTCACCGCTGGGCAGATAACGGGTTTCGGGATCGGCACCGAGGTTGCCCACGAGGATTACTTTGTTAACGGATGCCATATGCTTCCTTGTCAATGAATGCGATTGATCGACCAGACCCAGCGGTCCCAGAGCTTTTGCTCGCCTGTTGTTCGATCACGAAGGGGCTGCCCCGTCGTTTGGTCGAATGCAGGAACTTTCTCTTTATAGAGGCGTTTGACGCCGACGCGCTCGCCCACCTTGCAACGGGCATCAGCCAGGACATCCTTCAGGCCCTCGCCTTGCAGCGTCTTCACGCCAGCGCCCGTATCGAGTTTCACTGCAAACGATGTGTAGGTGCGTTTTCCGCCAGGCTTTCGGTTGGGGAACTCCATTTCTCCCCATTCGAGCAGCGTGCCGACGGTGTACGTCGACGACGAAGCGTCAGATGCAGAAGTCTGGGGACGATGCACCGCACGATCATCTAGCTGACCAGCCTTTTGAAGGCCAGTGGAATGCTGCCTAACAACCTCCGCTTTGGAATCCTCCTGCCGCGACACTGAAGCGCTCAGCTTTGCGTCACGCACGACTCTCTCCGCAACGGACTGCAGGGTGTCGCCATCTGCGTCGTGCACGCCGACCTTGCTCCATCGCGGCATCACTTCGGGCAACAACTTGTCACCGAACGCCGTGTGTTGGATCGTCCGGTCGAATACGGCCCTGAAATGCACCACGCGATCGCCCTCATCCCGAAAGAGATGGGGCACGCCGCCAATGTGGATCTGAAATTCATTGTCTGCGCCGGTTCCCACATGAACTTTCGCGCTGGGTGGTGTAGGGTTCTTGTGGCCAAGCAAAGAAATGGCCGCTTGCTTGAAAAGATTGAAGAGTGACATGGGGAAATCAGAGAAGAGACCCGCAGCACTGTCTGCGCACCTCATCGAGGTCGGCTTTCAGGCGAGCATGGTTAAGGATGACGTCCTGTAGCACCTCGGGACTCACGCCGCACACTGCACAGACGTAGGTATAGGGCAGTGCACCGTCCCAGTAACCGAAGATCCAGCCGAGGGTCATGGAGTAGTCCTCCAGGTCCAGTGAAGACTTGTTGCGGATCCGGTCACGTAAGAGATCAGCACAATCGACTAGTGACTCTGGCATGTTGTCGCCGCGACGGCTGTCACAAGCCAAGCTGATAAGCGCGTCGATCATCTGCTCCCGAACCGATTCGCTCCAAAGCGAGGGGTCGGGCAGTGGATCGACTTTCGGAGGAGGCACAACGATAGCGGCCGCTTCACCGAAGAAGTCCAGCTGCCACCCTACTGCCGTTGTTTCCAAGATGGTCTCCGGACGAGTATCCGAAGACCCACCTGTCGGCGGGTATCGAATACCCGCGACAGGTGGAATGAGGCCGCCCAGAATTGGGCGGCTAGAAGTTAGGAACGGTCATGCGTTCCGGTGCGACGGATAGGCGTAACCACTGCCGAGCGTTCGTACTGCGTCTCGGGCGGTTGCGCCGGTTGAACCGGGGTAGCCTTACGTTCTGCCGGATTGTCCGGCGTCGATACCTTCGGCGCTGCCGGTACGACCTTGCTCCACTGGACCGCCTTCTCCTTCAGGTAAAAGAACAGAACAGCAGAGACAAACATTGCAACGATGAACGACTGCGAAGCTGAAAACAGGGCCAAGGACCATGCGAGAAGCTTGAGCGGGCGCTTGATGAGGTTGTTGGCAAAGGATTCCATGGTTTCTCTCGAGAAACGTTAAAAGGGATTTCCTGGCGGATGCCAGGCGATTCTTCGATGCTCGGACGAGCAAGGAATCCATGGAAGCGCGCATCACAACGCGCTTAAGGCATGCAATGCATGTCTTAAAGGCGCTATCTATGTGCGGCGGAAAATCAGGGGAAATTGGCGGTACGTGGCGCGATGTTACCGGCGCGACATGGAGGCTGGGTAGCCACCGCGATATCGATGCGTCTGTGACGCTGGAGGTGAGGTAACTCTACACCCGAATAAGTGGCCTGGCAAGGCTCGCTCGTATAGCGGCTTTGACCGCGAATTAGACGTCCGGGAACTGAGCTTTCGCCCATTTTGAAAGGAACATGTTCCTTTTCTTCGCCCTTTTAGCGGGTCGTTATCACGCAACCTGTATAGACAGGCAGTCCCCCCTGAAGTGGCACTAACCTTAAAATGCCTAAGCCCAAGTCGTTAAAAGAAGTACTGAAGTACCGCTGATTCGAGCTTGGACGTTGAAAGCGATATGGTTTTGCCTCGCTTTCGGTCCTCACGAGTACTCGATAACGTCATAAGCTTCAGCCTGATCGCTGCATCTGTTTCTCGTCTCACTTGACATTGATTTTCGAGTGGTAGGTTGAAGGAGTTGCGGCGCATACGGGTCCGCATCACTCTCCTTTAATGACGGGGCAACAATGGATAACAAGGGAAACGAAGACAAAGACGAGAAGCCGCGATTCGATATCGTTAATCCGAGCGCATCGAACTCGTTACGCGAATTGGCCGTTCACCAGTTGGGCCAGTACGTCGACAATGCGGCAATAGGCCGGATCGTTCAGGCGGCGCAAGAGATCGAACTCTCTCGCCGACGCATCCTGAGCGAGCACACCGCCATCGGCTCGCGCATGTTCCAGATCTATCACGCGATCCTGACCTCAGTCCAGAAGCGCTTCGGGGCTGGAGAGCGCGCGCAGAGCGAGGCAGATGCCTTGCTGTATTCCTTCGCCGCCAAGGCGCTGCGAATCTCTCGAGGTTCGGCTATCAAGTATCTCCAGGCGTTTCACCACTTCTCCGACAACGCAGACGCCATCACCTTTCTGAACCTCGGCGAACTGACCATCCTGAAGCGCGCGGACATTACGGAAGAGGAGATCCAGCGGTTCATTGATGCACGTAAGGCCGATGAAACGTACTCGCGCAAGGACATCATCCCGTACATCGAATGGTCGCGCAAAACACACCAGGAGCTGAACAGCGTCATGGCTACGCTCCAGGCGGCCGAAGACCAGCTGAACGAGAGCCTCGAGCGCCAGCGTGACCTCGAAGCCCAGATGCGTGCCATGCGAGAACAGGCAAACGTTTCCGACGCCCAGAAGCTCGCGCAGAAGGAGCAACTGGACCGCTCCACGGCAGCGTTGAATTCACAGGCGAATACCGTCGAGTCGCTGCAGGTTCTCGTGCAGCGACTGACCACCGAGAAAACCGCACTGCAGAAGACCCTCGCTGAATCGAAGATCCGAGAGGTTGTCAGGGAGGTCCGGGTCGAAGTGGTGCCGCCGGAGTACAAGGACGTTGCAGAGGCGGTAATCGAGGCCAACCGGCAACTTGATGAGGCCAAGGCGCAATTGCGCGAGGCCCAGCAACACCTTGGTGACATCAACGTCCAGATTCAAGCGCATGAGTCTCAGGCGGCAGATTCCCGCAGCACAGCACTTCGCATCGATGGACTGTGCGCCGACTTAGACGACGCACTGAGTAAGCTCCGCGCGACGATCAAATCGATCAAGAAAAAGGAACACGGCGCGGCATTGCTGTCGCTGCGCCGTCGGGTTGAGTCCTTCCATAACGAACTGATTGGCCTCACTGGAGCCTGACATGCAAACGAACCCCTCGCGCTCGATCTTCGAGCAGTTCATTTTGCCAAGCTGGGTCCAGGATCGCGCCCTCTCGGCTAATCTTCGCATCAGCAACTACGTTGTAAACGCCGTGGCCGTGCGCCCGGAGTTGGAACGCGTCTTCCGCGTTACCCATAGCGATCTGTTCTCGTTGCGTAGCGATCAGACACACTCAAATAAGGTCTTCTGCACCCCGTTCCTTGCCTTCGCACCCGCGCTCTCCTCCGTCGCAGACTGGCGGTCGTTCATCGAGGGAGGGATCCCGACGATTACCATGGAGCGGTTGCAGGCGTCCTTGCCGGCGGATCTCTCAATCGTCGAGCGGCTCGCCCTCGAGCACACCAATCGGTCCTACATCACAGCGCTCTATGACATGTTGAACATGTCGGTGCTGGCCGCCCCACTGATCGGCATCTCCAATGAACTCGCCGCCTATCTCCGCTCGGTTCCACAGCACGAAATGGATGTCGCCATATCTGAGCGACTGGTTCCGCTGTTCCACTGGCGTTTCGCTGACGAGATGTTCTGGTTGGAGACCCACGCGGGAAGGCTGACGCGCGAACTCATTGCGCACTTCCTGATGGAGTCGTCGCCAATGCGTACGGACAAGCTGCCGCATTCGGAGCCGTGGGGCAAGTTCCGCCTCGAAAATTTTGTGCGCGATGCCCTCTTCGAAGCATTCCTCTACTTCGGGTGCCGTGCCAAGAGCGTGTCTTCGCTCTTCAATACCAGTCTCGAGGTCGCCCGCGACGCGTACCGCAGGATCCATGGCCGATCGTCGCCGTCTGGCCAGCCACCTTCGTCCTTGACTTGGTTCATCGAGACCCCGCCCCGCCGCGTGCAATCGACCTTCCAGATGTGGCTGTTTCGCTCTGCAATCGCGCGTGAAGTGTCGACGCCCGAGAGCTTCGTCGCCGCCATCGACATCAACAGAACGTTTTTTGCCGACGATTGCAAGGTGCCGCCTGAGCGTTCCATGCACCTGGCACGATCAATGGCCATGAGCGAGGAGCTCGCGGTCTGGCCTTGCCGGAAATGCGGCACGCCTTATCTGGCATCCAACTCATCGGACAAGATCGAACTGTTGCATTCCTTTACGTGTCCCTGCTGCAACGGAACACTGACTGCAACGCGCGGTGGGAATCGTCGCCGTAAATAGTAGACTTCGCTTCCCAATCACCCTGCCATGGAGCAGCATTTGTGAAAGACTGGATTACGATCGGCTTCAACTTCTTCCTGCCCGCCTATTTGGCTTTCCGTTGGTCTGGAAAGGAGAAACGTTCGAAATGGGCGTGGACGGTCGCCTGCTTCGTTTTTTCTTGGTTCGGGCTAATTGCATTCGCGCTGACCCGGCGAGGCTTACCCACGGTCGAAGAGTACGCTCGGACAAATCCCGGCAATGCTGCGGGCGGTATGTCTTGCAACCGCTGCGGGTCGCGCAGCATCCGGGTGTGGCGGGAGCAAGCTTTCATTAAGGTCCGGCAATACCACATCTGCAACCACTGCGGGACAACGCTGTACCGCTCACGGTAACCCCCCTTATTGGGGGTTAAGACCTAGAACTGCTCCGTCGATACAAGGACGGTCCGCAATCTTGTATTCTTGCGGTCCTTGCCACTTTTGACATTGATGAAATGCGCTTGCTGCTCGCGATCCTGCTGCCCTGGTTCCAGTTCTTCACGATCGGCCGTCCCTTTGCGGGGATTATTTGCCTGATCCTTCAGCTCACGATCATCGGGTGGATTCCGGCTGCGATCTGGTCGACCTACGCGCTAAGCCAGTACAAGACCGACAAGAAGATTCAGGCTGCCCTCAATAGCCGCGGTCGATAATTTTTTGCGGGCTTGACTTGCGGATTAAGCCCGTAGGATGGAATCAAGCGGTTCGAAACCGAATCGCGGTCCATCTTGAACAACAGAGGAAGAAAAAATGCAAAAGACCAAAATCGCTCTCTCCATCGTTTCTGCTGCTGCACTGCTGACCCTCGCCGCCTGTGGCGGCGGCGGTGGCGACAGCGCTGCTGTCACGCAGCAACCGGCAACACCGACGCCGCCGACGCCGTCTATCACTGTTCAGGGCAGCGCGGCAGCGGTTCAGGCGGACCCGTTGGCCGTCGTGTATGTGCCGCATACTGAAACGTCGACTCGGCCGGCCTTCCAGTCAATCTCGCATGCGGCATTTCCCGCGCAATATCAGAAAGCCACGCAAAGCGGTGCATACACACAGGTCGGGATCGACGCCAACAGCCTTATCACGCTGACCAGCGGTAAGGTGGTCGATGTGACCGGAAATGGGGACTACGCGATCGGCCGCTGGACCGATGGTTCGTCGACGATTGGCGCAGTCAACGTGAATCAGGGCGATCACTATGCCGTCGGCACGCCACTCAAGTTGTTGCAAGTTCTGGGCATTGGCAAGACCTTGGCGTGCACCCAAATCGCGTCGACCAGCCCAACAGCGGTGTCCGGAAACTTCCCTGTCGGCAAGCTGAATTCCGCCACTGCGGTAATTGACCTCAATGGCCCTACGCTGCAAACGCTCAACCTTGATGTGGCTATCGGCTCTGACGCGCACGCAACGGCAAACATTGTCGGCACCGTCTTGAACGGTGTGACGCAATCTAATGGTGTTCTGCATCACGTCCAAACGCTCGGGACGTCCCAGTCCCAACCGTTGCTCGCCATCGGTTACGCAATGCCCACACCGTCGAGCGGAGATGTCACGGGCGTAGTGATTCTGAAGTGCCAGTGATTCTCCGTAGCTCGTAGTAGATATCGGCCAGCCATGCTGGCCGATATTTTTTGTCCGCTAGTTGCAGGTGAATCCGAACCTACTGACCAACCCCTCCGTTCCGTCAGTGTACCGAACCATCAAATCGCTACAGTTGGCCATATAGACTTGCGCGACCGCTTTGCCGACACCCCCGCCGACACTGCGCCACACGCCAGATTGGCAAGACAGGATCTTGCCCGCGGAATCGCTCCGGATGGACCCTTGAGGATCACCGCAACCTTGGCCATCGTAGACCTGCTGTCCGCCTGCCGCCGAGGGGACAATTGCGCCGGCAGCAAATAGATACCCATTGGCTGTAACGTTTCCCGCGCTGCTAACATTACCATTCGAGGTCAGTTGACTCGCGACGACCTGACCAGTTGCTACCATATTGCCGTTGGACTGGACGTAGTTGCCGTACACGCCGTTTCCCGACATGTTTCCAGCTGCAGATACATTTCCGTAGGATTGGACCCCATTGCCGGCCAAGACGTTTCCCGTCACGTTACCGCTAGCGGCGACATTTCCGGCCGCCGACACGGACCCATTCGACTGGAAATTCCCAACTCGATTCATCGCCTGGTTGTTCGCGTCCATCGGGCCGGTCAAGTTCAGCGAGCCGTCTCGCTTGTAGAACTGGTTCATCGACTGGGCCAGCAACGAACTCGATCCGGTCCGCATCGCCAGCACACCCGAGGGCTGTGCAGCAACCGGATTCACCGTGGACCAGCTGGCGGACATGCCGGTGATTGTGGCCGGCGTCTCCGCATACGAAACGCCGGCGTCCTGCCCAGCCTTCGCCACAGCAAGACCCAGCAGGTCGGTCCGAACGCGGCCAACAGCGTCCCGGTATCCGGTCGTCGAGTACACCAGACCGGGGATCGAGCACGCGGTGATGTCAGCCCCGCAATTTGTTGGCGTCAGGTCCACACGGAACGAGAGACCCAGCGGGCTGATGTCCGTGTAGCCGATCGGCAGAAGTCCAAAGTTGATGAGATCCTGGACCGTCGGATGCAGCGGACTTGCCACCCCAATCGTCTTGCCGCCCACCGTGAGGTTGGTCGGGACGGTCGGGCTCTTCGCCAGGTCCGTAAATGCCTCGAATGTGTAGGTATTCACGGCCGAAGCGATGTTTGCCATGTAGTTGCCCGTGCCGACCGACTGAACCTCTTCAATCTCCGCGTACGTCCACGGCACCGATGCCATTAGTGCGACGCTGCTCAGCGCCAGCCCCATAGCGTAGTTCGACATCAACATATTCCACTCTCCTATGCCAAAGCCCGGCCAACGGCCGGGCAGTCTATCCGCGCGTCAGGCCGCGATCAGGACATGAATAGGTCGATCGTGTTGCTGTCGCTAGAGCACTTGACCTGCGTCATGTTCACATTGCCCCCGACGTCTTTGATGGTGGTGCCATTGACCACGATCTTGCCGGCGCTGCTCTGAAAGGCCGAAGCGATCTGCGTGCAGGCAGCATCGGGCTGATTCGGGATGGTGTACTGCACAGAATCGTTTGCGGTCAGCAGCTTGCCCGGCACGATCGTTAGCGTGCCGCCGCCAGGCTGCACGGTGACCGTTCCGCTATCGACCGTCATCGTCGTCAGGTCTTTGAACGTGCCGTTGTCGACCACCGACGCAACCGTGACCGTGGCGTACCGGCCGCGATAGTTGGTCTTGACCTTGCCCATCACTTTGTTCAGCTCGGTCGTGAACTGCTGGACCTGCGAGTCTGTCGAGTTGCCTGAGAAGAGCACCAGGATGGCAACGAGAGAGAAGGCGACGAGCAGCAGGTAGAAGCCGTATTCGTCCAGAATGCCACCGTGCTGGCCACGAAGCCGCGGATTGCTCCGAATTCGCTTCCATTGCTCGGCACGGCTCAGGCGGTTGAGCGGTACCGGATTCTCGCCCGCCGTCGTTTCGCGAGCCGCCGCGTTGGTTTGGAGGTTGTTGTCCATAGTTCAGCCTTGTTCGTCAATTGGATGGGAGGGTGGAGGGGTTGATGCTCTTCTGATGCGTCTTGATGCCGTGCACCTGCATGCTCTTCTTCAGCTCACGCGCCATAAACGCCGGCATGAATGCGAGGGCTGTAATCAGGACGATCAGCAGAACGGAGGAACGCCGGTTGAACTTCGACGCTCGCTGTTCGAGTTCGCGCGGCGCGGTCTTCAACACCGTCACCGATACCGTGTTCAGCATCTTGGAAAGGTCGTCCTCATATTCCGCGATGTCCTGGATCCGATAGGTGGTGTCACGGTCAAAGAGCCCCGTGTCGAACATCTTTCCGCCGGCATTGGGCGACTCTTCAAGCGTCGCCTCGATACGCCGGATGTGCTGGGCGAGATAGGGGTACGCGTTGGCGCGCATCATCTCCAGCGCGTTGGTCAGGTTGTTCATATCGCCGCCGAAGCGCTGCGTCACCGCAGACATGGCCGCGAGGAACTGTGCGCCCTGAAAGCGCCGGAAGAAGTCGAAGATGATGACGTTCTTGTCCAGCCATGCGCGGTACGGTCCCGTGTAGTTGCGAAGCGCACGAAGCACCCACCATACGAGCCCCACCTCACCCAGGAGGACGAGCCAGCCCCACTCGCGCAGGAAGGTGGTACCCAGATGGAATGCGCGGGCAATCGGCCCGTAGCCGTCGACGGGGAGGAGGTTTGCGAAGCTGCGGTCCAGCATCGGCGCCACAATAAAGGCCATGACGCCAAGGTAGACGTGCAGAATGATGAGCGTGATGCCCATGCTCGCCAGCAGCAGCAAGATGTTGGACTTGGCCTCGCTCATCGCGCGGAGGTTTTCCGCCAATCGGAACAACCCGTCTTTGACATCGCCGCCCTGCTCGGCCACCGCCAGGATAGCGAGGTCTTCGTCAGGAACTGTGCCCCGAAAAATTTCGGCCAGCCGCGATTCCTGCGTCTGCCCGTCGAGACCTTCGTAGCGCGCCAGCCATAGCGCTGCCAGCAGACCCAGCGGCTCGCCGGCGCGACGGGCTGCATCCTTTGCAAAATGGTTCGAGATCGGCTCACCCGGCATCTTCTCGATGCGCATGGCGAGGTCGTAGTAATAGTCCGCGCGCTTGGGCGAGAACTCCAGCTTTGCGAACCACAGCTTGTCCGGAAAGCGCCCCGTCGCACCACCGATGCTCTCGGCGGCCGCGGCGTACTTCTTGCGCTTGATCGCGGCAAGTGCGTCTTTCAATCGTTGCATCATTGTCGAGCTCCCGTCAGTCGCTTCAACTTCGCTTCATACGCATCCAGAGACAGAATCCGCTCGGCCTGGCGCGGATCCACCGTGCCGGCGAACACGTGATACATGGCCACTTCGAATACCGACTTGCCGGTACTGTCCGGTACGTCGAAACCGGTCACGCGCTTTTCGCGTTGATGGGCCTGCAATTCGATCGCGCGCGCATCGCGGATGTACATGAGGTCCAGCTCGTCCGGCTCGAACATCTCGGCGGCCATGACGCGGCCACGAATGCCATTCAGATCAGGCAGGTTCGCTCGCCGGCATTTGTCGCATCCGGCTTCGCGCCGTACGCGGATACCCTCGATGTCGAACTGGAACAGGCGCTCGATCTGCTGGAGCTTCGCCGCACCCAGAATGTTCTTGGCTTCCTCGCCGTGATGGCCGCAGTCGCACGTCTTGGCGAGCAGCGCCTGGTACACGTAGAGGTTCACAAAGCCGGGAGTGGCCAACACGCTGCGCGGAATCTGCAGTTCACTGTCAGCCAGGCGGTCGGTGGCCGCCGTGGCCGAGGGCGCGTGCAGCGTGGTCATCGCACGCAGGCCCGCGCCGGCAACGTCGCGGAACAGCCCTGCAGACTCAAAATCCCGCACCTCGCCAACCATCACGAAATGGGGATTCATCCGCTTGAGCTGACGCTTGGCAACGATGAACGGATCTTCTTCCCGGTTTGAGCCATCCAGTTGGCGTGCCACCGAGAAATGGTGCGTGCCATGAGCCATCAATTCGACCGGGTCTTCGATCGACATCTTGTTCATCCAGGACGGCAGGCGCTGCATGACGGCGTGCGCGGTGGTCGTCTTCCCGGAGCCCACCGTGCCGACCAGCACCACCCCGCCGCCCATCTGCATCGTGCAGCGGTCGATGACATCCGCCTGCTGCTGGAAGAAGTGCAAGTCTTTGACAAAATCGACCTGAGTCGTCGTCGCGTTCTCGGGATTCATACGCATGACGGTCACGTGACCGTCCGCGCTCTGCATCGAGGCCCACCGGAACACCATCGGCACGCCGTCAACCACCGTCCGGATGCTCGTCTGCTGCGGCTGCACGCGGCTGAACACCCCGTGGGAGCCGCCCTTACCTTTCTGGAAGACGTGAGACAGCATGTCCAGCAGGTCGGTCGTGCGCAGGCGAAACTCGGGCGGCAGAACCAGATGGCCATCGATGGCGAAACGGATCTGCGACAGCTCGCTGTTGTCCTTCACCTCGAAGTGGATGTCGGATGCCTGCTCGCGCTTGGCGAACTGCGCTGCAGCGAGGAAGGTCTGCCACAGGCCGCTCGCATTGCGCAGCCCCGTGGTCTGGATGCCTTCCTGACGTGTACTGCCTTCGACGCCGCGCGACAGCGCAGTCATGACCTGCGGAGTGGCCGTGTAAAACAGCGGGTCGGCGGCGTCCCAGCGCAACTTCGCCTGACGCAGGATCTCGTCCGTATAGTCCGAGTACCGCATATCGGCCAACAGGATGAACGCGAACTTGCCGCGCTGGCCATCGGCCGCCGCCTCGATCAGCACCGGGCAAATCTGGTGCCGCAGTGATTGCGCCAACGAGAGATCGTCGTACAGCACCCGCGAGAACGGTGGCAGATCATCGGTCGTTCGCACCTCCGTACAACCGACGTCGCTCATCTCGGGCAGTGAAAGGGAGGGTTCGGCGTGCACGGGCGCCGCGGCGACCTGCGCCGTGCCCGCGCGAGCCGCACCCGCGCCGGATATGACCATGATTCCGCCGGCGGCCTCGGGCACCAGCCCCTTTTTGGAGCGTTCAAAGAGTCGCACGATGGACTCCTTAGCCCTGCGCCACTGCCGCAGGCGCGGCCGGCAGTGCAGGCACCGGCGGCACCGGTGGCATGATCGGGGACACACCATTGCCAGGCGCGGCGGGGAACGGTGCAGGCATCACCGGGGGCTGAGACGGCATCGCGGTGGGCGTCCCGGTGGCGTGAGCGGGCAGCGGACCACCGCCATTCGCTACCGACGCGCGCTGCACGGGAGGCTCCTCGAACGGCATGGCATCGTCGTCGGCACGCTCCGCGGTGAGCGTCTGCTTTCCCTTGGCGAGCTTTGTGCCTGATTCGGAGATCGACACCACCTTGTAGCCGCGCACGGTCCCGCCAACTTTCGCCGGATAGACCTGACTGCCCCACTTCACATAGCTGCGCAGCGTGACCGGGAGGCCAGCCTTGCTTCCATCCACGCCGAAGATCGCCACGGTCTTGGGCACGCCGCGGGCCTCACGCTGCTCGGCAGTGGGTGCCGTCGTGGTGACGACCGGCGCCGGGTTCGTCTTGGCCAGCTCCTGATCGGCCTTTTGCACGGCGATCTGCGCGTCTTTCTCCAGAAGCACCCGCGTCACAGTCTTGTCGCCTTCCGCATGGGCCAGCGAGGCGGCAACTGCGAGAAGAATCATGGCAATGCGTTTCATTGTTTTCCTCCATCGCGGGCGTACGCATCGCCCTTCACATTGAGTTCAAACTTCGATTTCTGAATATCGGAGTCCGCATCCAGGTTGATCGTCAGGACGATCTCGTTGACCGAGACGTACGGCGGGAAAGTGCCAATCTCCGCCGCGTTGCGCAGCGGCCCCTCCATTTCCCACCTGGCGCTCTTGTAGACATACGGGATTGAAGCGAGGCCCTCTCCCGGGATCGAGCCGAACAATCCGATGTCCTGCAGCACCGCTTTGGATGCAGCCGGACGCAGCAATTGGAGGGTCGACCCGAAGTCCGTGCGCAACGCCATCGACGTCGGCAGCGTCTGGAGCAGCTTGCCCAGCGGTGCGTCCGGGCCGAACGGCACCATCGCCTGCACGGTGACTTCCTTGTCCTCCTTGGAGAAGGCGGGCGCGCTGAAGGCGTCCGGCAGCGCGGCGAGGAAGGTAGCGTTCGTCACACCTCGTGGCGCGTCCTTCGCGCCGCCGAGTCCATAGGTAAGCGAGCACGACGCTTGCGGCGCCGCGACCGCACCACAGTTGATCTTCGTGAGCTTCCATCCGCCGACAAACAGCGGATCGACGTCGACGAACCACTTTGCGAAGCGCGGCACCGCCACCGCAGCGACCGCCGACGGCGCGCGGCTGCGGGCCAGGATGTCTTCGGCATAGCGTTCCGCCGGGCTCTTCTGCGGCGGCGGCGGATGCTTGCGCGCCTCATAGGCTCGGTACTGCGCCATGCCGTACTTGTAGCCCACGGCCCCGACAACGATCAGGGCGACCAGCGCAAGCAAACGCTTCTTCGCGGCGGCCGAGCTCGGCTTTCGCAAGGCTGCGTGCTGGTCGGCGGCGTCGGCGAGCTGCTCAAGCGTCAGCTCCGAAAACGTCAGCGCCGGCACGTTGCCGAGCAACTGCGCCAGTTCGGGAAGATTGCCGGCCAGCCGGAAGGTGCCCCCTGCGACCCGTGCGAACTCGACGGCAAGCTCGGAGAGGGTCTGCTCGTCCTGAACGACGCGGTCGAATCCGACACGTGGTCGGCCCTTGAGGATGCCGCAGACCAGATAGCCGACATGCTGGCCCGCATGTTCCAGCCTGTACGCGAAGAACACATTAGGCATCAGCCCGGGAATGCGGGCCACCGCGACAGCCGCCGAATAGAGCTTGTCCTTGACCTTGGTCTGCGCGTCTTCCTGGGCGAGATAGCCCATGTGCAGCGCCGCGCCGTCGTGCCAGATCCGCGCAGCCTTCACTTCCTTGGCGACTTTCGCGGCGAGGTCAGGCGCGGGCGCGTTCCCGGTCAGGGTACGCCATTGCATGCCGAAGGCAATCGCCTTGCCGTGGATCTCGAGGATCATCGGGCAACTCCCGGCGCCACGCGCTCGGCCCACGCATCAGAAGATGGCGTTCGGATAGCACGCATGATTACTTGCCCTCCCCGTGGTCTTGCACCATGACTGTGGCAAGCAGCAGCGTGAACGTGCGCGTCTTCGAGACGGTCTGCGAACCACCGAGAAGCATTGGCAACGACTCGCCCAGCGTTCGACGAGTGTTCGCAGTGTCGTCCTGGTCCAGTGCGGCCATGAGCACCGTCTGTCCATTGCGGACGATGATGTCCTGCTTCGGAATGCCCTTGCCGACGATGTTGATGGTCTGAACTGACTGTTGGTTGTTGCCGCTACCCGAAGTGAATTTCTCGAGCGGCCCGTCCTGTTTGGATTGGTCCAGCGCGATCGTCAGGTTCACGTCGTCGCGCGAGGTCGCGTCGGCATAGGCCGCCAGCTTGAAACCGACCGTCGCCGTCGATGTGATGATCCCCGGGATCCCACCCGTACCGCCCGCCGTCGTCGTCGCCGGCGTCGAGCCGGATGCATACGAAAACGTCCGGCGATTGTTGTACTGGAAGCCGTGACGGTTGCGCATGGAAACGGGAATCGTGACGCCCGAGGTCACCGTTCCGTACTGCTTCAGGGCATTCACGATGGCTTGCGTGCCGTTGAATCCGCCCGAGGTGATACCCAGGCCCACCCCACCGGCAGTCGACGAAACCAGGGTGGCCGGTGACAGCGCGTTGACCGTGAAGCCCGGCAGGTTCTGCAGCGCCTTCGTGAGCACGACGTTCCAGTCCACGCCGGCTTCACCCGCGTCCGAGACCGTCAGGTCGATCATCTGGAACTTCAGGGTCACCATGCGCGAGTAGATCGCGATCTGCTTGCGGATGATCTCGTCGGCCGCATCGACTGCTTCCTTGGTATCGCGCAGCGTGAGCACGCCGGTGGCGGGGTTCAGCTCGGCGCTGCCGACCATCGTCATGGCGGGCAAGATGCTCTTCTTGACGCCTTCGAGGTCGTTCTGTTCCTTGATCTCCGCCTTGGCCGCAGCATCGATCTGAGCGGACTGCCCCGAGCCTCCCGAACCGCCGCCCGACGAACCACCCTCGGCCGACTGCTTGAACTCGGTCGTGAACGAGTTGGTGCCGCCGGCCATCGGCAATTGCCAGGTCTTGGTCACCAGGCGATAGAACCGGACCAGTCCTTTTTCGGCGTTGTATTCCCAGTTGATGCCCAGCCGTGTCGCAATCAGGTCGAGCATGTTCGCCAGCGGCATCTTTTCGCTGTTCTTGAACTCGACGTTCAGTGGCGTCTCAAGTAGCGCCGTGGCCTGCGTCGCGCCAACGCCGCCGCCGGCTGTCAACGCGGAAGGCAGCGGCGAGTTGAGCGCCGGTGCGGGGCCCAGGCCCTGCGACAGTGGATTCACCGCGCTGCCCTGTACTTGCTGCGCCGTGCGCAGTTGCTGCTGAGCCTGCGCGGCAAAAGTAAGCGGCAACAGCAGATTCGGCGGTAGGTACACATCCGATTCGATCTTGACCGGGATACCGGTCGCCATCTGCACGCGCTGCGCGGCAACGGCCAGCGACATCGAGCGCTCTGGGAACACGACCAGAGTGTCCACATCCTTGCGCAGTGCGACGGGCAGCGTCACGTTACGCGCCACTGGCACACGCTTGCCGGCGAGGAAGGGGCGGTTCACCTCCTGCTCTGCCTCCACCGCGGCGCGATCGCGTCGAATGCGTGCATACAGGTCCTCCGTCGTCTGCGTGATCTGCATCGTGGTCGCGTCGGTCGTTTGCCGAACGTCCTTGAGCAGCGTCGGGGAGACACAACCCGATAGCGTGGTACAGACCAGGGCGGCGCCAGTTGCCGGTCGGATAATGTGTTTCAGCTTCATCTGCAGCTCTCTCACTTGGTCGGGTCGCACTTCGTGGTGAGCTTCACCACGCGGACGAGGTTGTTGGAGTAGAAGCACGGCTTCAGGCTGTAGTCGGTCATTTCCGTCGCCGATAGCACGCGGCGGACCGCCGTCTTAAAGTCGCCGGTGAAAGCGTCCGCGCCTTCGATCTGCACGTCCTGGTCCGGCTCCCAAGGCGCCATGGTCCAACCGGCATCGCGGGCCCACTTCTCGATGAGGAGGCGGTAATTGCCGTCGCCGGGCGACACCGACCAATCGCGCTGGCCGTTGGCCATGACCGGTGCCGCCACGGGCACTGGGGCTGCTGGCGGTGCCGCGACCGGAGACGCCACCGGCGCGGCGCCCGCAGGGGTCGGCGCCAGCGCGGCGACCGTCGTCGCATCGACCTTCGGCGCCTTGCGATCGGACAGCAGCTGCCAGCCGCCACCGGCCAAGGGCTTGCTCGGTTCGAAGTTGCCCGAGGGGTCGGCGCCGAACGGGGTGGACGCAGGGACTGCGGCATGCGCATACGCCGCAAGGACCGCGGCGCCAGCAAGGAGAACCCGGCACATCCGGGACAACGATCGAGACTGGTGCATGGCTGTATTCCGTTTCAATTCGAATGGGTTACTTGGTCGATTGCAGCTTCTGGTAGACGCGATTGGCGTACCGCAGCCGCTTATCCGGCGAGCCGGCGTTGTAGCAACCGACCGCAGTCCACGTCTCGCCGTATCGGCTGAGGCAATCGGCGAGGATCCATGTGCCGACGTAAGCGTTGGTGCATGGATCGAAGAGGCTCTGCCGAGTGATTCCGAACTTCGCCAGGCGAGGCAGATGGGCAGAATTGATCTGCATGAGGCCGATGTCCTCGCTGCCGTTGCTGTTGCGGTTGGTCACCCACGACCGCATGCCGGACTCGACCTGCGCGATGCCGCGGGCAAGGATGGGACTCACGCGATGGAACGCGGCCGCATCGTCCAGACAGTCGGCGCGGACCAAGCTCGCAAACGCGGTCCCGGCGATCAGGAGCCCGATTCGCAACGCGATCATTGCGCCGCCGCTCGCTCGTAAAAGCGAACCTCCGGTAGGCGGTCCACACGCACGATGTTCCCGTCGGCGATGACGGTCAGGTGGTCGGATACGCCGTTGAACTTGTAATACCGGTCCTTTTGCTCCCCGCCTCCCTGATGGTTGTCTCCGAAGACGGAGATGCTGGCCATCGATTTGGCAAAGCTCAGGTAGGTGGCGCCATCTTTCTCGAAAACGCGCTCAAGGCCAGCGCTGTTGTCCCGCGGAAACAGGAAGTTGATGCCTGGCACGCGCGCGACCTCCACGCGCTTGCCGCCACCGCTGGCGGTAAAGTTGTCGACCGTCGGGAAGGACAGAACCTTTTCGGTGTCATCCCATCGTGTGCGGAGCTTGTCGCCCGAGCCATCGCGCAGTTCCAGGTCCTTCGGTTCGGATTCGAAGCGCACCTCGATGCGGCCATTTTTGGCATCGCGAATGGCCAGCGCATTGAAGGCCGAAGCCAGAGTCGGCCCCTCCGGCAGGGGTGTGGCGGTAGGCGCCGCGTCGGCCACTGGCGCGGCAACACGCAGCATGCCGGCCGTCTGCGCAGCGTGGCCCGGCTCTACAGAGAACGCTTTGGGCGGCGTGGCACGCAGCGAGATATTCCGGCGAACGAAGTCCACCTCCGCATAGAGATTGCGCTGTTCGAGCACGCGCGCCAGCGCCTGCACCCAGTTCTCGCCCGCCTTTGCGTCCAACGAAACGTCGTCGGTAAGCGGGATATCTTTCTGGGCCGTGCCACTCCATCCGGCGGGCGCGATGGACTTCACCATCTGTGCAAGCGGCAGTGACGAGCGGCCGACCCGTACTAATGGAAGGTCCGCATAGTTACCGATCAAGGCCAAACGACCGGAGACGGAAGCAAGACTCCGCGGCATATCCCCGCTAGGGTTGGCCGGCTCCGAGGTAAAGCCGTTTGCCCTCTTCCATCGAGCCACCACCGGCTGCCCGTTCACGGTGTAGCGCAGCACATCGGGCACGCCATCGATGACCCAATAAGGTCCGTTCTGAATGGCGCCGTCCGCCTGGACAAGCTGCCCATGCCGGGGTTGAATGTAGGTGGAAAGGCCGTCGTTGAAGACCATGGCGGGGCGATCCGCAGCGCGAGCGACGACCTGGTAGTCGAAGTCGAGCGGATCAGTGTCGGCCGCGTGAGCGCACGCCGCGACCAGCGCAACAGCGGAGAAGAGGAGCGGCCTGATCATTGGAATTGGGCGACGTGTTTCATGAAGCGGGAAAAGTACGGCCCACCGCGCTCGGGATTGGCGCTGTGGTACCAGGCGACAGCCTTCATGGCCGAACCGCTGCGCTGAAGGTTCTCTGCCAGAATGTCTTCGGCAACGCGGATGTTGGTCGCTGGGGCAAGCGCCTCCCACGGCGACGCAAAACGCTTGCCGTGGTAGCACCAATTCACCTGCATCAAGCCCACATCGAAGTCGCAACGGTCATTCGCGAGCAGACGATTGACGGCCGCGTACGCTTCCTCGCGCGTGGCGAAGAACATGCCGCGACCCGACACGTTAAGCGTCCAGGGCCACGGACGGCCGCGATACGACGACTCGTTCATGGCGATGCCGGCTGTGATCTTGGGATCGACGCGAACGCCCATCTGGGCAAACGGCTCGGTCTTCGGCGCGCACGCCCAGCCGCCGCGTCGCTCGGCCAGGGCTTCTTGCGCCGCATCGTTTAGCACGGCCGGTCGCAGCCAGCCTTCTCGCGTGAACAGTCGGGCAATGGGCGTCGCCTTGCCAGCCAACGTCACGACAGGTCCGTCGTCGGCACCCGGCTCGATCTGCGCGCCGAGAAGCCGCGCGGACCAGCCAAGGAACGCGTCAAGGCCGCAGTACAGGACCGGCTTGCCATCCAGCATATGGACGCGTGCCTGCCCGTCTGCCTTGACGACGATAGCGTTGGGGCTGATGACGGCCTCGATCGTTGCAGCCTGTGCGCCAAGCGATGCGGCAACGGCAATCAGGAGCGTCGCAAGCCGCTTAGTCACGATACGGCTCCAGGACGATATCGTGCTTGACCTGCACCATCATCTTCTGCCCCGGCTCGGTGGTGATGGTCGGGCGGATGTTCTGGTTGCGGTTCAGAATCGTCTGCGCCGTCTGGGTCGCTACCTGTCCGGCCGCATTGCCGTACGCCACCAGACCCGAGGGTCCTACCGTGGTAGTTGTCGGGTTGTCGTTGAAACGCAGCGACAGGGCGCCGATCACGAGCGCACCGCCGAAGATCTTGAGGAAGTGGTTGTTGACGTCGCCTGTATTGCCAGCCGTGCCGTCCGGGTCCGCACCCTGCATGCCCATCAGGGGAACGGTTTTCCCATTTGGCAGTTGCATGCGCACGAAAGCGGTCAGGATGCGTTCCTGGCCCACAGCAATGTCTGCGCTATACATCCCAACCAACGTGGTGCCGGCCGGAATAATTTTGCACGTACCCTTGACGGTGTCGTAGACGTCCTGCGATACCGTTGCACGAAACTCACCCGGCTTGTCCGAGTTGAGGCCGCCGGCGAAGTTGGCGGGAATCACGAAGCCGCGGCTCAGCGTGCAGCGCGGCAGCTTGCCGTCGAACCCGGTTCGCAGCGTGTTCAGACTTCCCGCGTCGCGCAGGAACTGGCGATCCGACGAGGATGCCTGCGGCGCAACGCCCTCCGGGGTCGCCCCCGCAGCATTCGCGGCGGCCGCCTTTGCCGCGACAGCCTGCTGGATTGCACGCATCTGCGCGGGATCCGTCACGTCCGGCATGCCTGACGGCTGCTTTACCTGTGCGACCTGGGACTTGCGTGTCCCGCTCTTGAATACTGAGGACGTGAAGAGGTCATCTTCCGCATTCTTCTTCGCATCCGGCGCAGCGCCTGTGGCTTTCGCCGCGCTAGTGAGATCGCCGGCGGTCATGACGGGCGCCTTGGTATCCGTCGCAATGGCCAGTTTGCGCTGTTTCTCGGATTCCTCACGCGCCTTGTCCGCCTGCGCACGAATGACCGCATCCAGGCTCTGCCCGGTATCCGCGCTGCCGGCACGTTGCTTGATTTCATCGGCTCGCGCTTGCTGAGCCTTGGCGTCGATCTGCTCGTCCGAGACGGTCTGGAAGTAATAGCCCAGGGCGCCAACCATCAGTGCCGCCGCACCACCCAGTGCGAGGACGACATTGCGCGGGAGCTTCCCCTTGACGGTCCGTTCCTGCGCGTCCGTCACGTCGGTGACGTTGTCCGCATTTTGTTTGCCACGCATCAGAACAGCCCCAGGATGCGGCGGCGGCCGCGCTCGATCTTCACTTCATCGTCGCCCGAGCGCAGCACGACGGTATCAGCCAGTCGCTGCACCACGAGGTACCCGCCACGGCGGATGGCATTGACCACCACGAAATCGCTGCCGTCCTTGATGAAAGCGACCGGCCAGTTCTGCAGCGCTGCGTTGGGCAGGCGCAACCAGAGCGCCTTGCCATCGTCAAAGGCAGTTTCCGGCTTGAAACTGGCGCTCCCCGAAATCGCATACTCGAAATTCAGTTGATCGGGAGAAACGCCAACCGCATCCGGATTGCGCGATCCTTCGGCTTCTGCACCCTTGGCTTCGTCCGGCGCTTCACCACGCGCGTCGTTGCGCGCCTTCACCTTGGCGGAGATCGACGTCGGAACCTTGAACCGGACCTTTTGGTAAAAAATGCCGCCGAGCGGAGACGATACGAGCGTGAACTCATAGCTCCGCTTGTTCGTATTGACCGACAGCGTGTTGACCAGCCCCGCCGCCTGCGGCTTCACGTAAAGATGATTGGCACCGTCCGTGTCGTAGTCCCATCGCACGTTTTCGCCCCAGGCGGGATCGCCAACGATCTGTTCGTCGTCTGGAAATTCGATGGTTGTGATCTTCAGCGGTGCGCTGAGCACGCGGAAGATCTGATCTCGGCTGTAGGTGAAGACCACAAGCCGAGAGTCACCCGGCAATGCGATCGGATCAACGCCGCCATTGAACGGATTGGCCGGATTCATAGCGTCGCTGAGGTCGCCGATTCCCAGTCCGGCCATGCCGGCGCCGGTGCGACGCGCATTTTTGTCGGCCGCATGACTGTCCGGAGCGGAAAGCAGCATGGCCATGCACAGCGCAATGGCCAGAGGGATGAACCGGGAGGGGGTGCGAGCTTCCATGGGCGTATGCGCGACGATTAAGCCGCCGATTTCTGAATGCTAAAAAAGATGGGGTACACCCCAAACGGGTTGGTACCGAGGACAGCCTCCTTGTCTGCAGGCTTGGTCTGATACCGGAAGGTGATGGTGTAGCGCTGCTTGCGAGGCTTGTAGCCGTCTTCGGTAGTTGTCGTGACAAACTCGACGACGACCGTGCTATCGGGCAGGCTCGCGATGTTGATGAACTTCGGCTCTCGCGTCAGCGTGGGCGACGACATGACCTGTCGGAACGGCTCGTCCTCTTGCACCCAAGCGTTGAACTGGTCCTTGGCGGCACCCAGCATCTGCTCACGAACCGAACGCAGGTTTGATGCCATACGCGACGATTCAATCTGCGGCGTCAGGATCGGCTCGACCGTGAACCAGCGTTGCACCAGATCCTTGAGAGCCGCCTGCACCTGGCGCTCATCGGGACGAAATGCGTCGAGTTCGCGCGTGATGGGCTTGCCAGTCACGTCCGACGATACGCCCACCACCTTCACAACAGACGGCGGAGGCTCGCGGGTCAGGATCGCAGCCACCGCAATCACGCCGAGCCCGAACGTTGCCAACTTCCAATGGTTGCGATCCACGCTGATGCGTGTGGTGATATCGAATATCGCTTGCTCCGGACGCTCATTGCCATACATACCTGGCGCCACGGTCAGGGGCTTGGCTTTGTCGGCGGATTTTCGAAAGAATGGCATGCTGCGGCGGTCCAATGGGATGCCGCTAATTGAATCAGTGATTCGCCTTCCGCTTATCCCGAAAGCTATGCCATTTCGCGGAGCTTTCCATTTATTTGCATTAGAGCGACTGTCATATCCCCATGCCGCCCCCCGCAATCAAGGAAATCTCCTCAGAGTCTGGATGTACGGACGACATGCCTGGCATGCCTCGGTTCGACCCCGCATACGGACTTAGAAACGCGAATACTCAGGTTTTGACCGTGCGATTCGTCGTTTTTGAAAGGAACATGTTCCTCCGGTCGGGCTGAAGCGAAATCGGTCCCGATGTGGGAACAAAGCGAATTTGTCGAAAGCTACTGAAAATCGGCCATCTTTCGCCGCCTCATTTGCCCATTTGCCCGCCAACAATAGCGGGCATGGAATCCCCAGCGAACAACCACCCTCTTTTGCAGCTCACGCAGCTCGCCGACAGCGCAGTCTCGATGTTCTTCGAGTCGCTGGCGCCACTGCACGATGTCATCCATGCGTCGGACGTCGCGGAAGTCATGATCAACCGCCACGACAGTATCTGGGTGGAGCGACGTGGGGTACTGACCAAGCTCGATATCGTCTTGGACCCAATTAAGGTGGAAGGCGCCGTTCGCTCCCTCGCCTCTTCCGTTGAAAAGTCCGCTGTGCGCGGAACCTCCCAGGGCATCATCAATGCCGGCCACAAAGGTCTGCGGATCGCGGCGGTCATGCAGCCGACCGCGATCGACGGCCACGCACTGAGCATTCGTCGCCACCGCGAAACGAACCTGACGCTGGAGGACTACGCCAAGGCGGGCGCGTTTTCATTGCGCAACGCGACCACGAAGGCTGAGGAGCCGATCTTCCTGGGCAACGAGGAAGACGAGGCGTTGATGCGTGCGCTCGAGCAGTTGATCGTAAGGCGCAAGAACGTCATCGTTGCGGGCGGCACGTCGTCGGGCAAGACCACTTTCCTTAACGCGCTCGCCGGCCGCGTCCCGGCCACCGACCGAGTCCTCACCATCGAGGACACGATGGAACTCAAGCTGACGGTACCGAATCTGGTGCGTCTGCTCTCGAACAAGGACAAGGGCGTCACTACGCAACACCTCGTCGCGCTCGCCTTGCGTTTCCGACCCGATCGCATCTTCGTTGGCGAAGTTCGCTTTGGCGAGGCGTTCGACATGTTGCAGGCGTTCAACACCGGCCACGACGGCGGCATGGCGTCCCTTCACGCCAGCAGCGCTCGCTCGGCCCTATCTCGCCTGGAGAGCATGGCGCTTCTTGGGATTCCCCCCGGCTCGGGATGGAAGCTCGACGACATGAGAAAGCTCATTGCCGATTGCATTCACTACGTGGTGCACATGAAGCGCACCGGTGAAATGCGTCACGTCTCGGAAATCATTGAGATCAAGGGTTTCAGCAACGGCGATTACGACATCAACCGCGTTTTTTAACCAACGGAGTCTTTCCGAAATGACCCTAACCTTCAACCACCGCGTGCGCGCCACCGCACGCAAGTACGCGCCCTCGGCCCTGCTGATGGTCGGCATGATGGCTGTCGCCACGTCGGCGGTTGCCGCTGACGACGCATTCCTGAATAACCTCGGCAACTTCATCTGTGGCATCGCGACGTTCATCAACACGAAGTATCTCTTCGTGGTGGGCCTGATCGTGATCGTCCTGGGCGCCTACGCGTACGCGAACGCGGAGTCGTCCCTCTCCAAATTTATCTCCGGCGCCTGCGTCGGCGTGGGTCTAGCGGCCGCTGCCCCTTCCATCCTGAAGTCGCTAGGCCTGATCGCCTCCTGTGTCGGTTTCTGACATGCGCAAGCACCACGTAAGCATCGGCCTGTCCATGCCGCGCCTGATCGCTGGCGCAGTACGAAGTCTGGCTATCGCCAATGGGACGATTGTCGCGCTCCTGATCTACGTCACATATCGGAGCGGCTGGCAAATCCCGCTGGCAGTTTTCGTCTATGGCCTGTGCAGCCACGCACTGCTGGCGTGGCTGACGAGTCGTGATCCGTGGTGGAACCAGATCCTGAACGTCTACAACCAGTACGGAGACCTGTACGAGTCGCTGCCATGGCACGGCAAGTCTCACGCGGTGTTCCGCCGCCCCTATGGCTTTGACAGCGACCTGCCATGCTGAAGCTGAAACGACGGCCGCTGGCGGAAATCGCGCCGTGGCTCACCTCGATTACTCCCGAGCTCATCCTGAACAAGGACGGATCACTGCTCGCTAACTACGAATTCCGTGGTGTGGATGCCGATAGCGCGGACGCGAGCGACATCACCTCCGCGCGAGACCAGCTCGACCAAGCGTGCCGCTCCTTTGACAACCGCATCACAGCTTGGTGGCGCCTGACGCACCGACGTACCAAGGGATACGTCGACGGCGAGTTCAGCAACGGAACGGATGCACGTCTCGACGCGCTCAACCGCGCCCACATGACCACGGGCAGGTATTACCGCAATGCGCATTCGCTGAGCATCGCCTATACCCCCGAGACGGGCGTGGCCAAGTTCTTCGAGAAGATTGGGCATCACATGACCGTGGGCGGTAAGCCGATTTTCGCCGCCCTGCTCGAAGCGACCAAGGATACGGTCCTTGCCCGCAGCGCGTTCGCCTTCGACATGGAGAAAATCCGCTCCGACACGCGGCGCTTCGAAGCCATGCTGGACGCATTTACCGGTGGGATTCCGCGCATCAAGCCAACGCGCCTTGCGATGCAGGACAGCTACGCCGCGCTCCACCAGGTCGCCAACCCCAGTGTGCCGAAGCGTCGCATCCGTTTCCCGGTAACGATGCTCGACACCCATCTGAGTGAGTCGGAAATTACGGTTGGCTCCGAGCGCCTTCTGTTCGAATCCGCACATGGCAAACGCTATGCCGCTATCGTTGCCGTCAAGGAATGGATGAGCTTCCAGGAAGCGGCGCTCGACACTCTGCTGCAAGTCGACGCCGAGCTGGATATCTGCATCATGTACCGCTTTCTGGACACCGCCCGGGCAACGGCCTATATCGAGAAGGTGCGCCGCTTCTACAAGATGGCGGCGGTCAACCTCCGTTCGATGGTCCAGCAATATATGTCGAAGGAGGAGAACGAGAATGACGAGGGGCGGGAGGAACTCGCCAAGGAAGCGGGCAAGGCACTAAAGCGACTGACCGCTGAAGGCGTACAGCACGGATTCGCCAACATCTCCATAGTCGTCTACGCCGACACCGAGGCGGAATGCGAGGATGCCGTCAGCGAGGTGGTAGGAACACTGACGAACGCTGGCTTTGGCGCGATTCGGGAGAAGACCAATCTGATGGCGGCGTGGAACAGCACGCTGCCCGGCCGCTGGGACCGCCAGCGACGCTTGCAGTTTGTCGAGACACCCGCGGTTTCCGACATTGCTCCTGTACGGTCGGTGCTCGAGGGTCCGACGCGCAACGACTGGCTGTCGGAGAAGACAGGCACGGAAGTGCCGCCACTCACCTGCCTGCCCACCCGTCATCGGACTGGCCAGCGCGTCGATATGCATCAACCAGGCGGCAATGGACACCTGTTTGTAATCGGGCCCATCGGCGCGGGGAAGTCAGTTTTCCTCAACTTCCTAGTGTCGCAGGCGGATCGGCACAAGGCGCGTCGCATCCGTTTCGACAAAGACCGCTCCACGCGTATCCCCACGCTGCTGAGCGGGGGGGCATTCATCGACGTAACCGGCAAGTTCCAGGCGAGCACACCGGTCAATCCGCTGTCTCTGCTCGCCGACCCGGGCAGCTTTACCTACGTCACCGAATGGCTAACGCTGGCCCTCGAAGACGACGATTTCTCCCTTTCTCCGCAACAGAGTCAGGACATGTTCGAGGCAGTGAAGCTGCTCGCGAGCTATCCCCGCGAGCGGTGGACCCTCAGTGCCCTCTCCACGATGCTCCATGCCGATCTGCGCGAGCGGCTTCAGATCTGGCTGGTGGGCGGGCAGTACGGCCACTTCTTTGATCACGTCGAGGATGCGTTCGCAGTGAGCGACAACCTCTGCATCGAGTGCGGCGAACTGTTCCAGAAGTTTCCTCGGGCGGCAGCTCTCTTCACCGACTATGCGTTCTACCGGATTAGCCAGTCGATGGACGGCATCCGCTACACCGTCATCGAAGTGGAGGAATGCGGCTTCTTCTTTCAGAACGAGCGCTTCTATAAGCGTTTCGAAGACTGGATCACCACCATCCGGAAGCTCAACGGAGCCATCTGGGCGGCGACGCAGTCCCTGCGGCAAATCGCGCGTGTGGCGAATTTTGAAATCCTCAAGGAAAACATCGCCAACTGGATCTATCTGCCGAACAGCCAGGCAAAGACGAGCACGGACCTTTACGGAGACATGTTTGGCCTGACCAAAGACCAGATCCAGATGATCTCCGATGCGGTACCGAACCGTGACTACCTCTGGATCACCAACGTCCAGACCCGCATGCTCCAGACCGCTTTCAACGACGAGATGGTGGCGATGCTGCGCTCGGACGGTGTGGCGCAATCCATCTGCGACACCCATTACGCGTCGGGCGAGCCCGACTGGCAAGACCGCTACGTGCGCGAAATGCTCGCGCGCGCAGCCTAAACAGGGAGATATAAGAGTGAAGAAGTGGATCGCCAACCTTGCCGTCGCCGCGTCCGTGCTCGGCGCCGCCCCCGCTCACGCCGCCCTACCCGTCACCGACTGGGTGGGTCTGGTGCAAACCACGATCTCGGCGTTGCAGTCCATCAAGTCCGAGGTGTACGAGAACACCAACATCGTCTACCAGTACCAGATGATGGCGAATCAGTTGCTGCAAGCTACAGGTCTGGATGCAGAGGCCATCACCGAGCAGTTCAACAGCATCAAAGACGAGATCGGAAAGTACGAGGTGTACGGCACCACGCTCAAGGACCTCTATGGCACCGTCTCCGACAACGCCGACTATCTGAAGAAGATTCAGAGCATGGTCGTCTCGTCCGGCAAGACGAAGGAACAGTGGTTCGAAGATCAGCGCTCCCTCCTGACCAACGGCGACAAAACTGCCAAGGCGCTCTTCAGCCTGGGCGAGCAGATCTTCAAGAACACACAATCGGTCGCCAAGCGCCGCCAGAAGATCCAGTCGCAAATCAAGCTTTCGGCAACCGCGCAAGCTGCCGCGCAAACCACGAACCAGATGCTCGACGTATTGGCGAGCCAGAACTCCGATTTGCTACAGCTCATGAGTGTGCGTGCCCAGGCCGACGCCGATCGGGACCAACAGACCGTTGCCAAGGAGACCCAGAGCGCAGAAGCGATGCGATCACTGGCAGCCGCTCAAGATGAAGAGCTCAAGAACCTCCGGGCCCGCGTCTTCTCCCGCAAGCTGCAGTCCAACTGACCGTCACACACTATGCAGATCGCCCGCTTCATCGTCTTGCTTCTGACGGCCCTTCTATTGCATTCGCCGCCGGCTTTCGCACAAGCGTCCGCCCCTGAAGCGGGCACCGACACCGCACAGCAAACTGCCCCGAACAAGGGTGGCAAGCCCGGGCTATTCGCGCAGCCGGGATCGATTGGTGAATCGCTCAAGAGCTGGCTCAGCCAGTTCGAATCGTTCCGTACCGGTCTGATCGGGGGCGCCACCACATTGAGCAAGACCCTCACTCCGGACGCGGACAAGATCGCCTTCGGGCTTGCCGTCATTTCGCTGACGTTGGCTGGAATTCGTTTCGCCGCGGCGTCGCAACCTGTCGCGGCCTGGACCGAGGTCTTCGAGACGCTCCTTATGCTTGGCATCTTCGCGTCCCTCTACACCGGATATGACAAGTTCGGGCCTGGCATTTACGAATACTTCCAGCATCTCGCCGACAAAATCGCAGGCACACAAGCGATGTCACCTGCGATGACGCTCGCTTCCGTCGGCGCCGGATTCATTGATTCCTATATTGAGTCTATGAAGGCGGCAAGCGGTATCTCAGACGTCTTGATGATAGCGTTTGCTGGAATGCTGTTGCTGGCTGCGTTCGTTTTTTGCGCCCTCGCAGCTCTTCTCTACACGTTTTTCATATCCCTGGGCGAGATTGCGGCAGCCATCGGAATTGTAATTGGACCTATCGCAGTCGCCCTCGGATTCTCCGACTATAGCCGTCGCTACTTCTCTTCGTGGCTGGACTATATGATCGGCGCATCGATGTATTCGGTCGTTGCCGCTGTGATGGCTCGCCTCGTCTCGAGTGCACTGGTGTCCACGCTTATCGATCAGAAGAGCGCCGGCACAGCGACGCTGGCTGGTGCCGTGTATGCCATGAGCATTGCGCTGTTCATGATTCTTGTCGCCTTCGAGCTTCCTAAAATCGCCGGTGCGATCTTCGGCTCCGGTGGTGGCATCAGCGGCGGTGGGGCCATGCGGGTTGGCCTCAAGGCCGCCGGCGGCATCGGCAAGTTCCTTGCGAAGTTGAAATAATGAGTACGCACACCCATTCCTCGATGCCGGCAGCAGCGCTTTTGTCAGCTCACGAGAGCCGGATCGCGTTGATTCGGCAGTATGCAAACGAGGTGTCCGGCGACTTGTTCGCCGTAAAGTGGCTGAGCATTCTGACGCGGTGCGCGGACTGGTTTTCCAGTATGCCCCTGCGCTTCGCTGAACATGCGGAACCGGGCGGTGCATTCCGCGCTACGGTCGAAGCGGCGTACTTTGCGATGCGCCTGTCCGGCGCGCAGAAGTTCGGTGCAGACCAGCCGTCTGAGCGCCGGCGCATGCTCGAGCCTCAGTATCTCTACGCCCTTTTCCTTGCAGCGTGCTGCTCGCGGCTCGACGAGCCGTGCCGTCACTTTCAGTTCTATCGCGACAGCGATGGTGCAGAGTGGATCCCCGCTGCCCACGGCGCCTTCGGTCCCTGGGTCGGCACAAGCAATTACCGTGTCACGAGACGCGAGGCTATCCAGCCCATTGAGCGTATGCGCACCGCACTTCTCGCGCGCGAGATTCTTGGTAGCGAACGATTAAGTGCCTTCGACAGCCAGGTGCTCACCGAGCTTTTCGGTGCGATCAATCCGGATCCTCGACCGACCGGACTCGAAACGCTGCTGCATAAGGTTGTACGGCAATCCATCGACACACTGACCCAGTTCGAGATCAAGGCCAGAAAAGCAGAATTCCCCCCGGACTCGACGCCCGTTCCGACAGCCGAGAGGCTGGAGAAGGCTGTCAATCCGTCCTTGGCTCAGGCTGACGCACCGGTGCCGGCGCCGCCGCCGGCCACTTCCACGCAGCACGCCGACGGAAAGGGTAACGTCTCGCCAGCGGAATCCGCGGGCCTTGGTTCGCAGGCTCAGGTCGAATCGCCGGATGCCACGGCCTCGGATGCCTCGGCGGCGCGAAATGTGGTTCAGCTCGACGGAGCGCGTTCGTTGCGCAAGGAGTTATCCGCCGACGATCCCTTCAAGGCTTTGGCCGGCAGCTCTAACTTGATGCGGGAGTTCTTCAAGGCGCTGGCCCAGGACGTTGCCAGCGGCAAAGCCAAGGTCGCGCGGATCGACGGCAAAGTCTCGATTAGCAAGCGCTCGCTCGGCAACTTTGGCCTGGCGTCCGACACCCTTGTCGAGCATCTGCGAAAGGGCAAGCACCTATACAAGGTCGATGGCCAGAATATTCTGTTGGTCGACGAAGTAGGACGTCTCATCGCGCCGGAGACTGCATCATGATGAATCACTACATCAACCATTTCCGGCCCATTTACGAATTTCGCGCGGCCGTTGGCTGGACCGTCGCAGCTTTGTTGATTCTGTTGAGCGGCATGCCGCACGCTGGCTATTTCGCGCTCTTGTGCCTATGTGCCCTACTGCTACGGTCCGCGCAGGTTTGGCGCGCCCTCAGATTCCGACTCGCCATTTCCACCAAGTGGCTTACCGTGGTCAAGATCGATGATCTTCTCGATGCCAGCCGCGGTCTCCGCTCGAAGGACAAAGACGTGGACGCCATGTACCTCGGCACCGGCTACGAATGGACCCAGAAGCACTGTCAACTTGCGCACGATATTCTGCGCATGCCGTCCACCGATATTCCCGGCTTGCCAAAATGGTTGCCGAACGAAACGGTACGTGCCATCGAAAAGGCCTTTGCTCCCGCCAACAGCATTGCGGACCATTCGCCTCAAGGCAAACCTTGGATTGCGGGTCTGGAGACCAAGAAGCAGCCAGTGCCGTTTCACTACAAGGCGATGGGCGGCCACACGTCCATCAGCGGCACCACCGGTGCGGGCAAGACGCGCACATTCGAACTGATTTCCACGCAGGTTATTCATAACCCTAATGACGTTTTGATCGTGATCGATCCGAAGAACGACGTCGAGTGGGTCGCAAGATGCCGGCGAGAATGCGAGCGTACGGGTCGGAAGTTTCTGTATTGGAAGCAGGCGGCGCCGTCCCAATCCATCCGTTTGAATCCACTGGAAAACTGGTCGCAACCGTCGGAGATACCCACGCGCGTCGCCCAGCTCATGGAGGAAGGCCCGTTCCGGCAGTTTGCGTTCCTGTTCATCGATCGTTCTGTCAAAGGCGAGCTCTACGTCGGCGACAAGCCCAACCTGCGCTCCATCCTCCAATACGCACAGAACGGTATCAACAACCTGCTCGAGCGTGCGCTTCAGCGCTTTTTCCCCGAAGCCGGCATGACGGACTGGGAAGACGAGGTCGCCGGATACATGCAGCAAGTCGGTCAGAAAGGTGGCGGTACCCGTCTGGACGCTATGGTTCGACTGTATATCGACCGCTTCTCGAATCTGGGCAAGGGCCACGAGTCGATCGACGGTCTCATCTCGACGTTTCAACACGATCGAGACCACTACGGCCGTATCATCGCCTCTGCCCTGCCCCTCCTGCAGATGCTGGCCACCGGCGAGACCGGCCTCATGCTAGCGCCCAAAGCGGATGACTTCGAGGACGATAGAGAAATCTGGGATATCGACAAGGTCATCAAACAGAAGGCCGTGCTCTACGTCGGTGCGGACTCCCTGTCGAACTCCATGGTCGCGCAAGCGGTGATGTCCATGCTGCTCGCGGACATCGCTTCGGTCGCTGGCGCGATCTACAACTTCTACGCGAAGCCTCCCGAGATCGTCCTTCAAGTTGACGAAACGGCTGAGGCCATCAACGAGCAGTTGCTCCAGCTTCTCAACAAGGGGCGTGGTGCAGGCTTCAAGGCGTTCGTTGCTTACCAGACGCGTTCCGATTTCACGGCAAAACTTGGAAACGTGGCCAAAATGCAGCAGGTTTTGGGCAATCTGAACAACCAGATCGTTCTACGCTTGGAAGACATCGACACCGCGCAGTGGTTCGCCGAGAAGGCCGGGACGACGGCTATCCGCAACCTGGTGATCTCCAGCAGCACGAGTACCGGCACGGAAGCGCACGTAGGTGAATTTAGTGGCTCCGTTTCGCGATCCGCACAGCTTGAAAAGGTACCCCTGATTCCGCATGACCTGGTCATGCAACTGCCGAACCTCCAGTACTTCCTACGGATATCCGGCGGCGCCGTCTACCAAGGTCGTATTCCAATTATTCAGGACTAACCATCCATGCGCAGCAGCCTGTTCCGCGAAGTTATCAAGCAACACAATTTGTCGGCGAAGCTCTCCCCGGTGTTCACCCTCTCTCCGGACCTCGATGAGATCTGTGCCCGCGTGGTCGACTACATCGGCACGAACTACCGTGTGCGGGAAGAGCCTTTGATCAAAGAAATGCTGACGGACGGCATCGCAGCATGGCGCGCCGCGCGCAAGCATGGTGATCCGTCTGTCGCGTTCATGAAGGGCCTCTTCTCGCGCGCGCATGACCTGTACAACAAGCGCTATGCCGCATTCAAGGGCGAAAAGTACAACGTCTGGTACCCGTTCCACGAATCGATCCCGGCATTCGAGCAACGGCAGCTGGCGGGCTACGTCTGCCAAGTCGTTGACGAGCCGGTCCCCGGCGAGGTTTCCCAGCGCTGTGCTGCGTTTCAACTCGCGGCCCGGGTGCTGACCGGATACGCCTTCTCCCGTTACTTCGAGAGCTACGATGTCGCTGGCAACTTTGCACACTGACGCCCGCTGGGTCGGGCAGCGGCTTCGCCGTATTCCGGCTATGGTGGCCGCACGCATCTGTAACGTCGACCCGGCCCTGGCGCTGGCCATGCAAGATTGGTTGGTCTCGCATGCTTACCCGGACGAGACGCCGCCTGAGGCGTTCACAGCCACCAAGGCCGCACCTTGCTTCGCGCTTGTGAACATCTCTCTCGCCAAGCCGGGTGTGTTCTGGGCCGCGCTTGTTGCGATCCCCAGCTTCCCCGTCCTGCTGCTACTGCGGTGGATCTGAACCATGGCAAGTAGCCGATTCGCATCCCACGTCCGTCTTTGGCTGATTATTTCGCCACTCATGATCTGCACGCTGGCGCCATTCATTCAGGACCAGACAGCGTTCGAAATCAGTCGTTCCGAAAGGGCGTCTGTGGAAGGGGTCCTTGGGACGGAGAAGGCCGATATCGCGGTGGCATCGGCAAACGCTCGCTTTCGCGAGTGGTTCATCGACTCTGGGGCGGTGAAAGCATCCTTCGCCGGTTCCGATGCCCCAACTGCTTTCTCGGACGGGGGCGCGTCAACGTTCGGCCGCGGCTGGATGCAGCACTTCTGGCTGACCATCTATCGGGCGCTATACCGTTCCGCGGTTGCCCACCACTGGCTCTTGGGCGCGACAGTGTTGATTCTGGCGATTTTCAATGACGGATCGGTATCGCGAAAGATCCACGCTGCAAGCGCGGGATTCGCCAATCCCGTGTCATTCCATGTCGCAGCCCACGGCCTGATGCTTTGCTTCGGGATTGGAGCCTCCGCTTTGCTTCTCCCGATTTCCCTGCTCGCCAATTGGTGGACCTATGTGGTGTGCCTGGTGGGCCTGCTTTGCTGGCGCCTCGCGGCGTCGTTCCATGTCGGCAAATAGTCCGGCCACTCAATTACGACGAGGCCATGTGGATGGCCTTCCAAACGGAGAAATCATGACCACGACCGACCTGATCCCCGCCGATGAGAGCAGCCTTGACGCTTCGGTAGCGGCTTCCCCTACCCCGAGCACGCTCGGAACCATCGACAGCACCGGGGACGTCGAGCACGAGCTCAACGAGATGGACGCGTCCGCCGATGCGCTGCGCAATGAGGGGCTGCTCTCGCCGGCCGATCATGAGCAACGCAAGGCTGAGGTCGAGCGAACCCGGAAGCTCTTTCGCGAACTTCAGCCGGAACAGCGCCAGGCAATCATCCGCCGGCGTCGCGAGCTGGGCCTGCAGATCCTGGACCGCGAACTCGCGGGCGCTGCCGTCGTGTCTGTCGCCCTGAAGCTGAATCACACGCGCCTGCGACCCCTGTTCGAACAATGGTGGCCCTACATGAACAGGATGTCGCTGAATCTCCAGCGCTTCGGCCAGAGCACCTTCACGCGAACGGAGTTGTCCACACTGGAGACGTTCCTGGAACGCGAACTGTCGAAGCTCGAGGACTATGTGGACGAGCAGGTGCGAGTGGCCAGCGCATACCGAGAGCAACGCGAAACCGAGATGCGGGGGGCCGGGGATATCGTATTTGTACCTACGATCCAGCGCCCGTCGGTCTCCCTTGAGGTCCAGGCGTACTCCCGGTTCGCGGTGCGGGCGTTGCAGGTGCTGATCAAATTCGACCAGACGATGGACCAGTTCGACTTCATGGTGTGGAACGGCATCCGCGACCAGAGCGACGTCAATGAAGAGGTGTCGCGGTTCTTGCGTAAGTTCCAGCCTTTGGGCCTGCGCAGCTACACGACGCACCTGAAGCTCATGACAACCGTGCGCGGCATCTAGTGCTTCCGGCGCGACTATGGTCGCACCAAGTCCGTCGCCATCCGACATGGTTGGACGTGGTGCCATTAGGTGCCAGATGACGGATCGGAGTTACCCACAGCGTAAGTCGGACATTGTGTCAGCACGTGCCACCAATTGGGGCTAAGTCTTACATGGTGCCTGTTTGCATAACGGCACAAGTCAAGCAACAGGCAGTTGGTGGCACTTCCTCTTCGTTGCTGGCACCAAGTCCGACCAAGTCGGTCAATGACCATCCCAGGCATTCGCCACACCGAGTTATGTCTCTCGCAGAAGTTCTCGAAAAGCTGAATCCGTCCCAGCGGGAAGTCGTTGACTGCCGCGACCATTGCGTGGCCGTCGCTGTGCCTGGTGCAGGGAAGACAGCGACGATTGCCGCCAAAGCCGCGTTGCTTCTGAGCAACCCAGCCCTTACCGTAGGTGCGGTCACTTTTAGCAAGGATGCTGCGATTGAGCTTCGCGATCGGATTCTCAAATTGGCGGGTCCTACGGCAAAAAAGCGGCTGGTCGCAGGCACCTTTCACTCACTCGCATACAAGCAATTGGGCAAGAATGGAGGCAAGTTGAACGACATCGTCACCGACGGTGTCCGCGCAGCGATCGTTGGCCAGATCCTTCAGGAGCGCGGCATCGATTGGAAGGTGGAGGATGCGCTGGCCTCCATAGAACGTTCGAAGCATCATTTGGACGATCCGAAGCCCGGTACTGTAGACGCACAGATCTTCGAGGCATACCAAGCCGCTTTGTCACGAAACGGGAAGATCGACTTTCAGGACATGCTGCGCATGGCGGTGGCCGGCATGCTAACGGGTGGCATCCGGCCCTACTCCGTTCACCACCTGCTGGTCGACGAATATCAAGATTGCGATAGCCTGCAATCGCGGTGGACTTCATTGCATGCGGCGGCCGGCTCTGTTGTGTGTGTCGTCGGGGACGATGATCAAACCATCTTTGGCTTTCGTGACGCCCTCGGCTATCAGGGCATGGAGGCGTTCATCAAGGAGTTTGATGCTCGCGCTATCGTGCTCGGCAAGAACTATCGCTCTCATTCCGAGATTCTGAGTGCCGCTGACAAAATTATCCGTAACAACGCGCAGCGGATTTCGAAGGACCTGTTGGCACATCGGGGCTCCGGCGGCTCAGTCGAATTCAAGAGATTCGACGACGAGTACAAGGAAGCGGTTGCCGTAGTTGAAACGCTGGCGCCGGCGATTCGTGCTGGGAAGACCGCCGCGGTGCTCGCTCGGACTAATCGCATTCTTGATCCCATAGAGGCGGTGTGTAGATCCCATGGAGTGAAGTACTACCGTGCCGCCGGCAAATCGATCCTCGATCGTCCCGAGGCAGCACTGATGGGAGATATGTTGGAGCTTATACAGCGAGCAAAGTTGACTGGTGTCGATGCTCTACTTGGATACTCTGGCATCGGAACCCTTGAGCTTCAACAGCTTCACGCCCAGGAAGCCGCCGAGGGTGAGTTGATCTCTGCCCCGCGCAAAAAGGACCTGGTCGAATCGGGAATATCAGAGGAGACGGCCGAGAAGTACAGGGATTTCTTGAAACGACTCGCCGAATGGCGTGCCCTATACGATCGCGAATTCCATGCGCTGACGTTGGATGGGGTCCGCGAATGGATGCTCAAGTATGTGACTGAGGACGCCGGCAAGCGTGCCATCAACACCTGCTACGACGTCCTCAGCCAGCTCAACGGACCATTCGTGGCCCGCCTTGAGTATCTTCGACGGAGAAACAACGAACCCGCCGCCGACGCCCTCGTGCTAACCACCATGCACGCCTCAAAAGGACGGGAGTGGGACAGCGTAGCCATAGTCCGAGCCGAAGAGACAATCGTTCCCGACAGCGAAAGCCCAGAAAGCGAAGAAAGGCGCCTCTTCTACGTCGCCGTCACGCGCGCCAGGGATTGCCTGTTTATCTCAACGGCGAAGAAGAACCCGACCTCGCGCTTCGTCCTTGAGGCTGGCCTAAGCCTTACTTCCTGAGGCGCGCATTCTTTGTGCGTTATATGGCACTTTCGTAGAATTCCTCGCCTTTTACTTTAACAACGACCCGTAAGTACCGGGGGAACAGCTCGATCTCTCGGGTACAACAGGCACAAAGTTAACTTGCGTATACGTCTAAGGGCCGCTAACCTTCACGGCAACGCAACCGCGGACGTCATTTTTGCCGAAAACGGTTGCACGATCCACCGGCGGTTCCGGTGAACAGCTTAAAGGTTTTTGAACCGAATGGATATCAAGCTAGCCCACCCCAGCAAGACGACGCCTGAGGATTTGAAGCAGTTGGCAAATCTCTCCGCGGTGATGCTGCAGAAAATTCGGGATGAGATGCTGGAGCCATTTCCTCGGAAGGAAGCCCCGCTGATCCCGTCTGGCCGCCTACAAGAATTGTGTGGCATCGACAAAACGCGGATGAACCGGTCCCTCAAAAAGGGGGATCTCCCTCAGGGCCAGCAATCGCGACCCGGTGCAGTGCGCTATTTCAGCCTCAGCGAGGCAATGCAATGGATCCGAGCGGAACTTAAGCCTGTCCCGCGAAGGGGACCAGGTAAAGTCATTGCAGTTGCGAACTTCAAGGGCGGTGTCACGAAGACCACTATGTCCACCCTCCTCTGCCAGGGCTTGAGTCTGCGGCGAGGTCGGAAGGTGTGCCACGTTGATCTGGATCCGCAGGGAAGCGCAACCACGCTGTATGGCATCAATCCACATGCCGAGGTGTCGTCCGAAAACACCATTATGCCGCTCATCGAGGCGTATTTGGCGGGCGAGTCCTTCGATATGCGAGGGCTTCCTCAGGAGACTTACTGGCCTAACCTGGATTTGATTCCTTCGTCTACTGAGCTTTTCAACGCGGAGTTTATGCTTCCGGCTCGGGCGACGGCAGAGGAAGGCCATATTCCGTTCGAGCGCGTGTTAAGTAACGGCCTCGATTCGTTGAAAGACGAATATGACTACATCATCCTCGACACGGCTCCTACCCTCAGCTACCTGACCATCAACGCGATTTTCGCTGCCGATGGCGTCATCGTACCGGTGGTCCCGGACACCTTGGCTTTCGCGTCTATGGTCCAGTTCTGGCAACTCTTCTCGGACCTAGTAACAGGCATGGAAGAGCAGAGCGAGGGATCTAAAAAGGAGTTCGACTTTCTCGATGTTCTCATGACACGCATGGAGAAAAAGAACGCTCCTCGCCTGGTGGCAGACTGGATTCGCGGCGTCTATGGGTCGCGCGTGCTGCCGATTGAGATCCCTGAGACGGACCTCGCCCGTAACAGCAGCATTCAATTTCGCACGGTCTATGACCTCTCCTCTAGCGAGGCGAACACCGAGACGATGCGACGCATTCGCCAACCCTGCGATGAGTTTGTCGACTATGTGGACGACAAGGTCAGCGCGCTTTGGCAAGGAATTGAAGAATGAGTTTGAGAGAAAAGCTTGCCGCAAAGGCTGGGAACATCAAGGTCACGGCGGAAGACTTGGAGAAAGCCGCTGCGCGCGGTCCGCAAGCGCCGCGAACTGCGCCCGGTCAGTTAATGCATATGCAAGGGAAGGTTGAGCGACAGGCTAACGAGATCGCGCAACTAAGAGCAGAACTTGAGTCGGCCCGCGTCAGCGGCGGCGCAGTGGATGTGCCTATCGACCAACTGCATGAGGTCCCAGGCCGCAGACGCTTCATGCCTCCCGAGAAGTATGTCGAATTGAGGGAAAACCTCAGGCACAACAAGCTCGTTCATCCTGTGATTGTATGCCCTCGGCCTGCGGGAGGCTTCGAGATTGTCTCCGGGCATCACCGGACAGACGCGTACCGCGAGCTTGGGCGCGATCACATACGCTGCGTGCTCGGCGAACTTAGTTCAGACGAGGCTGACACGGGCGCGTTCTACGCGAACCTTATGCAGTCAGATTTAACGGATTTCGAGAAGTTTCGGAAGTTCGACGAACTGCTGCTTCGCAGCCCAGACAAGACTCAAGCCGCAATAGCTGAACAGGCTGGTGTACCTGTCTCGACTCTCTCAGAGATTTTGTCGTTCCGGAACTTGCCTCCCGAGGTCCTAAGCCTTCTCGATAGCCGCCCAGACCTGCTCGGGTCGAATGCTGGCGCCGAGTTGGCAAGGGCGACCAAAGACGGTCGCGGGGATCGGGTCGTCGAAGCGGTTAAGTTGTTGGCCGAGAAGAAGATCGATCAACAGCAGGCCGTACGGATGACTAAGGCCGAGCAGGTTAAGACCAGGCCTGCCGCATCTACCGGCTTCAAAATCAAGGCGGGAAAGGCGACTTGGTGCGATGTTCGTATCGCAAAGAAAGTCATGCGCATTGAGTTCCGCAGCGAGGAAGAAGCGGAAGCGGCCCAATCGGCCATTCGCGAACATCTGGAAGGGTTAGCTAAAGCTGCGTCGGAAGACGCAAAAAGCTAAGTGCTTGTTTTTTAAGGACTTCGTACTACGAATCGAGGTTTTAAGCCATGTCTAGACTGTAATCCTACAAAAACAAAAGCCCACGGCGGCAACCGTGGGCTTTTGAGAACTTCAAGCTGACCAGTTTCCCGGCCGCTACACACCGAAGCCACTCGACATGGATTCGTTAGTCGGAGTGTAGCGGAACGCGAACCTGAGTCAAGCGACTTCAACCATTTTTTACGAATGGGAAGGTCAT